>NC_016620.1:0-2400000 GCF_000210915.2 Halobacteriovorax marinus SJ
ATGAGCCAAGAGTTCCCATTTGAGCATTTTCTTAAGTCTAGCAATACACAAAACTCCGCCGATGTTTTCAATGAAAACAAAAGCTTAAAAGAGCTTAAATTCCTAAAAGAAGATATTAAAGAAGAATATACACAAGATCCTATTAATGAAATTTTCTCAGCAGAAGAGTTTCAAACAATCGAATCTACTTTCTTAAGTACACTTGAGAGCAAGATAAGTCCTCAAAAATACAACGCGTATTTCACAGGAGTCTTCAAACTCACAAATATTACAATGGACTCAATTGTCTTTAACGTTAGCAATCAACTAATAAAGACAATGATTGAGAAACATTGCTTAAATGAAGTTAAAGCAACTATCAGAGAAGTTCTTGGAAAAGAATATGAGGTTATCATTAATATTGTTAACCAAAACACTGAAGAAGCTCCAGCTCCAAGCGAGGCAATACTTAACGAAAAGCCTAAATCAGCTGGGGAAGCTACATTTACACTAGATCTTTCTCCAACAACTAATGACAAACTTTCAAAAGTTGAAAGCCAGTACATTCAGCATATGAGTGATCCTGGAATGAATATTGATCCAACAAAGACATTTGATAACTTCATTGTTGGTCCATCAAATAATCTTGCCCATGCTACAGCAGTGGCCATCTCTAGAACTCCTGGAGACCAAGGTAAGTACCCTTCTCTTTATATACATTCAAACTCAGGGCTAGGTAAAACACACCTCCTCTATGCTGTTGCCAATGGGATCAAAGAGAATTTTCCTCAGTACGTTGTTTACTTAACAACAGCTAGAGATTTCATGAAAGAGTATATCGAGTCTGTTAAATCTAAGACTGTTGATGCTTTTCAAGAGAAGTTCACAAAGAAAATTGATGTTCTAATGATTGATGATATTCATGAGTTAAAAGGAAAGAAAGGAACACAGGACGAACTCTTTCACGTTTTCAACGGTCTTTATACTAATGGAAAACAGCTTATCTTCACATCTGATAAGTCACCTGAAGAGATCGATGGTATTGAAGAGAGAATCAAAACTAGACTTCAGTGGGGTCTTGTTATCGATATTCAAA
Organism: Halobacteriovorax marinus SJ; assembly: GCF_000210915.2. Lineage (NCBI taxonomy): Bacteria > Pseudomonadati > Bdellovibrionota > Bacteriovoracia > Bacteriovoracales > Halobacteriovoraceae > Halobacteriovorax > Halobacteriovorax marinus. Next base: position 1,076 of record NC_016620.1, read on the forward strand.
AGCCAGACTTTGAAACAAGAATTGCAATCTTAAAAAGAAAGGCCTACGAATTAGACCTATACCTACAAGATGATATCCTAACACTCATTGCAAACTCTATTAAAACCAATATTAGAGAGCTTGAAGGATCACTTGTTAAGCTCTGTGCCTACGCTGACGTAATGAACGTTGAAGTGGACACAGAAATGGTTAAAGACATTCTTGGACTTAGCAGTAGTGATGTAGAAAGAAAAATTACATTAGATATTGTGGCCAAAGCAACTTCACAACATTTTAAAATTCCTGTTCCAGATCTTAAGTCTAAAGCAAGAACAAAAGATATTGTGAATGCTAGATTTGTAGCAATGTACTTATCAAGAAAGATAGTAAACGCTACACAAGAAGAAATTGGCCGGTTCTATGGGGGCAGAGACCACAGCTCTGTAGTACATGCTGAGAGAACCATCAAAGAAAAAATGAATAACGATATCGCACTCTCAAGAGATATTGTTACAATCGAAAACACTCTTTAATTAATACAAAGAAATTTTAAAAAAGTTAGGCTCAATTTATTGGGCCTTTTTTTTACTTATTAACTTATTCACATGTGAGTAGTCATTTATTCACGTTGAAATATGAGTAAATGACTATTCAAAAAAAAGTTATCAACGGCCCAGTTATGGATAACTCATCAATCTATTCATAACTCACGGCCCAATTAAAGAATTCACAATTTACTCACAGAGGGTGTGAACAAATAAATATAATAAAAACAGTATCTTAATTAAGTTTTTAAGACTTACTCACAAGTGAATAAATTGTGAGTAAAAAGAGGGAAAAATAGAGAATTAACAAAGAGCAAAATTCATAATGCAAAATGTTGTGAATAAGGCCGTGGATTAAATGGTAGGAAACTTTAAAATTATGAATAAAAAAATAATATACGAAACAGCTAAGATCTATACACAAAGTTTTCCATAGTTGCTCATAAGTTAGAATTCGTTGAAATACCGATGAATATTGATTAAATTGAAGTTATAAACTTATCCACAGCGTATATATAATATATATTAATTAAATATAAATATATAAATAGAAGAGATAAAAAAAGAAATTAAAAAGTACGTTGATTTAGTAATCTGATAAGGATAAATATTTCTAGTCAAAAATATAGGGAAAGAAAATGAAAATAAGACTTCACACAGAAGATTTAAAATCAGCTCTTAATAAAGTTCTATCAGTTGTAGATAAAAGAAATTCAAGACCGATACTAACTTACACGTTAATTGAAACAGCAAATGATCAATTAAATATTTCAGCAACAGACTTAGAAGTTTCTTCGAAAGTAGTTATCAAAGCACAAGTGGATAACCCAGGTAAGTTTTGTGTAAATGCAAAGAATATATTTGATATTTTAAAAGAACTACCAGGTACTGAAATTGAACTTTCTCTAGACGATCAATCAAATACTTTAAAATTAAATTGTGGAGATATTCACTACTCACTTTTAATTTACAAAGCAGATGACTTTCCTCACCTAGTTTTCAACCAAGATGTTAATAAGTTCAAATTATCTAGTGAGCAATTAGCAAATATAATTAATAAAACTTCTTATGCAGTTTTAAATGATGAAACAAGATTATACTTAAATGGAATTTATCTCCAAGAGATTGATTCAAAGCTTAGAGCTGTTGCTACTGATGGACATAGACTTTCACTATTAGAAACAGATCTCTCAGAGAATAATAACGAAACATTAATTAATGGGATTATTATTCCAAGAAAAGGTATCTTCGAAATAAAGAAAATTTCAGAAACTTATCCAGATAGTGAAATTGAATTATCTGTTGACGATACTTTCCTCTACGTTAATGCGAAGAACGAATACTTTCTTTCTGTTAGATTAATTGCTAGAGAATATCCAAAGTATCAAGCTGTAATTCCTAATAAAACAACTTACACGATGACGACTGATAGAAATTCTTTCTTTGATGCAATTAGAAGAATTAAAATTATGTCGAATGAAAAATCGAATGGTGTTCGTTTAAAGCTCTCTGATCAGACAATGACTTTAACAGCTAACCATCCATCTCTAGGTGATGCGATGGAAACAATGCCTGTAGATTATAACGGGAAAGAAATGGAAATTGGATTTAATGCAAAGTACTTAATTGATACTTTACATTCATTCGACGAGGGAGAAATTTCTCTTGAGTTAAATAATGAACTTAGTCCAATAATCATCAAATCAAATTCACTTCCTAATTATTTAGGAATTATTATGCCTCTTAAGCTTTAATGCAAAGTTTTAAAATTTCTAAGCTGCAAGTTACAAACTTTAGAAACTTGCAGCCAGACATTATAGAATTCAATAGTGGTATCAATTGTATTCTTGGTGAAAACGGAAATGGTAAAACAAATATCTTAGAAGCTCTCCATGTACTGAGCACAAGAAAATCTTTTCGTAAAAATACAGCTTTTCCACAATTTCTAGGGATAGACTGTGAACAACCAGAAATTATATTTTCATCAGTCTTCTTGGATGAACATTCAAATAAAATGAGTCTCTCAGCAAAAATGGATGCGAAGACTACTCATTGGTTTGTAGATGGACAACCAATGAAAAGAAAATTGGATATAAAATTAGTTTTTATAAATCCTTTTGATTCCTATGCATTCCATAATACTTCTAGTTTTAGAAGACAGTGGATGGATCAGCATATTTCTCAGATTGATTCAAACTATAAGAAATGCCTCTCAAGGTATAACTCTTCGCTTCGCTTTAGAAATTCTCTATTGAGCAAGAAACCAGCGAAGTATTTAGAACAAATCCGTGCAATTGATTTAGAGTTGGCCAGATATAGCTGTATCTTAACAAATACGAGACTTAAATTTTTGAGTGAGATAGAGAGCTTCTGTACACAAACTTTTAAAGAAATTTTCAGCGAAGAACATTTATTGAAAATCACACTTGATTCAAGAGTTATTGGAGCGAGTGAAGATGACATCTATCAAATGCTTCAAGAGCGTCTTCCAAAAGACGAAATTGTAGGTCATACAACATACTGCGTTCACAAAGATGACTATGTGCTTCTTTTTGACGGTTTAAATTCTTTTGAATATTGCTCTTTAGGTCAGCAAAAAATGAGCTATTTGAGCCTCTTATTTGCCTATATCGAGCTGTTTAGGTATAACTTTAACTCCTTCCCTATGGTCTTAATTGACGACGTCTCTGGTGAGCTAGATAAGAACCGGTGGCAGAAATTAATTAATTACTTAGAAAGGAGCTCGTTCCAAGTTTTAATAACAACAGCGAACGAAAAATTTAAAGAAGAATTAGAGACTATTCACGGTGCTAATAAAATTTATGTCCAAGCAGGTTCTATCACGAACATGCCTAATTCAAGATGAATTAGATTTTAAATGGATTTATAGGAGTATCTTTGGAAACTGAAAACACATCAATTTCTAAGGTCGGCGAAAAGTATGATGCTGACCAAATTAAAGTTCTAGAAGGTCTAGAGGCCGTTAGAAAAAGACCAGGTATGTATATTGGTGATACGGCCGTAAGAGGTTTACACCACTGTGTATATGAAATCGTAGATAACGCTGTCGATGAAGCATTAGCTGGTTACTGTACAGAGATTAAAATTATTATTCACGTAGATAACTCAGTGACTGTTGTTGATAACGGTCGTGGTATTCCTACAGATATGCACCCTACTGAAGGATGTTCAGCAGCTGAGCTGGTTTATACAAAACTTCACGCAGGTGGAAAATTCAATGAAGATGGTGGTGCTTATAAAGTATCAGGTGGTCTTCATGGTGTTGGTGCTGCAGTTGTTAATGCCCTTTCTAAATGGGTAAAAATGGAAATTAAAAAGCATGGAAAACTTCATGCTGTAAAATTTGAACGTGGAGAAGCTGTTGCACCTCTAGCTGTTATCGGAGATCTAGAAGATCCAAAAATTACTGGAACAGCTGTAACGTTTAAACCTGATAATGAAATCTTTGAAGTTCACGAATTTAATTACGATACATTAGCAAATAGATTTAGAGAGATGGCCTTTTTAAATAAAGGTTTAAATATTTCTTTAAAAGATGAGCGTTCTGACAAGAAAGATGTTTTCTGTTACGAAGGTGGTATTGCTGAATTCGTAACTTATTTAAACAGAGCTAAGACTGCTGTTCATAAGAAAGTGATCGCTTTCTCTCAAGCAAGAGAAGACTATGAAGTTGAAGTGGCCATGCAGTGGACTGATTCATACTCTGAAGTACTATCAGGTTATGCGAACGCTATTTGTACACCAGGTGGTGGTACGCATATCTCAGGATTTAAAACTGCTATTACAAGAGTTTTAAATGCCTATGCCAAAGACAATAATCTACTAAAAGGATTAAAATCAAATCTTACTGGTGATGATATGAGAGAAGGTTTAACGGCCATTATCTCAATTAAATTGCCAGAGCTTCAATTTGAAGGTCAAACAAAAGATAAGCTTGGTAACTCTGAGGTTGAAGGAATTGTAAACTCTCTTGTTGGAGAGCAATTAAAGCAATACCTAGAAGAAAATCCAAGTTTGGCAAAAACAATTATCAAGAAATCAGTCGATGCTGCTGCGGCTAGAGAAGCTGCGAGAAAAGCTCGTGAATTAACGAGAAGAAAATCAGCTCTCGTTGTATCAGGACTTCCTGGAAAAATGGCTGATTGCCAAGAAAAAGATCCTGCTCGTTCAGAAATTTATATTGTGGAAGGGGACTCGGCCGGTGGTTCTGCCAAACAAGGTCGAGACAGAAAGACACAAGCGGTTCTTCCACTTAAAGGGAAAATCTTAAACGTTGAAAAAGCGCGCTATGATAAAATGCTTGCTAACAACGAAATTAAAATGATTGTTCAAGCAATGGGAACAGGTGTTGGAAAAGAGCAATTTGATATTAAGAAATTAAGATATCACAAGATTGTTATTATGACCGATGCCGACGTCGACGGTTCTCACATTAGAACACTTATCCTTACCCTACTCTACAGACAATTTCCTGAGCTTGTAGAAAATGGATATGTCTATATCGCCCAACCACCACTCTTTAAATATAAGAAAGGTAAGGCCGAAAGATATTTAAAGGATGAGAAAGAGTTAGAAGCATTTTTAACTACAAACTCTCTACAAGATACAGTTATCAAAGCTGACGGAAAAGATTTATCAACAGATGAAGCTAGAGTTCTTGTGAATAAGTATAGAAATTATACGAGAACTGTTGAAAGTTATGACATTCACTTTGATTCGTTACTTCTAAGACAAATCATTGAGAGATCACATATCACAGCTGATATTCTAAAAGATAAAGTAGCACTTCAAGCTGAGTTAGATAAGTTAACAGCTTATTTTAAAGAGCAAGAAGTAAACACGCTAAAGACGTATACATTCTCAATCACAGAAGATCTTGCACATCAGTCGAACCAAATTAACATTAATGTTCGTACTACTGGTAGAACTAAGAAGTTTAAACTTAATACTTACTTCTTAGAATCTCCTGATTATGCAGATCTCTTAAATGGATATGATGGAATGAAGTCATATGTTAATGCAAAGTTCTCTATTGATAGAGAGAAAGCAGGTGTTAAAGAGTTTGATTCACTAAATGAGTTTGCAGAACATATTATTGTTGATGGTAAACAAGGTGCTTATATCCAACGTTATAAGGGACTGGGAGAAATGAACCCAGAGCAGCTTTGGGAAACAACAATGAATCCAGATAATAGAACTCTTTTACAAGTTCGCATTGAAGATACAATTGAAGCGGATCAAGTTTTCTCTGTTCTAATGGGAGATAACGTAGAGCCAAGAAGACAATTTGTTGAAGAAAATGCATTGAACGTAAGAAACTTAGACGTATAAGGAATTAGTATGTCAGATGAAAATAATACTCCAGAAAATGGTGAAATAAATCACGGAAATATTGCACCAATAGCAATTCAAGAAGAGATGAAGAATTGTTATCTCGATTACGCTATGTCAGTAATTATTGGCCGTGCACTTCCTGATGTTAGAGATGGATTGAAGCCTGTTCATAGAAGAGCACTTTATGCCATGTACTCTTTAAATAATTATCACAATAAACCATTTCTAAAATCTGCCCGTGTTGTTGGTGATGTTATCGGTAAGTATCACCCACATGGTGACTCTGCTGTTTACAACACTCTTGTTCGTATGGCACAGGACTTCTCAATGAGATATGTCCTGGTTGATGGTCAAGGGAACTTCGGTTCAATTGATGGTGATGCAGCTGCAGCCATGAGGTATACAGAGATTAGAATGAAGAAGCTCTCTGAAGAGATGCTAAGAGATTTAGATAAAGACACAGTTGATTGGCAACCGAACTATGATGACTCTTTAAAAGAGCCAAAAGTTCTTCCTACTAAAGTACCTAACCTACTTGTGAATGGGTCTTCAGGTATTGCTGTTGGTATGGCCACAAATATTCCTCCACATAACTTAACAGAAATTATGTCGGCGCTTACTGAGTTAATCGACAATAGAGACATGACTGTTAATGAACTAATGAAGCATATTCCTGGTCCAGACTTCCCTACTGCAGGTTCTATTCATGGAACAGAAGGAATTAAGTCTGCTTACCATACAGGTAGAGGAATTATTCAAATTAGAGCTAAGGTTGATATCGAAGTTTACGGTAAGCAAGAAAGAGAAAGAATTGTTATTACTGAACTTCCATACCAAGTTAATAAAGCAAAATTAATAGAGAAAATTGCTGACTTAGTTAATAACAAAGACATCGAAGGTATTTCAGATATTAGAGATGAATCTTCAAGAGAAGGTATTAGAGTTGTTATTGATTTAAAGAAAGGTGAAATAGCATCTGTAATTGTAAATAGATTGTATAAGGCAACTCAATTACAAGTTTCATTTGGTATTATATTCTTATCAATTTCTAATGGAAGTCCAAAGGTAATGAACCTCAAGGAAATGCTTGAGTGCTTTATTGACCACAGAAGAGAAGTTGTTATTAGAAGAACTGTTTTCGAATTAAAGAAAGCAAAAGAAAGAGCACATATTTTAGAAGGTCTAAAAGTTGCTGTTGAGAATATTGATGAAGTTGTAGAGATCGTTAAGAAGTCAGAAGGTCCTGCAGATGCTAAGGCAAAACTTATTTCAAGATTCTCTTTAAGTGAAATCCAATCTCAAGCAATTCTTGATATGAGACTTCAGAGACTTACTGGTCTTGAAAGAGATAAAATTATTGCTGACTACGAAGCGATAATGAAAGAGATTGCTCGCTTAGAAGAAATTCTAGGATCAGAAGATCTTATTAGAGGAATTATCAAAACGGAATTCCAAGAGATTAATGAAAACTATGGTGACGAAAGAAGAACAGCTATTGTAGCTAAGGCCGATGAAATTCAAATCGAAGACTTAGTTAAGAATGAAGATGTACTCGTTACGATAACTCATAAGGGTTATATTAAGAGAATGACTATGGATACTTATCGCACTCAGAAAAGAGGTGGTAAAGGTGTTAAAGGTGCTTCAAATGCTGATGAGGATTTCTTTACAGATATTTTCACGGCGAATACGCACTCAACAATTCTCTTCTTTACGAATAGAGGATCTGTATTCTCTAAGAAAGTTTACAATATTCCTGAAGGGACAAGAACTGCCAAAGGTAGAAATATTGCTAACCTTATTCCAGTTCCTCCAGGGGATAAAATTAAAGAGATCATGTGTATTCCACCAGAAGATGAAAGAGAAGGTAAATACCTCATGTTCGCTACTGAGAAGGGTCTCGTAAAGAAATCGGCACTAACTGATTATAATAATATTAAGCAGTCTGGTCTAAGAGCTATTAAAGTTCAAGATGGAGACTCTGTATGTAGTGTTAGAGTTAGTGATGGAACTAAAGACGTACTTCTTTGTTCTACATCAGGTAAGATTATTAGATTTGATGAAAGCGATGCACGTCCAATGGGAAGAGTTTCTCAAGGTGTAAAAGGTATCAATATTGATGATGATGAAAGAATCATTGGTATGGAATTAATTGATGATAGTGTTGAGATCTTATCAATTACAGAAAATGGATATGGTAAGAGAACGGCAGCTAGTCAATATCGTAAGCAAACTCGTGGTGGTAAAGGTATTCTTGCCATGAGACTTACAGATAAGAACGGTGAAATTAAGCAGATTAAGCCAGTATCTGATAAAGATGACTTGATGGTTATTACCGATAAAGGTCAAGTTGTAAGAACTAAGATATCTGGTATCTCACTAATGGGTCGTGCGACTCAAGGTGTACGTATCATTAAGCTAAAAGAGGGAGAATCAGTTGTCTCAGTTGAGAAAATTGTTGATCCTGATGATGATGGTATCGATGATTCAACTTCAGAAGAATAAAATTTTGGCGCTGGTTTTTATCAGCGCCTTTTTTATTTCATGTGATTTTACACCTAGGCTTCATAAGAAAATTCTTGGTGCTCAAGAGTATATTCGTCTGCAGCAATATAGAAAGGCCATCTCACAATATGAATTAATCTTAAAAGATAATCCTCCTAACGATATTAAAGTGAAAATCTTTTATCAATTGGGAGAGCTTTACTCAATCAATTTGGGTGAAAATAAAAAAGCGATTAAGTACTATAGAGAAATTAAAAAAGTTACTGACTCCCCTCTTTGGCTAGTTAAATCAGAGGAGAGAATTGGTGATATTTCATTTAATTTTACGAAAGATTATATTCAAAGTGAAAAAAGCTATAAGCTTCTAGTAGACTTTACTCCCAGATTAGAAAGATTTGATTTCTATCAATTTAGATTGGCGCAAAATTATTTAAAGGCAAACGAGTATCATAAAGCCTATATTGAATTCTTGAAAATACAGTCGTCAACAAATCATAAATTCTATGTTCAATCGTTTTATCAAATTGGGCTTCTCAATTTTCAAAAAAAGAATTGGAAAGAAGCTGTAGATTCATGGAAGGAATATCTAAAAAGGGAAACAAATAAAGAAAATCTTGTTCAGACAAAATTTCTAATGGCCAACGCTTATGAAACAATGGAAGAGCTTAAGAAGGCCTATAACCTCTATTATTCAATTCTTGGTGAGTACCCTAATACTGAAGTTTTACAAAATAGATTAAATTCTATTTTTCACAGAAGAGTTTCTAGGAAGAGATAGTGTTAGATAAGAAGTGGTTACAGGTCACAGGATTAGCATTAAGTTTTCCATCAACAATATTAGTTGCTGCCTATGTGATGAAGCTATTAGTAGAGAAAGAAATCCTTAGCAAAACTACAGGCGTGTTGATTTTTCTGGCCATCATCTTCAATACAATATACTTGATGGTCTACTATGCTTTTAAAAACAAGAATAAATCATAAGAAATTCTTTTTGATTTCGTTGCCAACTACGGCTGCTTTCCTCCTCTTTGCAAGAGGCTGGAATGATATTATCGGAATTTTAGTAGTTTATGTTGCGACTGTGTTGCATCTCGCCATGTTAGCAGAAGCAGTTTTTGAACTCGTTAAGAGCCAAGTTACAGACGGTCATATTCAAAATGTGAAAGATAAAATAATGTATTTATTTGCAGGAAAATTAACGATTCTCATTTTAAGCCTACTAATTAGTCGACAGATTATGGGAAATAGGATAATTATACCTGTGATAAATTACGTAATTCAGATATTTATATTAACTTTTAGTATCAGAACTAAAGGTCGAGAGTAAACATGAGAAATATTTTAGCGCTATTAACACTACTTACTTCTTCAAATGCACTTGCTGCAGGTGGATTTACTTGGATCGGAGCTGCTCAGCAGGCTCTTCATGTAGATTTTCCAGGTCACGTTGTGACTTTTATTTTAATTGGGCTTCTACTTGCTGTTGCAGGTGTAATCTACAGAATGAAGTTATCTTCAATTTCAAATCCAGTTATCCCTGACAAAGGTTTTACTTTTAGAAACCTTGTTGAGGCCTATGGAAAGTTCATCTATGCACAATGTAATGCTGTATTAGGTGAAAAAGATGCTCCAGTTTATTTTAAGTTTGTTGCAACGACATTTATTTTAATCTTTGCTTCAAACCTTATTGGTCTTATTCCAGGTTTCCTACCACCAACTGAATACTTATCAACTACTCTTGCATTAGGTTGTTTTTCATTTATTTACTTCAATGCAAAAGGTTGTAAGGAACTAGGAACAATTAATTACTTAAAGCACTTTGCTGGTCCACTTTGGTATATGGCAATTTTAATTTTTCCAATTGAAATTCTTTCTACTTGTATCCGTCCAGTATCATTAGCACTACGTCTTAATGGTAACATGATGGGTGACCACAAAGTTTTAACTACATTCTTAAACCTTGAAGTTATGGGATTTAATATTGCATGGGTATTTGGTGCAATTCCATTCTATCTCTTAGGTTTACTAGTATGCTTTATTCAAGCTTACGTATTTACAATGTTATCAATGGTTTATATTAGTTTAGCGACTGCTCACCACGATCATGCTGAGCACCACTAAGAGAATATAGGCTTATAATTTTATCCTCGGTAGAGAGATGCCGAGTTTTTTGGAGTTAAAAATGAGAAATATCGTTTTAGGTTTCGCAGTAGTAGTACCTCTTTTATTCACTTGGAAAGCATTTGGTGCAGAAGGTGGAATGGACACTCAATCTGTTAAGTACTTAGCTTACTTCTTCGCAATGGCAATTGCTGCTTTTGGTGGTACAGCTGCTCAGTCTAACGCTGCTTCTGTAGCTCTTGAAGGGATCGCAAGAAACCCATCTGCTGCTGACAAGATTCAAACACCAATGATTCTTGCTCTAGCTCTTATGGAATCACTTGTTATCTTTACACTAATCTCAGTTTTCCTAGTAGGATAATTAAGATTATTAAGAACAAGATCTTAATGGGCCGCTCTTTGAGTGGCCTTTTTTTATTTTAGAATATTAATTCTGGAAAAACTTCTCTCCAATTACTTCCCCTAAGTTGATCAATCTTGTCACAGTGTTCACGGAAGGCCCTTAAGTTGTCTTGACCTTCATGTGATGTTTCCAAAAACTGTAGGAGCTCTTTGAATTGCTTAGATAATTGTATAGCTGAAGCCATGTCGTAGTTTTGAAATAACTCTTTAGTAAATTGAATTATATTTTCTCTAATCTCTCGCTTAGATTCATTTGGTAGAGTTTGAATATTGAAATACTCTGGTCCCTCTAAAATATTAAATATGATTTCATGACCTTGAATGTATTCCTTATCAAGCCAGTACTTTATAGATTCTATCAATGTGAAGACATTGAAAATAGAGATGGTTGGATAGAACCTTAACTTAACGTTTGAATGATCTTTTAAACGGACAATATTCCTCTCTAGCTTATCCCAGCTAGAACCGTAACGAATATAATCATTTCTCTCTTGGTGTGAATCTATGCTGGCATCAAGGATTACCTTATCGAAGAACTTCCATTTCTCTACAAGGTCAGTGCCTTTGACAGAAAGTTCAGTAAGGTTTGAATTATAAGTAATTGCGATATCACTTCTACCCTGCTCAATAAAGTAATCAAGAATAATATTGTGATAGGGGTCAATCAGCGGCTCACCACCTATTAAGTAAATGGCCTTAAGAGTATCGATATGATTTGAGAAGAAATCTAAACACTCTTCCTTAGATGAAAATGAATCTGTTCGAAGTAAATCTTCACCTTGGTATCCAAGTTTTCTTTGATCAGTAATCCAAGCTGTAGAACTATTGTGGTCACAGTATTGGCACTTTAGATTGCAAAGATTTGATAAACGAATGCTTACAAAGTTGAGATCAAATTTCTCAAGAGATCCGTCTGTCTTAGTTTGATGAATTAGTGGAATTTTATCTTTATTAGTAAAGTTAAACTTTTTTCTTAAGCTTGTTCCATTATATTTTTCAATTCTATAGCAATCGATACAATGTTTGGATTTTACATTGTTAAGCATATTTAATCTTAATTTCTTAAATTCTTCGCTATTCCAAATCTTGCTATAGGAAAGCTTCTTGAAATCGCCAAGTGGATAAGCAGATAAACTTCTAGAGCATGGATAGATATTTCCATTTTCACGAATTTCTAAATGAATCCAGGGAAGAATACAGAATGTATCGTTATTAGAAATTTGCTGATCATCAAGCTTACTCATAACGATATTATACGAGAGATAACTAAGTTGATGCAAATTAAATGATTAGGAGTAGAGTCGATGCTCTACTCCCCTATAGGATTATATCATTTCAATATCTTTTTCGATTTGCTCAAGCTTTGTGTAAATCATGTCTGAAGATCTTTTATATGTTAGAGCGTCAATATCTCTCTTAACCTCTTCAAGATCCCTTTCAACTTGATTTGCAATTACTGCAATTATTTTACCTTCAGTGTGAGAAATATCCATAGGAAGTGAACCAAGTGTTGATTCTAGCTTTCTAGTTAGCCTGTCAACTTCACCAGTTAAGTAATTAGTTTCAGCAGCGATAATTTTACCTGCCATATTCTCGTTATTAATCAGTGACTCTGATTCGTGTGGGCTTCTTGCAAAGTTATTTGAGCTAGCAAAAAGACTAAGTAAAAGAATGGCGCATTTTAAAGTTCTCATAATTTCTCCTCATAAATGAATATGGATTAATTATAGAATTAAACCATTTTGCTTTGTTCTCGCTTGAAAACATTACATAAGGTGTATAGAAGCTAGACAGTATGAAGATAAACTATGTTATTACGGGGGGTTAGGAAGGTTTGTATATGTGAAAAAAAGACATAACTATCTGAAAGATATAGAAAATATGCTATAAGGCACCCATGGATATTAAGATAGATGAGCAATATATAAGACGTTGTTTTGCGCTGGCGAAGAAGGCCACGGGAATGACATCGCCCAACCCATTGGTAGGTTCTGTAATTGTTCAGGATAATATTATCATTGGAGAGGGATATCATCAGAGATACGGTGAGCCTCATGCCGAACCAAATGCTATCAATAATGCTGTTGAGCCTGTTGAGGGAGCAACTCTTTATTGTAATCTAGAGCCATGTTGTCATACAAATAAACAGACACCTCCTTGTGTTAATAAAATAATAGAGAGCAAGATTAAAAGGGTTGTTATATCTAACCTAGACCCTAATCCTTATGTTGCAGGTAATGGTGTTAAAAAACTTAGAGAAGCAGGAATTGCTGTTAGTGTAGGAGTTCTTGAAGAAGAAGGTAGAGAGTTAAACGAAGTTTTTTTTAAATATATAACGACACAAAAGCCTTTTGTTCATATTAAGTTGGCCCAGACATTGGATGGGAAGATTGCAACGGACTCTGGGGATTCAAAATGGATTAGTAGTGAACTGGCCCGCGAGAGAGTTCATCAGTGGCGAAAGAAGTATGATGCCGTATTGATTGGACGAAATACTTTAGAGAATGATGACCCTACTCTTAATATAAGAATGGGAGTAGATGCTGAGGGTAAACATCCATTTCGAATAATCTTATGTTCAGTAGATAAGCTCTCTACTGAGTTTAAAGTCTTTAACGATTCAGCTAGTGCTAAAACTATAATCTTAACTTCTGCTAATTCATTAGATAAATGTTCTGAGGAAAAAATAGAATTCTTCGAAAACAAAGGTGTTCGTATTATCACTGTAGAGAAGAAAGAGGATTCTTTTGATTTAAATGATCTACTTCTAAAGCTCGGCGCTTTAAAAATATCTTCAATTCTTGTTGAAGGTGGTCAGAGTGTGATTACGGCATTTATTGACCAGGTGGAGTACGACAAATTGAGCTTATTTATTTGTCCTAAAATTATTGGGAATGGAATTTCCTACTATAAGAATGATAAGAAGCAAAAAATGAGTGAAGCAATCCAGTTAAATATTAGCGAGATTGAAAATTTCGATGGTCAAATTATTTATCATACATACTCTGGAGGACAAAAATGTTTACAGGGTTAGTAAAAGAAATTGGAATCGTAAAATCAATTAATAATAATACAGAGGGAATAGAATTATCTGTCTATTCAAAAAGCTTAATCGGTGAAATAGAGATAGATGATTCGGTATCAATTAATGGTGCCTGTCAAACTGCAATTAGAGTAAGTGAAGACCACTTTGTTGTTCAAACAGTTCATACAAGTCTTGAGAAAACAACTCTTGGAAAACTTAGAGTCGGAGAAGAAGTTAATCTAGAGTTAGCACTAAGAGCGAGCGACAGACTTGGAGGCCATATAGTTCAGGGTCATGTAAATGCGATGGCCGAAATTGTAGATATTCAAAATAAAGGAAAGAATTATCAATTGAGATCTAGAGTTTCTAGAGATCAGATGAAATATATTGTAAAAGAAGGTTCCGTGACGATTGACGGTATTTCTTTAACAGTCGCAGATGTAGATAGAGAGAGTAATACATTTACTGTTTCTATTATTCCTCATACATGGATGAACACTATTTTAAGAAATAGAAGAATAGGTTCAATTTTAAATATAGAAGTTGATATTTTGGGTAAGTATGTTGAAAACTTGCTTTTTTATCAGGGAAATCATACAACCACAAAGTCTCAAATGAGTGAAGAGTGGCTAAGGTCAAAAGGTTTTTAAATGTTTGATAGTATTGAAAGTGCCATTGAAGATATTAGATTAGGTAAAATAATTATCGTAATCGATGATGAAGATAGAGAGAATGAAGGCGACTTTATAATGGCCGCTGATAAGGTGACTCCAGAAGCAATTAATTTCATGGCCACATATGGTAGAGGTCTAATTTGTACTCCTATCACTCAAGATAGGGCCACTGAACTAGAATTAGATTTAATGGTTAGATCAAATGATTGTAACAACACGGCTTTCACTGTCTCAATTGATTTGAATAATGGTGGTACTGGAATATCATGCCTAGATCGATCTCTTACTACACTTGCTTTAACAAAGACTGAAACCAAGGCCAGTGACTTTGTTAGACCAGGACATATCTTTCCACTAATAGCTAAAGATGGTGGTGTTTTAGAGAGAAATGGTCACACAGAAGCAGCAGTTGACTTTGCTAAGCTTGCTGGTTGTCATCCATCTGGCGTTATTTGTGAGATTATGAATGAAGATGGGACGATGGCCCGTACTGAAGATCTCAAGGAAGTGGCAAGAAAGCATAATTTAAAATTTGTTACCATTAAAGATCTAGTTAACTATAGAAAGAAGAAAGATGCGAAAGTCGCTCGCATGACGAGTGAGATTCCTTTTCCAAATAAGTTTGGTAACTTCAAACTAAGAATGTATGAAGTTGAAGACACAGCGGAGCACCATATAGCAATCGTAAAAGGTGATATCTCAAAAGACTTACCTACTCTAGTGAGAATTCATTCAGAGTGTTTTACTGGTGATATTTTTGGATCTTTAAGATGTGATTGTGGAGAGCAGCTTGAAAACTCAATGCGTGAAATTGAGAAAGCGGGATCAGGTGTCGTTCTATATATGAGACAAGAAGGAAGAGGAATCGGACTTCCAAATAAAATTAAGGCCTATACTCTGCAAGATCAAGGTTTAGATACAGTAGATGCTAATAGGGCCCTTGGTTTTGGAGATGACTTAAGAACATATGATATTGCGATATCTATGCTCAAAGATATAGGAGTAAGTAAAGTTGCTCTTATGACTAATAATCCTCTTAAGGTTACTGCTCTTGAAGAAGCAGACTTTGAGATTGTTAATAGACACCCAGTAGAGATACTGGCCAATGATGTTAATATTAATTACTTAAGAACTAAGAAAAATAGAATGAATCATTTATTTGATTCAATAAATTAGGAGCAACAATGGCAAATATTATCGAAGGTAATTTATCGGCCGAAGGAAAGAAGTTCGCAATTATTTCTGCGAGATTTAATGAGTTCATTACTGGAAAGCTAGTAAACGGTGCAGTTGATTGCTTAAAAAGGCATCAAGCTCAAGAATCAGATATTGATGTTGCTTGGGTACCTGGAGCTTTTGAAATAAGCCTTATGGCCCAGAAATTAGCAAAGACTAATAAGTACGATGCAGTAATTTGTTTAGGCGCAGTGATTAGAGGAACAACTCCTCACTTTGATTATGTTTGTTCAGAAGTGGCAAAGGGTGTATCTAGAATTTCACTTGAAACTGAAGTTCCTGTTATTTTTGGTGTAATAACTACAGATACAATTGAGCAAGCTATTGAGCGTGCTGGAACTAAGGCCGGAAATAAGGGCTGGGATGCTGCGATGTCAGGAATTGAGATGGCAAGCTTAATGGGCCAGTTTAATTAATGGCCATTGAATCTAATATAGAAGGTGTAAGCTCTTCTTTTGACGAAGAGCTCTTTCTTAAATGTCGAACAAAAACGATTGAGGCCGTTAAACTTATTGCTACTCGAATTGAAGTTGGAATGAGTGAAGATGATGCTCATATCGTTGTCGATCAAGTATTAAATGAGCTTGGATGTGAGAAAAAATGGCATCCAAGTAAATTTAGAATCGGTAGAAATACTTTAAAATCTTTTAAAGAAAAGTCAGATCTATCAATTAGACTACAAGAAGATGATATTTTCTTTATTGATATTGGACCAGTTTTCTATGGGCACGAGGGTGACTATGGTGAAACTTTTGTTGTTGGAAATAATGAAGAGTTTCAAAAAATAAAATCGGCCAGTGAAGAAGTTTTTAAAGTTACAGCGAAAGAAGCTGAAGAAAAGAAACTTACCGGTCCAGCACTCTATGACTTTGCAGAAGCCTACACAGAAAAATTAGGTTACAAGTTTAACGATATGATGAAAGGACATCGTCTAGGTGATTTTCCACATGCTATCTTTACACGCTCTAGTCTAGCGGACTCAGAAATTGTCCCTAATGCTAACCTATGGGTCTTAGAAATTCTAATCACAGATAAAGAACAGAACTTTGGTGCATTTTTCGAAGACTTAATAAAGTTTAATCACTGAGAGAGTTGATATAGAAAAATTGAACTTGAGCATGCCGCGTTTAGGTGGGCTACAGTATCATCGATTGGAATTCTTATTATATCGTCACTGACTTCTAGTATATCTTTCTCTATTCCGTGACCTTCACTACCTATAATAACACAAGACTTTTTTGGAAATGAGTACTTAGGGAGATCAATAGCTCCCTCTTGATTAGCAGTGCTGATAACTCTATGGCCAAGAGATTGAAGCTTTTTAAGATCAGATTTTAAATCATTACTTTTATAAACTTTAACTCTAAATATATTACCCATTGAAACTCTAATACATCTTCTTACATAAGGAGAGCATGTTCTCTTATCTATAATAATAGAGTTAATATTAAAGGCGGCACAATTTCTCACAATCGTTCCGATATTCTCTGGTGATGTGAGACCATTCAATATAAGAACTTTGTCTTGAAGTTCATCTAAAGAAATATACTCAGGCCTTCTTGCTAGCGCCATAACTCCATGGTGAAGATTGTGGCCAATAATCTCCTGCATGACTTCTTTATCGGCAGTGTAGATATCAATACTTAACTTAGAAAGTAATTCACTATGTCGATCAATGAAGTCTGGATTTACAAATAACTTAATAACTTCTGTATTAGAGTTTAGCAGCTTAAGAACTACTTTCTCTGTTTCTACAATAATAGTATTGCTAAGTGCTAGACTCTTATCCTTTAGAGAGAGAAATTCAGATATATTCTTATCACTAATATTATCAACTTTGATGATATTCATTTATAGAAGCCTTTTAAGATACTTTCCAGTGTAACTGCCTTTTGTCTTGGCCACTTGTTCAGGAGTTCCTTCAGCGATGATTTGCCCACCTTTAGTTCCACCCTCTGGCCCAAGATCTATAATATAGTCAGCAGTTTTAATAACATCTAAATTATGTTCAATAATTAAAACACTATGTCCTTGGTCAACTAGCGAGTGGACAGCCTCAAGCAGTATCTTAATATCTTGAAAGTGTAGACCTGTTGTTGGCTCATCTAAAACATAGAGACAATGACCTTTCGTAGTCTTTGACAGCTCTTTTGAAAGTTTAAGTCTTTGGGCCTCTCCACCAGATAAAGTAGTTGCTGATTGTCCAAGCTTAATATAGCCCAGACCTACAGAAACCATCGTTGAAAGTATTCGATTCATTTTCTTATGGTTCTGGAAAAACTCACTTGCTTCTTCGATACTCATATTAAGAATATCTGCGATATTCTTTCCTTTATATAGAACGGATAGAGTTTCATTATTATATCTTGAGCCCTGACACTCACTACAAGTGATGTATACGTCTGGAAGAAAGTGCATTTCAATTTTCTTAACACCATTGCCTTCACATTCTTCGCAGCGTCCACCCTTAACGTTAAAGCTAAAGCGACCTTGCTTGTACCCTCTTACTTGGGACTCTGATGTTTGCGCATATAATTTTCTGACTTCATCAAAAAGTCCTGAGTATGTTGCAGGATTTGAGTTAGGTGTTCTTCCAATTGGACTTTGATCTAATTCAATAATTGACTTTAAATGATCAGCTCCAATGATTGAGTGATAATTTGATCTTCTATATAGGCTTCTATTTGTTTTTACAATATTGGTTTTAATTGCAGGAACTAGAACTTCATGAACAAGTGATGATTTTCCAGAACCACTAACTCCTGTAATACAAACGAGTCCACCTAGAGGGAGCTTTATGCTCACTTCTTTTAAGTTATTGTGCTTAGCCTTCTTTAATTCAATAAAGTTTTTAAAGCTCTTTCTCTCACTTGGTATCTCTATTCCTAGTTCACCACTTAAGAACTTTGCAGTAATTGATTTCTTATTCTTAAGAATTTGATCTAAGTTACCTTCGGCTACAATTTCTCCACCGTGAACACCTGCTCCGGGTCCGATGTCGATAATATAATCCGCTTCACGCATCGTATCTTCATCATGTTCTACAACAAGTACTGTATTTCCCAAATCTCTAAGAGACTTTAAAGTTTCAATTAGTCTATCATTATCTCTTTGATGGAGACCTATACTAGGCTCATCTAATACGTAGAGTACACCTGAGAGAGCAGAACCAATTTGGGTTGCAAGTCTAATTCTCTGGCTCTCCCCTCCTGAGAGAGTAGAAGCGCTTCTATTAATTGTTAAATAATCAAGACCAACATTGATTAGAAAGAGAAGTCTATTTTCAATTTCTTTAAGTAACTTCTCCGCGATAACTTTCTTCTCACCTTTTAAAGTTACAGATTTAAAAAAGTCATAGGCACTCTGAATATCCATTTCAGATAGATCCATAATATTCTTTTTAAGAATTCGAGTACTCAGTGCAATTTCATTTAACCTTAGACCATTACACGAAGAACATTTTTTAATATTCATAAACTCTTCAAGATCTTTTCTTACTTTCTCTGAAGTTGACTCTAGATACTTCCTTTCAAACCAACTCGTTATACCAGGGAAGGATTTTGAGAATTCGTAATAAGAACTATCTGAAGAAAATTTATACTTATATTCTTTCTTGCTTCCTTCAAATAATATTTTAGTGAAGCTCTTAGGAAGACTCTTGAGTGGCTTTGATAAATCCACTTTTTCCGTATTTGCGATACTTTGAACCATTTTAAATAAGAATGAATTCTTCTTACTAAGTGGTTTAATAGCACCATCTAAAATAGAAATATTTTCATCAGTAATCATGAGGTTAAGCTCAAAATCTTTCTTTTGACCAATGCCATTACATGTATCACAGGCTCCTAAAGGAGAATTGAATGAAAATAATCTCGGCTCTAAGTCTGGATAGATCTCACCTGAAGTTGGAGATATATTTTTCTCGCTAAATGAGAGTACCTCATCATCTCCTACTAAAATATTTACGATTCCATTGCTTAGCTTTAAAGCATGCTCGACAGAGTCTGTTAGTCTCTTTTCAATACCATCTTTTAAGAGAACTCTATCTATAACAATATCAAATGAGTCTGCCTTTGCTGGAGCATCATCTAAAGGGATAACTTCCCCATCAATATAGGCTCGGACAAAACCCATAGTTTGATATTTTGTTACCTCTGTTTTTAAGCTAACTTTTTTTCCACTGATGATAGGGGCCATTATATGTAGCTTAGTCTTCTCAGGGTTCTTTAAGAGTTCACGAACAATCTGAGTTGGAGTATATCTTCTAATCTCTTTACCAGAAGTTGGATCGTAAAGTGTTCCCGCTCTAGCGAAAAGTACTCTCATATAATCATATATCTCAGTAATCGTACCGACTGTTGATCTTGGATTTCGACTACTTGATTTTTGATCTATTGCAATCGCTGGAGAGAGCCCAGTGATTGACTCGACTTCAGGCGGCTGATATTGCCCTAGAAATTGTCTAGCATAACTAGAAAGACTTTCTATATATCTTCTTTGTCCTTCAACATAGATAGTGTCAAAAGCAAGAGAACTCTTTCCTGATCCAGAGGGACCAGTAACTACTGTAATAGTGTTTTTAGGAATCTTTATAGATACACTTTTTAAGTTGTGAACTCTTGCTTTATGAATGTCGATAAACTTATTGTTGCTCATTTTGTAATTTCCTATCAACTTTAATGGCTTCTTTTAACATATAGTAACAACCACTGAAATCTGCTTTATTCTTCGAATAGAGCTCGAAGGCCGTGCCGTGATCTACACTCATTCTTAAGAATGGTAGGCCCAATGTAATATTAAGACCTATTGTTCTAAACTTATCTTTAAATTGAGGAAGTCCTTGATCGTGAAACATATATACTTTTATTTGTTTCTTACTAGGATTGCGATGAAAGTGAAGTGTGTCACCACTATATGGACCACTAATTTTGACTTCTTTGTTTTCAATTTTGCTATATTCGAAAATAGATTTATCTTCATCTCCAAGCAGTCCCCCTTCTCCGCAGTGTGGATTCACACCCGCGAGTAGCACTTCTTCAAGAGGGAAGAAATACTTTTTAAAGCCATGGATAGTTGTATTTATTTTTGACTTTAAAAGGTCTGTAGAGATCTTACCTGGAACATCCTTTAAAGGAATATGATCTGTAATAAGTAGAGTTGAATCTTCATAGGCTTTAAAAACCATACATAAGTTACTATTAGAAAATCTCGATCGAAGGAATTCAGTATAACCTTTTTGAAGTATACTCTCATCTATGAGCTGATCTTTAGAAGTAGGAAGAGTAAGTAATATATCATTCTTAGAGATATTACTAAGGGCCACATTTAAAGAGTCAGTACTTTGAGTAATTTCAAGCTTATCGATTTTTATAATACTCAATGTATTAGAATTATAAGTGACTTTAGAATCGTGAATAGAGTATTCGGCACTTAGGTTCTCTAAATTCTCTTTCAATGTATTAGAATTTACTACGAGAGTGAACTTTCTTTGCTGAATTGAATTGAGTAAGCTGAAGGACTTGAGGAATACTTCTAAGCCTATTCCTCTTTCATGCCCTTGCGTAATATAAATCATTATTTAATAAAAGTTTTTATGTAGTGCTTGCTCTTGGCCCTTTTGTACCAAAGTGAAGTAACTTCACCGGCCTGCTCACCCATCAACTTCCCTTTAATCTGATCTTTTGCTCTTAGATAAATTTCTGACTCAACAAGATCTTTCTTTTTAACGAAGAAAACGTGATAAGTGTCTCCGAGCTTTATAGGCTTCGTAAACTTTCCTTCATCAGTATTCTTTAAAAGAGCTTTTAAGTTATTAGTTAATCCGTCCTCTGTGATGTCACCAAGCACATTGGTTTGAACATCTTCAAAGTTCTTAGGTAAAACTCCATTTACTTGAAACTTCTCTAGTGTTGCAGGAAAGATATTAAGCATACCTTTCTTCATTTTCGTTTCTTCAAGAGAAAAGTCTACGATCGTATACTTAAAGGCCAGAGTTTTATCTTTAGAAGTCTTATAGAAATAGTTTTTAACTTCTTGATCTGTAATTGAAATTAAAGGTCTGATAACTCTTCCGTTGAAAATATTGAATTCAATAGTTTCTCTAATAATTTCAAAGTACTCATCAAAACTCATATTATTTGATTTCAAAAAGCTAAGAAGTTGTGATCTTGAGAGACCTAGTCTCTTTTCGATATTATTGATCTCGGCTTCAACTTGCTCATCATTTCTAATGTAGCCAATCTCGCTTAACTTCTCTCTTATTAAGAGTCTCTCGATCATTAACTCTAAAATCTCAGAATTTGTGTATTTTTGTTTTTTATAAATAAGTGGAGAGATATTTCTTCTACTTGCAATATTATTTTGAATTCTTTCGATTTGGCTCAAAGTAATAACCGTATCATTAAATACAGCAGCAGTTTTATCTAATAACTTTGCGTGAGTTTGTGAAAAAGTAAGGAATATAATTAAGAAAATTAGTTGCTTCATTGTTAATCCATTTTTGATTAGATCTATTTAATAAAAATAGATTAACAAGAAGCATTATTCAAGTTATTTAAGCGTTTCTTCGTTTATTTTAATATTTGCCTTCGCTCTTAACTCAGAGAAGTAATTGTCGAGAATCGCATCTCTTTTTTGATCATATACGATTTTCTTGTAAAGTGCGTTATTAATGCTCTTAACACTCTTAACTGCCATTACTTTAATGATGTGATATCCAAATTGAGTTTTGACTGGTGGAGTTATGAAATTATCGGCTTTACCCTTAATTGCATTGAAGTACTCAGGCGCAAGTCTGATGGCCGGTTGGAATCCCATGTCTCCCCCGTTAGGAGCAGTACTACTTTGAGAAAACTTATTTGCTAATTCAGAGAATAGCTCCGGCTTCTTCTTAAGTGTGTTGTAAACTTTAAGTGCCTGGTTAAGTGCTGCTTCATTTTCTTCTTTTTCAGGGTTTGTTCTAACTCTAAAAAGAATGTGAGCCGTTCTATATTCAGGATGATCTTTATAATACTTATCAACATCAGCATCTGTGACGACTATTTTTTTAAGTCTCGGCTCAAGATCTTTTGAGATTTGAGCGTGATACATAATGTCTTCCATCTTTTGTTTAACAATTGGGTCATTGTCTAAGTTAGCTTTCTTAGCTCTTTTAATTCCCAACTTTCTATTAATGATATCATTCAGAACTTTTTGTCTCGTGACTCTCTTGTCAGAAACAAACATTAAATTCTCTTGATAAGTTTTCTCTAGCTCTGATTTCTTAATACTAATACCGTCTACAGTAGCAACAACAGGGTCTTTAGCGGCCATTGAGGTTGTTGAAAGTAATAGTACTGAAGTTATAGCGAGTGTTTTTCTAAGCATATCGCAATTCCCTAAATGGTTATTATTCCTTAATAGTTTAACAAAAAAAAAGTTAAACTGTGGAAAAAACATCAACAAGGAAGAATTTTCTCTGCAAGGTCTTTAGAAAACTTGAGAAATTCACTCTGAGTTAACTCATTCTTATGCGTGTATATAACTTTAAAATCTGGTGTTAGTTGAAAACTTCTCGGTCTAGAGAGAAAATAGTCGAGCATTCTATTTCGAAGCTCTAAATTTTGCTCAATATAGTTCTTATCAAAAGTTAAGGTTGCTAACCTTCCTCCAACTTGAATCATTTTTAATGAGGCATCCATTAAGCTCATTCTTACTTCTAATGTTGTAAAGAGGTTTTCAAGTTCAATTGGGATAGCACCATAGACATCGACAAATTCATCTTTAATGTTGAAGAGATTTTCCAAATTGTCACAATTAGAAAGTCTCTTGTACTGCTTGAGTCTTTCACTAGAATCCTTAATATAATTTGCAGGAATATAGCTTGGGAAAGGTGTTTTAACTTCAACATCTTGCTTAATAAGTTTCTTTTCGCCTCTTAATTCTTGAATCGCTTCTTTTAAAAGTTGCATGTAGAGCTCTAGTCCAACATTATCAATTTGACCAGATTGCTCAGCACCAAGGATGTCACCTGCACCTCTAATCTCAAGATCACAAGTAGCAATATTAAAACCAGAACCCATATCAGCATATGTTTGTAGTGCCTTCAATCGTCTTTGAGCAATTTCAGAAATTGGTTTATGTTTAGGTATAACAAAGTATGCATAGGCCTTTTTATCTGATCTACCAATTCTTCCTCTAAGTTGGTGAAGTTGTGCAAGTCCATAATTATCAGCTCTATCGATAATCATTGTATTCGCATTAGGTATATCAATTCCAGACTCAATGATAGTGGTTGAAATTAAAATCTGATAAGTACCATTATAGAAAGCGCTCATTTTTTCTTCGAGTTCTTTTTCTGACATTTGTCCGTGAGCATAGACAATCTTTGCTTCAGGAACTAGTTCTTGAATATAATTTGAAAAGTGATCTATATCGCTAACCTTATTGTGTACGATAAAGACCTGCCCTCCCCTATTTAATTCCTTTTTGATGGCAGTTTGTAGAGTAAGATCATCCTCTTTAATCAGATATGATTTAATACTCTGTCTTCTTGGAGGAGCTGTCTGAATCAAAGACATCTCTCTAATACCTAAGAATGATAATTGCAGTGTTCTAGGAATAGGTGTAGCAGTTAGAGTTAGGAAATCCACATTAGCTTTTAATAGTTTAAGCTTTTCTTTATGTGCAACACCAAACCTCTGTTCTTCATCTACTATGACAAGACCTAAGTCTTGATATTTAATTTTATCACTTAGCAGTTTATGCGTTCCTATTAAAATATCAATTTTTCCATCTTTTAATTTTTCGATAACTTCTTTGGTTTGCTTGGCTGTCTTAAAGCGAGAGAGAAACTCAATTTCAACAGGAAACTTACTAAATCTCTTAACAAAGGAATTATAATGTTGAAGGGCCAAGACAGTTGTAGGTACTAAAACGCAAACTTGTTTCTTATCTAGAACAGCTTTGAATGCTGCTCTCATGGCAACCTCTGTTTTACCAAAACCAACGTCTCCACAGACAAGGTGATCCATTGCTATTGGCTTTTGCATAGACTCAATAACTTCATTCACAGCGTTTATCTGATCAGGAGTTTCTTGAAATGGAAAGGCCATTTCGAAATCTCTATATTCTTGGTCTGGAGCTGAAAAAGAATAACCCGAGGATGATTGTCTTTCGGCCTGTAGTTTTAGGAGGTCAAAGGCGAGTTTCTTTGCCGAGTTTCGTGCTTTAGATTTTAAATTTGAAAACTTATTTGTTCTTAAACTATCTGTAGAAATCGTAGCGTTTCCATCTGCATGTTTTTGAATAAGATTCATTTTATAAACAGGCACATAAACCTTATCGTTACCCTTATAAATAAGGACGATATAATCAGATTTTGAATCTCCGATATCTAAGGACTCAAGGCCATCGTAAACACCTACGCCATGTTCACTATGAATAACAAAGTCACCTTTTTTTAAGGTCGCTAATTGTTCTGCAAAAACGTCGACACTAACTTTCTTTGTAGCTTTAGTTTTTCTTAGTTTAGAGCTAAAAATATCGGCTTCAGAGAGGACTAATATTTTTTCACTCTCGTAAAAAAATCCATTTGGTAACTTAGACTTTGTAAAGAAAACTCTCTTTTGAATTGATTGATCGAATTCAAATACTTCCATTAAGTGAAAGAATTCATTCTTAGAATTATCATGCTCATAGGAAAAATATATTTCTCCAGAAGATTTATATTTAGACTTTATAAATTCAAATATTGCCTTTGTGTATTCAGCTCTGGATAGAGATGGATTTATATCTTGGCTTAGGTACCCTATTGCGGGAACAACTTTTAACTCTATTGAAGTTCGTAGTTCTTCATCTAAAACATTTGCATATGATAAATCGTCTATTGAAATATGAGAGATGTTTTTGAGAGTGTTCTCTAAATTTGTATCATAAAGTCGTATTGGCTCAGGCAATAAATTGTCATTATCTAAGTCTTGCCATTCGAGTTCAAACTCAACTCTAAGCTGCTCAAAGAAGTCACTGTAAGATCTAGAGAATTCCACTTCATTGAAGAGAACTTTAATAGTTTCGTCATTTAAGTAATCTAATAACACCTCACTCTTTTCAAAGAAAAGAGGAGTAAAAGCAGCGTAGTTATCAAAGAGATAGTTGTCAGATAGTGAAGAGAAAATTTCTTTTCTCTTTGCGAATCTAGACTTCTGAGCAGTGGCCGGCATAGGAATATTTTCTCTAAGCTTATGAGAAAAAACTTCATCAGTACCAAAAATTTGTGGTGTTGGAGCGATGGAAACTTTATCCAGTTTCTTATCGCGAATAGACTTTTGCGTTTCAAGATCTATAAAGATGATCTCTTCAATCATATCATCGAAATATAGAAGTCTAATTGGCCGTGAGTCTATCGTATAAATATCGAAGATTTCACCTTTAGATGAGAAAGTTCCAGGCTCCTCAATACTTGGAGAAGAGCTATAGCCAAGAGAGACTAATTTTCTCGCCAGCTCATCAGGTGAAATAATATCGGATGTTTCAATCTTAAAATTATATTCCTTAAAGAAACTTCTTGGAGGAACACGCATTGAAAATGATTCAAAGGTTGAAATAAGAATAAATGTTTCTTCATTATTATTGGCCAAAAAGTTTAAAACTTTAAACCTCTCAAAAAGAGCTCGCTCTGAAGTCATTGCTCCAGAATATGGACTAAGATCGTGGCCAGGATAAAACAAAAGCTTCTTTGAAATTTTTGAAACCTTAAAGCACTCATATAAGTTTTCGGCATGATCTACTGAGTCACAGATGAAAACAAAATTATTTTTCTTTATAAACTCAGTATCTTTTTCACATTCATTGATGATGAAAGAAAATTGCGCACTGTCTAATCCAGTAATATGTAAATTCTCTTTCTTACTATTGTGCCAAGAGTTAATTTTCTGTACCACAGATTCAAAAATCATATTATTCGCCTTGTTAAGCCCTCTTTAATAACACAGGGCCGAAAATCTTCCAAGTTTTGTCATGTCGATCTCGATGATTTTAGTTTTTACGCGGAGCTAGGCCATCCCTAGACAGTGGATAATCAAAGAAAACCTAACAAAAAAAAGATTTCAAAATGTTTCCAACATGTTAAGTATCATGTATTCTTTTAAGACCGAAAAAGTATTTAAAATGGAGCAATGAATGTCGTCATTCAATTTAGACGTCTACATGCCTGTACTAATCCTCGTCGCATTTGCCGTCGTAATGGTGGTCGGAGCTTTAGTAGTAGGTATTCTAGTAAGACCTAACAACCCTAATGATCTTAAATTATCCGCCTATGAATGTGGTGAAGAGCCTGTAGGTACTGCGTGGTCAAACTTTAATATTCGCTTTTATGTTATCGCACTTATCTTCATTATATTCGATGTAGAAGGCGCTTTAATGTTTCCTGTAGCTGTTGTCTTTAAGAAATTTAATGAGATCGGTGAAGGTACGGTGGTCTTTGCAAGTTTACTTCTCTTTATTTCAATTCTAATTGAGGGAGTTGTTTACTGCTGGAAGAAGGGTGACCTTGATTGGGTTAGAAGTTATCAGGTTCCTGAAACAAAAAAGGAAGAGGTTAACTAAATGAATAATAGTATTGTTAGTTTTTTCGCGAATAACTTAGGCTTTGAAGCAACTTCACTTCAGGCCTTTTTAATTTTTGCATTTGCTTGTTTCATCGTTGTAAATGTTTGTGCTGTAATCGGTGGTCTTGGGACGTATGCTGAGAGAAAGATTTCTGCCGATCTTCAAATGAGACAAGGTCCAAATAGAGTTGGTCCATTTGGTATTCTTCAGTTCTTAGCTGATGGTGTAAAGATGCTACTTAAAGAAGTAGTTATCCCAACTCAATCAGATAAGTTCTTATTTATGATTGCTCCTATCCTTTGTATGGTTGGGGTTTTTGCAACTCTAGCAGTTGTACCATTTTCAAGTGGATTCATTTTATCTGATTTAAATATTGGTATCTTCTATCTAGTAGGTGTTTCATCTCTAGTTGGTGTTGGAGTTTTCCTTGGTGGTTATGCTTCAAACTCTAAGTGGTCAATGCTTGGTGGAATGAGAGGTGCTGCACAGATTATTTCTTATGAAGTGCCAGTTACTCTTTGTATCCTGTCTATTGTTCTTATGGCCGGTGGTCTTTCAATGACTACACTTGTTGAGGGACAAGGTGGACTTCCTCATCAGTGGTATATTTTCCACAACCCTTTTACTTTTATTGGTTTCTTCGTTTTCTTTATCGGTATTCTTGCTGAGACAAACAGAGCACCATTTGATTTACCAGAAGCAGAATCAGAACTAGTTTCTGGTTACCACACTGAATATTCAGGAATGTCATTCGCATTTTTTGCCCTAGCAGAATATGTTGAAGTATTTGTTGTTTGTGGTGTTGCCGCAGCACTTTACTTAGGTGGATATAAAGTTCCTTTCGATCTTGGTAATGGAGTTTTAATTTCAGAAATTACAGGTGCTCCAGCTATCGTTAGTAATGGTATTGGACAATTACTACAAATTGGATCTTTCTTTACTAAGACATTCGCACTTTATTATGTAGTTATTTGGGTTAGATGGACTCTTCCAAGACTAAGAGTTGATCACCTTGTAGCACTTTGTTGGAAATACTTAACTCCAATTTGTATCTTTAACTTAATTGCAATTGCAACTTGGATGTGGGCTTTTGAAGGTCACTCTGTATATGAATTATTAATGACTTGGCTCCACTCTCTAGGTGGTGGCGGTGGTCACTAAAATTATAAAGAGGATTTAGCATGTTTATTAATATCATGTTCATACTATCTGCCTTACTAACCCTCGCTGGTGCGTATGGTGTTGTCGCAAGTAGAAATATTATGCACGCCTGTGTATATCTTCTCGCAAGTCTTTTTGGAATTGCAGGATTATATGCAACTCTAGGAGCAGACTTTTTAGCAGCAACTCAGATGGTTGTTTACGCTGGTGGTGTTGTTATCTTAATGCTTTTTGCGATCATGCTTACAGGTGGTCATAAAGAAGCAATGAATAGATTTGGAATTAATAAAATTCCATCTATGGGTACAGTTAGAACATTTGTCATTGGAACATTGTCGGCACTAGTATTAGGTTCTGTAGCTTTTAAAATTATTGCAGGAATGACAAAGCACGTTCCTGGTGAACTTCCTGAGTTTACAACAACAGTTGAAAAACTAGGAGTTCTTCTTTTAACAGATCATATTTTAGCATTTGAAATTTCATCTGTACTTCTACTAGGAGCTCTAGTTGGTGCGGCGGTAATTTCTAGACCAAGGAAACAATAATGGTATCACTTCCATCATTCTTAGTTGTTTCATTAATTCTTTTTCTTGCAGGTATAACTGTAATGATCGCAAGAAAGAATGTGATAGCAATTTTATTAGGTATTGAATTGATTCTAAATGCAGCGGCATTGAACTTCGCAGCATATACAAGATTTATTAATAACAATCTTGATGGTCATATAATGTCATTATTTATCATTATTATTGCAGCCGCTGAAGCAGCTGTTGGCTTGGCCATTGTTATAAGATTTTACCAAATTAGAGAAAGTATCCACATTGATGATGCTACTCAATTACAAAGCTAGTTAGGAAGGTTGATTAAATGGATTACACTATCTCAACTATTGCACCAATTGTTTTATTTCCGTTCTTCGCGTTCGCTATTAATTCGTTCTTAGCTCGCAAGGCAACTAAAGTAGCAGTTTTTATTAGTTGTGCTGCTATTGCACTATCATCTATTTGGGCAATTAGAATTTTTAAAGACTTCATTTTTGGAAACTATAATACTGACTATTATGTACATAAAGTATTTACTTGGTTTGATCTAAATGGTGCGGGACTAGAGTTTAATGTTGATATGGGGATCTATATCGACAATATGACAGCAATAATGCTTTTAATGGTAACTGTTGTAGCAACTCTAATTCACATCTTCTCAACTTACTATATGAAAGATGACATGAACTACGGTCGTAACGGTAGATTCTTTGTTTACATGTCACTCTTTACATCAGCAATGCTTGGTCTTGTTCTTTCAGATAACCTTTTCTCAGTATTTATCTTCTGGGAATTAATGGGATTCTGTTCATATAGTTTAATTGGACATTACTATGAAAAAGAAAAGGCTGGAGACGCAAACGTTAAAGCCTTTATGACAACTAGAGTTGGAGATGTTTTCTTCCTTCTAGGTATTTTAGCTGTATGGACAAATATTGGTTCTGTAAGCTTTGTAGATATTTATGCAGCAATTGCTGATGGATCATTTGCAACTCATGCGGCCCTGGGGATTCCACTAGCAACATTTGCTGGTCTAGCGATTTTCATGGGAACGATTGGAAAATCAGCTCAATTTCCACTTCAGGTGTGGCTACCAGATGCGATGAATGGACCAACTCCTTGTTCGGCGCTAATTCACGCAGCGACAATGGTTGCAGGTGGAGTTTACTTATCGCTTAGAATCTATCCAATCTTAGAGTTAGGTGGATTAACAACAATGGTTGCATATATTGGTGGTATTACAGCTTTCGGAGCTGCGACAATCGCACTTGTGCAAACAGACTTTAAAGCGGTACTTGCCTACTCTACAATTTCTCAACTAGGTTACATGGTTTTAGGTGTTGGTGTAGGTTCATATAATGCAGCATTTATGCACTTAATAACTCACGCAATTTTTAAAGCGTGTCTATTCCTAAGTGCTGGATCTGTAATTCATTCTTTACATGATCACCATACACATGAGCACGTTCAAGAAATGCCAAGAATGGGTGGATTAAGACATAAAATGAAATTCACTTGGTTTGCTATGTGGTGTTGTACACTAGCAATTGCTGGTATTCCGTTCTTCTCTGGTTTTGTATCTAAAGATAGAATCCTAGGTGATGCTCTGATTATGGCAATTGATAATAAAGCAATGATCATTCCTGCTCTATTAGGTTTTGGTGGTGCACTTCTAACAGCATTTTATATGTGTAGAATGATGTTCTTAGCTTTCCACGGAGAACCTAGAGATAAAGATCTCTACGATCATACACATGAAGAGAAATTCTCATGGAATAGAAACCTACCACTACTTATCTTAGCTGTTTTTACACTAGGTGTTTGGTTCTCAGGTTCATTAACAGGTCAAAAATTAATTAAAGTAGCATCTCCTGAGGGAAAACTTGAGTGGTTCTCAACATTAGTTGCTAAGCCAGAAGTTTCAAAGTTTGCTGACTATAAAAGAGAAGCATTTGGCGGAGTTGATACTAGAGAAAAAGTAGCTCCAGTTCACTCTCACTACGATCCAGATCACGGATTAACAGAAGAGAGAGCTCATCATGTACATCACGTACATCATATTGGAGCTGTGGTTTCAATCATAATTGCTTTTAGTGGTGTATTCATTGCTTTCATGATGTATATCAAGAAGTCATGGAACCCAGGTTGGTGGGTATCAACATTTTCAGGTTGGTATAGAGCACTACAAAATAAATACTATATGGATGACCTATATATTAAGGGTGTTATTCAAAAAGGTTTATTGCCGTTGAATAATTTCCTTGCCTGGTTAGATATGGGAGTTTATGACCGTTTCATTGTTGATGGTTGGGCAGCTGTGAATAGAGCGTTATTCACGTTCTCAAAATGGTTCGACAACCTTTGGGTTGATACGGTTATGGTAGATGGAACAGGAGCGAGTGTTAGATTGTTCAATGTTATCTTGAGAACATTACAATCTGGAAAGATTCAATTCTATTTCATTATGATTATTGTTGTTTTAGCTGGTTACATATTAGCGTTATAAAAATTATTTTCTATATAAAGAGGAGTTGGCGGTGAGTGGAACGTCGAATTTATTAAACTGGATTCTTTGGATGCCGATGATTGGGGCACTAGGGGTACTTCTTATTCCTAAGGCGAAAGAAAGTGCAATTAGATACTGGGCACTTTTAAACACAGCGATCACTGTTCTTCTAACAGTGAAGCTTTGGATGGGATTTGATAATGCCGTTGCAGGTATGCAAGAGGCGTTTACTGTAAAAATTCCTTGGATTAAGCAATTCAATATCTTCTACCATTTAGGTGTTGATGGAATTTCTATGCCAATGATTTTACTGACATCAGTAATTCTATTCATTTGTATTCTAAGTTCTTGGACTGTTAAGAAGCAGATTAAAGGTTACTTTGCTTTAATTCTTTTCTTACAGAGTACGGTTTTTGGTGTGTTCTTCGCGCTAGACTTCTTCCTATTCTATGTTTACTGGGAAGTAATGCTTATTCCAATGTTCTTCCTAATCGGTATTTGGGGTGGAGAGAACAGAGAATACGCAGCTGTTAAGTTCTTCCTTTATACATTCTTTGGTTCAATCCTAATGCTTGTTGGTATGGTTGCTCTTTATCACGCAACTGGAAAAGGAGTAGATTCATTTGATCTATTGGCCTTAAAAGCAAGTGCAGATGAATTCATTAAGATGAAAGTAAGTCTTTTTGGAACAGAAGTAGCATTTGATAAATTATTCTTTATGTTTATGTTCATTGGTTTCGCAATTAAGGTACCAGTATTTCCATTCCACACTTGGTTACCACATGCGCACGTTCAGGCACCAACAGCAATTTCAGTAATTCTTGCTGGTGTACTACTAAAGATGGGGACTTATGGTTTCTTAAGAATTGCATTCCCTATTTTCCCAGGTGCTGCAGTCTACTTTGCAGACTTCATTGCAATACTAGGTTTAATTAATATTATTTACGGTGCGTTCTGTGCCATGGCCCAGACAGACGTTAAGAAACTAATTGCTTATTCTTCTGTTTCACACATGGGATTTGTTATGATCGGTATGGCCGCGATGACTTCACAAGGTCTGAACGGAGCCGTTCTTCAAATGTTTAACCACGGTACTTCAGCAGCAATGATGTTCCTTCTGATTGGTATTCTTTATGAAAGATCTCACCACAGATGGATTATTAGACCTGATGGAACAAAAGGTTTTGGTGGTCTTTATACACAACTACCAGTTTTCTCAATTGTATTTATCATCGGTATGTTTGCAGCAATGGGATTACCTGGACTATCAGGATTTATCTCAGAAGCATTAATCTTCTTTGGTATTTATAAGAAATTTACAACTATGACAGTTCTAGCTCTTTTAGGTCTTCTAATTGGTGCAGCCTACTTACTATGGATGTTCAAGAGAATGTTCTTTGGTGATGTTGTTGAAGAATGTAAGTCATATACAGATATGAATGCTAGAGAAATATTCTATATGTTACCTCTATGTGTTGCAGTTATTCTATTCGGGATTTGGCCTTCACCAATCCTAAATATTATGAAAGCTTCAGTTAACTCACTGGTAACTTTATTGGCGAATTATCAGTAAAAAGGTGTAAGAAATGCTTTTAAATTATTTAGCAAGTATAGGTCGATTTACTCCAGAGATTATCTTAGTTGTTACTATGATTGGTCTTCTGTTTGTTGAATCGACTTATGGAGATAACGACAAGGGAAGTAAGAAAGGTTTTCTTTATGCAACTGCATATGCCGGATTACTTCTTGCGCTTGTGAAGCTAGTGGCTTCTCTCGGTGATGCTCCAGGTGGTATTTTTACAAATGCACTGACAATTGACCCATTCAGTACATTGGCAAAAATTATTATGGTCTTAGGTACAGCTGGATCAATATATTTAAGTAGAAGATCTGAAGATATTTATGGAAACCTCAAAGGTGAATTCGCAATTATTTCAGTAGGTGTATTAATTGGAGGTATGTTATTGGCCTCAGCTAATAATATGCTTATGCTATACATTGGAATTGAGACACTTTCGATTCTTTCATACGTCTTAGCTTCACTTAAGAAGAATGATGATAGATCATCAGAAGCTGGACTAAAGTACTCTCTATATGGGGGTATCTCAGCAGGTATAATGCTTTTTGGTTTAAGTCACATCTTTGGAGTTCTAGGAACAATTCAATTCACAGGTGTAATAGCAAAACTACAAACATTAGACACAATGCAAGTCGCAATCTTGATGCCATCATTTCTAATGTTCTTTGCTGGTATTGGTTATAAGATTGCTTGTGTTCCATTCCATATGTGGGCACCAGATGTATACGAAGGTTCACCTCTTCCTGTAACAACATTCTTCTCAATTGTTCCAAAGATTGCAGGTATTGCCGTACTAGTTAGAGTGACAATGACATTCTTTGGTGGAGAAACGTCAGCGCTACAAATGACTTGGGTTGGAACTTTAAGCGTTATTGCTGCATTAACAATGACAGTTGGTAACGTCTCTGCAATAGGGCAAAGATCAGTTAAAAGAATGCTCGCGTACTCTTCAATCAGTCACGCTGGTATGATGATGATGGGTGTTGTTTGTCTTTCTGAATTAGGTGTAACAGGTGTTCTATTCTACGGTATCACATACCTATTTATGACACTCGTAGCATTCTTCATTACGTCATTTGTTCAAGATGAGTATGGTAATGATCACTTTGAAAGATTTAATGGGCTTATATTTAAGCATCCATTAATGGCCATATTCATGATTATCACAATGTTCTCATTAGCTGGTATTCCACCATTTAGTGGATTTGTTGCTAAGTTTAATATCTTCAATGCTTTAATTGATAAGAACTTCTATGTTTTAGCAATTATTGCAGGTATGAACTCAGTTGTAGCGCTTTACTACTACATGAAGATCGTAAGATTAATGGTATTTAAGCCAAATGAAAGTGAAGAGAAGATAGCAGGGTTTGGTTTTTCAAATCAACTAATCATTGCAGTATTCACAGTTCCAGTTGTACTACTTGGTGTATTCTGGGAAAACATCGTAATGGTTGCTAATGGAGCTAAGATCTTCATCCAATAATGGAAGGTCTTAACTTCTCTATATTTATAATTATCTCTAGTGGCCTAAGCATATTATTACTTGCTTGGGCCTTTTTCGTTAAATCAAGAACAAAGAACTTTAATACAGATATCTCAAAGCAATTTGTGACTAGTTCTGTCTTAAACTTTAGAACTACTTTGAAGCTATGCCTCAGCATTACAACGGTTTTTCTATTGTCTCTTATTCTTAAAAATTCATCTCTAGAAAAGCTAATAAGTCGTGAAAACCTTTTATTATTAGTACCTTTTATTCTATCATTGATACTAGTATTAAAAACAGATAAGCAGTCACGGAAGAATTAATTTGATCGAAATCAGTAATGGGTTAATACCTGTTATATCTACAATTACTATTATCGCTTTTTTTATGTTGCTCATAGGAGCGATAGATAAGTACATGCGTCAGGAATCAATATCTTCCTATAAAGAATCCCTGAGAAACTTTAGAGTTGTGAGAATATTTAAAATAAACTTCTTAAATACATCTCTATTTTCTCTGATTTTATCTCTCATTAGATTCAATATAATTTTTTATTTAGTGATTAAAACTGTTGGCAATATGTTATTTGGAAGTGATGTATTTTTATTCAATTTAAATTACGTCATTTCATACATTATTGTTTGTGAGTTTCTCTTCTTCTTGAAAACAAAAAAGAAGAATGAAATTAACGAACTTTCTTCGCTTACAGGTGTAATTGTATTTGTATTGGCAACAATTTGCTTACAAAAATTAAGTACAAACTTAATTATTGAAAGAAAGGTTTTTTGGCTAGGAAGTAATAACTATTTTGCAGACTGGACGGCTCTGGAGTTTCCAGTAATTGTTATTCCAATGTTTTACATATTAGCAAGTCTCTATACGAGGGTCGTAAAATCTTCAGTGGCCCTAAGATATAACTCAGTAGATAGGCTATTTGATTTTTTAAGTAATAACTTACTATATATTTACATGACATGCTTTTTCTTAAGAGCGTTATTTGGTGGTGTTACAGATATTAAGGTGACTAGTCTAAGTGAATATATTTATTTAAATAGCATTGTATCTGTTTTTTTGAAGTTCTCACTTATAACTTTGATGACTCGCTTATTAATTAGATTTCTCCCGTCAATAGTAGATTTAAGAAGAAAAAGTCTTACAGCACTGATAATACTTTTGATAATTAATATTACAATAGTACAGTTTATAAGAGGGGGGTTATGACAACACTTCTTATCGTTGTAGTTTATTTTATTGTTAATATAGCAATGGTGATTTCTAATAAATCAAATTTTAAAGTACTCTTTAGTTTTTCAACAAGTTTAATCATCTTTATATTTCTAAATAACCTTAACTATGAATATGCTGATATTTATTTAACATTTGTTACTTTGATGAATTTCATTGCCCTTAGCTATGTGAAGTTTTCTCAGACAGGCCTTGTCAGAGTACTACCTTCAAATAGGAATAAGAGTATAAATAATATGATTCCTATTGTGAGTGTATTAGTAGCATCAGTTATGGTTATCATTCTCTTAAATAATGTAAGTGATGAAATACTAGAGAAGAATATCTTGTTAATTGGTGAGATGACACAGAATTACTTTAGTGATTTTAATCTAGTATTTATGAGTGCATCGGCAACGCTTGTCTCAATAATCTATTTAATAAGAAGAGTGAGGGAATAGTGACTTATATACTACTTATCTCACTTATATTTATCACAGGAGTCGTTGCCATCTTTATGATGTTTGCGAGGCAAAGTGCAATTGATTACTTTGTAAGCTTAACACATTTCTTCACATTATTTGTGCTGGTATCTCATTACTTAGAGCTTACGCAAAGAGTTTCTTTTAATGGCTCTTTAGTGATTGTTTTTGGCTTAATATTTGTTGTTTCAATATTCACATCCGTGGTTATACGTTTTAAACATTATAAGAAAACGGGTAATAGTAATATAGAAGGTTAAATGTTAGAGACGTTAATAATTTCATCTACATTATTAGTTGTATTAAGTGAAAGAGTGAAGTTTAACTTCTTTGTTCCGGCCGTGAGATTGATACAAATTCTTGTGACTTCTTATTGTCTTTATAGTGGTAAGCTAGGTTTCTTGGGTGAAATTCTAAAGCTTTCTGTACCAACACTCATGTTTTACATTTTGCCGATGATGCTTATAAGCATCAGCTTGGAAATGAGTAAAT
Organism: Halobacteriovorax marinus SJ; assembly: GCF_000210915.2. Taxonomy (NCBI): domain Bacteria; kingdom Pseudomonadati; phylum Bdellovibrionota; class Bacteriovoracia; order Bacteriovoracales; family Halobacteriovoraceae; genus Halobacteriovorax; species Halobacteriovorax marinus. The sequence continues at coordinate 37,973 of NC_016620.1, forward strand.
TTAGATCAATTGTTAAAGAAGTTCTCTTCTTACTATTTACACTTGTTGTGGCCTCGACCTCTATTTCTACAATTCTAGCTTCTTACTTTGTAATCTCGCTCGTTTTAATTAGTGAGAGAAAGTCATTTTTGATTGATTATATTGCGCTTCTCTTTCTTTCAATCATCTCAATGATATACTTTTCGGAAATAGCAACAACGGTTCCAACAACAAAAGATGTCTATTATATATTTTCTAATCCTATATTGGACAAAGTATTTTATCCTCTGCTTATGCTCTTTGTGTGTTTCGAAGTTTCTAGACTTTGGGGGTACAAGAGAGAGTTATTAGTCTTTACAGGATTGATGCCATTTATACTTTTATTTAGACTTCAGAATGCTAACTACTTAGACGAATCTATAACTTATTTTTCTATTGTATTACTTGTCTTTATCTTCTGGAAATTAAGAAAAATAATTAAAGATACAAGTATTGATTATACAGTTAACTTTCTCTTAGAAATTTCACTCTTCTTTAGTATATTTTATTTTCAAATACAAATGTATGACTGGGGAGTTAGTACTGCATTAGTAACTTTTTGCATTTATATAATTTATAAAATGGTGAAACATTACCTTAATCATGATGAAGAAATTAAAAAGATCGTTATAGTATTTGCACTTTTTAACCTATCCTGTATTCCGATCAGTTCGGTGGGATTGAAGGCTATTGATGTATTAAGCAGGTCTGAGGATGTTTTAAGTTACTTCATTCTCATAGTTGGTATATGCCTTTCAATTTTTGCTTTGGGTAACGTGGCAAAAAGGTTCTTTGATGAATTGCATTTTAATATCTTAGAAGCATCAGCAAGAGTAAAGACCATCACCTTTTCTTTAGTCGTAATTTCATTATTACTTGTGCCGATTGATTTAACTTATTACTTTGCAGGTACAAGCTCTAGTCATTCTGCTTTATTTAATAAGATGATAGGACAAGTGGATTCAACCTTTTTAAGCTTTAATCTAAATTTCCTCTTGATCCTATTTGCAACTTGCTGCTTTGGTTATTTGATGAAGATTATGCCATTGAGTACTCTTTGGAGACTTAGCTTTAAGGTTGATGAACTCATCAATGCACTATCTGTAAATATTGCATTGAAAACGAATAAGAGACCAAGCCTTCAAAGAGTAGATAACAAAGTAGAAGAAGTTCAAAGTGAAGGGATTCTTAAGACTTCTAGTTATACAATAGCATTTTATATTTTAGTGTTTTTCTTAATAATTAGTTTAATAATTATAGAGTTGTAAATGATAATAATTTTCTTAATCTTTACATTGATTTCGATTTTCTTGAAGGTAAAAGGCTCTAAGTCATTTGTTGATTCAGTACCATTTCTTATAGTAACTCTACTCTCTTGGATTTCTTTCTTTACAAATTTATACCTAGATAGCTCTATGCAACTCATTTATGCATATGAAGTAATTTCTATTTTAATAGTAATGTTATTTGGATCAAATATTGCTAATTTTTTGAAGCTCAAAATGCTTGGGATATTCATTCTAACTTTAGGAGCATCTTTTCAGTTTACCTTTCAATATGAATTTCTATATTTATATGTCATTCTCTCAATATTTATAGCATTCAATACAAAACTTAATAATGACAAGGCACTTAGCTTTCCCTATTTAATGTTTAACTTAATGGCCTTAATGAAAGCAAGAGAGCTTATTGAAACACCATTTTCAATAGGTGTTTTCTCAGTCGTTGCAACTTTAGTAATTTTATATTTGGTGTTGAAGAAGTTTCAAAGTTTGACGGTATTACATAAGTCAATTAGTTATCCCGTTTGGCTAGGACTCTTTACTTTTTCATTTCCGGTTAGTTATCTTCTGATTATCTTGTCTCTTATCCTCTTATTAGAAATACTACAGTGTTTCGAGATTAAGTTTCTTAATAGATATAGAGAAAAAATATTGGCCGCAACATTTTTTATCATATTAATTCCTTTCAGTTTGAGTAATCTCTTCTTGGCGATAATGATAATGTCTATGCTTGTTATAAGTTTATATTTAAATAGATCGACGTCTGCAAATGAGGAGGGACTTTCATGTTAAAGATCCTCAGCAGTTATGATTGGGTATTAACAGTACAATTGTTATTTATAATTACAACTTCTATAACAGTCCTATTTTTCAAAAGATTGAAGAAGTATGATGACTACTTAGTCTCACTTCCCTTTTCTTTGGTCTTAGCAGTTTCTCTATTTAATTCAGAAAACTTAATATCGTTTATTTTCTATTCAGAAGTATTATTTAACCTATCAAAGATAATTTATAAAAATCGTTACTTACTTTATAGTAATCGATTCTTTGAGAATATTAGGTATCTACTTTGGGCGATGCTCACATTTACTTACTTTGTCTCTTTTAATACTTTCAACTTCAGTACTGTCCCAAAGAATGTTGGTGTTGAGTTTACGTTTGTGACAGTGTTATTTGTCTTGTTAATCTTCTTAATGGGATTGAGCGCACTCATAAGAAATTCTGATTATAAAGACTCACTAGTTGAGTCGATTGGTTACGGAACACTAGGTGTCGCTGTTTTTAGTCTTAAAATACTACATGTTATATCAGATATAGCTGATGCAACTCCACCAAGACATCACGAAGTGATTGATTATCTAGTGCTATCATTAATCTTCTTAGCGTCAATGCTTTCATGGAAGTTTGTTAGAAGTGAGTGCTTGATTAAGCTTAGTTCAGTAATAAAGACACAGGTTATAATTTCTCTTTTTGCTGTAGTGATTATTGCTGGAAATAATACTTCATTGAATTTTCAGATTTATTCATTATTTATTGTGGGTCTTATGATTAGCTTAGACCTCGTTTTAAGATTGTTACCGACTGGACGTATGAAAGTTATTCTATCATTTACGTCAATCGTATTACTCCTAGGCTTAGGGCCTAAGGGACATATTTTCAATGTGTTTAGATCAATTATTGATAGCAATAGTCAGATACTATTTATCATTTCAATTGCGATATCAACTGTTGTCGTCAGCTTTATAGCGGGTAGAGTTTTTGATTTGAGTCTTCAGAGAAAGGAAGCATAAATTACCGAAATGATAGGAAATTCTTTCCTTGAGTCCGTTTAAACATCACCTGTTATTCTGCGCTATAATTAGAGAGGTATATCTTTAATTACAGGCGAGAATGAGCAAGAAGTATAGAGTGAAATTAATCAATGACCGAATTGTTGGCCCGTTCGTGGCTGAACAAATTGGTGAGCTATACGTAAAGGGTCATTTACTTGGAGATGAAAAGTGCCAAGTATTTCCTGTTGGAGATTGGTTAACCTTAAAAGACTTTGATGAGCTAAAAGAAATAATCGTTAAGGCAACAAAAGAAGGTAAGATCAAGGCCAAAGACAGCGGTGAGCGAACGCAAACTTTTGCTAGGATTAATAAACCAAAAACAAAGAAGCAAGCTGTAAAGAAAGACAAGGGCTTCCAAGAGTTTCAATATAAGAAAGAAGATATAAGCAGGGTTGATTATGAGGCCTTGGAAGAGAAATTTAAAGAAGAAGCTAAAGAGCTTGAATCAATCGAAGAAGAACTTGGTCATGTAAATGAGGTTCCCGTTGAAGAACCTGAAGAAAATGATGGAGTTGAAAAAACGGTAATTATAAACAGAAGTTCTCTTAGCAATGATAATGTCGACAAGACAGTAATTGTAAATCCAAATCCATTTAGAGAAAAAGTTGAAGAGAAGATCGAAGATGAGCCTGAGGAAGATACAAACTCAGAGGAAGAGGAAGAAGTAGAAGAAGAACCAAAAGAAGAGGTTCTTAATACTCAGGAAGCAACTGAGTTTATAAATGTTAAAGAACTTTTACCTGATATCAAACAAGTTGCAAACGTTGCAGAAAAAGAGTTTGAAGAAAAAGTTATAGAGGAAGAAGCTGAAGAAGCTAAGCTAACTCCAGAAAAGAAAGTTAAAGAGGAAGAGGCCGAAGAGAAAGAGAAAAAGAAGTCTAAAAGAAAGAAAACTACACCAATAGTTGCTGTTGCATTTATTGTTATTCTATGGACTTTACTCTTCCCTGAAAAAGAAGAAAAGAAACTCGACCCAGTAAGAGTAAGTATTCAATTCCCGATTCAAGCGGAGTTCTTAGATAGTGTAAAGAGTACTGAGGCCCTTAATAGGGGTTTAGATCACTACTCCCAGGGAACTTACCTATCTAAAATTAAGGCATCTCTTGAATTTAGTAAGTCTCTACACCATCAATTTAAAAATAATAAGGCGCTTGGATACTTAATACTTACCTATTCTGAAATATTTGAAAATTCAAATGATGAAAAGAAATCGATTCGAACAATATTTAAGCTCATAGAAATTGCAAGAAGTAAGATGCTTTCAGATGCAAATGTTGCAGCAGGGAGTGCCCTCTTTTATCAAAAGATAGGAAAAGCTCAGAGTGCAAATAGAATACTTGAAAACTTTATTAGAATTAATAAGCCAACAGTAAATCTTCTTTCTATTTATTTAAATGTATTAATTGAAGTCGGAAATTATATTGAGGCTAGAAAAGTATTTGATATGCTCTCTGGTCTTAAGAATAAAAATGAAGCAACTTATCTAAGTATATTAAATTTTTACGAAGAAAATGATCTACAAGATAAAGTTAAAGAGACAATTGCTGAAGCTAGAAACTCATTTCCTAAATCAATTCCTCTCTTACTTAGGTATGCAAAGTACCAATTTGATATAGGTGATTACAAGAAGTACGAAGCGGTATTAAAAGTAATACAGTCTTTGAATTCTGGAAGATCTCCAATGTATTACGCAAAATTTCTTGAATATATGGGGATTTTGGCAGCAATTAAAAAAGATAATAATAAAGCCGTTCTCCTTTTTAGATTGGCCTTAAAAATTCATGAATCTGATGAACTTAGATCAAAGCTTTCTCTGCTTGAGCTTGGGGGCTCTTCGAATGTTGAGAAGATTATTCTTGAGAGTAAGATTGTAGAGCTCATGAAGAAGGCCAAGAATGCAGTAAAAGAAAGAAAGTGGGAAATAGCCTTTATTAATGCAATTAAAGCTTCTGATTTAGATAGCTCTTATATTCCCGCTCAGCTTCTGCTTGGAAATATTCAAGTTAAGAGAGGATACTATGAAGATGCTATAAAGACATTCAATAGAATGAAGAAGGAATACCCTCTTAATAAGAAGATTAATATCTACTTAGTAGAAGCCTATATTAAAGCCTTTAAACTCTCTAAAGCAGAGGTGGAACTTAGAACTCTTGCTCAATCTAAGTTAAGTGATAGTTACATCTTTTACTCACTCCAGGCAAAGTACTACTTAAGAAGAGAGTTCTATGAGAATGCTATTTCTAAGTTCAAAGAAAGTATTAAGAGAAACCCTGTTAATGATGATGATTACTTTGAATTGGCAAAAATATATTTAAAGTTTAGAAAGTTTAAATCTGCAAAGAATATGTTAACGAGGTCGATTTCACTTGATCCTGTTAATATTGAATACCATTCTGCTTATGCCAACATATTATATGAGCTAGAGGGTGCTGAGACAGCAATTGGTTACCTTAGAAATTTATTGAAGCAAAATAGAGATAACCCAAAAATTCTTGGTGATATAGCTATCTACTATTATAAGAATGGACAAAATATTGAATTCCAAGAATATAAGAAGAGAGTTGAGAAGTTAGCTAGTACTGATGCAAGCTTCTATGAGTTCTTAATTTACTCCGCTGAGCTTGATGACAGAGATGATGATGTAATTAAATATGGAAAAGAGCTAATTAAGATAAATCCTGGTGATTTAGATGTTCAAATTAAGCTTGGGAAGAATCTCTACGATAAAGGTCTTTATAAAGAAGCTCTCAATATGTTTGAGTCGATTTTGGCCCGATTAGAATCTTTTCCTAGAGCGAATTACTATCTTGCTAAGACCTATATTAAACTTAGAGATCTTAAGAAGGCCCATATTATGGCCGAGCGAGAAGTGAAGAATAATCCTTCGCTAGAGTTTGGTTACTTTATTCTTGGGGAAGTTTTTAGACTAGAGAAGAAGTACAGAGAAGCAGAGTTAAACTTTAAGAGATCTATTTCTAAGAACGGTCGCTACGTAGAAGCTCTCATGGGAATGGGTTGGATAAAGTGGAAGCAAGGTTATCTAGATAGAGCGAGAGAGTATTACTTAAAGGCCCTGAAGGAAAATCAAAATAATGGAGAAATCCATAGAGCACTTGGTTACATCTATAAAGAGATTGGTCAGAGTTCTTTGGCAATTGACTCATTTAGAGTTTATTTAGATTTGACCCCTGCTGCAAAAGATAGGGCCCAAATTCAAGGTCTAATGAAGAGCCTGAGATAGTTTTTGTTTTGACGCGCAACTCTCTTTCATCTTTTTTAACATTTCTTTTTTTTACCGTATTGCATTTTTAGCAACTATCTCGTAATATGGTGTTTCCTAAACAGCGGTGGATTGGCTGAGTGGTCGAAAGCGGTGGTTTTGAAAACCATTGACCTTCACGGGTCCGCAGGTTCGAATCCTGTGTCCACCGCCATTTTTTGGGCTCTTTGAAATACAATTGCGGAGACATGCCCGAGTGGCCGAAGGGAGCACCTTGCTAAGGTGTCGAACCGTCTGACGGTTCCGAGAGTTCGAATCTCTCTGTCTCCGCCATTCTTTATCTTTTTTAAATCAAAACAATTATTAACAACTTCATTCGCTTTAGAATTTCTGAGTCTATCTATAATAATATTAGTTATTATTCTCAACCCATGCATAAGAACTCTCACCGTTACTTAGGTAAGCATCCTCTAGCATATACTCAATAAGATCAACTTGCTCTTGCTCCGTAAGTTTTGGAGTACTCATTGAGTCTAGTCCTGTTTTACTGATAGTAATGACAATTAAAAGAGAGAGGACTAGGGCAACTTGTTTTATTCCTAAACGCTCTATTAAACTTACAGGCTTCTCATTAATTCTACGATGAATATTGTTAAGCTCGTTCAATGGTGCTTGTGGTGTACTGTTGTCTCTGTTAAGGAGTTCTTTAATTTTCTCATTGGTCATGGTCGACTCCGTTCTCTTTTAAAAATTTAGTGAAGTCCTCTTTGGCATAGTGCACTCTAGATTTAACAGTTCCTTCGCTAATGCCTAGAAGTTTTGCAATTTCAGTATTTGTATATTCAAGTTTGTAATAAAGAATAAAAACTTCTCTATGTTTTGCTTTGAGCTTTAATAATCCTTTAGTTATTAAATCTTTTAATGTGTTATCAGGATTTATAGAAGCTTCGATTTCATCACTACTTTGTTCTTTGTGTTTCTTGAGAGAGTCGTAAGTGGTATTCATAGCAATTCGGTAGAGCCATGTTTTATAAGAAGACTTATTGTTAAAGGTATCCAGCTTATTCCAGGCCTTGAGAAAGGTTTCCTGTACGATGTCATCTATGTTTTGATTTCTAACCATCCAGTAAATAGTTGTACGTATAAACTCTTGGTTCTCTAAATAGATCTGATTAAAGACCTCTCTCTTCTCTTCTTCGCAAGAAAATGAGAGAGGTGTGAATATGCTCTTTAGAGTTTTAATCAAAACAAGCTCCAGCCTAATTAGTCTTTCTTATGATGCTTTTTCTTTTTCTTAAACTTCTCACGTCTCTTGTCTTCAAGCTCAATGAACTTCTTTCTTTGCTCTTCATTCAAAATATTTTTCATCGCAATCATCTTTGAAAATCTCATCTCTTCTAGTTTTGCTCTCGTTGAGCTCACTTCCTTATGCATCGACATCATTTTGTCGTCTGAGATATTTCCAATGAATCCCTTCTTAATATCTTCTCTTAAATTCTTTATCTTCTCTCTTAGGGCCTTGCGCTCTTCTCTTTTCACTTTTTCACTTTGCTTATGCTCTTTAAGCTTTGAAAACTGCTCTTTAGATAAGTTAAGCTCTTTTAAAAATCCAAACCCCTTACCCTTTCTCTCGCCAAGGCAAATAAGTTTAGACTTGTCTCTACGACCTTCTTTACAAGTTCCAGACTTCTCACCCTTTTTACCTTGAAAAGTACAACTATCCCCTGCTGACTTATCTTTGCAGGCCGTTTGCCTCTCTTCAATATTCATTGGTTTCTTGGCCAGAGCCGGCGTCGAGATTAGAAGTGCAGTAAGTGTTAGTCCTAAAATTGATTTCATATCTTGCTCCATAAGTTGATAGCTTTTCGATGCTATAAACCTTAGACGATTGAAGAGGTCAAAAGGTTCATTTTTTTTCACGACTTAAGCTTTTGATATTATAAGTCTCATTAAAAATATTATAATATAAAAAGGTGTTATTTAGAGCTGAATTCTCTGAAAAGGACTCATAATAGTATGAATTTATTACTTTTGATTGCTTGACAACATGGCTGTAATACCGCTAATTTAAGCATTCATGCGCACCCTTGGCTCAGCTGGATAGAGCGTCTGACTACGGATCAGAAGGTCGGGAGTTCGAATCTCTCAGGGTGCGCCATTTCTTAAATTATAATCCACTTTTTCCATAATTCGGTAAGGCCCTCGCACTTGGGTCAGTGACTTTACAGTTATCCCATTCTTGATTTGGAAGCCAAATTGCCTTAATAAGGTACGACTTACCTGGGTAATGCTTCTCAAAAATTCTCCTATAAAGAAATGCTTCTTTAGAGCTTGGAGTACAATGTGGGTAGAGCTCACTTGCTGTAGAGAATTCTTCATCACTAATAGTTAATTCGGACAATGTCTTTAGATAATCGACGCTGGAGTGTCCAACGGCATCACTGAAAGCAGCTTTCTGTCTATAAAGTATGTCGTGAGGAAGATAGTCCCCGGCCTCAAAGGCTGCACGTAAAAGGTACTTTCCATGCCCAGTGGTATTCATTTTTAATTTAGCAGGAATACTCATTACAAATTTAACAAATGCTTTGTCACTAAAGGGAACTCTCGCTTCAAGGGAGTTCGAACTAATGCAACGATCAGCTCTCAATACATCATAGATATAGAGCTCCTCCATTCTCTTAGATGCTTCTTTTTGAAACTCCTCTGGCGAAGGTGCAAAGTCAGTATATTTATATCCAAACATCTCGTCGCTACATTCACCTGTCATTAAAACCTTTATGTCAGTAGTTTCCTTAATATATCGACAAATGAGATCCATTCCAAGTGAGGCCCTGATAGTTGTGATATCAAAACTCTCTAGTCTATAGATAAGGTGATCAAGAGTTTCTAGGAGGTCACTTTTAGAAAAGAGGTATTCAGTGTGCTCAGATCCTATGTAGTCTGCAACTTGCTTTGCATACTTTGCATCGATAGGATCTTCTTTAATACCAACAGCAAAAGTCTTAATTCTCTTTGATGAGTTCTTTGCAGCGATTGAACAAACCAAGCTACTATCTAAACCACCACTAAGTAGAAATCCAACAGGAGCATCAGAGTCTAATCTCTTTATAACTGCTTGCTCTAATAACTGTTTAATTCCTTGCAAGGCAGTCTTTTGGTCAATTGAAAAATCTTGTTCAACTTTATGAGTGGAATCAAAAGAGATAAATTGCTCTCCATCGAAATAGTGGCCAGGTGGAAATGGCTTAATATCAAAACAGTAATCTTGAAGGGCCTTAACTTCTGAAGCGAAGGCCATCGAATGATCATCTAATCTCTTACCATAGAATAGTGGTCGTATTCCAATTTGATCTCTAGCCGCCAAAAAACTTTTCTCTTTCTGATCCCAGATAACAAAGGCAAATTCACCATCTAAGTTCTTACATAGCTTCTCAATTCCAAACTTCTTATAAAGAGGGAGTATCACCTCGCAATCTGATTTTGAATGAAGTGGTTCCGACGACAAAAGAGTATCTCTAATTTGTTGATGGTTATAAATCTCACCATTACATACGAGAGCATCACCTTGACTATTTTTAAAGGGCTGCATTCCATCAGTAGAGAGGTCCATAATTGCAAGTCTGTGAAAGGCCAAGAAAACTCCTTGGGCCACTTCTTCTATTCTCGAGTCATCAGGACCGCGATAAGTTATCTTATGAAAGCTTTGCTCTTCTAATTTACTCAACTTCTTACTCTTAAATGCCATAAAACCACACATAATGACTCCTTCTGTGATGATTTATCGGTTTATGATATAATTATGTGAGAAATTATCAATACAGAATACTATTTGCTGATAATTATTTAAAAACTAGCCTTCTCATTTGAGAATATGACAAAAACCAGGTGTAAATATTATGGAAAAATATCAAATTGATAGCCTTGATCGAAGAATTATTGAAGAACTCCAAAGGGATGCAAGGAAGCCATTTCTCGATATCGCAAGAAAGTGCCAAGTTGCAGGCGGAACAATTCATCAAAGAATTGAAAAATTAAAAGAAAAGGGAGTGATTACTGGAAGTAAGATTACAATTGATCATAAAAAGTTAGGCTACGGCGTAGAGGTTTTGCTTGGGATTCACCTTGTGAACGCTAAGGTTGTTTCTAAGGTGGTGAAAAAGTTAGAAAAGTTTCCAGAAGTTGTACAATCTCTATATACGACAGGAAATTACGCACTCTTTGTTAAGGTCGTCACAAAAGATATTGATCATTTTCATAATTTCCTAGTAAAGAAGTTGCAGGCCATTGAAGAGATAAGATCAACAGAGTCATTTATATGTTTAGAGACTCCAATTGATCGAGAGCTTCAGGTGTAGCCCATTAGGCGCTGTGCTTTCTCATCATCATTTCCTCAAAGACTTGACTCCAATTGATAAGGTTCTTATGGGAGTTTTCAATTACTTTTATGAAGCTATCTTTTTTTAGAGGCTTGAAAATAAAACCGTTTGCTCTTAGACGATAGCAAGCGGTAAAGTTGATGAGATTGTCAGAAGCTGTGGTTATGATAACCTGAGTGCCACTTTCAAGTTTAATAATAGCATCGAGTAATCTATCACCGTACATCTCCTTCATATTTATATCAATGACAGCAATATGAACTTCATTCTCGGTCATAAAAGAAAGAGCTTTCTTGGGAGAGCTAAAGCTTAATACATCAAAGTGCTCATTATCTTTTAAAAAGGAACTCATAAGATTGAGAGCATCTTGATCGTCATCTACTAAGACTATTTTGATTGGGTATTGAAGAATGAACATAGTGAATCTCCTGACCTTAATTATATCGGAAAATAAGTCTTATACTTGGTAAAGAGCTCAAAAATTAAGATAATATTACTTTAAGCGCTGTAAGGAATTGGTAATGATCGATATTTCAAATTTAAAGATTAGACAAGATATTGACCGAGTGAACCTATTGCAATGGGGACACTTTTCAATACTCACTCTTGCCTTCATTGTGGAAGGATTTTTAAATGTTAAGATTTTTTGGACATTGTTTAGTTTAATTGGTTTAGGTATCTTTTATAAACTTTACTTCAAGACACTAACAGATCTCTATTATTCTTTTTGGACGTTTTCATTCGCTACGGCATCTCTAATTGTTTATAAGCTCTACCATATTATTATGAGCCAAAGTGATCTACAGCTTTTCTATCTCTATCTTGTGGCCGGAATAATTCTATCTATTGAGGCCTATATATTACTATCACCTATTTATTATCCAAGAGTTTCATGGTGGGAGTATGACTTTAGATACCGCGATGATTTAAAAGTGAAGTTTTCATATGAAGAAAAAGAATTTGAAGCTCGTCTTACAGACCTAAGAAGAAGCGCTGGTTGCTTAGCTTCATTTGAAGAAGTTTCAGTGGGAGATAAGATTAAGATTTTTGCTTCTAATGGAGTTAAGGAGTTTAGCTTCTTAGTAGAAATAATGAGTAGAAGAAGGTACTCTCTTGGTCGACCGTGTACACATGGAGTTAAGTTCATTTTCAATGATGAATATTTAGAGTCAGACTATGATGAATTTCATAACTACTGGGTAAATGAAAAAGTTTTCAAAAGAAGTACACGCTATAGAAAACAAGGGTCTAATGCATAACTTTAGTGAATATAAATGGCTTATGAGTGTTGCGATGGATGAAGCATATAAGGCTTATTCCATTGATGAAGTTCCAATCGGTGCTGCAATCGTTGATGAGTCAGGAAATATATTGAGTCAATGTCATAATGAAAAAGAGCATTGCAATGATCCTTGTGGACACGCTGAGATTATAGCCATAAGAGAAGCCTGTAAAAAAAGAGGTGATTGGCGCTTGTCGGGGTGTACGATTTACGTAACTCTTGAACCATGTCCAATGTGCTTAAGCGCTATGATTCAAGCAAGAGTAGATAAACTCGTCTTTGCTGCCTATGATCCAAAAGGTGGAGCGATTAGCCTAAACTACAATCTTTATAAAGATAAACGTCTTAATCATAACTTCAGTGTCGTTGGTGGGATAGGCCACTTCGAATCTTCAAAGGTCCTTTCAAGGTTTTTTCGTGAGAAGAGATCTTCATATAAAAAGTAATCTATTACTTTTACTTACACTGCCTAGTGATTCTAAAAATTAAAGGATAGCCTTATCTTATATAAGGAGACCTATATGAAAGTTATGATTGTGTTATGCAGTCTCTTAATCTTTAATTCTGTTCTTGCACTAGAGAGTTTTTCAAAGTCTCTAGAAGATCGCTTGGGAATAAGTTCGGCAAGAGTTCTTGAAGTTGGAGATAAAATAAGAATTAAATTTGGAAAGTTTTCCAGAGGCTCCACAGCAGCATCATATAATCCTATTTTCAATACTATCAAGTTTAATAAAGATCTACAGTCTATAAGAACTAAGAAGTTGAAAACAATTAGTGAACTGAGAAAAGAGAATCCTTATTCATACCAAGTCTCTCTCGCTACTATTTTCCATGAACTAGGACATGCTGAATTAGATACAATAATTGAGGAGTCAAAGACTGGAATTGATAGAGATCTTTATAACACTCTTAATGATGAAGTAGGGCCTTGGTTTAAACGTAACTTTCCTAGAATAAAGAGCTGGGATGGCGTTCATGAGTTATATGGTTACTATAGAACAAGTGTGATAGAAGTACTCTTTCAAGAGATTGATAGCATTCTTTTACAAAACGGAATTAATCAATATCAAAGTAGGTGCTTCTTACCTCAACGCTTAAAAGAGCTTATAAAAACACAGAGCAGAGAAGAGTTTTCAAACCTTCAAGTACTATCAAATGATAATAGCTCTTTGGACGAGAAGATCTCAGTGCAATATATTTTCATAAGAGGAAGAGACTATAACTTAGCAGACGCAAGAGAAGTCTTTAAGAAGAAGTGGTTTCAAGCAATGTGGAATCATTTACAAAAAGTATATGACTTGCCTACTAATAAGACTGACCTACTAGAAAATTTAAACAACTGGTCTGAGTTGAAGTTTATTTCATCTTGTCGTCAAAAATTATGGGATGATTACCATAGTATGAAATAGACACTTTGCCGATATATTGCTAAAACATATTGATTAATTGCGGAGAATTGGCCGAGTGGTCGAAGGCGCACGCTTGGAAAGCGTGTAAGGGGCAACCCTTCGAGAGTTCGAATCTCTTGTTCTCCGCCATTTTACATCTTTATGGAAACACCACTTCAATTCAATAAGGTACGCAGCGCTAATGCTTGCTAACAGTCAGAAAGCTTACGCTCTCAGTCTCCGCCATTTTTTATTAAAAAATTTTACCACTTATTTATTCACCAGATTGTCTATCATAATTTCTGATGAAAGCACCCTGTGCCTTCATCATTCCGATTTTTTCATAGTAAGGAATAAGTTCTTCGTCACAAAGTAAATCCACCATGTATAGGTGTTTTAATTCATCTTGAAGATTTTTTACTAATTCTTTTCCAATCCCTTTGCCCTGGTACTCAGGTAGAACCTCTAAAAGTGGAATGTATGCAGATAGAATCCCATCTGAAATAGAATTAATGAAGCCAATTAGCTTCTTGTCTTCAAAGGCCAGCACAACTTTATAACTGCCAGCTAGTATTTTCTTAAAAACGTTTTCTGAAGGAGGATTGGGCCAGCCAACAAAAAAACCACTTAGATCTAATGACTCTAGTAACTTTCTGTCATTGCTATAATTTATCATTTCTCTCTCAATAACTTCTTAAATGGAGGGGAGAAAACTCCCCTCTTAATGAATTAGAAGTTAGCTAGAAGACCAAGTGAGAACTTCCCATAAGATCTCTCTGTGTCAGTCACTATAGTATTTGTCTCATCCTTAACTTCCCTATCTCCTACACCAGCGGCGATTAAATCAAGGTTTAGATATAGAGACTCTGTTAACTTAATATTACTTCCAAATTGAAGTGAGACGGAACTTGCATTCTCATACTCAATAAATGTTCCGTCATCATATGTTACTTTAAAGTCTCCTGTATTACCAAGTTCTCCACCGAGATATAGGTCAAATCTCTCAGTAATATCCCACTTTAGCTTACCAGTAAGAGTAAAAGTTCTATAGGATGATGCTGTTGTTAAGTCACCATCATCTACATCCTTTGATTCTGCCTTTCCATAACTTTGAAGGCTAAAGCCAGCGGCCCAAGAAAATGCATCAACTCTTTTTCCCCACAATAATCCAGCAGAAAAGTTAGTAGCACCTTCAGCAACATTTCCATCTTGAGTTGTTGTCGGCGATTCAGAGTCTTCAATCTTTGGTGCAACAGAGAGTGAAATATTTAGATCATACCCGTCAGTTTGAGTATCAAGTGCTCTATAAACGAGGGCAATAGTAGGATTCATTAGACCATCACTTTTGTACTCGTAAGTTTGACCGTTTGAAGTAGTTGCTGGGCCAAAAGTAGTTTTCTGTTTATTTTCGCTTACGTAATTGAGCTCTAGTCCAATTGCAAACATTTCAGTTAATGAATACATAAAAGCTATATTTGAACCAGAAGATGTAATTTCAGAACTTGAATAGTTTCTACTAAGATATTCCCAGTCGTATTCGGTTTTATCCGAATAGAGCGAAAAGCTCATAAAAAATTCACCTTGATTAGGGAATAGGACGAGATCAGTTACCTTTCTATCTGATAGGTCTTGGGCCATTGTGCTGGTAAGACATAGACATGCAATTATTAAAAACTGAAACTTTTTAAACAAAATATCCTCCATGATATTAGAATTAGAATAAATTAAGGATAAGTGAGGTTGAAACTTAATCAAACTTAATGTTTCTTGATGATGTTTAAATAAAATTTCTCCTATACTTACTTAGAATGCAAAATCATTTTGTAATACTTTAAAGCCGTTAAGGACACAGCGAATATTGGTATTGCTGAATTGACAATAGAGTTATTAGTAAATATGATGGCGGCGGTAGTCTAACCCACGGCAATTGTATTCATGGTGAACTCCGCCAGGTCGGGAACGAAGCAACGGTAACTTTTGGTATGATGTGTCGTTGGGGTAGGCTGCCACTTAAAGCTCTAATCCCCCCTTTTTAATTGCCTAAATCCATTAATTTCATTACCTTTAAAGAACGAATTTTTTAATCAAATGGATTAGTTTTAATGTCTTATCAAGTTCTTGCAAGAAAATGGAGACCAAAGAGATTTCAGGATGTTATAGGTCAAAGCCACATAACGAAATCACTTCAAAATGCCTTATCGCGAAATAAGTTGGGGCATGCCTATATTCTTACGGGAACTCGTGGAATTGGTAAGACTTCTGTGGCCAGAATTTTTGCGAAGGCGATTCGCTGCGAAAGTAGATTAGAAGATTCCAACGCTTGCGGTACTTGTGAGAGTTGTCAGGACTTTGATTCTGCAAGCTCTATGAATGTTGTAGAGATTGATGGGGCATCAAATAATAGTGTTGATGATATCCGTGATTTAATTGGCAATATTCAATACCTACCAACAAGTGGTCATTACAAAATTTATATAATTGATGAAGTTCACATGCTTTCAACGAGTGCATTCAATGCCTTGTTAAAAACGTTAGAGGAACCACCAGCTCACGCCATTTTTATTTTAGCAACAACAGAGCCTGAAAAACTACTCGGTACAGTTCTTTCAAGATGTCAGCGATTCGATTTTAGAAATGCTGCTGTTGCGGATCTTTCGGCCCATGTTAAAAAAATTGCTGAGTCTGAGAATATTCAATTTGAAAACGATGAAATCATCAAGCAAATCTGCGTTCAAGGAAAGGGTTCTGTTAGAGATACTCTGTCTCTCTTAGATCAGGTTTTAAGTTTTTCAGAAGACGGAAAGGTTACTGAGCAAAGTGTATCGTTTGCTCTTGGTTTGGCCAAAACGTCTGTGATAATAGAAATCGTTTCAAAAATTATAAATGGCAATAGAGATGAAGTCGTAAGTCTTTATAAGAATTTATTAAATGAAAATATTTCAGTTAAGAATATTTGTCATTCTCTATTGGATGAATTTTATCTCTTCATTTCTCAAATTGATAATCCTGAGAATTTAAAAAAGAGATGGCCTTTAGTCGATGCGACTCAACTAGAGTCTGGTGAAATATTTTGGATCTATGAAAGTATTTCTAAAGATGTATCGTGGACACTCTCTTCTTTATCCCCTGAAAACTGTACTGAGATAGCACTACAAAAAGTAACTCTTAGAAATTCTTTTTTTAATAAAGCGGCTAACTCTAAAAAAAAAATAAATAATCCTGAGAAGACTGAAGAGAAAACTTCTACTCCAGTATCAATTGAAGATAAGCCTCAAGTTCAAGAAGAAAAAGAAATTGAAGTTGTTGCAGAAGTTTCTGTAGCTGTTGAAGAAAGTGTAAGCGCTACGACAACACCAACAGATGGTGAAGAAGTAAAAGAAGAAACTGAGGAAATAGATATCAAAGAAGAGTTCTCTAAAATGAGCTCTGCCTTAGAAAATAGTCCTACGGTTGAAATAAAAACCAATGAATTAGAAAATAAAATTTCTAAAAAAGAAGAGATACTTAAAGAAAAATCTGTTGAAGAGCTACCAAGAGATTGGGATGGTTTTCTCGCCTATCTATTTAAAGTATCTCCAGCATCTTCAGCAAATTTAGAGCAAGGAAATATTCTCTCACCTTTATCGTTAACAGATAATTCTGTTTCCATTGAAGTTGGTTTTCCTGAGTCGAGTAGAGTTTTCTTAGACTATCTAAAAGAGCAGGAGTCTTTTGATAAATTAAAAGATCTAGTTGCAAAATTCTTCAATGTTGATGTCACGAAAGTTAATTTACAACTGGCAATGGTTGAAGAAGAAAAAGCAATAGATTCTGAATTTAAATCTAAGGCCCAACTGAAACAACAAGAAGAAGATAGAATTGAAGAAGAAAAAAGAGAAAAGATTAGAAGTAACCCTTTTATAAGAAAGGCTGAAACAATCTTTAACTCTAAAGTCGATAAAATAATAATTTCAAAAAATGAAAATAACTAGGAGCTAAGCATGGCGAAAAACTTAAACCATTTAATGAAGCAAGCACAAGTAATGCAGCAAAAAATGTCTACACTACAGAAAGAACTCGAATCTAGAGAGTTAGATATTTCTGCTGGTGGTGGAATGGTTAAGATTAAGATTAATGGTAAACAAGAAATTCTTGAAATGAAAATTAATCCTGAGTGCGTAGACCCTTCAGATGTAGAAACATTAGAAGAACTTGTTCAAACAGCAGTTAATCAAGCTGTAAAAGAATCACAGGAAATGGTTAGCAGTGCGATGAGTAAGGTTACTGGTGGTCTAAATATCCCAGGTCTTTTCTAGGGTTCTTGTGGAATTACCAGAGTCACTACTAAACGTAATAGATCAATTAAGTAAAATTCCAGGTGTTGGAGATAAGACGGCCACTAGGCAAACTCTTATTTTGGCCAAATGGTCTGCTGATGATCTGAATGCCTTTGGAGATGCAATGAAAAATCTTGCAAACTTAAAGGCATGCGTAGACTGTGGAATGTACTCTGATTTAGATTATTGCGAAATATGCTCGAATTCAGAAAGAAAAGAAAGTAAGTCTGTTTGTGTTGTTGAGAATGTGACAGATTGCTTGGCCATTGAGCGTAGTGGAAATTATGAAGGCCTTTATCATATTTTGGGTGGAGTTCTAAATCCATTGATGGGTGTTGGGCCAGATGAATTAAAAATTGATTCATTTGTAAAAAGAGTAAGAGGGTTAGAAGTTAAGAATGTTATTCTTGCAGTTAATCCTTCAGTCGAAGGTGATGCAACTTGTTCGTATATAAAGCAAGTCCTACCTTCAGATGTAGAAGTAGATCGAATTGGATTCGGAATACCTATGGGTGGAAGTCTTGAGTACTTAGATACAATGACAATTGCAAAGGCCCTAGAAAATAAAAAGAAAATGTAAACCAGGGAGTGGTTTTGTTTACTCTAGAAAATTTACCTAAGCTTGCACACGAGTTCTTTTGTGAAGTTGCAGATTTATCTCAATTAACAAATAGTAGTTTGTTTCTTTGTCGATCAGACGGAGTGCCTCTCTATGTAAAAAATGAACTCAACTCAGACTTTGATGATGCCTCAGTTGGCGCGTTACTGGGAGGGGTTTGGCAAGCTGCAAGGGCAATGGCTTCGTTTATTCCAGAATCAAGTCTTGGTGAAGAATATAGACTTAGCTTCGATACTTCAGATAAAGGGATTTATATCGTCCCTATCGATCTAAGTGGAGAAGAAGTTTATTTAGGGTTAATTTATTTCAATGAAGTAAATCCAGGAATGGTTAAGGCAAAGCTAAGAGATCTTAGTTGGAGACTACAAGAGTTTTGGTCTCTAGTTAATATTAAAGAAGATAAGAGTAATGCTAACCTATTTAATAATATTACAGATGAAGAAATGGATAATCTCTTCGCTGCAACTATACAATAATTGAGGAAATGATATGTCTTTTGTGAATTATCATTCGAAAGAAATTAACTGTAAAATTGTGTATTACGGACCAGGACTGGGCGGTAAAACAACAAATATACAACACGTATATCAGAAGACTTCTGGAGATTCGAAGGGAAAAATTATTTCTTTAAATAACGAAAATGAGAGAACGCTTTTCTTTGATTTTCTTCCACTCGATCTTGGCGAGATTAGAGGCTTTAAAACAAGATTTCATCTTTATACGGTACCAGGGCAGGTTTTCTATGAGGCCAGTCGTAAACTTATCTTAAGAGGTGTCGACGGAGTCGTCTTTGTTGCAGATTCTCAAGTAGAGAGACTAGATGCAAATATTGAGAGTTTGAAAAGTTTAGAGAGTAATCTCCTTGAGCAAGGTTATGACATGTCTCAAATTCCTATTATCATGCAATGGAATAAGAGGGATCTTCCAAATGTTATGAGTGCCGAAGATTTATCAGAGAAGCTTAATAAATGGAATTTTGAAGAGTTTGAAGCGGTAGCAACTCAAGGTAATGGCGTTTTCGAATCTTTAAAACATATTAGTAAATTAGTTCTTATGAACTTAAAGAGTGGAGTGGAGTAAGTTATATCTGCTTACTCTTCTCGAGGAAATCAAGCATTACAAGATGAGTTTCAAGAAGTGCTTCTTGATTGTAGAAACTAGACCTTGTTCCAATCAAGTGATGACCTTTTAGAATACCTAGGTTCAGACCTTTAAAGTAATCTGGGAATTGAGAGTTCTTCGTATCAACAACACCGTCATTACTTTCTGCACTTTGAAAAATTAGCTTTGTTAAAACCATCCATATATGACTTTCATACCATTCTGATTCAAGTCCTATAGCAGAGTAAAATTTAAGTGAAGGTAGTTTATCGTGATTTCTTTGAAACCAGTTTGATTGGTAGTCACTAGAGAGAGACTTTTGAAACTCCTTCATCATGATATCAATTTTCTGATCAAAGAATTGGTAGAGCTTAGTATTTTCGAAGAAATGTATACTATTAATCATTTTAAAGATTTTCTTCTTTAAATGATCTGATCCAAGTATTGGAGAGGCAATAGTGCTTACGCCAATAACATTCTCCTCGGCCCACTCTCTTTCATTTTTTAGAAAGTGTAGAGTATCTAGTCCACCTTTTGAGAAGCAAAGAAGCCATAATTTTTCATTTGGATTCTCGGCCTTATATCTCTTTAGTTGCTCGGCCAAGAGTTTAGAATTGTGCTTAGATGACTTTGATCCATTAACATTGGCGGCAATATACTTTATTCCTTTTGTCTTAAAGAGGTGTCTTGCTCCTCTTTCAAAAGCAGGAGTAGAAAAAATCTCGTTAAATACACCTGAGATTAAAACAAGAGTTGAGTCGATTTTTGGAATCTTTAAGTTCGTTTGATATTCTGAGTTTTTATGTGCGTAGTCTAGCTCTAGGTAAAGAGCTTCAAAAATTGAGGCTTCGTCATATTTAGAGAGGATACTAGCATCATTATCAACAACTGAATTTATAATCTCTTGGAATCCCTCATCATTTAAAAAATTATTTCTTCTATTAAAGAAATCAATATGCGCATGTAGGTGTCGCAGAGTTGAGTGAGAAATCCAAGTTCCAGAGTTTGTAAGTGTCTTTACGAGATGACCCATTGTCGTTAAATTGGGCTCTCTAATGAAAATTTCGACGGCTTCAATTGAGTCACGAATAGACGTACGAGTAGCGCTTTCTAAGAAATTCTTAGTGTGTTGCTTGTATGATTTGTATTGTTTCAAATACTTCATACATGTTTCTTTCGCTGCTGCTGCTGGTGCCATTGTTTAAATCCACTTCCAAATTGAATGTGCGTCTAGTAGAATTGTGTCATTAACCAATTTGAGTAGTCAAATACTCATGACGCGGAGGGGTGATGACCGAAAAAGCAATAGGAATTATTGGTGGTAGTGGTGTTTACAATATTGAAGGTATTGAAATTATAAAAGAGCATACGGTTGAAACACCTTTCGGAACACCTTCTGACAAGGTTATTCAAGCAAAATTAAATGGCGTAGAATTTTATTTTTTACCTCGTCATGGCAGAACTCATGGTGTTTTACCTCATGAAGTAAATTATTGTGCAAATATCTATGCTTTAAAATCTATGGGAGTCGAGTACTTACTCTCTGTTTCAGCAGTTGGTTCCTTGAAAGAAGAGTGCCCTCCTGGCTCAATGGTTTTACCAGATCAGTTCATTGATTGGACAAAGGGTGGTCGTAGAAGAACATTCTTTGGTGAAGGAATTGTTGGCCATGTATCAACGGCATACCCAATTGATATGAAGTTGCAAAAAGTTATTGAGAAGGCCTGTGCGGGAGCAGATGTTCCACATCATGTAGGCGGTTCATATATTTGTATTGAAGGCCCTCAGTTTTCATCTAAAGCAGAATCACATATTTATCGAGGGTTTGGTGCAACAGTGATAGGAATGACAAATGTTCCAGAAGCCTATCTTGCTAAAGAGGCTGGGATGGCCTACGCGACACTTGCAATGGTTACAGACTATGATTGTTGGAGAGAAGAGGAGCATTGCTCTGTAGAAGAGATTTTAAAAGTAATGAAAAAGAATAATGAGTCTGCACAAAGTATCATTAAGCTTGCACTTAATGATCTTAATGCAAATAAGTTCGATATAAATAAAGAGAACACTTTTGCTATTATGACACCTGAGGAAGCGATGACTCCTGAGCAAATAGAAATTTGTAGAGTATTGAAAAAGTAATGGCCTATAAAAAACACTATTCAGTTTTAAATAAAGAAGTTGTGGATATCCTCATGGAAGACAGTGAACAACTTCAAAATATAAAGTTTGCAGATATGACATTTGGAGCAGGCGGGCATACTTTTGCGTTAGCTGAGTCTGCAAAGAATGTAAGTGTATATAGTGTTGATCAAGATCCAGATGCACTCAAGAATGGTAAAGAGAATATTAATGAATTAGGTCTTAGTGAGCGTGTATTTCTTCACGATATGAACTTTGAGCAATTCCCAGAATTTATTAGAAGTTCTGATTCTGAAATGAAGTTTAATGGAATCGTTGCTGACCTTGGTGTTTCAAGTCATCATTTTGATGAAGGCGATAGAGGTTTCTCATTTCGCTTTGATGCTCCTCTCGATATGAGAATGGATGTCGATAATGATGAATTAGAAACAGCAGCAGATATTGTTAATAATTACTCAAAAGAAGACTTAGAGAAAATATTTTTTACATATGGTGAGGAGAAGTTCACACATAGGATCGTGAAAAGTATTTTGGAGCATAGAGAAAGTGCCCCTATAGAAACCACTAAGCAACTAGAGAAGATAATAATTGACTGTTACCCAAAGAAATTACAGTTTGGAAAAATTAATCCGGCGACAAAATGTTTTCAGGCCTTAAGAATTAAAGTGAATAAGGAGCTTGATGTTCTTGAGAATGTGATTCCTGGCCTATTGGAATTACTTGAGATAAATGGTCGGCTCGCAATTATAACTTTTCACTCTCTTGAGGATAGAATTGTTAAAAATCTCTTTAAAGACGCTGTGCAAAGTGATGTTCCATATGAACTTTATAATAAGAAGCCTATCCTCCCATCACATGGGGAGTTAGAAGAAAATCCACGTTCTAGAAGTGCTAAACTTAGAGTGATTACAAAAATAAATGAGAAAAAATCAAAGAATAAGTATGCACAATTTTCAAAAATAGGTGAAAATAGATAGAGGGGCATGATGTTCCACTTATATATAGTTGTTTAAATAAGCAAGAAGCTTAGGAGACAGCAATGGCTGCAAAGAAAAGAAAATCTAAATCTAGATCAAAGAATAGTATTAAGAGTTCCGTTTCTGATTCATTCAAGAAAATATTTCTAAGCTCTCAAGGACTTCCGATTATGCTGACACTCTCAGTTCTAGGAGTATTATTTGTTCTCTTTAGAATGAAAGGAATTGAGCTCAATTATAAAATAACAAATATGAATAAAGATATTGAAAAGGTTGCTCTTGAAAGCAAAGAGCTTAAGGCGAAGAAAGCAAGACTTCTCTCAGTAAAGAATTTGAGAACAATTGCGAAGAAATATGAACTTAAGCAACCGAAGCAAAACCAGGTGATTGTAATTCCTTAATTATGGAAAGTAGTAAAACAAAAATTAAAATTTCATTCTTTGTATTTCTAGCTCTTTTTAGTGCAATCCTTGTAAAAGCGTTTATCGTACAAGTTGTAGATAAAGAAATATTACTCACTAAAGCGAAGAAACAATTCTTCAGAGAAAGAACAACGTATCCAAAGCGTGGAAATATTCTCGATAGAAATGGAAACCCTCTCGCCATTAATGTTCAAACATACAGTATTTTTACGATTCCTAAGAATCTTAAGGGTGACTACTCAACTTATAAGAAAGTTTCAAAAATTGTCCCTAGTCTAACCTATGAGAAAATTCTCTCAATTATTAAAAAGAGAAAGAAATTCACATTCTTAGCAAGGAAGATAGAGTTAACTTCTGAGCAGGTTCAACAACTCAAAGATCTTAAGGGTGTACATATTGAAGCTGTTGCAAAGAGATTCTATCCAAACCACGAACTATCAAGTCAAACGATTGGCTTTGTTGGCATAGATAATGTGGGGCTTTCTGGAATTGAGTATGCCTTTGACGAGCAGCTTAGAGGGAAGCCAAAAATTACAAAGTACGTAATTGATAGAAAGGGACGTCCAATCAAATTTGAAAGTACTCAAGTAGGGAGTGGCGCTCAGGATGTGGTTCTCTCAATTGATAAAGATCTCCAATCTATTGCAGAGAAAGCTCTCAAAGACACAGTGGAAGAATTCGGCGCGATCAGAGGCGGATTTGGTGTGATGAATTCTGAGACAGGAGAAATCTTGGCCATGGGTAATTACCCAAACTTTGACCCTAATTACCCACATCGCTCACCTTCAAAGTATAAGAAACTAGCTTTTATTACAGATCCATTTGAGCCAGGTTCAACTTTTAAGGCGCTTACAATTGCATCAGCACTAGAGCATAAGATCGCTCGACCAGATACTAATTACTACTGTGAACACGGGAAGCTAAGAGTTGAAGGTCATACTATTAGTGAAGCAGAAGCAAAGAAGAAGTTTGAATGGCTATCTGTTACAGAAATTCTTCAACATTCATCTAATGTTGGTACGACTAAGATTGCATTCGACCTCACTTACCCAAAGCTTAAAGAGACATTAAAGAAGTTTAGTATTGGTGAGAAAACAGGAATTGAACTTGCTGGAGAATCTAGAGGAATCTTCAACGACGAGGAGAATGTCTCCCCGCTTAGTCTGAGTAATATCAGTTTTGGTCAGGGTGTAGCAACTACAGGTGTGCAAATGTTGGCGGCTTACTCGGCAATTAGTAACGGTGGATATTATATAAAGCCAACGATCTTAAAGAGAGAAAAGTCTCAAATTAAAGAAGAAGATAAGTGGCAGATTATAGATTTTCAAACATCAAGAGAATTAAAGGAAATGCTTGTTCAAGCGGTGGAAGATGGAACTGGTGGACGAGCAAGAATACCTTATTTTACAATTGCTGGAAAAACTTCTACGGCTCAAAGGTCTGACAATACTGGTGGATATAGTGGTTATATACCAGGTTTTCTAGGCTTCCCTATTGGAACAAAAGATAAATTTACTGTTTATGTCTATGTAGATAAGCCGGCCAAAGGTAAGTCGTATTACGGCGGAACTGTTGCTGGGCCAGTATTTAAGAAAATAGCTCAATATATTCTTTACAAGGATAGAAATCTTGGAAATGTAGCTGTTAAGAAAAAGTTTAATGCAAAGAACTCTTTTGACACGGTAAAGGTAAAACATAGTTCTACCAGAATCATAAAGGGTGGAGTGCCAAATTTCTCTGGCCTAGATAAGAAATCGGCCAATAAATTAGCGAGAAAATTGGGTCTTAAAATTATTCATAACGGTATAGGTGTAGTCTCTTCTCAAAGTCCAGAGATCGGTGTTAAAGTTGATAACGATACAATTGTTAGACTTTATTACCAGCCACCAAAATATGAATAAAAAAGATATAACTAAAATTCTTTCGGAAAATCTTCTCTTTGAAAAAACTGTTACGGATTGCTCTATTAAACAAGCAACAACAAACCTACAGTTGGCGGGAGAAGACTCACTTTGCTTCTATAATATTTCAGATCAACTTGATGCTAAGGAAGTCTTTATTAAAAGACTTAAAAGTAGTTCATGTAAGAATCTAGTACTTACTAAAAAAGTTGATGTTGAAGGCGTGAATATCTGGGTTGTTGACCCATCTGATTTTCTTTGGGCCCAAGATCTTATTGCCAATGAGATTTACCCCGATAAGTTAAAGATTAAGTTGGCGGGAATAACAGGAACTAATGGAAAAACAACTGTGAGTTACTTGGCCATGCAATTGGCAACTCTTCTGGGTTACCCTTCAATTTCTATTGGCACGATAGGAGTGAGGGACTCAAAGAATATTCTAGAAGAAGATATTTTAAGTACAACACCAAGTTATTTAGAACTTCGAAAAATCATACATCGATACCAAGATGACTATAAATTTATATTTATGGAAGTAAGCTCTCATGCACTAGCACAAAATAGACTTAATAAAGTAAGACTTAAGTCGTGCGCATGGACGAGTTTTTCTCAGGATCATTTAGATTATCACAAAACTAACGAGGAATACTTTAAGGCCAAGTTAAAGATTTTAGAGTCTAGTGATGATAAGAATTTAATCGTACCAAGTAGTGAGAAGTCCCTGCTAGCATTACTTGCTGACAACAATGTTTCTAGAAAAATTGTAGAGCCATATTTTGACGAATGTTTAGAGGCTGGCTTTAAAGCATCATATAATCAAGCAAACCTCTCTGTTGCGATTGCCCTTTGTGAAGTTTTAATTGGTGAGAGCATTGATCGTAAACTACTAAGTAAACTCTCTCTTCCTGCTGGTCGGTTTGAGGCGATAAAGTATAACGAGCATATTGTTATTGTAGATTATGCACACACACCTGATGCGCTAGAAAATATTTGTGGAACAATTAAGAAGGATTTCTCTTCGTTTGAGTTGAGAGTGATCTTTGGTTGTGGTGGAGATAGGGATCGATCTAAACGACCATTGATGGGAAAGGCCGTTTCTAAGTATGCTGATAATATCATTGTGACTTCAGATAATCCAAGAACAGAAGAACCTTCTTCCATCATAGATGATATTACTCCAGGAATTTCTAGAGATTATATTCGAATTGAAGATAGAAGGTTAGCTATTGAAAAATCTCTTGAAGATTTATCGCGTCCAACAGTTGTTTTAATTGCTGGTAAAGGTCACGAAGAGTATCAAGATGTTAAGGGTATAAAGCATCACTTTTCTGATAAAGAAGAAGTGATGAAGATTATAGATAGGAATAAAAATGTTTGATCTAAGTTTATTAAACCTTGTTATTGAAGAGGATTTATTTCAATCAAGTGAGGTTGAGTTATCCACTGACTCTAGAACTTATAGTGGAGAAGGTCTCTTTATTTGTTTGTGTGGTGAGAACTTTGATGGATTTAATTTCATTGAGCCTGTTCTTGAGAAGGGGTGTAAAAATATTGTATTTAGAAATAATGATGAGAACTTAGAAAGAATGAATGCTTTGTCTGAAAAATTTCAAGATGTGACATTCATAGGAGTCGACTCACCTCTTGCTACGCTACAGTCACTTGCAAATAAGAGAATAAAACAATTTAAGAATGATGGTGGATTTGTTTTTGGAATAACTGGATCAAATGGAAAGACGACAACAAAAGAGATGTTGGCATCTCTACTAAGCTCTGCTTATGGAAAAGAGGTTCACGCGACTAAGGGTAATCTGAACAATCACATTGGTGTTCCATTAACAATTCTCTCTGCACCTACATGTTGCAAATATATGATTGTTGAGATGGGTGCAAATCACGTTGGGGAAATATCTGATCTCTGTGAGATAGCAATGCCGGAATTTGGAATCATCTCAAGTGTTGGCGCAGCTCATATAGGTCTCTTTGGGGGAATAGAGAATATCTTTAAAGAGAAGAAGTCTCTCTATGATTATGTTCTTAGGTTTAAAACGGACCGCTCTAAGTTCATTGTTAATAATGAAGATAAATATTTATCGCAGATATCTCCGAGTGAAGTTTTAATAAAATTTGGTGATAGCTCTGATGTTGATGTGACTTATGATGAGGGAAAGATAGTTATTAATAATGTTAATATTGAAAATGTTAATATCTTAGAAAAATATAATCTCTCTAACTTAGCGAGTGCTTACTTATTAGCCGTTAATATTTTTCCAGATAAAAAAGATACTTTTATAAGTGCGGCTAGTGAATACCGTATTCCGTCTCTAAATAGATCAGAGTGGATTGAAAGAAATGGTAAGCAGATTTTCTTAGACGCCTACAATGCTAATCCAACATCGATGGAGTCATCTCTAAATTCATTTGTTGAGAATATGAAGAAAAAGGGAATTCCACTTGATGATGTTCTCTTTGTTCTTGGGGATATGAATGAGCTGGGTGATTATGCCAAAGATGAGCATGAAAGAATCGCAAGGCAACTTGATGGCCTAGGAGCCAAGAACGTTATCTTTGTTGGGAATTATTCAAAGTATTACATGCAAGGACTTCCGTCTGGAATCATGTTTGAGAAAAAAGAAGACCTTGTTTTACGGTGGTCTGAGCTCTCTAAAGAGCGCTCCGCATTATTTATTAAGGCCAGCCGCTCTTTACAACTTGAGTCACTAATAGATATAACATAGTTTAGACTCACCTTTTCATGGAAGACTTATGCTCTATCATTTTTTATATCCTCTGAGTCAGGATATTTCTGCATTTAATATTTTTAGATATATAACGTTTCGTACATTTGTAGCATTTCTCATTGCGACAATTGTTTCAATAATCTGGGGACAGTTCTTCATTAATTTTATGAAGAGAAAGCAGTTCGGTCAGGTTGTTAGAGACGATGGACCACAGAGTCACTTAAAGAAGGCGGGCACACCGACAATGGGTGGAGTCTTAATAGTGGGAACAATTGTTTTGTCGATGCTATTTTGCGCTAACTTTATGTCTGAACCAGTTCTGATAACTTTAGGGGTTACGCTCTCCTACTTTGGACTGGGCTTTATCGACGATTATTTAAAATTTACAAAAAAGAACTCAGACGGTGTCTCTGCTAAGGGAAAATTATTGTGGCAATTTGCTACGGCCCTTATTGCAGGCTACTTTATGATATCGAGAGGCGTGATAGATTCAAGCCTCTACTTACCTTTCGTTAAGGGACCAGTGTTAGATATGGGCTGGTTCTATATTATTTTTATCGCTTTAGTAATTGTTGGATCTAGTAATGCAGTAAATCTTACGGATGGATTGGATGGCCTTGCGATTGGACCAATTATAACAAGTGCGGCCAGCTTAGGTATTATTGCCTACGCGGCAGGTCACAAAGAAATAGCCTCTTACCTTTTTATTCCTTACGTTGAGGATATAGGGGAATTGATGGTGATTTCTGCGGCCATAATAGGTGCCGGAGTGGGCTTTTTGTGGTACAACTCTTACCCAGCGCAAATTTTTATGGGCGATGTAGGCTCACTTAGTCTAGGTGGAAACTTAGGAGTTGTGGCCGTATTAACCAAAAGTGAAGTTCTCTTTGTCATTATTGGTGGAATTTTTGTAATTGAGGCGATCTCTGTAATTTTACAAGTAACTTCTTACAAAACGAGAAAGAAGAGAATTTTTAAGATGGCACCTATTCATCATCACTTTGAGCTAAAGGGATGGCCGGAGCCAAAAGTAATAGTAAGATTTTGGATTATTAGTATTTTTCTTGCAATGTTTGCGATTGCAACATTGAAAATGAGGTAAATAATGGAACGTTTTCAAGGTAAAAAGGTCCTCATTGTTGGTATTGGAAAGACAGGCTTCACGCTTATTAACTTTTTCAACAAAGTTGGATGTGACATTAAAGTTACAGACATCAAGCCAATCTTTGACTTAAATAAGGCCGTTAAAAAACTTAAGAAAATTCAACCAGCTCCACAAATGACATTTGGTGAGCACCGTGAAGAGGATTTCTTAGAAGCAGATGTTATCGTATATTGCTCGGCAGTTAATCCTGAGATGCCTCAGTTAGAGCTTGCTCGTCAAAATGGAAAAGAAGTTTATTCTGAATTTGCTTTAGGAAATATCCTTTGCCGTAAGCCTATTATAGCTGTTTGTGGAAGTAAGGGGCGTACGACTGTTGCTCATATGATTGGGTACACATTAAAGCTCGATGGAAAGAATGTTTTCATCGGTGGTACATCTGAGAGTTCATTTATTGAGTACTCAATGCTTCCTAACAAAGATGAAATTGATTACGTTGTTGTTGAAGTATCAGCAGTACAAATGAGAAAGTTAAATAACTTTCATCCAAAGCTTGTTGTGTTCACAAATATTTCTGAGAACTATCCAGAGAAGCACTTCAACTCTGTTGGAGAATATATTGAAACTAAACTTAGTATCATTAAGACTTTATCTCCGGATGATACTCTTGTTGTAAACTTTGATCAGCTTGCAAATAATACATTCTTTAGAAATGCAAATTGCCAAACATACTGGTACTCAAGAAAGTCATTTGTCACAATGGGCGTGATTAATGAGATTCAAGGGACACATTTCCACGATAGAAGAATTCACTCAAATATTAACTACCACTCAGAGTTTAAAGTTAATCAAATGAGAATTGTTGGTCAGAATAACAGAGAAAACCTTCTTGCAGCAGTAACTGCGTGTAAGGCTCTTGAAGTTTCAGACAAGTCAATTCAGACATGTATTGCAAAATTCCCAGGTATTCCTCACCGTTTAGAGTTCTTAATGGAGAAGAATGGAGTTGATTTTTATAACGACTCTAAGGCTGAGAAGATGGAAGACCTTTGTACATCTATCAAATCATTTAAGAAGCAAGTGATCTTAATTGCAGGTGGTAAAGATGTAGAGGACTTTGACTTTGAGCCTTATGCACCTGAAATTATCGAACACACAAGAGTTGTTGTTTTAGTAGGTGAAAGTAAAGAGAGAATGAATAGGGCGCTTCAAGAGCACCCACAGACTTTTATTGTAGGTTCATTTGAAGAATCAATTCTACTTGCTTACCAAAAGTCTAGAACTGGAGATGTTATTTTACTATCTCCAGGTAACGAAGCTTCTGACTTCTTCAGAGATTATGAAGAGCGTGGAAGTTACTTTAAAAAATTAGTTTATCAATTATAGAAATAAGGGAGCACTTAGCTCCCTTTTTTTTTAATTACTCTTGCACGTAATCCCGAAGCCATTTAAAATATAAGTATGAACCTCGACTTGTCACGGATAGATAAGCTTTCCAAATATTTAAAATTCTCACTTGGTACACTAATTGTGATTGGTGTAATCATGGTTTACTCGGCAAGTTACATGTACGCCAAAGAACAATTTGGTAATTCGGGTTACTTCTTTATTAAGCAAATATTATTTGTGTTATTTTCTTTGGCCATTGCTTTTATTGTTTCAAAAACAAAGTATAAGTTTTGGCTTAAGTTCTCGCTTCATGTTAACTACGCAGCTTCCTTTCTGCTTATGTTAACTTTTGTTCCAGGGTTTAAGACAGTTGTGAAAGGGGCGAATCGATGGTTGAAAATTGGTGGCTTCACTCTACAGCCAGGAGAATTTGTTAAGTATACAATCGTACTGGTTTCAATTGTTTTCTTTGAGCGATTTCAGCAATTCGATAGAAATAAGAGGATTAATTATCTGGTATGTATGGGGCTTCCATTCGTCTTATTAATCCTTCAACCTGACTTTGGAACTTTTTCCATATGTTTCTTTGCTATGAGCTTTGTTTGCTTCCTATCATCTTTTCCAAGAAAGTATTTCTATTCTGCTTTTGTTGCAGGTTTGGTAATGGGTGGTGCTGTATTAATTTCAGCTCCATATAGGGTGAAGAGGTTAATGGCCTTCTTAAACCCTTGGGAAAATGCACAGGGTTCTGGTTTTCAAATAATTCAGTCGTGGATTGGCTTTGCGAACGGTGGATTTTTTGGAACAGGTCCGGGAAATAGTATTGAAAAATTATTCTACTTACCAGAAGCACACAATGACTTCATCTTCTCAGTAATCGGAGAAGAATTTGGATTCATTGGGGTTTTTGCATTAGTACTCATATTTACAAGTGTAATCTTTCTAGGTTTTTCACTAGCAATGAAAGTGAAGCTTCGCGATGGCTCACTCCTTATGGCGGCAGTAATATTTGTTGTGGGGATTCAGAGTGCTCTTAATATGGGAGTTGTTCTTGGGCTTCTTCCAACAAAGGGATTGAATCTTCCTTTTATAAGCTACGGTGGATCGTCTCTTATGAGTAATCTCTTTGGAATTGGTATGTTCTTTGCCGTGTTGCGTTCATATCGTGAAAGCGGTGATTCAAGAGAGTCAGACAGAGGGATTAATTCAACTTCACACTCTACATCAGGTTTTCAAAGTCTAAGAAATCAGGCATGATCTAATTTATTTCGTTGCGAATAAGTTGGAGAAGTTATGTTCAGTCCTTTGAAGGATATTAAAGTACATTTTATTGGTATTGGTGGAATCGGCATGAGTGGTATTGCCGAGGTACTCCTCTCTCTTGGTTATAAAGTTTCAGGTTCAGATATAGCTGAATCAGCTACTGTGGCCAAGCTAAGAAAGCTAGGTGCAGATGTTTTCGTTGGTCATAAGAGCGAAAATATTACGGACGCTACTGTAATGGTTTACTCTTCAGCTATTGATGACACTAACCCTGAGGTGATTGCAGCGAAGGCCAAGAGACTTCCAATTATGAGAAGGGCCGAGATGTTGGCCGAGTTGATGAGACTTAAGAAGGGGCTCGCAATTGCGGGAACTCATGGAAAGACGACTACAACAAGTTTTCTGGCAACGATCTTACAAGAAAGTAAGTACGATCCTACTTACATTATTGGTGGAATAGTTAAAAACTTAGATGGTCATGCCAAAGTTGGTAAGGGTGAATTCCTTGTGGCCGAAGCTGATGAGTCAGATGGCTCTTTCCTACTTTTAAATCCTATTATGTCTGTAGTTACCAATATAGATAATGATCATATGGATCACTATGGAAGTGAAGCGAACCTTCTAAGCTCTTTTACTGAGTTCATTAACAAAGTTCCTTTCTATGGACTAACGGCTTTGAATGCGCACGATGAAAGATTGATGGCACTGACTAAAGAAGTTAAAAAGCCGTGGGTTACTTTTGGCGTAGAAACTGAGGCTGACTTTGAAGCGAGAGATATTAGGTACGAGAATAATATTACTATTTACGACCTCTATCATAGTGGCGAGAAAAAAATTGAAATTAGAATTACGATACCTGGAAAACACAATATCTTAAACTCTCTAGGAGCGATTGCTTTAGCTTTTAATATGGGTGTTCCGTTTGAAGAAATTGCAAAGTCTATAATTAAGTTTGATGGAGTTGGTAGAAGATTTCAAACTCTTGTCGCAAAAGATAACTTTGAAGTGATTGATGACTATGCTCACCACCCGACTGAAATAGACGTTACCCTAAAGGCCATGAAAGAAACTAGACCAAATAAAAAGATCGTCGTTGTTTTCGAGCCTCATCGTTATAGTAGAACTAGAGATTGTTGGGATTCATTCCTTCATTGTTTTAACTCTGCAGATACTGTTTATATTTCACCAATCTACCCTGCTAGCGAAAAGCCAATTCCCGGAATTGAAGCTGATAGATTAATTGCGGATATCAATAAACTACACCCTGATTTAGTTAAGAAGCTTGATAGTATTGAGAATATAGATTCAATTATTGATAACTATAAAGAAGAAAATGTAACGCTAGTCACTCTTGGTGCAGGTTCCATTGGAAGAATTATTAGAGAGAAGACAAATACTAAATGAGCTTAGAAGTCCTTTTAAAAAATATTGATGGTATCGAATTAGAGATTAATAAAGATCTTACAAAGTTTAGTACGATGAGACTTAAGTGCTTTGGGGACTTAATTACGATTAAGACTTTAGAAGGGCTTAAGGGTGTATTGAAAACTTTAAATGAGAATTCAGTGGACTATCGAATTCTTGGAATGGGAGCGAATCAGCTGCTACCAGAATCTAGCGCAGTCCCTTTTATTAAGCTCTCTCTAGAGTTTGATAAGAGTTACTTAAATGAAGTTAGAGATTTGTATACTCTTCCAGCTTCGGTAACATTAAGTATTTTATCATCACATGCGGTTAGAAATGGATTGAAAGGTTGGGAATCATTTACAGGGATTCCTGCGACATTAGGTGGTGCAGTCTTTATGAATGCAGGAACAAACCTTGGTGAAATTGGTCCATTGATTAAGAGAGTTTTTGTTGTAAATAAACAAGGTGAAGAAAAGATTTATGAAATGGATGAATCTTCATTTAGTTATCGAAAGCAAAACTTCTTGGCCGAAGGTGACTTTATCTACCAAGTTGAGATGAATCACTTTGGAGTTGATCCACTTATATCTAAACAAATTAAAGATTACTTAGAGCTAAGAAATAGAACTCAACCACTTAGGGAATGGACATGTGGTTGCGTCTTTAAAAATAGCAAAGAGAAGAGAACTTGCCTGGCCGGAAAATTTATTGATATAATGGGGCTTAAGGGACTTACTCTGAATGGAATGAGAATAAGCCCAAAGCATGCCAACTTTATGGAAAATACAGATTCATGTTCTCATAAAGATGTCGTAGCTCTAATAAATATAATCAAGGAAGAGCTTTTGCTTCAATATGGTGTAGATTTTGAAACAGAAGTAAAACTTTAGGGCATTTAATGATTAAAAACTCTGCAAAAATTAGATTTCTACTTATAGCTCCAGTTATATTGCTATTCGTTTTTATGGTTGAAGAGGGTGTGAGCTCTCTTGGAGTTGAGAAGCGACAAGAAGTTAAATATAGAACTTCATTTGGTAGATGCCCATCTAGAGCGGCCGGAACGCTGACTCTTCAATTAATTAAGTCATTTGAAAAAAATAAGTCACTAAAAGATGTAAAGACTAAAATTGTTAAAGACAAGCTTGATGAGAAGCACTTTATTTCATCTTATAAGGTGAAGTATGACCCTCTAAAGAAGTACCTACACTTTACCTATGAATGTCCTGAGCCTTTAATGAAGGTTCAGATCTATAAGGAAGGTGGTCTTGAGTCATACGAAGCAGTCTTAGTTGATAATGGGAAACTCTTTGATCCAACTTATGAAGTTCTTCTTAGAAATGAGAAGAAGTTAAGTTACGACCTTCCTTACCTAGCTCTTCCTGTAGGAGACATGGACGAGAAGATTCAAAAAGATATTACTGAATTAGTCTCTGGTATGCCGTTAACTTTTAGAAAGAAGTTAGCAGAGATTATTATCAATGATGATAAAGAACTTACTATTATCCTCTCTCTAAATAATCACCCATCTAGTGTTTTCATGGGTGGCACAGAGTGGGGCGTGAAAATGACGAAGTTAGCCAAGATAGTTAACTATATGGAATTAAAGAAGAAAATACCGGCAATTATAAATCTTACAAATTCAAAAAAAGTTGTTGTCAAGTTTAACGACAAATTCTAAAATTTTCATAATACCCTACTTAAAGTGTAAGTAGGCTTAATCAACGGATTGATTGAAAACCAGTGAGAAAGGAATCTCATGAACGAAAAAAATATCATAGTAGGCCTAGACGTTGGCACAACAAAAGTCTGCACCATTGTCGGTGTGCAAGGCCCTGACTCAGATTTAGAAATTATTGGAATTGGAACTCATCCTAGTCATGGATTGAAGAAAGGCTCTGTCGTCAATATTGATAAGACAGTTCGCTCTATTCATAGCTCTCTAGAAGAAGCTAAACTCATGGCCGGTGTGAATATCAGTAGTGCAACCATTGGAATTGCAGGAAGTCATATTTATAGCTTCAATAGTTCTGGGGTTGTTGCCATTAAGGGGAAAGAGATTACTCCTGCTGATGTAGATAGAGTTCTTGAAGCGGCTAAAGCTGTCGTAATTCCTTCAGATAGAGAAGTTCTCCATGTCATCCCTCAAGAGTTTAGAGTGGATAATACAAATGGAATCAAAGATCCAGTTGGTATGTGTGGTGTTCGTTTAGAAGTTCACGTTCATATTGTGACTGGCTCTATCCCATTAATCCAAAACTTAGTTAAATGTGTTGAGCAAGCTGGCGTTGTTGCAAATAGAGTAACTCTTCAGCCGATCGCTTCATCAGAGTCAGTACTTTCTTTAGAAGAAAGAGAAATGGGTGTGATCCTCGTTGATATTGGTGGCGGAACAACTGACATTGCTATTTGGAAAGAGGGAAGTCTTATACACTCTCAAATTATTCCAGTAGGTGGAAATCATTTTACTAATGATTTGGCGATAGCACTTAAGATTCCTCATGCAGAAGCAGAGAGAATTAAAATTAATCATGGATGTGTTCTTGCTGAGCAATTGAATCAATCGGCGCATATTACTGTACAAGGTTTAAGTGGAACAAAACCAAGAGAAGTACAACTTAGTTTAATAGCAGATGTTCTAGGAGCAAGAGCAGAAGAGTTATTCCAAATAATCAGAGACATTATTGCTGAGAAGAATTTAGGTAATGAAATAACTGGTGGGATTGTACTAACCGGTGGTGGAGCACTTATTAAAGGTGTGGCAGAGCTTGGTGAATACATAATTGAGAGGCCAACTAAAATTGGTTATCCAGCTCCTTTTGGTGGAATGACAAATATTATGCAAAACCCAAAGTTTTCAACTGTGCTTGGACTTTTGATTGAATCAAATAGAAAAGACAAAGTTCATAGCGTGGAAAATGATAGTAATAATAATCAAATGGATTTGATTGGAAAATTTAGTGATTCCTTAAAATCTGTTTTTAAAGAAATTTTTTAATTAGGGGGGTCTCATGTTTGAGATGACAGAAGAACAAGCAATTTTAACAGATGGTGCAAAAATCAGAGTTGTTGGTGTTGGTGGCGGTGGATGTAACGCTGTAAACACAATGATCAAAGCTGGGCTTACAGGTGTAGAATACATCGTAGCAAACACTGATCAGCAAGCACTAAACGCAAACTTAGCACCTACAAAGATTCAGCTTGGAGCTGAAATTACTAAGGGTCTTGGAGCAGGTGCAAATCCAGAAGTTGGACGTAAGGCCGCAATGGATGAGTACGAAAAACTAAGTGAAGTACTTCAAGATTCAGATATGGTTTTCATTACTGCTGGTATGGGCGGTGGAACAGGTACTGGTGCAGCACCAGTAATTGCAAAGCTAGCAAAAGAGCTTGGAGCTCTAACTGTTGGTGTTGTAACTAAGCCATTTCTTTTCGAAGGTAAGAAGAGATTCCGTCAAGCAGATGCAGGGATTCAAGTTCTTGAAGAGAACGTCGATTCACTAATTACTATTCCAAATCAAAGACTGCTTTATATGGCAGGAGAGAGTCTATCTCTAGTAGATACATTTAAGAAAGCTGATGAAGTTTTACTAAATGCTGTTAGAGGTATCTCAGACCTAATCAATACTACTGGTCATATTAACGCTGACTTTGCTGACGTTAAGACTGTTATGGCAAATAAAGGTCTTGCACTTATGGGAACAGGGCTTTGTTCTGGACCTGATAGAGCGATTAAGGCAGCTACTGAAGCAATCAGCTCTCCACTACTAGAAGATATTTCTATTAACGGAGCAACAGGTATCATTATCAACATTACTGGTAATGGTTCTCTTACAATGCATGAAACAAATGAAGCTGTTACTTTAATTATGGAAGCAGCTGATGATGATGCAGAAATTATCTTTGGTACAGTTATCGACGATACAATGGAAGACAACATTAAGATCACAGTTGTTGCAACTGGTTTAGGTGGTCTAGAGAAAGTTGCAGCTCTTCCTCAAAATCGTTCAGAGCAAATGGTAGAAAAGCTAAGACCTGTTCAAGCTCAACAAGAAACTCCAACTTCATGGAGACAAGAAGAGCAAACTGAAACAGTTAGAGAAGAAGTTTCTGTTTCAAGAGAGCAGCATATGGCACAACCACAACAAACATGGGCCGAGCCAAAAGCAACACCTGTTCGTGAAGAAGAGAGAGAGTTTACAAGAACTGCTCCTGAAACTACACAAACATGGAGAGAAGAAAAGAGCTGGAACGAAGAAACTAACTATAGAGCGTCTGAAGAATCTGGGCAGGGAACACTTGCACAGTCAATTAAAGATGCGGCAGCTAGATATGAGACTTCAAAAGTTGAGCAAACACAAACAAGTCAACAAAGACCTGCTCAGCAAGAAACAGCATCTGCAAATAGAGCAAAATCAATTGCAGAAAAATTAGGGTTCATCAACTTTGATGAAGATGAACTAGATACTCCATCATTCTTGAGAAAAGATGAGGGTGGATCACAGAAGAACGCAGAATTCTAATTGAGTTGCCCCCCAACTCAATAATATCAAGGCGCCTATAATTCGTTATAGGCGTCTTTAATCAAAGAAAATCAAACTTATTATTTATTCATTAATTGGTTGGCCTTGTTGGCCAAAGACTCGATAAATGCAGGTAGAAGAGTAATCGTGTCTTTTTTAAACTGAGTGGGACATTCTATCAGAAGTTTAGAGTTACTATACTTGATATTTGTTAGAGTGAAGCGAAAGCCTTGATCCTGCCAATTTTGCCAGCTTAATGCATAGTCTACACGTGTGAAGTCTCCTCCACCAAATGAGTGAGACTCCTCCCCTGGGAAAAGATCGGCGATGCATATACTGTGTTCAATCTTTACGTTAGAGCTTAATAGATCAGATTCATATTGAAGTATTTTCTTATCATCAAAAGATCTCTTGGGAGCATTGACTTTATTTTTATTCATTATGTCTTCAATTGCATTCTTTAAGTTTTCATTGCTCATCTTTTGTCTCTTCTTTCTCTTGTTTAAAACTCTCTATTTTCTTTGAGAGCTCTTCTTGATCTTTTTCTCTTACATGTAATTGGACATAAGTCTCAATAAAGTCATTCTCAACTTGAATCTTATAATCATTTAAAATATAGCTAGGAATCCCCTTTTCTTTCCAAAGGAACTTCTTGAAGTTGTAAATATAGACACCGTCTTCAGGATTGTCTGGAGTCGTTCTCTGATTTGTTATTGAGGTCCAAATATTATCTGCAAAAGTGTTGAAGTGTTCTGGACATAAATTAACTTTATCAATTTGTTTTAAGCAATCAACACAGAACTCTTCTTCACAGATAGAACAAATACCAACCGAGTTCCTCGTCTCATGATTCTTACAGACCCCAGTGCCTGAATCTAGGGTGCTGAGTTCCTTGTCTTTGTCTTTATTCTTTTCATTTCTGTGGATGGTTGAATTAGAGTCTGACTTACTTGCTTTAAGGTAATTTGCTAGAACCAACCCAGCTATAACGGCCAATACAATAATAAGTATTAGCAAGAGAATGATGATGATCATCAATGTAGTGTCTAGAGTCTGATTCATAGAATAATTATAACTGAACTAAACGAAGTGGACAACGGTAACGGGCTTGTACCCTAACCTATTATGTGCGTAGCGACGAATAATAATCCTAATCTCATCAGCTGTTTTCTCAAGTAATTTTACTTTTCTTCCACTTAATTCACTATTGATTAGGTACTCGAAGTCTTCTTTATCGTCGTTAAAGAAATTTGGTAGTCCAAAGAAGCTATATTCATATTGGATTTTTCTCTTAAGTAGTGAGTCTGTCTTGATAGAGAGAAATATGGCCCCTTGGTTAGAGAGCTTTCTTCTAACTGAGATATGTTCTCGCTCAATTTCTATCGCCTTACCATGAATTAAGATAGGCCTTAAGGGTGTTGTTTTTTGAACTTCAATTTCAAGTCTATTATTAATAGAGAGTTCGTCAAAGTTTGAAATGTGAATGGCCTGTGCGTTTGAATTTAGTGAATCGATAAATTCAATATGTTTCTTTAGAAAGAGAGACTCACCGTGAATGGGTACAATATAATCCGGTAGGTACTCTTGATAAAGTTTTGCTAAATCATTTCTACCAGGATGGCCTGATACATGAATGAGTTCATCTCTAGTTGAAATAATATCTATACCCTGCTCGGTGATTTCATTCTCTAGCAGAGAGATTTTCTTTTCATTACCTGGAATGGCCTTGGAACTAATAACAAATAAATCTTTAGTTGTGGGCTTAAAATGAGTGTCCTCACCTTTTGCGACTCTTCTAAAAGATCCTCTGAAATCTCCTTGGCATCCACTTAGTATAACCACAACTTTCTTTTTGTTTGGAAGAGAGGCCTGGTCAATATAGTAATCGGACTCATTTAAAATACCACACTCAGCCGCTACAGCAGCATAGTTAATCATTGATCTTCCATAGAGAAGAACACGTCTACCCGATTCTTTTGCGGCCGTAATTGCTGAGGCGATTCTGTGTACATTTGAGCTAAAGCAAGTAAGGTAGATATTTTCATAATCTTTCTTGAAAATATTTTTAAAGTTATGAAGTACATCTCCTTCTGAAGGAGTTTCTAAGTTCGTAGATAGAATATTAGTGCTATCTGCAAGAATAACTCTCTTTTCACAGTCTTTTGAGAGAGACTTTAGTTTTTTGAAGTCAAACTCTCGCTCGTATGGAGAGCGGTTATCAATCTTAAAATCAGAGACAATTAAAGTAGAGAACCTTTTCTTATTATCTTTAAAGAGAAGTCCATAGGTGTCAGGGATTGAATGATTAACATGGATTGGGTGAACGCAGAGATCATTGAACTCAAGCACGGTGTTATGATCGTACTCTAATATATTTTTTGAAACCTTGGCATAGTCTAGCTTCTTACGCATTAAGAGTGCTGCAAACTTAGGGGCCCAAATAATAATCTCTGGAAACTTGTCGATGACATGAATAATCGCACCAATATGATCTTCGTGTCCGTGAGTTATAAGTAAATGTGTTGGAGGATTATTGGTGAGCTCACTTAAATCTGGGATGAGGTAATTGATGTCAAAGAAGTCTTCACTTGGAAAGAGTATTCCAGCATCAACAATGATGTTGTCGTTCTCTGTCACGAAGCGGGTCATGTTAGAGCCAATCTGCCCTACGCCACCCACCGGTTGAATTTTTAACAACTCTTTAGTCATGATTTAAATTTACTTGGTGGTTATCTACTTCTAACCCACCTCTATTTAAGTTGGTTGTGTTAAGGCAGTACTTCCCTATCTTGTATAGTTCGTTTACTTTTGCGGAGAGGATTGAAGCTGCTATATCTGTCTCTTCTCCAATGATAAAGTCAGCGTAATCTTTTTGAGGTGCTAAGAATTTATTGTACATTGGTCTAACAGTCTCATAGTACTGAGCGATAACAGATTGAAGTGTTCTTCCACGCTCATTGACGTCTCTGTTAATACGTCTTGCAATTCTAATATCAGCGTCTACGTGAAGAAAGCAGCGAATATCTAGTAGCTCTCTAATTTCTTTGTCAAAAATTGAGAAAATTCCTTCAAATACAATCACATCACTTGGATTAAGTGTTGTTGTTTTCTGTAGTCTAGAAGAAGAAACAAAATCGTAAACGGGAACTTCGATGGGATTGCCACGCTTGAGCTCTGATAGATGTGTTCTTAAGAGCTCCCAGTCAAAAGCTGCGGGATGATCGTAATTTGGATTTCCCTTTGCGGTATAGTGTTCTTGTGGCTGTACATTTAAATAATAGGAGTCCATGTGAAGAATTGAAATATCTTCTTTGACCATATTAATTAATTTATTGGCGAAGGTTGTTTTACCTGAACCAGAGCCACCAGATATACCAATAAGATACACAATAATTCCCCATTGAAGTTGTAATATTTAGCTTTAGCTAACATAATAATAATATGCACTTATAACAATAATGAGGATAAAAAATACTCGCTATAAATAGGGATCTTTAATGCAATTTAAGCAACTTATAAAAACTTTTCTAATAAATTCTCTTATACCTTTTCTATTTATAACGAATCTGTCAGCAAAAAGTATAAAAATCGCTATTTCATCAGCACCATCCAATTTGAGCCCGTTCTATGCAACGGATGCTAATTCTCAAAATATTAATAGATTGATTCATCTTACTTTGACAGATTTTACGAAGAAGATGAACTTTGAATGTCGTCTCTGTAGTTCATTTAAAGAAAGAATGGAGGGGAAAAAGCATATTATCAATTTTAAACTTAGGGATAACGTAAAGTTTTGGGATGGTACGAAAGTTTCAGCTGTAGATGTGTACAACTCTTGGGAATACTTTACTGATACTAATTTTATTAAGTCGAAGTTTGCTCTAGGTCTATCAAGAATAAAAGATGTGAGAGTACTAAATAGTAATGAGGTTGAGTTGGTATATGATGAATATAACCCTGACAACCTATCTGATCTCGCGCTTTTAAAAATAGTAAAAATTGATAAGAAAGATGTCGCGAATAATATTGGCTATGAGAAAATTATAGGCGCTGGCCCTTATAGAATTAGCAAAAGCACTGAGCTTGAAGTTGTTCTAAGCCCAGTTGCAGAAGGGGCTTCAGAGCTTATTTTTAAAGTTGTTAAAGACGAAACAACTCTAGCTCTTAAATTAATGAATAAAGAGATTGACCTCTCTCTTGCAACAGTTTCTCCAAGAAAGAATTTTTGGCTCAAAGAAAACGTTAAAGATATTAGCTTTCATAACGTTGAGGGAACAAACTTAATTTATCTGGGTGTGAATCATAAGAATGAATTTTTAAAAGATTTAAAAGTTAGAAAAGCAATTTCACTTCTAATACCGAGAGAAAAAATAATTAAGTATAAACTCAAAAATACTGCAACCCCGGCCTCTAGCTTTTTCTCTGAAGCATTTAGTTTTCTACATGTTAAGGACGGAGAAGATCCATATGATCCAAAGCAAAGTGAACTTCTATTGAAGGAGGCTGGCTTCAAAAAAGGTGAAGATGGAATCTGGGAGAAGGGTTCAAAGAAGTTAGCACTAACGTTTAGGGTCTCAAATAATAAGAATACAATAGAGACAGTTGAGACAATGAAAGACTTTCTTAAGAAGGGAGGGGTTTCTATTAATATTTCTGTTCAGGAGTGGGGAACCTTTTATAGAAACTTGAAGCAGGGAAATTTTGATCTCGCTATCGGACAATGGGTTGGTTTTACTGGTCCAGCTATTTTGAGATTTGTCTTTCATAGTGAATCTATTCCTCCAAACGGCGCAAATCGTGGATTTTATGTGAATAAGGAGTTCGACTCTTTTATTGATAAGGCCACAACTGAGTTAGATGA
This sequence comes from Halobacteriovorax marinus SJ, assembly GCF_000210915.2. Classification (NCBI taxonomy): domain Bacteria; kingdom Pseudomonadati; phylum Bdellovibrionota; class Bacteriovoracia; order Bacteriovoracales; family Halobacteriovoraceae; genus Halobacteriovorax; species Halobacteriovorax marinus. The sequence goes on from NC_016620.1 coordinate 80,130, forward strand.
GAAAAAGAGAAATAATTACTATAAAAAGGCTTTGGAGATTTCAAACCGTGAATATTCTTATATAAACCTCTGGCACCCAAATATTATCTGGATTGGTCGAAAGTGTCTGAAAAATTTAGACGTTCAGCCAAACGGAAGTTTTTTACCTTTATTAAAGATGGTTAACGATTGTGAATGATAAGAAATTCTATGAAGTAAAAGTAGTATTTAATAATACGGAAAGTTTGGATCTAGAGAGCTTAAACTCGCGCGCAATGGGTGAGTTTGACTGTGATGGTGTTCAAGAATTTAGTTTAGATGAACCAACGGTTGATAAGATACTTGGGGAGAGGGCTTACTCTGGTGGAGATATTCCAGAATCAGTCATTGATGAAGTTGATGATGTTGCTCAATGTGATTATCTATCTCTCGTATATTATTTCTATGAAGGTGAAGAGGTAGAAAAAAGTGCAAATGAATTTAAAGAATTTGTTTCACTTAATAAGAATACAGCTTCAGCTCTAATTGAAGAAAGACCTTGGGACGACTGGAATCAGGAGTGGAGAAAACATTATTCTCCTATCAAAGTTGATGAGAGTCTTTATGTCGTACCAGAGTGGGAAAAAGATAAAACAGATGTGAATGAAGAGAATAGTCTGTTTATTTACCCAGGTATGGGGTTTGGAACAGGTGAGCATCAAACCACTTATCTCTGCTTAAAACTCTTTATGAATATTCTAGATGATCTTAAAGAAGTCGACTCATGTTTAGATTTTGGATGTGGCTCTGGAATACTGGGAATTGCAGCAATAAAGAAACGAAATATGCCTGTCGTATTCTGTGATATCGATAAGGATGCCTTGAATAATTGTCTGCAAAACTTAGAGTTAAACTTTAATGGAAAAGATCTATCGGGATCATCTTTAGTTTCAAGAGATAAGTTTAGTGCAAGTATTGAACATAAACTGGTATTCGCAAATATTCTAGAGAATGTACTTTTATTAGAGAAGTCTCTTTTGATTGATTCTGTGGCATCTGGTGGATATCTTATTGTGTCTGGGCTATTAAATAATCAGGTCGATAATATTGTAGAAAGCTATAGTGAATTAGAAAAAGTATCGGTCCTCAGTAAGGATGACTGGTCTGCAATTCTATTTAAGAAAGTATGAGAGCAGTATATATAGATAGAGAATTCTTAGAAAATGAGTTGGGCCAAGAGATTCAACTAAGTGGTGATAGTGCACGTCACCTTATCAAAGTCATTCGAATAAAGAAGAATGAAACAATCCTTTTATTAAATGGTAAAGGACAAAAGTGCGAAGCTAGATCAACGAGAATTGATAGAAGAGAGATAGACTTAGAGATTCTAAGTATTAACAATATTTCCGATGATAGGAAGTTAAGTCTTTTCTTGGGCCTGCCTAAGAAAGATGCATTTGAATCCATTGTTAAAATGGCTTCGGAAATAGGGATTAAAAATATTTATCTCTATAGAGCAGAGTATTCGCAGCAGGATATTGAATTCACAGACCGACTTTTAAAGCTAGAGGAAAGTGCAATCATACAATCTAATAATCCTTTTAGAATCAACTTTTTAAAAGTTGATAACTTCTCTGATGCCTTCAAAGATTATTCAAATGTCGTTCATTTTTCAACTTTCTCATCGACTGATGCAGACTCTTTAAAGTTTGATAGTGAAACATTGTTGGTGATTGGTCCTGAAGCAGGCTTTTCACAGGATGAAGAGGATCAGATTAAAGGATTTGAAAACGTTTCAACGGTTAAACTTGATACATATATTATGCGGGCTCCGACGGCCCTAGCAGTGGCAAGTGGTTATATATTAAAGAGTTTTTGATTGATGCTTTAGGTCTTTTATGAGAACCTAATATATAAGATCTTAAATAAAATTCATGGGTGACTTAATGGAAAATTTAAATTCAAACGAAAGCAAAGAGCAGAAGAATGTTGTTTTTAATAATGAGTTTAATTTTGAAGACTTTGACTTTAAGCCTTTAAATGAAGGATTAGGTTTTCACCATGAAGAGAGAAAGAATGGAATTCTTCCTCAATCTAATAAAAGAAGTCAAAACCTTTCAGTTTCTAGAGATCTGAAATCAAATAATCGAACGACTAGTTTAGGTGTAAGTAATGAAGGGATTACAAGAAACGGACTAGAGTCAATGAACTCTTTATCTGCTTTCTATTCTGAGTCTCAAGTTATTGAGGAAGCACCTAAGTTAAAAGCTTCTGATTTTGAAGTGAAGAAGCCTTCATTTAAAGTGGCACCAATTTCAAAGCAATTTACAGCCTGGTTAATAGATGTACTTATTGTTGCTGGAATTAGTGCAGGGCTACTAGCATTATTCGTTTTAGTTTCAGGACTTAACTTCACTAAGTTCTATGAAGTTATTGGCGCTAACGACCTTTTGATTTTTCTTAGTACTTCTTTTTCAATTTTCTACTTAAGCTATTTTTCAATCTTAGACTTACAAGCGACCCCTGGAAAAAGTCTGATGGGTGTTAGGCTAGTAAGAGAAGATGGAGAGCCTATACTTTTAAGAGATAGTTTTCTTAGGGCCTTCATTACGATTATATCTTTTGTGACACTTGGGCTACCTTGCTTAATTGATTTTCAAGGGAAGCTAACAGATACAAAGATTGCAGAAAATGTTTAAACTATCAGAAAATGCTCAAAATTTTCTAAAGAATAATCAAGGTAAGAAGATTGTTTTTACTAATGGTTGCTTTGATATTCTTCACTCTGGTCATGTGACATATTTAAATGAGGCAAAGAAGCAAGGGGACTTGCTCTTTCTTGGACTTAACTCAGATGCAAGTATTAAGCGTTTAAAAGGTGAGTCGAGGCCAATAAATGGTGAGGCCGATAGAAAGTACATTTTAGAAAATTTGAGATGTGTTGATTGTGTAGAGGTATTTACTGAAGACACTCCTTATTCTCTCATCGATGCTGTTCGCCCGGATGTTCTTGTAAAAGGTGGAGACTGGAAAGTCACAGATATCGTAGGGCATGACATTGTTCTTGAAAATGGCGGAGAGGTTAAGAGTTTAATCTTTGTTGATGGTTACTCTACTACTGGAATAATTTCTTCGGTTCAGGGGAAAGAGTAATTCGTGATATTTTCCTTTTCAGAGAATATTGTTGAATTGGAACTTCGAAAAGACTTTGATTACTTTCTACTCAATCATCGCCCAAGCAGTAATTATGTTAAAATTCCAAGTACAACTTTTAACGAAAGCACATTGCAGTTTATTCTAAATTCACTAAATCAAAAGCGATCAATTTTTATAATTTCAAATTTAGAGACAATAGATCTTGAAAAGATGTATGAAAATACAAAAAATCATACTTATATTGATAGTAATTACATCTTTATCAATAGATCAATCCGCTCAAGATTTTCAAAAGTCATCCCTACAAATGGTTCTTTTGACCTAGAAGTAATATCTAATGTTATTAAAGACTTATGAATAACCGATTTTTTTAATCGGGTATAAGTTGTTAATTTTACGGCAATTTTTTCCACTTTTTACTCAAGTATATTTCCGAGTATCCGTTTAGGTTATTAACTGGCTCATGTGGGGTGAGCTTCTAAATATCGAACATGGTTGTTTGATCAAAATTTTCACGGAGGTAAGAGTATGTTTCGAGGAGATTAAAAATGGGTTTAAGAATTAACACAAATGTACAATCATTAGCAGCACAAAGAAGTTTAGGAAACGTTAAAGAAGAGCAAGGTACTAACCTTGAGAAAATGGCTTCTGGAAGTAGAATTAATAAGGCAAGTGATGATGCCGCAGGTTTAGCGATTAGTGAAAAACTAAAAGCAAATATCAGAGGGTCACAACAAGCTAAAAGAAATGCTGGAGACGGTATCTCTATGATTCAAACGGCAGAAGGTGGACTTAACGAAGTATCAAATATTCTAGTGAGACTGAGAGAGTTATCTGTTCAAGCGGCTTCAGACACAGTTGGAGACCAAGAGAGACAATTCTCAGATTTAGAATTCCAAAACCTTGTACAAGAGGTAGATAGAATTGCTGGGTCAACTAAGTTTAATGGAAGAGATCTATTAACTGGTGAAGGTGAGACAGCAGACTTTCAAGTTGGAATTATGAATGATGACTTTAACGATAGAATTTCATACAGACCACAAGATTCAGCAGCAACTACAGACGCTATTGGAATTGCTGGTCTAAGTGTAGGTTCTAAAGAAGGAGCTCAGGAAAACTTAGAAAATATTGATGCTGCTTTAAATAAGATTAACGGTAATAGAGCAAGCTTAGGTGCTTTACAAAATAGGCTTCAGTCAACTATCTCTAACTTAGACGTAAAGACTGAAAACTTGAGTTCAGCAAATTCAAGAATTAGAGACACAGATATTGCACAGACATCATCTGAGTTAACTAAAGCGAATATCCTAACTTCTGCGTCTACATCTGTACTAGCGCAAGCGAATAGTTCACAGAACGCCGCTCTAAAACTAGTAGGATAATCTTAAGTACAAAACTTAAAGACTCATGGGCCCCTTTCAAAGGGGCCTTTTTTATTTCTAAAAACGATATTCTATTCATTCTTCAATCAGTAATAGCAAATACCATACCAAAAAAGTCAATCGCTAAGTATTTAATAATATGGACAAAAGTAATGTTTTTTTTAAATTAACTGAGTAAAAGTCTAAAGTATTTTGGGCCATGTTCGATAGGTATATTGTCTGACAAAAAAGGTCGGACGGCTTTAGGGAAAAAAATAATATATATTTCTTAGGAGGAATATCATGGGTTTAAGAATTGCAACTAACATGGCTTCACAATCAGTTCAGAAAAACTTAAGTGAAGTATCAACAAAGTCACAAGCAAGTTTAGAAAAATTATCATCTGGTAAAAGAGTTAATAAGGCGTCTGATGATGCTGCCGGATTAGCGATTGCCACAAACTTAAAAGCACAGACTAAAGGTCTGAGACAAGCAACTAGAAACGCGAATGACGGTGTCTCAATGGTTCAAACTGCAGAAGGTGGATTGAATGAGGTATCAAATATCCTAGTTCGCTTAAGAGAGCTAACTGTACAAGCATCTTCAGATACTGTTGGAGAGGCTGAAAGAGGATTCCTAGATAAGGAATATCAACAGTTAACTACAGAAGTAGATAGAATTGCAGAATCTACAACATTTAACGGGACTAACCTCTTAAATGGTGAAGGCGGAGGTACACTTGATATTCAAGTAGGTGCGTTTGCTGGAGAACAAAATAGAATTGAATTCGACTCCGACTCGGCCAATGCAACAGCTGATGAAATTGGAATCGGTGGAACATCAATTGCTGATAAAGGTGATGCCTTAGATGCGATTGAAAATATTGATAGCGCAATTCAGGCGGTATCAGGACATAGAGCAAACCTTGGTTCAATCCAATCTAGATTACAATCTACGGTTGCTAATTTAGAAACACAAGCGATCAACCAAGATAGTGCAAGATCGGTAATTGAAGATGTAGATGTCGCCGCAGAAACAGCAAATATGGCATCAAACAATGTTGTTAAGAATGCAGGTGTAGCATCATTAGCACAAGCGAATCAGATACCGAACTCAGCATTAAGACTAATTGGATAATAAAAAAAATGTGGGTGAAAATTCACCCACACTTCCTAAGCCCTAAGGAACGAAAGTTCCACTTAAGCCCAACCCACCCTTGGTAACAAGGGTGGGTCTTAGGGAAGGAAAGGGAAATTATGAGTACACTATTAAGAATTGACGACCAAGATAAAATTAAAGATGAAATACTTGAAGCATATAAGAATCAATATGCTGTTTATGCTTGGGGATCTTTTGGTGGCCATATAGTTAAAGCAGACCTTCAATTTAAATCAATCAAATTCAATCAAAAACGAATCGTTTTAACACCAACACAGATGAGTCGCTCCTATTTAGAGGACTTATTAGGTGGAAGTGGAAAAATTAATATTGCTATTCCTCAAATGTCTCTTCTCTTTGAAACAGAGTATATGAGCTATGAAGATGATTTAGAAATCGCCTTTCCAAGCTTCAATAAATTCTATGATAGAAGAAAGTCTGAAAGAATAGATCCATTTATTCCAGTAAGTGTAAATATAAAGCACAAAGGGATTACTTTTAAAAAAAGTTGTAATGACATTGCTGTGGGTGGATTATCAATAGTTCTTACAAGAAACGAAATGAGAATGTTCTCTATCGATGAGATACTTGAAAATGTAGAGATTAGTTTTCCGTTAAAAAAGCTACAAGTTAAGCTTAAGGTTGCTGGTTTAGTTAAAATGAACCCATATCAAGACGACAAGAATCCTTATGGTGGATCAAGATTATCTCTAACATTTGAAGGAAACTCTATTCTTGTTAAAAAAGAAGTGTTGAGAATGATAAATGGACAAAAAAAACTTGTCTGTGATATTGATAATTAATGATAATAACTTCTATATCTGATGTTCACATAAAAGAATCAACAGATTCAAACTTTAGTCTTTTAAAGAAATTCTTTAATCATGAGTACGTAAGAAAGTCTGATTACATCGTTTTAAACGGTGACATTTTTGACATACTCATAGGTGGCAAAGTTCAATATCTCAAAAAGTACAGTGACTTCTTTCTATTAATTGAATCAGCAATAAAAAATGGTTCTAAAATTATCTACATAGAAGGTAATCATGACTTTCACATTGAAAGGCTGATTAGAAAGTCCAAGAAGAAACTTGGAATACCAGATGAAATGTTTCTTCATATAAAGAACTACTTTGATATAGAGGTTGATAGCAGATTAGTTAGATTCACACACGGTGATGATGTAGAAATAGAAAATGAAAGCTATAGAAAATATAAAAGGGCCATAAACAACCCTTTTGTTAAATTCTTGGGGGATTATATTGTTCCTTTTTCCTTCATAGAGTGGATAGGTCATAGGGCCTCTAATAAATCTAGAGGAAAGAATGTTAAGAAATATGAGTTAACAGTTGAGGGGCAGGAGTTTGTCAAAGACAAGTTCAGGACATCATCAAAACTCTACTTTAAAGATCATTCAAATATTTCTGGATTGGTATGCGGTCATAGTCACTGTAAGGATTATTTTAAATTAGATGATGGAAAGTTCTATGTGAATAATGGATTTGCACCAGCATCAAAATCTTTCATTAAAATTTCCGATGCTGGAGTTGAATTTATTGACCTATAGTTGGGCCATATCTCTAATATACTGTTCTCTATTATTTTGAGTGATTTCACTCGTGTAAGAAAAAGTTCTCGATTTTTCCTGTTTCTTTGAAACATCAATTAGTGTTCTTGAGAATTTTGCAATTTGTGGAAGGTGAGTAATAGCAATAACCTGTGAAGCTGAAGAAACTTCTTCTAGAGCTTTACCAATGGTGATAGCAGTCTCTCCACCGATTCCTGTATCAATCTCATCAAATAAAAATACTGATACTGTATCTCCCTTAGAAAGAACTTGTCTTAGGGCGAGGAGGATTCTTGAAAGTTCACCGCCAGAGGCAATGTCTTTAACTTTATAGTAACCCTCTCCAGAATTTGTTTCAGCATTAAACTCTATTTTTGAAATTCCATTTTTAGAAAGTTCATCTGTCGTTTGAACTTCAATTGCAATAGTTGCTCCACTCATTCTTAGTTTTTTAACCTTTTGAGTTAATTCTTTAGAGAGTTTTGTAGAGTAAGACTCTCTCTCTGAATGAAGTTCATGAGCGAAAGTCCAACACTTCTCTTTAAGTGAATTAATCTTTTCGCTAATCTTTTTAATTTCTAAATCAGAGTTTTCTAAGAGTTGGTATTCATCTAAAAAGTTGTTGTAGATAGATTCAAGCTCACTAGTCGTTACATTAAACTTTCTCTTAAGCTTTTGATATGAGTCTAGTTTTTCAATAATATCTTGTAGCTCACTATCATCAGAATCAGTGTTAAGCTTTTTAGAAATATTAAAAGAGAGCTCTGATAATAGCTCTTTTGCTTCAATTAACTGACTTGATTCTACTTCACTAAGTAGGTCATAACGATTTACTTGCAGTTCAAACTTATTTAATAAAGAAAGAATACTAGAGTTTGATTCGCTTAGAATATGATTTGCTTCTGTGAATGATTCAGATTTCTTTTGAGCATCGAGGATAGAGTTCTTTAACTCAATTAATTGTTCTTCTTCATCATTAGAAGGATTCACTTTTTCTAACTCTGAGATTTGAAATTCAAGATAGTCTTTTCTTTGTGCTTTAGTCTTGCTCTTTTCAATTAGTGTATTCAGCTCTTCTTGGAGAGATTGAAGCTTCGTAAAGTGATCTCTATACTTCGTAAGTAGCGTCGTGTTCTTACTATATTCATCTAATAGGGCCATTTGATAATCTTCACTTAGTAGCTTTTGATTATCGAATTGACCAACGAGATCAATGAATCTCTTAGATATTGTAGATAGTGTTTGTAGGGAACATTGTTGAAAATTAAGGTATGCCTTTGAAGATCCTTCCGACGTGATAATTCTCTTAATCAGTATTTCATCACCAGAAAAAGGGTGCCCTAATTGTGCAAAGTATTCTTTAATTGTATCTGAGTTACATACGAATACAGCTTCAACAGTAGCGAAACTCTCATTCTTTCTAATGATTTTCTTATCAGCTCTGTTTCCAAATACCAATTGAAGGGCGTCAAGAATAAGACTCTTCCCAGAACCTGTTTCACCTACAATTACATTAAAACCATCTGTGAAGTTAATCTCTTGATTAACAAAGGTTGCAAAATTATTAAGAGTTAATGACTTTAAATTGAGTTTGTCTTTTTTCATCTGCCTTCTCGCTGACCGTGAGTTAACTTTTCTTTTAATGTTTGAAAATATGTTCTGTCATTATTTTTTATGATCTTTGCATAACTATTTTTCATCTTTGAAATTTTAACAATACATCCCTTTTCTATATCGACGGCCTCTTGCCCATCAAGTGTGAGACTCAAGTGACTTTCTTTGACAGGAAATTTAACTTCAATTTCTTTGTTGTCAGGAATAACAAGAGGTCTATGATTCAAGCTATGAGGACAAATAGGAGTTAATAAAAGTGCATTTACATCTGGGTGAGTAATGGGTCCACCGGCCGCTAATGAATATGCAGTAGAGCCGACAGGAGAGCTAATAATAAGTCCATCTCCGGATACATTAAATATTAATTCAGAGTCACACTCTACAGACAGAGTAAACATTCGAGAAATATTATTCTTGTTAATAACAACGTCATTGATGAAGTTGCCTTTAAAGATCTCTTTTCCACGCTTGCTAACACTTACTTTATAAAGAGGAAGCTTTGCTATATTGAAATTGCCTTTTAGAGTATTCGCGAGCTCATCAAAGTATTCTATTTTTGAAAACTCAGTAATAAATCCAAGTCTTCCCATATTCACACCAAAAATTGGAGGTGAGCTTTTTGTACACTTTCTACTGACGCCAATGATTGTTCCATCACCACCAAGTGTAATAATCAAATCGAGTTTATTAATTTCGTCTTCACTGATAAAGGAAACACTCTTTGGAAGTTTTTTGAAAATATTGAGAATTCTGCCCTCTTCTTTTTCTAAAAAGGACACATGCTTCTTTCTACGAATTAACCACTCTGTTAAGTTTGGAATAGTCGTAGAAAACTCTGTAACATTTCTTGGCTTTAGTAAGATTCCAATATTCTTAATTGTCTTGTTGCTCAAAATTAACTCTCTTTCAAGAATACAGCCAGTGCATCTTCAATATTATCAAAAGGTTTACCCAGTACTCTGCAACCGTAGGAGTTTGCTTTCTCCAAGATCTGAGGGGAGCTATAGGCCGTAATAATTACGAAAACTTCTCCAATTTGATTGATATTGTACTTCTTTTTAGACTCTTCGATAATATCAAATCCAGTAATATCTTGAAGCATGAGGTCACAGACTATCCTATCGTAATTACGATTTATAATCATTTCTATGGCCTCTTTGCCAGTGGAGGAAACATCAACACTAGCGCCCTTTTTCTCAAGTAAGCGCTTTAGTGACTTTTGAATTAGTAACTCGTCTTCAATAACTAAAATATTCATATTTAAACTATGGGTAAAGTGAACGAGACAATAGTACCATTTTCGTTCTTGTGGTCAATTTCTATTTTACCATTTAGCTTCTTAATTAGATTACAACAAATACTGAGTCCAAGTCCTGTTCCCTTTTCCTTAGTTGTTATAAACGGCTTGAAGATTTCATCCTTCAATTTGTCTGGAATTCCTGGACCTGTGTCGGAAACACTAATCTCGATTTCTTCAAGCTTCTTAATGATAGTAAGTTGTATTCTTTGCTCTCTTAAGTCTTGATAAGCACTCTTAATAGCCTGTGAGCTATTGATTACTAAATTGAAAATAATTTGCGAGAGCCAAGTCGAGTTTGAATTTACGATATAGTCTTGATCATCTTGAAAGTTATAAAAATTAATTTCTTTTGGAATTTGCTTACTTTCACTCTTCGTTAAAAGAATTGTCTCATTAATAACTTCTTTTATATTGAACTTCTCGTAATTATCCTCATCTCTATAAAGTTTAGAGAAATTATCTATGATGGTCTGACATCGTTTACTGTTAATTGAAATATCTTGGATGATAGAAGACATCTCTTCATCGAAACTCTCAAGTAGAAGTAAGTCAGAGGCCATATTCAATCCAAATAATGGATTACTCAGTTCATGCTTGAGCGTGTTTAGTAGCTCTCCTAAAAGAGAGACTCTCTGGTGATGATAAATGTCTGATGTATTTGATTCAGACTCAAGGCCAATCTCTAAGAATCTTCTTCCGATCTTATCTTCACTATTACTAGCTTCATCCAGATCATGATTATTGGATAATCGTGCAGCTTCATTAAGTGGAGTATTGTCGAGAAAGATAGGGTTTGGATACGTTTCAAGTAAAGATGTATAAACCTCTGTTCTAAGTTTATTAAGTGAGGCAATGAGAATTGTTTGTATAACGTCAGATATGAAGTTCATAGCAGAACTGAAAATATTGATTTCCATATCTGAAGGAGGGAGAAAACCATTTCTAGATACTATAACAAGGATAGAGTGCTTGGAGAGCTCAATATCTTTTGCTAGAAATGTTCCCACCACATCTAAATCTGATTCTAGAAGTGAAGTTTGATTAAAGAGCTTATTCTTACTTTTCTTAACAAGATTAAAAATCTTACTAAAAGAAGAAACACTTATTTCTTTCTTACGATGGCCGGCACTTGCATCAAAGTAAAATGTTTCAATTATAGGACTACCCTTTTCATGAATCATGATCTGACAGGTTTGGTAGGCCTTAAAGAGTTTTGATTGAAGAATATACTCTGGGAGCTCACTGGTATCTTTGATTCTCAATGACTGATCTAATATGAATTTTTTAAATTCTAAAATCTCAACAAATTGTTTTAAATCTGAAGATGAACTCTTGGAGATATTTGCAGTCGTAAGTGATGAGTAGCGCTTTTTCTTACTCTTCTTTTCAGAACAAGTTGCATTTAATAATTGATAGATTGCGAGCGGGTTAGTATTAGCGCCAACTGTAAGAACAGGCTCTCCAAGAATGGATCCACCAGTGTGAATGTCATAGAGCCCTTCATTCTTATAAATTGAGTAGTCAGCATTAATTTGTGATTTTGAGAATTCGATATTTGGAGACGGTGGAAATACTCCGCCTCCAATACTTTCAGATAAGTATAGCTTTAAAGATCTCTTAACTTTTTTAGTTCTGGAATCGCTTTTATTTTCCACTGTGTCAGATTATCTATAAGTTCATACTCTAGCAAGTCGTTCAACATAATTATGTCGTTTTTCTCTTTTGCTGGAATCATTGCTTTCATGATTGAAAGTAAGTGAATTTCTAGTGTTTGAAATGTGTTCGTATGTCTCAATTGCTCTTGATGACGCTTTCTAACAGTCTTATAAATTTTGGCCATTAACTGAACATATAGATCCATAATTTCAATAACTTCACCGAACATCATATTAGCTTGTTCTTGCTTATTATCATTTTGTAGCTCTGTATACTGAGCTATCTTTGCAATAATTGTTTCAATATATGTAGAGCAGTCGTTTAGGGCATCAAATGCAAGCTCGTAGCTACTTGTTGTAGAGAAGTTAATATCTTTGTAGTTACTAACTGGCATTGCGAGTGACGATTGTTCTTCTTCATAAGATAGCTCTCTACCATCAATATCTATAGATGTAATAACTTCATCATCATGAAGTACTTCGTTTAGAACAAAATTCATGAGGTCATTAACATTTGCATTCTGCTCAGGCTTTTGAATTGTTTTGTTGTTTACAGTTACTGATACCATCCTGGATCCTACCTTATCGTTGTTTGATTATTTGAGTTTTTATTCTTTTGGTTTAATGTGAGCGTTCTTTCACAAAGCTCATACATTACACTGGTTGCACTTGATTGATCGTGAAACGAGTAAAATGAACTTTCAGTTAACTCAACTAGATTTTCACCATGTAAATTGGCCCTTGAGACTTTTCCATAGTTAATAATCGGACTTAATTGTGGATAAGTCTCAGATATAATGTCTGAGAGCCTGTCTATTTCATCAACTTTCTTAGAGAATTCTTTTATCTTGTTGAGATTGGGAGTTTCTGCTGAAATTTCTTCTAATATATATCTTGAATACTTTTTACCAAATTCACAAAGTTCAAATAACTGCTGCAGACCTTGCATATCTTTAAGGAGCTTTTGGTGAGTTTTATCTGATATCTTTGGAATTGGATTTTTGCCCTCTAGCTCATTGATGAGAAAGCACCAAGTGATTTCAAAGAACTTTTTTAGAGTGTCTTCGTATGAGGCTTCATTTTCTAGAACTGGTTCAAGAGAAAGAATCCCAAGCGAGTTATAGCTTGTCTTATTTATATTTATAGAATTTAAATGAAAGTGGGATAGTGCTTTATTTAGACTATCATTTGTAACTTCCTCACCTCTTGCAACTTGTGACAAGACTTCGTTAACTGGTTGGTATGGAATGTCAGCATGGCATTGATAGAAGTCACAAGCTGTATCTGGCTTGCATGGAAAGCACTTTGTCTGTGGCGATAGATTATATGCCCCAGCTATATAAGGAACAGTCTCTGATGTTCTAACTGGACCCAGTGAGATTGTAATAATTGGGACTCTCTTGAGGCTTGCTAGGTGACTAACCATTGAGTCGTGACCTATAAACATTGAATCATCGTCTAGAAGATCCTTTAGCTCCCCGATTGATTTATTTCCAACTAAATTGTGGATTCTTTCCTTGTAAGAGGCGAGTAATGGGTTATTTAAAATCTTTGTTGCTGCATCGAGATCTCCCTTTGCACCAACTAAGTGAACACTTTTTTCTTCGTTGTCTTTTAAGAATTTAAATAAGACTTCAACCCATTTCCCTTCGCTCCACACCTTCTTTTTGTCTGATGCAAATGGGTGAACGAAAACTTTATTTCTAGCTGATCGTTTTATCGCGTTTTCTGTATTTTCTTTTGGAGTTATTCCAATAATTAATTTGTAAAGATCTACTAGGTTGTATGAATTTAAGCTTGTCTCTAAAACATTAGCATATAGATATTGAGACCACTTATCTTTGATTACGATATTGGCCGCTTGATCATAAAAAGGTCCAATGCGATGTTTGGCATCAATAATACTCATTAAGTAATTTGCAGTTTTTGAGTAAGAAAGATTTATGCAGACATCTATGTGATGTGAGTTGATCTTTGATGTTAAGGCCTTAATATTTTTTTGTGTGTTCTCTAAGTTAACTTTATCGCTCTTAAGAACAAGGTCTTTAAGATCAACAGTTATGCACTCATCAAAAACTTCATCTATTAAGCTCTTGAGTGGAGTTGCAAATTGCTTTCTAGCAATTAAAAGTAATTGGTACTTGTCTCCATGTTGTTCACGTAGAGACTTTGCAGTTTGAATCGTTTGAATAATATCACCTAACCTAAGAATTTGGACAATTGCAATTGTCTTCTTGGCTTCTTGTGGTGGGATATCGTTACTTTCCTTAGCTGTTACCATTTCCTTCCTCTTCTAGTAATGAGGCCAGGAATAGTACTTCGAGATCATCAGGGCTTAAGGCTTTGCCTTCTTTAGACCTAGTTTTGATCTCTTCGATTTTGCTAACAACTTCGTTTGCGAAATTACTCATACACCTTCCTTGGCATAAATTATAATATTGCTTGCTGTACTCTATTTGTAACCCTGTTTTCTATTGCAGAGTTAGCTTCATGCTCTCTAGAGTATTCTTCTATTGTTCTAAGAACTTCATAAACTTTTTGAAGTTCATTTTTCATTTTGTATAATTGCGCTTCAACCTCTTTTACAGAGTCTTCTATCTTGTTTGAAACGATAGACTCAAGCCTTGCTCTTAAGAAGAGTGAAGGAACCATTGTCATCGTCGAATCTTCACAGTGTGAAATTAAGTGTCCGAGAGAGTTGATAAAATTCTTAGACTGATTCGCACCTTCTGAAATTTGTATTAGAGATCGGATGGCCCCAAGGAGGTCCTTGGTAATATTCGTAACGGCTTCCTTCTCATTGGTCATCCAACGTTTGAAGTGCTCACCTTTTATCTCTTGAATCATTTCGCAGAAAGTATTCTCTTCAGATTGATTAAGTGTCTTTGCAAGATACATTCTTAGGGCAAGTCTTTGAACCTCTAATTCAGTATTAAGATCGCCTTTGATTGCAAAGTAAGAAGTACCTAGAGCGTCTCTATATGGTCTATATAGAGTATAATTACTTCCAATTTCAGTATTCTTGAAGGACTTAAGTCCTAGTAGTAGCAGAGTAGAGTTAACAATATCATCTGCTCGTAGATCGTCGTGAAGATCATTCTTTGAGAATGTTCTATCTTCTAGAACTCTTGATAGAATTAAAGATTGCTCACCGATTGATCCCTGCTTAAGAAAAGGTGATGCTCCTAAACTAACCTCTAAACATGGAGTTTCAACAAGATCACTTAAATGTTTAATGGCAGTGTCTGGAGTAATAAGAGCGTCTAAATTAATCACAACACTAGTTAGTGCATGGAAGTCAGACTCAACTGAGACAAGTCTACCCTCAAAGTGATCATTGATAATTTGTGCACGCTCTTTTTCATCTTCTGTTGGAGCGATTAAAAGCATTGTTACAATATCACGCTCGTGTAGCTTCTCGATGACTTCAATGATTGTCTTTTCAGGAATATTCTTTGACTCTTCAGATGTAAAGAGTTGAATACCAACGATTTTCTTAACTTTTCCTTCCTCTGCATTTCTGAGGAAGTTTATATTTTTAAATGCATTCTCATTGTGATTTGCGCTTGTCTTAAGCCTTAGGTTCTCTCTGTTGTAATCGAGACCAAGCATATTGTGATAGATGTCATTAAAGTGAACAGGTGAGAACTCCATTTCAGTAATAACTTCGTTTAGTAGCATTCCCCAGTCCGAGTTATATTGGTTCTTCATTTTGTTTGTGAAGTGAAGGCCAATGCGCTCTTTAGAGTTTAGTGTGCTGGCAATATGAGTGGATACCCTATCGTTAGAATAGTTAATTGTTTGGTCCCATTCTTGAGACATAATAGGAGAGAGTTCCTTTTCAAGTTCTTCTAGTGCATATCCATTATTAAAGATCTCACTCTTAGTTAGAGTGATAACTCTTTTTCTATCAATTGTATAAATATGAGAAACACCTTCAATGTTGAGGGCTGCTTTTTCAAACTCTTTGTATACAAGCAGTGAAACTTCATATTCACCCTTTTGGGCCATAGAGTTAACTAGGTGAGCCGAGCTGTAAATATCACCGAAACGTCTTAAGTTTACAACAAGTGTCTTCTTCATTTTATTCTCTTCCTTCTAGTTGAAGTGAACCCTTAACCATTTCTTGAAATGTCATAAGGAAATGATCTTTATTATCAATCTCTCCACTGTGAGGATATAGCTTTTCATCAATTGCAGAGACAATATCTAAGTCCTGATTCAATGACTCTAGGGCCTCTTCAACAAATGATGACTGAATATACTCTTTGAAGCTTGCTACCGTTCTAGGAGCTTTGTATGACAGCAGTCCTTTGAAGTAGTTCTCATAGAGGTTGAAGCTCGCAGGGTGACTAATAATTCCAGGTTTATTTAATAAGTAATTTACAAATTCTTTATCTTTATAGAGATCAACAATTTCATTTGCAGCATATACCTTTACGTTTTCATTGTTGATTAATACATATTTCTTATAGTCGCTATATACTTTTTCATTTGGCTCTATAACGACTACCTTATAATCATTACCCCATTCTTTCTCGAGTAGTAGGATTGCTTCTTGAATGTGATATCCATACCCAAGTCCTAGAACGAGAAGTTCGTTCTTCGCTTTGATGATCGCTGTATTTTTGGCCATAAGGGCCGCAGCTTCCTTTATAGGGTTGTAAATTGAATGTAGGTGAACATCATTAACAACAGGAACTTTATGTTCTGTTTTAGATACCTTTACTTCATACTTATATAAAGATAGCTCTTCCATGGAATTATCCTTAGTTTCATTATGTATATTTGAATTTTCTGAATTAAAATGACCAGACACGTTTTCTACCTCTTCCTTAAGGTTTACTCTGAATTTAGAAGGAGAGCGAATCCTAGCTCTCGCCTCTATATTTCCTCATGTCTGCGTATTTTTGTCAATGAGATTATAAAAAATAGCCGATAAACACTGAACCCATAAGCCTTTAAAATACTATGAGTTCAGGTAAAATTAAGGTTATTTTTTAGTACTACTAAGGTTGTAGCCTTTAAATTGCTGTCTTGACGTAAATACCGTAGCAATTTCCTTGGTTGTTTCAAGTTTTTGCGCTTCGAGGAGCTCAGAAGATTTATTATCTATTGCCTGAACTTCAGATGACCAATTTCTAAGATCATTTTGCCAGGCCTTTAGAATTTCTACTAGTTCTGGAGTAACTTCGTCGGCCTTAAGTGTTGCCGTCATATCTTCAATCTCAGATTGAAACTTTTCCAAAACATTAATAACTCTCTCTCTATTGTCAGCTTCAAAGTTTACGAGATTAATATCCCCTCTAGATGTAGCTAGATACATTGCATGAGTTAGTTTGAGTCCGCTATCTAGAAGAGCAGTATGTCTCATAAGGAGGTTGTAAATTCTACTGATCATTAGGCCCCCTGCTGCTCTTTTTGAGCACTTTCTTTTCTAAGTGTCTTGATGGCTTCTCCCCAACCCTCATATAGAGTTGTGAGTACATTTAGACATCCTTCAAGTGGTTCAGCATCAATTTTGATATTTGCTTGTGTACTTGAAAATAAAATAAAATCGTAAAGAGATGAAAGCTCTTTAGCGATATCTCCACCAACTTCAAAGTCAAGACTGTTGTTAAGTTCAATGACAATGTCTTGTAACTTTCCAATGTGTTCACCCTTGGCCGGAATATTCTTCTCACCAATGGCCTCAATGGCTTTCTTGCAACTCTTTATAGCTGCTTGATAAAGCATCAGTAGGATTTGCTCCTTACTTGCTGTGTGAATTGATGTCTTCTTATAAGCACCTAAACCATAACTCATAACCACCTCCAATGGTTAGCCGAGTTGAGTCACAGGATTTGGTCCGCCACCACCGAGGGCCGCGATACCAGAGCCTTGACTCTTCATTCTCGAAATTGTTCCTTCTAATCTTGCAAATTTATCTTTTAGATTCTTTTCTTTCTGTTCAATCATTCTCTCTTTATTACTTATCCTTCTGTCGATTTGATCGATATTAGATTGAAGAGAGTTCTTTCTAGATTGTAGTAGGCCATTAGGAAACTGTAGGGAAGCTTTAACAGTATCACCTAAGTGATCAATAAACCCCTTCGTTTTACCTTCCTCTCCGTAGTGACCAGTGAGGACTTGTGTTACCAATTTATAATCTTTTGATAGGGCGTTATTTAAAACTTCCGTCTCAACTTTTAGTAAACCGTCACGCTGAAACTTGATTCCAAGATCACTAAATCTCTTGAATCCAAATTCTGTTTTTATATCTTTAAATACTGTAGATCTAAGCCTTCCCTCTAGTGATTGGAGCATGATATCTCCACCTAGTGTTCTAGAGGTGTCTGTCGTCTCATCCATGTTGTTCTGCTGCTTAATAAAGCCTAGAACGCCATTTATACTATCAACAAGACCTTCAACTTTTGCCGTAATGGCTTGAGTATCTTCTGAGATCTTTAAAGTGAACTCTTCCCCTGGCTTTGCTTTTTTGAGATCGAGAGTGACTCCAGGAATAAGTTCTGAAGCTTTATTTTCTGGTAGTTCTATCTCAAATCCATCGAGCTTAACTTTCGCATCGTGAGCTTCTCTTTCAAATTCTAGATAGAGATCATTCTCACCATCAACAAAATAGAAGTAAGGAAACTCGGCTCTTTTTTCATCCCCAGTTTCCTCAAGTGATAAAATAATTCTCCACGGAGAATCACTACCACTTCCATCGTTAACAACAGAAGCACGCAGACCGTTTTCAGAGTCTTTGTTTATGAGTTTGGCGATTGCGTTTAGGTTTGAATTATCAGAGTCAACGTAGATCTCTTTACTTTCTCCATCAGGAAGAAAGTATTGAATAAATCCAACACCAACATAACTTTCGTCTGGGTTTTCAAAACCAGAACTCATGGCCGATGACTTCTGCGCGAGTTGAGTAACTTCGATTTGGTAGGTTCCAGGCTGAGCAATATTCTTATCAGCGTTTACACCTAGTATTTCTTCATTTGTTTCTACTTTTAATTCTCTTAGCGATCTTGCGTTACCATTCTTGAGTACATTTCCACGCACCCCTTCCATGAGCTGGATAAGCTCTCCAACGAGTGCTTTCTTATCGCCGATTTTCTCTTTACGAGTTTCCATGTTTTTAATTGGAATTTTCTCTGCAGCGATAATCTGCTTAACAATATCTTTTGGGAGCCCTGTTGCAATGGAGCCAAAAGAAATACCCAAATCTTCCTCCTGAAGTTTCTTCTCTCATCCTAAGAGAAGCTGGTATACGCCTTTAAATAATAGCATACGGAGTGTTTGACGCAATGAGACCGGCAAAGGGGCAGTATTTTCTACGCACTTTTTGAGGGCCAGAAAATAGATAAATTTTATAAATACTTAAAATGACTTTCGGTAAGTTAATTAATCGCTTAGAATAAAAAAAGGCCGGATTGGGGATCCGGCCGTTTCGAGCGAGTAATGGACATTTGAAAATATATTTC
Organism: Halobacteriovorax marinus SJ; assembly: GCF_000210915.2. Taxonomy (NCBI): domain Bacteria; kingdom Pseudomonadati; phylum Bdellovibrionota; class Bacteriovoracia; order Bacteriovoracales; family Halobacteriovoraceae; genus Halobacteriovorax; species Halobacteriovorax marinus. The sequence continues at coordinate 99,368 of NC_016620.1, forward strand.
TCAAATGTTGTACTAATATGATCGGTTATTATGGAAAATACTTTAGAGAAAAAGTCGGGAATACTATATTTAAAGTCTAAATTCTTTTTATATCGGATAGTTATATACTTTTCCTTTCTCTTAATACCTGTCTATGTTCAGAAGTCATTAAGTCTAAAGCCCATTTATCTCTTCTTATTCATGATACTCTATTGCTCATTCATCATGAGCCAGTGGTTCTTCCTGGGTAAAGAAATTGATCATAGATTCAAGATTTATTTCCGAGTAAATTCCTCAATTGATAGAGTTGTTTATAGACTCTTTTTAGGAATGTTCTCTTTCATCATCATTTTTAATTTACTTTATTTACTACCATCCAAGTGGGTTTATAATTCGTTTTGGATTATATGGGGTGCTCTAGGGTTATTCTATTCATGGCCCACCCGAGGAAAGATTATTCAGGAGTCGGTGACGACAAACTTCTCTGAGTTTCGCTACCTTGATAGTTTTGAGAAAACTCTAGTTACGCTTATTGTGAGCTTAATAGTTTTCTCTGTTCCAGAACTCCCCTCACTTGCTCAAAGAGATGCTCTCATATTTTTTCTAGATCCATCTCACCAGATCAATGAGATGTTTTGGAATTTTCTAACGGTAACATTCTACCCTTTTAAGAGTTACCCTAGCCTCTTTAAAATTGGATGGACGACGTATTTCTATACCGTAAATATTTCGATGTATCTCCTTACCTTCTATGCGTTCTTAAGATTTTTTATCTCTAGAAGATTGTCGCTGCTTGGAGTTTTTGCTCTGTTATCGTCATGGAGTGTTTCAAAGATCATAAGTGCAAACTTGGGAACGACTTTGATAGATACATACTCTCTCGTATGGCTTTGGGGATTGTTATGGGTTACGAAGAGTTCAACTTATAGAACAGGTCTCTTTATTGGTCTGCTAGGTTTCTTTGGAACCCTTATAAATCATTCCTATACATTACTTTCGCTAATTCAAATAGCGATTCTGATGTTCTTCTATCTTAAAGATAAGACGATTTGGTTTAAGAGACAAACGTTGAAGTATGCTTCATTTGGCCTAGTCCTAGCACTTATTACCTTTATGATAAACTTTGATTTTACTAAGATTTATCATCCAGGAGGGCTTGAATTATTTTATAACTTAGCAAACTTAATAGATAGAAAAGCGTTCTTTATTCTCTCTGTGTTTGGCCTTTTAATTGTTCTTATTAGACGCTTTATTCCAAGTATAAAAAGTGTTCAAGTTCTAAAGTTTGGAGCAGTGAAGTTTGAAGAATTACTGGTTGGATTAGGCGTATTAATTCTCTTTGGAATGCTTGTAAATATTTCAACAATAAGTAAGTTCTCACTTCTTTGGATTATTACCTTATTTAGTTTAATCCCTTTAGAGTTAATCTTCTTACATATCAGTAGATTAAGGTCTAGTCGTAATATGATTTACTTAATTTACATTCTCATTTGTTTGTTAGATTCCCATTTTGAAGGAAGGGTTAAAATATTCCTTAAACTATTTGATAGTTAATTATATTTTTTATGATAAAATATATTTAAGAGTACGGTTAACATTGGAAAAGGAGTTTCTTTGTTTAAATCGGGGCTCACCCATCAATTATATTGTGAATTCTTAGACTCATTTGAATTAACTAATTCGAAGCTACATTCATCACCTTTCGTTTTTGTCGATCCACAGCTTGGAGAGATAAGATTGGTTACTAGTATGTCATCTAATTCTGAAGGTGATATTATTGCTAGTTCTGTGGCCTCGCATGGTGATTTAGAAATTCTCTCTACTGGAGAATAGGGCCTAAGATTCAACTAATTCTATATGAGTTAGATTCAAAGTCAGAGTCACTTTGCCACTGCTTCTTTCCCTTATTTTTAGACGTAATTGTTAGGATATTTAAACAATCAAATAGAGAAAATGTGGATAACTAGATGACATATATTTTTAGAAAGTAAAGTGGATAAAGTGCGTTTTTGTGGATAACTTTGATTTTTTTGTGAATACCTCTTGTCGCGTAATGTAAGAATGTTTCAGAGTGTTAAGAACAGTATCTTAAAGTGCTGAAAACAGGACTTTCTAAAGGACGAGTTAATCACTTCAAATAATTGACAGAGGGACTCCGTGATTGTGGATAACTTCGGCGTTTTTGTGAGTAAAAGTGTGATGTCAATACAAAATTTTTTTAAAATCAAAAAAAATTTGGGTTTTGTTAAGGTTTGAATTGTATTAGATATAATGTCAGGCTTATGAAAACAATATGGATAATGAAATGTTAAATAGAGAAAAAGTAGATATTCTTAGAAGAGAAGTGTTAGAAATTGTAAAAAATCGCCTTAATGGTTCATCATTACAGGAGTCTTTAGGAATTACAAAGAAGTCAGACTTCTCACTCGTCACCTTGGTGGACAAGGAAGTGTCTGACATGATGCATGTTCAGTTTAGTGACTTAATTAACAAGGAAGGCCTTCATTTCTTTAGCGAAGAAGACCAAAAGAGTTTTGGTTTTCCTGCAATAATTTTAGATCCAATCGATGGAACAAGAGAGCTTTCAAAGGGGTTGGGTGAGTGCTCAGTATCCTTGGCCATTATGTCCAGTCCAAGTGAAGGTTTTGCGTGGCTTTATAATCCTTTCACTGGCTTTGAGCTAAGTAGTGCTGATGCATGGGTGGAGCCCGTTACTTACAATGAAGATAGACTCTTTGGTTATGTCTCTAAGGGAGATATGAAGAAGGGCTTACTTGATCACTTAAACGATGTGGATAATGTGACTATTGCAGCTAGAGGAAGTATTGCTTTTAAGCTCGGTCTCTTGGCCTCAGGGGCCTGTGACTTTGTGTACTCAAAGACACCGAAGAATATATGGGATATTGCTGCTGGAACATTACTCTGTTGGCAAAGAGGATATAAGCTTTACCAAGCGGGACGAGAGGTGACTTCATTGGCCGATAAGAAAATTGCGGGCGAATTGATATGGTGTAGAGAAGAGTGCGCAGAAGTGCTACATAATTCACTTGTGAAATAAGAGATCAACTTTTGATTCTTTTACTATTCAAATACTAGTAAAAATTAGACCTTCCAAATTCAAATGGGAGGTCGCTTTGCAAGCATTATACGATTCAAAATATCCAATCTTAATACAAGGTGAAACGGGAACAGGTAAAACACTTCTCGCGAAAAAGATTCATCAACGTTCAATAAGAAGTAATCAAAATTTTATTCAATGCAATCTTGCAGGCCTTACTCATTCTCTTTTTGAGAGTGAATTATTTGGTCATCTTAAAGGAGCTTTTACCGGAGCAATTGAAAATAAGGTAGGCTTTTGCGAACAAGTAAGTGGAGGAACTTTATTCTTTGATGAGATAGGTGAGATCGACTTAAATCAACAGAAAAAGCTTTTGCAACTCTTAGACTCAGGAGACTTCTACAAAGTTGGTGCTAGTGTGAAAACATCTTTCAATGGTCGATTTATCTTCGCTACCCATAGAAATCTTGAAGAGATGGTTGGGAGAGGTGAATTTCGAGAGGACCTATTTCATAGGCTCGGAGGTGTAGCGATAAGAACAAAGTCGCTAAAAGAAAAGTCGAGTGCCCAGAGGGAAGAAATCTTGGAGCAGTTTATAGAGGAAATTAAGCTGAAGAACAATCTCATCAATATAGCATTTTCTAATGAAGTTAGAAGTGCACTAATTGATTATTCATGGCCAGGAAACTACCGTGAAATGAAGAATACCTTAGAGCTTTTAATGCTTAAAAAGAGCTTTGGAGTGATAGAGAAGGAGAGCCTTCCCCGTAAACTTCTCTCTATTAAAACAAGCTCGAGTGACTTTAAGAGACAAATTGAGCTTTTAGAGAGAAAAATCCTTGTAGATGAGCTTGTAAATAAGGGGGTAGGTGTTAATAAGGCATCGAAATCACTGGGGATAAGTAAGACCACCTTAATTGCAAAGTTGCGCAAATATGGTATTAGTGGGCACTTAGAACAAAGAAATACGCTAAAGGCTGCCTAGATTAGGTAAGGAAGATATTCATATGGGTTTTAAAGTACAGGATCATTATTTTAAAAAGGCAAAGAAAGATGATTTCTTGGCCAGAAGTGTTTACAAGCTTGAAGAAATTGATAGCAAATTTAAAATAATAAACAAGGGTGACCAAGTAGTGGATTTTGGTTATCACCCAGGATCTTGGGTACAATATACAAGTAGAAGAGTTGGAGCAGAAGGAAAGGTTATTGGTATTGATATAAGACCACTTAATAAGAAACTCCTGACTCTAAAAAATGTAACTCTTTTTGAAAAAGATATTTTCGATGTAGATACAACTTCGCAGCTAGGTGCAGATAATAAATTTGATGTGGTTTTATCAGATATGGCGCCTAATACGACGGGAATTAGATCAGTAGATCAGGATAGAAGCTTAAACTTAGTAGAAAAAGTTTTTGAAGTTCTCCCTGTATTTTTGAAAGAAAATGGGAATATGGTAATAAAAGTTTTTGATAGTCACCAGGCCCAGAAGTTCCTTAAAGAAAGTAAAGGCCTCTTTAAGCAGTATGATTTCTTAAAACCGAAGTCTACAAGATCTGTGAGTAAAGAATTTTTTGTCATAGGGCGTGGATATAAGGCATAATAAATGCTTATGAAATATATTAAAAATAAAACCAGTTTATATTTATCATTGCTTGTTGTCGGAGCTATCTCTTCGTTCGGTCTCTATAATCTTTGGAAAGAGATGAAGAAAGAGGAGAAACGAGAAGAAATCATTACAACAAGAACTATAATAAAAGATAATTTAAACGAAGCATTTAGATTTAGTAAGAAAACATTCCCAAAGCAAATCGCTCTAAAAGATGAGCAAGTTAATATTAAGTATTCACTTAATTCTGATTTAACTGACTACATAAAGAAGCTCTTAAAGAGATATAGATCTGATTATACATCTGTGATCGTTATTGATAATGAAACAGGTTTCATTCTTTCGGCCGTAGGTTATGAGAGAGATGGAAATCAATTCAATATGAGTTTACCTTTTAGCTCAACACACCCTTCTGCAAGTCTTTTTAAAATTGTGACAACAGCAGATCTGCTAGAAAAATCAGAAGTAACTAAAGATAGTGTGTTCAAGTTCAGAGGAAGAGGGACAACATTATATAAGTATCAATTAAAGGATAAGAAATCTCGTTGGCAAAGAAGGCAATCATTTGAAAGAGCATTTGCTTATTCAAATAATGTTATTTTTGGAAAAGCAGCTATAAAAAATAGTACTGGTGAGAGACTCTTTGATATGGCCACAGACTTTGGTTTTAACGAAAAGTTAATGGAAGAAATCAGCTTGTCTAAGTCAGTATTTGAAATGCCAGATACAGATTATGAATTAGCAGAGATGGCTTCTGGATTTAATAAGAGAACAATGATCTCCCCTGTTCATGCTGCAATCTTGGCTTCTGTTGTGGCCAATGATGGAGTATTAAATTACCCAAGAGTAGTTACAGAGATCAGTGATAATAATACTAATAAAATGATTTGGAGCCCTCAGCATAAAACAAAGAGAGTCTTGGAAGTTGCAACGGCAAGAGAGCTTCAAGAGCTGATGGAAACAACAGTAAAAAGAGGAACAGCTAGAGGGTCTTTTAGAAGACTTAATAGAAAGCTTAGAGAAGGTCTTGAGATCGGTGGAAAGACAGGCTCAATTACTGGTGGTGTTCCATTTGGAAAAAGAGACTGGTTTACATCTTTTGCTATACCGACTAACGAAAGTCATGGAAAAGGGATATCTATTGCTGTGATGAATATCAACTTAAAAAAATGGTATGTGAAATCATCGTATTTAGCTAGAAAAGTGATAGAGTACTACTATAAAGAAGTAAATCCACTAAATGAGAATATATCTGAAGCTAAGAGTAAAGAAGAAGATAAGGATACTTAGTGGAAGATTTTGAAGAAGTAGTACCAGATAAAAAGCCAGCTAATTTAAAGAAAGAAGTTCTTCTCATCGTTTCAATTATATTTACAGTATTGGTTTTTAGGTCATCTCTATATGAGCCATATAGAATTCCGTCAGGATCAATGATACCAACTTTAAAGATTGGTGATTATATTGTTGTTAATAAATTTGCCTATGGTTTGAAAATTCCTTTTTCTGATATGGCCTTTGGAGATATTAACCTAGATCCTAGTTATGTCTTTAAGCAAGATCTTCCTAAAAGGGGAGATGTGATAGTGTTCAAGTTCCCTAAGGATCCGTCTATTAATTATATTAAGAGAGTCATTGGACTACCGGGCGATACAATCGAAATTAAAGATAAGGTTATATATGTAAATGATGTTGCAACCACCACTTCAGCAGTGAGTGCGAAACCATTCTTAAAAGATATGGAAGCAAAGTTTAAAAAACATAAGCTTAAGTTCTTTAGCGTAAAAAATGGTGATGCAAAGTACTTCATCCAGCAGGATAGTGATAACTACTTCTTAGTGAATAAGGACAAGATCACGATTCCTAAGGGCGAACTTTTTGTGATGGGTGATAATAGAGACTTTTCATATGACTCTAGGTTTTGGGGAACTGTTCCTCTTAATTACGTAAAAGGTCGTGCAGAGATGATTTGGTTCTCTATCAGGTTTCCTAGCGGAGATGGGGAGGAGTTCCTCTTTAGACCTTCAAGAATTGGATCATCAATTTTTTAGAGTAAGTCTTGTTGCTCCGTCATTACCATCTTCTGATTGCCAATAAACTTCAGTATAGCTTTTTAAAAATGTACGTAGCCACTTTTTCAGAATTCCTTCTCCGTGACCATGAATGATATTTAGAAATGGAATGTCACCATTGATAAGTTCATGAATGGAGTCTTCAACTAATCTTTGGAAATCATCAAGCCTCATCCCTCTTCCATCTATCTCAAGCTTTCCCGATACAGACTTTGTGAAGTTAACTTGAATGCTCTGTTTAGGAGGTTGTTTATTTGTAGGCCATGTAAGATTTTTAATACTCATCCAAAGAGACATCTTACCGTTGAGAACTTGAACTTCTTTCTTACGTTGATTAATAGAAACTATTTTTAAGTTCTTGTTAAATGTAGGAGAGAAAACGTAGTCGTTTTCTTTGAGTTGATCAATAGAGATCTTTTTTTCTGCTGTTGTCTGCTTAACTCTCTCATTGAATTTTTGCTTTTTAGGGTCGGGAATACTGTCCGTTAAATTTATAACCTTCTTTTCAAATTGTTTTCTAGAGTCAATTTTTCCTTTCTTGGTTTCTACGAGAAGATTTTCTGCTTGAGAGATAATCTTATCTAACTTCTTTTTGTACTCAGAAGTAATTCTTTCTTTCTCAAGTAAAACGAGACCGTCCATAGACTTTTTTTGGTTCTTTAAATTTATATTCAATTGTCTGTTTTCAATAAGCTTCTTATCTAATTCCGATTTCTTTTGTGAGAGCTCTTGCAGAAGTTGCTCATAAGATAATTGCTTCTTGTCGAGTATGTGTTCTGCTTTGGAAGATATGGTATTACTTAAGCCAAACTTCTCGGCCAAGATATCAAAAATCTTAAAGGCCATCGAACTACCTGGTGAGCCATAATTCAGTTTATATGTTGGCTTACTTGTCTCCATATCAAAACCAACATGAGAAGAAATATACTCTTTAGAAGCGTGGATGTAGGTTTTAAAGAACTGATGGTGGGTAGATATAATAACTAGAGAATTTGATCTTGAATGAATCTGCTCTAAGAAAGAAATTGCTAGGGCCGAAGCTTCCTCAGAAGATGTTGAATTGAAAATTTCATCAACCACAATAAGGGAGTTTTCAGAGATTTCATCTAATAGTTGTAAGTAATTTTTGGCTTCAGATGCAAAAGAACTCAGACCACTGGAGAGATCTTGTTGATCATGTGAAAAGTAGTATATCCCATCAGGTAGAAAGATATTACATTCACCCGCAGGGACATATAAACCCATGGCCGCTAGTAGATAACATAGAGTCACAGATTTAAGAGTAACAGTTTTACCACCAGTATTTGGACCCGAAATGATCAGACCTTTCGTTAACGGATCAAGATGTAGTGTATTGAGAACACAGTTTTCAATTAATGGGTGGAAGAAATCTTTGATGTAGACTTCTTTTGATTCGTTCAACTGAGGTCTTTTGAGACCAAGTTCTGCTGAGAAGTTGGCCTTTGTTTTAATAAGATCTATTTTGTAGAGATAATGAAGTTCATTTAGAGGAGCTCTCTCAAACTCTAGTAGAGTAGTACAAAAATTACGACAGATCTCATTAATAATGGCATCTATCTGTGCCATGATTTGAATACGTTGGTTACTTTTCTCTCTAAGTTCATATGGCTCTACAAAGAGAGTCATTCCTGTACTAGACTTTGCTATAATGACACCAAGTTTGGAATTATATGAATCAGACCTTATGGCCAATACATAACGATCATTTATAACGTCGTATTCACTATGTTGAAGAACTTTCTTGTAGGTCTCTTTTCTGGCTGAAATATTTATTGAATTTCGAAGCCCTTTTTCAAGCTCTCTAAGCTCTCTGTAAAGAGGAGAGAGTTGAGGGTGATTTTCGAGACTTTCTGATCCGTCTTTTGAGACAAGATTTCTAAACTTATTAATAAACTTATTTCTAATTTTACTTTTGATGGATTGATCAGGGTAATTGTGATCAATATTAAAATGCTCGAAGAGCCTCTCCACAGATGGATAGCCTTCTAAAAGTTTACAAATCGTATTGAGTTCAGAAAGATCGAGGACTAAGTCTTTTTCAATTGAGGCGAGGTGCTTCTCAAGTTCATCTGTTCTTGGAAGAGTTGAGAAAATATCGCCAAGAGAAGTGTTGAAGCTCTCAAAGTCGTCATTGTAGAGGTCTAAATATGTTAGATCTCGATTAATAATTTGATTCGGTTTATAATTAAGAAGACGAGGAACCACATCTTTTGTATGTTGAAAATAAGAATGAGATGAAAGCTTGATTAGAATTTCATCCCAGTCTAAATACTCTAAAAATGAAGAATTGTTATCTAGTAAGTTGAGTGCCATGATTCAAAATGTTTCAGATTTAAATAATATTATAGAACAATACAATAGCTTGTGCATGATTGACCAGAGAGTTCGTACACCTGTTCTTCAAAAAATACTCTCATCTCCCCATTATTTATCTTTTTCGATGAGGTTACCAGGGAAGTCTATTTATCTCTATGTTGGAAGAGGTGAGAAGTATGAGGGAATTTTCTTTGGTCAAAAGACTATTCCTACTGAGTATAGAATACGAGACAGGTTTATAGAGTTTTGTAGAAAGTATGTTCAGGGTGGAATTGTACATAAGATTGAAACTCTCTTAGACGATAGGCTCGTCAATATCTACTTCACCAAGAGAGACGCTCACTATAACTTTACATTGTTCTGGAAAGGGAGAGAGCTATACTTCTCATTAGAAGAGAAGATTGGACAGAAGCATCGAATCTTTTGTAGTTGGCTTGGCTGGCAAGAGTTTATGGGAAATAATGATCTCATAAGTATCTACAAGTCTATTGGCGCTGGCAATAATAAGGCCCAGCGACCTCAGAATAAAGAATTCAATGAGGAACACTACTTTGAAGATTTGCGAAAAAATGTAGATGTTCATAAATTCCCAAAAAGAAAGAAGAAGTTCTTTCAAAGAAAACTCAAGAATATTGAAACCGATCTATTAAAAGTTAAAAAATGGAAAATACTCAAAGAGATAATTGAGCAGGAGGGCTACAAACTTCCTGAAGACTATAAATTTAAAATAGAAGGAATACCCTTTAAAATTGATGTGAATTTCAATGAGTTTAAGAGAAGAGATATTATTTATAAAAAGATAAAGGCTTTTAGAAACGCAGAGGGCTTACTTGAGGATAGACTTTCTAGAACGAGAGAAGAGTTTAAGAAGTGGGTAAGTGGCGATGTGTTTATTGTAAAAGGTTTAGGTAAGACAATTGAACCTGTCTGGAAACTGGTCAAGGATGACCTTGTTACAAAGAAAAATGATGTCAACAGAAAAGTTTATTTAATATCATCTGGGGTAGAAGTTGCTATTGGACTTGATAGTACAAGTAACGATTGGCTAAGAAAAAACTGGAGCAAAAAAGACGACTATTGGTTTCATATTGATGGTGACAAAAGTTCTCACCTATTTTTGAAGAATACAATCGATGCTCCAATAGATGCTAAGCTACTACAATTAATAGGTAGTATTATCGCTCACCATAGTAACTACAGTGGCGAGCAAGTACCATTGCTTTATACTCAGGTAAAGAACCTAAAGGCAGTAAAAGGTGCTGCTGGAAAAGTGATTTATAAGAAAGAGAAAAGGATTGATGTCTATATTGATCCTGCATGGAAGGAAAGAATTTCAATCATTTCGTGAAGTTATAATAAATTGTAGAATATAATAAGTTTAAAGTCTCAAATCTAAGGTAGTCATTAATGAGAGTTGTAAGTTTATTTTTTCTATTATTATTTTCAATCAATAGCTCAGCTGTAAATATTCCTGAGGTGAACGAATTCGATATTCGATACTATCACCCAGAGAGTTATGGTCTTAAAGATTTAGTTTTCGAAGTTAGAGTTTCAAATCTTGTTGAAACTTTAAATAAGAGACAGAGCTTTGGAAAAATAGAAGATCTCTACTTTAAAGTCTATTGGATGTTTCCTGGCCAATATCAAATTGAAGTTAATGGATTTCCAAAGGGATTTGAAGAGGTTAAGTATCAGCTAAAGCAAATGATAAAGAATAGACTTGATTTCGTTGTTCCACTAAAGCTAGCACCTAGAGTAAGAAGTTATGAATTGAGCTACTTTAAAACCTCTAGTGGTAAAGGTGTAAGAGGTAAGGATCGAACAGGTACAAGACCTGTATCTGAAATTCAATTGAAATTTAAATCAAATGGAATGTTAGAAGAGTTTAAAACTTTTAGTCCGACAGGTGTCAATAGCTCTACTTTTGATCTTGGGGTAAAGGGATGGAGTAATAATAAGTGGGTTGTCGATAAGATGACAATAAAGCTTATACAAGGCGTACAGTTAACGACTATTGAAAATGAATTTGAATATAAATCTTATAATGGATTTGGTTTTCCAGAAAAAGTCGATATTAAAACAACTCAAGAAATCGTAACTAATAATGAGAAAAATAAACCAAATAAAAGAACAGTGAACTCAACGATAGAATTTAGTAAGTATGAGGTTAACACTGGGAAAGCAATGAGGTTTATGACGAAGGGGATAAAGAAATAGATGAAACTATCTAAAGAGCTTCTGTTTTTAATTTGCTTTGTATTCTTTGCAGGCTGCTTTAAGCAGGATGCACCTGAGATCGTATCAGATCAGACACGAACGAATAGAGATATAGATCAACTTAAGGCCTGCTCTGACATAACTTTTTATGAAGGTTTCTTATATCGAAAGAATCTCGTAAATTTATTTGTATGTACAAGCTGGGATAGAAAGTTCGTAGAGATGTTTAGGGCGCTTAGTGAAACAACAGATCATCATTGGAATAGTTTGGTTGCACCAATAGACGGTATTTTCTTTGGCGATAGAGCTAGAAGAGATAGGTTTATAAAGTACTATCAAGATTTAGATAATGATGGTGCTCTAGATGATTTAGGTAGAGTCATCACAACATTAACAGACACAAACTTCTATGATGGTCTCAATGCTTTGTTTGTATGTGCAGAGGACCCATCACATAAAGATTGCAAAGGAAGAAAGAACCTTGTTACAAAGGATGAAATAAAGAAACTGCTTCTATTGTTAAATAGAGACGAAAATCTCTTGCTAGAGTTAAGTAGAATTGTAGATCAGTTTCATGATGCTCTCGGTGGAGATGCAGAGAGACTAAGAAGAGAAATAGTTAAGTTCAATGATACAACCTTCTTTAATAAGCTCAGAATTATGATTGTTACTGAGTTTGCAAAGAAGTATATAGATGGCCTCAAGGATGAGGACGTAGACCTTTTACGTGGTTTTTTCTCTGCTAAGGAACCTGTGTCGGATTCAAATTGGGTGTATCAGTGGATACAGAGAGAAGACGTATCTAAAAATTACATCGACTCTATTGTACAGTTGCCGGTGTTAAAGCAGCCACAGATGATAAGAGATATAAAGGTATTAAATGATCTTTATAATAGTAGTATAGCCTGCAGTGATGAAAATCTTCAGCTGGCGATAGATATAAAGTCACTTATTGAAAATACACTTGTTCATTTGAAATCTGATGATATCGTAAAATTTTTTGATACGTTACTTCTTGCTACAGAGTCAATTTCATATGCAAGGCCAATTTGCCCTGATCTTACTGATGCAAATAGAGTTGTTAATTACTTTGAGTACTCACAAAGAAGAAATGTTAATCACAAGATTAATTTAAGTAATGTATTGAAGTATTCAATAGACCTTTTAGCGAAAAACCCAACAATTGATCTCGTTAAATTTACACTCGAATTAACTTCATATAATCATGAATTCTTCATGGACTTCTTAAATAGTGATAGCTTCAATGTTGCCAATGAAGTGAATAGGGTAATTGTTGAAAACAGTGGTGACTTTTATTCGACAGTACTCGGAATCCTTAAGAGATCGGATCAACAAATATTTCATTCTTTAGCATATATAATGAATGATTTGTTTAAAGAGAAAAACTCAGAAGATTTAAATTCGTGGGTGAAGTCGTGGCTCTTTTGGAATGAAGAAGAACAGAATTTTCTCTTCAAATTCATAGATATTCATCTAGATTCAGATACAGACTACGTTAGACTCTTTTCGTTCTATTCACTGTTTCTTAAAGAGGTCTCAACTGATTGGTCGAGAATTGGTGAATACTATAATAAAGATGAACAAAGTAAGGAAGTTACGTATCAATCACTTAAGTCAGTCTTTGCTAAGTTCCATGGAGAAGAAATCTTAGGAGACTATAAGAAATTCTTTTCAAGGGATCACATACTAGAGCTGCTAAAAGTGATAACATCAGGGGGATCTTTCAAGGAAGATGCCTTAAGTAGACTCTCTATTCGTGATGTAAGCGACGTCACTCCAGTGAAAGGTCCATCAATTTCATTAGTAACTAGAGATGATAATAAATTGTCTGAGGTTAGAGAATGTGTGAATTCATTAAGTACTAGCTCAACCTTAGTGGAATTAATAGAGAATTATCCAAGTGCCTGTGTTGGAGTTAATGATAATTACGTTCTGGATGATTTAACCTTGGGGATTAAGAGTGCTTTTAATGAGTACCAAGAAAGTTTTCCAAACTCTAGCTTAGATCAATTTTTTGAGATAGGTGGTCTTCTCTCGCCTGAAATGACTTTGTGGGTTATCTCAACATCTGTTTCTATCGATGTTGAAATGAGAAAAAATAATGAAGGTATTGAGGACTTTTTAGATCAAGGAAGAAAATATCTTCTCGAGCTTGGTGTGAAAACAGCACGGGGAGTGGATATTCTAAAAAACACACTTGGCCTTACCTTGAACTGGGTTGGGTCAGATGAAGATTCTGCACTTAGAAACGGTATAATTTCAGAACTTGTACAAAATAAAGATAAAGCTGATGAAGCTTTTCAAGTTATTCCTGATGTAATGGATGATTTTGAAGTATGGAATAGTCAGTTTAGGGCCCCTGTGTATGAAGAAGATGAGAGCTATAGTTGTAGAAACTTCTTAAATATTCATGTGGGAAGACATGTCTGTCCTTCTGTAGAAAAGGTAAAAGAGAATGTAAATCTCTTGGCCGAAAGAATGGCGATGAGGCATGAAGCTTCTGAAGGTGTTCCTATTCAATACCTGCTTCAAGGCGCACTACCTGATGAAGGGCTACAGATTCCTCTTGATGGGAAAAAGACAAAGTTAAAGAAGCTAACACTTCTTGAGTCGTTCAATTACTTATATGACTTAAGTGACAAGAGCCTAAAGGTTAATAGAGAGAAGGTAAAGTATAGAGATACTTTAAATAGCGATAAAGAGTATTATACATTAACTACGAGTGAGAGAATAGATCAGGTTATTCGTAATGTATCCTTCAGACATAATTACTTAGGTGTTCAGTACCTTAATGCTGTAGTTAAAGGTGATGACTACACAGATGTGGTGAAAGAGAAACAAAGGTTAATGGGGCTTTGTTTAAACACACCCGGTGTTAGATGTGGAAAGTCGATGACAAAAGAAGAGCGACGTAAAGGGAAGAATGCTTTTTGGGCCTATGATGGTCTCGTTGACGTAAATAATGGCAATGGTCTAGAGCCAAGAATGAATTATGGCGAGTTTATGCAGGCCTTTATGTATAACTTCGTAGCATCTTCTGCACTCGAGGCTCAAGAAGTAAAACTCTTTCCTTTAGATGATGATGTCTTAAAAAAACATAACGGAAAGGCCCTGGGGTATATCTCCGAAATGTCTGGCTTCAGTAATATGGGAAGAGTCGTACATGATAGGGTGGGAAGATCTCGAAAACAATTTGAAGAATTTATCAACTTACCTCAATTCAAGAGGGTGAATGAATTTATCTTATCCCGTGTTCCACAGAGTGAGATTTATAAAGTGGGAGAAGACTTATTAAAATCTCTTCATATTGAAGAAGATTCAACACTCGACAACCTTGTCGAGTGGATCAATACGCTCTCATACAATGAACTAAGAATCTTTGAAGAAATAATTGCAAAGAGTCTTTATATTTCAACTTATCTAGGTAGTGAGGAACAAGTTTTTGGTACAGGGAATAATGAGAAGTTCTCTAACAACACTGTCTTTGAGTCTATTTCTATTGGAACCAGTATTGTGAGAGAATTCAAATTTTTAAAGAGCAGCTTTGGTGAAGAGTACTTACTTAAAAATGCACTTGTTCCAACTTTGAATGTTGTCAGTTTTCTATATGAGAAACTTAGCGATAATAATAGTGTTAAAAAGTACTGGAAAGTTTTAAATCTAGGATATGCATCTCTAAGAGAGGTTCTCTATGTAAGAGGGGCTGTCTCCAATCTTGTTGAGAATATTATAAAGAAAGGTAGATCAGAAACAGTATATAAGTTAGTTTCAAATGCATACGATTACTTGCTCGAAGTGGAAAAGAGTGGAGTTTCAGATCTCACTAAGAGCATGAGAGTCATTTATAATAGCAGTGTTGGAATCGAGCCTTTTTGGAAGTACGTTGATGGTACAACTGTAAAAAGCTATTGTTCTGTGGAAGAGGAAAAGTGCTTGGGAAATTCTAGTTACGATGAAATTACAAAAATTAGTTACGTATTAGATAGAAAAAATAATTTAGAGAAAACATTAAATTGGTTACTCGTGGATCAAAGGGATGCTCTTGCTAACACAGCAAATGACTTCCTACCATTTTTAAAAGTAATTAAATAGAGGATGTGTGAGAGAAATTTCATTGAGAGAAGCTGCAGCTAGGCAGCTTTCTCAGTATTGTAGTTCTTTTTACGAAAGAGATATAGAAACAAGTATTCGTTCGTTTACTCCAGGGGAGTGGGTGATAGTAAAAGGTAAAAAGAGAGAGTTTATAGGCTTTATTAATCCATTGGTGACACAGGGGCCTTGCTTGAGAGTTGTCTGTGAGAAGAACTCTGAAAGAACGCCTTTGGAGATAGTCGAATACCTTTTATCAAAATCTCTAGCAAAGAGATCTAAGTATATAGATTATAAAAATTACCGTCTCTGTTATGGTGATTCAGACTTTCTACCAGGCTTAATTGTAGACGTTTTTCAAAATTATGTATTAATACAAATTAATACGGCTGGTTTAGATAAGTATAGATTAGAGATTAAAGATTTCTTGATTAAGAGCTATCCATCAAAAAAGGTCGTGCTCTTTGACAAGGCAGAATATCGAAAAAATGAGCTTTTGCCTGAGTATGAAGTTGAAGAAATTTCTGATGTAGAAATCCTGGAGAATGATTTTAAGTATTCTGTTTCAGCAAAAACTATTCAAAAAGTTGGGTACTACTTTGATCATAGAGAAAATCGACTTAAGCTAGAAAACTTCTTGAAGAGAATTGAATCCCTCGAAAGTGGTGTAGATTTGTTTTCATATGTGGGGAGCTGGGGGCTTCACCTCTTGAGAGGTGGAGTTGGAAAAGTTGAGTTTGTTGATCAGGCAGACATGCAGACGAATATAGAAAATAATTTAAAGTTAAATAATTTTGAAGGCCGTGGTTCATTTACACGCTCTGATGTTTTCTCATATCTTGAACAATGCCTTCAAAATAATAATAAGTTTGATATAATAGTTAGTGATCCTCCAGCGTTTAGTAAGAGTGAGCGAAATGTGAAGAAAGCTCTTGGCGGTTATGAGAAGCTACATACAAAGGCTCTAAAAGTCATAAAGGACAATGGTTATTATATCGCTGCAAGCTGTACTCACGGTGTTTCCCTCGAGGACTTAGATAGGACTGTATCTAACGCATCTTTAAATGTTGGAAAAACTTTGAGTTTATTAGACATTGGTGTTCAAGGATTTGACCACCCTTTCGAAAGTTTAAAAAGTAAAGCATTCTATATTAAGTATTTATTATATCAGGTTTGTGAATAAGGACGTTTATGAGCGCAATTAGAGAAAAAGCAATTAACGCTTTGGCGGAAGCAAAAAAAGTAATCTACGGTCAAGATAAAATGCTTGATTCAATCTTGGCTGCATTAGTCTGTGAAGGCCACTTATTAATAGAAGGTATGCCTGGACTAGGGAAAACAATGAGTGTCTCAACAATGAGTAAACTCTGTGATCTATCGTATAAGAGAATTCAGTTTACACCAGACTTATTGCCATCCGATTTAATAGGGACAATGATTTATTCCCAACAGAAAGAAGAATTTTCAACTAAGTTTGGGCCAATTTTTACACAGCTACTACTCGCTGATGAGATAAATAGATCACCTGCTAAGGTTCAGGCTGCACTCTTAGAGGCCATGGCCGAAAAGCAAGTTACTATTGGTGATAATACCCATAAACTTTCAAGTCCGTTTGTCGTTCTAGCGACTCAGAACCCAATAGACCAAGAGGGGACTTATCAATTACCAGAGGCACAGCTAGATAGATTTATGATGAAGCTAGAGGTGGATTACCCTGACTTTGAAGCTGAGAAAAGCATCTTGGGACAGAAAGGTAACTTCTTGGATGATATCGAGTCAGTGCTTACAACTGATGATATTCTCGCTATGAAAGAAGAAGTTGAATCAATTTATATTGATGAAAAGATAAAAGATCTCATCGTAAAAATAGTTCATTCAACTAGGCCAAGCAGCGATTGTTTTGACAAGAGATTTGAAGGAGCAATCTTGGCTGGAGCATCACCAAGGGCCTGTATCTGGTTATTTAAAATTAGTAAGTTTATAGCTTATATGGATAATAAGGACTTTGTCTCTCCAAGTCATGTTATGGAGATTGTTTCAGGAGTTCTTGGACATAGATTAATTCTAACATATGAAGCATCGATCGATAATCTGAAAGGAACAGATATCGCAAAGAGAATAGCTGAAAAGTTGATCTAATGAATTTAAAGAATGTAAGAGAGATTGTAGGAAGCATTAAGAGTTCTTTGTTTAAGAATTCGAATGGCTTTTCTATTGGAATGCTTAAGTCACACTTTAAGGGGAGCGGACTTCAGTTCAAAGAACATATGGTTTACTCTCATGGGGATGATATCAGATTTATTGATTGGAATCTGACAGCTAAAACTCAAAATACATTTGTAAAAACATTTGAAGAAGAAAGAAATGTTGAGATCGTGGTGGTGCTAGATTTATCTGCATCTATGTTTTTGGGATATAAAGGCATTTCCAAATTACAAGCGGCTATTGAGATATGTTGCTTGTTATTCTTACTTTCTAGTGAAACCAATGACTATGTTCAAGTGTTAATCTTGGGGGATAGCTTAACTTCCCTACCTAAAGCCAGCGGAGAAAAAGGGATAGCATTATTGGTTTCAAAGCTAGAAGAAATGAGTGTGCTCAATGATAGTGGGAAAGTAAATATTAATTATCCTTACGATTTTGAGATTAAAGATAGTGTGGATAAAGAAAAAGCGCTTAAGTATTTAAAGAGAAATAAGGAAGTAGTTATTCTTTCCGATTTCATAAACTTTCTTGATGCAGAACAGATGAAGAAGATAGCATTTCGAAAACATGTTCATTGCTTTAGAATAGTTGGCCCATTAGATGAGGCTCAAAAGCAAAATTATAGCCTTTTTACTAAAAACTCCGACGGTAGTGGGGTTTTGGCGGAAGTACAGAAAAAGAAGGTTGAAGATATTGAAGATATTCTTGGAAAAAGAGTAAAGAAATTGAATGTTAAAGATAGATACTTAGAGAGTTTCATAAAGGAGATGATGTGAGGTTAATCGTCTTATTGTGTACCTTCTTAATAAGTTACTCAGTATTTTCTTATGAAGTTAAAGGAATATTAAAAAACCTTGATCATAGCAATACAATACTTGAGGGCGAGAGCTTCAATGCTCAAATCAATATTTGGCCTATGGTCGAAGAAAACTTGAACAATGTTAAAGATGTACTTGTTGGAAAAACATTTCTAGATCATTTCTATATAGCCTCAGTTTCAAATATTAAATTTTCTGAGAATAATTCAGATGTAATTATTGTCTATGCCAAACTGGTCTTAACTACTGCATATCAAAACAAGAGTGTGTTTATCTGGACTTATAAAAGTCTTACTATTCCTTTTGAAATTGAAAATATTAATCCAGTAAAAAACGATCTAGAGAAAGACTTTATAATACTCTCTCAGGAATCGGGAGGCGACAAACTTAAGAGAATGTGGCCATACATAGTAATCGCACTCGTTGTCATTATTGTTATTACACCTTTAGCTATTCGCTATAGGAAGTTGAGAATTCTAAAAATGGAAAGACAGAGAGTAATTCTTTCTTGGAGAGAGAGATTTAAGAATGCTCAAACACGTACAGATATTGAGAATATTTATAAAACACGTGATGAATGGTTAAAGTTGATAGGAGGGGAAACGCCACCTATTCTTGAGTTTTTTCAAAAACTTGATTTAATTCAATATAAGAAAGAGTGGAGTGATATTGAAGAACATCAGGTTATGGAAGCTTATGATGATATAAGAGGAATATTTTGAAAGAAATTGAATTTGCTACATTATATAATTCTCTTTGGGGTGTTTTGGGGTTAATTGTTTGGACTCTATCCTTCTATTATATTTTCAAGAAACCAGAATTACTCCTACCAGCTTCGATGGTTAAGAATTCTAACTCGGCAAAAAGACTTCTTGTCTGGCTAGTTGGTGCTGTAGGTTGGTTACTTATTGCTTATTCTCTGACCCAACCAAGAAGTCCACAAGGTTTTGCAAAAAATAAGATAGAAGTGAACGATATTTTCTTTGTAATAGATGTCTCTAGATCAATGTTGGCAGACGATTTTCGACCAAATCGACTTGAAGTAGCTAAAGATAAGATCTCTGATTTCGTTGCTCTAAGGCCAACTGATCGTATTGGGCTAATAATGTTCTCAGAGAGAGCATTTACACTTCTTCCTTTAAGTACTGACTTAAAATTGATTAAACAAATGGTTGGAGAAATAAATGTAGGAGGAATGCTGGGTAGTGGTACTAATATCGGTGATGCTCTAGGGTTGGCTGTTGCAAGAGGTGCTCAATCTCTGGCCAAGAATAAAGTAATTATTCTACTTACAGATGGCGTTAGTAATGTAGGATTTCTAACTCCTATCCAAGCAGCAGAAGAGGCAAAGAAGCAAGGTATAAAAGTATATACTATTGGAATAGGCGGAAGGGGAGATGCAAAGATTCCATATGGTAAAAATATATTTGGTCGACAGCGCTATCAGAATATACCTGGCGGATCTATAGATTTTAAAACATTGAAAGAGATCGCAGATAAGACAAATGGTCAAACCTTTGAGGCGCAAGATGAAAAAGCCCTTGCTGAGGTATTGAGTGAGATTGAAAAATTGGAGAAATCTGAGATCGATTCGAGTGCTAAGATAATTTATAAAGAACTCTATCTTCGCTTCTTAGTTCCGGGAGTTATTGCAATACTCTTGGCAGCTGTCTCTAGAAAGTATCTCTTAAAAGAGGGGGGAGTATGAGTTTTGAATACCATCAATATCTTATTTTCATGATCCCGGCCCTGATTATTTATTTTTATATCTATCGAAAGAATGACTTGAAATTCTATCGATGGGTTGAGGATCACTGGTTCTTTAAACAAACATTTTCTAATAAAGTTAGTAGAGTGCTACTCTTTGTTGCGATGGCCACACTAGTCGTTGCTATGCTGGATCTTAGAGGGCCTGAAGAGAAAATAGATACATCAATTCCAGATCAGAAAACGATTATTCTAATAGATAAGTCTGCAAGTATGTTGGTTGAAGATGTTAGACCAAATAGATTTAAAAAAGCTGTAATGATGGCGCGACATTTTGTAAAAAGAGCTGCCGGTCACCAAATATCTATTATCGTTTTTTCCGATACTCATAAGAGGGTGGTTCCTTTTACAGATGATATCGATCTCTTAGACTCTATATTGGGAGGGTTACTTGAATTAGATATTAATGTAGGTGGTTCAGAGCTTTCTATGGCGATGAAAGAAGCCACTAATTACTTTGCATTGGACAATGAATATAAAGGTGGAAACTTACTTGTTTTCACTGATGGTGAAGAGCACGATAGTCTAGAGAACTTTAACTTAAGTGAAGATGTTAATCTTGCCGTTGTTGGAGTTGGTACATTAAATGGAGGGGCGATTCCGCTTAGAAGAAAAGGTGGAAGCTTCCTTGGATATAAGAAATTCAATGGTAAGGAGATCAACTCAAAGTTGAATGAAGTAAATATAAAGAGGTTTGTAAATAGAACGAAGAATTCAAAGTACTGGATATCGCTTTCCTATAGTTTGCCTACTGATGAAGTACTAGACTTCTTTAGGGCAAAGTTTCAGGCCAAGCTAAGCAAAGGTCAGTCTAGAATAAGACCCGTTCTTGCAAAGTGGTTAGTTATACCAGCTGTAATCATTTACTTTGTTTCGTATTTATTTTCATTGAGAAGATCTTTTACACCTCTTGCTCTGATTATTTTCTTTATAGCATATGGACCAAATTTGACGATGGCCGAGGAGAAAGTAAATCCAGCAGATATTAAGGCAGCACAATTACTTAATCAGATGAAAGATGGAACTTTAGATGAGAAGGCCAAGTTGAAAGTCGCAGAAGAATTATTGAGGCTTAATAAGGCTAAAGAATCGAGTACCATTTATCAAGAGACGTTGAAGAATATTGATAATTATTCAAATGAAACGGTTTTAAACATGGGAACTAGCTTACTTAAGTCTGGTCAGGTTGGTGAGGCCTTAAGTCTTTTTGATAAATTGAAAGAGAAGAATCGGTTGAATGAACAAGAGCAAAAAATAGTAGAAAATAATACATTGAGAGCAATTGTTCAGCAGAAACAAAAGAAACAACAGGAACAGCAAAAGAAAAAAGAAGAAGAAAATAAGAAGCAGGATAATAAAGATAAGAAGAAAGAAAATAAAGACAAGAATGAATCATCTGGAGACTCTGATCAGAAAAAGAACTCTAAAGATGGAAAATCCAAAGAAAATCAGAAACAAAATAAAAAGAAAGATGACAGTGATAAAGACAATGAAGATAAGAAAGATGAGAAAGATAAAAAGAAGAAAGATGAACAAGATAATAAGAATAGTGAACAAAAACCAAAGAATGTAAAAGATAAAGAAGAAGAGATTAAGAAAAAGAGAAAGATGGTGAAAGTTCCAGCTACTTTAAAGCAGTTAATGAACGATGATCGTGGATTACAGAAAAAGTTCTTAAAAACAAATATTGGTAAAGATGAAAGAACTGAAAAAAGAGATTGGTAATATGAAAAAGATATTAATATTTATATTCTTTATGATTTCAGCATTTACATTTGGCTCAGAAAAGGTTTCGGTATCGATGTCACCAGAGTCTCCAGTAATGAATGAGCCATTTGAATTAGTATTCAAAATAAAACTTCGTGGAGACGAGGAGCCATATATTTCCTTTGATCCAGGAGGAGCTTCTGTAACAGGAAGAAGCAACAGAGGCGTTTCGCTAAAAACAACAATCATTAATGGTAAGTTCACAACGCAAAAAGAAGTGACTTACGTCTATAATATTCTATCCACTCGTCGCGGAACTCTTTATATAAGAAATATAGAAGTTGATTTCGGAAATGGGCAAAAAGAGAAGCTTAAAGATTTAAGAATAAATGTACTTAGAGAGCCCCAGAGGCCAAAAGATATTTTTGTAATGGCGATTCCTTCAAAGGAGAAGGTTTATGTCGGAGAGGGGTTTGATGTCAATTACTACTTATATCAAAGAGTTAATGTTATAGGGAGTGAACTTGAGAAGTACCCAACCCTTGGTGACTTTCTAAAAAGGTTCCATATGGTCAATGAGACGATAGAAACAGTTCGCTACAAAGGTGAGTTATATAGAAGGTCTCTAAAGTATTCAGCTAGACTTTTTGCTCAAAAGGCTGGAGTCGCAAAATTAGATCCACTAAGAATGAAGGTTCAATACACAACAGGTCGATCGAGAGGCTCTTTTGGTATTGGTCTTCAGTTTGGACAGATAAGAACACGAAGCTTTCAAAGTGAAAGAGTAGAAGTTGAAGTTATACCACTTCCAACTGAGAATGTTCCTCCTTACTTCACTGGGCTTGTTGGTGAGCATACCTTCACACTTCAATTTCCAAGAACAAAGTATGTTGTGAATGAGGCCATTGAGGCAAAACTAGAAGTTCAAGGCGTAGGGGCCTTAGAGGCTTTTGAAGCGCCTAAGTTACTTCGTCATAAAGATTTAGAAGAATTTGATACTAAGGGTGAATTACAGCCAATTAATAAACAAGTACAAAAGAAGACTTTTGACTACACTTACTTGGCCAGAAGCTCTTTTAATATTGCTGCCCATTCAGAAAAAGTTGCATACTTTGATCCAGATAAGAAAGAGTATATTACTAAAGAGATTCAGATACCTGAGGTCTCTATTTCTGGAGGAGCCGTTAAAAGTAGTAGTTATACAAAGACTCCTATTGCTAATACAGGTGGAGGTCCAGCCGTTAACCCATCCATAAAACAGTCTGTCGGACTAATAGGGGTTGCCCTCGGTAAGAATAGAGTGAGTGGGAAATTAATAAGTATTGTAAATATTGTTCTACTTATTTTAGTCATCGCTCTTTGTATTAGTGTTTTATATGTAAAGAAGGAGCTATCTGATAAGCTCGAGTTATCAAATCAGATTATAAAGAAAGTTTCCAAGGGAAATATCTCATTTTCATTAATCTATTCCTTGCTCAATCTTCTTTCTGATGATTTAAATATGAGTGTAAAAGAGAAGATTATGAGCAGTAAGTTATCTGAGGCAGCTAAGAGCTACTTCTTGAGTCTTTTCGAATCTCTAGAGAGAGGAACGTTTAATAACGAAGCTATAAATAGTAAGAGTGTTAATAAGAAGTATTTAAGAGAGCTACAGCAGCTATTGAGATAATGAAGAAAATACAAAGTCTTAATGAAATTGAAAATAAAAGGTTTGCAGTTACAATTGGAAACTTTGATGGTGTTCATGTTGGGCACCAGTCTATTATTAAAGAGATTAAGGAGGTTTGCTCCCAAGAAGATTTAGCCTTTGTCTTAATCTCTTTTAATCCCCATCCATTAAGAATTTTAAATCCAAAAGAGAACTTTTTAATTAATACATATGATGAAAAAGAGGTCTTAATTTCAGAGTTGGGAGTTGATTACTTTTTAGAAATTCCTTTTGATAGAGACCTTTCTACAATGGAGCCGAGCCTCTTTTTAGATAACTATATTTTGGTAAATAAAAATATTCATTCTCTTTATATGGGACATGACTTTGCTTTTGGTGCCAATAAGGCCGGTAACTTTATTTTTGCTAAAGACTACTGTAAGGGTGTCAATGTTGAAAAGATGAAAAGGTTTAATCCTAATGAGGAGACCGTTTCATCATCAGTTGTCCGAAAGTTAATTGAAAGCGGGGATGTTGATAAAGTAAGAGATCTTCTTGGAAGAAATTTCTTCTTAACGGGAAATATCGTTAAGGGTGCTGGAAGAGGAAAACAGATCGGCTTCCCGACAGCAAATATATCTTATAACTCTGAAAGAATAACTCCTAAGGTAGGAGTTTATATTACGACTGTAGAGATAAGAGGGATGGTTTATTTCTCTATAACCAATATCGGATTTAATCCTACGTTTGTAGATGAGGGAAAGAAAACGGTTGAAACAAATATTTTTGACTTTGATGAGGATATTTATGGAGAAGACCTTAAGGTCTCATTCATAAAAAGAATTCGAGATGAGAAGAAATTCAATAGTGTGAACGAGCTCGTAGATCAAATTAAAAGTGATGTAGACGAGGCCAAAAAATACTTTAAAGAAGAGTCATGTTAAAACTAGCTTTAATTGGTAAGGGGATCTCCCATAGTAAGTCTCAGGAAATGTACGAGAAGATACTTGGAAGAAGTATTAAGTACTCTTTACTCGATTATGAAGCTGCAGAGAAAATTCCTAAATTACAAAGTTTATTTGAGAGCATTGAAGGTCTTAGTATAACCTCTCCATATAAAGAGCATTTCATAAAAGAAGTTACTTTAAATGAGGAAGTAGAGCTTCTTGGCGCAATAAATTGTATCGCCAGAAGAGGGGATAAATACTTTGGTACTAATACTGATTATTTGGCAGTGGACTCTTTAATAAAGAAGAACTTTCTTAAAAAGAATATAGTTATTCTCGGCAATGGAGTAATGGCTAGAATTACTATTACTGTACTGAAAAAGTTGGATATTAAATTTAGACAATTCTCTAGAAAGTTAGACGGTGATTTAAATCATATTTCACTTGAGGATGAAAACTTACTTGTAATTAACACATGTTCGCGCAGTTTTCATTTTAATAATCAGTTAAGTGATGATGCTATTTTCTGGGACTATAATTACGCTTTCCCTGCTCATATCGAGTATTTCAAGGGGAAGAGATACGAATATATTGATGGCCTTGAGATGCTTGAGTTGCAAGCAAAGTTTGCATTAGAGTTTTGGAATATACCCGAGTAGATTCGTGGGGCAATTCTAACCTATTAAAATTCTTTAAATAGTTTTTAGATAAATCCGATAATATATATATAAGTACTTTTAATTACGGATTTTTATGTTTAGGAAAGAATTTGCAGACGTGATTGGCAAAACGGGAATGATCCCGATTAAAGATTTGCGTCCTCTTCTTTTAGATAAAAACCCATCGAAGGTTTCTGAGTTAGGCCTTCTTTCTCTCTCATTCTTTGATGACATAAAATTCGCAAAACAAGTAGCTGAAAACTACAACCTAACTTTCATTGATTTATCAAAAGCAAAGATTCCAGATAAAACAATCAAGCTAATTAGAAAGACTGATGTTTTAAAGTATCGAGTTCTACCAATACAAAAGACAGCTAAGGCAGTAAGTCTTGCTGTTTATGACCCTTCAGTTGTTGCACTTAAGACAGAACTACAAACATTGTTTCAGCATCCGGTAGAATTCATTTTAACGAATATTGGTTCGTGGGCAAAAATATTTGAAAGAGTTACAGAATCTATTGATGAGCTTCTTGAAACAATTAAAGAAGTAAAGCCTACAGATCAAAAAGAAGAAGCTGTTAATGAAGAAGATATCGGTGAAGATGTAATTAGATTTGTTAATAGAATCTTAGCCGATGCGTATGTTCGAAAAGCATCAGATATTCATATTGAACCCTATGAGAATAACTTTAGGGTTAGATTTAGAGTTGATGGTACTTTGATGGAGGTCGCGAAACCACCTAAGAACTTGATGGCGCCTATGACTTCGAGAATGAAAATCATGGCCCAGATGGATATTTCTGAAAAGAGAAAGCCACAAGATGGTAGGATTAAGCTTTCGGTTGGTGGTAAGCCAATTGATTATAGAGTTTCAAGTTTACCAACTCTCTTTGGAGAAAAGATTGTTCTAAGACTTCTTGATCAATCTAACCTCCAGTTGGATATGACAAAACTTGGTTTTGAACCACAGCAATTGAAAATTTTTAAAGAAGGTATTCATCAACCTTATGGAATGTGTCTTGTTACAGGTCCTACGGGATCAGGTAAGACAACGACACTATACTCTGCACTCGCTGAGCTGAATGTTGTGGGGAATAATATCTCTACAGCAGAAGATCCTGTTGAATTCAACCTAGAGGGGATTAATCAGGTTAACGTAAAGAAAGAAGTAGGTTTAACATTTCCTTTCGCTCTTAAGGCCTTCCTTAGGCAGGATCCAGATATTATCATGGTTGGGGAGATTAGGGATTTAGAAGTTGGTGAGATCGCAGTTGAGGCGGCCCTTACTGGTCACATGGTTTTATCAACTCTGCATACGAATGATGCGCCATCAACAGTAACCAGATTGCTTAATATGGGGATTGAGCCTTTCCTTGTAACGGAGGCCTTAAATGTTGTCGTTGCTCAAAGACTTTGTAGAAGAATTTGTTCTTCATGCAAAGAGATAGATACAAAAGTTACAAAAGAAGAAATTATATCTTGTGGGATTGCACCCAGCTCTGCTGAGAAGATTAAAATCTATAAGGGTAAGGGATGCGATATGTGCAATGGAACTGGATATAAAGGAAGGGTTGCCATTTATGAAGTGATGGATCTCTCCCCAAGAGTTAAAGAATTAATTTTAAAGCATGCTTCATCTGATGAAATAAAGAAGCAGGCAATTAAAGATGGAATGAAAACACTTAGAATGTGTGCACTGACTAAAGTTGCCAAGGGTGAAACAACACTTGAAGAGGCAGTTAATAATTCAAGTGCAGATAAGTTTTGATGGAGTAATAAATGTGTAGTGATGAAACTAAAGCAGACAAAACCTTTACGAAAACCAAGAAGGCAGGCGCTGAGAATGTAAAGATTCAACAGCTCTTTAAATTGATGGTTGAGAGTGGTGGATCAGATCTACATCTAACCGTTGGGACGCCTCCTGGACTTCGAGTTAATGGAGAAATCGTTAGAGTTAAAATACCTGCGTTAACAGCAGTGGATACTAAGAGATTAATTTATCAAATCCTGACAGAAGAGCAGAAGAATGAATTAGAAAAGAATCTTGAGCTAGACTTCTCTTTTGGTATCAAAGGCTTGGCTAGATTTAGATCAAATGTCTTCTATTCAAAAGGTGGTGTTGCCGCTGTTTTTAGACAGATTCCTAGTATTATTCCAGATTTCAAGGCCCTTCGGTTACCTAATGTTCTCCTAGAGATGACAGACGTATCGAATGGATTGATTCTTGTTACAGGACCTACTGGTTCAGGTAAGTCAACTACACTGGCCGCTCTTATTGATAGGTTAAATGAAAATGAATCAGGACATATTATAACGCTAGAGGATCCAGTGGAATTTGTTCACCCTCACAAGAGTTGTATTGTAAATCAACGTGAAATTGGAACGGACTCTTTAAACTTTAAAAGTGCGATGAAGTCACTTCTAAGACAGGATCCTGATATCGTACTGGTTGGGGAGATGAGAGATGTTGAGACAATTGAAGCTGCTTTAACGATTGCAGAAACGGGTCACCTTGTCTTTGGAACTCTTCACACGAATAGTTGTGTGCAAACAATTAATAGAATTATAAATGTTTTTCCAGCTGACCATCAAGACCAGGTTAGAACGCTCTTAAGTTTCGTACTTCAAGGCGTGATTTCCCAGCAGCTTCTCCCAAAATCATTTGAGCCGGGGAGATGTTTAGGTATGGAGGTTCTTGTTCCAACTCCTGCGATTAGAAACCTTATTCGAGAAGATAAAATTCACCAAGTTTATTCTCAGATGCAGATTGGTCAAGATAAGACAGGAATGATGACCATGAACCAAACAATTAAGAAGCACGTTGATGCTGGTTTAATTGATACTGATACGGCCATGAGTTATTCAACAAACCCAGAAGAACTAGCGAAGCAATTGGGAGTTAAGGGTAGATAATGGCC
This sequence comes from Halobacteriovorax marinus SJ, assembly GCF_000210915.2. Lineage (NCBI taxonomy): Bacteria > Pseudomonadati > Bdellovibrionota > Bacteriovoracia > Bacteriovoracales > Halobacteriovoraceae > Halobacteriovorax > Halobacteriovorax marinus. Next base: position 127,414 of record NC_016620.1, read on the forward strand.
AATTGGAGATACGAAGGTTTAAATAAAGAAGGAAAGAGAGTATCGGGGACAATTGTTGCTACCTCAGAAAAAGAGGTGCGTCGAATCTTACGTAATGAAAAGATACGTGCTCGTAAAATTATACCTCCATCAATTTTAGAATTTGATCTCGGCGATTGGATGGTTGAAAAAGGTTTTGCAGCACCATTTGGAGCAAAGGATCTTGCCAACTTTACAAAGCAATTATCTATTATGATAAATGCAGGTGTACCAATCCTTCAGGCCTTAGAAATTATTTTTAAATCAGAAAAGCAACCAACCTTAAAAAAGTCAGTTAAAAATATTGCTAGAGATGTAGGCGAGGGACAAACTATTGCCGAAGCGATGGAGAAGCAAAAAGGTTTTAATAAACTCTATTGTAATCTAGTGAAAGCGGGTGAAGCAGGGGGGATTCTAGATGAAATTCTGGAGAAGCTCTCTGTGCACTTGGAAAAGCAAGAAAAAACAAAGGCACAAGTGAAGTCTGCAATGATGTATCCATTCATTGTTACGCTTGTTGGTTTTGGTGTTATTTGGGGGATGATGGTTTTTGTGGTTCCTCAATTTGTTGGGATGCTGGCAGATACGGGGCAAGAGCCTCCTTGGATTACTCAAATGGTTATTGATACTTCAGAGTTTCTTGGCCTTCACTCATTAAAAATGCTTGGGGTACTATTTGTTCTTGGAGTAATTGTTAATAGCTTTATCAAGACTCCTTCTGGAAAGGTTGTTTTCGATTCGCTTACGATGAAGATGCCAATCTTTGGAATGATTATTATTAAAGGTAACTTAAGTACTTTCTCTAGAACGCTTGCCACAATGCTGAGCTCTGGCGTTTCTCTAATTGATTCCTTAGATATTTGTATTGAAACGATTGATAATGGTGTGATTGCTAATGATGTAAAAGTGATCAGAAAAGAAGTTGTGCAAGGTAAGACTCTTACAGAGCCATTAATGAAGATTGAGTACTTTCCGGATATGGTTTCTCAGATGATTAAAGTTGGAGAGCAGACTGGGCAGATAGATCAAATGCTTGAGAAGGTCTCCGATGTCTTTGAGGATGAGGTTAATACCCTAGTTGAGGGGATGACCAAGATGATAGAGCCAATTATTATTGTCGTTCTCGGTGGTATCATTGCCTGTATTTTAGTGGCCATGTATTTACCAATGTTTATGAGTGCCGGAGGTGCGGACTAAATAGTTGAAATATAATAATTTTTTTGGAAAGAAAAAAAGTTTTTCCTAAAGTTAATATTAATTTAAACGATGTTATAATTATAAATAAGAGTTGTAGGAACTTAATATTGTCTCAAGGTTTGATTCTAAATATCCGACCAGTAAGAACAAGTTAAGTTAGTACAGTGAATATTTACTTCTCTCAATGGAGTAAAATAACTAACTACCGATCTTAATTCGGTACTAAAAGGAAGGAGGCTTTATGAAAAGCTTTAAAAACGAAGAAGGTTTCACACTTGTGGAGCTGATGGTGGTTGTTGCGATCATTGGTATTTTATCAGCGGTTGCGATTCCAAACTTTAAAAAGTATCAAGCAAAAACAAAGACCTCAGAAGCAAAGCTTCAGTTGTCTTCAATCTACTCAGCTGAAACTGCTCTTCAGTCTGACTTTGATGCCTACGCATCTTGTTTAACAGATGCAGGGTACTTACCTCCAAAGGGTGGTAACTACTATGCAGTAGGTTTCCCAGATTCAGATACAGGTGGAATTTCTACAGTTACTTCAAACGGTGGTACTTGTACTGGTGGTGCTGGTAATACTGGTGGTCCTTCAAATAAGACGGTTGCTGGTAAGAGTGCCGCTGATGGCGATCTCGGATTTACAATTGTTAAGACAACTGCTGGTTTATCGCAATCTTCGAACTCTGTTGAAGCTGACGGACTAGGATTTGTCGCTGGTGCTGTTGGTTATATCGATTCAGATAAGGCCAAGGCAAACGTTGCTGATATTTGGGCAATCGATGAAAACAAGAACCTTGTTCATGATGTAATTGGTTACTAGATTAAATTTAAAATTAAAAAAGTAATTAGGGAGAGGACTTAGTCCTCTCCTTTTTTTTCTTAGGACGAAACTTCTTCCACTCTCTTTGCGCTCTATAGCTTCCTTCTCGTAAGAGATAATCCTCACCAAAGAGGTCTTGCGCTTGGCAACCTTCTTTTATTGTATTCAAACATTTTAGATCTATCTCTGCTTTTAATCCGTAGAGGTCTTCTCTAAGTCTATCCTTAAGCTTTCCATCAGGAGTATTGTTATAGTGATTCGTAAGAATAATCAAAGCCTCTTCTAGGCCTCCACTCTCTGCCTGTATTCTACCAACTAGTGAAGGAAGGTATTTTGAATGGGCCATCGCTTCAGGAGACTCAAGAGCAATCTTATATTTTTTTAGCGCAGCTTCTTTATCTTGGAGTTCAAAGTAATCATTGAAGGCACCATTATAATTTAGACGAAAATCACGAGGGTAATATTTAAGACCTAGATTGTATATATCGGCAGCACCTTCAACATCATCTTTTATAACTGAAAGATATAGTCCTCCATATATATAGTTTTCATAGAATAGAGGTTCTAAAGATGAAATAGTGTTGAAGCGGTAGTACATCCATGAATTGCCATCTTCAACTCGCTCAATATCACTTTCAAGCATTGTGTGAATCCATAGTAAGTTTGATAGCATTCTCTTTTGTCCGATCGAAAAAATATTAACTAAGGACTTATTTAGATTTAAGCTTTGCTCTTCTTTAGAAACTTTCAAATTTGGAAGATTAATATTTGCTTTTAGAAAGTTTGAAATAACTAAGAATATAGGTATGATTAATATAATAATAATTTTCTTCATAGAATTATTTTAAACGCGGTATTGAAATGTTTGAAGTAAAAGATATAAAAAAAAGTTATAAGTCTGACTTTTGGGCAGCTCCTGTTGAAGTTCTTAAGGATGTTAGCTTTTCAATTGGAAAAGGCCAGGTTGTTGGCTTCTTGGGAGCCAATGGGGCAGGGAAGACTACATTGATTAAAATTATGATGGGCTTTACTAATTCAAATAGTGGTTCTGTTCACTTCTTTGACGGAAGGTCATTTCAGTCTATATCAAGTAAAGTGGGATATTTGCCAGAAAGGCCATACTTCTACCCTCATCTCTCTGGACGGGAGATGGTTGAGTTTATGGGAGGACTTTGTAATTTATCTGAGAATCAGATTGAAAAAGGAATCGAGAGGTATGCTCATAGATTGAAAATACACTTTGCTCTTGAGAGGAAAATAAAAGGATATTCCAAGGGGATGCTACAAAGATTAGGAATGCTCTGTACACTACTTCATAATCCAGAGTTGGTAATATTAGATGAGCCTCTCTCGGGATTAGATCCTCAAGGAAGAAAGGATATTAAAGATCTTCTACTTGAACTCTCTTCAGAGGGAAAAACAATCTTCTTCTCAAGCCATATTGTCTCTGATGTTGAAGAAGTTTGTGAGAAAGTCGTTGTTTTAGATAAAGGGATTGTTGTTTACGACGGAGATATAAGTGAACTAATCCAAGAAAATAGTCGATCAGAGTACCTTATTACTGTTGATAAAAAAGTATATGAACAAGATCGAGATGACTTTAAATATGTCGAAATAGGGAGTCATTTAACTTATTCAGTAGGTGAAGCACTTAAGAATGATTTTATTAAGAATTGCTTAGAGAGTGATATAAATATTTTGAAACTGACTAAGAATAGCCCAACACTAGAAGAGGTCGTCTATAAAACGGGTAGGTCAATTTGAAGTCATTAACGGTAGCAAAATATACTTTTTCAGAGTTTGTTCAAAGTAAGATTCTCTACAATGTCTTCTTTCTCTCTCTCGGACTTCTACTTATGACATATGTGGCAAGTGAATTTACTTATGGGGTGCCAAATAAAGTAGCGCTCGATTTTGGCCTTGGTGCTTCTAGTATCTCAACTCTCTTGATTTCTATTTTTCTCGGTGCGAACTTAATTGTGAGAGAAGTAGAAAATAGAACCCTCTATATGATTATCTCGAGACCGATTTCAAGAGTAGAGTTTATGCTCGGAAAGATTATTGGCTTAATCGGAATTGTATTTATAAATACGCTCATTCTAGGAGGGGTTTCACTCTCACTTTACTTCTTCATGGGAGGAGCATGGAATTCACTCATTCCTTTTGCATTCTTCTTTATAATTTTAGAGTCAATTATTGTTCTCTTAATTGTGATTCTTTTCTCTCTCGTAACTAATACAATTTTAGCAGTTGTGAATACGATTGTTGTTTATACGACTAGCTATGCTATCTTTGAGGTGGGGAAAACAACTTTTGCTAATAACAATCTATTCTTTAAGAAAATGATAGCTATTGGAAATTATCTTCTACCAAGTCTATCTAACTTTAATATTAAGGACTACATACTCTATGAAAAGATTATATCTTATCCGAGTTTGAGTTATGGAGTTATCTATGGAGTAAGTTACATTTTATTTTTACTCTTTATTTGTATTTTAATTTTTAACCAGAAGAATTTAGATTGATGTCATTATATATAGTATTCTTTATTTTTGGAGCGATGATAGGCAGCTTCCTTAATGCTGTTATTTATAGACTGCCTAGAAAGATTAATATTGCTCATCCCAGGTCTCATTGTACTAAATGTAAAAAACTTATTTATTGGTATGAGAATATTCCAATACTCAGCTATATTTTCTTAAGAGGAAAGTGCTCAAAGTGTAAGGAGCCATATAGTATTCAGTATCCTTTAGTTGAGCTCTTTATAGGTTTAGTTTCAATTTTTCTGATGCCAAGGTCGCTAGACTCTATGTCTATAATGTACTTCTTCCTTTACTTTGGAATCTTTTGTGCACTATTTTGCCATTTTTTAATTGATGTTAAGCACCAGATACTGCCAGACTCTATCAATATATATTTAGGATTGAGCTTTCTCTGTATATCACTTTTAAAGAACCCTCCAGTATTCTATCTTTCGGGTGCAGCAATCGGTTTTCTCTTTCCCTATCTCGTTACCTTGGCCTTTTATCACCTAAAGGGTCAGCAAGGGCTTGGCGGAGGAGATATTAAACTCTTCGCTGTTTTAGGAATTATTCTTGGTCCTGTTGGAATAATTAATAATATTTTTCTGAGTTGTTTCTTTGGAGCACTATTTAGCTTAGTGATGATGGCCCTTGGAAAAATGTCTCGGACTACGAAGTTAGCATTCGGTCCATTTATTATTATTGTTGCGGTGTTTCAGGTTTATTTTCCTACATTATTTAAACAATTTTCCTCATTGTGGAGCATTTAGTTTTAAACTGCGCAGTAATTACTTGAATTCAATAGTTTTAATGCGTTATAATTTAATGGCATTGGAAGCATCGAGGAAATTTTTTGGATTCAAAAAAAGTTATTAATGATTTAATTTCTCAAGTTAAAGAAGTACTTAAGCTTGGACCAAGTGGGTACCTTGGTATTGATATAGGACTAAGCTCTGTGAAAGTCGCTCAACTTGAGGGAAGTGAAGACTCGGGCTTTAAACTGATAGCTTATGGTTCACAGCCTCTTCCGGAAGGGGCCATCATTGAAGATGATATCCAAAAAGAAGAAGAAATTATTGAAGCGATTAAAGAAGCGATTAAGAATGCTGGAATATCTTCTGTAAATGCTGTTTTCGGCTTGGCCGGACCAAATACTGTGGCCAGAAAGTTACAACTTGCTGGAGGTTCCGAAGAAGAGATTGAAGATCAGGTTTCTTGGGAAGTTGAACAGTATATTCCTTTCAGTGTCGAAACTTCTAAGGTCTCCTTTCATATCATAGGTGAGAATGAGGGTGGTGGTGTTGACGTTATCGTTGCTGCTGCTAAGGGTGAAGTTGTTGAGTCCTACAAAGAACTTCTCGAGAAAGCAGACTTAAAGCCTAAGATTTTTGACCTTGGTCTACTCGCTGTAGTGAATGTGTTTGAGCTTGTATATGCAGAAAAGCTAGAAGACCCTAACGAGTCTTGGATCCTCATGGATCTAGGAGCACAAAAAACAGAATTTATAATCTATAAAAATAATAAAGTTATGTTCACCAAAGAAATTATGATTGGTGGAGTTATTATAACGGAAGAAATTCAAAGACAAATGGGTGTTAATTACTATGAAGCTGAGGATTTAAAAAATCACGGTGATGAAAATGGAAATTTACCAGAAGAAATACTAGAGATTATAGATAGTGTTGTTGAAAGCTTCTTTGCAGAAATTAAGAAAACAGTAGATTTTTATATCAGTTCAACATCAGATGAGTCTTTTGTTGAATGTGTATTAACAGGCGGAAGTTCTTTAATACCAGGGTTAACTGAGGGTCTTGAGGCCCTACTTGGTATTAGTGTTAGTATCATGAACCCGTTCGAAGTCATTAGCTTTGATGAAAAGAAAATCAAAGAAGAGCAGTTAAATGAGATTGCTTACAGAGGTGCGAGTGTTCTAGGTCTTGCTATGAGGTCTACGTAATATGATTAAGATTAACCTACTGGAGCAGAAAAAACCGTTTAAGATGCCTGTCGTCCTAGGGATAGACCTTGGGGATCTAAACTGGAAGGCCTTAATAGCAGTAGGTATATTGAGTTATATTCCAGACTTCTTTGTCTACCCAAGCTGGGAAGAAGAAATGAAAAATCTTCAATCTCAAATTACTGTACTTCAAAATAATAGTAGAAAGCTTCAGCGAGATTTGAAGAAGAACTCTGGTGTAAAAGAGAGACTTGCGGCTTTTAATAAGCAAGTAGAGAAGTTGCAAAAAAGGTCAGTTCAAGTTGATTTAATCTTGAAAGAGAAGAGAAATCCAAATCAAATAATGGAAAAAATCGCTAGAAAATTACCTAGTGATATGTGGTTTAGCACCTTTCTAATTGATGAAGATAAATCAATTACGATCAAAGGGGGAGGAATTCACTATAAGAGTATTGGTGACTTTCTCTCTAGTGTAAATAGTGCAGGCTTTTTCGATCAACCTTTAAGTTTAACAGAATCAAAAACTGTTGAAGAGGGAAGAAACGGAGAATATAGGGTCCAGATTTTCACCATAAAAGGTAGGATTGATAAGTTCGATCCTTGGGCGCAGTAAGGAAATAAGTTGAAAGGTTTAGTATCAAAAATACATATTTTCATTTTCTTGTATCTCGCCTTCGGAGTATTTACAAAGTGGCAGGAACACTCAGAGAAATTGAGTCAAATGGAGATGCAAATACCTGCTGTTACCGCCAAAATAAATAAGAGTAAGCGTGAGAAAAAACAGATAACTGCGTATTTAAAGGACGTTGAGGCAGCAAAAGAGAGAATCGAATTAGTTGCTCAGGAAGTTGAAAAAATTCAAAGAAAACTCCCCGATGTGGTTGATGACACGAAGAATCTATCACTTTTAAAAAATCTTGCAGAGAAGCTAAATATCAGAAGTATTTACCTTACTCCTCTAGATGAAATTACAAAGGGTTTCTATATCGCGAAGAGGTATAGCCTTAAAGCTTCCGGAACTTTTCTTCAATTTCTAATGCTAATGGAGCAAATTGGAAGTACTCAAACAATTTTAAATGTGAAGAGGATTTCACTAGAGAATCAACAGGAAAAGCAAAGAGGAAGGTTTCAAATTATTGATGCCGACATTATAATAGAAACATATCGATATAACTCCAACTATAAAGAAAGTAGAGGAATTGAGGATATTGAAAAGAACCTCGCTGAGCAGGCTAAGCCTAAGAGAGGAAAAAAGAAATCAAGGATAAAGAAGAAGTAAAATGAAAGTATTTTTTATTGCGATTATATTTTTTTCTATGAATTCATTTGCTGTAAATGGAAAGGGGCCTGAGTTTATAGAGGAGAACTCAGCAATTAAAAACCCTCTGGAACTTAGAGATCCTTTTAAAAGAGAGCTTAGAAGAAAGAGAACTGGAAAGAGAGAATATCCAGGTTCAAAAACGGTTTTCACAAATATTCAAACTATAGATAATACCCCTCTAGATAGAATTAAGATTACGGGAATTTTAATTGGTAATGAGCGTAGAGCTGTCGCAAAAACAGTTGATGAGACGGGTAAAGAAAGTGATCAGGCTTACATATTAAAAGAAGGGATGAAGCTTGGTGAAAATAGTGCGGAAATTAAAGCGATCCTTCCGGGTGGGATTGTATTAGTTGAGAAAATTCGTAATGTTTACGATCAAGATGAATACCTAGAAACAATAATTCCTGTCGCAAGTGATTAAAAAAATTAACACGCACTTTTTTCCTGTGTTATAATTTAAGAGATATATAGTTTCTAATATGGAAACATTTACCTTAGGAAGAGGTTATAATGAAGTTAAGAAGTTTTCTTTTTAAACTCGTATTGGTCAATTTACTTTTATCTAGTGGCGTGTGGGCCACAACTCTAGAGCAAATAAATTTTAAATTAAAAGATGAAGTTGCAAGACTTGAGCTGAAGTTTGATGGTAATGAGGCGCAGGCGAAGAAGTTCCACGTAACTGAAGACAAGCAAATTATTATTGATTTAAAAGATGTTCAAGCAACAGATAGAGTGATGAGAGCATTTGATACTTCGGAGTTTAGTGGAAGTATTGTTTTTGTATCAGCTTATAGAAAATCTGCTAATCCAAATGACTTGCGAATTGCAATCCAGCTTAGAGATAACGTAAGAAGTTTACTAAAGAGAGAGCCAAATAAAATCGTAATCGAAGTTGAGAGTAGATTTGGTGTTTTTTCACAGAGATCACTTGAAGAAACTAAAACTTATGATGAAAAAATTACTATCGAAGAAAGAGCGGTAGGGAAACTAAGTATTCCAAAATCAGACAGTGTAGAAGATATTCTTGAGAATTTAACTCTCTCAGGAAGAAAGAAGTATATTGGAAAGAAGATCACTTTCAATATTAAAGATCTCGCTGTCGCAGATATCTTGAATATGATCGCCGATGCTTCTGGATTTAATATTATTTTAACAGATGAAGTAAAAGGTCTTCCACCTTTATCATTAAACTTGACAAATATTCCTTGGGATCAAGCCCTTGATACTATTCTTGGTCTTAATAAATTAGTTGCAAAGAAGAATGGTGTCATTCTAATGATAACAACTTTTGAGAAAGCTGCTGAAGAGCAGAAGAAGGCCATTGAACAAAAGAAACTTACTGAAAAAGAAGTTCCTCTTGTAACTAAAGTATTCCCAATTTCATATGCTACTACGAAAGAGCTTATTGAAGTTCTTAATAATTACATTACAGAGAGAGGGACATTGAATGAAGATGTTAGAACGAACTCTCTAATAGTTAAAGATACAGCGGATACAATTGAGAGAATTAAAAAAATTGTAGATGTTCTAGATACTCAGACGCCACAAGTTTTAATTGAATCAAAGATTGTTGAGGTTAATGAAAATTATAGAAAAGAGATTGGTCTGCAAAATGGTGTTAACTTTGGTTACGATCCAATTGGGCAGATTGGAAGTGCTAATCCTACTGTAGTTGGGTCAGACGTGTTGCCAGGTACAAATGCTGGTCCTGGTTTCTCTTTTAGTTCTGCTCCTTCTTCGGGTGATGGGGCAAGATCGCTCTTTGGATTAACTGTTACGAGATTTAATAGATTATTAAATCTATCCTTTACGCTTCAATTATTAGAAACAGAATCAAAGGGTAAGATTGTAGCGAGTCCAAAAGTTATCACTCAAAATAAGAAAAAAGCAGTGATCTCAACGAAAGAGACAACATCATTTTCGAAGTCACTTTCAACAAATGGACAAGCTCAAGAAATTACATTTGAAGAAGCCGAAGCAAGTTTAAGTTTAGAGGTTACGCCTCAGGTTACAAATGAAGGTTCAATTTCCTTAGAACTCGATCTACTCAAGCAGCAATTTGGTACGAGACCATCTGCGGCTGCACCACCAGATAAGCAAGAGAGAAGAGTTACCACAAACGTTTTAGTCGATAATGGATCGACAATTGTAATCGGTGGTGTGTATAACTATGAGAAGAGAGAGTCTCACTCTGGTGTACCGTTCTTAAAAGATATTCCACTTGTTGGTTGGTTATTTAGAACACCGTATGCTCCAGAAGTGATTAAGCAGGAACTTCTAATTTTCTTGACTCCAAGAATTGTGAATCAAGAAGAAGCTGGGATTATTGAGAACTCATAAGGGCGAGTAAGTGCAAAAAAGTCAAATCTTAGATAAGTATTTATCAGCATTGGAGAAGGATCCAAAATCTAGGGTCTTTGCTCCACTTGCCGAATACTATAGAAAGAGTGGACTTCTCTCTCAAGCAATTGAGACTTTAAATCAAGGGATAAAACACAATCCTGACTATGTCTTGGGTCACCTAGGTTTAGCATTTTGTTATTATGAAAATGGCGATGCGAAGAGATCATATGATATTCTAAGACCATTGATTGATACAAATAGAGATAATCTTAGAATGTTGAGGCTCTATTCTGATGCTTGCCTTGAGTTATCTAAAAATGAAGAAGCTCTCGAGACATTGAAGTACCTACTCTTTGTTAATCCTAAGGATAAAGAAGCGGCCGAGAAAATTAAGCTGATTGAAAATGATAATAAGAAATTTGGACCTATCAAATTCAACCTTGAAGATCTAATTTCACCTGAAGAAGAGTCTCAAGCTGAAGCTGAGGTAATTCAATTTAATGTTGATGAGCTAGACACTAGTCTCTCAAAAGAAAAAAGTATTGATGAGTGGACGAAGTTAGATTTATCTAATGAAAAAGATAGTGAAGATAGCTTAGATACATGGTCTATGAACCAAAAACCAATACTGAAAGAAGAAGCTTCTGTCTCGCCAGTGAGTGAAGTGGAAGCGGAGCGCGAGTTTAGAGTAGAAAAGGTAAAAGTTGAGCAACCTCAATCTAGCTCTCCGGTAATCACCCATACATTAGTAGATCTCTACTGCAACCAAGGTTACCTAGATAAGGCTAAAGACTTATTAGAGAAGATCTTGGAGCTAAACCCTGGAGATCTTAAGACAAAGTTGAAACTTCAAGAAGTTGATCGAGTCTTAAATGAGTCTTTTGTAGATGATGAACCACAAGATTTTGAAGAAGAGGGAGCTGTTGAAGTTTTTGCTGAGCCTAGTAAAGTGGACTCACCTAAAGAGTCAGATGGACGCGATAACTTAATGAATCTCTTTGATCAAAAATTTAATAATAATACTCCAGAAAAAATCATTGAAGAGCCATCGAACGATTCAGCTTTAGAAGAATTTAAAAAAGTTGAAGCAAAGTTATGGGAATTTCATAAGGCCTTAGAAGCTAGGGCCAAAACCATCTTATCCCGTTAATACAACGTCATAAGCCTTTACAACCTGCCTTTGGATTGATATTTTGACGCATTATTTAAAATCGTAAATTTAAGTATTTGAGGCTAGTTCTATGACTAGAAAGTTTATGATCATTAATGGACCCAATTTAAATCTTTTAGGCACAAGAGAGCCTGAGGTTTATGGTTCAGACAATCTCAGTGATATTGAAAAGTATACTAATGAGCAATTAAAGCTACTATGGAATGAGCCAGTAGAATTAGATTGGTACCAGTCTAATATTGAAGGTGAAATCGTAAACAAAGTTCAAGAATTATTGAAAAGCGATTACGAGGCCTTAATAATTAATCCTGCCGCTTATTCTCACACTTCAGTAGCTATCTTAGATGCATTAAAAACATTAAATATTCCTGTAATAGAAGTTCATTTGAGCAATACACATCTTCGTGATGCGTTTCGTCAGCAAAAGTTGACGGCCAAAAGTTCGACTATCATAATGGAGGGGCTTGGGAAGAGGGCCTATCTCTTAGGAATACTTTCACAATTAATAAAATAGAGGATTAAAAAATGGCACGTGAGTTACAAACTACAGAATTAAAAAAAGGCGTAAGGTTAGAATTAGAAAATAAGCCATACCAAATTATGAAAGCTGATTTCACTAACCCAGGTAAGGGTTCAGCATTTACAATTTGTAAGTTAAAGAATCTTGAGACAGGCGCTGTTTTTGATAGAACTTTTAAGTCGGGTGTAGCAACAGGCGTTTTTGAGCCAGACTTGGAACTTTTAATTGTAGAATACATGTACTCAGATCCAGATGGGTTTAACTTCATGGATCAAACGACGTACGAAACAATTCATGTAACAACTGAACAAGTTGGAGAGGCAGCCGGTTACTTACAAGAAGGAATTAAATTAGATTTATTATTTTATAAAGGAAATCCAATCGCGATTGATTTACCAAACTTTGTCGTGTTGAAAATTGCCGAGACTGATCCAGGTCTTAAGGGTGATACAGCTCAAGGTGGAACGAAAGTAGCAATTATGGAGACAGGTCTTCAGGTTAAGGTTCCGCTTTTTATTAAAGAGGGTGAGATCATTAAGATTGACACCAGAACTGGTGACTATATTGAAAGGGCAAAAGAATAGGATTAATTATGGATTTTAAAGAATTAGAAAAGTTTATTGCAATTGCTAAAGAAGCAGGCGCAAGTGAGTTAAAGTATCAAAGTGAAGATAAGAAGTTTGGAATTTCATTTCCTGTAGCAGGAGCAACTCCAGTTGCTGCGACAGTAATGGCCCCACAGGTTCAAGCGGCACCAGCCCAAGTAGCTACTCAAGCATCTTCTGCTAACAGTGGTCTAGTTGATGTAACTTGTCCATTTGTTGGTACATTCTATAGAAGTCCTTCTCCAGAAGCTTCTGTATATGTGAAAGTTGGAGATAGAGTTTCTAAAGGTCAGGTTCTTTGTATTGTTGAAGCAATGAAGATCATGAATGAAATTGAATCAGATGTAGATGGTGAAATTGTAGAAATTTGTGTGGAAAATGAAACTTACGTAGAGTTTGGACAAGTTTTATTTAAAGTAAAACCATAACAACGAGTAGGTTATGAAATTCAAAAAAGTACTGATTGCGAATCGAGGTGAGATCGCAATTAGAATTGCAAGAACTTGTAAAGAGCTTGGTATTTCAACAGTTGCTGTTCATTCAAGTGCAGATGAAAACTCACTGCATGTGAAGCTTGCTGATGAGTCAGTTTGCATTGGACCAGCTAAGCCAACATTAAGTTATTTAAATATACCTAGTATTTTGTCAGCAGCAGAAATTACTGGTGCTGATGCCATTCATCCTGGCTTTGGCTTCCTCTCTGAGAATAAAGAGTTTGCGCAAATGTGTGCGAAGTGGGGAGTTGAATTTATTGGTCCTAATGTAGAGTGCATTGAAAAGATGGGAGATAAAATTATCTCTAAAGAAATTGCAGAAGCGGCAGGTGTTCCAATCTTAAAGCCAATTGCTGTTAATGGTAGAGAGGATAAAGATATTCTCGCTGACGTTGAAGAAATGGGTCTACCAGTTCTTGTTAAGGCCTCTGCTGGTGGCGGTGGTCGAGGAATGAAGAAAATTGAAGACATTAGTGATCTTCTAGTAACTATCACTCGATTAAAAACAGAAGCTAAGGCCGGCTTTGGTGACGATACTCTTTTCATTGAGAAATTTGTCACAAACCCGAGACACGTAGAAGTCCAAATTATGGCCGATAGGCATGGAAATGTTCTTCACTTGGGCGAGAGAGATTGTACTGTACAAAGAAGATTTCAAAAAGTTGTAGAGGAATCTCCATGTCCAGTTTTGTCTGAAGAGAAGAGAGCTGAGATTTGTGAATCGGCCGTTGCTCTTGCAAAGCACGTAAACTACGACTCTGTTGGAACTGTAGAATATTTGTATGATCAAGATGAAGATAAATTCTACTTTATGGAGATGAATACAAGAATTCAGGTAGAGCACCCTGTGACTGAACAAAGAACAGGAGTTGACTTAATTGCTCAACAAATTCTTTCAGCTAGTGGTGAAAAGCTTCCAATGAAGCAAGAAGAGATTAAATTTGTCGGCCATTCAATTGAATGTCGTTTAAATGCTGAAGACCCTGAGACTTTTGCTCCGTCTCCAGGACATATTCTTCATTACCATAGACCTGCGGGAATTGGAGTAAGAGTAGATGATTTTATCTATTCTGGTTACACAGTTTCACCATTTTACGACTCTATGTTGGCGAAAATTATTGTTTCTGGTGTAAATAGAGATGAATGTTTAAGACGTATGGAACGAGCTCTAGAGGAAACAGTAATCGAAGGAATTAAGACAAATAAAACTCTGCATCTTATGATTATTAGAGATGAAGACTTTAGGGGCAATAATTACGCTACCGACTTTCTTGTTAAGAAATTGAAGTAAAATAAGAGTTAAGTAATTGTATTCATTTGAATACTGAACGTTTTAACTCAAGAATTTTATGGATGAATTAGCAAGCAATATTGAAAGACTGGTTTTTGAAAATAAAATTTCAAAGGCCAGTTTTGAAATAAAGAAATATCTCTCTCAGGCTCCTGAGGTAAATCAAAATATATTCGAAATCATTTGCAGGGTTTTTGAGCTCACAAATGAAAGTGATATCAATATTAAAATTCAACTTATAGAAAGTTCATCCAACTTAAATATTAAAAGTTATATTTTAAATGTCTTAGGTGAGAGTTCAGATGAAGAATTCTACTTTCTTTATCCATCTATTAAAAAGTACTTTATAGGAAATGGGCTCTTATACGAATTTGAGAAGGTATTCGAAAAGTATAAGAACCTCTGTCTACTTTCAAAGTCCTACACTAAATTAGAAAAAGAGATTGAGGAATTGATTGATGCTGGACTTGAGTTAGAGTTATCAAAGAAAGAAATGGCAATGATTCACTTTGGACAGGGTGATGTCGATTACTTTGAAAGAGAGTATGCAAATGCTCTAGAGATAGAAGGAGAGTCTCCCTTACAAGAGATAAATATAAGCTTTGATGATCCAGTATGGAGGAAGCAAAGCTTTATAATGAAAGAAATTGTCTTGAGAACCCATGGAGACAGAGCATTAGAGCGGAAAAAAGAATTTCTAAAGTCTATCTATGAGTTATTACTTGTTAATAGCGAAACCCCACAGACGTTAGAATACTTACTAGAGTATTCAGTAGAGATGGGTCACAAAGATTTGGCAGATGAGGTTAAAGCTCTATTAGTTAAAGACTTTCATTACTTAGAAGAGGAATTAGATCGAAAGACTTCAAGAATAGTTAAAGTAAAAAGAGAGGCCATTGAAGAGATTGATCTTGCAGATGATTTATTTGGAGATGAGCCAGAATCAAAAGATATAACAATTAGAAGACTTGTTAATCAAATAAATCTTTTGAAGGATGAGAAAGATTTAGAGGGAGCAACCGAGCTTCTAAGAAAATTAAAAGAAATTGATAAAGAACATACACTAGTCAAGGAACTAGAAGAAAAAGAGCATAAAGTAAAAGGCTCTAAGTTATCTCTTCCTAAGAGAACAATTGCAGAAATAGAACAAGAACTCTTAAATGAACTATCTGTCTATGTAGATAAAGTTGAGACAACTACAGACGAAGATTCATATTTAAGAATTTATACAAAGAAGAATGTAGAATTAATGAAAATTGAGGAGTTAGAAAGCCAGTTTCGTGAGTTGGTTTATTCCTATAACTCCCTAGGGTTTTACGAGAATTCAATCTTGGTACTTGATAGAATTTATGATGAAACTAATCTGGAAATTAAAGCGGAGTTAGAAGTCCTCTTTTTGAAAGCAGAGGTCATGAGAATGGCCCAGAACTATTATGGAGCATTGAATATTATAGAGAGATGTTTGGATGAAAAGCCAATGACAGATAACGAGAAATTATCATTTTATTACTTAAAGGGAGAGTTACTTAGAGAAGTGGGAAGAAAGAAAGATGCTCTTGTTGCTTACTCAAAAGTATATTCGATTAACAAGAAGTATAGAATGGTAGCGTATAGGTTAAAAGAGATTGAATAAGTTAAATAAAATTTTAATATTATTTTCAATTTTTACGGCATTTCTAATTATGTCTACGTGGAGATTCGTCCAATCTGAATACTTTGGTTCAATAATTACCAAAGAGATAAATAAGAATATTAGTAAGAAGTTAGATATAGACTTACGATTTTCAAATGTTGAAATCGAAATGTTTCCACCTTCAACAAAGTTAAAGAATGTTACAATTTTAAGCTCTAGAGAAGACTACAAAGTGGATATCAGTGCTGGAAGCTTACTAATGTCATTTGCAATTAGTGACCTCTTTGAGAATAAATTCTCTATTGATAAAGTTGGATTTGAAGATGCGATCATAGATCTTAGTGAATTGAAGACAACTGGAGGCTCCAAGAGTGAAGAGCTTAAGCCAGAAGAGCTCTTTCCGCTAGTAAAAGACTTATTGTACGAAAAGCTTCCTGTGAAAATAAGTGGAATCCTATTAGAACGTACAAGTCTTAAGTCTAATTATCTAAGTGGAGATTTTAAGAAGCTAGATGTCGACATTTATAACTCAGTAATAGAAGCGAGCATAAGTGGATACGATTTAGAATTTAGTAATAAGATAATTAAAGAGAGTAAGCTGAGGGAGCTAGATTATTTAACTATTGAGTTTCATCTCAATGAAGATAAGCTTCTGTTGAAAAAGAGTGAGATTTGGAAGGGGACGCAGAGTGCAAGTATATCAGGTGCTCTGATCTTTGGTGAGAAGTTAAGATTTGATGGCGATGGTAACTTTAGAGGAATGTTAGATAAGTTATCATTCTTAAAGTCGAATGAAATCTATAAAGATATTAATCCTCGAGGTGTTATTGAGCTCAAAAGTAAAATTAATACAGATCTAAAAAGTGTTTATAATTTAGATGGCTCTGTCAGAGTTATAGATCTGGAGTCAAATTATGCGAAAGTTGAAAGTGCATACGTGGACTTTCAGGTGACAGATAAAGAAATTGTTATAGAAGAGGCTTTGGTTGAGGATAGAGGCGGATCAATAGAAATTAAGGAAAGGCACTCTATTTATAGCTTTTTAGACTCAAAAATATCTAACGAAAGTGTTCCAATTATTTTTAAAAATTTTCATACTAACTCACTACTTTTTTTCATAAAAGAAGAGTTGGATATTTTAAAAGGAAGATTGAACGGTACTGTCGACTCAAGATGGAATGATGAAAAGCTCGTATTTAATATTCGAGAGGAAAGTAGTTTAGACTTCTTTAAACTTCAGGTAGAAGATAAAACACCTATACTTCAAAACTCAAAAGTTAAAATCAATAATTCACTAATCGATGTTACATTGGATGGTGTTGTTAATTTTGATTTTGATATTGCAGTTGGCAATGAAACAAAACTAAAAGGTAATGGGATTGTTGACGGAGCAAATGTAAATTTCAATGTCTCTAAGTCAAAGGCTAATTTTGAAGAAATTGGGCCGATCGCTGGCCTACCTCTATTTGGTAGCGGTGATTTTGCTATGACAATTAAAGGTGGTGGGGCTGATGTCAACTTCGACTTTGATTTAAATATGTCAAAAGTTAAAATCCTAGACTTCAATATACAAAAGTTAAAGGGAAAGTTAGGTCTAAATCTTGAGGACCTTCTCTTAAGTGTCAAAGGAGTAACAGGAGACTTTAAAGGGACATCTTATAACTCTAGTGGGTTTATTGATTTTGATAAGAATAAAATTAATCTAGGCATTGATGTTAGAAAGTCTGACCTAGAGGACGCCTTATTTATACTAGAGCCAATCGTAAAAGATATTGAGTTTTTAAAGTCTAAGTACCTTGATTTAAGTTTTAAATCCAAAGTTAAGCTTACAGGAGGGCTCTCTGGTGATGAATTAAGAGTCTATGGAATTTTGGATGGGCAGGACTTAAGCATTTACAAAGAAAAGGCAGAGTCGTTGCAATTTAATTTTGATTTTTCTAATAATCTTCTCTCTTTCAATGATGTGAAAGTGAGGCAATCATCTTCTGAACTTATAGGTAATTATAAAATTAATACTAAGAGCGAATACTTTGAATATGAGGCTAAATTAGTAACTGGCCAATTGGAAGACTTTGAAGCGTATCGTTTTTTGAATCTAGGTTATTCAAGTGAAATATCTGGAGAGTTTTACGGGAAAGGTACACTTAGTGACTTTTCAACAAGATCCCACTTGAAATTTACGAATAGCTTTTTGGGAAATGTACAAGTTCCTGAGTCGCTCCTCACTATTTATAATAACTCTAAAGAAGTTTTCTCAAGTGGTAATTTTCTCGGCGATAGGTCTTCTTATAATCTCTATCTTAATTTTGACGAGAATAACCCACAGAAGTCTTATATTAATTCTTTTGTGAACTTCAAAAATATTAAAGAGCTCGTTGGGATACTTTCCAATCATAATATGGAAAATGAATCTATTTCGGGAAGAATGAAGGGAAGTCTTAAAAGTAGCTTCTCTGTATATGAATTGGAGAAATTATCTCTTGAGGCTATTGTAGATGATTTAATATTTAAGAAAGATGATGAAGTCATTCGAATAAACGGAAGTCGTGCTAATTATACAATTAAAGACGGTGCTGTTGAAAATGTTAATTTTAAGTTGATAAGTAATAAAAATAACTTCTTCAGCCTCTTAGGCCGAGGTGATTTCACAAATGGTATCAATATAAGACAAGAGTTTAGACTGGACTCTTCTTTTCTTGAACTCTTCTCTTCTAAGGTCTCTAAGTCAAGTGGAGTTATTTCAGGAGCTGGAAGTATTAATGGTGACATTGATAATCTTGTCTTTGATCATGTCTTTAATGGAGAGAAAATCTTCTTAAATATCTTAGGTATTCCGAGCTCATTCTCTGATATTGATTTTAATATCGTATTTGAACAAAATAGCTTAATGATTAATAAGTTGACTGGGCAATTTGGTAAAGGTGATATTGAGACAAAGGGTTTTGTTAAATTTGTACTGCCTTATCCTCAAATAGATTTAGGTCTTTCATTTACGAATAGCTATATTCCTTTATTTAAGAAGAGTGGTGTTCTTGCTTCTGGTCTCGCAAAAATTGAAGGTAATGAATTTCCATACTTATTAAATGGTAGTGTCACTATTTTAAATGGAACAATTAATGATGAATTACAAGACCTAACTCCGCCAAGTGTTTCTGGCTCAGGTGTGACGACTAAGTATGTGCCCGAAAATAAATTTGATAATAAGTTTGATCTCTTCGACTTAGATTTATCTATAAATTTTGATAAGCCAATCGTTGTAAGAAACTTACTAACTGATTTAAGACTTCTTGGAAATGGAAGGGTTAGAGGAAAACTTTATAAACCAACGGTGAATGGAGTTATTGAGGTTGTTCCAGGGTTGAGTAAATTATTATTCAAAGGAAATGAGTTTATTCTAAAAGAAGGAACAATTGTCTTTAGTGAGGATAAGGGATTGGTTCCTGAGTTAAACTTTACGAGTAGTAGTTCTGTAAATCAATATACTGTTAACTTAGACGTTTATGGTCTAGCCAATAACCCTCAGTTAAATATTTCGTCCGATCCTTTCTTAAATCAAGAAGATATTTTCAGTTTACTAACCTTGGGATTCACTTCAGAGGTTTCGGATCAATTAGAAGAAAAGGAAAGAAGATCAGCTACTACACTTGGTATTGGAACACTTCTCTTTGACCAATTACTAAAAAATCAGGGCCTTAATTCTAATCTCGGATTGAAACTAAGTGTTCTCCCAGAGTTTGAAGAAAATGAATCCTCACTTTTAAAAGGAAAATCTGGCGTTTCTGAAAGTAGGTCGGGTCGCTATAAAAGTGCGACTAAAATAAAGCTTGAGAAAAAAATTAGTAGAAATGTAGATCTATCGCTGGCGAGTACTGTCGGTGGAAGTGCTGAGCAAAAGCAGGAGATGAATATTAACTATAATATTTTAAAGAATGTTTCACTTGAGGGAGTTTATGAAATAAACTCTACCAATGAAGAGCAATCTAAAGAACCAAAATCATTTGGTGTGGACGTAAAGATTCAATGGACTTACTAAAGATTCTTTTGGCCTCATTCATTTTAATCTCTCTTTCTAGTGTATCAGCTAGAACAATAGAGACCTTCGATCTTAGTTGTACAGGAACTGAGGCTAAGTGCTTAGATGTTCGCTCTGATTTAGAGTCTAAGATAAATGGAGGACTAGATTCTTCAGCAATTAAAGATTATTTAAATTTAGTTCTCTACGATAATTCTATTTCAAAACTTTCATTCAATACTGAAGATAGTAAATTAAATATCAATATTTCATTCTACAAGAAAGTAGAAAGCTTTAAAATTCTTCATTTAACAGAAGTTGACACTACGGCCATTGAGAGACTTGTCGGGTTGTCTGAGGGATCATTCTATAAGAAAGATGTTCTTGAGAAGGCAAAAGAGCAGGTGTTGAATTATTTTGTTGAAAGAGGATACACAAACGCTTCAATTAAACTTCAAACTTCTGAGAAGGATTATCGAGTTTCTATAGAGTTTAAGGTGACGACAGGTTCGTTTACAAAAGTACGAGATATTGAAGTTGTATCAAAAAGTCCTAAGGGAACAATCTCACTCATCTCTAGACGCTTTAATAAGTTTCAAAATAAAGTGTGGAATAAAATAGATTTAAAGTTTGAGGTGGAGAGGCTTGCCGCAGATTTATTTAATCAAGGATATTTCTCTAGTACGGTCTCAATGCTTGAGCCAGAAGTCATCAATGATAGCTTCGTTAAGCTAAGAGTGAAGATCGATCTTGGTGATAAGAATAGTTTCAGTTTTCATGGTAATAATATCTTCACTCATCAAGAGATTCTCCTGGGGTTAAAAGAGAGCATTAAGTCTAACCTTGGAGCCTTCTCGGAAGAGGATCTGCGAACTCTCGTTGTAAAGATGTATGAGAATATAGGTATTTTTAATACAGATGTATCCGTTTATAGAAACCTGGGAACAGATAAGGATGGACAGTCTTTTATTAATTACTTCTTCAATATTCATGAAGGGATAAAAATAATTACTAACTCTCTGTCCTTTGTTGGAAATATTGATTTCTCAATTGAAGAAATTCGAAAGCATTACTATGACAATTCGACGGTTTTGGCCACACGAGGATTCTTGGATCTAAACTACGTAAATAGTTTCTCTTCTTTATTAAGAGAGAAATATCTTAGAAGCGGTTACGTTCAAGTAGATGTTTCAAAACCTAGAATTACGTACAATAAATTAAGAACGAGAGTTGATATTGAGTATCGAATAAAAGAGAGACAGAAGGCCAATCTGGAGCGAGTGAGCTTTAATGGTGTTCCTCTTGTTTTTAGGGATGATATTCGCAAGCTTTTAACAAATAAGAAGAATAAACCAGTAAATGTGCTTGAGGTTGATAGTGATATTGATAAAACAGTACAGTTTCTAAAGTCAAAAGGTTACTTCTTCGCAGTAGCAAATAAGTTGAAGTCTAAAGATGTTTTAATGTATGACCCCAGCTTCACAATTGCGAATTTAAATATCGATATTAATCTAGGCGATAAAGTAACATTCAATGATGCTCTTATTTCTGGATACTCTAAAACAAAGAGGATTGTAATAGAGAGAGAGATGGAATTTTCTCAAGGTGAAATTTTAACTCCGGAGAAAGTCCAGGACTTAAAGAATAGGCTGACTTCACTTGGTTTATTCTCAAGCATTGAAATTAAACCCCTCTTTGATAAAGAAACCAAGAATTATAATCTCTTGATTCAAGTTCAGGAAAAGGACTTTGGAACAGCTTTCTTCGCTCCTGGATATAGAACGGATATTGGTTATAAAGTATCTGTAGGTACAAATTATAACAATATTGGTGGCATGAATAGAATTGGAACACTTCGAGCTCAGGTGAATAGAAGGGATAGCTATAGGGCCTTCGATGCCAGAAGACGTTCTGAGGAAAAGGATATGCTAGAGTTCTATTTGAGAGGGAACTTAACGGAGCCTTACTTTGTTCCAGAGCTCTTTGGGAAAAAGCTTGAGGCAGACCTAGGGTTTTCTGTTGAGAGAAAGCGCTACTATGAATTTGATGCTGATCGACTTCGAATTTCTCCGACTCTTTCAAAGAAGTTCAATGATTTCTTTTCTGCATCACTTAAGTATCAGTGGGAGAGGATTAATCAATATGATGCTACCAGCGATATTAATAATGATGACTTTAATATTGGTGGTATCACTCCAGGTGTTTCACTGGACTTTAGAGATGACCCTATCTCACCTAGAAGAGGAAGCTTTTTTAGTTTATCTGTAGAGTTTGCCAATAAGTTCTTTGGCTCTATGGATAATGACACTATAAAGGTGAATTATTACAAATTAGTTTCTAGGAATAGATTTTATTATCCAATGGGTAACTTTGTATTTGCCCTGAGCGCTAGCTGGGGAGTTCAGAAGAACTTCGCTAACCAGACAAAAGTGGACGCTCTTGGAAATCCTATCTTAGATGCCGATGGAAATATTCAAACAGAAGGCTATATTCCATCAATTAAGGTATTTAGATTAAACGGTGTTGATATCGTAAGGGGATTTGCAGAAGACGAAATAAATATCCTCTTAAATGATACTGATATTGGCGATACCGTTATTAGAGATAAGGCCTACTTTGCTAATCTAAAGTTTGAGGCAAGATATTCAGTTACTGATACGTTTGTTATGGGGCCTTTCTTGGATGCTGGTCGAGTTTTTGTAGATAAATTTCAACCACTTAAGCTCCGAAGTGCTGTTGGGCTAACTTTGAAATACATTACTCCTGTGGGATCACTAGATTTTGACTATGGTGTGAAAACGAGGAGATTTAGACGAGACGCACAAGGGCGTGAGAGTTTTGGAAGATTTCACCTTTCTATAGGGTTCTTCTAAATATCCATTGTTTTCTCTGTATTTTATTACCATTATTTTTGAAGAGTTCGATTTTAACTCTTGACTAGTGGCCCAATAATCCAGTATAAGGTTGAACACTCGTGTTTTGAGTAATAAGAAAATAACATATTGCAGTAATATATTTTACTTGGAAGGTAGTTTTATGTACACGCAGAAGTCTTTTGTATTGAAGCCAGCTGACGCAGACAAAAAGTGGTATCTAATAGATGCTCAAGATAAAGTTGTTGGAAGACTTGCGACTGAAATAGCAAATGTCCTGAGAGGGAAAAACAGTCCTAAATATACTCCACATACTGATTCTGGTGACTTTGTTGTAGTGATCAACGCTGATAAAGTTAAGTTTACAGGTGCTAAATGGGATGACAAAGTTTACTATTGGCACACTAATCACATTGGTGGATTAAAATCTAGAACAGCTAAAGAGCAATTAGAGAGAAAGCCAGAGCAGATTCTTATGAATGCTGTTAAAGGTATGCTTCCTAAAAATTCTTTAGGTAGAAAACAACTAACTAAGCTTAAGGTTTTCGCTGGTGAGACACACTCTCACGAAGCACAACAACCAGTAGCTTTAGAAATTAAATAATTGAGAGGAATTGCAATGGCTACTAAAGGTAAAACTTACGATGCACATGCTGTAGGAAGAAGAAAGACCTCTGTTGCTAGAGTCTATGTAAAAGAAGGTTCTGGTAAAATTACAGTTAATAAAAGAGAATTCAAAGAATACTTTGATAAAGGGACTAACAGATACGTTGTTACTCAACCTTTAAACTTAGTAAAGCTTGCTGACAAATATGACATTAATATTAATGTTTATGGTGGTGGAACTACTGGTCAAGCAGGTGCTGTTAGACTTGGAATCGCAAGAGCAATCTTAAAAGTTGATCCTTCTTTAAGAGGAGAACTTAAGGCAGCTGGATTCCTTACAAGAGACCCTAGAAAGGTTGAACGTAAGAAATACGGTCTTAAAGGTGCAAGAGCGAAGTACCAATTCTCAAAGCGTTAATAAATTTTATAATTTATACTTTGAAGGGCCCACAATGTGGGCCTTTTTTATTTGTAGGCAATGAACCATACTCATATAACTATTAAGGGAGCGAGAACTCATAATTTAAAAGATGTTGATGTTCGCTTTGCTTTGAATTCTATTACGTGTATTGCTGGTCCTTCTGGTTCAGGAAAATCATCTTTGGTTTTTCATGCTATTCTTACTGAGTCTAAAAGACGCTTCATGAATTCATTTCCAAATGATGTTAAGTTCTTTTGGGATATTCCTCAGTCTGCAGATGTTGATGAGATTTTTCCTGTTCTTCCGGTTTGGGGACTCGCTCAAAATAATCCAGTAGTTGGTTCTAGGCCTAGTGCTTTTGATTTAATGGGGATTGGGGATGTTCTCTCTAAAATGCTTTTCTATTTGGGGAAAAGTTATTGTTCATCTCATCACATTCCTCTGGAGTCTTCTGTAACCGTAAGAGGTGTCAAAGATTTCCTTTATGATCAGGAGTTGGGTGATAAAGAAATTATTCACTTCTTCTTAGCATCTGATGACTACTTAAAAATTCATGGTGAAGGCTTCTACCCGGCAAGATCTTTTAAAGAGACTGTTGGGGAATTTGAAAAAAGTGATCCCTACTGGGAGCTTTTTAGAATAAGAACTTCTAAGATTGAAAGTGTTTCAAAGAAGCTTTCGGAGTTGGGCCTATCCGAAGTGGATGGTTCAATACTTGTTTTTATTCCCTCTCTTGGACTTCAGCAAGCATTCACAATTAGTAAGAATAAGCAGTGCCGAAAATGTGGAGAAAAGGAAAATATAAAAATTACTTCGCCATCGAATTTTTCTCCATTTACTCCCTTGGGAGCTTGTGTGAGGTGTTCTGGTCATGGACGTAATTTAGAGTACGATAGGTCCAAAATTGTTAAAGATGACCGACTCTCTCTTAAAGAGGGTGCTGTAAACTTTCTAACATATTCGCGCTTTTCTCATATAGGGCCGGTAATGCTTAGAGAGGCAAAGAAAAATGGTATAGATGTCACTGTTGCGTTTAAAGATTTAAATCAGAAGAAGGTATGGAACTTTCTTGAAAATGGTTCTGGGCAATATGGTGGATTATTTGAGCTCTATGATTACTTAGAGTCAAAGAGATATAAGAAGAATGTAAGAATATTGATTCGTTCACTTAAGACAGAAGTACTTTGTGAGGAGTGTAGTGGAACAAGACTTAAGAGTGATCTTTTAAAGGTAAGAATTCCTGAGATTAAAAAGTATTCACTAAGAGATATTTTACTCTTCAATTTTAATGAACTTTCTGAATTTATAGAGAATATAAAGAGCATTAAGGATGAGTTTGAGAATTGGAATGAAGTAAAAAAAATAATTTCTACTATTGATCGAACTCTAAAGGTAGCTCTAGACCTTGGCTTAGGAGGACTCTTGTTACAAGATAAAGTGAAGAGCCTCTCTATTAATGATTACCAGAAAATTCTTTTAGTCAAATATTTATCGTTCGAAGGTTCAGGTTCTCTTTTCATACTTGATGAGGCGAGCCTTTCACTAGACTCCACTGAAGTAAAAGTTCTCTTTAAATATTTACAGAAACTAAAAAAAGCTGAGAATACCATTATTCTTGTTGATCATAATGATTACTTACAGAGTAAGTGTGATGAGTTGATCTTAATGGGCCCTGGTGCAGGACATCTTGGTGGTGAGATTACTTATCAAGGGAAGTTTAAGAAAGAAAAGCTAGAAAGAATCGCAGAAATTGAAAAGAGAAAGCTTAAGAGGACAGTAATTAGCGGTGTTAGTTTTAACAATATAGAAAATAAAGAGATCAGCTTTGCTTCAAATGGTGTGACTCAAGTTAAGGGAAAAAGCTACTCTGGCAAAAAAGATATTTATATTGAGGCCTTGGCCAATATTGTAAGTGAAGTTCTTGGGCTAGAGAAAATTACATCAAAAGAAGTACAGTTTAAAAGACCTAAAAATCTCTTCGATTTTCAAAGAGTACTCGTTCTTAATGCAAAATTTAATAAGGTGAGCTCGAGATCCACAGTAGGCACAATGATTGGACTTGCTCCTTACCTTCGAAAGCATTTCGCATCTCTTCCGGTTTCAAAGAATTTAAATTTAAAGGACGGGCACTTCTCTCCTAATTCGGACTTAGGTAAATGTACGACATGTGAAGGGCGAGGTGTATTAAATATAGATATGCAGTTTTTGGAAGATGTTCAGTTAATGTGTGATGACTGTAATGGAATGAAGCTAAAACCATTTATTGCAACGATTTCAGATGGGTATCACACTGTCCATGAAACATTTAATCTTCCTATGAGTGAGGTGCTTGGAAATTTAAAATTAACACCGAAGGGGAAGAGGATTTGGGAATATCTTAAACTTTTAAACCTAGACTACTTGAGTTTAGATAGACCTCTAAGCTCACTTTCTGGTGGAGAGAAGCAAAGACTTAAGCTCTTGTCAGAGCTTCAAAGTAAGGTTGAGAATTCACTTATTATTTTTGAAGACCTATCTTTTGGCCTTTCTAGAAGGGAGATCTTGCGCTTGGGTGAGTTTGTTCAAGATCTCTGTACAAAAGGAAATACAGTCATTTTAGTCGATGAAAATGAGCATTTTTCAGATTTTGTGGACGAAATTCAGATTTTTGAATAAGTTTTCAATGGTTTAGCAGACACTTAAGTTGAGTAAATTTGTAAAGTTTTGTCAGAAATACCCGATAATATAGATAGGGTAAAGCTTAGGACAAAACTATGTTTCAAAAATTTCTAATACTATTTCTCTTTCTAAATGTGAGTGTGTTTTCCACAACTTTCATTCCTCTATCACTAGACAAGCAGCTTGAAGATGCGAACGGTGTCTTAAGAGCGAAGTTCTCAAGTCTTGAATATAAGAAAGTCTCTAATGATAGAATAATTACTGAAGCGACATTTAAAATTGTTGAGAGTATTGGAATAAAGCAAAGTGAGATTATCAACAAGAATAACTTTAAAGTTATTTATCCTGGTGGAAAGTGGCAAGATCTAGACTATAGAGTTTCTGGAGCACCAAGCTTTAAACCAAATGAAGAAGCCCTTTTAATTTTGAAGAAAACTTCAATGGGTTACGCCGTAAAAGGCCTAGGCATGGGGAAGTATAAAATTATAGAAACAGAGGATGGAGAATTTTATCAATCTTCTGTATTTCCAAAGCACCCGTCCCTAGGAAGAATTACAGAAAATGATTTTGACTCTGCTCTAATAAGAAAATTTGGTGCAGATCTTCAAAAAGTTAAATCAGATAAATTCGTAAATATTCCAGTTCAAAAAGAGGTTGTTGAAAAAAATAAGTCTGGTCGCTTCCCTGCTAGTGTCGAAAGAGGGCCAGCACAAGTCGAACTCGACTCAACGAAAGAGGCATCGCAGTCCTCTAATCCAATTTGGATCGTTGTTCTCTTCTCTTTATTGGGGGCGATTTCTGTCTATACAATAAGAAGGTCTAAGGGCCATAAGTAATGAATAGACTATTAATTACATTAATATTTTTCTTCAGTGCTACTGCGCACTCGTATGTAATTAATAGAACAGAAAGTGGTGAGATCATTAAGTGGAGTTCTTCAAAGAATATAAATCTTTTTCTTTCAACATCAACGCCAGACTTATCCAGTATAGATGTAAATAGCATCGTAACAAGTTCAGTTGCCGAGTGGTCTTCGAGAGTTAGTAATCAAGTTAATCTTGTGACTAGCAACGACGGCGCGGTTAGTGGTCGTAATGATATTTACTTTCAAAGTGATGATGAGTTCTTTAGTGATTCCTCAATCGTTGCGGTCACTCAGTACATAGTTAATTCAAATACAACATATATTCATGAAGCAGATATCATTCTCAATGATTCTATTTATACATTTTCATCTAATAATCTAGATACAGAATACTTAGGAAATGTGCTTACACACGAAATGGGACATCTACTTGGAATGGGTCATAGTCAGGTCATTGAATCATCTATGTATTATGAGCTTAGAAAGGGACAGGCAACGTTGCATGGAGATGATGATAGTGGAATTAGATACCTCTACGGATCTTCAACTCTTGGAACAATAAGCGGAACAGTTGCTGGAGGTAAGGATGCTCTCTCTGTTTTTGGAGCTCACGTTACTGCATTTAGTTTACAAACAGGGGAGATTGTCTCTGCCGCAGTAAGTGATTCAAATGGTGATTTTACAATTAGTAACCTACCTTTAAATGATACTTACTTCCTTTATACTGAACCTCTTAATAACTTGGGTTCACTTCCAAACTATTATAGTGTGGCCAAGAAGGATTACTGTGATTCGAATCAGGACTATAAGGGTTCTTTCTTTCAGCGCTGCTTTGGAAGTGATAGAGGAAATCCTTATGGAATAAAAGTAAACTCTTCAAATAAGAATATAAATGTAGGAACAGTTTCGATAAGATGTGGGCTTGATGTTCCTGGTGATTATAATAGGGCGAAAGGAAGTAGCTATGACATTTCTCTCGTCTCTTCTGACATTAATAATTACTATGTAGGTAGCTCAAGTGTCGGTTATTTTAATTCTAGAATAGATGCAGGGACAGTAAAGTTTGACGATGTAGAAGATGAGTACAACCTAGATCTGTCTTTATATGATCTTTATACGTACTTTCCTGGAAAATCACTCTATCTACAAGTACAAGTTCATACACAGCCATTCTTCTCTCCACTAAGAATTGTTACAACTTTGGATCATGATGATTTTATGACTCCTTCTGTTTATCCAAATCTTGGAGCTCCAATTGATGTTGATGAAAATGGAAACTACAATGTAGATGTAAAATTAAATTTACCTCTCTATGCAGATAGAACTAAGAATCAATACTCTTTAAAAATTGCTCCACATAATATTGATCAATTATATGGAACAAGCGTTGTTGCGAATATCTTTTCTACAGGACGATATAATTATAATGAAAGTAGACACTTTTATTTTATAACAACTAGGTTAGTCGAAAAGGTTGGTACTGATTATCTACCGGTGAGCGAAAAGAATTATGGGGAGCTTACTGATAATAGTAGCTGTCTTGATGCAAGCTCAACGTATCAAGTTACAGGAAATGTTGTTGGCTCAAGTGCTGAGACACTTAGAAAGTCAGTAAAGAAAGAAGACTCCCTAGGTCTTGCTTGTGGGTCAGTACTTTATGTTGATAACTCATCACCTCCAGGGAATGGACCACTCGCGTCACTGACTTTGGTCGCAATTTTTATGCTTTTATCTATAAAATTCAATTCTTCTAAGATAGTTGAATAAAATCACTTGGATTCCTGTTCTATAAGTATCATAATATTATAGTGTTAATGACTGATTTCATTAGGAAATTACATTATGAGAAAATGGATTTTTTCAATTATTATTTTAAGTTTATCAATTACTTCTTTCGCTCAAGATTTAATGGGGGAGAGGATTCGTCGAGTTTCAGGTACAAAGAAATCTGTATATTTTGATAGCGGTATTTTCCACAATGGTGGACCTAAGCGTAAGTCTTCTCTTAAGGCCGTAAGACACTCTTACACTGAAAAAAGAGGGTATGAGAGAGTCGTACTTGATTTTGAAACGAAAGAGATACCTAGAGTCTATGGGAATATTTCTTCTAGTGAGAAGAAACTCTATATAGACCTATTTGATACAACCATCAAGTCAATGGCGGACTCATTTGGAAAAAGTAAGTTCGTTGAAGACATTAAATTCTTTCCTATAAGCAAAGATTCACTTTCAGTAGAGATTACATTTAACAAAGTTGTAAATGTCGATATCTTCTACTTGAATTCACCAGGTAGACTGGTTTTTGATATTAAATAATTAAGGAGACATCATGTCAGATCATGAAAATGATTATCAGGTCGAAATTAGACCGAGCGATATGGATGAAACAACTTTCCCTGAGTCAGTTGTTATTATCCCAATTATGAATAGCCCTATTTTTCCAGGGATGATTGCACCAATTATTTTAACAGAAGATAAATTTACACCAGAGCTAGATGAACAATTATTAAAGACTGGTTACATTGCTCTCAATCTTGTTAAGTCAGACTTAAAGGATGAGTCTGGACAATTTGTTCCAGAAGAAGAGTTAGACTTAGAGTCGAGAGAGATTTCATCTAAAGATATCTATAAAGTCGGTGTGCTCTGTAAAGTCGTTAAGAAATTAAAGTTACCAGATGGTTCTGTGAATATTTTAGTTCATGGGATTAAGAGATATAGAGCATCAAATATTTCTCAAGAGGCACCTCTTATTTTAACTAAGATTGATGTTTTCGAAGATATTTTAGAAACTGATGAAGAGCTTGATGCTTACACTAGATCGGTTATTAACCAAGTTAAGAAATTAAGTGAGATCAATCCATACTTCAACGAAGAGATGAAGCTTGCTATGCTTAATCCTCCTTCGCCAGGTGCTCTTGCTGACTTAGTCGCATTTGCAATTTCACTAGATATTCCAGAGGCTCAAGACTTCTTAGAAACTCTTGTTGTAAAGAAGAGATTTGCAAAGCTCTTAGTTTACTTAAAAAGAGAAAAAGATGTGGCTGATATTCAGAAGAAAATCTCTGATGAAGTTAATGATAAAGTTAATAAGTATCAAAGAGAATACTTTTTAAGAGAGCAGTTAAAGGTCATTAGATCCGAACTTGGAATGGATGAGGATGAGAAGTCTCGTGACTTAAAAAGAATGCGCGAGCAAATAGAAGAGGCCAATCTTCCTGAAGATACAGTGAAGTCTATAAATGAAGAGCTAGATAGATTAGAAGTTATTCCTGACTCTTCTCCAGAATATAACGTTGCTAGAACTTATATTAATTGGATGTTGGACCTACCATGGGATAAATCAACAGATGATAAAGTTGATATGCCTATGGCAGCAAAGATCCTTGAAAAAGATCATTACGGTTTAGAGAAAGCTAAAGAAAGAATTTTAGAATTTTTAGCCGTGAGAAAATTAAAGCCAGGATACGACGGAACAATTCTATGTCTTTCTGGTCCTCCTGGTGTTGGTAAGACTTCACTAGGTAGAAGTGTTGCTGAGGCACTTGGAAGAAAGTTCTATCGCTTTAGTCTTGGTGGAATGAGAGACGAAGCAGAAATTAAAGGTCATAGAAGAACATACGTTGGAGCAATGCCAGGTAGAATCATTCAGGCATTGAAGAGAGTAGAAGTTAATAATCCTGTTATCATGCTGGATGAAATCGATAAGCTTGGTCAATCTTTCCAAGGTGATCCTGCTTCTGCGCTACTTGAAGTTTTAGATCCTGAGCAGAACTCAACTTTTATCGATAACTATCTAGATATACCTTTTGATCTTTCAAAAGTTCTCTTCATTGCTACGGCCAATTACTTAGGTGATATTCCTGAGCCTCTATTGGATAGAATGGAAGTCATTGAGCTAAGTGGTTATACGATTGAAGAGAAAGTTTCAATTGCAACAAAGTGGGTAATTCCTAAGCAGCTTAAGAAGCACGGTCTAGTGAAGAGTGATTTCTCTTTATCAGCTTCTGTATTAAAGAAGCTAATTTCTGATTATGCTAGAGAGCCTGGTGTAAGGATTATGGAGCAATACGTAGCTAAGCTATGTAGAAAAGCAGCTCTTCTTAAAGTGAATGCTAAGAGAAAGGCGAAGAAGTTTTCTCCTTCTCCTGCAGACCTAGAGAAACTTGTTGGAAGTGCACGCTATCAAAGTGATGTTGCACAGAAAGCAGTTAAACCAGGTGTAGTAACAGGTCTAGCGTGGACATCTTTTGGTGGAGAAATTCTCTTTATCGAGACTTTACCACTTTCTGGAAAAGGTGGATTTAAGTTAACTGGTCAGTTGGGAGACGTAATGCATGAGTCTGCAAACTTGGCCTATAGCTACGTTAAGAAAATCCTTCAAGATGAAATTGAAGCAGAACTTAGTAAAAAGCCTAAGAAGAGAACTAAAAAAGATGCAGATGAAGAAATGCCAGAGGATTATCTTTCTGAGCACGAAGTTCATTTACATTTACCTGCTGGAGCGACACCAAAAGATGGGCCAAGTGCAGGTATAACAATGGCCTTGGCACTTTATAGTTTAGCTACTAATAAGAAGATTAGACCACAGTTGGCGATGACTGGAGAGTTAAGCTTAACTGGAAAAGTCCTTCCTGTCGGAGGAATTAAAGAGAAGGTTCTTGCAGCAAAGAGAGCGGGAATTAAAGAAGTTATTATTCCGAAAGATTGTGAAAAGGATTTAAAAGAAGTTCCTGACAGACATAGAAAGGGGCTTAAGTTCTACCCAGTAGAGCATTTTGATGAAGTCTTAAAGATAGCATTTAAAAAGAAGAGATAAAAAAAAGGGAGCAATTAAGCTCCCTTTTTTTATATATAATTTTAGAAATTATTAGAATTCGTCAGAATCGTACTCACTAACTGGAGCGTGCTTAACTTTACCGGCCGCAATCTCTCTAAGTGCAGTAACAACTTCTTTGTTCTTGCTTCTTACTAATGATTCAGAACCTTCTCTAAGTTGCTTAACTCTTTTTACTGCCAGGTGAACAAGCTCGTATCTGTTTTCAACTCTTTCCAAGCAATCTTCAATTGTAATTCTGGCCATATGTATCTCCGTTTAATTAAATATATGGATATTTCTAAATATGATATTTCTAACGTAATGTCAAAGTTACCATTAGTTATACAATGCGTCGATCTCTTTATCAAACCTTTTTAAAATCTCTTTCTTCTTAAGCTTTAAAGATGGTGTGATGAGCCCCGATTCTGGAGTGAACTCTATGGGGGCAATATAGAACTTCTTTATTGTCTCAAAGCTAGCAAGCTCCTTGTTGACGCTTTCGATATCTTCCTTAATAAGATTGATAACTCCCTGATTTTTTGAGAGTTCTTCAATATCAACATTGCTTGGCAGATCGAGAGCAGGGAGAACTTCTAGGAAAGACTCCTTTTCAATACCAACAACGCCAGTGAGAAACTTCCTCTTGTCTCCGACAACCATAAAGTGAGTAATATACTTTCTTATTTTTAGTAGATTCTCAATTTTTTGTGGCGCGACATTCTTCCCGCCCGATGTGATGATGATATCCTTCTTTCTGTCTGTTATTTGAAGATATCCGCTACTATTTAATGAGCCAATATCACCGGTTCTAAACCAACCATCCTTGAAGGCCTTCTGCGTCTCTTCTTCATTCTTATAATATCCACTAAAGAGCCCTGAGGATTTAACCAGTATTTCTCCATCATCATCGAATTGGAATTGAGTGTCTCCAAGTGGAAGACCAACAGTCCCTGGCATTTGCTTAGATACTGGATTTACGCAACATGGGGCAATAGTCTCTGTTAGGCCATATCCTTCGAGAACAGTAAGGTTTGCGCATCTGAGGAATTTAATAATATCTACACCTAGGGGAGCGCCACCAGAAACAAAGAAGCGTATCTTTCCACCAAAGCGGTTATATATTTTTGAAAATACTGTTTGGTAAGCGAGGTTTCTTGCTATCAAAACTTTACTTGGAGGAGATTGATCCCTATCCAGATAGTCAAAGTACTCACCAGAAATAGACTCTGCCCAAGAGAAGAGCTTCTTCTTTATGAAACTTTCTTTTTCAATTGTATCTTGGGTCTTAGAATAAATTTTTTCAAAAATTCTTGGAACTGAGATCATAACTGTAGGCTGGGCAACAGAGATATTGTCGACAAGTTTATCAATACTTTCTGCGTATATATTCTCAATTCCTAGTGATAGATTGAGCATAGAATCGCATCTACCTAAAACATGTGAGAGAGGTAGAAATGTCAGTAATCTATCTGATTCATTTATATTGTGCCCAAGACCCGACTTCACATTTTGTAACATAGACCAAAAAGCATTATGGCGAATCATCGCTCCCTTGGGTTGTCCAGTCGTTCCAGAAGTGTAGACAATAGAAGCTAGAGAATTATCTTGCACGCTATCTATAAGCTCTTCAAGTCTATTAGGCTTATCCAAGGTAATGAGCTTTCCTTTTTCTAGTAGCTCAGTATGGGTATAGATCTTAGTGTACTTACTACACTTTTGAATGAGTTCTTGATTTTTAATCTCAGTGAGGATGATAAGAGTTTTAAGGGTCGTTAACTGAGAGATTACGTTTGAAATTTTTGAAAGTTGTTTTTCTGAGTCGATGACCAGTACGTTAGATTCAGAGTGGTTAACAATATATTCAGCCTCTTCATCAGTATAAGTAGGATAGATAGGAACTACTGTAGCATTCAGACACAGACAAGATAGATCATAGAGGTGCCAGATATGGGAAGTGTCAGCTAGTATTGAAACTTTATCATTAGACCTTAGGCCAACTTCCTCTAGTGCAGTCGCTATCTTGGCAATACATTCGTAATACTCGTGAGTATTTAAAGTTGTAACTTTCCCATTCTTAATCCAACCGATTGACTTTGATTGGGAGTTTGTTTTGTATTTATGTAAAAGTAGCGCAGGAATATTTCTTTTAATTGTCATGAATTATTAATCCTAATTAAGCTCTGGTTTAATTTAGAGAACTTATAAAATGAAAGTTTATCCTTAATTTTAATATATCTCCCCGAGAAAAGGAAATGGGAGAAAGTTTTGAATGAGGTAATTGTTATATCTGTGTGCGAGAAAGTCGTTAAAACAAATAAGTTATGTGGATATGAGTTTCATTTTAGAGGATTCTTTAAGGGCGAGAAGATAAATAAAATAAATGTTCGAACTAGAGAAACATTCTCCATAGGGGAAGAGTATCTCTTATTCTTAGAAATTGAGGATGTTCTAAGTCTTAGCCTTAATACTAAATTAATTCAGTCTACTGAATTGAAAAAAATTAGTTTTCCAAATTAACTGTTGTGCTATGATTTAGCTTAGGAGTCGGTATGGAAACATCAGTTGAAGAATTAGCAATGGCAGAGAGAAAGTTTTTACATGACCTTAGTAATCATATTGTGGTTGCTCAAGGAATGGGAAATGTTGCCTTAAGAAATCTCCAATCAAATGATGGAGAAGAAGTTGATCCAAAAATAATTGAAAAGTTAGAGAAGTCTGTTGGAGCAATTAATAAGATGATTGCTTTAGTGAAAGAGCGCAGGGCCGTCCTACACTCTTTAACAAAGAAAGTTATTTAACTTTAACGTTTACCTTGTCGCCAATCATAAAGCCGCCAATATCATAAACCTTTGCGTCTTTACCAATATTAGACTCTTTAAGAGTAGCAATCGCAGTATCTTTTTCAGTATGAAGAACCTCTAATTCTCCAATTTTAACTTGGTATTGATAGCGCTGTTTTGTTTCATAGGGGTCTAGTCTTGAAATTGTTCTATAAACATCAAGTGTCGTACCGAGGTCTACTCCCTGCTCACTTCCAATATTCACATAGAAGTTCTTATTAACAGTTTCATTTTGATAGCCCATTGGTAAGTCTTGAACGATGCTGAAGATTATAAAGTCTCTGGCAAAGCCCATGCTTGCAGTAAACATAAAAATTACAATGGCGATAATTTGCAGGTTTATCTTTTTCATTTCCATTCCTAAGTAGCAGGTTAACCAATAACAATTGGTCATAACTACTCATCGTTAGAAATGCTTAGATACTAAAATGATCAAGTTTTAAAACCCCTCTGGTAGAGGGGATGTGGAGCTTTTTGCCGATTTTCTTAAGCAAGTGAGCGCCCTTTCGAGCGCTTAGCTATTTTTGATTAAGTCTTAGATATTTAAAATTATTATAGATCAGGTCAGAGTGACGATAGTTATTTAGCCTGTCATGATAAAGGATGTAGTTCCTAGAATAGTACTGCATTACCCATGGTAAATCGTGGATAATAATCTCCTCCATTCTCTTCATAACCTCAATCTTCTCAGGTCCGTTTGGCATAACTTTTAGTTTATTAAAGAGCTTATCAAATTCCTTATTTGAGTAGAACGTTGAGTTTGGCCCAGGAGCATGGTTCTTTGATATTAGAAGCTGAAGAACATTCTCTGAATCTGGATAATCTAGGGCCCATCCATCTTGCCAGAATTGTAGTTTTCCTTGTCTTGCTTTTTCTAGAAATGCTGGGAAGTTGTTAAGAGCGACCTGAACATTGATGCCTATCTTACCGAGTTCTGATTTAACAAAGTCCGCTTGTTGTCTATTTGTAGCACTAACACCTCTTACATCGTAAGTGAGTGTTGGAAGACCCTTACCATTTGGGTAGCCTGCTTTCTTTAAGAACTCACGTGCCTTTTCTAGATTATATTCATAAGGTAATTGAGCAGATGGGTCGTACCCTGGAATTCCTGGAGGATAAATCGAGTTAGATTTCTGTCCAATATTATTAGTAAATACTTTGATATATCTTTCAACATCTATAGCATGCGCGATCGCCTTTCTTAGATTTAAATTCTTTCCAAGTAATGGATCTTGCATATTGAATGATAGCCACCAATAAGTAAGAGTTGGAAAAATTTGTAACTTTATATTCTCTTCTTGAAGTTCTTTTGTAAGATTCCCATTTGGATCAACAGCTGAACTATAATTGTCTTTAGGAATGATTAGAAAGTCGATCTTCTTGGCCTTAAAGTTAAGCCATCTTGTTTGTGCTTCTTTATAGACGTTGTATTCAACCTTATCAATAAAAGGAATAACCTTTCCTGAGTCCTTTAGTAGATTCCTTGAGTTTGCAATTCTATCGCCTTGCCCAGGATAAAAAGCTTTTCGATAGTTTTCATTCTTTATAAGTCTTAATTTTGTAGATGATGTCCAAGAATCTAATTTAAATGGACCAGTTCCTATAATTTTATCGTTTAAGTTATTCTCATACATCTCAATTGCTTCAATAGGCATTGGTGAAGTGAAGCTCATTGCTAATGTGTAGAGCATTTGTGGGTAACTTTCATTTAACTCAATGACAAGAGTGTGGTCATCGATTGCCTTTAGGCCTTCTATTTTTGTCGTTTTAAATTTCTCAAAATCTCTTCCTACAGAGTTTCTAAAGTCATTCAATCCTTTGATTTTTTGATCAAATAGCCACCATCCATTACTATTAGTTGGTAAGTAGGCCAGCCTTTTGATTTGATTAATAAAATCTTCTGCTTTTACAAATCTTGCTTTTCCTTTGAAAGCAGGGTCATCATGATATTGAATATTCTTTTTGATTTTGATTGTATACTTTCTTCCATTGTCTTCAATGATAGGCATCGCTTCTGCTAAAAG
The DNA here is from genome assembly GCF_000210915.2 of Halobacteriovorax marinus SJ. Taxonomy (NCBI): domain Bacteria; kingdom Pseudomonadati; phylum Bdellovibrionota; class Bacteriovoracia; order Bacteriovoracales; family Halobacteriovoraceae; genus Halobacteriovorax; species Halobacteriovorax marinus. Next base: position 164,424 of record NC_016620.1, read on the forward strand.
TGGTTGAATAGTATAGGGTCTCTTTAAATAGTGGTACTCATATAGAGGTTCATAGCCTTGGTAAACGATAGACGCTGAAATTGTATCGTAACTATTTGCTGGGTCTAGTGTAGAGATCTCACCCGAAATTGAGACATTTAAGGTATTAGAGTCATCCTTTTTCTTACAAGAAAATAGAGAAATAGTAAAAATGAGTAAGAGTACTTTAGCTAAATTCATAATAATCCTTTGTTCATTAAAAATTTAACATAAATAATTTTGAGTGTGAACTGAGATTCGGATTAATGAGTTACTGAGAGAGATTCTTGATGTTGGAGAAAGTCTCTTTCACTTCATCTAGGTCATGTCCTTTAGAAAGACAGTGTCTAATAATCTTTTGTATAGAAGGTGAGAAGAAGTCTAGATCTGGTGTGAGCTTAGTTGTTCTTAGCTTCTTTTCAATAATCGTTTCAATTTGAACTCTCGTCGTTTGACGATACTCTTGAAATAATTCAGCTAGCTCTTGTGTACTTACGAAGAGATTCTCTTCTGATAACTTAGAGATAATCAAATTGGGATGATTATTTTTAAGCATCAGTGATTTGGCTTTGGACATAGCATACTCATTCTCTCTTAAGTAACCTTTGTCTTCAACCTCTTGAATAGCCTCCTCTATATGATTAGATGAAAACCCTCTTGTCTTAAGCTTATTTGCTAATTTGTATTTAGAGTAATCTCTCTTTGTGAGTAGCTTTATAATATAGAGGTATGCGTTCTTTGTTGATGATTCTTGCAGTTGAGTCATATTTAGAAAAATAGGGGCCAGATATTCATCTGGGCCCTATTGTGCGATAGAAGTTTAATTATTGAATTGTTTTCTTCGATTTCTTTGCTTTTGTTTTCTTTTCTACTGGAGCTGTCTCTTCGATAATCTCTCCAGTTTCTTTGTCGACAGCTTCTTCTTCTAAAGTGATTAAACCATTCTTTGCTAGAACTTTGTTTCTAATCTCTTCAAAGATATCTTTGTTCTCACTTAAGAAGTTCTTTGAGTTCTCTCTACCTTGACCAATTTTTGCATTATTGTATGAGAACCATGCTCCTGCCTTTTCAACAACACCGTGTTCAACAGCGAGGTCAAGAACATCACCTGTTTTAGAAATACCTTCTCCATACATAATGTCGAATTCAATTTGCTTAAACGGTGGAGCAACTTTATTTTTAACAATCTTAACTCTTGTTCTACTTCCTACAACTTCGTCACCATTTTTAATAGCACCGATTCTTCTAATATCTACTCTAACAGAAGCGTAGAACTTAAGGGCGTTACCACCAGTAGTTGTTTCAGGGTTTCCAAACATAACACCAATTTTCATTCTTAACTGGTTAATGAAAATAACTGTTGTATTTGATCTTGAAATCGAACCTGTAAGCTTTCTAAGGGCTTGAGACATTAGTCTTGCTTGAAGACCCATGTGTGAGTCACCCATATCACCTTCGAGCTCTGCTCTAGGAGTAAGGGCAGCAACAGAGTCGACGATAAGAAGGTCAACAGCACCTGAGCGAACAAGCATATCAGCTATTTCTAGTGCTTGTTCCCCAGAATCTGGTTGAGATATAAGTGTATTAGGAACGTCGACTCCTAGCTTTTCTGCGTAATAAGTATCTAGTGCATGCTCAGCATCGATAAATGCAACTGTACCACCAGCTTTTTGACATTCTGCTGCCGCATGAAGAGTTAAAGTTGTTTTACCAGATGACTCTGGACCGTATACTTCAATAATTCTACCTTGAGGGATACCACCAACTCCAAGAGCGAGGTCTAGTCCAAGACAACCTGTTGAGATAGCCGGAACTTTTTCAAGTTTCTTTTCAGAATCGAGCTTCATGATAGCTCCCTTTCCAAATTGCTTTTCAATTGTGGCAAGGGCCAGGTCTAGTGCTTTTGTTTTGTTTGCCTCTGTTGAAGAGGTAGTTGATTTTGAAGCCATCTTCTTTACTCCTACATTGTAATTATTGAAATGTGTGATTCGTTTACGCTATCACTTTAGGTGCCTTTAAGCACGGTTAAACTTATGCAAAAAGCTCCACTTTATTGAAATTCAAATGCTTGTAATTAATGATTATTTGCATTCTAAAATTCAAGTTTTGAGAAACTTGCTAATCAGTTTATATATTAAATTATTTGCGTAAGTGGTGCGTAAGTCAAGAGAAAAATGCGTAAGTTGCGTAAGTTTAAATTACGCCTAGCGCATTAATGATCAAATAGACAAAACCTGCAAAGAGACCGCTTATGATATCGTCTAATATCGTACCGGCACCATGGTGTACTTTCTTATCGAAATAGCTTGCTGGCCATATTTTCACGATATCAAAGAATCGAAATAGGGCAAAAATTATTGTATAATGTAGCACCGAGTGATTCTGGAGAAAGAGCCATGTTGTGGCCACGCCGAGAGATTCATCAATAACTATCCATGAAGGGTCATGTAGTTTATATTTTCTTTGCGTGAAGTCTGTGACAAAGCAAGCTCCAGCGGTGGAAATTACCAGAAAGGGAATGTATAAGAAAAATGGAGCGCCAAGAGTTCCCAATGCAAATAAGAACGGCATGGTGACAAGAGTTCCAAAAGTTCCTGGGGCCCATGGAAAGAATCCCGATCCAAATACTGAAAGGAAGAGGATGTCTATGTTTTTAAGACTTGGCTTATTTTTTTCTGACATAGCTTCATGGTATTTTATTTTGTTCTTTAAGGAAATAGATTAAATGGTTAGACCTGATTATTTATCAAAATATATGTTCGATTGGGAAATACTCGATGTTGTTGTCGGGGGAAGATCGGCACTCGATTCTAAATTCTTTGTCACACCATTGATGGAAGCGAATCAAATAAATCAATTCCTAAAAGGATATGGACTCGATCCGAATGATCCAATTAGTAAGGCCGAGCTATTTGGAAACTTTCAAGAGGCCATGCAATTTGTACGCAGATACTTTTTAAAAGAGGGTAATAGTGAAGGTCTCGACTTAAAGATTCCTAACTCTCTTTATATGATTACAGATGTTAGTGAACTTCTTATGCTTGCAACGGGACAGAAAGAAGGTACAGAGAGAGAAGATCAGCTGTGGGCCGAAATTATTCTTAAGGTTATGCATACAATTCTTCACGTAGATAAAGATCTGAGATCAACGTACTTCTCTGTTATCCAAACACAAATTTTTGATAAGTTTTATAAGTATATAACTAGAGACTCTGACAGCCTCTTTCTCTCCAATGGAGAGGAGAAGATTAAGCTTATCGACTTTGAGACTAAATCAAAGAAAGCTCGAGAAAGTGTTATTATTAAATTACTTCATAAAGTCGAAAATGTTGCTGAGGAGCTATTTGATAGAGTTGGAGTAAGGTTTATAACTGAGTCAAAGTTTGATGCTCTTAGAGTTGTAAATTTTTTAGTGAGAGAAAATATTATAATTCCTCATAATATTAAGCCAAGTCGCTCGATAAATACTCTGGTCAATCTACAGGACTTAAAAGAAAAGTATCAAAATATAATTAAGATGAGTTTGCGTAACGACTTAGCTGAAGATCGTTTCTTAAATGCAATTGAGAGAGAAATTGCTGAGAATATAGGTTTAACTGATCAAGATAGAAATAAACACACTTCTAAAAAATATAAGGCCATTCAATTCACTTGTAGGCAGTTGATCAAATATAAGAATCCATTCTTTAAAGAATTTAGTGCAGTAAGAAAAGCTGCTAAAGAAGATGGTGAGAGTGAACTAGCAAAGAGTATAATGAATTTAGACCTCTCAATGATTGCTAGAGATGTTAGATTCTTTTATCCATTTGAAGTTCAAATTGCTGACCTAAAATCCCATAAAGAAAACACTGAGGGCGAAGCTTCTCATGCTGAGTATAAGAAGGCACAAACTCGCTCGGCCATGAAGAGAGTATTTGGAAACTTAATTAAGTATAAGAACTTAGAAGTCTAAGTTCTTTTGATAAAAGTTTCTATTCTCTTATTTGTAAGTTCTGGGAAATCAATTTGCGGAACGTGGCTTCCGTCTTTTAGAATATAGAGCTTTGAACTCGGTAGATATTGATGCAGGATTCTTTGAAGGTAGTTTGGTATAACTTTATCTGAATCCCCACCGATTATAAGCGTTGGAGTGTTGATATTTTCAAGTGATGAAATAATATCGTGCTCTTTCATTTGATCTAAAAGATGAAAGAAAATGTCTTTGGGTAATTCACTGATTTTCTTCATGTAGATTTGTACAAAAGAGTCTTCAACTTTCTTAGTATTGAATCCTCCATCTAAAACTATTTTTCTTGCGATGGGATTCTTATAAGAATTCTTCCATATAAATTCAAAAACCTTCGGGTTGTCCTTTGCGAATGATTTTATAAAAGGTGATGCAACATCAACAATATTAGAATCAAACATAATGTCTTGTGGAGGAAGAACTGTCCCAGAGATAACAACTGCTTTATAGACATCTTGTGGATAGTTCTTGCAATACTCTAAAGTGACATTTACTCCCATACTATGACCAATCATAATAGGGTTCTTAATATCTAAGAGAGTGAGAATCCCTTTTAAATCTTTAGTAATATTTTTAAAGGTACATGACTCGATTTGGTCTTGTCCTGATGAACTATAGTGGGCACGATAGTCGTGGATTAAAATCTTATATCCTAAGTTATCGAAATACTCCTCTTGTGGGGAGAAGTGTTTACGGTTGCAAACAAGACCGTAATTAAAGACGATAACAACTTCATCTTCATTCAGTTCTTCTTTTTTAAAATTTGTTAAATAGAAAATTCTAGTGCCATCTTCGGAATAGAAATAATCTGGGTACTCATTCTTCATTATATTTTATTCTCTCTAGATGTATAAACTCTTGCTCAATATGAGAGAAAATACTTTCTAACTCAGGACACTCTTCAATTCTCTTGGAATAAAGACTTTCAGTGTCTGTAATTGGATCTATGTGACTATATTGAAAATCGACCACTTTAAAGTGGAAGTCAAGGTATGAAAATTGATCTCCGATAGACAGAGATTTCTTACCTGAAATTTTCTTTCCATTTATTTTGTAAAAGACATTCTTTTTTTTGTTCTCAATGTAGAGTTTGTCATTTGCAACATTTAGATTGAAAACTTCAAGATTACTATCTGATATATTATGTCTCTTTGCTTTTCCAATAGAAATCATATTCCCATAATTTTTATGAGGGCCTAAAAGAAAAGGATTATGTGATTCAAGAACATCTAATATAATCATTGCTTTTATTTTACCAAAAAAGGGAATGACTAAATAGTGGAAAAAACTTTTGCATCTTTTGCCAGGGATTCGAGCTTTCTCTTAAAATGAGAAGTGTTTTGCTTAAGTATCTCTGAGAGGTCATCTCTTACGGCCTGCAAAGTTGAGAAATCTAAAATAATATTAGCAATTTTCTTTCCATTATTACTGCCTGATTGCTCTTTTCCAAAAGTATCTCCGGCACCTCTAATTTTTAGATCCTCTTCAGCTATCTGAAATCCATCGCTATATTTTTCGATAACTTGAACACGGTGAATACTTTCCTGAGATACACTCTTGTCAATAACGAGAAAGCAAAAGCCAGGCTTATCACCTCTGCCGACTCTTCCACGAAGCTGGTGAAGTGAGCTAAGACCAAATCTCTCAGGGTTCATGATGGCCATAACGGTTGCATTTAAAATATTTATCCCTACTTCAATTACACTTGTTGCAATAAGGATATTTACTTCGTTATTTTTAAATTCTTTCAATACTTGATTCTTATCTTCATTCTTGAGCTGGCCATGTAGGCCTTGAACATTTAGATTTGGAAAAAACTTTTTAAACTTCTCAAGAACTTCCTCTAGATTTAACATATCTTGTTTGGGGCTCTCTGTAATTGCTGGAACTACTATATAGATCTGTTCTCCCATGCTCGCCCTCGTATTTATAAAATTTAAAAACTTTCCAAAGTTTTCAGGCATAACAATTCTTGTTTTTGAACCCTTTCTTCCTGATGGAATTGTTTTTATAGTCGAAATATTTAAATCTCCATATTGAGTCATACTAAGACTTCTAGGAATAGGTGTGGCCGACATAATTAAGCAATGAGTTCCTTCACCTTTGTTTAGAAGTTTTAGTCTTTGATCAACTCCAAATTTATGTTGTTCATCAATAATAGCAAGTGCAAGATTTTTGAATTTAACTTCGTTCTGTATAAGTGCATGGGTTCCAATAATAAAATCAACTTCTCCATTTTCAAGACCTTTTAGAATTTCCTTCTTATCTTTGGAGCTCGTCGAGCCACAAAGAAGCTTTGAGGTGAATTTGAGATCGTGGCAATATGATTGAATTTCTTCAAAGTGTTGTTTTGCTAGAGCTTCGGTTGGACACATAAGGGCCACTTGAAGACCACTATTAATAATTAAAAATGAAGAAGTAATGGCAACGGTTGTTTTTCCACATCCAACATCGCCTTGTACAAGTCTCATCATCCTTTTTCCCGAATTAAGGTCGATGCAAATTTCTTTAAGGGTAGAGTCTTGATCTGGTGTTAGCTCATAAGGGTATATAGATGAGTATTTCTTACGATCTACATCCTTAATCTCTAGCTTAATGGCAGAAATATTGATGTTCTTTTTCTTTCTTAGATGAATTTTTAATTGCTCGTCTAGAAACTCTTCATATATTAGTCTCTTCTTCGCCTCTTCATATAGACCGTCGCTCCACTTCTCTAAGTGTTCTGTCTTCGCATGAATAAGTAAGAAAGATTGATCTAGGGGGAGAAGTTTTCTTTGTTCTCGAATATCTTCTGGAATAATATCTTCTATCTCTCTCCAGAGTTGTGCCGGAATCTTATCTATAACTTTTTTTATATTACTGGAATTAACACCATTTATAGTGGGATATTGAATTTTTAAATTTGGAAGAGGATTCTCCTCTTCTTCTTTAGTAGGAAGCTCTGTACTAAGAATACTTTCAAAGTCAGGATTCACAATTTGCTTTGAACTATTATAGATTTGCACCTTTCCGCTAAACTTTAGATAGTCTAATTTTTGAATGCTCTGTGATTGAGAAGGGTAGGCATTGAACCACTTTAATTCAATAATGTTGTCAGAAAATATATCTTTAACTATTGCTGTAATATTTAATAGGGGAGCTTGATTTTTTCCTCTTCCCTTGAAGCTTGGCAGTGACTTTGTTGAAAGTACTTTTCCTACTCCACTGAAGAGACATTCTTCGTATGCATTTTGAAAATTTTTAATGACTGGAGTGGCCTGTGTTCGTAGTGGAATAATCCAAAGAAGTTGCCAGAGAGTTGAGTAACCAGCGTCTATAAGAGATTGAGCGCTTTTAGTAGGACCTCTTGAGTAGAGGTCCTGAATATTTGAGTTCCAGTTAAGACTAGATGTACTCAAATGACTCGACTTCATATTCAATATCACCTTTTGGTGCTTTAACAATAACCGTGTCACCTTCTTCTTTTCCAATAACTGCTTTTCCTAGAGGTGATTTATAAGAGATTTTACCTTCTTTCATATTGGATTCAATCTCTCCAACAATTTTATAAACAACAGTTTCATCTTCTTCTACATTAAGTAGAGTTACAGTTGCGCCAAATACGATTTTATCAGTGCTTACTGTCTTAGGATCAATAACTTGAGCGTTAGCAATAACACCCTGAAGTTGCATAATTCTACCCTCAACAACAGATTGCTTTTCTTTGGCAGAGTGGTACTCGGCATTCTCTTTAAGATCACCAAGTTCTCTCGCTTCAGCAATTGTTGTTTTAAGCTCTTCTCTTTCTACTTTTATTAAATGATCTAGCTCAGCTTGAACTTTATCGTATCCTTCTTTTGTAATTGGCGTTTCATTACTCATACATTCTTTCCTTAGTCTTTAAATAGTGAGTTTGCGGCGCTTAGGAGATCATCTTTATTACTTCCACCGCCAGAGTGACCTTTTAAAATGAAATAGTCACAAAAGTTAGCCTTTTCCTTATCTACAATTCTATCAGCGCTAGGCTCGCGGCACTCATTATAGGCTGTTGAATCGTAGAATTCACACATTTTACAGCAATGCACACTCGCGTAGCAATAGGGGCATTCTTCGCTCCTTAGTACCTTTGCATTTTGTTCAAGGTCTAGACTCTTATTACATGAATGACAATTAATCTTGGTCTCTGGCGTCACTAAAAGCTCCACTTCTTTTCTAAATAAACTGTCTTATAGCTATTACTTTTCTTATTGCCTAGTCCTGTTTGATTAAACTCAATCTGAGGTAGATTTCTCTTATTATATTCTAGGATTGCGCGGTTCAAATGCCTTTCGTTTGAAGCCTCAAACGTTCTGGCCATTAGAAAATTTACAATAATAGAAGTGATACCACCAATGAGTAGTGTTTTCTTATTACTTCCACTGGAGTTTACAAAGAAGCTAGAGATAATCATTGAGGTACCAATCGTTCCAAGGGCGGCGTTGTGCCACTGCACTTTAGTACCATCTTGATACTTTTCAAGAAATTCCGAGGCCACCTTATCTCTTTCAAGATAATGCCTTAGCCCCTCTCCCTTTTGAGTTGCATTTGAGTCAATTAAGACTTCTTGTTGATTGATTACGGCTGTTCTAGAGCAGGTTTCTTGTCCATGGGCCGTTGTAGATACAATCAAAAAAATAAGCAAAATAGAGACTGTTTTAATCGGTTTCTCCTAATCGTTCGTAAAGTTCCATTCTAACTTACTTTGCACTCTTTTTAAATAGACATTGGTGGGATGCTTTTGCCGCTTATTTGTGTAGTGTGTAATGAGTTAAGATAAGTATATGGATTTAATTAAAACAGGTATTGGAATAACCAAAACAATTCGAAATGTTTCTCGCTTGAGAGAAATTCTTGTCATCTTTGCTCGCCACGGATTTGACGAATTTATATCTGGTTCATTAACGCAGCTTATTCCAAACTTTGTTTTACCAAGAAGTAAGAAAGGGATCAAAAAAGAGCTAGAAGAACAGGGGCATAAAGACTGGGGTGAACTGCTAGGTTTTAGACTTAGAAAATGTTTCGAAGAACTTGGGCCGGCCTTTGTTAAATTTGGTCAATTGCTCTCATCGAGAGAAGATATATTTGATGAATCCTTTATCGCTCAAATGAAAATTTTGCGAGATCAAGTTAAGCCCGTACCTTTTGATGATTCTGTAAAAATTATTAATGAAAGCTTAGGGGAGTCTTGGAAGAATGTATTTTCTGATATTGATCCTGAGCCTATTGGAACCGCATCTATTGGTGTTGTTTATAGAGGAACTTTAAAAAACGGATCAAAAGTTGTTTTAAAAGTTCAAAGACCTAATATTAAGAAAGTTATGATTACTGATTTCTCTATTATGAACTTTGTTTCAAAGCAAATAGAGAAAGTAAGTGATGAAATTAGATATCTTGGAATTTCAAGAATCGTAAAAGACTTTTCCATTTCTCTGCAAAATGAGCTTAACTTTAATATTGAGGCATTAAATAGTGAGAAGCTAAAAAAGAATCTAGCTGTTCACGACAAGGAAGGTCTCTTTTATATTCCTAAAGTATATAAAGAGTATAGTTCTGAGCGAGTTCTTGTTATGGAACTACTTGATGGAACTCCCTTTAGTGAAGCTGAACACTTTGAGGGACAAATTGAAAAAATTGCACCTCAACTTGAGAAGGGGTTAAAAACTTTTATTAAAACCTTTCTAACTGATGGCTTCTTTCATGCAGATCTTCATGGTGGGAACTTCTTCTATCTTAAGGATGAAAATATTGGACTAATAGACTTTGGTCTAATGGGGCACTTGAGTAAGAAGGGGCGAGAAAATTTCATTGCCATAATTTATGCTCTTCTAACCTTTAACTATGAGAATCTTGTTTACGAGTTTCTAGACGTTGCGGAATATGAATCAATTCCCGATATAGACGAACTAACTTCTGATATCAGAGATGCACTTTCTCCTTTTGTTGGATTAACTGTTCAGCAGACAAATTTTAATGTTGTACTACGAGAAGTGATTACGACACTTAGAAAGCACGAGATATTTCTTCCGAGAGAGTGGTTTATTGTCTTTAGAGCTTTAATCACTTTAGATGGAGTTGGCAAAAGTCTCAATATGGATATTGATCTCTTCTCGTTAATGGAGAGTGATATTTATTCTATTGTTAAAAATAGTTTCAAGAAGGAAGATCTTATTGAAGAGGCGGTCTGGCTGGGGAGAGATTTTCTTTCAAGCTCCAAAGTTCTTCCTCGTCATATTAAGTGGTTTTTAAAAGATTTCTCAAAGAAGGGATATGCATTTGAGATTGTACACAAGGGACATGAGAAACAATTTGACCAGGTTACAACTGCAATTCTTTTCTTAAGTCACTCATTACTTGCATCAGTCTTTATTGGTTCTGGTATTTTCCTTATTGGAACTAGAGTAGTGAATCACTTTGCTGATATACCAACGGTTACATATATACTTTGGGCAATTGCTACAGTCCTTCTCTTAAAGGGATTTAATTTGTCTAGAAAGCTTTAGTTAGATCGAATCAACTCCACCAATATAGATGCCTGGAATAATCTGTTCAAACTCCTTAATGGGAGTAGGTCCGAAGATCCCAGTGAGAAATTCATCAACTTTAAAATCAAATGAATTATTTAAGTAAGAAATATTGATTTCATTTTTCATAAATGAGTTGATACTCAATTGATCATTTGTAAGTTCTCTTAAAAAGTTTGACAGAAGGATAGGATTGGCAATTTTCATAAATGAGCTATAAAAAATATCTTTCTTATTAAATACCTTATTATATTTTTCTGGTAGCCAAAGTTGATAATCGGAAAAGAGCTCGTACTGATCAATAGGGTCATGAGAAGTAATGAACTCATGAATAATATTTGTGAGGTCGTTACCTTTTCCTTTTATAAAATATGAATTAATAACATCACTCTTTTTAATATATAGATTAGATGAGGTTATTTCCTTTATTTGATCCCAGTCGCTCTCACTTCTCTTTAGAGTTAGGTTATTCTGATTCGCGTAGAGATCTTTAATTTGATTAAAGTCTTCTGGACTTAAACTTTTAAAAGTTGTTTGCTTCCAATCACTAGAGAGGTTTTCATTTAATAACTTCTTCGTTCCTGTCTGAATAACTCCACCGGCCTCGTAAAACTCAAAGCGATTGTAGAGAGACTTAAGGTCTGACCATAATAGAAAGAGAGAATTATCATCTTTATACCTTTCTAGAATATTCTTAAAGAAGGGAGTGAAGTTTCCCTGTTGTTGATAGCGCTCATCTATAACGATTCCACCAATAAGAGCAACTGGTGTTTCTATTCCTTTATAGTGGAGAGTTCTCTCTTTCACGGCAATGTGGCCAATGACTTTCTTGTTATCAATTAAAAGGTGGCAGTTGTGATGATTGAGTGGCCCAAGAAGAGGATAGAAGTCAGTAAGAAAACTATGATGTGTGGGATATTTAAATCCCTTCTCTATTAATGAGATCGTTTCATCAAAGTAGTCAGGTGCTTGAGCTAATGTTGTTTGAAAAAAGTCTTTCATAATTCATTATTCTAACGGAGAAATACTTTAATTATTTTTTTATTTTTGAATACTTTTTCTACATTTTGGTCTTCTATGAGTGAGGAAATAATAAAAATGTGTATTAAGTTGTTGATATTATTGGTTGTTGGGCAATCTTTGCCTGTCTAAAGATTAAACACTTTTTTCTAAAGAAAGGGAGAAACGCGACGAAGAGTTACATGAAGAATATGTCATGGATGGACATATTGATCAGTAGAACGAGTCTACTGACACTCACATCAAGGAGGATGAAATGGGACTTCGTATTAACACAAATGTTGCGTCACTTAATGCACAAAGAAATCTAAGTGGTACGCGTATCAACATGAACAAGTCGTTAGAGAAACTATCGTCTGGTCAAAGAATTAACAGAGCTGGTGACGATGCCGCTGGACTCGCAATTTCAGAAAATTTAAAAGCACAGATTAAAGGTCTTGGACAAGCAAAGAGAAATGCTGAAGATGGTATCTCTTTAGTTCAAATTGCTGAAGGTGCCTTAGGGGAAGTATCAAATATACTAATCCGTCTTAGAGAGCTCTCAGTACAGGCCGCTTCTGATACTATCGGAGCAACAGAGAGAAAATTTCTTAATGTTGAATTCGAGCAATTAACATCAGAGATGGATAGAATTGCAAACTCTACAGAGTTTAACAGAGTTCCACTACTAAACGGAACTGGAGCAGTATTTGATATTCAGATCGGAACGAGAAATGACCCTATAAGTGATAGATTAACTTTTGATGCTTCAAGCGCAGACGTTAACGTTGCCGCTTTAGGATTAAATCTTGCTTCTGTAGCTGACAAGATCTCATCTCAGAACTCATTGTCTTCAATTGACTCTGCGATTGTATCTGTATCAGGTATTAGAGCTGACTTTGGTGCTTTACAAAATAGACTTCAATCAACAATTAACAACATTGCTGTAAGTGTTGAGAACCTTTCTGCTGCTAACTCAAGAGTTAGAGACACAGATATCGCTGCAGAGACTGCAGAGTTAACTAAGCAGAATATCTTAATGACAGCTGGTACATCAGTTCTATCTCAAGCGAACTCTAGTACAAAGAACGCCTTAAGCTTAATTCAATCAGCCTCTCAAGGGTAAGCTAGTGACCAATGGTCACTAGGATTTTGAATTAACTTAAACTTTGTATTAAGAGGGCCAGATGATTGGACCAAATGGATGAATAATCTATAGCAATTGATTATCCTGCAAGATTCAGTTGCTTTATAAAAATAAGAATACAAAAGAACAATAAATAGAACAAAGTAATTAAGAAGAAATAGAAACTAATATATTAATAATTTTTTTGAACAAGAGGTTCGAAGTACGCCACAGGAGGTAGCAATGTTTGAAGGGGATTAATCATGGGAATGAGAATAAATACTAACGTATCGTCGCTATCAGCACAAAGAACGTTAAGTACTACAAACAGAAATATGAACGACAACCTGAGGAAACTTTCTTCAGGAGAGAGAATAACTAGAGCTGCGGATGATGCAGCAGGACTCGCTATAAGCGAAAACTTGAAGGCCCAGATTAGAGGGATGCGACAAGCAAAGAGAAATGCAAACGATGCAATCTCCCTAATCCAGACAGCTGAAGGTGGTTTAAATGAGATTTCAAACATTATTATCAGACTTAGAGAACTCTCAGTACAAGCTGCCAACGACACACTTGGACCAGAGGAAAGAAAGTACTCTGACATTGAATTCCAAAACCTTAAAGAAGAGATTGACAGAATCTCAAGGTCGAGTGAATTCAACGGAGTTAAGCTACTCGATGGAACAGGTGGGAGAATGGAGTTTCAGGTCGGTATTCACAATGATCCAATCAACGATAGACTCGTCTATGATGGAACTGGATCAGATGCTACGATCTCAACTCTTGGGCTTTCAGCAGATAATGTTGCCTCTAAAGAGGGAGCTCAGTCTTCTCTACAAAAACTTGATGATGCACTTGTGCAAGTCAATGGAATTAGGGCCAATATGGGTGCCCTACAAAACAGACTCTCGTCAACTGTTAACAACTTGGGGATCAGTGATGAGAATTTAAGTGCGGCTAAGTCAAGAATTAGAGATGTAGATATCGCTGCCGAAACAGCAGAGTTAGCTAAAAACAACATCCTAATTCAATCTGGAACATCAGTGTTATCGCAAGCTAACCAGTTCCCGAGCATAGCCAACAAATTACTTGGTTAAATATTGTTCTTTATTGCCCTTGCTTCGAATGAAGCACGGGCATTTTTTCGTTTATTTTCCTGGAAATTAAATAGTGGTATGATACTTCTATGGAAAATGTCACAACTCTAGTACCAAAAAGAGAAAAAACAATTTTAATATTCGGTCTATCATCTTTTGTTGGATCAAACCTTGCTGAGTTCTTTAAAAAAGATTTTAGAGTTGTTGGTACATATAATAAAAATCCAATCTTTATTCCAGGTGTTCTAGCGCTACCATGTGATGTTTTAAATAAAGAAGAGGTGCAACTCGCTCTCTATGCTTTTAAGCCTGATATTACAATATATGCTGTTGGGCTCTCGTCTGTAATGGAGTGTTCAAGAAATCCTGATCTCGCTGATGCTCTCAATGCAAGTGGTTTATTCAATGTTGTAGAGTACTGCCAGAGGTATAAATCTCAAGTTTGCTATTTATCTTCGGGCTTTGTTTTTGCTGGTGAAGATAAGCAGTATATAGAAATGGATATACCTGATCCAAATACTGTTTATGGAAAGACTCAGGCCTCTGCCGAGTTTTATATACAGAAGTCGTCGCTAAATTATATTATTTTTAGAAGTTGTAAACTCTATGGGCGCGGTCATATTGAAAATAGAAAGACTTTCTTTGAAACGATTCAAAAAGACTTTATGGATCGAAAGAATATTTCTTGTGATGATAATGTGAAAACAGGTTATTTAGATGTTTACTACCTTGCCATGATCTTAAAGATTTGTTTTGAAAAGGGTGTAAAGAATAGACTCTTTCAAATTAGTTCCAATAATACGGCAAGCTTTAATGAATTTGTTAAGGATTACTGCGAGATCTTCTCGGAAAGTTCTGGTCTTGTACAAAAGGGTCGATGGCCATTTCCATTCGTTGCCTCTGCTGCAACTCTTCCGTCCGGAGATAAAATTAACTTTGATTTAGATATCTCAAATATCGAAGGCTTCCTAAATATTAATATGCCTACCGTGAAAGAGTCACTAGAGTTCACTTTTAAACGATTTATGGGTAAAGCAAAAACTGCACGAGGCGGCTCCTCTGGTGGAGAAGACGTAACTTTTATTTAAAGTTGAAATTATCTTGCAGAATTTCTAATAAACTCAGAAAGGTAATGTCTTACAAGGGCTTCAGGCTCGACAACTTCACCGTTAAATCTCCACGTGATGTCATTGAATGGACCTAGGTGGGCCCTTACTTCATGAACACCCTGTGATCCACTTGAGTCTGTCGATCTAAGACGTGCTGAGAAAACTTCTTTTCCATTGGCCAGAAAACCAATTGTGATGAGGTCGGCAGCTTTTCTTGCAATGATAAGTCTTAAGCTATTTCTAAATAGCATAAAATCATTGATGGTATTTGATATTTTAAAGATCTTAATAGCAGAGCCCGACTGATGAGAGCCTCTATATTCATTAAATTTTGAAACAAAAATTTCGAATTTTTCGCGGAGTTCATCCATGAAGTCGATAGATGACTCTTCGAGCATGTGGAGAGGGTTGAGGTGGTCATTGAAGTTTACTACTCCAGACTCTTCCATGTTAATTTCCTCAAGAGCTAAGCTCTCGATCCACTTTGTTGAAACTTCTTTTTGTTGATTTAATTGATCCATATAACAATCATCCGTAACTGTTCGTTTTCTGTCAAATTTTTAGTGATTTTAGATGTAAGAAAAGAGGGTCAGGAGCTGTCAAATTGGAGTCTTCCGCCCGCCATTTGACAGGTGGTTGCAGTAAGTAATTATTTTAGGCTTCTCGCTCCTTAGATAGAATCCAAGTGCAAGCTTGCTCACCATAATCAGGGACCGCCTCCGTGAAAGAGATTGTAGGGCGAAAAAACTATTATTGCCAACTACAAGACCCACAACCATTATACCTTTCTTTTGATTGAATAGCACTTTAAACAAGTAAATCTTGTAATTTTAATAGGTTGTCTAAAAGAGTTAGGAAAAACGTGAAATTGCTTTGGTGTGTCATTGAATGGGTATATAATAGTACTAAGCTTGAGTGATTTAGTATGTTGTTGAAAACTCTAAAATAATGGAAGTTTTTCTTAAGTTAGAGCAGAAAATGACCGACAAAGTTATTCAAAGGAGTAAGTTATGAAAAAAACTTTGCTGGCCTATTTAAAAGACGAAAGTGGGCAAACTTCAACAGAATATATTCTTCTGGTTGCGGTTGTAGCATTAATCGTTTTTAAATTCAAAGATGTTGCCTCATCAAGATTAAATAAAATCACTGAGGACGTTTTTGGTAAAGCGGAAGGCTTCGTAGACAGTATAGAATAATAGATTTAGAGCTATAGTCTAGCTGCTAGGTCTATTATTCTAAATTGTTCGCCACAAAACTAGGAATTTAATTCCTAAGTGTCTTATCGTATTTAAAACTCTGTTACTTTAGATACATGGTTAAAGGTAGTGCCGGTCAGGCCCTAATAGAGTATCTAATTCTATTTGCATTCATGTCACTAATTGCTCTTAATATGGTTAAGGGGATGGGTGGTATGATGTCCGACTCCGTCAGGAGTATTGGATTTCAATTAACACAGCAATTGACTATAGGTGTTTGTGAAGAAGAGTGTTGGTATTCAGATTATCAAAATAGGACGAAGTAATGCCAATATCAGTCTATCTCTTTCTAGTAGTACAACTCTTCTTTGTCGCTTCTCACGATGTTACTCACAAGAAAATTTCTAACTTTTGGCCGCTCATAAATATTTCATTCTATTTACTAAGTGTCTTCTTTTTTCCCGACCACTATAATTTTGGATGGAGTACATTTGTCTTTCCAATTGCATTCTTTATTGTAGGAATATTTCTATTCACTTTAAAAATTATGGGAGCGGGGGATTCGAAATACTTATTATCTTTTTACTTGTTGATCCCAGTTTCTCTACATGAGACAGCATTTATCTTTCTCGCTTACTCTACTGTTGTTGTCGGGCTTTCTCTTTTATTAACCAATATAATTAAAAGATCTGATATCATTAAATTAGCAATTAAAACTAAGAACTTAAGATTAATAAAAACAATCTTTGGACAAAGGTTTTCATACGCACCAGTTATATTAGTTTCGTGGTTATGGTTTGGATGGACAATAAGAGCAAAAATATTTTATTAGAAGAAAGAGGGCAAAGTGCTGTTGAGTACATAATGTTACTCGCAGTTATAAGCTTAATTACTTTCTCCATTGTAAACTCTAATAAATTTAAAGATTTTATGGGAGAGGATTCTGGATTCTTTGCAGGCTTAAGGTCTCAGTTGGAGTACTCCTATCGCCATGGTTATTTAAATAGTGAAGCTGATCGAAGCGATGATAACTACAGTGGTCCGCATGAGACATACTACGATATTGATGACGGTCGAACACGTTTTTTTACAGGAGGGGAGCAATATCCACGCTAATTAGAAAAGAGGAAGGGCAATCTACGATAGAGTTCTTAATGACTTTCGTATTTTCGTTCGGATTTATTTTTCTCTTTTATAAAATCTCTATTGATGCAACAAGTGGATTCTACATCCACTATGCCAACTTCATGGCGGCCCGTACATATTTAACGGTAGAGAATAATAGTGCCAATATTGCAGGTTCCGATGGGTTTGCTTTTCAGCAAGCTCAAAATGTTTTTAATAGTTATAAGCCAGAAGTTATGGTTACTGGCTTTAACGGAGGGATCAGTGTCAACGATCCGTCATCCACACCAAATAAACTCTATGTTGGGACTGTGGTTGATTACTCTGTTCCTTTTTCATTTAGTAATTTGATTGGAGGGAGAGATCCCGTCTTTTATAAATCGGAAACATTTTTGGGAAGAGAGCCAACTCGCTCTGAATGTCTTGCCCGAGTCTGCAAAGTGATGCAGGACTTAGGGGCAGATTGTAATACCCATGTAACTTTTTTTGATAATGGCTGTTAAGAAATTAAAGAAGAATATTCTAAGAAATGAAGAGGGGCAGGCAATCTTTGAATTTGTTCTCTTTCTCCCGTTCATAATTTTTCTCTATACTGTACTTATCAATATAACGAATTCAATCAATGGGTCGATTAATCAGCAAAAGGCCACAAGAGGTTACTTTTATAGATTGGTTAAACATGATTCAAGAACACCCAATAGAGTTGATATTGAGTTCCTACTTGGAAGTGGAATAAACGTTATGGGCGCTTCAAGTGTGGGGTGGCGGAGAAAATCCGTCGGAGATACTCAATCATTTGGTACTTGCTATAAATTTATGAATTTCTTTGGAAATGAAACAGACGAAGAGTGTGATGAGAGTAGAATTGGAGAAGTAACTTCCAACTTTATAAAGCTATTTACATTCTATGGTGTCTGCGGAGAAACCTATATGAAATCCACTTCTGGCTACGTCGAAGGAACTAATTTCCTCAGGTATGGTAGCTTTGCTGATCAGCTCGGATATGATCAGTGTGTCCAAAAATAATCACCTAGACTGATACTTCTTTCCCCATCCTCAACTGACCGTAATTATTTGTTAAAATTAATAGTAGTCACTTAAGTAGGGTAGTAAAGAATGAACACTAGAGCACTCACATTGGCCTTGATTATTGCAGTCTTTGCAATGTTCATGGTTTATACGTATATCGATGATGAAAAAACTAAAATCATAAAGAAGTATGGTAAAGAGCAGTCAGTTGTCATTGCTAAAGTTGATATCAAAGAACTTGAACTCATTGATGATTCAAAAGTAACTGTTACATCAATGCCTTCAAACTTTGTTCACGAGAAAGCATTTAAAACAATTAAGGAAATTCAAAACACTGTTGCAACAGTTCCTATTCTTAAGGGCGAGCAAATTACCAAGCCAAGAGTTAGTTGGCCGGATGAGAGAAGTGGTCTTTCAAGACAGGTTGCTGTAGGGAAGAGAGCAATCTCTTTAGACGTATCTGAAAGAGCTTCAGTTGGTAAATTGATTAAGCCCGGAGATAGGGTAGATATTCTGGCGGGAATTGACTATGCAGGTGGTAGAAAAGATTTACAGAAAATGAAGACGATACTTCAAGATGTTCTTATTCTTTCAACGGGTAAGAGTATTTCTGGAAACCTTCCTATTATTGGTGTTAAGACACCAAGAGTAATTAAGAAAATGAAGCTTAATACATATAGTGACTATGGAACGGTAACACTTGAGTTAGATCCATATGAAGTACAGAAGCTAGTTTTTATTCTTAGTTATAATTCTGGTACTCCACCATATCTAGCACTAAGAAATAATACGGATAAAGAAGTTGTTCGAATTAAGTCGACTAAACTCTTCGATATCCTTGGAGAGGATGCGTCTGAGGCAAAGATATTCTTCTCTGAAAAATACAAGAGTCAAGGCAACTAATGAGACTTGTTAAAACTTTTTTAATATTCATTTATACCATTTCGATCTTTGCTCAGCAGGGAAAGAATGTTCCTGAGAAAAAAGTTGAAGTTGTTCTAGGTATAGACCATGTAGAGAAACTCGATTTTGCACCTTCTACAAAAGTGCAAGTTGGTAATGATACCATTTTAAATCACGTAATTATTCCACAAAAAAGAGAGATCACATTTAAAGGTCTTAAACCGGGACAGACATCTGTAATGGTAAGAAATACTGTTGGAGATATTAAGGCCAAGTTCTTAGTAAATATCACTGCAACTGACCAATCTAAGGTTGTTCAAGAGTTAAAAGAATTTCTTGGTGATGTTGAAGGTCTGGAAATTGGTATCAAGGGTAATAAGGTCTACGTAGGTGGAGAGATTGTTGTCCCATCAGATATTGGTAGGGTGATCGTTGTTCTTGGTGGGTATCCAGACGTTGTACAATTAGTAGAACTCTCTCCTCAGACCCAGAGAGTTATCGCTCGTAATATGCAAAAAGAAATTCAAAAAAGTAATATGCCAGATGTAACGGTAAGGGTTGCGAATGGACTCTTTATGCTTGAAGGTGTTGTTAGTTCTGATGTGGATAAGACTAGGGCCGAGCAAATCGCTGCTGTCTATGTTCCTGACATGATTCAAAACCTTGCGAGACGAACTGAAGCGGTAAAGGCGGCGGAGAAAGATATTATTCAAAACTTTATTAGTGTAAATGCGAAGAAGAAGCCTGCGCCAATTCCAAAGATGATAAAAATCTCTGCCCAATTTGTTGAGCTTACAAAAGATTATAATAAAATTTTTGGGTTTAAGTGGGAGCCAGTTCTCGGTGGAGGCGGTGGTACTATAAATATTGGTAAGGGCGCCGATGGTGGTGTGACATCTTCATCTAGTGGAACCCTTGCTGGAACCATTTCAAATCTCTTTCCAAAGTTAGCATCAGCTAAGAGTGCCGGTTATGCGAGAGTTATTCAATCTGGTGTCATTATAACTAAAGATAAGATAGCGAGTAAGATCGTTAAGAGAAGTGAGAAGCCTTTTGCAATTGGTACTGGAGAGTTTGTTAGAACTGAGAAAGCAACTGCTGGGTTTGATCTCTCTATCACTCCTACAATTTTGCCACAAGAGAAAGTTGACTTGAGTATGGGACTAACCGTCAGTGCAAACGTAGGTGATCCTCCAGAGACAACATCTAATACTATTCAAACTGCATTAGTTGTTAAAAGTAAGGAGAGTGCTGTTGTTGGTGGTGTTGTTGTAAATAAATCTTCAACAGATTTTGACAGAAACCCACCGGGTGGAGTTGATGAAGTAGAAGATGGAAGTAAATTATTTTCTTTTGTGAAGTCGAAGGCATATTTAACGAATAAGTCTCAGTTTGTTGTTTTCGTAACACCTGAGATTATCGAATCAGCTTCGACAGGAACTGAAGAGATAAAAAGAAAATTTAGAAGTAGAAGGCGATAATGGCTGGTCATATAATTACAATTATTGGTGGAAAAGGCGGGCAAGGGAAATCCCAAGTTGCTGCAAACTTGGCATTTGCTTATGCTGTTGAGTCGCGCCAAAAAGTAATGCTATTAGATTTTGATAAGAATGCTAGTGGTGATCAAAACTTTATTACAGGTATAAAGTCGAAGAAAACAGTAAAGGACTTATCAGAGTTTTCTGGTGCCATTGATCCACGCTCTATTATGCAGTTCTTAACACCACATCCCGCAGGTGTAAATTATATTGGAATGCCTTCTGATCCAACTGCAAGTAATAGTATTAATGCTGATGGACTGGGTAAAACTCTTAAGGCCATTACAAATATCTTTCCCTTAACAATTATTGATGCTGGAAGCGAGATGAATGATCTTGCGGCTAAGGCCCTTGAGTTTTCGACAATGATTTTTCTCGTCGTTACTCCAGATATTCTCGCTCTCAATCAGACGAAGAGATTATACTCTGATCTTGTAACGATGATGTTTCCAAAAGATATGATGCAAGTTCTACTGAATCAGCATCAAAAAGGGCACCCTGTAACACCTGAAGTTGTAGGCAAAGCAATGGGGAAGCCTGTTTTTGCGACTATCCCAAAAGATGATCAAACTTGTGTGATGGCACTAAACCAGAAGAAGCCAGTAATGGTTATTGCAAAGAAGAGTAACTTTGCTAAAGGTATTACAGAGTGTGCCAGAAAAATTATTCAAAAAAATATTTTAAAATCACTCGCAAAACTTAATAAACCTACAGATGTTGGGGCTAAGGCCGATTCTGGCGCTCCAATGGATGGGAAGACGAAGAGTGCTTGGACAGAATTAAAATCAAGAATTCATAAGGCCCTTGTTGATGAAATGGACTTAAAGAATTCAGACGACAATGATCCAAAAGCGGCCATCATTATGCGTGAGCAAACTAAGAAGATGGTTGTTGAACTTCTCGGCAAGGAAGACACTAAGAGTGTTTTCCAAACAAGAGAAGATATGAATAGAATCGTTAAGGAGATTTTGGATGAGGCCCTTGGACTTGGTCCTCTGGAAGATCTACTTGCCGATAAAGAATGTTCAGAGATTATGGTCGTAGGCCCTGATAAAATATTCTATGAAAAAAGTGGTAAGGTTAAAAAATCAGATATTACTTTCACTAATGATCGTCAGGTTCTCAATGTAATTGAAAGAATCGTTGCACCTATCGGAAGAAGGATTGATGAGAAGACTCCATACGTAGATGCTAGACTTAAAGATGGCTCCAGAGTTCACGCCATCATTCCACCTTCGGCCTTAGATGGTTGCTGTATTACAATTCGAAAATTTCCTGAAGAGGTTGTGACTTATAAAGACTATATAAAGTGGGGATCTCTCACGCAGAATATGGCCGACTTTCTTAGGATTGCAGTTGAAGGGCATAGAAATATTGTTGTTAGTGGTGGTACTGGTTCAGGTAAGACAACTCTAATTAATATTCTTGGAGGATTTATTCCTGCCAATGAACGTATCATTACTTGTGAGGACTCTGCTGAACTTAACTTTCCACAAGATCACGTCGTTCGTCTTGAAACGAGACCACCTTCGCTAGAGGGTGATGGGGAAATTGATATTCGTTGTCTGGTTAAACAAACACTAAGAATGAGACCTGAAAGAATCGTTGTTGGAGAGTGTCGTGGTGGTGAAACCCTGGATATGCTTCAGGCAATGGGGACAGGTCACGATGGATCGATGACAACAGTTCACTCTAATAATCCGAGAGAGTGTATTGGTCGTCTTGAGACATTAGTTCAATATGCAGGTGCCGGTTTAAGTCCAAAAGCAATTAGAGAGATGATCGCAAACTCTGTACATATGATTATTCAGCAAAAACGTCTGGATGATGGTTCTAGAAAGATGACTCATATTTCAGAGATTGGTGGTATTCAAGGTGATGTTGTCACACTTCAAGATATCTTTCTCTTCCAACAAAGAGATATTGATAAGAATGGTAAAATAATAGGTGAGTTTCAGGCCACAGGGTTTATTCCTAAGTTTATCGAAATTCTAGAGCGTAAAGGTTACAACGTTCCTCGTGGTCTCTTTAGTAATAGTGCCGGCGGTAGTGGAGGCGGTAGTACTCCTCCTCCTGCGAGTGGAGGCTCTAAAGCACCTGGTGGTGGCGATGCTAAGCCTAGGCCAAAACAGAGGCCTAATGGACAAAATAGACCTGTAAAGAAGAGGCCTAGTTAATGAGTTTCTTTATAGCTTTAATCGGAAAGTCAGGTGTCATTGGTCTAATAGGGTTTGCTCTATTCCTGCTGTGCTATAAGCACTCTCAAGGAATATTTGATTGGATCGAGAATCAAACTTTTGGTACTCGAAGCTATATTATGGAGAAGCTAGAACTTCTCTTTATTGAAATTCCTGAACAAAAAATTACTTACGCACTATTGGGTTGTTCTGTGGGGCTTGGGTGTTTTATGTTTCTACTCTTTGGTGTATTAGGCCAATGGGTAATAGGATTTATTCTTGGATTAATTTTTGGATTCATTGGTTTTAAAGTTCCAAAGCCATTAATTAATTATCTTGTGGATAGAAGAATAAATGCATATTCAGCACAAATGGTTGATGCGCTTACACTTCTCTCAAATGGTATTCGTGCAGGTCTCTCTGTTCCTCAGGCAATTGGGATGGTTGTAGACGAAATGCCTGCACCTGTTTCACAAGAGTTCAATATGATCTTACAGCAAAACAGGATTGGAGTACCTCTAGAGGAGTGCTTTGATAATCTTTCAAAAAGAATTCCTA
This sequence comes from Halobacteriovorax marinus SJ, assembly GCF_000210915.2. Taxonomy (NCBI): domain Bacteria; kingdom Pseudomonadati; phylum Bdellovibrionota; class Bacteriovoracia; order Bacteriovoracales; family Halobacteriovoraceae; genus Halobacteriovorax; species Halobacteriovorax marinus. The sequence continues at coordinate 187,844 of NC_016620.1, forward strand.
CAGAAGACAATGATATGTTTGTCTCTTCTATTAATATTCTAAGGGAAACCGGTGGTAACCTTGCCGAGGTTTTCGATACTATTGTTGACGTTATTCGAGAAAGGGTTCGCCTAAAACAAAAGATTGATACGTTTACAGCACAGGGTATGTTTCAGGGTCTAACAATCTTTCTCATGCCTTATGGTATTGGCCTCATCTACTTTGTCTCAGACCCAGAGTCTGTAAAGCCTATGTTCACACACCCTCTAGGAATAATCCTTACTTTGGCGGCGCTCGCTTTTGATTTTGCAGGGGGATTTGTGATTCTAAAGATAGTAAAAATAAAGGTTTAGCTACTTAGTGAAAATAGTTTAAAGTTCTGAACTCAATTTGCCGATATAATATACGAGAGAATTATAGTGCTCAAAAAAGGATTAATACATGAAGCTTGTTAAATTACTCCTATTATTATTTTTAATTCCTGCTACTGCGTTTGGTGGGGTTAATCTTAAGAACGGAAACTTCTACATTTCGTACACAGACATTATCGTCCCAGGTGGGGGACACGATTTAGAGGTCGTAAGAACTTATAACTCTAAGTCGACAGAGAAGGGTTGGTTCGGTTTTGGTTGGGGTTCTGATTATGAAACCTTTCTAACTGTTTCCGCTGATGGTTCCGTGGTTATCCACGAAAACGGAAGTGGTGCCAATACTAGATTTGTTCCAAAGGAAGCAGTTGATCCAGTATCTGCGGCTCAAAGAATTATTGAGGCAATGAGAAAGAGAACAAGTGTTACAGAGCAAGTTGCAAAGTCTCTAAAAGTTAAACTTTCAAACGATGCCGAGCTTAGACAAGCTTATGCTAGAAAGTTTAATGTTAAGGCTCAGCTAGCAAACGGAACAGTACTATTCTCAAATACGAGAGGACTACAACAAGTACACAAAATCAAAGATGGTTTTAAGCGTGTTTATAATGACGGTAAAGTTCAGTTCTTTAATAAGGACGGTAAACTTGCCAAGATTAAGGACAAGCACGGTTATACAATCTCTTTTGAGTATAAGAATGGAAACCTTTTAAAGATTAAAGATTCTCAAGCAAAGCAATTATTCTTTGAGTGGTTTCAAAATGGAAGAGTTAAGAGTATCTCTTCTACAGCGAATAAGAAAACAAGCTATAAATTTGAAGGTGATGATCTTGTAGAGTCTAAGGACGTTGCAGGAAATGTATTTAAGTATTCATACGATGCAAATCACAATATGAAGTCGATTACTTATTCAGATGGTTCAAAAATGGAAGTGGACTACACTCCAAGAACGCAATTTGTTCAATCTGTAAAAAGTAGAAGTGGTGATTTAACAAGCTATAAGTATGACTCTAATCCGAAGAACCCAGACTTCCATTACTGGACAACTGTGACTAAGAAGTCTCCAAATGGAAAATCTGTTTCAAATAAGTATGAGTATGAAATCAAAGCTAGACCAGATGGTTCTCAGTACACTTATAGAATTTTAACTCAAATCAATGGGCTAAAAACTGAGACGATTTACTCTGAGTGTTGTTCACTTCCTCTTAAAATTACGAGAGGAAATCATGTGACTTCTTTTGAGTACAACAAGAAGGGACTCTTAACTAAGAAGACTTCTACTAAAGGTGATTATATTGAGCTTTCTTACCACAAGAAGTTTAATAAGATTACAAAAGTTGTAAACAAGAAGGGATGGACTAACTTTAAGTATGATGAGAAGAGTGGAAACTTAGCTAAGGCAGAGAACAGCTTTGGGAAGTCAGTTCTTTTAATCTACGATAGAAAAGGTCGTATCACTAAGATGCATGACTATGATAAGAATACTAAGAAGAAGAGATCTCTATCATTTGTTTACAATGCTCAAGGTAAGCCAGTAGAAATCAAGATGGACTCAATTGGAAAAATTAATGTTCAGTATGATAACTATGGTGAGATTAAGAAAGTAGAATCGAAGGCCGGACATAAAATGGCACTTCAAGTAACTCAGGCGTTTCAATCATTACTTGCGATTGTTAAGCCAGCAGGAGTTAATCTTAATTTATAATGCCTAGTTTATAAGGCAGTAGGAGCAACGAGCTTTCAGTGACTTGCTCCATTAAATGAAGAGAATTGAAAAAGAGTGTATAATTAAAGTAAGTAAAGTTAGGAGTAAGATATGAAAAAAATTATTGCCATGCTTTTAGTATTAGGACTTTCATTCCCAGTGATGGCAGACGGTTCGTCAGATGGTGGCCTTGGGCAAAACACTGATGATAACGTAGAGTGTAGCCAGATCTTTCACGGTACAGCTCCGAAGCAGGAAGATGTAAGAGAAGGGGATAGCACTGCACCTCAACCGGGTACAGATGTTGGTAAGTAATCTTAAGTAAAATGTTTAATGATATAGACCCAGGCAATGCCTGGGTTTTTTTGTGTCTGTAAATAAAATTGTCACTGTCTAAAGAATAGACTCTCTTCAAATGATAAGTAATTGAAATTCAAACACGTAGTTTGGCATGATTTGTGCTCCTTAAAGTAGTATTACATATGGGAGAAAATTATGAAAAAACTATTATCTATGACAGCTTTATTATCACTTCTAACGCTTTCTTTCTCTAGCTATGCTGGTGTGGGAGAAGGGTCTACAGAGTGTATTAGAAACCAATCTACGCAAGCGAGAGTTGCAGGCAAATCTAAAGCAGCAAAGGAAGAAACAGTAAAAGAATCTTCTGAGCAAGAGAAATCATCTTCAGTTCAAAAATAATAAGCTAATTTTCTGGGCCAAGTTCCTTGGCCCTATATTCCATCCGTACATTCCTATTTATCAGTGCTATAATTTCTTATCTATTCAAATTGGAAGTAAGAATGTTTGACAGTATTGAAGCATTAATTAAGACACAGAGAGAGCATATTTTAAGTGGTCTGCATATAGACTATAAGAAGAGAATAGAGCTCTTGGATAAGACTAGTGAGGCCATAAGTAAGTATGAGAAAGATATTCTCGATGCCCTTTCTAAGGACTTGGGAAAGCCAAGTTACGAGTCTCAGATATCAGAAATACTCTTCGTCCAAAACGAAATAAGACATATTAAAAAAGGTCTTAAGAAGTGGATGAAAAAAGAGAAGGTAAAAACCCCTCTTCTCCACTTTCCGGCCAAGAGTTATATTCAATCCGAAGCCTATGGGAGTGTTCTTATCATTGCTCCTTGGAATTACCCATTTCAACTTCTTTTCTCCCCTTTGGTGGGAGCAATTGCAGCAGGAAATAGGGTCATAGCAAAACCTAGTGAGATCTCTTCCCACACTTCAGAAATTATAGCGAAGATTATTTCCGAAAGTTTTGAGAGCGAATATATTGGCTGTGTCACCGGTGGAGTTGAAGAGACGACTTATCTCCTAGATCAGAAGTTTGACTATATATTCTATACTGGAAATGGTGTCGTCGGGCGAATCGTAATGGAGAAGGCCTCGAAGAACTTAACTCCTGTGACTTTGGAGTTGGGAGGAAAGAGTCCTACTTTTGTATTTGGCGATAACGATCTTGATCTAGTTGCAAAGAGAATAATATCTGGGAAGTTCTTCAATGCTGGGCAAACGTGCATTGCTCCTGACTATATACTAGTTCAAGAGGATAAGTATGAATCCCTAGTGGATAACTTAAGGAAATATATTCTCAAGTTCTACGGAAAAGATCCAAAAAAGAGTAAAGACTATGGAAGAGTTATTAACTCTCGTCACTTGGAGAGATTGAAGTCGTATATCGAGTCTGAAGATATTCTCTGTGGTGGTGAAGTTGATGAACAGGAGAGGTATCTCGCCCCAACATTGGTAGGGGCTTCTGGAAGTTCTTCGGTAATGAGAGAAGAAATCTTTGGTCCAATTCTTCCCATCGTAAAAATGACCAATTTAAAAAGTGCTATAGACTTTGTAATAGAGCGTGATAAGCCATTGGCAATGTATATCTTTAGTCGCGACGAGAAGATTGTTAACTCTATTCTTAAGCGTGTAAGTGCTGGAGGGGTAACTATTAACGATACTCTTATGCATATTACAAATGATAAGTTGCCCTTTGGTGGAGTTGGTGAGAGTGGAATGGGCGGCTATCACGGAAAGAGCTCGTTTGATCTTTTCTCACATAAGAAGTCTATTTTTAGGGCCTCTACTCGAATTGATCCGCCGCTAAAGTACCCTCCTTACTTTGGAAAGCTTAAGATTGTGAGATGGTTATTGAGGTTCTTTGGCTAGAAATTTCACTTTGTGGGAGCTTTATACTGTCTAAATAATAGACAGTGTAAAAATAAATTACAGAGTAGATATAGCTAAATCACTTAAAATACATAAGATAATTTTGGCACGATGAATGCATTAATATTAGTAATTAAACTATTATCCTCGGGAGGGATTTATGAAAAAGCTAGTATTAATCACAGCAATCATCGCAGGTTTTTCTTCAACTTCATTTGCCGGTACAGTAGGTGAGTCTGATACAAGTTGTATTAAGAACCAATCAACTCAAGCTAGAGCAAGTAAAGAAGTGAAAGAAACAGAAGTTCAAGTTGAGCAAGAGAAGACAAGCAAAGACAAGCAATCTTAAGAATCAACCATATGTAATAATCAATGAAGCCGAGTTAATATGACTCGGCTTTTTTTAGGACTTTTTTCAGGAGTTCTTTTTCCTCTACTGTGAAATTATCATGGTGTGATTCAATTTCATTCTCGATTTGCTTCATCGACTTCTTTACAGAAGAGTACTTTGTTTTAACTTGATCGCTCTTTGATGAAGTGTTGGAAAATAACTCTTTTCCATAGTGAGTTCCCTGTTTAATTCCAGAGTTGAAATTTGATTTAACAGACTTGTAAATATTTGCAGTATAAGGCTTTGTGAACTTATTCATGTGCTCAAAGACCGTTTTATCAGAGAGAGGAAATGAAAGTATTATAAAGCTAATAGAAAAATAGAGAAAAAACTTAAAAACAAAAAACATCTTAATTATCCTTTTCCATTTCAATTTCAATTTTTTCAACCGATCTAATCAGATCTTTCTCACTAAAAGGCTTGCTTAGAAAGTCTACAGCTCCATTGGAAATTGACTCTATAATAATGCTCTCCATATTTAGAGAGGACATCATTATTATTTTAGCCTGCTTAGAGTTTTCAGAAATAATTTTAGAGAGCTCAATTCCACTAACCTCTGGCATGACAATATCAATGAGAAAGAGATTAGCTCCAGTTCCAAGCAGTGGAACTGCTTCATTGGCACTTGATGCTTGTCCAACGACATTGAAGCCATTCTTTTCTAGTATTTCAATAAGGGAGTTTCTCGATAAATCCGAGTCATCTACTACGACAATCTTAAGATCTTCATTTCTAGTACTGCTCATTTCTACGCTTCCATGTGTAATGATTCTTCTAAATTATAGCACATCTTATGAGAGTTAAAAGTAGGTGGAGTATTGCTTATACTCAAATATCTAGTTAAAATGAGAAATATCATTTGTTTAGAATTTAAGGAATTAAGCTATCTTAAAATTTAAAAGAATTAATGCATATACTTTAGTCTTTCTTGTCTTCTTACTTACTTTTTTTACTCTAAAATTAATAGTCCACGGGGAAGTTGGTTTATTTGATTTAGAGGAAGTAAATAAGATTGAATTTATTTTCATGAAGCCGGATCTCCTTTTCTTTTTTCCTGGAGAGCATCCTGAGGGGGCATTCTTTGGGCATCCTGGCCTAAATAACTTTCTCTACTTTCTTTACTCAAGTATTTTTGGAGTTAGCCTCTTCTCTATGAGAGCTTTTTCACTAATTATCTCATGTCTCTTTGTTCTCAGCTTCTATTACTTTGTGAGTGTGACCTCGAATAGGCGAGTAGCTTTCTACTCTTCGTTGAGCTTGATGATGTTGCCGATGTTTCAGATTCAATCAATCATGTTTTTTAATGAAATGGGTTCTCTGATGTTTGCGCTGGTATCGCTTGCGCTTCTTCATCAAAAGAGACTTAAGAGTTATGCACTCTTTGGTGTTATGGCCCTCTTATTCTTAGAGAGTGCTATTGCATTCTATATTGCAATATCTCTGATATCGATTTTTCACTTAATGAAGAAAAAGAATATGGACTATAATAAGCAAGTCCTTGGTTACAGCTTAGTTCCATCTCTTTTCCTCGTTTCATTTTTTCTCTGTGAATATATAACCACAGGGGAGATCTCAAATCATATTACTCGCCATGTAATTTCGAATCGATTAGATAGTTCTGTCGGTTGGCTCGGTCTTATGACAGATGTCCTCCCCAGATACGCTATAACTTTCAAAGAGAACTTTTCGCCAATATTCTTATTGAGTTGTGTCTCTCTAGTGATTTATCACGTTCTCTATAAAAGAAAGAGCTGGTTTCTAATAAGTGGTGTAAAAATACTTTTTCTCCCTGCTTTGTTCTATCTACTTTTCTTTACCTTTTTCTCAGAGTTTCAAGGTGGACGTGATCTATATGTTATTTTTCTTTTTCTTATTTTCTACTTCTTTCAATATGTAGATTTGATTACATCCAGAAAACTCGTCTATGCTCTATGCCTTCTGGTTATTGCGCAAGGGTCATACTCTCGCTTGAATTCAACTGGACGATCTCACTTTCAAACATCACTTCAAGAATATCAGAGAGAAGATATATACAAAGAGTTCACAGAGAAAATTTTAGAAAAGGTGGATGATCATAAGTGTTATGTAAGTAGTAAATTCTTCTATAATAATATTTATTGTAGAAATTTCTACGGTGTACAGGAAGATATTGAACAAACAAAGAAGAAATCGACGCCCTTCTTTGTTCTTCTTTCTAAAAATGATTTAAAAAAAATTGAAGAGCTTAAAGAAATCGCCCAAAATAATAATTTAGTTTTAGAAAAGAAGGTGGTTGGGAAGCTAGAAGGAGAAACTGTAGTTGTCTACTTAGCCTCTCAGGATCAGGAGCAATAAAAAAGGGAGCCTAGAAGCTCCCTTTCTATTATGCTGCTACTGGTGGTAGCGTATTTTTACTTTGTTTTCTCTTTGGCTTTTCGCTCTTCTTTTTCCATCCAACAAGAGCAACTTCAAGTACCTCATCAATTGACTTTACAGGTACAAAGTTAAGCTTCTTTCTATATTCCTCAGGAATGTCGATAAGATCTTTCTTATTTTTCCAAGGAATAATGATTGTCTTAATATTCATTCTCATGGCCGCAAGAGCTTTTTCTTTTAGTCCACCGATTGGGAGAACTTTTCCAGTAAGAGTAATCTCTCCAGTCATGGCAACTTCTTTACTTACAGGAGTGTCTGTGAGTAGAGAAACTATTGTTGTTGCAAGCGTAATACCTGCACTCGGTCCATCTTTAGGAGTTGCTCCTGCTGGAAGGTGAATGTGAATCTCATTCTCTTCAAAAGCACTCTCACTTACACCTAGCTCACTTGCTCTACTTCTAATATAGCCAATAGCTGTTTGAGCTGACTCTTTCATCACATCGCCCAGCTGACCAGTTAGAGTAAGACCTTTTCCTTTCATCTTAGTTGACTCGATATAGAGAATCTCTCCACCATGAGCTGTCCAAGCAAGACCTGTTGCTACTCCAACTTCATCGTACTCTTTTTCATCTTCCTTCGTGTAGATTGGAGGACCAAGTAGAGTTTCAACTTCATTTGGAATAATTTGAGTTTTAGTTACTTCGCCTTTAGCTATCTTAGTGGCCACTTTTCTACAAAGAGCACCAATTCTTCTTTCAAGATTTCTAAGACCTGCTTCTGAAGTGAAGTTCTTAATAACTGTTTGAACACCTTCATCGGTAAATTCAATGTGCTCATCAGTAATTCCATTCTCATTCATTTGCTTTGGAATAAGATATTTCTTCGTAATCGCAACCTTTTCTTCTTGAGTATATCCAGAAAGGTTTAGCACTTCCATTCTATCTCTAAGTGGCCCTGGAATATTTTCTAGGACATTTGAAGTTGCAATAAACATCACATTTGATAGATCAAATGGAACATTTAGATAGTGATCTCTAAAGTTCATATTTTGCTCTGGATCGAGAACTTCTAGAAGCGCACTCGATGGGTCTCCCTTGAAGTCTCCGCCAAGCTTATCTACTTCATCTAGTAGAATGACAGGATTATTTGTTTTTGCTTGCTTAAGTGCCTGGATAAAACGACCTGGCATTGAACCAACATATGTTCTTCTATGTCCTCTTATCTCCGCTTCGTCTTTTACACCACCAAGAGCAATTCTTACAAACTCTCTTCCTGTGGCCTTGGCAATAGACTTCCCAAGAGACGTTTTACCAACACCTGGAGGTCCTGAAAAACATAGGATTGGTCCCTTCATCTTTCCGTCTTTTAACTTTCTAACGGCAAGGTATTCTAAAATTCTTTCTTTAACTTTATCGAGGTCAAAGTGATCCTCGTCCAAAATAGCCTGAGCTTCTTCAAGGTCATAAACCTCATCAGATGTCGCCGACCAAGGAAGGTCTGTAAGCCATTCAAGATAAGATCTAAGAATACTAGATTCTGAAGAATCTGGGTGCATCTTCTCTAATCTTTGAAGTTGCTTCATCGCTTCTTTTTCAGCTTCTTCAGGCATTTTACAAGCGTTAATTTTATTTCTAAATTCTTCAAACTCATCTTCTGGTTGTTCTGAGTTTTCATCACCTAGTTCACTTTTAATGGCCTTGATTTGTTCTCTTAAGAAGTATTCCTTTTGAGATTTATTGATTTCATCTTTTGCAACGTGCTTAATTTTTTGTTGCATGGCCAATATTTCTAATTCTCTTGAGAGAATGTCATTAATTTTATGTAGTCTTTCAACAGGATCAAGAACTTCAAGAATCATCTGTGCTTCACCTACGTGAAGGTTGAGATTTGAAGCAACTAAGTCTGCCAGTCTTCCCGGGTCTTGAATATCTTCAAGTACCATTAAAATATCTGGTGAGAGAACTTTACCAAGAGTAATAACTCTTTCTAGTTGTTCTCTAATATTTCTCATGAGTGCATTAACAGCAACTGCTCCAGACTCAACGGCAACGTCTTCTACTTTGGCAACTTTTGTTACGAAGAACGGTTCCGTTTGATCAAAGTTTAGAATTCTAGCTTTAGATAAACCTTGAACTAAAATTTTAATTCTTCCATCAGGGAGCTTTCTCATTCTCATGATCATTGCTACAGTACCCAATTCATAAATTTCAGATGGCTCAGGCATTTCTGCTGTAATATCTTTTTGACTTGCTAGAAGGATTAATCTATCCGTCTTATTTAGAGCATGTTCTACGGCCTGAATTGATGACTCTCTACCAACAAATAAAGGTAGGATCATAAATGGGTAAACAACAATATCTCTAATCGGTAGGAGGGGAAGCTCTTCTTTGAACTCAATATTTTCACCCTCGTAGTTAGTAACCATATATTCTCCTTCAGATGGTCTTTTTGAACCTTACTTCTTTCACTCAAATCATCGGGAATAATTCCCTAAGTCTTTAAACTTTTTATAATTTTTGGTATATTTTTTTTCAATTATTTAAGTAACTTACTCAGGTACTGACCCAAAGTTGGTAACTTAGAGTGCGTACTAATGCGAATTGATCGGATGTTTCAAATATGCGATCATTTCACTCTAGTTCTATTTTAGATAAAGGATATTTATGAAATATGAAGTTGGAACGGTAATTCTTTCCGCGGGAGCAGGGACTCGTATGAATCTCAATGTTCCTAAGCCTTTAGCTCCTTTTATGGGAGATTGCTTAGTGGATTACCCTCTGAGAGCAAGTGTTGCAATGATGAATACGGTAGCACCATCTAAGAATTTAATTGGGCTCGTAACAGGTCACGGTAGGGACTTAGTTGAGAATTATATAAATAAAAACTATAAGAATGAGAATATTTCTTATGCTTTCCAGAAAGAACAATTGGGTACGGCCCATGCTCTAAGATGCTACTTTGACCAAATTGAAGACTCTAAGAATTGTGAGTATACAATGGTCCTTTGTGCAGATACACCTCTTATTGAAGAGGCTTCTCTTTTGCACCTTTATAATGAATTAAAGAATAAGGGACTCGATGGAGTCGCCGCGACGTTTTCTGTTTCTGCGCCAAAGGGCTATGGGAGAATTATTCGCTCAGAGGATAAGGGATTCCATATTGTGGAAGAAAAGGATGCTAATGAGCAAGAGAGAAGAGTGCAGGAAGTAAACTCTGGAGTCTACGTTCTAAAGACTTCATTTATTCTTGAGCACCTTTACTCAATCGATTCAGAGAATAAAGCGGGAGAGTTCTATTTAACTGACCTCTTCAAAGACGAATTCAATGTTGCACCTATTTTGTTTGATGATGCTTCATCTTTTCTTGGAGTAAATAACCTAGAGCAACTAGAGAAGTCAGAAACAATAATGAGAAGACGAATTGCAACAGCTCTAAGAGTAAAGGGCGTGCGCTTCGTTGATGCAAGACATACTTATATAAATACGCAGAAAATTGGTCGAGGAAGCTTTATACATCCCTATGTAAATATCGATGAAAAAAGTGAGATCGGCGAAAACGTAACAATAGAGCCTGGATGTATTATTATCAATTCAAAAATTGAAGATGGTGCTCATGTAAAGGCCTACTCACACTTAGAAGAAGTAGTGCTTAGAAATAGTTCTATTGTGGGACCATATGCGCGATTGAGACCAGGTGCAGATATTGGCCCAGAGTCTAAGATTGGAAATTTTGTAGAAATTAAAAAGTCTAAGCTAGATAGGGGCGTGAAAGTCTCTCACCTTAGTTATGTTGGTGATGCTGAAATTGGTGAAGAAACGAATATTGGTTGTGGATTTATCACATGTAATTATGACGGAGCTAATAAGCACAAAACTGTCATTGGCAAAAAAAGCTTTATCGGATCAGACTCTCAAACAGTGGCACCAGTCAATATTGGAGATGAGTGTTTTGTGGCTAGTGGGTCAACGGTAACTCACGATATGAGTGATGGAAGTTTTGCCATTTCAAGGACAAAACAAGTTACAAAAGAGAATATGGCCAAGCGCTTCTTAAAATCGAAGTAGATATTCCTTTTTTTAGTTCTGTAAAGGCGATTTAGGCTCCTTTACAGGGCTTCATTATTGGCAAAGGGCCTTCCCGAGTGTTATCTTTCTACAGTTAGAATTTATTGAACTGTGCACTGCGCACTGAAGGAATATATATGTGTGGAATTGTAGGTCATATTGGTCCAAAAGATTCAGTTGATATTGTTTTAGAAGGTTTGAGAAGACTTGAGTATAGAGGCTATGACTCAGCAGGTGTGAGCTTTATTGATGAATCAAATAATCTTCAAATTTTTAAGAAGAGCGGAAAGTTAGATAATCTAAAATCTACTTTAGAGGGAAAGGATTACACTGCGAGAATGTGTATTGGTCATACAAGATGGGCCACTCACGGAGAAGTGAATGATACAAATTCGCATCCACATATGAAAGATCATATTTCAATTGTTCACAATGGAATTATTGAAAATGCAGCGTCACTTAGAAAAGAGCTGGCTGCTGGCGGATATGAATTTCAATCTGATACTGACTCTGAAGTTTTCCTTTCTCTACTAACGAGAGAGCTTGCTTCCGGTAAGAGTTTCAAGCAGGCCATGTTAGATAGTTTCTCTTTAGTTGAAGGTAACTCAGCATTTGTTGTTCTTAATCAAGATGTCTTAGAAATTATGGCCATCAAAAAAGGTGCACCATTAGTTTGTGGAATTAATGAAATAGATTCAGAGGCCTTTGTATCTTCTGATCCATACGCACTAGCTGGAATGGCGTCACAGCTCTACTTCCCGGCGGATAATGTTCTTTGTCACTTGAGTGCGAAGAATAAGAATTTAATTAACTTCTACGACGATAAGGGTGAGCCAACTGACAAGTACATGTCTAAGAAGCAAGATATGTCTGTAGGTCCAACTGATAAAGGTGACTTTGAGCACTTCATGTTAAAAGAAATTCATGAGCAACCAGAGCTTATTAGATCTTTAACTCAATTCTATTTCCACGGAGAAGGTTTAGAGAGTCTTAAAAAAGCGGGTAGCTTCAAACCTAGTAAGTTCCATATGACAGCTTGTGGGACTGCTTACTATGCAGGACTTTTAATTAGAGACTTTCTTGAAACATATAATAAAATTCCATGTGCACCAGAGCTTGCCAGTGAGTTTAGATATAGAAACCCACTTTTAATTGAAGGTGAAAGTGGTTTATTCATCTCTCAATCAGGGGAGACAGCAGATACTTTAGCGGCTCAAGAGCTATGTACTGAAAGTAAGTTAAAAACTCTATCTATAGTAAACGTAGATGGATCAACTCTATTTAGAAATTGTGACAATAACCTCTTGATTAGAGCAGGTATTGAGATCGGTGTGGCCTCTACGAAGGCCTTTACTCAACAAGTTCTTACTGGACGACTACTTTCTCTTGCTTTAAGTGACGAACTAAGCGAAGAGTCTAAGAGAGTAAAGTTAACTTCTAAGTTCTCTCTACTTGCTGAGAAAATTGATCACCTTATTTCAAGATCAAAAGAAATCAAAGATATTGCAGAGTCTGTTTATAATCATAAAGGTTTCTTCTATACGGGAAGAGGTATTTACTATCCAGTCGCTCTAGAAGGAGCATTAAAGTTAAAAGAAATCGCTTACGTACACGCTGAAGGTTATGCCGCTGGTGAATTGAAGCACGGGCCTATCGCGATGATTGATGAGGACATGGTTAATGTTGCTCTAGTAGGACCAGAGTTATTTGAAAAGACAGTTTCAAATATTCAAGAAATCAAAGCGAGAAAGGGCGTTATTTTAACAATCGGTCCTAAAGACCACGAAGAGTTGGAAGAGTTATCTGATTACTACTTTGGTATTGATTTTGATGGACTTGAAGAGCTCTCTCCAATTTATATAAATATTGTAAATCAATTACTTGCTTACTATATCGCCAAATATAAAGGGACAGATATTGATAAGCCGAGAAATTTAGCAAAATCTGTAACGGTTGAATAGAATGGATTTAAGTGGATTAAACGAGCAACAAAGAAAAGCAGTTCTTAGAACAGACGGGCCAGTGATGATCTTGGCCGGTGCGGGTTCAGGAAAAACAAAAACTCTAGTCACAAGAATTTCTTATTTACTAGAGGAGTTGCACGTTAGTCCATATCAAGTTCTAGCGCTAACATTCTCTAATAAAGCCGCACGTGAAATGAGAGACCGAATTGGTTCTATGGTTGAAGCTGATGTTGGAGCATTACAGATCACAACTTTTCACGCATTCTGCGCAAGAATATTAAGAAGTGAAGCTAATTACCTAGGGCTATCTAGAAATTTTACTATCTATGATACTTCAGAACAAAAGGCCGTTGTAAAGGCCATACTAGGTAGACATGGAATATCAACTAAAGAAGTGTCTCCTTTTGAGGTGCTCTACTATATGGATGACCTTAAAAATCATGGTCATTATCTTGGAAGAGATATTTCAGAGTGCGATTATGAAATTGACCAGGGAGACTCGTTTTTTACTTTCTATCAAGAGTATGAGGCGGAACTTCACAAGGCCAACGCTGTTGACTTTGGGAGTCTTATCACTGGTGTTATTCAACTCTTTGAAAAATTTCCAGATGTTTTAAAACGCTATCAAGAAAGATTTAAGTATCTTCTTGTAGATGAGTATCAAGATACAAATAGAGCGCAATTTGAATTAGTGAAAATGCTTAGTGAGCAGAATCGTAATGTCTGTGTTGTTGGAGATGAGGATCAGTCTATCTACTCATGGCGTGGAGCGGATATTAGAAATATTTTAGACTTTGAAGAAGTCTTCTCTGATGCAAAAATTTTAAAGTTAGAACAAAACTATAGATCGAGTAAGAATATTATTGAAGCGGCAACTCATGTCATCGCAAGAAATTCCCAGAGAAAGGGAAAAGATATGTGGACTAATAATCCACATGGTGAAGATATAGATATCGTTGAATGTTTTAATGATAAAACTGAGGGCGAGTTTGTGGCCCAAAAAATTCGCGAACTCTCAAAGGAAGGTCATCCATTTAAGGAAATGGCCGTTTTTTACAGAACAAATACTCAGTCGAGACTCATAGAAGATAATTTAAGAAAGAATAATATTCCCTACCGAGTCGTTGGAGGGGTTAAGTTTTACGAACGAAAAGAAATTAAAGATCTCATCGCCTATATGAGAATTGTGGTTAATGAGAAAGACTCTCTGGCCTTGAGTCGAATCATCAATGTTCCTGCTAGAGGAATTGGCGCAACAACACTTAGAAAGCTTGAGAATGAAGCTGTTACTAATAATTGCTCATTGTGGGAAATGCTCGATACTGTCGTGGCCAATCCTGAGAATTATAAACATATTCGCCTCTCTGCTAAGGTTAAGTCTGCACTTAGCCACTTAGTGACTCTTATTAATGAGGTAAGAGTTTCTGTGGATAATGTTGCTCCAAGCTCTTTATATGAGAAATTATTGCATGAGTCTGGATACTGGGACTTTCTTAAATCGAGTAAGGACTATGAGTCTCAGGCAAGAATGGAGAACTTAGAAGAGCTTCAAAATGCAATCGTGCAGTACGAAGAGTCTAATAAATCTCCCTCTCTACTAAATTTCTTGGAAACCATTACATTGGATACTTCTGGAGAAGGGGATAACCCTGAAAATACTGGTGAAGTTTCTTTAATGACAATTCACGGAGCGAAGGGGCTTGAATTTCTTCACGTCTTTGTGACGGGAGCTGAGGAAAATATTTTTCCAAGTTATAAGAGTCTTGAAAATGGTGAAACAGCAATAGAAGAAGAGAGAAGACTATTCTATGTGGCCATGACAAGGGCCATGGAAAAACTATATATAACATTTGCTCAGGGAAGAATGCTCTTTGGCCAGTTAAGGTTTAATGGACCAAGTCGATTCCTACATGAAATTCCTAATAAGTACTACCAATGGCGTAAGCCTAATGGATCTACAATGTCCTCTGGAAACTCTTGGGATAGTGAAGATGATTTTGATGACTACAATCAAGACCAATCCTACGACGAAGGTGAGGCAGTCTATCAAGTGGCTTCGTTTAAAGAAGAGAAGAGTGCTCCAAAGGCCAAGTTCCCTAAAGGTGTTAAAATTATTCACTCACTCTACGGTGAGGGAACTGTCTTAGATTCTTCTGGGTATGGTGCTGAAGAGAAGGTATCAATTAAGTTCTCAGACGGTGCCAGAAAGAAATTCTTAGTTAAATTTGCGCCATTAGTTCTTGCTTAGTAGTGGTCCTATGCACTCGGGTAAGACTCATTAGTGTTTGACCCAATCTCTCTAAATTGTGATAATGACTTCTAGCAATACTCAAAAGGATTTGAAGCATGAAGTCAAAAAAGCTATTGATCATTAGCTCAGTTTTAGGATTATTATTTCTCGGACTATTTACTGGAGCGTACTTTTACGCGAAATCACTAGTAACTCCTAAGAAAGTTAGAGAGATATCCCTTACTTTCCTGAAAAAAACATTTCCGAAATCAAAAATCGAATTGGGAAAAACAGAAATAGACTTTGGGCTTTCTGTCGTGGTTAACGTTGAGTCTCTTTCTATTAGCGGTCCATCACATGATCTTGCTTCACTTAAAAACCTACAAATAAATGTACCAATTTTTTCAATCCTTACTGGTGGTGGAGATCTCAGTGTTACTTTAAATTCTCCAAATATTCATTATGTTGAAACGAAGAAATCTAATAATTGGAGCTTGGCCCTTGCTAGCGAGAAAGCTAAGACGGCTTCACAAGCAAAGAAGCAGGCATCCGAAGCGGCCAATAAGGAGGAGAGTTCTGCTGCAAAATTAGCCGTTCCAACATTTCTCTTAAATAGTACTGCAAGCTTAGATGTGAAAAATCTAATCGTTCACTACGATTTAAAGGATGGTAGTAAGGGAAATGTGAATCTTGAAAAAGTCTTATTAAAGAAGATTGGAGTTCAGAATTCAAGCGCCTATGAAATAAGCTCTAATATAGATTATAAAATGAAAACAGGTGAGCTAGTTAAGTTAGATGCATTATTAATAGGTCAGTTTAATCTTACAGAAATTATATCTAAGCAAAAAGTGGACACTGTTTCTGTTTTAAAGATTAAGAATATGATGGTACCTGGTTTGAAAAACACATTGCCAGAAATTAAGGCCGACATTAAAACCTCTGTAGAGAAGAGTGGAAAAATATTTATAGCTTCTGATATCTCGTTCTTAGATAAGAATAAAATTTCATTGGAAGTGCATATGAATAATGGAAGTGTTGATGTGAAGAAGATCAATACGGAATTATTCTTAAAGGATCTCTTATCTATAGCAGACCTGCATATTGCCTCTCTATCTCCAAAGGGAAGTAGCATAAAATTAAATGGAGACCTTAAACTAAGCAAGAAAGGTTATATTACTCCAAACTTAAATTTCTCCCTAGGGCCAGAGCTAACGTATGTTGACAAGAATTTCACAACTAAAACGACTTTAAATGGTTCGCTAGTTAAGAAAAGTTTTAAAGCAAAGGCGGAAGCTAAGGTCTTAGACGGTACTGTCATTTTTCAAAACGTGATGACTATTGACTTGAATAATCCACCTAGTGCTAAGAATTTACCAGTCAGTAATACTCTCTTAAATGTACAGAATATTTCTATTTCAGAAGGATTAATTCAAGAGATGCTCTACGCTAAAAGTGCAGAGGCACAAGCAGCATCAGAGTCAAGTTCAAACTCAGAGGCCAGTAAAGAAGAACCAAAACCAGGCGTCGTTCCAATTATTCCTCCTGGAAGTTTAACTATAAAGATGAACAATGTAAAAATTGGTCAAAAGCCTTTTAACTTAGAATCTAAATTAAATTTAACTCCCAATAAAGTTGAATTGAAAAATGCTGATTTTACTTTTTCAAATGGAAAGGGTGCTTCGAGTGCTGTTGTGAACTTGGCCAAGAGTGGAGTAAATGGGGTCTTTGATTTTAACTTGAGTAAATTTGACCTAGTCGCTTTGAAACCATTTCTTCCAAAGAAAGTTCTCTCTGGTGTTCATGGAGTCTTTTCAGGTAAGGCCAATGGGAAATTCGCAACGACGAGCAAGGGTGTAAGTTATGATGTGCTCACAAATGTAAGTGCAGTCAATGGAGAGTTGAGTGGTGTTAATATCGGCGATTATATTAAACCAATTATCAATTCAATTCCTAAGCTTGGAGAAAAATACGCAGGTAAGGAAATAGATGTAGATGGAAAGTTTTCAAGCCTATCGTTGAATGGAAGATTTAAAGAAAATCTCTATGCTATCAAGTCTTCTAAATTTGTAGACTCTAAGAAATATTTAGAAGTAACTGGTAGCGGAAATATCAGTCCTATTGCTACAAAGAAGAGTACATTCGACGTAAACTATAAAGACCTATCAGGTAAGATATCTCCCGTACTTAAGAGAGAGATTGGAACAGAAATAGTTCCTTTAAGGCTAGTTGGAACGGGCTTCTCTCTTAAGCCAGATATTCAATACACTTTGAAGAAAGTTTCAAAGACTGCTGTTAAAGTTCAGGCAAAAAAACAAGTAGAAAAGTTTTTGAAAAAAGACGGAAAGAAGAAAATTAATAAATTATTAAAAGGACTATTCAATTGAGCAAAGTTGTAAGCCCCTTATCTTGGAAGGATGGGGTTCTTTCTCTATTAGATCAGAGAAAACTTCCATTAGAAGAAATTATTGTAGAAAATAAAACGATAGAGGATGCTTATAATTCTATCAAGGATATGGTTGTAAGAGGAGCTCCTCTCATCGGTTATACTGGCATTTTTGGGATGGCCTTATTTGCAAGAGGCAACCGAGGAGCCAGCATAGATGAGTATAAGAAAGCTGCCGAGTATCTAAATTCATCGAGACCAACAGCAGTTAATCTTGCCTATGAATTAGACCGATGTGTTGAGTTGATTGACCAATTAATTAATGCAGGAAATTCAGAAAAAATTGAAGACGAATTAATCTCTTTTGGGCATGCTCAATTAGATCTTATTCATAGAGATAATCTAGCGATGGCCAATATTGCGATGAAAGATCTCATCGAGCGATTCGGTAAGAGAAAGTATCGAATCATGACTCTTTGTAATACAGGCTACCTTGCCTGTGGACCAATGGGAACGGCACTGGGAGTGATAAGTCACTTATTTGAAAATGATCTTATAGAACACGTCTATGCTTCTGAAACGAGACCTTATATGCAAGGAGCAAGACTAACTTCCTATGAATTGAAGAAGCAAGGAGTTCCACATGACATTGTTGTTGAGGGTTCTTTCTCATATTTAATGAAAAATAAACTGGTAGACGCTATTTTTATTGGAGCAGATCGAATTGTAAAAAATGGAGATACTGCTAATAAAATTGGATCTTCTACTTTAAGTATTGTGGCCAAACATTATGGTGTTCCATTCTTTGTCGTGGCCCCAACAAGTTCATTTGACTTCACCTCTGAAGAAGGAAGTGAGATACCAATTGAAATGAGAGATGAGAATGAGATTCTCTCTTTTAGAGATCAAAGAGTTGCCCCAGAGGGAACTTCTGCACTAAATCCAAGCTTTGATGTTACAGATGCAAATTGTATTACAGGTATTATTTGTGAAAGTGGAATGATCGACCCTGTCACGAGAGAGAATCTTTTAAAAGTGACAGGTCAGGAATGATTCGTGCGAGCATTGATATAGGCTCTAATAGCTGCCTTCTTTGCGTCTTAGATCTGGAAGAGAGTGGCTTTAGAGTTATTGAAAGTGAATCTAGAATAACATCACTAGGAAAAGATTTAGATGTTAACCAGGAGTTTCTAGAAGAATCTATTCAAAGAACAGTCAAAGCACTCACCGAGTACAAAGCAATTTTAGATTCTCATGAGATCTCTGCAAGTGATGTCGTTGTGACAGCTACGGAAGCTTCTAGAGTTGCCAAAAACTTCTCAATACTAAGAGATATTGTAAAAAATCAATTAGGCTTTATCATTCAAATTATTTCTGGAGAAGGGGAAGCTTTCTATACGGCAAGAGGTGTTGTAAGCGGAGCCTCGAAAGGAAGAGATATCGTATCTATTATGGATATTGGAGGAGCTTCCACTGAACTCATAAGAGTAAATGCAAAAACTCATGAAATAATTTCATCAGTGAGTCTTCCTATTGGCTCTGTTCGTGCAACTGACTGGCTAGAGAAGAAAGCTTTTGATGATAACTTTGAGAAAATAATAAAGGATAATAATTTATCAGAATATAGAACTGATGAATTAATTTGTGTTGCTGGAACAATGACAACTTTAGCGGCCATGCTAAAGAACTTAGACTCTTTTAATGAAGATGATGTTGAAGGTTATGAGTTCAAATATGCAACTCTTTCAAAAATATTAGGTGAATTGGAAAATAAGTCTGAAACAGAAATTTTAGAGGCTTATCCTATTTGTGGAAAGCGTGCCTTTAGTATCTATGGGGGCACACTCGTAGCAAAGAAGATATCAGAAGTTATTAATTGCAATTCATTTAAGATTTCTACTCTAGGACTTCGCCATGGAGTTTTACTTTCAGGAGGAATTGATGAACGATATATCTAATGACGATCATTTTAAAGATGTCGTTAAAATAAAGAAAGGTTCTGTCTTATTTCATGAAGGCGAGAACTCTACCTACCTCTATGTGATCGCCAAAGGAAAGATTCAACTGATTAAGGAAGATGATAATGGAGTACATCCTCTGGCCGTTATCGGTGAGAAGAACTTCATAGGTGAGCTTTCAATGTTTAGTGATGAGAAGAGATATGCTTCTGCTATTGCTTTGGAAGAAACTGAAGTCTATATGATTAAGAAGTCAGATATAAGAAAAGTTCTTAAAGAGTGCCCAGAGTGGGTTACTAATATTATGGTTACTTTAACAGATCGCTTGAGAGATGTTGATGAGCTTATGCGTGAGCATAGAGTTGTTCCATCAGACATGGAAGATCAATTTAATTTAAATAGTAGTCAGCAAAAAGAAATGAAAGAGGCTTTAAAGGAATATAGAAGCAGAAGAGGAATATAGCTCTTCTGCTTAAAAATATTAGTTTAGATTAATTTGTTGTCTTCTACTTAATGTTGCAATCATCTGAACGACTTTTTCTCTGGCCTTAGCAATAGAGTCGTTTTCATTATTTAATCTCGCTTTCATTGCATGGTAAGACTTCTCAGCATACTCTCTTGGAAGAGATGAGAGGGCCTTCTTTTGAAACTCTAGTGAGCAGGCTCTGATGGCAACTCCAAAAACTCCTGAGTGAATATTTCTACAAAGAGTCTTTAAATCAAATTCGTTCAATTTATAAATATCGTTAAAAGAAATACTTTTTTCTTGTAGCTCAGCTGCTAGCTGTGGATTTCTCTTTTGAATATTTCTAAAGAGAGTTGCTTTCTCTTCTTCTGGCATGATTTGGAGCATTTCGATAATTTGTGCTTTTCCATTAATGAAAACTCCACTTGCAGTATTATTCGCATCCATTGCTTATCTCCAGGTTAGGCTTGTTCTTCCCATTTCATTTTTTCTTTCATGAACTTTTGGCGGGCGTTGTCGATTGTATTTTGATGAGACTCTACAAGATGTTGAATCTCACTTTCTTGGCTTTCTTGAATTTCATTAACTTGGTCATCATGAGCTTTTTTAAGATTTTCAAGCTCTTCTTTTAATCTTTCATTCTCAAGCATGACCGTTTTATTTTGCTTTGATCTAACACTTGTTAATTTTTGCTCTAGTTCAATCTCTAGAGCATTAATTTTCTTTTCATAATCATTTCTTAAGCGAGTAATTTGAGCTTCGTTCTTTCTGACTTCTTTACCAAACTCTCTCTCGTGTTCGTCACGTAGCTTTTTAAGCTCTGAATTGTAGCGCTTTTCTTCTGCTTCTCTGAATCTTGTAGCCTTGAGGTGAGTAATATTTGTCATAATTCGACTCTTAAGAAAATGTTTTGCAGATGTGTACTCTGCGACACTATAATTTTACGAGATCAGTACTAGTTGTTACAAGGAGGCAAATATGACGTCTATTGATTCGGGAAAAATTTACTTAGTAAGTGGAAAGAGAACGCCATTTGGTAAGTTTGGAGGGTCATTAAAAGACATCTCTCCTGTTGATCTTGCCGTTGTTGCCGCGAAGGCCGCTCTAGAAGATGTAGCGCTTCCTGCCTCCAAAATTCAGCATGTTATCTTTGGTAATGTTGTCACTTCAACAACTGATACTATTTATGGTGGAAGGCATTTGGCACTTAAATTAGGTTGTCCAGAGGAAGTACCTGGATACAATGTTAACCGACTGTGTGGCTCGGGTATTCAGTCAATACTTGATGGATTTAGAATGATTAAAGCCGGAGAGCATGATTGTGTTTTGGCCGCTGGTTCAGAAAATATGTCACTAGTTCCACATCTCGTTTACGGCGGAAGATTTGGTACGAAATACGGTCCTCTTAAAAATGTAGATATGCTTCTAGACTCTCTGACGGATAAATTTACAAATTCTCCAATGGGAATAACGGCAGAGAAATTATCTGAAAAGTTTAGCGTAACAAGAGATCAGTGCGATGAGTATTCTCTTCGTTCGCATCAAAAAGCTGCGAAGGCCTATAAAGATGGACACCTTCAAGGGGAGATTACTCCAGTTGAATTGAAGAGAGGTGTTTGTGAAAGAGACGAGCACATGAGAGAAGATGCTTCTTTAGATGATATGAAAAAGCTAAGAGATTCATTTAAAGAAGGAGGTGTGGTTACTCCTGGATCTGCTTCTGGAATTGTTGACGGTGCAGTAGCTGTTGTTTTGGCCTCAGGAAAATTTTGTATTGAGAATAATCTAACACCAATGGCCGAGATTGTTGATGGATGTGTTGTAGGTGTTGATCCAACAATAATGGGAATTGGACCAAGTCCTGCTATTAAGAAATTACTAAGTGCTAATAATATGGAGCTTAAAGATATTGATCTCGTTGAAATAAATGAAGCATTCTCAGGGCAAACACTTTCTTGTATCAAGGACCTTGAGTTGGATGAGTCTAAATTAAATATTTGGGGAGGGGCAGTAGCTCTAGGGCACCCTCTTGGGGCATCAGGAACTAGGATTACCCTAACCCTAGCTAGACAATTACATGCTCTTAAGAGAGAATTTGGAATTGCATCTGCTTGTATAGGTGGAGGACAGGGAATTGCTGTTCTAATTAAAAGGTTTGAAAACGCTTAATGGAAAAAGTCTTAATTTATAAAGAAGATTTTGAAGATTTTCGCTCATGGCTTGGGCTCAATATTGAGTCCATTACATGGCAGGGGCGCTTTCGTGATGAATTTGAAGAGTTCTGGAAGTTATTTTTCTTAGATGGGCTCTCGCTTATTCAAATATCTGCACGTTTTGAGTATGCAACAACCAACACAAAAATTGGTCCAATCATTTCATGGTTTCAGTGGGTAAGAGATAAGTTCATCAGTTATATTTTTATAAAAAAAGATATTTCAATTTTAGAATTGTCGGCACAATTAAATATTGGTGTATCTGAATTGGCTTCAACTCTTAGAGTTTTCTTTGTGGAAGTTTACCCTCATTATGAAGATTACTTTTCCGAAACTTTTCAAGTTGGAAATAAGGCCTCTCAAAATATTTATATCAAATATTCGGATCTAAAAAATAAATACAACTTAGAAGAAATCTATAGAGGGAGTCATGAAGAAGAGATCATGCCCGCCCTAGAAGTTACGCTCTATGATGAGTGGTCTATTTTTTTAGAAAGGATGAAGAAAGATTTATTTCATCCAGAGTTCAATCTTTCAAGAATTAGAAAGAATGCCTCGTTAAAGAAACAGGCCGTCTTTATCGCAGAGGTCTTGGTTCTCCTTGCTGTTGGTACAGGTATTTTCTATGTTTTAAAATATGGGAATCAAAGCTTTGAAAAATATTTAACTGAGAAGATATCCGTCTATGAGCCACAGTTTAAGTGGCTTGATAAGAACTTAACTTTTAAGTCAAACGAGCCGGTTGAAGAAAAATCATTCCCACTAAATGTTGCAGCTATCGATGAAGTTGATGATAGTGCCAGTCAATTAGGTGAGACTCTTGTTGAAGAAGCTCGCTTTGAAGCAGAATCTGAGGTTGTTTTGACATCAATGGATTCGCTACCTAAGGATTTTGAAATTGCAGGGCTTGAACAATCTGAGTACGAAGAATTAAGACAGAGGGGTTATAGAGACTCTCGCTATGGTAATACAAAAGTTTATCGTGTGATGATGAAGTCTGTGGATGCCCAAAGGGTTAGAGGAAGTTTAAATCAACTCCTAGAGAAATACGAAGTCACTCAGGTCGATAATGTTAAGCCAGGGTTGGCCGTGCCTGGAGGATTTTATTATAATCTCTACGTACCAAGGGCAAAGCTTAAAGAGTTTATGGCCCAGGTTAACGAAGTTGATGACACAGTAATTTATGAAAGTAGGACTAGGACGATACGAAATCCTCCTGGAAAGAATAAAGTATTTATATGGGTGAAAAAAATATGAAAAAAATTCTATGTAGTTTAATGTTACTAAGTTTTATTGCTTCTTGTTCATCAAGTACGAATGAGCAAATTAAAGAAGATGTGAATGAGAAAACTGAAGAAGTTACAAATAAAGTGAAGAAGAGAAAGGGTTACTGTTCTCCACTTGATAAGGCCATGAATAAGTGTAAGTAAGTTTACATTTGACCGTCTGGTATTTCGAAGAGCCCTTTTACTTTTCTAAGTAAAACGTGGCTCTTTCCTAGATAGTACCATTGTCTAAAAAAACCAATTAGCATTGATACGATAAAACCATAAATCACACCGGAGTGAGTTGTTTTTGCAACCAAGCCTGTGTCGTGTGCGCCACCTAGTAAGAAGCCAATCATCCCCAAAATAAGCATCAGAATTGTCCAAGGAATAGTCTGCCTTTTGCAAAGGTCTGCCTCATGAACAAAGCGCTTAACTTTCTTTATATATGGGCCTAAGTCTTCTGGAGCTTCTTCGAATAGCTCTCCGAGATTATTTTCAGAGTGTAGAATTAGATCAATATTATTTACTAGCCTTGCAACGCCAATGAAATAAAACATGACAAATGCCTGAGCGAAAATGGTGTAGATGAAAACCATAATTGCTAAGTGAATGTGCGAGAGCTCGACTAGATCGTAGCCTAGAGCTTTTGAAGCAGTGAGTAAGACAGAAGCAACCATGATTAAGATCAGAGTTCTAAGTAAATTTGCCATTTTCTATGTCCGTATAAGTTTTAATTCAATTGTCATAATAGTGTAGATTTGCTACTAAGAGCTTTATAAATCGAAATTGAACATAGTCCAATAAGAGGCAATTGAAAAGGCTCAATTCCATGGCAGAAACGAACGAAGAACCAAAGAAGTTAGTACTAAAAGGTGACAAGAAGTTACTTGAGAATCCTTTTGTAGGAAGTCTTGTTGTTCCTATTGCTATTGTCCTAGTGGGAGCTTTGATTATTTTCGGTGTAACTAAAATGCTCTCTGCTGAAACATCTTATAAAGATCACGTTAGAGAACTTCAGTCTAAGGCCTTTGGGAATAAGTGGATTGCAGCTTACGAATTAAGTAAGAAAATAGGCTCTTCGCAGATTCCTGATGAGGATATTCCTTGGTTGGTAGAAAATCTAACCGATGTCTATAATAATTCACCAGACCCAAGAACTAGAGATTTTGTTGTAGTTGCCTTAGGTGGTTTAAGAACTGAACTTGCATTTCCTGTTCTTGAAGCGGCCCTTAAAGATAAGAGTTCGGACGTGAGATTCCATGCTCTTGTTGCACTGGGTAACATGCCTCTGGGAATGAATTTCAACTGGGAAACGCTTAAGCCATACTTTAAAGATGAAGATCACGCCATCAGGCAAGCGGTAGTGTTAGCGGTTGGTACTCATAGAGTTGAAGAGCTTGAGGGCGCGGTTATTGCTAGCTTGAGAGATGATAGTATCGCAGTGAGATACTCTGCAGCAACAGCTCTTATTTACTATAAGAATGAAGCTGCACTTGGAATGATTAAACAAATTTTAGAAATTGATAAGAGTTCTTCATTTGATGTGAATCAGGTGACTAATTTAAAATTAAATATATTGAATGCTATTGAAAAAATGAAGTGGAAGAAAGTGACGAGTCTTGTGCAAAGTGTTGTTGATGGGAATAATAATCCAAAAGTTACAACAAAAGCACAGCAAGTTTTAAATGAATTGAAAAATTAAGACATTGTCGGCATAATCTAACTACGTAATTTTTTAGAATTAATATTAAATAAACCCTGTTAACGAAGCCGGAGTGCTTGGTTTTCGGGGTATTAAACTTTTTAAAGGTTTGAGAATGAGTACTGAAATGAAACAAAGTTTAAACCGTAGAGAGTTCTTTAGTTATCTCTCTGTTGCTTGGATTGCTTTCTCTGCTGCGTGCGCAGGACTTGCAACTTTAGCTTTTCGTTTTTCTTATCCTAATGTGAGTTTTGACCCTGAGATGGATTTCGATGCTGGAAGACCTGGTGATTATGAAGAGGGTGTAGATGAGCGTTGGAAGAATGGATACGGTGTTTGGATGGTTAAGCAAGAAGGTAGACTTGTTGCTCTATCAAATATTTGTACTCACCTAGGTTGTATTCCAAACTGGCTTCCTGCTGAATTAAAATTTAAGTGTCCTTGTCACGGATCTGGTTACTATATGAGTGGTGTAAACTTTGAGGGACCGGCCCCAAGACCACTTGAAAGATATAAGATTTCTCTAACGGCGAAAGGAACAATCCTAGTTGATAAGACTAAGGTTTACCGCCAAGAGAAGGGACAGTGGGATAATCCAGATTCATTTTTAAGTGTATAAAAATATTAAAGAGAAAAAATAATTAAATAAGGTAGAAAAAGATGTCAGAAAAAGGTTTGGCGCAAAAGGTTCGTGAAACACAAGTATGGAAGTCTATTTTTAGACATGGACCTCCAGACAACGCTCGTAACAGAGCTAGTGTTGTTGCGGGTAACGTGTTTCTTCATTTACACCCAATTAAATTAAAGAAGTCTGGGGTTCAACTTGGCTACACTTGGTGTATGGGTGGTTTAACATTCTTTATTTTCCTCGCGCTTACAGTGACGGGACTACTTTTAATGTTCTACTACAGACCAACTGCAGAATACGCGTATAACGATATCATCGCTCTTAAGGAGCACGTGCCTCTCGGTATTATGAGAGAGATTCACAGATGGGGTGCTCACGCCATGGTTATTACTGTTTGGCTGCACATGTTTAGAGTATTTATGACTGGATCATATAAACCACCTCGTGAATTTAACTGGGGTATTGGTGTTATTCTTCTCGTATTAACTTTACTTCTTTCGTTTACAGGTTATCTCCTTCCTTGGGATCAGCTTGCAATTTGGGCGATTACAGTTGGTGCGAACATGGCAAAAGCAACTCCATTTATGGGTCACGGTGGTCCAGGTGCTGCTTTAGCTCAGATTGGTGACTTTGTTATGGTTTCTGATAAGAACGATGTTCGTTTTCAGTTACTAGCAGGACGTTTTGTTGGTGAGCCAGCATTATTGAGATTCTATATTCTTCACTGTGTATTTATACCACTTGTTGTGGGTGTACTCATTGCAGTTCACTTTTGGAGAGTTAGAAAAGACGGTGGGATTTCGGCTCCACTTTAGTTGGTAGTTTTTAATTTTAAGGATAAGAAATGAAAGAATTAATTAACTGGTTAGCTGATCCTATTAGATCGTTTCCAATCTTCACTTTTTTGTTTTTCTTGATGATCAAGTATTACAAAGTTGTGGGAACTAAGAAATTTGCTTATTGGGGTTTAGCTGTAACATTACCAATCGTTGCATGGTTTTGTGCGGATCCAAACTTTATTAAAATTATACTTTGGCCAGATAATATTCCAATCAATATCATTATCGTACTACTTACATTCTTAACTTGGTTAAGTCTTTATAAGTGTGCTGAGAACGATAAGAGAATTGAAGCAGGCGAGTGCCCTATTGAGGCCCTTCCTGAGAATAAAGAGAAAGTTTGGTGTTGGCCTAATCTTGTTTACACTGAATTATTTGCCATTATTGCAACGACTATTTTCCTCGTTGTTTGGGCAATTATCTTTAAAGCACCTCTAGAAGAACCAGCTAACGTTACTTGGGCACCAAACCCAGCGAAGGCGCCTTGGTACTTCCTTGGTCTACAAGAAATGCTTGTTTACTTTGACCCTTGGATGGCGGGGGTTATTCTTCCAGGTATTATCGTTGTTGGTCTTATTGCAATTCCATATATTGATACGAACCCTAAGGGGAACGGGTACTACACTTTTACAGAAAGAAAGTTAGCAGTAACTTCATTTCTTTTTGGATGGTTAGTTCTTTGGATTTATCTAATTATTGTCGGAACCTTCCTAAGGGGGCCTAACTGGACGTTCTATGGACCATTTGAGTACTGGGATTTCCACAAGGTTGTTGCTGAGTATAACGTAAATCTATCTGAATATATTTGGATTAAAATTTTAAATGTACCAATGCCTAAGAATATTATCGTAAGAGAGATCTTTGGGATTATTGCAACTGTAGCATATATGGTTGTTCTCCCTCTTGCTTCACTGAAGTTGAAGCTGTGTAAAGACCTCTATGAGAAATCTGGCGCAATTAGATATTACATCTTTATTTTCTTATTCATTATTATGATGAGTTTACCAATAAAGATGGTTCTAAGATGGTTAATTAACTTGAAATATATTATTGCTCTACCAGAGTGGGAATTAAACTTATAAGCCCCTCGGGTGTGAAAAAAGGGAATACTGATGAGTAAGAAGCAAGAGCCAGGTATGGCTTGGAACATGCAGAAACTTAATAAGATCTTTGCATTTCTTTCTGTTGCATTTTTAGTAACTGTTGTTTGGGTTTTTCTAGATGATTACATTCGTCCTTGGAAAGCTGTGCAGTTAAAGGGAATGGAAATCAAAAAGCAAAAGCTTGCTGAAAAAATTAAAGCAGAAGGTGAGCTGATCAACCAAGAGAAGTTAGCTCAACTTGAAATGCAACTTGAAGCATCTCAAAAAACTGTTGATAGCAGAAAGAAAGATATTGAAGTAGCAGAAGAAGAGTTGAGAGTTGTTAAGAAAGACCTTAAGAATGAAACTATTGTTAAAGGTATTGCGAACTCTCAGGTTTCGGCCCTAACTTTCCAATATGGTGTAGCTCATGCAGAGCATGCATCTAATGCAGATTCTTTATATAAAAAGCTTCACGTTAAGAAGAAAGAGTTCGCTGAGTCATCAGAGAGAATGAAGATTCTTCAGGCGAAAGAAAAAGAACTTAAAAGAAAATTAAGATCTTATGAGAAAGAAGTAGCTGATACACAGAAGAGTATTGAGAGTATAACTGGGACAAAAGAGCTTCTAATGCAAGCTAAGTCACAGCTAGATGTGAATCCTGTATTTGTATTGAGAAACTTACCTTTTATCGACTTTATGGATCCTACTTTAAAGATTCAGCAGGTTGTTTTAGATAATATTACTGACGATAGATACTTTAGACATGTTCCAAAAGTTGATCGTTGTATGACTTGTCACGTTTTCATTGATCAAGAAGGTTATGAAGATCAAGAAAACCCATATAAGACACACCCTAATTTAGATCTAATGGTTGGGGCTAAAGGTAAGCACCCAATGAAGCAGTTTGGTTGTACTACTTGTCACGGTGGTGAAGGTCATAGAGTTAATGACTTTAACTCAGCGGCACACATGCCTCATAGTGATGCTCAAAAGAAAGAGTGGGAAGAGAAGTATAACTGGCATGAGCCACACAAAGTGCCAATCGTACAATTCCGTCGTGGTCAGTACGAAGCTGGTTGTGTGAAATGTCACAATAATGTTGAGTACATACCTGAGGGAACAGTTGTTAATGAAGGTAAGAGAAATATTAGAAAGTTTGGTTGTTATGCTTGTCACAAAATTGAAGGGTGGGAGCACAACAGAAAGCCAGGTCCAAGTTTAGAGAAAATTGCTTCGAAGGTAAGCAAGGAATTCTTCATGAATTGGGTTTGGTCTCCAAAATCATTTAATAAGCATGCAAAAATGCCTCAGTTCTTCAACCAAACAAATAACAACTCACCAGAGTTCGTTAAGAAGAATATCACTGAAGTAAATGCAATCGCTGAATACGTATTTGAGAAGTCAAAGAAGTATAAGCCTTTTGCAAAGTATACTGGTGGAAATATTGAAAGAGGTAAGAAGCTAGTTCGCCAAGTTGGTTGTATGGGTTGTCACGGTGTTGAAGACTTCGCACCAGAGTCTAAGAAAGTTGATGCTTTCGTAGGCCCTTACTTAACAGGAACTGGTTCAAAGGTTAAAAATCCTGACTGGATGGTTTCTTGGCTACTTAAGCCTTCTCACTTCCAAGAAGATACAGTAATGCCATCGTTTAGACTTTCAAATAGAGAAGCGAACGATATAACTGCTTACTTAATGTCAAAGAAGAATGAGAAATTCGAAGAACTTAAGTTTGAAGGAATGGATAAGAATGTTAGAGACGAGCTACTTGTTGAGTACTTCTCGGCATTTGATCCTGAAGAGGTAGCAAAAGCAAGACTTGCTAAGATGAGTGACCATGAAAGAACAATGGAGCTAGGTTATAGATCTGTTGGAAAATATGGTTGTTACTCTTGTCACAGCATTGAAGGTTTTGACGGTAGAGCACCAATTGGTCCAGAACTTACGAAGCTAGGTTCAAAGCCATTAACTCAATTTGGATTTGGACATGAGAAAGTAGAGCACCATAGAGATAAGTGGATTCACGCTCACTTACTTAACCCAAGAAGATGGGATAACGGAGCTGATAAGCCATTTAAAGATTTACTAAGAATGCCACAGTTCTATATGACTGAGAAACAAGCGAGTGATATTACAGTTGCTCTACTTGGACAAGTTTCAGATAGAGTGCCAGTTACTGGTGTGAAGCAACTTGATAAAGACGAAGCAGTTGTTGCTGAAGGAATGAAAGTTGTTACTAAGTATAACTGTATTGGTTGTCACCAAATTGATGGAGACTTCGGAGATATCCTTCCTCTATATGAAGATGATATTAACCAAGGACCACCAAGACTTGTTGGTCAAGGTCATAGAGTTCAATCTGATTGGTTTAACTACTTCTTAAGTAATGTTTATCCAATTAGACACTTTGACAAAGACTTTGCAGGATCGCCAATTAGAATGCCTTCATTTAACTTATCAAATGAAGAAAGAAATAAGCTAGTTGCTCTATTCCAGCATAAGTCGAAGCAGAAGACGTTTGAAAACTTACCAGCTAAAGTTGAGTGGTTACCAGGTGAGAGAAGAGGAGCGTTGAAGCTAATTGAATCTCTTGGTTGTAATACATGTCACGCAGGACTTCCGGGAAGTATTAGTGAGCCAACAGCTCCTAACTTGAAGTATGCTAAGAGACGTTTACGTCCATCTTGGATTAAGAAGTGGTTAAGTAATCCTCAAGCGATTATGGAAGGAACACTGATGCCATCGTTCTGGGAAGATGGTGAGAGTATGGATACTGAGGTATTCGGTGGAGACGCTGATAAGCAAATGGATGCACTCGTTAAGTACTTACAAGAAATCGGTGAAGATAAGTTTTCACCAAACCAAAAGTAATTAATTAAAAGGCCTAGAGTATCTAGGCCTTATCTACAATTTGTAGGAGAAAAAAATGGCCGGACATAATACGGAAGTTGTAGCTCACGATGGGATTATTGATTATCCAAATGATCCACACTTTGCAAAAGCGAGCCCGAATAAAATTGGAATGTGGTTATTTCTTGGAACGGACGGTATGTCTTTTTCAGGTCTTTTAATTGCTTATGCAGTTTTAAGATGGACGAGACATTGGCCACATCCTGTTGAAGCCTTGGGTGGTGTTGCACTTTCTGGTTTTATGACATTCATTCTTATTTGTTCATCAGTTTCGATGGTTCTTTGTATTGATGCTTGTAAGCAAAGAGATAGAAAGGGAATTTTAAATTGGTTAGCATTAACGATCCTTGGTGGAGTTATCTTCCTTGGAATTCAAGCTTATGAGTACATTCATTTGAGCCAAGATTTAGGAATGACTTTTTCTACTTATGCTCATGGAAATAATTTATTTGCTTCAACTTTCTTTGCTGTAACAGGTTTTCACGGACTTCACGTTTTAACAGGTGTTTGTTACCTATGTTACATGTGGAAGCTGGCCTATGACGGAAGATTTGATAAGGGTGATTATACTTTATTAGAGCTAGCGGGACTTTTCTGGCACTTTGTTGACCTAGTTTGGATTCTCGTTTTTACATTTATCTACTTACTGTAATATGAATATAATTAGACTAGTTACATTTACAATTCTTATGTTTTTCGTTGAGAGCTCGTACGCCTGTCCTGGGTGTGCTGGCTCAATGGGAAACCCGAAAGATAAGTATCTAGTCTACATCCTTACTGGATTTATCATACTTTGTTATATTCCATTTTACTTTCTCTATAAGACAATTATAAAGCACAAAAACTTTAACGAAACGATTGAGAATGCAGGAAAAGCAGAGTAATAATACTGCCTATACTGCTATTGGAATTGTAAGCTTTATTACAATTTCATTTCTTGTTTGGTTAATCTACTTTAAGACTCCTCATCAAGCGACAGGGGATTGGGTAGAGCAGCTTCCTGCCATTAACGCCCTTTTAAATTCAATTTCTTTTGTACTACTTTGTAGTGGATATGTTTTCATAAAGAAAGGCCTTAGGTCACTTCATATTAAGAGTATGATTGCCGCCACAATCTCTTCTTTTCTCTTTGTGGCCAGCTATATCACTTATCACCACTTTCATGGGGATACTAAATTTCTTGCTGAAGGACCAATAAAGTATATCTACTTTACTATTTTGATTACTCATATCGTACTCTCTATTCCTTTAGTTCCTCTTGTTCTTACAACTCTTTATCATGCTTATGCTGAGAATTTTTCTTCTCATAAGAAGTTGGCGAAAATCACATTTCCAATTTGGGTTTATATCTCTGTGACAGGAGTATTAATCTATTTGATCCTGAACAACTTTAATGTTTAGTTGAATTTCTATCTTGTAAATTATAGAAGTAGCCTATTAAAAATAGGTTTACGTATGAAAAAAATAGTTCTTCTTTTACTGACAATTCTAACAGTTAATACTTTTGCAAATGACTATAAAATCTTTGATCCAAAGAGAGATTCAATATGGCTTCCATACACATATGTAATCAATGGAACATTTGATGTAATACAAAACCCATACTGGTTCTCTCAGGATGATTACTCAAAAAAGATGACTGAAGCTTGGAATAGAGTACGAGAGCCAGATAGAAATATAAAAAGAGATGGTGGCTATAAGAAGTTAATTCAGGATGAAGTCTTCTCATCTCGAGTGGTTCCAAATATTGGCCTTCACTTCATTGGGGGATCGTACGATACTGTCCATCTAAGAGAATATTTTGAACACCATGGCTATCCAATGCCAGATGTTTGGGCCTTCCTATTTACTTATGCCGCACATATGGGAAATGAAGCTCTTGAAACTAGCCATCATGAAATTTCAAGTCATGACCATATTGCAGATTTATATATTTTTGACTTGGCCGCTTTCATCATGTCTTACAATGAAAGTTATATGAACTTTCTTTTGGATGACATGGAGGTGAAGGCTTGGCACTTTCAACCTATATGGTCTCTTAAGTCTGATGATTTCTTTAATGCAGGTTTGAGTTACGTGACAAGACCTAAATTCCTACAGTTTAACGATGGAAAGATGAAGCCATTTATTTACTTTGGAATGCAAAATATTGCGGGATTAAGTTACCTGTACCAAGAAGATAGAGTGGTTTCTCTCGGTGGCGGGATGTCTCTAACTGATCCTCTTGAGCAAAAAGGACGTTTTGTTGTTTCTATTTTTCATGAAAGTAATGGAGAGTTAGACGGTTCACTTTTTATAAATGGTAGTGAAGACATGAGTTGGAGATTAAACCTCTATCCCAATTTATTAAAGTATAAAGATGTGGACCCTGGTTTTATTATCGGAAATAAAAGAGGTGGTGGAATAAGTCTAGGACTCACCGTAAATATGCCATTTGGTCTTGGTACTGATCACTTATAATGTTACGTTAAATAACTCTGCCTTGTATTCTTTTGGATCATGGTAAATCGAAAAACCAAAACGAAGTCTATTCTTTCTAGAGTCCGTGAGCACTCCATTTAGACTCAACTTTTCTTTCAGAGATTCTACTAGACTCGCACTTTCTAATTCAAACGTGAGAAAGTGCCCATGATCTCTTTCTTCACTGTATAAGAGGTTTTCTCTATTCAAGTGAGAATGATTTAAACCATCTACCATTTTCAAAAACTCTCTTTGACAGTTTTGAACATGAGTGTGAATAAGCTCTGAATTTATTTCTTCATTCTTATATAAATTTAAAACAGATTCCATTCTATAGAGAGATGTAAAATCAAGTGTGGAGCCAGCGAAACGAAGTCCATTTGTAGGGTAGCCAACTTGGCTCTCATCGATATTATCAAGTGTCGAAAGCTCTGCAAACCAGCCCGTATTGAGAGGACGAAGTTTACAGCTCTTTGGGATAGTCATAAAGCAACTTCCTTCACCTGAGCCAACATATTTATATCCACCAGCAATATAGAAAATTTTATCTCCAATTCTACTTAGGTCAATAGGAAGGGCCATGAAAGCGTGATAGCCATCAACTATAATAAACTTATTATTTTCTTCGATCTTATTTACAAATTCTGTTAGTCCATTAATAGCGTAGCCGCTATTAAAGAAAACATGAGAAGTAAAAACTAGATCAAAACCTTTATGTGATTCTTTGGTGAATCTCTCTTCAAAGGTATCAATCGGTTCAAGAGGGATTATTGTTGCTTCAATAGTGTTTTCTTCAATGAGTCTATTGAGCTGCCTTGAGAATGAATAAAATTCAGAATCTGTTGTAAGGAGTTTAATTTTACCGCTAAATGAGCTCATCACCCTTGTTACGAGTTCATGAGTATTGGGAGCAAAACATATATCTTCAGCTCTATCGAAATTTAAAACTTCACTAATAAGGTTTTGAACATTTGGAATTCGCTTAGAGAAAATCTCTCCCCACTTGTCGTCAACAAGCCTTGAAGAGTCATCCCAATAATTTAGTTGTGCTTCTCTAGTACAGTCCGGCCAATAGTGATGACTGTGGCACGCGAAGTGTAGTTTTCCTGAGTTATTGTTAATAAATGTAGAAAATAATTTCTGAAATCTATTCATTAAAGTGAAATCCTAAGTTCTTCTTTATGTCTTCTGGTAATGTTGGCAATTTTGATCTTGGAATCAGGAAAGTTGAAAGATTGAATAGGTCTAAATAGACTCGATTATTTTCAGCCGCCATCTTGAGGTAGTGGTGACCTGAAGACCCACCTGTACCAATTTTTGTTCCGAGCATCCTCTGTGCCATTATGGCGTGTCTATATCTCCACGTTGTGAAAAGTTCATCCATATCCATTAACGTTGTTAGGAAGCGGTAAGGAAGGTGAAGAATAGGTTCGTCTCTATAGAGTAAAATGAAGAGAGCATTGAGGGTTGCTTCACGTGAAAGGGTTCGCTTTCCAATTTTTCGAAGCTGCTCATGTCTCTTATCGTCAAGAAGAGAAGCAAAGGTTTCTCTTGTTGCATTTAAATTTTCAAGCTGTATTGCCATACTTCTCGAATCGAGAGTGGCCTGGTTTTCATGAATAATTTTTTCATCATCATCTAAGATGATATTAATTTGTTTTTCATATTCACTCCAAAAATCAAAATCTTTATTTTTGGTAAAAGGGATTCTCTCTAGCCATGCTTGCGTTAGCTCTAAGATTGAAGGAGAGGATTCTACTTTTAGAATACGCTCTTTGTCCTCATCATTCAGTCGGCCAAGAAAATACTCTCTATCAACTTCTTTTCTATTATTAGTTTTTAATCCCATAAGAACTTCAATTTCTCTAAATTGAACACTTTGAAATCCTGACGCAGGAACGAGAAGGTCTCTAAACTCTAAGAAGTCCATCGGAGTCATCGTTTCCATAACAGAGAGTTGATCGACTAAGAGCCCTTGGATTTTTGTAATCCTCTCTAATCTTGCAACGACTGTTGTTAGATCTTTTTCTTGAACAGTCTTTCCAGAGAACATTTCTACGATAGATTTTAACTCGTGAATAATCTGTTTGAACCATAATTCATAAACTTGATGAACAATAATAAATAAAGTTTCATCATGGGCTTCGTTATTTTCAAGCTCTAGTGACTTGGGGAGTTGGGTGTCTAATAACTTATTAAGTTGTAAATATTCTCCGTAGTACACAGGGTCGTGAATTTTCTTTTTCATAGATAAGTCCTCATTTTTTTAAGACTATCGAAAATCACAGAAATTGAAAATATATATCAATGCAACTTTGCTAGAGTTTGACGAACTTTGATTGCTCAATGGCAATAGATTTGATAACTCTAGCTCACACCATAATTGCGGAGTCTAGATGTTAGCGAGTGATCGTCATCCTAAATATAGGAAACTCTTAAGTATTTGTATTTTCACGATTTTCTTTCTTATTTTAGTGGGAGGATTGGTACGAAGTACAGGTTCAGGTCTTGGTTGTCCGGACTGGCCAAAGTGCTTTGGACAATATATTCCCCCGACTCATATTTCTGAATTACCACTCGACTATAAAGAGAAATATAAAATTGCAGGTAAAGTCATTGCGGACTTCAACCCTGTTAAAACGTGGATTGAATATATAAATCGCCTTGTGGGTGCAACTACAGGAATTTTAGTTTTTCTCCTCGCTTTAGCTTCTTCAAGTTATAAAAATGAAGATAAACCTATTATTTATCTCTCTTGGGCGACAGTTTTTGCAGTAGGGTTTAATGGCTGGTTAGGTTCGGTTGTTGTATCTACTCACTTAAAGCCAGTTATCATTACACTTCACATGCTTGCTGCAGTCTTTACAGTTTTCCTATTACTTGAGGCGAGAGTTCGCTCAGACGAAAATAATCTTATTTTTCATTTAGACAAGCAATTGGCCGGCCCACTCAAAAAGATTCTCATTGTGTTGATTCTTCTTACCTTTGGGCAAATTGTTTTGGGAACACAGGTGAGAGAAGAAATAGACCATCTATCACATGATGGAGTTCTTCGAGAGCTATGGATTTCAAAGCTTGGGCTTGAGTACTTAGTTCACAGATCCTATTCAATATTACTCGTTTTAATTCACGGTTATTTATATTTTAAAGTCTCGAAGCTTAATGCTACTCACTCTAGGATCATTGGTTGGACAAAAGTCACTTGTGCCATTGTTGGAGTTAATATTTTATCGGGAATTGCGCTTGCTTATGGGAGTGTGCCTCCTGCTGTGCAACCAGTTCATTTATTATTTGGATTGATGCTGTCTTGTTCTCAGTATTTTTTATTCACCCTGGTAACTAAGTCCTCTGCCCTTGAAGTGTAGGGATATTGAGAGTATATAAACTTAATAATGCACATTTTAATAAATCTCACAATATTTCTTACCTACGTTCTTATTGTTCTTGGGGGAGTTGTTCACAACACTGGTGCGGGGCTGAGCTGTCCCGACTGGCCACTCTGTTATGGAAAACTAATTGAAACTTCTTCGGGTCAAGGAGCACTTCTAGAGCAATTACATAGGTCATTGGCCAGCCTTATAGGGATTCTCTCTATTTGGATTTTTGTCTTAGGAAGAAAGTATAAAGAGAGCTCTCCTAAGTTTTATAAGTATACGCTAGGGTGTTTCCTGCTGGTTGCCTTTCAAGGTGCGCTTGGGGCCTCAACATTCTTTTATAAATTACCTACATTAATCTCAACTACACACCTTTGTATTAGTTTAATTTTCTTCTGCTCATTGCAGTCGATGTACTACGAGTATCAGTCAAAAATTAAGCAGAGAAGATTTTCTCTTAACAGGGGGTCTTTAGAGAAACTACTAGATCCTTCTTTGAAGAATGGTGTATTTTACTCACTCTTGGCCGTATCAATACAGGCGTTCTTAGGAGCAGTTCTCAGACATAGTGGTGCTGGAAAAATATGTGGAAGTGGAGAGTTCTTTTTTCAATGTGCTCATCAGGCCACTGGCGAAATTTTGTATTGGTCTAGCATTTCAAAAGTTCAGCTCAATTTAGCCCATAAATACTTTTCAATTATTACTTTCTTAGTGGTGATGTGGAATTGCTCACGCGTGCTTGTTTCAAGTTTTCGATTTAGAAGTATTTCAAAGGGCTTTACATATAAACTCGCTGCTGGAGTTGTGGCAGTTATTTTTCTTATCTTGGCCCAAGCAATCTCAGGTTCATTTGTTGCAAAGACAAGTGTGAGCGTAATACCAACGACTTTGCACTTGGCCTTAGCAACTCTCTTAATTTATGGTCTTTGGAATCTTCGCAATCTACTTCGCTATACGGAGGAAGAGATTCTTGGAGAGGTCAGACATACTTTTGTAAGTGATGTTTTAGAAATTACTAAATTGAGACTTGGTATTTTAGTCGTTATCACAATTGCTGTTGGCCTTTTTGCGGCACCAGGTGGAATTAATTTCTTTTCAGCTCTATTTGCACTCATCTTGATGACTATGGTTGTGTGTGGGTCAACTACATTGAACTGCTATATTGAACGAGACGTAGATGCTTTAATGGAGCGTACACGTAATAGGGCACTTCCCTCTGGAAGAATGAAGCCAGCAACAGCTCTTGTTATCGGTTATGGACTTATTTGTGTGGCCCTTCCGTTAATTGTTATTTTTGTAAATTGGACAACAATGATCTTATCGCTAATAGCGGCCGTTCTTTATTTGTATGCTTATACTCCAATGAAGTTGAAGAGTGAGTTGGCTCTATTTGTCGGAGCAATTCCTGGTGCAATTCCGCCAGTGATGGGTTGGACTACGGTAACCGGCAAAATTGATGCTATGGCGATCATCCTTTTTTCAATTCTTTTTATTTGGCAGATTCCACATTTTTTGGCGATAGCAATTTATTACTCCAAAGATTATGACGCGGGTAGTATCAAGGTTTATCCAAATAAAACCGGCTTCGCAAAATCTAAACGAGATATCTTTATTTATACTATTGTATTAGTACTAACTTCGTTAGCCCCCTATTTAATAGGCTATGCGAGCCTTGGCTATTTAAATACAGCTTTAGTTTTGGGTATTTTATTTATAGTTTTATCTATTTTAGGATTTTTTAAAGAGTCAGATTTGCAGGTAGATCGTTGGGCAAGGCAGTATTTTTTAGCGTCAATCATTTATCTACCAATTCTTTTATCATCTTTGATTTTCTTTAGCTGAAATCTGTAGTAGAAGAATCTAGAAATATCATACTTTTATATATAGAATATAGTGACTTAGATCTCTAATTTAATAATTTTAACTTCATAGTTTATTGAAGGGTTTTATCTATGACTGTTTTATCTGCTGCAGTTTCTACAACTGCAAAAACTTGGACTCTTTGGGAGAGAATGCAAACTCCTGAAGACATTTCAGTTAATGGGCATCTTATTGATTGGCTTTTTAACTACACAACTTACCTGAACTTATTCTTTTTCTTCTTAGTATGTGCAGGTCTTTTTGGTTTCTCTTACCTCTATAGTGCTAAGAGAAATAAGAAAGCATACTACACTTATGGGAATAAGAAAGTTCACATCATCGTTCTGACTGTAATTGGTCTATCGGTATTCTTAGGAATCGATATGAACATTACAAGAATTTCTAATGATGACTACGTAAACGTATTTGCGAAGTGGCCAACAGAAGATGAGAAACCTCTTCGCGTAGAAGTGATGGCTCAGCAGTGGGCTTGGCACTTTAGATATGCAGGTAGAGACGGAGTTTTCAACACAGAAGACGATGTTGTACAGCTTAATGACTTAAGACTCCCTGTTGGAAGAAAAGTTATTTTCCAAGTTGTTTCTAAAGACGTTATTCACTCTCTTTACTTCCCGAATACGAGAAGAAAAGTTGATGCAATACCTGGTCGTATTACAAGGCTATGGTTCGAGTTAACTAAAGATGGTTACTACAATATCGCGTGTGCGGAAATGTGTGGAACTTATCACTATAGAATGAAAGCTTATATGACTTCATATACTCAAGAAAACTTTGAGGAGTGGATGAAAGAAGCAGAAGACAAAGCAATTGCCCAGAACGATCGTGAAAATGCTGATCTGTACTGGGGATGGCCTTGGACTTGGTAAAATTTAACGAATTAGTTATTAAGGAGATATAGAGCAATGGCTTTTTACGAACAACATATCCATGATGCTCCAAAAACTTTTCTGTCGAAGTATATTTTTTCTTACGACCATAAAGTGATTGGAAAACAATTTCTTTGGTATGGAATCTTATTCCTAGGAATCGGTGGGATGATGGCCCTTATGATTCGTTGGACACTAGCGTTTCCAGGTCAAGCATTTCCTGTAATTGGAAATTTCCTCTTCCCTTCAACTGGGGGAGTCGTTCCACCTGATACTTATGCAATGTTATTTACAATGCACGGAACGATTATGATCTTCTATGCGATCACGCCAATTTTAATTGGGGCTTTCGGGAATTATCTAATCCCGTTAATGATCGGTGCTAGAGATATGGCATTTCCACTATTAAATATGCTCTCATTTCACATTGCTGTGATTTCAGGGGTACTTTTATTGGCCGGTCTATTTACGCCACTAGGTGCTGCAGCTGGGGGATGGACATCCTATCCAACGCTCTCGACACTTATTGGATCGCCGGGAGTGGGACAAACTCTGTGGACCTTGGCGATTTTCGTTCTTGGTATCTCATCAACAATGGGTGCAATCAACTACATTACAACAATCATTACGCTAAGAGCTCCGGGAATGGGATACTTTGATATGCCACTTTCTGTATGGGGACTTGGTTTAACAGCAATTCTAAACGCTATCTTCCTTCCAGTTTTAGGAGCAGGTTGTTTACTACTTGTATTCGATAGAGTTTTTGGAACAGCTTTCTTCCTAGCTGGAGCTGCTGCAACATCTGGAACAGGTGATCCAATTTTATTCCAACACGTATTTTGGATCTTTGGTCACCCTGAAGTTTATATCCTTATTCTTCCAGCATGGGGTATCGTTTCAGACCTTCTTTCATTCTTTGCAAGAAAGCCAGCGTTTGGTGCTAAAGCTACAGCTTTATCAATGACTACAATTACAATTCTTTCAACAATTGTTTACGGTCACCACATGTATACAACTCAGATGTCACCACTTCTTACTCAGTCGTTTATGACTCTGACAATGACGATTTCAATTCCATCTGCAATCTTCTTTGCGAACTGGCTTGGAACAATTTGGAAAGGTTCGATTCGTTTCCATTCTCCAATGCTATTTTCTTTAGGAGTTGTATTTGTATTCGGTCTTGGTGGATTAACAGGGCTATACTTAGCAACAGTTACTACAGACCTTTACCTACACGATACTTACTTTGTAGTTGGACACTTCCACTACACAATGGCCGCTTCAGTTCTTCTTGGTGGTTTTGCTGCAACTTATTTCTGGATGCCAAAAATGTTTGGAACAATGATGAATGAGTTTTGGGCAAAGGTTCACTTTTGGATCACTATGCTAGGTCTAAACGGAATCTTCATGGGAATGATGATTGTAGGTTATGCAGGTATGCACAGAAGACTATACAATCCATTTGTCTATGAATTCATGGAAAGAATGATTCCAATTAATACTTTCGTTACTTGGTCAGCAATCACAATGGGACTTGCGCAATTTATTTTTGTTGCAAACTTTGTTCACGCTGTTTTCTTCAAGAAAGAAAAAGCAAGTGCAAACCCTTGGGAAGTTGGGACTCTGGAGTGGACTATTCCTTCTCCGTCACCTCACTACAACTTTAAAGAAATTCCAGTTGTAAAGTGTGGACCACATGAATTTGGAAACCCTAATCTAACAGGTGATAGAGATTTCCAATTCCAAACGGAAGAGCTTGCTTAATTAAATGAATACTGTAGCGACGAATCCTACATTGACAAAAGAAAGGCTTGGAAGACAGTTAACGTCTTCCATAGCAATGACTGTAATCTTAGTTACATTTTCAATGTTATTCGCATCGCTACTTCTGGGCTTTACTGTTTTCAGATTAACTTCTGACGTATGGCCACCAATGGGATTTGAAAGAGTGGATCTCTTTCTTCCAACGATAAGTACAATTGTTATCGCTCTTAGCAGTTTTACTTTTTGGAAGTATGAAAAACTCTTTTTACAAGAGAACTCAGAAAAAAAGCTGTGGCTTTCTTTCACTGTACTCCTTGGATTCTCATTTATGGTTGCACAAATGTTACTTTGGAGCGACCTACATTCTAAAGGAATTTATGTTCAGGATGGAATCTTTCCTTCGATCATTTTTTCTTTTACTTGGACCCATGCTGCTCATGTTGTTGTTGCCTGGTTCCTATTATTTTATTTGGTACCAACACTGAAAGAAAGTGCTTCTGTTGAAACTTTAGAGAATAGAGTTTTTAACATTGGAAAGTTTTGGCACTTCTTAGGTGTTGTTTGGTTAATTATGTATATAACGATTTTTTTATTTTAGAGGAATGACATGAAGAATATGGCTAAGCTTACTTTAACTCTTCTTATCCTTGGTGCTTTTACTTCTTGTAGTGAAAGTCACTTTCGTGAAGACAAAATCTTCGCTGGTGGTAAGTACGTAACAGCTAAGACTTTAAACAAGGGAAAGCAGATCTATACTGAGTACTGTATGCCTTGTCACGGAGTTAAGGGTGATGGAAAAGGTGTAGCTGCTAAAGGAATGAAGGTTCCACCAAGAGATTTTACAAAAGGTATCTTTAAATTTGGTCACGTACTATCTGGAGAGTTACCACACGATAAAGATCTTTTCGAGATTTTAGCTAAAGGTCTTCACGGGACAGCGATGCTTCCTTGGGATCTAAAAGATGATCAAGCAGATGCTGTTGTTCAATATATTAAGACATTTGCTCCTGAAGTTTGGGAAGGTAAAGATAAAGAACTTGGCGCTCATGTTGAACTTATTAACGATCCTTATGGGTTAGCGCACAGATCAGCAGCCATTGAAAAAGGTAGAGCGATTTACCACGGAGAAGCGAACTGCCAATCATGTCACAGAGCTTATATTGGTGTTGAAGCTCTTGGAAAGATCACAGGAGAAAGTCCAAGAGAAATTGACATGGAAGTTTATCAGCAAAAACCTCAAGAAACAGAATGGGGATTCCAAAATATCCCACCTGATTTTACTTGGGACGTTGTTAGAAGTGCTGTAACAACAGAAGAGCTCGCTCGTAGAATTGCATACGGAATTGGTGGTACATCAATGCCAGCATGGAAAGATACAATTACTGACGACCAGATCTGGGCCGTTGCTTACTATGTAAAAAGTCTAATGGAGATGAAAGACTCTCAATTAAGAAAAGACCTAATGAATGCTATAAAAGCTGAAAATAGCAAGTACGGAAAATAGACTTATGACTACTGTAGTAGGTTATGTAAGAAGAAATACTTTTTTTGAAAAGCTTGTGGCCAGCAAGCTTTTTTGGTTTCTTTTTATCGCCTTTACTTTTTCATACCCTATCTACAAATCAATCAATAGGGAACTTCCACCACCTCTTCCAAAACTTTATAAAGTTCCAGAGTACACACTACTCAATAGCTTTAATAAACCATTTGGAAGTAAAGACCTTAACGGAAAAATTTATATTGCAGGATTTGCATTTACTAGTTGTCCGACGACTTGTCCTGCTTTAATGGAAAAAATGGATCAAATCCAAAAGCGAGTCAGAGGGTTAGGAACAAATATTGCTCTAGTAACTTTCACTGTTGATCCGGAATACGATACGCCTGAAGTCCTTTTTAAGTTCGCTCGAAAGAGACATGCTAATCCTTACGTGTGGAGCTTTGTAACTGGAACTGAAGAGCAATTATCAAAAACAATAATAGATGGCTTTAAAGTCCCAATGGGCAAGCGTGAGCCTATAACAGGTAATGTTGACGGAGAAGAAGTTTCACTGATTGATATTGCCCATAGTGAGAAGTTTGTTTTGGTAGATTGGAACGGTTACGTTCGCAAATACTACGAGACAGATAAGCACAGTATTAATCAGATGATGATTGATGTTGGCCTACTTGCTAATAGTAACGAAAATAAATAAGGA
The DNA here is from genome assembly GCF_000210915.2 of Halobacteriovorax marinus SJ. Lineage (NCBI taxonomy): Bacteria > Pseudomonadati > Bdellovibrionota > Bacteriovoracia > Bacteriovoracales > Halobacteriovoraceae > Halobacteriovorax > Halobacteriovorax marinus. Next base: position 231,066 of record NC_016620.1, read on the forward strand.
GAAATATAATGTCTGAAGTTCATCACCATAGCCACAAGAAGTTGTATATAATTATTTTCTTCGCTCTAGCGATCTTAACAGTTGTTGAAATTATCATTCCAGAACTTGATATAGCTTATTACTTAAAAGCATCTTCACTTGTTGGACTTGCTCTTGGAAAAGCTTTCTTAGTTGCATACTTCTATATGCACTTAAATGAAGAAACAAAGTGGATGAAATGGATCGCAGCAGTTCCTTTATCAGCATTTTTATATGCAGCTGTTTTGATTGCAGAATCAATGTTTAGATAAATTAAAATACATTTAAAAAAAAGAGAAAGCTCCCAGAAAGGGAGCTTTTTTTATGTCTATTTGTATTGTGCTTCTTTCATTAAACGCTTGGCACTTTCTATTAAATTACCAATTGTCCCAACATTTGTACTGTCTACATTGAAGCTTCCAAAGTCTTGAAGTTGAGCAGAGATCTGTGCTTTTGGATTAACAGGATACTGGTTAAAAGCATTAGCAACAGGAGCCTGAACTTCTGCTGAAGAAAGGTACTCTAGAAGCATTGTTGCTTCTTTTAATTTTGTAGAATGCTTAACAATTCCGATTCCAACTCCATTCACATGTGCATTTGAACTTCCTTGATTTGCAAAGAATGGTCTTACAGGATAGTCAGGGTTTTCTTCAATGAATGGAACAAGATAATAAGAATTAACTAAAGCAACATCACACTTTCCGGCAGCAATCGCACGAATCATATCACGATCACTTGATGTAACTTCCATTGATAAATTTCTTACCCATCCTTTGAAGATTTCAAGTGCTTTTTCTTCACCATTGTGAGCAACAACAGATGCCGCGAGAGACTGAGTATAAGAGCTTCCTGAAGTTCTTACACATAATCTACCTTGCCACTTTTTACTTGCAAGTTGAGAGTAAGTAGAAAGCTCGCTTCGTGAAACAGTATTCTTGTTATACATGATAAGTCTTGATCTATAAAAAATTGTGAACCAATTCTTATTCGTTTCAATGAAGTTTGCAGGAACATTTTTTTCAACAAGCTTAGAGTTGAAAGGTTGGTAAATTCCTTCGTTAGTTGCAAGCGTATGATAAGCAAGATCTTTGTCTAAGTGAAGATCTGCTTCAGTGTTCACGCCTTCTTCTTTAATTCTTTTAATAAGATCTTTACTCTTTCCACTTACAACTTTGATTTCAATACCAGTTCTTTCTGTGAATGGTTTAAAAACAGCTTGTAGTTGGTCACCTGGGTAAACAGAGTAGATCGTTAAAGATTTAGCTGCGAATACATTTGTACTAAAAAGTACAAAAGCTAATAGAAAAGTTTTTAATGTCATGTTCATTCTTTGCTCCATAGTTGTAAATTTGTTTAGAGCTATATATGAAATGAATGTTTGGGTTGTCAAACAAAAGCGACAGGCTTAAGTAAGTATGAATAATTTCTGCTACTTAAGCCTTGGTGAAGTTATAATTGAAGTGAGATAGTTATGATCGTATCGTTAAGATTAATCTTATCTAATACATCTAAACCATCAACTACTTGACCAAACACTGTATAGTTTGAATCTAAATGAGTTAGCGTTGTTAAAGCTATATAGAACTGTGAATCGGCACTATCAATGTCTTCTGGCTTACGGGCCATTGCAACTGTTCCCTTGATATGTTGAAGTTTATTAAATTCAGCCTTAAGTTTTACTCCACTTCCACCGTTACCTGTACCTGTAGGATCTCCAGCTTGAATTAAAAATTTAGGATGTACTCGATGGAACTTTAGCCCGTCGTAGAAGCCCTCTTGAACCAATTGAAGAAAGCGAGTTACGGTGTTTGGTGCATCTTTTGGATAGAGTTTTATAACAATATTTCCCTTGGCCGTTTTTAAGATAACAGATTCGGCGGAAAGCCCGCTATCACTGACTTTAAGGTCGCTTGCAGTAATGCTTTTTGTAGCATTTATTTCGTTAGGAATGACTTGTTTTTTCTTTTCACTACATGAATTGAAAAAGATAAGGGCGAGAATTGGGAGAATTTTGATAATTTTCATAAAACCTACAGTTTTTTAAATGTTTTTTATAGTAAATAGTAGTGCTGACTAATGGCTCCTATAATTAGGGGCTTAAGTCAATAAAATCACACAATAGAATTATGGAAAAAAAAGTAAAAAAACACAAATATTTTTAAAATCTTTGTTGACAGGTGAGCAGGAAACTCATAAATTACGTCTCACATCGAAACAACAAGTTTTGGAAACGCACGGGGGTGTAGCTCAGTTGGGAGAGCACTTGCTTTGCACGCAAGGGGTCGCAGGTTCAACTCCTGTCATCTCCACCATTACTTAAAAAGTTTCGGCTCTTTAAAATTCGAATAATAGTTAAAGATATGCGGCTTCGGCCAAATATCAAGATGAGAAGATCCCAAATAAGTATAAGTGCAAACTTAAAGACTTGGCGTAACTAAATCTTGGATGCTGTAAAAAGTTGATGTTGTTTATGTTGAATTCCAAAAGCCAAGAGCCAAATTTAATTTGGAAGATTTAGAGCACTGTATATTAATTCAATTTTTATAATGAAGACAACAGTTCATATTTGCTTGGAGAGTTTGATCCTGGCTCAGAACGAACGCTGTCGGCATGCCTAACACATGCAAGTCGTACGAGAAAGCACCTTCGGGTGTGAGTAGAGTGGCGCACGGGTGAGTAACGCGTAGGTGATCTACCATTTGGCGGGGGATAACCAGGAGAAATTCTGGCTAATACCGCATACGTACTGCAATTTTGAAAGTAGCAGTAGAAAGAATGCCTCTCCTTGGAAGCATTTACCAAATGATGAGCCTGCGTAGCATTAGTTTGATGGTGGGGTAATGGCCTACCATGACTACGATGCTTAGCTGGTCTGAGAGGATGATCAGTCACACTGGAACTGAGACACGGTCCAGACTCCTACGGGAGGCAGCAGTGGGGAATATTGCGCAATGGGGGAAACCCTGACGCAGCAATGCCGAGTGAGTGAGGAAGGCCTTCGGGTTGTAAAGCTCTGTCAGAAGGGAATAATGGTGTAGGGTCCAATAGGCCTTACATTTGAAGGTACCTTCAAAGGAAGCACCGGCTAACTTCGTGCCAGCAGCCGCGGTAATACGAAGGGTGCAAGCGTTGTTCGGATTTATTGGGCGTAAAGCGCGCGCAGGCGGATTGTTAAGTCAGATGTGAAATCTCGGGGCTCAACCTCGAAACTGCGTCTGAAACTGATAATCTAGAATCTCGGAGGGGGAAGGGGAATTTCGCATGTAGGGGTAAAATCCGTAGAGATGCGAAGGAACACCAGAGGCGAAGGCGCCTTCCTGGACGAGTATTGACGCTGAGGCGCGAAAGCGTGGGTAGCAAACAGGATTAGATACCCTGGTAGTCCACGCCGTAAACGATGTGCACTAGATATTGGAGGTTTGACCCCTTCAGTGTCGTAGCTAACGCATTAAGTGCACCGCCTGGGGAGTACGGTCGCAAGACTAAAACTCAAAGGAATTGACGGGGGCCCGCACAAGCGGTGGATTATGTGGTTTAATTCGAAGCAACGCGCAGAACCTTACCTAGGCTTGAAATCCTGAGAATCTAATGGAAACATTGGAGTGCTCTTCGGAGAATTCAGTGACAGGCGCTGCATGGCTGTCGTCAGCTCGTGTCGTGAGATGTTGGGTTAAGTCTCGCAACGAGCGCAACCCCTATCCTTAGTTGCCAGCATTAAGTTGGGCACTCTAGGGAGACTGCCCGGGCTAACCGGGAGGAAGGTGGGGATGACGTCAAGTCCTCATGGCCCTTATGTCTAGGGCTACACACGTAATACAATGGTACATACAAAGGGAAGCGACCTGGCAACAGTGAGCAAATCTCAAAAAGTGTATCTCAGTCCGGATTGGAGTCTGCAACTCGACTCCATGAAGTTGGAATCGCTAGTAATCGGAGATCAGCACGCTCCGGTGAATACGTTCCCGGGCCTTGTACACACCGCCCGTCACACCACGGGAGTTGGTCTTACCTGAAGTCGTGGCCCTAACTGCTTGCAGAGGGGAGCGCCTACGGTCGGACCGATGACTGGGGTGAAGTCGTAACAAGGTAGCCGTAGGGGAACCTGCGGCTGGATCACCTCCTTTTAAAGGAATACGAGTATCATTGATACTCTATACCGGTCAAAGCGCTTATGCTTTGGGATCTTTTTTCATCTTATAACTTTAGTTATTTTAACCAATTTTATGGGTCTATAGCTCAGCTGGTTAGAGTACGTCCCTGATAAGGACGGGGTCGCTGGTTCAAGTCCAGCTAGACCCACCATAAATTTGATCTTTAACATTCACATAACAGAATCAGATAGAAGACGAGAACCTAAAATAAAAATAAAATTCAAACCAAGAAACAAAAACTTGTGTAAAACTTTAGATAGATAAAAGCTACTAAGGGCATATGGTGGATATCTTGGCAGCAAGAGGCGATGAAGGACGTTTACTAGGTAACGATATGCTTCGACGAGTGATCAAGTACGCTTTGACTCGAAGATTTCCGAATGGGGTAACCTCGCTAGCAGAAATGCTAGTGACTATACAGTGAGTAAAGTAGCTGTATTAGAGCGAACGCAGGGAACTGAAACATCTAAGTACCTGTAGGAACATAAATCAATAGAGATTCTGCTAGTAGCGGCGAGCGAACGCAGAAAAGCCCAAACCGGCCAGTTTACTGCCCGGGGTTGTAGGACCTCATTTAGGATTCATGAAGATTAGGAGAACGTGTTGGGAAGCACGACCAAAGAGAGTGAAAGTCTCGTATCCGAAAGTTTGATTGACCGAGAGGTATCCTGAGTAGGACGGAACACGAGAAATTCTGTCTGAATCTGGGAGGACCACCTTCCAAGGCTAAATACTCCTTGCTGACCGATAGTGAACCAGTACCGTGAGGGAAAGATGAAAAGAACCCCGATAAGGGGAGTGAAATAGAACTTGAAACCATATGCTTACAATCGGTGAAAGGGTTATTGTAAAGCCTGATCACGTACCTTTTGCATTATGAGCCGCCGAGTTACGGTGTGTAGCAAGGTTAAGCCGTCGCAGGTGTAGCCGTAGGGAAACCGAGTCTGAATAGGGCGATTAGTTGCATGTCGTAGACCCGAAACGGGATGAGCTTGCCATGAGCAGGTTGAAGCGGAGGTAATACTTCGTGGAGGACCGAACCCATATAGGTTGAAAACTGTTGGGATGACTTGTGGTAAGGGGTGAAAGGCCAATCAAATTCCGTGATAGCTGGTTCTCTCCGAAATGCATTTAGGTGCAGCGTTTGATGATTACTGACGGGGGTAAAGCACTGAATTGGCTAGGGGGCTTACCAGCTTACCAAACCATATCAAACTCAGAATACCGTTAAGTACAGTCAAGCAGTGAGACTATGGATGCTAAGGTCCATAGTCGAAAGGGAAAGAGCCCAGACCGACAGTTAAGGTCCCTAAATCGTGTCTAAGTGGGAAAGGTTGTGGAATTACTTTGACATCCAGGAGGTTGGCTTAGAAGCAGCCATCCTTTAAAGAAAGCGTAATAGCTCACTGGACTAGTGATTCTGCGCCGAAAATGTAACGGGGCTAAAGATACGTACCGAAACTTCGGAATTATTTATAATTGGTAGGAGAGCATTGTGTTTACTGATGAAGGCGTACCGGCAAGGAGCGTTGGAGGCATCACAAGAGCTGATGGCGGCATGAGTAGCGATAAGAAATGTGAGAATCATTTCCGCCGAAAATCTAAGGGTTCCTGGACCAGGTGACTCCGTCCAGGGTTAGTCGGATCCTAAGGTGAGGCCGAAAGGCGTAATCGATGGGTAACGGGTTAATATTCCCGTACTTGGTAATTGTCGCTTGACATGAAGGAGTGACGGAGAAAGGTAGCAGAGCCAACTGTTGGATGTTGGTTTAAGAGTGTAGGAGGAGATCTTAGGCAAATCCGGGATCTTGTTAACTCTGAGACTTGATGACGAGGGCCTAGCCCGAAGTTTGTGATCCTATGCTTCCCAGAAAAGCTTCGCATGAAGATAATTATCAATCCGTACCGTAAACCGACACAGGTAGATGAGAAGAGAATTCTCAGGCGCTTGGGAGAACTCTAGTTAAGGAACTCTGCAAATTGGTGCCGTAACTTCGGGAGAAGGCACGCCTTGCTTGGTGACATCACTTGCTGGTGAAGCTGAACGAGGTCGCAGTGAAGAGGGGGTAGCGACTGTTTATCAAAAACATAGGTCTATGCAAACTCGCAAGAGGATGTATATGGACTGACGCCTGCCCGGTGCTGGAAGGTTAAGAGGAGAGGTTAGCTTTCGGGCGAAGCTTCGAATTGAAGCCCCAGTAAACGGCGGCCGTAACTATAACGGTCCTAAGGTAGCGAAATTCCTAGTCGGGTAAGTTCCGACCTGCACGAATGGCGTAACGACTTCCCCACTGTCTCAACTAGAGGCCCAGCGAAATTGGAGTGCGCGTGAAGATACGCGCAACCCGCGGAAGGACGAAAAGACCCCGTGAACCTTTACTGTAGCTTGACATTGGGTTTTGATTAACATTGCGTAGGATAGGTGGGAGTTTTTGATCCCTGCATTCCGGTGTAGGAGTAGACATCCTTGAAATACCACCCTTTGTTAATTGAAATCCTAACCTACGATCCTGATCGGGTCGGGGGACAATGTCTGGTGGGCAGTTTGACTGGGGCGGTCGCCTCCTAAAGAGTAACGGAGGCGCACAAAGGTTCGCTCAAGCCGAATGGAAACCGGCTGTAGAGTGTAAACGCATAAGCGAGCTTGACTGCAACACAAACACGTGGAGCAGGGTCGAAAGACGGTGTTAGTGATCCGGTGGTTCCGAGTGGAAGGGCCATCGCTCAACGGATAAAAGGTACTCCGGGGATAACAGGCTGATCTCCCCCAAGAGTTCACATCGACGGGGAGGTTTGGCACCTCGATGTCGGCTCATCGCATCCTGGGGCTGGAGCAGGTCCCAAGGGTTAGACTGTTCGTCTATTAAAGCGGTACGCGAGCTGGGTTCAGAACGTCGTGAGACAGTTCGGTCTCTATCCTCCGTGGGCGTAAGAAATTTGAGAAAATCTGACCTTAGTACGAGAGGACCGGGTTGGACGAACCTATGGTGTACCGGTTATGTCGCCAGATGTACCGCCGGGTAGCTAAGTTCGGAAAGGATAACCGCTGAAAGCATCTAAGTGGGAAGCCCATTTCAAGATAAGATTTCTATTAGACAGCTTGTAGACCACGAGCTTGATAGGTTGGGGGTGTAAGTGCAGTAATGCATTGAGCTGACCAATACTAATTTGTCGTTTTGCTTTTATCTATTTTATTTTAGGTTCACTTCTATTTGGTTTTGTTTTGTGAATGCCAAAGATTGATTGATTAAATTTTCATGGTTGTATTGACTCTGGCAGCTGTGAGTATTATAAGAGTTCATCTAAATTGAAAATTCGATTTGGGTGTGTCGATAGCGACGAGGAAATACCTGATCCCATCCCGAACTCAGAAGTCAAGCTCGTCAGCGGCGAAAGTAGTGCCAGGGGGACTTGGTGTGAGGCTAGCACGATGCACCCATTATTTTAAAAAAGCTCATCTTCGGATGAGCTTTTTTTTTGCCTTTTTTTCAAATTTGATTCTTCAAATATGCCTTTAAACCTTAAGTATTTCGCAGATTTTTCTTTTAGTGCAATAACTTGCGCGATACAATATTGATATGACTTCAAGAATCTTAAAATTACAATTAATAGGCTTTTTTGTTATTACTCTAATTGCATTTTATGCATATTACTTTTCAGACGTTTTACCAGATAATTTCTTTCTCATTTCCTCGAGTACTAGTGACGTTAACTTTTTTAGTTATTATTTAACCACTTTTGTAGCATTGGTTGGTTATTATACTGGGCCTTGGATATTTCTACCTTTCTTTTTCTTTGGTCTTCTCTATACTTTTATATTTTCTAAGAGAGACTCTGCTCTAGATTGTTTTAATGCTTTAACAATTCTAGGAACATTTCTCTTTATGACATATCTAGTTTACCCAAGCTTTATGGGTGCAGGAATTTTCTATATCTTAGAGAATAATTTTTCAGGAATGATGATTTTTCTCTTTACGACTTTTAGTCTAGTTGGCTTTTTAGCAGGCTCTTTTCGTGAATCATTTAAAGATAGTGTTATTGCTGTATTTGAGTTCATTAAAAGTTCTCCATCTAAGCTTGCAAAGGCTTCAACTCAGATCTCTCCCGCTCAGATAAATACTAAGATTCAGAATAAGGGTGATGATTTTGTTTCTAAGGTAAAAACTAAAGTTCCTCTTCTTCTTAAAGGTGAATCCAAAAGCGATGAAAAACCAAGCTTTGTTCAAAGAATGGAGCAGGCCAATAGTTCTGCCCCTAGTGAAGCAAGTACTGAAAAGAAAGAAGAAAAGTCTCCATTTTCTTTATTTAAGAAGTCTATGTCTGATGAGGATGTAGAAGATGTAACACCAATCGAAAAGTCTGAAGCTAGTGAAGCTGAATCTAAGAGTGTTATTAATGAAGAAAAACAGGCTCCAGGTGGTGGTGTTGTAAGAATGGCATCTTCACTAGGCTCGGCTAAACTTAAGAATTCAAAGGCCGGCGCAGAAGAAGAAAGCCAATACTATTCTCTAGTAAAGACAATATCTCGAAAGAAAGAAGTAAAGAGAGTAGGACACCCAGATGATAAATACTTTGATGAAATTACTGAAATTATCGAAGAGAAGTTAGCAGAATTTAAGATTGATGGGGTGATTATCAATGTCTTAAAGGGACCTGTCGTAGATACATTCGAATTAGAATTGGGCTCTGGGATTAAGGTTTCTAAAGTGACTGGTGTGACCGAAGATCTTTCAATGGCGTTATATGGAGCACCTATTCGAATTGTTTATCCCATGAAGGGAAGAACAACTATTGGGATTGAAGTTCCTAGAAATCCACGTGAAATTATCTACTTAGACGAAGTACTAGACTCACAAGACTTTAAAGATTCAAAGACAATGCTTCCAGTTGCAATGGGGAAAGATGCTTTTGGTGATACATTTGTTGTCGATTTAGCGGCCATGCCTCACATGTTAGTTGCTGGTGCAACAGGTGCTGGTAAGTCGGTTTTCATTAACTCTCTTCTCGTTTCATTGCTGGTAAAGAAATCTCCAAGACAAATGAAATTGATTCTAATTGATCCAAAGCAACTTGAACTTGCTGTTTATCAGAAGCTTCCTCACCTTGTTATGCCTGTTGTAACTGACGCAAAAACTGCTTCAATTGCTCTGCTTTGGGCAGTTCAGGAGATGGAGAGAAGATATTCAATACTTAAAGAGTTTGGTGTTAGAAATATTGCTGGCTTCAATGAAAAACTTAAGACTGCAGATCCAGCAATGATTGCTAAGATTCACCACTTCTATGAAGACTCTGGAGCTGATGAGTATGAGCTTCCATGTTTAGTTGTCGTCGTTGATGAATTTGCTGATCTTATTTTAACGAAGGCCGGAAAAGAAATTGAAATGAATATTGCAAGACTCGCGGCCAAAGCAAGGGCGGCAGGTGTCCACCTCGTTCTTGCAACACAGAGACCTTCTGTTGATGTTATCACAGGGGTTATTAAGTCTAACTTCCCGACGAGAGTCTCGTTTAGAGTGACTTCATCCACGGATTCAAGAACAATTCTTGATAAGATGGGTGCTGAAAAACTTCTTGGTAAAGGTGATATGCTTTATAAAAGAGGCGTTGAGATGACACGTGTTCACTCATCTTTTGTTGATGAGGCCGAGATTGAAGTTCTGACTGAAGAACTGAGTAAGATCCCACAAGACTTTAATGAGAATGCTATGGAGTTCTTGGAAAATGGTGGAGAAGTTGAGACTGATGAATACACCTATGGGTCTCACGTCGTTTCTCCAGACAGTACAAGCTCTGATGATGATATGTATAATCAGGCTATTAAGATTGTGATGGAGTCTAGATCTGCCTCGGCATCGATGCTTCAGAGAAGACTTAGAATTGGTTATAATAGAGCAGCAAATCTTATTGAGGAAATGGAGACAAAAGGAATTGTTGGTCCAGCGCAAGGCTCAAAGCCTCGCAAGGTTCTCGCTGCGTCAGACTCTCTGTAAAAGATAAATTTTTACCCTGCAAATAATGCTTTTTGGTGGTCATTTACACCTTGAAGCATTATGATCTCTATGCTATTTAAAAGCACCTAAATTATTGCAATAGTGCAAAATAACATTCCCTCTTGGGACGGTCTGCCATTTTTGGTAGCTAGAGGGATTAGACTAACCAACCTAGGAGTAAACATGTCTAATGAATTAAAGATCCAAGATTTATTATCTGCTGGTGCACACTTTGGTCACCAAACTCACAAGTGGAACCCAAAAATGAAGAAATACGTTTTTGGTGAGAGAAACGGTATCTACATCGTTGATCTTGGAAAAACTATTCCAGCTGCAAAGAAAGCTTATGACTTCTTAAAGAAAGTTTCTGCTGAAGGGAAGCCAGTACTATTCGTAGGAACTAAGAGACAAGCTTCTGAAACAGTTAGAAATGCAGCGATCAGCTGTGGAGCTAACCACGTAACTTACAGATGGCTAGGTGGAATGCTTACAAACTATAAAACAATCACTCTTTCAGTAGATAAACTAAGAAAAGTTGAAAAAATGAAAGAAACTGGAGACTTCGGACTTTTAACTAAGAAAGAAAGATCTAAAATTGAAAAAGATGTAATCAAGCTTGAGAAAAACCTTGGTGGTATCAAAGATATGAGAAAGATCCCAGGTGCTCTTTTTGTTGTTGATCCAAATGCTGAGAGAATTGCTGTTCAAGAAGCTAACGTTCTAGGTATTCCTGTAGTTGCTATCACTGATACTAACTGTAGCCCAGACGGAATTGATTATGTTGTACCAGGAAATGATGATGCAATTAAATCTGTATCTCTATTTGCTGATTACTTTGCAAGTGCTGTAAACGAAGGTCTTGGACAAGCTAAGAAAACTGGAAAGCTTTCTAAAGATGCTAAGGGCGTTAGAGACACTTCATTAGAAAAAGAAATCATTTCTAAGTATGAAAATGATATCGATCTTAAAGAAGAAGAGTAATTAAAAATTATATTTTAGCGAGGAATAAAAATGGCAATTTCTGCAAAAGACGTAAAAGATCTTAGAGAAAAAACTGGTGCAGGTATGATGGACTGCAAGAAGGCACTTACTGAAACAAATGGTGACCTTGAAGCAGCTGTAGATTACCTAAGAACAAAAGGTTTAGCTAAGGCAGCTAAAAAAGCTAGCCGTATCGCTGCTGAAGGTACAGTTGTAACTTTAGTAGAAGGTAACAATGGTGTAATCCTTGAAGTTAACTGTGAGACAGACTTTGTTTCTAAGGGTGATGACTTCCAAGGTTTTGCAAAGAATATGGCAGAGTATGCTCTTTCAAATAAGTCTGGTTCTGTTGACGAACTTAAGTCTGCAAATGAAGGTGCTATTACTGAATTAACTATGAAGTGTGGAGAGAAAGTTGATCCAAGAAGACTTGTTTCTCTTTCTACAAACGGACTTTTAGGTTCATATAACCACGGTGGAAAAATCGGTGTAATCGTTGATTTAGAAACTGATAAAGCTGATGCTCCTGAGGTTGTTGAACTTGCAAAAGATATCTCTATGCACGTTGCAGCTGCAGCTCCAACTTTCCTAAGTGGAGATGATATCGACGAAGGTTATAAGACAAGAGAAGCTGATGTTTATAGAGCTCAGTTAAAAGAAGAAGGGAAACCAGAAGAAATGATTGAAAAAATCGTTCTTGGTAAACTTGGAAAACTAGCTAAGGAAGTATGTCTTCTAGAGCAAGCTTTCATCAAGAACCCTGATTTAAGCATCAAGAAGCTTGTTGCTGAAACAGCTTCAAAAGTAGGTGGAAATATTGCTGTTAAATCTTTCCACAAGATCAACTTAGGTGAAGGTATCGAGAAGAAAGAAGATAACCTTGCTGATGAAGTTGCAAAAATGACGAGCGGTCAATAAGCGATTTAAAATTTTATATAAAAGAGGGGACAATTTAAGTCCCCTTTTTTTTGATCTACTTTAGGGCATTGGAGTGTGAGTGAAATATAATAGAATTCTTTTAAAGTTGTCTGGAGAAGCTTTGGCCGGGAGTCAGGGTAGCGGTGTCTGTAATGAAGTTTTGAACCAGATTTGTGATGAGGTTAAAAACCTTCATAAAATGGGCGTAGAGGTAGCAATTGTTATCGGTGGTGGAAATATTCATAGAGGTGTTGCTGGAGCGACAAAGGGAATGGATAGAACAACTTCTGATCATATGGGAATGCTTGCAACTGTAATTAACTCACTAGCAATTCAAGACTGTTTAGAGAGAAAAGAAGTTAAGACTCGAGTAATGACAGCGATTGAAATGGCCGAGATAGCAGAGCCTTATATTCGCCGCCGTGCTGTGAGACATTTAGAGAAGAAAAGGGTTATAATATTTGCCGCGGGAACAGGAAATCCTTACTTTACAACTGATACTGCTGCGGCGCTTCGTGCCAATGAAATCGATGCCGACGTTATCATGAAGGCAACTAAAGTTGATGGTATTTACGATAAAGATCCTGTGGTACACAAAGACGCTGTAAAGTTTGAAGAATTAAAGTATATTGATGTACTAAATAAAGGTATAAAGGTAATGGATTCTGCAGCAATTTCATTGTGTATGGATAATGAAATTGAGATTATTGTCTTCAATATGTTTGAGAAAGGTAATATCCAGAAGGTCGTTATCGGTGACCATGTAGGCACAGTAGTTAAGAAATAAAACGGAGATATATATATGATGGATGAAATTAAATTGGCGTTAAATACACAGATGACAAAGTCAATTGATTCGTTAAAGTATCAACTAACAAAAGTGAGAACTGGTAGAGCATCAGCAAGTGTTCTAGATGGAGTTCATGTTGATTATTACGGGTCTCCAACTCCAGTTGCTCAGGTAGGACAGATTAGTACTCCTGAAGCAAGACTTCTTCAAATTCAACCATTTGATAAGACAATGATTGCTGCAATTGAGAAAGCAATTCTAGGTGCAAATCTTGGCTTAACTCCATCTAATGATGGAAATTTAATTAGAATTCCTTTTCCGGCCTTAACGGAAGAAAGAAGAAAGGAACAAGTTAAAGAGATTAAGAAAAGTGGTGAAGACGCGAAAATTGGGATTAGAAACTCAAGACGTGACCAGAATGAAGTTGTAAAGAAAGCTGAGAAAGCAAAAGAGATTTCTGAAGATGAGTCAAAGAAATTTCAAGCTGATATACAAACTATTACTGACAAGTACGTTGCTGAAGTAGATGTAATTATCGAAGCAAAAGAGAAAGAATTACTTTCAATTTAATCTATGAAAGAAACGAACCTCAAACATATTGCAATTATAATGGATGGCAATGGGCGCTGGGCCCAGAGTCGTTCGCATGAGCGCATTTGGGGTCATATTCGTGGTTCAAAGATTGTATCTAATATAGTTGAAGAGGCAGATGACTTGGGAGCTAAGGCCCTAACTCTTTATGCTTTTTCAACTGAGAACTGGAGCCGACCTGTAGGAGAAGTGAAGGTTCTCTTTAAGCTGTTAAAGAAGTTTCTTTTGAAAGAGAGAAATAGAATATTAAAGAATAATATTCAATTTAAAGTAATGGGTGACATTACAAAGCTACCTGAAAAAACTCAATCACTTATAGCAGAGCTTGAGAATGACTCTAAAGATAATAAGGGTCTTAAGCTTACTTTTGCTTTTGGTTATGGTGGAAGAGATGAAATAGTTCAGGCCGCTAATAAATTTATCAAAGAAAACCCTGGAAAAGAGTTAACGGAAGAGCTTCTCCAGTCCTATCTATTAATGCCTCACCTAGGAGATGTAGATCTTCTAATTAGAACAGGTGGGGATCAGAGAATTTCAAACTTCTTGTTATGGCAATCAGCTTATGCTGAGCTTTATTTTACGCAAACAAAGTGGCCAGACTTCACTAGAAAAGAATTTAAAGAAATATTTGAATTTGTTTCAAAGAGAGAGAGAAGATTTGGAAATGTATGCTCTTCCGATTTACAGACATCAAAAATGATGGCCGTAGAAAACAAGGAATTAATTACTAACCTTTAAGGTGAACTCTCATGTCTAACACACAAAAAAGAATTGCTTCGGCAGTAGTCCTAGCTTTAATTGTAGCGATTTGTATTTACTTTGGTACAAAGACCGCCATGGCACTTATTTTAGTAATTGGTGTAATAAGCATTGATGAACTATTTGTTAACTTCCTTAAAGGCTCGAGAAAAACAATTACCTATCTTCTCTCACATGGTGCCTTGATTGCTCCCTATGTGTACTTAAACTTTTTAGACTCTAGTCCTCACTTGGTTGAAGCTTTTGTAAATGCGGGTCTAGTTCTAAATTTATTATTACTGATTTATTTATTTTACACACCAATGAGTTCAAAGTTTGTTGTAGGGAAGTTACAGCAATACAGAATGAGCATTACACTATTAGTACTCCTTCCTCTCATGTCGCTGGCTTCAATCTTTCAATATAATAAATGGATCTCCCTCTTAGTTATTCTACTGCTAGTTAATTTTGGAATGGATACAGGAGCTTGGTTTTTTGGAAAAAACTTTGGAAAGCATAAGCTGTGGCCAAGTGTGAGTCCGAATAAAACAATAGAAGGGGTTGTTGGTGGAGCTCTGACTTCGGCCTTTGTTGGTGGGATCTTCTTTCACTTTCTCTTTGGAAAGATGGAAGTAAAATTGTTTATATTCTTTGCATTCCTGGGCTTGATGTCTCAAGTTGGCGATTTAATACAGTCTAAACTAAAGAGGCAATGCGAAATTAAGGATAGTTCTGCACTTATACCGGGACACGGTGGAGTTTATGATAGAATAGATAGTCTAATGTTCTTGACTCCGTTCTATGCAGCGGCGATCAAGTATTTTTATTTTGGATAGGTTAAAAAGATGATCGAAAAAGTACTTATATTTATTTTATTCTTAGGCCCTTTAGTTTTCTTTCACGAGCTAGGACACTTTTTATTTGCCCGTCTTTTTGGGGTTAGAGTCCAAGTCTTTTCAATCGGATTTGGTCCTAAGATTTTGAAGTTTAAAAAAGGTGATACTGAGTACGCTATCTCTTTAATACCACTTGGTGGTTATGTGAAAATGTTTGGAGATGATCCATTCAATGGAGATGCGATTCCAGTTGAAGAGAGAAAGTATAGTTTTACTCATAAGAGTAAATGGGCAAGATTCTGGATTGTTTTTGGTGGTCCATTGGCCAACTTTATTATGGCCTATGTTATCTTCTTCTCTCTACTTTTAGGCGGAGAGAAAATGCCTGAACTTAGAATGGGTCTAATCCCTGAAGGTACTAAGTTCTCAACTCTTGGTATTAAAACAGGAGATGTTTTAAAGAAGGTGAATGGAGAAACTATTTCGTCTGCTGCAGATATGGCCTTAACAGATGGCGGAATTCAAACGCTAACAGTTGAGCGCTTTAACAAGTTAGAGACTGTAAATATTGGAATGACTGGAGAAGAGTTCTTTGAAGAGATGGCAAATTATCAACCATTTCTTAGAAGGCCAGTTATGTCTTCAGGAAGTGGAGAGATTTTCGCACTCTCACTTAACAAAGATAAAGTAGATTGGAGTGAATCCTTAGATGAAATTGCTGAGAATGCTCAAGATCAAAGTCTCTATATTTTCAAGCTACCTAAAGGTGTAGACTTAGGGCAAGCTGAAATTAAAGAAGAAACTCCGTTTGTAAGAGAAGTTAAGCTTGGTTCAAAGGGACTAGAGAGCTTCTTCACTACTATGAGAAATGAAGATCTATATCCGAAGGATATGTTTGTTAAAAGTATCTCAATGAATTCCCCTGCAGAGAAGGCCGGAATCCTTGGTGGAAATGTTATCCTTGGTTTAAATGGTGCTGCAATATTTAGCTTCGAAAATCTTCGCGCTACACTACAGAAAACTGACTCTAAAGATGTGATGGTAAGTATTCTTGCCAATGGTGAGGTGAAAGAGTTAAGCCTTACTCCAGATGTTAAGCCTCAAGGAGATAAGAAAGTAAAACTTATAGGTGTATATTCTGATGGAGTATTTCAAGGAATGCGATTCGTAGATACACCTTCAAAAGGACTTGTCGGATCATTTACAGGTGCCTTTGCAAGAACTTGGGATTCTATTGTAAAAACAGTGGCCGGCTTTAAGAAGTTAATCGTAGGTGAAGTATCTTTAAAGTCGATTGGCGGACCATTAGCAATTGGAAAAGTTGCATCTGATTCATTTCAAACTAGTTTGTCTTACTTTTTTCAATTAATGGCCCTTATCTCAATTAATTTGGGTGTCATTAATCTCTTCCCAATTCCAGTCTTGGATGGTGGACATATTTTATTTTTAGGACTTGAGTTCTTAAATAGAGGTCCTGTTTCAAGAAGAAAAATGGAAATAGCACAACAATTTGGCCTATCGATGCTTCTAATGCTAATGATAGGTGCGATTTTTAATGATGTTGTGAGATTTTTCTAATGGCCTATTTATTTATTGATACGTCTGACCACTTGGTTCTCGGTTTATTGGATGAGAATTATAGGTGGTTGGATTTTGTGGAAACTGAGGATAAGAAGAGCTCAGCTTCCATTCATTCCCATGTCTACAGCTTACTTGAAAAGAGAAATTTAAAAATTAAAGAAGTTCAAGGTCTCTTTCAAGTTGCAGGTCCTGGATCATATACGGGGATGCGAATCTCTGAAGGGATGGCCCAAGTTCTAGAGTGGCAAGACATTCCAATTTATTCATTTTACCATTTCTCAGTTCCATTTATCTTAGGCATTGAAAGAGGCGCTTGGGTATCTAAGGCATTTAAGGGTGAGATTTTTCTCTATGAATGGAGGGGAGAGAAGGTAGAGAAGTCACTGCATAGTGAAAAAGACCTAAGTTCTCTTCAGGAGAAATTGTCACCGGAGCTAGGAGAGTTTTGGACTCACTTTGATGGTGTCATTGATCAAATCTCTCGCTCTAGTGCTCAATTGATTAAGGAGAAACCAGAGGAGGTTTTTTCTTATGTTGCTGAGAGTCAGTTAAGGGAGAAACCCTTTTATTACAGATCTTTAGAAAATGAGTTCCACGTAAGCAATAAATGACATTGGCGCAATTTGTTGATAGATTTATTGTATGGGATTAACTTACCTTCCTAAATGGATATATTCTTGTATCACTTTTGTGGCATTGCTCTTAATGCTAATTATTGGCGTGTGGGGATTTCTATTTGCGGCCCTTGTCTACGGAATACTCTTTGCCATTTTTAGAAAGCAGAAAGAAGACTTTAGAAAAGATTCGAATGAGAATGTAATTGTCTCACCAGTTAATGGAAGAGTTTATAAGATTGAAAAAAATGTTGATCATGAATTCTTTGGCAAAGATATGACAAGTGTCCTCATTCAAGTTCCATTTTGGAAAGAGTTTGGACTTTTCTTTCCAGTAAAATCAGAGATACATGATGTTCAAGCAAGCTGTGATTCATGCTTAGATCACTTAGTGAAATTTAGACTAGTGAATGGAATGGATATCGGTCTTGCTGTTGGACAAAATATATTGCGCTTAGCTCCTCAAATAATGGTCTTACCAGGTGATAGAGGAAAGCAGAAAGTGAATTTTGGATTTCTTCCAATGGGTGGGGAAGTGAGAGTTTTCATCCCATCTGCATTGGAAGTATTAATTAATGAAAAAGATGAAGTAGTTGCTGGGCAAGGAATCCTTGCAGGTATTCCTACTGATATTGAGGAAAAATAATATGATTGATCAGCCTAAAAGGTTAGCTTTCTTTCTACCTAATACATTTACAGCTTTAAATATGGCCTGCGGTTTTGCGTCTATAATAATGGCCTGGAAGGGACAATTTTATAATGCAAGTATGATTCTATTGCTGGGGGCGATTTTTGATTCTGTTGATGGGAGAGTTGCCAGAATGACGGGGACTCAGTCTCAATTTGGTGAGCAATTTGATTCTATTAGTGATGTTGTCTCTTTTGGAATGGCTCCTGCTTTCTTGGTTTATAATTGCTTCTTTAAAGATTTAGGGCGACTTGGAATGGTTGTTTCTTTCTTATATCTACTATGTGGTGCTTTAAGACTTGCAAGGTTTAATGCCAATATTGATAAAGTTAGTAGTGACTACTTTCAAGGTCTACCAATTCCAACTGCGGCTCTAGGTCTTGTGGGTTATGTTCTTTTAGCGATTGAATTTCATTTAATTAAAACGCTAACGCCATTTACTATTTTCTATGTTGTTCTCTATTCTCTTTTGATGATTTCGAATATCCCTTTCTATTCTTTTAAGAATGCGACTTGGGTTAAGACTCATAAGAAGAGAGTGCTCGCAATTATCTTTTTATTGCTGGCCCTCATCTTCACTTACGAGCAGTTAATGATAGGTGTGATTACTGGAGCATATGTTCTAGGTGGATTAGTTTATTTTATAACTCATAAAGGCGCTTTAGAAGATGTCTTTTCATGGAAGAGCGAAAATGATGAAATCAATGAAAGTAATTAAAGTAGCATTTACAATTTTACTCATGAGCGCAAGTTTTGCGCAGGACTTTGGTCAAAGAGTAGATGGTGATATTCCAAATGCAATGGATGAAGTCGAAGGTGGAAATAGTCCTTATATACAAGGCTCTGATGAGAGGCCTATGGATAAGGTTGAGAAAGGGAAGACTTCGGCGATGGTTCCGGGTGAAAGTGATTATGGAACTAAACAGTCTGAGGGGAAAGACGCCACTCAATTTAATATTGGAGCACCATTTAGTGGAACAGAGTCCGATCAGTATATCACTTACACAAATAAAGATATTTTAAAAGGCCTCTCTAAAAAATCTAAGTCTTCGTTCTCGTTAAAGTTTTTTCAAAATAATTTTGATTACACAGATAATAGAGGAGTTTACGATAGAACATTCGGAGGAGACTCTGGAGCAAAGGGTGGCTCAATTCACTTATCAAGAGATAAATTTCTCTACAAAGGTTTTATAAATATTGGCTACGGTGGTGGAGCCGGTGTTGGCTATAGTACAGGAAAAGGGATTTTCTCTGATGACGGTACTGTGAGTAATACTAGATTTAATCTCTACTCACTTCCTCTCGATTTAAGATTGGTTCTTGAACTTCCAATTGGTGAAGTCATTAAGCTCTCGGCGGCCGGTGGTCCTAGTGCTATGGGACTTATTCAAAATAGAAGTGACAGAGACGACGGTGATAAAGACAAGGAAAAGAAGCAAGTTGGATTTGGATATTTTGCTGAGGGAAAATTTAAGTTGAACCTTGGCCATCTGTTTACAGATACAGGATTCGAATTTTATAGAGATCATGAAGTGAGTTTTATGTCTCTAGATCTTGCTGTTCGTATGCAAAACTATAGTGGTTTCGGTGATGATATCGAGATTAGTGGAATGTCTTACGGAGTAGGTTTTACTTTTGAGTTTTTATAAAATAATTCTTAGGTATAAGGGAACTCAATATCAGGGCTGGCAAAAGCAGCCCCACACTAGTCAAACTATTCAAGGTCAATTGGAAAAGGCTTTGAAGAAAATATCAAAGTCAGATGAAATTCATACGATAGGCTCGGGAAGAACTGACTCTGGGGTACATGCCTTGGGTCAAGTGGTGAGAGTTCAAATTCCTCTAGAGCTTGAGCCTCTATCACTTCTTAAGGCCCTCAATTCTCACCTTCCAAATGATATTGAATGCATTCATAGTGAAAACTCAAGTGAGCTCTTTAATCCAGTTTTTGATGCTAAGGATAAAACTTATAAGTATCTCTTTAGTTTAAATGGAAGAAGAAATGCTTTAGTTGATGATTCTATGACCTGCCTAGATAGACCAATGGACATTGAAAAGATGAGAGAGGCGTGTGAGCTCTTTATCGGTGAGCATGACTTTGCTGATTTTTATACTGTTGGAACTGATATTTCTAGCACGGTAAGAGTTATCTATGATTGTAAGCTGCACTTAGAAAAGCAGCAGGGATTTCTTGGGGAAGTTTATCCAGAGCACTATATTTTTGAAGTTAAAGGGAGCGGAT
This sequence comes from Halobacteriovorax marinus SJ, assembly GCF_000210915.2. Taxonomy (NCBI): domain Bacteria; kingdom Pseudomonadati; phylum Bdellovibrionota; class Bacteriovoracia; order Bacteriovoracales; family Halobacteriovoraceae; genus Halobacteriovorax; species Halobacteriovorax marinus. The sequence continues at coordinate 251,204 of NC_016620.1, forward strand.
TCCTAAAGCAAATGGTTAGGCTTATGGTGGGAACTCTCTGGAATATTGGTCTTGGTAAGGTGGAGTTAGCAGACTTGAAAATGGCCTTAAATTCGCCTTCGGGCGCAAAGCTTGCTGCTGTCGCGCCATCTAACGGTCTCTATTTGTGTGAAGTTAATTATTAAATGCCAGAATTGAATATCTAACTCTAGCTAGGGCCTCACTTTCATTGACTTTTGGGCTTATTCCCGATACTTTCAGCACCTATAAATTATACGAAATGATGCAACTAGTTATGCGAGGGTAAGATATGTCTTATACAGTTGAAACGATTAATGATTGTACAAAGAAACTTGTATTTAATTTTGAAACTTTAGATCTAACTGCTGAAATTAAAACAGCAATTATTCAAAAACAAAAAACAACATCTCTTAAGGGATTTAGAAAAGGTAAAGCTCCTTTGAGCATGGTTGAGCAAGTTTACGGACCTCAGATCCAATCAGAAGCGTTAAATCAATTTGTTCAAAATCAATTCTTTGATGCTGTTCAAAAAGAAGAGTTAAGAATTTGTGGATACCCAACTTTTGAAAATATGAATTACGAAGAAGGGAAATCTGTAAAGTTTGATGCTTTAGTAGAAATTTTTCCAACAGTTGAAGTTAAAAACTTAGATAAAATCACTGTAGCTAAAGAGACAGTTTCTGTATCTGATGAAGACGTTGCAGCGATGGAAAAGAATTACCTAGGTTCTAGAGCAGAGATGAAAGAAGTTGAAGGTGATGTTAAGTTAGAAAAAGGTCACTTTGCAGTTCTTAACTTCCAAGGTGAAAAAGAAGATGGTGAAAGACCAGAAAATATGAAAGGTGAGGAATTCTTACTTGAGATTGGTTCGGGACAATTTATTCCAGGTTTTGAAGATGGAATGATTGGAATGAAGAAAGGTGAGAAGAAGAATATTGAATTAACTTTCCCTGGTGACTACCACGTAGAAGATCTAAAAGAAGCTAAAGTTACTTTTGAAACTGAGCTATTAGAAATTAAGCAAAAGATCTTCCCAGACTTCACTGATGAACTAGCTAAAGAATTTGGTTTTGAGTCAGTAGAAGATTTCAAAACTAAAACAAAAGATAATCTTTTTAAGCAAAAAGAAAGAGAAGTTGCAGAGAAGATGCACCAAGAAATTCTTGAAAAGCTAATTGAAGCAAATACATTTGATGTTCCAGCTTCTCTTGTATCTCAACAAGAAGCTAGCTTAAGAGAAGACCTTTCTAGAAACCTTAAAGGACAAGGTTTCAATGATGAGATGCTTAAAGAGTATTTTGAGAAGTGGTCTGGAGACATGACTGATAAAGCAACTTTCCAAGTTCGTTCAGGATTAATTTTAGATAACCTTGCTAAGAAATTTAACGTTGAAGCAAGTGACTCTGACTTTGATGCTAAGATTGAAGAAATGGCCGCTGGATCAGGAATGCAAGCTGATCAAATCAAGAGCTACTATGCTTCTGATGCAAAGTTAAAAGGAAATTTAATGTATGCGATCAGAGAAGAGAAGACTTTTGAGAAGATCAAAGAAGAAATCAAGTTAAAGTAATATCTTAAAATTTAAATTGATATTTATAAAAGGGCCCACTATGTTGGGCCTTTTTTTATTCTAGAAAATATTTAATTTATTAAAAGCTGAGGCCATCTTTTGAACAAACTTAGAAGGCTTCATAAGTTGTTGCATGGATTCTTTGGCATTTTTTTCGGCCGAGTCCAGAGTGATCTTTGTCTTGGTTGCAATAGAACCTGCTCGATTGATTTCTCTTAATTGTTGTTGTGCTCTTGTATCATTTGTTACTTTCATAAAGAGCGTATCGGAGGATGTGAGGAAAACTTGAGAGAAAAACTAGGTTTCTCCCAAGTGCTTGAAATTATTTCTGTATTTGGGCCTTCATTAAACGCTCTCTTTGAATGAGGTGATCACATAGGATCCAATCGTTTCCAGCGCCACGACCGACAGGCTTGAAGTTCTCAGTTATAATTCTACCTTCTTCAAGTAGTTCCTCATTAACGTGAACTTTAACAACCTCTCCTGTAATAATCTGTCCACATCCTGGCTGGTCACCGTAGCTTAGATGGTCTCTATAGATACATTCAAAGTGAATCTTACTCTCGAGAATTCTCTTGGCCTTAACCATGTCTGAATCAATTGGAGTGAGCCCAGCTAACTTGAATTCATCTTCACCGTATGGAAGTTCAACTGAAGTAGTATTGATTTGGTCGATAATATCTTCACTAACAAAGTTCACTACGAATTCTTTTTCTCTGAAAATATTTCTTGGAGTATCTTTCATTTCACCAGTAGAGCTCTTAATCATTGGAGAAAAAGCTATAATCATCGGCTTCGCACTTACTGCAGTAAAGAATGAGAAAGGAGCAACATTATTTGTTCCGTTCTCATTAATTGTTGAAACAACTGCTATAGGTCTTGGAAGAATTGATCCAATTAGAAATTTGTAATTATCTTTAAATTCACCATTTGTTTCAAATGTTTTCATCGTCATATTTAATTCCTTTTTACATCCAACTTTTCCAATAATCTTTCACTTCATTTTCCACAAACCAAGTCGTAGGAGCTAGTGGAAACCTTGTATCAACCATCACTGCAAATTCATCAGTGTGAGTTTTTTCATCTACACTATTAAAGGCCTTTGGATGAGGTCCGTGATGAATCCCCTGTGGATGAAACGTAAGTGCTCCAGCGTCTATATTGTCCCTGCTGAAGAAATCCCCTTGGTGATAGAAGAGAACTTCATCGTAGTCTATATTTGAATGGTAGAATGGAACTCGTAAAACCCCATGCTTTGAATCTTCTAGCGGTCTTTCCACAAATGAGCATACGACAAAGTTTCTGCATACAAATGTAGTATGTCCCGATGGTGGAATGTGATAGCGATGAGACATGACCGGGCAAATATCATAGATCGATAATTTGCTTGGATAAACAGAACCTTTCCATCCTTTTGCATCAAGAGGATTAAATGGATAAGTGATTGTTGTAATATTTCCAAGTCTCTTTACTTCAACTTTATACTCTTCGAGATCTTGCTCTGATCCAATAGCACACTCAGGTGTTTCAATAACAGTTTGATCATAAAGAGCATTTGGCCCTAGCATCCCTCTATCAGGTTGCTCAAATTCAGACTGAGACTCTATTTTGAAAATCTTTGTCTCATTGTCAATAAAGAGCTTGTAAGTGGTACCTCTTGGAATCGTAATATAGTCACCTTTCTTATAACTTAGGTGTCCATAGATTGTTTCAAAGCGTCCTTCTCCCTGATGAATGAAATATAATTCATCAAAGTCGGCATTTCTAAAAAAGCACTCGAAGCTCTCAGTATAGCGAGCAATATTTATTGTCACATCATTATTAAAAAGAACGGGTTGAAAGTAATTCGCTTTAAGATGATCGCCGAACATAGGCTTTTGGCATCTTGGTTTTAAATCACCTTCAATATTTGTCCAATTTACAGGAGGGTTTTGATGATAGATTTGACTTACTCTACCAAAGAATCCCTTTCTTCCGTGCTCTTCTTCGTAGAGGCCTTCTGGAATTTTTACGTGCGCCTGTTTAGAAAATGTTCCGCTAGATTTAAAACTTTCCATTCTTTGATCCTATCTTATTCTTTAGTGTTCCGATTCCCTCAACAAATAATTCAATCTCATCACCTGGTTGAATCCATTTATCAATCTCTAGGCCGCATCCTGTTCCCACAGTTCCCGAGCCAAAGAGATCTCCAGGTAGGACCCACTCATCTTGTGAAACATGAGTGATCATTTGCGCGAATGAGAAGTGAGAATCTCCAGACTGTCCTCTAGACCATTCCTCGCCATTAATTTTGGCAGTCATAAGTAGGTCTGGTTCAATTCCATCAAATTCATCTATAGTTGTAATTACTGGTCCAATGATAGAGCAGAAATCTTTTCCTTTTGCAGGTCCTAGTCTGATGGCCATCTCTTTCTTTTGAATATCCCTAGCGGAGATATCATTGAGAATAGTGAAGCCAAAGATATGTTTAAGGGCATCTTCTTCTTTTATATTGATACCCTCTTTTCCTACCACCATTCCTAGTTCTAGTTCATAGTCTAAGATATTAGTGTAGCCAGGCCATAGTACTTCTTCTTCTGGTCCAATAAAACCGTGAGTCGATCCTTTGTAGTATGCAGGAATTTCATACCAAGCTTCTGGAATAGGTTCGTTTCTTTTCTCAAAACCTTTTGCAACATGTTTTTCGTGAGCATAGAAGTCTCTATATGTTGCAATTTTATCTAGGGGCTTTGTAAGTGAAATACTTTCATCGTCTAATTTATAAAATGTAGGAGTACCATTTCTTGTCTTTAAGTCTCCAACTAATTTTAAAAACTGAAAGAGTCCATAGCTATCTTGAAGAGAGTCTAGAGGGTCATCACATAGATTAAGAACACTAAAGAGTGAACTTGGGAGAGTTCTATTGGCCCTTTCGTAAGGATTATACTTTCCTTCTCTTTCATAATCACAGGCCCAAACAAAATTCGGATCAATGATAATACCTTCGTTTTCATCAAGGATTCCTAGTCTTGTACTTCCACCTGGAACGAGGTTATTTCTGTAGTGACAAATTTTCATTTTGTAGGTCTCCCGAATAAATCATTATACTTAGGTAGGATCTTCACCATGGCCTCGAAGTAGTGTTGCATTTCTTCTTTATTTCCAAGTGAAACACGAACATACTCAGGCATTTCATTTGCTTTTAATGGGCGAATGATAACACCTTCATTTAATAAATTTTCAAACATCCACTCGCTGGCTTCAAGTGATCCAGTTTTATAAGTTATAAAATTTGTAATGGACTTAATAGGGTTGAAGTCATGCTTTGTTAAGAAATCAAAAGTTTCATTATATCTCTTCTTATTATTCTTAAGAGTTCTACTTAGATGAGGAGTGTCGTTGAGGGCTCCTTTGGCTCCAAGTTGTCCAATAAGATTCGGTTCAAAGGGCAACTTAACCTTACTAAGATTTGAAATTAGCTCATCATGCGCAAAACCATACCCAACTCTAATTCCAGAGAGTCCATAGGCCTTAGAGAAAGTTCTAAGGGTAATGACATTATCATAGCGGTAATCCATTGAGTCTGGATAATCATCACAGTCTTTAGCAAATTCAAAGTAGGCTTCGTCCAGGAGAACGATGACGTGATCTGGAACGTATTCCATTAGATAATCAAATTCTTTCTTTGTGATATAGGTTCCTGTTGGATTATTTGGATTTGCTATATAAATTGCCTTCGTCTTACTTGTAATTGACTTCGCTAGGGCCTCAACGTCAAATCTATAATCACTAGTAAGAGGCACTTTCTTTAAGTTGGCCCCAACACTTCTTGCTAAGATATAGAAACCAATGAATGTGTTTTCACAAGTTAAAACTTCGTCACCAGGTTGTAGAAAAGCTCTCGCAATATAGGCCATGATCCCTTCACTACCATTTCCTAAAATAATATTTCCAGGCTCTAAACTATAGAGGCCACAAAGTGACTTCTTAAGCTGGAAGGCATGCATATCAGGGTAGCGGTGTAGATCCCATAAACCACCAGTCATTTCTTTAATGGCGTAAGGAGACGGTCCAAGTGGGTTTTCATTACTGGCCAGTTTTGAAATTTTAGTGAGGCCTTTTTCTCTGGCCACTTCATCAATAGGCTTTCCTGCCTGATAAACTTTTAAGTCTTTCAAATATTCAGGAACCAGCGTTCGCGCCAACTTTTCCATGAGAACTCCTTATTTTTTGTATATAGTTTTCTATCATTTCTGAGGCCTTTTGTGTGTATGAAATTCAACTTGTAACAAAAGTCCGGGCTTTTTATAATGGTTCAATGACATCAAAATACTATTACGGTCAATTCACTGAAGAACATCTTAAGTTACTGAAAACAGGAATATCCCTTTATAATGAAGAGAAGTTCTGGGAGTGCCATGAAGAGGTGGAAGACCTATGGCTTGCAGACTATGGTGACGATGCGCGCTACGTTTATTGGGTTGTTATTCAAGTTGCCACCTCACTGTACCACTACCTTGATGATAACTTGAATGGTGCAGAGGGAATGATTCGAAAGGCAAAGAGAAAGTTAGAAATCTGTGAGAAGAAGAATGTTGAGACCGAGCTATTATATAAGTATTTAAGCTGGGAAAAATTCAAAAAAATTATTAGAAAAATTCCAGAAAAAAGTAAGATTGAAGACTATAATGAATTATATAGTTTCAAATTTAAAAATCCAAACCATTGGGACAAGTTATGAAAAGGGCCGTTAAAGCTATTAGTAAATCATTTGAGATTTTAAAGAGAGATAAAGTCGTTTTTCTCTTATCTTGTATACCTGTGTGTGTTGGAGTCATTGCTTACTATTATCTAGGTTCGTACTTCTACCAAGACCTTCTTGAGTGGGGTAATGAACTTGTAAAAAAACAGATTAGTAGTAGTGAGATGTTAAAGTATATCTCATGGCTATTTACAGCAGTGTTATCAGTAATACTTTACTTCTTAGTTAGCTGGACTTTTGTGCTCTTTGTTTCAATTGTTGCTTCCCCATTTAATGACATTATCTCGGGTAGAGTAGAAAAGGCCTTACTAGGACAAGTTCCTCAGGACTTTAATTCGGAGAAGTTTTTTAAGCGTGTTCTAAGTGTATTAAAGAATGAATCGAAGAAAATATTATTAATTATTTTCTTATCCATTCTCTCTTTCTTCATAGGGCTATTCTTCCCACCTATTTCCTTTGCTATCTCGGCTCTCTTACTCGCTGTATCTTTCTTGGATTACGCGTGGTCTAGAAAGGAGCTAACATTTGGAGACTGTGTTACAAATATTAGAAAGTCTTTCTTAACGTATTTAGTAACGGGATGTGCTTTTATGGCCTTATTTTCAATCCCAGTGATCAATCTCTTTGTTCTTCCATTTGCAGTTATTTATTACTCGGTACTCTTTTATTCTAAAGAGAATGGGAAGATCATTTGAAAACGAAATTTCTAGTACAATGTCCAAGGAATAGAGATGATATTATGTGTCTCTTTCCCTTCTTTCTAAAACTCAATGAGTTCTACCCTGAAGCAGAAATTAATGTTGTAGTAGATAAGGGCCTAGAAGAGGTTCTCGAGTTACTTCCCTTTAAAATAAGAATTTACCCACTGCCGGAGAGCTTAAATACAATTGCAGGTATTCATAAATTTGCAGTTAATGTTAAAGATGTTTTCAATATAGACTTCTTCTTCGATTTCTCATTTGATCTTAAGGGCGCATTAACAGGATTTTGCTTTAGAGCAAAGACGAGAGTGGGAGAGGAGTTAGGAGCAAAGAAATTTCTTTTTAATAAGAAAATGGGTGTTGCTCCAAATAGAACTCCTCTAGATCTTATTGCTATAAATTATTTAAATTCAATTTTAGATGTAGAAATAGATGATTTCTTTTACAGGCTTCCAGAAATTGAAGATGGTGAAGAAGAGCAAGAGAGCAATGTTCATCAGCTCTTTGAAGATACTAGGCCACATTTCTTCCTATTGAAAAATAGCACTAAGAATTTTGAGCTTTGGAAAGAGTTTCTACTACTAATGGATAGAGGAATTGTTGTTATTTGGGATATGAAGAATTTAGCTCAGTGGCAGGAGTTTAAAGGACATCCAGAGTTAAAGGTTGAATTAATTATTCAAGGTGAAGTTGAAGGGCTATCTTTTCTTCCGGACCTTATAAAGAAGTCTGAATACATTGTGACAGACGATAAATACTTAGCACACGCATGTATTTTCTATGAAAAACGAGCATTCCTCTTTTGTAACGATGACTATACTCAGATAAATTCTAATTATTTTTCAAATATTGAAGACTTAATTATTACTGAGCAAGATGATGTTGTTGAAATATATAAAAATGGAAAGAGAAAAGAGATAAGAGTCATGGATGAAGTTCAGGACCTCATCCATGACGTTATGAAATTATGATTTGAAGTTTTCTAGGTTCTCAGTAATTGAGCTTTTCTTTTCAAGCAATTCAGCATGTTCTTCTTTTACTTTTGCGATAACTTCTTCTTTTGCATTAGAGATAAATTTTTCATTGGATAACTTCTTATCAAGTTTATCTAGCTCTTTTTGAGTTTTCGCTAAGTCTTTTTCAAGCTTTTGAATCTGTTCCGTAAGATCAATTGAGCCATCTAGTGGAATGAAAACCTCTGTATGAGTAGTGGCCTTCATCACAGACTTGGCCGGCTTTTGAGAGCTCTTATCTTGAACCTTAAGCTCTTTAACTCTTGCAAGGTCAGAAAATCCATTAACATTTGCTTCAAAGAAATCTCTTAATTCTTTGTGATCACTAAAGAGAGATGCACTTATTTCTTCTTTTGGTTTTAAGTTTAGAGATGATCTCAAGTTTCTAAGAGAAGTGATAACCTCAATAAACTTATTCATTAAGTCTTGGTCACTTTCAAAGTTTAATTCATCACTGTACTCTGGATACTCTTGAATGATTAAGAGGTCCTCTTCACTATCTTTTAAATAGCTCCATAGCTCTTCAGTAATAAAAGGAGTAATTGGGTGTAGAAGAGTTACAATTTGTCTAAATGTATACTTTAGGACAGTTGATCTTCTCTGGGCCGCTTCCTGGTCTTCACCGTGAAGAATATTTTTAGAAAGCTCTATAAACCATGAGCAGAACTTATCGTAAACAAATGCATAAATTGCAGCACAAGAATCATCAAATCTATATTCTTCCATCGAGTCATTCATGACCTTCGTCACTTCATTTAACTCTGAAATTATCCATTTTTCTTGCTGATCTAGATTCTTAGGGAGCGTGATATCTCCTTTCTCTAAGAATGGTGAAATAAATCTAAAGGCATTCCAAATCTTATTAATAAAATTTCTGTATCCTGCAATTCTCTCAGGGTCTAGATTTAAACCTCTGTTATAACCAGAACCAGCAGCAAGAGTAAATCTAAAAGCATCGGCTCCGTACTCTTCAACAGTCTCTAGAGGATCAAGCCCATTGCCTAATGACTTACTCATCTTTCTTCCAAGCTTATCCCTAACGAGGGCGTGTATATAGATATCGCTAAATGGTTTTTCTCCCGTAACTTTAAGAGACATCATCATCATTCTAGCTACCCAGAAAAAGATAATATCAAAGCCTGTAACTAAGCATGTTGTAGGGAAGAACTTATCGTAACCTCTCTCTTTCATTCTCTCTGGGTTTGGCCAGCCTAATGTAGACATTGGCCATAATCCTGATGAGAACCAAGTATCTAATACGTCAGGGTCTTGAGTGACATTTTCGCTACTACACTTTGAACATTTCGTTTCATCAACTTCACTTGCCCATTGGTGTGAACAGTCAGAACAATTAAACACAGGAATCTGGTGACCCCACCACAATTGTCTAGATAGACACCAATTCTTAGGCTCTCTCAACCAAGAGAAGTATGTATTCTCCCATTGTTTTGGAAAGAAATTAGTTTCTCCATTCTCAACACACTCAAGGGCTTGCTTGGACATGTCTTGAACATTTAGAAACCACTGCTTTGAAACCATAGGCTCAATGACTGATTTAGATCTATCACCGTGACCAACTTGGTGCGTATGTTCTTTTTCTTTAACATAGGCACCGATCTCTTTTAATTTCTCGACTACCTTCTTTCTTGCTACTTTTGTAGTAAGCCCTGCGAATTCACCTGTAATCTCTGCAAGGGTACCATCTTTATTGAGAATATTTATAATCTCTAAGTTATGTCTCTTTCCAATATCAAAGTCATTGAAGTCATGGCCTGGAGTTACTTTTAAGCAACCTGTTCCCATTTCAATATCAACGTGCTCGTCACCAACGATAGGGACTTCTCTATTGCAAATTGGAACGATGGCCTTTTTTCCAATTAGGTGTGAGAATCTTTCATCATTTGGGTTAACTGCAACTGCAGTATCCCCAAGAAGAGTCTCCGGTCTAGTTGTTGCAATCTCTAACTTAATGTCACTATCTTTTACACTATAAAGAATATGATAGAAGGCACCACTAACTTCTTTGTGCTCTACCTCGGCATCTGAAATTGCAGATTGTAAAACAGTGTCCCAGTTAATGATGTAATCTGATTGATAGATTAGACCCTCATTGTATAGCATGACGAAAACTTTTCTCACGGCTTCGTTTGCTTCAGGGTCCATCGTAAACATTGAGTAGTCCCAATCGGGAGAAGCACCCATTGTTTTTTGTTGTTGAGCTATAATCCCACCGTACTCTTCTTTCCATTTCCAAATTTTTTCAAGAAACTCTTCTCTAGAAAAATCGTGTCTTGTCTTTCCCTCTTCTGCCTGAACTTGTTTTTCAACAACCGACTGAGTGGCAATACCTGCGTGGTCCATTCCTGGAAGCCATAGGGCTTCAAAGCCTTTCATTCTCTTCCATCTAATTAATGTATCTTGATTTGTTACGTCTAGTGCGTGTCCTGCGTGAAGTCTACCAGTCACATTTGGAGGGGGCATAATAATACAGTAGCTCTCACCGGTTTTTCCAGGTCTTGGTCTAAAGTATTTCCCATCTTCCCACATTTTATACCACTTATTCTCAACCTCATTTGGTGAATAAGTCGTAGATATATTATTCATTTCTCCACTAGTCATAATGTAACTTCCTGATTGGTAAATTCACTTTAAAAATGCTGAAACTATAACATAAGAGCTGCCTTAGAGAAATCTTACAGGGCTTAAAAACTGATAAATTTAAAATTGATTGTGCTGTGCGAGAGGCCCCGCGTCCAGAGATTGATTACTATATAAGAATTCTTTAATTAAGGGGAGAGTGTGAGCAATCAATTAAGAGTTTTGATAGTGTGTTTCTTTATGTCTTCAGTAGGTGCTTATGAGTGGTCTAGGACATCGTTGAGTTATTTAAATGGTTCCAGTTTTCAGTTAGGAGACAATAATAGAGTTGAGTACTCCTTTGAACATGCTGGAGGATGGAAGTATGGGGACAACTTCTTTTGGTTTGATGTCACAGATCCTCAGTCTTCAAATGACTCAAGTAAAACGGCGATTTATGGCGAATGGGCCCCTAGGCTTAGTTTTGGAAAAATCTTTGGTTTCTATAACGATGAGGGATTTTTTAAAGATGTCTTGCTCAGTACTACATTTGAGCATGGTAAGAGTGGAGTTGCTTCAAGAGCAAGATTAATTGGTCTTGGAACAGATCTCAATATTCCTCTCTTTAAGTTCTTTCAAGTAAATTTCTATGTGAGAGATAATTTAGATGCTGAGGGAGTGAGTTTTCAATCAACAATAGCCTATAATCTGCCTTTAGACATCTCAGATAGATTGTCTCTTTATTACAGTGCTTATATTGATATTGTAATTGGAGATGAAGGGAATCGATCAGATAATTCATATAAAGAATCTCACTGGCACACGGCTCAGCAATTGGCCTACGATGTAGGTAAAATGTATGGCTATGCAGATATTGCTTATCTTGGTGTTGAATACCAATACTGGAATAGAAAATATGGAATAGAAGGTGGTCCAGTAGAGAATAATCTAAAGCTATTAATTAAGTGGATCTTTTAAATATCTAGTAACCAATCATTGACTGGCTCTGGAAGGCTCTCAGGCTTTTTGTAGTTTGGATCTGGCTCTGGAAAAAGGTCACCCTTTTTAATTTTAAGCGACTGCATATCATCTTTTGGTATCCAGTCGTTAGATGGGTTAGGTAAGTCTGAAATATTGGTGCTACTTCCTTTACTTGGAAAAATTTCAATATTCCCTATAACATCATCAATCTTTTGTAACGTTGACTCTCTATTGGTTAGCTCTCTACTATATTTAAAGAGGGAGAGTTGATTCAACTCCTTCATTGGAGGCATTTTATCAAAGCTAGAAGTTTGATAGATTGTCTTGGAAAGAAAAGCTAGTCTCCTAATAATTCTAAAGTGCAATGGTCTAAGGGCCAAGTTAATTTCTTCGCTCGTCGATAAGTTGAAGAGACTAATCCAAGGACTAAGTAGAGTTATCTTCTTGTCGAGTTTTAATAATTCGATATTCTTTAGCTTCTTACTCTGCGCTTTCTGCGTAAGGTAAGTCTGGTAGTATTTATATTTTATAATTGATTGAAGATCTTTTATGACTGCTCTAAGGATCCAGCTTGCAAACGGATTTAGCTCGTCTTTTGCAGTATTCGCTTTTTTCATTAATTCATTAATGATGGGTTGGTTAACTCGAATAGACTTAATATTTTCAGAGTTGTGATAAGAGAGGACCGCCTTATAGATCTCCATTTTCGTGAGCAGGAAGAGATCATTTTTCGGAATTTTAGTAAAGAAAGCATCGCTCATTACAATATTAGAGAGAAGGTCATCTTTATCTTCTTTGCTAAGAGGGTAGTGATTTATCGATTCAATAAGTATCTTGTACTCAGTGGGCATGTCTTTAACACTTAAATTGATTTTTCCCTTATAGGCATCTCTGAAATCAACTGCATTGATATTGAAAATAAATATAAGTGCGATTAAAGATTTCATCATCACTGCTTATCCTGCTTCATGCTCTGATTAAGTATTGAGTCGTTATTATTATTTTCTTTTGTCGCATTTAATAAATAGAATTTTCCGTGCTGAGGAATTATGAGCTTTCCATCCATATTGATAAGGGAGCTAACTGCCCTGAAGCTACTTAAAACTTTAACTTCTTTCGATGTCGTATTGAGTGAAGCTGCTTCAAAGTGAGCTACTTCTCGTCCATCTTTAATCGATTTAATAAAATAAACTAATTCACTAGAGGCATTACAAATAATTGAACCTCTATCATTATCCTTAGAATCATAGAGGATTTTTCCTTTAGATACTTGAAAATTACTTCTAGAGTACTGAGTGATGGAAGAGTACTGGGAATCCTTTCTTATTCCAAAAGTTCCGAGGTAAATAGAATCTCCAGCTGAGCAAAGTTCATATCGATTAAGTTCATTTTCTGCTTTTAGAATGAGATTTGATTTTCCACTCGCTCTATTGAACTCAATGAGACCTGCTACAGCAGAGTTGTTTAAATTAGAAAAGAGTATTCTCTTCTCATCTAACATAACCCTTTGTGGAATAAAGTAAGGATTTTTCGAGTTTTGTAGGTTTATTTCAAACTTTGTAGCAATAGAGTTTAGGTTTATAAATGTAAGAGTTGATTTGTATGGGTTAAAGAATGAGGCCCAGCTATCATTTAAATGTAGTCTAGAGTCGACACCTTCTCCGATAAGCTTTACTTTCTTTCCTCCGTATGGAGCTACGTAAATCTTATTTAATTTTCTAACACTCATATATGTATGAAAGCTCTCATTTTGCTCAATAAGTTGTTTCTTTTGAGCTTCTGAAGATCGAATAGAGTATTGAGTACCTTCTTTTCCTTTTAAGACTTCCTCTACATTGTAATTGGTTGAAAGAAGTAAACTCCCAGATCGTCTTTGATAGTATGAAAACTTTCCATCCTCGGAGATGAAGCGAAGATTGTTTGTCGCTTGCTTTGTTGCTATCTCTGGTAGAGTGATCTCTGCTCGAGTTGATAGGCATAAAGTGAGGAGAATAAAAATAAACCTACCTAATTCCATACAACGTCCAAGTTTCAAGAGGGTGAAGTTCTTTATAATTTGCTACAGCGTTAAATACCATATTCCAGGAAATATTCTTGGGAGTGTGAAGATCTGAAATCGCTCCTCTAAATACAAGGCTTACTTGATCACTTTTTTCTATAACACCATCTATAATGAAAGGAAGAGGTCTGCACTCATTGAGAGAATGCCTCATAAAAGATTGTGGATAGAGATCTTCAGCGCAACCTATCCCATGTACAATTCCATCTTTTGTGTTGGAGAAGAAGAACTTAATTGCCGTAAGATTTCTTAGAACTTTCGACTCTTTTTTTAGGGTGTCATTAATCAAATTTGAAGTTGCATACTTTTCATTTGAAAAAGACGTTGGGAAGTAGTCATAGAGAACTTGACCCTCATACTTAAGGTAATCAATTATTTTTGTCTCATAGTAAATCTCTTTAGGACAGTGAATAGATGTACAATTGCTAGGATTGTAAACAATGTGACATCCTGTTTTATAACCGAGGCGATTAGGGTTATATATTCTAGAGTTTACAAGCTTACAGCTTACCTCAAAAGGAGTTCTCTCTACTTTCTTAAGAATTTTAGCGATGACAAAATCCTCTGAGAGTTCAGAGTTCTCAGATGCCCCAGGAACATAAGGATGACATTCCTTTAGATCTGTCGCTAAGTTTTTAAAACAAATTTTAAGCGGCCATCCCTTAGCATTGTTTGCATTTATATTTAAGTTGGCAAAAGTTAGATTTGATTCTGTTGCGCAAGTAAACTCACTAGAAGCATATTCATCTTTCTTAAAGTGACTAATTATACGATGAGCATTTACAATACCTTCATTGTCTACAGACCCTGGGCAATCATGATACTTGGTGACTAGTTGGGCATTATTTAATGAGTTTGAAATTTCATTACAGCTCTCTAGGGGAAAGAGAGATGGATGTCCCTTGCTACCATTTGTTAGACAATATGGTGATTCATTTTTAAATTTTAAGGCACATTTTTTTAGATCATTCTTTGTGACTTGATCCTTTCCAAGAGCATTTCGGCATTTATACTTAAGAAGATAATCTGGCTTTTCACCGGTCGCGATTTGAGACCAAATATCTTTTGCTAAGTATTTATCACAAAAGTTTTTCTTGTTATCAATATTTTCACAGAGGTTCTTTAAATAAGTTCTCTGAAAGTACGGCACTAAAGGCACTAGTCTTTGAGCTGTACTTACTCTCGCCTGAAGAACAGATCTTCGTCTTCTTTGAACTGAGCTAAGAGCTGGAAGGATATTTTGTGCTTTCTCTCCACGGCTAATTGTTTCGTGGATACCACAAAGAAATGGTGTATTTGGATTCTTTTGCCAATCGTTTAGAATTTGCTGGCATTGCTGATCTGTTGTTGGAGTCGGAAAAGAAATATTTTTCATTGTTTGAGCGAGGGATTGATTTTCAAATAATTTTCCAAGCTCTTTATTGTTAATACATTTCTTTTTAAAGTAGAGTTCAAGAAAATTACTTCGAGTTAATAAGGCTCTTTCTCTATTATTATTTTCATCTCTATAATTTACGATAACTCTATTAACGAGCCCTCTTGATGTTTTTATGAGGTTATTCTGAAAAAGTGAGATCAGTTGACACTCATCTTTTTGATCTTTTAAAAAATTTAAATATTTATTCTCACTATTGAGTAGGAGAGACTTAACAAAGAAAGGATCTAGCTTTAGCTCTTTTACTTGGTTCTCATCTGTAATGAGTAGGCTCTTTTCTTCAGCTTCTTTAATGAGCGCCGAATATTGATTCTTCTCAATCTCAATAATTTCAAGTAAGGACTCAATTATCCCTGGAGTTGTTTCAATTTTTGGCTTTAGATTTTCTTGTGAATAACTTGGAAATATATATGCCTGGAGCAGTAGCCCCAGGCACAAAGTAATTTTAGAGAATTGTTTTTGCCAATACTGAGGCAACGTCTTCGATTTCAACTTCATCGGTATTAGTTTTCTCATTCTTTGATGAGTGGAAATTAATCATACAGTAAGAACAAGCTGTTGCTAATTTAGGAGCTTTTGTTTCACCAATTTGCTCAAGCCTCTTTTCTGCAAGGTGAACTCCCTCTGGAAGTTCATACCACATATTTCCACCGCCCATTCCACAGCACATGGCCTTATCTTTGTTCATCTCCATTTCTTTAATACTAGCTCCTGAGGCCTTTAAGATTTCTCTTGGAGCGTTGTATTCACCATGGTGACGACCGAGATAGCAAGGGTCGTGGAATGTAAGCTCTTCATTGAGCTTTTTCTCTGGTTTTAGTTTACCACTTCTGATCAATTCTGCCAGTAATTCAGTGTGGTGAACGGTTTCAAATTGTCCATCTTCGAACTTTCCATACTCTTTACCGATAGTGTGGAGACAGTGAGGACAGTGAGTAACTACTTTTCCAAAGTCGTATTGGTTCATATTTGCGATATTTTCAATGGCAATTTCATAGAATGTGTACTCATCACCAAATCTTCTGATCGGATCACCATTACACTTTTCTGTTTTCCCCATAACGGCAAAGCTAACACCTGCTTTAGTGAGAAGCTTAACAGTATCTTGAACAACTTTTTGGTTATTGGCATCATAAGAGCCTGCACAACCAACATAGTAAAGGTAATCAACCTTTTTACCTGCTTCAATTACTGGAACATCCATTCCATCGGCCCACTTGAAACGATCATCTTGAGTGATCCCCCAAGGGTTCCCGTTTACTCTAACCTTATTTACAGCATCAGCAGCGGCTGGAGGGATATCTCCTAGAGTAAGAGTTTTATATCTCTTCGCTTCCATAATGATATTAACGTGTTCAATATTTGCCGGACACTCTTCCATACAAGCACCACAAGTTGTACAAGCATCAAGTTCATTAGAGGCATAAAGAGGATTTTCCCAAATATCAGCGTCTTTTTCACCTTTAGCTTCAACTTCAAAAACGAAGTCTCTAGCTTTTGTGATGATAGTCTTTGGATTTAGATTCTTTCCTGCATTTAGAGCAGGGCAAACATTAGTACATCTACCACACTCTACACATGTAAGGAGGTCAATTCTATTCTTAGAAGTTAGCTCTGATAGTTTTCCAAGACCAAATGTTTCAGCATTTTCGTCTTCAAAATCCATAGGTTGTAATACGGCCCCTCTTCTTTGAGGTGTAATGAGTGCTTGAAAAGGAAGCATAAAAATATGTGCAAATTTTGAATGACCAATACTTGCTACAAAGGCCATTGTGTTGGCCATGTGAAAGAACCAAAGGACTCTATAGATTGTAGCCAAAGTTCCATCACCCATATTGAATGTTTGAAAGAGACTCGCTAGACACCATCCGATTGGGGCCCAAGTTCTTTCTCCCTCTGGCATACCTGTACCAAGAATTCTAATACCTTCAATAAGATATCCAATGACTACTAAA
Organism: Halobacteriovorax marinus SJ; assembly: GCF_000210915.2. Taxonomy (NCBI): domain Bacteria; kingdom Pseudomonadati; phylum Bdellovibrionota; class Bacteriovoracia; order Bacteriovoracales; family Halobacteriovoraceae; genus Halobacteriovorax; species Halobacteriovorax marinus. The sequence continues at coordinate 268,236 of NC_016620.1, forward strand.
GAAGTAAGCATTCCATACATGAAGAGTTCTTGCTTTGGTTTTGTTGCCTGTAGGTAGTCTGGCTTGTTGATATATCTTCTCTTAAATGCCATGGCGATCCCTGCAAGAACCATAAGTCCTGCGAAGTCGGCAGCAAATGAGACAACAATATAAAGTGGTCCCTTGAAGATTTTAAAAGGAGTATCGTAGTGAATGGCAACAAGGTCTGTTGCAATCCATAGGATGAAGAATCCCCAGAAGATAAGACCATGAAAGATTTTAACATCTTTAGATCTAGGTACTTTCCCTGTTAATAGAGCTGTTTTAAAAAATGCTCCCCAGTTTAGTTTTTCTGGAAGTAATTTCTTTAGTCCCTTAATACCTTCGCCAGCAGTGATAAACATGATCTTTCCATGAAATCCATAGGCCATGTAGGCGAGACTTGCAAAAAATAAAACATACATCGCCACTTTGAATGACGGCGGTATGTTCCACATAATTTCGCGCGTTGCCATAGTTGCATCCATAACTCTTCTCCTAGAGTGATTAAGCTAATCAATTTTCTTTTCAGTTTCCTTAATAGAATAGTTGATTTAGGGTAATAATTGAATGAGAAATTTTAGGCACATAGCCTATTTACGTCGATATCTCTCTGCTTAGGAAAGAAATTTTGATTAAATTCATCTTAGAGTCCCATTACTTAAGTATTAATTTAATACTACCTGTCTTTTTCGCCCTGCTTCGAATGAGAAGAGAGCTGAAAATGACGACTAAGTTATTTGAGTATTTGAGCTTAATGCTCTTCTTTTTGACGCCATCTCTACCTTTAGCTTTAAACCTAAAAGTTAATCTCTCAGTCACGGCGCTTGGAGGCTATATTGCTTGTTTAGTCTATCCAATGATTGAATCTCAATTGAACGAAAATACTCTGAGACAGAAGAGAAGGGCACTAAAAAAATTGCCTTTACTCTTTATGGTTATATTTTTCACTATGTCTAATCATGTGGAGATGATTTACATATTTCCATTCGCTGCTTTAATTATTTTATTTTTGAAGCGCAATTTAGCGGGAGTCTTTTTTTCCTGGCCGCTGTTGCTTTCGGGGTTTTTGGAAAGTTCAGCTATAATAAATATTATAACAATTATTTCATTTGCTCTCGCAATATACTTATTTGAGGAAAAGAATGTTCAAGAACATTAATATACTTTCATTAATTTTTTTACTCGCTTCTTGTTCTAAAGTTGAAACCATAGGACTTAAAACACATAGTTTTAATTCAAAACCAAAGAGAATTATTTGGATTCAAGCAGCTGGCGTCACTGAGGAGCACTTCGCACTTTCTAAATTTACAAGAAGTGTCGTGGAAGAGAAGACTTCATTTGAAAAGTCTCTTTGCATGGGAAAGATTTGGAACTTTAATTTATATCAATTAAGACCGGACTCTAAGTCTGGTTTCTTGGCCCAGTCATTTGGTACAAAGAATATCACTGGTCAATGTAGTGATTATGAAAATAAACCAATGTGGTCATACTTTAAAAGCATTGGATTTAAAGTGAGTGCTCTTGAGAATGGAGTTAATGATAAGCAATCATTATTAAATGCTTGGAAGTGCAATTCGACAAGAAATGAAATACCTAAGTCTATGAGCTTGTGGAAGATGACAGATACTTCAAATCAGTCTGCTAAGAGGTTCCACTTTCAAGAGGAGATGAACTTTACTGATGGTGAAGTTCTATATGATAGAAGTTGTAGGGCCGGAATTTGTTATGCGAGTCTTTACAATAATGCTGTTGAGATTTCTAAAAACTTACAAAAGAATTCAGTGCGAAGCCTTCTTATTATTAGAGACTTTAGTATCGAAAATGCGATAGTTAGAAAAGATGTTGAGGGCTTAAGAGATAGAGTTAATAGTTTAGAAAAGCTTTATAACTACTTCCTCGCTGAAGCGAATAATTCAAACGATACTCTTGTTGTACTAACAGGTTCTGGTGGTAGAAATATTGAATTGCCAAGAAGAGGAAAGCAATGGGAGAGGTTTGATCAGAAAGGAAGCTATGTTCTTTATAAGAGAAACTCTCTAATGTCTCCGGTTCTTGCAGATGGAGCGGGTGCAGAGAATTTTTGTGGACTTTATGAAGAGAGTGATATTTTTAAGCGTTTTCTTTGGTCTCCAGAGGAAAAGAAAGTTCCTCTGGATTTGATTAACCTTTAAGAGTTTAAATTACTAATCTCATCTTTTGTAATGAGGTAATATGTTTTGCAGTAATCACATTTTGCCTCTAATTCATTCTTATTTTCAAAGATTTCATTGAGACCTGATGAGTTGCAGAGAGAGGCAATTGATTGAACCATTCTCTCTCTCGAGCAGTTACACTTAAACTCAACTAACTTACTTCCTAAATATGTAAAACCAAGTGCTTCAAAGTGAGATTGGATATCCTCTTGCTTAGTAGTCGACTTGGAAAACAGATCTTGAATATGCTTTTGGTTCTTAAGCCAATACTCTTTCGGAGACAGTTGTGTAACAACTGCTTCTTCTTTATCAATATTCGCTTTTGGTAACTGCTGTACCATGACACTTTGATCAGACTCCTCACTAATATGAATGTCTGCTTTTAATTGGTAAGAGTCTTGAAGTATCTTATTAACAACTTGATGAAAATCAATGTCATTTAGCTCAATTACAGAAGTATATGGAGTAGGGTTGTTTGGAAAAACTTTAGAGAGTCTACATGTTCCAGTAATTTTCTTTGGAAAAGTATTGAACTCTTCAGGCATAAGAAGTGTTCTCATTCTTCCTGCAAAATTCATCTCTATTTTCAATTTAAAATATGGGTCAATTGAATCAATAAAGAGTCCCATTCCTTCACCTGCTTTCAATAAAGAGATCAGATTTTGTGCAGTGAGAATGGAGTCTCTAAAATAAGCGAATCCCTTGGCCTTAACATCGTGAATAATTGCAAGGTCATGAATGAGTTTCTGACCATCAAGGAAATGAACTGTGAAGTTATTTTCTCTATCTAAAAAACTGTAGAGGCGGCTTTCATCTAACATTATGCTTTTAACCTTTTTTTGATATGATTGACTCTGAAATCTTTAACATAACGAGACAAGTTGTGTCATGGGGAAATTCTTGTGCTTAGCGTTTATTTATATGAGAAATCTACAGAAATATATAACTTAGACTTCATTGAGAAATCTAATAATAAGTTAGTTATTATTTGTCCTCATCCTGCGGCAGCGGATTCACTGCGCTCAAAAATGACTGACCCAAATGCTGTAGAAGTAATAACGATTTCAAAATTTTCAAATGATCTACTTCAAAAAGTTGATCCAGACATTTCTCTTAGAAGAAAAGCTGATCTCTTAGGGGAGATGGCCACTATTTGGAAGAAGGGTCTTGAGAATTATCCTGCGGACTCATTTTTCGACAGTTTTAATTTATTTACAGAACTTAGAGGCTACACTCTTGATTTTGAAATGATTAAGGAAGTTCTTCCTTTCTATGATGAGGCCATTCAAAAAAGTCTTCCAGTCTATTGGATGTACTTTGAACAGTTGGGAATTGTTGACGAACATAAGGCCAATGAAATTCTCACTCATCATTTGAAATTAGGAATTGAAGAGGAGAGTGAGAAGAAATATCTCTTCTGGGGCTTTAATCACGTAAACTCAGGACAGATTGATTTAATAAATGCCCTAGGCATTAGAAATACTGTCTATATACCATTTTCAAAAGAAGTATTTAAACAAACGCGATCAACAGATTGGATTCGTTGGTTTGAAGCCGCCGATTTGAATGAGGAAGTTAACGACTTTAAAGCAAAGGTTGCAAGTTATACTTTTGCGAAGAAGAGGCTGTCTCAAAAACTTAAGTCCATACTTTCAAAAGAAGACTTTTCTCAAATAGTTCTAGGAGAGAAAAAGGTAAGTGTTGATTCTTGCCTTGAAATAAGTCACGGAAGCACACAGTTTAGGGCGGGTGCAGATCTCTTCAATGCTTACTCTAAGAGAGTGATGGATCAAGTTGAAAGATTTATAGGCAATGGAGTCTCAGTAGATGAGTTGGTTGAAGAGCTTGAGGGAGAGTCAAAGAGTATTTTATCTCAAGATATTGCCAAGAAAGATTTCAGACTTTTAAAAATTTATAAACTCTTATTAGATATTATTAGGGACTATAGAGAGTTGTCCGACGATAACGAAACAATAAAATTCTATGACCTACAAGTTTTTAGAGAAATTCTTCAATTGAATTTACCAAGAGATTATTTTATTCCAATCAACGAAGGCGAAGCTCAAAGTACGATCAGTGGTCTCAATGACTTGGAATCTTTAGTGAATGAGAAAACAATCTTCTTATTGAATGATTCTTATCAAGGAGTAAAGAAGGGTGGAAGTAAATATCAAGAAGATATTATGAAGTTCCTTTCTTCACTAGGCCCAATTCAGAGACCGGAATTAGAGTTTTTGATTGTAAGGGAAAAGTTTAGGGAAATAATCATTGATTTAAACCCAACCTTTTGTCTCCAAGAAGGATATGTTGAAGGGGATAGAAGTTGGAGTGAATTCTTTAGAGGTGTCGAGTTTGAAGAGTTAAATACTTTGGAAGATGGAGAACTAGTAAAGAAAGATATTCTTGAAGTAGATGAAGTGCATTTTGGGGAAAGGATATCAGCCAGTAAAGTTCAAACATTCCTAGATTGTCCAAGAAAGTTTTATTACTCTTACATGGATAGAAAAGAGATAGAAGTAATGAATTCTTCAGATCTGAAACCAAATGAAATAGGAACTCTAGAGCATGAAGTTATTGAAAAGTATTTTGAGAAAATAAAGTCTTGGGATGCTCAAATCCTTAAGGAGACAGTTCAAGAGGTATTTCTTGAATACACCCTGAAGAATAGAAAGAGTTTAAACTCTGTAAAAGAGAAAATCTCGCTCTACGAAATTAGTAACTATAGTGAAAATGGAATTAAATATATTCTGCATATACTTGATGAATTACCTGGAAGTGAAGTTGCTTTTGAGGTGTCTCTTTCAAGTGAAGGAAATGTTGCAGGAAAAATAGATTGTTTAATTAAGTATCAAGATATGTTCGCTATCTTAGACTTTAAGAGATCAAAGGCGAGTGTCGCAAATAAATCTGAAATAGAGAAGTTTTCAAAGATTCAATTACCATTTTATTTAAACCACTTTGGTGGAGATGTGAGCAAAGTTCTCTTTTGGGGATATGTAAATCTATCTGACTTAGATGAGTGCTTAATTTTAAAAGGTGGAGCAGAGTTGGCAGAAGACTTTATGAGCAAGGTAGGTTTTCCTCTTTCAAAGAGGAAGAGTTCATTAGATGATACCTTGGGATGGTTCTCTGAGTATCGAGATTTTGAAGAGAAGTTAGTAGCTGAACTTAGAGAACAGAGCTCATGGCCAGCAATTCCGCAAAAGGATGATGTGTGTACCTTTTGCTCTGTTGGAAATTTATGCAATAGAGGGTCGATGTAATGAGAGCACCTAATGATGAGCAGAAATTAGCAATAGAGCATACTGGGGGAGTTCTCCTTAGTGCTGGTGCTGGTTCAGGAAAAACTTTTGTTTTAGTTGAACATGTTATTTATCTTGCTTCGAAGTTTATTAGTGAAAATAAGAAAGATGATCTATTAGAGTTTGAGCTAAGTATTCAGTCATATTTTTCAAAAATTGTCTTAATGACATTTACTAAGAAGGCTGCCGGAGAAATTTATGAGCGACTTATTCATCGTGTTGAAGCTCAAATTGAATATGTAGAGAGCGATATTGAATACTGGGTCGTAGTGAAAAATGCTATTGATTTTATGACAATTAGTACAATTCATGGCTTTTGCTATAAATTAATCGGGCAAGGTCTAATTCCGGGTCTATCTTCTAGTGTCGCAATTATTTCAGAAAGTGAGTATAGAGAAAAGATCAGTAAGCTATACGAAAGATGGTTTGAAAATCATATTGAAGAAATTCCAAGTGAAGAGTTTCGAAAGATAATCTCTCTAAATTCAAATCAAATTATAAACTCTATGTTAAGTGTATTTGGCTCCCCTGAAATTAGGTTAATGTGGAAGAGATTGGACTTTGACTCATTTGACGCTGAAGTAAAAGAAGCATGGCCAAAGATATGGAGTTTATTGGGAGTAGATGAAATTTGGAAGAGTCCAATTGATCTGGTTGCCTATAGTGAGTTTTCCGATAAGCCGTGGTTCGTTGCGATGTCAACAATTCAAAGAAAGCACCGAGAAAAAGCAAAGTGGGAGAGTTCTGATTTTGAAGAAGTCATTTCCATGTTTGATGGAATATCGAGGCTTACTGCTCCAGGTAAGAAGATTAAAACGCCTGATCTAGAAGATCACTTCAATCTCGTAAAAGAATATAGAACATTCATAAAGAAATATTCGGAAGATATTATGGAGTCTCTAAATTCTCGAGAGGGAGAATTGAAGAAGTGGTGGGATTCAATATTCTTAATTTTTAATTATATTGAGGATCATTATAGAGATATTCCGGGGGTGACTTTTTCGGATTTAGAGTACTACGTGTCTTTAAGTCTTGAAGATAAAGAAAATCGAGAGAGTATTGCCTCAAATTATAAGTACTTCATAGTGGATGAATTTCAAGACACATCTGAAATCCAATTTGAGATGCTCTCAAATATTATAGATGGAGACTTTAATAAGCTCTTTACTGTCGGTGATATGAAACAGGCCATATACGGCTTTAGAGGGGGAGAGCTAGGTGTCTTTAAAGAATGTATGGATAAGACACCAACGACTCTAAAGTTATCAAATAATTATCGCTCCAAGGCTGGAATTATTGACTTTAACAATTATGTCTTTGATTACTTATTTAAAGTAGGTCTTAACTTTGAGGGAGTCGACTCTCACAGTGTACCTGTAGATTACCAGAAATTTCCATTTGAAAGAGATAGTGAAAACTTTGGAAAAATAATCTCTACTAAGTTTGATGTGAAGGAGTTTTATAAAGATGATGAAAAGCCTAAATCAGATGATTTTTCAATTTTTGAATCCAGTATTTTTATAGATCAGATCAAAGATATACTCGATAGCACAGATGAAAATATCTGTATTCTGTATAAAAATTTATCACCTTCAAAGTATTTAATTAATGAGCTAATTAAAGAGGATATTGGCTTTACTGCACAGGTGAAAGTTCCATTAGGTGAAGATCCAATCCTTTCGATATTTAGAAGCTTAATTGATTATCTTCTCTCTAGTCGTGATAGAGTGAGTTTAAATAATTTAGAGTTTTACCTAGGTGGCTTCTTCTCATTACTTGGTATAGCAAGGACTCAAAGTCTGGAGAGTTTTATCTTACAATTTTGTGAAGATATTAAAACACTTGGAGTCTATAATAGTTTTTTAAAGTTTTGCCATGCTGTGGGCGTTTTAAATTCTAACCATACGAATAATGGACAAATTGTTAAAGAGCTATGTGAAATGTGTGGTGATAGTATTGAATTTATCCAAGTGAAGCTACTAGGTTATTCTTCAATACGTTACTCGATTGACTTTGAGTATGGGAAAGATTCAAAAAGAGTTCAAATAATGACGGCCCACGCTTCTAAAGGACTAGAGTTTGAAAATGTATTTCTTGGTGGAATACACAATAATGGTCACACAGTTCCAGACTTAAACTTCTTTGGAAAGCTCCCTTGGAGTTTTAAGTGGAAGAAAAGCTCAAGACAAAAAAGCGGTTATTCAACACCTATTCTAATTTATGAAAACTTACTAAATAAGAAGAAGGGCTTTGCTGAATCTAAAAGACTTTTCTATGTTGCAGCTACAAGGGCCCAGAAGAATCTTTATTGGGCCGATTTATCTTTTGATGGAAAGCCTCTTGAATCTTCAAAGAATAGTTGGATCTGTGGTCTTAGAAAGTGGCAGGAAGAGGACTTAATAAATAAGATCGACTTTATGGAGGCCATAAAGAGTGAACAAAGAAGTCTTGAGGAGCTAGATGTTCAATTTGTAAAATTAAAGGCGCCTTTATTTCATATGGATAGTTTGGGAATATCTTCTCCATCGGTTGAGTCGGTAAGAGAGCTGGGAGTTATATCTGAACTTTCTGTCACTAGGCTAGCGACACTCTCTCAGTGCCCACGAAAGTTTTATCTATTAAATGTATGTAAGTTTAACGAAGAAGATGTAAACGAAATAACTGGAAAAGATTCCGTCTTTAGCGGTGTTAAGAAATCTGAAAGTATAGAAGAGGGCGGTGTTATTGTTTCGAGTGCTCAAAGAGGAACAGAGATACATGAAGCGCTAAGCTTTGCCATTAAAAGAAATTGGATTGCTCCGGCATCATTTATTGATAGAGGAGTGAAGAGAGACTTGAACTCGTTTAACTGGGCAGTCTCAAAACTAAAAGAAAAAGAAGTTGATTTTAAATTTGTCTCAGAAGAGATGATTAAGTTTCCTTTCTTTGGACAAATGATTTCTGGAACGCCTGACCTCGTTCTCATACCAAATGACTCTGGTAAAGGTCTGGAAATTTGGGACTTTAAAACAGGAAACAGAGAAGAGAGCAAAGAAGTACCGTATTGGTTCCAATTAAAATCCTACGCTTATGCCTACCAAACACTGTATCCTGAGTATAAAGATCAAAGTGTTAAACTTGTTTTATCTTTTGTTGATATGGGTGAAAATGTTGAAATCGATATATCCCATTCGCAACTAAAGGAATCTCTTCATCAGGAATGGGTAAAGACATCTAAACCTGACCTAATTAATCAATCTCATTGTGATCAATGTACATTTGGAAATTTATGCCACCCTTAGGTGGCATGGTTTTTTGAACTCCTCTCATATGATAGAATAAGTGCATGAATATAGAAGGGCAGGAGCCCCGATTTTAATTTAGCAGGACGCGCATTGTATGAATAAATTCATAGTATTCTCTTTTTTACTAGTTACTTCTTTATTTTCATTTCAATCATACGCAGCAGAAGGTGATGCTTATGATTTTTCATGGCTTGATCCAGATAAAGAGGTTTTCGTATTACAAAATCGAAAATTTAGAAAGGCCGGAAGACTCCATGCCACAGGAGGTTTTGGATTTACGACCTCAGGTGCATTCGTAGATGCAAAAGCATTTCAAGGCCGTGTTGGATACTTTATAAAAGAAGAATTTGGTGTTGAGTTTCTATACTCTAAAAATAGCGGAGAAGAAAATTCTACTGCAACATCAGTTCGAAACCCTGGTGGACCAGGTTCATTTCCATTTAGAAGAATTGTCGATAACTACATGGGAGCGATGTTCTTATGGTCACCTTTCTATAACAAGATAAATACATTTAATAAAATCATTTACATGGATTGGATTCTTGGAATTGGTTTTGCAAAATTAGAAGAGACAAATAATAGAAATGAAATTACTTCTAGTGGTGGAGATACTTCACTTACTACTGAATCTCATACTGGTCTTATGTGGGACATTGGAGCTAAGTTCTATATCACTGAACGTTGGGATATAAGAATTGACCTTACTTCTGTTAACTACAAAGCGATGGAAGCGAAAACTGTTGGCGCTGAAGAAATTCTTTATAGTAATTATGATCTGACAGTGGCTTTAGGTATAACTTTCTAAATAAGGATGAACAGGATGTTCTTCATGAAGAAAAAAATAGCGCTCGCATTGACTTTTTTAAGTCTGAGCACGATGGCAAATACGGATGTAGCATGGAAGTACCTTGTTCAGAGCAAGGGTAGTGTTCGCTATTATCCAAGTGTTATTCAAAATCTAGTTAAAGAGAAACTTTACTTTGCTTCTATTCCTTATATTAAGGAATTACTGGCAAGAGGAAAAAGCTTTAACAATAAAGAGCTGGATTCATTAATTGATGAAGTTGTCACTAATGTAGGTGTGAAGCAATTTGAGGTTTTACCTGTATCTTTCCTAGAGAAGTCAAAAGCTCCAACGTTGAGATATATTCTTGCTAAAAAGTATTTTAGAGCAGGGAAGTATGATCAAGCTCTTAAAGAACTCAATGGCACTATACCAGCGAGACATTCATCGAAGCCTTTTGCTCTATTCTTAGAGGGTTCAATCTTTTCAGTTACAAAGAAATATTCATCTGCAATTAAGACATATGATGAGTGTATTTCTAAGTCGGAATCAATTAGCAATCAAGGTAATGAGAATAGAAAGAGACAGCTCAATATTAATAGAGATTACTGTATTGTAGGTAAGGCTAGGGCCAACTTCTCTCAGGGGAAGTATGAACAAGCGAATCTCGACTATTTAGATCTAACAAAGTCATCACATATTTGGCCTGAGATTCTATTTGAAGAAGCCTGGAACAGTTTCTATATGAGAGATTATAATAGAACTCTAGGAAAACTCGTGACTTATAATTCACCATTCCTATCATTTATATTCAATCCAGAAATTGATGTTCTAAGATCTCTTACATATATGGAGCTTTGTCTTTGGCAAGATACATTGAAAGTCGTGGATGATTTCTATAGAAAGAATGAAAAGAACCATAAAGATATTGAATCTTTTCTAAGAAAACATGGAAAAGATTATAAATACTTCTACCTTCTTGCAAAATCAAAGATGAGCGGAAAAGAAAGTGGAAATGAACTTCTAAATAAAATGCTTCACTCTATAACGAGAGATCCAACCTTTAGAGAAATGTTTGATTTCTTTCATACTGGGCGTGATGAATTTGAAGTGATTAATAAACTTCCAAAGAGTCAGATGAAAAATATCTTAAAGTTAAACTTGAAAGAAGCACTAGTTCTTCAAAGAAATCTTGTAGGTGCTTATGTGAGAAAGAGGCTTCATCTTGGATGGCATCAAGTAAGAAAAACATTCTTAGATATGAGTTACATTAAATTAGAAGTACTTTCTCGTAGAAAGGAAAGTCTATATTCTCCAGATGTCTCTATGAATAGGGGACGTGGTGATATTAGAAACTTAAAGCGTACTGATAAGCAATATTTTTGGAATTTTAATGGAGAGTTTTGGGCAGATGAGCTTGGTGATTATGTCTTCTCTCTAAAATCGGAGTGTAGTGGTAATGCTCTTTAGAACTTATTTAAGAAAGATTATCTTATTGATGGTTATTTGTAGCTCTCTTGGAGTTTACGGTAATGATAATGCTCGAAGAAGCGAGCTAGTGAAAGTTATTGATCTAGAGCTTAGAGAAGTTACACGTCTTAATAAGCAGTCGAGAACTTCTGATCCAGATCTCTTACTTCGTATGGCCGAATTGTTACTAGAGAAGGCTAGACTTGTAAAAGAATTAGAAAACTCTCGATTTATGCAATACGATGCTGAGAAGAGGCAGAAAATAGATAAGAAGAAATTTTTTAAACAATCTAATAGCTACTTTGTTCAAGCACAGAAAACATGTCACTTAATTCTGAAGAAGTTTCCAAGATTTAAGGGGAAGGCCGATGTTTATTATATAATGGCCTATAATGCAAAAGAGTTTCAGCAGGACAAGAAAGCACAAGCTTACTTCTCTAAATCTGTTAAATCTACAGGTAAAACGACTTTTACATCAACGAGATCAAAGGTTGCTCTCGCAGAGATTTACTTTAATCAAGGTCAGTATAAGCAGGCAATACCTCTATATGAAAATGCTTTTAGAAATAAGAAATTTAGAGATAAATGGTACACAAAAGATAGTGTAAACCTTGCTTGGTCATATTATAGAGTCGGTAAAACAAAGAGCGCGATACGTTTAATGCGTGAAGCTTATAAGTTAAGTAAGAGTCCAAATTATGTTGATATGAGTTTCTCAATTGAAAGAGATCTTGCTTACTTCTATACAGACTCTGGAAGAGTTAATGAAGCCGTTCAATTTTATAAGAGTATTGGGAAGAATATAGCTTCAAATCTTTTAAAGGTTTCTACTTACTTAATGAATAGAGGAAAGTATTCCCCTGCTGAAAAGACATTAAAGCAGGCCTTGAATTATAAAGTTTCTGAGCAAGAGGATATTGAAATCAATATCAAGCTCTTAAGTTTATACGAAAGATTTGGAAAGTATCATAATCACCAAAAAGTGGCGAAAACACTTCTTAAGTATCATGAGCAAAAGAAGCTTAACCCTGAGCAGGTGAAGGTATTAGAGTATCAGTTAAAAAGAATTAGTGGGATTGTTCAAAAGCAGGTGAGTGGAAAACAGTATAAGAGTCAAAAGAAGACTTTATACAGTAAGGCCAGACTTGCGGTAGGATACTTTGCATTATTATCTCAATTTGATCCTTTGAATGCCCACAAGTATACATTTCTTGGTGCTGAAACGTACTTTGCAGCGGGGATGAATAATAGTGCCGTTGAAGAATACGCGAACTCTCTACAAAGAGCTCAAGATATTAAGAATGCGAAATATATTAAGTTATCTAATGAAGGAATGATGGCCGCACTAGGTGGTAAGAATATTTCGAAAAAGAGTAAGGATAAGTATGTAGAAATAGCATATTTAAATTCTCTAAGAGCTGATAATAAATCAAAGCAGGCAGATAAAGTATATCAAAGGTTATTCGGCCTTTACTTCGATAGAGGAGATATTCCTAATTGTGAGAAAACACTTCTCTCATATAAGAATAGTTTCCCAAGAAATTACTCTACTCAGGAGGCGATGCTTGCCAGAATTCTAGATCATCATAAAAAGAAGGGTGACTTAGAAAGTATTAAGACTTGGGTTGCTCGTATTAATAGTGGTGATTTTAAAGTTACACCTAAATTTGCTAAGAAGACGAAGATTATTATGCTTTCTCTTCAATTTGATAATGTAGAAAAGGCGACTAGTAAAGGTGATAAGAAGAAGGCCCTTGCTCTTTATGTTGCAATTTATAAAGATCCTACAACAACTGACAGTGGTCGTGAGAATGCGTCTTATAATATTGCCACTCTCTTTCATGAGTTAGGCGATACCTATAGAAGTTTTGCTTGGTCAAAAAGAGCACTTAGTCATATGAATTCAAAGAATGTTAAAAGGTTTCAAGGCTCATTTTTGAAAATCTCAAATGATTTATTTGAACATCAAAAAACAAAAGAGAGTGTTGAGCTTTACGCCACTGTATTGGATAAGATTTGCTTAGAGAGAAGTAGTAATAAAGCAACTTTTTTAAAGAATGCAGTAAACGTCGCACTTGCTGATGGAGATGCAAAAACGGCTAGAGCTGTCTTGAATAATAGTTATAGATGTAGAATATCTTCGTCAGTCTTGGATGAACTAGAGCTTGAGATGCTTAGGTTTGAAGTTGAAAATAATAATTGGTCAGATGCCTTAGCTCAAATTAGAAAACTAAGTAAATCAACTCGAATATACCCAGACTTAATCTATCCGCTCTCTAAGGTGAGAAATGCGTATATAGCAGCTGGTAGAGTTAGTAATGCTAGAGAGCTTGAGAGAGAGATTCTTTCTTATTACTCAAAAATTAGAAATAAGCGAAAAATAGAAATTGAAGGACTAGATGAAGTTGCTCTAATTAGAATTCAACTCTTAGAGAGTAGAATTCAGTCCTACAAAAGTATTGAACTAGCATTTCCAGATTCAAAGTTTAATAGCTTACTACAAAGAAAGTTCAAACTTCTAGACGGACTAACAACAGATTTAATCAATGTCATGAGTGTTGGATCTGGGAAGGGAATGATTAAGAGTTATGATCACTTAGTAGATGTTTATAAGCATATGATTCATTCTATTGATTCTTTTGTTCCTCCTGGAAAGTCTCCTGAATATGTAAGTACTTTTAAAAAGAGTATGAATAATATTTTATTACCTCTTAGAAAGAAAGTAGATGACTTTAAGAGAGAGGCCATAGCTAAAATCAATAAGGATAATATCTTATCAGATGATAATAAGAATATTATTTTCGAGGGTAAATTCTCACCAGAATTTATACTTGGAAATAATGGAGTGTTAATGGATAGAGGTGGAAGCAGATGAAGTATTTATTACCTTTAACTCTATTATTGCTGAGTGCCTGTTCATCAACTTCAAAGAATGATGTGACGGCCAGCTTTTCTCAAGGCGCTATTGACGAGTTCTCTTGGGTTGAGAATTCAGACTTTCAAAAAGTTCCTGAGGTGCCTTTTAATTCAAGGTCAGACTCTTATACTGGAGAGGTTTCAACACAAGATTCACTATCAACTGAATCCTTGGCGAGAATCCCTGAACCTAAACTAGAGCAAGTAGAAAAGAGTAATGATCTCCTTGTGCAAGGAATGACTCATTGTTATAGAAGAGATTTTGATGCTGGTATAAAAATCTTTCAAGACCAGTATAAGAGATATGCATCCCACCCAGGTTATTGGAACTTTGTAGCCAATTGCTATTATCTTCAAGGGAATATGAGAAAAGCGACTCTCTACTATAATAAGTCTAGGGCCCAAAAGAAAAACTATGCTCCACCAATTAATAATTTAGGAGTTATCTATCAAGCCCAAGGTCGTGACCAAAAGGCATTGGCTGCTTATAAAAGGGCTTCTGAGGTTGGTGCATTTAGTATGACGCCAATGTTTAATCTTGGTCAGTTATATCTGAAGTATCACCTTGTTAATGATGCAAAGATCATTTTCTCTAAGTTGTTAAAAAGAAATGCTACAGACGTAGATGCTCTTAATGGTTTAGCAACAAGTTATTTGATGGAAGGTAATGCTAAGGCTGCAGTAAGTCTATTCTCAAGACTTACTTCTGTTCATTATGCAAAACCACAAGTTGGGATAAACTTCTCATTAGCACTATCTGATGTGGGTAGAAGTAAAGATGCGCATACAATCCTTTCGTCTATTGATACGGCGAAACTTGGCGGCTATGCGAGTTATTATAATAAAGTACTAAGTAAAGTTTCGGGAGCGAAATAATGAAGATTCTTGCACCATTATTTATTTTATTGATGGCCTTTACTTCTGTTAAAGCTCAGGAGTCTAATAAGAAAGTTGTCTATAGATATAAGAAATATGAGAAATTCGACTTTGAAGATTTAGTAATTGAAGGTGAGACTGGTAATCCTGGAGACCTTTCAATTGCTCCAAGATATCAGAGGAAATTTAAAAATAAACTACCATATAGAAAGAACTTCAATGCCGAGATTAGAAAAGGTGTTGAAAGAGTTCGTTAACAGGGATTGATACGTGAACATAGATGTTCTAACAGAGCTTAGTGAAGCTTATGAGTTATTACCAGTAGGAGTAACTCACGGCCAGGAAGGTAAATTAATCAAAAAGAGAAGAGTTCTTGTAGGAAGTACAAGTGCTTGTGATGTTCAGATTAATCACCCTTCTATTAATTCTATTCATGCCGTAATTGAAATTTCCAATGGCGTATTTAAAGTATTCGATATGGATACGGCGATGGGAACATATGTAAATGGTAAGAAAGTTATTTCAGAAAAATTTGAATTAAATGATACGATTAAATTTGGTTCACTCGAATTTGCCTTTAAAGTTTATTCTAAGGACGATCTGCCTCCTCCGCTAGATATGCTTGCAGTAGAATTACCTCCAGTAGTAGCAAGCACTCCTGTAGTTGATACTCCAGTGAAGAGCGAAGCCCCTGAATCTATTGAGCAAGCCGAATTACCAAAAGCTACTCCAAAGCTTCCAAAG
Organism: Halobacteriovorax marinus SJ; assembly: GCF_000210915.2. NCBI lineage: Bacteria > Pseudomonadati > Bdellovibrionota > Bacteriovoracia > Bacteriovoracales > Halobacteriovoraceae > Halobacteriovorax > Halobacteriovorax marinus. The sequence continues at coordinate 283,825 of NC_016620.1, forward strand.
AAGTCACCAGTTTCGTCAACTAAGACAGAAACACTACCAAGAGTAGAATATCCACTGGGAGCTGACCCAAAAGCTGACTTTTCAGAATATATTTTTGAAGATGTTGAAACTCTTTATCCTATCTTTGATTACGCACCATCAAAGAGGTCAGTTGAAGTTATTATTTTACATAAGGATAGAATCCATAGTGTTGATTATTTAGCTTATAAAGAAGGGATCTATCATTTTGTTGGGGCCAATCCGGGTGCAAGAGATGTTGAGTACGCCTACCTCGGTAAGAAAGAAAAGATTCCATTTGTGGAAGTTAAAGGAAGTGATGTTTATCTATCATCACTGCCTGGCTATAAAGAGATATGTTTAAATGATTCCAATAAGACATTTGCTGGTGGTCAATATCTTTTAAATGATAGTGATATTGTTAGATATGTTAATGGGGATCTACAGGTCTATGTAAGGGGAACGGATGCACCACCTAGAGTTGCACATGCACCAATCTTACGTAGAGACAAAGAGTTTATGAAGTGGCTCTTTCTAGTCTTTTTATTCTGTCTGATCTTTCTTGGTTTCTTCACTTTCTATGCTGTTGATGAAGAGCTTGAAACAGAAAAGGCTCCAGAGAGAATTGCAACGATACTTTATAAGCCTAAGAAGTTAACTATGTCTAAATCTAAGGCCATAGATAAAACTAAGAATAAACCTAAGAAGGTTATTCAAAAATCTCCTAAGCAGGAAAAGATAAAAGTTACTAAGGAAGTAAAGAAGATTACTCCTAAACCTGCTAAGAAGAATGTTGCTAAAACTGGTTCTAAGAGCGCAAAGTCTACGGCACCAGCAAAGAAGGCAACTGCTAATAAGGGAAGAGTTAATAAGAATATTAATAAAGTCTCACCAACTAAGAAAACGGGAGGAAGCCCGACACAAGCTAGAAACTCAGTGAGAAAGGCAAGAGCAAACCGTAATGCTAAGGGAGCAGTAGATACATTTAAGTCAGCAGATTTCTCTAGTACACTAAGCTCGCTTATGGCCAAAGGTGGTGGAGCAAAATCTATTCAGGCCGTAAATACTGTTAGTGCTAATCCTGGAAGTGGATCTAGTATTGGAGGAAGTGAATCATCTACTCTTACAAGAGCAAAGGTTTCTAATAATGTTGGAAGCTTAACAGGTGTTGCCTCTGGAAAGTTAGATTCTTCAAAGGGTGTAAGTGGACTTGTAAATAAGAAGAGTATTTATACAGCAGGTGTTCCGTACGAAGAAGTTGTCCTCGGAGGAATGGACCCTGATGTAATTAGAAAAATTCTCGTAGATAATATTCCTCAGTTTAGATATTGCTATCAGCAAGAACTAGATAAGGCGCAAGCTGCGTTCAATGGGGTTGTTAGATTAGACTTTGTTATTGGTGCCTCTGGGAATGTCACAAAAGCCAGTGTGGAGTCTGCTTCAAGAGGATTGCCGAGTAAGGTTAAAGGATGTGTTGTTAACGTCCTTAGAGGGATTAAGTTTCCTGAACCACTTGGCGGTGGAGTTGTTGAGGTTAATCAACCATTTAATTTCTATCCTAAGAGAAAATAAAATGAAGGGCCTTTTAAAGGCCCTTTTTTTGGCAATAATTGATTGGTATGCCCACTCGAACATTTGTTGTATCATGAAAATATGAGGTTCGTATGATAAAGCAAATGAGTCGTTTGAAAATAGGCGAGAAAGCAATTATTGATAGTTTTCCAGAAAACTCTGAAGAGTCATTAAGGTTATTATCCTTGGGTATTCTACCTGGAGATGAAATCGAAGTTACTTCGAAGGCCTTATTCTTTGGACCTCTTTCCTTGAAACATTGTAACGACACTTTCTTTGCAATTAGACGTAGTCATGCGAGTAAAATTTTCGTGAGAGTGATAGAATGAAAGAAGCTAGAGTCCTAATTGTTGGCTTTCCTAATTCAGGGAAGTCTTCTCTTTTTAATTTATTAAGTGGTCAAAAGCGAAAAGTCACAAATTATTCAGGGATAACAGTTGATGCTGCCGAGGGCATGCTCTTGTCTAATTCTAGTTACGAAGAGAAAGTGAGTATTGTCGATCTTCCAGGGATGTATAATCTAGTTCCAACGAGTATTGATGAAGGAGTTTCTCTTCATGCTCTATTAAATTTATCTGTAGATAAACCTTATGATCTAGTAGCACTTGTTGTAGATTTAGAGAGGTTTGAATCATCAATGTCTCTTTGTCTTGCTCTAAAGGAATTAGTTGGCGAGAAGATGGTTTTAATTATCAATAAAGATGATAAGGGCGAAATTACTAGAGAGCAGTTAAAAGTTCTCGAAGAGCTAACTGGATGTCGTGCTCTTTCTACTTGTTCAAAAAAAGAAAGATCAAGAGAAATTGATCGCTTTTTAAGGGATAATCTTCAGAGAGAAGGGAAAGTTGAGCTAGGAGAGATCACACTTTCAAAAGAGTCTCTCTCCTATATTCCAGACTTTAAAGAAATCAAATCAATAAAGATAGAAGAAGACCAAAGGGAAGTCATCTCTAAGCTAGATAATTACCATAAGAGAGCGAGAGAGATTGTTGATAAAGTCGTAAAACCCGACACAAGAAAAATTAAGGTTACAAAGAAATTAGATCAAATCCTTATTCATCCTCTCTGGGGATCATTGATCTTTGTCGCAGTTTTCTATTTAATCTTCAATTCAATCTATGAATGGGCAGGACCCTTAATGGATATGATCGATAATCTCGTTGCAATATTTGGTGACTGGGTGGCCAGTACTTTACCTGAAGGGTATTTGAAGAGCTTAATTGTTGATGGAATTATTGCAGGAGTTGGTGGGGTTATAATCTTTGCTCCTCAAATTGGAATCCTCTTCTTTTTACTAAGTCTTTTAGAGCAATCGGGCTATATTTCTAGAGCTGCAGTGCTAAGTGATAGAGTCATGAGTATTTTTGGTTTAAATGGTAAAGCGTTTCTTCCCTATCTCTCCGGCTTTGCTTGTTCAATTCCTGGAATAATGGCAGCGAGAACAATACCTAGTAAGAAAGAGAGAATCGCTACAATAATGACTCTACCAATGATTACTTGTAGTGCACGCCTTCCTGTTTACATCTTGCTAATTGGAACTTTTGTTCCAGAAAAAAAGATTTTTGGCTTCTTAAACTCTCAGTCTCTATCTTTCTTCTTTCTTTATTTCTTAGGAAGTTTTTTTGCTCTAACCATGGCCTTAGTCTTTAGACTTTCATATTTTAGAGGAGAGACAAGCTCCTTCTTTATCGATCTACCATATTATCAAAGACCAAGGTTGAGGATTGCATTTGGAAGTGCATTACAAAAAGTTAAGTTCTTTTGTAAGAAGGCTGGCTCAATTATTCTAGTTCTCTCTATAGGTATCTGGTTTGCATCTACCTTTCCAAGGTTAGATGCCAACTCTATAGCAGGGTTGTCTGATGATGCTGTCGCCTCAATGCAATTGGAACACTCATTGATAGGGAAGATAGGTAAAACTCTTGAGCCTGCGCTAGAGCCAATTGGGATGGATTGGAAGATGGGTGTAGGGTTATTAGTGGCCTTCGGAGCGCGAGAGTTATTTGTTTCTACGATGGGAACGATATATGCCCTAGGTGAAGTAGATGAAGAGTCGTCTACACTTAGGCAAAGATTAAAGATGGAAAAAGATAGTGTGACTGGTGAGCCTAAGTTTAATCTTGCTGTTGCTTGGTCAATTCTTATTTTCTTTGTCTTCTCTTTGCAGTGTACGAGTACATTGGCAATTCTTAGAAGAGAGCTTGGAAACTGGAAGCAGCCTACTTTTATGTTTCTTTATATGGGGGCCTTAGCTTGGTTGGGGTCATTTATTACATATAATATTCTAAGTTAGGGCACAATTACCTATTTTCTTGGCAATATTAAGACCAGATGGCCGATGTAAGTGCTGGATTTTTAGTAGGGCGCTGATGTCCTATATAATTCAGGCATGATACAGAAAATTAAGAGCTTCACTGACTTTAGACTGAAGCTCGTTCTCACTATTTTATTTGCGGTACTTTGTATTCTAGAGTTTGTAGACGGTAGGGTTGATGTTTCAGACTTCACGATACCAGCTCTATTATTCATTGTATTCAGTGAGATTATCTACACCTTTATCCGTACTCGCGGTGTAAGTAATGTTGAGTATAGTGATTCATCAACACAATTAAGTATTTTTGAAAGAGGGAATTTAGGCTTTATTGGGTGGGTAAGGCTCTTAGATAAGAGACAATTATCTAGATTTATTTTTAATATAACTATCTTTTTTATTTTTCTAGTCGCTCTTATTTTAGATCTTAATATAGTTGCCCATGGGACAAATGATCTTGTGGTGAATATCTTTATGGTCTTGTGGGGGAGTGTCTTCTTTCTTGTTTCAATTAAGGAGCTACAAAAGGCATTTAGTTACTATAATGTATTTATAACTCAAGTGGCCTTTTGTTTAATTATGAGCTTTTTATTCTTGCTGTAAGTTACTCTTCAGACATCACGACAAATTTATACTTTCCAAAGCCCGCTTCTGCTGTCGTGTACATCAATTTCTTTATGTAGCTATATTTGATTGTTTTATCGACAACGAGGTTAACAACGCCTGAGAACTTCTTGGCATTTGGTGAAGACTTTTCAATCTGCTTAATAACTTCTTTCTTTTTAACGAGCTCGTTATAAAGAGGAATGATTCTTCTACCCGTTTTGTCTTCAGCTAGTGAATCATTCTCGGCTTCGAGAATAATTTTATTATCAACCCAGATAGTAGAAGGGGAGACTTGTATAATAATCCCAGAAGTATTGAGAGATTGTGATTGAGAGCTTGGAAGCTCAATTCCCTTAGGGACGTTGAGAACGATTCCAGAGGCATTATAGTTCTTAAGTAGAAAAACGAGAAGAATTACGAGAATATCTAGAAGAGAAGTGATATCGATATCCATCACTTTCTTCTTTCTTCTTACTTTTCCTCTTGCTGATATTGATCTAACTCTACTCATAATTAACTCTGAATGTTTCCAAAAACAATATTGTTAAATAATTCTTTAACTCTAAGATCCATCCCGTCTTTTGTTTTGGTCCAAATATCAGGATCTGTTTTCTTAAGGTCTCTAACTGTGTCCATGATCTTAACAATATCTTCGTAACTCAGATCAACTTTTGGCTCTAAAACAACTGTATTCTCGTCGACGTTTTTTTGTTTTAGGTCAATAAGATAGTCTCTTAGTGCTTGTAGGTCGTAATCACCCTCAGCATTCTTACCAATAGTTTTTCTAACGTACCCTGGAACACCTGTTAGGATTTGAATTCTTGTGTTGAGAATTTGAAGTGTAAGAGCAAGTGGTTTCTTATTGCTCTTAGGTGGCTGCCTATCTGAAACGATAGGCACATCACTTGGTATTTCATTAATATTTAAAAAACGAGATGACATGAGAAGAAAGAAGATGAATATAAAAACCGCATCTAATATAGGAATTAGATTTGGCTTTTGAACTTCTTTTTGAATCTTTCTTCTACTAGGTGCTCTATACACTGTAACCTCTATCTCAATACTTTCTTAGTTTTCTTTTTCTTGTTTTGTTCCAAGTAGGTCTAGAAGCTTAACAGAGAATTCATCAATCTCATTAATGATCTTCTCTGACTTTGAAGCTAAGAAAGCATGAAGCATCATAACTGAAATTGCTGCAAGTAAACCTAGGAATGTTGTGTTCATCGCCTTAGAGATACCTAGAGCAAGTAGTTCTTGCTTTTGTGCTGGGTCAGCTGAACCAACAGCTGTAAATGTTTCAATTAGACCTTGAATAGTTCCAAGGAGTCCAAAGAGAGTAGAGATGTTTGCAATTAATTGCAGGTAATTCAGTCTAAGCTCTACCTTTGGGATCACTTCAAGTGCAGTGGCATCAATTGCATTTTGCATTTGAGCAGTTGATTGATTAGATCTCTTTAATCCGCTTTTTAGAACCTTCGGTAGTGCAGCCACTGATCCCGAGCAGACTCTAATCGCGCCTTGAATATCATTTGATAGGATGTATCTTTGAAGCTCGTTCATAAACGATGCACCATCTACATCTAGCTTAAAAGATAATTTTGAAAAACGTTCTATGGCAATTGCAATTCCGATGGCCCAGATTAGTAGGATAACCCACATGAAGATACCACCACTTTGGATGAATTGTGCAATTCCGTTCATTGATGTCGATACAGCTGTTGCTTCCATAGAAACAAAACTCCTTGTTTATTCCAACTAGTTATAATTACATTGTAGTGGAAAATAGAAGTTTCGCTATGGTTTCATTTTGGGGCAAATACTGCCCCTGAGGCTTCTAGTAGTGCTCTGGAAATAGCTCTCGCTCAATTCCTTCGATGAAGTTATGAATAATTTTAATGTGAATTTCTTGGATTCTATCAGTAAGTTTAGACTCAACAATAATTGGGATATCAACCATATCTTTTAGTTTCCCACCATCTTTTCCTAGTAGGCCAATCGTTGTTACTCCTCTTGCTTTTGCTTCATTAACAGCATTGATAACATTTGGAGAATTACCACTTGTAGAAATTGCTAGGAGGCTATCACCTTTTTGTCCAAAGGCTTCAACCATTTTTTGAAAAATGGCATCGTAACCAAAGTCGTTTCCAACACAACTCATATGACTTGGATCGCTAAAAGACATTGCGGCCAAGGCCCTTCTATCTTTTCTATATCTTCCTGTAAGTTCCTCTGCGAAATGCATCGAATCACACATTGAGCCACCATTTCCGCAGCTATATATTCTTCCACCATTATTCAATGTTTCAATGAAGACTTTAATAGACTTCTCCATTGCAGCAATATTAGTTTCATTTGAAATAAATTTTTCAAGTGTATTCTTTGCGTCGTTTAAGGCTTCAAGGATAAATGTAGACAAGACCTGCTCCTAAAAAAAAAGCGGAAGATAACTTCCGCTCAAATTAATTATATCTGTAAGTTTAGCAAATTAAGCTAATTCTTCCAAAGTCTTTTTGATTTCGTCTTTACCTTGAAGACCAACTAAAGTTTTTGCTGGCTCACCATTCTTAAAGAAAATCATTGTTGGGATACCACGGATACCGTACTTCTGTGCTAGGTCTCCATTTTCATCAACATTAACTTTTAAAATTTTAGCGTTTTCACCAACTTCTCCTGCAACTTCATCTAATACTGGAGCAAGTGTTCTACATGGTCCACACCACTCGGCCCAAAAGTCTACTAGGACAGGCTTGTCAGAGTTAATTACATCAGTGTCAAAGCTAGCTTGATCAGTTTTTCCTACGTTACTCATATTTTCTCCTACTCTTTTCTTAAAAGCTTGAATATATATTTGTATCTTATTAGTGCTCGCTTGTATAGATGTGTTACAATGATGCTGTAGGTTAGGTTGAACAAATGCAAATAATTCCTCGTATTTGATAAGAAATCAATAGGATAGAATATCGATATGGATAGAAAATATTTATTAAAATCTTCGATTAAAGTTGCACGCATATCTCGTATGATAGCTAAGGCGATTGATTTATTTATTGCACTTATTTTATCTGTTTTCTTCTATCCTGTTGGGACAATTTTGGCCCTCTTCTATATTGCAATTGCAGACAGCCTGCAAAATGGTCAGAGTGTTGGAAAGAAGTTTATGGGCTTCGCTGTAATTTCTCTAGAGGACGGTAAGCCTTGCTCTTTAAAACAATCTGTCATTAGAAATCTCCCGTTTCTCATTCCTTTATTTTTTGCAATTATTCCTATTTGGGGATGGATCTTTGCCATTTTACTGGGAATACCTCTCTTGATATTAGAAATTTATTTACTTCATAAATTAGATTCAGGTCACCGCTTGGGAGACGTTATGGCAGACACTTCTGTGATGGCCAACGATGGTTCAGGCGAGCAAATTAAGAAAAGAAAAGATAGTTGGTTTGACCCTGATAGCCAAATGACTTGATTCCTTTTCAACATCATTAATTGTCGGTACATTTATATCCTCAAAATTCAAATTTCGAATGGGAATAAATATGGCCAAAAATCGTTTAATTATCGTTGATATTAGTAGTTTTATATTTCGTGCTTTCTATGCAATACGCGTTTTACATTCACCTGAGGGCGTTCCTGTAAATGCTGTTCACGGTGTTTTGTCGATGCTTCTAAAATTACTTTCAAAATATCAGCCATCTCATATTCTCTTGGCCCGAGATACAAAGGGTGGATCTTTTAGAAACGAGCTCTTTGATCAGTACAAGGCGAATAGGTCAGAACCACCTGAAGAGTTAAAACCTCAATTCGATCTTATAAAGCAATTGATAGACCATATGGAACTTCCAAGCTCTACTGTAGAGGGCTTTGAGGCCGATGACTTAATTGGTTCCGCTTGTGTGCAATGGAAGTCTGACTTTGATGAAATTCTCATTGCCTCTGGCGATAAAGATCTTATGCAATTTGTTGGTGATAATATAAAGATGTTAGACACCATGAAAGATAAGACCTACGACCGCGAAGGTGTTTTTGAGAAAATGGGAGTTTATCCAGAGCAAATTGTAGACTACCTCTCTATGGTTGGGGATGCTTCAGATAATATTCCAGGTATGAAGGGAATTGGTGCTAAGGGTGCTGCTAAACTTCTTGCCGAGCATGGAACTTTAGAAAAGTGTATTGAGATTAAAGATACTCTAAAAGGAAAAAAGCTAACGACAGCTTTTGGTGAGTATTTAGAGGATGGACTTCTCTCAAAGAGCCTAATTGAAATCAAAACAGATGTTGACCTTGGATTAAAGTCGACGGACTCTAAATTTAGTTTCTACCCTGCTGACTCTCTCTTTGATTTCTTGAGAGGTCTTGGTTTTAAGTCAGCACTTGTAAAGCTAGAGGATTTGAAATTTGCACATCATCAGTCAGAGCAAGACGGAGAGTTCTCCGTTAATGTCGATGGGCCAAGTATTAAAGTTGGTGAGTGGAGTGATGCTGAGTTAGAGTGTGATACATACTTAGGCCTAGACGTTCAGTATACGAACCTAGATACGCGCAGTCTTGATATTCACTCGCTTTCTATTTCTAAAAATAAGAATGAAGCTTTTTATATTAAAGAAGAGCAGGCAAAGCCTCTCTTAGAAAAGATCTTAACGACAGACACTCTTAAAGTCGCAACAGCAGATTATAAGTCTCTACTTTATTACTCTCTAAGAAATGAGATAGAAATTAGTGCTGAGGTTTTTGATGTCGTTCAAGCGCAATTTGTGGCCAACCCTGGAGAGAAGAACACTATTGAATCTCTTAGCGAAAAGTTTCTTGGAAGCTCTATACCAGCTTTCGAGAAGAAGAAGCCTCTTCCAAGTGAAAATGAAGAAGACCTTGTTCAAGAGATCTCAACAGCGAGGGCACACTCATGTTTTAGAGTGAGTGAGTTCTTACTTGAAGAGTTAGAGAGAAAAGAACTTCTTAATGTCTTTCATGATATTGATAATAAACTTACTCCAGTCCTAGCGGCAATGGAGTATGAAGGTGTTCACATTAATAAAGCATTCTTTAGTGAGTATGAAAAAGAGCTGCAAACGAAGCTAGATGAACTTCAAGCAAGTGTGGATAAATTCTCTAAGGAGCCTGTTAATCTGAATTCACCAAAGCAAGTAGGGGTTCTCTTATTTGAAGAGTTAGAGCTTCCGGTAGGAAAGAAAACAAAGACAGGCTACTCTACAGACTCTTCTGTACTAGAAGATTTAGCTGCAAAGGGATTAAGTGAAGTTCCAGCTCTAATTCTAGAATATAGAGAGGTCGGAAAAATTCTTTCTACCTATGTTAAGGCCATTCCAGAATTATTGAATGAAGCTTCTGGTAAGATTCATACGCACTTCAACCAAAATGTTGCGGCGACAGGTAGACTCTCTTCTAATCATCCTAATCTACAAAATATTCCAATTAGAAGTGAGTTAGGTAGAAGAGTGAGAAAAGGTTTTATTGCAGGTCCAGGAAAGATCCTCTTGGCCGCTGACTACTCTCAAGTAGAGCTTAGACTTTTGGCACACTTTTCAAATGACAAGACAATGATAGACGCTTTTAAGAAGGGTGTTGATATTCATAGAAGAACAGCTTCTGAGATAATGGGCGTACCAGTTGAGGAAGTTGGCTCTAACGATCGCTCTAAGGCCAAGGCCGTAAACTTTGGACTAATGTATGGACAGTCATCATTTGGTCTCGCTGCTGCTTTAAAGATTCCTAGAAAAGAAGCTAAGGAGTATATTACAAATTACTTCGAAAGATTCTCTAGCGTTAAGGGTTACCTTGATCACTTAAAAGAAGAGTGTGAAAAGACTGGCTACGCAATAACGCTAAAAGGAAGAAAGAGATATCTCGCAGATATTCACTCGACCAATAGAACAATTAAGGCCAACGCAGAAAGGGTTGCCATTAATAGCCCAATCCAGGGAACGGCGGCAGATATCATCAAGCTTGCGATGATTAATATTCAGAAAGTTCTAGATGACAAAAAACTTAAATCTAAAATGATTCTACAAGTTCACGATGAGCTAATCTTTGAAGTGGTTGAGAGTGAATTGGAAGAGATGAAAACTATCCTTAAGGATGGAATGGAAAAAGTGGTTTCTCTATCAGTTCCCTTAGATGTCGACATGGGTGTTGGGGTTAATTGGTTTGATCTAAAATAGTCTTATTCTTGGCAGGGGTCTTATGGACCTATCTCGTATAAGTTATTGATAGTATGAGGGTTATTGTTTTTTATTTAGCTTATTTAACTAAATAACCGATAATAACTCTATGTTAATAACGAATTTCAAAAAGCAGTACTTACTTATTTTGATTCTTCTCTTTTCCATCTCTTGTAAAAAGGATGGTAATACTCAAAGTGATATTATCTTTGGTCCTAGTGCGGGGAATGATACGCCCTACGTGCCAAGTACCGGAGAAGTTACTGACGTTATTGAGCCTGGAGTAGGAGGACAGAATAGCTGTCCCGATGTTCGAGTTGATAGTGATGGAAATATCTCTCTACCAAAAATTTCACCAACAGGTTGGAAGGGAGAGTGGTCAAAGAAAGTTATTAGCGTACTAGAAAATAAGAAAGAAATTTCAGATTCAATGCTAAAAGATCCTAACTTAATTAATAATAAATCTCTTAGTAAAATTAATTGTCAGGGTTACAAGTATGCAACAGAGAATGAACGCAAGCAGTTTTGGGTCACTCTTATAGCTGCTATGACCTATGCTGAAAGTGGCTACTCACCTAAGAAAGGTTACAAAGAAGCAAATGGAACGATCTCTGCGGGTTTACTGCAGATAGATTATTATAATGCAAATGCATACTGTTCTGAGGCGAGGTCTATGGGGAGAAGGTTCACTCATAGAGATATGCTGAATCCAGAGTTGAACCTTGAGTGTGGAATCCATATTCTTCAACAGCAATTAACTGCGAGAAGACCTCGCGCAATTAGAAGAGTTGGAAAGGGGAATTTATTCGTTGAGCAATCGTGGGGAGACAGTACAAATTGGTCTGTTCTTAAACTGGGTAGAAATGGTAACACTAAGGTTTTAAAGCAGTTTAGAAATCATCTTGGGCAATTACCATTTTGCTCTAGAAACAAACCGCTACCAAGGAAATTATCTAACCACAATTGTTCTGATGATAATGAACTTTGTGTGAATGAGATTATGGTCGGTGAGATGAATAGTGAATGCTCAGATATCTACGATTCAAAAATTGCTAAGGCTGAAATTGTAGATGAAACTGAAGAGGAAATCATCGGTGCTCCACAATTAAATAGAGAGCAATAAAAAAGAGGAGGCGCTATGGCCTCCCCTTCATTCACAAAAAAACACCATTCAATTTATCAAACACTAAAACTAAATTGAATAGTATGAGAGGGATTAGAATTCGAGTCCTTCACAAAGACTCTTATCTACAGGAGTTGCTTTATCTTTTTCGAGCTCGCAGTCATTGGTATAAACTTTTGCCTTTCCATTTTTCATTCCACATTCTGGCCTATAAATTTCATAGCAAAAAGTTGGGCCATCAAAACATTGGTCCACACTTAGTAGAGTAACATCTTCAGATGCTCCCCAATTATTTCTTACGACTGTAAAAATCCCTTCTTCGCAAGCAGCTTGCTTGGAAACATTCTCCGATACTTTTAAGGTGACTTCATCAGTCGTCAGGGTTCTTTGATCACTCGAAAGTGTCCCTTCGACTTGAAATGCAAGGTTTGCATTTGCGTTATTAAAAGATAGAAGCAGGATTACTGTTGATAAAATTGTTTTCATAAAACCTCCAATGCGTAAGATTTTGCAATGAGGGGGCCAAAAATATATCCAGTAAAATTAGATACTTAGATTGAGTCTGTTCCAATATGGGAACGCGGAGAGTCTAAAACTGTGCTTAGAGAAGAGCATTTTCCTATTTTTTTTTGACGGCAACCCTTGACGATGATCAAATAGCTACCATTTTACGCACATATAAATTTTATGAATTTCTATATTAACTTTAAGGAGGACCTATGCAGGTTAGACCACTTCAAGACAGAGTTCTAGTTAAGAGACTAGAAGAAGAAACAAAGACTGCCGGAGGAATTATTATTCCAGATAACCACACAGAAAAACCAGTTCAAGGTGAAATTGTTTCTGTTGGGCCAGGTTATAGAAAGGAAGACGGATCTTTTAGAGAATTAGATGTTAAGGCCGGAGACAAAGTTCTTTTCGGAAAATATGCTGGAACTGACGTAAAAGTAGAAGGTGTAGATTATTTAATAATGAAAGAAGACGACATCCTAGGTGTGCTTCAATAATAACTAACAATCTTTATTAGGAGATTAAATCATGGCAAAAGAATTAAAATATAGCGAAGACGCAAGATCACTTATCCTTAACGGAGTTAATACTTTAGCAAACGCAGTTAAAGTAACTCTTGGACCTAAAGGAAGAAATGTAGTTATCCAAAAATCATTTGGTGCTCCACACATTACTAAAGATGGTGTTTCTGTAGCTAAAGAAATTGAAATTGAAAATAACTTTGAAAATATGGGCGCACAGATGGTTAAAGAAGTCGCTCAAAAGACTAATGAAGATGCAGGTGATGGAACGACGACAGCAACAGTTCTAGCTCAAGCGATCTATAGAGAAGGTGTAAAGCTTGTTACTGCTGGTCACAACCCAATGGATCTTAAGAGAGGAATTGATATTGCTGTTGAGAAAGTAGTTTCTAAACTTCAGGAAATGTCTAAAGAAGTTAAGACTTCTGAAGAGATTGCTCAGGTAGGAACAATTTCTGCAAACAATGACACTGAAATTGGAACACTTATCTCTGAAGCAATGGCGAAAGTTGGTAATAACGGTGTTATCACAATTGAAGAGTCTAAGACTGCTGAGACAACTCTTGATGTTGTTGAAGGTATGCAATTTGATAGAGGATACCTTTCTCCATACTTCGTAACTAATCCAGAAAAAATGGAAACTAACTTTGATTCACCAATGATTCTTATTACTGATAAGAAAATTGCAAACATGAAAGAATTAGTTCCTGTTCTTGAAAAAGTTGTACAAGCTTCTAAGCCACTTTTAATTATTGCTGAAGATGTTGAAGGTGAAGCCCTTACAACTCTAGTTGTTAATAAGTTAAGAGGAACTTTAAATGTTTGTGCGGTTAAAGCGCCAGGATTTGGAGATAGAAGAAAAGAAATGCTTAAAGATATTGCAATCCTAACTGGTGGTACTGTTATCTCTGAAGAGCTAGGTATGTCTCTTGAGTCTACAGAGCTTGAGCACTTAGGTTCTGCTAAGAAAGTTACTATTGATAAAGAAAACTCTACAATTGTTGACGGTGCAGGAGATAAAGATGCAGTTGATGCAAGAGTTGCAACGATTCAAAAGCAAGTAGAAGAGTCATCTTCTGACTATGACAAAGAAAAACTTCAAGAAAGATTAGCTAAGCTTTCTGGTGGTGTTGCTGTAATTAACGTTGGCGCTCCAACTGAAACAGAAATGAAAGAAAAGAAAGATAGAGTAGAAGATGCTCTTAACGCTACTAGAGCAGCAGTTGAAGAAGGAATTGTTGTTGGTGGTGGTTCAGCTCTAGTTCACGCTTCTACAGTTCTTGATGGACTTGAAGGTGCAAATGCTGAAGAAACTTTTGGTATTAAAATTGTTAAGAGAGCTGCAGAAGAGCCACTAAGACAAATCTCAGCAAACGCTGGGCTTGAAGGTTCTGTAGTTGTTAATGATGTAAAGAGAAAGGGTGATGTAACTTACGGTTTCAATGCGAGACTTGGTAAGTATGAAGATCTAGTTGCTGCAGGGATTATCGATCCTACAAAAGTAACAAGATCAGCTCTTCAAAATGCTGCATCTGTTTCAGGATTAATGCTTACGACTGAAACAATGATCGCAGATCTTCCTAAGGAAGACGCCGCTCCTGCCGGAATGCCTGGTGGAATGGGTGGTATGGGCGGAATGCCTGGCATGATGTAGCCGCGCGTGCAAAACGCGAAAGCGTTTTGACGTCGCTAGGCACCTTGGCACATGACAGAAGCGTTAGCGCCTGTCGTGTGAGCAAGGAGCACGTACAAAATGCGTAGCATTTTGACGGTCGCTTTACCGTTGTGCATTTGCGAAACGTCAGTTTCGTAATGCATGGGCGGATCGCGTGCAAGCAAGGAGCACGTACAAAATGCATGAGCGGATCGCGTGCAAGCAAGGAACACATCCAAAAAGCATCAAAAGAAATAAGTAAGAGAGACCACCAGAATTGGTGGTCTTTTTATTTCCCGCTTCAACACTTCATATTGAGTTAGAGTAAAACTTTCACTTTTCTTATATCTTTATTTGATGTTCTAGATCGATAGGACTATTTTGAGAGTAGCTATTCTATTTTAGGGGAGCTGCTCAACTTTTTCTGCCTAGAAAGGTTCGTAACTTTTACCTAAAATATATTTAAGGTATTAACGCAAAGTCCTCGCGCTTGCAAAAGAAGTTACTAATGAAGTCGTTTATAAAAGTAAGATACATTCTCCTTGGGAAATTTCTAAAAGATTCTATAAGTGAAGATAGAACTTACTTTGCACTCACATTAATTGTTGGGTTTATTTCTGCGATGGTGGTTATAGCACTTCACCATGGGGTGCTATACCTGAGAGAAGTATTTAAGACATCGGGCTCATTTACTTGGGAGAGTTTTCTCTACGGTGGTGTGGCCATTTTTGTTTCAGGTTGGCTTACCACACGCAAGTTACCTTGGACGGCTGGCTCAGGTATTCCAAATGTTCGAATTGCTCTTGCCGTATTTCATGGGAAAATCTCTCTTAAGGATACTGTCGGAAAGTTCTTTACCTCTCTTCTATCATTAGGATCTGGAGTCTCTCTTGGTTTAGAAGGCCCTGCGGTTGCGACCTGCTCGGGACTCGGTTCATTTCTAGGTAATTACTTTTCGCTCTCTAAGAAGAGAGTTCAGGCCTTAGTTGCAGTGGGAAGTGCCAGTGGAGTTGCTGCTGCTTTTCATACACCAATCTCCGCCGTTGTCTTTACTCTTGAAGAAGTTGTGGGTGACTTAAATGCTAAAATATTGGGATCCATTATTATCTCAAGTGTTATTGCCGTTGTAACTTCTCAGATGCTCACTAATACCACGGAAATCTTTCAAGAAGTACATTACAGATTAGTTGATCATAGAGAGCTTATCTTCTATCTCGTGATAGGTCTTACGGCATCAGTCATTGGGCCAATCTGGATGAATACTGTTTTAAAGTTTCGTGAATTCAATCAAAAATATATGAACAATCATAAGCTTAGCTTTATAATGATTGCTTTTTGTTGCGTAGGTCTTTTAAGCCAAATTCATCCAGGTGTAATTGGGAGTGGAAGTGGAACTTTAGAGGGAACCCTTCTTTCATTAATTCTTGATCCAAAGATTCTCATTACGCTCTTTCTATTAAAATTTATTTCAACATCTATTTGTTATTCGAGTGGAATGAGTGGTGGTCTATTTATGCCAACTCTTTTTATGGGGGCGACAATGGGAAGTTTTATTGGAGTGACGTGCTCTTATTTCTTCCCTGAGATCACAACCATGAGCGGTGCCTATGCTCTTGTTGGAATGGGAGCCTTCTTTGCTACTGTGATTAGAGCGCCCTTTACTTCAATACTAATGGTCTTTGAGCTCACTCGTGATTACAATATTATGCTTCCTTTAATGATTGCCAATATCACTGCTTATGTTATTTCTGCGAAAATAGAGAATAAATCTATTTATGAGAAAATTTCTGAACAAGACGGAATCCATCTGCCGAGTCATGAAGATAATGAAATCCTCGAGTCTCTTAATGTTGAAGATGCGATGGAGAGAAATGTCATTAGTTTAAATTCTTCTCTCACATTAATTGAAGCATATAAGGGTGTGAGAAAGGAGAGTATCTCCGGTTATCCTATTCTTAAAAATGGTAGATTGATTGGAATGATTGCTAAGTCTGATATGAGTGCTGCTATTGGACGAAAGGAATTTCAAAAGAAGCTAGAACATCTTTGTGAGAAGAAAGTTATTAAAATATACCCTGATCAATCCCTTATGGTGGCCTTTCATAGGTTGAAGAGATTTCAAATATCAAGACTACCCGTTGTAAGTAGACTAGATGATAAGAGAGTCGTCGGAGTTATTACTGCACAAGATATCGTTAAGAAGTTTGGCTATGAGTTAAATGAAACTTCTAAAGAGATGGAAGATCTATTAGAAGACACTGAAATTACATAGAGAAGTTCATCATATCCTATCTAACTAAACAAATTATTTACAAATAAATCCATGAGGGATAATTTCCTTGCACTATTATTTATTAAACAAGGAATACTCTATGAAATTTGTTTTCATAATGCTGTTTTCAGCAATTTCAATGTCATCTTTTGCTCAATTTAAAAGTGAAGACTCGGCGTCAGTGAATATAACTGGTGGAAATACAGATCTAAAAACTTATACATTTAAATCGGATAACTCATATACAGTTGAGAAATCAGTCTATAGAGCACATGGTAGTTATCACTATGGTGAATCTGATAGCGTAAGAAGTGCTGAGAATTGGGACTTTGGTCTTCGTTATGATTATAACTTTCTTCCTACTACAGGTATGTATGTTGGAGAGCTGATTGAAGCGGATAGATTTGCAGGATACGATAGAAGATATAATACTGACTTGGGTTTAACTCACATCTTCTATAAGTCTGACTCTGCTACATTCTTAGCTGAAGCAGGTTTAAGATATGCAATTGAAAAGCCTCTCGATAACTCTGAAGATAAGAAAGATTTTAAAGGAAGAATTTACACAGAAATTACAGAGAAACTTCAAGACAATCTAAAAGGAAAGTTTTGGATTGAATATCTTCCAAACTTCTCAGAGAGCAAAGACTACTTAGTTAATCTTGAGCCTTCTCTTATTATTACTCTTACAAAGACTTTCTCAATGAAGACAGCTTATCTTTGGAAGTATGATAATGAACCTCCTACTGGTAAGAGTAAGTACGATCATAATTATACTCTGTCACTACTTGCAAACTTTTAGGAGATATAAATGAATACATCTATGGATAACTTACAAAAAATTTTAATGGATAAGGCTATCGCAGTAGCTCCGAAATTAGCTCTCGCACTAGTTACGCTTGTTATTGGTCTTTATATCGCAAACTTCGTCACTAAGTTATTTACTAAGGCCTTAGGAAAAAAGAAGGTAGATACAGCAGTTTCTCATTTTCTATCAGCAATAATTGGAGTCTGCTTAAAGGTTGCAGTATGCCTCTCTGTTCTTGGAATCTTGGGAGTTCAAACAACTTCTTTTATCGCTGTTCTAGGTTCTGTTGGTCTTGCTTTTGGTCTAGCACTGCAAGGAAGTTTATCAAACCTTGCTGGTGGAGTTCTTTTAATTCTTTTAAAGCCATTTAAAGCAGGTCATGTTATCGAAGCTCAAGGTGTGATCGGGAAAGTTGAGTCTATCTCAATGGTTTACACTAAGCTTAGAACTCCAGATAATAGAATTTTAACAATTCCAAATGGTCCTCTAGCCAATGGAGTGATTAATAATATTACTTCTCAGTCTACTCGAAGAGTTGATTTTATTTTTGGTGTTGGATACGGAGATGATCTTAAGAAAGCAAAGGAAGTTATTTTTAAAACAATTACTTCTGACTCAAGAGTTATGTCTGAGCCTGAGCCATTTATCGCTGTATCAGCACTTGCAGACAGTAGCGTAAACTTTGTTGTAAGAGTTTGGACAAAGAGTGATGATTACTGGGGTGTAAACTTTGATGGAATCGAAAATGTTAAATTAGCATTAGATGAAAACGGAATCAGTATTCCATTCCCTCAAAGAGATGTTCACGTCATCAAAGACTTATAAAAATAGAATGGGCCCGACAAATTGTTGGGCCTTATTTTTTAAACCAACAACTTGGTCTACTTCCTATTCCACTTAAACATGCCCACTCTTCCATAGAGGAAAAATCATTCTGACATAGAGAGCCTTCAAGTATTGTATCAAGTCTACATTGTGCTTCTGGATAGCTCGCTAGAACACTTTCTTCAACCACTGAGGTACTCGGTGTTTCGAGGCTTAGCGCAGGAGTGTCTCTGTAGAGATATGTGATGATCTTTGAAAAACTTTCTGCTGCTTTCGCACTATTTAAACAGTGCTCATCATTATTGCATTTATCGATAACCCCAGGGCCTAGGTGGACTTCATCACCTAGATAAGGAAAGGCCTCAAAGTAACGCTTGAGACAATGTGCACTTGCAAAGTAGTCGGCTTGACCCTCAGCACTTCCCCATGCGAAGTGAGGTAGAGAGTTCATAGGTTCTCCTCCGAGAAGGTGACCTACTTCATGACAGACAACAAAGGCCCAGCCATACTCATTCACTCCAGGGATTCTGGCCATTCCTCCCCAGAAGTTTAACGAGAAGAGTGGAGGGTTATCATTGTGGGCCCAGGCACTAAAGTAGCTCGTATCCCAGTCCGCATTAAATAGGACAGCGATTCCTTTTTGAGCAAACTCTAATCTGTATAGCGACTCTACTCTGTTAATAATCGAGTAAAATAAATCTTCGTTAATAGTGGACGTCGTAGGGTCCGTAGGTAGGATTTCCCATCTTGATCGGTCAGCGCTCCAAGTTAGAATAGAGCTTAAAAGACATGTAAGTATAAGAAATTTCTTCATAATTACTCATATCTCTTGAAGAGGAAATTATGAAGTGTCCGGGTCATTTTTTCATAGTGAACCGCGTCCTATTAGACAATCTTTGGCACGAGATAGGTGACGGATATGAATAAAAAGATTAAGATAGGCACCTAGAATTACGGGGAATAGAAATGGAAGAGAATAATCAGAATACAGAAGCTCCAGTGGATCCATCTGTAGAGAAACTAACTAAGATTAAAAAAGAATTACTTTCTTGGATTTATATAATTGTAACGGTCTTTGCATTTAAATCTTCATTTTTTGAGCCAAACCATATTCCTTCGGGATCTTTACTTCCAACAAATGCCATTGGGGATTTTATTCTCGTAAATAAAATGTCTTATGGATTTAAGCTTCCTTACTCAGATTTATTTGGTGACCCAATCTATTTGACGACACCATCTGACCCAAAAAGGGGAGATATTATCGTATTTAGATACCCAAGAGATAGAAATATCCTCTACGTTAAGAGAGTGATTGGTTTACCAGGTGACGAGGTTGAAGTTTATAATAATAAGGTTTACTTGAACGGTAAATTGATTGAAACAAAGCCGGTAGCAAAGGAAGAGTATATAGACCTATTTGACGATAAATTCGACAAGAAGGGAATAGAGTTTGAAGCCGTTGAATTAGACGGTAAGAAGTTTGTTACAGCTGTGAATAATAGCATGCCTTATCACTTGAATATCCCTAAGGTTAAGGTTGAAAAAGGTCATTTCTTTGTAATGGGTGACAATAGAGATTACTCTAGTGACTCAAGAGTTTGGGGATTTGTACCTTTTGGTCATATTCGCGGAAGGGCCATGCTTGTATGGTTCAACATGGTTTACCCATGGTCAAAGGAGAAATTCCACTTTAGACCATGGAGAATTGGGACGCTACTCTAGCCTCTTGTTCTCGCTTCGAGCTCAGCAATGAGCTCGGAGGTATCAATATCTTTTAAGAGTTCTGCCTTATCTCTTTCTAAGTAACTATTTGTCTTTCTAATTCCAGCTAAGTAGAGCAGTGAGAAGTACTGCTTTCTGTCTAGAGCATATCCACCTAGTTTGGGGTAGAGGTCGTCATGATCCATTTTAAGCTTCTCTAGCATCTCATTTGGATTTATTCCTGCTCTAGAAGAGTGGGTGAAGAATATTGGCTGTGGGACTATAAAAATTTCTTTAATTTCATTATTCATGTGGAATTTATAGTGAAAAATTGGTTATGTGAAAAGTCTCAAAAGAAGAAGATAGTAAAAATAACTTGATCTATGAAGTGCTTGTTCATAGTCTAAGTATTCAATCGACAACTTATGTGAAGCTAGTGAAATTCTAGCGCTGTCCAGCAACGGTAGAGCCCGATCCATACTTTGTTTTAGTCTATCCCTGAGGAGGAATCATGAAGCTATCGTTTATTGTAGCAACACTTCTGTGCTTTAATTTACAAGCACAAACTAATATTCTGGTGAGTGCAGAAAAAATTTCTTTGGATAAAGATCAAACGGTCTCTGATGTCGACGTCATTGATGCTGCAGAGATTGAGGCCTCTGGAGAGAGTTCTCTAGTGGACTTACTTGCTGATAGAGCATCTCTTTATATTAATTCAAATGGTGGTTTCGCAAAAGCAACCTCTCTATTCTTAAGGGGAGCTGACTCTAGTTATACATTGATTGAAATTGACGGCGTTGAATATAATGATAGAAGCTCTGTTGGTGGAGCAGCTATTCTAGAGCATATTGATTTATCTAATATTGAAAAAGTTGAAATTCTTAAGGGAGCACAAAGTGTTCTCTACGGCTCTGATGCAATGGCAGGTGTAATTAAAATTACGACGAAGACTCCAGGGAAGTATGTTGGAGCAAATGCTTCTATTGGTTATGGGAGTTACGATAATAAAAGGGCTTCCTTTTCTACATCTCAAAAAGGTAAGACGATGAATTATGTTTTGGGAATGAGCTTTCAAGATGTCGAGGGCTTCTCAAGCTATAATGAAAAACGAGCTCCTTTTGCTGAAAGAGATGGTATGAACAATTTGACTGCCACATTTAAAGGGATAAAGAAGCTAGGCTCTACTGATCAACTGATGTTTAATGTCAGAGGGGTAAAGGCACAAAGTGACTTTGATGCAAGTACATCTGACAAGCTAGACTATATGGGAAGGGACGAGCAACTTATTGCCGGAGTGAGCTATAAGAAGCGTATTGGTGATTACTGGATACCAGAGTTAAGCATTACTTATAACAAGTCAGATCGTCTCTCTAATTCTTTTTCTCTTTCACGACTTGTTGCCGAGACAAAGAAGGTTGAACTTAAAAACCCTCTCTATATCAATGAATCGATTACAATATTGAATGGCCTTGAATATGAAGATATAGAGGCGAGTATTGAGAATATAAATAATAAGAAAAATTATAATTCATATGCAACCTATCTCAATTCCCATTTACAAAGAGGGGACTTAAAGCTGCAGGCAGGACTCAGGTGGTCAAAAGAGAAAAGTCTAAGTGATCAGATCGTGTGGAAGGGAGGGGCGAGTTATAGGTTGTTTGAGAACACTTTCGCAAAACTGAATGCTTCTACAGGATATAAAAGTCCGAGCCTTTATCAGCTCTTTAGTATTTATGGAAATGAGCAACTTAGAGCGACTAAAAGTAAGAGTTATGACTTTACTCTTGAGCAAAGATTTAGCGCTTTCGTTTTGAGTGGAACTATTTTTCAGAATGAATATGAGAATGTTATCGACTTTGATAGCACACTTAATAAATATACCAATACATTTAAATCTGAGACTAAAGGAGTTGAGCTTGGTTTGGATATTTCTACAGAGAAATTCGACCTTAGCAGTAGTGCAACTATCCTAAGGGCCTTTAATAAATCAGCGGGAAGTGATGGGGTTTATTTGGCGAGAAGACCAAGAGAGAAATACTATCTGGGACTTAAGTATAAATTTAATGAGAAGCTTTCATTGAGTAATGACTATAATTACGTAGGAAGACGGGAAAATAGTGACTTTGATACTGTTGTTCTTAGCTCTTACTTGCTGGTGGGCCTAAATCTAAATTATGAAATATCAAATGATCAAGCAGTTCTATTAAAGATTGATAATGCTCTAGATAAAGAATATGAGCAAATCCATGGATTTGGAACAGCTGGGAGAAGTTTCTTCCTTAGGTATAACTTTAAACTATAATGAATAGCTCGCTCATCTTTGGAATATTTATATCTCTAGTTTTTCACTCACTATTAGTGATTGATCTAAGTATTAAGAGTGAAGCAGAAGTAACGATGAAGATGAGCTCTTCAAAATCATCATTTAAAGTTAACTTGAATAAGGAGAAGAAGTCCCCTGAGCGTAAAGGTATTGGTCAGAATAAGAAAGTTAGCAATGAAGTTAAAACAGATGAATCTAATTTGGCTAAGACTTCCGTCCACGTTGCGAATCAATTTAAGCCTCAATATCCCTATCGCTCGAGACTCTTCTCAGAAGAGGGAGTTGTCTTTGTGAATGTTAAAATTGATAAGAGCGCTAAGGTTATTGATGCAAGTATTGCAAAGAGTAGCGGGTTTGAGAGACTTGATAATGCAGCACTTGAGGCGGCAAGAAAGAGCTTTTTTACGGTCACGCAAAAGGGAAGGGAGAGTGTCGTAGAATATGTGTTAGAATTTAATTTCAAATTAAATGAGGGAGAGTAAGAGTGCTACTAAGGATTTTGGTTATTTTTGTACTTTCTTTTGCTGCTTTAGGTGAGCAAAGAATAAGTAGTACTGTTCCAAGTCTTAGTGAAACTTTATATGAGCTTGGACTTGATTCTGAGGTCGTTGGTGTGAGTAGGTTTTGTCTATTCGATAAGAAATTTTGTAGTAAAGATAAAATTGGAACATCTCTAGATATTAATTATGAAAAAATATTGAAGCTAAATACAAGTATTGTACTTCTTAGTTCTAAGGCCTCATCTAAACAAATTAATAACTTGAAAAAGTTAGGTGTTGAGACAATAGCACTTGCTCATGACAGATTAGATGATGTCTTCCATTCCATCAATTTCTTAGGAAAGAAGTTCTCTAGAGAGAAAAGGGCCAAGGAATTAATTGATAATTTAAATAAGTACTTAACAAAGAAGTCCAAGAAAAAGCCTTTGAAAGTGTTATTTCTGATCTCGAGCTCTCTTCGTGATGGTGAGATTGTAAAGGCATTGGCCGCTGGAGAGGAAACTTTCTACTCTGATATCCTAGATAGAATTGGACACCAAAATGTGCTATCTGGAGGAAGTGCCGCCTATCCAGAAATAGGAAGAGAGAGACTTCTATCTCTAGAATACGATGTTATTTTTGAAATCTATGGCGCTCATAATAAGGACTCTATGAAGAGTCATGAGCAAGCTTGGAAAAAAATATTGAAAGAAAGTAAAAAGACTAAGTATATTCAACTTTATGGAGACTATCACTTTATCCCTGGTCCTAGAGTATGGAAGATTGCAGAGGATATAAAGAATTCTTTAGAGGTGAGCCATGTTAAAAATTAAGAACCTCTCATTAAGTATTGATAAGAAGGAAATCTTAAAAGATATCTCTCTAGAATTTCTCCCAAACTCTCAGACGACAATTCTTGGCCCAAATGGTTCAGGAAAATCTTCTCTTATTAAATGCATTATTGGTATTAATGATATGTGGAGTGGATCAATTGAGCTAAATGGAGTCGATATAAGAGAGTTAACTTATTTAGAAAGAGCAAAAATTATCTCTTATGTTCCACAGTTTCTTGAGGTTCATGCAGATTATAGTGTTTGGGATTTTATGGAGATGAGTTATTACCCTCATCTCGAAGATATGCGAACTCTTAATAATTTTGAAATTGAAAAAGCAGATTCGATATTAAATGACTTTAATCTTTTAGATTTTAAACATCGCTCTCTTCTTAGTCTTAGTGGTGGAGAGAGGCAGCGAGTCTTTATTGCAGCTTCAATTTTTCAATCTCCAAAAATACTCCTCTTAGATGAACCGACATCTTTCTTAGATCCTAAAATTCAAGATGAAATAAATAAAATAATCTTCTCTTTAGAGAAGAGGATGAGTGTTGTTCTCGTCTCACACGATATTAATTCTTCAATTTTAAATAGTAAGAGAATTATTGCACTTAAGAAGGGAGAGCGCTTCTATGATGGAAGTGCAGTTGAATTTATTAGTAAGAAATATCTAGATGAGTTATTTGAGAAGTCTTTCACTCTTGTAAATCACCCTGAAGAAAAAATGAAAATGATTGTGCCGGAGATTTATAAGTCATGAAATTAAAATTTCTCGCCCTTTTCTTTCTTTTAGTTATAGTTTCCCTTTTTTCAATAATGATTGGCCCTGGAGATTTTAAATTTTCGGATCCTGGGTTTTCTAATATTGTTTGGAATATAAGGCTTCCACAACTCTTAATGTCCTTTCTTGTTGGAGGTTTACTTTCCTTGAGTGGACTTCTCTTTCAGGCCATGTTTAAGAACTCTCTTGCAACACCTTATACGCTGGGAGTAGCTAGTGGTGCAGCTCTAGGGGCTTCTCTTTATTTTACTCTTGGTCTCTCTCTCTCCTTTACTTTCTTTAATGGTGTTACAATTTTTAGTTTTATAAGCGCACTTCTTTGTGTTGTGATCGTATACTCGATGGCGATTAAAAGAGGTAGAGTGAGCACTCACTCATTATTATTATCTGGTGTCGTACTCTCAATGATTTGCTCAAGCCTAATTCTCTTCTTACAGTTCATGGGACAGGAGAGGGATGCTATTCAAGTGGTTAGGTGGCTAATGGGAGGAATTGATGTGGTAGGATTTAGTTCTCCAGTGCGCTTGATTCCAGTAGTTCTTATTTCTCTTTTTTATTGTTCTTTTAACGCGAGAAAATTGAATATTATGTATCTAGGTGATGATATTGCTCTTACTCGTGGAGTAAATATTTATAAGTTTAGAAAGTCTCTCTATATTGTTAATTCAATAGTAGTGGCGATGGTAGTAGCAGAGTGCGGTCCAATAGGCTTTGTGGGGCTTCTAGGGCCTCATATGGCAAAGAAAGTCTTTGGTCACAAGCATCAGCAATTGATACCTGCGAGCTTTATGGTGGGCGGAATACTCCTTAATCTTTGCGATCTTCTTTCAAGAAATATTATGGAGGAAACTCTATTGCCTGTAGGAGTTATGACTGCTCTGTTGGGTGGACCATTCCTCTTGTATCTTCTTTCTAGGCCTACAAAAAGCTGAGTGAAATTGTTGTAAGATTTTATGTGGGGTCAAAAAAATGTCTCTTTAAGGTTTCTTTTGACACCTAATTTTCTTAATTATTTAAAGAACTTAAATAGTCTTTATGTAGTTTCTTCTGCTGTTATCTTTGCAAGCTTCCGTGAATAGGTAGGGCCAGAAAATGTAAGATCACTTACTTTCAATGTATTGGACTACTAGTGGCAATTTGCCTGTTTCTAATCCCATGAAATCAGGAATATCTTAATATTGCCCCTATGGTTCGTAGGGGCAATATGCTACTCCTATGGGGATTTTGACAGTTTATTAAGGGGAAAACTTGGCATCAGCTTTGCTATATATAAAGCAAGAGTAATCAAGGAAGAATACTCGAGAATATCAAGGAAGATAAAGCCGATTTATGAAGTTTCTACGGATGGAGACGAAGTAGTAAAAAGGTTGGTTAAGATTTACAGGAAGTGAGTCGAGACAAAGAAAAAAGAGTTAGACGATCCTAGTTTCCCTCTCTCTAGTTAGGAAGATCAACTCACCAAAAAAGTATTGGTACCCGTAGACCTGATGATAGAAGTAACTTAAATAAACAGTCTATCGGGTACCTTTCTTCTTAATTATGCCACAAGTTTTTTCAATTCATCAATACTACCTTCAAGACTAACAGCAACACTAATTAACTCTTTTGAAGACTCTTCTACTTGATGAGCACTCTTAGTTGTTAGTTGGTTTGCACTATCAATTTCTTGAACCGCTGTATTGATCTCACCAACACCTGAGCTTTGCTCTTGAGAAGCAGTAGCAATCTCATTGGTTGATTCAGTAACTCGTATAAACATTTGATCAATTTCTTTTAGAGTTTGTTCACATCTCGCAGAAATATCTAAGGTTTGAGTGATGATTTCTTCACTCTTTTTTACAGCACTGCTTACTTCTGATTTAGAGTTCTCGATCATCGAAGAGATATTCGAAAGACTTCCCTCAAGAAGCTCTGAGATTTCATTCGCAGAGTTACCACTCATGTGAGCAAGGTTCCCAACTTCTTCCGCTACAACAGAGAATCCCTTTCCATGTTCACCAGCTCTTGCGGCCTCAACTGAAGCGTTGAAAGAGAGTAGCTTTGTTTGGAAAACAATATCGTTGATAACACTTGTCTTATCTTGAACGTTATTAAATACTCCTAAGATCTCTTCAAATCTTTTGTGGTTATTATCAACTTTCGTAATAAGCTCTGAAGAAGCTGTGTTCATATCTTTAACTTTTTCAGCTAGGTTTAGAATCATTTGTAGACCCTTATCTAGTTCTCTCTTTCCTGTATTTACTAGGTCAGCACTAGATACTGCCGTTGAAGTATTCTTATTCACCATTTCTGAAATCTCATGTAGTGAAGAAGATGTCTGAGTTACACTCGCTGACTGCTGCTGAGACGCCGAAGCAAGCTCTGTCGCTCTTTGACCTAGAAGGCCAGAAATATTATTAAGAGTTAAACTCTCATTAGTAACGTTGTTGATTGTACTTTCAATTTTTTGCTTAATGCTTCTGATGAAGTAGAAGCTCAGTCCAATTGTAAAAAGAAGACATCCACCTAGGATTGAGAACATAAGAAGTTCAACTTCCTTATAGTGTTCTCTCGCAACATCAAAGTCTACTTTTGCTTTTGTTTGAATAACTTCTTGAAGTGCATCGAGCTGGTCTCTACTGCTTTCAAATGCTGGACCAGTTACGTTGAGAGATGTATTCATTAGAGTAGCGTGATCTCCCTCGTATCCACTTTCTGTAAGTGGCATTGATGTATCACTGATCGTTACCCAATCTTGATATTTCGTCTTGAATACTTCAATGATTTCTTTCTCTTCTTTAGTTTTTGCAAGCTTTTCGTATACAGAGAATCTTTCTAGAACTTGCGCTCTATTCTTATAGTATTCTCCAACTTGTTTCTTCTTTTGTTCACTATCAAGACCAGATAGAAGAAGTGTTCTCTCCGCAACTAGAGATTGTTGAAAATCTCTGTCGGCCTGAACAAGGTTATCAATAGAAGGTAGACTCCTAGAGAATACGCTATCTAGCTCCTCACTTATGCTGGTTAAGCCAATGTAGCTAATCGCACAGATGATGACCTGAAAAGCAAATAGAAATGAAACCAGTGTAATGATTTGTGTTTGAATTTTTAATTTCATGGTTAGCAGCCCTCTCAATTAATTATGAAGCAATCAATAACTCTTCGGTGAAAACGTAATTTATTTTACTAAAAGTTTTCCTTAAGATTTCTTAAGCTATGGGCAATCTTTTCCATCGAACTCCTCTGGACTCTAAGTTTCTCAACCCTCCTTAGAAGTAAACCGATTCGTAAATTATGATAAACTCTAGTCGAGAAATATTTATATTCTACTTAAAAAATGACAATCAAATGTCAGAGAATTATTTCTATCTTGCTGATTTATTTAAGAATTATGGGATTTCTCTTGTTCCTGTAACACTTCGAGAACTGAAGGATATCAAGCATAATAATAGAGAATATATCGTATCTATAAACTCAAGTATCACTAAGTATGCTAATTTTCTTAAGGCCAGAAAGAACTTCTTAGACCACATGGTTCTTAGTAAGAAGTTCTGCCTCTTTGATCTATCAAGTTTTGCTATGGCCGATATTGCGGCCAAAGGATTTAGAAATAAGTCCTACCATTATTTCCAACTACCTGTTGAGTTGAAAGAAGTGGTAAAATTAATAGCACTTACTATTTATGAAGATAGAAGAACAAAGTTGACATGGCCTGGGGGAATACGTTCAAAGCTTCCGGCAGATGTCGGGAGTAGCATGTGAAAATTAGCCAAGAGCAAATTATTTCCAGGCTTATTACTTTGATAAGACTTGATGCCAAGAATTTATTTGAAAGAATTAAAACCAGAGAAGTTGAGTATCTAACAATCTTCTCTCTAAAAAGAACCAGATCACATTTTCCATCAGTGTTTAGATCTCGCTATAAGAAAGTTGGCATTGGAGATCTAAAGTATCTTTCACCCGAGTTAATCGTTGTTCTTAATGACTTCTACGAAACGGTAGATAAAATGGAGTGGTATTTAACATCGACTGAAGATATGCCACAGACTGTAGATGATAGAGTTCATTACTTTATTAAAGAACTCACTCGTAAGTATGATCTGCTTATGCTCTACTTTGATGGTGAAACAGAAGATGAAACTGAACCTGAAGCACTCTTAGAGGAAATTGATCTTCCTGAAGAATTTGAACTCGAAGAAAGTGAAGAGTCTTTTGAGGAATTATCTGACGAGGTTTTAAATGATCTAACTTCGAGTTAGAATATTTCTATGTTTAAAACTATTGCTCTTATCTTTTTTATTTCCCTACCTACTTTTGCTAGACAAGCAATTTCAGGGAATCGCTATCAACTTCTTTCCGGAGTAAGAAAGCAAAAAGAGAGTATTCAATTTTGGGATAAGAAGTTTGCTGGTGAAGACTATCTTTATGGGAAAGCTCCTGCAAAATTTCTAGCTGAAAATTATGGCTATATTCCTTTAGCATCAAAAGTCTTAGATGTAGGAATGGGCGAGGGGAGAAATACCGTTTTCCTAGCTCGCAAGGGATATAATGTTACTGGTGTAGATATCTCTGCAATTGCGGTGAGAAAAGCTCGAAGGCTAGCGGCGGAACATGGAATTAGAATTAACGCTGTAGTTTCTTCTATGGAAGACTTCAAGGGTGAGAAGAGTTCCTTTGATGCCATACTTGTCTTCTACTATGTCGACCGTGAGTTAAATAAGAAGCTGATTGAGTGGCTTAAGCCAGGCGGTATTTTAATTTATGAATCTCACACAAAAAAGCAAAAGACTCTTGCTGGAAATGAGAAGTATGAGGATAAGTACTTACTCAAAGAACTTGAGCTTCTTAGTATGTTTCCAGATCTTCGCGTTCTAAAGTTTGAAGAGCCTCTTCACAGAGGAGAGTTCACTAGTTCAATCATTCTTCAAAAGCCTTTGAGATAATTTCCTACTTTCTGAAAAAATAAAGATTTGAGACAATAAGAGCATGAAAACTTTTGTTTGGACTTTATTATTTCTGCTGACGGGTCTCTCTATGGGCGAAACTCGTAAAATGAGTGAGCAGGGTGTGTTCTCTGGTCGAGTGTCCTACTTGCGAGAAGAGGCAAGTCTAGTGAGAGTTAAAGTCGAATTTGAAAATGTAAAATACGTTAATAAGAAAGATAAAGTTGAATTCTGGGATCAGCACAATCCAAACTTTCACTGTAAGGCCTATGTGGCAGGAAAGAGTAGTAGCTATCTCTTATTAAAAGTTCCCAATATGAGAGATTGCTCATCTAGAGTTACCTTGGGGGCTGGTCGCTATTTAAAGTTCTTTAGTGAGGATCTTGAAAATAATATTCGTATGGGTAAGGAGCTGATTGAGATTCTTGTTAAGAAGAAAATGGCGCTTACCAGCAAAATTTTGTCCCGCAAAAAGCAATTGGACAGTCACATTGAAAAGGCCGACGCTGTGAATAAGAGGTATCAAGTATTACGCGACAAGTTAGAAGCGCAGTGGCGCAATGAGTTGGCCGCGTTGGAAGAAGACCGCTTGGATGCACTTAGAAATTACAAGGGCTTGGAAGTGAGAATAAATGAAATAGACTTTAAATTACAAAAATATAGAATTTCTGATGAAAATTTAACCCTAGATAGATGGTCTCTAGACCCAAGATTATTCTACAAAAAGTAGATTCTCATTGAGCTAAAACCCCATAGAAATTACATATTTAAGTGCAAATTTGACATATGTTCCTTAACATTTCAGTCAAGATTATATATGCTCGTGCAGCCAATTAAAGCAAAGGATAAGAAATGGATACAACAAAGAAATTTATTGCGGCATTTGCGTTCGCAGTTTTATCATTTTCAGCTCTTGGAGTTGGAAGTCCTAAGGCCATTAAGGGTGGAACATTCAAATATAATCTAGGACAAGCGCCTACAACTTTGAATCCACTATCATCTACAGATGCTTACGCCTCTTCAGTTCAATCTTATATTATAGAAAGTTTAGCTGATAGAAATCCTGATACATATGAGTGGCAGCCTCTTCTTGCAAAGAGCTGGGAAGTTTCTAAGGATGGTACAGAGTACACATTCACGCTTAGAGATGGAGTTAAGTGGCACGACGGAAAGCCATTAACAATTGAAGACGTTAAGTTTTCTTTCGACGCAATTGTCGATCCTACTAATAAATACAAAACGGCTCAAATTAAGCCATACTACGAAAATATTGCTTCAGCAGAAGTAATCGGAAAAAATAAAATCAAATTTACAGCAAAGAAAAAGTACTTCGGAAACTTTGATGTTGTTGCCGGACTTTCTATTGTTCCAAAGCACATCTACGAAAATCCAACAGAGAAACAACAAAAGAAATTAAATAAGACTCTTATTGGAACGGGTCCTTATACTCTTGATGGTTACAGAAGAGGTAAGCATATAACTCTTTTAAATAATAAGTCTTGGTGGGGAGCTAAAGATCCAGCAAGAAAGTTTGAGCACAACTACGGTAGAATCCTTATGAGGTTTGTTAAGGATGGAACAGTTGCAATTCAACGTCTTCAAAAAGGTGACCTTGACTTCAACGGTTTAACAGTTGAGGAATTTGAAAGAAAGACAAATGGTCCTCAGTGGGGAAAATCTGTTTTCAAAGTAAAGACTCAAAATAAAGCACCTACAGGTTACGGTTTCATTGGTTGGAACCTAAAGGACAGAATCTTCAAGTCAAAAAAGGTAAGAGTTGCTCTTTACCACTTACTAGATAGAGAGAAGATGATTGAGAAATTCCGTTTTGGTATGTCTCTTCCAGCAACAGGTCCTCTTTATAGACAATCAATTTATGCAAACGAAAAAGTGAAGCCAGTTCTCTATGATCCAAAGAAAGCTCTTAAGCTTTTAAGAGAAGATGGTTGGGCCGATACTGATAAGGATGGAATCCTAGATAAAGTTATCGACGGTCAGAAAGTAAATCTTTCATTTACAATCCTTGAGCCAAATCAAGAATTTGTTAAGTACCTCACAATTTATAAAGAAGATGCCAAGAAAGCTGGTGTAGATATCAATGTTAAATTTGTTGAATGGAACACATTCATTAAGAAGCTTGATGAGAGATCATTCGAAGCCGTAAGACTGGCTTGGTCTGGTGGATCGATCAACTGGGATCCTAAGCAAATTTGGCACTCAAGCTCAGCTTCTGCTTCGGGGTCTAACTTCATCTCTTATTCTAATCCAAAGGTTGATAAGTTAATTGATGAGGCGAGAGTAACTCTAGATAAAGAAAAGAGAATTGTGCTTTTAAAAGAAGTATATAAGCAAATTGCTGAAGATGTACCTTATGCATTCTTCTTTAATGAGAAGTATAGATTCTACGGACACACAGACAGACTTAAGCGTGAAAAAGATACGTATCAATTTGATCTAGGTCTAAGTTACTGGTGGCTTAAAAAGTAATACACCAGAAGTTGAAGCTGATAGGAGTTAGAGTTGTTTAATTATATTTTAAGAAGAATCCTGCTGATGATCCCTGTTCTTTTAGGGATCACTGTAGTGACATTTGCCATTATAAATGTTGCGCCAGGTTCGCCAATTGAGCAGAAAATTCAACAAATGCGTTTTGGTGGAGTTGGTTCAGATGGCGGTGGTAATGCTGGTATGAATAATACCAGTAAAGATAGTGCCATAAGTGAAGAAGTTTTAGAGGCACTTAAAAAGCAATATGGTTTTGATAAGCCTGTTCATGTTAGATATTGGATTTGGCTTAAGAATATTGCAAAGCTAGACTTTGGAGAGTCATTCACATACGAAGAGCCAGTACTAGACGTTGTCTCTAGTAAGTTTCCGGTCTCTCTTCAATTTGGTATTGTTTCTCTCTTGTTCTCATATTTGATTTGTATTCCTCTTGGTGTGATTAAGGCCATTAAGAATGGAACTAAGTTTGATATGATCTCAAGTGTTGTCTTATCTGGAATGTATTCAATTCCAGGGTTTATGTTAGGTATTATCCTTATTGTATTCCTTGCTGGTGGAGCTTTCTTTGAGTGGTTTCCTGTGGGTGAGTTATACTCAGACGATTACTATGATTTAGATCTTTGGGGAAAAATCGTAGATAGAACTCATCACTTTATTTTACCACTTGTCTCTTACATGATTAGTCAGTTTACAGTTCTAACTCTTCTGATGAAGAACTCACTTATTGAGGAAATTAAAAAGGACTACGTAAGAACTGCTAGAGCAAAAGGTCTAAGTGAAAAAGTTGTTTATTTAAAGCATGCTCTTAGAAATGCTTTGATTCCAATTGTGACAGGGATCGGTTCTTTCTTGGCAGTGTTCTTTGCAGGTTCTCTTCTAATTGAAACAATCTTCCAATTAGATGGAATGGGTCTACTAGGTTATCAATCACTTCTCGAGAGAGACTATAATGTTATTATGGGGCTTGTGTTTATCCAGTCTTTAATAATGCTCGTTGGTAACTTAATAAGTGACCTTTGTTATGTTCTCGTTGATCCAAGGATAGATTTCTCATGATTGAAAAACGAATTAAAAATGAATTAACACTTAAGAGGTGGAGACGTTTTAAGAGAAATAGACCTGCGGTTGTGTCAGCGGTTATTTTTATTATTTGTTTAGTCTTAACTTTTGCGGCTCCATTGATCGCAAATAGTAGACCTCTTTATTTAAATTATAAGGGAACAAGTTATTTTCCTGTCTTTAAGCAATATCATCCAACAGAGTTTGGGATAAAGACAACGTTAATAATGAACTACCGAAAACTTGAATTGTCAGATGACGATACAGCTATCTGGCCAATTATTAAGTGGAATCCTAACGAAAGTAATAGTGAAGTAGATTATTATCCAGCACCACCTACTGAAAATAATATTATGGGAACAGATGATAGAGGACGCGATGTATTCACTAGAGTTCTCTATGGTTTCAAATATAGTATTGTTTATGCTGTCGCCGTCTGGTTTATAACATTCTTGTTAGGTGTTGTTGTTGGTGGAATTAGTGGTTTCTTTGGTGGAAGAGTTGATATTCTCACTCAAAGGGCCATCGAAGTTCTAAGTACTGTTCCGCAATTCTTCTTACTTATTATCTTAATTGATATCTTTAGTCCTTCTCTGGGAATGCTTATCATCATTTCATGTCTCTTCTCATGGATTCCGATTAGCTACTATGTTAGAGGGGAGTTCTTAAAGAATAGAAAGAAAGAATTTGTTGAAGCAGCTAGAGGGATGGGTTCTAAGAATGGAAGAATCATCTTTAAGCATATTCTTCCAAACTCGCTTTCGCCTATAATTACTTTTACGCCTTTTGCAATCTCTGGTCATATCATGGGACTGGCTTCTCTTGATTACCTAGGATTTGGTCTTCCGGTTCCAACTCCATCTTGGGGAGAGCTTTTGGCCCAAGCGCAGAAGAATTTTACTATTGCATGGTGGTTGGCAGTTTATCCTGGTCTGGCCCTAGCGGCGACACTATTTCTACTAGTTCTTATTGGTGATGGTGTTCGAGATGCAATGGACCCAAAACTTTCAGAAAATTAAGAGATCTTAATACTTTAGCCCTCATTTTGAGGGCTTTTTCTTTAATAAACAGCTAAATTTTGCTCACAGTAATTCCGATAGGATACTGTGAGAGTTTATTTATTATCTATACTTCTATTCATTTTTACTTTGCAAGCAGGTGCTATAACCTGCGAAGAAAGGATATTAAATCAATACAATGATGACTTTCACCGCTTTCTAGAAGAGAAGTTTTCAGAGAATTCTAACTTAGAGCTATTTAAGACATTTGGCTTTCTTGGTAAACCGACTGAGCATGGCTTTAAGATGGTTTTAAATACTTCAATTGATGCAATGGCAGGCTCTGAGTCTATGAAGTTATTTGAACAAGCTGCGAGTGAGTTTGTTAAATCAAAGGCCAGGGGTGGGACAGATTATGAGGTCCTTAGAGGGCACCTTTTCTTTTTTCCTGAGGATTCTAACCTCGTCTGCCAATCAGCTTCTGTGTACCTAGATGAAGCGGCACCTATTTGTTCAATAAATGAGATTAAATTTAATAGTGGTCGCATTGGAGAGCTAAAGAGCTTTCTCGATAATATCTTCGAAAATATTCCTCAAATGGAGTTAGAAGAAGTTGATCCCAATCCATATAAAGTTGAAAAGAGAGTTCGCATCAATATGAAAGATGAGCTCTTTTCAAGTACGAACTTCGAACTAAAAGTCGTTGGTGGAAATTGCGATCTTGAGGGAGGCCTTAAGAGAGAGTTTAACTGTACAGCAGTACTAGGTGAGAGTATTGAGTTAAACCTTAGGGTTGAAAATTTAAATGATGACATCGTTTTAGAGGTTTCTTCTAAAGATGGATATTCCCTTAATCCAGTTGAGGGGAAAACTTATGAATATGAAATAGAGAAGAAGTCATTAAGTAAAGAAGACGAAATCCTCTCAAGTGAGAACTTTGAAATTGTATCTGGAGAGTGTAAGGGGGAAGGGACGAGAATTATCTGTGAAGCACCTTCTGAAACATATACTCTAAAAGTTATCCCAGAGGGAAAAACAAGTGAAGAGATGTCTCTAGATCTGAGTCCAAGTCATGGCTTTGAACTTAAGCTTCGACCTGATGAAAGCGCTCAGTTTAAAATTGTTCAAGCGTTCTTCTATGATTCCAGTGAAAATAGTTTAGAGGAATTGGCCAAGGTGGAGTTCGCCACTAACGACAATTGCACTGTCATATCTTCAAAAATAAAAATTTTAAAATGTAAGAAGCTTCTTGAGCCATACTCTGTCGAGGCCACTTATTCAGGTTCAGTTGTTGAGGTTAAACGCGTCGAGATTGGCTCGTTCGAAGAATTTTCACTTAAGCTGACAAGAAGTAATGCTGATTCACTTTCTCAGGATGATCAGGTTGTCGTTCTAGGTGATGGTGAAGAAATTAGTCCATCCTCATTTGATGAATATGGAATTAAATTAAATATCACGACAGATCCAAGTCATGAGTTTACGTATTCTAAATCGCAATCACTTATTTCATCAAAGAAAGAAGATGAATCTTATAGCTTGAAGATTGATTTACTTCACAATTCTAAAGTGGTTGATTCAAAAAATATTTCCATTGATAAGTATATTGCTGGTGATAATTACTTCTTTGACATCATAAAGGGAAATAGAAGATGTCAGTACCGCTTAATGAAATTTGCAGGTAATGATAACTTTCTTGGAATTGGTCAAGAAGAGTATATTAGTAAATTGATGAAGGTTGAGGTTGAGGCCAGTAGAGCTAGCTGTTCTGATGTTCAACAGGGGAAAGATTCAATCCAAGGTTTTTGTACGCTTAGAAGAGATAAGTTACAAGATAGGGTTACTATAAAGTTGATTAGTAATGGAGCAGTCGTCAGAAGTACGAGCTGTCTTATCGTTAATGAAGATTATAATGATGATGACGAGGATGAAGACGACGATAGAGTGTTTAGATCTTCTAGTAGTAGCTCTGCCTATGCAGATCAGCTAACTGATTCAATCTCTAAGGCCATTCCGAATTACTTTAGTTCAAAGTATCAAACTCAACAACCTTCATATTACAACCCGCTTATGTATAACTACGGGTACTATCCTTATTCTAATTATTCCCCAGGCTATTATCAAAGCCCGGGGTTATGGAATACGATGTATATGTTTAATCCTGCGACCTATTAATTATCATTGATCGGAATAAGTTTAATTTCCTTGGTAATTATCTTACCTTCTCGCAAGATATCAGCTTTAACAATATCTCCAACTTTGTATGCTTCAAGTACGTGGTAGATATCATCAATTGTATTTACGTTCTTTTTGTCGATCGCCAAAATTATATCTCCCGGATAGTGACGACCATATTGATCTCTTGTGAAACCTTGTAGTCCGGCCTTGCCTGCACCACCTTCTGGGTCAACATAGAGAACGACAATCCCTTTTTCTATTCCGAGTCTAGCCTTTTGGTATTCACTCGCAGGTCCAATGCCGATACCTGGTCTAGTAACTTTTCCATTTTTAATAAGATCGGGAACGACCCTTTTGATGATAGCAACTGGTACAGCAAATCCAATTCCTGCACTTGATCCTGACTTACTATAGATCACAGTATTCATACCAATGAGCTGGCCTCTAGAGTTTAGGAGAGGTCCACCGGAATTACCTGGATTAATTGAGGCATCTGTTTGGATCATTCCGTAGATTCTAACGTTTCCAATTCCCATAATCTTTCTATCAAGAGCAGATATAATTCCACTTGTAATTGTATGGTCGAGACCAAATGGATTACCTATGGCCATGGTCTTTTGTCCAACTTTTAATATTTTTGATTCACCGACTTTAATTGGATAGAGAGTCTTAGGTCTTTCTACTAACTTTAAAACTGCAACGTCTTTATTGCTAACTTTTCCAACAAGCTTGGCCTTATATTGCTTCTTGTCTCCGTGGAAAGTTATGAGAAAACTATCACCACCTTCTATCACGTGATAATTTGTGATGATATGCCCGTCAGTATCCCAGACAAAGCCAGTACCTGCACCTACTGGGATTTCTGTAGCATCGTAGTCAAAGAAACCTCTTCGTGCCTTTTTTATATTGGTAACGTTAACAACACTCTTAACAGTACTCTCAAAAACGGAAACCGTATTTTTCTCGTCTTCAAGTAAGAGGGAACTTTCTGATGACTGTGAGGCCAAGGATAAGAATAAGGAAAAAATTAAAATGACTGCTTTAATACTTTTCAAAATTACACTCCATATCTTTGAGTTTAGTTGATGGACTTCCTTTATATAGATATAATGAATTTCGTTTCTATCTGCAAGAAAGCTTTGCGTAAAAATACTGTCAACTGGGAGAAAAATCTTGGAAATTCAATACTTTAATAGAGGGAATCAAAATGTGGAGGTAGAGAAGGTCTACGGTGATGCCGGTGTGAAATGGCTATACCAGTCCAGTTTGGGAAAGTTTCTCTCTGCTCCTTTGGTTAAGGCCCCTATTAGTGTTCTCTACGGTGCGCTTCAGAGTTTTCCAATAAGTAGGTTAAAAGTCCCAGGCTTTATCAAGAATTTCGATATTAAGATGGAAGAGTTCTTGCCTGAGGAAGGCCAGACGGGTGCAGATTCTTACTCAAGCTTCAATGCTTTCTTTATACGTAAATTTAGAGAGGGAGCTAGAAGAATCAATATGGCTAAAAATATTATGCCGGCCTTTAGTGAGGCAAGGTATTTTGGATATGAAAGTATTACTGATGATAAATTAATCCCTGTTAAAGGAAAGTTTCTAAATGCAAAGGAGCTTCTTGCTAACTCAAAGTGGGAAGGGACATTTACGGATGGTCCTCTTTTATTGGCGAGACTTTGTCCTGTGGACTATCATCGTTTCCACTTTCCAGATGATGGTAAGGTTCTTGATCACTATAAAGTTGGTGGTCTTTACCACTCTGTGAATCCAATTGCTTTAAAAGAGAAACAAGATATCTTCTCTACTAATATTCGTGAAGTCACAATCATGGAGACTGAGAACTTTGGTAAGTTGGCCTATGTTGAGGTAGGCGCCATTTGTGTGGGAAGAATTGAGCAAAGTACTGACTTAACGGACTTTAAAAGAGGAGAGGAGAAAGGCTATTTTCTCTTTGGAGGTTCAACTGTCATCGTTATTGGCGAAAAAGGAAAGTGGTCTCCAAGCCAGGATATTCTAGAGTATACAGAAAAAGGTATGGAGACTTATATTCAACTCGGTGATGAAGTCGGGCTTAGTAAGTAAAGCTTGCAAAGACAGGGAAGTGGTCTGATGGATAGATCTCTTCTCTATGTTCTTTGATAATTTCAATTGATTTCGTTTTAAAGAAACGATCCGTAAGTATCCAATCGATTCTACTTCCCTCGTCGTGAACACCATCAAATTTATGAAAGCTTGTTTCTTCTTCTTTACCAAGAAATTGCCAAGCATCGTAGAGATTTGTCCACTCTCTATTGATAACTTCCCTGACATCTTCAGCAGGTGATTCGTTAAAGTCTCCTGTGAGAATAATTGGGAGGCTCTTAGTGTTTATTTTCTTTATCTCTGATATGAGAACTTGAATCTGTGATCTTCTCGTGTGAGATTTTACATGATCAAGGTGAGTATTAACGTAAATAAACTCTTTCTTTGTATCTTTAAATACTCCATGAATCCAAGTGCAGAGTCTAGGAAATGCAGAGTCAAAAGACTTTGTTCCGGCTTCGTAAGGTGTTTCACTCAGCCAAATATCTCCGCTTTCTTTTACCTCTACTGTGAGGGGATTAACGAAAATACATGGGTACATTCTCTCTGTTATCCACGAGCGGTGACCATCAATCAGAGTGTGGGCAGGTAGAAGTTGATCTAGATCTTTTAATTGAGGCTCTCTTCCTTCCTGTGTTCCGAGTAGATCGGGAGCAAAGTTATTTATGAGCTCACTGAGTAGAGACTTTCGTCCCGCCCAGTCATTTGGGGCGTCAGCAGGATTATCGAATCTAATATTTGTACTCGCTACTTTTAACATTTAGAACCCTGTGTTTCATATTGAGAACGCTTATTTAAAGGTTATTGAATAATCAACGCTTTAGCAAATATTAAAGTTGGCACCTCACTTGCTTTACATCATTAGTAATCGCCCGCAAGGGGCAGAATCAATGTTCAAATAGGGGAGAGCAATGGTCAATGTTGAAGAAATACAGAAAGATTTATTAGAGCAATATATGGCGATGTTTAAGAAGCCAACAATAGCAAATCTTTCAAGAGACTCAGGTATTCAAAAAACAAGGTTCTTTAGACTTTTAAATGGAATGGATATGAGATTGTCTGAGTTTTTAATTCTAAAGGAGAGGATTCTTACTCTATCGAATACAAACTCATCAGAGAGCTTACAAAGTATTGCTCATGAATGTGAACTTCAGCTAGAGCAGAGTGAAATTAGCGAATTAGCGCAGATGATGAAGAGAAAAATGAGAAGAGTGAACTTACGAAGAACGATAAAAATTCAAGAAAAAGCAGCATAAGGGGAGCGCATATGGATTTACTAATTGAGCAGAGATATGTACTGGAAGCCATTTCAAAGGGAGCAAAAACTCTCGATAAGATCTTGGAGTCAACAGGTCTAGATAATTCGATGATTAATAATATTATTCCTGAACTCCTGATTAATAATTTAATACAGTACAAGAATAAAGAATACTCTATTGACTTAAGTAATACTTCTCTCTGGAAAAATGAAGTTAATAAAAAGGAAAATATAAAACAAGAAATTAGAGATCTACTTTGCTCAAGCGTTGATCTAATGCATAAAGAAAAGGCCCTACATCTTAGGAAAGTTTACTTGAGTGAACTTGAAGAGAAGTTATTGAATATTGAACTGGCTAGAGTTGAGAAGCTCATTAATGATATCTATGAAAATAAAAAAGAAGTGGATAATGTTAAAAATATGAAAGTCGTCTATTGGGGCTACTCAAATTATCGAGATATGATTTCTTTAAAGGGAGCCTAACTAATAGCTCTTAGTAATTCCCTTCTTGTCTCTTGCAGTAGTTCTAAAACCTCTTCGGCCTCTTCTTCTGTGTATCTGGAGAGGCCACAGGCGGGTGCTAGCCAACAATTTAATACATTATCTCTAAGCACCGGCTTCCAATATTCAAAATTGTGGCATAGAGAAATACTCTCATCATGCGTGCTCACCACTCCTACAATTGGCGTAATACCTCTGGCCAGTAATTCATTGATAAACTCTTTTGGCTCTTCGATTAAGTTCGCATCAAATGAGAGGTGAGTAATATTATTTGAAGTTATATATTCCATAGTCACTTTATTGCAGCAGTGTAGAGCAATTGGTGAAGCATGAGATTTCATCTTCATTTGAGGATCATCAATAAAGTGAATTTCCCTTTTCATGAACTCTCTTTTGGAGTCATGAAAGCATTGTGTTTTAAATGTCCCAACTTCTTTTACTTTTTGGATAAAAAAATCAAAACACTTAAAGTCTTCAATAGTATGAATCTTTAGAGAAGATTCTATTTTTGTAAGTTCTGGTAGAAAGGGAATATCAAATTTTAGAGAAAAGTTTACAGCACTTTCAATATCTGTGTGAGGAAGGCTTCCAATTCCAGTGATGGGTAGGAGTTTATCCATCATAGCCATAGGTTTCTAGCATATCTCTTAATAGGTCAACGAGCTCATGGCGCACATCAATTCCCTCTGGAGATTCACTACAGCAACATAGATAACCCAACATTGTTGGCCAACTGGTTACTCTCTCTTCTTTCTCTAACCAGTGGTGGAAGAACTCTATGGCCACGGTCCATTCTTTTAAAGAGTATGTCGATCCATCAACGGAGTTAAAAAGTATTTCAATGGCCTTATGACCATCGGGGTTAGAGCGAGTAAATTTATAAATATACTTTACGAGAATATTAAAGGACTTTGGAGTTTCACTTGAGAGGGCGAGTTTTACCAACTCATCATCACTTAAATCTCTAGTGTGAATAATTTGTCTAGCAGCTTCAACGCTCTTGTACCAAAGTTCTTCATCACTATTCTTTGTTTTTATTGCTGACTCTAACACTTCTTTCACTTTTACTCTGGGTTATAGCCAAGATTTGGTGCAAGCCATCTCTCAACTCTCTTAATTTCCATATCTTTTCTCTTAGAGTAGTTCTCTACTTGATCTCTTGCAATCGGGCCGAGCGTAAAGTACTTAGCACCAGGGTGACAGAAATACTGTCCTGAGACTGAA
This sequence comes from Halobacteriovorax marinus SJ, assembly GCF_000210915.2. Lineage (NCBI taxonomy): Bacteria > Pseudomonadati > Bdellovibrionota > Bacteriovoracia > Bacteriovoracales > Halobacteriovoraceae > Halobacteriovorax > Halobacteriovorax marinus. The sequence continues at coordinate 325,029 of NC_016620.1, forward strand.
GATGGAGGATTCATTGCGCAATTCTCTGTTAGAGAAACACCAATCTCACTCTCTACATTTAGAAGGTCCCACATGATAGGCTTCTCTGTGTGGTCTGGACAAGAAGGGTAGCCTGGTGCAGGTCTTATCCCTCTATACTTCTCTTTGATGAGATCTTCATTGCTGAAATTCTCTTCTTTTCCATAACCAAACTCATCTCTTATTACTTTGTGCATATATTCGGCAAAGGCTTCAGCAAGACGATCTCCAATGGCCTTAACCATAATGGCGTTGTAGTCATCGTTTCTTTGCTCATAGATTTTTGCAAACTCCTCAACTTCATGTCCCATTGTTACAACAAAGTTTCCGAGGTAATCTTCTCTTCCAGATTCCTTTGGCGCAATATAGTCACTAAGGCAGAGGTGAGGCTTATGTTCCGACTTTTCTTTTTGCTGTCTTAGATAATGAAATGTTTCAATCTTCTTTCCATTATCATCGTAGACTTCAACATCATCGCCAATAGAGTTGGCTTTGTGAATTGATACAATGGCCTTAGGTGAGAATCTCTTCTCTGCAATAACTTTTTCTAAAATAATATTAGCATCTTTAAATAAAGACTTTGCTTGCTCACCATACTTTTCATTATTTAAAATTTTAGGATAGGTACCTTTAAGTTGCCACGTCCAAAAAAGAGGTGACCAATCGATATAAGGAACAATTTCCTCAAGCGATACATCTAGATACTTCTTTATTCCAGTAAAGCTTGGAGTGGCAATCTCTTGCTTTTCCCAGTCACAAATGAACTTCCACTCTCTAGATTGCTCTAAAGATACTAATTTACTTTGATCCTGCTTGCCGAGATCAAAACGCTCTTTTAGCTTTGCTTGATGCTCTTTAAGCTCTTTCGTATAAGCAGGGGCAGTTGTAGGGTTCAAGAGTTTTGAGCATACTTCTACAACGAGAGAAGCATCTCCAACTTGGGCGACTGGTCCACTATAGTGTGGAGCAATCTTGATTGCATTGTGGGCCTTACTTGTTGTGGCCCCTCCAATCATAATTGGACAGCTAAAACCGAGCCTTTCAAATTCTTTTACGTTATAGATCATCTCATCAAGAGAAGGGGTAATCAGTCCACTCATTCCGATAATACAGGCGTCGTGCTCCTTGGCCTTTTTAATAATTTCTTCGCAGCTAACCATGACTCCTAGATCAATGACTTCGTAGCCATTACAAGCGAGAACAACTGCAACAATATTCTTTCCGATATCATGAACGTCACCTTTAACAGTAGCGATGACAAATGTTCCCTGCTTTCTAGCATTGGCATTCTTCTTTCTCTCTTCTTCCATAAATGGTTCAAGATAAGCGACGGCTGCCTTCATTACCCTGGCGGATTTAACAACTTGAGGTAGGAACATTTTCCCTGAGCCAAAAAGCTCTCCCACAACTTTCATTCCTTCCATCAAAGGTCCCTCAATAACATTGAGAGGAATTCCTAATTCTTGTCTGGCTTCTTCTGTATCTTCTTCAATATGAGTTGAAATACCTTTAACAAGGGCGTGAGTCATTCTCTCTTGAAGAGTTCCATGTCTCCACTTGTCATCTTTAACTTCTTTCTTCTTTCCCGAACCTTTAATCTTCTCAGCAAAGTCTACTAGCTTCTCTGTGGCATCTGGATGTCTATTTAACAGAACATCTTCCACCAATTGTAGGAGATTAGGTTCAATATCTTCGTAAACACCAAGCATCCCGGCGTTTACAATTCCCATATCTAATCCGGCCTTGATCGCGTGATAGAGAAATGATGAGTGAATTGCTTCTCTTACGACATTATTGCCTCGAAATGAAAAAGAAACGTTTGAAACTCCACCACTTGTTAGAACTCCTGGACAAGTTTCCTTAATTTCTTTTACCGCTTCGATAAAATCAAGAGCGTAATTATTATGCTCTTCAATTCCGGTGGCCACGGTTAGAATATTTGGGTCAAAAATAATATCTCTAGGGTCAAAGTTAACTTTTTCAACCAATATCTTATAGGCCCTTTGGCAAATTCTAACTTTATCTGCTTTATCAGCGGCTTGCCCCTCTTCATCGAAGGCCATGACTACAGTGGCCGCACCATAGGATTTGATAAGCTTTGCTTGCTCAATAAACTTCTCTTCCCCCTCTTTCAAAGAAATGGAATTTACGATTCCCTTTCCTTGCATACACTTAAGACCTTCTTCGATAACTTCCCATTTTGAACTATCAATCATTATGGGAACCTTACAAATCTCAGGCTCTGATGCTACGAGATTCATAAATTTGATCATACATGCTTTGGAGTCGAGGAGACCTTCATCAAAGTTGATATCAATAATGTTGGCACCATTCTCAACCTGTTGCCTCGCTACTTCAAGAGCTGTGTCAAAGTCACCATTTTTAATAAGCTTTGCAAACCTTGGAGAGCCCGTGACATTAGTTCTTTCTCCAACCATATAAAATGGGCGAGACTGATCTTCTCTATCAATATAGAGAGGCTCAAGACCAGAGAGGTTCATCACTTCTTTAAGAGTTGGCTTAACTCTTGGCTTTTTCTCTTCAAGCTTTTCTCTAATCGCCTTAATGTGAGAAGGTGTTGTCCCACAACATCCTCCTACAAGATTTAAGAAGCCAGAGTCTGCGTAATCTTCTAAGAATGTTGCTGTATCAATAGGTAGTTCGTCATACCCTGTATCACTCAGCGGATTGGGAAGACCTGCATTTGGATAACAACTTGTATAGCAGTCCGCAATTTGCGAAAGACGATCCATATAAGGACGCATTTCTTTAGCACCAAGAGCACAATTGATACCCACACTAAGTGGATTTGCATGTCTAACTGAATTCCAGAAGGCCTCAATTGTTTGACCAGATAGAGTTCTTCCTGATGCATCAGTAATTGTTACTGATAACATTACTGGTACTCTGTAATCTAGTTCATTAAATAATTTATCAATAGCAAAGATCGCACACTTAATATTCAAAGTGTCGAAAGTTGTTTCTGGAAGTAGGATATCAGCTCCACCTTCTAAAAGAGCTTTGGCCTGCTGATAGTAATTTTCAACTAACTCATCAAATGTAACTGCTCTGTAAGCAGGGTTGTTTACGTCTGGTGACATGGAAGCCGTCTTATTCGTTGGGCCGAGAGCTCCGGCAACAAAGCATTTTCTTGTAGGATCTTTTTGCATCATCTTTTCACATGCTCTTTTAGCAATGCGAGCGGACTCAACATTTATTTCATAAGCAAGATCCTCTAGATGGTAATCCGCCTGCCCAATTCTTGTCGCACTAAACGTATTTGTCTCGATAATATCAGAACCGGCCTCGAGGTACTTGAAGTGAACTTCTTCAATAATATCGGCGCGTGTAAGAGAGAGAAGATCATTATTTCCTTTTAGTGGACTAGCGTGATCTTTAAATCTCTCTCCTCTAAAGTCTTCTTCTTCTAACTTATATTGCTGAATCATTGTTCCCATAGCTCCATCCATGAAAACAATTCTTTTATTCAATAGCTCGAGTAATTCATTACCCATTGTTGTATATGGTTTTAATTCTGACATTTATACTTACCTAAATTTTTTAACAACCTTAATGACCGATTCAGTATCATTCATAATATAGAAGTGAAGGCAAGGAACTCCAAAGTCAGCAAGACCTTCACATTGCTTTATGGCCCACTCTAGACCAATATCTTTTACGTGGTCTTGATTAGACATAACTTCATCTACAAATTCATTTGGAAAATCCACGTAGAAATGTTTTGGAATAGAGGCCAGTTGTCTTACACTCTTAATAATCTTTATTCCTGGAATTATTGGAACAGTTATACCAGCGTCGCGGCACTCTTTAACAAAACTGAAATACTTTTCATTATCAAAGAACATCTGCGTTGTAATATACTCTGCTCCCGCATCAACTTTTGCTTTGAGCATCTGTATATCAAACTTCATATTCGGAGCTTCAAAATGTTTTTCAGGGTATCCTGCAACACCGGTACAGAAGTCTAGAGGTCTTGCTCCTGAGATATCAGAAATATATTCGCCTTTTTTGATACCATCAATTTGTCTAACAAGATCAATTGCATAATTATTTGTATGCCTTCCAGTATCAATCTTCTTATTGTAGTTGGGGGCGTCACCTCTAAGTGCGAGGACATTGTGAATACCAAGAAAGTTTAGTTCAATAAGAGCATCTTCTGTTTCTTCTTTAGTGAAACCAAGTGAGAGAAGATGAACGCAAGTATCGATATTGAATCTATTTTGAATAATTCCACAAATACCAATTGTTCCAGGTCTCTTCTTGAAAACTTTTCTCTCAATCGAACCATCAGCTTTTTCATTATAAAAAGCTCCAGCCGCATGACTTGTGACATCAATCCAAGGTGGGTTGTAGGGCTGAAGGGCCTCAACGATATCAATAATATCTTGAACTGAGCGTCCTCTTGGCGGAGGAACAATCTCATAGCTACAAAGTAATTCTTTATTTTTTGCACGATCTAAATGTTCGATGATTTTCATTTCTTGAATACCTATTCTATAGAAGTAATTTAAGCTTCTATTCTATAGCTGATAGGACATTTTTGATAGGTGTATATTCAAAAAAAGTAGGATAGGAAAGGGCCTGGAGTAGCTTAAATATTAGCTACCCAGGCGATGGTGAGATCTTTAGGCACAAAGTGTGTTTATAGAAGGTGATATAGGAATAATCAGTGAGACCTTAGTCCCAAGATTAAAGATTGAACTTATTTTTAACTTACCTCTCCACTTTGTTATAACTTTCTTAGCGTGGTAGAGGCCTAGGCCACTAGAGTCTTTTGAGCTAAAGCCCAACTCTGATACTTTTGAAATTTGCTCAGGTGAAATTCCATGTCCATTATCAGTAATGGATATAATGAGTCTATTATTCTTGATAATGCCTTTGACTCTGATAAAGCCCTGGTCTGAAATCGCGCTGACTGAATTATTTAAAATATTAGAAATAACGCGCTTAAATTCTTCGGCCTGAATATTACAAAGAGAATTTTTAGCATTGCTTGCAAAGGAAATTTTGTAAGATATATTTTGCTTTTGATACTCGACTTCTTTTTCCTTAATAATTTGGTCAATTAATTTATATGGTGAAATCTGCTTTGTTTCTTCGTGAGAGTCCAAATTCGATACGAGCTTCTCAAGCCTTTTCATCGTCATGGAGATAATCTCTTTTTGATCTTCGCTCCATCCGTCATTGGTCTCAAAAACTGTCTTTAATACGCTCATTGGTGAGGCCATATCGTGCTTGAATTGTTGAATGTGTAAATTCTGTGGTTGCATTGTCTCTCCCTATTTTATTTTCTGAGACAATAAATAAAGTAAGTGTTGCTGGAGGGCAATAAAATACCTCGCTGAGTCAAACGCCTCCTGTCATGCTGGGATGCGTCCCATGGTGATATGGGTTAAGTATTTAAAAATGCGTTGATTTGTATGTGAAATATGCATCTATTGTGGGACAGGATCTTTGTATATGGCGGGAAAATATATCCATTCTCTCATCGTGAGAGGAGCAAAATTGGAGTTTGGCCAAGGGCTAGCCGATTTGAAGTTATAGAAATCTATTTTCAAAGAGGCTTATAATGACTCAGAAACTACTCCTAGTTCTTCTGGCCACTGTTTTTACCTTTGCGGCCAAGGCTACCAAGATTCAAATCCTTCATACAAATGATTTGCACTCACATCTAGACCACACTGATCACTTAGAAGAGCAAGGTGGTTACGCCAGATTAAAGACTTTAATCTCTTCTGAGAAAAAGAAGGCAAGTGATGCGGGAGTTTTCAATCTCACAATGGATGCCGGAGATTTTCTAGAGGGGAATATCTACTACCTGGCGGACAAGGGAAGAAAAGTTTTTGAGCTACACGATATGATTGGCTTTGATGTCGTCACGATTGGTAATCACGATTACTTGATGGGGACAGATGACTTGGACTCGATCCTCGGTGATGTGAAGCCTAGTTTTTCATTCTTAGGCGCAAACCTCTTCACAACAGATAGGTTTCAAAATATTAGAGAACAACTAAGGCCATATACTGAGTACGAATATAACGGAGTGAAGATTGCTATTTTAGGACTTACGACAAACGATATTCTTTATAAGTGGAGAATTAATGAAGGTGGAATTCGTGATGAATACGATACATGCAAGGAGTATACAGAAATTCTTAGAGAAAGAGGTAATGATGTCATCATCGCTCTTACTCACATGGGACTTAGTAAGGATAAGAAATTAGCAAAGAAGTGCCCTGAGGTTGATGCTATTGTTGGTGGGCATTCTCACCATATTTTAGAGGAAGTTTTATACGTAGAGAATAAGCTTGGAAAAAATATTCCTATTGTCCAAACAGGTTTTCATGGACGTTTCTTAGGGAAGCTAAATCTCGATTGGAATGCAGAAGATAAGAAATTATCTGTTGATAACTATGAGCTCTTACCTGTTGTCGCTGAGCCAGACTTAGAAGTATTGGCAAAAATAGAAGAGGCCAATGAAGATCTCTATGAAGAGTATGGAGAAGATTGGCTTCAAGAAGTCGTTGGGCGAAGTGAATTAAAGTCACCTCTAGAAGGTGGTAATAAGCATATATGGGGACACTTTATTAACGACTCTATGAAAGAGCAGACTGGAGTAGACTTCTCAATTCACGTGGAGCCTCTCTCTGGACTCAATTATCCAACACACTCAAATATTACGAGACGTGATCTTTATAATGGAAACCCAAGAACGTTTGAATTTGATCATAAGTATGGATACAACGTTTATACTGCAAACTTAAATGGTGCTCTTGTTAAAACTCTGTTTAAAATTGTTATGAGAACAGGTCTTCCGCTCTATGTTTCAGGGATTACTTTTGACGTTAAGAGAGAGACTGACAAAGGTTACGTAATTGAAAACCTTCGCTACAAAGGTGAGAAGATAAGCTCATTTAGAGATTACTCTGTAAGTTTCACAGAAGCCATTGTTAGAGGAGGACACTCCATCAGCAAGTTAACAAAGTTAATTCTAAAGGATGGTGAAGATTCTGGAATTTCAATGTGGGAAACTATGGAAAATAAATTGGAGAGAATTAAAATATTAGATGAGAATTACCTCGATGATTATGGCCGTAAAAGTAATGGCGAAAAAATCGATCGAGGTTATATCCCAGGTATAAAATAAGAGCGGCCTAGAGCTGCTCTTTTTCTTCAATCTTCTTGATAATTGTCCAGTTCATCGTCGCCAATAAAAGTGAGATAACTGGAGAGAGTAAATTGAAAAAACAATATGGAAGATAAGTCAGCGTCGCGACTCCTAGTGTTGCTGAATTATAGGCACCACCACTATTCCAAGGAATCAGAACAGAAGTCACAGTTCCTGCATCTTCAAGTGCTCTAGAGAGATTTCTCCTATCTAGTCCATATTTATCATAAGCATCGCTAAACATTTTCCCCGGAACAACAATCGCAAGATATTGATCAGATGCAGTTGCGTTTAGAACTAAACAACTTCCAAGAGTTGCACCAATTAGTGATCCCGTTCCTCTTACCATCTTTAAAATCGCACTAGAGATTTTCTCTAGCATTCCTGTCGCATCTAGTGACCCACCAAAGACCATTGCTGAAAAGATAAGCCAAACAGTAGAGAGCATTCCACTCATTCCACCACGATTAAGAAGAGAGTTAATCGTCTCGTGTCCTGTATCAATGATAAAACCTTCGTAAGTAACTTTTGTTATAAGAGTGTAGTAGGCCTGAAGACTGCTATCACCTCCAGCTAACTCAACCATCATATCTCTTTGAAAAATGAGGGCCGTAATAATCCCAATGAAAACACCAATCGTAATGGCCGGTAGTGCAGAAACTTTCTTTCTAACAAGAATAAGTACGATTATAGGTGGAATGAAGAGCCAAAGAGAAATATCAAACTTCTCTTGAATGGTTGAAAGCATAAGGTCAACAGTTTCAGTATTTAAGCTATGAGTCTCGTAGCTGAATCCAAGAATTGTGAAGCCAATAACTGCGAGAATAATAGCAGGTCCCGAGGTGTAAACCATGTGTCTAATATGATCAAAGAGATTTACCCCAGCAACTGCAGGGGCGAGGTTTGTAGTATCAGAAAGAGGGGACATTTTATCTCCAAAGTATGATCCCGATATAACAGCGCCAGCAACTGCCCCTGACGGAAGACCTAGAGTTTCTCCAATACCAATTAGGGCAATTCCCACTGTTCCGGTCGTGGACCAACTGGACCCTGTGGAGAGTGAGACAATGGCACAAATAATACAGGCCACAGGAAGAAAGACTGCAGGGTTAATGAGCTTTAGACCGAAGTAGATCATGGCCGGAACTGTTCCACAGAGAATCCAAATACCAATGAGCGTACCAACAACAAAGAGTATAATCAGTGCTGAAAGGGAAGTCGTAATGGAGTGAATAATTCTTTTTTCTATGTGATCGTATGTAACTTTTAGGTGGAAAATTCCAATGAGGGCGGTAATGAAGGCGGTGGTTAGTAGGGCGATTTGGTTGGCTCCGCCGGTAGCATCATCTTTAAATATAATTACATTGATAACGAGTAGAAAGATGAGGATGATTACGGGGATGAGTGACACCATGAGACCTGGCTTCTTAGCACTTTGCATTTAAATTCCTTGTTTTTTATTTATTCCATCTTAGAGGGAATGACACTCTTTGGCAAAAATCAAATATATAAAAGATCGTGGAATGAATTTTAATTCTTTGCTAAAATGGAGGAATATTTGATGTTAGCTTAGGAGTGAGCTTTGTCAGAATTAGTCGAAATTTCAAGTGAATACATACAAGCAAAAATCTCTACCTCTGGGGCAGAGCTCAAGAGCTTACTGGATACAGAGTCATATAAAGAATACCTTTGGCAATCTGATGAGAAGTGGTGGAAGCGCTCGGCTCCCATTCTCTTTCCTATTGTAGGAAAGTTATTAGATGATAAGTACCGCATGGGGAATAAGTATTACTCAATGTCTCAACATGGCTTTGCTAGAGATATGGAATTTCAAGTTGTCAGAGCGGAGAAGGACTCAGCACACTTCAAGCTTGAGTATACTGAAGAAACTTTGAAGGTTTTCCCTTTTAAGTTTGTTCTAGAAGTGAAGTTTAAAGTTTATGGGCCAAAGCTCTTTGTCGACTACGAAGTGAGAAATGTAGATCGAAGAGATATGCTCTTCTCAATAGGATCGCACCCAGCTTTTAATGTACCTCTAGATGAAGGGGATAAGGCTTCTGATTATTATATTGAATTTGAAGAAGAGGAGTATGGTGGAGCTTACTATCTAGAAAATGGGTTAGTTAATTTTCATGGGGCTCCAGATAGAAGAATGTTTAAAGGAAAAAAGATTCCTTTAACTGAGAAGTTATTTAAGCATGATGCTCTAATCTTTAAGGATATTGCCTCTTCTAAGGTAAGCTTAAAGAATACATCAAACTCAAGATCTGTCGTCGTCGAGTTTGAGCACTGTCCCTATCTCGGTCTATGGGCCCCTGATGGAGCGCCATTTGTTTCAATTGAGCCGTGGAGTGGTGTTGCCGATGGAGTAGACTCTAAGAATGATTTCTTTGAGAAAGAGGGATTAATCACCTTAGAGTCGGGAAAATGTTTTCAGAGTAGTTATTCGATTTTTGTAAATTAAACTTTCATGATTGTTGTCGCCAAGCCAAAGAGGATAATCATAAGTGCTCCGAGCTTATTAACAACTTTTGACTCTAAACGCTCAACTTTATCATCGAGGCGTTCAATCTTATCCTCGACACGCTCAAATCTTAAATCGACATCATCAAATCTTTTAGAGAGTTGATCACAGCGCTTATCGAATTTATCTTCAAGTTGATCGCAGCGTTTATCGAATTTATCTTCGATTTGATCACAACGCTTATCAAATTTATCTTCGATTTGATCACAGCGTTTATCGAATTTATCTTCGATTTGATCACAACGTTTATCGAATTTATCTTCAAGTTGATCGCATCTCTTATCAATAAAGTGACTCATATCTTTGAGCTGCGCAGAAGTTACGTATTGATGATCTTTAAGGTCTTCTCTTGTTGCAAAGTTTGCATTCATAAGATCCATCCAAGTTTTGACAGAAACTTTAGCCTGCTCTGAAGTAAAGCCGGCCTTCTCTAGTTCTTCAGTATACCTTAATGCGTTAATCATTTCATCTCCTTGTGTAAGTATTGGATACTTCACAGCTCTTATGCAGACATGGTGACAAACGCACTTTTTTAAGTGTTTGATATTATTGTGAACAATGATTGAGTGCCCATATATTTGAGCGATCTCTCCATTTAAAAAAGTTATACTCTAGAACCCATTCAGGATAGGAAAGGTATTTAAGCTCACAGTTATAACTTCTTCGAAGTTGTTCTAGGTCGCTATACTTTGTTGTAAAAGTGTAGAAGCTTCCCGCTGTAGGGATTTGATCCTTTGTTAGGGTGAGCTGCTTTCTCTTGTATACTTCCATTTCAAGTTCAGGGTAGCGGCCTTTTCTATCTTTAAAAATATGCACAGTAAGGGGAGAGCCCTCTTTAAAGTGATAGAGAAATTTATAAAACTTTAAGGGTGTATAGGCCGGCTTAAAGCTAACGATTGCAACACCTATTAAGTTAATGGAAAAGAGAAATATAAATACTCTCTTATAATTTTTAAAATTTATAATCCTAAAGCACATATACAAGGAGATCCAAAGCAGTGGGTAAATAAACCTCAGCTCCTTGTGTCCAATCATACTGTGGAAAATAAAGAATGCGATAAAGAGTGTCGCCTCTAAGCTTTTAGGGAACTTTTTAATGAAGACTAATGAACTAGCAATAAAGAGAAGTCCAAAAATATTTAATTTCTTTAAAGTAAGTGAGAAGTATCCCCACCAAGGGCTAACGCCAAAAGAGCTTATCTTATCTTTTATAAGGTTTTCTGTAAGGTAGTTAATAGGTGTTAGAGTAAAATGAGAGTAACCTAGAAAGTCAAAACCAAGACCAATGAGAACTCCTATTGTTATTGAGCTCGCGAAATACTTAAGCCATGTGATGGGACACATTTTTTCTCTGATGAGTATCCATAGTCCAAAGGCCAGAGAAAGAATTCCCGTTTGGTGCCTGAGTGAGAAAGCAAGTCCTAGGAGAAGCCCTCCTTGTAAAAGACTCTTCTTTGAAATTTCCTTTTGAATTGTTAAGAATCCGAGTAGTAGAACACACGTCGAAATATTATCGGAAGAGGTCCTTGAACTCATAAAGACGATTGGCCAAAAGAAAAGGGCAAATATTTCAAAGAGTGTGCTCTGTACTTTTGGAAGCTTCTCTTTATAGATTTGTATAAATTTGAACAGAGTAAAAAATCCTAGGCATGCTGAAAATAATCTTGCGATAGTTGCAAGCGCGAATGGATTTTCTAGTCCTAAAAACTTAAAAGGTGCGAGTAGAGCAACGTAGAGGTAGGGAAGTGTCCATGGGCGAATTTTTGTCTCTAGCTCCCAAGTCTGTAGCTGATCAAGGATGCCGAGTTTGTAAAATGCGAAGTCTAGGGTGTAGTACTGCTCATCTGGATGAAGAAAGCCGATGGATAAGAGTGATGTTAAAATAAAAACAAAAAAGGACAATAAGTAAATTCTCTTTTGATCTGTCATAGCTTAATCCAATTACCTTCATTGAGAATTTTAAAACCATTTAGAAGAAATTATACGTTTTATGAGCGTCTGTAAATCTTGGTGTTGTTTAAAATTGGAGATTTCAGTATTAATAAACTCTTTCAACTCGGAATCTTTGAGATCATTAATTTGGGTAATTGAGATATCCTTACCAGTGAGGAATTTGAAGTAGCGTGTTGTAGCACAGGCGTAGAAATCTCTTGTTTTAGAAATTTGTGAGCCAAGTTGATCTAGGTTATTAACTTTAGTGTTTATGAAGTTATTTTCGATATCTCTATAAACAAAGGAGCCGCTTGCCTTAGTGAGATGATAGTCTTTAATTGTATCAAAGAGCATCGCGTTCTTTGGTGCACTCTTTGTCCCTTGGTGATACTTGATATGGGAGCTTCCTTGTTCTGAGACATCATTAATAATTAATTCTGCATTTCTAAGCAATCCGGCCATAGTATCCATTGTCGCATGACAGGACATACAGTTCTTATCTTGGCTCCAGCTTAGCTTTGATTTCTTATTTATAAAGCCAATAGAATCTTCGGGAGAAATTACTGGAAGGTCTCTACAAAGTAAGTCTCTAATTAGGTTCTTTGAATAGGCCCTCATGAGCACTTTTTTTCCATCTGAAATATTTCCGTGAGGCCTACCATTATTAAAAAGAATATATGAATTACTTCCAAGAATTCCTCCTCCAATACTTTTATGAATATCTACCGGAGTAGATGAGAAAACAGGAAAGAATAGTTGGTTACTATGGGCGGGAAGAATGTCCTTCGTTTTAACCTCTGTTACACCAATAAGAGTTCCTCTATCTAGATGTGTGGGAGACCATGTCGTTGAATCAGTTTTTGAGAGCATGACTTTATACTCTTCTCTCTTCTTTATTTTCTCATCGCTTCCTGCTGTGATTAAGAAGTCTGAGTTGTGATCTGATTCTCTGATACCTTTTAATGTGTCACTTCCTTGAACAATAGTTGAATAGGAGAAGTTAGAGTTAAATAATGCTCTGGTTAAGAAAAAAGCAGGCTCCTCAAGCTCTACAATATCGTAGAGAATAGGAGAGTCATCCGCCATGTAGGCCATATAATTGGGAAACCAAGAGTTATGGAAAGATTGAAATGTTCTTAATACTTTTTGGCCTTCAAGGTTTTTTAAAGGAGTTGCTATTTTACTCTCTTTTCCTAGTTTGGCTGTCTCGATTAATTCTTGGCAGGCCATCTCTGCGCTCATCTCTTTCTCTTTAATTGCAATAAGTCTCTTATTGTCGTTCTTTGGAGATGTTCCGGTGAAGATTTTGTGGCATTTAATATACTTTTGAAGATCATTATCTGATTTTGAAATTTTCTGCCATTTCTCTGAGACACAGAGAAGATGAGATGCTTTTTCTACTATACTCTTTGAGTTTAAATTATAGAATAGGCCCTTTGTGAGAGAATACTTTTTAAGGAAATTAAATCTTAATGTATTTGAGTTTAGAAGTTGTGTTTTAATTTGATTCGCAAAATTAGAGGAGTTTCTCATATCTGGGTAGAATTTGAGAATGAGCTTCGAGATCTTGTCTTCGATGCTATTTGCACTTGAAAGAGAATTGTACAAGTAATTTGATACATCTTTATTTTCTGCTAATTGATCACAGGCCTTCTTTGTCAGTGCAAATCTTGATTGAAAGTCTGTGGAAAATGGAGAGATCTTAGATTCTGAAATACCATTTCTACAATAGAATCGACTCGACTTATTTATAAGTTGATCCTCTTTTTGAACTTCAATTTTCTCCATTAAAGAACAGGGACCGCCAAATGAATTTGGCCTAGAGAGAATATTGTCCTCTATAATATCTTTAGAACTCGGCCCATAGATTCCCTCTAGAATAGATGCTGTTAGAAATCTATTTGAATACAATTCTTCTGAGTGAGTAGATGAAATAAGAATCAGACAAAGGAGTACTCTCTTCATATATCCTCCTTGAATTTAGGAAGGATATTTCCTTTGGGGTCCTCTTTTACTAGACTGATTCCTCCTTCTGTAGATTTTACTTTGAAAATATCAGCGATAGTCGTGATTATGTCTCCATATCGCATCTCTCTGTGAAGTCCTGGGTGATAATTTGCTTCTCCCCAAGTGCAGAAGTGATCCTTTAATATATTGCTAGAACTCTCTTTTATGGATCCAATAATATTGAAGTTATTAATCTTTCCACTTATTAGGGTAGAGGTGTGACCTTGCCAGCCATGATCACTTCCCGCTTGATTCTTCTGAGGGGAGCGCTCAAATTCACTCGTAATATGCATTAAAGTTTTGTTAAATTCCCCAGAGATTTTTAAAGTGTTTTGAAGCTCAAAGAGGCACGTAGAAAAGAGGTGATAGATTTTACTATAGCCAATGAGGGCCGGAAGAGTTCCGATATAGTGAGCATCATTTGTAAATTCTAAATTCTTCTTTTTACTACTAGTGAAGCCTAGAGACTTATTAGCGGAGAAAGTAATTTTATCCCCATCTATTTTATGAGTAATGGAGTTTAGTGGTGCCGCTTGTGATATTTTAAGATTATCAAATGGATCAATATTTATAATTAGAACATTTGTAAGTTTAAACTTTAGTGAAATTTCAATCAGCGCAAATCTCTGTGCAAGCAATTCGTAGTTTATCTCTTTGAAAATATTGTTTAGATCATTGTCTGTTAGAATGTGATCTAAGAATTGGTACGCTCCCAAGTAGTCTAGTGGGTCAGTGGACTTATCTTCATTAATTTGAAATGTTGCGGGAAACTTAACACCTTTAATTTCTGTGTCTGTTATATTTTTTAATTTAAAATTCTTGTGAGCAGCTTTAATAAGCTTGTTGTACTTCGCATTTAGGGTTTCAAATTCTTTATAGATTTTTTCAAATGGAAGTTTGCTGATTTTATTAATTTTTTGATAGTGAAAACTATCTCTTGTCTTAAGTTTCTCACTTAAAGAGCTAAGGAAAGTTTTAATAGTTTCTTCGCTATTTATTTCTTTATCATTTTTAAAAAGATCGAGTATTTGCTTAATATAATTCTGGTCATCGACACAATTTGTAGCGCTAATCCCACTTGGTGTTTTGAAGGATGAAATGACTCCCTTATATAGGTCAGCATGATTTCCATTTACTGCAATGGCCTTAAATGGTCTCTGACTTGTGCTAGCAATTTGACCACCAAGACTAACCTGTCCTTCACTTGAGGACTCTAAAACTTTAGAGTTCGTATCGTGGCCATCTTTATTCATATTACAACCACGGATTACGAGGGCATTATTTAAAACCTCTTTCATTTTAACTGCTGGGCCATTACTTGTAGGAATCTCATTACCAAGTAGTGATGAAAGATAGAAACCGTGGTGCTGTATGGTCTTGTATTGAACTTGCTCATCGATAAACTCAGTTCCAATCATAGGAGAGCTTTTAAACTTTGATTTATCTGTTGGTTTAAGCGGGAGATCAAAGAGCCACCTTGGAGGAGACTCATAGAGGCTAAATAGAATGTAATTCATCTCTGAAGAAGTAGCGGATGGCCGCTTCGGATTGTCTTGGTCCTCATAGTTGGCCAAGGACTTTGGTGTAGCTGCGCACAGTAGGAGCAGGGAGAGGAATTCTTTTCTATTCATATACTTAGTATATACGATATTGAGAGAATAATTCGATATTTTTCCTGTTTTCAGTAGGTTGTCTGCCTAACATTAAAATCTCTTGATAAATATATAATATTTTCAAATTCTATTCGGTCAATTTCGGTTATTTGCTATGTATATACCCAACAACGATATACGTGAGGGCAAAATGCTTATGGAAACAGCAGTATCTAACAATGAGACAATTGTTGATGCGCTTGCACTGAGAATTCGGACCTATAAAAAGGAGCACCCGAACTTAAGTGGAGCGCAAATAGCAAGACGTTTCAATATGACGTCATCGTCATTGAACCGAATTGAGAATGGGGATGTAAGAGTTCCTACAATTGATCAAGTTTTAAAAGTTCTTAGAGGAACAGGCGCATCGGGTGATATCTTAAAATATCTCGATGCCAACTATCCTTCAATTGCTGAGACTTATAGAGAAGTCTACGACACAAGAAACACGGAGTTCATTTCCCAGGACCTCGAATGTCACCTAAACGATAAGGACAAGTTCCTTATTATCTTGTTGGCACTAACAGGTGATGGAACTACTAGAGAAGAAGTTCTCTGTGAGTTCGGTCGCAAGGGTCTTTCTGAATTAGAATACCTTCTTGAAAAGGGCCACCTCGTTGAGGAAGATGGTGTGATTGGGAAGAATGATAAGATTTTGAATACTTCGTTTGAGACGTTGAAGAATTTGTTATCTTACTCTGTTGATCAGTGTTTTGACAGTTCAAACATGTTATCAGGTGAAAACTATATCGCTTATAGCTCAATCGGAATTAATAAAGAGAAAGCGTTGAAGCGTATTATTGGCGTAATGAAAGAAGCTCAGAGAGAAATATCAGAAATTTTGAGTGACCCTGATCTAGAAGGAAACGATAAATTCTTCTATGGTCTTGCTGTCGATTCTTTAATTGCTACGGGCGCTGGAAAACAGCATTCTATTAATGTTGGAGGTTTACAGTGAAACAAATTATAGCAGTGACCTTTTTATTATTCTTTTCAGCTTCTAACGTTGTGGCAAAAGGAGGAGTCGGCAGTTCAGGCGGTGGCGGAGGAGTCAAGCCTGAGCAAAGACAGTCTTTAGAGGAACAGATGAGGCTAAGGCAAAATGGAGACGTTAGAATTGTCGCTGAAGCTATGTCCGGGAATGGAACTGGTGGTGGAAAAATCACTCAGGCAGATCCAGTAGAAGTTAAAATCTCTGACCTTTATGAGCTGACTCTAAAAGACGGAACAGTTATTAAGGCCGACGAAATTAAAGAATTCTTTAAGAAATAAAAAATAATTGGCAAGTCTGGAGCATATTCTTTGCTGCAGGCTTGTTTATTTTCCCATCGATAATTAAAATTTAGTAATGGAAAATAAAACTATTGCTAATATTTTAGCCGAACATATTGCAACCTATAAAAAATCTCATCCTAATTTAAGTAGTCAGCAAATTGCTAAGAAATTTGGTGTGACCAGTTCTTCCTTCAACAGAATTGAAAAAGGAGACGTATCAAATCCTACGATTGACCAAGTCGTAAAGATTCTTGGTGGGGTTGGGAGGCATGCTGAGATTGTGGGTTATCTGAGTAAGCATTATCCTATTGTAAGTAAAACATTTAGAGACTTTTACACAACTGAAGATGGAGTCAACTCAGGGGATAAGCTAAGTATATATATTCAAAAAAGAGAATTTGCACTTCTCATTTTGTATACTCTTGTTTGTAAAGATGTCACAAAGAGTGAAATAAAGAGAGTTTTTGGAGAGATAGGGGAGTTGAGACTAGAAAAGCTGATTGAGGAAAATGTTATAAGTGTTGATATGAAAGGTTTTGTGGGAGAAGTAAATCACTTTATTAAACTAGATCCTCAGGCAGCAATAAGTATAAGTAAAACTTTGTTGGACGAATGCTTTGAAGTATATGTTGATGGGGATTGGAATAGTATGCTTTGGGTTGACTGTAAAAGAGTGAAGAAGGATGTTGTTCCAGAGGTAATTAACATTTTAAATCAAGCATATAAAGACATAGACAATATCTTGAGTGATGAGAAAAATGAAGGTGATCATCCTATGTTTTACCTTCTCTGCACCGACAGCTTGTACCCAAAAATAAAATAATTCATCTTAATGAATAAGATTCTCAGCGTATTTGGACTCAAGCTAACTGCGAGAAGAGTGTAAATAATATTTGAAATAAATGGATACTATAATCGCGTCCTTTTTTTGTTCTAAGTCGAGAGCAAAAAGTTGCCATCTCGCTTGCCTTGTTAGTCATGTTTTTTATTCAAGGGAAAAATATGGCAAAGGTCTTAAAATACACATTAGATTTTGGAACGAGTAATACTCTCTTGGGAGCTGTTACTGAGTTTGGGAAGGCTTTTGCGCATGGCGGGCTTTAATGAGGTGAGCTTTACTTATGAGCCTGAAGCAGCAGCTAAAAGTGTAAAGATAAAGACTGATAAAGGATTAAATGTGCTAGTCGCCGATCTGGGAGCGGGAACAAGTGACTTTAGTGCCATTAGAATGAATAACGGAAAATTCGACTCTTCTGATATCTTGTCCGTATGTGGAATAAATGTAGCAGGGGATAGCTTCGACTATTCACTGATGAAGAATTTTATATTACCAGAGTTAGGATCGAGGGTTAAATTCAAGAAGCCCGGTAGTCAAATTGAGCATGGAATATCTAAGAAGCTTTTGAGCCAATTATGTAGTCCTGCAATTTTCTCCCTTATTAATGGCAAAGAAATCTCTCGCTATACTGAAGATGCTTTGGAATTTTTGGAGGATGAGGAAGATATAAGAAAGGTGATGAATTTGGAAAATCTATTTGATTCAAAGTTAGGATTTGATCTTATGAAGGAAGTTGAACTCTCAAAAATTGAGCTTTCAAAATTTATGGAAAAAAAGCTTTTCTATAGTAGGAGTGGAGTTAAGTTCGGATCAAAGCTAAGTAGATTGAAGTTTCATGAATCAGCACAAGACCCATTAGATAAAATCATGGACACTATTGATGAAGCATTGCTCCTCGCAGAACTGAAGGAGATGGATATTGATCAAGTTCTCTGCACTGGTGGAAGTGTTCAAAATCCTCAAATTCTAAAGCTCATCAATGGAAAGTTTGGAGAGGAGAAAGTCGTTCTTTCTAAGAATCAAGATGATGTTGTTGGGGGTGTGGAGTGAAGGATTTTTTAAAATAGCCGAATAACGTCTTGTTGGTTATAATCTTAATAATTTTAGAATGAGGTTGAATGAATACTTTGTATGGCTTCACATTTATGAAGGACGGCGTCCGCTACGACTATCCCTTTAGGGAAATGCTCAACTGTATGGAGTCGCTTGTGGACAAGTGTTATGTTGCTCTCGGTGAAAATGATGATGGTACCAGTGCAGAGGTTGAGAAGTTCTCTAAGGTTGAAGTTATCCCGACTATTTGGGATATGAGTAAAATGGGTGATGGTGGTTTAGTCTTTTCTGAGCAAACCAATATTGCATTGTCAAAGTTACGTGAGAATCATGCGTCTGAAGAAGGTGCGTGGGCAATTTATCTTCAAAGCGATGAAATTATTCATGAAGATGACTTTGAGCAGCTTAGAAAAGATATTGATGAGGCTGAAAGAAGTGGATGTGATGCTATTCGTTTTAGGTATTTTCACTTTTGGATGAGCCATTATAGAATTGCAATTAATAAACGATGGTACCCATGTGAGATTCGAGCAGTAAAAGTTAATTCGAATGTTGTTAATCACGGAGACGCACAAGGGTTTTCAGGTTTTACTAAGGTCTATGAAAGTGATGTTCATATTTATCACTACGGCCATGTCAGAGATGCCGCTAAGAGAGAAGAGAAGCAAAAGGATCTAATTCAGAGAATTCGACCTGGAATGAAGTTTTCAAAGTACTTAAATAGAGAAAAGAGAGCATTCGCTAAGACAAAATCAATTCCAATAAGAGTTAAGCACTCTAAGGTTATGCAAAGTCGAATTGAAAGAATGGGAGAAAATTATAACCTCTCCAAAGTTTCAAAATATTATATTGTTGGAGACAAGGATGACTTCCCTAGAAATATTGCAGAAAAAACTTTTATTTCAGAGGTAATCTTTAGGGAGTCAGTCTCAGAGGTTCCTTTTGAATTTAGAAAAGAGAGAATGTTTATAGTAAACCCCACATTGTTTGAGCGTATCCAGTGGGGAAGTTGCTCATATGTCTCTATGGAAAGTAAGCTTTCTAGAGAATGGAAAGTGGATACTCAGTTAATGATTGATCTTGGGGGGAAGACGCTTTGAAAGTCGTATTACTTCATGATTGGTTAACTGGCTTTAGAGGTGGAGAGCGCGTTCTTGAAGTATTTTGTGAGATTTTTCCGGATGCTCCACTATACACTTTGATATATGACAAGGGTTCTACTAGTCCTATAATTGAAAATAGAAAAATCAAGTCATCATTTTTAAACTATATACCTGGAGTAAAAAAACACTACAGAAAATTTCTTCCCTTGTTTCCTCTTGCTGCACAAAGTTTAAAGATTATTGAAGATGCCGATTTAGTTATAAGTTCTTCTCATTGTGTAATAAAGGGAGTTCGCAAGCCAAGTGGGGCAAAGCATATTAGCTATATCCATAGTCCAATGAGGTATTTGTATGATCAGTTTGATGTTTATTTTGGTAAGGAAGCACCTTTTTATCAAAGACTTGGAGCAATGATATTTAAAAACTACTTAATTAAATGGGATTTGCAAAGTAATTCAAATGTTGATGTTCCAATTGCAAATGCTAATTTTGTTCAAGAAAGAATTCGTAAATATTATCAATTAGATTGTGATGTCATTCATCCATTTGTAGACCTAAAAGACTTTAAAGAGAACCAAGAAAGCCCGGCAGAAAAAGAAGATTATTATTTAATGGTAACGGCTTTTGCTCCAAACAAGAGAGTAGACTTGGCGATAAGTGCATTTAACAAACTAGGTAAGAAATTAAAAATTATTGGCTCAGGCCAACAAGAGGATTATCTTAAAGAAATTGCTAATGAAAATATTGAATTTTTAGGAAATTTGTCACGAGAAGAAGTAGTAACACACTTTTCAAGAGCTAAGGCCCTAGTCTTTCCTGGTACTGAGGATTTTGGGATAACTCCGTTAGAGGCGTTGGCCAGTGGGACACCAGTTATCGCATATCGGTTTGGTGGTGTACTTGAAACATTGAATGATGATGTTGCTGTATTTTTTGATAAGCAAGATAAAGCAGGCTTAATTGGTGCAGTCGCAGATTTCGAGAAAAAAGTCTTCGTAAGGTCTAATCTTTATTCTAGAGCGGAAGAGTTTTCGAGAGAAAAATTCATAGAGAAAATAAAACATTTAGTAGAAAAGACTATGGAAAGTAAAAATGGCTAAGATTTTGGTTACCGGAGGAGCAGGGTATATTGGCTCACATATTGTAAATTTACTTCGATCAACCGAGCATGAAGTCGTTGTTTACGATGATTTATCTACAGGAAGAAGGGAGAGTGTAACCTTTGGGCGCTTAGTTGTCGGTGAGCTAGAGGATATTGAGAAACTAGAGGGATTGATTCAAGAAGAAAGATTTGATGCTTGTTTTCATTTTGCTGGGTCTATAATTGTTCCAGAGAGTGTTGAAAATCCTTTAAAGTATTATAATAATAATACTCAAAATACTTTAGACCTAATTAATCTCTGTGTAGAAAATAATATTAATAAATTTATATTCTCATCAACTGCTGCTGTTTATGGGGAGCCTGCGGGTGGAGTTTGTACTGAAGAAACTTCAACAAATCCGATTAACCCATATGGACGAACTAAGTTGATGACAGAATGGATGTTACAAGATGTAGCAAAAGCTCATAAGGACTTTGAATATATTGCTTTAAGATACTTCAATGTTGCAGGTGCAAGTGTTGACGGAAGAGTTGGGCAATGTTCCCCTCTTTCAACTCATCTTATAAAACTTGCTTGTGAAGCGGCGCTTGGAAAAAGAGAAGAACTTTTAATCTTTGGAGACGACTATGAGACGAGAGATGGAACCTGTATAAGGGACTATATTCATACTGATGATTTGGCTCGGGCCCACTTAGATGCTCTTGATTATCTTCTTGGTGGTGGTAAGTCTGAAGTAATGAATTGTGGATATGGTAATGGATTTACCGTTAAAGAGGTTATTGATGTTGTAAAGAGGGTGTCAGGAGTGAACTTTAGAGTTAAAGTTGCTCCAAGAAGGGATGGTGATCCTCCTGTGTTAATGTCAAAAACGGAAAAGATTTCAAAAAAGCTTAGGTGGAAACCTAAATATAATGATCTAAGTGTAATTGTAAAAACTGCACTAGATTGGGAAAGAGAATTGTAGGGAAATTATATCATGCACAAAATCTCACTTAAACTTACCTATGCATCTTTATTTATTCTTGCTGTTGGAATCTTTACTTCGGTAAGTATAAGTGCGATCAGTCATGTACTCTTAATTATTCCGGGTGTTTACTTTTTTTATAAAGACTTTATTAAGAAAGAAAAACCAATTGAATTATCTGGAAGTTCAGTTTTTCTACTTCTTATGATTGGGTCTATTATTCTCTCAGTAATCTTTAATTTAGATATCCTAGAGAATCCTTTAAAGAATCTCTTTAAAATTAAATACTTCATTATTCCATGGCTTGGAGTCTTTGCAGTGCAAAGACTCATTGATGAAGACCTATCTCCAAAAAAGAAGAATATTCTCATCAATACTTTCTTGATTGCAACAACGGTAGCTACTATCTCAGGCCTAATTGGTCTCTATACTGGCTTTAATCCAATAAAGATGAAGTCAGCTTGTCATTCGACAAGAGCATGTGGTCTGTACGGAATGTATATGACTTATGGTTATGGAGTAAGTCTTTTTGCTGTTCTTATGACTTCACTTGTATTTCTAAAGAAAAATATTGTGAACAGACCCCTTTTATATATCGCCACACTCTTTGGATTAGTTGGTACTGTGCTTTCTTTCGCTAGAGGAGGATGGCTTGGCTATATCGCAGGTGTTGGGGCCTTCTTTTTTAAGAAAAATATTAAGGTCTTCCTAGTTTCAATTGTAGTTTTAATAACTCTAGTCACAACTGCATTTTTTACAAGTAGCACAGTAAAAGACATGGTGAGCAATAGATCTACTTCCAATGATCAGAGAATTGCCTTCTATCTGACGGCGTACGCTGCTTTCAAGGAGAGACCACTCTTTGGTTGGGGTTATAGAAACTTTGAGCCAAATGTAAAAGAAATAAAAAAGAAGTATAATATAGCTTATCCAGATTTTGGGGGACATGCCCACAATAATATTCTGGAGCATTTAGCGTCAACGGGAATTGTAGGGTTTATTTGTACTCTCGGCTTCTTTGTTACGTGGTTAATGGAGTCATATAAAAGAAAAGATCTTACAGGCATTCTAACATTTCCATTTGTGGTAAGCTTTCTTACTTCTGGATTATTTCAGTACACCTTTGGAGATGGAGAGAACTTATTTTTGCTTATGGGAGTTTGGACAATTTTTAGACTTAAGAAGTGTAGTAGTGAGGGGACTCCTTGAGTTGTGCTTCATGTTATGTACACTTAATTGATATTATATGATCCTTGCTTGTGCTAGCTGTACCCATTTCTGATTTTCTTTGTACCACTCAATAGTTTTGTCTATTCCTTCGGGGAAAGAAGTTTTCGGCTTCCAACTAAGTTCCTCTTGAGATTTTTTAATGTCAACAGCATAGCGCCAATCGTGTCCAAGTCTATCTTCGGTGTATATAATTAAATCTTCACTTCTATTTATTCTTTTTAAAATATTCTTAGCAATCTCTATATTTCTTTTTTCACATTCTCCTCCTAGGTTGTAAGTTTCTCCAGATTTTCCCTTGGTGTATGCAGCCCAAACTCCTCTATTATGATCATCTACATAAATCCAGTCACGTATATTCATTCCGTTTCCATAAATAGGTATTGGCATACCGCTTAGTCCATTGATTATAGTTTTAGGAATAAGTTTTTCCGGAAACTGAAAAGGGCCATAGTTGTTGGAACAGCGAGTAATAACAGTATTGAGTGAGTATGTATGAAAATATGATTTTACTAAAAGGTCGGAGCCTGCTTTTGAGGAACTGTAGGGGCTGCTTGGTTTGATTTGATGATTTTCTGTAAAAGCATTTTCAAGTTCTCTTAGGGAGCCGTAGACCTCATCAGTGCTTATGTGTAGGAATCGAAAGTTGGAATTTGTTTCTCTGAGTTTTAGTGATAAGTTGAGTAGATTTAACGTTCCGATTATGTTTGTTTCAATAAATATATTGGGATTTTTGATTGAGTTGTCAACATGGGATTCAGCTGCAAAATGTATAATTCCATGAGGGTTTTTAATCTTTTTAAGTTCAGCGACTTCAGATGGGTTTCTGATGTCGATCCTTTTGAAGGAAAGGTGTTCATTGTTATCAATAGACTCTTTAATTGATTCATATATTCCGCAATAGGTAAGGTTGTCTATAATTAAGAAGTTGTATGCTTTCCTTATCTCATTTATTTGGGCAATTGAGTTGACAAAGTTACTTCCTATAAAGCCTGCACATCCTGTAAGTATAATTGTTGGTTTCATATTATTCCTTAACTAGGTTTAGAATGTATTGCCCATACTGACTCTTTGAAAGTTTTTCACCAAGAGTCTTTAGTTTTTGTTTAGAGATGTAGCCTTTGTTGTAGGCAATCTCTTCTGGACAAGAAATCTTGAGACCTTGCCTTTTTTCAATTGTTGAAATAAAGGTGGACGCCTCAAGCATGCTTTCGTGTGTACCAGTATCAAACCAGGCTATTCCCCTGCCGAGTAGTTCAACTGAAAGTGCCCCTCTCTTCATGTACTCCTTATTTATGTCAGTTATTTCTAGCTCTCCTCGCGGAGAGGGTTTAATAGTTTTAGCTATTTCTATAACGCTATTGTCGTAAAAGTAGATTCCTGTAACTGCATAGTTTGATTTAGGGTGATGAGGCTTTTCTTCAATGCTTACTACCTGTTTGTCTTTTGAGAACTCAACTACTCCATATCTCTTGGGATCTTGAACGTGGTATGCCATGATTACTGCGGAGGTATTATTGAGCTTTACTGCCTTTTGGAGCTTTTCGGATAAATCTGTTCCGTAGAACACGTTGTCTCCAAGTACTAGGCATACCTTGTCGTTGCCAACAAAGCTTTCTCCAATGATAAACGCCTGAGCGAGTCCATCTGGTTTTTTTTGCTCGGCGTATGATAGCTTAAGTCCCCATCTTTCTCCACAACCAAGTAATTTTTTGTATAAGGGGAGATCTTCAGGGGTAGATATGATTAGTATCTCTCTAATACCACTTAACATAAGTATTGACAATGGGTAGTAGATCATTGGTTTATCGTAGATTGGAAGAAGTTGTTTTGTTATGGGGAGGGTTGCAGGATAAAGTCTTGTACCTGTTCCTCCGGCTAAAATTATTCCCTTCATATATTTACCTTTGTCGATTTCTTTATAACTAACTGATCTTTTGAGAGCTTGTAAAGTCGATATCCATTACTTTCAAACACTGGCTTGCTCTCGATCGTGTAGGGGGTGGTTTTTGTATTGTATGAAGTTTGAGTGATGTACACATTTTTTCCAATGTATTTATTGGTAATTTCTTTTAGGTTTTCAGGGGATAGCATCTTTAAAAAAACAATCCTTTTGTCTAGGTTTCCATAGGAGAGGTACATATAAAATAAAATTTCGTCATTAATTAAGTATAGATCAGTCTGTAAAAGGTGGTTGTCAATGTGTTTAATGAATTCTGTTGACTGCTGGTAGTTATGTCTATCGATTCTTTTATTCATTGATAGAAAGTAAGTCTTGGTATCAGTAATCATTAAAATTGAAAAGTATACAAGAACAGGACTTATTACGATTCCTTTGATTGTGTTTTCTAGAGGCTTACTGAAGGTCCTTGGAATATAGCTTATGATGAATTGGGCTAGGAGTAAGATCCAGGCGTATTTTAAAAATCTAAAAATAAGTTCAACTCTATTAAATAGCTCGAGAGGGTACCTTGGGAGGTTATGAAAAAGAGAGAGAAAAACAAGTAAAATAATACCGTAGCTAAAGAGAAGGGAGGGTCTTGTTATGAGGTTTTTCTTGTGAAAGTAATTAGCCGTAAGGACTATAAGTAGGGTTAAGCTACATTGAAGTATGCTAGAGGCACTATTAAGTTTCCCGAAAGCCATTGAGAGGTTATTAAGGAAAATTGTAAAGATGTCCTTGTTGTCTGCAGTGGGGAGGCTGAAGCTAAGTGGAACGTCTTTTACTAAGATAGGGATAAGTAGGGCTGCGGCCGTGATAAGAATGAATAAAGAATTTCTCAGGAGGCTTTTTAAGAGCTTTTCCTCACTGTTGAAAACTGTAAGCATTATTGTAACAAGACTATATAGTTTTCCCATTGGGTGGCACAACATAGATAGTGCAGAAATTATTATAATTAGTATAATGCTTTTTCTTTTGATTGCTAGCGCCCATGAGACTGCAGAAATTCCTAGAGCTAGATTTGAGGGAACCATTATATGTATCCCCTGGGCCTTGAAAATTGCAGGGCTTGTTATAATAAGTAGACAGCTTGCAATAAACTTAGGGAATAGGAGGTAAATTAAGTATGCAATTGCACTAGATATAAAGATCACAGAAAGTATTCTAAATACTTTGTATGTCTTTGTTATGTCACTAGAGAAAGTATTGAGTGCTTTTAGTAGTAGGGTGTAAAGAGGCTTGTAGACTACTAGTACGCCTGCTCGGTCAACTGCTTTTCTAAATGCTATTTCTTCTGAGTTGGATCTTGAATTAATATCAGACTTGATGCCCTCAATGCTGTTGCAGGCATTTTTTGCACATTTGTTGAGAATATTAACTCTCGAGGTATACATGTATGCATCATCTGCCTCGGTGGGAAGTTTTCTTGAAAGCTCAACAGTTGATACGAAAAGAAATTTTGAAAATATAAAGATAGCAACACTTGATATAAAAAAGTAGTTTTTGTGTTTCTCTATCATAGAGGATCATTTTATATTGGTAATTTCTAATTTACAAGTGTTTAATCTGTGCTGTGGTTTAGAAGTGAAGAGATGTAAATCTCAGAAAATATTTAAGGATTGCAATGAAAAAGAAGAATGTTTTTGATGAGTCTCCTAGCACTTATGAGGATATTGTTAATGAAAATATTTCTATGTCTGGTTTGGATATTACTTTTTTTACAAAATTAAAAATAGATGAATTTAGGCGTAGATTACCGTCCTTGGGAATTGGAGATAATCCTCGAATCTTGGACTTTGGTTGTGGGGTTGGAGAGACTCTAAAGTACCTGAAGGATCTTAGTAATGATGTGTGTGGTTTTGATATTAGTTTGGAAAGTGCAGACCTTGCTGCGAAACGAAATCCTGAGGTCTCCATTTTCTCAAGTTTGAAGGAATTGAAAAAGGAAAAAGAATTCGATATTATTGTGATTGTAAATGTTCTTCATCATGTGCCTCCGGAAGAGAGGGAGGAGTTTTCGACTCAATGTAGAAACTTACTTCGTAGTGGTGGATGGATCTTTGTATTTGAGCATAACCCCTTGAATCCTGCGACAAGATATATTGTTTCGAACTGTGAAGAGGATAAAGACGCGTCTCTTTTAAATCGTAGAGCGCTAGATAGTGTTTTCAGTAGTAGAGATTTTCAGTGCTCTAGTGTATCTTATATTGGTTTTTTTCCGTTTCGACCCAAGTTGTTTCGTGTTTTCGAGAGGTTTATGTTCTGGATACCATTTGGAGCACAATTTTGCTATCTCGTTCAAAAGAAGTAGTTTAGTTTTTAAGATGGGGGTTTTGTGAGAATTAATCAATCTACATTTTCTAATTTATGGCGATTGTTTCAAATTACTATTGGTGCGACTTTCGCTAAAAGAAGGCTGTTGAGAAGGTACTATAATAATGAAAGTTCTGTGCTTGAGGTGGGGTGCTCTTTGGGGAATCTTACTCCTGCTTTTGCTCCGTATCATAATATGACGTATTTAGGGGTTGATATTGATAGTAGGGTGATAGGGTATGCAAAGAAGTCGTTTCGAAATATAGAGAATGTCAGCTTTGTTTGTGCTGATCTGAGGAAAATGAGCAGGGAGGAGAAGTTTGACCTAGTTATGTTGCCAGGAATGTTGCATCATGTTTCTGATGAGTTATTGGTGGAGCTTTTAAGGTCTGCATGTGAACTTGTTTCTGTTGGCGGTAGACTTTTAATAACCGATCCTTTGGAGACTAGTTCTTCGGATCCTTTGATGTATAGAATTTTTATGAAGCTGGAGCAGGGTAAGTTTCTTAGGAGTAAGGAGGAGTTAGATAAGCTGGTCTCTTCTGCCGTTGATCTTGAGCTTTTATCTTCGGAAGTTGTGCCAGTTTATCCTACATTTATTAAAGTCCCTAAAGTCTGTGACTTTAGGGTTTATTATTTTCAGAAAAGTTAAGCCTATGGCAGTTGATGGTTTCACTTATTATTGAAGTTGGTCTTCTTTTTATTTCGGAGTAGATTCTTGTGATATACTCTGAGATTGTGCCTAGGCATATTAGAAGGAGGCTTCCTAGGATCAAGTTGAGAGATATAAGCATTAGGTAGCCCTCTGGTCCTTTAATGTTGAAGATATACATTAAGAGGAGGCTCAGAAACCAGAGAATATTAATCCCTGCTGTGACAACTGCAATTAGTGATAGAAACCTTAGTGGTTTGTGGGAGAAGGATGTTATAGCGAAAATAGCCCAGGACAGATAGTTATATAATGATTGGGTGGTTGTGCCGGAAAATCGTTTGTCTCTGTGGAATGGGACACATGTTTGCTTAAAGCCTACCCATGCTCTAAGTCCTCTGAAAAACCTCTCTTTTTCTTGGAGCTGGTTGATTACATCCACAACTTTTCGGTCTATGAGGGAGAAGTCTCCTGAGTCGTGAGGGATTTCGAAGTTTGAAAGTTTGTCCCAGAGTCTGTAAAAGAGCCAATAGCCGATTTTTCTTAGGAGCTTTTCGTCTCTACTTATTGCTTGGCCGTATACAACGTCGTAACCCTCTCTCCATTTGTCTATAAACTTTGGAATTACCTCTGGAGGGTCCTGAAGGTCTCCATCCATAAAGATGACACAGTCTCCAAGAGATTGTTTTGCACCTGTGTCATAGACACTCATTAATCCAAAGTTTCTACTGTGGTGTATTACTGTAAGCTCTGGGTGTTTATCAGCTAGAGAGTTCAGAACTTCTTTGGAGTTGTCTGGGCTTCCGTCGTTGATATAAATAACTTCATAGGTAAGTTGCTTGTCTTTAAGTGTTGACGATAGTCTGGCGTAAAGCTCTAGTATGTTTCCTTCATCCTTGTAGCATGGGACCACAACAGAAACGTCATAATGGGCTCTATTCATTGTCAATCTCTCGAATTTTTTTAGCTATGGATAGTTCATCAATTGCCGCAAGTCTCATTAGGTCTTTTTCTGATCCAGCTTTTTTTATAAACTCATCAGGTAGATTAAGTGAATTAAAAGATTTTATTTTTAATTGATTTTGTAGTACTTGATTTGCAATTAGTGATGATAGTCCTCCATTGAGAATGTTTTGCTCAAGGGTTAGTATTTTTGAGTTCTCTCCTATGGCTTTTAGTAAGCACTCTGTCGGAAATGGCTTAAGCTGGGTTATGTTGTATATTGATAACTTGCTATTTAATTCTGAAGATATGGATTCAAATGCTTTTGTGGCATAGTTGGTCATTGAGCCTGTTGTAAAAACTTGAATATGGTCATTCTGTGTCGATTTGTTTGTTAGGATCAAGTCAATTTCAATGATCTTGGAGTTAGAATTTTTGAGTGCGAACGGCTCAGATCGACCAATTCTTATGTATGAGGGTTTTTTATATTTTGCTTGATGTTTTACGGTTCTTTCTAGGTCAGACGGAGACATAATGGAGTATATGTTAATGCCTGCCATGGATAGCATCACGCCGAGATCTTCTACTGAGTGGTGCGAGCACCCTTGTGGTCCATATGCATATCCGGCACCTACACCAATTAGGGTAATGTCTTGTTGTCCGATAGATAAATGCATTCGCACCTGTTCTAGGCATCTTAATGTTACGAAGGGGCTCATAGAGTAGCATATGACGGACTTTCCTGTTCTAGCAAGGCCTCCTGCTATGCCAATCATATTTGCTTCAGAGATTCCTACGTTGAAAAATTGATCTGGAAAGTTTTCCTGTAGTTCTTCAAGGAGCATGAAGCCAAGATCTGCAGTTAGGAAAATTGCATCTTTATCATTTTTAAGTCTGTTGGAGATTGAGTTTAGGAGTGCATTTTTCATAGTCCAATCTCCTTTTTTACTACTTTTTCCAGCTCTTCAGTTATTGGTAGGTAGTGCCAGCTTAAAGAGTTTTCCATGAAGCTGATCCCTTTTCCTTTTGTTGTGTTTGCTATAATTGCAAGTGGTTTGTCAAAAGTGTTTGTTTCTAGGGCAAGGTTTATCGCATTTGTATCATGGCCATCAATGGAGATTGAGTGGAAACCAAAGCTTGTAAATTTTTGAGCGATATCTCCCATTGGTACAACGTCATCAGTTTCTCCAAAAGCTTGGAGCTTATTGTTGTCTATAATTACTGTAAGGCTGTTAAGTTTGTTCGCTCCTGCATATAGTGCTGCTTCCCATATGCTTCCTTCTTGAAGTTCTCCGTCTGAAACTACACAAATCGTTCTGTAGTTGTTTCCATTTAGGCGATCAGAGAGTGCCGAGCCGACAGCTACTGATAGCCCATGTCCTAGAGAGCCAGAGGTGAAAAAAACACCCTCTGGGAAGGGGTCACTGATAAAGGATGTAAAACTAAATTCTTTGTTGTGGTATTTCATGATGTCAGAGTCAGTCATATACTCAAAATATTTCAATGTTGCGTAAAGGCATAGTGCACCATGTCCTTTGCTAAGTATGAACTTATCTTTTCCACTTCTCATGTTGAAAAAAGAGCAAACGAGAATCTCAACCATTGATAATGCTGAGCTTATGTGTCCTGTCTTGCTCTGTAGGGCCATTCGGACGATGTCTTTACGAACTTGTTTGCAAGCGCTATTCTTATTCATTATAAAATACCTAGTTATGGACAATGGGTTAAAGATATCATTTTATTACAATAATAAAATGATTTTTTTTTAACTGATTGTATGGAAACTCTAAAAAATAGTTATGTTTAATGAGGGCTATCCGTCTAGTTGGAAAATAAGTTGCTAAATCTAGATTTTATTCTCGTTTCGAGTATTTTTACTTTGGTCGAAGTGAGAGTCCTAGGTTGGGGAAGCAGTGAGGATAGCTGGCTTGAAGGTCTAGTTTTGTAAACTTAAGTTGGTGGGGATTTATGAAGAGATTACTTTTTATAGAGCTAAATGAGGTCAATTTCTCATACGTAGAAAAATATATTGCTCTTGGGAAACTTGAAGGGTTTAAAAAAATTTTAAGTAAATATAGGCTTTCAAAAACTAGTGTTGAGGTGGATTATAGTGCTTGTGAGCCTTGGATTCAGTGGGTGTCTGCAAGAACAGGGAAGGCGTTCGAGGAGCACAGAGTCTTTCGCTTGGGAGATATTGTCAATACAAGCGAGGTTCAGGTATGGGAAAAGCTCGAGCGCGATAGGGGTTTAAGGGTGGGAGCAATTTCTCCAATAAATGGAAGGAACTCTTTAAGAAATCCTCTTTATTTTATTCCAGACCCTTGGACAAAAACCAAAGTAAGTGGAGGCTTTCTGGACCGAAAGCTTTCAGCTTCAATTGCTCAAATTGTAAATGACAATGCTCATCATCGTGTAGAATTGAGATCTTTATTCTTTCTTTTCGTTGGTTTTTTAAAGTATTCAAGATTTATAAACTATATAGAATACTTTAAAATTTTATCTTGCCTTAGGTCTAAAAAGTGGAATAAAGCGATGTTTTTGGACTTACTGTTAGCGGATATGCATATTTGCAAGGTAAAGAAATTGAGACCGGACTTTTCAACGTTATTTTTGAATTCAGCTGCACATATTCAACATCACTATTTATTCTCATCAGAGGTCTATGAAGGGAAAAATTATAATCCTGAGTGGTATGTACCAAGAGGGAAAGATCCGCTCTTAGATGTTTATAAGTTGTATGAGAGAATTATTTGTCAAACTTTGAGAGAATTAGAAAAAGGGGGGGATCTGATGCTTGCAACTGGGTTGCATCAGGATCCATGCTGTGAAAATATTTTTTATTATAGACTTAAGGATTATGAGTCTTTCTTTGAAGAGGTTAAGGTAGATTTCTTGCGTATTGAAGCAAGAATGTCGCGTGATTTTCTGATGGTATTTAAAGATTCCGCAAGGGCATTGGACGCTGAAAGAGCTATATCATCATTAGTTGCAAGCGCTTCGGGAGACCAAGTCTTCTCTGTTGACAATAGGGGAGATAGTTTATTCGTCACACTTGTATATGGAAAAGAGATTGTAGAGAATTTTAAAATTCATAACGATGAGAGTACTGTCTATAACTTTGAAAAATACTGTAGTTTTGTTGCGATTAAAAATGGCATTCATAATTCAGAGGGCTACTTTTTGGATACCACTTGTCAGGGAGGGGACTGCAGCGATTCCTTTCCGCTTGAACACGTATCAGAAAAAATACTTAACTACTTTTCTTAATAGGCAGTTATGAAAAAAATACTTTTCTTTGTTAATCCTCTAGCATTTTTTATCTCTCATCGGCTGCCAATAGCAAGAAAGGCTATTGAGCTCGGTTATGAGGTTCATGTTGCTTCAGGAACTACTGAAGGAAAAGACTTATTGTTAGAGGAAGGAATAGGTTTTCACTATATTCCTCTTTCCAGAAGTGGTATGCATATGCTTGAAGAGCTTAAATCTATATTTAGCATTTTTAGGCTCTATAAGAGATTATCCCCTGATATTGTTCATCATGTAACGATTAAGCCAATATTGTATGGAACTCTTGCTGCCAGAATGAATCGTATTCCTCTTATTGTTAATGCATTCACAGGTCTTGGCTATATCTTCACGCAAAAAGGATTTATATCATATGTTAGAAGATTAATCGTTATTGGGCTTTATAAACTTATACTTAAGAAAGATGGAATACTGAGTATCTTTCAGAATATGGATGACATGAGGTATATGTCTAGTTTGAATATTATTAAGAAGAAGAATTCATTTCTAATTAGAGGTTCAGGCGTTGATCTTGAGAAATTTTCTTATGTTGAAGAAGACAATAATGGCCCGTGTAGGGTTATTTTAGCATCAAGGCTTTTACGAGATAAAGGAGTTTTAGAGTTTGTTGAAGCTGCTTTATTGCTTAAAAACAAGAGGGCTGATGTTCGTATGATTCTAGTGGGAGAAGTGGATGAAGGAAACCCTTCAGCTATTTCAAGGACTGAGCTTGAATCATGGGTGAAAGAAGGAAGGGTCGAGTGGTGGGGTTACCGATCGGACATGAATACAGTCTTAGCTTCCGCAAATATAGTTTGCTTACCATCATATAGAGAGGGGTTGCCTAAGGTTTTAATTGAAGCTTGCGCCATTGGGAGGGCTATAGTTACTACGGACGTTCCTGGGTGTAGAGAAATTCTTTCTAATAATCATTCTAATGCTTTGCTTGTTGAGTCTCGGAGGGTGCTCCCGTTACTGGATGCGATTGAGGTATTGGTAGATGACTTTAACTTAAGGGTTAGTATGGGCCTTGCTGGACGTAAGCTTGCTGAGGAAGAATTTTCTATTTGCAAGGTCGTATCTGAAACAGTGAAAATTTATCAATCATCTAACAGTATTTAAGTTAAAGTTATTTTCTTTCTTAGAGTATTTTTAATGAAGGCAAGCGTAGGTTCTCTTTGGTACTGCATGTTAAATAAGTCTTCTCTGTAAGACCAGTTTTTTGCTGGGTTCAGTTGTATCATTAGTTGATCTCTGTGTTCGTTTGCATTTGGAATTCCAGCCTTGTGCATGCAGAGATTTGGTCGTACAAATAAAACTTTAGACTCTTTACCGTCAAATACAAGAGAAGGATTTTCTTGTAATTGTATGTTTGGTAAATTCTCTCCTCTCATGAATCCGTTACTTGTTAGACAAAGTGTTTCTTTGAGGGAAAGAGCTTGAAAAGGGCCTTTTGCGCTATTGATTGAACTTGGTAGACAAAGAATTTTTACACTGTTCTCTGTTAGAAGGGTGTCAGTGTGCCAATGATTTGCGTAAAATGATTTGTTCTGTAGTTTTTCGGGTAGAGAGTAAGTTCTGTAGTATGTTATAAAGTCGATGCTAAAAGGGCTGTTAA
This sequence comes from Halobacteriovorax marinus SJ, assembly GCF_000210915.2. Taxonomy (NCBI): domain Bacteria; kingdom Pseudomonadati; phylum Bdellovibrionota; class Bacteriovoracia; order Bacteriovoracales; family Halobacteriovoraceae; genus Halobacteriovorax; species Halobacteriovorax marinus. The sequence continues at coordinate 358,663 of NC_016620.1, forward strand.
AAAAGCCTAAGAGCTCATTTTGGATCTGGCTATCTTTTAAAATAGATTTAACAAATGCCTTTAATGATTCTTCTTCGATAATTAATTTCGAAGAGTAATTTGAAAGTTTAAATTCTTCTTTTATCTTAAGTTTGTTTAAATTTATGTTTTCATTATAATGGAGGACAAATCCATTTTTTAGAAGAGGGCTGTTGGATTGATTTGAACTATTTTTAAGAAAATACAGTCGTTCAAGTTTACTAACTAGTGTGATGATATAAGAAATTAGTTTATACATATTTAACCTTTTAGTTATAGATAAATGTTTAAACATTGTCGCTGTTGTGTCAAGATTAGAGAGGCATTCACTCTATAAGGCTATGATGGAGAAGACAAAGTTAAAGTTTTTACTTTTATTTTTTTTACTTTTTATACTGTTAAACATTCTTGTTAATCAGCCATTTTTGGCAATTTCATATTTTCCTCGAACTGAAAGGTTAATTCTTGAGGGTGGTATACTGTTGGTGCTGTTTTTTGTGGGGGTCTGGGATAGGTCTTATACAGAGTTATTGCTAACGGTCTGTGGTTTTGTTTTAATGTTAGCGACTTGCTATATTTATAGTGAAGACCCTTTTAGGTATATAGGATCTGCAAATAAGTTAGCTTTTGGTCTTCTGTTTTTTTCATTTGTTGGGTCTAGAGTGTGCCTTTTGAAGTGGTTCAGTGGGTTGTGGATTGTTGTCTGGATTGCTATTGGTTTTTGGACCATTTTTGGGAGCTGGTATTATTTTTTTGATCCTCAACAGTTGCCAGTTGTCAACTTTTCTAGTGTAGATAAATTTGCGAATTATCCGTATAAAGTCTCTAGGTTTGGTCATTTTATAATTGAAAATAAAGTATTTGGCTTGTTCATTGGTCGGAATACTGGAGTTTTTTTTGAACCAAATCAGCTTGGTTTCTTTGCGTGGCTAAATTTCTTTTTTGCTGAGTCTGCTTGTAAGAGTAAAAAGTGGAAACTGAGATATCAGCTATTGAGTTTAGTAATAGGTCTGTTGTCATTTTCTCTTGCTTTTTATGGAATGGTATTTTTGGCTATCGTCTCTTTTCTTGTGTTGAAGATCAAGAGGAGGGAGCTTAGGGGGTATGTCTTTTTAGTATTAATCCTTATTGTTCTGCTTTGCCTTAATCTGTATCAATTTGAAGAAACTCTTATCGGATCTGTTGGGAATCGAATCGATCGCTTTCGTGGGGGGGTGTCAGTATTGAGGGGGAACTCTATTGTTAGTTTCTTTTTAGGAAATGGCTTTAATGCTCCATATTTGTATATGCCATTTTCTTTTTCGAGTGGATATTTCGACTTACTTGCAATTAAAGGCTTTTTATTCTTCTCTCTTGTTTTTTATTTTATATTGAGAGTCACCTGGGGTGATCTTGGCTTGATGCTTTCTTTGTTTTTATATTTTTTAGTAACTAATCCATTTCAATATTTGCTGTTCTATTTTTTGATCGTACTTATACATTGCCTTAAGAGTAGTAAGAATACTTACTTTAAGCAAAAGTTATAGACAATATTTTCGTATAAAGTATTTGTCACTCCTGTAGATTCTTGAGATTATATAAATAATTAATAATAGTTAAAGGTTTAGTGATGCGTAAAGTTTCCGTTATTGGTTTAGGTTATGTTGGTTTCCCCGTGGCTGTTGCTTTTAGTCGTTTTGGGCAAGTTATTGGATTTGATATTAATGAAACTCGGCTTAAAGAGTTGAGGGCTGGATTTGATAGTACTAAAGAGCTGACGTCTAAAGAGTTAGAAAGTTTAAATATTAAGTATACTTCTGATGTGAATGAGATTTCTGAAGCAAATTTTCATATTATTGCTGTACCTACTCCTGTAAATAAGGCTAAGCAGCCTGATCTGTCTCCTTTGATATCTGCCTCCAACCTAGTTGGTGGAGTTTTGAAGGCTGGAGATATTGTCGTTTATGAATCAACGGTTTATCCAGGAGCAACTGAGGAAGACTGTATTCCCGTTCTTGAGAAGGCATCTGGATTAAAAGCTGGACATGATTTCAAAGTAGGGTATAGCCCTGAGAGGATAAACCCCGGAGATAAGAAGCATACCCTTGAATCTATTGTTAAGGTTGTTTCTGCACAGGATAGAGACTCATTAAAGGTTCTTTCTGAAATGTATTCCAAAGTAGTAAGTGCAGGTGTTTATGAGGCAAGTTCGATAAAAGTGGCAGAAGCGGCTAAGGTGATTGAGAATTCTCAGAGAGATATAAATATTGCATTTGTTAATGAGTTGGCTATTATTTTTGAAAAAATGGGTATTAACACTCTAGATGTTTTAGAGGCTGCAGGAACAAAATGGAACTTTTTGAACTTTAGGCCTGGCCTTGTCGGTGGCCACTGTATAGGAGTTGATCCTTATTATCTTACTCATAAGGCTGAGCAGCTGGGGTTACACCCTGAGATAATTCTTTCGGGAAGGAGGATCAATGATAGTGTGGGGAAGTTTGTTGCAGAAAAAGTTGTTAAACAACTTATTCATGCGGGAGTTCCCATTAAGAATTCTCTTGTGACAATCCTAGGGTTGACCTTTAAGGAGGATTGCCCTGATTTGAGAAATACTAGGGTTGTAGATATTATTGACGAGCTGAGGGATTATGGAGTGAAGATACAGGTGCATGATCCTGAGTGTTATGTTGATGAAGCTTTTCGGCTTTATAAAACTCCTGTCGTGAGCAAAGAGCAACTTTCTGAATCTAATGCTCTTATTGTTGCAGTGGCTCACTCTGAATATACAAAGTGGCAGAGACTGGACATTGAAAAGCTTGCTGGGAATAGTGGTATTATTTTGGACTTAAAAGGTGTTTGGAGGAATAGTACTATTTCTACTTCTTTTGAAAACTATTGGAACTTGTAATGAGTGAATTGACAAAAATTTCAAAGCTCTTAAGTCAGAAAGAGAAAACATGGCTGGTGACGGGCTGCGCTGGATTTATAGGTTCGAATTTGATTGAGTTTTTGCTTTCTTCTGGACAGCGGGTAGTAGGGCTGGATAATTTTTCAACTGGCCGGAGAGAGAACCTGAGTGATGTTGAGAAAAGTGTTGGGAGTGAAGCCTGGTCTTGTTTCAGCTTTATTGAGGGGGATATTTTAGATCTTGAGACTTGCAAGAGGGCTGTTGCTGGAGTGGATTATGTTTTGCATCAGGCTGCATTGGGGTCAGTCCCAAGGTCAATCAAGGATCCGTTGAATTCTCATAACTCTAATGTTAACGGTCAGTTGAATATGCTTTGGGCTTCAAAGTTATCAGGGGTTAAGAGTTTTGTCTTTGCTTCAAGTAGTTCCGTGTATGGTGATCATCCAGCTTTGCCGAAGGTTGAGTCTGAGATTGGAATGCAACTTTCTCCTTATGCTGTGACAAAGCATGTAAATGAGTTGTATGCAAATGTGTTTTTTAAAAACTATGGATTGAATACTGTAGGGATTAGGTATTTTAATGTTTTTGGTAAAAGGCAGGATCCTAATTCTGTTTATGCTGCAGTAATTCCTCGGTGGGTGAAGGCAATGTTAAGCGATGAGAAGGTCGTTATTTTTGGTGATGGAGAGACGAGTAGAGACTTTTGTTATATAGATAATGTTGTTCAGATGAATATCCTTTCTGCTTTGTCTCAAGAAAAAGCTGTTTTTGGAACAGTCTTTAATTGCGCTTGTCATGATAGAACAACTTTAAATAAACTATTTTTTCTAATAAAGAGGGAACTAGTTAAGTATGATAGTTCCTTGGCTGATATAGATGTGGGATATGGGGACTTTAGGGATGGGGATATTAGACATTCTCATGCAGATATATCTAAAGCAGCCGATCTACTTGGTTATTCTCCTTCTCACATGGTTGAGGAGGGCCTTATAGAGTCTATTGATTGGTACTATAAAAATTTAAAATAGTGAGTTAGTTGATGTGTGGAATTCTGGGCGTATTTTCTCCAAAGTTTGAAAAGTTTGAATATGAAAAAGCAGTATTTGAGAAAGCTCTAGCTTCTATGTCTCATCGCGGTCCAGATGGGAGTGGTATAGAGTATTTTAAAAGCGCCATTATGGGTCACAGTAGATTGAAAATTTTAGATTTGTCATCAGCTTCATCTCAGCCAATGCTCTCTTTTGATAAGAGGTTTTGCCTAGTGTTTAACGGAGAAATTTATAACTACATTGAGTTAAGAGATGAGTTATGTCGAAAATATAGTGTCAAGTTTAGGTCAACTGGTGATACTGAAGTTTTACTGCTGGGGTTAATTCATGAAGGAGTACGTTTCTTAGATAAGTGTAATGGTATGTTTGCATTCTCTTTTTATGACATTGTAAAGGAAGAGATGATTATTGCTAGGGATCGATTTGGAATTAAGCCCCTTTATTACTCACAAGAGGGGGACATCTTGAAGTTCAGTTCAGAAGTCCCACCATTGTTAGAAATATTAAAGAAAAGAAAGAGCGTGAATATGAGCGCTGTATCTTCTTACTTATCTTTTCGTTATCCGATTTGTAATGATACGTTCTTTGAGGGAGTAAGTTCTTTAGCTCCTGGGCATTTTATGCTTATTAATAAAAAAGAAATTAAAATTAAAAAATACTATGAATTTGAAAGTTGTTACTTTTTACAAGATGAAGATCGTGGAGAAGACTTTTACCTTAACGAAGTATTAAGGCTACTCTCTGACGCTGTCTCCCTTCGGATGAGAAGCGATGTTCCTTATGGTGCTTTTTTGTCTGGAGGAGTTGATTCCAGTTTAATTGTTGCATTGATGTCTAAGTTATTGAGAGAAAATAAGGGTCGTATTAATACTTATACAATAGGTTTTCCTGAAGAAGGTTATAATGAGCATAGGGAGGCTAATCTTACGGCATCCAAGTATCAGACAAATCACCATGCCTTACATATGGGGGATGAGGAGTACTTTAGTATAACGAAGGAGCTTATAAAGAAGAAGGGCTCCCCTTTGTCTGTCCCTAATGAAATTCCACTTTTTATGATGTCTAAAGAGTTGAAAAAAGAGATAACTGTTGTTCTTTCAGGAGAAGGTGCAGATGAAATATTTATGGGTTATGGAAGAATTTTTAGAAGCCCGTTAGATTTCAATAGGTATAATAGTGAAGGTAATGATGGGCTTAAGCAGAGCCTTCTTATGAAATTTAGGAAAGAAGACTTTGAGACTAAAGCGAAGTTTTTTTACGAAAACTATTGTTACATAAAAGCTAGAGAGAAGAAAAAGATTTTCAACCTTGATAATGTAGATGTTGAATTGATTGAAGAAGAGCTCTTTTCTCAGTTTGAGCCATTCTTTAGGGATAATGGTCTCTCTTTTGAGAACCAGATTTCATACACTTTTTCTCAGAAGCACCTGCAGGGGTTATTGATGAGGGTGGATAGTTCAACGATGCAGGCTTCTGTTGAGGCAAGGGTGCCATTTGTTGATCATAGGCTTGTGGAGTTCGTTGCTCAAATTCCATTGAAATATAAATTGAGGTGGATAAGTGATGAGAGTGAGTTAAAGGCTCAAAATAGGCCTTCATGGGATATTTCTGAAAAGCTCGATCGCCCGAAGCATATTCTTAAAGAATTAGGTAAAGGTCTGGTTGTGGATGAAGTTTTAAATAGAGTTAAACAAGGGTTCCCTGTTCCTCTTCATAAGTGGCTGGGGGGGGATATGAATGGTTTTGCTAGAGATATTTTACTGAGTGAGTGCTCTGAAAGAATGGGAGTTTGGGATATGAGTTATCTTAAAAAAAACCTGGATAAATCATCTATAGAGTCAAATCATTCTGAAGGTTTGAAGATTTGGATGATGCTAAATTTTAATATCTTCTATGAGAGCTTTTTAGGCTAATGGATAATAAGGAGCTTTTTCATTAGGAAAATCTTACGTATTAGTACTTATCCAACCAGCCTGTTTCCCGGAGCAGGTTACCATCCCTATAAAATAACTAAGTTGGATTCTAAATCATTTGTACATTATGTTTCTCCTCGTTTAGATGGTGAAAAATTTAGTGTGCCTTTAAACTGTAGTCATGTGTCGGTTTGGCAGTGGATGAGGGCGAGGCCCAGAGGTCGAGGCTTTCTAGACTCTGTATTACATTCCTTCTTGAGATCTTTATCTATCTTATGGATAAGTATTGTATCTATTACTATCTTAATAAGATACAGAATTAGAGTCGTTCATGTTCACTCGCCAATGTATTTAATAGTTGCATTATTCAATAAGGCTGTAGGAGGGGTAAACTATATTACATTTCATGGAAGTGACTATTATCGAGTTAAGAATAAATGTTGGTTTAGGCTTTTTTCAAAGTGTATTTGTAGAGTATTTTGTATCTCTCCTCAGATGATCGATGGTATGAGTAATATATTTGGAGAGTCAAGGGTACATATAGTACCAAACGGTATTGATTCAAATCTGAAAAACAATGAAGTAGTAAAAGATAGAGAAGGTTTTTTGGGTGTCGGTTTTCTTAAAAATGAAAAAGGGTTTTCATTTCTTATTGAAGGGTATGCGAAGTTTGTTGGGGAGATGAAGTCTTTAAAGAAAGAATACCCCAGACTAAGGATTGCTGGCGAAGGTTACTTAAGAGGTGATCTCGAAGAATTGATTAAAAAGCTTGGACTCTGTGGAGATGTTCTTCTTTTAGGGCATTTGGACATAGATAAAATGAGTGCTGAGTATCTGAAGTCAGAGTTCTTTATTTTATCTTCTGTATCTGAAGGTTTTCCTAAGGTTGTTCTTGAGGCATTTAAGAGTGGGTGTAAGGTAGTTTTGACAAATGTTGGGTCTTGTTCAACTATTGTAGGCGATGAATATCCATTTTTAATTAATCATAGTAGCAGTGATGAGATATCTAAGGCTTTGGTCTCAATAGTTGATGATCGATCTTTTGACTTTAGGGGTTTAAGAAGAGATGTTTTGTTTAAATATAGTTGGGAGAATGTAATGAGTAAGTATGATGATCAGTGGAGTAATGATGTATTCGATGCATGAGGTTAAATCAAGATCTCGACGTGAAAACTATAAAGATAATGCAATTTTGCACTTTTTTAGTGCACACGTTTCAATTTATTTTACATTTATTTTTGTAAACTTAAAAATGTCTGCAAATGCAGTTACAGTCCTTTTTTTTCTAACAGGGTTTTCAGGTATTCTTTTTTTAAGTAGTTTTGAGGGAAAGGTTGCTTCTTTATTTTATTTAGCCTGGAGGTTACACATAATCTTCGATATTTGCGACGGAGAAGTTGCTAGATTTTTTAAAAAATTCACTCTTAATGGTGTGTATTGGGACTATATGATACATAGTTTACTATACCCCCTTTATGGAATAGGTATCTGCATTCACTATTATATGTCTTTTTCAGATGTTCAGTTTTTGTATCTTGCGATAGGTTATAGTGTGACAGGAAGCTTTTTGAGTGGAGTTAAGAATAATTATAGTCGCGCCCTGCATGAGAAAGGGATAACTAAAGAGAGTTCTAAGGTTCGAAATACAGCAAGGGGTAAAAAGCTTTATATATTTAACTTGGTATCTGCTAGTGTTGGTTTTGAAGGCTTCTTATTAGTAAACTTTGTATTGATATTTTTTAGTTATAGCTCTGCAGGCATTATTAAGTATACCCTTTTCACTTATTTACTTACGCATGCAATGATTATCGCAGTTAAATTTTTGTCTCTCTCTAAGAAGGGACAGTACCTTGCTCGTAACTAGTCAGCCTTGGGGAGGAAGTATGAAGAAGGAAGTTGTAGGATATACTACAGGTGTTTTTGACTTGTTTCATGTTGGACATGTTAACCTACTTAGGAATGCAAAGTCGATGTGTGACAAACTTATAGTGGGGGTTTCTGTTGATGAGCTTGTCAGTTATAAGAATAAAACCTCCGTAATTAAGTATCCAGAAAGAGCTGAAATCGTAAGGTCTGTAAGATACGTTGATTTAGTTGTTCCTCAGATTGATATGAATAAGCTTGATGCATGGGAAAAGTATAAGTTTGATATTATGTTTGTAGGAAGTGATTGGCAGAATACCGATAAATGGAATGAAATTGAGAAGGCTCTTGGAGAGAAGGGTGTGAGAGTAATTTATTTCCCTTATACCAGGGGAGTTTCTTCAACACTTATTAACGAGATATTAAAGGAAAGACGTGAAGACAAATAAAAATAGAATCATTTCCTACTTACTTATAGCTTCTCCATTTGTATTGTTTTGTAGTTTGGGAATATATTCTTCTTTTATTCAAAAAAAAACTGAGGCTAATAAGCAAAAAATAGTTGAGATTGGATATGGAGGTTCTCGGAAGATAGATTTGATAAACTTCTTAAGATCGAGAGATGTTTTTGATGAAGTTTACTTTAGTGAGTTTGGAAAAAAAGCAGGCATTACAGATTATAGAAACTTTATTAATAATATTTCATTTGAAGAGTCATTACTTGCAGAGTCAGATACTTTAAGAGTGGTTTGGAAGAAAAATAGCCTATTAAAAGATAATTTTTTTAAGTCATATTTAAACCTACTTTATAAACATGGTGAGGTTACAAATAGACCTTATCAGCAGGTATATTTTAAAATAGATCAAGACCTGTATAATTTTGATAATCAATACCCTTATTGGTTGCTTGCTTACTTAAAGTCTTCCCAGTTTAAAAAATGTATCCTTAGACATGGTGATCATTCAATAGTCGAGGCATTATTGAGAATGATTTCCTTTATGGAGATATCTGGAGCTGTGGGAACTACTGGAACGATTAACACTTCAAGCTTTGATATTCCTAAAACTAGTGAAGCAATGAGGATGCTGACTGAGATGCAGAATTGTATTCAGTTAGAATTCTTAGCGTGGGGGGAGAAGTTCTCTATAAAAAGAATCGTGGGGATAAAAATAGACGAGCATGCTGTTACCTTGGAGCCATCGTATGGAGAAGTTGTTGATTTTCAAATTGGTCGGAATAGTTTAAACTCTCTTGATAACTTCCTATCGGTCAATAGTCGAAGGAAGTTTAGATGTGTAAGGCAACTTGGGAGCAAAAAAACTTTTTCTCAAATAAAGATACAATATCTAAAGAAAGGAATTGCTCTTTATTCAACTCGTTACTTATCTCCTCAGGGGATGGAATTCTTGAAGAAGGTGGCAGAGAAGTGTCCTGGAGATGTGACTTTCTCACTTGATACTAAGGCGATTTTCTTAGGTTATGAAGGAATTGAAAAAATAGTCTTTGGGCACTTCATAAAATCTAGTCGAGGATTGTATTACATATCGGAAATTAGCACATCGGAACGAGAGATCGTTAAAAGTAAGAAATTTAATTTGAGGAAATTCTTTTTATTTTCCTTGTTTGGGATACTTATTAGTTTTATTGTAGGACTCCTCCGTGCTAGAAAAATTCACAGATAATAAAATCGATCATATCGGATTTATTATTTATCTTGTCACTGTATTGGCCAGTTTGCTCTTTGATCAGTATGATTTGTTGCCGATTGTAAATTTTATTTTTTTTGTATGTTTTTTAGTACGCTTTTATCGTGTCTCAAGTGGTTTTTTCTCATTTGAATTTATTTCGTCAATTGCTTTCTTTTTCTACATTGTTACTTCTCCTTTTGGGAAGAAGGTTTCTTTTAGTTATTTTTCAGAAGAAGTATATTATAGTTCCTATGTGACTGCGACCTTGGCAATTGCTTCTTTCATCTTTTTTATGCTGATATATAAATTCAAGTATCTTTTTTATAAGCAAAGCAAGCCTAGTATATCATTAAAGTTGTCGAGTCTTTATATTGCATATTTTGCAGTTCTTAGTGTGGGCTATTTATTTTTATATCTGCAGTATAATAAATATGGAGGGGTTGAAGCGTCTTTCTCTTTGGTAAGGGCAAGCAAAGTAGGTTTTGCAATGAAGAAGTCTAGTAATTATCCATATGATTTATTTTTCTATTGGGGAACATCTGTTTCAATGGCAATCTTAATAAGTGTTTGTAATAAAAAAAAATCACTTAAGTCACAGTTTTTTCATCTACTCCATGTTTTTTTTCTACTTCCTGTGTTGGGATTATGGCTAGCTGAAGGCGAACGTTCATCACTTATGTATGTAGGTATTATTAGTGTTGTTATGTTTGGAGCTCTTGTGAAGCAGATTTTGTTGAAGCTACATCATGTTGTAGTGTTACTTTTTTGTTTTTGTACTTTTTCAATTCTTGGACATTATAGGTACTGGTTAACTAGAGCAGTCGCAAATAAAGATTTTAGTGAGTTAATCAAAGGGTTTTCACATATTAAGTTGGGGTGGATATTTCCTGCTGAGTTTTCAGCAATAAACTTCTCATTAACTGGAAGTATCTTTTTAGATAGGCCTTTGTTATTGGGCGAGTCCTATGTGCAGTCGTTGTATCAGTTAGTTCCTCGTTTTTTATATTTTGGGGTAAAAAAGCCATTGGCTTTGTCTCAGTCTTTTGGAGGAGAGGTTAGAGCTCTTACGGAGTTTCCTCAAAACTTTGGTGTGGGAATGTCTCCACTTGCTGAAGCATTTATTAATTTTGATGTCTTGGGTGTAGTCTTTGTGATTTCTCTTTGGTGTTTATTGATTCGTTTCTATAGGGAGGCAATGTCAAAACCTGGAAACCCAATTGTTACATTGTTTGTTTTTGTGCTCGCTCCTATGTCATGGTTTTTTTATAGGATCCCATTCTCTACATTACTGAACTACTTTTTTAGAAATTTTTGTATAATGATATTCGTTTTTCTTGTTGTAAAAGTGGGAGAGCACCTTCTGGAAAAGAGTGAAAAAACTCATGTTTGAAAAAGTAAGTACTAATTTCTTGTGGTCTCTTTTTGGGCGGGTTTTATATGCTATATCGCAATGGTGTCTTGTCGTTATAATTCTAAAGTTAGGAAGTATTAAGATCCTAGGTTTGTTCGGGATTGTTATGGGAATATCGTCTCCTATTTTTGCCTTTGCAAATCTAAATATACGATCTCTATTAGCTACAGATTTTAAAAAAAATAATAGCCTTGAGGACTATTATAAAACTCGTTTGTTAACTTCAATCTTTGGAATTTTACTTTTAATAATTTTGACTATTTTTTATGATACTTCGTTAATGGAGCTTATGTTTGTTGCTGCAATTGTTAAGTTGTTTGATGCTATAAGTGATTTAAATCAAGGTGTTTTTCAAAAAGTTGAACGATTAGATAAATCTGCGTATTCTCTCATAATAGCAACAGTGTTATCCGTAAGTATTAGTTCTTTGAGTTTATATTACTTTAAGTCATTGTTACTATTCTTACTTAGTTTAGCTTTGGTAAAGCTAATTGTTATCGTTGTTGAATTTTTCATGATGAGTGAATTAGGTATTAATATTTCTTTTAAAGAGGTGTTGAGGCAACCTTTCTTAGAGTGTAGACAGAAAAAAATAATTTTGAGTTCTGTTCCTCTGGGGATAACAGCGTGTCTGGTCTCATTAAACTCGAACATACCTAGATATTTGATAGACAAATTTCTAGGGGCATCCCATTTGGGAGTTTATGTAGGTATTGGATACTTCTTAGTTGGTGCAGCAGTTATTACTGTGGCAGTAAAGCAGGCTGTTATCTCTAGACTTGCTGAACTTTGGCATACAAATACAGATAAGTTTGTAAGCTTTGTTTTAACCTTATGCTTTTTATCTGTTTTTGTAGGTTTTGTCGCGATTGTTTTGAGTATCACATTTGGAGATATGGTTCTAAAGGTAATTTATGATGACAGCTTTGTTGGTAATTCGAATCTTGTGGCACTAATGTTTTCAGCAGCAACTCTAATGGCCGTATATTCCTTTGTAAACGCTTCTTTAACTGTAATGAGAGTTTTAAAGCCGCAAGCATTTATATCAATGATAAGTATATTTCTAAGTTTCTCAGTAGGTGTGATCTTAATTCCTAAGTTTGGAATTATTGGGGCTGGCGTATCTGTTAATATTGGTAGTTTTGTTTTCTCGCTGAGTTCAGTAGTTATTTTTTATAAAAATTTACAGAGGACGGTGACTTCATAGTGCTGAGCTCGCCTTTCGATGAACACCTTTTTTTTTTATTTTAGAAAAAAAGCGGGTAAGTAAGGCAATGTATAAGATATTTAATGTTATCAAAATATTAACTGAAGTATCTTGGAAGTAATATGTCATTAACAATGAGATAGCACTTATTGTAACCAGTAGAGCTGTTGATTGATGGTGGCTTAAGCCACAATCTGTTAAAATGTGGTGAAAATGATTTCTGTCAGGGGAGAATGGAGATACTCCCTTGGTAAGCCGTATAATAAGTACTCTCAAAGTGTCAGCTATTGGAACAATTAAAATTGAAATCACAATTGCCGGTGAAGATAAAAAGTTGACCTGAATTTCTGTATTTATTGCAGATAACTCAATCGCTTTAATTGAAAAAATTGAAGTCATCATCCCAAGGATCAATGACCCTGTGTCGCCCATGAAAATTCTCGCTGGTGTTCTGTTGTAATAAAGAAAGGCTAATAAAGAACCAAGAAGTGAGAATGCAAAAGTTGAGTAGTGGTAGCTTTTAATAATTAAGAAGAATGACCCAAAGGTCAATGTTGAAAAAATTCCTATTGAGGCTGCTAGAGTATCTATTCCATCAATTAAATTTAATGCATTTGTGATACCGATTATTGTTATAAGTGTTATTATTACACTTATTGAGTAAGGGATCTCGTATATGTTGAAGACTCCGTGAAGACTAGATAGTCTAATGTCTGCAAAAAATATTAGGATTAGCGAAGATATTATTTGTGCGACTAGTTTTTTGCGAGCACGTGTATTCAAAATGTCGTCTTCTATTCCAATAAAGAACAGAATAGCAAGAGATGAAAAAATATATTGCTGGTTAAAGAAACTGATATTTATGGGGTTAAGGTTAGTTGAAAGTAGAAATGATGCAAAAATTGCTATTCCGCCGAGTGTAGGTATTGATGATTTGTGTTTTTTGCGGCCATCGGGTTCATCAAAAAGATGCTTTAATTTTGCAATTTTAATAATTGATGGAATCATAATATAACATATCAAAAAACTTAGTAAGAATGAGATAATTATACTTGTTAACGGTTTCATTTTTCCTCTATTGATCCCTGAATTCTATGTGCGAATGCGTCATTTTGGGAAGTTGTAAAAAAGACACCTTTATTTATAGTATAAGAAGTAAAGGTTATCTATAAATAAATTAAAATATATATTCACAACCGGCTATTGGGTTTAGTGTATTTGACTCAAGAGACTTCGACAATTCATGCAAAGAAAGATAGTCTCTAGTGATAACTTTTCGGAGAAGTAATGTTGAATAATAAAGCAATTTTAATAACTGGTGGAACAGGCTCGTTTGGTAAAGAGTTTGTTAAAACAATTCTTAGGAATTACCCTGGGGTGAAAAGGCTCGTAGTATATTCACGCGATGAGCTAAAACAGTCGGAAATGGCTCAAGAGTTCTCTGCGGAGAAGTATAAGGCAATTAGGTACTTTATTGGCGATGTAAGAGATGCTGAAAGGCTTAAGATGGCTTGCGAAGGAATCGATGTGATTATACATGCAGCGGCAATGAAGCAGGTCGTTGCTGCGGAGTATAACCCAATGGAGTGTATTAAGACGAATGTACTTGGAGCGGAAAATGTTATTAATGCGGCTTTAGCAACAAACGTTTCTGATGTTGTTGCGCTCTCTACTGATAAGGCCGCTGCACCTATTAACTTGTATGGTGCAACAAAATTATGCTCAGATAAGCTTTTCGTTGCTGCCAATAACATGAAAGGTTCTCGAGAGTTAAAGTTCTCAGTTGTCAGGTATGGAAATGTTCTTGGTTCTAGGGGCTCTGTAATTCCTTATTTTTTGAAAATGAGAGAGACTGGAGAGTTGAGTATAACTCATGAAGAGATGACTCGTTTTAGTATCAGTCTTCAAGATGGTGTTCAGTTGGTTTTAAATGCAATAGATAAGCACTGGGGTGGAGAGATTTTCATTCCTAAAATTCCTTCTTATAGAATCACTGATGTTGCTAAGGCTATAGCGCCGGACGCAAAGATTAATATTATAGGTATTAGGCCAGGTGAAAAACTTCATGAGGAGATGATCACTGAAACGGATTCAATCAACACGGTTGAGTTTGATGATCATTACGTAATACTGCCTTCCACTCCAATTTGGGATGTCGATGAATTCGAGAAGTTGAAAAAGGGGAAGAGGCTTGATTATGGGTTTAAATATAACTCAGGAACTAATGATGAATGGCTTACTGTTGCGCAGATTAGAGAAGAGATTAGACTTCATGTAGACCCATCTTTTGAGGTTTAACAAATGGACAAAAAGATTCCTTATGGCAGGCAAGAAATTTCTAAAGAAGACATAGATCTAGTTGTTTCTACTTTAAAATCAGACTTTTTAACTCAAGGGCCAAGGGTTGTTGAATTTGAAAACGCTTTTGCCTCCCAAGTAAAAGCAGAGTATGCACTATCCTGTTCGAATGGAACAGCCGCTCTCCATCTCGCAATGATGGCTTTAGATTTAAAGCCTGGGGAAAAAGTTTTAACCACATCTATTACTTTTGCAGCCTCCGCTAACTGTGTTTTGTATCAGGGAGGAGTCGTCGAGTTTATTGATATTTCATTAGATGATTATCTATTAGACTTGGACTTACTTGAGAGGCATCTCTCTGGCTCTGATGATAAGTATGCCGGAATTATAGTGGTGGATTTTGCTGGCTTTCCTGTAGATCTTGAGAGGTTGAGAAAAATAGCTGATCAGTACGGAATGTGGATTGTTGAAGATGCATGTCATGCTCCTGGAGCAAGTTTTACTGATTCAAAAGGTGAAGTTCAACCAGTTGGCGGCTCTAGATATGCGGACTTAACTCTATTCTCTTTTCACCCTGTTAAGCATATTGCTTGTGGTGAAGGTGGTATGATCACGACACATAGGAATGATTTATTTAAAAGACTCGAAATGCTTCGTTCACATGGAATTACAAAGAATAAGAAAGACTTATTGAATCAGTCGATGCCTGCATGGTTTCACGAGATGCAGGAGCTTGGTTATAACTATAGAATTTCCGATATTCAGGCCGCACTTGGACTATCACAACTTACAAAGCTAGAAAGTTCAGTGAGAAGGAGAAATGAGATAGCTAAGATCTATCTTAAAGAACTAGCAAGCCTTCCTCTAGTGTTGCCAAATATTCCAGATGAGATTGTTCATGCCCTACACCTTTTTGTTGTAAGGACTTCAAGAAGAGATGAGCTATATTCATATTTATCGTCTAAAGGAATATTTACTCAAGTTCACTATATACCCGTTTACCTTCATCCTTATTACAGTAAAAAGGGCTATGAGAAAGGTTTGTGTCCTGTTGCTGAAGAGTACTTCGATGGTTGCTTAAGTCTTCCTATGTATCCTTCAATGTCCAGTGAAGATATATCATATGTTGTAAAAGTGATTGTAGAATTCTTTAGTGAAGTGGATGATTAATGTTTAATTTAGAAATGAGGCCTGCCTGCAGTTCAGATGTTGAAGTTTACTATGAATGGGTAAATGATGTGGATGTTAGGAGGAATTCATTCAATTCTAATGAGGTTAAGTTCGAGGACCATCAGAGATGGTTCAACTTAAAGTTAAATGATGCAAATAGTGAGCTATTGTTGTTCTTGATAAATAGTAACCCTGTTGGACAGGTTCGTATCGAAGTTACTGAGTACGGACTTATTAACTTTTCTATTGATAGGGGACATAGGGGACTTGGACTTTCCAGTAAAATGCTAATTGAGTCTTCCAATTATTTCTTCTCTAGGTTTGGGGAGAAGCTTAGTTTAGTTGGCTTTGTAAAAAAAGAGAATATTCCATCTCAAAAAGCTTTCAAAAAAGCTGGTTTTGTGGAGATTGATTTAAAAGATAAGCTTAAATATGAATTGAGGAAGGTATGAAGTTTATAGAAATTAATGGCCGAAAAATTGGTTCAGAATTTGCTCCATATATAATTGCTGAAGTATCTGCAAATCATAATGGAGACTTAAATAAAGCTTTAAAGCTTATTGAGATAGCTAAAGACAGTGGAGCCGATGCTGTTAAGATTCAAACATATACTGCAGACACAATGACTGTTGATAGTGATATGGAGGACTTTCAGATAAAGGGTGGATTATGGGACGGATATACTTTGTATAAATTATATGAAGAAGCTCACACACCATGGGATTGGCATAAGCCAATTTTCGAAAGAGCTAAAGAGCTGGGAATAACTGTTTTTAGTACTCCTTTTGACGAATCATCGGTGAACTTTTTGATGGACTTAGATGTACCTGCATTTAAAATTGCCTCCTTTGAGATGACTGACCTTCCTCTTGTCGAATACATTGCAAAACAAGGGAAGCCAATAATTATGTCAACAGGAATGGCTTCACCTGAGGAAATAGAAGAGTCAATAAATGTAATTAAAAAATATAATCAACAAATCATCGTATTACATTGTGTAAGTGGTTACCCGACTCCGATAGATCAATCTAACTTATCTACCATTAAAGAAATATCTAAGAGGTTTGATGTTGTGTCGGGGCTTTCTGATCATACATTAGGAACAGCTGCTTCTGTAGCCGGTGTAGCTTTAGGTGCTTCTGTAATTGAAAAGCACTTTACTGAAAGTAGGTCTGAAAAAGGTCCTGATTCGGAGTTTTCTTTGGAGCCTTCAGAACTTGAGAGTCTAGTAAATGAGACAAGGTCAGTGTGGAACTCCGTGAGATCAACACCTTTCAAAAGAGAGTCTGCAGAAAAAGTAAATTTAAAATTTAGAAGATCGATTTACTTTGTAAGAGATCTGGAAGAAGGGGAAGAGATTACCCTTGATTCAGTTAAGAGAATTAGACCAGGTTATGGACTTGAACCGAAGTATTTCAATGAAATAATTGGCAAAAAAGTTTTGAGGAAGGTAAGCAAGAATACTCCAGTAAAACTACTTGATATAGATATGGGGAAGTAGCAATGTTAGGAGTTATTGAGTATGGAGCTGGGAATATAAGATCTGTCTTAAATGCTTTAGATTTTCTAGGTATTGAATCCTTAGTTATAAACAATTGCGAAGATTTTGATAAAGCTTCTCACCTGATTTTACCTGGAGTAGGTGCTTTTGGGCACGGAATGCATGAATTGCAAAGGCTTGGCTTTGTAAACAAAATTTTAGATCATGTTAATAATAAAAAACCGTTACTTGGTATATGCCTAGGGATGCAATTACTATTTGAAAAAAGCTATGAACAAGGAGAGTTCGAAGGCTTAGGTATTTTAAAAGGAGAAGTCCTACCATTTTCTAAAGTAATTGATGATCTTAGAGTTCCACACGTTGGCTGGAACGAATGTAAGCAGTCTAAGGATTCACATTTCAATGTAAATGAGAGTTATTATTTTACTCATAGTTATTACTGCGCACCCTCTAATCAAGAGGACATCTTGTCATCAACGGAATATGGAGTAGAATTTACTTCATCAGTGTTAAGTGACAATGTCTTAGGCTTTCAGTTTCATCCTGAGAAAAGTCATCATGATGGCTTAATGTTGTTGAAAAAATTTCTGGAAATGTGATGTTAAAAACTAGATTAATACCTGTCTTGAATATTATGAATGGCCTAATTGTAAGGAGTGAAGACTTCATAACTCATCAGAGTATGGGAAATGTTGTTAATCAAGCATCACGATATAATGAGTGGAATGTTGATGAATTAATTTACTTAGATATAAGTAGAGAATTTAGCTATGACTTAGGAAGAGACGATCATAAAATCTCAAGGTATTCAAATATAGAAGAAATTATTCAAAGAATTGCTAAGGTATGTTTTATGCCTCTAGCCTTTGGTGGTGGAATAAAAAAAATTGAGGACGTCGATTTAAGAATAAAAAATGGTGCAGACAAAGTGATAATTAATACTAAGGCTTTAGAAGATTCTAGTTTTATTACAACTATTTCTAATAAATATGGAAGTCAGGCAGCTATTGTATCAGTTGATTATCGAATAATAGATGGTCAGGCAATGGTGTTTGATAACTTTGGAAGTATTCCTACAAATAAGAAATTAGTGGACTGGTGTCGTGAGATTGAGTCTTATGGAGCTGGTGAAGTGTTCATTAACTCTATTGATAGAGACGGAAAAGCCAACGGCTATGATATTGAAAATATTGCTGAGGTAGTTGATGCTCTAAAAATACCTGTGATTGCCTGTGGTGGAGCAGGCATTGTTGATGATTTTTTAGAGCTTGCAGAAGATACGAATGTTTCAGCAATTGCAGCTGGAAACATCTTTCATTTCACTGAGAATGCATATCCAAGAGCAAAGAAGTTTTTAAAGAGGGAAGGAATAAATGTTAGATAGTAAGTATAGTAAAGAACCTGCCAAAATGAAGTATTGTTCAAGTTGTGTTTACCCTGGTGTGTCCGCTACGCCTTTAACCTTTGATGAAAAAGGTCTTTGTTCTGGTTGTAGAACATCTGGTCAAAAGTCCGAAATCGATTGGGACAGAAGAGCAAAGCAGTTTGAGAAACTCATTAATAGATATAAATCTAAAGATGGAAGTAATTATGATTGCATTATCCCTGTGAGTGGAGGAAAGGATAGTTATTTTCAAATTCATATAATTAAAAAAGTATACGGGCTAAATCCTCTACTTGTTACATATCATGGAAATAATTATACCCCTACAGGGATGAAAAACCTTTTAAATATGAGAGAGGCGTTTGATGTTGATCATATTTTCTTTACTCCTAGTATAAAAGTTTTAAAGGCGATGAATAGAATCGGTATGGAAATGATGGGGGATATGAATTGGCATGGGCATGCGGGAATATTTACATATCCTATTCGCGAGGCTGTGCAAAAGAGAGTTCCACTAATGATTTGGGGAGAGCATGGCTTTATGGACTTAGGTGGTATGCACTCTTACAATGATCTTGTTGAGTTTACATACAGATATAGACATGAGCACTGCTTGAGAGGATATGAGTGGGGAGACATTCTAGAGAAGGGTCTGGAATATGGAGAGGATCTTAAGAAGAGTGACTTTATACCTTGGATGTATCCTACTGATGAAGAAATTGAAGATGTAGGTGTTCGAGGAATATATATATCAAACTTCTTTAAATGGGATGCAAATGAACATGGACCTCTTATGATGGAGAAGTATGGCTTTTTAGAATCTGAGGAGCCGTTTGAAAGAACATATAGAACAATGTCCAATTTGGATGATATGCATGAAAACGGTATTCATGATTATATGAAGTATATTAAATTTGGATACGGACGAGCCACTGATCACGTTTGTAAAGATATTCGTTCTGGTAAAATGACTAGAAAAGAGGGAATAGAGATTGTTCGCAAAATGGATCCGATAAAGTCTAAGGATTTATATCGATGGTTGGAATATGTAGGTTGGTCGGAAGAAAAGTTTGATGAAGTTGCAGATAGATTTAGAGATCCTAGAGTATGGTGGAAAGATTCTAATGGTGACTGGAAGAAGCATAATATTTGGGATGATTAAGTAGGTATAAATGAGTAAAAGAAAGGTTGTTGCGGTAATCACAGCAAGGGGAGGAAGTAAGAGAATTCCTCGCAAAAATATTAAGCCTTTCTTGGGAAAGCCATTAATTGAGTATTCTATAAATGCTGCTTTGAAGTCAGGGCTTTTTTCTAGAGTTCTTGTTAGTACTGATGATGAAGAAATTAGAGAAGTTTCCATTAGTGCTGGAGCAGAAGTGCCTTTTTTAAGGTCTAAAAAAAACTCTGATGACTTTTCAACAACTTCAGATGTATTGTGCGAGGTGGTTGAGCAACTTGAAGGGGTAGGTGAGTATTATGATGATATTTGTTGTTTATATCCAACTGCACCGTTTGTAACTTCGAGCAAGCTGAAAGAGTCTTACCAGATAATGCAAAAAACTCAGGCTAAAAGTGTCGTTTGTGTTACAGAGTACGCAAGTAACCCACAAAGATCGTTTAATATTACAATTGATAACCTTCAGTTCAATTTCCCAGAGTTCTTAAATACAAGATCTCAGGATCTTGAGAAATGGTATTACGATTGTGGCCAATTTTATTGGTTAGATGTGAGAGAATTTAAATTAGATAAAAAGATTTTTACCAATTCATCAGCACCTTTTATAGTTTCTTCTTTAGAATCCCAAGATATAGATACTCTTGAGGATTGGAAATTAGCAGAGCTCAAGTATTCGCTTATGAAGGGGTCTGTGTAGTGACTTCAAGTATTGTTTTTCGAGTGGATTCAGGGGCTCATATTGGCAATGGACACCTTTTTAGATGCTTGTCTTTGGCCGAAGAGTTTAGAGAAAGAGAGTTTAATGTAAGCTTTATCTGTAGAAAGCATCATCAAAATAGAAATTTATATATTAAGGAGAGAGGCTTTGATTTAAGAGAGTTGGAATCAAATAATGATTTAATTGATCTTAATAATTCTGAGATGTGGCTAGGGCAAACTAAAGAGGCTGAGGTTATAGAGGTAAATGAACTACTCAGTAAAATAAGCAATGTTTCTCTATTAGTAATTGACCACTACAGTATCGATGTTGAGTTTGAAAAGTTATTTGATGTTGATAGGATTTTGGTTATTGATGATCTGGAAAGAGAGCATTGTGCAAATATTATTATTGATCAAAGTTTGTCATCGTCAGGGACTCTTTATAAGAGAAAAAATCAAAGGGAAGAGGCGAAATATTTGTTAGGGCCAAGGTTTGCATTAATTAATAAAAAGTTTAGGAGAATGAGAGAAGCCAACTCTAAGAGAGGTAGTAAGAGAGTTCTCGCATACTTTGGGGGATTGGATCTTACAAATGAAAGTATGAAAGTTGTAAATGCTTTCTTATCCTTAAATATAGAAGGCTATAGTATGCGTGTAATTCTTCCAACTGAACATAAGGACTTTCTTGCTCTAGAAGAGATTGCACGACAAAAAGAGTCGATAGAGCTTCTAAGTTACACAGCTACAATGGAAAAAGAAATTGCAGAATCTGAGCTTTGCTTAGGGGCAAGTGGTGTTTCGATATGGGAAAGAGCTTGTTTATGTAAACCCTCGATTGTTATTACCTCTGCTGATAATCAGCTCGCAGGCTCAAAGAAGTTATTTGAAATGGGATTATTGAATCTTTTAGGTTCGGGGGACTCAACGACGAGTGACTCTTGGAAAAGTGCATTGAGTGAATATTTTGATAACCCTTTGAGGTATCAAGAAGTGGCAATGGAGCTTAGAAAAATCTGTGATGGAGATGGTATTCGTAGGGTTACTGATATAGCGATAGAGGAATTAGCAAGTTGAACAGTGAGTCTAATACATTAATCTTGGGGACAATTGAGAGTGGAGAATCCACTTTGGGAAAAGTACCCTTTGCTACATGGAGCCTCATCAATAACTCAAACAATAGTGGTTTCGACGATATAAAGTTTCCAAACGATCCCTTATCTACCCATTCGAACTTTGAAGCGATAGAAAAAAGTTATAATGAATATTATAAATATTACTTTCCTAGGGTAGTGTCATACCTGAATAAGATAAATGATACAAATTTATCGGCAAAGTACTGGAGTGTTATTATAGCTCCCTGGTTGTCGTGCTTAATTCAGACTGTCTTAGAGAGAAATATGAGACTTTCTATTCTTTTTGAAGAGCATGGGAAATCGAACCTTAAATTGAATGGAATAAACTTTCTAAATGAAGAAAGTCTTTTTGAAGACTCTTATGATTTCCAGGTTAATGGAATGAGGAACCCATACTTTCAAGAGTGGATCTTGAGTAGACTAATCGAATTGAGATGTAAGGAAGTTCCTAAAGGGTGGCATTTAGTTAAAAAAAGCATTCCTTTTAAAAAATTAAAGATACAGTCCTCTGATGGAATCAAAGAAAAATCCAAATTCTTTATAAAGAATCTTTTTTCGATCTATGGAGTAAAAGGCATATCATTTTTCGATAATTTGAAATTTAGCCTGACACTTTTACTCTCGAGAAAGAAAAGTATTAAGGAAACATTGTTTGAAAGTAGCCGTATTGATGGATTAGACCTTTGGAGTCTTATCTTATGCTCTATGCCTAGAAGGTACAAAACGATTTCAAGTCGAAGGAATTTGTTATCAGGTATCTTTTTGAAGAAAGCAATTATTGTCAGTGGAACTCAACTCTATACTGAGGATAAACAAAAAGAATACTTTGCTGATTTTGTAGAGGCCGGCGGGATGCTATATAGTGTTCAACATGGCTCTCACTATGGGTACATAAAGTACTATACTTACTGTAATGAGGTTGAGTATAAGCATGATGGGTTCATAACATGGGGATGGAAAAAGCAAGGACATTATCAAGGTCGATTTATCCCATTGAAGAGTCCTCAGATTTCGGAATTTTCTAAATCTGTAAAAGAAGAGAAAAGTAATGATATTGTTTTCATTGGAACTGCAATGCCTGCTTGCTTTGACAATATCATGAGCATTACACAGTCAAATAAATACCTATTTTATAGGAAAGATAAAATTTCCTTTCTAAGGTCACTAGATAGTAACGTTTTTAAAAACCTCTATTATAGGCCTTATTTTAATTTTGAATACTTGTATGCAGATGAAGAATATGTAAAAAGAAATGTTCCTTCTATTGAAATACTGAAGGGAGATTTACACTCTAAGTTAACTGATTCTAAGTTAGTGATTATGGATAACCCTGGAACAACACTTAATTTATGCATGGGAGCAAATATTCCAACTCTTTGTTTTTGGGAAGAAGGGGATTATATTTATACGAGCGATGGGAAGAGGTTGTTTGAGAGCTTAGTTCAAGCGGAAATCCTGTTTCACTGTCCTAAGAAGGCAGCAGAAAAAGTAAATGAGATAAATGACGATATTCAAAAATGGTGGCTTTCTGAGACTGTTCAGAAAGCAAGAGCGGACTGGGTGGATGAGTACGCTTTACTAGGTTCTGATTGGAGATCGGACTGGATGGAGTTTTGTAAGAAAATATGAAGACTAGCTATTTAAGTAACTATATTAAGCTGTATTTCTGGCAAATTATTGCAATCGTCCTAAACTTTGTGTCAATGTTTATCGTTTTACCTTACTTATCGAGTAATAAGGTTATATTTGGAATTTATTCTCTTTGCTTATCTTTTAATATTTTTCTAAGTTATGCTGACTTAGGCTTTATTGGTGCTGGATTTAAGTATGCAAGTGAAGCTTTTGCTAGAAAAGATAAAGAAGGTGAGCTGGAAGTTATTGGCTTTACAACTTTTATTTTACTTATTGCTGTTTGTATTTTCTCAGCAGTAATGCTCATGGGGGCATTTGATCCTTCTCTTTTAATTTCTGATATAGGTAACGGCTCTGAAATAGATATAGCAAAGAGTATGTTCTTTATTCTATCTCTATTTTCAATAACTACAGTATTGCAAAGAGTGTTGCAGTTTATCTATGGGGTTAGGGTTGAGGACTTCATTGTTAGAAAAATTAATATTCTAGGGCATATTGCAAAAATTTCATCTGTATTCTACTTCTTTAGAGAAGGTTCCTATAATATTATAGGATATTATCTATTCTTCCAGGTTGTTAATCTTTTATGTGCCCTAATTGGCCTTGTGGTAGCACGGAGAATTTATTCACTAGATCTAAAGAAGCTGGTTAAGAATATTAGATTCTCATGGCCTGTTTTTTATAAGGTTAAGTCTCTTGCGCTTACTTCTTTCATTATGTCTGCTCTCTGGATTGCTTATTATGAAATAGATTCCCCTGTTATTGCTAAATTTTATGGAGCGAATAAGCTTGCATATTATGCGATAGGTTTAAGTTTACTTTCCTTTCTACGATCAATATTTGGTATATTATATTCCCCTTTTTCTGCTAGGTTTAATCATTTTTTAGGGCTTAGGGATGAAGAGGGGTTAAAAAGATTTTACTATAATACAATAGTTTACCTTCTGCCGATGAGTGTATTTTCTGTTTTAACAATTACCATACTGATGGAGAATATAGTATTTACTTGGGTTGGACAGCAATACTCTGAGTCTATTGTAACGGCTCAGTTACTAATTTTGACATTCTTATTTGCTTTTAATAATTATCCGGCGGGAATTCTTCTTATGGGAAAAGAGAAGAATAATGAGCTTAGAATTGTTAACTTATTTATTGCAGTAGCTTTTTGGCTAATTATTTTGTTACTCAATAATCAATATGACTATCAGTCCTTTGCGATATCAAAGTTGATAGTCTTTAGTGTGTCTACAGTGTTTTATGTGTACTTTACGAGAGATTATATATTTGGAGCTAATAAATATATTAAAGAGATTATAGTTCCAATGTTTGTAGGTGCAATTACGACTTCTGTTGTAGCCTATTACTTCTCATTGATATTGCCGGTGGGGCAAAGCAAAGCAAATTTATTCTTAGTTGCTGCTGCTTGTGCTATTTGCTGCTTTTGTGGGCTGTTGAGCTACTTTGTAAGCAATAGTAAGTTTAGAAAAGATATAGTGTCTACTGTAAAAGAGACTAACTATTTTAAAACTTCTAAGTGAAATGTTAAGGAGTTTAGCGGATATAAATGAGATAATTTATGCTCATAGATTCGTGTATGCTTTTCTGCAAACTTTATCATTAACTTGTGCCATGGTTTTATTCCAGGCCTTTTCCATTCTCTATCAAACTCAACGTTTTTTACACGAATTGTACTTTTAGAGTAACAATACTTCTTAAAATAATCATGGTCTGGGTCAAAATAATTAAACCACTCCGCAGTAAAGAGGTTTTTATGAGTTGGGTCTATTGCTGAGTAAAGGCTTCTAAAATATGGAACTCCAACATGTATTGTTGCTCCAGCCTTCGAAATTCTAAATAACTCATTTACACAATCAAATGGGGAGTCTAAATGCTCCAGTACCTGATCCATCCAAATTTCTTCAATCGCGTTGTCTTCAAAAGGATATGGGAAAACATTCAAGTCATGAACGACATCAACATTCTCTAGTTGTAAGCAATCCACTCCAGTATATCCAATTCTCTTAGAGTTTCCGCACCCAATATCTAGCTTCATACTTCCCTCTTTGTCATTTAAGACAATTATACTGAAAATTATAAATATGTCTTGTTACTTTCTGGAATAAATAGCTTTAAGTGTCTATAATTTACCATATGGAAAATACTAAAAAACGAACACTTGTTATTGGTGGTAGTGGCTTTATTGGAACTCACACTGTCAACTCTCTGCTTGACCAGGATCACCAGGTTGGAGTTATTTCGCGAAGCATAGGTATCCATAACAATGTTGAATATTATTGCGGAAATATTTTAGACGAGGATTTTTTATCTCAGTCTATTTCTGACTTTGATCCAAACTTTGTCATTCATCTTGCCGGTTCAAAAAATAGGTCTATTCAAATTGATGACTTTAAAAGTGATATTAATACAAACTTAAATGGGACATTAAATATTTTTGGATGTTTAATTTCTCTAAAGTCTCTAGAGCAAGTGATTGTTGTAGGTTCTACAGAAGAGTATGGAGATGCAGAATCGGTCCCTTTTGTAGAAAGTATGAATGAAACTCCGATTAGTAGTTATTCCTTTTCTAAAACTTGTACTAAGTACCTGGCAGAAACTTTTGCTCGAGTTTACGGCTTACCTGTAGCCTATGTAAGGCCTTCCATTGCTTATGGACCAAGGCAAAACCCTGATATGTTTATTTCTTCACTTTGTACGACTCTTCTAAAAGGAGAGAGGTTTCAGATGAGCTCTGGGGAGCAAAGAAGAGATTTTATATATATTGATGATTTAGTAGAGCTGTTTATGGCAATAATTAACTTCAATTCTCCTGTGACAGGAACTTTTAATGCAGGAGGTGGTTCTAGTGTGCAGATTAAGAAAATTGCAATGATGATTGCTGATAAATTATCTAGTGAGAGCTTAATTGATATTGGGCATATTAAAACGAGAGCATTAGAAAGCGATGAACATTTATTAGATAATTCAAAAGCGTCCTCTCTTTTAAATTGGAATCCTACGACTTCCCTAGAGGAAGGTATTAGTAAAACAGTAGAATTCTTTAGTAAGAGTACTCATGAAGAGTAATTTACACTATCATTCAGATTGCCCTTTTTTTGGTGGTTGTGAGAATATGATTGCTAATTTCTTAAATAGTGATCAAATACACGATCAATTTAGTGTAAGTTTCACATATAGAAAGTCGGCTAGGTATGAAGCAGGACTTAGGCAGAGAGTAGAGAAAAATATTCTGAAAAAAGGATTAATACTATTCTGTTGGCCATCGTACTTAGGTTGGATTAACTCTAAATTCCCTAGTATTATATCCTTGATAATTAAAGGGGTTTCCCTTTTACTTCAATTTAAAACTATTTTCTTCTTAATTGATATTTTTATTCTTTATTTTACCTTTAGAAAAAGAAATATAGACATTCTGCACATTAATAATGGAGGATTTCCTGCTGCAACATCTGCTAACTCTGCTGTTATTGCAGCAAAAATGCTTGGAATAGAAAAAATATTTTATGTTGTGAATAATATTGCTTCACCATATTCAAAAATAGATAGAATATTTGATTGGCCAATTGATTACCTTGTAAAAAAGAGTACTACAAAGTTTATAACTGGATCTAGGTATGCTGGAAAAGAATTAGTAAAAGTATTAGAACTTCAGACTGAGCAATATTCTACTATTAATAATGGGATTTCACATCGTCCTCTAAGTGAAAGTCGAGAAGAGGTTTTAGAACGGTTAGGTATTCCTACTACAAGAGTTATTGTAGGTATCGTAGCAAATCTCGAAAAAAGGAAAGGACATAAGTACTTACTTTTGGCATTTGCAGAGATTATTAAAAAAGTTGAGAATGCTTTTCTTATAATTGAGGGTGATGGAGAGGAATTAAACAATATACAAAAAGATATTGAAAATTTAAATTTAAAGAATTTCACACTTCTCATTAAAAGAGAGGAAAGAATTTTTAACTTAATAAATGCATTTGATGTACTAGTGCTGCCTTCCATTTATAATGAAGACTTTCCTAATATTATTATCGAAGCAATGAGCCTCGAAAAGCCCGTTGTGGCCACAAGAATAGCAGGGATTCCAGAGCAAATTGACCAAGATAAAACAGGTCTAATTGTAAAACCTAAAGATGTAGAAGAGCTAACATCGTCTCTTAGTTCTTTGATATATGATAGAGAGATGAGAGAGAAGATGGGGCAGTTCGGAAAAGTTAAATTTGAACAAAAATATGAAGTAAATGTTTCTATAAGTAATTATATTGATTTATATACGAATCAGAATTTGGAGTTAATATGATAGAAGGCGTTAAGATAACACCATTAAAAACTATAGCTGACGATAGAGGAAAGATAATGCATATGCTCAGAAGTGATGCTGAGCACTTTTCTAAGTTTGGAGAAGTCTATTTTTCTTTTGTAAATAATGGCGTGATTAAGGCCTGGCATTACCATAAGGAAATGACTATTAATTATGCTGTCCCTGTAGGAAAAATAGATTTCGTCTTATATGATTCAAGAGAAGAGAGTTCCACTTTTGGGGAGACACAGGTTATAACGATGAGCCCTGAGGACTACTTCTTAGTGACAGTACCACCTAGAGTTTGGAATGGTTTTAAAGGCTTGAGTACTGAGCCAGCTATGGTTGTTAATTGTACAGATATACCACATCGTGGCGATGAAATTGAGAGGTTAGACTTTAATACAGATAAAATTCCATTCAAGTGGGACTAAATTGTGAAAATTCTTGTAACTGGAGGAGAAGGATATGTTGGAGGTAGAGTTACCAGCTATCTGAGAAAAAGTAGTAAGTTTGAAGTAGTTACAACTTCTACTAATAAAGATTCCTCCAACTCTATTTATTTTGATTTGTGTGATGACTCTAACCTTTTTGATAAAGTCAGAGATGTAGATACACTTGTTCATCTGGCAAGTGTTAATGAAGTGGTGTGTGCACAGGATCCAGAAAAGGCTTTGAATGTTAATACTCTCGGTAGTTTTAAACTAATTAGAGATGCGATCGAAGCTGGGGTAAGAAGAATAATTTACTTTTCAACTGCACATGTTTATATGTCTCCTCTTGTAGGTAATATCTTCGAAGAAACAGCTACTCGTTCTACTCACCCCTATTCTTATACACATAAGTTTGTAGAAGATTACCTTTTTACAGCTCATGATAAGGGAGATGTGGAAGCCGTTGTTCTGAGATTGACGAACTCATTCGGTGCACCAGAAAAAAAGTCTGTTAATAGATGGACATTACTAGTAAATGACCTATGTAAAAAAGTTGTTCATACTAAAGAGCTCCACCTTAAAAGCTCAGGTGTACAGAAGAGGGACTTTATAACGCTTACTGATGTTTCAAGAGCTGTTGAACATTTCGTAAACTTAGATATAGATAAAATTGAAAATGGACTATTTAACCTCGGAGGGGAGAACTCGATGAGGGTAATAGATATGACTACTTTTATTCAAGAACGATGTGAAGCTGTACTTGGGTTTAAGCCTGAAATAATAACTCCCAGTTTGAATAGTGATGAAGCTAGTGAAGAGCTAAATATCTCAATAGAAAAACTCAAAAAGACAGGCTTTAGACTAGAAAATAATATTAAAGAGGAGATAGATAGAATGCTACTTTTTTGTAAAGATAATTTTAAAGAGTAGGATCCAATGGCCATTGTTTCAATTATAATTCCAACATACAATCATGCCCACCTTATTTCAAGATGCCTTACTTCTTTAATTTCCCAGTCCTTTTCTGATTGGGAGGCGATAGTTGTGAATAACTTCTCTTCGGACAACACTATTGATGTTGTAAATAGCTTTCAGGACCCTAGAATTAAAATTATTAACTTTAATAATAATGGAGTTATTGGAGCAAGTCGTAATAAAGGGTTAGAGGAGGCCAGTGGAGAGTATATTTCATTTCTTGATAGTGATGATTTTTGGAAAAAAGATAAGCTTGAGATTTGTGTTTTGAAACTAATTGATGGAGCAGATATTGTTTATCATCCAATGGAAATATACACTTCGAAAGGAGAGTCAGGGGAAGTAAAGTACTCTAGAAAGCTCTCAAGGCCTGTTTTTAATGATTTTATGTTACATGGAAATGAAATCATCAATTCGAGTGTCGTGATAAAGTCATCTATAATAAAGAAAGCAGGAGGATTGAGTAACTCAAAGAAACTTTTTGGAGTCGAAGACTATGACTTGTGGATAAGAGTTTCAAGAGTGACTGAAAAATTTGAATTTATAGATATGTGTTTAGGTTACTATTGGGTAGGAGAAGGGAATAACTCAAATCCTTCTCCTGAGTATATTGAAAGATATAAATTTTTATATTCACAATACTCTGCATTTGTCCCTTCTGAATTAACTTCAAAGCATAAAGCATTTGTTCAATATGAGATTACAAGACAGGCTCACAAGTGCGGAGAACTTCAAAGTTCACGAGTATACTTCGAAATTTTTTATAGATTAGATACATTAAAGCAAAAGTTGAAGGCCTTCTACTTCGGACTTAAATTGTCCCTAGGTTTTTAATTTTTCTAATCATTAAGAGAAGAATTAGTTCTGAGAATATAAGGCTATATACTGCCCCTTTTAGTCCAAAATAATGAATAAAAGGGAAGCAAGTCACGAGTAATATTGTTCTACTTATAATAATTTTCTTGTTGTACTCTTTTATATTTTGAAAAATAAGAATATATTTTGAATAAAAGTACGTTGATATCTTTAAAAATATCAGTATTGAGGAAGTCTTTGCAATTGGGATGGAGTCAATATAGTTATCTCCAAGCAAAAGGGGAATATAGAAGTCAGCACTTAAGTAGAGAAGTAATGAGAAAACTAATCCTGAAAACAGGAGGAGGTATTTATTTCTGTTGTATCTTACAACGAATTCATTCTTACCATAGTCTGCCCAAGAGTTTGTAATAGTATTGCTAATAGTATTTACAAATTCTTGAGATTTAAAAGTGTACATAGTTCCAGCTTCATATAGACCAATTAAGGATGGATTTATAAAACTGACAAATGCTTTATCAATTGAATTACAACTAATAGTAACAAAGTGAGTAAGTGTAAGCTGTAATGATTCTTTAATATAATCTATTTTCTCATTGGACTCTTTCAAATATTTTTTACAAGTACTATAGCTTAAATAGCTTAAAGTAAATTGATAGAATACTCCTCCAATGAGAACAATATTAATATTCTTTGTGAAATAAGCCGTAAGTCCAAGTCCAGAAAACCTTAGAAGAGATGAAAATACTAAGAGATAAGTTAATTCTTTAAACCTCTTAAATGCAGGTAAGACGTCATGATGTTTCTCATAAGTTCTTAAGCTTATAAAAACCAGCGAGAAAATAATTAGTTTAATATCAAAGTATTTACTCTGAATTTCAAAGATGTTACCTAGGGCTACTGCCATAGTGATTATAAAAAATGAAAAAAGAACTGAAGTATAAAACGAGAACCGATATATACTCTTATAAACGCCAACTTTTTTGTGATGAATTGATTTATTCAACAGTATATTTCCACCAGGTATACTAATAAAATTTAGTAGCTCTATCATTACAAAACAAATCGTAACTTTATTAAAATCCTCGAGACTTAAACTACGGGCAAGCAATGTGATAGTAGAAAGTCCAATAAAGGTTGTAAGTACTTTTCCCGTTAAAGTAATATTGATACTCTTCATAGTTTCTTTTGAGAGTATTTTAAGTATATTAGAAATGAGCTTATTCATTGTAGACTTTTACTGTTTCTAATATACAGTTTTTTATTTCGTATTTATTTTGAAATTGGGCTGATCTTGCATTGTTAATCTTATTTAAAAATGAAGATTTGTTGCCTAGTTCATAAAGGTAATCCTGTGTCAGTAGATCTTTGTGTCCAGTTACATTACTTACGAGAACTTTTCTATTTGAAGATATTGCCTCTAATAAAGAGTAAGGTAAGCCTTCACCCTTTGAAGCACTTACAAAAATCGATATTCGTTCTAAGAATTTAGGGATATCTTCTATTTTTCCAAGGAATTCAACATTCTTTGGGGCAATGCTATTCAGGTACTCCCATTCTTCACCATCTCCAGCAATCAATAACTTAAGGTGAGGAAGTTCTTCCATAAATTGGACCAGTTCTAAGTTATTTTTATGAGGGTCTAGTCTTGAGATCGTTCCTATCGTATTTGATGGGCCTAAAGGAATATTTTTAAATTTCGATGTATTTATCCCATTTGGAATAACGACAAGATCTCTTTCATTGGCAAGGTTTAAATTGATTGCATTTTTCATTTCACTATCTGAGACAGAGATAAACTTCTTTGTAAAAAACTTAAGTATAGACTCTATAAAGATAATGATTCTTTCTTTTAAGTTTTTTGGCCTGTGAACACCATGAAATGTGTGAATTACATCAAAACCGAAAGGGCTTAAGAGTCTCGAGTATATACCAGCGCCTCTACCATGGGAATGAATGGTGTTTATGTTATTTTCTTTACAGAAAATTAATAATTTGAAGAATGTATTGACTTGAAATTTTCTGTGAGGAAGTTTAAGAAAGCCTTTTGAATTTTTAATAAATAGTTTGCCATAAGGCTCTTCTAAGGGGGCTGCAATATACACATGACTTGTTTCTATATGAGTTACAAGGTCATAAAGGTGTTTAGGACCTCCTCCTGTATCAGATCTTGCAGAAATATATAATATATTCTTATTAATACGCATTCTTATTGATAAAGCCCTTTACAAATGTGAGTAAGAGAATTTTAAAGTCTAAAATCAGCGACCAATTTCTTATATAGTAAATGTCGCATTCAATTCTTTTTGAGAGATCTGTGTCTCCTCGCCAACCATTTACTTGCGCCCAGCCGGTGATACCAGCTTTCATTTTATGTCTAAGCATATAGTTTGGAATTTCATTTTTAAACTTCTCCACAAAGAATGTTCTCTCTGGTCTTGGTCCAACTAAAGACATATCACCTATTAATACATTCCAAAGTTGAGGTAGCTCATCTAAGCTCGTGGACCTAATAAATGAGCCAAATTTTGTTTTTCTAGGGTCTTCTTTCGATGACCAGGTTGTCTGATCTTCATTGTCATTAGCAACTCTCATTGATCTAAATTTCCACATATTAAACTTTCTTCCATTGATTCCAACTCTTTCTTGTCCATAAAAGATAGGGCCAGGGCTTGAAAGCTTAACCCCAATTGAGAGCATAAGCATGAAAGGGGAGATTATAAGAAGGCCCATGAGTGAAGCTAAAAAATCAAAAAGTCTCTTTAGAAAGAGTTCAAATGAAGAAAATGATGGCTGATTAAAGGTAAGAATTGGTATCCCTGCAAACTCTTCAATTTGATGCCCTACTAGAGAGAAAGAGAGATCAGGAAGAAGCTGAATTGGAACAATATCGTTATAATTCTTTTGTAGAAACATTTTTTGCTTATCTATACTACTTGAATCGTAAGATAAGATAATACTATCTGGAGTTATATTTTTCGAATACTCATCATAGCTTTGAGTTATTTTTTCAACTTGTATGGATGTGTCACTAGGGGGATCAATCCATCCCATGAAAGATATTCCACTGTCTTTATATTTCTTTACAGCATGATAATAATTCTCAATATTTTTTCCGTCACCCACAAGTAATACATGTCTTAAGTTCTTTCCTTTTGCTCTTAGAGTTCTAAGAAAATTTCTAATCGTAATTCTTGTAACTAGTAATATTGTGGATGAAATTGAAAAATAAATTGCTAGGTGAATTCTAGAAAGTCTTTCAAACTTTAAAAAGTATAGGATAACGATAAGAGCAATAAAGCTAAAGAAGTTGGCTTTTAATGTATTGAGAATTTCAATAAAGCGTGATGAAAACCTTTGAGATTTATAGAGTTCGAACTTGTCAAAGAAGTATAGTGAAATAGGTATTAATATAAGTCCAACTTTAAAAAAATCTAAAAATAGTCCTTGTTGGCCATCTGGTATAAAATTGAATCTTACATAATAAGCTATAAGCCATGCAATGAGGATGATTGTTGAGTCTATAATTCTTTGCAAAAGTGCAAACGTCTTCTCGCTTTCTTTAAGCATGAGTTAAACCTTCATAAACCTAAGCTTAATTAGAGTGAAAATATAAGTCATGATGAACTTTGGTAGATTTCTCTTTGTTTCTCCAAACATGCGTTGCTTGAAGCTGAAGGGGATCTCTTTAATTTTAAGTCCCTTATTTTTCTTGAGTAATTTGTAGAGAACTTCTTCAACAATATCGAAGTTCTCACATTTAAGTGTAAGCTCTTTCAGCTTTTCACCATCGTAAAGTCTAAAGCTATTTGAAACATCCTTGCACTTTATATTTAGGACAAAAGCAAAGCCCCAATTTACAATTTTACTCATTAATATCAAAATAGGGCTATTTTCTGTGTGACCACCTTCCATGTATCTTGACGCAATGATGACATCAGAGCCGTCTTTTTCATGATAGAGTTTTTTAATAAACTCTGGATGGTGCGACCCGTCAGCATCCATAAAGATAATTTTCTTTCCATTGGCCATGGATATACCTGTTCGAATAGCTGCTCCATATGTATTACCACCAGTTCTATTGAAGTACTCAACCTTAGACTCAGCGCAAGCATTTGGAGTGCCGTCCATGGAAGCTTCTGTGTCTACAACTATGACTTCATAGCTTGATGTAATTTCTGAACAGACTTTTGTGATTCTTGGCAAAAGAAGTCTTAAATTCTCCTCTTCTAGGTACGCCGGGAGAATAACGCTTAAATCTTTAGTTAATTCCATTAAATTTCTCTTTTATGTAAGTATTCTCTTAAATATACACTATTATTTTGATAAATTAATCCCTAAATAAATTCGTAAATGACAAAGAGAGTTACTGAATGCGCAGTGAAATTATTGCTAAGTCACGTGAGTTCTTTAAAGAAGAACTAAATAAGAAGAAAATTATTCCTGGAGAAAGCTACATTCCTCCATCGGGAAAAGTAATGGATGAAGATGATATGGAGTACTTAATTGATGCTTCATTAGATATGTGGCTTACTG
The DNA here is from genome assembly GCF_000210915.2 of Halobacteriovorax marinus SJ. Lineage (NCBI taxonomy): Bacteria > Pseudomonadati > Bdellovibrionota > Bacteriovoracia > Bacteriovoracales > Halobacteriovoraceae > Halobacteriovorax > Halobacteriovorax marinus. The sequence goes on from NC_016620.1 coordinate 392,770, forward strand.
CTGGAAGGTATCATAAGCAATTTGAAAAAGAGTTTGCTAGCTTTATGGACCAGAGATTTAGCCTGCTTGTGAATTCTGGCTCCTCTGCCAATCTTGTAGCTTTTGCTGCGCTTACTTCTCCGAAGTTGGGCGATAGACAGATTAAGCCTGGCGATGAAGTTATCACTGTTGCAGCAGGGTTTCCTACTACTGTGAACCCTATAGTTCAGCATGGTTGTATTCCTGTCTTTGTTGATGTTGAGCTTGAAACATATGAGCTTGATATATCCCAACTTGATCTTGCTCTTTCTAAAAAAACAAAAGCTGTTATGGTTGCTCATACACTTGGAAATATGTTCGATGTAAAGTCAGTTAAAGAATTCTGCGATAAGCATGGTCTCTGGTTAATAGAAGATACGTGCGATGCTCTTGGGGCAAAGTTTGATGGAAAAATGGCCGGAACATATGGTGATATCGCTACAGTTTCATTTTATCCAGCTCACCATATGACAATGGGTGAAGGAGGGGCTGTTTTAACTTCAAACCCAAGACTTAAAAAAATTATAGAATCATTTAGAGACTGGGGAAGAGACTGTTGGTGTCCTCCTGGTGTAGATAATACATGTGGTAAGAGATTTACTTATCAGCTGGGTGAACTTCCTAAAGGCTTTGATCATAAATACACTTACTCTCATATTGGGTATAATTTAAAAGTTACTGATATGCAGGCAGCTGTTGGATTATCTCAATTAAAGAAAATCAAAAAGTTCATTAAGAAGAGAAACTCTAACTTTGATTACTTGAAATCTAAATTAGAAGGCCTTGAAGATAAGCTAATTCTTCCTAAAGCAACTGAAGGTTGTGAAGCCAGTTGGTTTGGCTTTCTAATTTCAGTAAAAGAGGGGAGTGGAGTCTCAAAGCAAGAGTTATGTGAGTTCCTAGAAGACAATAAGGTTGGAACGAGACAGCTTTTTGCTGGGAACTTAGTTAAGCAGCCTTTGTATGAAGGAGTTGAGAAAAGAGTTATCGGTGAGCTTCCAAATACTGATTATATTCTGAATAATTCTTTTTGGGTAGGCTGTTGGCCGGGGCTTAATGAAGAGCATTTAGACTATATTGCTGATAAAATAAGAGAGAAGATGTCGTGAAGTATCTTATTACAGGTGGTTGTGGATTCCTAGGCTCAAACCTTGCTGCAGAAGTATTAAAAAGAGGTGATGAACTAGTTATTTTTGATAACTTATACCGTCATGGAACTGAAAAAAATCTTGAATGGCTTAGGTCGCTTGGAGAATTTAAATTCTATAGAAACGATATAAGAAATAGAGATGATGTTCAGTTCTGTATTAAGTCAGAGAAGCCTGATGTGATTTTTCATGTTGCTGGACAAGTTGCGATGACGACATCTCTAGAGAGACCAAGATTTGACTTCGATATTAACGTAGGTGGAACATTCAACTTACTAGAGGCCGTAAGGGATCATTGCCCTAATGCTTCAATCGTTTACTCCTCTACAAACAAAGTCTACGGGGATTTAGAGCATTTAGAATATCACGAAAGTGATACTAGATACTCTATACCTAAATTTCCAAAGGGGCTACCTGAGTCGATTGGACTGGACTTTACTACACCATATGGATGTTCAAAAGGTGCAGCTGATCAGTATATGAAGGACTGGGCAAAGTGCTTTGGCCTAAAAACAGTTGTTTTTAGACATTCATCAATTTTTGGGGGAAGGCAGTTTTCTACATTTGATCAAGGCTGGATTGGTTGGTTTGTCTCTCGAGCAGTCGAAACACAACGTGGAAATTTAAAAGAGCCATTCACGATTCAAGGAAATGGAAAGCAAGTAAGAGATGTTCTTTTTTCTGAAGACATAGTGAAGTGCTATTGGGCTGCCGTGGAGAATATTGAGAAAACAAAAGGTCAGTCATTTAATATTGGTGGCGGTATGGATAATAGTTTATCTATATTGGAGCTCTTTGCTCATCTTGAGAATGAGATGGGAATAAAGCTTGATTACAAAGAATTAGCACCAAGAGAAAGTGATCAGAAAATGTTCGTTGCGGATATTGCTAAGGCAAAAGAGTATTTTGGATGGGAACCGAAAGTTAAGACAGCTGAAGGTTTGAGAAAAATGATTGAATGGGTAAAAACAATTTAAGGAGATATATATGAAAGTATTAATACTTGCTGGTGGTTATGGAACTAGAATTAGTGAAGAGACGGGAATTAGGCCAAAGCCAATGGTTGAAATAGGTGAAAAGCCAATTATTTGGCACATTATGAAACACTACTCTTCTTATGGCTTTAATGAATTTGTAATCCTTTGTGGTTATAAAGGTCATTGTATTAAAGAATATTTTGCAAATTACTTCGTTAGAGAGAGTTCAGTTACTTTTGACCTTGCTAATAACTCTATGGAAACAATTAGCAGCGACGGTGTTGAAAAATGGAAAGTAACGTGCTTAGACACAGGGGATGGAACATTAACTGGTGGAAGAATTAAGAGAGCTCAGGACTTTGTTGGAAATGAGCCATTTATGCTTACTTATGGTGATGGCGTTTCTAATGTCGACATAAAAGCATTGGTTGAAAGTCACAAATCATCTAATCGTTTATGTACCATGACTGCTGTCCAGCCAGCTGGTAGATTTGGTGCACTAGAGTTTGATTCTTCTGAACAACTTACGGCATTTAAAGAAAAGCCAAAAGGTGAAGGAGGATGGATTAATGGTGGCTTCTTTGTGTGTCAGCCTGAAGTCTTCAACTATATTACAGAAGGCGATAAAACGATTTTTGAGAGATCTCCTCTTGAAAACCTTGCAAGCTCTAATGAAGTTAACTGTTATAGACATAGCGGTTTTTGGAAGTGTATGGACACGCTTGCCGATAAAAACGCATTAACTGAGATGTGGTCATCTGGAGAGGCAAAGTGGAAAACTTGGTAAATCAAAACCTCTTTGGAGGAGTATATAAAGGAAAAAAGGTTTTTGTAACTGGGCATACTGGCTTTAAAGGTTCTTGGATGTGCTTTTGGCTAACGCAAATGGGAGCAGAAGTTTATGGTTATTCTTTGGAAGCACCAACAGTTCCTAATCATATTGAAAAGCTACAGTTAAATATTCAAGAAACTATAGGGGACATTCGAGATAAAGATTCTCTGGAGTCCGCGCTAAGTGGATTTCAACCAGATATTGTATTCCATATGGCAGCTCAGCCTTTAGTAAAACTATCTTATAAAGAACCAATTGAAACATTTGAAACAAATGTAATTGGGTCGATGAGAGTTTATGAAGCTTGTAGGAAAACTCCATCTGTAGAGTCGATTGTGACAATTACTACTGATAAAGTTTATGAAAATAATGAATGGGATTGGGGATATAGAGAGAACGATAAACTTGGTGGAAAAGACCCTTATTCTGCTTCTAAAGCTGCAATGGAAATTATGACTAACTCGTATAGAGAGTCATATTTTAATATAAATAAGTACGGCTCTGATCATAATGTTCTAATGGCCACTGTTCGAGCTGGTAATGTTATTGGTGGTGGAGATTGGGCATTAGATAGATTAATTCCTGATATTGTAAAGGCCTCTGTTGATGGAAACCCTGTTTCCATAAGAAGTCCATACTCTACGAGACCTTGGCAGCATGTTCTTGAACCTCTTTCAGGATATCTGATGATAGGGCAAAAGCTTATTGAGAAAGACAAATCTTTTGCTGATGCGTACAACTTTGGGCCATCTGTTACTGAGGATGTCAATGTTGAAGAAGTTGTTACTATTTTGCGTAAGTATTGGGAGACGATTGACTATAGAATTGAGAGACCGAAAGAGGTCTTACATGAAGCAGGTCTCTTAAAGCTCGACTGTACTAAAGCATATAGAAATTTACGATGGATTCCTGTCTGGAATGTAGAAGATGCTCTTAAAAATACAATTCTTTGGTATAAAGAATATTATGAAAATAATGAGATTAAGACAGAGCTCGACCTTAATAACTATATAGCATGTGCAAAAGAGAAGTCACTTGCTTGGACAAAGTAAGAGAGCTCTGGTTAGTGGTGGGACGGGCTTCCTCGGAAGTCATGTCTCGCGATTCTTACTAAGTATTGGCTTCTCTGTAACTATAATAATAAGAAAAAGCTCATCATTATCAAGGCTTGAAGATGTCTCAGATCAGCTATCTTATATTTTAATCGATGACTTAAATTCTATAGAGCCTTCATATGATTATTTCTTTCACCTTGCGACTTGCTATGGAAGAAATGGAGAAACTAATAGTGAGATGGAGGCCATTAATATTTCTTTTCCCATGATGGTAATCGAAAAACTTTCAGAAAACTGTGTTATTTATAACTTTGGAACCTCGCTGAGTTCAGATGTTAACTTTTATGCGAAATCAAAGAATAAGTTTTATTCAAAACTCACCTCTGAGTATTCTTCTAGAACTATTGTTAACTTAAAATTAGAGCACTTTTTTGGTCCTAAAGATGGAAGCTTTATCGAGTTTTTAGTTCGTTCTTTTCAGGAGAAGGTGAACTCTATCCGATTAACTAAGGGTGAGCAGATCAGAGATTTTATATACTATAAAGATGTCATATCTGCTTTGCACTACATCTTAAAATCCGATAATTCGGGAGATTACTCTATTGGTTCGGGAAGAGAAATTCTATTAAAAGATGTTGTAGTTAAGATTAAAGAGATCGTAGGGAATAGTGTGACTCAATTAAGGTGGGGAGATGTCCCATATCGAGAAAATGAAGTTATGTACTCAGTTGCAAATACAAAAAGATTAACGGATATAGGGTGGGCTGCAGAATTTAGTCTAGAGGAAGGAATACGTGATCTACTTAAAGAAAAATAAACTAATTGCTCTTTCAAGCCTACTTGTCGCATTTATATTTCTACCATTAATAGTGAATCTAAAGGGTGTGTTGTATAACTGCTTCCATGCTTATGACCTTGGTCTTTATCAACAGGCTTTCATCAATATGGCTGATGGCAATTGGAATCCTTATCTTACTATTCGCGGATTAAATATTTTTAATGACCACTTCATGCCGATTATATTTACATCCATTCCATTCGTCTGGATTTCAAACTATAGTCCATTTTCAATGATATTTTTAGAGTGGTTTTACTATATAACCTTTATCATTGTTACATTTCTTTATGTTAAACCAAGAGGATTGGGGAGAGCTCTATTTGCAGTGTTTATGATAGTCTTTTCAAAAGGCGTTATGAGTGCAATAGAATTTCCAATTCATCCAGGAACTTGGTCAATGTTTGCTTGGTTCTTACTTGTTTATGGTATTAATAAGAAAAATAACTACTATATTATTATTTGCTCAGTTCTCGTTTGCTTATTTAGAGAATCTTACCCTTTTTCTATTTTTATGCTCTCCTTGTACTATTTAGTAAAAAAAGAAGTAAAGCTAGGCAGTGTCTTACTATCTTTCAGTGTCATTTACTTACTCTTTATTTTTAAAATAAGACCGACCTTTATTGGACCTGTGCATGATTATGGTGGCTGGATCGTAGAGGGAATTTTAAGTAACCCTATCTTATTCACTTATCAAAAAATTATAAGTATCGATTGGATGGTTCCTTTAAAAATATTTGCACCTTTCATTATTCCTGTCATTTTGATAATAAAGTCGAAGCAAAGAAAATTAGATACCTTGTTCACTCCTTGTTTTCTAATGTTGATCCCTCTTTTTGCAATACATATTATTTCTGGGAAGTTTCATTTTCACTATGGCCCACCATTTATGTCTGTGTTAATTGCTTATCTTTGCTTTGATGATGATTTTTGGAAGTTAATTGAAAATAAGAAAGTTCTATATTTAACGATTTTTTTATTTTTAATAACTAGCTCTTCTCGTTATACAAAGTTTTTTAGATTCCTTGTGTTAGGAAAAGGTAAAAACTGTCGAGTAGTTGATGCAAAGTTAGATAGTACAAAACTAATTAAAAATAAGATGAAGAATATTTCCAATGATAAAATATTTTTATCTACAGGAGGAGTTATTCAGATGATTTTAAAGCCTGGTTTAAAAGTATACCCTCCATATACTTTAGTGACCTTGCCAGATAAATTTGATTACGTATTATTTGAAAAGAATAATCATGGGGATGTTTATCCAATGACTAAAGAAGAAGTTGATCTTGCAATAAAGAAGTGCCATGAATTCTCTAATAAAGTATTAATGAATGATGATTATTTCTACTTTGCAGAAGGAGATTTTCCCAAAGAGTGTGTGAGTGTTAAATAGACTGCAGAAATACTCTAAAGAGTTATTACTGATTTGTACATTCTTAATCTTTTATGGGCACTCAATAAACCTCTGGGGTTTTTTTCATGATGGATATCTATATGCCGCGCTTGGAAAGAATTTTCCTTGGGATAGTTGGTTAATACCATCTCAATCTGCTAGCCAGTTTCATGAATTCTCTCACCATCCACCACTTTTCTTTATATTAGAGGGAGTTTTTTTCAAGCTCTTTGGAAGTAGTTTTGCTGCAGCAAGAATATTTGGGTCATTGTGGGTACTTGCTTCAGCATTGATTACCTTTCACTTTATAAAGAAAAACTATAATAGCATTCTTGCATCCGTAAGTAGCATTCTTCTTTTAACTTTACCCAGTCTAATGAAAAAGTCTCGCTTTCCTAATATGGATCAAGCTTTACTTTTTTCTTATTTAACATGTCTTTTAATCTACTTTGAAGCCTATAGAAATCGATCTTCGAAGACTATGGCGTTGAGTGGATTATTTTGGGGGTTATCATTACTGATTAAAGGACTTTCTGGAGTACTTATATTGCCTCTCGTATTTATTCATCAGTTGATGGTAAGAAAATCACTAAGGTTTCTACTGGAAAGGGAAATTTGGGTGGCCTTTATTGTTGGTGGGCTTGTTTTTTCTTTGTGGCCAATATCGCTTTTTTCAATTGGGCGATTTGATATTTTCTTAAGCTATTTGGATTTTCAATTATTTTCGACTGCAATATCTGGCAGGGGAGAGACTGAGCTTAACTTCTTTCTGTACTTTTTTCACCTACTAAAATCAGCTCCACATATATGTTTTTTAACTCTTTTAAGTGTTTATCTCTTTGTTAAAGGAAGAATTAAGGAATTCAGAGAGTTTTATTTTTTTAATTTAGTATGCGTTGTAAGTTATTTGTTGATTTTGTCATGTATGAAATTCAAGTATTCGCATTATCTTATCCCAATTTACCCCTTTCTTTCTATTTTAGCAGGGTTCTCTGTCTACTCTTTAGTTGAAAAAAATCTAAAGAGGGTGACAATATCTTATGTCGCAATTCTTATTATTTCATTTGTCGTTTTATTCCCATTAGGTGTTACAAATAAGGTTAAGCGAGATAAGGAAGTATATGAAATCTCTAAATTATTTAAATCTCTTGAAAGGGTTCCAAGAAATTGGGTCATTGTAGATAATTCATATAGCTATTGGGCAATATCTGGATTGAGTTCCTACTTGTATGGAGCAAATCCTTATAATCTAAACTCTGATGAAGCACGAAAGAAAGCCCTTAGTTTATCAGATACGCTCTTTGTAACAAGAGGAAGTCTAATGAGTTCTGAATTGAAAAAGAGCTATAAACCACTTATGTCAGTGGAGTCAGATTTAAAATTCTGGGTGCCTAAAAAATCTTTAAAGCGAAAGATTGAGTAGAGCAAAATCATAAAGGCAATTAGATAGTAGTAGTTACAAAAAGCCTGCTTACCAAAAAGAAAAACGATACAGTAGTTAATTACTATAAAAAAAAGAAGATCTGTAATACTTGAATGAGCTTTCTTCATTAAGTAAATGGCCCCAAGAACTGTAGGTGTGAAATATATTATACCGGTTAAATAACCAGGGATTTTAACCTTATAATGAAAGAAGAGCCAAGAGTACCAAGAGAGAGAGTCTCCCCTTGGTTGATATTTGAGTACATCTAGAAGAGTTGTTTGAAGAAAAGAATCATAATCCCAAATTAAAAATGGGAGAAAAACTAAAAGAGAGCTGGTAATAGCAATTAAGGTATACTTTGCTGCTCCAAGTAAGCTTGAATTCTTGTAGACATAGAAGAATGAAAGAATGGCCAGGAAGATATTGTACTGCTTCGTTGCACATAATAAACCAAGTGCAATTGCTGCATAGGAGAACTTTTTTAAGTTTAGGAAGAAAAAAAGTATGCAAAGCTGAAGTATAATTAAGTTTTCCGTCCATGTTTGTTCAAGAACAAAAAATGTAACTGGGAATAAAGACCAGAGTAAAGGAAAGGACTTCGCTTGAAGTCGACTATAGCCAAGCTTTAGTGATAATCTATAAAGAATTAATAAAGTAAGTAATTGAAAGAATATATAAGAATATCTCACATCTCCAAAAATCCATTTGAATGGACTGAGTGATAAGAGGACTCCTGGCCAGTATACATATCCAGCAACATAACCATATCTCCCTTTAAAGATATCAGTATAAGATTGAATATATGGGTTAAGTCCTTGTTTCAGAAAATCTGCTCCCTCCATTGTTACGACAAAGACGTCAGTGATAGGGTTTGACGATGAAACTATTGTTAATATGTAGGACATAGCTATAAGAATAAATGAGATTGAAAAAATGCGATTAAGAATTAACCTCTTTTTTATGTTTGAAAAAAAAAGTAGTGTGTAGATTGATCCTGTGAAAATAATTCCACTACATAGCTGTATACCTAAAAGAGCATATTGGTTTGTTGGGTAAAATAGATCAGGCTTAAGTGAAAGAATAAGACTAAAGATTGATGTCAGGATTGGAGTAATTTTTTCATTGAATGAATATTTAATATTTTTAAAGTGAAGCAATGTGAAGACGACAAGAGCTGTAGACAAGTAGATGAGGTGGCTAGTTTTGATAAATCCATGAGTTCTTCTAAGGCTATATGCAAGAAGACAGAAAAATATTAATGGGAAATAAAACTTTATGTTTAGTTTTATTGAGTTATTCATTTAGGCACCTATATATAGTCCAAGCTTTAGATCTCTTTAGTACTTTTTTAAACATATTAGTGAACCAATTGGGGTAAGTGCTAAACTCTTGAACACAACTTTTCATTTCAAAGAAATTAAAATCGGAGATTTTCTCAACAAGAAACCAAGTTTCTTTTTCTGACAGAATCGCTTTTTCAGTTTCTTCGTCAGAGTTAAGAGTTATGAACTTAATATTATTCTTCAGATAAATTTTTAGAACATCTCTTTGGTGATTTTTATATGTATACAACGTATTGATTCTGTCACTTTTCTTATATAAGAACTTATATATGTCTATTGGGGTATAAGCTGGTTTTAGAGATGATATAAATAAGAAAATCAGGTTTACAACGATACAAAGAGAAAAGACCTTCTTGAGCCACTTCGCATTTAAATAGTGGGAATATTTCTCAAAAATAAAAGCACATACTATAGGAATAAAAATAGTGAGAGGAAATATGTATCTCAGTTCTTTGTGCCCTATTGCTGAGTGTAGAGCAAAAACAGGGAGAGTAATCCAAGTTAGAATATTCTTAGGGTACTTTAACCAGAGAGTAAGAAAAGCTAGGATAATTGCAATACTAAATGGAGGCACACCTTTTGAAAAAGTCTTACTGATGTAATAATACCATGGAGAAGTTCCAAACCCACTTGAAACATTTCTAGTGAACTCTTGGTAAAGATAATTCCAGGTACTATAAGTGATTTCTCCATAGCCCCAAGTATCAAAGCCGATAGTAAATAGAATGGATATCAGTGTCCCACTCAGTATCAGGAGAATAGACTTCAGCTTAATGTCGCCAAAAAGATATAGCCATAGAATTAGAAAGAAAGGCATTGGGGCGAGAGGAATTCTGAAGTTTACAGACATCCCAAGTAGGAAGCCTCCTACAATGGACTGCAAAACAGGAATGGAACTTTTCTTATTAAGAAGAGTTGCTTTAGCTTCTCTGACATTTTGAATATGTGACTTTTCAACTAATAGCATTAGGGCGATTGCAAAAACATTCATGCCGAAGTTCTCAGCTGTTGTTCTCGCGTGTATAAATGGGAAGAACCAGAGACCATAGAATAATATATTCGCAAAATTTTGCGATTGAGTAGATTTTAAGAAACTCTTGGAGAATATAGAGAAGCGGTACAATGTATAGAAAGAAAATGCAGAGGTCACTAATCTAAGTATAAAAGTTAAAATAAATGGGTTTGTTAATCCAAGTGTATAAAAGGGCTTTAGTAGAAAATAGTACAGTCCAGGCTGAACCCAATTTCTAATTTTTACAGGGTATTCCCAGGAAAGCTCATCTATAGGGTATTGACCAAGCTTAACGAAAACATACCTTAACATTCCTAGGTGTTCGTCTGGGCGGTGGAATCCTTCTGAAAATATAACCGCTAGGATGTGAAAACCAATACTGAAGATCAATAACTTTTTAAATAATTCTTTGGAGTCACTATTTATTAATTTTTCAAACATTAGTTCTTGCACCTGAAAATTGACCATAATTCAGAACGTGAAATCCAACTTCCAATATTAATACTGAGGGTCCACTGAGGTATACTCATATATTGTATTTCACATAAAGAGTTATTTATAAGCTTAAAGTAGTTTTTTCCACGACTAGCGAAGACTAGAATTTCTTCGTTATTTATTAATAGATCTCTAATATTATTTTCTAGTTCGTGTTCTGAAATAAACTTTTCAGTAGGGTAGTGAAAATTATAAAAATGCATATCCAGTGCAGCAACTCCATAAGGCTTCAAATCTCCAACAACGTAAACCTCTTTGAAAGGGTTGTTATATGCCCATTTGTAGAATGGTATTGAAGTCTGAACTGGTCTTAAGATAGCTTGCCCCAGCAGTATAAGGTTTACTGTAAATACTAATTTTAAAGAAAATTTAGATAGTTTAGATTGTTTAAATTTGAACTCATCTAATAGAAGTATAAGCATAACTGGGAAGTAGATTAGAATAGGGAATAGAAACCTCAGCTCCTTATGGGCCACGTAGCTGTGTACAAAGAAAAAAGAGAGAGTTAGCCAAGTTAGTTCATGCTTCCACTTTCTCATCCAAAATATTAACCCTGCAATAATAAGAGGTAATGATATAGGAAATACACCTTTTTCAAATGTACTTTTAAAGTATCCCCACCATGGACTTACTCCCCATTTATTTGCAAGTTTAAGAACTATATTTTGATGGTAGTACCAATAGGGCGCTAGGGTCCACTTCCCATACCCCCAATAGTCAACACCTATCCCAAGAAGTATGGCAAAGACTACTCCAAGTGATAATACGAATAATGATCTAATTGTTAGTTTATGAAATATTAGGGCCCATAAAAAGCAGAATAGAATCATAAAGCCAATATGATATCTCATTTGAAAAGAGAGTCCCATAATCAGTCCGATTATTAGGGAGTGGTGCACTTTGAGGTCTGTCTTTTGATAACTATTATCAATTATTTTATAAAGCAAAAGACAAAAGCCTATAGTAAATAATGAGCCTCCGACTGCTTCACTCGATGTTCTGGCATGTATGAATGGTATAAACCAGAGCAGATTTAGTAGAATAATTATCCACTTCTTTTGCCATTCTTTATTGGAGATCTTTAAGGTGTAGAGAGAGAGGAGAATTATGGAATAAAAGCCTACTAGCGAGGATATAAGTCTTAGTATAGTTATCCAAACAAATCTATTTTCAATACCTATAAATTGCAGTGATTTAATAACTGGGTAGTAGAGAAAAGGCTGAATCTAAGGCCTCATAGTCTCCCCGTATTCCATTGTTAGTGCAGACTCGGGGGTAATACCTAACTTAAAACTTAAAAATTCTATGATTTCAAAATGCTCATCATATTGTAGATAGCCTTCCGAAAAAAAAGCGGCGATTAAATGTACAATAAACCCTAGCAAGAACCACTTTTTATACTTACCTAGGAGTAAGTCTTTTGTTGAGGCTAAACTGGGGAAGAGATTGGGTGTCTGCATTAGTATTCCAATAAGTCTTCTGAGTCTTGAGGCAATTGCCAAGTTGGCTCTTCTTTGTGCAGGCAATTTCCTGAAATGACTTTTTCATAAAGTTTAAGGTACTCGTCAGTGAGTTTCTCTATGCTAAAGTGTTCTTCAACATATTCTCTAATCTTGTCTGGTTCATATGAGCTATCTTTTTTGGAGATTTCACTTAGAAGCTGCTCGTAATTATGACAAATTTTTCCTGCGATTGGTTGAATTATCTCTGGAAGTGATCCGTAGGGACTTCCAAGTACAGGCATCCCCATTGCCATAGCCTCGATAATTGCAATTCCAAAAGGCTCGTGCCATCTCACAGGAAATAAGAAAGCATCACACTTCTTCATAACTGCGAGTTTTTCTTCACCACCAACCATTCCATGAGAGTGAATATATTTTGAAGGAAGAAGGCTTCGTCCACCTGCAATATGCAGATTCTTTTTGGCTTTTTTACAGGCCTTAATGCAGTGTTTTAGATTTTTGACACTCCAAGAGCCTTTGGCGAGAAATAAAAAGCTCTCGAGTGATTTAGAGCTTTTTGAATTATAAGGGTACTCTGAGAAATCCAGCGCATTATGTATAAAGACCTCAGCTCCATGGTTCTCAGCATGTTTCTTAGATACAAAAACTGAATTTCTTGGAAACTTTTCCCCAATTTTTCCGTTGCACTGCATATTCACAATAGTGGGAACTTTGGTTTTTGGAATATAGTTGTAAGTAAGGTGAACAATATCTGCATCATCAGGAATGAGGTCATCTAGGTCTTGAGCCTGCTTTACACCAGGAAGGAGAGTTATACCAAATCTCTCAACATCTGACTCTGGGTGCCCAAAAAGAATGACTTCATGACCTCTTTTAGCGAGTTCTTTCATATGCCAAAAGAGTATGCGCTCAATACCACCATATTTTTTTACAGGTAGTATCCCTTTGTGTTCAAAAACAATTTTCATTCTTTAATTATTACCACTTTAAATGATATAAATGAATAGTTAATCTTTTAAACTAATGGTTTAGTATGTCCATATGCCTAGTCATTCCTTGCTATAACGAGGAGCGACGACTTGATATTCATGAATTTAGTAAATTTGCAGCCTCAAATGTCGGTTACCATATTTTATTCGTTAATGATGGTTCAGTGGATGGGACACCTTTTTTACTCGAGAAGCTAACAGCTCAATATGAGAATATGAGTTTTTTAAACCTTGAGAAAAATGGAGGAAAAGCAGAAGCGGTGAGACAAGGCTTCTTGCATGCTTTAACTTTAAACGATTTTTCATATATTGGTTTTTGGGATGCTGACTTGGCCACCCCATTAAGTGAGTTGAATCAATTCAGTACTCCCTTGAGGGAAAATAAATATGATATTGTTATGGGCTCAAGAGTCCTCAGGCTCGGAGGTCATATTGAGCGGAAGTGGTATAGACATTTATTAGGTCGGTTATTCGCAACCGTTGCAAGTGTATCTTTAAAGCTTCCCGTGTATGATACTCAGTGTGGTGCAAAGTTCTTCAAGGCATCAATCGTGAAAGATTTATTTCTGTCGAACTTCATTTCTTATTGGATTTTCGATGTAGAGCTCCTGTTTAGATACTGTCAAAAGAATGAAAATGCTTCAGAGAGAATTTATGAAATACCTCTAAATCATTGGGTAGATGTGGCTGGATCAAAGTTATCTCCTTTGGATTTCTTTAAGGCACCGATGGAGCTTTTTAAAATTTATAAAAAATATAAAGGTTAGAATGGATATTAAAGAAATTAATGAATTAGACATTCAGAGTGAGAGAAAGCATTGGTGGATAAGAACGAGATTTCAATATATAGAGAAATTATTCAACTTCTTTAATAGAGGAAATTTAAATGTCGCAGAATATGGCTGCGGTAGTGGACAGAATCTTTGGTATCTAAAAACACAGAGTCCAAGTATTGGTAAGGTGAAAAGTGCAGTTGGTATTGATCCAAATCTCCCTGCTGAATTTAAGGGTGACTGGTGTGATGAAAATTTTAGACTCTCTAGCAATTTAAATGAATGTAGTGAAGAAAAAGCCGATGTACTCCTTGCTATGGATGTTCTAGAGCACGTTGATAATGACGAAGAAGTTTTAAAGCAGTGGGTAAGTACGATGAAACCTGATGGTTCTATTCTTATTACTGTTCCTGCTTTTCAATCTCTCTGGTCGTATCACGATGAATTTTTAGAGCATAGAAAAAGGTATACTAGAAAAGAGTTATTAGAGGTCGCCAAAAAGGCAGGTTTAGAACCTGTTTATTTAAAATATGCATTTGGATATCTTTTCCCAGTTGTTTTTATTGTTAGAAAATTTTCTAAGGGGTCAAAGGATCAGCAAGATCTTAAGCTCCCAAACCCAGTGATTAATTTAATTATGATCCTTCTTGGGAAAATTGAAAAAATCCTTGGGGGAAACCCGTTTTTTGGGACATCAGTCATAGGGATATTTAAGTTTGAAAAATCTAAATAATTATAAAAGTATTCTTTATATTTCACTTCTTTTTCATGTTCTGGCCGCAGTTTTTAGTACGGGGTTCCAGCATTTTGATGAGCACTTTCAAATTTATGAATTTTTAAACTTTAAGCTAGGTAATATTCCAAGCTCAAACTTACCTTGGGAGTTTAGAGAGCAAATTAGACCTTGGTTTCAAGTTTTCATTTATTTCTTGATTTATAAACCTCTCTCTATATTTGGTGTCGAGTCTCCCTTTGTATTTGCCTTTATTTTTCGGCTTTTCACTTCTCTCTTTGGCCTATTTGCTCTTACAAGAGTTTGGCCACTCATTAAGATTTGGATAAAAGGAGAGAGGTACCAATTATTAACATGGGCCATGTTGAACCTGACTTGGTTTGTTCCTTATATACAAGTTAGAACCAACTCTGAGAGTTTTGGAATAAGTTTCTTTTTGTGGGGAATGTCTGTATTTCTTTTAGCTGCTGTAGAGAGGAAAAACTTAGTTTATGCGGGATTATTCTCTGGTTTACTTTTTGGCTTTAGTTATCTTTCAAGGTCTCAGATGGCTTTTATGGTGGCCTTCCTTTGGTTCTGGGGGATGTTTATAAATAAGTCCGGAGCAAAGCTGCTTATTAGTAGTGCTATTACTATTTTAGTTGCAATAGGTCTTGGAGTTCTTTTTGATTACTGGGGATATGGAAATTTGACTTTTTCTACTTGGCACTACTTTAGGACTAACTTTTTAGAAGGAATTATGAGTAGTGTTAAACAGTATCCATGGTGGTGGTACTTTAGACTTGCTCTCAATAGAGGAATTCATCCAGTTAGTTTGCCACTTATTATTGTGACGGTTTGGGGCTGGTGGAAGCTTAGAAAGCATCCTCTTACTTGGGCAACACTCCCTCTCTTTATTTTTCATTGCTATGTTGGTCATAAGGAGTTGCGCTATATTTTTCCAATTATTATCTTAACTCCAATATTCTGCGGCCTTTTTATTTCAACTTATAGAGATAAAATTGAAGAACTATATAAGAAGAAATGGCTTAGAGGTATTTGGAAATTTTGTGTCTATGTAAACTTTCTATTTTTAATTATTGCTACTTTTAGGGCTGCAAACCCATCTGTCGATTTCTATAAATTTGTTTGGAAGAGTGAAATTAAGACACTCAACGTTCATGGTGAGAATCCATTTACAATGCTAGGTCTCCCTCTTGAGTTTTATAAGAAAAAAGATCTAGTCATTAATGAAGTCAAATCTTTTCCTGCAGAGGGGGAGCATTACCTCTTTTTTAATAAGGGAAGGTTTGTGAAAGAAATGGAGAAGCACACTAGGTGTGAGCTCATTTATTTAACTTATCCAAAGTGGGTTTTAAAATTTAATATTGGGAATTGGATATCTCGGTCTAGGGTTTGGTCAATTTATAAATGCTTATGACTAGATTGCATTAATCAATCGACCTACCGTCCTGTAAATCCTTGAGCTTGGAATATTTTAAAAGAGCAGAAAGAGAGTTTATACAGCAAATAATGAATCCATACCTTCCATCTAGAAAACCTCTTTTTAGAAAGTAATCTTTTATAAATTTAAGAATTGGTCTTGATACGATTTTAAAGTTACTTGAACGCTTACCTTCTTTAAATGCAGCCTTTGCCGCGATCGTTGTAAACTTATTCGTTTGGTTAACATGATCACTGATTGAGTCGTAGCTATAGTGAAGAAGGTCCCCATTTATTCTTTTAATAGTTGATCCATCCTGCATTTTGATAATGTCATGTGGGTTTGTACCACTCCAAGTACCTTTATTTTTATTAAAGAGTCTTAGCTTCGAGTCAGGGTACCATCCTGAGTGATATACCCATTTGTCTACATAGTTGGTAAGTCTATTAAAGTAGTAGCCATCTGCCTTGAAATCTTCTTTTACTTTAAGAATTTCAATTTTAAGTTGCTTGTCTAAGGCCTCATCCGCATCAAGTGACAAAACATGGTCATATTTGGCAGCTTTAAGGGCAAAATTCTTCTGTTCAATATGACCAATAAATTTATTTTGAATCCATCTAACGTTATGTTTCTGGCAGATTTCCTGCGTTTTATCTGTAGAAAATGAGTCCACCACAACAATCTCATCAACGATTCCCTCAAGTGACTTAAGGCATCGTTCAATATTATGTTCTTCATTAAATGTAATGATTACTGCGGATAGTTTGATCATTTCTCAATCATAGACTGCATTATTCTTTTTGTTAACACATTGTTGCAATTTAGATATACTATTATAATGACATATCGAACAATTCTCGTTGTGAAAAATAGGGCCATGGGAGATTCCATCATGGGCCTATCGACGCTTCAATATATTCGAAAGCTTTATCCTGAGGCAAAAATTATTTATGCGATACCTTCGTGGATAACCCCGCTTTATAAAAACGTTGAAATTGAGTGTGATGAAGTCATTAATTGCGACCTTAAGGTAGCAAAGGATTGGGCAGCTCTTCTTGGGCGACTAAGAAAAATTAAGCCTGATGTTATCTTTGAAATGCAGTTGTCCGGTAGGACTTTTAAATTCTTCAATATATATTCCAAACTCTTTGGTATTCCTTATTATTTTCACGATCATCATTCAAAAAAATCTCCCAATTCATTAAAGGACAGGGGGATCTTAGATCAAGGTGTGATTAAAGCAGTCATTCAACGAGATTTAGATGGAGCTTATTCTTGTTTAGGTGCTGATGATCAAGTGCCTAATTACTTAAGCTACGTACCTAAAATCTCTTTTGAAAAGGCACCAAAGAATCGTCTAGTTTTAGGCGTTGTTGCAACAAGGGCCACTAAGATGTGGCCATTAGAGTACTATGTTGAATTAGCAAAAATTTGCAGAAGAAATTATCCTAATCTAAGTATCAAAATTCCATTATCTAAATCACTTGGTGATATTGAAATTAAAGAAAGATTAGAAGAATTAAACTTTAACGACTACGGTGAGATCGTTCACGTACCGCTGTCTCAGTTACCACGCTTTGTCGGCAACTCTAAGCTTTATGTTGGAAATGATACTGGACTTAAACATCTGGCCATTTCTACAGGTGTTAAGTCGTATACTCTCTTTGGGCCAGAACCTCCAAATGAGTGGCATCCATATGATAAAATAACTCATCCCTACTTTTATAAAGATCCTCTTGAATGTAGAACTAGAGACGCTCACTACTGTGGACTTTCTAATTGCTCGAGTATGATTTGTCTTAATGAGTTTATGCCAACACAGATTTTTGATGAAATTAAAAAGGACCTAGATGACTAAGTTAATCTCTGGAATAACATTTATAAAAAATGGGCTTACTCTCGGCTATCCAATAAAAGAGTCTATTGAAAGTATAGACTCACTTTGTGATGAAATAATTATTAATGTTGGTTTCGATAATCCAGAACTCACAGAAGATGATGGAACTTGGGATTATTTAACGACTCATTTTAAAGGTGAAAAATATATTTTCCTAAAAAGTTACTGGGATCCTGCCATGACTTCAAAGGGGTTGATTTTATCACAGCAGACTAATATTGCCCTCGAAAGAGCGAGTGGAAAGTACTGTCAATATATTCAAGGTGATGAATGCCTTCACGAAAATGATTTGGAGACCATTAGAAAAGAAGTTGAGAAGATGGAATCTGATCATTCTTATAATGGACTTGTGTTTAATTATATTCACTTCTACGGCAATGTTAATGTTCAAAAACAAACAAAGAAAACTTATAGGCGTGAACTACGATTGATTCGAAATGGCTTAGGAATAAAATCTTGGCTAGATGCTCAAGGGTTTAGGAATAAGGATGATTCTAAGGTTTTATGTAAGCAGATAAATGCTACTGTCTATCACTATGGATGGGCTAGAGCAGAGCAAGTGATGCAGGCAAAAACTAGGGCCTTTGAAAAACTATATCACGGTGACAAAAAGAAAGATGAAAGCTTTAATTATGAGAGAGTCTGGGGACTAAGACCATTCAAGGGGGAGCACCCTAAGGTCATGAATAATTGGATTGAAGCAAATAAGAATGACCTCGACATTCTCTCTCTTCCATATAAGTTTAATGTTAAAGATATAAGACTAATGCTTAGTGACCGCTTCGAATATTTAACAGGTATTCGTCTTGGGGAATTTAAAAATTTTAAATTAAAGAATTAAGAGTTCTCTTTTCTAGAAAGCCCTTCAATCGCCGCTAGTCCCATTGCTCTGATCGCTTCAATTGAAGATCCTCCAATATGTGGAGTTATAAAAAAATTATCTAGAGACAGAAGTGGATTATCAACTGGTGGTTCCTCTGAAAGAACATCGAAGGCCGCAGCAGAAATGAGCTTTTCTTTAAGAGCTTTTTCTAGATGCTCTTCATTCACAATTCCTCCTCTAGAGGTATTAATAAGCACTGACTCTTGGTTCATTAAAGATAAAAGGGATTCATCTACAAGATGTGATGTACTTTCATTGTATGGAATGTGAAGGCTTACAATATCTGATTCCTTGAAGAGTCTCTCCTTGGATACTAATTCAATATTGTGCTCTCTAGCGAAGGATGACCTATCATCAATATCATTGGCCAAAATAGTACAATTAAAGGGAGACAGAAGCCTGGCCAAGTCTTGTCCAATATTGCCAAGGCCAAGTATTCCAAACGTCTTATCACTAAGCTGTTTGCCTGGTAATTGCATCCACTGATTAGTCATAGCAAGGGAGTTTGCCTTGAAAGTATTCCTAAGAGAAAGTAATGCAAAAGAGAGTGTAAGTTCAGATACGGACCTCTTATTAACGCCAGCACTCCAGCCTAGATTTATATTTCTTCTTTTAACTTCTTGAAGATCAATATTATCTAGGCCAACGCCATACTTTGAAATGGTTTTTAAATTAGGAAGCTTATTTAAAATGTCCTTGTCTAAGATCTCAAGGCCAATAATGACAGCATTGGCATCGTAAAGAAAGTCGACAAGTTCATCTCCAGCTAACTTTAACCCTTTATGATTATACTTAATATCTTGGTACTTTTTTTCGAGTTCAGATTTTAAAAAAGCATTCTTTGAAAAAGATCTGGATGCGACAGCGACTTTCATTACTATTTCTTAGTTTGAATATATTGAAAGAGATAGCTCCCTATCATGTGATCAAGAATCATATGAATATCCTCAACAGGTCCATATTCTCCTTGGGCCGTAGGGATAAGAATAAATTGATCACAAAGCTCTTTAAGTTTGCCACCATCAAAACCGAGAAGACCAATCGTTTTATTGCCCTTTTCTTTTGCGTACTGAATAGCCCTTACAAGGTTTTCTGAATTTCCAGATGCAGAGATAGCAACAACAATATCGCCCTTATCTAGGTGAACTTGAAGTTGTTTCTTAAATACTTCTTCATATCCATCATCATTTGAAATGGCCGTGAGAATCGCAATATTGTCACTTAGGCTCATGGCCTTAAATGGCCTTTCATATTCTCGCGTCCCAATACTAATATCGTTTGCAAAGTGAGAGGCTGTTGCGGCTGAACCACCATTTCCAATGAAGAGAATTTTACTTCCATGGTCACGTGTTTTAAGAATCTTATCTATAAAGCTTGCAATGGCTTCAAAGTCCAGACTCTGAAGAAGGTCAGTAAGATAATTGATATATGACTTACAGTAAGCCGCAGGGTCTTGATTCTCTGAATATATTTTTTGGAGCTTGTTAACTGTCTATTCCTTATTGCTTTAAACTTATTGGATAATATCTTACTCACTGAAATTTAGTCAATAAAAGTGATTAAAACACCAATAACCGTCGAATATCTAGCTTTTTATTTACCTCTAATTAATCTCTCGTTATAATTTATGGCACATAATGTAATAAAGACTGGGCCCATGATAAAAGTAAAAGAAGAGCTGAAATCAAATAATAAAATCTCCATAGGTTCGTGGATAACCATACCTAATAGAATTATCGCTGAAATTATGAAGAATGCGGGATATTCTTGGGTTTGTATTGACCTGGAGCATACGATGATTACTTTAGAGCAGGCCGGGGACTTGATAGCTGCCATTGACTCTAAAGAGTGTTCTCCACTTGTTCGCTTATCCTCTAATGATTCTGTTCTGATAAAGCGAGTAATGGATGCTGGAGCTCACGGAGTTATTGTTCCAATGGTAAAAACCAAGGACGATGTCCTAAATGCTTTTGAATCTATGCATTATCCACCGCTTGGTAAAAGAGGTGTTGGTTTAGCTAGAGCGCAAAAGTATGGTGTGGCCTTTGATGACTATCAAAAATGGTTATTAGAAAACTCAGTTCTTATTGCGCAGATTGAGCATATTGATGCTGTTCAAAATATTAAAGAGCTTTTAGAGATGAATGAGCTTGATGGATATATTGTTGGTCCTTATGATTTAAGTGCTTCAATGGGGATTGCTGGAGAATTCGATCACCCTGACTTTATAAGTGTGATGAAAAAAATTGAGGACGCTATTAAAAAGTATAATAAGCCAGGCGGTCTGCATGTGGTGGAGCCAGATACTTCAAAGCTAAAAGAAGTTATTGAAAAGGGTTACCGATTTATTGCTTATAGTGTTGATATGAGAATGTTAGATAAGAGCTGTAGGGAAGGGGTCGACTTGGCCTATAGAGTTGCTGATGAGTCATAGTGTTTTTAATGTTGGAATTGCTGGGTACGGTGTCGTCGGTAAGAGACGAAGGACATGTATCGATGAGCATCCAAATTTTAAAACAGTTGCAATTTGCGATCTTTGTTTTGAAAACTCTTTAGAAGACTTTGGAGATATTTCTACCTACACAGATTACACTAAGATGTTAGAGCAGGAGCAATTAGATGTTCTCTTCGTTTGCCTTCCAAATAATATTGCTCCAATTGTAACAATTGCTGGTCTTGGGAGTGGACTTCATGTTTTTTGTGAGAAGCCTCCCGGTAGAACGGTGGATGATATCTCGAAAGTTATGGAAGCAGAGCTTCGCGCTCCAAATTTAAAGTTGATGTATGGCTTTAACCATAGATATCACGGCTCGGTAAAGAAGGCCTTGGAAGTTATTTCAAGTGGAGAGCTTGGAGAAATTATTAATCTAAGAGGAGTCTACGGCAAGTCTAAAATAATTTCTAAAAACTCTGATTGGAGAAGTAAGAGGGAACTCTCTGGTGGTGGAATACTACTTGATCAAGGCATTCACATGGTAGATCTCATGAGAATGTTTGCTGGTAACTTCTCTGAGTATAAGAGCTTTATCGATAGTAACTTTTGGAATTATGATGTTGAAGATAATGCTTATGCGCTAATGAAAACTAAAAGTGGCGTTGTGGCCTTCCTAAATTCTTCTGCTACTCAATGGAGACATAGGTTTAATTTAGAGATCTCTCTTACAAAGGGCGCGATAACATTATCCGGAATACTTTCGAGCTCAAAGAGTTATGGACCAGAGAAAATAATTATTTCTTACCCTAACGAAAGTGAGAATGAAGGGGAAGGCCCAAGAGAAGTCACTGTTAAGTATGATGAAGATAATTCTTGGTGTGAGGAAACGAATTACTTCGCCAGTTGTATACTCAATGACTCTAAAGTTGAGCAAGGAGCTTCAAGTGACGCTTTTGAAACTATGAAAGCGGTTTACAATATCTATCTAGCTGATGAAGAGTGGAAGTTAAAACACGAGCTCAAATAAAAAAAGCAGGCCTTTAGGAACCTGCTTTTTTCAAATAGGGGGAGAGATATCAAAAAGTTCTTACCTTTCGATGAATTAAATATAGCAGAAAAAAGCATTTGAATGTCTCAAGATGTAATTACTTCTAGGGGTGTATAAACATTGAACACATTAGGTGATTTCAGTGGCTTATAGCAAGTTTCTAAGAGAAAAGATCCTCGAAGTCCTTCATTGAAAGCTTACCAGTAAATAGGCTTTCATCATCATCTGGCAGCAGGTCTTTAAAGAGTTGCTTCTTCATTTCTTGTAGCTTTAAGACTTTCTCTTCCACCGAATCTTTTATAATTGGCCTGTAAACAGTAAGTGTATTTTGCTGTCCAATTCTATGGGCCCTATCGATTGCCTGAGATTCAACGGCCGGGTTCCACCAAGGGTCCATGATAAAAACGTAACTCGCAGCTGTTAAGTTTAGACCGACCCCACCAGCTTTAAGTGAGATCAGGAATACATCGGACTTTCCTGATTGGAAGTCATCAACTTGTTGCTGTCTCTTTTTAATAGATTGGCTTCCATCAATTCTTGAAAGTCTCCAATGTTTATCAGAGAGAGTGTTCTGAATTAAGTCTAAGTAAGTTGTAAATTGAGAGAAGACAATTGTCTGATGGCCTTCTTCTATAATTTGTTCAAGTTGTTCAACTAAGAACTCAATCTTGGTTGAGGCAATATTCTTATAATTTAAGCCCGCTGTAGGGGACTGCCATAAACAGCTTTGTCTTAATTGAAGAAGACCTTTTAAAATCTCACCGTATTTCTTTCTCGAAGGTGAAGCATTAATTTTCTGCTTTATAGAAACAAGGTTATTGAGATATGTCTTTCTCTCCCCATCATCAAAGTTGAGATAGACATTGTTCTCAAGTTTTGGAGGTAGATCGGTTAGAACTTGGTCTTTTGTTCTTCTTAAAATAAAAGGTGCAGCAGTTTTTCTGGCCATGAGTCTAGACTTTTGATTTGAGGTCGTCCTAATGAACTCAAGATCTCCCCAAATTCCAGGAACTGATAGATCTATAATATTATAGAACTCGGCTAGATCATTCTCTACAGGAGTACCTGTAAGACAAATTCTATAATCGGCCTTAATCTTTCTTGCAGCATAAGCTCCAAGAGATCTAATATTTTTCAAGTGCTGAACTTCATCAAGTACTAAGACATCAAAGTGCTTATCGGCGAAAGTCTCATCGATCTCTCGCTTCATTACACCGTAACTTGTTAGTATGATTTTAGTATCTTTGGGAAAACTTCTCTCTCCACCGTGATAGATATGAATATCAAGCTTAGAGAATTTTGTGATCTCTTTTTCCCAGTTTAATAGAATTGATACTGGGCAAACAACAAGTACTCTATCAATTTGTTCATGAATACTTTGAATAAAGGCAATTGTTTGAAGTGTCTTACCTAGACCCATATCATCAGCTAAACAAGCACCTAATTTATTTTCATGTAGGAACTTAAGCCAGTTGTAACCAGTTTTCTGATATGGTCTTAGAGTGGCATCGAGATCCTGTGGAAGATCATATTCCGGAACTTGTTCTAGTGTAGCAAGTCTCTCGCAGAGATCTTCTTCTTCCTTCGTAAGAGCACCTTCAATACCTAATTTTTTAAGTTCGAATAGCTCAAAAATTCTTGCTCGATTAAATGGAAGTAAAAACTTCTGAAAAGGTGTCTCTGAGTTTTCTTCTTCCTCTGCTTCGGCAGGCTTTTTCGCCTCATATTTCGTATACTTTCTCATGAACTTCATGAGATCTTTTTGTTCTTTATTAAGTAGAACAAGACCTTTGTCTGTTAGAACAAGTCCTGTTTCCATATCTGCTTGCTTTATAATTTCTAAGTCATCATTGGAGACATAGAGTTCTAGATCAAACCACTTTGTTGACGAAGCTCTTCTTTCAAAGCGAATTTTTGAGTTCCAATTTGCGAGCTCTGACTTCTCATAGAATATAGAAACTCCATAAGGAGTAACCTTGTCATGGAAAGCGGATAGCCCACCAAAAATAGAACTCATTGAAGCTTGAAAATAAATTGTTTTAGATTCGCTTCTATACTCGGCATACCTGAAGAAAAGTTCTCCAAAATGCTTGTAAAGTGAGTTGATTAGAAGAGTGAGAAATTGGTTGTTAAAATCACAAATCTCTTTTTCTTCACTATCGTAGATGAATGTCTTCTCATTTTTCATCGTATAGTTAATAAGCTCAATCCACTTATCTTTTTTACTACTTGAATGAAGAGATTTTCTATAATCAATAACGTCGTCTTCAATATGTTCAGAGAAGTGACCAATGAAGTCGTACGCATCTTTCTTCTTTTTAAAGTTGGAGAGATATCCACCTTCAAAAGTGAATGATGTTAGAAAATCAGGAGGGGAGATAACCTTACTGTCGTCGTCGTGAAAATTGAGCTCCACTTCAACTAAACCTTTACGCGATCCTGGAGATAGTGTCAGTCTACAGCCTGCATTGATTTCTTTTACTTGATTGAGAGGAATGCCATCAATAACAATTTCACACTTCTCAGAGAGCTCTCTGTGCATGGCCATTTTTATAATTTCATTCGTCGTAAGGTTTATTCCACGAATTTTAATTTTTTGTATCAACGTCTTTAAATCACTCGTTAGGTGAAAGGCATCGCCAGTTGTCCAGTCAAAGAGATAGAGGTTTTCAAATAGAGAGATTTCGTTAACTACAGAATCATCTCCTCTCTTGTGTTGAAATTTTAGCTTTGGAAAAGTTCTCTCTTCATTGGGACTGAAAATATTTAAAATAACTTTACCTTCAAATTTCTCAGGAAGCGGAAAGTTTACAACTTTCTTATTGTGTAAGAGATATTGTAGAGATGAGTAAGTTGCAGTAGTTGAAGCCCCCTGTAATTCTCCAGGTGCTTTTAAAATCGTTCCGTATTCAAGAACATTCACTCCGTTCAATCCAAAGTTGGGAATTGGAGGTGCTGATGTATCTTGTGGTTTATCGCCCTCTAGTTGAAGGTGATACCCAAGAAATAATGCCGCTGTATGAGAGCAATGTCCCTCGGTTGTCCAATCATGACAATCGCAATTAGAAGAGAGTGGACCTTCGTCAGTACCTTCGAGTCTTTTCTTGTATACGATTTTACATTCGTGCGTACGATCATGCTTCACTATTCCTGAAACAATGTAATAGGTTTCAGGGCTTCCTTTAGTGAAAGAGATATTGACCTTCGATAGACTTAAAAATTTCTTTGCATTTGTTATATCAACTTCTTTAAAGAAGTTTCGCGCAGACTTTTCAA
The DNA here is from genome assembly GCF_000210915.2 of Halobacteriovorax marinus SJ. Classification (NCBI taxonomy): domain Bacteria; kingdom Pseudomonadati; phylum Bdellovibrionota; class Bacteriovoracia; order Bacteriovoracales; family Halobacteriovoraceae; genus Halobacteriovorax; species Halobacteriovorax marinus. The sequence continues at coordinate 418,220 of NC_016620.1, forward strand.
GGTTTTCTGGCAATATGAAAATATCTTGAAGCATATTATAAGTTCCTAATTTTTAAAGCCTATATTGTATCTCGAATTTAACGAAAAAGACACCTCGGCACATTAGTCGGCTATTAGTAGCTGACCAAAATACTTGCCTAAATTGAAAATATAAAATTGCTCGAGCGATTAAGAAATCTTAAGAAAGCAGGGGATAAATATTAAAATTTATTAATAATCAATATATTGCAAGAAATCTTACCTTAAATCTGAAGTTCTCTGGCCCGAAACTCTAAACAGTGAATATTTTATTTTAATCAAAAAACTAAAAAAGGAATTTAGAATGAAATTTAAATTACTCAATTGTTTATCTACAACGGCATTTATGCTCGCTCTTGCTTCTTGTGGTGGAAGCTCAAGTGGAGGAAGTTCGGCCGGTGGAACAAGCGGATCAACAATCAAGCTAGTTGACCCATATATTGTTGGCGGAACAATGTTCTGGGATAAGAATAATAATGGAAAGCTAGACTCTGGAGAACCTGTCTCTGGTGCATCTAACGCAAGTGGTGTAGCTCAATTTTCTGTTACAGTTTCAGAAGATGCAAAACTTATACAGCTTGCTAAAGGGGTTTCTGGAGGGAAACCCTTTAAAGGGAAATTGAAAGTAAAATTCAAAAAAGATAAGAACTTTGCTACTCCAATAACTACAATGAGAGAGAATGGTTACGATGATGATGATATTCTTGCTCTTGTAAATGATGCAAGTGGATTAAGCTTTTCATCAGTTGATGACCTAATAAATAACCCAATGGAAGCAGTAGATAATGGAGCATCTTCTGATGACGATCTAGATCTACTTAAAGCAACTATGGCGGTCACAAACCTTTTGAATTCTTCTGAAAAAGGCTTTGATGCTACACCAACCGACTTAGATATTACTAATGCTGGAATTAAGACTAAGTTTAAGGACAGTGCTGATGTTTATGAAAGAGTTGTAACAAAAGCAAAGCTAGATGCTGGTTCTGATAAAGCAATAAAAACAGCTGTTGCAGTCCAGACATATATTGATAATGCTGGAGTTACAGCTTTTGGTGGTAGTGGTTCAATTAGTACTGGTGATGTTGATGCCGCCATCACTCAGTTAGAAACGGCCTATGATGGTGCAAGTGAAGATGTGCAAGAGTTAGAACTGAAATATGATGGTTCTAATTTTGTATCAGAAGCCAGAGAGAAGAATAACATTCCAAATGGAACATATGATTACATCAAGCTCAACTTAAAAAAGTTCTCAAGGACAGCTGATGAGGCAGGGGATTTTTGGGGACCTAATATGACAGTTTCTGTAGATTTTGGTCAGCAGGCTTTTCGAGATAATAATCTTGTCTTAGATGATGATGAAGATGAGTTTTCATCTACATTTGACTCATCCACTGGCCTTCTAACAGTTAAATTAGAAGAGTCAATAACTGATGGAGCTACAATTGATTGGGCAGATATTACTTTTAATAACTCAAGTAGTGGATTTGCGGTCAGTGAAGCTAGGGGTGCAGGTGTTTATAAGCTTGATGTTCCTGTGAATGGAGTATTTAGAGCTTATGGAACGATGAACTTAAGTATTGATTGGATGGGTGCAATGCCACAAGGTGATGGGAATTATGTTGTTGATAAGTCTGTAAATAACCACTGTATAGATATGAACTCTACTGCATCAGACTACACAGATGATACAGTTGTTAGATGTTCAACACATTCAGGTAATGCTTCAACTGGAAAGTTTTCATTTGTAGATGAAGAGGTTAGACAAGATGAATTTTATAATTTTATGGATAGTTCTCTTGATGAAGCCGCGCCTAGTGCCGTTACATTCACAATAGAAGATGTAGAGGGAGTATTCACACTAGATACAATAACAACTTCTGATAAAGCTTTAGTTGTAGGAAGAAATTCCTCAAATTCGTATGATGTTCTTGAGCTAGCGGATGATAGCACTAAAGATCTAGATATGAGTTTTTCAATGAGTTTTTCATCAAAGTACGATGGTAGCTTTCCTTCAAGTTATCCAATAAAGTTGATCGCTAATACTCTTAAGATTAAGAAGGGGACTACTGACCTAAATGTCGCTGTAAACTCTACAGGTTTTCCATTCTATAAAGGAGGCTTTATGTATATTCCTCTTGATGATAGTACTGGAACTTTTACTGACGATACGACACAGGATGATGAATTTAGATTTCTTCTTTTAGACACTAAGTCAAAAAAGGGATACGCAATTTCAACTGGACTAAATGGGTATATGAAATTGAATGAAGTAACAATTATAACTGTTACACCATAATTTGAACTGAGCCTCCTTCGGGAGGCTTCTTTTTTTTCAAGCTTTAAGGTAAAATTCTTATATGAATAAAATTTTATATATCGACGATAGCAAAGAAAACCTAGAAAGATTCCATCAAAAGTTAAGTGACCAATTTGAATTAACTCTTTGTGAGTGCCCCGTTGAGGGGATTAATCTCGCGAAAAAAAATGATTACGACTTGATTTTGGCCGACATTCTTATGCCGAAAATGAATGGACTAAAGCTGTATAGTGAAGTTACAAATTCGCCATGGTACTCGGGAACTCCGATAGTTTTAAAGTCCTTAAGTATGGAAGAGTCAATTAAGTTAGAGGCCCTTGAGGTAACGAAGAGCGACTTCTTAACTCATGGAATGAGCTTTGATGAAATTGCTCTCAGACTCTCTAACCAAATTCACCGTCACGTAAGTCATAAGAAAATTCAGCTAGGATATTCACTTATTCTAGATATAGATGAAGTATGTGCACTTTATAAAAGTGAAGACTTAAACTTGACCAAACAAGAATTCAAAATTTTGAAAACTCTTTCAGAGAGAAAGCTAAAGAGTAAGAGGGAATTGGTTGAATCTGTTTGGGGCGTAGGTGCTATGGTAGATGATAATAATATCAATACTCACCTCGTAAACTTAAGAAAGAAGCTTGAGCCAACAGCACATAGGGTTGTGAATGTTAGAAATAAAGGGTTCAGACTCGTTGTTGATGACAGTGTTCTAGAATAAAAAAGGCGTCTATTTTAGACGCCGTTTTTGTCACTTTGCTTAGCGCTTTTACGAGATGAAAGTGTCACATCTGCGGTACTAAATTCTTAGTACTCTTTAAGTATATAGATTTTATTGGTTAATTAGCAGTGAAGTTATAGTTAACTAAGGTAAATTTATTGTAAATAAAGTTAATTTTCTTAACTCTTAGTAAGAAAAAGCCCCGCGGTTAAGCGGGGCCTTGAGTATGAGTAAATTTAAATTGGATTATTCTTTGTCTACGTAAGACTTAAGCATCTTAGCTCTAGACGGATGTCTAAGCTTTCTAAGGGCCTTAGCTTCGATCTGACGGATACGCTCTCTTGTAACAAAGAAGTCTTGTCCAACTTCTTCTAGAGTGTGGTCTGATTTTTCACCAATACCAAAACGCATTCTTAGAACTTTCTCCTCTCTTGGAGTAAGAGTTGAGAGTACCGATCTTGTTTGCTCTGAAAGAGTCACACTCATAACTGCATCAGCAGGAGAGATGATCTTGTCGTCTTCAATGAAGTCACCAAGAGAGCTATCTTCTTCTTCACCAATTGGTGTTTCAAGTGAGATAGGTTCTTTAGAGATTTTTTGAACCTTCTTAACCTTATCAACTGGAAGCTCCATTCTCTCTGCAATTTCTTCTGGAGTAGGTTCTCTTCCAAGCTCTTGGATAAGTTGTCTAGAAGTTCTAACCATCTTATTAATTGTTTCGATCATATGAACTGGGATACGGATCGTTCTTGCTTGGTCAGCAATGGCCCTTGTGATTGCCTGACGAATCCACCAAGTCGCATAAGTTGAAAATTTATAACCACGACGGTACTCAAATTTATCAACCGCTTTCATAAGACCAATATTTCCTTCCTGAATTAAATCTAGGAATTGAAGACCTCTATTTGTATATTTCTTAGCAATAGAAACAACAAGTCTTAGGTTGGCCTCAACAAGTTGAGACTTCGCAACGTCGGCTTTTGTCTCACCTTTAAGGATAATATTGTAAACATCTTCAATATCAGTAAATTCCATTCCCGCATCTAAACTTAGTCTTCTAAGTTTTCTGATAACGTCTTCTTGGTTTCTGATTAGCTGCTCGATCTTAGCATCAGTAGTGTAGAGGTCTTTTGCAAGACGTCTCTTAAATGCATCGTCTTCAAGCACTTTCTCATAGAGAACTTTATAATCATCTTGTCCTTCAACTTCTAGGAACTTGAAGATACGTTCTTGTTGCTCGTAAAGCTCTCTAAACTGAAGGTAGTACTTCTTAACTGGCTCAACGAAACTATTGATGATTTTTCTGTTGAAAGTTAGATCCGCTAGGCGAAGAGCGATAGTGTCCATCTTCTTCTTTTCTTCCTGCGTGTACTCTTTGATAGTACCGTCTTCGTTTTCAACTCTGTTGAGAAGAGTTTCAAGATTGTCACAAACTGAATAAATCTCGTCGCGAACTTTGGCGATATCTGCGTTTGAAGACTCGTCATCAAGACCACGAACTAATTCTTTAACGAACTCATTTTGATTTTCTTGAGTTTCTACTTTTTCTTTTAGTTTGATGATCTCTTTAATTGCGTGAGTAGATTTAACAGCTGAAAGAATAATCTCTCTTTCACCTTCTTCGATTTCTTTTGCAATAACAACCTCTCCTTCACGAGTAAGGAGGGCTACAGATCCCATTCTCTTAAGATATAACTTAACTGGATCTGTTGAAGCAGACTTTAGCTCAGCTCTTTCTTCTTTAGAAAGCGTCTCTTCGATAATTTCTGTACCGTCTAAGCGGATACCGTCATCTTCTTCCTCAGATGTCTCATCCTGAATATCAATACGCATCTCTTGAATCTTGAGCATGATTTCATCGATGGCCTCTGGCTCGATAATGCTCGCTGGGATTGCGTCGTTGATTTCTTCAGCAGTTAGAAAAGATTGGTCCTTTCCTTTGATGAGAAGTTTTGAGAAATCTTTTGAATTAATAAATACGGTAACAATCGACATTTATTTTCCCCCGGGGGTTTTATATTTTAAAGCTTTCACTTTAGCTCTTTCTTGTTTCTTTGCGAGAAGCTCACTCATTAACTTATTATTTTCTTCGTCAGTGGTGCACGACTTTTGTTTTAAACTTAATTCGTCACACTCAATGTCGAGCTTCGTGAGTTCAAGTTTTTTTCTAACGTCAAAAATGATTTTAGAAATGGCCTTGTCATCATGAGAGATTGCTCTGTAATTTTTTAGTGCAGAAGCAATGACTTCTTTTAGCTCACTTGAAAAAGTTCCGTTATTTGTAAAATTTGAAACGATGGCGACAAACTCACTTTCGTCAATTTCGTAAAACAATTCTCTTAATCGCGTAAAGTAATTTTGTACCTCATTTGAGGTCACAAAATCAAGTAATTCCCCGATTTTATCGCTAGTTAGACACTCTGGGTGCTTGATGATTTCGCTTAAAAAAGTGGTCTCAATTTTGCTAAGGGATGGGGAGTCGACCAACTCCATTTCACCACTCAAGTATTGAAGTTCCTCGTAAGGAATTTCTTCATGAAAAGATTCTGTAATTAGACCTTCTGTTTCCTCACTTGGTGTCGGTGCAAAGTGCTGAACAGGTGGCTGATCTCCTGAGAGAAAGTCTTTGTAATTACTAATTATTTGAGAGGCCTCAGACTTTAGACCAATGGTCTTTGCTGCTTGTGCGGCGCGCTCTGTCGCGGCCAAGGCGTCTTTCAGAGGCGAAAGGATTGCAAAGACTTTATTTAAAATTTGAAGTTGAGCATCGAGAAGCTCGGGAACTTTGGTTGGGATCGCTCGCTCTATTTGCACATCAATAAAGGCCTTGGCGTTATCAATTCTCTTTTGTAATTCAATACTGCCCTCGGCCTGAAGAAAATCATCGGGGTCCTTGTGAGGTGCAAGGTCAATAAACTTTGCGGTGATACCGCTTTCAAGGCATTGAGTATTAATACGAGTGGCCGCATTCCAGCCTGGGTTGTCGTTATCTAAGGCGAGGTAAATATTTTTTGTAAGCGCTTTCAGTTTGACTAGGGAACTATCACCCATGGCGATCCCTTGAATCCCCACTGAGTTTGTAAATCCTTTGTTAAATAGTGCGATTTGATCCATATTTCCTTCGACCAGTATGACAGCGTCCTTGCTCCTGATACTACTCTTTGCAAGGTGCAGTCCATAAAGGATATGTTTCTTCTTAAAGATGAAAGACTCGAGGGAATTCATATACTTAGCTTTTTGATAGTCAAAGACTGCTCGACTGGTATAGCCAACGACTTGGCCATATTGGTCCCAGATAGGAAAGATTATTCGGTCCCTGAAAGTGTCATAGTGGGACTTAGAGTCATTTTTGTCTACGCGAATAAGTCCCAGTTCTTTGGCCACAGAAAGAGCAAAGTCTCTCTCTTTTTCATCGGGAATAGAACTTAAGTATGTCGTAAGTTTACTATCTTTGGGGGCGTAACCAAGATTATATGTCTTGGCTATATCTTTGGAGAGTCCGCGATTCTTTATGAATTTTGTATACTCTTCGTAGTGACCTGATTCGGCAATGCGCTGATAGAGTTGACTACTCTTAGTCAGAATTTTTTCGGCCATTAAAACCTTGGGAGGCTTGGCCTTTTGCTTATTGTAATCATCAAAATTAATTCCATGATTAGAGCAAATTTCTTTTAACGCCTCAATGAAGTCCAAGTTTTTATAGTTGATAACAAAGTCAATGGCGTTGCCACCAGCTTCACAGGCAAAACATTTGTAGCGCCCTCGAGAGTCAGTCACATTCATAGAAGGTTTGTGATCATCGTGAAAAGGACAAATAGAAAGGGCCGTGTTTCCTTTTTTGGTCACGGTAATATAATTTCCAACTATCGCAGATATTGGAATTTCATTTACAATTCTTTCTTTGAGGTCCTTAAGGGACATGTGACTTTAATCCTTCTTTTTAGATACGAGTTCAAATGCTTTGATCTTTATACCTTTTTCTAAAAAGATCTTTTCAAACTTTGTAGTAAAGCTAGCAAGAAAGTGGTCTGGTAACTCTTCTCTTAGATTTGCTGTCGACATTACAACTTCGAAATCTTCATTCTTATCCATGACTTCTTTCATAAACTCTGCATAACCATCGTGATCAGTCTTTATAAAAATTCTACCACCGGGCTTAAGAACTTTGTAGGCTTGATTAAGAAAAGGCTCTTGAAATAATCTCTTCTTTTGATGTCTTGTCTTTGGCCAAGGGTCAGGGAAGAAGTAAAAGATTCTATCTAATTCATTCTCTTCAAATAAAAAGTGAATCCTCTCTCCCTTACCGCGGAGATATTTGAAATTCTTAGTTGGATGCTCTGATAATTTTCTCGCTAACGAAAAACTTCTTTTGAATCGATAGTCGAGACCGACAAAGTTTACGTCAGGATTATTTTGGGAAAACTCCATCATGAAGTGACCATATCCACTACCAATTTCTAGATAGAGAGGAGCTTCTCTTTTAAATGCTTCGCTATTCCATTTCCCTTTCATTTCCTCAGCTTCATGATCTCGATAAACGAAATCTTTAAAGTCATCAAGCTTGTCGTGATAAGGATTTGTAGAAGAGTACTTGAACTCATCGCTATAAGTGAGATCGACCATATATTCCCCAAAATGTCTGAATTTTCCAGTGTTTCTAACTAGCACGCAAGGGGTCGAAGATCAAGATGAACTCCCTCAATAAAGTTCAGAAGTTTTGATGCAAGTTATGAAGTAGAAGTTGGTTACGTTTATGATGTTAATCTTAGTTAATCTAGGCCCCATTTTCATCTCTTAATTAGCTATCGTAAGTATATAAATTTTATAAAATGACTCAGTGTGTCGTCTGTTTGTGGTATCTATTCCTAAATCAAAATTTAGGAGTTTATATGAAAAAGACAATGTTAGCGATCACTATCGGATTTTGCACACTTACATCATCAAACGTATTTGCAGAATCTAAATCGACCTTTTGCTCTAAGCGAAACTCTTCTAATAAAATTCAAAAACAAGTGGCCAATAGTGACAATTTCTTGGCCTTTAGAAATCAAGGTGGCCTAATAAATGGTGGCGTTTGTTGGTGGCATAGCCGCTTTCAAAGAAATGCTATGGTTGTTGCTCGTTTTAGACCAGAGCTTAGTGAGCCAACAGAGAAAGAGGTTAAAAAGATAATTAAGGCCATCAGGAAAGGTAAGAGTGTTGTTGAAATTGGTGGATATTATAATATTAGAGACTTCTCTTATGATCATGCTGATCTGATTCAAAGAGAGCTTGAGAAGTGGCAAAAAGGCGATGGTTTCCTTAGGCAACAGTGGGCAGTAGGTCTATGGGGTTCTAGTGAAGTTGATGAAGAAGAAATGAAGGAGCGAATGGACGACCTTTATACATATGTAAAGAAAGAAGGAAATATCGCTTATCAAATGCTTCAGATTAAAGGAATCGACTCACATGCTTGGTTGGTTTTTGATATGGAGAAGACTTCAAGTGGCTATGATTTACTAGTTTTAGACTCTAACTATCAGCGATCTCAAGTTTATCACTACGATGAAGGAATGACTTCTTTTCATCACTCATACTATGGTGACTTCGTTCCTTATACTGGAAAAAAATCTGAGTTTAGAAAAGCTCTTAAGGCCGTAGAAAAATACTGTAATTAATGAATTGTGAAGCTAGGGAATCTCCCTAGCTTTTTTTTGGCTTAGTGAATTTCAATTTCTTTAGCGACTCGAATAGTTCCAACATCTTTATCGGTATAAGCATTAAATGGATCGTCTTTTAAATCTTCTTTAGTCATTCTCTTAATCCAGATAATATATCCATCATCGGTATTCCAAGAGTAGAATCCGTCCTTGCGAACGTCTGCAACCTTAGTTAGGCCAAAGGTCTTCTTAGCTGCAGCTACAGCTTCAGCAAATGCGTCAGCGGAAGGTCTGTATTCAAAAGACATATGTTGAACAAATGGCTTCCCCGCCTCGTCAGTGAAGACTTGGGCGTGAAAATAGCGTGTTCCTGGGAGAGAGTTATTTGTTCTAAGGACTGTCATGCTGCCAGTGTAGGGGTTTGAGTCTTTAGTTGAAACAATATCGAGTCCACTCTTAGTGAGCGAGCTCTTAAGAGCATCTACGTCGAGATTTCTTCTTCCAAATTCAGAGACGATTTCTCCGAGTTCAACCAGTGACTGACCTGCAGAATCAGTTGGAATATCAACTTCCTTTACTTCGAAGCCCTCGTCACTATTTCCGTGATCGTGACCTTGGTGTGAAGCTTTGCTAGAGGTATTCTTAGTCGCTTCTAATTTCTTTGTATTTTTAGGGGAGGTTTTCTCTTTGTCATGTGAGTGGTTATCGTCGCTATGTGCGTGATGGTCTTTGTGGTCTTGATGATCTTCTGCTTGATGCTTTGAACCTAAAAAGGACTGAGCAAAATAAATGCCCAGTCCTACTATTATTATACCGAATGTAATTTTCTTCATTAAAACTTTCCAGATTCCCATTTTTGTAAATAATGAGTTGGATCCATCAAGTCACTTCTTCTTTGAAACTTATTTCCTTTTTGAGATAGTGAACCTCGTCCGGAACCGTCAAATAATTCAAAGTGAAGCATTGGACGACAGCAATTAGAATTTACTTTGCCCATGTAACCAACTCTTTGACCCATTTTAACCTTTTTTCCACTGGAAACGCCACTTTCTTTTTTCCCTGTGAGCTCACCATATCTCACTATGAAACCGCCACTATGTCTTACCTCTAGAGCATAAGTTCCTTGGTAGAAGTAGTAGAGGTCTCTTACTACCACACCAGGGGCCACTGAAAGGATAGGCTCATCTTTGTATCTGTATAAGTCACAAGCTGCGTGAGATCTAGAACCTCCACCTCTTCTTGCTTTAAACATTCTCATTCCCGAAGTATAACTATGAGTAGGGGCCTTAACTGTTGGGAATTCACAACACTTTGGATCGTCTAGTCCGGAGATTTCGACGTCTCTAATAACGTTAATATCCTCTTCGCTTCTTAAATACTTACATTGAGATTTCTTCTTAATGTACTTACTTGCAACCCAACCAATCGTTTGATCTTTTTCTTCTCTACTAGAAAATTGAACTTTGATAAAATTGTAAACAACACCATCGAGAGTAATTTCTTTTTCTTCAGGTTCAAAAGATTGAAATCTTTTTACTTTCTCTCCCGTCTGGGATTTAAAGATAACTTTCTCTAAGCTTTCATCTCTAACGTTCAATGTATTGCTTGGAACGCAGACAACGTCTTCAAAGGTTCCCTGGATATCTCCCTCAGGAGTTCCCTTGCTAATTATAGATGAGTCTTTATTGGTAATAGTATTTCTTCTTTCGATTTCTTCATTCTTAGCAACTTCAATTTTAAATTCTTCAGTACTTGTTAGAAGATTGTCATTTTCTATGAATTGATTTTCTTCGTTAGATAGAATTTCTTCTAAGTCGTAAGTTGTTTCTGTATCAACTAACTCAACACCTATTTTCGAGATAGGTGTTGTACGGATATCTTTAAAGATTTTAGATTCATCAAAGTAAACTCCAACAAATGAGCTTGGAGCTTCGTTTTCATTTAAGGTGTTATAAACTCTAAAGAGAGTATAGTCTCTGCCTTCATTCTTTCCTGGGCAATTTAGCTTGTAGTAACTGCCACTCGCTTCAGCTAACCAATAAGTTGAATTATGATTTGAAAGTATATTCTTCTGCTCTTGTGGGAAGTTTGTATTCTCTACTTCAATGACATAGTCTTCAATTGGAAGAACTGATTTGGAGTAGAGGTAACCCTGGTCAAGACGTTGAGAGAACCATCTATTAACTCTTGCATCAGTATTTTTATTAACTCCTACGACTTCAATCTTTTCGTAGTTATTCTTCTTCTTACCATCAATCGTTTTAACGATAGATCCATTAATTAAGTGGGACTGCCTAATACCATTATAGTTTCTTAAGTTTTCCGTTTCGCTACTCTTCCAGCCAGTAAAGCTGCTCACTCTAAACGGAGTATTCTCTGAGGGTGAAATTTTACAATTTGCCGCAGGAACAAAGCCTTCTTGATTATCCCATAAGTATATGGAGGGATTAGCAAGGGCATTTGCCTGAATGGTTGCAACAAGGGGAAGTGCGAATAAAAGGTTTCGTTTCTTCATAGCAGTCTCTATTTAAATTAATATTGCTTCCATTGTAGGAAAAAATGAGAGGCGTTTGTGGTTTGGTGAAAGGTTTTCAAGGGGTGTAAAAAGATTAGTCACCCTGCAGCTGATCCATGGCCAAGAGAAGTTGGCGCTTCAAAATAGGGAGGGGATAGTTCTAAAGGTTGAATTTTACGCTTTAAGTTATTGATATGTTAAAGAACGCATAAAAAGACTGGAAAATCATTTTCAAGATATGTTATTTACTTGGCGCAAGGGGATATACTGTTGATATGAGAAGAATATTAATCTTGTTTACTTTTTTCTTTAACTTCTTAACTTTTGGGATGGAAGTTAATATTGGCGTCGAAAACTCGTGGCCTCCGTATGCAAATGAAGATGGTGAAGGGATTTCTTCTGATATTGTCATTGAGGCGTTTAAAGAAGTTGGTGTGAAAGTGAAGCTTCACGTCTTTCCTTATTCGCGAATTATGGAGATGACAAAGAGGGGAGAGTTAGATGGTTGCTATAATGTCACCAAGGACAAGAGTACCCATGAAGAGTTTATTTTTGGACAACAGCCAATTCTAGAGACAACAGCTTCTTACTATCACCTTAGTAATCGTCCGTATAAAAAAGGTCTTAAGTCTGGGGACAAGGTCGCCTTGATGAGAGGATATCAATATGGTGATGATTTCGAGAGCAAGAAAGAGAGCTATGTTGAAACGAGAGTTAATACTCAAGAGCAAATATTAAAATTAATCCTAAGAGATAGAGTTAATGTAGGTATTCTAGCGGATGGGAGTGCAAACTTTCATATCAAGAGACTAAACTTAGAAGATAAAATTAAAAAAGGTGCAGTTCACTTTAAATTAAAAGTCTTTCTTGCATTTTCAAAAGAGAAGGAAACATCTAAAAAGTTAGCCCTATTATTAGATCAAGGAATTGAAAAGCTTAAGTCTAAGGGAAAGTATCAGGAGTTAGTTAAGGGAAAGAAAAAGGGCCAAAAGACTTTGGCCCAAATTGAATTAAACTGATTTTATAATATTACAGATATATTCTATCTGCTCTTTTGTCGTAAAAGCACTTATTGGTAAGCAAAGAGTTCTACCAGCAAAAGCCTTCGCTTTTTCATCTTCACCCTCATGACCTTTAAAAGGAGTCATCTCACTCAAGGCCTCAGCATAGAATGGAGTTGTTGATACACCTTTTTCTGAAAGTAGATTCGCAAGGCTTTCTCTCACTTCAGCGCTCTCACACTGAACAGGGTAGAGGTGCCAAGAAGATGTCTGTAAATACTTTGTAGGTAGAGTTTTGACTTTAGAACCTTCAAGGTTTTGATGGTAAAGTGTCGCTACTTCTTTTCTCGACTTATTGTACTCTTCGATTTTTTCAAGTTTCTTATAGAGAACTGCTGCTTGAATATGGTCGCATCTAGAGTTTCTTCCATACATGGCATCGTCGCCTCTTCCATGGTTTCCAATTGTTTTAATTTTCTTGTATAGCTCTTCGCTTGGAACAAGAACAGCTCCTGCATCACCAAAGGCCGCTAAGTTCTTAGTAGGGTAGAATGAAAAAGTAGACATATTATTAGTTGAACCAACTGGCCCAGATGGTAGGAATGTACCTTGTGCTTGTGCTGAGTCTTCGATTATCTTAACACCCTTCGGGTTACAAACAGCTTCAAGCTCTGCGATTGGAGCAGGAAGTCCGTAGATGTGAACAGGAATAATCGCCTTAAGGTCGTGGGCCTCTACCATTCTCTTAGTAGACTCCGGACAAATAAGTCCGTCTTCAGGGTTTATATCAATATAAACAGGAGTGGCTCCTCTATTTAATATAGCTTCAATCGTCGCGTAGAAAGTGATGCCAGGAACACCCACTTTATCTCCGTGACCAATGCCTAAAACCTCGAGAGAAATCTCGATTGCATCTGTTCCATTTCCAACTAGCGCGCAGTAGTTAGCACCTTGCATTTTGGCAAAGTCTTTTTCAAATTTGTGATTATATTCACCTTCGGCAAATGCATTATTATCAATGATCTCACCAATGATTTCTTTGATCTCTTTTCTGAATTCTTCGTTATGTAAATTTTGAAAGTCGTAGAATGAAATTTCCATTTTTTAATCCTATGATAAAGGTATATAAAATGGAGTATAACAGCGTTTTTTTCTAAGAGCTATAGAGTTATTAAGGCACGAAGTGTTAGTTCTTCTTTGTCCAATTCTCTAATATCTGCGCAGCCTTCTTGGCCATGTCAGGTTCTTTTAATTTTGAATTAATAGATTTTATGTAGGCTTCAATCTCTGCTTTATCTTTAGCAGAGTCTGAGTTCGGAGTAGAGGTATTTGATTTACTCTCTGGCTTAGCAAGGCTAAGGGCAGGCTTCTTCTGCTCCTTAACCTTTTTATTTGTAAATAGATTTTGCAATTTCTTGATTCCCATTACAAAGCTTATGCCGCAATTTCAGGGTTTCTTTTAGACTTATTATAGTACTGAACAACTTTGTCCATATGGTCTTCGATGATCTCATAAAGCTCAAGCTTTGTTTCTCTTGGATCCATACCCTCAGGCATAGCAGAATAGATTACTTCTTCATTCACTTCAGTGAAAACGTACCAAGTGTTACCAACTTTTTGAAATAGAACTTCTGATTGTGCTTGTGTGTTTTGAGTAGTCATATAGTGCCTCCATGCTGGCTAGTGAAGATTCTCATCCTGAGTCTCTTAGTGTTTCTATATAACTTATCGCCTAGGAGTGTTAAAACTTTAGACATTTTTTCACTCTTAAGTTGTCGAAAATATTGACAATTAATAAATAAAATAAGGGAGCGGAAAGCTCGGTTTTAGTAGTTGGCAACAATCCCTAAGTAGAGACTAAAAGTTGCTGAAAAACCAAAGTCTACTTGATCTGAATTATTCCAAAACTCTTCGATCTCCCCTGGTGTTTTAGTTTTTAAAGAGTAGGGAAGGTTAAAGTTTGTCTCTGCACCAAAAACAAAGTCCACTTTACTCTCGGGAATAATATCTCGAATATTGTAAGAGAGTCCAAGCTTAGGAGTTAGGGAGTAACCACTAAATAATCTCTCTTCAAAGTTCTCATCTCTTGTGGCCTGCTCAACTGTGTAGCGATGAAGATTGTAAGTAAATGCACCATAAGTTGTTAGCGATCTATCTTCTGTTCTATACACATCGTAAGAAATATAAGGACCAATTCCAATTTCACCATGTGTCTCTTGAGACGTTCTATCGTTAGTAATGAAATATAAACTTCTTTGGCCATGGATTTGTAAGAGCCCTCCAAAGTAAAAACGATCAAATGAATCGAAATCAACTTTCTTAGTATAAGTTGTAACGAATGAGTAACGGTTTCCAATATTCTCCTCTAGAACATTAGAGCCATAGTTAAATCCTGATTTACTTGCCGGCCCAATACCAAACGAAATAGCTGCTCGCGCTTTATCCTGTACAACAAGTGGGTAACCTTCCTCTAGTGGCTCTTCAATTCTGTAGTCAGTAGGATCATACTTGGCGTAAGGATTCATTTTTAATTCTGATTCTCTCGCATCATTGTAAATGACCTTTACATACTTCTTAGGAATCCAGGCGACTTTCCCACTGCGAGTAAATGTTTTTAAAAATTCAACCTCTTCCCTAGGTTCATCAATTGCAATTCCATTTGAGTTAACATTGTAATTCATCTCCCAAGGACTTCTAACAATTCCTTGATTGTGAATATAGAGATTCTTTCCTTTTCTTACTCTCTGTAAAACTTTAGATTTTAGTGCTGGCTCACTAAGTAGTGGAGCTTCAAGAACGATGACTTGAGCCTCAAGTGCAAAGATATTAAAACTAATGAGAAAACAAAGTAAGAGTTTTAAAGCATCCATGTATATTGGTATCCTATTGTGAAAGCGTTTTGGGCCATCGTTTCTTTTTCATTTGAGAAACTCGACTGACCAGGTAGTTCACCTTTTGTAGATGTTCGAATAAAT
Source organism: Halobacteriovorax marinus SJ (assembly GCF_000210915.2). Taxonomy (NCBI): domain Bacteria; kingdom Pseudomonadati; phylum Bdellovibrionota; class Bacteriovoracia; order Bacteriovoracales; family Halobacteriovoraceae; genus Halobacteriovorax; species Halobacteriovorax marinus. The sequence continues at coordinate 433,403 of NC_016620.1, forward strand.
GATCTATCAAATCCTAGAGAGATATTGCCGTACTTCGTATGGTATACAGACTCAAGTCCTGCTTGCCACGAGAGACTCGAAAAGTTCGCTTCACTTTCAGAGGAGGTTGCACTAAAGAATAGTGATTTCTTCACTGCAAACTGTGTATTAAAAGTAAAGTTTCCTGTCTTGTAAAAGTCATATTTAATTGTTGGTCCAATAGAAAAAGATTTCCAAGTAACAGAGTCACTTTCACCCTCTGCTTTTCCGGTTTGAAAATCAAAGACGAAACCAATATCAATTGGAAGAAGAGAGTTGAAATATCCTTTTAGACTCAGTGAATTTGAAGCCGCTGTTTCTAAACTATCGTCCGTAAGAATATTAAACGATGAATAGTTAGTACTTTCATTGCGATAGAGAATATGAAATTCAAAAGGAATATTGCTATCAACAATATTGTACTTACTTTGCATAGGGTAAGTCTCATTGCCTGGTATTGTTGGACGAAGCTTAATCACTTCTTCGATGAATACAAGATTTTTAGTAAGCGTTTTATATTTTTCCTTATTATCTTTGTTATAAATATATGACCACTTCCCACCGTAGTAGACCTCTCTAGCGTTAACATAGATTTTTTCAGGGTTAGAAATGACCTTTTCACTTTCAAGAGAGTGAAGGTGTGACTCTTTTTTTAAAACTGCGTAGAGCTTCTTAGGAGTCGTAGGACTTTGTCTGATAAATTCCTTCGGTTTGTACTTTTTATATTTTTGGTTATCGATATTGAGAACATCAGAAAGTGAATCTAGATTTTGAAAGCTTATATCTTCGTCTAGGAACTGATCGAGCACATCAGTGGAAGGCTCAACAATGACAATATCATTGGCGAAGGTATTGCTTATTGATAAGGCCATAATAAAAATACTAATTATTGTCTTCAATCCAATCTCTCGCTGTAGTATATGATTTCCAATTACTTTCAAATCCAAAGCTCTCTTTCGTTAAATCATTTAAGTAAACCCATTTGAAGTCTTGATGTTCTTCTTCTGATATTTTTACTTCTACACTCTCTTCAACTTTAGCTAGAAAGACTTTTTCAATAACATCTTTTCCCCATCTATCGCGAAACTCAAATTGAAGGTTTAATTCAATTAACTCACTTTGAATCCCTGTCTCTTCTTCTAATTCCCTTTGGGCCGCGCTATAAAAAGTTTCACCTTCATCAACAGAGCCTGTGACATTTTGCCAATGTTCATCTCTATCTTTTTTGGTTTGCAATAAAAGTAATTGATTAAGTTCTTCGCCTCCAATTACTACAACCTGAACTTTCCGATGCTTTGTGTTTTCCATGTCTCTATTATAACCCCATACGCAAATCTGATAAGTTAGCGGATAAAATGTTTTACGCATAGCGTCTTTTGGCCATTTTACGACCATATTTTTATGCCAATGGGGACGCTGATTCATTGCTACTCAGTGTGCAAAATGATATGAATATAGAACTATGGCGGACATAAACAACTTTTTACACACACTCGCGACGTGCCTGCCGGGATTTTTAATTGGAGTCGTATTTCATGAATACGCCCATGCTTTTGTTGCCACAAAATTTGGCGACGATACTCCCGAGCGTTACGGTCGACTAACTCTAAATCCTGCTTCTCATGCTGACATCATGGGAACGGTAATATTTCCACTCGGATTAATGTTCTTTGGTATGACTCCTTTTGGTTGGGCCAAGCCAGTTCCTGTGAATCCAGCACGTTTTAAAAAGTATAGAATGGGATCTTTCTGGGTTGCCTTTGCTGGACCTGGGGCAAATATCATAATCTCAATCTTGAGTTCATTTCTCTTTGTACTCATAACTTTAAAAATGCCTGAGACGATCTCTTTCAAAGAGGCTCTTGTGCAAATGTTAAGGTACTCGATTCTTATAAACTTAGTTTTAGCAGTCTTTAATCTCATACCATTTCCACCTTTAGATGGATCAAAAATGGTTATGGCCTACTTAGATTACAATGCTGCAAGAAAATATGAAGAGCTACAGCGCTTCACATTCATTTTCTTTATTTTACTGTGGACGACAAATATTTTCTCGTATCTCTTAAGACCAGTCTTTGCCTTGTCTGATTTGATTACGGGATTATTTTTTATGCTACTCAACTAGCGAACGGAGTATTTGATGCTGGATACAACTATTCAGGTTAAAACAGATAATTTTGATGGACCACTTGGTCTACTTCTTTTACTCGTTCAAAAAGAAGAGATGAGTGTAAAAGACTTAGATTTAACTAAGATCACGAGCCAGTACCTTGGTTATATTGCCGAGATGAGAGAGCTCAATTTTGATGTCGCTGGGGACTATCTCTATCTTGCGGCAACACTACTTCTGCTAAAGTCAAAGAACTGCATCACTGAAGAAGAGCAAGAGAGATTAAAGGATCAATTAGGTGAAGGAGAAGGTTTAAATATTACTTCTCAAGCCGAGTTAATTAGAAGATTAGAGGAATTACAGCACTTCCAGAAAATGGGGGAGAAGCTGTGGGGATTACCAAGGCAAAATGAAGATATTTTTGTTAAGCCAAAAGTAAATAGAAAGGCCATTGTGAATTCAATTTTAACTCCAATGGAATTAGATAAATTAACTCTCGCAATGATGGACTTCCTCTTTAGAGAAAAGAGAAAGTACACAGTTGTTAAAAGAGATAGGCTATCAATTAAAGAGAAGCTTGTTTTCTTAAAGAAGCACTTAAGTGTTGGTCAGAAAACAACATTAGTAGATCTCTTAAATAATGATGGTGGGGAGAATTTAGATAATAAAGTTATCACTTTCATCTCTCTACTAGAACTAGCAAGACTACAAAGACTTGAAGTTTTCCAAAATGAAGACTTAGGTAATATTTATGTCGACGTTGTAAAGTCTCTGGAAGACTTTGATGTTACTCAAGCAGATGGTTTTGAGGACGAAGACGAGTTGGCCGAAAAGGCCATAAGTGATGAGATCGCCAACACGATCGCTGAAAATGGTGTTGAGATTTCAGAAGAGATTAACCTGAATGCACAGCCTGAGAAGGTAAGTGAAGAAGCAATTCTTCAATAATATTTGAGAGAGAAATATGGACGAAATGAACGAAACAGAAATCATTAATGATGAAATTCTAAATCAAATTGAGAATATTGTCATAGAAGATGAGTTGATCGAAATGTCGGCAAGTGAGATTGAGACTGAGGAAATGGAGCCTATTTTTCCAAGCGAATCAGATCTTGAGTATCCAAGTCTTGAGATGAGTAGTGAAGAGTCCACTGAAGCTGGAGAGCAAGAAGTTGTTGAAGAGCTTGATGAAGAGCAAGAAGATAAGCTCTGGCAAGCTAGAACGGGTTTAAATTTTGAAACTCTTTGTGGTGCCATTGAAACAATTATTTTCATGAGCGATAAGCCAGTTCCTCTCGCAAAAATTAGAAATGTTATTGATGAAGATCTCCCTTTAAGAGTTGTACACTCTTCACTTGAGAGACTTCAATCTGAATATGAATTAAAGCATCACGGTATTAGATTACAGGAAGTAGCTGAGGGATATCAGTTTAGAACAAAGGCAACTTACTCTAAGTATGTTCAGGATTTATTTAAAGTAAATTCACTTGTTCTTTCTCCTACTGCACTTGAAGTCTTGGCCATCATCGCTTACAAGCAGCCAGTTTCTAAAATTGAAGTTGAAAAAATTAGAGGTGTTGATTCTTCTCACATTGTGAGAGGACTGATGGATAAGAGACTCGTAAGAGTTACGGGAAGATCAAATGAGGCGGGAAGACCTGTTCTCTATGGTACGACTGCAGAGTTCTTAGAGGTTTTCAACCTTGCTAATTTAGACCAACTTCCTCCTGAGCATGAATTAGAAGAAATGAGTCAACAAGAGATTGGTAAGATCTCGGATATTAAGACTATCGTTCACCATGGAGATAAGACAAGATTCTCTTTTGATGAAATCGATGAATTAGATGCTCTTTCTGAGAGAATTAAGAGTATTGACTCTGAAACAGAGTTTACAAGATCATTAAAGCTTGAAGAAAAGAAGAGAAGAACTGAAGAAGGTGAAGTGGTTAAATCTGCATTCGATCTTCTAGAAGAACACTTAGATAATAGACTTGTTACAAATGCTAACGAAGACTCATTAGCTTCGGAAGTCTTTACTGCTATTACTGACCCACAGGTGATCAAAGATCTAACTGCTGGTCCTTTTAATATGCCAGAAATGATTGATGAAGAGGAAGATGACTTCCAGATGATTGATCTCGATACTGGTGAAGTGATCACAGATGATTTAGAGGATGATGGAAGCGTAGCTGATCCTGACGAAATTGTTGAATTAGATGATGACTACGATATGCTCGTTGATATTGAAATGAGCGAAGAAGAAATTAAAGAGATCTCAGAGGCCACAGGTCTTCCGATTCTTCCTGCTGATGAGCCGGAAGATTCAGTCGCTGAAGTACTTGAAGAACTAGTAGAGGCCGTTTCAACTCCTGAGTCGCCAGTAAAAGAGCAAGCAGAACAGACTGCAGCAGCTCTTTTTGATGAGAATAAAGATGAAGTGGCCTCTTTAGCGGCTGCTCTAGACGCTGCCTTTGCAAATCTGACTGGCTCTAGTCTAGATGATACTGACTTTGAAGAGAGTGAAGCAAATGTTGAAGAGAAGGCAAGTGATATTGATAGCTTAACTTCAATGATCTCTGAAAAAGCTAAGGACCTAGATCTAGATCTTGGTTTCTTAAATGATTCGTCAGAGAGTGAGCGCGAATAAATTTCTCACAATATTGACTTAGGTATGGGGTGATAGTAGATTGCCCCAAACTTTAAATAAGGGTCCTAAGGGCCCTTTTTCTTTATATTAATCTTAAACGGCCGAGATGGCAGATTAGGAGATCAAAATGTCTGAATTAAGATTACAAAAATTTATCGCTGATTGCGGAATCACTTCTAGAAGAAAAGCGGAAGAGCTTATTGTTCAAGGTCGTGTAAAAGTTAATGGTGAAACGATTAGAGTACTTGGTACTAAGGTAAATCCTGATATTGATGCTGTAATTGTAGATGGGCAAATTGCTGACTTAGGAAGTGTGGATAAGGTTTATCTCGTTATGAATAAACCAAGAGGTTATGTTACGACTGTTGAAGATCCAGAGGGAAGAAAGACAGTGATGGACCTTTGTAAGGAAGTTGCTGAAAGAATTTATCCAGTAGGTAGACTCGATTACCTCTCTGAGGGGTTACTGCTTCTTACTAACGATGGTGAAGTTGCCAATATGGTAATGCACCCAAGTTTCAATATTACAAAAGTTTATGAAGTAAAGGTCTTTGGTTCTGTAACTGAAACAATTCTTAAGAAGCTTCGTGCAGGTGTTCAGCTTGAAGAAGGTTTTGTAAAACCACTATCTGTAAGAGTGATTAAGCAATTACCAAATAAGACTTGGGTTGAGTTTAGATTAGGTGAGGGACGAAACAGAGAAATTAGAAAGATCTGTGAAGCCTGTGGCCTAACTGTTGATAAGCTTAAGCGTGTTGCTATTGAAGGCTTAACTGTTGAAGGTATTGCTCCTGGTAAATTTAGATATATTAATAAGAAGCAATTACTAAGCTTAATAGGTCTTTCGGAAGACGGAAGAAAACTAGAGAGTGTAAAGGCTTGGGTTTCTTCAAAGAAAACTGTAAATCTAAAGAAGAAAGGTGTTCAACCAGGTACAGCGGCAGATGACGAAGCCTGGATTAAATACAGAAAAGAAACTTATTTTAAATCTGTTAAAGACTTAGACGAAAGACGCAAGAGAGAGAAAGAAGAAGAAAGAGCTGCTTCTCTTGCAGCTAGAGATGAGGCGCACTTCGCTCGTAAGAAGAAAAAGGCACTTCGTGAACAGAAAAAAGCAATGCAAAACTACAAAGCTCCTCACGCAGTTATTGTAGATTAAAAGAGTCTTATTGAAGCACTTACTTAGAGTGCTTCAATAACTTTTTCAATGAGATCATTCTGCTTTTGGAATTGATCGTTATTTAAAATATCTTTTTCAAAACAATCAACACAGTCACTATATCTCTTCTTCAATCTACTACACTTATTAGAATTTATTAAACCGTTAAGAATATCGCTAGACTCTTTAACGGAGACCCCTTCTACTTCTCGGTTATCTCTGCTAATTTTCTTTCCAGCTATAAAGGCGTTGGCATTGTCCTTATCTAAGCTACAAGTGAAGTAGATTTCACTATAAAGTTTAGGCCTATATTGCCCCTCTAGTTTCTTAATCTCACTTCTTAATTGCTCGGCTTCATGTTCTCTTGCCGTTCTAAGTTTCCACTTAAGTGCACGAATTTCTTTCTCAATTCTATCGTTCTCTTTGAATTGGGCGCTGGCCTCTTCTTCGTTTAGCTTACATGGGCATCTCTTATTAGGACTTCGCATGGAGCATTTTACAAGATAGTTAAAGAAGTAATGCGCTGGCATCTTTTGATTGCATAATTTCTCGTCATCTTTTCCAAAAAGAGTATAGCTTGCTTTGGTACTGTTGCCGGGCACTTTTCCCATTTCAATACCCAGGGGAATATACATTCCTTTTGTCACTTCAAGACCAATTGATCTTGAAGTTTCTCTTGAATAGAGCTGGCGATGATAGATTCTTATTGCAGACTTTCTTGGATCTCCATAACTAAGATGATCAATCTCCTCGTATTTTAGTTCCGACTTTTCCTTTGGGATATCAGGAATCCGGATAGGAAGATCTTTAATTTTCAAGTCCCTTGTTCTATTCGTATCTATTTCTCCACTTTCTTTAAAGTGAATTCGACTACCGTTTGCAAGGGTGATAGAGAAGCTTCCTTCTTGAGTTAGGTGAATCTCTAAAGCATGTGATTTTGGAAAGAGTTGGTAACCTTTATAGGAAGTCGCCGAGCTATCCGTTGGCCCTGATCCATAGCTTCCATGAACTAAAATCTTTCCTTCTGATTGAAAAATCCACTCTCTTGTGGCGGTATATTTCTTTGTAGAGTAGTTAAACTTTCGTGTTGCTTTGGACGTTTCAACAGAAAATGAGCAGATACCGTTTATTGTCTGTACCTTAACCGATGTCTGTGGGTTTACTTGTATTTCCCTTTCCTTAATGTCCTCGCACTTTAAGCTCTTTGCTTGAAGTGAATAGGAGAGAATAAGCGAGAATATAAAAATGATTTTCTTCATACTTATTTATCGGAATAAAAAAGGCCCTACTAAATAGTAGGGCCCAGAAGTTCTATATACTTTTTAAAATTAATTGTCGTATGTAACAACAGAAGAACTAGAGATATGATCTTGAAGAATATCCATAGAATACTCTAGTGCTTGTTGAGCGTAAGGGATTTCGTTGATTCCTTTTAGATCTTCAGCAAAGTGTGCTTTCTTGATAATCGATGCGCACATTCTCATAAACTCTGCACTTCCCGTAAAAAACTCTTCTTCATCATCAGTGACTAAAACATGCTGAAGCATCATATTGACTGATTTGATTAATCTAATTTGTGATTGTGTTAATTCACTTGCATCTATTTCTATAAAGAGTTTTTCGCCTTTTGAAGTTGCACCGCTCATAAATAATCCTTCTTTTCCCGGGTTCTAGGTGTATCTAATATACTCATCGCCACTTCCACTAATATTTTTAGTATTTTAAGCTGGAGCAAAATACTTTTTTTCTTATCAAGATTAATGGTGGACAAAAGAAGTTATCTATCCTATTATGACTTCACTTTCGAAAGTTCCTACTTTCAATAATTTACCGCGGGATGGAGCAGTCAGGTAGCTCGTCGGGCTCATAACCCGAAGGCCGCAGGTTCGAATCCTGCTCCCGCAACCAATTTCCTGACCATTAAATAAATCCCCATTTCAAAGACTTTACTCTTAAATCATCATTTTGTTGTTATAAACTCCGTGCTATTTTGAGCCTATACTTAAAAAACAGCGGATGTAGTTATGACTAAGAAAATAAACCATGAACTCACTTCTCATGGGGAGACAAGAGTTGACGAATATTACTGGATGAGAAATCTAGAATCAGATGGAGATGTTCGCCAGTTTCTAAACTCAAATAATGATCAACTTTCAACATTTCTAAGTGATACGTCCACTCTTCAAGAAGAGCTCTATAAAGAAATGAGAGGAAGAAAGAAGGAAGTCGACGAGACTGTTCCTGCAAAGGATGGGGAATACTTCTATTACAATCGCTATATTGCTGGCGGTGAGTATCCTATTTACTGTCGTAAGCTTGGCATCAATGGCAAAGAGGAAATTCTTCTCGATGGAAATAAGTTGGCCGAAGGAAAAGAGTACTTAGATATTGGTGCCTATAGTATCTCTCCAAATAATAAGCTGATGGCCTATACTATTGATGAGGAAGGCGATGAAGTTTATAAACTCTATATCAAAGATCTAGAGAAAGACTCTCTATATGATGAGGTGATAGACAATGTGTATAGTTCAATATGCTGGTTCAACGATAGTGAGCACCTTTGTTATAATGTTTTAAACGATAAACTTAGACCTTATGAAGTAAGATTACACAAGCTGACTACGACACCTTCAGAGGATACTATTCTCTACACAGAAGAAAGTGGAGAGTACTTTGTTCATTGCTCTAAATCTAATGATAAAGAATTTATTTTCTTTATAAGTGCAGGAAGTATTTCTAGTGAGTACTCCTATATAAGCGCTAATGCTCCAAAAGCAGCTGTGTCTCTAGTTTCAAAGAGAGCTGAGAATTACGAATACGATGTGGATCATTATAATGGAGAGTTCTTTATTCTCACTAATGACGAGCACCAAAATTTTAGACTAGTAAAGTGTCCTGTTGATAAATGCTCTAAAGACAACTGGGAAGAAGTTATTGCTGGAAGTGATGAGCAGTACTTATTAAATTATGAATCATTCAAAGACTTCGCCGTTCTAACTCTTAGAGAGAATGGTCTTAAAAAGTTTCAAGTTATTCATCATGATAGTGGGAAAGTAGATTCAATAGACTTTCCTCAAAAGGCCTACTCTGTTTCAGAGGATGATAACTTTGAATACGATACTTCAAAATTTAGAATGAGCTATTCTGCGCTCAATACACCGTGGTCTGTAATTGAGTATGATATTCATACGAAAAATATTGAAACTCTAAAGGTGCAAGAGATTCCAAACTTCAAGAGCGAAGATTATATTGTGGAGAGGCTCTCTATTTCAGTTAGAGATAAGAGCGAGGTTCCAGTTTCCGTAATAAGAAGAAAGGGAGTTGAACTCGATGGGAAGTCGCCGCTCTTTGTCTACGGCTACGGATCTTATGGTTATAGTATAGAGCCTGGCTTTAGAGACGATTATCTCTCTTTGATTGAAAGAGGTTTTAACTTCGCTATCATTCATCCGAGAGGAAGCTCAACTCTTGGCCGCCCTTGGTATGAAGATGGGAAATTTCTAAAAAAGAAGAACACATTCTTTGATTTCGTAGACTGTACAGAGTCGCTATGCCAGCTTGGTTACTCGAGTAGAGGAAATGTCTTTGCAATGGGAGGAAGTGCTGGAGGACTTTTAATGGGGGCCATCACTAATCTCGCACCAGATCTCTATAAGACAATCGTAGCTCAAGTTCCTTTTGTAGATGTTCTCACAACTATGTTGGATAAAGACTTACCTCTCACTGAACTAGAGTATAAGGAATGGGGAAATCCAGAAGATAGGGAGTATTATGACTATATAAAGTCTTATTCTCCATACGATAATCTAGCAGAGGTTCATTACCCAAATATCTTGGCCACAGCGGGACTTAATGACCCGAGAGTAACTTATTGGGAACCGGCTAAGTGGGTGGAGAGAATTCGCGATAGAAATATAGGAAATTCTGAGGTGCATTTCTATACTAATATGGATGCTGGCCATGGCGGGGCTAGCGGTAGGTTTGAATACTTAAAAGAAGAGGCGATGGTCTTTGCTTTTGTGCTGAAGACATTTAATTTAGTATAAAGATATCAGTTAGTTAAGGCTTTGCCAGTGAGTTTAAGTTATTGAATATTTTTCAATTCACTGGCCCTATAGCGCAAATTGTCGTAATAAGACCTCTAACAATAATATTCAGACGAATAGTGGTTTTTTGAGTTGATTGAAAATTTCGTTTCAATCTTTTGAGAAGAGTAGTGAGATACTCTAGCCAGCACTAGATGTCTGAGCGATAACAAAAGGTGAATAATGAATTTTTCTGACTTAACTCTGCCAGAGTCGTTGCTTCGTGCGCTCGAAGACAAAGGTTACAAATCTCCAACTGACATTCAAGAGAAGGCAATCCCTCTTCTATTAGAGAAAGATACTGACTTTGTTGGACAGGCCCAAACAGGTACGGGGAAAACAGCTGCTTTTTCTCTTCCGCTTTTAGCGAAAATTGATTCAAAGAGTGGAGATGTACAAGCAATCGTACTTAGTCCTACAAGAGAGCTAGCAAATCAAATTACTGAAGAAATGAAATCATTTTGTAAGTATGAGAAAATTAAAATCTTATCTGTATACGGTGGTGTACCTCTTGATGGACAAATCAGAACTCTTAAAAAAGGAAGACCACAAGTTGTTGTTGGTACACCTGGACGAGTTCTTGACCTAATTAAAAGAGGTGTATTAAAGCTTGAAAATGCAAAACTTGCGGTTCTTGATGAAGCCGATGAAATGCTTGATATGGGTTTCATTGATGATGTTAAGACAATCCTTTCTGAGCTAGGTGATAAGAAGAAGACTTGGATGTATTCGGCAACAATGCCAAAAGCAATCTTAAGTCTTATTAAATCATACTTAAATGAACCAGAAGTTATTAAGATCGAAAAGAAGACTCTTAGTAACGAAGATATTGAGCAGAAGTACTTCTTAATTAAAAGAGGTAACTTAGGTGAAGCAGTTTGTAGAATCTTAGATTCTCTTACTGATTACTACGGAATTGTTTTCTGTAGAACAAAGATTGATGCGAAGAAGTTATCAGATGAGTTCAATTATAGAGGTTTCCCTTCAGATGCTCTTCACGGTGATATGTCTCAAACTCAAAGAGATTTAACGATGAGAGCTTTCAAAAAGAAGAAAGTAAAGTTACTCGTTTGTACTGACGTTGCCGCTAGAGGAATTGATGTTGATAACTTAACTCACGTTATAAACTATGGTCTTCCACAAGACTTAGAATCTTATGTGCATAGAATTGGTAGAACTGGACGTGCAGGTCAAAAGGGTTGTGCTTATACTGTAATTGATAGCTCTGAGAAATTCAGAATCAGAATGCTTGAGAGACTAATGAATACAAAAATTGAGCTAGGAACTCTTCCTTCAATTGATGAAATCAAGAAGGCCCTAGTTAAAAATGAAGTTTCTAAGCTTGAGTTTGTTGCAGAAAAGTTAGAGTCTTCTGAAAACCTTGATTCAAGTTTTTCAATCTTTAAAGAATCTCTAGAAGAAATGGAAAAAGAAGCACTTCTTAAAGTTATGTTTAACTATATGTTTAAGAAGAATATGGATAGATACTCTCAAAAATCTTCAATTGAACTTTCTAAGGGAAGTGAAAGAGGAGATAGAAACTCTAGGAATAACTCTGATAGAAGAGAGAGACCTGAGAGAAGTGGAAGAGGGCGTGGAGATAATGGTTATGCAAGATTCTATGTTGGTGTTGGAAAGAAGCACGGTGTAGATCTTAAAGAATTCTTATCATCAGTTTCTGGAGCTACAGGGGTTGCGGAGAGAGACATTAGAAGAGTTGATTTAAAGGATCAATTCTCTTTCTTCGAAGTTTCTGAAAAGTATAAAGAAAAAGTACTCTTAGTTGCAAAAGTATCAGCAGCTGGGCATACGGGAACTTTAGAGCCTACGAAGAGTGGTCCATCTACTTCAAGAAGAGATTCTCGTGGTGGAGGTCCAAGAAGATCTTCAAATGGTAATAGAAAATCATTTAGAACTTCTGGGAAAGAAAGATCTCAAAGGTCATTTAGAAATTCATAAATAATGAATAGCAAAGTTTATGATGTTCTCATTATAGGCGGAGGGGCGGCTGGTTTAATGGCCGCTTCTGTTTGCGCCAAGAGAGGAAAGACAACGCTCCTTCTAGAAGGAAATAAGGCCTTTGGTAAAAAGATTCTTATCTCTGGAGGAGGACGTTGTAATTTTACAAACCTCTTTGCTACCCACGAAAATTATCAAAGTGAAAATCAGCACTTCTTTAAATCTGCACTTAAAAGATATTCCCCATATGACTTTTTAGATCTTGTTGAAAAATATAAGATTGAATATGTGGAAAAGAAAGCGGGACAACTCTTTTGCAAACAGTCTGCAAGATCTATTGTTGAGATGCTTGTCTCTGAATGTGAGAAGAGTGGGAGCGAATTAGTATTAAATACTAAAGTGCTCTCTGTTGGTAAATTAGATGATCTTTTTCAAGTTCAAACAGCAAGTGAAGAGTTTCAAGCGCGCAATCTAATTGTGGCCACAGGAGGTCTTCCTATTGCTCAAATAGGAGGTAATGACTTTGGTTTAGGGCTCGCAAGAGAATTTAAACTTGCAACAACTGAAGTCGATCCAGCTCTGGTTCCATTTAAATTAAAAGATTCATTACTGAAGAAGACGAGCGCTCTCTCTGGAGTTTCTCTACCTGTTCGAATCTTTAATGAAAGAATTAGTTTTGATGAAGACTTGCTCTTCACTCACAAGGGGCTTAGTGGCCCAGCTATTCTTCAAATTTCTCTCTATTGGAATGTTGGAGAGAGTGTGACAATTGATTTTCTTCCAACTGAAAATAGTGACGATTTAATTTCGTATAAGAAGTCTCATCCAAAGAGAAGTATTGATACTTTTCTAAAATCTAGGTTGCCTAAGAAGTTCGTTGAATATTGGTGTCAAAGAGAGTGTCTCTCATTAGTTAAGAAGCTTGCTGATTACTCAAACGATGAGCTTATAGCTTCTATAGAAGCTCTTAAGAATTTTTCAGTTAATCCCGCTGCTAGTGAAGGATATAGAAAAGCAGAAGTTATGAGAGGGGGAGTTTCCACTGATGAAATTTCTTCTAAAACAATGGAGGCCAAGTCTGTAAAGGGGCTCTATTTCATTGGTGAAGTTGTTGATGTAACGGGACAGCTGGGTGGATTTAACTTTCAATGGGCCTGGGCATCAGCGCATGCCGCAGGCCAAAGTATTATTTGAGTAGAATATAAATATAAGGGTTGTCGACCTTTAAAGTCTCCGTCTCAGATTTTTCTAGCTCTTGAAATAATTTATTCTTTATATTGATAAAACTGGCTTTGGCCTTATCTACTTTTATGACAACTCTATTTTCTTTAGCATCATATTCCGACTTCCCGGCAATTGTAACATTTGCCGAAATGCCCATGTTGACCTTGCCTTTAAAAGAAAAGGAATTTTTCTTAATGTTTAGATTGGCATTACTAAGGCTCACTTCACTTGCATTAATACCTTCAAAACCTGGAAGATCTAAGAGGATATCATAGAGCTTATTCACCTTACTACTTAGAAGGTAAGATATAGAGAAGCTTGAATTTGTTAAGCAGGCATCAAGCACTTGTAGTCCGTAGCTTTCATTATGTGCTCTATTGAAGTTACACTTTCCTTGGAACTTTTTAATCTGAAGAGATTCACCGGCAAACTCGGAGTGAAAACTTGTGAGTCCAGTATTTAAGCTCTTTGAAATAGTGGAGTAATTTATATTATTCCAGTTTCCTGTTTCAATATCATTAATGAAAGAGGGAGGGTTTTTAAAGTGATACTCTTTATCTAGGTACTGAAGAATGTAGCCGTCTTCAACACCTCTAAGCTCAATATTTATTTTTGAAGTGAGGGCATTAGGGATTGTTAACTTACTTGCCGTAGCACTTCCATCAGGTTTCTTATAGCTACCTGTAAAGTTAGACACTTCGATATGCAAAAAGTCTGCGTGAATACTTGTAGATGCTAGAATCATAGCACCAGTGAGGACTTTGTTCATAATCTCTCCTAAATTTATTTTTGGCTTATCGGATTAATCGAGGATTTACCGCCCCGGCCTTAAAAATAGGAAACAAATATTTGTTGAAGGTAAAAAAGTTCATTATCATAGAATAATGAATAGGAGATTAAAGTGAAGAATATTGTTTTTACTGGTGGTGGAAGTGGTGGCCATGTCATGCCAGCAATTACTCTTATTAAAGAGTTGATTCCAAGAGAGGATTATACAATTCACTATATTGGTGGAAGAAATAGTATTGAGAAAAATTTAGTTGCCGACTATGACGTAGTTTATAAGCCTATCTTTACAGGAAAGCTAAGAAGATATTTTTCCATAGAAAACTTTATTGATATTTTTAAGATTTTTTTAGGAATGATTCAATCTTTCTTTATATTATTAAAGCTACCTAAGAAGACTTTAGTTTTCTCTACTGGAGGTTTTGTCTCGGTTCCTGTTGTTGTGGCCGCAAAAATAACAGGAAAGAAAATTTACATCCATGAGCAAACAAGTCGTGTGGGTCTAGCAAATAAAATTTGCTCTAAGTTTGCTGATAAAGTTTTTGTAAGTTTTGAAGAGTCATTAAAGTTTTTTCCAAATCATAAGACTCACTTTAGTGGTTATCCAATTAGAAAAGAGTGCTTTGATTCAAGTCTTCATTTTGAAAAGTTTAAGAATCTAAACTTAAAAGACTCAACAAAAGAGCTTCTCTTTATTACAGGCGGAGGGAATGGCTCCCTTCTATTAAATAATCTTATTAAAGATGAATTAGATTTTCTTAAGTCAAAGTACAATATCATTCATCAAGTAGGAAAGGCGTTCATAGATGAATATCAACAATTGGCCGATGAAAGTTATATTCCAGTGGCCTTTATTGGAGAAGAGATTGTAGATATTATGAAAGCCGCATCAATTATTATCTCAAGAGCAGGTGCCGGTACTGTTTGTGAATTAATGGCCTTGGAGAAGAGAAGTATCTTTATTCCTCTTAAAATAGCTCAAAAGAATGAACAATATCATAATGCAATGGAGGCCAATAAGAATCTGGGGTCTCTAGTGCTATCTGAAGATGAATTAAAGAATTTAAATGTAAAAACAATTCTTGAGACCTTTGAAGGTAGTCAATATCAAAAGAAAGCAGCACCTAAACAAGAGGCTACAGCGTATCTTGTCGAGCAAATTGAAAATAGTCTCTCGTGATGTGAGACTATTTTAGAAAGTTTATTTCATCCATAATTATAATAGTTTACTGAACTTGAGAGAACTCTACTCTATGTAAATAATGCATGGGGTTGTGTTTCGTAATTTAATATCTTTTATAATTTAAACAATAATTCTCTTAAACAGGATGTAGTGATGAGAATTTTTACAATAACTTTTCTATTTATATTCTTAGTAAGTTGTTCCAATAGTGACTCCCCACTTATTTCTAATAGCGCAAAAGATGACCTTAGGGATTCTGATCCAATAACTAGTGTCCAATCATTTTCTGTGACGGGTGATTACAATGGAAACCTTTGGAAATCAGATTGGACGAGTCATGTCTATGAAGCTCTTATAGACCAGAACTCGGCCCTACTAGATAACGAAGTATCTACCTATGATTTATCTTTAATTAATTGTGAGAATTATAATACCTTTTCAAGAGAAAATAAGATGAAGTTCTGGGCCCTTTTTATGGCCTCATTTTCTCACTATGAATCAAGTTATAATCCTAACGAAAGATATTGGGAATCATCACTTGGTAAATATTCAGAAGGATTATTTCAATTGAGTACCAGTGATTCGAATTACTACACATTTTGTAATGTAGATAGCTCAAATATTCTAAATCCAAAAGAGAATATTCACTGTGCTGTTGCTATTCTTGACGTTCAAATTGATGGTTCAACAAGAAGAGAGGGTGGAAGACTTTTTCCTAGCTCCTACTTCTATTGGTCAGTTTTAACGAGATCTTCAAGTAAGAGTAAAGTCATAAACTACTTTAAGAAGAGAGTTAAGCAAAAGCTTCCAGCTTGTTCTTAAAAGTAATAAGAGAGGGAAGCTTCAGATTGATTACTTCTCTTTTCCTTAACCCACTCTACAGTTACGGCCATTGAAGGAATAAAAGTGTAGCGAAGTCTTGAACCATATCGATATGTCTTCTTCTCGTGTGCAGGAAATCTCCATTTGTAATCACCAAAGAATCCAAGTTTGAAGCTCTCTTCTGTGTTAAAGATTAATTCAGCTTCTGGTCCAATACCTAATCTCGCACCTTCTTTAGAAAGCTCTTTATGAAGATCAACATCTGTCGTGATAAAGAAGTAACTCTTAAAGTATTTCCCCATCATAGAGGCTCCACCACCAACTTCAAAACCTGGAGCAAGACATTGAGCACACCCACTGTCTTTAATTGTTTCTAGCCCAGCATTAAACTTCCACGATAAATTGGAGAAATATTTCTTAATAGGACTTAGAGAAATAACGTTAACAACTTTTAAGCTATCTATTATGACTTTAGAATCTTCTTTCTTAAGTTCATCCTTATTGAAGAACTTAAGTTTTAAATTCATCATCTCCATTGTTGCCTGTGGATTTTGACCAATATCAGAATCATAGAAATCGTGAAGAGTGAAGCGGTAGGAGAGAGTTTGATAAAAACCTCTCTTATCATCTTCTCCGGCCCCTAGAGTAAATCTTCTTGAACCGTGCCCTCTCTCTGGTCTTTCTCTTTCAATGATAGGGTAAGTTTTCTCAGTATTTTGAATACCTGTTTCTGATCTACTGATAAGAAGATCTTGTTTCCACTTTGTGGCCTCTTTTTTCTCAAGTAAAATCTCTTCACTGTACTTATAGTCTAGGTAATCAATTGCAGTATCTAGAATCTTGGCCTTATCTTCATTCCCTAGTTCTTTAAGAGAGTCTGCATTTTTATCCTGTATAACGACTTTAAAGAGCTCTTCTTGCTCTTTATTAAGCTTAGATACAGAGTCCTTAGCAATTCTCATTTTAGAAGGCCTATAGCCAATTCTCTTTATTAAACCTGGTGTATTTTTTAAGGTTTTAATCGTATCTACTGGAAGAACGAAAGTTGGATTTCTCTGGGCAAGATCCCATTTCTCATTGGCAACATCAAGTAAGCCTAGCATGTGGTAGGAACAGTTTTCAGTTAAGTAGAAATAATTGAAGTAGGTTTGACCCATTTCCCAAATATGAGCAACAACTGTATCGACTTCTTCCTGAGTGAGATTTAAATCATAACTCCAAAGATCTCTAGATTCATAATCGTTATACTCTCTTACTTTATAGAAGTATGGCATGGCCGCGAATTCGCCTTTAAAGCCACCTGCAAATCCCATAATTGCGTAGAGTAGGGAATTGCTGGTTGTAACTGTAGCAGAGTAGTTAACTGCATAATCAAGTAATTCAAAATTCTGATCTTCGGTTGCAGAGTTTCTCACTGACTTATTAAGTCTCATGAAAGTATGCCCAAATGCAGAGGCCGGAGTATCTAAGAAGTAAGAAGAGAAAACAATAGAAATAGATTTTGCATTTACTTTATTCTTAAATTTTTCAAACTTCTCACAATTACTTCCAATATGATTTTTATTAATAAGACCTTCGTTTAAGAGAAATCTTGTTCTCGCAGGAAATCTACACTCAGGCCTCTTTGAACTATCTTTAAACTCAGATTTGCTTACTTTAAAATTTTTAATATTTTCTTCAAGCTCTAGAAGAGGATTACTCTTTCCCTCTGTATGAAAGAAGAAAGAGGGCTCATCAGCTTCACTAGTATAACCAGAAAAAATATTTTTCTTATAGTGAAGTAAGTTTAACCACTTCTTTGAATAAGCAATTTCTTCAAGTGAGTTTTGAGCAAGTGAATTTGAGAGAAAGAAAAATGAGAGTAATAGTAGTGCCGTTTTCATGGCAAAAAGAATATCACTGGAAGCTTAACACTTCCAGTGAATTTAAATCATGATCTAATTAGATACAAGCTTTGTTAGTTTCGATAACGTTTCTGATGCTCATGTCAATTTGAGTAGCTTCTACGTTCTCTGAAGCGAAGATAGTCTTGTAGTTCTTCTGAAGAGCTGAACCAACTGCTTTAAGGTTTGTACATCCGTACATTCTTGAAAGTGAAGCAAGAGTTGCACCTTGTCCACGAGCGATGTCGTTAGAAAGAGCTACTTTGTTTGCTTTGATAAATACTGCATTGGCCTGTCCACCCATTCCGTCTAGTTCACAGTTAGAAGTACCAGAAGTCATACCAAAAGTTTGGTTACCAGAAAGACCGTTTGTAGTTGCTCCAAGAACTTGGTGCATAAGGCTTGATCCGTCAGTGAAAAGAGTTGAACCTAGTCCACAACCTTGTGCTTGGTAAGAAGCTGCAGAAGCAGAAACAGACATTAAACCACCAGCAACTAATCCTAAAATAATTTTTTTCATTCATTCCTCCGTGAAATTTTATTATGAATGGATTTGATAATATAAAAATGTAACAGAGATCAACCTCTGTCACAACAGGAAAATTAAAGAAATTTTGTTAATACCTGACTAGATTCTTAAGATATAACCACGTGATTTAATGGTCTTTATATTTGAAGAAAATGGTTTTAGTTTCTTTCTTAAGTTGGAGAGGTGAGTATCAATATTTTGATTCTGAACGTGAACATTTGGCCATAGAAGGTTTCCTAAATACTCTCTTGAGAAAATTTTATTTGGGCTCTTTGAAAGAAGATGAATAATTTTAAATTCAATTGGAGTGAGTTGAATTCTCTTTTCTCCAACTTCTGCCATTTGTACTTCTGTGTAGAGTTTAAAGCCATCAAAAGAAATCGTTTCTTCTGTGCTATTGCTTCCTCTTTTTGTAATAATTTTATTCTTTATTCGAGCAACCAATTCATTAAGAGAAACAGGTTTAACGATAAAGTCATCAGCACCTAGCTCCATACCTTGAACAACAACATCTTCAGATGGATCACCTGTTAAGAAAATAACAGGAAGCTCTGGGTGAGTGTCTTTGAATTTTCCATAAAGTTCAAAACCATTCATCGTAGGCATGTGAAGGTCTAATAGGACTAGATCTGTTTTTTTAGAGTTTAAGTAACCAATGAGTTCAACGGGATTTTGAATGAGCTCTAAATCAAAGTTTGACTCTAGAAGCTCTTTGTAACTTAGTAGATTGTCCTGAACATCATCAACTATAGTTACGTGCATTTTCTCACCCATTTTCTACTCCGTGACCCTTTGGTCAACAACCTTAAATGCAGATAGCTCCTTAAGGTTAGTTGCATAACTTATTCTATTTATATAAATTTAAGTTTATATATTACTGGAGTCAATGAATTTAGTTTTAAAAATGAACTAATCTTAAGATTTCTTAAGGTTGCGGGGTAAAATGGAAAAAACACTCAATATTTCAATGTGGCAAAAGCGCCTAGAAGACTTTGCAAAAGAAAGAGATTGGGATCAATTTCATAACCCTAAGAATCTGGCCATGGCGTTGAGCGTAGAGTCATCTGAGCTTGTAGAAATTTTCCAATGGCTCAGTAGCGAGCAGAGCGAGAATTTAGATGAGAAGAGTCTAGAGAATACTACTCACGAAATGGCAGATATTTTACTTTATTTAATAAGATTGAGTTCTAAATTGAATATTGATCTTGAAGATGCACTTGAAAAGAAATTTGAAATCAATAAGAGCAAGTACCCCGTGGAGTTGGCCCGAGGTACTGCTAAGAAGTATAGTGAATTAAAGTCCGAGTAATCCGTCCTTAAGACCTTTATCGGTAGCATTGATAAACCAAACTGAGAGCATGGCCTTAGAGAAGTCAGCTCCGTTAATTTTCTCAAGGGCCTTTCCATTAATTGTTGATTCAACACCATCGGCCAGAAAGTTGAATGTCATCTTCTGTCCCTTTTTAATATCTGTAAAATAAGTGTAGAACTTCTCAATACGGTCTTTGAGTTTTGGCATATCATCTGCTTTTACTGAATTTTTGAAAGCGTCCTTCCATCCGCCAATAAGATCATCTGCATCTACGTCTCTTACAAACTCCATTATGATTTGCTTGGGAGATTGATCATTAAGAAAAGTCTTATAGTCCGAACTTTTCTTTTGCATATAGAGTCCGCCAACATAAACTTTAATACCAAGCCATGTGGCTTTTCTCGTTCCTAGTCCATTGAGAACAAGTTCCTTTCCACTTAGCTTAACAGTGTCGGGCAGAGTTATACCATCTTGAGTAGCGGCACTAATACTTAAGTTAAATAGAAATAGAATTGAAATTAGAATCTTATTCATTATTACTCCCTTTGTTTTCTTATAGTTTAGCACTAAATCGGCACTTGAGTAGCTATAGGCAACTAGGTTTCTTTTTTAAGTTACTATACAATCTTCTTCCATAAAAAAGGCCACTATTTCTAGTGGCCTTATAAAGTATAAATTTAAAATAGATTATTTTTTCTCGCCTCTAATAACAGATCTCTTGTTACCGGCAAGCTCTTTCTTTCTAACGCGAATATTTTCTGGAGTTACTTCAACCCATTCGTCATCATCAATCCAGTCCATGGCCCACTCAAGAGTTTTCTTAGGAACTGGAGGAAGAGCAATGTTTACATCCTTACCGGCCGTTCTAACACTTGATAGGTGCTTTTCACGAACACAGTTAACGTTTGTATCGTTAACTCTATTATGCTCACCAATAACCATTCCCTCATAACATTGATCACCTGGCTCAACGAACATTTTTCCATTATTTAATAAATTGAAGAGTGCGTATGGAGTAATCTTTCCTGCTCTATCCGCAATGATGGCTCCGTTTTGTCTAGAGAGCATTACACCTGCGTACTCACCGTAACCAAGGTACTCAGAACTCATAAGTCCTTCACCTCTAGTGTCAGTTAGGAAAGTTGATCTATATCCAATAAGTCCACGAGAAGGAATTCTGAATTCAACTCTTGTTCTATCTTCACCAATTGGCATCATATTACCCATGATCCCTTTTCTTACAGAGAGCTTTTCTGTAATTGGCCCTGTACAGTCACTTGGAATATCGAGAACAACATTTTCATATGGTTCAGTTTTAGCTCCACTCTCGTCAGTGCTAAAAAGTACTTCAGGTCTAGAGATCATTAACTCAAAGCCTTGTCTTCTGATTTCTTCAAATACGATTGCAAGTTGAAGCTCTCCACGACCTTTAAGCTTTAGAACTTTTGGATCATCTGTTGCTTCATATTGAAGGGCAACATTGAGTCTACAAGCTTCTTGAAGAAGTTCTTCTAGTTTTCTAGAAGTTAGGTATTCACCTTCCTTACCAGAGTTTGGAGAAGTGTTAACTGAAACGTTTACAGAAACTGTTGGTGGTTCAACTGAAATTCTTGGTAGTGGATCAATATCGCTTGGAGAACAAATTGTATCACCAATAGCATTTTCTTGAGAACCTGCAACGATAACAATCTCTCCAGCAGATGCTGAATCAACTTCTTTAAATCCAATTTTGTCATAAATCTGAATAGAAGAAACTTTAAATGATTTATTCTTTCCAGCTTCATCACAACGGATGAAGTTTTGATTCTTAGTAATTGTTCCTCTACTAATTCTACCAACTAGAAGTGCACCGAGGTACTCAGAGTATGAAAGGTTTGTAACTAGTAGTCTTAAATTATCACCTGCTTCAACTTGAGGCTCTGGGTAGAAATCAGAAACGATGAAATCAAGAATTGGATTCATGTCGCTTCTCTTTTCTGCTGGGTCTAAAGTCGCCCAACCTTCTTTTGCAGAGGCGTAGATAATAGGGATATCTAGGTCATAGTCTTCTAATTCAAGTTGGTCGGCCATCTCTAAGAAGAGATCTTCAATTTCAGATTTAACTTCTTCAATTCTCTCATCTGGTCTGTCGATTTTGTTAATGATCACACCAATTTTTATTCCTCTTGCGAGTGCCTTTTGAAGAACAAATCTCGTTTGTGGAAGTGGACCTTCTGCTGCATCAACAAGAAGAAGAACACCATCAACCATCATAAGTGATCTCTCAACTTCTCCACCAAAGTCGGCGTGGCCTGGAGTATCGAGAAGGTTTACTCTAAATCCTTTGTAATCAAAGGCACAGTTCTTAGCCGTGATTGTAATACCTCTTTCTTTTTCAATGTCCCCTGAGTCCATTACTCTTTCGTCGATCTTTTCTCTCTCACCAAAAGTTCCAGATTGTTTTAATAGTTCATCTACTAACGTAGTTTTTCCGTGGTCAACGTGAGCGACGACCGCAATGTTTTTCAAATTAGACATACAATTCCCTATAGGCTATGATGCTTGTTGTTAAAATATTATTATTTTTCACCCATCTTAATGGAATAGGTGGGCTTTGTAACTGAAAAGATTGCGCTATGATTCAATTGAATAACATTTCTAAATCCTTTGGAGGCCAGAACCTCTATGAAGATATTTCGTTTACTCTTGGGCCAAAAGAAAGAATTGGCCTGGTGGGAAGAAACGGTAGTGGAAAGTCCACGCTTTTTAAAATTATAACTGGGGAAATGTCCTATGACGGGGGCAGTATTAATATTCCAAAGTCTTATAAAATTGGCTATTTAAGACAGCATTTGGAGTTTTCAAAGTCCACTGTTCTTGAAGAGTGTATTGAGTCCTTGAGTGAAGAAGAGAAGTTTGATCACTACAAGGCCGAGAAGATACTCTCGGGTCTTGGCTTTAGTGAAGAGGATATGCAAAAGGAGCCGGCCAGCTTTTCTGGAGGCTATCAGATAAGAATCAATCTCACGAAGTGTCTTTTAGAGGCCCCAAATCTTTTACTTTTAGATGAGCCTACCAACTATTTGGATATTATCTCTCTTCGTTGGCTGAAAAATTTCTTAAAGAACTATCAAGGTGAAGTTATTCTCATCACCCACGATAGAGACTTTATGGATGATGTAGTTACTCATACGATGGGCCTTAGTCGTGGGGGGCTTAAGAAAATTAAAGGCGATACTGTTAAATTCTATGAAAGACTTCTAGAGGAAGAGCAGCTCTATGAGCAAACTCGCGCCAATCAAGAAAAGAAGAAAAAAGAATTGATGGCCTTTGTAGATAGATTTAGAGCGAAAGCTTCAAAGGCAACACAGGCCCAATCGAGATTAAAGCAATTGCAAAAAATGGGAACGATGGATGAACTTTCTAAAGAAGGTAATCTTGGTTTTTCCTTTCGCTATACTGAGTGTCCAGGAAAAACAGTTCTAAATGCGGACAACCTTTCTTTTTCTTACGACGGAACTGAGCAGAACTTACTATTTAAAAATTTAAAACTAGATATTAAACGTGAAGACTGTATTGGAATTATTGGAAAAAATGGGAAAGGTAAATCGACTCTTTTAAATGTTCTTACTGGAGAGTTAAGTAAAAATAGTGGAGAGATAAAATATCATCCTTCAGCGCAAGTTGGTCATTTCGGTCAAACCAATATTAATCGACTTTCTGATGCAAACTCAATTGTTGCAGAGATTACTTCCTCTAATTCTGATTTAGGTATTAGTGAAGTGCGCTCGATTTGTGGAAGTATGATGTTTGAAGGAGAGTTAGCTGATAAGAAAATTAGTGTTCTCTCTGGGGGGGAAAAATCTAGAGTAATGCTTGGAAAGATTCTTGCTCATAAATCTAATATTCTCTTTTTAGATGAACCTACCAATCACCTTGATATGGAGTCTGTTGAAACTCTTTGTGAGAAATTGGAGCAGTTTCCTGGGGCCATCGTCCTTGTAACCCACAATGAAATGTTTCTTAGAAGGTTGGCCAATAGGTTAGTTGTTTTCAGAGAGGGCGGAGCTGAAGTCTTTGAGGGAAGTTATGACGAATTCCTTGAGAAAGTAGGTTGGGAAGAGGAAAGTGCTGGCGAAGACGTTAGTGAAAAAGTGGAGAAAATATCTAGAAAAGATTTAAAGAGGCTAAGGGCAGATTTAATAAGTGAGAGAAGTAAAGAGACGAAAGATTTAAAGAAGCGAATGGATGAACTCGAAAGTGATATATTTGCAAAAGAAGAAAAAATAGATGAGATCAACGATCAAATGCTAGAGGCCAGTAGTAGTGGAGATAATAAGAAAATTTCTGAACTCTCTAGAAACTTGGGTGTTTTACAGAAATTATTAGATATTGAGTATGAAGAATTATCGACTATAACTGATAAACATGAGGAAATTATTCAGTCTTTCGAAGATAGGCTAAATGAACTAGAAAATTGATTTAAATCTTATAAAATAAACTTTGAAAAAGGCCCTAAATAGATAATGATATATTCATGAAAAAATTGGATCAAAAACAAATCATAGAGAATTTTGCTGATAATTTTAACTTAACTCCTAGAGAGACAGAAATAGTAGGGCAGCTGCTAAAGCAGATGACAAGTACGAAACAAATTTCAGAGTCTTTAGGGATAAGTACATCTACTGTTAGAAATCATTTCGAAAATATTTTTAGAAAAACAAATTGTGAAAATAAATGTGAAGTTGCTGTTCTTTTATATAAAGAATTATTTTCAAAGATGAAGAGTTTTCAATCTTTAGCAAGAACTCCAAAAGTTCTTGTTGTTGAAGATAATGAAGTAATGTGTGATGTGCTTGCTACATCAATCGAAAACCTTGGAATGATTGTTAGAAAACTTACGGATGCGAAAGAAGTTTTAGCAACATTGGAATCAGAGCGCTTTGATTGTGTTGTTTCAGATATAAGAATGCCTGATATGGATGGCGTTGAACTACTATCAGAGATAAGAAAGTCACATCCAATTTGGCCATTTGTCATTCTAGTCTCTGGTCACCATGACTATGATATCGATGAGCTACTTAACTTTGGTGCAGTAGCCTATGTTCAAAAACCTTTTAAGATAGATGAAATCTTTAAATTAATTTCTGATTACTTTATCGAGGACTTAATACAAAGAAATCAATCTATGATTGAGAGTAAAGAAATCCTTAGGGACTTCGAAAAAGAAGTTCTCGATCTAACTAAAGTCTCTGTTGGAACAGGGGGAGCTTTTATTTCTTTAGAAGATCTTCCAAAGATTGAAGATGCTAGTGTAGGAAGTTTCTATGCCTTTAATGTTAAGCTTGAAGGCGAAGTAAAGACTGTTCAAATTGCAGGTGAAGTTGTTTGGAAAAAAGGTCCAGAGATTCCTAACCCTGGAGTGGGAATTCGATTTGTATCCATCACTCCAAAGGTTGACGAGTATATAAAGAAATTTATTTCTAGAAATAGTATCTCTAGCTTTATTCCAAATATTTAATCTACTTTCTTAACCAAGAGTGATACTTGGAAACGAAAGCAAGAAGTTTATGTGGTTGATTCTTTTTCTTCCACACTCCAGCAAGGTATTTATTTGCTTCGCCAAGACTAGGGTAGACGTGCATTGTAGAAAGTATCTTATTGAGACCAAAACCATTTTTCATAGCACTGGTAAATTCAATAATTAAATCACTTGCGTGAGATGAGACAATTGTTGCACCAATGATTTTATCGCTACCAGGTTTAGTGAGTACTTTTACAAATCCTAACTCTTCACTATCAGCTATAGCGCGGTCCAACTCACTTAATTCAAATTTAGAAACATCATATTGGATACCTTCAATCTTGCAGGTTGATTCATTCTTTCCTACTGTTGCCACTTCTGGGTCAGAGTAGGTAGTCCAAGATATAGAGGAGTAGTCCACCTTAAATTTTTTAAACGCTCCGAAAAGCCCATTGACTGCGCAGTACCAAGCTTGATGAGAGGCCGTATGAGTGAGTTGGTATGGCCCTGCAACATCACCACAGGCATAGATATTTGGTATACTACTTTCTAAAAACTCATTTGTTTCTATCGTTCCATTCTTTCTTATGGAGACACCAAGCTCTTCTAAGTTTAGACCCTGAGTATTTGGAGTTCGACCGATAGCGAGTAAGACTTTATCAAATTCTAGATCTATATCTTGATTGTCTTTTTCAATGATCAAAGTATTGCCCTTGAATTCTTTGGCAGTAGAGTTTAAGTAAACTTGAATACCCTCTTCTTTTAATTGATTTAAAATAAGCTCACTTACATCCTCATCTTCTTTAGCGAGAATTCGATCACTCATTTCAATGAGACTAACGCTAGAACCTAGTCTTTGAAAACTCTGTGCTAACTCTACTCCAATTGGTCCACCACCAATAATCGTGAAGTTCTTTGGTAGCTCTTCAAGTTTCCAGATATTATCAGAACTAAGGTAGTCAACTTGATCAATTCCTTTTATCGCAGGGATGAATGGCCTCGCTCCTGTGGCAATTGTGATATTCTTTGTTGTAATGACTCTTTCGCCAATTTGAACTTCCCACGGAGAGAGAATCGTTGCATTACCACTAATGCAATCGACTCCTAAGTCGCTATATCTTTGGACGCTATCATGGGGTTCAATCTTTTTGATAACTGAATGAACTCTATTCATAATGCTCTTGAAGTCATATTTTACTTCAACGCTTTCAATTCCATATTTATGAGCATTCTTAGCTTGATAGATCGCCTTAGCACTCTTAATTAAGGCCTTGGAGGGAACACAGCCTGTATTTAAACAGTCTCCACCCATTTTCTCTCTCTCAATGAGTGCTACTTTTGCTTTAACGGCAGCACCAATATAACTGGTTACTAGTCCTGCTGCGCCACCACCTATAGCGACCATATTGTAATCATATTTCTTTGGTTTTCTAAATCTCTTGTAGATCTTTCTCTTTCTAATCACGTTCATCAGCTTCTTGGCCAGGAATGGAAAGATTGCTAGAAGAGAGAAGGAGAGAATTGTCTTTGCTTGAAAGACTTCATTCGCCGAGTTAATGGTAGAGAGCTGTGAGCCGGCGTTTACGTAAATTAATGTTCCAAGTAGCATACCTATTTGAGAAATAAAGAAGTAGGTAAGCATTTTTATTTTTGTTAATCCCATAAGAAGATTTATTAAGAAAAATGGAAATGCAGGAATAAGTCTTAGGCTTAATAAATAGAGGTGCCCATCTTTCTCTATTCCTCTATTGATCTTATCTAGTGTTGTACGGAATTTATTCTGTACAAAATCTCGAAGTAGAAATCTCGCCGCTAGAAACGAGAGAGTCGCTCCAATAGTACTAGCAAATGAAACGATTATAGTTCCTTTGAAGGTTCCAAAGATAGCTCCTCCTCCCAGTGTTAGGATAACTGCACCAGGTATTGAGAGAGCTGTGGAGAGTGTGTAGATAAGGAAGTAGGAGATAATAGTTTTGCTTGGATTTAAGCGGTAGTACTCAAGCAGGGCCTCTCTATTTTCTTTAAGAAAATCAATGGAGAGATATTGAGTTAAATTAAATTTATAAGTTATAGCAAAGAGAGCAATTATAAAAAGTAATAGGGTGATCTTTAGAGAATTTTTTTTCATAGAGGTATCTTACTTCTTTGGAATTAATATTAGTGAGACTGAGTTTAAACAATAGCGAAGACCGCTTGGCTCTGGGCCATCATTAAATACGTGACCTAAATGAGCTCCACAACGAGAGCATAGAACTTCTGTTCGGCTCATTCCGTAAGTTGAGTCGTGCTTCTCTTCAATGGCCGATTTATCTAATGGCATCCAAAAACTTGGCCATCCTGTTCCTGACTTATACTTTGTTTTGGAGGAAAAGAGATGCTTACCACAATTAGAACAAATATAAGTACCTTCTCTTTTTTCGTCCCAATACTTTCCTGTGAAGGCTCTCTCTGTTCCGGCTTCTCTAGTCACTTCGTATTGTAGTGGTTCAAGGACGCTCTTCCAGTATTTCTCATCTTTAGACTTCCAATCAACTTTATCAACATCTAATGATGAGAGGTGGCTTTCGCCAAATTCTTTACCTTCTCCTGCGGCGGACTTTTTGAAAATATTGGCCACACAGCTACTCAATAATAGGGAACTTAGAATGATGAAGATTAACTTTTTCATATATTCTCCTTACTCTCTAGATGAGTGCTTTGAGGTGAGTATTTGTGACAAATTTATTTAAGTCTCTGTTTTCTATAGGCTTTTATTCCAATCATAAGAAGAATACTGAGGAGAACGAGTCCTGCTAGCCCCTTCCACATAGACATTATACTTTGCAAGATAACGAGGAAGACTATAGCAAAGAGTAGAAGTGTTGCAACTTCATTCCATACTCTGAGCTTATTTGAACTCCACTTGTATTGATCATTCTGTAGTTCTTTAAAGATACGCTGACAAATAAAGTGATAAATATACAACAATAAGACGAAAGCCAATTTTGCTAGAAGCCACGGGTGATCTGTTATTGGGAAGTAGACATGAATAAGACTTGGGCCAAAGATAAGAGTTAAAATAGCTGATGGCCAAGTTATTCCATACCAAAGTCGTTTGGACATAATCTTAAATTGATTAGTGAGTATTGCTCTTTCGCTCTCTTCTTTTTCCTGCGCTTCTGTTTGGTAGATAAAGAGTCTTACAATATAAAATAGTCCCGCAAACCATGTTACAATAAAGATTATGTGCAGTGCTTTTAGATAGGGAAATGCTTCCACGTTTTTTCCTTTTTCTTAAATATTAACATAATTAGATAGGTGCGAGTAGCAATATGAAGATTGAGTTCTATATATTTAGACACGGGCAAACTGACTGGAATAAGTTGCGTAAGGTTCAAGGAAAAATGGATATTCCTCTCAATGATTTTGGGAGAGAAGAAGCACTAAAGTTAAAAAGTTTTTTTCAAGATATAGATATAGAAAAAGTTTATACCTCAGACTTAAAGAGAGCTTTTGAAACGGCTAAAATAACTTTTTCAGATAAAGATCTTACTCTTGAAACGAGTGAGAGACTTAGAGAGGCGAACTTCGGAGAAGTTGAGGGCATGAATGTGGAGGACTTACTGAATCAGTATTCTACAAAGTTTTGGGATATCCATATTGGCGGCGAAGAGGCGGATGATTTCTCCTATCCAGGAGGAGAGACGCGAAGAGAAGTTCGGGAAAGGGTTGTTTCACAAATCTTAGATATTAAGAGAGAGGGGAAGTATTCTAAAGTTGCAATTAGCACTCATGGTGGAAGTTTAAGATCATTGATTCATCACTTTCTACCGCCTCAAAATGAGTTGATAAAAATACCAAATTGCGTGGTCTATAAATTAATTTTTAATGGTGATGAACACTTTGTCGAAGGGCCATTTAATAATGAAGAGGATCTTTGTTATAGATAAAAAAGGCAGCCGAAGCTGCCTTGTGTTTTATTATTTGTGAGTTGGTGCGCCAGAGAGATTCTTCTGGTAGAAGTCTCCAAAGTTTTCCATCTGCTTATGGAAAGAGCTCGCAAGCTCCTTTGCTTTTTCTGAATACGCACTAGAGTCTTGCCAAGTTTGTTGTGGCTTTAGTAATTCTCCAGGAACATCTTCTACAGCACATGGGATACTTAAGTTAAAGATAGGATCGTTTTCAAAGGCAACATCATCGAGTTTATTTGCTTGAATTGATCTGATGATTTTTCTTGTAACTTTTAGAGGGAATCTTTGTCCTTCTCCGTAAGCTCCACCAGTCCATCCTGTATTGATGAGCCAAACTTTAATATCGTATTTATCTAAGTATTGACCTAGAAGTTCAGCGTAAACACTTGGGTGTCTAAGCATGAAAGGTGCACCGAATAGAGGAGAGAAAGTCGCTTGTGGCTCTTTAACTCCAATTTCTGTTCCAGCAAGCTTCGCTGTATATCCTAGAACAAAGTAGAACATCGCTTGTTCTTTAGTGAGTTTTGATACTGGAGGAAGAACACCAAAAGCATCAGCACATAGGAAGAAAATATCTTTTGGAATTTTTCCCTTAGACGAAGTTTCTAATTCCTTAATGAAGCTAAGAGGGTATGAAGACCTTCCATTTTCAGCAATAGATTTGTCGTCAAAATCAACTTTACCTGTTTGCTCATCTAAGACAACGTTCTCAAGCATCGCTCCAAATCTATTTGAAGCATCCCAAATTTCTGGTTCAGTGGCCTTAGATAACTTATAAGTTTTAGCGTAACAACCACCTTCAAAGTTGAAGATACCTTCATCACTTAATCCATGCTCATCGTCTCCAATGAGGTAAGTTCCTTCGTCTGTTGAAAGAGTTGTTTTTCCTGTTCCAGATAGACCAAAGAATACAGAAACATCTTCATTCTCAAGACGAGAAGCACCTGAGTGCATAGGAAGAATATTTTCTTCTGGAAGTCTGTAGTTCATGGCCGCGAACATACTCTTCTTGATCTCTCCAGCATAAAGAGTTCCACAGATAATTGTTGTATTTGTATCTAAGCACGTTACAACAGCAGTCTCGGTCTTAGTTCCAAATTCACTTGGATCAAGTTTTAATTCAGGAGCATGAAGGATTGTATAGTCCGTATCGTTGAACTCTCTAGATTTTTCTCTAAAGAGGTGCTTAGAAAAAAGTGCGTGCTGTGGGTGAGATGTAATTAGTCTCGCACCAATATTGTGTTTTTGATGAGCTCCAACTGATCTCTCTGTGATGTAGAGGTCACCTGCTTGGTTTAAATAATTAATAACTTTTGTCTTTAGCGCTGCAAATGTTTCGCTAGTCATTGGAAGAAGATTATTCTCCCACCAAACTGGTCCTGCTGTCGTTTCTGTTTTTACGATATATCTATCGTTGGCAGATCTTCCTGTGTGCTTACCTGTGAGAACACTTAGGGCACCGTCAGAAGTTAATCTTCCGTATCCCTTTCTCACGGCTTCTGCCACTAGAAAACTTCTAGATGAGTCTAAATATATTTTATGCTCTCCGCGTTCAGTATTAATTCCCAGTTCTTTGTAGAAATTATCCATATTGAATCTCCTCACTTTAATTCAGTGGATGTTTGCTAGCTTAAGCTAATATTTACTATTAGATTTGAATACTAGATACTAAACTGAAATAATCTATTTGGCACCCCCAAAATAGGCCTTAATATTCATCTTTTTTCGCGATATTCTCTTGAAACTTTTGGCGAAGTGAGTAAGTTGTTATATAACTAAAATTAAAAAATATAACATCTTGCGTAAGGTTCCAATTCAATGAAAAAACTGAATTCTAGAGAGATTAGAGAGAAATTTCTCGATTACTTTGAAAAGCACAATCATTTAAAAATTAAGGCCGCATCAGTTGTTCCTCAAAATGATCCGACATTACTTTTTATCAATTCAGGTATGGCCCCTCTAAAGCCATATTTTCTTGGAAAGGAAGAACCTCCAAATAAGAGATTATGTAACTTTCAACCTTGTATAAGAACTAAAGATATTGATGACGTAGGTGATAGACACCATTTAACGATCTTCGAGATGATGGGTTCTTGGTCAATTGGAGACTACTACAAAGAGTTAGCGTGTTCACTGGCCTACGGTTTATTAGTCGATGAGTTAGGTTTTGATCCAAAGAGACTTTACTTCACTGTCTATGGTGGAAATGAAGCTCTAGGTATTAAGCCCGATCATGAATCAGTTGAAGCGTGGAAGAAATGTGGCGTTCCAGAGGACCACATCGTTATGTTAGGCGATGATAACTTCTGGGGACCGGCCGGAGAGACTGGACCATGTGGACCATGTACTGAAGTATTCTTTGATTGTGGTCCAGAGTACGGGCCAGAGTATAAGCCAGGTAAGCACTTTGATGACGTTTCAAGATATATTGAAATTTGGAATGCTGGCGTTTTCATGGAACTCAATAAGAAGAAAGATGGAAGTTTTACGCCACTACCACTTAAGTCTGTAGACACTGGTTCTGGACTAGAGCGTTTGGCGATGGTTATGAATGGGCACGACTCTGTTTATGAGACGGATCTTATGCAACCGCTGATGGATATCTCTCACAAGCTTTTAAAGTCTGATGGAAGTGAGGCCTTTACAAAGAAAGCTAGAATGTTAACTGATCACATCCGTGCTGCAGTCTTTATTCTAAGCGAAGGGGTCACTCCATCTAACGAGGGACAAGGTTATATTCCTAGAAGATTAATTAGAAAGTGTGTTGCTGCACTTATGGCAAAGAAAGCTTCTAAGATTGACTTCTCTGAGATGGTTGATCTCATTGTTGAGATGATGAGCGATTATTATCCTCAGATTAAATCGGCAAAAGAGATGATCACTTATAATTTAAATAATGAAATAAATGACTTTATTCCAATTGTTAAAACTGGACTTGAGCTTATTGAAAAAGAGCTTGCTGAAAATAAGTCTTCCAATAAATCCTTCCCTGGTAAAGTTGCCTTTGACTTGGTGACGACACACGGTCTTCCACTTGATGTTTTAAAGTCAGACCTCTCGGATAGAGAAATTGAACTTGATCAAGCAGAGTATGATAAGTGTTACGAAGAACATAGAAAGGCCTCTAGAGTAATCTCAAGAAAGGGAGCTTCTGGTGACCAAGAAAAAGTAGAAGAGCTGGTAGCAAAATTATCTACTACTGACTTTGTTGGCTATGAAACGGAAGAAACTACTTCTAAAGTAAATCTTTTAATTAAGGACTCTGAAAAAGTTGACTCTGTAAAAGAAGGTGAGAGCTTTCTTTTTACGACGGTGAAGACTCCTTTCTACGGAGAGTCTGGTGGACAGATTGGTGACTGTGGTTGGGCCACGACAGATTCAGCAAAAGTTGAAATTGTAGATACGATGAAGGTTGGAAAAATTCACGTTCACGTTGCCAATGTTATTTCAGGTGAAGTTAAAGATGGAAGTGAAATTCAATTAAAAGTTGATTCTGAAGTTAGATCAGATATAAAGAGAAACCACTCTGCAACTCACTTACTGCATGCAGCTCTTCACAAAGTTGTTGGAAAGCATGCTGTTCAAAAGGGATCTCTCGTTAGATCCGATAGACTTCGTTTTGACTTTCAAAATCAAAGTGCAGTGACAAAAGAAGAACTCGATAAAATTGAGGCCCTCACTAATCAGTGGATCATGGAGAACTCTGGTAGTGAAACTGATCTTCTAGATTACGATGCTGCTATTGAAAAAGGTGCCATCGCTCTCTTTGGTGAAAAGTATGATTCGAAGGTTAGAGTGATTTCTTTTGGAGAAAATTCTGTCGAGTTATGTGGTGGAACTCACGTTTCAAGAACTGGTGATATTGGACTTATGCTCATTACTTCAGAGTCTTCTGTGGCGAAGGGGATAAGAAGAATTGAAGCCGTCACTGGTAGAGAAGCTTATAAGTTACTTCAAGAAAGAAATAATATCTTAAGAAAGACGAGTGAGCTTCTAAGTGTTAAGCCTTCTGAGTTTGAAAGTAAGATTCAAGAGCTTAAGAAGAAGTCTTCAGCAAAGAAAGCTGCGCCTAAGAAAGTTTCAGCAACTGATACAAAATTTGAAAATGAAAATAAAATTGAAGTATCGGGACAAAAAATCTTTGTGGCCCAGTTAAATGATAATGCTGATGTATTAAAAGATTTGGGAGATCAGCTCTTGGCCAAGGGTGAGTATAAAATTATTTGCTTGGCCGGAAATGATGGAAAAACAATTCGTGCCTTCTCTTGGGTTGGTGATGATTTAAATAAGAAAGTTAAGGCAGGGGATCTCTTAAAAGAGCTGCTTAAGCCGGTTGGCGGAAGAGGAGGAGGAAAGCCTCACTTCGCTCAAGGTGGATCACCTGATGTGGCCTCAATGGGGAAGATTTTCAGCAATATTTCAAACGTTGAAAGCTTCTTAAAGGAAAAGCTATAAATGGCACTTAATAAAAAACCATATAAAGGAACTCGTGACTTCTTTCCAGCGGATAAGAGAGTTCAAGACTATATCTTTAATAAAATGAGAAGCTCGGCCGAAGCTTTTGCCTTTGAAGGTTATGAAGGACCGATGCTAGAAGAAGTAGCTCTATATAAAGCGAAGTCTGGTGAAGAGCTGATTAACGAGCAGATTTACTCATTTGAGGATCGTGGCAATAGATTTGTGGCCATTAGACCTGAGATGACTCCTACTGTTGCAAGAATGGTGGCGCAAGTTCATAGAGAAATTCCAAAACCAATTAAATGGTATTCAATCCCAAACCTTATGCGCTACGAGAAACCTCAAAGAGGAAGACTTAGAGAGCACTGGCAATTTAATTGTGATATTTTTGGTGAAGTTGGAAGAAGTAGTGAAATCGAAATTCTTCAACTTATAACTCATCTCTTTAATAGCTTTGGTGCAAACTCTGAGCACTTTGAAATTCTTATCAACGATAGAGAGATAGTTAATATTGTCTTTAATGACTTAATGAAAATTGATGAAGAGACTTCTTATAAACTCTATAAAATTGTAGATAAGGCCAAGAAGGTTAAGCCAGAAGGGCTAGAAAAAATGATCTCTGAGCTTAACTTAAGTAGCGAAGCGGAAGCGATCTTTAAGAAATATCTCTCGCTTCAAAACTTTGAAGAACTCTTCTCTTTCTTAGAAGAAAAAGGTTATGGCGAAAAATCAAATGGATTTAAAGAGCTCTTTCAAATCACATCTGAGATTGGATTAAAAGATTACCTAGTCTATGACCCTACAATTGTAAGAGGACTAGACTATTATACGGGAATTGTTTTTGAGGTCTTTGATAAGAACCCTGAAAATAGAAGGGCCTTATGTGGTGGAGGGGCCTATGCCAATCTTCTACAAATATTCAATGAAAATCCTGTTCCAGGTGTAGGCTTTGGACTCGGTGATGTTACACTAACTGACTTTCTGATCACTCATAAACTTATGCCAGATCTCTCTAAGAATGAAGTAGACCTCTATCTAACATTTCAGTCAGATAGGGCGGTCGCTAAAAACTTTGAACTAGCAAATAAAGTAAGAGAAATGGGATTTAAATCTCTTAACTCTCTAGAGACCATTAAGTTTAAGAAAGTTTTCTCAAATGCTGATAAATTTGGCGCGCGCTTTGTTTCTATTCTTGGTGATAAGGAATTAGATGAAGGATTCTTTCAGGTAAAAAATCTTGCGACTAAAGAATCTTTTGATATTAAATTTAGTGAGCTTGATAAGTTAAGAGAGCTTTTAAACGCTTAGACTTCTTTAGACAAAATTCTATTCAGACAAAAACTAAGTTATAATGACTCCAATATTTAAAGGAGTCATTATGAATAAAATCTTATTAATCCTATTGGGATTAACTCTTGTTTCTTGTGCGAGTACTAATAAATTAAAATTTGATAGTGAGCTAACAGGATTTGATTACCCTCATGAAGTAAAGACATTTAATTTCACTTCTCAAAGACAAAATCTGGCCATGAGATATATGGATATCGGAAGTGAGAATGAAAAGGTTGCAGTCCTTTTACATGGAAAGAATTTCTCTGGTTATTACTGGGAGAGAGTGATGAATGAACTTAATAGTAAGGGATATAGAGTCATCGTTCCTGATCAAATTGGATTTGGTAAAAGTACAAAGCCAGAGAGCTATCAATATTCTTTTGCTCAATTAGCGACTAATACTCACGCACTTTTAAGCTCTCTTGGAATAAAGAAGTTTACTGTTGTTGGTCATTCAATGGGAGGAATGCTCGCTGTTCATATTGCAACAATGTTTAAGAACGAAGTTTCTAAACTAGTACTTGTTAATCCAATTGGTCTTGAAACTTATCTTGATCTTGTTGAGTTTAAAGACCCTGAGTTCTTCTATGGGAATGAGCTTAAGAAAACAGTTGAAATGTTTAGAAACTATCAGAAAAAAAATTACTATGATGGTGACTGGAATGAAACTTATGAAGAGCTTCTTACTCCATTTAAAGGGTGGAAGAATGGTAATGATTGGGATCTTGTAGCGTGGAATAATGCACTTACTTACTCACCAATTTTCTCTGATGATATCGTTGAGAAATTTAGCAAAGTTTCTGCACCTATTTATTTAATCAATGGAACTCGCGATAAGACCGGGCCAGGAAGAGGTTGGAAGAGACCAGGAGTAACTAAAGTCATGGGTGATTACAAGAAGCTTGGTAAGGCAATTAAGAAGAAAAATAGAAAAGTTAAATTAATTGAGCTAAAGGGCTTAGGACATATGCCGCAGTTTGAAGACTACGACACATTCTCTAAAGTTTTCTATCCAATTTTTTAATCACGAATAGCTTTAAAAATAACCTTTCCATCTTTTGCTAAGAGGGAGAGGTTATTTCCTCTGATCTCATAGCGGTTTACAAGTGGTAGAGACTGGAAAAAAAGAAACTCATAGTTATTCAATTTTCCAAAACATAATTTCTTAGTCGAACCAGTTTGCGAAATAGATAAAACTTCTCCATCGACTTTATACTTTCCAAAATAACTATTACAGCTTGAACTTCCTGCCAGGCTATCTTCTAATTTGAAATTTAAGTTGGCATTGGCATCACTTATAAGTGTGACATTTTGAATGTCTGTAACTTTCCAATTCCCTAGAATACTTGGTTGGGTAACTTTCTTTAGGCCACTACACGCGACTAATTGCAGGGAGAGTAGAATTAAAATAACTTTCATATTTATTCCTTTGTTAGAAATTGAAAGCATTTTAACACTAATCCAAGTGAGACTAAAAGCGTAATTATTTCCAGTTTGCGTAGAGAATTTGGTGCTTATTATTCAAGCTATTAAAGACAGACTTCTTTGTACTTCTCATATGATTTGTCTCTAGCTGTGGCGATAGCGTAACAAA
Organism: Halobacteriovorax marinus SJ; assembly: GCF_000210915.2. Taxonomy (NCBI): domain Bacteria; kingdom Pseudomonadati; phylum Bdellovibrionota; class Bacteriovoracia; order Bacteriovoracales; family Halobacteriovoraceae; genus Halobacteriovorax; species Halobacteriovorax marinus. The sequence goes on from NC_016620.1 coordinate 469,957, forward strand.
TTGATAATTGCCAAAGTGGCGAGTTTTAAAAGTAATAACACCGTCTTTAATTGTGTATGATCTCTTTGAGAGAACACCAATAACAGAAATATTGTCACTTGTTTGTGAGTGGTAGATTATGTGAAGGTTATTTGGAATATTATTCGAATTGATTTTGTAGCTTACTTCAATTGGAGTTCCAATTTTAAAATTGGCTTCGCCCTCTGATGGTCTTACGTTGATTGGTCCAGATACTGATTCAACTTTATCGATAATACTGAATTGTCTTATAAACTTCTTAGTAGCGAGGTCGTCGCCCTTATCAATCAAAATATCAGTCGTGTTTGAGCTTAAGATATTATCATGAGTTACACTAATGCCAGCAGGGGCATGACTCGTGTACATAATAAGACCCGCATCCTCATTATTGATGTTATTAAAATAAACTCTCACTAAACCTATGACGAGAAGAACCGCCAGGGGTGCAATAAACTTTATTTTATTGTTGAATATGTGCCAAACTTCCGAAACCATGGCTATATTTTAAATGAAATAGGGCTTTAGAAGTGTGCAGAAAGTCTTATTTCTCTGGGCTTAAAGTCCCAATATGCGAGAATTATAGGGCCCTAAACCAATTTTCCCAGATTCTATCAGGGGAAGTCGCATCAAATTTAATAGATCGATTGGCGCCTTTTTGAACATCTCTTGGCAATTGTTCAAAGAACTTCTTGAAGGCCCTTGTAAAACTAGATTCACTCTCAAAGCCAGATTCATACGAGATCTGAGATATTGTTTTATTATTAGTTTTAATAGAGAGGGACCTATAGGCACGGACCAATCTTCTCTCCTTTACATATCTCATAATCCCACCATTTTGAGTTGGAAAGAGTCGATAGAGAGTCGATTTCGTTAAGTTAAATTCTGCAAGTATGAGAGGAATACTAAGCTCTGTGTTAGAGAGATTCTCTTCAATATAATTCTTTATTCTAAAGATGAGGGCAACATTCTTGTCAGGACTATAGTGTGAGGTTTCATTGTTTGGATTATAATTGATCGCCGCACAGACCATCTCCACACTTGGACTCACAACAGAGTGGGCAAAGTCATTTGTAATTTTTGTTATATTCGCTTGCAGGGAGAGGATATGTGAGTGAAGAAGTGAAGCGAAGGGATTTTGTTGCGTATCTAAAATGAGTCCATGCAGTAGATCTTCATTTGGAACCTTGCCTTTAAGAAGTCTGCGTGGAATCACGAGAGTTAGATTTCTAAATTGTTTATTAAATGCTTTCCAAGGTCTTGAGGTATCAATGATAATTAAAGAGCCGCGAGGACAATTAAATTGATCATTTTGTAATTCTCTTGTTGTATCTCCGCTAATAAACATTTGAACAAGAATATGATCGAGTCCATCCTTGGCAATCTTAGACTTACTGCGCTCAAAGTATTGATCAAGAGTCGTACAGTCGATGAGCATAATCTCACTTAAAAGAAAGCTATGAATTTGGGCCTCAAAGCGGCTGACAATTTCTTTATCTGCTTCTGTATCAAAAACAATTCCCATACTTTCTTTATACACATCAAGCTTATCTTTCTTGTTGTAAGTATCTGTATTAAAAGTGGAATAGGGAACTTTCTTGGTCAAAATAAAGCCTTTATACTTCTTAGTTAAGTGCATTAATTCTTTCTCTTGAATAGAGCTCTGGCCACTTAAGAAAACATAAATTTTCTAGTGAACATGAATAGACATTATAAGCTGTAAATTATAGATATAAGGAATTCGAGGAGTTATCTATGAGTGAGTTAAGTACTGATTATATTATTCTGGCGGGTGGTTGTTTCTGGGGAATGGAGCAATTATTTAGGGAGCTAGAGGGTGTTGAAAGTACAGATGTTGGATACACTGGTGGAAAGCTCGTAAATCCTACTTATAAAGACGTGAAAACAGGTGAGACTAATCACGCAGAGGCCATTAAGATAACTTTTGAAACTTCTAAGATTAGCATTGATGAAATTCTCCATTTCTTTTTCAAAATACACGATCCTACTACAGTTAATAGGCAGGGAAATGATATTGGAAGCCAGTACCGCTCAGCAATTTTCATAAGAAGTGATGAGCAAAGAGAGGCGGCCTTAAAAGTTATTAAGGAAGTCGAAGGTCTTGGGCGCTTTAATGGTGATGTTGTAACTACGCTTGAAGACGAAAGAGAGTTCTACTTGGCCGAAGATTTCCATCAAGATTATCTTTTAAAAAACCCTATGGGCTATACTTGTCACTTTATTAGAAAATAATCGTCTAATGTGCGCATATTCCTGTTTGGCACTTCGAACTCTTCGATTGTTATTGAACTTAACTATGTCTATAATTCTAGGCTATGAAAAAGATTATTATAACTGGCCTTCTAACACTTAGTTTTACTTCCAACGCTTCAGTTGAGGAGTTATTTTTAAAATCCCTAGAAACTTCAAATGAAGTGAAAATTATTGATTTGCAAGAGCGAAAGACTATTGCAGAGCTGGATCAAACTGTAACCACTCTGTATCCTTCGATTAATCTTGTTAATAGAAATCAATATGGGAATGAATCTTACCAATCAAAATCTGGACTGAAGAAGTTTGATAGTAGTATTGCACTTTCTTTAGAACAAAAGATTTTTCAAGGTGGGGCAGAGTTCTCAATTTATAAGCTTCACAAAATAGTTCCTAAAAAGGCCTTAGCTGCTAAAGAGCAAAAGCTTGCTGAATACTTTGCACTTTTTAGCTCTTACTATTTTCAACTTTCTTCGGCCCTCGAGGAAAAGAGAGAAGTTTCTAAACTTCTGGTGAACTTAGAAAAGAGAGTAAGACTAGTAAGAAAGAGAACAAAAATTGGTCGAGATAGAAAGGCTGATCTCTATGCCCTCGAATCTCAATACGATAGATTAAAAGCAGACCTAATCGATACTGAGAGTAAACTTGAAGAGGCGAGAAAGAATTTCTTAAACTTTTCAGGTCTTAAGTCTGCAGGAAACTTTGAAAGAAGAGTTGATCCTTTTGCACTTAATCTTAATGAGAGTGTGGATTTAGAAAATCGTCCAGAGCTTAAAAGCTTAGAACTTGAGTATGAGACATCTCTTACTCGTGCAAAGATAGAGAAGTCTAGTTACTTTCCACAAGTTACTCTTGGATCAAATTACTATTTAGATAAATCTTATACTGGTCGCGATGAATGGGATGTTAGCGTAAATCTAACAATGAATATTTTTGATTTTGGAAAGACGGCGGCATCATATGATACGCAGAATATTCAAGCTCTTATCGATAAAACTAGATTGCAATACAACCGCTCTAACTCGGATAGAGAGTGGTCTAACTTTGTAAAAGTTTTCAATCATAAGAAGAGTCAACTAGCTTCTCTTAAGAAATCACTTTCTCAAATAAAAGCTTCATACACAGAGCAAGTAAAGGATTTAGACAAGGGTCTAGTGGCCCAAATCGATGTGATTCGCTCTCTAGATGATGTGATTAATTTAGAAAAACTTTATATTAAGGCCGCTCTCGAGCTTAAGTCTCTTTATTACCAATCGAAGGCCTACTTAGGCGAATACCCAAAGAAGTAAGAAGGTAGAAAATGAATATTTCAGAAATCTCAATTAAGAATCCAGTCTTTTCTTGGATGATTATGTTTTCGTTAATTCTCTTTGGGATTCTAGGCTTTAAAGAGCTAGGTATTAATGAAAACCCTGATGTCGATTATCCATCTGTTTCGATTTCATACTCCTATGATGGTGCAACTCCAGAAGTTGTCGAAAAAGATGTTCTAGAGCCGGTTGAGTCTGTTCTCGTTTCTATGCAAGGTGTGAAGGATATGACTTCTACTGCAAATAGGGGATCGGGAAGAATAGAGCTAGAGTTTACACTCGATAAAGACATTGATTTTGCGCTTCAAGAAGTTCAGACACTAATTGGTCGTGCCCAGAGACAGTTACCGGATACTGTTGAGCCTCCTACTGTAACGAAGTCAAATGCAGCGGATGATCCAATTCTCTATCTTGCCATTACATCTGAAACCTTGAACGAACGTGAATTAAATATTCTCTTTAAAGATGGAATTGTCGATAGACTCACTACAATTGAAGGTGTGTCGGAAGTTAGGGCCTTTGGTGCAAGAGATCCGATGATGAGAATTGATGTGGATGCTAAAAAACTTAGAAGTTACCAGCTCACATTAACTGATATTATCGATACTTTGGCCAGGGAGCACGTAGAGCTTCCTGCTGGAAAGTTTGAGGATATCAATAAAGAAGAAAGTTTAAGAGTTCTTGGTGAAGGTAAGACTGTAGAAGACTTCAGAGAAATGATTATCAGTAAGAGGGGTGGAAGGGCCAACTATGTGCCAATCAAACTTTCAGATGTTGCCTATATTCACAAAGGTGTAGAAAATAGAACAAGAATCTCAAGAGTTGATGGAATACCTTCTCTTTCAATGCCAATCTACAAGCAGCGTGGAGCTAACGCAGTTGATGTTGCAGATAGAGTAAAGGTAAGAGTTGATGAAATTAGTGCTTCTCTTCCTGAAGGAACAAATCTTTCTGTAAACTTTGATAGAACGCAATTTGTTAGACTCTCTATTGATGAGCTTATTCAAAACTTAATTATTTCGGCCCTACTAACATCATTTGTATGTTGGATCTTCTTAAATTCGATTTCTGCAACAATTAATATTCTATTAGCAATTCCGACTGCCATTATTGGAACTTTCGCTTTTATGCATCTCTTTGGTTTCACTCTCAATACATTTTCATTCTTAGGACTGACCTTGGCGATTGGGATTGTGGTTGATGATGCGATTGTGATGCTCGAAAATATTGTTCGTTATGCAAAGATGGGCAATGATAAAGTTCAGGCTTCTTTTAAGGGGAGTAGGGAGATAACATTTGCTGTTCTTGCTACGACTGCAGTTCTTATCGCAATCTTTGCTCCAATATCACTAATGCCAGGTATTGAGGGACGTTTCTTTAGAGAATTTGCTCTCACTTTATGTGTGGCGGTAGCGCTCTCTTCACTAGAGGCGCTTACTCTTGCTCCGATGAGATGTTCACAATTTTTAAATGTGACTTCAAAAGGTATTTTTATCCACCACTGGGTTGATAAGATGGTGGAGTTTACCAGAGATCTTTATGCGAAGCTTTTAAAGAGTGCCCTAAAACATAAAATTCTCGTTCTAGGTGGTTCGGTACTAATCTTTGGACTATCACTTCTTTCTTTAAATCATATTAATAAGGAATTTGCTCCTGAAGCTGATAGAAGTTTTATGTTTGTAATCTTTATCGCTCCTGATGGTAAGAGTCTTGATTATACTAATGAAAAAGTTAAGCAGTATGAAAAGATCGTACAAGCAAATGAGAATGTTCAAAGAGTTATTGTCTCTGTTGGTGGTGGTCGCGGTGTCTCTACTGGTAATAGAGGATTTGGTGTTGTAATTTTAAAAGATCGTAGCGAGCGTAAGAAGAGTCAATTTGAAGTTGCGGCAGATCTTAGAAAAGAGCTGAAGCAAATTGAAGGGATTCATATCATCGTTAGAGACCGTATGGGATCTGCTATTAGTGGTCGAAGAGGAAGTCCTGTTGAATTTACAATTACAGGTCCAGACTTAGCCGTTCAAAGAGAATTATTTGAAAAATTTAGAAAAGAGATGAGTGATTCAGGCCTTATGGTTGGAATTCGTTCCGATGATACAGGAGAGTTACCAGAGGTTCATATTACACCTGATCGCCTTAAGGCCCAGGAGCGAGGAGTTGAAATTAACACTATCGCTCAAACTCTGAATATCGGTGTTGGTGGTGTAACAGGTGGCAAGTATACAGAGGGCGGTAGACGTTATGATATCTTTGTTCAATTACAAGAAAAGGATAGATTGCCAGACACTATCTCTTCACTGCTTCTACAAAATAATAGAGGAGAGTTTGTAACGTTAACGGATGTTGTCGATATTAATCCTGCTTTTGGACCACAGAGTATTTATAGAGAAAATAGAACTCGTGGTGTTCGTGTGGATGCAAACTTAAGTAATAATGTGACTCAGAGTGAGGCCTTTGACTTTATAAAGAAAATTGCTCCAAATATCTTACCTGAGAAATATAGTATCAACTTCTCAAAAGATTTAAATGAGTCACTTATAAATATTGTTCTTATTATGATCTTAGGTCTTGTTATCGCTTATATGGTTTTAGGGAGTCAGTTCAATTCATTTGCTGATCCATTAACTGTATTTCTAGCTGTTCCATTTGGATTAACCGGTTCTTTCTTAGCTCTCTTAGCAACAGGTCAAACTCTTAATATCTACTCGATGATTGGTATTCTCCTTACAATGGGAATTGTAAAGAAGACCTCGATTCTCATCGTAGAATTTTCTAATCAACTTAGAGATGAAGGGAAGACTTTAGAAGAAGCGGTTATTGAAGCCTGTACGACGAGATTTAGACCAATTATCATGACGACTTTTACTACTCTTGCCTCAGCTGTTCCGGCGGCAGTTATGACAGGTGCAGGTTCAGAGACAAGAATGCCAATGGCCTTAGTTATTTTAGGTGGTGTGTCTCTTGCTACAATATTTACATTATTTGTTGTGCCTAGTTTTTATACTTTAATTGCTAGACCTAGAAGAAAAATTCTAAGAGAAGAGTAAATGGCAAAGTATTCTAAAGATGAAAACAGATTAAAAGAATTGAGTGAATTGCAATTTGATGTCACTCAAAGAGATGCAACAGAGAGGGCCTTCACTGGCGAGTATTGGGATACTAAAGATGAGGGTCTCTATGTTGATATTGTCTCAGGAGAACCTCTATTTACATCAATGGATAAATTCGACTCAGGATGTGGTTGGCCAAGTTTTACTAGGCCAATCGAACAAGACTCTTTAACTGAGCATGAAGATTACAATCTTTCAATGAGAAGAGTGGAGGTGAGGTCCAAGCATGCCGACTCTCACTTAGGTCACGTTTTTCCTGATGGTCCAGCACCTACTGGACTTAGGTATTGCATTAACTCTGCAAGCTTAAGATTTATTCCAGTTTCAAATCTAGAAGAAGAGGGATATGGAGATTACATCCCTCTGTTTAAAAAAGATTAAGACTTTCCTTGCATTTCAATTGTTCTAATTGGAAACGGTATTGTAATAGCATTTTCGTCGTAATGCTTCTTGATACTTAAGATAGCCTGGTGTCTAGAGTTAAAGAAATTGTAATTCTTTGTAAAGTGAATCCATACTTTTGCACAAAGATTAATCGAACTATCACCAAACTCTTCAAAGTGAACTTCCACCTCTGAAGTTTCAACTCGTCCGTCGATTTCTTCTAGGGCCTTCTTAGTCACTTCTGTAACCAGCTCTAGGTCGTCGGAATAGGAGACCCCGACTTTAATGTCTAATCTTCTAGTTGGTGTTGTACTGTAATTAATGAAGGGCTTAGTAAACATATCCTTATTTGGAATAAGTACTTCAAGACCTTGAAAAGTCATAATACTGGTCGTTCTAAGTGAGATTTTTTTGACCTCTCCTAAGTAACTATCAATTTCAACAATATCCCCAACTTGATAAGGCTCCTTAAAGGCAATGAAAATACCTGAAACAAAATTAGATGCAATTTCTTGAAAGGCAAAACCAAGTGCTAAACCAATAACTCCAGCACCTGCTAGTAGGGATGTAACAGTCTTTTCTAGGTGTAGTACTTCTAAAGAGATAAAGACACCTACGAGAAGAATTGTAAGGTAGATACTAGTTCCGATTAAATCTACTACAGTTCTACTTTTAAAAAATCTTCTAAGTAGTGGTGTTGAAATCTTTTTCACAAGATGAGAAAGAAGGATAAATAGAAGAATAACGCTAAAGGCGACAATGATATTGGGGAGAATCTTAAGCAGTGAACCAATCCAGCTCACTACCTTCTCTTGTAAAATGGAATAAATATTTTCAGTATTTATTTTCTTCAAATGATACTCCTTTAAAAAGCTAGTGATGTGGCTAAATAAAGTTCACCAACATTGCTCTTGAATTTTAGTTTGTGTGCATATCTGACACCGAAGTTAATCGGAAGTTTTCTTAAAAATACAGACTCAAATTCAAGCTCAAGCCCTGTACTATTAAAAGTTGTATTTAGTGAATTTGACTCAATCTTAGTGCTGTCAAAGAAAGTGTTAACTGTAAGTCTTCTTAGATAGTACAGCCCCCAGATATCAAAGTCTGGAGTCGCCAGAGGGAATGCGTAATTTGCTGTAATCTTCTGGTAGTGTGGAACACTCTCGTACTCGTACCCTCTAGAGAATACATTCTCCGTTGGATTCATTAACATTGGAAGAAAGCGATAAGAGTTAATATCGTTTCTTTGTTTTTCTTCGCTGAAAGTAAATCTAAATGCATCATGCTTAAATAAGCCTGGTATTTGAATTTTTCCGTATTGATAGAGTTTATATGAAGAATCTCTTTTCTCATTATTCCCTTTTGCATTCTCGTACTTGGCAAAGTATGAAATAGCCCAAGGTGACATTATTGATCGTGCTGTAAGATCTTTTGAAAGGTTGAAGTAGAATTCAGCATAAGTATTTAAAAAATATCTATTATCGTATGTTGGTCTTGTCGAGATTGCTTCGTAGTCTCTTGTGTCAACATATCTTCCCCCAACAGTAACGGCGCTGATTAGATTGTAGAGATTTTTCTTGTGGAAATAGGGAAGGGTCATTGATGAGCCTACTTGTTTTTCTTTCCACGTAAGAGTTTGTTCACTATTAAAGAAGTCCACTTCTCTATTTCTAATCTCTCCTGAAATATTGAAGATAGGATAATACTTTTTGAAACTGATATTAAATAGTGAATAATTTTGATCTTCACTTCCGTCTTTTCCAACTTGAGCGAAGATTCCTAATGTTCTTAGATAATTATCTGTAGTAAGTGATAGGCCAAATCCATTTCCTGCAAAGAAGCTCCATGAGTGTGGTACGATAACTCCTTTGTCTAGGTCTCCGTACTCGTGCTTCTCATAATGCTTTGTTGGATTTGTTCTAAGCTTCGCTTGATCTTCTATAGGTCTAAGAGTGAATTTATTATAACTGTCTGATGGGTTGTCACCTAAGTATTTAAAGTTAACTAAGTTGGAAACATTAAAATTCTGACATTTTTCAAGTGGTGTAACACTAATATGTGATCCATAGGCATCTTCACTACTATAGTATAGATTTTTTCTATCAGCGAAGGGAGAAGTAGCATTAATATCTACATTACTACATTTTTGAAGATTTCCTTTATCTGTAAATTTAAAAATATTTGTTACTCCGTGATATTGAGCTTCAAAGTAAGTATTTTTATTTTCATCTACAAAAACTGAACTAATATTATTTCGAGATTTCGCAAGAATGGTTTTTTTGGTTCTCTTTTCAAGATTTACTTTGGCTAAGAATTTATAACCAGCAGGATCGGCAAGAATAGCGATAACCTCATTTGAATTTATAGGGTACGCTTCAACAATTGTTTCAACTCCAAACCCCATTGAGGATATCTTTTCCCCATTTAAGTTAAAAGTTGAGAGTGTCCATTTTAAATCTTCATTGAACTCTGTAGCATAAAGACTTTTTCCATCTAATGAGAATCTTGGGTTATAGAGTCTTAGGCCAGATGTGATTTTTGTTTTTTCTCCATTCTCTAAATTGATAAGAATGAGATCAGAACTTCCCTTGTGACCGAATCTAGCGTGAGGAAGAAATTGTGAGTAAATAGCGTAATTATTTCTTATGTTTATTTTACTCATTCCTTTTGTAAAAGGGATTTCTGCTACTTTTACCTTATTGCCGTTCTCTTTCTTATAAAGAGTCCAGAAAGAGTCTAATGTATAATTTAGATAGTATGTTTTATTGCCGATTTTAAATGGAGAGAGATTATCTCTGTAGTCTACTTTGGCGAGAGGTTTCTCCTTAATATCCTTTTTCCACGATGCTCTTAATTCGTTCATAGTTTCATCATAGAAGTCGTAGAAAGATTGACCTGAAACTTCTTTAAAGGCGGTGTAGAGTTTATAAGGGTGTGGAAAGTGAACAATCTTATCTGTCACTTTCTTCCAGAAATCATCTCCAAACTTTCTTGTTGCATTTGAGACGAGCACAAACCCAAATGGATAGTGATTTGGAAGGAGAGTATTGTAAGAGCCATTTATTAATTCATCATAAGTTGGTATTTGGTCACTTGTGAGCATAGCCTTTAGTCTGGAAAGAAAGTGTGGAGACCTCCCACGACCAGCATCTGTATATTTAGTTTCTGACCAAACAGCGTCTCCCTCTAGGTACCATGGTTCAACGCCTGAGAATACACCAATTTGGTGGCCAACATCTCCAAGGATCCAAGAGAGAAATTTTATTGTACTTCTTCTTAGGTTATCAAATTGTTGAACATGCCTATATTCATGGATAGAGAGAGTTTGATACCACTCTGAAGACCCCAGTCTCGTAGAGAATTGAGAGGCACTAAACCATTCACTTCTTCTAGGTGCAAGAGATACAAATCCATTTGGTTGGGCGACCTCGGTACGAATAATTATAGGAACTTTCTTAGGGTCTTTTATACCATAAGTAAGACCGACATCTTTAGAGTAGTATTCAATTAGGTTTGCGATATACTCAGAGTCATTGCCAAGAGACTTTGGATAAATAAGTCTCACATGATCATTTTCAATCATTTCCCAGTCTAGAGAACTTGAGCTTTGAGAGTAGTCTTGCTCTAGAAATAGTTGAGCATTAGTACTTAGTGATAATAGGAAAAGAAAAAATAAGAGTTTCTTCATTGTTAGCTTTAACCTTAGTAAGAGTTTAAATTTGTAGTATTTTAGAAAGCTTTAGTAGGGTCTTGCAAGGATTTGAGGCGCGTCATTTGGTATAAATTATTTTAGGAGTAGACCTAGTTTTGTGTTAGAATTTACGTATATATACGTTTAAGTGAGGAAATATATGAAAGTATCAGAATTCATGACGAAAGATGTGATCTCTTGTACAGAAGAAAATACTGTAGAAGAGGCAGCAAAAATTATGCACGATAAAGGATTTAGTGTTATGCCTGTTGTTGATGGGGCAGGAGCATTAGTTGGAATACTAACTGAGTCTGACTTTGTTGGTACAGATGCAAATATCCCTCATGCACTTGCTTCAATTAAGAAGCTTTTTGGACAAAATTTCTATTTTAGTGATGCAGAAGAAATTTACAAGAAGTCGAAGGCCAAGAAACTTGGTGAAGTGATGACTAAAGATGTAACGACAGTTACTAGTGATCAATCACTTTCTGATGTAATTTCTGTAATGTCTCACAATCACTTAAAGCGTCTTCCTGTTGTTGACGGAGGTAAGCTTGTGGGAATTATTACAAGAAAAGATCTTCTTAAAGCCTACACAAAGCTAGCCTAACTCTAACTCCCCACGAAAGTGGGGAAATCTCCATTAAAAGTTAAATGTAAAACTTGCTCCAATTGGCATTTTATTCCAATCAAATTTCTCGTCAGGGTCTTGAGAGGCAATATTGAATGGCCCAATGAGAATCTGATCGTACCACGAATGAGTAAAAATATTTTTATTTAGATTGAACTTATTTCTATAATACTGCCAGCAAAAGAGCATGCCCAAAGCACCTCTTACTATATTGGCTTCAGTGTTTGCTCCCTTGTGGGCAAAAGCAAAAATTGCTGAACTGGTTATGGCTCCTCCCCATGGGCCCACTGCTTGAGAAAAAGCTGGGAAGAGAAATCCCCTAAAGAGAGCTTCTTCTCCCATTCCTACAGAAGCGAAGGTGAGAATTGATTTCCATCCATCTGTGGAGAGTCTTCGGTGAATGGTTTCGTGATCATTATGTTTTCTTGCTTCTTCAAAAGCTGTTTTTCTTGAATTGCTTCTATTAATTGCTGCTGCGGAGAGCAGGCCAATAGCAAAGGGGTCAATGATATTTACAGGGTTAAACATTTGAGCATAATCGTGAAAGATATTACTATTCTTATTGCTGGGTTTTCCACCAGCGTCTCTCCAAGCATCATACATATTATAGAAAGCTATATTTAGCCCTATAGTATTAAGCTTGGGATCCTTTGCTGCAAACATAAGTCCTAATGCTGAAACGAAATAAGCGGCTCCTTCCCAGTGATTACCGTTAAGAGATTGTCCCATTCCTGGAATGATACTTGAAACACCTTGGACTACTTGTCCATGACTATTTAGATTGAATAAGAGTGCTAGTGTTATGAGTAGTTTCTTCATAATCTTCCTTAATTTTCTTCTAGAGGAATTTTACAATGATAAAGGTTTAGGAAGAACTGAGAAAAAACTTCATTTTGATTTCTTCTTTCTCTTAGAAAAACCTATGATGAGGAAAATGGTTCCAAGGGTAAGAAATATGAGTGCTATAGGTAGAAGAAAGAATGGCTCTCTAAGCACTCCATGTTCATCAACATACTTATTGCTAAACTGATAAGATATAAGAGATATGATACCCAAGAGATCCAAACTAAGACCTATTTTGATCAAGTCATTCATTCCTTTTTCATTGATTCTATCTCTCTAGTTCAAGATCTCTTAATTTACCATTTTCGTTAACTTCAATCTCTAGCAAGATATCTTTATATTTTACTTTAAGCTCGTAGACGTTTGCTCCAAACTTCTTTTCAAGTTCAGCAGCTTGAATTTTACTTTCCGGAAAATAATTTTGAATTGTTGCATTTACATTTTTTGGGACTTCAGAGACTGGTACGTATTTTCCTGCAAAAGTATTGAAAGATAGAAGAAGTAGGATTAGGGAAGTTTTCATTAATGACTCCAGTTTTTTTGTAGATTATACTTATTTAATATTTATTATACATTATTAAAAAAAATTACATATAGGATGTTTGTATGAGTCTAAGTAAAATTTCGAAAATAGTTCTTGTTCACTTTTTTATGACAAGTGTCTTTGCCGCTGCAGATATCAGTCTAGATTACTCTGTTCCTCAAGAAGATGATAAAGGAAATGAAATAACTGAAACAAATTTTGCCGCTAAATATACCTATGTTTTAGGTAAGTCTGATTCAGAAAAAAGTACGTATACTTTAGGGGGAGACTTACGTTATACAGAGCTTAAGTTTGATGAGCCACTTCTTGGGAAACTTAAATTATTAAAAGTAAAAATCCCTGTAGGTGGTACGCATGTCTTAGGGAAGAATATTCTAAAATGGACCCTGACTCCAGGCCTACATGGCCAGAGTGATGACTTTCTTAGTGAATCTGAATTTAGACCTGAGGGTAATTTTATTTTCATTTGGCCAAGAACGAACCTTCAATGGCTTCTTGGGGCTGGTTTTTCTGATACTTTTGGTGAAACGAAGATTTTTCCAATATTTGGTGTGGTATGGAAGTTAGATGAAAAGTCGACACTAACACTAATGTTCCCTCAAATTAAATATGAATACCTTACGGAAGCTAAGAATAAGTACAACTTTACAGTAGCTCCAGCCGGAGCTCAATGGCAGTGGAAAGCTGGTCAAATTTTAAATAATAGTGAAGATGTAGATGTAGCAATTTCTGGAATAAGGTTTTCTGTAGGTGGAGACTTTATTTTAAATGACAGTAAATATCTTTATACAAATATTGGACTTGTGACAAATCGTAAGTTTGAAATTCACCGTCATTCAAATACTTCAATATCGGGAGAGCAGGAATTAGTTAATAGTTGGTTCTTCCAAGTTGGAGCAAGATTTTAAATAGTAAAGTTTAAATGGCCAGTGGATAAAAGCACTGGCTTCTTATTTTAATTCAGTCTTAAAGAAATTAATAAATGCTCTTAGTGCTGGAGAAATATGAATCTTATGGGGGTAATAAAGATAGAACCCCGTACTTTGGGTCTTATATTCTTCTAGGACAACTTTTAGCTTTCCTCTTTCCAGATCGTTTATAACCGAACCTTTTTCAATGTAAATGATTCCACTGTGGGAAAGAGCTGCTTGTCTAATGTGTTCGGAGTTGTTTAAAATGAGATTGCCATTAACTCTAACAGTGAACTCTTTCTTCTTGTCTTCAAATTCCCATTTGTCATAAACACTTGTACCAGAACCAAATCGAAGAAGAATACAATTATGATCTAGTAGTTCTTTAGGGTGTGAGGGGCTTCCGAATTCTTTAATATACTTTGGAGAAGCTACTGTTATAAAGTCAATTGGGCCAAATAATTTTAATGCGATTAAGTCCTTTGCTATTATATCATCAACTCTTATCCCTGCATCAAAGCCCTGAGAAAAGATATCAACTGCCTGGTCGTCAGAAAAAATCTCTAGTTGGACTTTAGGATACTTTTTTAAAAATTCTCTCACATAATCTTTAAGATAGTGCTGGTAAAATATAACAGGTGCATTAATTCGAAGTAATCCACTTGGTTCATTCCCTAAGGTTCTTACACTACTCTGTGCATCTATAATTTCATCAATAGCAGGTCCAGCTTTATTGAGGAAAGTGATTCCTGCTTCAGTTGGATTTACATTTCTTGTTGTTCTAGTTAATAAAATGACACCCATTCTTCTTTCAAGGTTTGAAATGATTCTACTAATGGCCGGTGTAGAAATATTCAAAATCTCAGCTGCCTTTTTAAAGCTTTTATTTTCAGCAACTAGTTTTAGAGCGACTAATCCATCTAATTGATCTTTGTTCACTGTTAACTCTTAGTTAATGATTCATTGTTGATTGTGCCATTTATTGGAATTGTTTTCCAGCTTAAAATGAGGAGGAAGTTAAAAAACGGAGGTTATATGAAGAGTTTTACTTTGTTACTTATGCTGGGGAGCCTTTTTATGGCCACTAGTTGCTCATCAAATAATTATAGGGAGAAAGGTACTATGGAAGTAGGTAAAGAGTGGGATAAGACATTTAAGAAAAGCGATAAAGTTAATCACCAAAAAGTGATGTTTAAAAATAGGTATGGAATAACTTTAGTAGGGGATTTATATACCCCTAAAAGAGAAAGTACTGAGCGTTTATCGGCTATTGCAATCAGTGGTCCATACGGAGCAGTCAAGGAGCAGTCTTCGGGGTTGTATGCACAAACTATGGCAGAAAAAGGATTTGTGGCTTTAGCGTTTGATCCTTCGTACACAGGGGAAAGTGGTGGAGAGCCAAGAAATGTTTCTTCTCCAGATATTAACTCTGAAGACTTTAGTGCAGCAGTTGATTTTCTAGGAACTCAAAAAGAAGTAGATAGAGAGAGAATTGGAATCATTGGTATCTGTGGATTTGGTGGAATGGCTCTCAATGCAGCTGCTGTAGATAAGAGAGTCAAGGCCGTTGTTACGACCAGTATGTATGACATGTCTAGAGTTATGTCTAAGGGTTATAATGATAGTCAAACAGCCCAAGAGAGAAATGAAATATTAGAAAAATTAAGCCAGGAGAGATGGAGCGATGTTGATGAAGGTAAGTTTAGACTAAGTCAGCAAGGCTTACCTGAAAAGATTACTGGTGATGAGCCTCTTTTTGTTAAGCAATATTTTGACTATTATAAAACACCTCGTGGTTTTCACGAGAGATCGATAAACTCAAATAGCTCATGGACATTTACCAATCCATTGTCATTTATGAATATGCCAATTTTGAGTTACATAAAAGAGATTTCACCAAGGCCTATTTTCATAATTGCAGGATCTAAGGCTCACTCTAGATACTTTAGTGAGGATGCTTATAAAGAAGCAGCTGAGCCTAAGGAACTTTTAATTATGCCTGAAGTTTACCACACAGACTTATACGATAGAGTAGATGTTATTCCATTTGATAAGATCGATAACTTCTTTAAAAGAAACTTAAAATAATCTTAGGAGTGACTATGAAAAAGTATAATAGAATAATTTTAATTCTAGCTCTGACATTAGCTAGTTGCTCTACAACTAAGTTTAATAAGAGTATGAGCATAGAGAAAATACCCGCTATCGTTCATCTAGATGACAAGTCTCCAACGTTTTCTGGAAATGTTGAAGTTCAAATGCTATTTTCAGAAAAAAATCATGAGCCGTCGAGGTTAACAGGAGCTGAGGTTAAATTTAATCCAAGAGCAAGGTCTGCTTGGCACACTCACCCTAGAGGGCAATTATTAGTTGTGACAGAAGGTGAGGGGATTGTTCAAGAGTGGGGAGAACCTGCTAGAAAGATTTCCAAAGGTAATGTGGTGTGGACACCTCCTGGAGTAAAACATTGGCATGGTGCTTGCGCGGATAAATTTGTTAAGCATTATGCTCTTCAGGAGAAAGACAGTAATGGAAAGAACGTTATTTGGATGGAGAAGGTTTCTGAAGAAGAATATGAGAAAGCAGCAAAGATGGAATAATCTTATAAGTTTTTTTATGTTGGGTGGGCTAGTAATCTCTAGCCTCTCCATATTTGGAGTAGAGGTTGAAAAGATGAAAATAAAAATACTTCTTGGAGAAGATGAAATCTTAATTTCATTGAATGATAATCCATCGTCCCGTAGTCTTTATGAGCAACTGCCACTAAGTGTTAAGGTGGAGGATTATGCTTCTAATGAAAAAATCTTTCATCCTCCTCGTGAGCTTTCTACTTTAGATGCCCCTGTCGGGTATGAGCCAAAGGTTGGAGATGTCACACTCTATGCTCCGTGGGGAAATGTAGCTATTTTTTATAAAAACTTTTCTTACTCCAAGGGACTTATTAAGTTGGGTGAAGTAACCTCAGGGGTTGAGTTACTTAGTAAGTTGAATAATCAAGTTGTTAAAGTTAAAAAAGCCCAGTAATGGGCTTTACACTTTATGGAAGGTAGGCTCCTCCACATACAGGAGTATATGTTCCAGTTATATGAGAACTATTCTCATCCACTAAGAAGGCAACGACATTAGCAACGTCTTTTGGAGTTGCAATTCTATTGGTTGGAGTCATAGATTTTATATAATTCTTAAATTCTTCTGGTGCTTGTTTAGTTGCATCAGTAAGAACAAGACCTGGAGCAACGATATTAGATGTAATTCCAAGTGGTCCAAGTTCTTGAGCTAAGTACTTAGAAAAGCTATCTAATGCTCCCTTTGCTGTTCCATGCGCAATGAAACTAGGTGCTGGACTTTCTGATAATGTACTAGAGATAAAAACTAGTCTTCCATATTTGTTGCCTTTCATATTCTCAGATGCATGCTTAGCCGTAATATAAGAAGCGTGTAATTCATCATTTAATTTTTGAGCAAACTCTTCCCAACTTTGATCTAGAAATGGTTTTTGAGTGAAGCTCATGTTCGCATTGGAAACGAGTATATCAACGCCTCCATGATCTTTTTTGATTTTGCTAAACATTGTTGAAACCTGGTCATTTTCTCTTACATCTGCTTGAATAGAGTAAGATTCTCCTCCGGAGTTGTTAATTTCTTCAACGAGTTCATTTGCTATAGCTGTACTGTTAACATAGTTAATGAAAACCCTGTAGCCTCTCTTTGAAAGTTCCTTGGCTATCGCAGCTCCAATCCCTCTTGCTCCGCCTGTGATAAGTGCATTTTTCTTTGTCATATTTTCTCCTTATGATGTCAATTTAAGGTACAATGAAGTATAAAACCTCAAGTTAACTTGAGGTCAAGGCGATTATGAATAGAATCATTCAAGACAAAGAAATTTTATCAGTAGGGGAACTCTCTGAGAGAAGCGGAGTCGCAATTTCAGCTATTCACTTTTATGAGTCTAAGGGGCTCCTGCGATCGACTCGAAATAGTGGAAATCAGAGGCGGTTCAATAGAAGAGAGCTCCGAGTTCTCGGGTATATTAAGGTAGCGCAGAAAATAGGACTCTCTTTAGAAGAGATTAAGTACGCTTTTAAATCAATTGTTAATAAAGAGAGACCGACCGTAAACGATTGGAAAAAATTAGGAAAAAGTTGGGATGAAGTTCTAACTAAGAAAATGAAACTGATTGAAAAGATGAAGTCGCAATTAGGTTATTGTATAGGATGCGGATGTCTTTCACTAAAAGATTGCCCACTAAGAAATGAAGGGGACTTTTTAGCGGCAGAGGGTTCCGGTCCAAGACTTCTGTTGGATGATGATTAGATTCTAAAATTCATAATTATTTTTATAAAGTATAAATGTACCAACTAGTATTAAGAATAAACCTCTATATTTTGATCTTCACTTTCTACCTACAAGAAGTGATATCGACTCAAGACTGCTCTTAGAATAGATTTTATCTTGTATAGGGTGCGGTATTTTAGGTATTTGTCCTGGGCCTGGAATTTTAAACCTCGTGACACTAGATACTAACTCCGTCGTTTTTGTTCTCTCGATGAGCTTTGGTATGCTAGTATTTAAATTATTGGAATGTCCAAAAATCAATAAAACGTTTTCGATGTAAAGTTAGAAAATGAAAAGGCCCTCAAGTGAGGGCCAGTTATTAACTAGATTTTTGTTCTAGCAGATTTCTTGAAGTAAATACCAACGTGAGTAGCACCTTCTCCACAAAGAGTGGCAGCATCTTCAACTTTAACTTGTAAAGAGATTGCACCACGACCATAGATATATGTATTTGGTTGAGCAAATAGTGAATCTAAGTAAGCCTTACCTGCTTCGCAGTTTACTTCGTTTCCACCATTAACTGAGTATGCAGAAGAATCAGTCTTAGTGAAAATCCAGTTCGCGTTATCAGCAAGTCCAACTAAATTATAACGACATTCAGTACCTTTATTGTGGAATGATGCTACAAGCTTTCCGTGATCAAGAGTGTAGTCAGTTGTCATGTAAGAGAACATGATAGCTTGATTTTTAAACTCTGTTGGTGTTTGAGTTGGAGTTCTATCTTGTCCACAAGTGAATCCACCGTGCTGAGATAGCCAACGTTCTTGTGCTCCAAGACCTAGCTCCTGTGCATTTCCTGATAAAGATAAAAGTAATGTAATTCCAAAAATAATGTTTTTCATATTTCCTCCATTGGATTGTTTTTAATTCATTTGTGCAAAGGGTTTATATGGTGAGACATTTGTTTGGTCAAGCAAACTTGCAAAAAGTTACACTAAAAACAGGTGGTTAGGTCGATGAACTATTGTAAGCAGTACAAATCACTGATTAATCTACCTTTTGTAATAAAGGAAAAGCTATCAATGTATAAGATTAACTTTACTAGGTTCAAATCTGGCATAGTATCTATAACTAGTCTGCCGAATAGCAAGATATAAAAATGTTTAGTACTTTACAGTAAAGTAAATAGAAATGAAGAATAAGGAAATTAAGAATGCTACCCCTTCTTATGGAAAGAGTAATAAATGAAGAAAGCTACATCATTAAAACAAGTAGAGAATCGTCCACTAAAGGATTTAATTCGAAGCAGTTAATAGCATCTCTTACTAAACCTATGATTAGTTACTACTTTAATGAGTTCTTGGCTGAAGAGTATAAGATTAGTCTAGATGATAAAGTCGGAAAGTATTTTGGAACGACTCATTTAATTACTTTAAGAGATCTTATTGAGCATAGATCGGGAGTTTTTGATTACCTAGAATTAGAAGAAAGTTTTATTAATGAGTCGAGACTAGAAGATATTAGTAAAATTATATTAACTAAAAGTCAGTATGATCCGCCTAATAAAGTAGCCTACTCTAATTCAGGTTATGTTCTTTTAAGTAGAGTAATTGAAATTATTACGGGCGCAGAGTATGAGAAGGCAATTGAGAACTTTTACAAAACTAAAGACATTGAAGTCTCTTTTTCTAAAGATTATTCAAATTATATTAAAGGCTGGGGAGACGGTGAATTCATTATGTCTCCTAATGACTACTTAAGATTTATAAAGTTGCCAAACATTAAAACTTACTTTCCAAAATTGAAAAATGGCATATCGTATTTTTCAGGCTTTTGCCCAGGGTTTGAAACTCTATGCTGCTTTAATGAAAATGAATACTTTGTACTCTTTAGGAAAGGGGTAGAGGATTCTTTATTTACTGATGAGTTATTAGATTTGATAGAAGGCATTAGTGATGGTGGCCCGGGCGAGACTTGAACTCGCACAGTATTGCTACCGGCGGATTTTGAATCCGCTGTGTCTACCATTCCACCACCGGGCCAAATTGAATATATCAAAGAGTATGTACTATATATTTAATATATTCAATTGTAAAAATCATTTAACATTCACTACCAAATTTTAACTCTTTTTGACTCTGGTAAATACATTTTATCTCCTTCTTTACATGAGAAGGCCTCAGTAAAACCAGGGTGATTTTTAACTTGCTGATTTACCCTTTGTCTTCCAAGAGAGTGGTAATCTGACTTAAGTCTAAGCTCTTTCATGCTGTCAGTTTGTACTTCACACCAAATTCTACCGTAGGCCTTGAAGAAGTTTTGCTGATCTTCTTTCGAGTATTCCTTAGTTGAGTCTGGAAATGCTGTTTTATATGCAGCAGCAAGCCCAACTAGGTCTCCAATATTCTCTCCTAGAGTCATTTTCCCATCATGTCCGACAGAATTAAATTGCTCTATTAATGGCTTTGTAAGTTCATCAAACTTCTTCTTATCTTCATCTTTAAGCCATTTTCTTAGGCGCCCCTCTGAGTCATACCTTGAGCCATTATCATCTATAGAATGTCCCAATTCATGACCAATAACCATTCCCATTCCTGCTATTATATCTCGATCATCCATCTTGCTATCAAAGAATGGGTATTGAAGAATTCCCTGTAGTAAGACAAACTTATTCAAAGTAGGGTTGTAGAAGGCATTAATGGCCAGTGGGGCCATACCCC
Source organism: Halobacteriovorax marinus SJ (assembly GCF_000210915.2). Classification (NCBI taxonomy): domain Bacteria; kingdom Pseudomonadati; phylum Bdellovibrionota; class Bacteriovoracia; order Bacteriovoracales; family Halobacteriovoraceae; genus Halobacteriovorax; species Halobacteriovorax marinus. Next base: position 490,662 of record NC_016620.1, read on the forward strand.
ATTTCTCTCTATTAATAGGTTTCGTGGCATCTTCAAGTCTTTTTTCTCTTGTAAGTTTTCCAAGAAGAATATCATTATAGATATAATCTTTTTCTGAATATTCACCTAGGTAATTGAAGTCCCACTCCTCTTCATTCTTTGGTTTTACAATTTGTAAGAGTGCACTTTGAATTTTTTTAATGGCCTCTTCTTTTCCTTGTTTAGATAGCCATTGATTTTTCTCTAAAGAATCTACAATAGACCCTCTAATTGATTGTACTAGCTTCTTGATTCTTTCTTCTGGAAAATTTGGAAACATTTTATCTATGACAAAGAAATCTATCTCTTTAGAGAATCTTTGCTTAATCATTTCAGTACACTCTTCACCTCTAGGGGCTCTTTCTTTTGGTTTTCCTAGATAAGTTGAGAGGAAATGGTATTTCTTACTTGAGAATTCTTTGTGACTTACTTCAATAGTGCCAAATAGAGTTAGATACAAGTAGATATTTTTTAAATCATCCAAGCTAGATTGATCTACATAGTTATTAAAGTGCTTCATTGTCTTTGGCATGAAGTCTCTAATATTTAGTCCTTTCGGAAGCTTTGTTAAGACATTGTCTATCTGAAGTGCTGGATATGCTTTTTTGAATTCAGCTATTGTCTTTACATTATTAATAGCAATGAGTTGTCTAATTTCTATTTTATTTGGTGAAACTTTTGACATAGATTCTTCAAAGTTCCAAACTGTTTTCATTGTTTGTTCAGGGCTCTTATCACCAATTATTTGAAAGAACTCTGTAATTAAAACTTTAAGATCATTTGTGAGATCTTTCTTAAGGTAATAAGAAGGATCTGGAAGAGTTACGACGTTAGCTGTGACAAGGAGATCACTTTTGGATGGATTGCTTGGATTAGCAAAGGGCTCAACACCAATAAGTGACTGTTGCCCTTTAAAGAATTGATTATTTATAAATGAAATCAACTCCTCCTTAGATTTTATATTATTGATCTTTTCCTTAGTTTCTTTAATGTAGTTTAGTTCACTTTTTTCTGAAAGAGAGAGGTCTAGGCAAGACATATAATAATTTTTAAGTTGTGATTCTCTTTTTGAGATTGCGTCTCTACTTCTTAACTCTGAGAGAAATTTTTTCTTGAACTCTAGAATTCTTTCATCCGAGTCACTGAAAGCAAATGCATATCTGGCACGGTTGGCAGGTAGCTCAAAAGAGTCGATAACTTTTGAGCAGACGTGATCATAGAAATCATTACACGCAGGGGCCGAAGTGTTGATTGGAAAATCTCTTTTATCAGGTATTCTATTTTTTACTTCTTTGTTACACCCTATTAGGAATATGCTCAGTATCGTTATAGAGCTCCATGTTCTAAAATTCTTTCTATTAATCATTTCTTTCTCCACGAATTAATTAAGTACATTTGTCATGTAAAACAAATATGCATTAAGAAATATTGATAATTTTCATGTTAGAAGATTAAATAATGATATATCTGTATCAAGTTTTCAACTATAATGAACTAAAAATTATTTAAGGTGTATTATGCTATTTTTTAGAAAAAATGTTATGGCCTTTACAGGTTTATTTCTATGTGTGTTCTTAGTAGTTCACTTAGGAGGGAACTTAATTCTCCTTCTCCCTCCACACATTTCTCATGATCTTTATAATATTTACTCTCATAAACTAGGAGAGAATATTTTTATAAAAGTTGTTTCTATAGCACTTTACTTATCGATAATCGTTCACACAATATATGCAGTTCTAGTTACGAAGAGGAACAATTTTTCTAAGGGACAAAAGTACTATGTGAATCATGCTACTGAGAGTAGTTCTTGGACCTCTCAGAATATGGGGCTTCTTGGTTTTATTATTCTCATTTTCATTGTGGTTCATATGGCAAACTTTTGGGCAAGAATAAAACTTGGATTTGGAGATTCTGTTCCCTTAGATTCAAATGGTCTTAAAGATGTCTATATTGTTACAACCTCTCTTTTTAAAAATCCTCTATACGTTTTATTCTACTCAGTTCTTATGGTTCCACTTGCTATGCATATAAATCATGGTTTTTCGAGCGCTTTTAAAACTCTTGGGCTTTATAATCTAAAATATATAAAGAGAGTTTCATTTATTGGAAAAATATTTTCTACAGCTGTGCTTGTTGGATTTGGAATCATTCCAATTATCGTTTACCTAAGGAGTCTTTAAATGAAGTTAGATGCAAAAATTCCCGAGGGAGAACTTGAAAAGAAATGGTCCAACTATCAAGATAAATGCAAACTTGTAAATACTGCCAATAAAAAGAAGTTCGAGGTCATTGTTGTGGGGTCTGGTTTATCTGGCGCCGGAGCAGCGGCAACTCTAGCGGAGCTCGGATATAAGGTAAATTGTTTTTGCTATCAAGATACACCAAGAAGGGCGCACTCTGTAGCAGCTCAAGGTGGTGTGAACGCGGCTAAGAATTATCAGCATGATGGAGATAGTGTCTGGCGTATGTTCTATGACACTCTAAAAGGTGGAGACTTTCGTTCTCGTGAGGCTAATGTTTATCGTTTGGCACAGCTTTCAGCTCCACTAATTGATCACTTTACTCAGCAAGGTGTTCCTTTTGCTAGAGAGTACGGAGGAGTTTTAACGAATAGAAGTTTTGGAGGAGTACAAGTTCAAAGAACTTTCTACGCTAGAGGCCAAACAGGTCAACAACTCTTAATTGCTGCCTACTCTCAGTTATCAAAAATGGTGGCGAGTGGTGGAGTGAAAATGAATACTCGAGAAGAGATGCTTGACCTTGTTGTTATCGATGGAAAGGCGAGAGGAATTATCACTCGAGATTTAGTTACTGGAGAAATTAAGCGCCATAGTGCTCATGCAGTAGTTCTCGCCACAGGGGGATATTCTAGAGTCTTTAGGCTCTCAACTCTAGCGATTGGGTGCAACGGCTCTGCCATTTGGGCCGCTCATAAAAAAGGAGCGTACTTTGCTGGACCTAGCTTTACTCAAATACATCCCACAGCTCTTCCCCAGTCCAGTGATACACAATCTAAATTGACTCTCATGTCAGAGTCTCTTCGAAATGATGGCCGAATTTGGGTACCTTTAAAGAAAGATGACTCGAGAAAGCCTGGAGATATTCCAGAAGAAGAGCGAGATTATTATCTTGAGAGAAGGTATCCTAGTTTTGGAAATCTCTGTCCAAGAGACATTGCTTCAAGGGCGGCTAAAGAGAGAATTGATGCTGGTCATGGAGTCGGACCTCTTAAAAATGCAGTCTATTTAGATTTTAAGCATGCAATTGCCAAACAGGGTGAAGATAAAGTTAAAGATAAGTACGGAAACCTCTTTAATATGTATCTAAAAATCACAGGGATTGATGCTTATAAAGAGCCAATGAAGATTTCTCCTGCCGCTCATTTTTCTATGGGAGGGCTTTGGGTTGATTACGAGCTTATGACAACTATTAATGGTCTCTATGCTATTGGTGAGGCGAATTACTCAGATCATGGGGCCAACAGACTTGGAGCGAACTCACTTCTTCAAGCAAGTATTGATGGTTACTTTATTCTTCCTAATACAATTAATAACTACCTCGCTGGTGAGTTAAATCATGATATTCCGACTGTAGAACATCAAGAATTTTTAAAAGCTCAAGAGGTGGTGAAAGAAAAAATTGATAAACTTATGAGCATCAATGGAACAAAAACAGTTGATGACTTTCATAGAGAGCTTGGTGCAGTCATGTGGCAAGAGTGCGCAATGAGTAGAAATCAAAAAGGATTGGAAGACGCCATTGTTAAAATAAAAAATATTAAAGAAGAGTTTTGGAAAGAAGTAAGTATTTCTGGATCAGATAAAGAGTTGAATACTGAGTTAGAAAAAGGCCTCCGGTTATCAGATTTTATAGAACTGGCAGAACTAATGTGTGTAGACGCTCTTCAAAGAGATGAATCATGTGGAGCACACTTTAGAGAAGAATTTCAAAGTGCAGAGGGAGAAGCTGTTAGAAATGATGAAGACTATAGCTATGTTTCTGCATGGGAATATAATAATGGAGATTTTAAGCTTCATAGAGAAGAGTTAGAATTTGAATTCGTTAAACCTACAGTAAGGTCGTATAAATGAAAGTTAAATTTAAGATATGGAGACAGAGCAATAAAGACTCTAAAGGTGGCTTTGTTTTATATGAAGTTGATAATATTTCAGAAGAGATGTCTTTCTTAGAGGCATTAGATGCGCTTAATGAGAAACTTGCTAGAAAGGGAGACTCTGTCGTTGCATTTGATCACGACTGTAGAGAGGGAATTTGTGGGCAATGTGGCGTTTTCATTAATGGTAGAGCACACGGACCTCATTCTAATACAACGACCTGTCAATTACATATGAGAAGTTTTAAAGATGGTGAAACAATTGTCGTAGAGCCTTGGAGAGCAAAAGCGTTTCCAATTATAAAAGATCTTGTTGTAGATAGAAGCTCATTTGATCGCATTATTCAAAGTGGTGGATTTATTACAGCTAAAACTGGTACAGCTGCTGAGGCCAATTCAATTCTAATAGGAAAAGAAGTTGCAGATGCAGCAATGGATGTTGCTGCATGTATTGGGTGTGGTGCATGTGTTGCGACTTGTAAGAACTCTGCTGCTGCACTCTTTACGTCAGCTAAGATTAGTCATCTAAATTCATTGCCACAAGGTAAGCCTGAGGCAAATGAGAGAACTCTTAAAATGGCGGAACAAATGGAGTTAGAAGATTTTGGGCATTGCTCATTTACGGGTTCTTGTGAAGTTGAATGCCCTGAGAATATCTCAATTTCAAATATTGCAAAGATGAATTTTGATTTACTTAAAGCTAAGATTTTGAAGAAATAGAACTCTCTTCCGAGAGTTCTATATTTATTCTAGTAGAGTCCTAGAATTTTCCACCAGATTCCTCCGACAGTCATCCAGATAATAATATTTAAAATTGAGAGTCCAAAACCAAGTTTCCACCAGTCTCCAAGATCAACAAACCCGGATCCGAAGAAAACAGGCGCTGGTCCTGAACCATAGTGAGTTAAGCATCCAAAAAGATTTGAAAAGAATCCTAATGAAATCGCCATAAGAGCAGGGGGGACACCAACGCTAATACCTACGAGCATAAATACTGATGCCATAGCTGTAACATGGGCAGTAGATGATGCAAAAATATAGTGAGAGTAAAAGTACACACCTAGCAAAATTGGAAAAGCCGTTGTCCATGCTAATCCAGAAACTTCTTTAGAAACAAATTGGCTAAACCATGGAATAAAGCCTAGCTTGTTTAGAAAGCTTGCCATCATCACAAGAACTCCAAACCAAATAAGAGTATCCCAAGCTCCTTTTTCACTTTTTACATCATCCCAAGTTAAGACACCTGTGATGAGTAGAATGGCTAGTCCACCAAATGCAGTAGTTGTTGAAGCAATTCCTAAACTTCCTCCAAAAATCCAAAAAACAATTAAAAAGAGAAAGACTGCTATCATTGTCCATTCAGATTTAGTCATAGGACCCATTTTTTGTAGGTTCTCTTTTGCGTGCTCTTTTGCGTTTGGCGTCTCTGTAATTTCAGGTTTGAAGAATTTATAAATGACAAGTGGGATAATGATAAGTGAAATAATCCCTGGAACTAAAGCGGCCAGTGCCCAGCTTCCCCATGTGATTTTTACTCCATGTTCTCCTGCAAATTGAGCAATGAGAGGGTTCGCTGCCATCGCTGTCATGAACATGGCCGAAGTAATCATATCCACTTGAAAACAACTGAAAGTCAGAAATTCACCCATCTTCTTTCTAGAGGGCTCATGCGGGTCTGAACCAAAGCTATGTGAGAGTGATTTCATGATTGGAAAAATGACTCCTCCAGCTCTCGCAGTATTAGAAGGAGTTACTGGTGCTAGAATTAAATCAGTAAGGGCTAATCCATAAGAGAGTCCAAGAGTTTTCTTTCCAAGAAGGTAGATGAAGAAGTAAGCAATTCTTGTTCCAAGCCCCGTTTTAATAAAACCTCTCGCAATGAAGAATGCAATAACGATGAGCCAAATAGTACTATTTGAAAAACCTGTTAGAGCTTCTCCTTTAAGCTTCAATGTTCCGGTAAAGAGTGCAACTGCAAGCCCTGTCATACAAATAGAACCCATTGGAAGTGCTTTTAAGATAATTCCGATGATTGTTGAGAGGAAGATTGCAAAGAGATGCCAAGCTCTTGGTTCCAGGCCTTCGGGAGAAGGAATAAACCAAAGTACGAGACCAATCACTAGAGTTATCGCCAGCTTAGGTAGGCTAACTTCTGAATTTTTCATAGGTATCCTTATTTTTGAGTAAATAATTTCTATGTTTTATTCTAACTGGAAATATAAGGATTTCAATACGATTGTTAACTAAATTGTATAGAGATTGATCAATTCTTGTAATGTTTTCAGCTACTCCCATTTTTACTGATTGAAATCTTAAAGTCGCTATAATTAAAAAAAATTTACATGGGATATTTAATGGATAGAAGACCTCTAAAGGTTCGAGGCGCGACTTGGGCAAAAAAATTAGCCAAAATGTTATCAGACTTGGGATTAACTCCTAACGCTATTTCAATTTTAAGCGTGGTCTTTGCTTTCTTAGTCTTATTCTCTGCTAAAGAAGCTCATGCAAATAAGCTCTTTCTCATTTTAAGTGCGGCCCTAATCCAGTTGAGATTAATTTGTAATCTACTTGATGGAATGGTTGCTGTTGAACATGGCAAGTCGAAGCCCAATGGCGAATTATTTAATGATGTACCAGATCGATTTGCTGATGCTTTCATTATACTTGGAGCAAGTTTCTATGTTCAAAAAGATCTTTTTTTTCTCACTGCAACTAATGTCGCTTGGATTGCCACATGCTTGGCCATAACTACTGCTTATATTCGTGTACTAGGAAAATCATTGGGGACTAGTTCGTACTTCATTGGGCCGATGGCCAAACAACATAGAATGTTTCTAATAACTGTGGCATTAATTTTAGAGTACTTTCTTTACGGTACGGCCTATGCTCAAAAAGTAATTTACTTCACTTTAGTTCTTATTGCATTTGGAAGTCTCATAACGATCTTTAGAAGATTAATTATCATTTCAAATGATTTAAATAAAGGTGAGTTGAGATGATAGATAGTATTTGCGAAATTACTGGTTTCACTCCGCTCTTTACAGAAGTTCTACTTGGAATCTATGGTCTTTTGGTTTTCTTTACTCTTTTATTTATTCCTTGGAATAAGGTTAAGCCATCCAAGGGAATGCATGAGATTGTTTTGAGAGTTTACTCTTGGTGGGCCATTTTAGTTTTGGCCACAGTGATGTTCTTGCTTCCAACCTCTATTGCACTTGTGGGAATTTCTTTGCTGACATTTATTTCATTGAGAGAGTTCTTAACAAAATTATCGGTAACAAAGCACTTTAGAAGTACTCTCTTTTATATTTACTTAGCAATTCCTATTCAGTTCTACATTGCCAAGAACGGAACTACATATAGCTTTAACTCATTTCTCCCTGTCTATATGTTCTTTTTAATACCGATAAGAAATATTCTCCATGGGGAGTATGAGAAGTACTTAGAATTCAATGGAAAGGTCTTTTGGTCGGTAATGCTTATTGTATATGGGTTTTCAAATATTACATTCTTAAGACATCAGGGAAATATTGAGACATATGGTGGTGAACAAGACTTACTGATTATTCTCATTGTATTTCTAACTCAAATAAATGATGTTCTCCAATTTCTTTGGGGAAAAACTATTGGTAAACATAAGCTAAGTCCAACAATTAGTCCTAATAAAACAATCGAGGGATTTGTTGGAGGAGCACTAACTTTGAGTTTATTAACATTTAGTCTCTCTAGTTATTTACCTTTTGATCATGCTGGTGAAGCTGCGCTATTTGGTTTTTTACTTAGTGTCTTTGGGCTATTTGGTGATTTAAATATGTCTGCAGTTAAGAGAGATCTTGGTGTGAAAGATATGGATGATCTAATCCCAGGGCATGGAGGAATTTTAGATAGACTTGATTCTCTATCGTTTACTTTGCCTTTCACTGTTCATTACTTACTTTTAAGAGGATATTTATAATGGAAAACTTAGCATTTATTATTCGAGTACTACTCTTTAAGGGAATACTAGGACCTTTTGTGAAGATTGTTTTAGGTGTTAAATTTCGTTACGATGAAAGACCTTGCTTTGACCAGCCAAAGATTATCGTCGCTAACCACAATAGTCATGTAGATGCCATTGCAATACTTTGTAGTCTTTCTATTAAAGACTTGAAGAGGGTGCACCCTGTTGTAGCGAGAGATTATTTCTATAGAAATTCATTTACCAAGTTATTTGCCAAGCTTTGTTTGAACTCTGTGTCTGTTTCAAGAAGTCGACAATTTGAGAATCCTTTAAAGCAATGTGAAAGTCTCCTAGAATCTGGTCATTCTCTAATTATTTTCCCAGAGGGGACAAGGGGCAATGCAAATGAAATGAAAGATTTTAAACAAGGCGTTTCTATTCTTTTGAAGAAATTTCCAAATGTTGAATTTGTTCCTGCATTCTGTGAAGGATTTGGTGAGATTCTACCTAAGGGTCAGTGGCTAGTCTTGCCATCTAATTCATTTCTAAAGATAGGTAAAAGTAAGAAGGTTGACCGTAGCCGTGAAGTTTCAGACATTACAAACTATATTAGAAAGTCTATTTTAGAATTAAGGTATTAGGTAGAAAGATGAAAGATCAAGCTGTACCAGCACTTCTTTACCTCATTGCTGCATTCGTTGGAGCAATTGGACAATATGCTTATAAAGTAGGAGGAAATAAAATTGGAGAGGTTCCAATTTATATGAATCTTCCTCTTATAAGTGGGATTGTTCTCTTTTGTCTCGTAATGGTTCTATTCGTTATCTCATTTAAAATGGGAGGTCGATTAAGTGTTGTCTATCCAATTTATGCGACGACTTTTATTTGGGGGACGCTACTAGGTGTCGTTCTAGATAAAGAAAGTGTTTCACCATCACAATTAGCATGTATTGCTCTTGTTGTTCTAGGTTCTGCCGGAGTCGCTTATTTTGCACCTTCTGGTAATTAATATTCTAGAGTTTTAATTTTAAAAGCTCTAGAGCTTCTTTAGTAGAGAATCTTAAAAATTCTCCTTTAAGGTGTTTCTTCAGTTCTGAGTTATCAATGACACAGCTGAATTTAATATACTCAATTAAGTAGTCGGGAAAGTTCCATATTTTCTTCACTGCTAGAGTCATTGGAGTGAGTGTAATTAAAGGAACTTTTAAACTCGGTAGGCCTATGAGCTCTTTTGCCTTTCTAAGGCTTACGACTTCATCAGGAGCAACGTTATATATACCAGTAGGGATCTCATTGAGAGATCTCGCAAGTATATTTGCCATATCAAATTCATGAATAAATTGAAACATTGGATTGAAGTCAATTCCAAGAGGTGCGTACTTTGTTGTCAAATATTGGCTCATGGAGTTTCGAATCTGTGGGCCAATAATACTACAAGGCCTAAGAACGACTGTTTCAATTCGATGTTGATTCTTCCACATCCAATTTGTGGCCAATTGGTCCATCTCTGTAACATCTCTAAGTTCAGGATGTTTGATACTTGCCTTAAGAGGTGAGTCTTCACTAATGAAAGTTGGATTATCAGAAAGAGCTCCGTATACGTGATATGTGCTTAAGATAATCATCTTCTTTACATCAAACTTTAGGGCCAGCTCTAAAATTCTATTTGTTCCCATTATATTTAGGTCAAGTCTCTGGGCAAGGTTAGACTTATTTGAGTAGGCGTGACTCATTCTGGCAAGGTGATAGACAGCATGGAATTCATTATCTCTAAAAAGCTTCTCAAAATTTCCACGAGTATATCTAATTTTTAAAAATTGAACATTATCTCGTTTAAACTCTTCCACTTGCTCTCTAGAGTCCACTCCAATAATTTCATCTTCAGGGTTGGCCTTAGAGAGTATGCTTGTGAGAATTCTTGCTAACCCACCTGCTGCACCTATGATTAATATCTTTCTAGATTTACTTAACATTGGCCCAAAACTTCCTTCTCTTTTTCAAGCCATCATTTGTCATTTGTTGAATGAGGCTCTCAATTTCAAAAATATGCTGGTCTATTTCTTTATCAGTGGAGTCCGCATTTAAATGTGCTGGCGGCATATAGGGTTTTCCAATATAGATATCAATAGGCGATGGTAGTGGAATATAGTTCGCACTTAATGGTAGTGCAGGTAGACCAAGCTTCTTGGCTACTGTCTTGGCCTGGTAAACAAATGGAAAGATTTCCTCTGCTCCAACAACAGCGATTGGAAGAATGGGAACTCCTGAACTGAGAGCAATTCTAAAGAATCCTCTAGTGAAGTTTTGAACTTTGTAAAAATCTTTTGTGCTTTTAGATATTCCTTTTACACCCTCTGGAAAAACGAGAACAGATTGATTTCTCTCTAGTAATTTTTCACAGTTTTGACGATCGCCAAGAACCGCACCACCCTGTGCGGCCCAGGTTCCGACAAAGGGAAGTCCTGTAAAGAATCTCTCGACCATCGCTCTCAAAATTCTAGGGGGATCAATTTCCATAGCAAATGCTGTTGAAATGAGCATTCCATCAATTGCAATTTGACCTGTATGGTTTGAGGTAATCATATAAGGTCTATCATCTACGTTTTCTTTTCCAAAAACTCTCACTTTGAAATAGTTCTTATAGATTGGCCAGACATACTCGATACTTGATTTGGCCTTATGCAGATCGAGTCCCCAAGGGTCTTCACTTTCACCATAGAGAGAGTACAGTTTTGAAAATACCTGATCAAAACTCTTCTTGTCTTGTGCACTGGCCTTCAAATTTATGGTTTCTAAAAAGTCTTTAATCATAGTTCTTTAATTGTAGTGGGTTAGGACAGATTTGGGGAGGGGACAGTCTTTACCTCACTTGGAGGTTTGATCTACCTTTTCAAGAAATTTTAAGATGGTATAATTGTTTCTAGAATTTTAATGGGACTATTTTTTGGAGGAATTTATGCAGAAACAGCCCCAGTGGAAAGACCGCTTCAATGAAATTGTGCAAGTTTGCCAAGAAGAAATAAAGAGAACAACTGAGATAGGTAAGAAGATGTTATCTGCCTCTAAGACAAATACTATGCTTCATGAATCTTATGAAGAGCTTGGTGCTCTTACGTTTAAGGCCCTTGAGGATGGAACTCTGGAGTTTGACGATCCAAGAGTTAAAGAGTTGGTTAATACTATTAGGTCTTGTGAATTTGATCTAGAAAAAATTGAAAGCGACGTTAACGATATTAAGAAGAATAGTTAAAAGATAATTATACTATTAAAATACCTGAGAATACATGTAAGTACCCCTAGTCCAATACTTGCCAGCAGTAAAAGTACTGCAAATAGAAAGCGAATAGGGGGATTACCATAGTTGAATGAAAACCTTCCAAGAAATTGTGGTCTCGCATAGAAAACTAGAGCAATATTTAAAATTGCAATATAGTAAATGAATAAATAAATAAAAGTATTTATTAAACTAGAACCCATTACATTGATTCTAATAGTTCTCTCTGTCTTAATAAATAGGAGATAATTGCTTCTTCTACTTGAGCAATACCGTCTTTTTTCTCTGCAGATGTGAAGTAGATTTGTCTGACCCACTTAAATTCTTTAGAGAGTACCGGCTTAAGCTTGTTAAGTGCTGCTCTTTCCTTTTGCTTCTTTAATTTATCAATCTTATTAAATAGAAGAAAAGTTTCAAAATTAAAGCCTTTTAAGAATTGATGAAATTCTTGGTCTGACTTTTGGTTTGGGTGACGAGCGTCTTGAATATTTACCATCAAAGTATGGAGAGAAATATTTTGGAAAAAAGTTGTCATTAGAATTTCCCAGTTTTTAGACATCTCTTTGGATACTTCAGCATGTCCGTATCCAGGAAGGTCATAGAAGTAAAATTCAGGAAGGTCCTCAACAATCTTTCCATCATTCTTTAACTTGAAAGAAAAGATATTGATCTCTCTAGTTCTTCCTGGAGTCTTAGAGACTTTTGCTATTTTATTGCCGAATAGAGTATTGATAGTGCTGGATTTTCCAACATTTGATCTACCCACAAAGCTTAGACCGATGGCACTTGGGTTATCCTTTAGCCATTGCTCGAGTTGTTCAGGATTACTCATTCCATATCTAAAAGTAGAAGTTTCTCTCGCAATTTCAAAAGCCATATATATTTACCTCAGTATAGTTCATAAATTGAACCGTCTTTAATTCTAATTAATTGAAATGACTATATATAGTATGGCACAAATTATGAAAATGTCTTTGATGAAAAAAATTCTTTAATTCTATCAAAAAGGAGTTCATATGAAGGCAATTGGTCAGGATTTACAAGATGCAGTTAAGTATTATTCAAAATTTACCCTAACTCCACTATATGGACAGGATAAAGAGATTAAGTTGAACCGAACCCATTATCTAATAAAGGGAACGTCTCATGATAGTTTTGAGCAGGATAATTACACATTATTCTTACCTGCTTTTAATAGTGAGGAGGTTGAGCTCTCTCTCAATTGGAAAAAATTTGGGTCTGGTCACTTCTTCTTTCTAGAGAGTTTGAATGAGATTCCATTCAGACACAATGGAAGCTTAGTTTTAAGTTCAATCATCTCTAGAGGAGATCAATTGGATATTGGGCATAATAGACTTCGATTTGATACTTCAACAACCTTGCAGGAAGATGAGTTTGATCTAGACGAAAGAATTGTAGATTCAAATTTAAATATTCTTATTGAGGGGGAAACAGGTACAGGTAAGTCTTATCTTGCAAGGGAAGTTCATAAGCGAAGCAGAAGAGTCGGCCCATTCGTTCATCTAAATCTTGCCTCCTTTTCACCTAGTTTAGTTGAGTCTGAAATTTTTGGTCACATTAAAGGAGCCTTCACAGGTGCAATCTCAAATAAGGTTGGAGCTCTTAAAGAAGCTAACTTTGGAACTTTATTCTTGGATGAGATTGATTCTTTACCCTTAGAGCTACAAACAAAATTATTACTCTTTCTAGACTCGAAAACTTTTAGGGCGGTCGGATCAAATAAGGAAGAATCGGTGGATGTACGAATTATATTTGCTTCTGGGAGAAATTTAATGAGCTTAGTAGAAGAGGGTACATTTAGAAAGGATATGTACTTTAGGATTTCAAGTGGATCATTTAAAAGGCTTGCTCCATTAAGAGAGGATCGCAGAAAGCTTGCGACATTGATTAATGAATTTGAAATTAAGCAAGATTGTATTCTAACTAGAAGGCTTAGAGAGTTTTATTTGAAAGTTGACTGGCCTGGAAATATTCGTCAGTTAATGGGACATTTAAATAAGAAGGCTGTTCTTAGTAATGGGCGAAAAGTAGATTATGATTTTTTAGATGATGAATTAATGTTTTTACCTGCGGAGCTAAAGAGTGATTTATCTGAAAATACGATTACCTATAGAGAGTTAAAACTAAAGTACTTCAACACTGTTCTAGCGCGAGTAAATGGTGATTATAGAAGTGCTGCAAAGAAGCTGGATGTCTCAATTAATACAGTGAAAAATGTTCTTTCGAAAGCGTCCTAAACTAGCCAGCTAGAATAGAGTTGATATGAACTTCCTTAATCTCACCTTTGATATTGAGATCTTTGATAAGTAAGTTCAGCTCTGATTTGATCTTTTCTTTTATTATCATTTTACCTTCGGTCTCTAGTGGAAACTCAGGAATTAGAGGCTGAATTGTTGTATTCAATCTATCTTTAATGAGATGACGATTATTAGAGAAATAACTCTTAATGTATTTATTTGAACTAATAAATGTTAAATCGATACTTAAAGTTTTTAAGTTCGTATCAGTTCCAATATAGACTGGCATAATTACGTGGTTAATGCTGAATCTCTTTTCGTCTAATTTGTAATAGCCCTTTCTTTTACTAACTGCTGTAGCGTTTTCTACTTGAGAAGCAGGCTCTCTCGCTCCGGCACTTGCTTTGTCAGATATCTTCTGGCTTTGAGTGTAAATCGTTATTGATGAAAGAGTTACAGCTGTTAGTGCAAAGGTTGAACCCAAGATAAATTTAGGGCTAAGATTTAATAACCACGATTTAACTTTGATGATTACTGGAGAAAAAATAAGGAGAGCACCAAGGAAGAGCTTCTTGTAATCTAATCTCTTGTAGTCGACTTCTTTTGCCTTAACAATAACTTCAATACTTTTACTTTGAATTTGATTTGCTGTTTTAAGAGTTTTATCTTTCGCATTTAGCGCAGAACTAAGTGCTTTCGTTCCTTGCTGATTTAATGCTTGCTTGGCCTTATTTTTAGTCTCTTCATATTTAAGACCACCATCGTTAATAGACTTCTTTATTTTACTAGGAGTGAGTTTAGATATGAGTCTGCCAAAAGCAGCCATGATCTGCTCAATTAGTGAATTTAAAAATGCTTCAATTTTTATCCAAAATTTCAAAGAAGCCTCCTGTTAATCTTATCGGTCAGGAATTCATAAGTTTTAGTCTTAAAGTTCGCATCTTTAACGGAGTAAAAAGGTCGGACTAGAAAGAACTTCCCATCAAAAAGAAATACTGCCCAAAGACTTATTCATTTGCTGATTGAAGTCGATGAGTCTTTTGCGTGTCTCAAACATGCATGAACATTAATCATTTTGGAATTGTAATATGAAAACGTTTGGATCAATTTTTAAATTAATCATACTTCTAAACTTCACCAGCTGTGCAGGTCTTCTGGCCAATCGAACTTATATAGACGAAATGGACAGGGAGTCAGACTCTTTTTGGGTAGCGGGGGAAGACTTTAGGCTAACCGCTGGAGATAGTGGTAGGGCCCATCGAAGCGAGAGAGAGATTTTAGAAAGAACTCCTGTGGACGGCTTAACTAAAGAAGAAATCCAAGAGAAGTCATTCCTAAGAAAGGAAATTACCCGAAAAGTTAACGCCCTCTCTGACGAAGACTACACACAATATGCAGGAGTGAGGGACTCACTAACTAGCGATTCTGAAAAAGTTTATTACTTAAATCTCCCAAGGCATGAGAGAGATGAATATATTCGCACAAAATTCTTTAGTGCCTATCAAGAAAATAGCCGATCACCTGCTAGTCAGAACTTTGGTTATATGCGATCTAGCGTAACGACAAAGGTTGATATTGGAATGAGAAAGTCCGATATCAAGAGAATCTGGGGAAGACCTATGCAGGTTGATGTAGCCGGAGACCCTCGTTATGAAAATGAGCGATGGTCTTTCTATGACGGCAGTAAATTGCGTCAAATCTACTTCGAAAACGGTGTCGTAAGTGGTTGGATTCTCGAATAAGAAATGACTTAAATTCACTATGCGCGACGCGTATTAAATTAAAGAGGCCCAAGGTCTCTTTTTTTTGCTCTAAACTTTCCAAATGCCACCAATTTTCCTAAGATTGGGAACCAATTTTAATCGTTAAATACCCATGAATACGTAAGATATTCGCAAAAAAGTGGTGAGGTAAAGTATGAGTGATTTACTCAATAATTACACATTAGAATTCGAGAAGCCTGTAAGAGATCTTGAAAATCAAATTAAAGAGCTTCAAGAGGCATCCCTTAGACCTGAAATTGATATCAGCAAAGAGATAAAGGCCCTTCAAAAAAAAGTAAGTACACTAATTAAAGATATATACGCAAACCTAAGTCCATGGGAGAGAGTTCAACTTTCTAGACATCCGAATCGTCCTCATACAATTGATTATATCAATGAGATGGTAGAAGACTTTAAGGAAGTTTGTGGCGATAGACACTTTGCCAATGATCCTGCCATTATTACTGGTTTTGGAAAAATTGATGGTAAGAAAGTTGCTATTGTTGGGATTGAAAAGGGAAGAAAAACTAAAGAGAAAGTTCACCATAATTTTGGAATGCCAAGACCAGAAGGTTATAGAAAGGCATTAAGAGTTATGCAAACGGCTGGTAGATTTGGAATTCCTATTGTTACTTTTGTGGATACTCCGGGAGCATACCCAGGTATTGGTGCAGAGGAACGTGGACAAGCATGTGCTATTGCAGAAAACCTTGCAGAGATGTTCGATATTAAGGCACCTATTATCTCAGTTGTTATTGGAGAAGGTGGTTCTGGTGGTGCACTTGGAATCGCGATTGCGGATAGAGTAATGATGATGGAATACTCTATTTATTCAGTTATCTCTCCAGAGTCTTGCGCTTCAATTCTTTGGGCCGACCCAAAGAAGGCAGAAGATGCGGCTAACTCTCTTCAATTAGTACCTTCAAAAGCACTAGAGCTAAAAGTTGTAGACTCTGTGATTGAAGAACCAATTGGTGGAGCACATAAGGATAAGAGTGCAGCTTTTGAAGTTGTTAAGAAGGCCATCTCAAAAGAACTTAAGGCCCTATCTAAAATGAGCATGGATAAAGTTCTTGAGCAAAGGTTTGAGAAGTTTAGAGAAATGGGTAATCAAACGATTACTACAATTCAATAGGGAGTCTTTGTGGCCATACAGTCGATGACAGGATTTGGAAAAGGTGAAGCCAGTGGAAGTGACTGGGTTATTACTGCTGAAATTAAGAGTGTTAATCACCGCTTTAAAGATTTGCGCTTTAAAATGTCATCGCTCTTTGCGCCTATTGAATTAGATTTAAAAAACTCCCTTGCTAAAGTTTTTAAGCGTGGAAGTTTCGATATTTACGTTAATTATAAAAAAGCCGAGGGAAAAACTAAATTCGACGATATTGATGAAGTTAAGGTCGCTGAATTCCTCGATAAAATCTCCACTATTACAAAGTCAAAAGGTCTTGATCTCGCGATATCTCCAAGTGAGTTCTTAAGACAAGATTTCTATAAAGACCTTGATGACTCCAGTGAAGAGAGCTTTAAGCTGGCCAAGGAAGCGTTTGAATTGGCCCTTAAATCCCTAGAGCAGTCTCGTCTCAGTGAAGGGGAGAAGATGCATGCAGTGATTGAGCAACATGCAAAACAATTTAGAGAGCATTTCAGAGTGATCTGCGGTCTAGTAGATTCATTCCAAGCAAATGTTGAAGAAAAGTTAAGAAAGAGATTTCAAGACTATTCAGATGAAATCTCAATCGATGAGCCAAGATTCTTACAAGAGGTTGTTTACTACCTCGAGAAGATGGATGTTCATGAGGAAATCAATAGAATTAAAGCTCATTTAGAAAAGCTTGACGCTATCTTGAACGATGGGGGAGAGATTGGAAGACAGTTAGATTTTCTTATTCAAGAGCTGAATAGGGAAACAAATACCATAGGGTCTAAATCTTCTCTAAAGGAAATCTCCGATAATGTCGTTCAGATGAAAGTACAATTAGAAAAAATTAGAGAACAAAGCTTAAATTTAGAGTAAGTATGAGTATTGGTAAAATAATTGTTATTTGCGCACCCTCTGGGACTGGAAAATCAACTTTAATAAAGAAGGTTAAGGCTGAGTTTACAGAGTTGATTGAGTCTGTCTCTTATACAACGAGGCCTATCAGAGAAGGTGAGCAAAACGGTGTTGCCTATAACTTTATTGATGAAAAGACTTTTCTTGAGATGAAGGATGACAACGAGTTCCTTGAGTGGGCGAAGGTTCACTCTAACTATTATGGAACTTCTAAATCATTTGTTGAGTCTGAGCTCGAGAAAGGTAAGAATCTGCTATTTGATTTAGATGTACAGGGCGCAGATTCATTTAAAGCCTACTTTGGAGATAAAGCACAAATTATCTTCATTGCTCCGCCTTCTATTGTTGAACTCGAGAAGAGACTTAGAGGGAGAGGTACTGATAGCACTGGTGTTATTCAAATTAGGCTTGAGAATGCAAAAAGAGAAGTTTTACGTAAAGATGACTACGACTTTTGTGTAAAGAATGAAGAGTTGGAAGTCGCTTTCAATGATCTTAAAGATGTAATTACAAAAATTTTAAATTCATAAGGTAAAGAATTAAATGTTTCACCGATTAGACTTCTCACACGAGCGCGATTTAAATATTGATGAACTAGTTAAGAGAATGGAAGCTTACTATCCAGATGCAGACTTTGCACTTCTTAGAAAGGCCTATCTCTTTGCAGAAAAATCGCATAAAGGACAAATGAGAAGTTCGGGGGAAGAATATATCATTCACCCTCTCAACGTTGCAGGAACACTCGTAAAGTTAAGAATGGATATGGACAGTGTTATTGCTGGACTACTCCATGATGTTGTCGAGGATTGTGATGTAACACCTGAAGAAATTGAAAAGGAGTTTTCTCCTGAGATTGCTCAGATTGTTGTTGGGCTAACTAAAATTTCGAAAATTAAATTTAAAACGAAAGAAGAATCTCAAGCAGAAAACTTCAGAAAGATGGTTGTGGCCATGGCCAAAGACCTACGTGTTATTATCGTAAAGCTTTCTGATCGAATGCATAATATGAGAACTCTTCAATACGTCTCTGATGAGAAGCAAAAGAAGATAGCGACAGAGACGTTAGAGATCTATGTTCCTCTTGCGAGTAGACTCGGTATTAACTCGGTAAAAGGAGAGTTAGAGGATCTTTGTCTAAGGTTTATGAAGCCTGAAATTTACTATCGCTTGGCTGAAAAAGTTGCGATGAAGAAATCTGAGCGTGATGTTTACATTAGAGAAACAATTGATGTTATCAAAGAAAAGCTCCTTGAGTACTCTGTAAAGAGTGATGTTAAAGGAAGATCTAAACACTTCTATTCAATTTATAAGAAAATGAATGCAAGAGGAGTTGACTTCGAGCAGATCCAAGATGTTTTAGCATTTAGACTGATCGTAAGTAATATTACTGAGTGTTATAAGGCCCTTGGTATTATTCACTCTTCTTTTACGCCAATTCCAGGAAGATTTAAGGACTATATTGCGATTCCTAAGGTGAATAACTACCAATCACTTCACACGACAGTTATTGGTCCAAAGGCCGAGAGAATTGAAATTCAGATTCGTACTCAGGAAATGGATGAGATTGCTGAAAGAGGGATCGCTGCACACTGGAAGTATAAAGAAGGCAAGAATGGTTTCGCCAAGAAACTTGATTGGGTCCAAGAGCTTCTTGAGTTCAATAAGAGTGTCGATAATAATGACGACTTCATGGATGTGGTAAAGAACGATCTCGATGTTGGTGGAGTATTCGTATTTACGCCAGATGGAGATGTGAGAGAGCTGCGCTATGGTGCGACTCCATTAGACTTTGCCTACGCTGTTCATACAGAGATTGGACATAAATGCGTTGGTGCAAAAGTAAATAGTAGAATGGTTCCTCTTCGCTATACTCTTAAGTCAGGTGATACTGTTGAAATTCTAACAAGTAAGTCTCAGACTCCAAATAAAGACTGGATAAATATCGTAAAGTCATCAAAGGCCAAGCAAAAAATTAAGCAATGGCTTTTAAAAGTTGAGAGAGAAAAGAATAAAGAAGTTGGTAGAGAAATTTTAGAAAAAGCATTTAGAGTTGTTGGTACTTCAATGAAAAATGCTTTTAAACTAAATGAACTACCTAAGGTTTTAAAATCTCTTAGTGTTTCTAATGAGGATGACCTTCTTATAAATGTTGGTTCTGGAAAATTCACTGCAAAGCAAGTTGTTGAAGAATTTCCATCACTAAAACAAAATGAAGATGAAAATGCAATTAACGAACTTAATGAAATAGATAGCTTCTCTAAGAAACTATCTAAATCAGCACGTCGAAAATCTAATAAAGATAATGCCGTAATCGTTGATGGAATGAATGACGTTATGGTGAGAATGGCACGTTGTTGTAACCCAATTCCAGGTGATCCTATTACAGGCTACATTACTCGTGGACGTGGAATCACTGTACACACTACGAGGTGTAATCGAGTGGACTCTGCTGAGGTTGGTAGAGGAGTAAGTGTAGAGTGGAACTCTGACTTCTCATTTAAGCACCCTGTGAATATTAGAGTTATAACTCACGATAAGCCAGGTATTCTCTCGCAGATATCTAAGAATATTAACAATTTAGGAGTTAATATTAGATCTGCTTTGGCAAAGTCCCTTCCGGATAGAAAGGGGAGCTTTATCTTTGAGATCGAGGTAAATGACTTTTCAGAACTCTTAAAGACTATTAGCTCAGTTGAGGCCATTGAAGAAGTTATCTCAGTAAATAGAGTGTAAGCGTCGAAGATATTGCCCTATTCTTAGTGGTCCTACGGTTTGGTAATATTTTTCTATGAAAAGTGATGAAGAGAAGTCTCTACTTACATTGTCTAAAAATAAGCTCCCTAGAAAATTTGAAGTCCTACAGGCCGAAATTCTTCTTTTTAAATCCAAAGAGGAACTTGTGAGTGAATCCGCTCCATTTGATCGACTCTCATTTGAAAATGATAAGATAGTTCGCAATTCTCCAAAACTTAAGAAAAGATCTCATTTGCGTTTAGTTGTACATGAGGAAAACTTGCCTGATAACGTTTTAAAGTTTCAGTAATTGATCTCAATCGTCGGTCAAAGCATCTTCTTTTAATAACTTACCATTTTGTTTAGTAAAATCTTCCCTCTAATAATAGAGCCCAGTTCAAGTCATAATATTAAATGAATATTCTATAGTTCAAAGTAGGTTATATGGGTAATTTTAAGGATAAATTAATCCAGAAAGGTTTTGAGTTAGTAAGAAGGGATCTCGAGAAAAGACGAGAGCGTGCAACTCAAAATATTCATGAGAAATATTTAAATAAGAGTGAGTTAAATGACACTTTAGATAGCTTAATTTCAGATATTGATGCTGGTATATCAAAGAGGGATAAGCTCACTTTTCAAATCAAAGAGTTATCAAATAATTTATTAGCTAAGGAAAGAAGAGTTGAAGCTTCTTTTGACGAATATATTGTTTTAAATAAGGAATTAGAAGACCAAAGAGTTCAAAGAAATAGCCTTGAATTTAAAATTAAAAAATTAAGCGAAAAAGAATTAAGCTTAAATAATGAAGCAAGAGAATATAAAGAAAATATTGAAAATCTTAACTCTGAAGTTATCGAATATTCGAAAAGAGTAGAAGAGCTAGAGAGTGAAATTAAAAATATTAGTAATGACCTTACTCTTAAAGAGGGGAGTTTCGAAAAGTTAAGTAATGAAGCTCAACAATTAAGTGAAGAGTACGCAACAAAGACAGAACTCTTAGACTCAAAGAGAGGACTTTTAAATGAAGTTCTACAAAAAATAGAATTATCTAATACTAGGAAAGAAGATCTCTCTCTTAAAATATCTAATATAAATAATGAGATTTCGGCTCTTAGAAAAGATCTTGATTTAAATCAAGATGAGCTAAGCCGAACATTAGAGGAGATAAGTCACTATCAAGCAACCTTTAGTAACTGTGAGCTAGACCTATCAAAATTAGAAGTTGAAAAGAGCAAGTTATTATCAAAAATATCTGATCTTAAGCAATCTCAGGTTAGAATCGATGCTCTTGTAAATGAGTCATTAAATAAGAAGCGAGATGTTGAGAAGGAAGTTCTCATTCTAGATTCAAAAAAGAATGACTTAGATGAAAAGTTACTTAGGTCAAAGAAGCAATACGATAAGTTAAAAGTTAAAGAAGGGCTTGAGGAAGAGCTTCTATCTGAGAAGGCCCACGGAGTTGAGGAGCTAGAGAGAGAGTTGAAAAATTCTCAGAGCTCTGTAAATGCTCTCGAAAAGCGAATAGAGTCCTTAAGTAGAGATATTAATGAATCCAAGAAAAGTAAGAGAGCTCTAAAAGAAGATATCTCTTATATGGAAAGAAATTTAATAAATTTGAAAAAGGAAATAGAGGTTTTAGAGATTGAGACTTCTAGTGAAAACAAAGGCCTTAAGAGAGCAGAAGATGAGAAGTTCTATTATCTCGAAAAGTTAGAGAAAGAAACCCTATATAAAGAATGCTTAGATGAGCAGGTTACTAATGTACGCAGAAAAATTGATCAAGCTAAGGAAGAAATTCTAGAGTTAAGGGATGATCTTAAATCTCAAGAAGAGATTCTAAATAATAAAAAAATAGAGAGAAAGAACTTACTAAATGAACTAGAAGAGCAACTACAGATCAGTTGTGGTCTTAAGAATGTTATCTCAGCTCTTGATTCTAGAATTGAGCAAAAAGAAGTCGTACTAAAAAGAAGCTTGAAAGAGTTAAATGAAGTAAAGACCTCTGTTGAAGAATTGCATAGAGAGGTTGATGCTAGGGAAGACTCCATATTAGAACTAGACGTTAAAATTAATAAGAATAAAAATATTAGATTAAACTTCCAAGAGAATATTGATGATCTTTACTTCCAAGTTGAAGGAAAAGAGTTAGAGATACGTGAAAGAAAGGTACAGCTTTCACATGAGGAAGCGAAAACTTCAGAGGTTGAAAGTAAGAGAGATCAAGCTAGAGATCTATTGGCAAGAAGAAGAGATTCTCATGAAAGAGTCTCAAAGAATTTATCTTTAACAAGAGAAGAGAATCAAAGGCTGGCTAAAGAAGTTAGAGAACTTGATCTTGAAACATATTCACTCTATGAAAAGTTAAAGAGTGAAAGGCTCTATTTACGTTCTTTAAAAGAAAGAGAAAGTGTTGAGATGATGAAAGTTGAAAAGCTCAGTATTAGAAAAAGAGCAGTCATGAAAAAGGTCGCTCAAACTTCTAAAGAGATTAATGAGACTCATGAAGAATTAGATAAGTATAAAGCGAATTACTCTCATGAGGATAATTTACTAGAGGAATTGGAAGAGAAGTACGCCAATCTTCAAATGAGCCTAGTTCACTTAAGAAAGAATAGAGAAGATATAGAAAAAGAAATCGCAAGCTGTAAGCTTAAGAAAAACGATATGCTCTCAAAGATAGAAGAATTAGAGAAGCGATCTGATAGTCGCAGTAGTGATCAAACCCGAGAGGGGGAAGAAGAACTTCTCAGCTTAAGACAAGAGGTTGCAAGCCTTTCTGAGAGCTATGCGACGAAGAGAATTATCTTTAATGAAGAAGTCTCTAAGAGAAACTCTCTTGATAATCAGCTTAAAATGTTACGTGCGAAGAGGGATAAGTTAAGCTTAGATATGATTGAGATAGATAATAAACTAGATCAAAAAACAAGTGAGAATGAGAGCAAACGAGAAGAACTCTTAAATCTCTCTGAAGAAATTTATCAAGTTAAAGAAAATATTCAATTTAAAAATGAATCTACCAAAAAAGGTAAGAGATTAGTTATTAAGAGACCGACTCGCGAGGTTTAAATTATGGCTATTCTGGTGACCACAGCATCAGAAAGCCATAAGTTCTAATCCACTTATAAACTTCCTTTGCTACGATTTTAATATTTCTCATATTATCAAAATCTGACTCTACACTATAAAAGTAGAGTTGGTAGTCATCATCGGCTTCCATTAATTTATTGAAGATAAGCTTTATTCTCATGACGTGATAGTCATGGGAAATAACAATAATCTTCTTATTTCCCTTTCTCTCTCTTAAGTGTCTAAGCGTAGAGATGACATTCTCAACTGTATTTCTTGCCAAGTAATCAATAGTGAGAAGGTTTGTATCTATTTCCTCATCAATTTTGAGGGGCCTTAGAAGACTGTCCACAGAGTTCTTGGAATAAACACCTGTAATAAAGATATTAGATTGTTTGTATTTCTTTGCTAGTTGAACAGCTAGAGGGATTCTTCCCGAGTCACCTGTAAAGACGACAATTAGGTCGGGAGATCTATTGTAAAAAGTTTTCTCTGTTTCTTGATTATAGTTTCTCGCGATGAGAACAAAGATAAGAGACATGATGGCGTAGAGAATAATTGAAACGAGAGAGATAAAGACGATATTCTGTAAATATCTTAAAATCTTAGTTCTCTGCGTTTCAAAAATATATCTCTTTTTAAACATCTTATCTCGCTGCTATAACTTCAATCTCAACAAGTGCACCTTTAGGAAGATTTGGAACTTCAACACAGCTTCTTGCTGGATATGGCTCTTGAAAGTATTTAATATAAGCTTCGTTCACGAGATTGAACTTTCCTAAATCAGTAACAAAGATACTCGTTTTGATAATGTGAGTTCTATCAATACCTTGAGACTCTAAAAGCCCATCGATATTTTTCATAATCTGATTTAGTTGTGCTTCAAAACCTTCCAGTAATACAGAAGTCTTTGGGTCAATACCAATTTGTCCTGAGAAGTAGAAAACACCATTGTGCTCTACTCCTTGAGAATATGTTCCTACTGCCGCTGGGGCAAGGTCTGTATTAACGATTTTCTTAGTGAAGGCCATTACTACTCCTCTTTCTCTTCTTCTGCTAGTAGTGCAGTGATATTAGACATATTTACAATTTCAGAAATTGTAGCCGTTCTTTGAATAATATTAACTGTATCATTCATACTTACTAGAATTGGTCCAATTGCATCAGCATCACTTAATTGCTGTAAGAGTTTGTAACTAATATTTGCAGAGTTTAGATCTGGGAATATTAGAATGTCCGCAGGTCCTTTCATATCGGCAAAGCTAAAGAGCTTTTCTCTGATATAAGCATTAACTGCAACATCTGCTTGCATCTCACCTTCAACGTTTAGTGATGGGTAGCGCTCATGACATAGCTTTACAGCTTGTTTCATCTTCTTGGCACCTGGATGATTATTTGAACCAAAGTTAGAGTAACTTACAAATGCAATATTTGGATCTCTGTTGATAAGTTGCTTAAATAGTTTTGAAGTAGACTTTGCAATATCACATAGATCTTCTGGTGAAGGATCAACTTGAGCAGTAGTATCAGCTAAGAAGAGAATTCTATTCTTAAAAATAAGGATATAGACACCAGCGGCCTTCATTGATTCTTGTGTACCAACAACGTTGATGATTGGCTTAAAACACTCAGGGTAACTTAGAGTTGGACCTGAGAGCATTGTATCGGCCATTCCTTTTCTAACCATCATGGCGCCGAAGTAATTCTCTTGTGCCATCTTATCTTCTGCATGGTAGATACTTACGCCGTTTCTCTGTTTCATTGAGCAATATTCTCTGTAGAACTCTTTGAATCTTTCATGCTTTGTAGGTTCGATAATTTCCAATTCTTTAAGTCCAGATAGACCAAGTTTATCCATTCTCTTTAAGATAATTTCTTTATTACCTAGGAGAATTGGTTCGATTCTTCCTTCCTCTTGTAGCAATTTAACTGCTTCAAGAATTCTCGTATTCGCACCTTCAGCAAAAACAACTCTTGTTTTCTTCTTATTCTTTTCTACTCTAGAGCTCAATCTGTCTCTTAGAGACTTAAGGAATCTTGCCGAGCTTCCAAGTCTTTCTTCTAGTTGCTTAGCATATTCGTTAAGGTCTTTAATTTGATGTTTTGCTACACCTGAGTCCATTGCAGCTTTAGCAACTGCAGGTGAGACTCTTGTGAGAACTCTTGTATCGAATGGCTTAGGGATTAAGTACTCTCTACCAAACTTAAAGTTCTGTCCGGCATAGGCCATTTTTACTTCTTCAGGAACTTCTTCTTTTGCAAGACTAGCAAGCGCTCTAACTGCAGCAAGTTTCATCTCGTCATTAATCTTAGTTGCTCTAACGTCTAGAGCTCCTCTGAAGATAAATGGGAATCCAAGAACATTATTAACTTGGTTAGGGAAGTCAGATCTTCCTGTGGCCATAATAACGTCAGTTCTTACTTCGTGAGCTTCATGAGGATAAATCTCTGGTTCTGGGTTTGCCATTGCAAAGATAATTGGATCTTTTGCCATAGTCTTTACCATGTCAGCATTGAGAACACCTCTCGCTGAACAACCGATAAATGCATCTGCACCATCAAGTGCGTCTGCAAGAGTTCTGCAATTAGTTTCAACTGCGAATTCTTCCTTATAAATATTCATTCCGTTTTCACGACCTTTATAGATAACTCCTTTAGAGTCACACATTAAAAGGTTTTCATTTTTTACACCTAAATTAAAGAATAGTTTTGCACATGCCATTGCAGCAGCTCCGGCTCCACTGAAAACTACTTTAACTTGATCCATTTTCTTTTCAGCAATTTCAATCGCGTTGATAAAACCTGCTGAAGCAATGATAGCCGTTCCATGTTGATCATCGTGGAAAACAGGAATATTCATTTTTTCAATTAATTGCTTTTCAATTTCAAAACACTCAGGAGCTTTAATATCTTCTAAGTTAATACCACCAAAAGTAGGTTCAAGAGATTTAACAACGTTTACCATCCCTTCTACTGTAGGCTCATTAACTTCAATATCGAAAACATCAACGTCTGCGAAGCGCTTAAAGAGTACTCCCTTTCCTTCCATTACTGGCTTACTTGCGAGGGCCCCGATATCACCAAGTCCAAGAACAGCTGTTCCATTGGAAATAACTCCAACAAGGTTTCCTTTACTTGTGTACTTGAAGGCATCTTCTGGGTTCTTTGCAATTTCTAGGCAAGGAACTGCAACACCTGGTGTGTAGGCTAGAGAAAGGTCTTCCGCTGTTAGGCAGGCCTTAGTTGGGACAACTTCAATTTTTCCCGGTCTTTCCCCATTATGGTAGTTAAGTGCTTGTTTATTTTTTTCTTCATTAGTAGGATTCGTGCTCATCGAATTATCCTTTTTTTACTTGATTTTAAAGTCTACAAGAATAATTCAAAGATAATAAAATGGCACGAAATCAGAGCTTTTTTCTAACCTTTGCGCGCTGAGGCAAGTTGTTTAAATTGTGGATAAAAATAGAAAATTACAAGGGTGCTTCCCGTTGTTAAAACTCCGATATAGAGCTCGTCAACATTTTGCCAGAATCCTTGATGAGTTGCGTTGCGCCAATAGGAAGTTGTAATAACGCCGAGTAGGCAAGTTGTTACAAATTGCTTATCGCTAATTCTTCCAGGGAAAATATATCCAAAGAGAACTGGAAAGAGTAGACAAGCCGCCGATAGGCTTCCAAGAGTTTTCCAAACCGTTTTAATATCACCATTGAAAACTTGTGCCATTATAATTGCCAAAACTCCTACAAGTAGAACCCCTAAGTGATGCATCATCGGTTTAGACCTAAGCCTCTTAGGTGCTAAGTCGTAGGCCAATGTTGTCCCGGCTAGAAAGAGGTATGAATCTATTGTGGAGAGAATTGTCGCCAATATACCAGCGAGCATAAATCCTCTTAGTCCATCTGGCAGAATCTGTGCCGCATATAAAAGGTAAGCGTGGGCGGAATTGGCTTCGGGCATAGTGGCCTTAGCGTACATAGCTCCAAAAGTTGTACAAATATCGAAGCAAAACCAGATACAAGTTGAGATTAGGATACCCTTCTTGGCCGTTTTAGGAGAGTTTGCAGCAAAACACCTTTGATAGAAGTTTGGATCGACCAAGGTAGAGAGAGCAATAAATCCCCAAACTAATGTTGTCCCAATTCCAACACTACCGGTGAGGGAAAAATAACTTGAAGGTAAGCTCTCTTTTAAGAACCCAAGTCCACCAAAGTTCGCAACACTCATAGCGAGAACTAAGAATACGCCTAAGCACATGACAAAGAATTGAACGAGGTCAGAGAAAACAACCGCCCTAAATCCTCCCCACATCGAGTAGAGAAGTACAAAGAAAACACCAATTGTTGTATTTAGCCAAAGCTCACCACCAAAGATCATTTGAGAGAAAATACCAAGGCTAATTGCATAGGCAATAGGCAGGACGTTGAAGAAGTTGAATACCGCACTTAATTTAGCAGATTTTGGACCAAACATCTTTCCAATAAGATCAGGTAGTGTCACAGCTTGCATATGGGATATTTTATTAATGATAAAGAAAGCAAAAATAATATAGGCCACGTACCAGAATGCCCCTTGAGTGACGAAGTTAAATATCCCTTGGTTAAAAGCTATCTCAGTTACTCCAAAAATTCCTCCATACCAAGTCGCTACGAGTGTCGCGATAAAGAGTGGAAGTGTGAGCTGCCTTCCCATTAGTAGAAGGTCTAGATAAGTCGAACTCTCATCTTGGGTTTGAGAGATTTTCTCTCTTTTTGACATTCCCCAGATGACACTTGCGCCAGTGAGAATGAGTACTGTGCAAAATACAATCCAGTCGAGAGTAGAAATAGTATCAATTAGATTAATAGAAGGATTTAATTCTTTCATTGGTCTCCTTACGGCAGCATTACCTGCATCAAGTAAAGGGTCGAGTTAATACTCCTCTCAGCCGAAGCTCCCCTGATTTTTAAAAGCATTATTGTAGAGTGATATTATCTTTATTATACTTATTAAGGCAATTAATAGGAGAAAAAATTATGACTTTAACACAACTAGAGTATGTCGTTGCAGTAAATAAGCATCGTCACTTTAAAAAGGCAGCAGCAGAGTGCAATGTGACTCAGCCAACTCTAAGTATGCAGTTGCAAAAGTTAGAAGACGAGTTAGGGATCATTATTTTTGATCGCTCGAAATCTCCTATTCTTCCGACAATTGAAGGTGAGAAGGTTATTAAGCAAGCTCAGGTTGTGATCAAGGAGTATAATAGAATTTTTCACATACTCGAAAACTCACAAGGAGAAGTTTCTGGAAAGTTTAGACTTGCAGTTATTCCAACTCTCGCTCCCTATATCATTCCTCTCTTCGCTAAGAAGTTTGCCGACAACTATCCACGAGTAGAGTTAGTGATTGAAGAGTTTAAGACAGATGAAATTATTGAACTCTTAGATAAAGAAGAGATTGATGCTGCAATTTTAGTGACTCCGCTACAAGAGCCTTCATTAATTGAAAGGGTTCTCTTCTTTGAGCCTTTCTATTTATTTACATCTCCTGATCAAGATTTATATAAGAAGAAGAAAGTAAGAGAGTCAGATCTTTCTAAGAATAGTCTCTGGTTATTAAACGAAGGACATTGTCTTAGAACTCAAGTCTTGAAGGTTTGTACTATGAATCTTGAAATGAGTAGTTATAAGAATTTAAGATTTGAATCTGGAAACTTAGAAACATTGAAGAACTTAGTCGTTCAAAGTTCTGGCTATACTCTTCTTCCATATCTCGCAACTTTAGACTTGAGTACTCAGAGAAAGAAAATGATTAGAGAGTTTCACAAGCCAGCACCAACGAGAGAAGTTTCTATCGTATACGGAAGAACTTTTCTAAAAGAGAAGATAATTGATGCTCTTGAAGAGACAATCGTCTCTGTTCTCCCAAAGGAAATACGCTCTTTAAAAGATGGAGACCTCTCAATCGTCGATCTATATTGATAAAATCAAGTGTCAAAGTGACCATCCCTTAAAACAAAGAAGTATAAACTCTTAAAAATTGGAAAAAATTTTTAAGAGTTTCTTGCAAGAAGTTGTTAGTAAAAAACATGAGTCATTACTCATCCCTCTAGGTATATTCTTTTTCAACTTTTCCAGATGTTCTTTCTGGAAAATTCATACTTAGGAAAGGGAGTCCTTAATTATGATGATCACCTCATTAAAATGCCTACCAAAGAACCTTTTACTTCTAACATTCACTTTCGCCCTTGTTATTTCATGTGGAAAAAACGATGAGACAAGCTCAAGTGACCCGGCCCTTTTTGATTCTCAAATCATTATTGGATCTGTTGATTGGAAAGAAATTTCCGATCTATCAACGACAAATTCTATTAGAAAAGCATCTTCTCCTGTAGCAGATGTAACTTTACCAGTGATGGGCTCAAGATGTACGGGCTTTTTAATTTCAGAAGATGTTCTTATGACTAATGAGCATTGTATTCCTTCGGCTGCCTATGCTGAAGGTGTGACGGCAAGCTTTAGACACCTCAAAGGGGTTTCAGAATCTAATTGGGAAGAGTATGACTGTAGTACCTTTCTAATGAATAATGCTGAGTTTGATTTCGCACTTTTAAAGTGTTCGGGAAGTCCGGGAAGAAAGTTTGGGTTTGTTGAGATCGATTCTTCTCATAAAAGCACAGGGACTTCAGTTTATATTGTTCAACAAAATTGTGATTACTACTCTAGTCGAAACTGTGATTGGACTAAGAAATATTCCAAGGGAAGTATTACTGAAGTAGCAGATGAGTATACACATAATGCTGATACTTTAGGGGGATCATCAGGATCACCAATGTTTGATGCCAGTTCTCATAAAGTCGTTGGTCTCCATCACGCAGGCCTTGGAAATAATGGAATGGGGAGAGGTTACGAGAATTATGCCGTAAAGATGAGTGAAATTGTACCAGTGATAAATGCGAGATTTCCAAGTTTACTTGGTGGTGGAACACCAAGCTCTGGAGATCAAACAGAGGATAATAATACTCTTTCAAAAGCATTTTCACTAAAGGGATCTAGCGAAACCCTAAGTGGACTTAGCGTTGAGAGCTCTGATGACCTAGATTATTACTCATTAAAAGCTGCACGTGGAGCACAAGTCTCTGTCTCTGTTAAATTCTCTCACTCAAAGGGAGACCTAGATGTTTACTTAGTAAATAGCTCAGGTGGAGTTGTAAAGAAAGTTGAATCATCAAGTGATAATGAAGAATTCTCATATGTATCAACAGGGGAGAAAGTATACTTTGTAGTCTTTGGATATAAAGGTGCTGTAAACACTTATAAAATGCATGTAACTGTCTCTTCGCAGAATGTAGAGAACGACTCATTTGAAACAGCTAAGGCCTTAGATACAAATCACTCTGAAGATTATAGCTTATCAAAGAATGAGAACGACTTCTTTTCTTTTGAGGTCTCTAGAACAAGTAGTGTTTCTGTAAAAATTGAGTTCACTCATAGTAGAGGCGATCTTGATATGAAAATCTTTGATAAGAATAAGAAAGTAGTAGCGAGCTCTCTTAGTACTAAAAACGTTGAAGAGGTAACTAAGTCTCTAGCGAAAGGTAAGTATTATGTTCAAGTTTACGGATATAAAGGCGCAGCGAATGACTATAGTTTAACAATTAGAGATTAAAACTTAGGGCCGAATTATTCGGCCCTTCTTATTTCATCATCAAATATAAAGGCCTGAGCTCTCAACTCTGACCAGAGTACATCTTTTCTCAAGCTTTCTAAGAAACCAACATGACCACCGGACTGAGGCATCTCTAAGAAGAAGTTCTTATTTTCTTTTGCTTCATGAACAGGATAGCAGTCATCTCCAAGAAAGGGATCATTCTTGGCATTAACCATTAGTGTTGGAATTGCAATATTTTTGATCTTATCCTTGCAGCTACCTTTTTCATAATAATCATTGGCATCAATGAACCCGTGTAGTGGAGCTGTGAACCTGTTATCGAAATCTTGAAATGTCTTTATTTTACTAAGGTCTTTAATATCGACTTTGCTTAGGCCAATAGTGCGATGCTTTTCAAGGATCTTATTTCTCATAGTACTTAGAAAGTTCTCTAAGTACATTTTATTAATTGGCCTTGAAAGCTCTTTGATAGATGACTTTAAGTCACAAGGAGCAGAGAAAACAACAGCCTTCTTGATTTTTGAATTAACTGATTTAGCCTTAAGACCTAAGTAGTTTGTCGTCAGAGCAGCGCCAAGGCTAAAGCCAAGAAGGTATACTTCTTCATATTCTTTTTGTGCAAGAGCAAAGTCGATGACCATTTCAAGGTCTGAAATAGTTGCTGCGTGATAAAACTTCTCTGTCCAATTCAACTCACCTGAACAACTTCTCATATTCCAAGAAACAACATCGATACCAACATTATTAAAATGCCTAGTCATTCCTCGAATATATTGAGTATCTGATGAACCCTCCAGCCCGTGAGAGAGTATTAGTAGTTTCTTTGAATTCACATCACTAATATCAATATCTAAAAAGTCATTATCACTAGTAAATAATCTCTTTCTTGAGTAAGAAACATCTTTTACCTTTCTAAAGAAGTACGGATAAAGAGTTTGAATATGTCCATTTTTTAGAAGCTTTGATGGTTTTAGTGTTGATGATGAAATTATAGGCATTGTCTAATATCTCCCTAACAAATACCTAATAATTATACATTAATTCATAAGTTTTGAATGATAATAAGTATGTTTTTGCCTATTCGTTTTCTGAGTCTACATCGAAGGTTTCGACTAAATCTTTTTTAATGAGACCGTTGTCGTGAGAGAAATTATTAATATTTCCAAAATCCCTTTTTTCTTTCGAAAGCACAGAGCATTTCTTGGCCTGAAGAAAGTAAGAGGCCATTAATAGAAGAGTTGTCGTGAAAAAGGCCAAGATATATTTAGCCGTTCCACCATAGTAGGCAATAATGAAGAATGAAGTCATCATAATCAGGGTGTACATACTTACAATCTTTGTAATTTGGTGAGAAACAAACCTTTCATTCTCATTAGAAAGTACATGGAGAAAGAGATTGCTTCTCTTAGTATCTTTATAACTTCGTTGAAAAAGTCTCTTCGTCAAATTAAAGAAAACTTCACCCATAGGAATGGAAAGTGGAATGAGTACGATAAGTAACGAACTCGTTTGTGACATTATACCTGTAAGTCTCAAATAGACTTGAGTTGCTATAAAAATATAACTTAATGCCAGAACATTAGGGCCAATTTCACCTAGGCGTATATTTTTCTTAAATAGTTTAAAGATCCAAAAACATGCAATCGGCACCCAGACAAGTGCGATAATATAACTTAGGTGTAAGAAATTAAAATAGTAAGCGACAGCAAAGAAGTAGAAGAGTATCAAAGTCGATACTTTTATACTCATAGTTTGAGCTGTTTCAATTATATGTGAGCCATTCAATATTCCGAAGCCCCAGATCACTATTAGCAGAATAAATGCCAGAGAGCTCTGAATAGGGAAAATAAAGTGTAAAAAGACAGAATAGGTTAGGAGCGTAAAACCTTGAGCTATAAGTCTGGCCTTAATAGAAAGTTCAAATTTATCGTCTAGGTATCCTTGAATAGTTAAAATAAAAACGCCGAGAATATATCCTAGGGCCGAAAATTTATCGCTAGTACCCACCACATCACTAGAGTAGATATTGTGCATAACTATTATATTGGAAAAGGCCATGGCCAGCCCTCCTAGGAGGAGGACATTTTCTTTTCTATTTCTAGCTGGAATATAGATAAGGTCTTTTAGTATTGACGCCTTAATAGACGAAGAAGCGTTAATGAGAAAGAGAATCCCAAAGTTAAGTGCAAGCACTAGTAGTACAAAGCCAGAATTGTCTAAAATGTATTTTCCTAGTTCTGTAGTAGTCATTTTGTATAACTCCGCAGGTTAATAAAGTTAATCTAAATAAATTAACTTTATTAACTTATCTTATATATCAATAAGTTATAACATGGAAATGTGAATGAAACTATAATATATCTATCTGGTTAGAATTTCCCAAAGGTAAGTTTGCAATGTGTTGAAATTAGGCAAAAAAAAACCCTCACTAAGTGAGGGTCTATGTTTTTTATTGTTGATCTTGAAGAAGCTCTTTTGGAATCCCTTTCGGAATAGCGCCAAGTAATTTTTGCGTATAAGGATCTTTTGGATTCTTATAGATTTCGTCAGACGTTGCATACTCTACAATCTTACCTTTATTCATAACGCAAATCTCATCAGAGATATACTTAACAACTGACAAGTCGTGAGAAATGAAGATGTAAGTAAGGTCAAATTCATCTTGAAGATCTTGTAGTAGGTTTAGAACTTGGGCCTGTACTGAAACGTCTAGGGCCGAAACAGACTCATCACAAATGATGAACTCAGGCTTAAGTCCAAGTGCTCTGGCGATACAAATTCTTTGTCTCTGTCCACCTGAGAATTCGTGTGGATATCTATTTAGGTGATCACCTTTAAGGCCAACTTTTTCAAGTAGGTCAGCGGCAACTTGATACCTTTCTTTCTTAGAGTTTCCAATATTATGGATAACCATTGGCTCAGTAATAATATCTCCAATAGTCATTCTTGGATTTAGTGATGAGTACGGATCTTGAAAGATAATCTGCATCTTTCTTCTAAGTATTCTCATCTCTTCTGGAGTGATCTTTGTAATATCTTGTCCATGGTAGAAAACTTCACCTTCAGTTGGCTCAATCAATCTAAGGATACTTCTACCTAAAGTCGTCTTCCCACATCCTGACTCACCAACAAGCCCTAAAGTTCTACCTTTTCTAACTTTAATATTAACATCATCTACCGCTTTGAAGTGATCGACTGTTCTTCCAAATAGCCCACCCTTAATTGGGAAGTATTTTTTGAATCCTTTGATTTCTAGAATGACAGGATTCTCGTTTTCATCAATTTCTCTAGCAACCTTGATTTCTTTCTTTAAAGGCTCAAGGTTCTTCTCATCAGCAGCAACTCCACCTACGAAGTCTTCAACAGTAAGAAGTCTCTTTGTATTTTCTACCAGTGACGGTCTACAAGCTAAAAGACCTTTAGTATAAGGATGCTCTGGGTTTTCAAATAATTTCTTTGTTGTATTTTTCTCAACTAGGTCACCACGGAACATAACGGCAACTTCATCAGCGATATCAGCAATAACTGCTAAGTCGTGAGTAATGAAGAGCATCGACATTCCATGTTTTCTTTGAAGGTCAAACATAAGCTCAAGAACTTGCTTCTGAATTGTAACGTCAAGTGCAGTTGTCGGCTCGTCACAAATTAAGAGCTCTGGCTCACAGGCCATGGCCATGGCAATCATAACTCTTTGTTTTTGACCACCAGACATTTGGTGAGGGTACTTATTAACTGACTCAGATGGAGAAGGAATACCAACTTCATCTAATAGTTCAATCGTTCTCTTTCTCGCTTCTTTTGCGGATTTATCTTGGTGAAGCATAAGAACTTCATCAATTTGATTACCAACTGTATAAACTGGATTTAGAGAAGTCATCGGCTCTTGGAAAATCATTGCGATTTTATTACCTCTGATTTTTCTCATTTGATCTTGGCTCATCTTAGTTAAGTCTTCACCATGAAAGAGAATTTGTCCTTCTGATATTTTCCCTGGAGGGTTAGGAATAAGTCCCATGATCGCAAGAGATGTAACAGACTTTCCTGAACCAGATTCACCAACGAGTCCAACAGTTTTACCTTTAGGGATATCGAGGTTTAGACTTTTTACTGCGCGAACAGTTTCGTCTTCTGATTTAAATTCAATTGTTAGGTTTTTAATACTTAAAATGTTTTCAGACATAGATCTACCGGTTTTGTTAATATAATCAGTAAATTAAGTATTTATATGAAAGATGCTCAATAGACAACCGTTCTTCTTTTTGCTTCGTGTCTTTTAATGTTCTATCTAGTTGAAATAAGGCACCATTGTAAAAGCTACAGAAAAAGAATTGAGAGAAAAGCGCTTTTTGTGCGCCTTGTAGGCCTAGAGTGATGATACAATTTTTCTTGAGGTATGCTATGAGTAAAATTTTAATCGTCGATGACGAAATTCAAATCTGTGAAATGATGGCCGATTTATTTGAGTCCCGTGGACATGATATCACTGTTGCGCACAGTGGTAATAAAGGTGCAGAAGTCTTCTCGAGTGGAGAGTTCGATCTGGTGATAAGTGATGTTAAAATGCCCGACGGTGATGGTTTTGAATTGGCCAGGCTAATAGGTGAGTCAGCTCCAAGCTTTAATAAAATAATTTTTGTGACTGGATATTTAGATGTCGAGTCCGCCAAGCTTCCAGAAAATGTTAAAAGAGTATTTAAGAAGCCAGTGCGTTTTAAAGAATTATTGGCGTGTGTGGAAGAGATTTTATCTTAAAGGCCCCAAGAGCAGATGCCCTTGGAGCTATTCTTTAATTAAATATCTGAGTCAGAGTCTGCAGAGTTGAATGATGAAGTATCGTCATCAAGCGTTGTTGTAGTTGTCGTCGTTTCCTCTTCTTCGTCATCACTTACATAAGTTGAAGATGAAGAGCTTGAAGTCGAATCATCTGTAGATTCGAATTGCGCGCTTGAAGTATCGGCTTCGTTTGCTACTGCAGATGTACTATTGAAAATAGATACAAAAGCGATAAGTAATAGGGCAATGATTGAATTTCTTTTTAGGTTTTTCATGTTAACTCCTTAATTATTTCCTTCTCATTTTTCTTGGTAATGATTGGCAAATTCTTACTTTCTTTGATTCTGTTAATTTATCTTTCTTTGCTATCTTTAAGCAGAAGCCTTCTCTCTTGTGATCTTTGATGTCAGAGCAAGAGATCTCTAGAGACTTTTGAGGATTACACTTAAGTTTTGCGTGAGATTCAGACGTCAGTGTCGAGAATAAAATGACTGTGGCTAAAATGATCTTCATAAGCGTCTCCATTGACTAAGATTGTCTAATTATCAGGTAGTTCAAAAAATAATAAAAATCGTTTTAATTGCGATAATAATTAGTTTAAAGTTAATTGAGGTTTACTATGGAAAGACTTAATTTTAACCACTTATACTACTTTTACATTGTTGCAAAAGAGGGCTCAATTAAAGCGGCATCGGAGAAGCTCTTCGTGTCTCAGCCGACAATTAGTGATCAAATTAAATTGCTGGAAGAGTACTTTGATTGCAGTCTCTTTGAGAGAAGAAATCGAAGCTTATTTCTTACAACGGAGGGAGAGTTCGCCCTCAACTATGCCGAGGGTATTTTTACTCAAGGAAGGGAGTTGACGAGAAGGCTTCGTAATCAGATTCAATTGCCAAAGAAGTCGATTGATATTGGTGTCACTCATTTTATGTCCCATCATTTTCTCTATGAGACAATC
Organism: Halobacteriovorax marinus SJ; assembly: GCF_000210915.2. Classification (NCBI taxonomy): domain Bacteria; kingdom Pseudomonadati; phylum Bdellovibrionota; class Bacteriovoracia; order Bacteriovoracales; family Halobacteriovoraceae; genus Halobacteriovorax; species Halobacteriovorax marinus. The sequence continues at coordinate 527,262 of NC_016620.1, forward strand.
TTACCGCTTTTTAATCAAGACGAGATTGTAGTTAATGTTAAAGAGGGGCAAAAGCATTTGCTGCTTGCAGATCTAGAGGAAGAAAATTTAGATATCGTTTTTACAGATGGACAAGATCTCACGTCAGGCTCAATGAGTTCCTACCGAGTGGGGGCGAATAAGACTTACGTTGTCGCCCACAAGAAATACCAAAAGTATCGAAGAGGTTTTCCCGAATCTTTGGGGAAGATTCCCTTTTTTAATTACACAAAAAATTCTTACTTAAAATATGAAATAGAGTTATTCTTTTCCAAAAATTCAATCACACCAAAAATAATAGGTGAAGGTGATGAGAGAGATCTTCTTGAAATGGTAACCGCACAAGGATTGGCCTTTACGATAGTTCCTGAGGCGGCCAAGAAGAAGTTCTGTGCCAATAAGAATATTATTGTGCTTGGTGAGGTTGAAGAGCTTCAAACATCTGTTTGGGGAATTATAAAGAAGAATTACAATGGCTATGGTTATCAGTTATTGAAGAATAAATTATAGTTTTGGAGAATAAAATGCAGAATGAAATTGAAGTTTTTAAGCCCGACGGATTTGAGGTTGAAAAACATTTTTACCCAAAGTCTTTAAACTCTCATCTCCATTCGATGGTTGGACATTTCTTTACATTAAATCACGATAGAATTGTTAATCGCTATGTTCATCTCAATCCTCAAGTTTGCCCAAAGGCCTTAAGTGAAATTTTAAAATATCAATCTTCCAATTTTCACTGGGGGGGAGCAGACCTTTTCTACGTTGCAACTGAAATGGGAAATAGAAAAATGGTTGTCCTTGAGACAAACTCTTGTCCTTCGGGGCAAAAATCTATGCCCGCTGCCTCGGAGTCAGATGAGTATAGAGGTTATAAAGGGTTGATTGAAAATTCCTTTATTCCTCTTTTAAAAAAGAAGAGACTTCCTAGCGGAAAGCTTGCCGTAATTTATGATAAGAATTATATGGAGACTTCTGGCTATGCTGCAACGATTGCAGATATTACGGGAGAGGAAGTGTTACTTGTATCTCACTATCATGGAAGTGACTCACTGATTAGCTTCATTGATGGTGTTATGCATGTAGAAAAAGATGGTGAGAAGATACCTATTCGTGCAGCTTTTAGATATGTAACTCAAAAGCCTTGGAATAGAATTCCAATTGAAACTAAGACGCTAATCTATAATCCAACTCTCGTCTGTCTCTCTGGCGGGCGAAATAAATTGTTGGCAAATAAGGCCTATGAGCTTTTCAACTCTGAGATTGCAGAATCTGGGTTAGAGATTCTTATGCCAGAGACGATTAAGGATGTTTCTAAGTTAGAAATTCCTCTGTGGGTTAAGAAGTTTGGAGGAAAGGCCGTCGTTAAGAACCCTTACTCAAATGCTGGACAGGGTGTTTACACAATAACTTCTGAGTCTGAACTGGATGACTTTATGAAGTTAGAACATGACTACGATCAATTTATTGTTCAAAGTTTGATTGGTCATTATGACTGGAGTTCGACAACGTCGGCAGGAAAGTATTTTCATATTGGGACAATACCTAATAAGAAGGGGAAGACGTTTATTGCCGATTTAAGAGTTCTCGTCTACTCAACTCCTAAAGGGTTCTTTCCTTGTGCCATTTATGCAAGGAGGGCGAAGTCTGCTCTTGAGCCTACAATAGAAGGGAATAGCTGGGAAGTTCTGGGAACGAATCTTTCTGAAAAGCTTGGTGATAATAAGTGGTCTTCAGATACTTCAAGACTTCTATTAATGGATAGAAAAGATTTTAACACGTTAGGGATTGGGACGGATGATTTAATTGAAGCCTATATTCAAACAGTTCTTACAATTGTGGCCATTGATAAGATGTCATTAAATTTAATTAATAAAAAAGGTAATTTCAGAAAGAAATTATTTAAATCGCTGGATAATGATAAGTCTCTCATTAATGAGATTATGATTTAGAGGAAGGTATGGAAAAGATATTAACAGTAAAAACAAAAGATGATTTGAAAATCTCCTCACTTAAAAGAGGTGAAATTCACAGATTGCAAATTCATGTAGCAGATAATTCTCTAGGCGTTCCTTGGAAAGTTCCTGTTGTCATAATTAGGGGAATGGAAAAAGGAAAGACTCTAGGGGTGACAGCAGCTTTACATGGGGATGAGTTAAATGGAATTTCTACAATTTTTAAATTGATAGAAAGTGTTGATCCAAAGAAACTTAAAGGAACTCTTGTTCTAGTACCTATTTCAAATACACCTGGTTACTTACTTAACCAAAGGCAATTCTCAGACAATGTTGACCTCAATAGAATCATGCCAGGGCAGCCTGCCGGAAGTCCTAGTAAGATCTATGCTCATCATTTTATAAATAAAATTGTTTCTAAGTTTAATTATCTCCTAGACCTTCACACTGCAAGTCACGGAAGAGTGAACAGTCTTTATATTAGAGCAGATATTGAAGATGAAGAATGTCAAAGGCTTGCATATCTTCAGAATCCTCAAATCATTGTTAAGAAATACGATGAGGAAGGAACTTTAAGGTCCTGGGCCAATAAAAATGGAATACCTGCAATCACTATTGAGATTGGAAATCCAAATGCCTTTCAGCACTCATTAATTGATGAAACTCTTGAAGGTATTTTAAATACAATGAAATTTCTAAAGATGATTGATGGTGAAGTTCAAGATCTAGTAACTAATGCCGCTATTTGTGACGAGTCTTATTGGATTAATTCAACTAAAGGTGGAGTGGTCGATGTTCTCCCTGGATTAACTGACACAGTTAAGAAAGGACAGCTGATTGCCATAGTCTACGATGTGTTTGGACAAGTTAAAGAAGAGATATTTGCAGATCGATCAGGAATTGTCATTGGTAAGAATACAAGACCAAATTGTGATGCTGGAACGAGACTTGTTCACCTCGGAATTAGCTTTATTGATCCTCTTCCTGAAGAGATCCCCGGTCACGATGAGTATGACGAGAATGCGTAGTGAAATTTTTCACTGCGTGTCTTTTTATATTTATTTCAAATCTTAGTATAGAGGCTTCTCCGCTAATTGCGGTGGCCTCTAACTTTAGTCACACTATGAAAGAAATCGTAAAACTCTACGAGAGAGAGCATGGTGTTCAATTACAGATTAGTCTTGGTTCAACTGGAAGCTTATATTCTCAAATAAGAAATGGTGCTCCTTTCGATGCTTTCTTTTCGGCCGATACGTCAACTGTAGAGAAGTTAAGTGCTGATAAGTTAACGATTGATAGTAGTCGCTTTACCTATGCCAGTGGAAAGATTGCATTCATTTGCCCTAGTTGTAAAAGAGTTGAAAACTGGAAAGATGTAGCTACATCTCTCAAAGGGAAGGTTGCCATTGCCAATCCAAAGCTGGCTCCCTATGGTAGAGCTGCTAAGCAAGCACTAGTTAAGAATGATCTTTTTAATGATGTCACATCAAAGCTTGTCTATGGAAATAATATTGGTTCAACTTATCAATATATTCGAACAGGAAATAGCTCTTCTGGTTTTGTTGCCAAATCCCTTCTCATCGCAGATAAAGTAGATACAAATACATATCAAGAAATTAGTGAAGGTGATTACGATCCAATAGAGCAGGAATGTATTATTTTAAAGCGAAGTAAATTTAAAAATGAAATGAAGCACTTCTTTATTTTTTTAAAATCAAAGAAAGTAAAAGATATGATTAAGACATTTGGATACAAAGTTTCGGAGAATGTATGAACTCAATTCTTCTAACTTTAAAAGTTGCATTTGTTACAACGATCTTTCTCGTTCTTATCTCAATGCCTCTTGCCTACCTTGTTGTAAGGGTGAAGAAGAGGTATCGGATCTTTATAGAGGCCATACTCTCTCTTCCTTTAGTTCTACCTCCGACGGTATTAGGCTTTTATCTACTAATCATTTTAAACCCTAACGGATGGCTTTCAACTAGCTTGAGAACTCTTGGCTTCTCTGGAAATTTAACATTTAATTTCACTGGGCTTGTTATTGGTTCTGTCATTTACTCTCTTCCATTTTGTGTACAACCTCTCATTAATTCCTTTGATAGCGTTCCTAAAATTTATTTGGAATCAGCAAGGCTTATGGGAGCAAAGAGGTGGGATCGCTTCATTAATATAATTCTTCCCTTGAGTAAGAAGGGGCTATTGCTAGGAAGTATTCTAAGTTTCGCTCACACCATTGGAGAGTTCGGTGTTGTGATGATGATAGGAGGAAATATTCCGGGAGTAACGAGAGTAGTCTCAATAGATATTTTTAATCATGTAGAAGCGCTTGAGTTTTCAAAGGCCCATCAACTTTCTTTAGTCATGTTACTCTTTTCATTTTTTACTCTTATCGTTATTTACTTTTTGAATACATTATCAGAGAGAGACTTAAATGATTGAGGGAAATATAAGAAAGATATATTCAGGATTTGAGTTTTGTTCTGGTGATTTTAAGATCTCCAAAGAATCTATTACTATTGTCTATGGAGATTCTGGTAGTGGAAAGACAACTTTCTTAAATTGTATTGCTGGGGTAGAAAAAGACTTTGAAGGAGAAATTCATTTTGAAGGTGATTACTCTATTGGTTATGTCTTTCAGAAAAATTCACTCTTTCCGCATTTAAATGTTTTAAAGAACCTTGAGTTTGCAGTTAAGAGATGTCAAAAAATAAAGTACTCTCTTGATGAAATAGTTAAGGCCCTAGAGATTGAGAGCCTACTTCATAAAAGAATACACAAGCTCTCTGGTGGTGAAGTTCAGAGAGTCTCTATTGCAAGATCAATTCTCTCAGCGGCCGATATCCTTCTCATGGACGAGCCTCTTAGTGCACTTCACACTAAAGCGAAGAAAGAAATTCTCGATTTAATTTTAAAGATTAATACAGAATTTAAGATACCAATTCTTATGGTGACTCACTCTATGGAGGAGCTAAGCGCGCTTTGTGATGAAGTTATATATATGCAACGTGGAGAACCTCTCCAGGTTATGAATAGAGAAGAGGCCTTGAGAAATTTAGACCCTCGAGGACCAATTAATATTCTAAGAAAGGAAGATGTACATTCTTTAAAATTAAATTTTATAGATAAATCTACAAGTGATTATCTTATTCACTCCAATCATATTATTTTAGCCCCAGACCCAACATTAAAGAGTAACTTCGCTCACTATATAAATTGTAAAATTGTAGAAATAATTGAAAGTGATGAGAATGTTTACCTTATAAAATTAGAGTACCTAAAAAGTAGACCCCTTTATGCCAAGGTGCTTAAGAGTAATTTTGATTTCTCAATAGGCCAAGATGTTGTGGCGCTTTTTGGCCCTGAATCTCTTATGGATTAAGTCGGCCTTTGCGCGGTGCTCGCGGCTGTCTTGACAAAAACTTGATCATTTTTGACACCAATTTTCCATGGCGACTCCAGTTTATCTTACATTGTCGAACAGGGCCGAATCCCTTTGTTAGTCTTATGTAAGAGACTTTCTTACTCCAGTTATCATATGCTTTATTTGAGGATAAGCAGGAAGCTTAAACTCTTACACACACAACTCAACTAACAGGATGTTTCTTGAGTAAAAGACCATTAGGGTCACTACCTTTAAGGAGGGAGATATGTACATGGCAATCGCTGTAGAAAATTCACACCATCCTGCTAACCAGTCCAACTATCGCGTTTGGCACTTGGAACTCGACAGCAACGGAAGTGTTGTCTCAATTGGCGCTATGACGCGAGAAGAGCTTGTGAAGGATCTATTCCAGAATTACAGGAGTAAAGGAGAATCCAATTGGAGGGCGTTCTTAAAAGATCGCGAGGATTCCACCGTAATCGAGTTGTATGATTTTATTTCAAAGAATCCGAATGAGAATACTCATTTTGGAAACTTACCAACACTTTCAGAGTTCCAGAAGACTCTTGAGCAGCTGCAATTAAGAATGGATCTTCAACCCATAGCAGCTTAAATAAAAATTCTGGTTTTTACACTTATTCGCCCGCCCAGGCAAAAAAAGGGTCCTTCGGGGCCCTTTTTCCCTTTTAGGTCCCTAGAAAAATTCCTATAATTCTCATGTCGTAAAATTTCTAACTCAGACCCTTGGGAGGGCTCATGAAACCTTTTATTGTAGTAGCTGATGGCTTTGATAAAAATCTATTTGAAGACCTAAAGAATACAAACGAATTTGACGTACATCCTTCTTCTAAAATTACTCAAGAAGAATTGAAGGAATTACTTCCAAAAATAAATGGTCTTGTTATCAGATCTGCAACGACAATAACAAAAGAGTACTTAGACCTTGCTCCAAATTTAAAGTATGTGATTCGTGCTGGAGCTGGAACAGATAATATTGATAAAGCTTCTTGCCAGGAAGTTGGAGTTAGAGTTTCAAACACTCCAGGTGCCAATAATAACTCTGCTGCTGAACATGCAGTAGCACTTATGATGACTGTACTAAGAAAGACAGCGTGGGCCCACTCTACAATGAAGAGCGGAGGATGGGACAAGTCTAAATTTACTGGAAATGAACTTGCTAATAAGAAAGTAGGTATCCTAGGGTTTGGTCAAATTGGTCAGATCGTAGCAAAGAGAATTGGTGGATTTGATCCTGAAGTTCAATTCTTTGATCCTTTCCAAGAGGGAAGTGATCTCTCTTATGTTAGTAAGTGCGATGACTTAAAAAAACTTTTTAGTGAGAGTGATATTATAACAATTCACACTCCTCTAATGGATGCTACAAGAGGACTTGTTAATAAAGAACTTCTTTCTTTAATGAAACCAAATGCAATACTTATTAATGCTGCTAGAGGTGGAATCGTAAACGAAGATGATCTCTATGAAGTTTTAAATGCTGGAAAAATTAGAGGGGCTGGATTTGATGTTTATGCGACAGAGCCTTTAGAGGAAGATTCTAAGTTAAGATCTTTGGACAACCTTGTTATGACACCACACCTTGGAGCTTCAACAGAGGAAGCTCAATTTAGAGTAGGAGAGATGGCGGTTCATCAGTTAAAGGAATTCTTTATCAATGAAAACCTCTTAAATGAAGTGAGAGTATAATGAAATCCTTAGCAATCATTGGCTCTCAGTGGGGAGATGAAGGTAAAGGAAAGATCACTGATTTATTGAGTCAGAAGTGTGATGTTGTTGTTCGCTATCAAGGGGGAAACAACGCCGGACATACTATTATTGTAGGAGAGAAGAAAATTGTTCTTCATCTCATACCATCTGGAATTCTACATGATCACTGCGTATCAGTTGTAGGTCACGGTGTAGTCTTTGACCCTGAAGCTTTTAAGGTAGAGCTAGAAAACGTTATTCAAAACGGAATTGAAGTAAATAGTAAGAAGTTAAAAATCTCGGGAAATGCATCAGTCATTACAATGTATAATAAAATCATTGATGCTCAGAGAGAGTCTAAAGGTCCAGTGAAGATTGGAACTACTGGTAAGGGGATTGGACCAGCTTATGAAGACAAAATTTCTAGAAAAGGGATTAAGTTAAAAGATCTTTTGGATAAAGATGTTTTAGTTCAAAAGTTAAAGGCTAATTTAACTGAAAAAGAATTCCTTCTAAAAAACCTTTATCAAGTAGAGTATCCAAGTGTTGAGGAAGAAGCCGCGAGGTTATTTGAATTAGGGCAATTAATTTCCCCATATATTTGCGATACGTTTAGTTTCTTAGATAAGTCTGTCAAAGAGAATAAGAATATTCTCTTTGAAGGTGCCCAAGGAATACTTCTAGATATTGATTATGGTTCTTATCCATTTGTAACTTCTTCTAGCACGAGCTATGGAGGAATCTTTACAGGTGCTGGGATGCCTTCAGGAAAGGTTGATGAAGTTCTAGGAATTACTAAGGCCTATACTACAAGAGTAGGAGAGGGACCTTTTCCAACAGAGCTATTTAGTGAAGTTGGGGAATTTATCCAACAAAAAGGTGGCGAATTTGGCGCAACAACTGGTCGTAAGCGTAGATGTGGTTGGCTAGATCTTCCTTTACTAAAGTATGCCGTAAAGTGCTCGAGTTTAACTAGTATTGCTCTTACTAAGGTAGATGTACTTAGTGGAATGGATGAGCTTAAAGTTTGTAAGTCTTATAAATATAATGGGGAAGAAATAGACTGTGCTTACCCTGGAATTGATCTCTCTAAGGTTGAACCAGTTCTGACAGACCTGCCTCCATTTGAAGACGATTTTAAAGGTGAGCTATCAGATAACTTGAACTCTTATATTGAGTTAATTGAAAAAGAGCTGGGAATTCCAGTTTCTATTCTTGCTTATGGACCTGAGAGAAGCGAGATAAAGTTTAGAAAAGATTTCTTTTAAGCTAAAATGACAAGAGGGAGTAGCGCTAACTACTCCCTCTATATACAAGGAAGAAAGGAAGAAAAAGGTTAGACCTTTTACAACTTTTTAGAATTTGTCTTTATTCATCTCAATCTGTTTCTCTAATAAAATCTTCTCAAGACGATTATTTAATTCTTCATTAACAATCATTTTTGATTCCAAAACGTCTTTGTCATCTAGACTTGAGTTCTCGGCAGATGAAGAAAAACTTAGTGTACTAAGAAATAAGAAAAATAAAATAATGAGATGACGTTTGTAAGGCATAATCAATCTCCTGTTACTCTTACAAGATTAATAATGCCTTACTATGATTTTCTTTGTGTCAGTTGAATGTAAAGTAATGGTGATTATTGGATTAACTCAGCAAATACTTTACCGTCTTTGTATTCTTTTAAATAGACGCTTCTGATCTGGTTTTTTAGTTCAAGCTCAGTTTCGACGTAAACTTTAACATAGTTAGTAGTGTAACCTGTATAGAGTCCGTCTTTAGTTCTTCTTTCAAAAAGTACTTCACTCTGTGAACCAACTTGATCTTCAGAGAAGAGTGCTAGCTTCGCTTCTCCTAAGTGAAGAAGAGACTTAACTCTTTCCTTCTTAGTCGCGCTATGAATATGGTTATCCATTCTACCGGCTGTCGTTCCCTTTCTTTTAGAGTATGGGAAGACGTGGAAGTGTGTAATAGGAAGCTCTTTAACGAGATTATAAGTATTCTCAAATTGCTCTTTTGTCTCACCAGGAAAACCACAAATAATATCTGCACCAATTCCTGCATTAGGGAAGGCCGTAATGATCTTATTTATTACTTTCTTGTAGTCTGCAACAGTGTACTTACGTCTCATATTTTTTAAGATCTCATCATCTCCCGACTGTAGAGGAATATGAAAGTGATCTTTGAATTTTGGAGAGCTTTTAAATACTTCTAGTAACTCATCTGTAATTGTATTGGGTTCAACACTAGATAGGCGTAGTCTCTCTAGTCCTTCAAGGTCTAGTAGAGCTTTAACCATGTCTGTGAGCTTTTCACCTGATGATGTTTCATACTCACCGATATTAACACCAGTGAGAACAATTTCTTTAAAGCCATCTTCTATAAGTTTCTTCGCGTTTTCTAGAGCGCCATTTATACTAATGGCCTTAGACCTTCCACGAGCAAATGGAATAATACAAAATGAGCAAACATAGTTACAGCCATCTTGAATTTTTAAGAAAGCTCTCGTATGTGAATCAGCCGTTGTCGTTGCGGCTCCATAAAAGTCAGTTGTTTTGTCTACGTGAATTGCGGTTGTGTCTTCTTCATTTAAATATTCAAAGACTTTATATTTTTCAGATGTACCAAGAACGAGATCTACTCCTTGCATATTAGCAATTGTCTCTGGCTCCATTTGTGCGTAACAACCGGCCACAACAATTTTTCCCTCTGGAGAAGATTTGTGGGCCTTTCTAATTAGGTTTCTACAAGTTGAGTCTGCTGCATCTGTAACTGTACATGTATTGACGAAGATAACATCGGCCTTCTCTCCAAACTCTACAATTTCATAACCTCTGTCTGTAAAACCTTTGGCCACAGATCCAGTTTCTGAAAAATTGAGGCGACAACCTAGAGTGTGTAGGGCAACTTTTTTTGTTGGATTTTCTTTAGTATTTTCCACTTCTTAAACCTATTTTACGTATTTCATGCACAACATAATTAATGACGCGCTTTCAGACAAGTGGCAAAGTATATTTTTTATATAAATTACTCAATTTATCTAACTTTTTATTTGACAGAAAAGCCGTAAATCTTTATTCTCATTTTCACGTTCAAAGATGAATTTATGGTCTCTTAGCTCAGTTGGTTAGAGCATCTCCCTTTTAAGGAGAGGGTCCTGCGTTCGAGTCGCAGAGAGATCACCATTTTTATTTTTAATGTGCTCCCATCGTCTAGCCTGGTCTAGGACACCGCCTTTTCACGGCGGTAACAGGGGTTCGAATCCCCTTGGGAGTACCATTAAAAAGCTAAAAAAGCCCAGACTGCGATCTGGGCTTTTTTGTGTCTTCTTTTTCTGCTACAACTAATTTTTACTTTTTAGGAGTTCACATGGCCAAGAGTTGCTGCGAAAGCAAGAGTACAGAATTAGATCAACTGCGTGAGAAGCAGAGAAATGTTCTCGTCATTGTTTTAATTATCAATTTTGTGATGTTCTTGATTGAATTTAGTTATGGAATTCTTTCAAAGTCTACAGCGCTTTTATCAGACTCTCTAGATATGCTCGGAGACGCTACTGTTTATGCATTTAGTTTATATGTTATTAATAAGGGCCTTAGATGGAAGGCCAAGGCCGCTCTGTTAAAAGGTCTGATCATTACTCTCTTTGGTCTTTATGTACTCGGAGAGGCCACGTACAAGGCCTTAAATGACGTTTTACCAGCGGCACAGACTATGGGGGTTGTTGGTGTATTGGCGTTGATTGCAAATAGCGCATGCCTTGCTCTTTTATTAAAGCATAGAGAAGATGACATTAATATGAAGTCCACTTGGATTTGTTCGCGCAATGATATCGTTGCAAACACTGGAGTACTTATTGCTGCGGCCCTCGTGTATTACTTTCAGAGTAAGTGGCCCGATATAATTGTGGGATTAATCATTGCTCTAGTATTTTTAAAGTCAGCATTTTCCATTCTTTCAGAATCAATATCTGTGTACAGAGATAGTAATAATGATAGGGAAGAAAATAGATAGTATTTAAAAAGTAAATGTTGCAAAATATACAATTGACTTTTTCGTGCTAAAAAAATATAAATGCCTTTCAAAAATAACTATGGTCTCTTAGCTCAGTTGGTTAGAGCATCTCCCTTTTAAGGAGAGGGTCCTGCGTTCGAGTCGCAGAGAGATCACCATTTTTATTTTTTAATGTGCTCCCATCGTCTAGCCTGGTCTAGGACACCGCCTTTTCACGGCGGTAACAGGGGTTCGAATCCCCTTGGGAGTACCATTAAAAAGCTAAAAAAGCCCAGACTGAGATCTGGGCTTTTTTGTGTCTAAATTTTTCGCTTTCTAAGCCTCTGCTTATATAATTATAAAGCAATATTTATATATTTTTTATTGATTTGCTTTGTTGCAAGTTAACTTCTAGGTGATCAATTATCCATAAAAATATCCATAAATATCCCAAAGAGATTGGTTATTTGGATATTTATGGATATAATTGTGGATAAGAGGTAAAAATGGAAATATGGCAAAAAAGTGTTCAAATAACACCTAAAATTCTCAAACTTATAGCTGAGATTGATGAATTTAAAGGCTCGTGGTCTGCGCTTGGCCAGCTAGCTCCGGACAAACTTATGAGCCTAAAAAAAGTGGCCACTATTGAGTCTGTCGCTTCATCTACTAGAATCGAAGGCGTTAAATTAAGTGACTCAGAAGTAAGGGCCCTCCTATCTGGTCTTGATGTGAATTCATTTAAAAGTCGTGATGAAGAGGAGGTAGGAGGCTATGCAGAAGTAATGAATCTTATCTTTGAAAGCAGTTCAGAACTTATCCCAAATGAAAATATCATTAAACAACTTCATCAAGAGTTACTTAAATTTAGCTCAAAAGACATTCGTCACAGAGGCGAATATAAAAAACTTAATAACCATGTTGAGGCTTTTGCTCCAGACGGAAAAAGTCTCGGAATTATTTTTCAAACTTCACCTCCGCTTGAAACTCCTTACAAGATGGAATCTCTATCTGACTGGCTTTCTAACTCAACGAGTGAACCTGAAATACATATCTTAATTACCATCGCAATTTTTACAGTAAGTTTTTTGGCAATTCATCCTTTTCAAGATGGTAATGGAAGATTGTCGCGAGCACTTACAAGTCTCCTTCTCTTAAGGGCGGGTTATGACTACACTCCTTACTCTTCTTTGGAGAGAGTTATAGAAGAGAACAAAGATTTATATTATTTGAAACTTAGAGAAGCGCAAACAGAAAATGGAGATAGTGCTAACGGCCTTATTAGTTGGATTACTTTCTTTCTTGAATGTCTTGTCAAGCAGAAGGACTCTCTTAAAAGAAAAGTTGAAAAAGAAAATATTTTAAAATCACTACCAAAACTTTCTGAACAAATACTTATTCATCTTAAAGAACATGAAAAACTATCTATTAGCGATATTGTTAAACTTACTGGAGCTAATAGAAACACGGTTAAATCACACGTTTTTAGCCTTGTGGAAGACAATGAAATTCAAAAAGGTGGGCAAGGTAAAGGAACATATTATTACAAATAAATTACCGATCTTTGATTTGATAACAGGTCAATTTAAAATTCTTTATTTGAGCATTAAGATCTTAAGCAATAAAATTTTTCAGTAGTAAGAATGAGCATCAGGCTAATGGCCAGAAGAGGTAGAAAGTAGCAAAGAATTGCTATGGTACTAGCTATGAGAAGCTTATTTGCCATAGGCTGGCGTTTGAATATCTCGATTAAGCTATTATTGGGAGCAAATAATTTCTTCGCCTTCAGTCTTCTAAAGTAGATTTTATAGCCAGAGATAATCAGATAGATGATAGCGCAACCAAAAAGCGTAAGAAGAATTTGATTGAAGACACCAAATAGATTGCCCATGTGAAAGTCTATTCCATAGCGTGTGAGTTTTGCCATGAGATTAAAGTCTTTGAAGTAGGCGCTATCTAATACTTCAAAACTTTGCGGATGAATGGTTATACTATCAACCTTGGGTGGAAACTTCCTTTCGATCTCTCTTATAAACCAAGCGCTCGTATTATTCTTTGGAGGAACAATTTCAATAAAGGCAGAGTCTATCCCGTTTCTCTTTGAGATTTCGAAAACTTTATCGAGACTATGAGCTATATTTAAATCTTGTGTTGGAGAGATGAGTCTCTTGGGCGAGGGCGTGTGCCAGCTAAGACTTTTTCTAATCGTTGAGATTGTTGAGCCTGCCCACTTGGACCAAGTGAGTCCAGTTATTGAGAGAAAAATGAGTGCAAATAGTGAGAAAAGCCCAATGAAGACATGGCGTCTTAATAGTTTTCCTGCCATCGATTTCTTATATTTTATGAGAAAGAGAAAGAAGCCACTAAGACCACTAATCCACATCCAGCTGGCAGCTAATTCACTATACCAGCGTCCCCAATCACCAAGCATTAGATCTCTGTGGAAATAATCTATTTTCATTCTAAGTGGTAAGACTCCACTGGTTCCATAAGTGCCAAGTTCCCCTAGAATAGTAAGTTCATAGGGATTGATGAAAAGAGTATGAAACTCACTAGAGCGAAGTTTATCGCTCTTAAAGAGGACCCTTGTGCTAGTACTTTCTCTTAGTGAAGGTCTTATACTATAGAGTTTTAAGCCTCTCCCTTTAGCCGAACTTAGTGCGATGGCCAATTGCTCATCAAGAGACTTTTTCACCTTAGAGTTTGAATCGACGATTAGAAGATCTCGATAGATATAGCTCTCGATTTGAGGTGTCAGAATGTAGAGCACACCTGTGAGAGTTGCCAACAAAATAAAGGGAGCTATAAAGATTCCAATATAGAGGTGAAGTTTTAAAATGAAAGGTGTTATACTTTTAAGAGATAAATGTTTTTTCATTGAATGAAATTATACGAAGAGAATTCGTGAGTAAACGCAGTAAATTGTTGCAGGTGAGAGATGAGAGTATTGATTATATTGATGATTTTATTTAGTTCTTCTAACTTATTGGCCTTTGAGGATAAGAGCTTTAGAGTTAGTGAAGAGATTTTTAATAATTCTCACTTAGAGTTTACTGCTCACACTAATGATGGTCCTTTTGGAAGTTATCTATCAATGGATATTCAATATGCTCCTGTTAAGAAGCTATGGAAAGAGTTAGAGGATCGCTCAGGCTTAAAGCTCAAAAATAGAGGAGAGGCCCATATCACTATTGTGACACCTGTAGAGTATTATAGAGTATTGAAAGAAAAGATTGATATTAGGGAGATTAATGAAATTGCCAAGAAAGCGAAAATGCAAAGTATGGATTTTCAAATAGAGTGTCTTGGGAAGTTTGAAAAAGTCCTTGATAAGAAAAATGAAGGAACTTACTTCATAGTAATAAACTCTAAAGAGATCCTATCACTTAGAAAGAATATAGAGAAAATTTATCTAAGTAGGGGAGGTGACCCTAAGAAGTTCCAGGCCTCCAACTTCTATGGACATATTACAGTAGGTTTTACAAAAAGAGACTTACATGAAAGTGATGGCGCTTTCAAAGATAAACGCAGCTGTTTTGCATCAATAACTCACTAGAGTTATTTTACCTCTTCATATTCTTTGATTATTTTAGAATCTAGCTCTAAGAAGTCAGTATAAGCAGTTTGATCTTTTTCACAAAAGAGTACTCTATACTTCTCTGAGGCAAGTTGGTGCGTGATTGATCTGCACACTTTTCCTTTAAATTCTATTTTTCTAACTGATTGGATCTCAGAGTGTTTCGAGCAACCACTTATTTCGTGGGGAATAACTTTGTCTGAGAAGGAATTAACTTTGATCATTGTTCTATTAGATAACCCTCTTCGTAAATTTTTTGCAAAGAAGCCATCACCTTTAAAATTCTGAGTGTAGCTTCCTTCAAGTGAGCTCGCATAGGCCTTAGATGTAAGGCTCGCGGCACTTATGACTCCAAGAGAGTTTGGTGAATCTTTTTGTTGTTGTATGGCCTCGTGGATGGCGGCAATACATTGGCCTTTTGTGTTTTCCTTTACAATTCCAACTGTATTATCACTTCCAAATTGAATATTGGAGGCGTTGTTAATAAGTCGGTTTGCTCCAGGGTGAGACTTTAGAAAATCAAAGAAAGACGCCTGAGTGGAAAGAGTAGATAGGGCGGCAGTTAAGATAATAAGTCTCTTCATATAGTGTTCTCCTTTTAAGAATGGAGACATTCTATATGAAATCGGTGCAAAGAGGGGGAGGAAGTAATTTTTTACAAGAGGGTGTCATAGATTTTGACACCCTTTAAGTTGTTGTAATTATTATTTTTAGAACCTGTATGTGGCCTTCACCCCATATGTTCTTGGCTGACCAGGAGAAGAGACTTCTTTATCGAAAGCGGAGTAGTAATAGGCCTGACTTTCGTAGAGCTTATCAAAGAGATTATTAACGTAAGTAGTAATCGTATAAGACTCTTTCTCAAATGAGACTCTCGCGCCAACAAGTCCGTAGCTACCCATTCTTGTGTGATTGATATTATCTCCAAAGCGATGCCCTACATACTTGTAACTTGTTCTGAAGTTTAAGAATCCATTTACGCTATTTAAGAAATAAGAATATTGAGCAAATGTACTTCCTGTCCAGTATGGAATATTCGCCAGACGAGCACCTTTCTTGTTGAGAACTGTATTACTCGTTCCAGAGACAGTCTCCTCTTTGAATTTAGAGTTTGTATATCCAAGAGTTGAACCAAAAGTTAAATCAGTAGTTGCCTTAAGTTTTGCTTCAAGTTCTGCTCCGTAGACATCTGTATCGATATTTGCGTAAAAACTTTGATTTGTTGAAGTGTCCTTCACTCTTACTTGCTTATCTTTAATATCATTGAAAAAGATTGCTGAATTTAGAGTTAGCTTTCTATTGAAGAAGCTCATCTTAGAACCTATTTCATAAGAGAGTGAAGTTGAGTCTTCATAAGCAGGTTGGTCCTTAGAAATGCCGTTGTAGTTATTGAAGTGATAAGAAGGATAACCTCCTGATTGGTAACCTCTTGCTACACTGGCGTAGAGGTTCTTTGTCTCACTTAGTTTCGCCGCTAGAGTTAGCTTAGAAGTAAAGTTTGTAAAGTCTTCTTCACTATTTTGTCTGTAGTCAGCAATTGCTGTTGAGTTGTGAATTGATTTGAATTCCTTTATATCATGATTTACTCTCGTTCCAAATGTAAGAGAGTAGGTCTCTGTTAGCTTCTTAGTCGCTTCACCAAATACAGAAAAAGAATCAGTAATTAAGTTGATATTTTGCTTCTTAAATACAAATCCTCCACTAAAAGTACGAATATGACTTAGAAGTCTGTAGTGATTTCTAGAGATATTTAAACCAGTCGTCCAAGAGATATCTGAACTATCTTTATTGGAGATTCTAAACTCTGTGTAATACTGTCTTTGATACTCTTGAATTGATCTGAAGAGTTCATTGGAGTCATTGATATATTGATCTGCTAGAGCTTGACCAACTTGGCTTCTTAAATAGTCATAAGTGATATAGTAATCAGCTTCATCATATTTAATATTGAAGTCGTAATAATTAAAAGCACCAATGATTGTTAATAGAACATCATCAAAATCTTTTTCTAATTTTAGTGACGTCGTGATGAGGTTTGACTTGTAGATCGGATCAATATTTTGATGAGATTTTGGATAGCCTGGCTCATTTCTTGAAATAATAAGAGCGTCACTTCCTTCTTTATTTTGAGCACCAATTTTAAATGTTGATTTAAAAGTATTTGTTGGACGATAAACGAGAGTATTGTTGAAAGAATATGTCTCACTATCACCAAGGTCTTTATTAAGGTATGTATCCTTTATAAAACCACCTTGCTCTTTCAATTTTACAGATAATCTATTTTGAAGCTTTTCTGAACCAAGGCGAAAGTTTGTTGTACCAACAAAGGCCTTAGTATCTAAATTTCCGGCTTCCAATGTGATTTTACTTCCATCTTTGTAGTTAGGCTCTTTTGTGTAGATATTAATAGCACCGGCCTGAGTATTCTTTCCAAAGAGTGTCCCTTGCGGTCCTCTTAGTACTTCAACACTTTGAATGTCGACAAGATCATTATCCATTGCATATCTTGGAAGAGGAACCTCATCTAAGTTAAATCCTACTGAAATTTCCTCTGGTAAGTTTAAGTCTTGGTTTCCTTGACCTCTAATATAAGGAGTTGAATATCTTCCCGAAGTTGAACCAATGAGGCTCACATTAGGAGTCGTATCTGTTAGATCTCTAACAGTATTTATTCCTGCTTCTTCTAATTGATATTCGTTAAATGTGGTAATACTAATAGGAACCTCTTGAAGGTTCTCTTTTCTCTTTCTGGCGATAATGTAAATAGCTTCATTCTCTTTAGCTTCTTCACTTTCGTTAGCATAAGAAAGATCGCCTAGTAACATAGCTGAGATGAGGATAAGTAACTTCATATATAAAAACCTTTTATTTTTCATAAGTGCTAAGAAGGTTTAACAACCACTCTCTAGCATCTTCATTATTAGTAACAACGTGATAAGGACATGGCATAGCGAGTTTCATGGCCTTACTTGTAAAGCGAGCTGCTTTTGATTGTGAGGTATTGACTCTTGCAAACCCAACACATCTATCTTTTAAGATTGGCTTATTCTTTTTAAACCAAGTAGACATTTCTTTTTTGGCTTCTGGTGAGAAACCGGCCTTTCCTTCAGTAGAGAAGATAAGGCCAAAGTAATTACGGGCAATCAAATCATCAAGGAGATCTAAGAATGTCGTCTCATCATTAGTCTCTCTTGGTGAAGTGATTTCCACTTCAAAAATATTTGATTCAATTTCTTTTACGCTAATCATTCTTAATTCCTATTCCTCTCCATAGTCGATGAAGTTTGGTTTGAAGCTATTTGTTGGATAGACTTCTTCTTCACAAAGAGAATTGATCACGTTGGCGGATCTCCATGCCATTAAACTTAATTGTGGCTCTGAGATTCCATGACCATAACGACTAAAGTTGAAGGCGAAAATTTTATTGGTCTCTTCACCATCCCACTTAAGAGAGTAGTCCTTATTAAAGATAAAACGACCTTTCTCACACAGTGGAATATGTTCTTCTAATAAGTCGAGTATTGGCGGAGTTCTCTTTTGAAACCCTGTGGCCAATATAATCACATCTGCTTCATCGCTCTCAAGTCTATCTCTGAAGTCATTTCTATAAGTTAGTTGATAAGAGTTTTCCCCTTTCTCAACTTTATCCAACCAGCGATATGGCAGGATTTCGATCTTTCTTTCGTCGCGGTGAATATTCTTAACTAGGTAGAGCTCGTTATATAACTCTTCTAGGTATTCAGGAGTATTTCCATCACTTGCCAGAAGTTGATAGTTCACAATGCTCTCTTTCTTATCATTTTTAAGTGAGAAGAATTGCTTAACGTACCCTGGAGTGAAGTATTCATCTGTAAAAGGAGATGCTTCAAGGGGTTCTAAATTTGCCCTTGTTGTAATGAGTTTGATTGAGTTTGGTCGTCCCCATTTCTCATTGAGAGCATTTCTAAAGACTTCAACACCTGTCTGGCCTCCGCCAACAACAACGAGATTCTTTCCTTCAAGATTTACAGTGGCGAGTTGTTTTGATTTAGCATGGAATACTTCATCACCGATAAAGTCTCTGGCACACTTTGGAACACTTGGTATTAAACCAGTACCAAGGCATATATTCTTAGCAGTGAAGACGGCCTTATTTGTTTCAATTACGAAGAGGTTATTCTTATGAGTAATATTATTCACTTTATTACCGAAGGCAATTTTGTCTCCAAGGGATTCGGCAACCCAACGACAGTAGACTTCGAATTCCTTTCTCGTAATACTCTTTCTTCCTGTATTCATAAAGGAGTAGAAGAGACCATTCTTAACTAGGTAGTTTAAAAATGTATATGGATTCGTAGGGTCGGAACCAGTTACGAGGTCTTTTAAAAATGATGTCTGCATATAAGAATCTTGAAAAATAAGTTCTCTATGCCACTCAAATGATGGTTTCTGCTCAAGAAATAGACTATCGACTTTATCTACTTGAGAGGAGTGCGCTGCTAGACTTAAATTAAAAGGCCCCACTCCGATGCCAATTAAATCGTAAATTTTCTCAGTACTCATTCGTTTTCCTTCTTCCTTGATTTATGCCCAAGGAAAATGGGATTCATCAGATCCGTCCCTAATTTTGGAAGCGGCCTTTGTGATGAGTCCCCATAACCAATTTGAAAGCGCACAGTATTTATAATTACTCGCTCAAATTTTTCTCTTAAAAGATTTATTTCTTTTGAAGGATGGTATTCATTATTATATTTCTCTACTTCTCTACTTAAGAGCTCATAGAATTTAATTTCTGGAAAGTTTTCAGTATCTTCTAAAATAGCTGAAACAAATCTCATTAATGTCACCATGTGACCTGTATAGAGATCGTGGATGAGGTGTGCAGCAGGTAGGTTTCCAATATTCTCTATACCTTCAACTGCTTTATACTTATCTTTGAATTCATTGCTAATTCTAAGATCGCCACCGAAGTCTTTAATTGCAACTCCGTGAGGAGCGTGATTTTTAAGTTTAAGTACAATATTTTGTCCGTGAGATACAAGACTTATCCCGTAAGAACTCTGCAGGTGGTAGAGAGGTATGACAACTTTATTAAAATAGAGTGAAAGCCACGCTTCTTTATCTAGTCCCGATTTTTCAATTAACTCTGCGACTAATGATTTATTATTATTATCCACAAAGAGCATTGTCCCAGTCATCAGAGTTTTCTCTTCTGGAGAGCTCTCAAGGGACTCCATGCTCTGGCGCCAAGTAATGCCAATATATTCGTGGTATCTATATGGAGCGTCTTTTATTTGAGCAAAGTAAGAGCTTACATAGCTAGCTCCAGCTCTCTCTTTGATGATTGAGAAATTTGCATTTTCTAAGAGTGAATCTGAGCTTAGATACTCTTGTAAAAAGTCAGATATCGTTACACCAATTTGAATATACTTCTTTGGAAGTCCTCTTATTGCTGATGTATTAAGGATTGTTAGTGGAACTTTTATATCTAGTTGAGACTTTCTACTGATATTAGAAAGAGTTCTTAGAGAGACCTGTGGTCTATATAAGTCGCCTCGTGCACCTAAGTGAATTATCTCACTTTGCGCAATTTCTAAATTAAATTGAGTTTGAATAATATTGTCCCACTGCCAAGGGTGAGCTGGAATTATCATATATTCATCAAGTGAGATCTCTTTCTTCTTAAGCTCTTGAAGAAGTTTAGACTTCTCTTCAGAGTCAAAGGATTCATCAAGGAGTTCACTCTCTGAAATAGAATCTGAAAGTTTATATGTGAGATTCTCACGTCTAATGGCAAGCCAATGGAGCTTAAACCCTTGGGACTCCTCAGGTGAGTAGTGAGATGAATCACTTTGATTCCACCCAATACGGCCTTTATTAAGTAAAGCTTTTGGGTGTCCATTTAGGTAGGATTCACGCTCTATTTCAGTCATTCCAATTAAATCTTTAGCAAGAATATTCTTTCTCTTATTGAAGAGATGAATATCCCTAACGACTGTATTGTTTAGCTCTTCTAGAAAATTTGCTAGGACGATATCGCTCAGCTCAAGCTCTTCTTGGGCATCGATATAAAATTGAGCAGCGCTAGTAATTTGCTCTGAATTGCCTTCTTTAGTTCTAAGAAGAGAATTTGGATCTACAATTAGTGAAGTCCAAATAGTCTCTCTGGCCTTAAAGGTATAGCTCGCTCCACTTGCAAGCTCTAATTTGTAGAGTTCATTATTTTGTGCCGCAGAAATATTTTCTTCGTAGTAGAGCTCTCCGAGGGCCTTGGCCACGAGCTTTTGATTTACTAAAATCGTAATTTCTCTTAAGTCCATGGATAACCCTCTCTAAAATAAGTTTCTCTATCACAGAGAAGGAGGGCCGCTCTCTTATGTGGAAAGTCGAATTCTTTTTCGTTTCTCCAACAAGGAAAGTGATCAACATATCTGATGATTTTCTTGTTATCACTTCTAGGCTCACCTGCAAGAAGATCTGTTCTCTGGTCGTTTAAAAAAGCATAGTGAGAAGTTGCCTTTAAAATAGAGTCAACATTTCTCTGTCCAAGACACTCTAGCTCACCAATGAGAAAATGGAAGCCACGGTCATAGTCAGAGAAATCATAGAATGGGCCGAGCCTATCTTCTTTTGCCCAATAGAATTCAAAGTAGCCAACAGGCTTATTGTCGAATTCCATAATTGTAGGAATGCTATGAGGGTCTTTAAGTCCCGTTGCAAGATACTCTCTTAATTCTTCTTTTGATTTATTGAGTTCCCAAAATTTATAGATAAATTCTTTGTTATGCCATGAGTGAAAATTATCTAGGTCATTTTCAACATCAGCCACTCTATATGAAATCGTTTTATCAATTACTGGGAAGTACTTCTTGTAAAGTAATTCTCCCGGAGAATATGCAGGTCTTCTTGGATGAGTGACTTCTCCAGTTTGTATACTTACGGCCTCGTCTTTAGGGTTACTTTGCTTGGCCCAGATATTTCCTAATTCACTAAAGCTACTTCGATTAATAGAGAAGAGATTTCCTTTTAAAAATTGTTGAAAATCCTCTCTGTTTTTTACAGGAGATTGCTCTAGTAAGATTTCTTCAACAGACTCGAAAAAGAGACTGAAGATTGCTTCCAAGGTGTGGAGTGAAAATTCATCACTGATATAAGTGAAGTTTTCAACTTTTGCTGTTGTGTCTTTGAGAGTCACTGAAAGATCAACTGACTTAGAATCATTAGATATTGAAATCATATTATTTTCATTTAATTTTACATCGTAAAATGTCCCTGAAAGAAATGATTGTAATCTAATTCTCTTAACCACTTAAATATTCTCCTGAATCCTATTTTTCATAGGGATATAAATATCCGTAGGACTCTTCATCGTGTTCTCGTTTATCTCTTTAAGACAGCACTTATAATTTCCCTTTACCCATAGGTATGGCCCATTTAGCAGATAGTCTATGCAGCTTGAATCTTTTACTCCCTTTTCTTTGAGAATTCGAAGAGATTTATTTAGTATTTGCAGGTACTTAGACTCGTCTAGGCCACTGATAAGCGATAGGTGAGATATAGTGTCAAACGTAGTATTTATAATGAGATAGTAGCAGAAGATCTTTTGACCAAGCTCTTCAGTGAGGATATTCCCATTATCTAGTGCCATTTCATCGCAATATGGGCTGTAGGCCTTGAAGCCTTCTTCACTATATCCAGTACCTTGGCAGTCGCGAAAGTACATTTTTACAGGTAGGCCGGCGTCATCTAATTTTAAAATAATATTTTGTTGATGGGCCCCAAGGAAGATCCCAAAGTTTGCTTGCGCGTCTAGAAGGGGAGTGATGACTTTCTGAGTAAATGCTTTAAACCAATTTAAGTAACCCTCTTCATCATCTCTTTCAATAAATTGGTCGAGGATAGAAGTCTTCGAAGGAGAGAGTTGATTTAGAGTAGCTAGAAGAATCGCTGAGTCTTGCTCTCCATTAATAAATGGATTGATTCGGCATGAAACGATTGAGTTAATTGCCACTTTTGAACTTTGATCTTTAAAAGCAGCATATGCAGGCTCTTCAATTATTTGAAAGTCTTTCCACTTCGCTTTGAGCTCTTTTCCTTCTTTAGTATTTAGGACTTTACTAACTTGGATGCCACGATCAACTTCAACTTGTTGAAGATGTCTGATGGAATTAGTTAATCGTAAAGTAAGTGAGAACTTGAGCATATACTTACAAGTCGGTGAATAGATACTTCGAACAGAAGAAGTACTGTACCAAAGAGTTGTAGAGTCCTCTTGGATAAAGCTAATCTTTCCCTTTTCTTCGAGACTCTTTATATACTCTTCTTCTCTTATATACTTTAATTGATAAGGGTGAATAGGAAGGAGAGATTTCCCTTCATCTAAGATATTATTCACTCTCTCTTCACCAAGGCAGCTTATTGCCACATGTTTAATCCAGTGTGAATCAAATCCTTGCATATGCTTTTCGAAAATTATTTCATCATCTGAAATTGCCCACGCAAGAGAGAAACCTCTTTGAAATTCTGGAGAGTACTTTTGGAAGTCCTCTTCGCTGAAACCATCTCTGGCCTTTGGATAAGGGTGGAATGAGTGTCCTAATATTAAAAGAGATTCTGTATCAATAAAATTCAAAGAAGACTGGTAGCGCTCTTCAATTCTCTCCCCTAGGTGAGTTGTAAATTTTTTGATATTTTCATTACTACTTGAGACTCTATCTTTAAAAGCAGTAATCTCTCTTTGATTTGATTGATCTAGGAGCTGACAAGAGAAATCTATAATCCAGTCGAGGGCCTTTTCTAATGATATTTTATCTTCACCTAAAGAGCATTCTTCTTCGTTATATTGATGTTTGCCAAGTACTGAGTGGAAATTTAGGCCAAGGTGAAGTTGATGATCTTTCTTGTCCGTAAAGATAATTTTCTTTTCTGTAGAAACGTACTTGATATGCTCAGAGTCTGGGAACTCTCTAAGTAAAGAGTTCACTAGGGCTTCGAATGTATAATTTAGTGAGCGCTTCTTCAAAATTAACTCTCTTTCACTTCTAGGGTTTTAGCTGGCGTACTCTCTTTTACAATGAGAATAAAAACAAGCGCCATAATAGTAAAGGATACAAAGAAGACGATGGCCTTCTCTGGCACTAGGTGAAGTTTCATAGATAGTGCAATTAATCCTGCTCCGACTGCGTACCCAAATGAATGGGCCACACTCGCTAGTCCAAGTTTCTTACCAAAGACTGTTTCTTTTGTTTTATCTTTCTTAGAGTTACTAATTAGTGAGAGATATACTGGCGGTATAAGTGCAGTTGCAAATGAAATAAAGAAAATAGAGATCCAAATTGATTGCTCGCTCTTTGAATACATGAGAACGATTGAACCTGTAACCAGTGACGTTGCCCCAATGAGAACACGTGGAATCCACTTTGACTTTAGTAACCAAATACTCAATTGTTGAACTAGGAGTGCGAGGACACTTAGAACAAGAATGATCTTAGCAAATAATATCGTCGCTTCCTTTCCATCAATATGAAGAACTTCTTTTAAGTGATGTCCAAGGAAAGTGTGGAGTATTCCAATAAAGCTTGTGAAAATCATGGCAAGTAAAATAGGGTATAGAGCTTCTTTAATACTTAATTTCCAATTTGCTAAAACTTCTTTAAGTTTAATTTCTGATTTACTTCCTTGCAGAGCTCCTTTTGAGTCCGAAGTTAGAAAGCAACTTGTAGCAAGTGTGAAAATCCATACCGTTGCTGCGTAGATAATGAGTTCAAAGTTTACTTGTTTAAATAATATTAAGATCGGCCCTAAGATTCTACCGAGATTAAGGCACATTGAATTTCGAGTTAAAACTTTTATATGTTCCGTTTCTTTGATGAGGTCTAGTTGCCAGGCCTGAGAAACAGGAACGATGGCCGAGGCGAGAAGTCCGTAGATAATTCTGCTGGCAAAGACCATAGCGACTTTTACACTTAACGAGAGTGTGTCATTAAAAATAAAGAGTGATGCAAGTAAAATAAAAGAGAGTGACATACCAAGCATTCCAAAACTAAGAACGCGCTTTCTTCCTAGGCTATCACTTCTTGCTGCCCAAAATGGACCCATGAAAGAAAAGATAAGTGAACCAACACTAATGGCCCCAATGATATTGGCAGTAACGACACCTGTCTGTTCTGCAATATAGGGAATTGTAGTGTAGAGAATCATTTGCACACAACTAAATGTGAGAGTGTTGAGGTAGGCAATTGAGAGTTTTGTTCTATTCTTATTCATTTCTTCGTACTTTCTTAAATGTAAAAAAGAGGCGTCCAAATAAATTTGTCGGCCTCTTCAATTAGAATGATTTTAATTTCTAATTATGGAATTATTGAACTCTTCCTGAAAGAACAAAGTTCACACCAATTGTTGACCCGTTATTTGGACAAATATTGTCAGCGTCAGCAAGTGGTACCATAATCGCTAGATTGTGTGGGTGACCGTAGTAAAGGTAATCGTTTGGTCCTCTAAATGCATTATCAAGAATTTCCTTTCCTTCTGTACAGTCAGTGTCACCGTTAACAGCATAAGCTTTAGAGTCTACTAAGCTAATTGAAGCAATTAGGTTATCGGCAAGAAGAAGTGCACTATATCTACAAACTTTTCCGTTCTCTTCAAAAGTTGCTTTGATAAGTCCGTTGTCTAGTGAGTAATCAGTAGTAGCAGTTTCAAACTTAACATTCATTTGTGCGAATTCAGTTGGAGCTGCAACTTCACCGCTTCTGTTATTACAAACATAGTCTTTGAATGAAGTGATCCATCTTTCACCTGGAAGGTTAAGGTCTGCGTCTTGTGCAAAAGATAGTGATGACATTGCTAAAAGCATTAGAGAGATGATTCCCTTTTTCATATTCTACTCCTTGTGTAGTTACTTAAATTTATGAAAGAGTTTGTATCATCAAACTTTTGTTGGGGCAAGGTTCAATTGGGAATTTTTTTGATTGTTAAGCTAGGGAGGGCCTGTCTAATTTTACTAGAACTAAGCCCTTAAAACTAGGAGTTTTTCTTGAGCTGTTTTGCCATCGCTTTCTGTCCATTTGGAGACTCTTCATGTTTGATGCGATGTCCATAGTTTTCCTTCAAATAGCTCTCAATCGAAATCCAGTGACCATCATCTGTTTTAATTCTCTTTGTGTAAGAGCAGATCATTTGCAGTCCAGTATGAGTTCTTGAGAGAAAGTGAATAAGAACTAGAAATAATGAAATAAAGAAGAGCCCAATTATTGAAAAAGAAAAGAATATCTTTATATGATCCCCTGGTGTGATCACCACGTTCTTTAAAAGTAAAATAAAGAGAAGCGGTAAAGCGAGGTAGGAAAGTGCGTAGACAAGAATATACTTCTTAGTCCATTTTACAGTTTGAAAAAGGAGTTTTGTATAAGTGAGATGATCCTCTTTAATAAGTAGTGCCATATAGAGGCAAAAAGCGAGAGCTGTAGGGAGACTAAGTCCAATGCCGCTCTTTTCGGTCATGCCAGTTAGAATAACTTCTCCAAAAATATGCCCGCATATAGAGATATAAACCCAGAAGATAGAAATAAGTAAAATAGCATCTGCTACTAAAGTGTGTTCTTTGGATTCATTGCTTAGGATTTCAAAAACAATAATGAGAAAGAAAGTGAGAATAGTTGAGATTGAACTTATTGGGTAACCTAAGATCTCACTTCCCTTATTGGTGTACAAAGCTAATTGTAGGAAGAGGATTGATGTGAGTACTGCCAATAAAGTAACTTTTAATTGATTGCTAATAGTTTCGGAAATATTAGCGCCTTGAAGATTGAGCTTATAGAGAAAGAGTGTGATAAACCCAATTGATGTATAGGGACTGAGTACAGGCGCACCAGGGATAGGACGGTATAGTAACTCCCAACCTTGGGTCCAACCAATAATTGAAGTTATGAAGAAACTAATAATCACTAGGCCTGAAAGCGGCTTTAAATACTTTTCCATGTCTGAACTATATCATGAATAAAATTTATTAAGAAATTCTATAAACTTAAGATTTCATGATGATTATTTATTAGAGAACTTGCTCTAGAAGTGTTTGAAAATGCTGATGCATTGAATTGACTATAGTGTCTTGGATTTCTAGTTGCCTATATTCTATGCCGGCCAATTCAAAGATTTTCTTGGAGATTCTATTGGACTCTGTTTCACAGTGCTTATCACTTAGGTATACAACTTCACATACCTTTGAGCTAGCGAGTAGCTTGGCACATTCGTGACATGGAAAGAGAGTTACATAGGCCCGTGTTCCTTCAAGGCTATCTTTGGCATGGAGGATAGCGTTGGCCTCAGCGTGTACGACGTAACCATATTTTTGATATTCCAGTGGTGCTTTTGGATCTTTACCCCATGGAAGTTTTGTCTCATCGATACCGGCCACAAAGCCATTATATCCCATAGTGACTTGGTGGTTATTCTTGTCCACGAAAACGGCTCCAACTTTTGTCGAAGGATCTTTTGACTTGAAGCTCGCCATCATTGCTTGCAGCATAAAGTACTCGTCCCAATTGAGGGGAGACTTGGCGGGGATGAAGTTTATTTCGTGATTTTCGTGTTCTGACATATTTAAAAAATATCTGAACTATTTTCATTTGCATAGACTTAAGGAGAACAAAGTCTTAATTTAATCTAGTTTTTATTTACACGTGGAGGCGTATGAAATCATCAATCCTATTATCTTTCATTTCTATCTTTCTGGTTTCTTGTGCGGGTCTTGAATTGACTGCGCAGCAATGTCAAAGCTTGAATTGGGAGAGCAGGGGAATTCAAGATGGAGCCAAAGGAGAGTTTCGTTTCTCTCGCTACAGAAATGCTTGCTCAGATAGTCAATTCAATGTGGATAGCGTTCATGAGGCAGGTTATCTGAAAGGTTTTCTCTCTCAATATTGTAAAGGGGAAGTGGCCTTTAGACTTGGTAAAGAGTTGGCCGAGTATGATATTTCAAGGTGTGATAACAAGAAGGAAGTTCTTAAGTATTTCACGGAAGGAAGAAAGCGTGGCGTTCTTAAGAAGCAAATTAAAGACTTGGATCAAAAGCGCAGGGAATTAGTGGCCGAGTTGATGCGTCCCGACCTGAGTGAGGAAGAAATCAATAGAGCAAACGAACAAATCTTAAGATATGAAAAAGAAATTAGAGAGCTCGAGAGGGAGTTTTCGAAATTAACTGAGAACTATCTAGAATAAAACTTGTTTCATATTTAGAACACTCCCCCTGAAAACAGTACCTTAGGTGGAGTGTCATCTGGCCCACCCCTTGCATCTCTTCAATTTATTTATTGAGGAGGAATCATGAACTATAGGCCCATTATTTTAGTAACGCTTCTTTTAGCCTCGTGTGGAAAGAGCGATATTCCAACATCTTCGAGTGCCCTATTAGAAGAGGGACAAGAACAGGTGAGTGATGAGCTTCAAGATTCAAGTACTGCGCTTCTCTCTCCTAGGTTTTATAACTTACCAGTGACTAAATTCTTTTTTAAGAAAGAGGCTCTTCCAAGTCGCGATAAGAGATACGTTGAAATTCAATTCAAGTTAAGTGATCCAAAAATTCACAATAATCGTCATCATCCAAATGGATTAAAAGAGATACTCATAAAAGGAAAAGAAGTTATTCTCACACCAGGACATCAGCAGGGTCTTTTTGAACAACTTCACGAGATGTCTGATATTGAGAAAGTCATTATTGAAGCTGAGAGTATCGAATTGACTGAGAAGTTAAGTATTCCTGGTGCAAGTTTAGAATTAAGTGCACAGAGTTTAGATCTTTCAAAAGGTGGACAGATTGATATTACTCCAATGGATTTCAGTGCGAAGGCTAGTGGCAAGAATGCTGGTCTCAGTGGTCAAGATGCAGGGGTAATAAACCTTAATATTGATCATATAAATTTTAAAAGTGATCGCAAAGAGCCTCTCTTTATTCTCAATGGAGGGAGAGGGCAGGATGGATCTTTAGCCGAGAAGGGTGCCAATGGAAGTAAGTATAGAGATCTCGGTGGTGGAGTGGTCTATAAAGAGATCATTACAGAAGAATGCGATATTCTTGATCCTATAAGAGATCGTTTTGATAAGAGGTTAATCTGTTCTGAGTATACTCGAAGAGAGGGAACTAATGGATGGCCTTCAAATGGAGCAGCCGGAATTCCTGGGTCTAAACCAGGTGTTGGTGGAAAGGGCGGAGTGCTCTTAAAGAAGACATCAATTCCTGCTGAACTCGTACTCATTAATGGTGGTGAGTCGGGAAAGAGTTCTGGTGTGGCCAAGGGAGGAGAAGCTGGAGTTCCTAAGACGGCTTATCATCAAGTTATATATGTTGATAGGCATAGAAGAACTCATATTAGAAGTAATGTCTCTCGAACTTATCACAAGGGGCAGGATGTAGAGTCCCCTTCTGCTGAAAGTGCCTTTGGTGAGAAAGGGGCTCAAGTTATTCAAGAAGAAAAGTTAAGCTGGGTTCGTGAAGGTTACCTAGAGAAAGAGCTACTCTATGGCAATGACCTCTATATAAATAATCATATTGAAGAGGCGAAGGAGTCCTTTAATAAAATAAGTAAAGGAATACTTAAACTTAAAAATACAGAGAGCGAGTCTTTAAAAATAAATTCAATAAAGGGAAAGCTTACGGAGTCCTTAGTAAAGATTAATTCTCAAAAGGATTACTTTGGCCATAGTGTAAACTGGGTTCCTAATTATTCACTCGAAGCTAATTACTCTAAGTTTAAGTCTGACCTCGACCACTCTTTTAGAGCGATATACTTATCTTATTGGATTAAGAATTCTCAAAAATCACTTGAGAGTAAAGTTGAGGCCATAGGGCAACTTCAAGATAATTTGCTAGGAAGGATTGAGCAAAGTAAAGAAAACTATAATGGTCTCATATCTAAAATACCTATTCTAAAAGAGAAGATTGACGAGTTTAGAGTAGAGCAAGATTTCTTTGCTAGAGAAGTTGCAAGAGTTGAGGCAGAGATAAATAGAATGGCAGCAAATAATGTCAACAGTCGCAATAAGACTTCTTTTCTAAAGAAAGCTCTTCGAACTGTCTCAGCGATTTCTACTGTCATTCCAGCTGGGCAACCTGCATTGGGTCTGGTCGGATCAAGTCTTGGTATTGTCGCTGCAAATATTGGAGAAGAAAGATCCTTAAGTGAGATTATTAAAGATTCAAAAAGTATTTATAATAATTTTAAAAAAATGGATATTGAAAACTCTAGTCATAATTGGAATGAAGCGTGGTCGAAAGTAAAACTAAGTCGTGTAAAAGAAATAGAGAATAAGGATGAACTAAAGCAGTATATCTCTGATGTAACAGATTTCTCAGCTCCTATAGTTAAGGAAATTCAGGCCCAAGCTGAACTCTGGAAAAGTAGAGAGGTTCCAAAGTCTGAAGTTGATGCAGAAATAAGAAAAATAAAGGCGTCACATACCCTCTTTAAAAGTTTAACTAAGAATTTAGAAAACTATATGGCCAAGAAGAAGGCTCTGGTTGAGGAAGTGAATATTGTTCAACAGGAGATTTCAAAAGCTCTTAGTGTTATTCAGGTCTCTTTTGATCAAATTTCAGAAGTGAGTTATCAGAAAAGTACTTTACTAGAAGGAAGTGATATTAATATAACTCCTCTCTTAGATGAAATTGAAACGGAAGCCAAGAATAGATTACTTCGTTATCACTATGAAATGGCGAGAGCTTTTGAATATAGACTTCTTAGGCCATACCCAAGAAATATTAATCTTGATTCAATTCTAGAAAAACTGAAAATGATTGTCTCAATTGATAAGCAAGCAGAGCTCTCTTCAATGGACTATGAATCATTAAAAAGTCTATATACAAATGAGTTGTCCTGGATTGTTGATATGACTCTCTCCGAATTAAATAAAGAGGGCTTGCCGCTTCAAAGAGAGACTGTTCTTAGATTAAGCGATTCTGAAGTTGCGGCTCTTAATAATGGGGACCATATTTACTTAGACTTAAAATCTAAAGAGGTTTTTGCGTCTGATATGGAAGATATTCGAATCAATAATATTGTGATTGAAGATATGGATGTTCAAAGCTCTGGAAGAATAGGTCAAAGTGCTGAACTCTCTCTTGAGATTGCGTACTCGGGAGAAAGTTTTCTAAAGAAGGGCGGTCAGTATTATTTCTTTGAAAAGGATGTCGATGCTCAAAAGACTAGATGGGGAGCAACACTAGACTTAATTAGTGGGCAGAGTTCCGTTATTGAAAGTAGTCCTAGTGCAGAGTCTTTAATACGAACTCTCATTGGGGAAAACTCTGATGAGGAGTTAATGCTGCTTTCAAGGCCTGGGGGGCTAACGCAGTTAAAAGTAAAGGTGAGACAAAATTCTTTCCCAAAAGTTGATTTAAAGCTTGAAGGAGCCAGAATTAGAATAGTATATGATTATAATATATTTTAATTTTAATATGCTGGGGCTAATTTGAAGCGGCTTATCTTCTCATTTATTTTTATTTCGACTTTGGTATTGATATTTTTTATCTATCAAAGTGCCCAAAGAAATGAGATTGAAGCCAAGACGGCTACGGACTCTTTACTTGTAGAGGAGTCCTCTTCAAAAGACTTAGGGGAGAAAAATATTGATTTAATATCTCCCCCTCATACAGATGATGAGTGTGAGAAGTTCATTAAGACTCTCTCAACTTCTGAGTATGAAAATATCCAAAATAGACGTTGGTCAAATGTTCATATTAAATATATTGATGGTGAAACTTATAGAATTCGCTACTTCTATGATGATGGTCCAAATGGAGAGTATCAAAAGACTATCCTCTATAAAGAAGATGAGACAGAGTTTCCTCATATCGTTAAAGTCTTTAAGGGTTTTGAGCAAACTGAGTTAAAGGACTACTTCGATAGAGGAGACATTATTTGGCAAGAACAGGCCTATGAAACTTCTATTCGTGGTAAGTCTATTTACTGGCGAAAAATCAATGATGAATTTGTCGATTTAAATATTGATGAAGGGCTTAGTTGTCTTTAGTATTAAAGTAGTATCTAATTCTTTCATCGGTGTCATATGGGACAATCAAATTCAACAAAGAGAGTACTCTTATCCTCTAGCAAAATGGCCGTTGCAACTTTCTCAAGTCGTATTCTTGGTTTAGTTAGAGAGCAGGCCATAGCGGCAGTCTTCGGCGCGTCAGGTGTGACAGATGCCTTCACCATTGCTTACCGCATTCCAAATATGCTTAGAGACCTTTTCGCTGAAGGCGCTTTTTCATCTGCATTTGTTCCAACATTTACAGGTGTTCGATTAAAGAATGAGAAATTAGCAAAGGGCCTACTTTGGTCAATGGCGGCTTTATTGGCACTTATTACAGGTGTGATTTCGCTCCTACTAATCGTTTATGCAAAAGAAGTTGTGCTCTTATTTACAAATGAGGTGTTCAACTCTGATCCAGAGAGGCTTGAGATAACAATCGGTCTTGTGAGAATAATGGCCCCTTTCCTTGTGCTCATATCACTGGCCGCACTTTTTATGGGGACGTTGAATACGTTGAAAATTTTCTTCGTTCCTTCGTTTGCTCCCGCTCTTTTTAATATTGCCATGATCGGATGTATTTTCTTATTACCCGATAGATTGAAGTTTTGGGGTTATCACCCTGTCTACTCACTTGGAGTAGGTGTTATGTTGGGTGGTTTCATTCAAATGATTGTTCAGCTACCTCTCTTATTTAAAAAAGGTTACGGTCCTCAAGGTCCATTCAAGTTGATAAGTAAAGATTCAAAAGTTGTTCTAAAAAGAGTTGGAATTGGGACTATTGGTATTGCTGCTACTCAGATTAATGTCATCATCACAACAATCTTAGCAACAAGTACTGTCGTTGGGGCTGTCTCGTGGCTAACTTTTGCATTTAGACTCTTTCAATTTCCTGTAGGGATTCTTAGTGTATCTATTGCTGGCTCAAACCTTGTTCACTTTAGCGAGGCTTGGAAGAATTCTGAAAAAGAGAAGGCCATCAATTATCTATCGACTAGTTACTTTCTTTCTTTTTTGACAATTGTTCCGGCAATGGCGCTTCTCTTTGCACTGGCAAAGGAGAGTATTCACCTGGTTTTTGAAAGAGGAGCATTTGACGGACACGATACGGCCATGACTTATCAAGCTTTGAAGTATTACTTGGTTGGTCTTCCTTGTTATGGACTCTATAAGATTTTTGCGCCGACATTCTTTGCTTTGGACAGACCCAAGATACCTGTGAAGATTTCAATTTTCTCAATCTTTTGCAATATAATCTTCTGTGTCTACTTCACGCCAAAGTATGGATTTTGGATCTTGGCCCTGGGGACAAGTTTATCTATGATTCTAAACTCAGTACTGCAGGCAGTATTCCTTAGAAATTTACTAGATATCTCTTGGAGTTTCTTTTTTAAGCTTAGAATCTTGAAAATAATTGTTTCTGGAATAATTACTTATGTTGCAACGCTGCAAGCTAGTCAGTTTTTATTTCGCTTTGAAGACCCATTTTTCACCAAGGCGTTAATGTTCTGTCTTTCGGGAGCCTTTGGTGCTGTATGTTACGGGCTTGTTCTATTTATTTTAGGTGAGGGAAGGGAACTTCTTAGGGTAGTTAGACGAAAATAAAGCTATAAGAAATTCAATAAGTTTCTTGTTTTATGACTTTTAAATAGGTTACACTTATAGAGAATTTTGACTCATGGAGTATTAATGAGAACTGATTTTGAAACACTCAAAACTTTAGCTAGTTATTCTATTAATAACTTGAAAGAAAATAGAATAATTGAATTTGATATTGATAATAGAGAAGCGTTAATCGATGCAATGGCCACAGAGTATGGTGTGAGTTTTGCTACTGACGAAGACGTAAGAGATCAGGCCATCGAAGAAGTTGAAGAAAAGATGGGTGATATGGTTCCTGAAGATATTACGGAATCTGAAATGTTTAATCACGCTAGAAAAGAAATTATTAAGTCTTTTAACGGTGAGAATATTGGTGGTCTCTACCTTGTAGAGTCTCTTCATCAAATTGCTACGAGAATGGCGAACTTCCTATTAAACTGTGACCTTATCGACGATGTATTTGGAACAGACGAAGAAATTCATGCATTTCTTGTAAAGAAGATCAGAACTTTCTCTCCAAAGAAAAACTAATTTAGAAAAGACATTCTTATTTATAGTCGGGCCACTCAATGAGTGGCCTTTGATTTATTTATCTTTATTATTGATTCTTTTCTATTGATGAAGAAACTCAAAAGTTCTCAAGACTTCTTCAAAGTAAGGGCCTTCAATTGCACCATTGAGAATACTGCTTCGGCTTTTGGCAAAAAGGTAGGCGTCGTTGATATTATCTTTAATGAGATAGCAGTCAAAGTAAACTCTTTCACTCACATTCTCTGTTGCCGTACCTTCGATATGTAGAAGGTCTACTCTACCTTCTATATAAGGAATAAACTCTTCAAAACAACTTGGAGTATTGATAATCGTCTCTTCGGGATCAAAGATGAGCTTTAATTCTTCTAGTTTCTTTACGAGGACTTCCTCAAGTTCTAGATCTGCGAGGTGGGCATCATTTTTAAACCAGATAAAGTCTGCTCTCCAATCGTAGCGTGTATCAGTTCTCTCAAAGATGGCATGGCTTGATTCGTCTACCTCATATTGGTCGGTAGTATTTCCCCACCAGCTTGGTAGGAAGAAGAGAAAGTTTTTTAATTCAAACTCTTTGGCGTTTTCGACATAGGCCTGCTTCTCTTCTTTAATGGCAATCATTGAATAGATTGCGTAGAGTAGTATCCCGCCAAAAATAAGCCATTCTATGAGTCTTGAAAAATCCATAAGCTGAAAATACTTAAGGTTTTCTTCTCTGTAAACGTGATTTTTAATGGTTATTTCTTGTATTTTCAGTGTTTTAGCTAGTTTAAAACTATTCCGCTAAAGTTTTATTTAAAGTGATCCGATAAACTAGTGAGATATAATAAATGCAGGTGTAGTGACCTGTAATTTGGAGAAGTAGAGATGAATAACTCAAGAACAAAGACAACATGGAAGCACTATCTAATCGCAGCAGGCTTTACGTTGACTCATTCCATGATTGCTTCGGCTGATCAAGGTGTGTTTAGCGATTGCCAATACGCTGGGGAAAGTAAAGAGATGTGTTACAAAATGGTCATGGCTTCTGAATATGGGGGTGAAATTGACTGTGTTGAGTGTTTATTCTACGAACAGCCGGAGCAAAATAAGCTTGCTGAAACTCTTGGTGTTGTGGCCGGACCACTAGCGTTTTTAGGCGCTTCATATTTCGGTGCTAAATATCAATATAAAGGTCAAAAGGCTTGGGCCAATGCTTATGAAGCTGGTCATACTGCTTGTACTACAAGATTTAATTCATATTTAAATTACTCAACTGAAAGAGGGGCCACTCCAATTTCACCAGGAGATGCAGAATCATTTGCAAGCTCGTGTGGTGCTGGAGGATCTCTTGGTATCGGTGGAGGCTACGGCGGTTACGGTGGAATGTACGGTAATGGCTATGGTGGTTTCGGAAATCCATTTCTCTCGGCGGGATATTCTCCTGGCTTTATGGGTGGAATGATGGGGCCAAACTTTGGTGGCGGAATTTACGGTGGATTTGGCGGCGGAAATATGGGCTTCGGTGGAGGTCTAGGGCTTGGACTTGGTCTAGGTGCTATGAATGGATTATTTGGAAATGGAAGCGGCCTAGGTGGAGGCATTAACATTGGTATCGGTGGTGGCATCGGTATGGGTGGTGGCCTTGGAATGGGTGGAATGTATCCAGGTGGTTTCGGTATGGGTGGTAATCCATACGGTGGAATCTATGGAGGCATTGGCGGTGGATTTGGTTATCCAGGAATGGGTGGCGGAGTTTACGGCCCAGGACTCGGTGGCGGAATTAATATTGGTCTAGGCGGTGGTCTAGGTGGTCTCGGCGGAGGTATGGGTTACCCTGGAATGGGTGGCGGCCTTGGCGGAGGAATTAATATTGGTCTAGGCGGTGGTCTAGGTGGTCTCGGTGGAGGTATGGGTTATCCAGGAATGGGTGGCGGAATCTACGGTGGAGTAGGTTACCCAGGTATGGGTGGCGGAATCTATGGTGGAGCCGGATATCCAGGAATGGGCGGAATCTACGGTGGAGCCGGATATCCAGGAATGGGTGGAATCTATGGTGGAGGATACCCAGGTGGTGGACTTTATAATAATGGAATGGGTGGCATCTATGGTGCGGGAATTCTTCCAGGTTCAATGGGATTAAACCCTTGGGGAGCTGGTGGAGCTAACGGTTCATACTGGAATAACTCTGGTGGCTGGAACGGTGGTCTCAATAATGGAATGTACAGTCAGTACCAACAACAAATGCAGCAACAATACCAACAGAATGCTGACATTCAAGGTCAGGTTCAAGCAGGATATGCAAGAGCACAGGGGAATCAGATTACAAGCCAAGCGGCAAATCAGGCGTTGTATCAGAACTATCAGAATGCGGCACAAGACCTCTACTCTAATTCATATTACGGCGGTGGGAATACAATCAATCCATACGCAAATGGATCGATGTACTCAGTTGGTAATTTAGGTCTAAACTTTGGCGTTAATGCTGGAGGATATGTAGGCTTCTAATTTTATTTCAAGAAATTTCATATATTGTAATGCCTCCCAAGTGGAGGCATTTACCTATCTCAGCGTAAAGTGAGATAGCTTGGAGAAGAGTTGAAGGTAGTACTTG
This sequence comes from Halobacteriovorax marinus SJ, assembly GCF_000210915.2. NCBI lineage: Bacteria > Pseudomonadati > Bdellovibrionota > Bacteriovoracia > Bacteriovoracales > Halobacteriovoraceae > Halobacteriovorax > Halobacteriovorax marinus. The sequence continues at coordinate 563,606 of NC_016620.1, forward strand.
TTACGAGTCAACTTAACTATATGCCTGCTAATTACTCAAAAACCATTGAGGGCATTCTTGCGTCTTCAAACGGGCGAATAACTTCCTTAATAGAAATTGAAAACTTAGATTATAGCTACATTAAAAGTGGTCTAGGGTTAATATTCTATGGCGCCAAGAACTTTGGCACTCAGCTGATTAAAAATTTAATTCAAGCAAAAATATCTTCTAAGAAGTCTCTATGTGAAAAGTATAAAGTGGATCATAGACTTTTTAAAAGTATCAATTCAAAAGAAGCGATTGAGTTTTTAGAAAAAGAGAAATTCGATCTTTTAATAAATCTTAGAACTAGATGTATCTATAAAAAGAAAGCTCTAAACTCTACAAGACTTGGGTGTGTGAATATTCACCACGGCTTATTACCAAAGTACAGGGGCACAATGTGCGATCTAAATGCACTAAGTGAGAACCGAGAAGCTGGATTCTCTATTCATGTTATGGATGAGAAAATTGATAATGGAGCAATTCTAAAAGTTGTCTCCATAACAGCAAATGAAAAAGATTATTTTAAATACTTAGGTTTGACGAAGGATTATGAAATTAAAGCAATAACAGAGTTACTCGACTTTGTTGCTGAAAATAATACTCTTCCCGAGGGGGAAGAGAATCACGTTGCAGGAAGTGTTTATACAAAAACTCCAGACATAAAAAAAGTAAGAGAATATATAAAGAAAGGAATGATTCTATGATTAAGGCCATTGTCTATCACGGTTCTCCGGGAACAGAAGAGGACTTTAAGTTTTTAGAAGGTTATCTTGAGAACGTCGTGATGGCCTCCAGAGGGAAGTCATATGACGGAGATATTTATATTGGATATTCGTTTGGAAGCTACTTTGCGATAAAGGATTTTGTAAATAATCCAAAAGCAAGTAAGCTAATTTTGATCTCACCATATTTATTTTCTGAACCCTTAGGTAGTTTGAAGAAGTTACTATTAAGTAATTCTCTAAGTGCAAATTTCTTAATCTCAAAGTTAAAAGATAAAATTATTGATGAATTAATTGAGAAGTCGGCTCATCCAAAAAGTGCTTCCAATGAGTACCGTGAAATAGCGGCGAGATATAATAATGTCAATATTCTTCAAAGGGCTGCACTAGAGAAGGAAATTCCTGCAAGTGAAATAGAAGATCTGTGCAAGAAGTGCAAAGATAGAGAAGTCGTCATCATTTGGGGGGACCAAGATCAGTCTACAGATCTAGGGCATATTCAAAGAATTCGAAAATTAATCACAGCAAAAGAAATTACTTTAACTGGAGCCGGTCACGCGATCCCATGGACTCACCGAGAAGAGGTGATGAAGTATATTCTAGAAAATAGTAAGGAGAGAATTGGCTATCATAGTGGAGAGAGTGCAGGTAATAACGTTGCAACTTTTCTGCGTGAGCATGTGCGAGAGAATCCTGAAAAAAGTGTTCTTACTTGGGTAGACTTACAGAAAATTTCAGGATGGAAGGGAGATTTAAACACACCTCTTCCCCATGAATCGATTAGTGTTAAAGAGCTAGATCATCTTGTTTCTAAAATATCAGGAGGTCTTTTAAAATTAGGTATAAAGAAAGGTGATAGAGTGATTATCTTTATCCCTATGTCTTTACAGTTATATGCAGCGATGTTTGCCCTTCAAAAAATTGGAGCGGTCGCGGTTTTTCTCGATAGCTGGGCAAGGAGAGATCAACTGGGGGTGAGTGCACAGACTGCGGAGCCAAAGGCCATCCTTTCTCTAGAGAAAGCCTTCATGTATCTTAAAGGGGTTCAGGAGATCGAAGATATTGAGTTGAAGATTTCTGTTGGGCCAGTTGAAGGGAAGTACGACTCTTCTTTAGAGGAGTTAATGCAAAGTGAACCTAATGATGAGATCACACCTGTTGAAAAAGAACATACTGCACTTATAACATTTACAACAGGAAGTTCTGGAAAGCCAAAGGGAGCAGATCGCTCCCATCGATTCTTATCTGCTCAGCACTATGCTCTAAATAGGCATATTCCATATATTGAAAGCGATGTTGATTTGCCAGTCTTTCCTATATTCTCTTTGAATAATTTAGCAGCAGGGGTAACAACAGTAATTCCAGCAATAGATGTTGGGGCCCCGAATGAGAGAGATCCTCTAATTCTTATCGCTCAATTTCTTACGATGAAAGTCACATGTACAACACTTTCACCGTCTCTATTAAATGCTGTGAGTGCATTCTGTTTAAAGAATAATTTAAAACTCAACGGACTTAAGAGAATTGTAACTGGAGGAGCTCCTGTCTCAAGAGATGATGTTCAAAGGATTAAAGAGGCCGCTCCGAATGCAGAGATTCTCGTTCTCTATGGATCAACTGAGGTTGAACCTATGGCCCATATTGAAGCAAAAGACATGCTTGCTCAAGTTGGAGATGACGATCCTGAGATTGTAGAGCCAGGGGTTAATGTTGGTAAGTTTGATTCAGGACTTGAAGTTAAATATATAAAAATAATTAATGATCCAATTACTATTAACTCTGAATCTGAATGGCAAGATATTGAAGTCGCAAAGGGAAGTGCTGGAGAGATTATTGTCTCTGGGGAACATGTCTGTCGAAACTATTATAACAATGAAGAAGCATTTAAGAAGACGAAGATTGTCGATAATCAAAATCGTGTCTGGCACAGAACAGGGGACCTTGGTTTCGAAGACGAGAAGGGAGACCTTTGGTTAGTTGGTCGTGTACATAATGCAATCAATAGAGGTGGGGAGTATTGTTTTCCTGTTCGCGCTGAAATTGTAATGAAGCGTGTTTCGGGCCTACTGCATGCAGCTTATCTTGGCATTCCCGATGATAGGCTTACAGAAAAGCCTATCGCTGTTTTCAGTGTAAAAGAGGGTGAGGATGCAAGTCTTGTTAGAAGTGAAATAGAGAGAATGTTAACGAAGAATGAAATCATCTTCGATGATATTATTCATGTTGAATCAATCCCAATGGATCCAAGACATCATTCGAAAGTTGAATATCACGTTCTTCGAGATAGTCTAAAGAATGAGGGAAAAATATAGATGCAAAGGTATAACTCTAGCGAGGCTGATAGAGAATATTTAGAAGATAGAAGAAAGTGGCTAACTTTCTTTAAAGAGAGGTTCGATCCTCTTAGTCATCTTGTTATGATAATTCTCTTTATTAGTGGACACTTCTCTTTAGTCGATATGAAGATAGGTGTAGAGGTTATTCTTGCCTTTGTTGGTACAGTGGTTTTTTTCTTTAAATTGCGATGCTTTGATGAAATTAAAGACTTAGATTTAGATTTTAAAATTAACTCAACTAGACCGCTTCCAAGAGGGCTGGTATCAGTTTTTGAAGTTAAAGATATGGCACTCTTATGTCTACTACTTGAGAATCTTATTTTCTATAGTATTAGCATTAAGAGTGGAGTGGCGATGAGTCTCGCTTCTCTCTACTCATTGATTATGTATAAAGAATTCTTTCTTGGTACTAAGTTTAGAGATAAGCTTACAACCTATGCTACAGCCCATACTCTCGTAACTATTCTATTGAGCCTAAGTATCTTTTGTGCGCTCTTAAACGATTCTATATTTAATTTAGATTTCAAATATTATGCATTCTCAATTGTGAGTTGGTTACTTTTTAATATTTTTGAATTAGGTAGAAAGACTTTTCTTGCTTCTGAGGAGAAGAACCAAGTTGAATCATATTCAAAAGTTTGGGGGAAGATGGGAGCTGTAGTTTTGGTGCTCATTCATGTTTGCCTGGCTGAGTATATTCTTATAGAAGTTGTTGGGCTTAAGTCTAATTTTTCTTATTTCTACTTTGGTTCTTGCTTGGGACTCTTTATAGCTTTAAGTGCCCTCTTTCTTATTAAGAATGAGGGAGCTGGTGGAAAGATCTATAGAGGGTTTTCATCGTTTTATATCATTCTCATTTACTTAGGTGTAGTCATCGAAAGGATTATATAGGTACTTTATGCTTTTAATTAACAAAGACACGACAGAGAGTTTTGCTAAGAAACAGGCCGGTGGAAAGGGATATAACCTCTACTTATTGGCGAGAAAGGGAGTCAATGTTCCCAACTTTTCAGTAATACCCGCTTATCTATTTGAAAACTTTGTCGAGAGAAATGGATTAAGAGAAGCTATTAATGAAGCATTGGAAAAGGCTTCTTTTAAAGAAGCTGCAAAGCAGATAGAAGAGATTATCTTAAAAGGTGTCTTTACTGCGAATGAGAAGGAAACTATTGAACTTTTAATTAAGTCGTTCTCATCAACTCATTTCTCAGTGAGATCAAGTGCTGGTGATGAAGACGGTGGTGAGCACTCTTATGCAGGACAATTATCTTCTTATTTATATATCTCCTCTCTATCAAAGTGTTTAGAGTCTATAAAGAAGTGTTGGGCTTCTGCGTTTTCTGAGAGATGTCTCGTCTATAGAAAAGAAAACTCAATCAATCTAGATAGAATTCTTGTTTCTGTCGTCATCCAGGAGATGATTGATCCTGAAATTAGTGGAGTCGTTTTTACCTGTAACCCCGTTACAAATAATACGGAAGAAATAATGATCAACTCCGTTTACGGAGTGGGCGAGGGACTTGTATCGGGATTATTAGAAGGCGATACATTTATAGTTTCAAAGATAGATGCAAAAGTAACTAGTAGAGAGATTGTTGAAAAAGAGAAGGCTCTCAAAGGGGACTTTGAAAATGAAAGAATTATTGAAGTTGCAATTGATAAGGATAAGGCCGAGTTTGAATCACTGAATGAAGCTCAGATAACTCAATTATGTTCTGAGGCCACAAAAATAGAGGATATGTATCAATGTGCTCAGGATATTGAATGGGCAATTTATGATGATAAAATCTATATCCTTCAGACTAGGCCTGTAACAACTCTTGCAGCGACTAGTAAAGGAATCTTAAATCTATGGGATAATTCAAATATTGTAGAAAGTTATGGAGGTATTACCAAACCATTAACTTATGGTTTTGCTAGATATGTTTATAATCAAGTCTATATTCAATTCTGTGAAGTACTGATGGTGCCTCAGAATCATATTAAAGAGATGAACTTCTTTTTAAAGAATATGCTTGGTCTATTTTATGGACGTGTTTATTACAATCTCTTCAATTGGTATAAGCTCACAAGTATTCTTCCTGGCTATAAGTTTAATAGACAATTTATGGAAACAATGATGGGAACAAGTGAATCTCTAGGGGATGAAATTGCAGAGAGAATTAAGCCTCCTAAGTTTCACCACTCCTTTGGGTCGCGAGTTAGAAAGTTTTTAACAGGATTTAAGTTCTTTTACTTTCATTTAAATATTCAAAATATTGTAGATAAATTTCTCATAGATTTTCACAAGATCTATGATGTCTATAGAAAGAAAGATTATTACTCAATGAGTGCGGATCAAATATATGATGAGTATATGGGACTTGAAAAGGATATCCTTTGGAAGTGGCACGCTCCAATTATAAATGACTTTCTCTGTATGGTTCACTTCGGTGTTTATAAGAAGCTAACAGAAAAGTGGCTTGATCACCTAGGGCAAAACTTCCACAACGACCTCTTGGCCGGTAATGGAAATCTTGAATCAGCAGAGCCAACGAAGCAATTGATTAGGCTCTCTGGAGTTGTCGTAAAGACAAATGGTCTTAGAGACTTTATTTTTGCAAATGAGAATGAGTTCTTATTAGAGGCCCTCAACCAATCTGAATATCAAGAGTTTTACGAAATGGTGAAGACTTACTTAGATAAGTATGGATTCCGTTGTATGAGTGAAATGAAGCTCGAACAAAAAGATATGCACCTAGAGCCAAAGCTTTTCTTTATATTTCTAAAAAATATTATTAACTCTGGACAGACAAACTTAGAGGAGTTTGAAAAGAGAGAAAAAGAGATTCGAGAGAATGCTGAGAAACTTCTGAGTGAGAATATCTCAGGCTTTAAAGGAGTGATATACTCGTGGTCTTTAAAGCACGCGCGAAAAGCTGTGATGAATAGAGAGAATACGCGCTTTTGTAGAACAAGAATTTACGGAGTGGTTCGCTCGATGTTCTATGCTATGGGTGAGAATTTTGCGAAGAGTGGAATTATTGCTAAAGATGAAGATATCTTCTTCCTCGATCTTGAGGAACTAAAAGGTGCCTTTGAGGGAACAAACTCAATTCAGAATCTAAAAGAAGTGATTAAAACGCGAAAGGCCCAGTATGAACTCTATGAGGATAGTGAACCAGATAGTCGATTTATGACAAGAGGACCTGTTTATTGGAAGAATAATCACTTCCCACCTCCGGTTGTTGTGGATCAAAATATTGAGCTTAAAGAGAATGAGATGCTGGGACTTGGCTGTTGTCCAGGAATTGTTGAGGGAGTGGTGAAAGTGATTCTCTCTCCTGAAGATAATCTGGAGTTAAACGGAGAGATTCTTGTCACTCATAGAACAGATCCAGGCTGGATTCCTCTCTATCCTTCTGCAAGTGCATTACTTGTGGAGAGAGGAGGGCTTCTATCTCACTCTGCAATTGTTGCTAGAGAGATGGGGCTTCCAACTATTGTTTCGGTCAAAGGACTTACAAAAAGGCTTGAGACAGGAATGAGAATTAGAATCAATGGAGAGAGTGGTCTGATTGAGATCTTGGAATAAAAAAAGGCCTTTTGAGCCTTTGGAAAACTATGGAATAAAAAAAAGGCCTCTTAGGCCTTTGGTTTTCATGAATAGATTTCAATATGAGATAGAATAAAAAAAAGGCCTATCAGGCCTTTTTTGTATTCTATTTATTATGAATAAGTGTTTTGATTTGGTGGCGGAAGATAACCTCTATTTTATCGTTATCAATTGTCTTATCAACTACGCCTGGTCCAAATTTAACGTGATCAATAATATCACCTTGAGCAAATTGACCCTTGATTGAATAAGGTTGAGACTTTGATGTGGCTGAGTTAATAGCTTCCATCCAAAGATCTGCAACAGATGTTGTTGTCTTAGAAATCTTTTTACTTGTCTTCTTTCTTGTACTTGCCTTCATCTTTACAGCTGAAGGGTCTTTATATGCATGAGTACTCTTACAAGTTCTACATTCTACTCTATGGATTGTCTGTGCGTCTTTCATCGCAACGATAGTATGTGCTAAAGTTAGTTTACACTTTGAACAATAGGAAAGGATCTCTTTTCCTACATTTAAATCAGACATTCTGATACCTTTGTTTTGGATTTGTTATAATGAATTGTTAGTATAATAGAATATAAAGGAGTTTCGGCAAAGTAAAGACGGAACGCAATGCAAATATGCAGAATAATTTATTAAATAAAGCAAAAACATTACCAAATAAACCCGGTTGCTATCTTATGAAGAAAGCGAAGGGCACAGATGAAATTATTCTCTATGTGGGTAAAGCAAAAAACTTGAGGAAAAGAGTTTCAAGCTACTTCAATAACTCGTCCAAATCTCCAAAAACAGAAATTCTTGTCTCTCATATAAATGATTTTGATTTTATTATGACAGATACGGACTCCGAGGCCTTTGTTTTAGAAAATAATCTCATCAAGAAGCACTCGCCTAAATATAATATTCGTTTAAAAGATGATAAGTCCTATCCGTATATTATTGTAAATCTCAATGAAGATTTTCCTCGACTAGTATATGAGAGAAGGCCATCAAAGAAAAAGGGACAGCTTGTCTTTGGACCTTTTGTCGTTGGAAGTAATATTTCAGAAGTTCTTCGAGTTCTTACTAAATCATTTAATTTGAGAGATTGTTCACTCAAGGAGTTCAACTCTAGAAAAGAGCCTTGTCTTCTCTATCAAATGAAACAGTGTAGTGCCCCGTGTGTGGACCTTATAAATAAGAGTGACTACTCAAAAGATCTGGATCTCGCTCTAAGTTTTTTTAGAGGTTCTGGTCGAGAAGGAGTGTTGGCCTTAGAAGAGAAGATGTTTAAGTATGCTGAGCTTGAGCAATTTGAGAGGGCCGCGCTTCTTCGCGATAATATAGAAATTTTAAAAACCTTTCTTGAAGGATCTAAGCAAACTAATGCTGAGATTTCTAGCTCTGTTAAGAATATTGATATTGTTGCCTACCATGTTGGAGAGGTGGAGATTGATATCTCCCTATATATGATGAGAGAGGGAGTGCTCTTAGGTCATAAGAACTTTCACTTTCCAGCAATAGACTGTAGCGATTCTTACGATGACGAGGTCGCACAGTATATATTTCAGTACTACAGTTCTACTTTTGATAAGATGCCAGATAGAGTGATTACAAATTTTTCTAATGAGATTAATGAAGTTCTCTCTAAGGCCTTTGAGCAAGTACACGAGATTAAGGTAAAGTGCACAGGAGCTGGTCGAAAGTTTAATTCCTTGATGAAGTTGACTATGGACCATGCATTCGAACATCAGAGAGTTAGAATACTAAATGAAGACAGTACATATATTGGACTAAATCGCCTCAAAGACTTACTAGGTTTAAGAGAGAGACCTGTTGTTCTTGAATGTTATGATATTGCAATTTTTCAGGGAAAGTCTCCAACTGCTTCACAGATTGTTTTCACTGATGGAAGGGCAGATAAGAGTAAGTATAGACACTTTCATCTCGAGGAAAGGCCAGAGGGAAATAATGACTTTGCCATGATGAGTGAAGTTATTAATAGACGTATTAAAAAAGGTAATCTTCCGGATATCTTTGTGGTTGATGGGGGGATTGGCCAAGTAAATATTTTCTTAGGTGCTCTTAAAGATCATAATGTTGAAGTGCCTGTGGTAGGAATTGCTAAATCAAAAGTCAGCAAGAAGTCTACGTTTAAATCAAAGGAAGTTGAAAGAACAGATGAGAGATTAATTATACCTGGTCGCTCAAATCCTTTTCAGTTAAGTAAGTGTAAATCTTTATTTAGAATACTTACTCAAATGAGAGATGAGGCCCATCGTTTCTCTCGAAGGCTTCACCATAAAGAGGAGAAGAGAAAGCTCATATCGAGTTGGATTGATCAGGTCGAAGGAGTCGGTCCTATAACTAAGAAGAAAATTATTTCTAGATTAGATAAATCTGTAAGTGAATTAAAGCTTATGAATGAAAGAGATATAGAATCTTATTTTGAAGTGTCAAAGAAGGTAGCAAAGGCCATCGTAAAAACTCTGGCCCTTAAATAAAACCTTAATTGATAATATGAATCATTTTCTTATTACCTTGCCCGCATTCTGGACATCTGGCAGTTTCCTGAACAATGAGATTTTTGAAGTCTGAAAGGTGAGTTTGCACAAGTTTAGCGTTACAAATATTGCAGTTATCCATATGTTTTTTTACTTGATCGATATCTCCATAATATTCTTCAAATTTTTCAAAGCGGAAGTCTAGTTCTTGTGACATTAAGCCATCTCCTTGCAGGTATTCAATGTTCTATTATATTTTTCGGGTTATTTTCGACTTCAATTAATTTGTGGTATGTTTATTTTGAACTAGGGACCTATTTACCTAGTAAACACTTAAAATCAGATAGGCTTTATTTAAGAGATGAGTAAATACCAGAAGTTACGCAATGAAATCAGTAAGATAGAAGGTTCCAAAGGAATAGCTAAGTTCTATTCAGGGGCCCTCTTTGCGGATACTTCTTGGTATACGGCAACCCTAGATGAGCCTGAGATTGAAGAGGGAAGCGCTCCTGTAGCACTAAGCACAACTGTTGAAGAGGAGCTCCCACCTCAAAGACCAAGCGCAGAAGGCTCGCCGTCAAAGGCCGAAGTGCTAAGCTCTTTGGCCAAGAAAATTGATGAAAAGGGAGCTGTTCAGTCCCGCTTCGGAAATATTACGAAGGATGAGAAGGCCATTTCCTTAGGTTCTAAGTTGATATTAACTAAGGATCAAAGTGAGTATAAGAAATGGATCGAATCAAACCTTTCTTCTTTTGAGTTTGAAAAATTTGAAGGTGTCTCCGCACTAATTGTTGGGGAGTCTCGTAATGTAGACCTAAACAGCGAGCAGGCCCACTATAAATTTAGTCATGATAATACAGAGCTATTAGGGAAAATGATTATTCCCATGAAGCTTGAGGAAGGAGAGTTTCTTAGAGCGTCTCTACTTGGAGATACTGATGCGGAAGTTCTACAGAACCTTCTGTGTGAAATCGCTCTCTTTAAACCTAAGGCCGTTATTTCTCTTGGTGCTGTCGCTACGAACTTTCTCTATGGGAAAAAAGAGAAGCTATCAAAAATTCATGGGCAAGAGTTAGAGAGAATTATTGAAATAGGTGATGAGAGTATCAACTTTACATTATTTCCTATTTTCCATCCCGATTTACTTGAAATTAATCCATCAATGAAGAGAACTGCATGGATGGATCTTCAAAAAGTCATGAAATTCTTAGGTAAAATTTAATATTACATTGAGACCTTTTAAATTTAAGCATACAATATTTAAGGAACAACTCAGGATGGAGTTCACTTGCATAGGATATGCTTCACTTTTATTTTTCTCTTAGTATCACTCTCTGATTCATTTGGAGAAATTACTCCTATTCTAGTTACGGGAACACCTGAGCCCAAGATAAGAGTGCGAGTCAATAAATCCCTAAAAAATGTCATTATATCCGGTACAGATCTTAATCGAACTTTTCATATTGGTAATCAAACGAAGTCTTTCTCGGGGAGAAAGAAGATAAAGTTCAATTGTAATCTCTTTGGAAAGTCTCAAAGATTTAAGGCAAAGGGACCAACTCTTTTAGCATCATTAAACTCTATGACTGGCCTTGTGACAGTAGGTGATAAGAAGTACATGGGTACTGTTGATATTGTTAGCTCTGAAACTAATGATAGTTGTGATGTCATTCAAGAGACGAGGCTAGAGGATTACATAAGTGGTTTACTTGCTAAGGAGATGAATAGTGCATGGCCAATTGAAGCCCTGAAAGCGCAAGCTGTTGCCGCAAGATCTTATGCCTTACATAAGATGGAGACTGACCATGTTTCAAGAACACTTGGGCATGATGCCCACTATGATCTGGAGAGCTCGGAAAAACATCAAGTCTCTGGAAGCTTCTTTGATATTACCAGAAACACAGACCTCGCAACATCAGAGACAATGGGAGAGGTTCTAGTAACACCAAATGGAAAGTTAACTCCTATTTTCTTTCACGCAAAGTGTGGAGGAAAAATTCTGAGACCGGATCAAGTTTGGAGTAATGCTGTGACTGGTTACAATGCAAATCCTAAAGGAAACTACTGTCATGGCCATGGTCAAAAAGACTGGGTAAAAGGTCTTAGTTATGATCGTTTTGCATCGTTTTTAAAATGGCTTCAAAGAAAGAAGTTGATTCATGTTAAGAGTAAAATTAGTGGAAAGAAGAGAATAAAAATTCTTAAAGATAATAGAGACAGAAATAGTCTGAGACTATATTGGGGTGATATACATATCGTTGTTAAGAAGCCTCTTTTTAGAAGGTACTTTGGAAGAATTCTCTTTCCTTCTAATAATTTCTCGATGAATTGGAATACACAGAAATCGAAGTTTATAATCAGTGGAAGTGGTCTTGGTCACGGTGTAGGGATGTGTCAGTTAGGAGCCTTGGATATGGCCAAGAAGGGCTGGGGTTACCGAAAAATTCTCTCTCACTACTTTCCTGGTCATAAAATTGAGAAGGCCTATTAAAAAGGCCCTATTTCTAGGGCCTCTCTTCTTATATTAATTTTTTAAAATTTGAATTAGTAAGAAACACATCCAACTTTAGTAAACCAAGTGTCTACTTTAAAGACTGGTAGGTAAGGGTAGTTTGGATCAACTTGAGACTGCATTGTTGTCTGTGAAGAATCAACCATACCGTGTCCACAACTTACTTCGTCGTCTAAAACAATCTTACCTGCAAAATTTGTAAGTTGTCTTGAGTCACTTATGTAAGGAGCACCACTACTTGAGTTCATTGAACACATTGAGAGTAGTACGTTATAGCCAATAACTTGAGATCCGTTAGTGACCTTTTGAACGATCATGACATCGCCGTAGTAACCAACTCCAATATATTCTCTGGCCACTGTCGTTCCTCCAATTCCGCCAGCATTAAATGTACCTTGGATTGTTGTCTGAGAGTTTCCTGAGAAAGAACTTGAGCTAAAAGAATAAATATTACTAAGTCTATTTCCACTTCTACAATTAATTTGGCTCAGTAGATTAGAGTAATTACCTGCACTCAGCTGAGGTGTATTAGTTGTAGGAAGAGTTACTCCTGTTGTGGTGGAAGAGACAGTGTTCTTTTTCTTGTCATCACCACACGACCAAAATAGTGTCGCTGCGAGAGTAAAAATAGCTACCTTTTTTAATGAATGCGTCTTCATTTGTTTCTCCTCAAAGGCTCCTTTGGCCTAAGCGATTAGACTTTTCTCTTATCATTTCGGTTATTGGAGCAAATTACTTTAGGAAAAATAGACCTCTCTCAATTTTTCTTAATGAAAACTCTGTAATTTGGTAAACTTATAAAATATCCATAAAGAGAGTTTAGAATGAATTTTACGAGTATTCTAAAAAGCGCATTTAATTATAGGCTTTTAAAAACAGATGAAGAAGTTAGGTTTAGGCTTTTCAATGGCCTAAAAATTGCCTCTATTCCCGTTTTAACTTGTTGTGTTCTCATCATCTTCTTATGGGTCTTCCTGTCTATGGACCTAGTTTTCTTTAAATCCAATGGATATGCTAATTTTGAGCAGTTTAATGAAGTTTTCTATGACTTCATTATCTCTAAGCTTCTTGAGTTCTCAGTGATTTTCATAGGGCTCTTTACAATGACTCTCATTTTTGGAATTTATATTTCAGAGCTGCTCTTACGTCCATTTAGAGTTATTGGTGATTACTGTGAGAAATTCCTTGAAGATAGAACGACTTCATATGATCCAGACTTCTTTAGTGACTTAAAGCTTCTTACTAGGTTTAGTGAGTGGTTCTTTAATACAATCTATATAGCTGATCAGAATGGTATGTTAAAGCCAATTGAAGTTCCTCAGAAATTTACGAGAATTCATAAACCCGTCTTTGAGAAGGGATTCTTTCTACAGTTTTCTTTCTTAATTCTTGCGACCTCAATTGTGTCGGTTATTTTCTTCTATGAAGTTATTGGGGGAGTGCACGAGCAGGTTGTGCAAATGGCCTTCGATATTCTTCCTAATAAATATGAGATTCAATACTTTCTTCTCTATCAAACTTCTGTCTTAGGAAGCATAATTGTGGGGACTTTAATAGTGCAAGTTTTTGCCTATATTCTTCTTTCGGTAAACCTCTATAAGAAAGTTTCCACTCCAGCTTTTGGAATTTTTGCAACGATGAGATCCTTCATAAAGGGGCGCTACGACTCACGAGTTCACCTCATCGGATATTCCTATCTTAGGCCACAATGCAGAAAATTGAACAAATATTTATCTGAAATGCAAAAGTCTTTACATAAAGCTGACAAAAATAGCATTCAGGATTAGTATAATAACGTCGAGATATAGAAAACTGAACGAATAAGAAATTCGATATAAATAACAAAGGAAAAGGAATGTTAAAGAAATTAATCAAAACTAGTTTATTGCTACTGACGGTTGCTGGTCTTTCAAGTTGTGTGTCAGATAAGCAAGTTGTTGAGGCCCTTAAGAAAAATCCAAAGGCATTATTTGAAATCATTGAGCAAAATCCTGCTGACTTTATGGAAGCTGTTCAAAAAGCTGCAAAGTCTGCTCAGTCTGAAATGGCAAAGAAAAGAGAAGAAGAAGAAGCTAAGAAATTCGAAGAAGCATTTGATAAGCCTCTTCAAGCTGAGATTAGAAAAGATGAGTCATTTAGAGGTGCACAAGAAGCTCCACTTACTCTTGTAGAATATTCTGACTTTCAGTGTCCTTTCTGTGTAAGAGGATTTAATACAGTTAAAGAATTACTTAAGAAATATGATGGTAAGATCAGATTTGTCTATAAGCACTTACCACTTAGTTTTCACAAGGAAGCTCTTCCAGCAGCTCATTACTATGAAGCAATTAGACTTCAAAGTGCTGAGAAAGCATTTAAGTTTCACGATGAAATTTTTGACAACCAAAGAAAGCTTTCAACTGGTGAACCATTCCTTAAGAAGATGGCAAAGAAAGTTGGTGCTGATATGAAAAGGCTAGCTAAAGATGTTAAGTCTAAAGCAGTAATTGAAAGAGTAGAAAGTGATATTAAAGAAGCTGCAAAGTTTGGTTTCCAAGGTACTCCAGGATTCCTACTTAACGGTATTCCTGTAAGAGGGGCATACCCAATTGATCACTTCGAAAAAATTATTGCTAAGTTAAAAGAGAAAGGTAAAGTTGAGCTTTAATTTCTACTTTTAATTAATCATAAATTTAATAAGATCAAAAGCCTCGCTCTAGTCGAGGCTTTTTTTATGTCTTGTATAATATTGAAATTTGTTAAATTTTCTTTTTTGCATTAAACTAAATTCATGGAAGGTAATACCTATAACAAATTTAATAGACCAAAGTTTCTTAAATCTAATTTGAGCTCGCTTGATTATGAAGACTCAAAGAGAATGAGTTCTTTAATATTAGATGTTGAAAAAAGCGGCTACCTCGACTCTCAGGAGTTTTTCGCCTCCTATATCTACGAGTTAAAATTAATTTTAGAAGAGGAAAATCCAAAGGACTCTCTTGAATCTTTTTTTCGATTAGAAAATAACTTAGAAAAGTTCTACTCTTTACTTTCTCTAGATGAAGAGTTTCCAGATCTTCTAACCTTTCATAGAAACTTTTCTCCTACTGTTTTACGTATATTTTGGGAGGCCATCTCTTTGAATGAAAGTGAATCAATAATGGAGAGAGTTTTTGATGCTTTTAAGATTGCATTAGAAGAAGAACTCTATTTTTGGCACGAAAATCTCCATTAGGTACTTTATTAATTCACTCGGTTGTTGAAAATAACGACATTATTTTGACACCATCTCTTCGAACGATCAGCTAGTTATAAAAAAAATAGGTAAGAATTTCCTATAAATGTAATGCAGCCTTGATGCTTAGGACTTAAAATTGTATAATTTTTGACAGAGCGGAAAGTATTTCTTCTAGGATAGAAAAGTACCTCCGAATGAAGAACCAGGAAGGTAATAAAATGGCAGACGGAGATGCTAACACAGGCAAACCCTCCAATTCAGGAAGTGGAAAAAATCCTCTACTTACTATAGTAATGATCCTTCAATTAGTTTTGATGGGAACAATTGCGTATTTCCAATATTTAGCACATCAGAAATTAGCGGCTACTGAATCGGTAATGGATGTTGTTAAAAGCGATATGAAGAGTGCTGGTGCCATTGATGAGTCTAGTGAAACAGGTGAAGCGAGAGAGGAAGATGGTATTTTATTTCCTTTAGATAACTTCACTGCAAACCTTGCTCAAGGTGATGGGCCTAGAAGATTTGTAAGGCTCAATGCGGTTTTAAAATTCAATAGAGACTCTAGTGAAGAAGAATTCAAAGCTAGAAAGCCTCAGATTAGAGATACGATCATTAGTATTTTAAACTCTAAGAGAGCTGAAGACCTTCTTAAAGTAGAAGGAAAGAATTATTTAAAAGAAGAAGTTAAGGCCGCTATTAATAGCTTTTTAGTAGACGGTAAAGTAGTTGACGTATTTTACGTTAGCTTTCAAATAAATTAGTTAAGGTGAAATGAGTTCACCTTTTTAACAACTTGTAAAATGATCCCAGGAGGGGAGAATGGCTCAGGTCCTTAGTCAAGACGAAGTCGACGCGTTATTAAATGCTGTAAATGATGGTGATTCAGATGATCTATCCTTTGGTGGTGATTCTGGAGATTTCGACGGCGGCGATGATAGTGATGATAATATTCAGGCATATGATTTAACCAATCAAGACCGTGTTATCCGTGGTCGAATGCCTATTCTAGAAATTATCTCTGAAAGATTTATTAGATCTTTCAGAGTAAGTCTTTCAAACTCTCTAAGAAAAATTTCTACTATTTCTATGATCTCAACAGACCTTTTAAAGTTTGGTGAATTTGTAAACACATTACCAATTCCTAGTTGTATGTGCATTATGAGATTCAATGAGCTAAGAGGTCCAGCATTACTTGTTTTTGAGTCTAAGCTTGCTTACGCAATTATTGACTCATACTTCGGTGGTACGGATAGACCTTTTACTAAAATCGAAGGAAAAGAATTTACTATGATTGAACTTTCTTTCATGAAGAAAGTTATGGATATGGCCATAAATGACCTAGAAGAGGCATGGGCCCCAGTACATAGAATTGATGCTCAATATTTAAGAACAGAGATCAATCCACAATTCGTAGGTGTTGTTCCTCCATCAGATGTAATCATTGCGACGACTTTAGAAGTCGAATTTGAATCGGCATCTGGAACTATTATGATTGTTGTTCCTTACTCAACAATTGAACCTATTAAGCAGAAACTAAGTTCTAGTTTTCAAACTGATAATGATATGGCCGACAGTATTTGGACTCAGGCCATGAATGAGCATATTAAGCAAGCCCACGCAACAATGGTTGTAAAGCTTGGTGAGACAAATATTACAGTTGGAGATCTGGTTACTCTAGAAAAGGGTGACATCATACCATTAAACCAAGAGGCATCTGGAGAAGTTGTTGTTGAGGTTGAGGGTGTAGAGAAGATGAAGTGTTTAATTGGAACACACAAAGGTAATAGAGCAGTTCAAATTACAAATGTAGATAAAACAATAAAAAGAGAAATGTCCACTACGGAGGAGTAAGAAATGTCTGATGAGATTAACCACGACTTGGAAAATCAATCTAACCCAATGGCAAATGTTGAAGACATTAATACAGCGAGGGTTAGCCAATTATCTGATGAGATTAAGGCAGGTGATGATGCTCTTAATAAACTAAAAGTACAAAACCTAGATTTCATTTTAGATATTCCTCTGAAAGTGACTGTTGAGCTAGGAAGAACTGAAGTGATGATCAAAGACCTTCTTCAATTAGGTCAAGGTTCTGTTTTAGAGCTAGATAAGCTTGCTGGTGAGCCTTTAGAGATTTTGGTTAATGGAAAGTTAGTCGCTAAGGGTGAAGTTGTTGTTGTAAATGAAAAATTTGGTATTCGATTAACAGATATCATTAGTCCAATCGAAAGAATCGAAACACTTAAGTAATTGTAATGGAGCATAGTATGAAAAAGATCTTAACAATTTTGACATTACTCTTCACAGTGGGTTTTGCTCATGCGGGAGATAAAATTAAGGTAAAGAGCTTAAAGTACTCTGCTAAGAATAGCTCAACTGGTGAGTTATCAATTAGATTCGAAGGTAACTTGGAGTCAGCACCTGAGTTAACAATTAAAGATAGTATGATTCAAGTTGCTTTAAATGATGCAATCGTTTGGCCAAAGATCGAAAAGAAAATATCAATTGATAAGAGTCTAGACTCAACAGTTATGGCCTATCAATTTAATAAGGAAGTTGCCAGAGTAAGAGCAATGCTTCCGTACTCAATCAAAGGTCTTGAGGATAGAGTAAGTATCACAATTAGCGGAGATAATATTAATCTTCAATTCCCAAGAGTTATAAGTGCAGCACCTGCTGCAAAGAAAGTAGTTCAAGCTCCTAAGAAGCAAAATATTGAACAATATGATGAGAGCTACTTAGATAAGTTAATTAGAGAGAAAGAGCAGAATAAAGCACCAACAAGAAAACATGTTGAGGCAGAAAAGACGGCTCCAGTTGTGGCTTCAGACAAGGTCAATGTGGCCCTATCTGGTATCGAAAAAGAAGGGTTAAATGACTCTAAGTCTTCGTTTTCATTAACAGGCTATATTGGCAAATTTGTTGCTTTTCTAGGTGTAGTACTTCTTCTGTTTTACGGGGTTGTCGCAATGATGAAGAAGGGTGTTCTAAAGAAAGGTAAGCTTGGTTTCCTAAATAGCACAAAAGTTATCGAAGTTATCAATACAACTTACGTAGGTCCAAAGAGAAGCTTGATGTTGGTAAAAGCGCATAAGCAAGTTTTCTTAGTCGCAAATACAGAGAAGGGGATGGAGTTCTTGTCAGAGGTGAATGATATTTCAGGATTATTAAAAGATGGTGAGAAATCTCTATCTGGAAATAACTTTGATTCAGATCTTGGGAGTGCAAATCTTGGAGAGAAATCATTTAACCTAAAAGAAGATATTGAAAAAACAGCAGAAGAGAATATTGAGCTAAATACTGATGTTGTTAGAGATAGTGTGAAATTATCTCAGAAGATTAAAGATAAAGTTAAAACTTTAAAACCACTACAATAAGGCCAGGAAGAATTGAAGGCGCTCATGAAGACGAAAAATATTTTAAAATTGATTCTTGGTTTAATGCTTCTAAATTCAGAAGCATTTGCTCAATCTAGTGGTGTAAACCTTCCAGGAATGGCCATTAACTTTGGTAATGGGACTAATCTAGTTGATACGATTCAGGTCTTAGTTCTGTTCACTGTTTTAACAATGGCGCCAGCGATCTTAATTTTATGTACGTGTTTTACAAGAATTATTGTCGTACTAAGTTTTATGAGACAGGCCATCGGTACTCAGAGTATGCCACCAAATCAGGTCTTAATTGGTTTTGCTCTTTTCTTATCAATCTTTGTTATGCAACCAACAGGTGAGCAAATTTATAAGAATGCAATTACACCATATGTAGAGAAAAAAATTACAACGACAGTAGCACTAGATAGAATTGAATTCTCTCTACGTGGCTTCATGACTAAGCAAGTAAGAAAAGCTGATATCGGATTATTCTATGATGTAACGGGAAGAAAAGCTCCAAACACAATCAATGATGTTCCAATTCATTTTTTAATTCCAGCATTTATTATTTCAGAATTAAAAACCGCATTTCAAATTGGTTTCTTGCTTTATATACCATTCTTAATTCTAGATATGGTTGTCGCTTCAGTCCTTATGGCAATGGGGATGATGATGCTTCCACCAGTTGTTGTATCGCTTCCATTTAAACTACTTCTCTTTGTTCTAGTTGATGGTTGGCAGTTAGTAACAGGTTCAATTTTGAGATCATTCCACTAAAGAGGTAAACGATGGGTTTTGATGGAATTTCAGATATTACAAATAACGCAGTTAAAATTGCATTAATGATTGCCTCTCCAATGTTGGTCGGTTCTTTGGTTATGGGTATTTTGGTCTCTATTTTCCAAGCGGTAACTCAGATCAATGAGCAGACGCTTTCATTTATTCCAAAAATCTTAGTCATTGTTGGTGCATTAGTGATTTTTGCTCCTTGGATGTCTGATACTTTAACTACTTTTACTAAGGAATTAATTATTAGTATTCCTCAGGTGGTTGCTGGAAGATGATAAATATTCAGGTTGTTGATCAATATTCAGTTATTGCTTTCTGGCTATGTTTCACAAGATTCGTAGCAGTGAGTTTTCAACTTCCTATTTTTGATAACGGTGCAGTACCAAATCTTGTAAAGATTTTGGCGACTCTTGTAATGACTTATGCTTTCTTTCCAATGTTAGAGGGAGAGATTCTAAAAGATGTTGTTCACTATGGGGTTGATGGATTTTGGTATTTAACTGTTTTTAATACAGTTGTTGGTTTACTTGTAGGTTTCTTCGTAAAAATTATTATGAGTATCTATACTGCGGCTGGTGCCTTGATTACACAACAAGTTGGTTTTGGTGCTGTAAGCTACTTTGATCCTTCAAGTTCTCAACAAGTTGGTCCATTTGAACAATTAATTAAGTGGACAGTTCTCATTATTATACTTTCTTCGGGAGCATTACTTCCGATGTTTAAAGGGCTTTACTCTTCATTCTTTTCAATAAGTGCATTAGAGATGGGGAAGTTTGCTGCAAGTCCTGAATTCTATCTAAGGTTGTTTAAGAATATGTTCTTATCTGCCTTAATGCTTTCTTCTCCAATGATTTTCACGAATATGTTGATCATGACTATTCTTGGAATTATCGCGAGAACAGTGCCTCAGATGAACGTTATTATGGTGAGTTTCGCCGTAAATATTGGACTAGGTTTACTAGTCTTTGTTGCTACCTCTCAGGAGTTTTTTCGTGTTGCGATTAAGATGTACACGGATAACTTAGGAGAGTGGTTTCAATTTATAATATAGGATAGTTGATGGCCGACGAAAACGACAGCGACGCAGAAAAGACGGAAGACCCTTCCGCGCATCGAATAGAGGAATTTCGAAAGCGTGGTGAGGTAGCATCTTCTAAAGAGCTAACGAGTGTGTTAGTTCTTGCAGGGTCTTTGATGACGCTCGGTCTTTCTATGGTGTATATGTATGAAGTTCTCTCTGAGTTTATAGAGTGGCTTTATCATTTAGATGTTTCGACAGCGTATACAGCAAAGTCGATGAACACGATCGTCAATAAATTAGTAACGGTTTCTCTAAAGAGTGTTGCTCCAATCTTTCTTGTAACACTTTCAATTGGAGTCGCTGCAAATATGGCGCAAATTGGGGTGCTCTTCTCTCCTGATGTATTAGAGTGGAAGCCCGATAGAATTAATCCTCTTCAAGGAATCAAGAGATTGTTCTCTATGAAGTCTTTAGTTGAGGCGATTAAGGGTGTATTTAAATTTATCTTTATTCTTGGGATTGTTTACTTCTTTCTTAAAGATGAAATGCACACTTTTGGTGGTTTTTTTCACTTAGACTTTTTTCAATCTTTTCTCTATGGGAAAGGTTTTTTGATAAGGCTTGGTTTTGCAATTGTTGTTGGTCTTATCGTTATTGCTATAGGTGATTTTGCTTATCAGAAATTCTCTTATAAGAAAAAACTGATGATGACAAAAGAAGAAGCTAAGCAAGAGCACAAGCAACAAGACGGTAACCCTGAGATCAAGCAGAGAATTAGGGCAGTACAAAGGGAAATGTCACAACGAAGAGTGATGAGTGAAGTTCCTAAGGCAGATGTAATTGTAACAAATCCAACTCACATCTCTATTGCCCTTAAGTACGACCCTGAAACGATGATCTCGCCAGAGGTTATTGCCAAAGGTGCTGATGTATTGGCACTTAAGATTAGAGAAATTGCAAAGGGACATGATATTCCAATAGTTGAAAATGTTCCTTTAGCAAGAGGACTATATAAAACAGTTAAGGAAGGGCAAGGAGTGCCTCGAAACCTTTATAAAGCTGTAGCCGAAGTTTTGGCATTTACATATAAACTAAAAAGACAAAAGAAAGCTTTAAGTTAATAGGAAGAATCCATGGAAGGAAATTTCATTGAAAAATTCAAAGCACTAAGTAAAAACTCTGACCTAATGGTTGCAGTTGGTTTATTACTTATTTTAAGTGTGATGATCATACCTGTTCCACCATTTTTGCTGGATCTTCTCTTTGCATTAACGCTTTCAGGATCAGTAGTCATTCTTTTAATTGCTGTATACTCAAAGAAGGCCTTAGATTTCTCTACTTTTCCATCAGTACTTCTTGTCTCTACACTATTTAGACTATCTCTAAACGTTGCCTCAACTAAGAATATTTTAATTCGTGGTGGAACCGATGGGATTAGCGCTGCAGGTGAAATTATTAGGGCCTTTGGTGAGTTCGTTGTAGGTGGAAATTACGTTGTTGGTATTATTGTTTTTATCATCTTAGTTATCATTAACTTTATGGTTATTACAAAAGGTGTCGGTAGGGTTGCAGAAGTTGGTGCAAGATTTACCTTAGATGCGATGCCTGGTAAGCAGATGGCGATCGACGCCGATTTAAACGCCGGCTTAATTGACGATGCAATGGCAAAGAAGAGAAGAGCTGAAGTTGCTGAAGAAGCAGATTTCTATGGTTCTATGGATGGTGCTTCTAAGTTTGTTAGAGGTGATGCCATTGCAGGTATCATGATTACATTCATTAACGTCTTAGCAGGTATAGCAATTGGTGTCATGCAATATGATCTTAGTGCTGGAGATGCTGCTCAAGTCTTTACTCTTTTAACAGTTGGTGATGGTCTTATTTCTCAGATTCCAGCACTCGTTATTTCGACTGCTGCAGGTATTATCATTACGAGAAATACATCGGAAGACTCACTTGGTTCACAGATTACAAACCAATTTAAGATTCATCCTAAGGCCCTTTATATTGCAAGTGGAACTCTCTTTGTTTTCGCAGTAATTCCTGGACTTCCAAAAGCTCCATTTATGATGATTGGAGTTCTCTTGGCCTTCGTTGGATGGAAAATGGAGAAAGGGAACGAACAAGAGAAAATTGTTCAAGAACAGGCGAATACGGAAGAGAAGAAAGCAACACCAGATAGTTTAGAAGACCTTTTAACTCTGGAATTAGTAGAGCTTGAAGTTGGATATGGGCTAGTTAGCCTAGTAGATGCTGAGCAAAATGGTGATTTACTTGAAAGAATTACACATATTAGAAAACAATTCGCTTTAGACTGGGGAGTTATCATTCCTTCTGTTAGAATAAAAGATAACTTAGAGTTGAAACCAGGAGGGTACAGCATCAAGGTTAAAGGAATTGAAGTGGCCAGTGGAGACTTGATGTCTGACCATTTCTTGGCCATGGACCCAGGATCAGTTATAGAGAAAATTGATGGTGTCGAAACTGTTGAACCAGTTTTTGGGCTTCCTGCGGTTTGGATTTCAGAAGATCAAAAAGACGATGCTCAATACAATGGTTATACAGTGGTTGATCTCTCAACTGTAATGGCCACTCATATCACAGAAGTTCTTAAAACTAACTTACATGAATTATTTGGAAGACAAGAACTTGTTAGAGTTATGGATAATTTCAAAGAACAATATCCAAAAATTGTTTCTGATTTAATTCCGGAGATCTTACCTCTAGGTACAGTTCTAAAAGTAATGCAAAACCTTTTAAGAGAAGGGGTTTCTATAAGAGACCTAAGAACAATCTTAGAGACTCTTGCTGAGTATGGAACATCTGTTAAGGATGCAGAGTCACTCACTGAGTTCGCAAGACAGTCTCTCTATAGAACGATTACTGAATCTATCAGAGGAGATCAAGGAGATGTTCCACTATTCACTCTAGATAGAAATATCGAAGAGAATATTGCAAATAATATTATTCAAACAGAGCAGGGACATCAATTAAGTCTTGATCCAAAGATTACACAGCATATCTTAGCAAGTCTTAATGAGAAAATTGAAGAAGCTACTAATATGGGTGAAAAGATGGTTGTTCTTTGTAGCCCAGTTATAAGAAATCATTTTAAGAAACTAACAGAGAAATTCATTCCAAACTTAGTTGTTATTAGTCACAATGAATTAAGTTCGGAAGTTAATATTAGATCACTTGGTACGGTGAGGTTGTAGATGTATGTAAGAAAGTTTGAAGCTGACTCTTTAGATGAGGCTCTTAAAAACATTAAGATGGAATTAGGGCCTGATGCCATCATCTTAAAAACAATTACTAATAAGGGACTAAAGGGTGCTTTCAAGAAAAAGAAAATTGAAATCACGGCCGCTATTAGTGAAAAGAATTATTCAAAAAAGGCTAAAGTTGATCACATTTTAGATGATGGACAGAAAGGTTCTTTTTACTCAAATAACTCTAGTTATATTTCTAATATGATCGATGGTTATGAGTCGAATACGAATGAAAATTCAAGAGCGACAGTAGCTTCTCCAAGTGGATCGACAGGTTATGGAAAACTAGGTTTGAATAAAACTGTAAATACAAATGAAAATCAAACAGCTAAGACTAATGACTTAGATGACTTTCTTTCAGACGCTGTAGATAAAGTAAAAGCTGTAACAAATAATGTTGTTCATTCTACAAAAGCGACAATGGATAACTTCTTTGCTGATGAAGAACTCGAATCAATGAGTTTTGAAGAGCCAGTAGAAGTAAAGCAAAGCTATGAAGTACCACATAGTGAAATTAGAAATGAAAAAATTGCATCTACAAGTAGAGAAGTAAATTACGACGACAGTGTTGTTGTTGAACAAAGAAAGAAAATTGACGATCTTGAGAAGAAGCTTTTTGAGTTAACTAAGAACGTAGAGAGATTGGACAAGAAAGAGCCAAACGGTATTTATGAGCTTAGAGCAACTCTTAGAAGCTTAGATATCTCAGAGAAATATATTCATAATCTTGTGAAGAAAGCAATTTTTGAAATGAGTAGAGATGAACTTGAGGATTCAGAAGTTGTATTCGAATTTGCACTAAGAGAGATGCTTGAGTGTGTAAATACAGAAATGCCACTATTCTCATCTTCTGATTCAGAGCAGGGAGTTGTTACGGTCATTCTATCTGAGACGTCTACGGGGCAGACATCAATGGCCTACAAGATTGGTGCTTTAAAGCCTGATTCTACAATTGTTAGGAGTACTCTTAACGGTGTTCAGGGAGAAGGAAAAGAGTTTAGTAGAAAACTATTTGGGCTAAACGTATCTGAAGCCTCTAATATTGCTGAAACGGTTTCTCTTTGTAGAAAAACGATTGAAGAAGGGAAATGTGCCTTTATAGATTACAAGAATAACTCTGAAGATATTAATGAAACTAAAAAGTTCATTGATGGACTTAGAAGATCGTTTGGCAAGGTGGAAGTATTGGTATCACTATCCGCAATTCATTCAGAAATCTATAATAGAAAAGTTGTTTCTAGATATAAATCTCTAGCAAATGGCATCGTGATTTCCAACTTGGATTTATGTCTAAACTTTGGAGCATTATTTAATATCACAGAGGAAAATAGTGATCTACCTCTAAAGTTTTATGGAACAGGTGAAGTTGTTCCAGATGATCTTGAAGCTGCTACAGCAGAAAGATTATTAGCTGGTATCTTCCAGTTCTAGAAAAAGGTTAACTAGCCTAAACATAGGATGTGTTTAGGTTAAAAATAGGAGACAGGATGTCGACAAAGAGCGCCGCTCAATGGCTGGTAGGCCAAAATCGTTTTGAAAAAAAGAAGACTTCAACTTCCGGAAGAAAGAACTTTGGAAGTGCAAAAACAATCTCTATCACATCAGGAAAAGGTGGAGTAGGGAAGACATCAATCTCATTGAAAATTGCTAAAGTCCTAGCACAGAAAGGTTATAAAACCCTCGTTATCGATTGTGATTATAATCTCTCAAATACAGCTGTTAAGCTTGGACTTCCTTTAACAGATAATTTCTACTCCTTATTGTCGGCCCAGAAGTCATTTGATGAGTGTCTCATTAAGCACGATGGATATTATCTACTATCGGGATGTAATGGGAGCATTGATCTTTTAAATGATTCAATAGGAATAGAGAAGTTTATTATCGATATTCTAGTGAGTCATGAGAATGAATTTGACTATATCCTCTTAGACAGCCCTGCTGGGATAGGAAGAGAGAATCTTACTTTAAATGCATATAGTGATCATCGATTTGTCGTTGTCACTCCTGATAGATCATCTCTGACAGACTCGTACTCATTAATGAAAATCTTGAGTACAAAGTACGGAGTGAGCGAAAATCACTTGATAGTGAATAAAATTTCCAGCCAGAAGCAGTATAAAAGAATTATTAAAACACTCGGTGATACCGTCGATAAATTCTTAAACACCAGGCTTAAAGTTCTAGGTGGAATAGATAGAAAAGATATATCTGTTGATCAATTCGACAAGATTCTCTTTGGTGGGGAAGATTTTTCCCTGCACCAGAATTTTATTAATGTCGTTGAAATGTTCTCCGAAGAGAATGTTGGTACCTTACTACCAATCTCTGAACATGGACAAGAGGTCCACTTAAACGTTTGCTAAGGAGTGCATGAATGTCTTCAATCTCTAAGAAATTAAAAAACTTAAAAGACTATAGATCAACAGTTGATCCAAAAGTAAAAGATGAAATCATTATTGAGTACGCTCCACTAATTAAATATATTGCACAAAGAATTGCTTCTAGACTTCCGTCTAATGTGGAGCTAGATGACCTTATTTCTTGTGGTGTGATCGGTCTAATGGATGCAATCGAAAAATTTGATCCAAGTAGAGATAATAAATTTAAAACATATGCTGAATTTAGAATTAGAGGTTCAATCCTAGATGAGCTTAGAGCTCAAGACTGGGTCCCTAGATCAGTAAGAGAAAAGGCTAAGCTTGTTGAAAGGGCCTACGCAAAAATTGAAGCCGCTGAAGGTAGACCAGCTACAGATGAAGAAATGTGTGCAGAGCTTGGAGTAAATCAAGAAGAGTTCTATGATCTTTTAAATAAAGCAAAGTCTGTTTCTGTTTTAAATATTGATGACTCAGCTTCATTTAATAAGGGCGATAAGAAGCTTATCGCTGGATTAGAAGACAATAGAAATAGTAATCCATTTCATGCAGTAGCAAATAAGGGTTCTAGAGATAAGATCAAAGAGGGAATTGCTCAGCTTCCAGAGAAGCAAAGACTAGTTCTTTCTCTGTACTACTATGAAGATTTGAACCTTAAAGAAATCGGTCAAGTTCTAAACGTAACAGAGTCGAGAGTTTCTCAGCTTCACACTCAAGCTATTATGAAGCTAAAGGTGAAGTTAAAAACTACTTTTGACTCACCTGAAGATATTGCTAGCTAATCGTAGTTAGGAGAAATATGGCGAAAGATGTAACTAAAGAATTCGAACAGGGGATGCAAACACTTGGAGATATCCAGGCCTTGGGAGACTTTAGCCTTTCGCCACTAATTGAAAGAGCATCATTTCATTTTTCTGAAATCCATAGAAAAGCAGAGTATTCATTTGAAAATTTAGAGTCGTATTCAAAAGTTCAAGAATTTCTTGAAAAGACGATTGATAATCTTCTTACTTCTTATACTCTAAGAGATGAAATTACACATCAAGTTTTACTACAGAAGAAATTTAAAGATATGTCTCTAGAGAAGTGGGATAGGCTACTGGATATTATTCCATCCTCTTTACAAGTTATGAGGATTTTTAAATTTGTTGGAACTCAAAATATTCAGATCTCTAACGAGGGGATTTGTGTAAGAGGTTTAATTAAGACAGATGAATCTATTATTAAATATAGAGAATTGATATATAAGGCTTCAAGGAAACTGCTTGATAAGAAAACAATTCTAACTTATCAGATCGAAGAGTTAGAAGATCCACGAATTTGCTGGCTAACCATTCATGTCGATATGGATCACGATGAAAGTCTGAGCTATAATGTCGACTTTAGTGAAAAGTTAGGAATGAAGCTAGGTTTCAGCAATCTCTTCTCTAAGTATAAAGTAACACCAGAGCAAGCTGCTCAACTACCAAGACATCTAATTATCGAAATCTCTGAAGATTTGGAGATATCAAAATATTATAGAGTACCTGATCAGTACACTAGGGATTCAAATAAGAAAGAAATGTTGCACTTTTCCTTTTTATTTCATCCTGTTTCGATCATAATACCTAAAGTAGGTTTAGTTGAACGAAGACCTACAAGTACTAATTATAAAGACACAGGAAGTGGCTTAGGGCAACAGGAAGTTAAAAATCAGATAGGTTCTAACTTTAGATATATCGATTTCTTCTCCCTGATTAATCAATCTTAGCTGCTCAATTGAATGTAACTTTTTTATTCTTTTGAGGTGATGTAATGAATGTCAAGTTTGGCAGATCTCTACAAACGTATTACGCAGTAACTTTTTTCTCTCTTATTTCAATTATCGGCTACGGTATTTTTTATTTTTGGAACTATGGCCCCGTAAATATAAATAATGTCTCAACTGTTTTTGAAGCTACATTACAACTCGATGAATTTAAGAAGAGGGATGATGTAAAGGCCATTTGGTCCCAAGTTGATAATGATAGAGTTAGAGATGCGGTAGTCTCACTAGATAAAGTTCAATCATATTCAAAGAAATTAGACTCGATTTCATCAGTTGATAGTTATGAAAATTTTGAAACGTCTCTTAAAAAATCGAAAGAATCTTTAAACGCTCTTATATCTTATCCAGAAGTTTCAACGATAGTGAACGTTCTTCATAATAAAGTTTCAAATTTTGAAAACTTTGTTGTTAGCAATAGTTGGAGAACTCTTACAAGAGTCTCTAAAAGAATTAATGCGAAAATTAAACCAAGTAGAACTAGAGGTCCTGGATACTATACGTACTCAAAGCTGCATAGACTTTGGTCAAGCGTAAGAGACGATGTTGTTCTTATGGAGAGAGTAACAGAGGGTTCAGTTCTTTCAAGAGAAGATAAGAACTTAATACTTACTAAAACAAAGACATTAAAAACAGAAATTACAATGCTTGAGAATTATCTCGGTGATTTTAAAAAGTTTAGAACTGACTTTCTAGAAGTAGAAAAAGGATTTAAAACTTGGATTAAAGAAATAGAGCCAGAGATTAGTTTAAAGAAAATTCAATTCGAGAGAAATTCTCAAAATATGCTTTTTTCTTTAATCGCTCTTGTGGGAATCATTTTTATTCTAGGTGTGAGCGGTTACTTCCTTTATAGAAGAAGTGAACGTACTAATAGAGATGAAGTTGAGAAAGTAATAATCCATGCTATTAAAGAGGGAGTATTGCCAACTGAGACAAGCTTTGATCAAGAGTTGTCTCTAAAATCTAGAGAAGAATTTGATAAGTATAGAGAGTATATTCACAAGAGAATGAGTTTTGGTTCAATTTTTCAAGATGCGATGCCATTTTCATCTCTTCTTCTAGACTCAAACTTGAATCTTGTTTGGGCCAATGGTCTCTTTTATGAGCACTGGGGATTATCGGAATATAAGAACTCTGATGATAATATTACTTGGGACTTCTTACAAAGATTTACGAACTTGGGTGAGAACGATCCTGTCATTACTGCAGTTAAAGACGATGTTGCAGGAATTTATAATATTCAAGTAAAAACAAAGCAAAATGAAGAATCTCTTCCATTTGAAATGTATGTTTCTCCAGTAGAGTATGCAAATCAAAGAAGAATTATGATCTCTTTCTATCCTCTTCGTTCAATTGAAGAAACACTTTCTAATCAGTCGAAGTCTCTAGTGGGGCCTGTTGCAAGAACTCTTGAAGCATTGACTACCGGAACTTTCAATTCTGAATTTAAGCAGAAGACGGAGAAAGACTTTGATATTGCAGGTATAAAAGAAGTTTGGAGTAAGTTTCAGAAGTATCATGACTTTGTAACTGGCCAAAAGAATGGTTTATTACAAGAGATTGAAAGGCTTGAGAACGATCTCTTTGATCAGTATAAATTAGTAAACGATATTCAAACTTCATTAAATGAGAATACTGAAGTTCAAAAAGTTGCTATTGCTAAATTTAAAGATACAAAGAATAGTATTATTGACATTGTTGAGCTTAGAAATGAAATGGAAGCTTTATACCAAAACACTGTAGCAGCTTCGAAAGGATTATTTCAAGATGAAGTGACACTACTTTCTCAATCTCAAAAAATATCTGAAACTCTACTAGATCAAAATAAAGCCTTAGAAAATGTAGATAAGGTAAGAAAAGAATATAAAACTCTTAAGAGCAATGTCGATCAATTCCGCGGCAGAATGATGCAGTTATTAGATCAATCTCTTATCTTCCAAAAGACAGACTCATCTAGCTATAAAGTAGAACAGAGTTTATCAAAAATTAAAAATGAAGTAATGGCCTTTGAAAAGGTTCTAACTGAGTTTGCAAAAATTTCGACGGCCCTAGATGTGAACCTTTCTAAAGTTCAGCTAATTATGCAACAGTCTGAGATTCCTAATTTCTCAGAACTTCAGTTCAGAATGGAAGAAGCTAGAGATATGATTGAATCAGATATGTTCAATGTAAGTCGTCTCTCTAGATCGGGTCAAACTAAAGATGATGAAATGATCTCTTCACTAAAGGGACTGTATCAAGCTTTTACACAAGGTAATCTACAATTGGCTCAGGCCATTGAGTTATCAACTAGTAATGCACCACTAGAAGTTGATTTAGAGCTCGAGTATGATGAGTTACCAACTCCTGGTCCAGAAGCATCTGTTTAGAGTAGAAGTGAATGAAAATGAATTCTAATAAGTTTCTTATAATTCTTTCAACTCTTTTACTGACCTCATGTGCAACCGATATTGATTTTCATATTCCCTTAAACCGCTTTGACTCCCCGGAGGTCAATGGCGGTTTCTTAAAGGGGGATGTGGGAGTTAAGTACGGAAGATCTCACAAAGTCACAACTGCAGAAGTTGTGGAGTATATTTTCCCATCTCTCTTTGATCCAACTTTATCAGATGAAACAGCAATTGAAGCCAGTGGGCACTTAAGTTCAAATTTTTCATTGGGAATTATTAAGAGAGTCGATTTTGTTTTTAAAAGCTATGGTGATGGGCCGGATGTATTCGGGCTCAAATATCAATTTCTTGGTGAAGTTGCCTCTGAGGGAAAAGAGGGCTGGAAAGGAGCTATCCAACTTACGAAGGGAAGTATGGATGAGGACGAAGGAAGGCTAAACGTTAATTTAGCTTCTGGTGGAACAAGAAATTATAATGGAAGAATTGAGCTTGAAACCTACGACATCTCTTTAAACTTTGGATATCGATTTAATAAATATCTAATTACTTATTTGAATTCTGTTTATAGCTATTATGACTCCAAGTCTACGCTTACCTCTAATACTTTTCCGACTTTAGAAATTGATGGGATAGTGAGAACTTACGGTGGTCTTCTGGGATTAAGGTTTGGGCAAGTTTCTCAACATGTAACATTCTATTTAGAATCTGGTGTTATGCACTCAAGATGGGAAAAGAATATTAAAGAGACGAGCGTACCGATTGGCTTTGGTCTCGACTTTTCTTGGTAGCTACTCTTCTAATAGAATACTGAGTAGTGCCTCTATCTCTAACTCAAGTTTCTCAATTGTTCCAGAGTTCTTGATTTTAAAGTCACTCAATTCTTTTTTCTGGTCTATTGGAAGCTGATTTTCTAAAATCTTTAGGGCCATCTCTTCGCTAGATTGATCGCGCTTAATTATTCGCTTTACTTGCTCTTCTTTAGAACAATAGACACAAATTGTGACATCAAAGAGATTTTCCATTTCTTTTTCAAAGAGTAGAGGAATATCGTAAATTACGAATTGAGGGTTATTGAACTCTGAGAGCTTACTCTTAAAAACAAAGGGGAGCTTTTGATAAATAAAACTCTCTAACTTCTCTCTATTTTCCGTGGAGGAAAAGGCTAATTCCCTCAACTTTTTGAAGTCTATTTGATTGTCATTTAATACATTTGGAAATTCACTACTAATGAAGTTCAATGTTTCCTTGTCTCTATATACTTCCTTAACTAACTTATCAGCACAAATAACAGGGAGGCCTTTTTCTTGTAGATAATTTGAAACAGTACTCTTTCCTGTTGCTATTCCACCAGTAAGACCAATTACTGGAGAAGTTATTTGATGTAACCTTTCTGCTGGTTTCTTAGTTATAAATATCTCTTTTAGCTTCACGATAAACCCTTCTCTTTCCTCTTGGCCAAATCCCAATACTCATCCATTTCCATTTGATTCATATCTTCTACACTCTTAGAATCTTCGGTGATGAGCTTTTCCATAGAGTTAAATCGTCTGATAAATTTTTTATTGGCCTGCCTTAGAGCGTCTTCTGGATCAATATCTAAGTGTCTTGCTAATTGAGCAGTTGAGAAAAGAAAGTCACCCATCTCTTCTTTAATTCTAGAAAAATCTTTCTGAGGAGAGGTGAGCTCTTCTTTCAACTCTTGCCACTCTTCTTCAACTTTGTACATAACTTGTCCGGCGTCTTCCCAGTCAAAATTGATTTTATTGGTCTTCTTGCCAATTTTATTAGCACTGAAGAGAGCGGGGAAGTGAAGGTAGCTCTCGTCGAAGTAATCCCCTTTCTTTTCTTTATTTTCAAGCTTCTTAATCTTTTCCCAATTCTCTTTTACTTGTGAGTCATCCTTTGCCAAAGAGGAATCTACAAAGACGTGAGGGTGTCGTCGAATCATCTTGTCCGCTAAGATTTTAGAGACAGACTCTAAATTGAATTTTCCATTTTGATCAGCAATGACGCAGTGGAGAACTACTTGTAGAAGTACGTCTCCAATTTCTTCTTCCATGGCCTGATAGTCATTTTCTTCTGTTGCGTGAATAAATTCATAGGCTTCTTCTATGAGAAACCTTAGTAATGATTGGTGAGTTTGTTTGAGGTCCCATGGGCATCCTCCATCAGGATCTCTCAATTTGGCGATGACTTCTACCATTTTTTCGAAATTTGGGTAACTCATGATGACTCCATGGTGTAAATTGGCTACTATAGGTTATCACTTAATGAATGAATATATAATGAAAAATAAAACCTTCGAAGCTGAAAACTTCACGATCTACATCTCGGACTCTAGTGACTCAAATGATTTGAGTAACGATTCCCTTTCTCAGTTCTTAGAGGAGACTACAAAAGTCTTACAAAAATTTATTCAAGGAACAGAATTAGATGGAAGAGTTAAGAATTGCGAAAATTTTGAGCTAGATTTAAGTCTTTGCAGTGAAGATGAAATTAAAGAGCTTAACTCTGAACATAGAGATAAAGATAAGGTGACTGATGTTCTCTCTTTTCCTGGATATGATAGCTTGAGAAAGGGTGCAGAGGATCTTTTTATCTTTGAAGAAAATCTACACTTTGGTGATATCGTAATATGCAGAGAAGTTTGTCAAAAACAGGCACAAGAGTTTGCGATTACTTATGAGCAAGAGCTTGTGCATCTCTTTGTACATGGTTTTCTCCACTTATGTGGATATGATCATGAAATCTCAGAGGAAGAAGATAAAATCCATTTTTCGCTTGAAGAGTTATTGGTAAAAGAAATTTATGAGAACATGGGATTAGATAATGGAAGAGTCTATTAAAATAAAATTAAATGAGAAAGTTTCTGCGCTCAAAGGCTATGACGAGCGACTTGAAAACTTACGGAGGTCACTTTGAAGTAGAGAGAAAGTCTGCTCGCTTAAGTGAAATCTCTGATATGGAGGCCATGGAGGGGTTTTGGGATGACTCCGACAATGCCGCCAAAGTTCAAAAAGAAAAATCTGTTCTCTCTGATGTTGTTGAAACCTACACTACACTAAAAGAATTATTTGATGAATTTGAAGTTCTCGTGGAATTTGCCAACGGTGAAGAAGACGAAGACTCTGCCTTAGAGGCCATTGATTGCTATGATAAATTTTTAAAACAATTTAATGCCGCGGAATTGAAAGTACTTCTTTCGGGTGAAGTCGATCCAAATAATGCCATTGTATCTATCAATGCAGGGGCTGGGGGAACTGAGTCCTGTGATTGGGCAAGCATGCTCTTTAGAATGATTAATCGCTGGGCTGAATCCAAAGCATTTAAAGTTCAAGTTTTGGATGTTCAAGACGGAGATAGTGCAGGTATTAAGTCTGCGACAATGACAATTTCTGGTAATTACGCCTATGGATATCTAAAGTCAGAGATTGGCGTGCACAGACTTGTTAGAATCTCTCCATTTGACTCAAATGCAAGAAGACATACTTCATTTTCTTCTATCTTTGTTTCACCAGAGATTGATGACAATATTGAGATCGAAATTTTAGATAAAGATTTAAAGATCGACGTTTACCGCTCAGGTGGAGCTGGTGGGCAGTCCGTAAACACAACCGACTCAGCGGTTAGGATTACTCACATTCCAACTAACACAGTTGTGACATGTCAAAATGAAAGAAGTCAGCTACAAAATAAATTACAGGCCATGAAAGTTCTTCGCTCTCGTCTTTATGAATTAGAAATGGAGAAGAGAAGGGCCCAAGAAGCAGAGACTGAAGCGAGTAAGCAGGAAATTGGATGGGGCGCTCAAATAAGGTCTTACGTTTTACATCCCTATAAATTAGTTAAAGATACTAGAACAAGTTTTGAATCGGGAAATGCGGAAAAAGTTCTCGATGGGGATCTCGATGGATTTATGGATGCATTTTTAAGGTGGTCAGTAAGTTCTAAAATAGAAGAGGAGAACTCTTAATTTGTTTCAATCTACACTTTTAAAATTATTTCTCAGTGATAAAGGAACTAGAAGATTCGCAATTGGAGTCGTCTTTGGTTTTGCTTTTTCAATTGCAGTTATTCTGGGAAATATCGGAATCATGGATGGATTTGAGGGAGCACTGAGAACTGGGCTTAAGAAGTCTAATGGTGATCTCACTATTCACTCTCGCTATGGTTTCTTTGATTTTGAAAGTTATCTCAAACACGAGTTAGAACTCGCAAATATTAATACCTTCACGAGCATTGTTCAGACTGAGGGCTTTGTTATTAAAAACGAAGTTTCCAAAGGTGTTCAAATAAAGGGAATTGAAGAGGAATCGTTTAAGAAGGTAACAGGACTAGATATTACTCTTGAAGATAATGAAGTTGTCCTCGGTTTAGAGTTAGCAAACTTTTTAAAGGTGAAAAAGGGAGATCCAATAGTTCTTGCCTTTGCTAATGGGAACTCTCAAGTCTCCGGTCTCCCATCATTAAAGAGGTATCAAGTTGCTTCAACAATAAGTCATGGAATTTATCAAAGAGACTTAAGAACACTCTATATTAAGAAGAATATCTTACAAAGTGATCTAAATGTTGAGAATAGGGTTAATTTGATATCTTTAAATATCAGCTCTGATGAGAATGATTTTCTCAAAGACCCTGTAGGCTATTCATTAAAAATTGAAAAAGTTATTGATGGGTTTAAAGGCTCTATTGGGCGTTCATATATAGTAAAGCCTTATTGGCGAGAGTTCATAACATTAATCACTGCAGTTAAAGAAGAGAAGTTCTTCATAAGTATCATTCTTCAAATTATCGTTGTAATCTCCATCTTCAATGTATTGGCCTTTGTCGTTTTCTTAAACGAAAAGAGATCAAGAGAGTTATTCTTATTCAAAGCGCTTGGAATGAGTCAAAAGAAAGTAAGGCAGGGATGGCTCTATCTCATGTCTTTGATTTGGGTGTCATCATGCTTATTGGCTCTTTTATTTGTTGAAGTTTTTGATTGGGCCCTCGTTAATTTACCATTCTTTAAGCTACCTGGAGACGTCTATACGCTTGGGAATCTATCAATTAATTTAGATACATTTGATTATATTTTAGTATTCTTTATATCGTATTTTTGGCTTTTTATTATTTCATGGTTTGCATTACTTTCAATGAGTAAAAAGTCTGTTCTCACTGGTCTTAGAAAGGAGTTCGCATAATGTCTTTTGTAACTGTGACTAATGTTAAGAAAACATTTGCAAAGGCGGAGGCCTTGAGTGGAGTGGATGTTAATTTTGAGGCCGCAGAACAATATGTCATCAAAGGAGCGTCGGGCTCGGGGAAGTCAACTCTTCTCTATTTGATCGGAGGACTTGATCGTGCCAGTAGTGGAGAGATCTCTGTTGGGGGTAAGAACCTCTTTCACTTGGGCGATGATGCTCTAGCTCTTTATAGAAATAACTTTGTAGGGTTTATATTCCAATTTCACTTTCTACTTCCTTCAATGAATTGTTTAGACAATATTTTGCTTCCTGCAAAAATTGGTGGGAAGGATGTTAATGCCGCTAAGAAATTAGGGCTTGAGCTGGCAGAGACTCTGAAAGTTTCTCACTGCCTTGAGAAATTTCCTTATGAGCTATCTGGCGGGGAGCAGCAAAGAATTAATATTATCCGCGCCCTTTCACTTAGACCTAAATTGCTTCTATGCGATGAGCCGACTGGGAATCTCGATTCTGAAAACTCTAAGATCGTAACTAATCTATTAAAGAGCTTGGCCAAGGAGTTTAAGGCCACTCTGATTGTAGTCACTCACGATGAGAGTGTGGCCAAACATTTCGAGCAGCAGCTTGTAATGAGTGATGGCTGCATAGTGTCCAAATAAAACTACCTGTTTTTGATACGCTCCGTTATAAATGGGGGTAAATTCTTTTTGTAAGATCGTGAGAATATTGATAATTTTCTATACTAGAGTTTTTTAATCCAGTTGTTTTGGAGAATGGATGTCTCAACTTTTTACAGACAGGGATAGGCTGTTATCACCTTATAAGTTATGCAGCTTTCTGGTCTTATTTATATTATTCATTAGTACGAATATCTTCGCAATTGACGACATTGGTCCTAAGCAGAATCTTTTTAAAATTTCTGATATTCAAATTGAGGGGATTAAGAAGGTAGAGAAGGAAGCCATTCTTGAGAGGATTAACTCTAGAAAAGGGATGATGCTCGATAACTATCTTTTAAGAAAAGATATTCAGAGAATCTATAGTCTAAAGTATTTCGAGTGGGTGGAGTCTCACCACCGAAAGCTCAAAGGTAAAGACATTCTCGTCTTTAAAGTTAAAGAAAAGCCAATCGTAACAAGAATTATTTTTGAAGGTAATGATGAAGTTGATGAGGATGATTTAACTTCTCAGTTGAAGACGAAAGAATTCTCCATCCTTGATGTTAATACTATTAAGTTAGACTTGGCGTCCCTACAAAAATTCTATGAAGAGAAAGGTTTCTACCTTGCCTCTGTTGATTATGAGCTTAGAAATAGAAATGAGGAAAACTTAGATCTAGTTTTTAAGATTCGTGAATATGAAAAGGTTCTGGTTAAGAAGATTTCTTTCTTTGGAAATAAGGCCTTCTCGGATGATGAGATTAAAGGAATTATGGAAACAAGAGAGGAGAGTCTCTTCTCTTTCATGTCTGGTTCTGGAAACTTTAAGGAATTTAACTTCAATATCGACATTGAGAGAATTAAAGATTTCTATAAGACAAAGGGTTACCTTCTCGTAAATGTTGGGACTCCAGATATTACGGTTTCAGAAGATAGAAAGTGGGTCTTCATATCTGTAAAAGTTAATGAGGGACCTCTATTTACGGTGAGAGATATTACTTTTCAAGGTGAAGTTCTCTTCTCGGATAGTGAGCTACATGAAAAGTTAAAGCTCAAGTCAGATGAAACATATTCAGAAGCACTTTTAAGACAAGATGTTCAAATGTTAACAGAGATGTATCAAGATAAAGGATACGCATTTGCTAACGTTCTTAGAACTCTTCACCCTGTTCCGGGGGAGAATAGAGTTGATGTTGAATTCTCTTTTGAGAAGGGTAAGATCGCTTATTTTGGAAAAATTGTTGTTAAAGGAAATACAAAGACTAGAGATAAAGTTATTCGCCGTGAACTTAAGATTCATGAGGGCGCAATGTTCTCTGGTTCAAGCCTTAGAGAATCTAAAGAGAATGTTAATAGACTAGGTTTCTTCGAGCCTGGAAGTGTTGTCTTTAATACGGTTTCTCCTCAGGGTAGAGACGATGTTCTAGACGTTGAGATTCAAGTTAAAGAGAGAAATACTGGACAGATCTCACTTGGAGCAGGTTATTCAACAGCGACAGGAGCTTTCTTACAGGCTTCGATTTCTCAGAATAACTTTAGAGGTTTAGGACAGAACCTATCTTTCTCACTCAATATTGCAGATAGTAATAAGACGTTTAATATCGGATTCACTGAGCCGTACCTCTTTGACACAAAGTGGACAGCAGGTGGAGATATCTTCTTAACGAGCAACTCTCAATCATCATCGTATGACTATAAGAGAAAGGGATTCGATATAAGAGTTGGTTATCCGATCTTTGATTATACGAGACTCTTTGTAACTTATAAGTTTGAAGATACTCAGCTTGAAAATGTTGTAGACCCTACAATTGACCCTGATACTGAAAATGGACTTGCCTCATCAGTTAAGACAACGATCTTAAGAGATAAGAGGGATAATAGAATGGAGCCTACTAAGGGGTACTATCTTTCTCTCTCGGCAGAGTATGCTGGTGTTGGTGGCGAGAAGAAGTGGTTTAGAAATGAATTTGATGGAAGACTCTTCCATAGAGTAGTGGGAGATCTTATCTTTAGATCTAGACTCTTTGCTGGGAAGATTGAAAGAGATGGTAGGGCCATTCCAAGAACTGAGAAATATACTCTTGGTGGATCAAGAAACTTAAGAGGTTACTCTTATGAAGATATTGGACCAAAGAAAACGGTTAACGCGACAATTGAAGGTGTGAATAGAGATTATACTTTTAACTCTGGTTCACTCTTTTCGGCCTATACGCAGATCGAATTTGAGCACCCTCTAGCTAGAGAAGCTGGACTTAAGTGGGTTCTCTTCTTTGACGCAGGTGATGCATCACCAGTAGATGATTTTGATTTGAAGATGGATTATGGTTTTGGATTTAGATGGTTCTCTCCAATTGGAGTTCTTAGATTTGAATTTGGATATCCTTTAGGGGATGATGAACAAGCAGGTAGCCAATTCCATTTTGATATAGGACAATTATTTTAACTACATATGACTTTTAAGGAGTTTTCAATGAAGAAAATATTAGTATTAGTAGCAGCAATGATGATGTCTGCCCAAACAATGGCCGTTGTTGTAGGGAAGGTTGATGTTCAAAAAGTTATACTTTCAGTAAATGAAGGGAAGAAAATCAAAGACCAACTAAAGAAGACTTTTGATGAGAAAC
This sequence comes from Halobacteriovorax marinus SJ, assembly GCF_000210915.2. Lineage (NCBI taxonomy): Bacteria > Pseudomonadati > Bdellovibrionota > Bacteriovoracia > Bacteriovoracales > Halobacteriovoraceae > Halobacteriovorax > Halobacteriovorax marinus. Next base: position 601,981 of record NC_016620.1, read on the forward strand.
AAAAAATCTTAAAGAAAGAAGAAGATAAAATCAGAAAGATGCAAGAAGACTTCAAGAAGCAAAGCCTTGTAATGAATGACAAAGCTAAGGAAACTAAGCAAAGAGAAATTCAAGAAAATATTATCAAGCTTCAACAAAAGACAGCTGGATATCAAAGAGAGATTCAAGAGCTTGAGCAAAAGCACAAGAAACCACTTTTTGAAAAAATTAAAGCAGTAATTAACTCTGTTTCTAAAAGTTCAGGTGTAGATTTAACAATTGAATCTTCAACAGCTCCTGTTCTATATGCAAAGTCTGAAAAAGACCTAACTGACGAAGTTATCGCGGCATATAATAAGAAGCATAAATAATTAATTTCGATTTCATTTAAAATAATCTAAGGGAACAAGGTCATAAAGGCATTGTTCCCTTTGTTAGTATAAGGGGGACGCAATATGTTTTCTCTAAAAGACCTAAAAGAATATGATTCAACACTTCAAATCTTAAAGGGAGATGACTCTCTAAAGTTTGAAAGTATTACAGATAGTAGAGAGCTAAGAAGTGATTGCATTCTCTTTTTAAAAAATAAAAAGCATTTCTTAAAATTAAAAGATTCTCTCAGGGACTCAATGGGAGCCATCATTGTTGAGAAGAAGCTCCATGAGAAGCTCGACGAAGAAGAGCTTAAGCTATTAGAAAAGTCGTTCAAGACTATAGCATTATGTGATGATGCTTCAGTATCAATGTCTCTTCTGTCCAAACCATTTTGGGATCATAGGTTTTCAAATTTAAATGAAGTTGTAGATGGAAGGCAGATGGGCTCAGACTCAATTCATCCGAGTGCTTGGATTGCTCAGGGAGCTTTCATTGCTCAGGATGTTGTCATCGGTGAAGATGTAAAGATTCACTCGGGAGTAAGGATCTTGTCTGGATGTGTAATTGGAGATGGGTGTGAGATTTTGCCAAATGCAGTTCTCTATCCATTCACAAAGCTAGGAAAGAATTGTCGAATTCACAGTGGGACAGTTATTGGTGCTGATGGCTTTGGTTATAACTTTCATCAAGGGAAGCACTTAAAGGTGTGGCATATTGGTGATGTTAATATCGGTGATGATGTTGAAATCGGCGCAAATAGTTGCGTAGATAGGGGAACATTCTCTGCAACAAATATCGGTAACGGAACAAAGATTGATAATCATGTTCAGGTTGGACACAACGTTCAGCTTGGATGTGGAGTTATTCTCTGTGGTCATGTGGCCATTGGAGGGAGTGCAGTTTTAGGAGACTTCTGTGTTATGGGAGGAAAGGCAGCTATGGGAGATAACTTTACTCTAGGTAAAGGTGTACAAGTTGCCGGAGGCGGAATGGTGAATTGCGATTGGCCAGATGGTTCAATTGTTGGAGGACACCCTGCTAGACCTATTAAAGAATGGATGAAGGGCTTGGCCTTTGTTCGTAAGGAGTCTCTTCGAAAAGGAGATAAGAAGTGAAAGTTTCAAATGAGTTCGTTTTACAATTTTTACCACATAGGGATCCATTCCTATTCATTGATTCTGTTAAGGATGTAATACCTGCCAGAGAGCTGACAGAGGGAGAAATTCTTCCGCTTAAGGAATTAGTAGGTTCAAAGGTTCAAGCAAATTTCCACATGAGAGAAGATCATCCAATTTTTGCTGGGCACTTTCCAGGAAACCCTATTTTTCCAGGTGTTGCTCAAGTAGAGATGATGGCCCAGGCTTCTAGCTTTATTTATGTAAATGCATTTGAAAATCCATACGGTCAAAATATGGACGTAGCATTGGTATCAATTAGTAATGCAAAATTTAGAAAGCCAGTTCTTCCAGGAATGGATTTAGAGATTGAGACAGAGTGTACAAAGATACGTGGACCTATGGTGGAGAGTCATTGCAAGTTATTCTGTGATGGGCAACTAATGTCTGAGTGTACAGTTATGGCCTCAGTAAAGATGTAGGAGCATTAATGAGTCAGTTAATACACGAAACAGCAATCATATCCCCTAAGGCAAAATTAGGTGAGAATGTAACAGTTGGTGCATATTCAATTATTGGAGACGATGTTGTCATTGGTGATAACACCGTTATTCATCATCACGTAACTATTGTTGGGAACACTGTTATAGGAAAAGATAACCACTTCTTTCAATATTGTTCGATTGGTGAAGCCCCTCAAGACTTATCATATAAGGGAGAGCCAACAAGAGTTATCATTGGCGATAATAATGTTTTTAGAGAGTTTAATTCTGTTCACCGAGGAACTCTTAAGGATAGAGAGGAGACAACGATTGGGAGTCATAACTTCTTTATGTCTTATGTTCACCTCGGGCACGATGTTGTTTTTGGAAGTAATTGTATTATTGCAAACTCAACGAATTTTGCAGGTCATGTGAAAGTTGGTGATAGAGTTATTATTGGTGGTGGTACAAATATTTCTCAATTCGTTTCTCTAGGAAGAGGAGCCTATATTGGTGGAGCTTCTGCAATCGATAGAGATGTTCCAATCTTTGCAACCGCCTATGGAAATAGATGTAAGCTAAAAGGAATTAATATTATTGGTCTACGTAGACAAGGTTATGAGAAGAAAGATATTTCTGAGCTCGTAGACTTTTATAGAACAATGGAATCATCACCACTTTCTCCTCGTGCTTTTGTTGATCACCCTGAGCTTTTAGAAGAGTTCACAGGAAACCCTTTGATCGATGAGATGTGTGAAGGAATTAGAAAAAGTGAGATTGGTATAGCGCCATTTATTTAATGGAGAATTTTTTTGAATAATTTAAAAGTTGCAGTTGTAGGATATGGACATTTAGGACGCTGGCATGCGGATAAGGTAAAGGCAATTTCTGAAAGTGAATTGAGCTTTATTGTTGAGCCATTTGCCGAGGCAAGGGAGAAGGCCAAGGAGGCTCATCCAGATTGCCAAGTCGTTGCAAACGTAGAAGATATTTTTGGAAAAGTTGATGCTGCTATTGTTGTGACTCCAACAAGCTATCACTTTCAAGTTGTTAAGAAACTTCTTGAACAAGATATTCATGTCTTTTGTGAGAAGCCAATGACTTCAACTGTGTCTGAGGCCAAAGAAATTGGAGAGATTCTATCTAAGAAGTCTCTTACATTTCAAGTTGGCCATAGTGAGAGATGTCACCAGATATGGGAGAGAAGAGAGGAGTATTCAAACTTCTTTGAGTTCTCTCCTGTTGCAAGAATAAATAGAGTCGCCCCATTTAAAGGAAGAGCGACAGACGTAGATGTTGTTCAGGATCTAATGATTCATGATATAGACTTGCTTCTCTATCTCTTTAAAGAGAAACCTATATCTCTTAGTTCACGAGGCTTTAAGATTAGAACAGATAAGTGGGACCATGTTAGTACTGACTTTAATTTTTCTAGTGGACTAAAGGCCAATATAACAGTGAGCCGTAACCACGTTAAAGAAATGAGAAATCTAGAGGTGACTAACCATTGTGGAACTCTCTTCTTTGATTTATTTGAAAATAAGTTACTGGTTGGTAAGGGTGAAGAACAAAGTGATTTCGTAAAAGAAATCCCTTACGAAAAAAGAGACCATCTTCTTATAGAGCAGCAGAGATTCTATAATTCGATTCTAAAGGGTGACGAGATATTTGTTGATTATGATGCCGGTTTAAGCGCTGTTGTCTTGATTGAAAAAGTTCTTGAGAGTTTAGAGTCTGGTAAGGAGATTCTTTTATAATGAAGAATTGCCTAATTATTGCAGGAGAGAAGTCGGGTGAAGAGCATGCTCTTAGCTTTATTAGAAGTCTAAAAGAGACTTCTCCAAACTGTAATTTTTGGGGCGTTGGTGGTGATGAACTTCAGAACGAAGGTATGGAGTTAATCTATCACTTAAAAGATTTTTCATCTTGGGGTGTAAGTGAAGTGATTGGTAAAATCCCATTTTACTTCAAGGCCTTAAAGAGAGTTGAGGAGTTAGTAGAGGAGAGGGACTGTAAAGTTGCTATCCTAATTGACTTTCAAGACTTTAATCTAAGATTAGCTAAGAAATTAAAGAGTAGGGGTGTAAAAGTTCTCTACTATGTAGCTCCTCAGGCCTGGGCATGGAAAGCATATCGAGCCGAAGTTCTAGAGAGGACGGTACATTCTCTTTTCACTATCATTCCTTTTGAAAAAAAGTGGTTTGAAGATAGAGGGGTGACAAGAGTTAAGAGTGTCAGTCATCCACTATGGTTAAATTATAGAGATGAACTTCAAAATTTAGAAGCTCCTCGAAGTTATGATGAAATTTCAAAAGAGGTCAATATTCTACTCCTACCAGGGAGTCGAAGCTTTGAGGTAAAGAGTTTACTTCCTGATTTTGTAGAAACTATAAAAGAGATAAAGAAGAATAGAGAAGTTCGAGTGGGACTTGTGACTTCTGGAAATATTAATAAAGATTTCTTTACTCCCTATGAAAGCGATATTGATATTGTTTGGGAGAATGAACAATTAAGCAGTGCCCTTGCTTGGGCCGATTGTTCTCTGGCGGCCAGTGGTACCGTTACATTGGCCACAGCCCTTTTCAATGTTCCTACGGTTGTTGCCTATAAAGGATCATTACTTAACGAGTTTATTTTTAGAACATTCTTATCCTACGATGGATATATTTCTCTTGCTAATATTGTACACGAGCAAGAGGTTTTCCCTGAGCTACTTCAAGAGTCAGTTTCTAGTTATAATCTAAAAAGTGAATTACTTCAGATTATAGAAAATAAAGAACTCTATGATGAAAAGATAAAGATTTTGAGCTCTACTGCTAAAATAATTAGTGGTGGAGAGTTTGATGCTGGTGCTTATATGGGAGAAGTTATAGAGGAAGCATATAATGAATAACTTTGTTTCAAATATATTTCAGGCCTTCTTATTTCCGCTTACTTGTCTTTGGGAGTGGGTCTACCGAATTAGAAGATTCATGTATAACTACGGACTTTTAAAAAAGAATTACTTTCAAGTTCCAATAATTTCAATCGGTAACTTAACTTTTGGTGGAACAGGTAAGACTCCTTTTACTCTCTGGCTCTCTGACTATCTTGGGCAGGAGAAAGGCAAGAGGGTTCTCGTTCTTATGCGAGGATATAAAGGCAACTTGGAGCATGGAAGTGGACTCTTAAAAAGTGGTGCGAGACTTGGATACAATCCATTTGATTATGGGGATGAGGCTTTATTGCTTGCGAGAAGATTGAAGAATACTTTTATAGCAGTAGGAAAGAAGAGAAGTGAGAATCTCTCTCACTACTTTGATGAAGTTTCACCTGATGTGGTTCTTTTAGATGACGGTCACCAACACCTGAAATTAGAGAGAAATTTAAATATTGTTCTCTTTGATAGTTTAATGTCACTAGATAAATATAAAGTTGCCCCAGGTGGATATATGCGTGAGGGCTTTAGTGCTCTTAAAGATGCTGAGGTTGTCGTTCTTGGAAGGGCGGATTTAGTTACAGAGAGTAAGCTAAATTCCTTGAAAGAAATTGTCCTAAAATATAATCCAAGAATTAAGTTCGCTCACATTTGCTACCGTCCTACGGGCCTATTTAATATTTCATGTGAAAAAGTTTTTGATGTAGATCATCTTGTTGGAAAGAGAGTTATTTGTGTCGCGGGAATTGCATCTCCGAGTTCTTTCTTCAAGTATGTGGAAACTCTTGGCATTGAAATTATTCACCAGGTCTCTTTTCCTGATCATCACTACTTTAAGGCCGAGGAAATCTCTCGGTTGATTGATCTCTCTAAGGAAGAGGATGTCTATATACTCACAACTGAAAAAGATATTGTTAAGCTTAGAAGGGTTGTAGATACCGAAAGGCTTCTTTATTTAGAGATTAAGGTTGAGTTTTTAAGTGGAGAATCTGAGGTTAAAAAGGCAATTAATTCAACTTTTGAATAAGCTTCCCACTATCTTAAAATCTAGCTAGTCGATAGAATATAAGCTAAATAATTTTAAAAGCTTAGCTTAACTTTATGGACTAGCAATATGAATCAAAAATATATAATCACTTTAATTTTTCTCTTAGCTATTTCTAGTTGTACTTCAACAAAGGATAGGAAATTTAGAGATCAAGTTTCAACTGAACTTGTGGAAGCATTTGATTTGCAAGATAACCGTTTTGAAAAATTCAAAGTCCATGATGTTGAAGATGATGACGAAGAAGTAGAGGAGATTAAAAAATCCACGACAGGAACGACAACTTTAAAAGAGATATCTAAAAAAGAAGTTAAAAAGAAAGTTGTAAAAGCCCCTTCAAAGGTCACTAAGAAAAAAGAAGCTCCAAAAAAGAAGAGTGAGTCATCTAAGAAGAAAAATATTACAGAGAAAGAAGATAAGTTGGAGCAGGTTCTACCTGAGGATGCAGAGGATTATCCTAAGAGATTCAGAGAGTATAATAAGAAATATAAGTATGTGTGGGATAATGTAAAACCAATTTTCTATCCGAATGAAAAATTTGTATTAAGAGCAAGTTACTTAGGAATTACAGTTGGTCATGCTAAGTTAGAGACTTTGCCAGTTGTTAATGTAGCGGGAAGAAAGGCATTCCACTTCAAAGGCTCATTAAAGAGTGCGAGTTTCTATAATTATATTTATGAAGTGGAGGACTGGATCGAAAGTTATGTCGATGCCAGAACTTTCTTACCTGTTAAGTATACCCTGGTTCAAAGAGAGTCTGGCCAAGATGTAGATGACTTACAGCTCTTTGACCAAGAAACACTTAAAACATATTTTTGGTACAAGAGATTAAAGAAGGGAAAAACTAAGAAGATTGAGAAGAATGAATATACACCAAAGTATTTTCAAGATTCTTTTTCTGCTCTCTACTTTGTAAGAGGATTGGATTTAAAAGTTGGTAATAAATACGAATTTCCTATCATCACAAGAACGAAGATTTGGTTAATGAAAATGGAAGTTGAAAAGATTGATGAAGTAAAAATTATGGGTAAATGGACAAAGGCCTATAAGATTAAGGCCGAGACGAGATTCCCTGGAGTGCTTTCCAAGAAGGGAGATATAAACTTTTGGTTTAGTACGGACAAATATAGAAAGATTTTAAAGTTTCAGGCCAACGTAAAGATCGGCGCCATTGAGGGAGAGTTGGTAGAATATAGTCAAGGGGATAAGAGAGTCACAATGAGTGATATCTTTCCTGGAGAATACTAATGGCCAATATTTATAGAGATCAGCAAAATATCCTCTACGTTTGTCTTGGTTCTAAGTGGGGAACGAGAGAGAGGATGGCCTTAAAAGATTGTCTCATCGCTAGAGAGACTGGTCATAATGTTTTTCTCTACTGTTTGCGAGATTCATTTATAAATTTAAAGGCCAAGCAATTGGGAATAGATTGTCTCTTTCATGTGGGAAGTATCTCTTTAAATTTTTTAAAGTGGCATAGACTAAATGCATTTGTTCAATACTTAACTAAATTTAATATTACTCTCGTTCACTGTTACGATATTTCGTTTCTGTGGCCAGCAAGTTTCTATTTAAAAAGAAAACCTAAGGTCTCTTTAGTTTTTACTTTCAATCACGAAATAAAGAAGTTCTATAAGAGGTTTTGGCATAGGAATCTTATAAGAAGAATTGATCAAGTTTTTCTTCCTATTAAAGAGATGGCCGATGGTGTTCATGGACATTTAGAAGTACCTATTCGAAAGTTTGAGTACACAGGGCTTGGAGTAGGAAAGAACGTAACCTCTCAAGCTTCTGATAAAAGCTCTGGAGCATGGTTTATAGGATGTGCCGTTGGCGGGCACGAAAAAGAAATTGATTTCTTAAAGCCTGCAATCAGTGCAATAAGTTCGTTGAATACGAAATCTAGTTTAACGAAGAAAGTGAAACTCTTAATATATTCAGAAGTTTCATGGGATAAATTTCTATTACAAGATGAGGTGAGAGAATTTATTGCGGCAGTGAGTGCAAACGATCACGTCTTCTTAGAATTCACCGATGACCTAACTAGTGCTTGCCAAAAAGTAGATGCTTGGCTTGGGCTTGATACAAAAATTCCAATTGAAGACTTACTCATTAATTCTCTTTTGAATGACACGCCAACTTTGGCGCCGCGAACTTATGCTACAAAAGAGCTTTTTAGAAAACGTGGCCGTTTAGGCGAGACATATAAGTCTGGTGATGCGAGAGAGATTAGAGAGAAGATTGAGAAAATTCTAAGCACCTACACAGACTATATTACAAGAATTGAGAGGGGCCGAGGTGGTCTTATCTCGGACTTTGGGTTTGAGTTTTATAAAAATCAGCTACTTATGGGATACCAGAAAATACTGACAAAGCGAGAGCGCCTAATACGAAATAGGCCCTATAAGAGCGTGTAAATCGTCGTAATTTCAGATATTTTCTCTGTACATTATCCAGCGCATCAGTTATCTTCTGGCAAATCAAATTTCTCTTACGTCGCAGTAGCGAATATAGGGACGCGGGTCTTACCAGCGCTATCAAAATTAATGGTTAAGAATTGGGAGTATCCAAGCCTTTTTCTGAGCCTAGGGAGGTCAATATGACTACTCAAGAATTAAAACAAAAATGGATGGAAGGTTTCGAGGTCGTTTTCGGTGAAGACGTAGAAGCAGTTGAAACAACTGAATTTTCGAAACTATTAGACACAACAACTACTAAGAACTTCCAAGAAGGTGAAGTTTTTATGGGGAACGTTGTTTCTATTGGAGCTGACTACGTTATGATCGATATCGGTTATAAGCAAGAAGGTCTAGTTTCAGTTAGAGAATTCCAAAATTATGATGGATCTCTAAAAATTAAAGAAGGTGACGAGATTGAAGTTTACTTAGATAAGCTTGAGTCATCTATGGGGAACCTTGTTCTTTCTAAAGATAAGGCCGAAATTCTTAAAGCATGGGATAAAATTTCTGAAGCTTGTGAAAAAGGTACACCTCTTGAAGGAACAGTTATTGCTAAAGTTAAAGGTGGTCTATCAGTAGACATCGGTGTTAAGGCATTCTTACCTGGTTCTCAAATTGATCTTAGACCAACTAGATACCTTGATAAGTACATCGGTAAGAAGATGGAATTCAAAGTTATCAAGTTCAACAAGAAAAGAGGTAACATCGTTCTTTCAAGAAGAGCAATTCTTCAAGAAGAGCGTGGTAAGATGAGACAAGAAATTCTTGATCAAATTCAAGAAGGAATGATCGTTAAGGGTATCGTTAAGAATATCACTGACTACGGTGCATTCATTGATCTTGGTGGAATTGACGGTCTTCTTCACATTACTGATATGTCTTGGGGAAGAGTTAAGCATCCTTCTAACCTACTTAACATGGGTGACGAAATTGATGTTAAAATCCTTAAGTTTGATTCTGACAAAGAAAGAGTTTCTCTTGGTCTTAAGCAAGTTCAGCCTAACCCATGGGAAAAAGCAAAAGAGACTTACACTGCTGGTACTAAAGTTGGTGGAGAAATCGTATCTGTTAAAGATTACGGTGTATTCATTGAGCTTGACGACGGAATTGAAGGTCTTATCCACGTTTCTGAAATGTCTTGGACAGGTAAGATTAAGAATCCTGCGAAGCACTTCAATGTTGGAGAAAGAATTGAAGCTCAAGTACTTGACGTTGATGTTGAGAACAAGAGAATTTCTCTTGGACTTAAGCAACTTCAAGAAAATCCTTGGGAAGCAATTGAAGCTAAGTACCCAGTTGGTACTAAGGTAACTGGTAAAGTTAAGTCAATTGTTGAGTTTGGAATGTTCATTGATCTTGGAGAAGAAGTTGATGCTTTAATCCACGTTTCTGACCTTTCTTGGACTAAGAAGAATGTAAATATCAACGAAGAATACAAAGAAGATACTGAAGTTGAAGCAGTAGTTCTTTCTGTAGACAAAGAGAACTCTAAGTTCTGTCTTGGTATTAAGCAACTTCACGAAGATCCTTGGAAGAAAATTGAAACAAGATTCCCTGTAGGAACTGTAGTAGAAGCAGAAGTAGTTAGAGTTACTGACTTTGGTGCTTTCGTTGAACTAGAGACAGGAATTGAAGGTCTAGTACATATTTCTGAACTTTCTGAAGAGAGAGTTGATAAGCCTGAAGACGTTATCAAAAAAGGTGACGTTGCAAAAGCAATGGTAATTTCAATTGATAAAGATGCTAAGAAAATTGCACTTTCAATTAAAGCTGCCGCTAATGCTGCTGCAAATGGATCTTACTCAGCTGCAACTGTTAAAGCTGCAACACTTGCTGATAAGTTCAAAGGTTTTTCAATCGATAAAGACGAAGAATAAATTAAAATTTAAATTTGTTTTTATATGGGCCCCGCTTAACCGCGGGGCTTTCTTTTTTTGGAGGCGTTAAATAGCAGGAAGCTATTTAACGCCGAACAACCCAGGCGAGCGCAGGAAGCGCGAGATCGGGTGTCGCGTTTGGATGCGAGGCTATTTAACGCCGAACAACCCTGACGAGGGAGCAGGATGCGACCGAGAGAGGGTAGAGGGTTTATGCGATGACGGCATATGATGCCGAGCAACCCACTGATTTGCGTGCAAGCAAATCTGCCGCAGGAAGCGCGAGATCGGCGAGAGACGAGTAAGCACCCCACTTTTCTTACAATTCTTACAGTTTGATTCCTTCTTGTAACTTGTTGAAATCTTATTATTAAGACGCCGTTTCTGACAATTTCTTACATCTGTGTGAACTAATTACACCATTATAGATATTTTTCTGACACCTGAATAGGCCGATGCTAGATTGCGTTATCGAAAAAGGGGAAAAGAATGAAGAAAGTATTAGCACTAGCAGTATTATGCGTAAGCACAAACGTTTTGGCCGCACAACCTAAGGTTGCATACGGAGAAGACAATAGAATTGATATTGTAGACAGTAGAAACGCCATGAGAAAGAACTTAGCTTCTTCAACGGCAACTCAAGTTAAGAATTCTAACTTAACTCTATCTGAAGATGGAGCGAGTTACGGATTAAAGAATGAAACTCTAGAAGACTTTATTTTAAAGATTTCTAGATCTTGGTGGAACCCAGAAGGTACGCCACTTTGTAAGGGTGAGAAGTTTGCTAATCAACTTTCAATCGGAAATTGTTCAGGATTTCTAGTTGGAAATAAGTATTTAGTTACAGCTGGTCACTGTATGACTTCTGAAGCTGATTGTTCAGGTTTCAAGTGGGTATTCGACTTTAAAAAAGGTGAAGTAGAAGATCTAAGTATCGAAGCAAATAAGGTTTACTCTTGTAAGACTATTGTTAGCCAAAAACTAACAAGCTCTGATCAAATGGATTATGCTCTAATTGAATTAGATAAAGAAGTAGAAGGAAGAGAGCCACTTAAGTTCAGAACTGAAGGTAAGATTGGTCTTGGAGAAGGTGTATTTGTTATTGGTTCTCCATCAGGACTTCCATTAAAAATCTCTGGTGACTCTACAGTTCAAGCGAACTCTAATGATGTTTACTTTGATGCAGACTTAGACACTTTTGGTGGTAACTCTGGATCAGCAGTTTTTAATGCAAGAAGTGGTGAAGTTGAAGGGATTTTAGTTCGTGGAGCTAGAGACTATACGACTTATACTCAAAAAGATGAAGACGGAAATGATTACGAGTGTATGGGTGTTAACTACTGTGAAGACGGTGTCTCTGGATACGGTTGTGGTGGTGAAGCTGTAACAAGAATTACAAACGTTGAAATTGAAAAGAAGATTGAAGAGTTTGAAGCTTCACAAGTTCAAACTCCAGCAGAAGATGCTGACAGAGGTTCACTACCAGCAGATGTAGTAGAGCTACTAAACTCAGCCGATCTTCAATAAGAAATAGAGAATTAATTGGTGAAGCGAATAGATTAATTATGTCGCGACCACTTAATTATACAAGGCCTATCTCGAGATAGGCCTTTATCTATAAAAGGAGAGGTAAAATGAAATTTTTAATATTATCATTTTTAATACTTCTAAGCTCTCCTGTCCTATCAAAAGAGTTTAATTGCTTTTCCAAACATATAAGTGAAGCCATTAGTAAGAATAAAGAGAGAAGAGATCTCTATGCTAAGATGACAAATGGTGAATCTAAAAGACTGAGTAATTTATTGATAAACGCGGAAAGGGCCTCGTTTGTTGTCGCTAAGATTTATGATTGGAGAGTTAAGTACTTCCAAAGAAATGGTCTTCCTCTTCTGTGTTTAGATTATATTGATATGGATTTAACACCGAATTTTTCAGCATCATTAGATTATCCAAACTTGAAATATGATGAAATAAGAAAGATCGATATTTCTAAAGTGAGAAAGAAACTAAAGAAGTCTTTGAAGGTTGGATATCTTGAATTAGAAGAGGAGCTAGAGCACTTGATCGATGTGAATAGAAATACTGGTCACTATAATTGTATGTTCGTGCATGTTTTAGAATCGATTAGAAGGTCAGCGCATCTTGCGACTCATTACATAGATTCTGCTAGAGAGAAGGGGCTTCGGTCTCCAAAGAAAATAATAGATAAGAATATTAAATTACAAATTAATTCATTGGGAATTTGGTATTCTCTGGATAAGAAAGCTTCGAAGTTTCAAGAGCAAGGAGTTCAAATTCTTTGTAGAGATGTTCCAAAGATTGATCTACCAACTTCCCTTGAGATAGACTCCATTTATAGGTAAGCAATGGAATACTTTTATCACTTAGTACCCGATCCTTTTGTAGGAAAAGATCTTATTCCTCTCAATGAAATGGATAGGGAGAGCGAACTCTATAAGTCTCATTCAAGGAAGTACATTGGGCGCGAGTCCCTAACTGAGCAGACTATTCCTTTATTAAATTGTAAATGGAATGATGTTATTCAATTCTCTTCAGTACATCCTCAACTTATTATTGATAAGCTTAGGGAGATTCAGCCCGACTTCAAACTCTATCGAGCAAAGTGCTTCAAAGTTTCAGTCCTAGAGGTTGAGGGAAAATATGAAGGGGTTATTTTTGATAGAAATAAAGCTCAAAAGAAGGGTGACTTCTCCATTCATACTGACGATATAAGGCCTCTAAGTTCTACACAATATAAAGAACTCAATCACTTGCCCAAGGAGACAATTGCATTTTGGAATAGGGTTAAGGAAGAGGGTGGAAAGTATTTATGGTTTCCTTATATACCTCATATATTCTTAAAGGGGATAGTTGATACTACCCACTTTGAAGTTATTGATCTCTACTAATTTATTGTTTTGGAAGGTTTGGATCTTCTGGAAGACAAACGACACATCCCATTTCTTCTGTGTGAATGTGACTGGCAATCTCATCATCGACTTCGCTTCTAAGAGTTGAGAGGTCTTCTTCGTCTGCGCCTAGGCTTACGGCGAGGGTTTCTGATAGTGATGGAGCATGAATTTTGATATCAATGCCCATCTCTTCTAATTCTCTAGCATATTCAAAAGCTTTCTCATGGTCTTCGAAGTCACACTCAAAAAGAACTTCTTTAGTATTGGCCTCGATAACTTTGATCTTACTTTTTGACATATTTTTCTTTCCCTCTAGAATTTGGTTTGTTAAAAAACCTTGTTATTACTCTAACACGCTAGGGATTTCATAGAAATGAAAAAGCTATATTATATTGAGCAGGAAAGCTTTCTTAGGGATTTACTTGAAACAATGTGTCGCCAGAACGAAGGCTTTGAGGCCTATAGTGCAGCAGAGGGAAGTGACAATCTTTACTTCTTCAAGGACCTAAGCCCTGACTTTATTTTGATTGATTGGTCTACAGTTGAGAGTTACCAGGAGAAGCTATTGACTGATTTAGCTGAAGTAGCGCAGATTCCTGTTGGTGTTACAAAAGAACCTTCTCAGCAAATTCCTGATTCATGGCAGGAGAGGGCAGAATTAGTGATTGATAAGCCATTGGAAGTAAAAACAATTCTTAGAAAAATCTTTCCCTAGGTTTATAAATAGTTAATAATAGAGACATGGATAAAGAAGTTATCGTTATTGTCTCTACATTGATTATCATTGTTCTCATCGTCGCCTTTACGATTTACTACCGCAGCGGGCTATTTTAGGTCTAACTAATACTCTTTTTAAATTTCAATACTTTGATGCATCTCGTATTCAAGGCTCGTTTATTTGTCCTATAATTAACGGCTATTTATTTTATTTATAATTATGGAGTCATAATGAGTTTAATCGAAATACCGAATGAGATAATCGAAGCCCCAAACTTTATTGGTGGAGAGTGGATAAAAGGAGATGGGGAGTCTATCGATATTTATTCTCCTTATAATGGAAAAGTTGTGGGGAGAACTAATGAGTCTTCTTCAAAGCAAATTGATCAAGCGATTGCTAAGGCAAAAGATGCTCAGGTTCTTTGGGAGAAAACTCCTCTAAAAGATAGAACTAAAGTTATGTTTAACTTTAGAGAAATTCTACTGCGAGATATTGAGAAGATTGCTCATATCGTATCACTTGAAAATGGAAAGATTATTTCTGAGTCTAAAGCTGGGATCATGAAAGGGATTGAAGTTCTTGAGTACGCTATCAGTCTTCAAAACTTAGATGCAGGTTCAAAGATGGAAGTTTCTAGGGGAGTGTTCTGTGAGTATAGAAGAGAGGCGCTAGGTGTTGTTGCTTCAATTACTCCATTTAACTTTCCTGCAATGGTTCCTATGTGGACAATTCCAATTGCAATCACTCTTGGTAATTCTTATATCTGGAAACCATCAGAGAAGACTCCTTTAACTGCGACACTAATAGGGAACGCGCTAACTGAAGCTGGGCTTCCTGCTGGTGTTCTAACGATTTTAAATGGAACTGCAAATTGCGTGAACGACATTATAGATCATAAGGATGTTGCAGCTGTAGGCTTTGTAGGTTCTTCTAAGATTGCAAAAATTGTCTATTCAAGAGCGACAGCACTAGGGAAGAGAGCTCTGTGTCTAGGTGGAGCCAAGAACCACATAATCTTATTACCAGATGCCGATCCTGAAATGTCGGGAATTGGAATTGCTGATTCATTCACTGGTTGTGCTGGACAAAGGTGTATGGCCGCTTCTGTTCTTCTTGCTGTTGGAGAAGTTGATAAGCAAATCGAAAGTATTGTGGAAAGAGCAAAAAGTACTTCTCTAGGCGATAAGATGGGCGCAATCATTACTAAAGAACAATTAGACTTCCTAAGTGGTGCTATTGATAAAGCCGCAAGCGAAGGAGCGAAGATTTTACTTGATGGAAGAGAGGCCAAGAAACCTGAAGGTGATGGTTATTGGTTAGGGCCAACAATTCTTGATGGAGTGAAAGAAAACTCTGAAGCTTCTAAAGTAGAACTCTTTGGGCCGGTAATGAGTATTATTCGCTGCTCTAATCTTTCTGAAGCACTAAGAATTGAAAACGCTAATGAGTATGGGAATGCAGCGAGTGTATTTACTAATAGTGGTGCCATGGCCGAAGTTGTTGCACAGAATGCAAGTGCAGGAATGGTTGGAATTAATATTGGAGTGCCTGTACCAAGAGAGCCATTTAGTTTTGGTGGAATAAATGAGTCTAAGTTTGGATACGGAGATATCACTGGTGAGAATAGTTTAAACTTCTGGTCTCACGTTAAGAAAGTGACAACAAAGTGGCAGATGCAAAATGACCACAACTGGATGAGCTAATTTTAGGAGAAGTTATGAGTAATGAAAAATTTGAAAGACCAAGTCATGTTGTTTTAACGTCTCATAGTAACCAAGTCTTTAAAGAGTCTCTTCCTGTAAATTGGGGAGCGACTAATCCTAAAGATCGTGGGCCTATTATTGCGACAATCTCTGAGAAAGAAAATCGAAATGCGATTGGGACTCACAGTGGATCTTATACTGTTTACCGCGCACTCTCTATTGCTAAGGGTGATTATGCTAGAGAGCATAGACCTGAACTAGAGAATACATTCTCTCCTGTAGTAATTAAGCCTCAAGAGTCTTGGTTTGATCCTGAGAAGATCGTTTCAATCGATCCTTGGGGTGGTCATATCCAAGAGCTATATGGGGATTATATCAAAGAGGGATATAATATTAAGCCGACAATTGCTGTCACTCAGGCACGTTTACATATTCCTGAAATTTTTGAGGCCATTGATAAAGGAAGACTTGAAATAGATGGTGATATTGTAGCTGAGGACAAGTCAATTAAAGTGACTAAGATTGCTTTTGAACCAGTTTGGTACCTTCCTGGAATTGCTAAGAGACTTGGAATTGAAGAGGGTGAACTTAGAAAGATTCTCTTCAATGAAACTGGGGGAATGTTTCCAGAGTTAGTGACAAGACCTGATCTTAAAGTTCTTCTTCCGCCAATTGGATCCACTACTGCCTATGTCTTTGGTGATGTAGAGAAACTCTCTGATTCTGAAGCAGAGCTTAGTTGTAGAGTTCATGACGAGTGTAATGGTTCAGATGTTTTTGGATCTGATATTTGTACGTGTAGACCTTATTTAACTTATGGAATTGAACATGCTGCTAAGACTGCTCAAAAAGGTGGTGTTGGTCTAATTGTTTACTATAGAAAAGAAGGGCGTGCCCTCGGTGAAGTTACAAAGTTCTTAGTTTATAATGCGAGAAAGAGACAAGAGGGTGGAGATACTGCCTCAAATTACTTTAAAAGAACTGAATGTGTTGCAGGAGTTGAGGATGCAAGATTCCAAGAATTCATGCCAGACATTCTTCAATACTTTGGAATTAAGAAAATTCATAATCTTCATTCAATGAGTAATATGAAATATGATGCCATAGCAAAAAGTGGAATTGAAGTTGTTAATAGAATTTCGATTCCTGACGAGCTAATACCTGCTGACGCGCAAGTTGAAATGGAAGCGAAGAAAGCTGCTGGTTACTTTACCGCTGGTGAGGTGAAGGACAAGGATGGACTTGATAAAGTCTTAGGTAGAAACTTAGAGGAGTAAAAAAATAAATGAATAAAGATATTGATTATATTTTAAGTGCGAAAGCTGTTCGAGAAAGAACGGCTAAGATCTTTGATCTTACTTTAGAAGGTAAAACAAACTTTAACTATCACGAAGATAAGCTAGAGGGAGTTTCAAAGTTTGTATTAGAGGTTATTAGAGAAAATTATCCTGATTTAAAAATTCCTTTTCATTCGAGATGGGGTCATTTTCAAGTTGGAAGTGTTGATCGTAATGCAAAGCTTGATAGTGAACTAAGTAGTCTAGATAAAGTAGAAAGGGCAAGAGTAAAACTTGATTTAGTAATTACATCTGTCCTATTAGATGCTGGAGCTGGACCAACTTGGAAGTTTGACGAAGAGGGAGAGAGCTATAATAGAAGTGAAGGTCTTGGAGTTGCTAGTTGGCACATGTTTATAAATGGGGCCTTTAGTAACGATGGAAGCAGACGTGCGGACGCAAAGAAGTTGATGGAGATTTCTAAGACCGACATTGAGAAGGCCTTCCAAGTTAGTGAGAAAAATCCTCTCGTAGGTGCACAGGGGAGAGCAGGACTTCTAGCGAGCTTAGGAAAGTGTATTGAGTCTAAACCTGAAATTTTTAAAGATGGAAGGCCCGGAAATATTATTGATTATATGATTGGTGAGCATGGTCAAAAATTTGCTGCAACAGATTTACTTAAGGCCGTACTCTTACATTTTGGTGATATTTGGCCATCGAGAATTACAGTTGATGGTGTATCTCTAGGAGATGTGTGGAATCACCCATCACTTGGAGAAAAAGATGACTTAAACTCTCTCGTGGCCTTTCATAAACTTTCTCAGTGGCTAACTTATTCACTGATTGAGCCTATCGTTGAAGCGGGCTGTGAAGTGCACTCTGTAAATGAGATGACGGGATTAGCCGAGTACCGCAATGGTGGCCTTCTTATTGATATGGATCTTATTAGCTTGAAGGATCCGGCTCTATTAGAAGTTGCCCATAAGCCCGACAGTGAAGTTATTATTGAATGGAGAGCGCTAACGGTGTGTCTATTAGATAAAATTGCTGACATTGTTAGAAAAGAGCTCAATTTCTCTGAAGAAGAGTTTCCTCTTGCAAAAGTTTTGGAGGGCGGAACTTGGTGGGCCGGAAGAAGAGTGGCCAAGCAAAAGAGGGAGGACTCATCACCACCTCTAAAGCTTGATAGTGATGGAACAGTTTTTTAATTTGGAGAATTTATGAATAATAATTTACATGAAATAAATCACCCTGTGCTTCAGCACAAATTATCAATCTTGAGAGACAAGGACACTAATTCGAGGGCCTTTAGAGATATAATGAATGAGATTGGAAGGTTTCTCGCCTATGAAGCGACGAAGAATTTGAAGTCTTCAAAAGTAGATATTCAAACTCCAATTATGAAAGCTTCAGTTCCAGTTATTAATGACTATCCAATTGTTGTATCAGTTCTTAGGGCCGGAAACGGTTTACTGGATGGAGTACTCGACACACTTCCGTTCTCAGCAGTAGGCTTTGTTGGAATGTATAGAGATAAGTTTATCAATAATACAGTAGAGTACTATTTTAAATTACCTGAGAAGTGTGAAGGACGTGACGTTCTATTACTCGATCCAATGCTTGCTACTGGGGATACGGCCATTTCTGCTCTAGATAGATTAAAACAATATAAAGTTGGTAAAATAACAATGTTAACAGTTTTAATTAGTCCTGAAGGGCTAGAGAGAATTAATCACTTTCACCCGGACGTTGAAATCTACACTGTAAGCAAAGAAGACGGATTGAATGAGTCAGGCTATTTACTTCCTGGTTTAGGCGATGCTGGAGATAGATTGTACAATACGAAATAGGATGTAAGATGGAAGTTGTAATTGTTGGAATAGCTGGTGGTAGTGGTTCAGGAAAAACTACTTTTGCCAGAAGATTAAGAGAGAAGGTCGGTGAGAGTGATTGCTGTGTTCTCGGTCAAGATAGTTACTACTTTGATCAATCTAAGAAATTTGATCATGACGGAGGATCGGTAAACTTTGATCACCCCGATTCTCTGGACTTTGATCTGCTAGCTAGACATCTCTCAAAACTAAAGAGAGGTGACCAGGTGAATGTCCCTGTCTATGACTTTGCAACTCACTCTAGAAGTTCTGAACCCAAGCAAATGAAGCCTCGTAAATTTATCTTTGTAGATGGAATTTTGATCTTCTCTCAGCCAAATGTGGTAGAAGAGTTAGATCATAAAATCTTTATTGATTGCCCTGAAGACTTGAGATTTGAAAGAAGATTGAATAGGGATGTAAATGAGCGAGGGCGAACGAAAGAAGGTGTTCACAACCAATTCTATAAGCAAGTAAAACCAATGCATGATCTCTTTGTTGAGCCATCTAAAGACGTTGCCTGTTCAATTGTTAATGTAGATAACTTTGATGATAGAGTTGAGCAGTGGTTTAAAAGGCTTACTTCTTAATATATTTCCACATTGATTCTCCTTCTTTTGGAAGGAGTTTATTGGCATAGGCCCTCTCGTCTGCACTGATCTCTAGGTAGCCTCTGTCGTAATTCCAGCCATATCCCCAGCGGTAATCTGTTTTATAATCGGGGATTCCACCGACTGAAACGCCTAGGTACATAAGAATTCCCATAGAGGCAGAGAAGTGTTCTTTAACACATTTTCTAAGTTCTTTATCAGCGGTGAACTTTTCTTCCTTTGTTCCCCCGATCCAATAGGCCTTATCGTGATTGAAACAACAAACAAGCCACAAGTTTGGCTTCTCCTTTGTTCCGTCTGGCCACTTTGAACAACCGTCTGAGGTGAATGCTCGAAGTTGTTTGGAGAGTGGTTTAGAGAGCTCTTCTTTAATTTCTTTTCTTGAACTTGGAAGAATGGCACAAGCGCATAAGAGAAGCAGTGTTAATAGAGAGAGCAACTTATTCATAAATTTTTACTCGTTGATAAACTCTTCAATGAGAGGATCTTCTGGTGCGAGGATATACTTATTGAGATCTAATGGGTTAAAGATAAACTTTGGAACTCTGACTCTGTAGAAGATACCTCTTTCGTGAGTATGAGTTGCGAGAACATTTGTCTTTGAAACAACCTTAGAGTGGGCCTCTCCGGCTTCATAAGGGACAAAGAGATCATAGTGCTCTTGCTTGTCTAGAAAGTGGTTAATGATACTTGCCTTGAGGTTTACCATATCTTCTTCGTTATAAGTAGAAACCAAGAAGCTATCAGGGTTTGTTCTGAGAATGATTTTCTGACCGAGTGGATCTGGATGTAGATCTTTCTTGTTAAAAACGATCATTTGTTCTTTGTTCTCTACACCAAGCTCTGAGAGTACTTGTTGTGTTACCTCAAGGTGTTTCTTATAATTTGGATCAGAAATATCACAAACAATTATGAGTAGATCTGCTTCAATTGCCGATTCTAGCGTCGTTTTAAATCCATCAATGAGGGTATTGGGTAAGTTTGAGATAAACCCAACTGTATCAATGAGAATCATTGGTGGCTTGGTATCGGGGTTAAGCATTCTGTAAGTTGAGTCAAGAGTTGCGAAGAGCTTATTCTCTTCTAGTACTTCAACTCCACATAGACGGTTCATCACCGATGATTTTCCAGCGTTGGTATATCCTACCAGTGCAGCGGTTACGGCCTTATTCTGCCTTTTCTTCTTCTGTTGTTCTCTCGATTTTCTAACTTCATCAAGTTCCTTTTTAAAGAACTCAATTCTCTCTCTCACTATCCTTCTATCTAGTTCGATCTGTTGCTCACCTTCACCACCGCGAACACCGATACCACCCTTTTGTCTTGAAAGGTGTGTCCAGAATCCAGAGAGTCTAGGGAGGAGGTATTGAAGTCTAGAGATTTCAATTTGAATTTTCGCCTCTTTCGTTCTTGCGTGTTGAGAGAAGATCTCAAGAATTACGTGGCATCTATCAACGACAGAGAGACCTGTTAGGTTTTTAATATTTCTAATTTGAGAAGAAGTTAGTTCACAGTCAAAAACTAATAGGGAAGAACCCTCTTCCTTGGCCTGATCGGCAATCTCTTTAATTTTCCCAGAACCTAGAATCGTGGCTGGGTCTACAGACTTTCTATTTTGTACATATTGCTCACCATTTTCAATCCCAAGTGTATTTAGGAGTTCACGTAGCTCCATGAGAGAGCGCATTGTATCCTTCTCGGTACTGTGCTCTGCGAACTTTGGGCAAACGAGAGATACGAGGGAAGCTCTCGCATCTTTTGAAATATGAAATTCATTATCTAGCATATATAATCTTTACTACTTGGTTATCTATTAATCTTGTTTCTCCAACTTTGAGCGCGCCAAGTATTACAGCTTCATTAGTTGTCGGAGATATACTTTGTAAATTATTACTATCTAATACTTCGAGATAATCCCAACGCTCGTCGCGCAGAGTTTCTTCAAGTATTGAATTTATAGAAATTTGAGAATCAATAAAAGAGCTCTCTTGGAGAAGTTCTCTTATAGTACTTATTTTCTTAGAGAGCTCTAAAGCTTCAGTTCTTTGTGAGTCACTTAAGTATTGATTACGACTCGATTTCGCTAGACCTGATTCATCTCTAATAATTGGCATTGTTTGAATTTGAAGTGGAAGTTCAAGATCCCTAACCATTTTCTTTATAATTAATTGTTGTTGAAAATCTTTTTGACCAAAGTAGGCAATACTTGGTTTTGTAATATTGAATAATTGATAAACAACTGTTGTCACACCATCGAAGTGACCAGGTCTAGAAGAGCCACAAAGCTTCTCTGTTAGTCCTGAAATTGAAATCGTCGTTGAGAAACCATTAGGATAAATTTCAGAGGCAGATTCAGGGGCCAGTACGAGTATATCTTTCTCTATTGAAAGTGAGTCGATACTTTGTAAGTCCTGCTCTAGAGTTCTGGGGTATTTGTCGAAGTCTTCATTAGGTCCAAATTGAAGTGGATTAACAAAGATCGTTACAATTGTAACTTCGTTATACTTTGAAGATTCTTCAATAAGGCTTAAGTGTCCTGAGTGGAGGTTTCCCATTGTTGGAACAAGGCCAATACTAGTTTGACCCAAGCTTCTTCTATATTCTTTGAATTCATCTATCTTTCTAAATAGCTTAATCATAATATTTCCTGAGCGATCATTGTTGAGAGCTCTTTCTTTGTTAATTCTCCGTTAAAGAAAATTTGGCCGTCCTTCATTAGGCTATACTTTGCTTGATCGACACCAAATCCAAGAGGTGTATTTGTCTTTTGAGTCAGTCCACTTGAGACATGGGTACCGACTAAGAGATCTACTTTCTTTCGGTTCCATTTTTCAAGTAGTATTTCTTCACTTAGATTAGTCTCAGCAGCGAAGCCGATAACCTTTAGCTTAGGGTTTCTAGACTCTAAGATATTCTTTAAAACATCGGGCGCTGTATTGATCTCAAGCGAGTTGGAGAGTTGATTCTTCTTTAATTTCGACTCACCTTGAATGAATTCGATATCTGAAATGGCCGCGGCCGAAATATAGGCATCAGCATCTATTGTTGATTCAAGAGCACTCTTAAGCATATCTCTCGTAGAAACGACTCGTTCTAAACTAAAGCGTGGGTGAGCACTTAATCTATCTAAGTTTCCCGTAGCATTTTTGCCGGCAATGACTTTCACATAGTGGCCAGACTTAAGTAATTCTTTTGCAATTTCAAAACCTGTCTTACCACTAGAGGCGTTTGTAAGATATCTCACTGGATCGACACTCGAAATGGTGGCACCAGTTGTAATAACAATCTTCTTTTTATTGTCGTTAAAGTCGAGCGTTTCAATTAGCTCATGAATGTCTTCTATATCAGAGAGCTTTCCCTCTCCCACATCACCACAGGCCAATTCACCTTCCTTTGTCGTTGCAACGAAAACTTGAGGAAGTGATTTTATTTTTTCAACCAATTCAAAATTTTCTTTCACGAAGGGGTGATTGAGCATATTTGTGTTCATAGCAGGAAAGAGTAGAATTTGCTTATTCTGCTCAATCGCCAAAAAAATAGAACTTAAAAGATCGTTGGCGCCACCGCGAGAGAGTGTGGATAAAGTATTTGCTGAAAGGGGAGCGATAACTAATTTATCTGCCCACTTCGCTAGTTCTATATGGAGCACATTGGAGCTTCTAGGAGTTTTATCTGGATAGTTGAAATCATCGCCAGCGTAAAATACTTCACTGACACCCAGGTACTTGTAGACATTTGGAACGACAAATTCTTGCGCACCTCTAGTGAGAACAACTTTAACCTCGTGTCCAGCCTTAACAAGTGACCTTGCTAAATCCAATGTCTTGTATGCAGCAATTGAGCCGCAAACACCTAATAATACTCTCATATTTCTCCTGTAAGCGTTTATAGACCTAGTGGGTTAAATTGGATAGACGCCCGGTGTTGCTTTTACGTGATTTTAGAGTGTTAGACTTTCCCATTATGGTTTTTTCTTAGCTGAATGTTATAATACTTTTCAAAATAGGAGTTTTTATGAATTTTGGAAAATTTACTGTCGTAAGTGATAGGAACGTACAGGCGCTAGAAGAGACACATGAGGAAATGATTTTTAATCTCGATCATATTGTTTCTGTAAAGCCAATTAAGATTCCCATGGCCGACCAAGTTGTAGATGGTTTTTGGATTCGAACAACTAACGGGAAGAAGTATAGAGCAATCTCTGCTCCAGATGTCATTAAAGATTTACTTCATAATTAATGATTATTTCAGAAGTATTCTTAGGACTTGTTCCTATAACTTTCTTTATAACGGCTCTTCTGCTCATTTTAAGTGATCTTTTCTATAGAAGATATGGAAAGCTCATCAAGGGAAGAGTCATCGCAATAGAAAAATATATTTCTAGAAGTGGTAGTAGAAACCAAACTAGACAGTTGATGTACCGAGATCTAATTGAATTTAGCCAAGGGTCAGATACATATAAATTTGTAACTCACGGATCAAGTTATATGTCTGGAAAGCTAAATCAGAATGTTGATATTTTTATTTTAAATAACGATCCTAATTTTATTAGAACGAAGAGAGTGTCGCATCTATTGATTGGACTGGCTTTTCTACTTGCTAGTGGACTTTCATTCTACTTTGCTGTTTGGAAAAGTTTTCAATTGATAAATTTCTACTATTCGATACTTCTATCAATTCTTCTTCCCACACTTTTTTACTTCTTCTTAAAAAAGAAGTCTAAAGGACAATTTCAATTAAGTGACTTATTCAAAACCAAGTTCTTATCAGATGAAGAAATAGGGAAGAGAGATCTTCTACAAAGTATTAAACAACTTGAGGGAGAAAACTCGAAGAATGCAAAAGTCGGTCTACTTGTTACTCTCGTTTTTTTTATTTTTTACTTTTGTATTTTTAGCTTCAGCTATAAGCAATTGAGTGGCGAGGAAGTGCTCTTACTAAAAGGTGCTATTTATAATTTTGAAAACTTCGAGCTTTTATTAAAGTCTCCTAATCAGGGGCCGGTTATAGGTGTACTATTTTGTCTTTTTTCGGCCCCTCTCTTTCTACATAGCTTTCTATATTCGCTAAAGAAGCTTTAGTAGACCTTTGCTTTTGCCTGAATGAATGAATAGTAAAAGACTGCATTTGGATCACTCGCAACCTGTCTCATTTCCTTTTTCATTCCTTCTACAACTTCCTCAGTAACTCTTTCTGCTTTTATTAACTGATCGGCAGCAGAGAGAAGAAGCTCATGCCAAAAATCGATATATTCTTTTCTCTGCTTTGGTCTTCTATTATCTAAGTGCCATGTCACAGTATCAATATGTATATCTTTAAAACCTTGTTGAAGTAATAAGTTTCCAAGCTTTGCTCCAACAAATGGGTCACCTTTCATATCGTATTGATAATCATTGAATGCCATCCAATACTTCCATACGTTTGGTGAGTATGGATCGAGTAGAAATGAAGAGTTGAGAACTTCTGTAATATAGACAGGTGAGCCTGGACGTAACACTCTTCTTACTTCACTCAGCACTTTAGCTGGGTTTGGAATATGCTCAAGTACCCAGCATAGAAAACCACCATCAAATGATTCTCCTTCAAACTCCATATCTGTTGCATCCATCTCTTTATAGTCATATCGACCTTCAAAACTTCCAATTGATTGTAGGTAGTTCTTAGCTGTCTCAAGTTGTTTATCTGAGCGATCAATTCCTGTGACGTGAAGGTCTGGAAATCTTCTTAAAAGAATTTCAGTCTGCGCGCCAACACCACTTCCAACTTCTAGGATATTTCTTTGCTCTGAAAAGTTAATTTCCTTATAGACTGTATACTCTGCAAATTTGGCCTGCTTTGCTAGTCTTTGTTGTTCAGTATTGCTGAAACCATGTAAGTAAGGAAAGTCTGTTTTCTCATTCATAGTAAATCCTAGATGTTATTATTCTTTAGATATAAGTATATTTCATATAAAGAAAAGTGGATGAGGTTTTTTTCAAAAATAACATTACCTTTAAAAAGATCTTCTAAGGCCTTAGAAAATAGTGATCCATGGCCACCACTTAAATATATTTGTTCTATAGGGTGTGAAGAGAGAATTTTCTCTAACCAAGAAAGCTGAGAAATTTTCATGGCATTTTCAATTGCAGCGTTTGTAGAGTGAGGAATATCAAAATCAATAGTGAAGTTATCTGCACTAGCTAAACTTGGAAGTTTATCCCCTCTAGAGTAGGAGTTTAAAAATGTTTGAACTCCTGGAAATATATATCCGCCTTTCATTCCACTTTCATCAATAAAGTCTACAGTTGTAAATGTACCCGCATCTATTAATAGGCTAAGTCCGGGATGGGCTTTTTTAAAAATATAATAGGCTTGATGAAGTCTATCTTCACCTAGAGTCATTTCATAATCTACTGGCATATCCAGGAAGGACTCTTCTTTTCTGTAAGGTCTAAGATCGATATAGCTAATGGATTGTAGATTTTTAGACGGGCCGACACTTGAAGCAATAGCATCAATCTGTTGATCAAATTGAAATTGCGCTAATGGCGTGACACTCTTTAGTTCACCCTTTTCAAAGAGTCCAACATGAGGGTGGCTATTGCCATTATCAATGGACTGAAGGTTGTACATTAGCTTTTGCGACCTCTTGATTTTTATTTAAGTAATTTGTAATAAGATCTTTTTTCAAATCAAATAAATTAGCAATGGGTGTACAAAACTTTGGCGGCGTGTGCGGCCCTTCTTTTAAAAGGTCGTTTATAACTAGGACTTGTCCGTCTGTTTTATTGCCAGCACCAATTCCTATCGTTGGGATTGAGAGCTTTTCTGTAATTGCTGTTGCGATTTCACTTTTTACACATTCAAGTACAACTGCGAATACGCCTGCCTTCTCTAGATTAATGGCCTGCTCAAGTAGTTTCTTGGCCGAGGCATCATCCTTACCGTGAACATAGTATCCACCTAATTCATGAACAGATTGAGGTGTTAATCCAATGTGTCCCATAACTGGAATACCAATTTGAGTGAGTCTTTCTATTAGCTCTAATTGATAAGGAAAGGCCCCTTCTAGTTTTATTGATTCTACATTTGAATATTGAAAGAGTTTAGTTGCACTCTCAATTCCTTGCTCAAGAGTTGAGTAGCTTCCAAATGGTAAGTCTGCGACAATAAATTTATTAGGAGCACCTCTTTTAACTGCCGCTGAGAAGATTTTCATTTCCTCTAAACTCACTGGGACTGTAGTCTCATAACCAAGCATGACGTTGCCAAGACTGTCTCCAACCAAGAGCATATCAATACCTGTCTGTTCCAACATCTGTGCTGTTTGAAAGTCATAGCAAGTTAGCATTTGCAAAGAATGCTTCTCCCTTTGAAGTTTATGACTTTTAATTTTAAGAGTTGTGAGTTTTTTCAAATGAAACCTACTTGTTAATGAGCTGAGATGATAACTCTCTGTGAGTCTGGGTCAGCTCTTCATTTGCCCATCTACTTAATACACTAGAACGTAATGTATTGAAATCAAGACCTTGGCACTCTGTAAAAAAGTCCTTATTCCAGATGTCTTGGGCCAGTTTCTCAATTTTATGATGATAGCTCTCATCAAAGAGAACTTTCTGGGCCTTTTCTCCGCCCAGTAAGGCGTTGGGGCTAATTAATTGGAAAAACTCCTCTGGCCCCATCTTCACCATAGCATCAGCTATGAGCTTGACCTCTAGCCAACATTCTAAGTATGCGATTTCACGGGAAACGCCTCGCTTTCTCAATTCGTTATAAGCGTGAAGCGCACCATATGGGAGAAGTGAACATAGTAAGGTCTGTTCACTAAAGAGATCTGCGTTGGTTTCTTCAAGAAATGTTGTTGGGTACGGTCCTGCCGTAATTCCAATATCCTTAGCAAGAGAGAAGATAAGCTCCTTGGCCTGATTTTGATTTTCCTCTATATTTTCTACGCTAAAGGCAGCCCCTAACTTGCCTGCTGATTCATATTGAAACCTAAGCTCACTAGCAATTGCCTTAGGGGCCAAGAGTAGGTGATTGAATTTTGGAAACTTTTCTTTGAAGTTATTTGCGCTATAGCTATAACCATGAGCATAGACAAGATTTGCTCCCGCACTCAATTGTTGATCGAGAAGTTCGAGAGTCTCATGGTGAGTATGATCTGGTGTAAGTAAAATAAAAGTATTTGCTTTTTCCGCAGAGAGCTGTGAGAGCAGAGTTGTTTCAAATCCCATCTTCTGAGCAAGTGCAATCGAGGGAGAGTTTTCTCTCAGCGCTATTTTCAATTCTCGTTTAGAATCTCTAAAGTTTAGGGCCCAAGCTTTTGCTTGTGAGCCAAATCCAATGATGATGACTTCATTCATTTGCAACTTTCCTTTGTGTAGCCAAATAGTTATCATTGGAAAGTCGTATAATCAATGAAGGTCTAGCTTGTGAGCGCTAATATATTCTATAATCATCAAATATTTACTCCCGAAAATTGGGATAAATTGGGTCTCAATAGAGGACTATTTTTTGGGGAGTCTCCCTTTACGACAATACGACTCTCAGGTGGAAGTTTCCTTGGGTTAAATCATCACTTAAGAAGGCTTGCTCGCTCTATCTACTTTCTTTGGAATAGTGATTTTAAAGAATTCGAAAAACAAATCTTAGATGGATTAAAGTCCCTTCATGAAAATGAAGGTGAGTTTTATTTTAGAATCACTTTTGTAAAAAACTTAAATAATGAAGTGGACTTCTTTATCTATAAATTACCTTTTATTGATAATGAGGGAGAGTTACATTTAGAAGTCTCTAATACGATTAAAGGTAAAGGGGAGCTCCCAAATTACTTAAAGATCGGCAACTATACAGAACACTCATGTGAACTTAGAAAAAGAGGTTGTTCAGAGTTAATTTACTTTAATTATGAAGGTGAGTTGCTAGAGTGCGGAACGAATAATATATTTTTAATTAAAGACCAGACAATATTAACACCATCACTTGTACCGGGTGTTTTAGATGGAATTTGTCGCAGCTTCTTATTAGACTTTCTAAGAAGTAGAAACTTCATAGTGAGAGAAACAAAGTTGTTAAGAGATGATCTAGAGACGTGTGATGAAGTATGGTTAACTAACGCACTAAGGGGTGTTCGTGCTGCTCACTTATTGGGTACACGCAAGTTAGAGCGGAAGTTCTTCAAAGAAATCGATGAAGAGTTTATTACTTTTGTGAGAAATTATGACCAAGCGTAAGTTAGAGGTGAAGTGCCCTCACTGTAAAAAGAAGTTTAATTATTATGAAGGGGAGTTTAGACCTTTTTGTAGTGAACGTTGCAAAATGATCGATATGGGACATTGGTTGAATGAAGGTTATACTGTCCCTGTGAAAGGAAATTTAGATGCTGAACTCGATTTCGATGAATTTGAAATTGACGAAAGTGATCAAGGCTTTGGAAACTTCTACGATGATAAAGAACAATAAGAAAAATATAAATGATGCTCTCCTCTTCTCACTGGATCTCGCAAAGAGTGCAGGAAAGATTCTTCTAAAATATCAAACGAAACTTAGCTCTCTAGAGATTACGAGTAAGCAAGCTCAAGGGGTTGCTTCAACAGCAGATCTCGCATCAGAAAAATTTATTATAAAAGAAATTTCTAAGCGCTTTCCAGAGCATGATATTTTGGCCGAAGAGAGTGCCTATGTTCAATTTGGTGATGCTAAAGAAGCGTATCAAGTCTTCAAAGAGCGAGAGTGGACATGGGTTATTGACCCGCTTGATGGAACAAATAATTTTTTAAATGGTCTAGACTACTACGCCATTTGTATCTCTCTATTACACATGGGCAAGCCGGTTCTTGGAGTTGTCTACAGACCTTCAAATGGTGACTGTTATTATGCAACTTCGTATGCTGAAAGTCGTTTTATCAACTATCAAAAATCTCAAAAATCAAAGAAGCTCTATTCAAATGTAAATCGTAAAAAACTTAAAGAAGCAATGTTGAGTACTGGATTTGTTACAGAAAAAGGGAAGTGCTTTAATACAGAGTTTGACCAATTTGTTCAGATAATGAAGAAGTCACGTGGAATAAGAAGAATGGGCAGCGCCGCTCTGGATTTATGTCTTGTGGCCAGTGGAGTCTTCGATGGATTCTGGGAAAGTGGTCTCGCTCCTTGGGATATGGCCGCAGCCGGGCTTATATGTGAGCAAAGTGGGGTAAAAGTGACAGACTTTCAAGGTCGGGCATTCCAACCATTTACTGCTTCTATTTTAGCGGCGAGAAGCCCTTTTTATAAAGAGTTAAAGGCACAATTCCCTCGTTAAGAATTAATGTTCACCTGTTGACAAAAATTCGCATCACTCTATAATTTTAAATAGATATAACTTTAAATATTCCAAGGATGGAAGTGTGACTGAGACAATGAAAAGGTTTGTAAGAGAAGTTGCTCAATTCAATGATGAGACTCTTATTATAACTCTGTCTATTTTAGTTTTAATTTTAGTAATTTTAATAGGGTACTGGCACTATAATAAGAGAAAATTTCATCAATTATCTCATCAAATTCCTGCTAGTGTTTTAAAGAACTATCTCGATTCAATTATTCAAAACTCAACATCTCTCAAGTCATCTCTATTTAGAGGTGGTGGCCTAGATATTGGGGATGGAATTCCTTCTGTTGTTCCTGTGAGAGACCTTCCTGCAGGTAATGTTTCAGTTAGTGGTGATAGCTCAGAAGAGTTAAATCAAAAGATTGCTGAGATTGCTTCATTAACACAGAGACTTGCTGATAAAGACAGACAAATTACAGAGCTTGATAATAAGCTAAGAGATATGCAAGCTGCTTCACTAAACGCTGGTTCAGGGGACTCGTCAGAAGAAATTAAAATCCTTCAAGATGAAATTGAATCTCTAAGAGCTCAACTTGCAGCTGCTGGAACTGCGAGTAGTGGTGGTGCAGATACAGAGGGTCTTGGTGCAGAGTTAGCAGCAGTAACTAAAGAAAGAGACGAGCTTAAAGAACGTCTTATGGAATACGAAATTATTGAAGAAGATCTTGCGAATCTAAAAAGATTACAGCAAGAAAATGATCAACTTAAGAAGAAGATTGCAGACCTCCAAGCTGATGCTCCTACTCAAGAGGAAGCAGCTCCAGAGCCTGCAGCTGAGCCTGAACCTGAACCGGAAGTTGCAGTGGAAGAGCCAGTGGCGGAGGAGATTCCTGCTGAAGTGGCAGAGTCAGAAGATGACTTGGAAGCACAGATGGCCGCAGCAATTTCAGAGTCAACGCCAAGTGCGGAAGAAGCACCTGTTGATGATGTGCCAGTTAACGATGGTGAACAAAAGTCTGCAGAAGAATTATTATCAGAATTTGAAAAAATGTTAGGTTAATTAAAAGGAAGTAGAAAATGAAAAGATTTTTATTAATTGCCCTCTTATCATCTTCTCTTTCTATTCACGCTAGCGTAGATGCTAAAGCGACTGATAAAGTTATTACAGAGTCACTTCTAAAGAAGTTCTCAAAGAAATCAGATAAGAAGGATCTTGTTGCATTAAAAAAAGAAGTTCTTTCCCACAGTGGAAAATCTGTTCCTGCACTTATTCAAGTAATGAAGAGTGGTCAATACCCTGAGAAGAATAGATGGGTTGCAACTTTTATGCTTGGAAAAGTGATGGGGAAGAAGTCAGCACCTTTTATATCAAAATTCTTAAAGCATCCTAGCTGGGTGATGAGAATGGCATCTTTAAAAACCCTTCTTGCACTTAAAGGGAGTGAGTATAAAAGAGACTTTAGTGAAGCCCTTAAAGATAAGTCGTTCATTGTTCGCTCACAGGCTCTAGATAATATCTCTAAGCTCAACCTTACTTCAGAAGCTCCATTCGTTTGGCAAATGCTTTATGATAAGAGAAATTACTATTCACCTAAGGGAAATAATAAGAAAACTGCAAACCTCAAGAGAACTAATCTTATTAAAAAGGCGATTCTCACAGTTGGTGAGCTTAAATTTCAAAAGGCTAAAGCGCCACTTCTTTCAATGATTCAAAAAGATAAGTACAAAGATATTTTTAACGAAATGAATACTTCTCTTGAGAAAATTACTGGTAAGAAATCTCCTAAAGGAGATAAGCAAGTTAAGACTATTTTTTGGAAGAAAATTGCAATTGCTAATAAAACAATCTAGCTAGAAGGCCTCTTCTAGCTCTTTCGATCTCTGCTCTTCAATCTTTTTAAGCTTATTATCAATTGATATGACTCGCTCGATTCTGTAGAGTAGTGACTTTTCTAAAATTCCATCAGATGTCACAACTTTCCAGCCCTGAAGAAAATCTTGCTCAATCATCTGTCTTTTAAAGACAGTAACCTTAGCAACTTCTCTTGAGCCACTAAATCCTTTTACAACGTTTACGATGAGTTTGAATTTTGCGGCCTTTACAGAGTCTCTACTACCGAAGGAGTCTGCAAAGTTTAGCTGTAGGGTATTATCTATCCATCTGGTCTTAATTACGCCTGCTTCTTGATTTTGAAGGGCCAAATCGTACTTTTGCATAATCTGCAGAACAGCTTGCCAAGTTTGATTATAAGTGGATTTAAATAATTTAGATGGAATCTCAAACTCTTCAGCTATTTCTTGGAATTGTTGATAACTAGAACAACTATTCAAACTAAGCATTAGAGAGAGCAAAAGGAGAGAACTTCCTTTTTTTATTAATTTTTTTGTAAGAATAAGATAATAAAATTGTTTTAACATTGTTATAATTTTAACTCAGATAATTTGTTCACCCAAGAAAATATTGAGAAAGTTATGAGTAAAATCGAAATTTTAAGAGATGTTTTAAATTTAGAGGCCAAATCAATTGAAATAGCTGCGAGTAAGCTTAAAAGTGCTGAAGTAGAATTGATGGAAGAAGTCTTTAATAAATTAATTCTATCTGGTGGAGACATTGTCTTTTGTGGAGTTGGTAAGTCAGGTTTAATCGGAGCTAAACTTGCTTCTACATTTACATCACTAGGACTTAGATCATTTCTTCTTCATCCAACAGAAGCTCTTCACGGAGATCTTGGGCGAGTTCGAGAGAGCGATGTTATCGTCTTTCTATCAAAATCGGGGACAACCGAAGAAATTTTGAAAATACTTCCATTTCTAAAGGTAAAGAAAGAGAACCGTATAGGTCTACTAGGGGCTGTCGATTCACCAATTGGAAAAGAGTGCGCCGTAGTTTTTGATTGTAGTGTAGAGAAAGAAGCCTGTATTAATAATCAGGCACCAACTACAAGTTCAACTGTTTCTCTCGCCATGGGTGATGCTCTGGCTGTTTTATTTGAGCATATTGTAAATTTATCTAAAGAAGGTTTTGCTGAAAATCATCCAGGTGGATTCTTAGGAAAGAGTCTAAGAATGAAGGTTCAAGACCTGATGTCACACAAAAAAGATTGTGCTGTGGTTGATTCAAAGGCCACACTTAAAGATGTCATTCTTGAGATGACTCAAAGGCCACTCGGAGCTTGTGCTGTAATCGATAATAATAAGTTTGTAGGACTAATTGTCGAAGGTGATATAAGACGTTGCCTCTCTACTGGAGATGGAAACCTTCAAGTAAGTGTAACAAATATATTAAATGCAAAGCCAAGTACGGTCTCTAGGGCGACGTTAGCATTTGATGCTCTTGGTTTAATGGAAAATAGAGAGAGACCATTGAATGTTGTTCCCGTGGTAGAGGGAAGTGAATTCTATGGTCTTATTAGATTGCACGACCTACTAAAAGCAGGTCTTAGTCGCAAGTCTTAGTTACGTGTAAACTTTCTAATTGAAAGAGAGATAATCATTAGGATCATAAAGAGAACAAGAGTGGGGAATAAGCCAAATTCTTGGTAGATAGTTCTCTCTCTTGTATTTGTCTTTAATTCAATATCTTGAACAACCTCTTCAAAGAGCTCACTCCTTGGAGTTTCACTACCATCTTGATAGATTACAGAAGTAATACCAGTATTAGTCATTCGCACTATTGGAATATTAAATTCTAGTGCTCGCCACTTTGCTAGAAAGAGGTGCTGCTCTGGCTCTGCAGTTCTTCCATACCAGCTATCATTAGTTAGATTCACTAGAAAGTCTGGCTGCTGATCAAGAGTATTGAGATTATCTTTGATAAAGTTTGAGAACAAAATCTCATAGCAAATAGCCGCACTAAATGGAGTTCCCTTTGATGTCTTAAAGAGTGTGTAGTGATCTCCACTAGCAAAGAAGGAGATATTTTGAATATAGCCCGCGAGAAATTCATTGAAAGGTCCAAATGGAAGTCCTTCTCCGAATGGAATTAACTTCATTTTATGAAATTTATTTTTTAACTTTCCATCCCTGCTGAAATGAAATGCAGCATTGTATTCAGTTTGAAAGTCGTTTTCATTTTCAGTAGCTGACTTATCATACCCACCAGTGAAAACCTCTGCATTCATCTTTTTAGCCACTTCTTTAATGAGTGGAGGTGTAAAACGTGGATCGACTTCCATCTTAAATGATTGAAGTAGTCTAGGGTAGGCGGTCTCAGGCCAAAAAATAAGATCAATATTCTTATCAGTCTCTTTTGTACTTAATCTAAAATATCTCTCATAGACTTCGTTAAAGGCAAATGGTTTACCACTTTCTGAATTCACTTTGACAAAATTTCCAATATTCGCCTGAACTAATCTTATAGTGTGAGTTGTAGAGCCCTCATCTTGTGTTCTTTGAAGAGGAAGTGCCAAATTTACAATTAGAAAGATAATAAAGGCAACTGGAGCAAAGTAATGAGTAACCCAATGCTTAAGTCTGTGGGCAATCATTAGGGCCAACCAAAAGCTCATAAACGAGTAAACAGGAGCACCAAAAATTGGAGCTAATCCAAGGTTGGGAGCTAGGTTTAGCCAGGCATGCCCTATGTGGGCAGGGAATTGTTGTGGAGTAAATCTCTCAATAAGCGTTAGTACAAGAGCGTATATTAAGTGCCTACTCGTAACTGATGAAACGAGAAAGCTCGATTTAATGGAGAGTCTCTTATAGAGTCTGTGTCCAATAACAAAAATGATGAGGTGTGGACAAATGATTAATGAGAAGAAGACACCAAGTAGCCAATTGATGGGGAAAGGAATATCACCAAAGACTTTTAATGTCTCAGGAATCCAATAATAACCAAGAGTATTGTAGCCAATAGAGAAGAAGAGAACACTTATTAGTTCTTGCCATACACTTTTCTCTTCCATCTCTTGCTGAGTAAAAGCTAGAGAGTAAAGAAGGCAAGTCATCCCTAAAATAGTACCTAGAGGAAAGCTTGGTGCGAAGGTCATTGGAAATGAAGTCGCGTATAGAAGTCCACCAAATAGAGGAATCATTGTGGTGGCTATCCATTTATTGTTAAATGGTGTTGTCATAGTATTCTCTTTCTAAAAATTTATTAAATAATACTTAGGAAACTAGAAATTGCCAATTTTGAGATTTTAATAGTACAATTTTATTATGGATTTAAATATAGACCCAAGGAAGGGTAATTCAAATTTTCTACATACACGAGTAAATGAGATCAAGCGCTGTCAAAAGTGTAACTCCGTTTTTTTAGATAATGGAGAGTGTGAATCGTGTGGACTGCAAGTTGATTTTGATTTTCTAGGGGACCCTCTCGGAGAGAAGAGTTTCTACAGTATTCGAGAAAATTATTGGGAGAGCCTAGGGCCTATTACTAAATTACATGAAGATCTAGAGCACTTTGATTCGCCCAACTTCAATAGATATAAGAGAAAGCTTCTAATGCGCTATAATGTTCTCTTAGATTACTTCTATAATAGAGCTAATTTTAGAGTAGAGGATCGAAACCTCTACCTCCAAGAGTTTACTGACTTGATTATGGAGTTAATTAAGTACGGTGTGAATGAAGATGAGTTGTGGAAGAATGTAGATGAAAATTCTGAGCTTCAAAGCTTATATCTAAAAATTAACGATTCAATAAAGTATGCCAAGGAAGCAAAAGAAAAATCGCCTTCTTTGATATTAAGTATTTTAGATTTTAGAGTATTTGGATTGGTGAGGGTTGGAGTGATAGCGACTACGTTCTTGGGGGGACTTGGGGTCGTTGCTGCTGCGCTATCTCTTTACCGATATATGCTTTTTAATTATTAGTTTGCTCTTCTTAAAAAGATTTTACCTTTTTCTTTCTTCTCATTAAACTTTTGAGCGACTTCTCTTTTTACTTTAGAGTCTTTCGCAATATTTGTTGGCTCGCTTGACTCTCTTGTAAATTCTGCGGCCAGTGTATGGGCCTTAGAAGCATCCAGTCTTCCACCTGAGCTACACTTTTCGCTTAGAGTGATTTCCTGCTTCGCCGATTTCTTAATAATCATCTTTAATTCTTCAGCAGATAGTTGCGGGTAGTGAGACTTAATTAAAGCTGTTACACCTGAAACAAATGCTGTCGCCTGACTTGTTCCTGTTAAATAACCTGAACGGCTATGAGGAAGGGCAGACTTTATTCTGTAACCTGGAGCAGAAATATCTACTGTTTTCTTTCCAAAGTTAGATGAGCTTAAAACTTGCTTACTTTGGTTATGAGCTGTAACAGTAATGATATTCTTTAACCCGTAGCTTGCTGGGTAGTAAGCATTATCTTTATTATCGATATTTGATTCTTCATTTCCTGCTGCTGCAACAACAAGGATTCCTTTCTCTTCAGCTTTCTTTAGGATCTCTAATTCTCTTCTATCTGGCTCTGGACCACCACCTGAGTAATTGATGATATCAACACCCTTATTTACGGCATATTCTAGTGCTTCAATTGTTGAGTTTAAATTATCTTGTCCGTTTGCATTTCTATTGTAGTACTTAAGCGTTAGGATTTGTACTTTTGGGAAAACACTCTTGATGATTCCTGCAACGTGAGTTCCGTGTCCGTGATCATCATTTGGCTTATTAAGTGCTGTTCTTCCTTTTGAAAAATCAACTCCATAGTTAAGAAGACTTTCGTGACCTTGAAGAACGTGAATATTATTTTTTAGAAATGGATGTTCTGGGTCAATTCCAGTATCGATAACTGCAACGACAATATCCTTTTTCTTCTTATAGTTTCTCCAAGCTTCAATGAGATTGATTGAAGACGATTTATTATCTGGATCAACTCCCCAGCTTGCATAAGTCGACTTAAGAAGTGTGAGGTCTAAAGAGTCAGCATCTCTTACAACTGCTTCACTAGGCTTGAAGTACTTCTTCTTTGTTACTTTCTTAAGCATCTCAGGACTAAGGCTAGATTTTCTCGCCTTACCTGCGTCAGCATAAGAAGTTGCTGTCCCTAGGCTTAGAGTTAGGCCCAGAGTAAGAAGAACATTTGTAATTTTCGGTCTAAATGTTTGTGACATTAGATGAATCTCCATCGCAATAATAATCAATCTTTTTTGAAATGTCTCGATTGAGTACATTTCTGTAATCCCTTTTTATATAAGCAATCTTTAGGCCAAATAAAGCTCAGTATATCCAGTGGGTTAGAGGGGGTTTTAGGTGTGTAAATTGTCTAAGCTTATGAATAGTGTTTAAAAGTTAGTCACTTTGTCGAAGATGGCCGTCAAAAAGTTAGTGAGTCATTTTGGTGACAAAAGATCAGAGCGAAGTGGCCCTGGTCTCCTGACGGGTGCCCTAAGTTGTTGAACTCATGAGGTAAAAACTGGCATCTAGATTGCTTTAAATTAAGTAGTGATCACGGATTGATCACCAGTGAAATAGAGAACAGGGAAGTCCAAATGAAATCAGTTTTATTTTCTTTATCATTCGTATTTATGATTTTAGCTTCGATGGTTTCTTGCCAAAGTCAGCGTACAAGGAGCATCGACTCTCATCAAGAGATTAGAAACGAAGCTATCTTTAGAAATGACTTTAAACTTGAGAGAGAAGTGACAAAGCTAATTGAGAATGCTTCACAAACTAAAGCGATTCAATTTGCTGGTGTAGATTTTAACTAAGCAGATTTAATGCAAATATAGTGGGCGAAACTACCAGCGAGAACAAAGAGATGCCAAATGGCGTGTGTATAGGGAATCTTCTTTAGGGAGTAGAAAATGACTCCTACGGAATAGAGGATTCCTCCTGTCGCTAACCATTTCAAACTCTCGTGACTTAGGGCCTTAAAAACATCTGCCCAGAAGAAGACTACTAACCAACCCATAATGAGGTATGAAAGCGTAGAGATAATTTTATTACTTTTACGGGACTTAAGTTTATAGATCGTTCCAAAGAAGGCAATGATCCAAACTAGAATGGTTACCGTTACTCCAAGTTGTCCGCCAACTTTATTCATCATTATTGGTGTATAAGAACCTGCTATTAAATAATAGATACATATATGATCGAATTTCTTAAAAAGTAGTTTTCGGCTCTCAATTCTTGTTAAGTGATAGAAAGTAGAGGAACAATAAAGTGCAAGCAGAGAAAGTCCGTAGACGAGGTAACTAGCACCTAAGCTTAGAAATGAGAGTATGACATAAATTGAAAGGACAATCCCTAGAAAGTGAGTAAGGGTGTTTGCAATCTCTTCATTATCTGTATAGCCACTGATATTTCTCGAATTCATAATCCATACTATACATGAGATAAGAGCGTAGAGAAGGTGACTTCTAAGGTATTACATTTTTTTTACATAAAAAAAGGAGCTATGAAAGCTCCTTGTTTATGAAGTAAATTTAAGTAGTGAATTATCCAACACGACCGAAACGACCTTGTTCTCTTTCTTGTTCTTCAGCATGAGTTATGCACAAAGTAGTCCAAGGTTGATTTTCAAGTCTCTTCTTACCAATAGGTTCATCACAATCGTCACAGAACCCATAAGTACCGTCTTCAACTCTTTCAAGGGCCTCTTCAATTGCTCTAAGCTTAGAGAGCTCTCTTTGGCGCATATTAAAAGTAACTTGTTGATTTATTACACTTTGAGCTAGGTCTGCTTCGTCAGCCAGGTCATCGCTTGAAATTTGAAGATCTTCTGTAGACTTGAGTAGCCCACCATTAAGAATTTCCTGACGTTTCTTTAGTAGAATTGTCTTAAAGTGTTCGAGATTGACCTTTCCCATACTATTCCTCCTTGAATACTTGGCAACAACAATTTTACATTTGTTGAGCATGGTTGGCCCACACAATATTGTAAACATTGGTTGTGTACAATACAAGCTAAAAATTATGCAGGGAGAAATGGGAATAATTTATCATTAGCAGATCAAAAGTCTCGTGTATTTGAGGAGGTTTTATGAATAAGAAAGAAGCAGCAAAGGCCATTGGACATATTCCTTCAGGGCTCTTTATAGTCGCAGTTTCCGACGGTGGAGTTAAGCAGGGTTACTTGGCAAGTTGGGTGCAGCAGGTGAGTTTTGATCCTCTGTTAATCTCAATTGCTATAAATAAATCTCGTCCGGGATACGAAGCAATTATGTCGGGTAAAACATTTACAGTAAATGTCGTGGGCGAACATGAGATGGGTTACTTAAAACACTTTTGGAGTGGTTATGATCCTGCAGATTCTCCCTTTGATAAAATGGATTGTAATATGTCTGAGGCGGGAGGAGTTGTTCTAAAGGATGCGAAGT
This sequence comes from Halobacteriovorax marinus SJ, assembly GCF_000210915.2. Lineage (NCBI taxonomy): Bacteria > Pseudomonadati > Bdellovibrionota > Bacteriovoracia > Bacteriovoracales > Halobacteriovoraceae > Halobacteriovorax > Halobacteriovorax marinus. The sequence continues at coordinate 640,858 of NC_016620.1, forward strand.
CTGTTTTGGAGTGCAGAGTGAAGGACTCTATTAAGCCAGGAGACCATGAAATAATAATTGCAGAGGTTACTGCTAGCTACACCCTAAGTGAAGGGGCACCAATTAAGGTACACACCAGAGCGACAGGTTTAGATTACTAGCAACTCATTGGGGAGACCTATTTCTTATTAAGGTCTCTCCAAGATTTTCCTTTTCTATTCTTAGCATTCTTTTGAAACTCATTAACAGCTCTTCTATGTTGCTTATAAGTTTCAGAGAAAATATGTGTACCATCGTTCTTGCTTACAAAGTAGAGGTACTTGTGAGTGTCAGGGCTGAGTACAGCTTTAATAGATTCCAGTCCTGGATTAGAAATAGGCCCAATAGGAAGAGCAGGTATTTTATAAGTATTATATTCTGTTCTCTCTAGTAGATGTTTCTTTCTAAGGTTGCCATTGTAGTTTTCCCATATTCCATAAATTGTCGTAGGGTCAGACTGTAGTCTCATTCTCTTCTTTAATCTATTGTGAAACACTCCTGCAATTTGAGGTCGCTCAAAACTAGCGCCAGTTTCTTTTTCTACGACAGAGGCCAAAATAATAACTGAGTGTTTAGAGAGTTTTGATTTTGAAAAATCAACCTCAGCCGTTTTATTATTAAACGTATTTACCATTGTCTTAATTACAGTCGCCGCAGGAGTATTCTTCGCAAAGTGGTAAGTCTCTGGGTAGAGGTAGCCTTCAACTCGCGAAGCAGGGATACCTAAAGAAGAAACAAAGTCAGGACTTTTTGATAACTTTATAAAGCTCTCTTTATCGGTAACTTTCTCAGCTGATAAGATATCTGCAATTTGAAAGAGGTTCTTACCTTCAGGAATTGTAACAGAAATCGTCTGCCCTTTACCTGTTGTAAGAATAGTAATGATATCGAGCATATTTGTTCCAGGCTTTATAATATAATTTCCTGCCTTAAAATCACTCAATGAATTATTGATCTTATTGTAGCGGTAAAAGAGTTTTGAACTACTGATAAGTTCTTGCGTCGCTAGGTGATGATTAATCTTAGAGAAACCTTCTCCTGGTTTAATCACAAAAGTCTTTTCGGGACCTTGATATTTCCAAATTGCGATAGAGTAATAAACTTTTAATCCACCAGCAAAGATACCTAGGAGTGGACCCAATACTAAAAATATAAATAAATGTTTCTTTGTCATAATAGTTCCAAGGATAATGGTCAAAGTGATTCTCGACAAGTCTAAAGAATTTAATTCCTCATAAAGTCTTCTAGAATGATAGTGGCCGCGACTTCATCAATTCTCTTTGGGTCTACCTTAAAGTTAAATTGAGGAGAGTTCTTCATTCTCTCTTGTGCGGCATTTGAGCTTAGAGTTTCGTCCTGTTCATAGATCTGAAGATCACTAAATTTTTCTTCTAATAATGTTTTAAATTGTCGCACTTTCTTCGTCATCTCTGACTCATTTCCGTCGAGATAAAAGGGGATACCTAAGACAATAACCTCGAAGAAATCTTCTTCTATAATGAGAGATAGTTCATCGATGAGTTGTTCATCGCTTTGATAAATAATTCTTCCTCTAGCTTGAGGAAATGGTTCCCTGCCTGGGCAGTAGCAGGCAAGTCCTGTGACTTTAAGACCGTAATCAATGGAGAGAATGTTCAAGCCTTTGAATTTGTTGAAGTTCTCATAGGATTCGAATTCATTTTGCATAGTGATTAACTATGTAACTAAGATTTTGCCCCGTGGCAAGCAATATCATCTTGACAATTTTGCGCGCCATCAACGATAATTAAACCACTAACTCAGTTATAAATTCCCTCGAAATTAATATCAAATAAAAGCCTCGGGGCGTGAGAACCACAAATTATAATCCAAAATTATATATTATCAGGAGAAAGGATTAATGCACCTTAATGACCTAAGAGAAAAGGAAATTAAAGAACTCATTAAGATGGGTGAAAAGTTAAAAGTAGAAAATGCGTCGGGGATGAAAACTCACGAATTAATTTTCGCTCTTCTAAAAACATCAGCTAAAAATAAAGAAGATATTTTTGGTTCAGGTGTTCTAGAGATCCTTCCAGATGGTTTTGGTTTCCTAAGATCTCCTGGTTATAACTACCTTCCTGGTGCCGATGATATTTATGTATCTCCAAGTCAAATTAGAAGATTTGGTCTTAGAAAAGGTGACTCATTAGAGGGACAGATAAGACCTCCAAAAGATAATGAAAGATACTTTGCTCTATTAAAAGTTCAAACAATTAATGGTCAAACACCAGAAGCACATAAGAAAACAGTACTCTTTGATAACCTAACTCCACTGTACCCTGATAAGCAGATTAACTTAGAGTCAAAGCCAACTAATTACTCTACAAGAATGATTAATCTATTTGTTCCTCAAGGTTTTGGACAAAGATGTCTAATCGTTGCACCACCTAAGGCCGGTAAGACAATGCTACTTCAGGAAGTGGCCAACTCAATTACTGATAATCATCCAGATGCGAAATTAATTGTTCTTCTAATCGATGAAAGACCGGAAGAAGTAACAGATATGAAGAGAAACGTTCAAGCTGAAGTTGTTTCAAGTACGTTTGATGAGCCTGCAAATAGACACGTTCAAGTTGCTGAAATGGTTTTAGAGAAAGCGAAGCGTTTAACTGAAGCAGGTGATGACGTTGTTATTCTATTAGATTCAATTACTCGTCTTGCTCGTGCATATAACACAGTTGTTCCACCTTCTGGTAAAATCTTATCTGGTGGTGTTGATTCAAATGCACTTCACAGACCAAAGAGATTCTTTGGAGCTGCAAGAAATATTGAAAATGGTGGATCATTAACAATTATTGCAACAGCTCTTGTAGATACTGGTTCAAGAATGGATGAAGTTATCTTTGAAGAATTCAAAGGTACAGGTAACTCAGAAATTCAACTTGATAGAAAACTTTTAGAGAAGAGAATTTTCCCTGCTCTAGATATTAATAAGTCATCAACTCGTAAAGAAGACCTCTTAATGGATCCACTCGATCTACAAAGAACTTATGTTTTAAGAAAGGTTCTTCACCCAATGTCTACGATTGATGCGATGGAGTTTATGCTCCAAAGAGTTACTAAGACTAAGACGAATGCAGAGTTCTTAGAATCAATGAACTCTTAAAGTTAAAGAATAAGTAATTTTGATGCCCTTCCTAAGTGAAGGGCTTATTTATTTGTAGGCTATAAAAATAGGAAAAAAAATATGTCTATGTTTGATAAACTTGATGCCGTAATTGAAAGGTTTGAGACGTTAACAGAAAAGCTAGCTGACCCAACGATCTACGACAGACAAGATGAATTTAAGAAGATTTCTAGTGAGAGATCTAACTTAGAAGAAGTTGTTGTTGCTTATAAAGAATATCGTCAAATGAAAGAAGATATTGATGAAGCAAAAGAAATTTTAAAGAATGAGAAAGATGAAGATATGAAGGAGATGGCAAAAGAAGTCATCGCCGAAAACGAGCCACAAATTCCAGAGATGGAAGAGCGCCTTACAATTCTTCTACTTCCAAAAGACCCTCTCGATGATAAGAACGTGATGATGGAAATTCGTGCCGGAGCTGGTGGGGATGAAGCTTCAATTTTCGTTGGAGATGTCTATAGAATGTACTCAAACTACTTTAGAGATCTAGGTTTCAAAGTAGAGCAGGTTTCGATCTCAGAAGGTGATGAGGGTATTAAAGAAATTATCTTCTCTGTCTCTGGTGAGAAAGTATACTCAAAGCTTAAGTATGAGTCTGGTGTTCACAGAGTTCAACGTGTCCCTAAAACGGAGTCTCAGGGAAGGGTCCATACCTCGACAATTACTGTCGCAGTTATGCCGGAAACTGATGATGTGGAATTTGATCTAGATATGAATGATGTACGTATTGATGTTTACCGCTCTGGTGGAGCCGGTGGGCAGTCGGTAAATACAACTGACTCAGCGGTTAGAGTAACACACATTCCAACAGGAACGGTTGTGGCCAACCAAGATCAGAAGTCTCAGCTTAAAAATAAAGAGAAGGCGCTGAGAATCTTAAAGAATAGAATTTACGATAAAATGCTTCAGGAGAAAAATGCTGCTGAAGCTGCTGAGAGAAAAGGTCTTGTAGGAACGGGTGATAGGTCTGAGCGAATTAGAACTTATAACTTTCCTCAAGGACGACTAACAGATCATCGTATTGGATTAACTCTCTACTCTCTCGATAAGATTATCGAAGGTGATATGACACCTGTTACAGATGCTCTTATTGCTCACAACCAAGCTGAGCTACTTAAGGGTCAAGAAGAGTAATGATTCCAATAAGTCTTGGAACATATTTAGAGAATTTCTTCTCTGATAAAAAAGAGAGATTGTCTGAATTGTATCCAGGTTTAACAATCAATAGATTAAAAGATGAACTCACTCAATATGCGAGACAGAAGAAGATCAATGTAGATGATTTATTTTCTTCTCGCTATATTCCGAGTCATACAAATCCAATTACAAATTACTTTAATAGTTTAGTTAAGGGTTACCCTCTCGAGTATATTCGAGGAAGGGCCCATTTCTATAAATCTGAATTTGATGTTTCAGAAAATGTTTTAATTCCTCGTAGTGAAACTGAAATTCTAGTCGAGACGGCTTCATCTTTTCTTAGGGATTGGATGAAAATGTCAGATGAGAGACTTAGGATTTTAGATATAGGCACGGGGAGTGGGGCAATTATAATTTCTCTCTTGCAAGAGATGCCTCGTCCGCTTGAGGCATTTGCAACAGATATTTCAAAAGATGCTCTAGAGGTTGCTAGAAGAAATTACTTTAACCTTCGCTACACAATTCCTAGGGAGTCATCTCTTCGACTTATTTGTACTGATCGAATGAATGATTTAGATCAAGAGAAGTTTCATCTAATCGTGAGTAATCCTCCCTATATTAAAAAGAGAGAGGACCGAGACTTTGTTCATCATCAAGTAGATAATTATGAGCCGCATTTGGCCCTCTATTTAGAGGATGACTCATATGATGAGTGGTTTAGAACTCTCTTTAAGCAAGTACTGAACTCCCTTTATGAAGAAGGGATATTTATTATGGAAGGTCATGAAGATCATCTTGAAGACCTGTGTGAAGTTTGCAATATGATAGGTTTTTCAACTGTGAAAATCCTCAAGGACTACACCAATAGAAATCGCTTCTTAGTAGCGAAGAAATAGGATTTAAAAATGGATAAGATAATAGTTAATGGACCGTGTACACTTGAAGGTTCAGTTAGAATTTCTAAGGCGAAGAACGCATATTTACCAATTCTCTCAGCGGTTTTATTAAGTGAGAAAAGGATTACTTTAAACGAGATTCCAAATCTAAGAGATATAAATACGATGCTAACGCTACTAGGAAACTTAGGTGTTGGAATAGAGAGAAAGGGAAGTAGTGTTGTCTTAGATCCATCCACACTAAATTCTCATGAAGCAACTTATGATCTTGTTAAGACAATGAGGGCCTCCATTTTTACTTTAGGACCAATTCTCACTAGATTACATAAGGCGAAGGTTTCTCTTCCTGGGGGCTGTGCTATTGGTACGCGTCCGATAGATTTGCATTTAACAAACTTAGAGAAAATGGGCGCTAAGATCACTCTTGAGGGTGGTTATGTTTACGCCGAAACTGATGGTCCTCTAAAAGGAGCTCACCTCGTATTGGCCTTCCCATCAGTAGGTGCCACAGAGAATTTGATGATGGCGGCAGTCTATGCGAAGGGAAAAACTATTATTGAAAATGCGGCCCTTGAGCCAGAAATAGATGATCTTGCTAACTTCTTAAATGCTATGGGAGCAAAGATTTCTGGAATTGGAACAAAGAAAATTGAAATCGAAGGTGTTAAGTCTCTTAATGAGGTTGAGTATACTGCTATTGGAGATCGTATTGAAGCGGCCACTTATATAATGGCAGCACTGGCCACGAAATCAAATGTTCGTGTTGAAGGCTTTAACCCGCACCACTTAGAGTTCGTTATTGATGAGCTAAAGAGAATGGGGGCCGATATCGAAGTCGGTTCAGACTTTGTACAAGTTAAAAAGTCAGAGCTAGAAGCTTGTCGAATTGATACAGCACCTTTTCCTGGTTTCCCAACTGATGTTCAGGCCCAAATGATGGCGCTTGTAACCCAAGTTAAGGGAAGCTCAATCATTACAGAACATATTTTTGAAAATAGGTTTATGCACGTTCCAGAGCTAAATAGGTTGGGAGCAAGTATTGAACTTAAAGGTAATACTGCCATTGTAGAGGGACAGAGAGAGCTTAAGGGTGCTCCTGTTATGTGTACTGATCTTAGAGCGTCAGCAGCTCTTATCATTGCAGCACTTGCCTCTAGTGGTGAAACTGAAATATCGAGAATTTATCATCTAGATAGAGGTTATGATAACTTAGCAAATAAGCTAATGAGCTTAGGTGCAAAACTAGAGAGAGTTTCGGAGTAAGTATGAGTGATTGTATTTTTTGTAAGATCTTAAAGGATGAGATTCCCTCAACAAGAGTCTATGAAGATGATTCTGTAATTGGCTTTAGAGACTTAAGTCCTATGGCCAAAGAGCACTTACTCTTTATTCATAGAGATCATACAGAAAATGTAAATGAAATCTCAGATAGTGATCCTGCTCAACTAAGCGATATCTTTAAAGCCATTTCTAGCTACACAAAATCAAATGATCTCTCTAAGAAAGGTTTTAGAGTTGTGACAAACTTAGGTTCCGATGGCGGTCAAACTGTTTTTCACACACACTTCCATGTCTTAGGGGGAGAGAAATTGTCCGGATTTGGTTCATAAGTGAATTAAATCCAGTCCCTCTTTCTTTAAAAAAGACAAGTACGACATTTACGCTCTAGGGTGACCCAAACCAAGGAGTCACCATGAATCAATTTTTTCTACTCTTATCAATTCTTCTCTTATCCTTTTCTTGTAGTAAAGAGAGTAAATTAAAATTCTCTCCTCCAATGAGCTTGAATGAACAAGAATCTCAAGCCGTTGATCAACAAAGTGTAGAGGCCAATACTAAAGACTTTCAAGTCCCTACCTTGAAGCTAATCTCACAGAAATCAAGATTGTCTATTTTGAATAATGATCAAGTGACTGAAGAGATTGATTTAAAAGTTGAAGATGAAAGATATCTTCGTAGTAAACTCTTAGATATATTAGATGGCAATCGTCCCAATACTTTGGAGATGAGTGATATTTTCACTTATAGTATCTCTTTTAAAAATGATGAACTCTTTAAAATTATAAATAACATCAAGCTTGAAGAACTTAAGAATTATAAAGTAAATATCTCAACCTTCTTTTTCTTGAAAAATAATAAGACTGGATATTACTTAGATCTTGATTATCGCGCAGGTATAGAAAATGATCTCGGTGTGTATGTTTCATCTCAGCTTGAGAATGAAGAGGAGCAGGTCGATGGGTTTTCTTATGGAGAGAAGCCTGTTGAATCCTACAAGTTTGAGGTTCCCGGTATTGCTCTAGACTTTGCTTTTGATAAATTAACAAAGAAGTCAAAAGTCATCTACACAGTGGATAATTTTAATAATGGTGAAATGAGCCTTGTCGATTGGAAGAGTGAGACTTTAGAGAAAGGAAGTCTTTTAATTCTCTCTAATACCACTCAGGAGAAAATCTTCTTTATTCCTAATGGAAAAAGCATTTCAACAGTTCTTGAGGATACTCATAAGGTTAGTCATTATAAGAAAATTAATTTTATAAAGTTAGATGAGAAAATATTGGCAGGGCAAATTCTTGCTTTAGTTGAGCCACAGAAGATTGAGACGAGAGGCCAGGTTGAAGAGATCTTTGGAGCTCAATCTGTAGACTTTGTTTTTAAAGAGGGGGTTACGAAAACTTTAATGATTCAACCTATAGGCTTAAAGCATTCAATTCATAAGTATAGCGAACCACAAAAAGTTAACTACTATAAGAATGATGATTATATTCGTTCAAGATATTGCAATGTTTCTAGAGAGAAGATTGTAACTCATGAAACTCCTTTAAATATGAAAAGTGAAGTTTCTAGAATTAAGTTAAGATTTAATGGAAGAGAGAGCTTTCTTACTGAAATGGTTAAAATGGGTCATGCAGAAGTTAAGACTAATAAGAAATCACTATTAATAATTCTTAATTCTCTTCCGGGGGGTGGAACTATTTCAAATGTTAATTTAAGTATTTTAAGTCAACTTAAAGAAGGAAAGCTTGTTCAAAGTAATGGAGAGTGTAGATTATTTCATTATGTTAGGCGTGGAGAGGTTGAAGGAGATTTTTATATACATAGTGTACAAACTGAGAAATATGACAGTTTTAGCCCTTCTGTTGACTTGGTGAAGGTCGGAATCAAAACGAAAATGAATTTAAGGGTTATTGAATAAAGAAATAAGGGCCATATTTGGCCCTTTCTTATTGGATATTCTCAGAGAGACCAGTGAATAGAGCACTTAGAATTGCCTTTTGCATTCTACTTAACTCATAGACTTCGGCCATAATCACTACAGGACTCTTTTTAATAGTGGCCGTAATAACTAGTTGGCCCTTTTCACCTGAGTACTCTGCAATATCAAAAGTATTATTGAAATCTTTCTCGTAGTTTGACATGATTTTTGCTTCAAGCTCTCCACCTTCTGTTGGATTTGGAAGTCTTTCGCCTTCAACTTTCACTTGAATCAATTTATTTTTCTCATTTTCTTTTTTTGCAATCTGAATATCGTTAAAGATAATTCTAACTGACTTTGCTCCTAAGTTTGATTTTAAGATAAACCAAAGTTCCTCAAAGAAAGTAGTTCTATCATTTGGCCATAGCCCATTTAAATGAGTAATTACTTTAAATAGCTCTTCTAGAAGAGTGACATTATTTTGAAGTAGCCAGTTGTCGTGAACCTTTGAAAAAATATTCTTTACTTCGTCTAGAGAAAGAGATTGAAAAGATTCGTAATCAGAGTTTATTTCTTTAAGTGATCTAATAGGGAAGAAGCGACTGTCTTCAAGTAGAGTTGCTTTTAGGTCTTCGTTTTCAATTTGCTCTTCATCATAGAAAAGCGCCTGTAGATTTGAGTTCTTTAATTCACTTAAATCTAATACCTTTCCATTATCTTCAGTACCTGCGTCGAAAGATTTCAGTAAAAATTGATTTTCAGACTTAATTAATCCTAGGCTAAATTCCATATATATTCCCAATAAATCATTTAAAGTTGAGCAAAATTCTAGCCTATAGTCCTTGCTATGTGAATAAATGATTGAAGAATAGCGGCTTTTCACTGCAGAAATTGCACGGGGCGTTGCTATATGGGAGATATGTTAAAATAAATCAATGAGATTTTTGCTAGTTACATTCCTATTTCTCATCTCTATGAGCAGCTTTTCACAGGATGAGAGAAGCTTTCGCGAGCTCTTTAGGGCCGAGCTAGATAAGGAAGTCAGAGACGAACTCGCGTCCGATGCTAAGTATGTGGTGAATACTCCTCTTCATAAAATTGATTTAGACGGAGACCACAGAAAGGAATCTATCTTCTACGAATTCAAAGATGGAAAGTCATGGATTCACTTTCTAGGCTATGATGAAACTAGACTTAAGTCTTTCAAACTTGAAGTGAATGGCTTTGGTGCGAAGGTTTATAAAATTAGAGTAAGGCAATTATCCAAAGATAGCCTGGGACTAGTCTTCTTCTTTTATGAGGGGATGACAAAGTACACAGAACTTAATTCAACCGTTCGTTTATACTTTGTGACTATTGATCATCAAGATTTGAATAAAATCTATATGGAGAAGGGTCCCATTTTCTGGCAAGAGAAGAGAACTCAGCAGGGCTATTACTTTCAAAGACCTAACGAGTTGAGCTTTGTAGATTTTAATCGCAATGGCACTAAAGAAATACTAGTTAAACAAGGAAATACGGCCAGCGTTTTTATGTATTTATCAAAAGGTAAGTGGTTGAAATTTTAGCTTTTTTTCATAGCTATTCCCTTTAAAGTTTTCCTCATAAAGTCCGATAAGATTCATAGCTTATTATTTTGAAAATCGGATTATGAATGCTCTATAGAAACTCATTAATTACTTTATTCTCCTTTCTTCTCATTTCTTGTTCATCGGTAGTAGAAAATGGAAGGACTGTGGCCTCACTAGACGAAGTAAAACCTTCGGTAAAGGGAAGCTGCGCTCAAATTATGAATAGTTTCATTAAGGGAAGAAAGATTGTTAAGAAGAACGGTCTTTCAGATCTCTTTCCAAGTTCAAAAGTATATTCAACTAAAGAAGTTCAACAGATTAAAAAAGTAAGCGACAGAATTGGTGAGAGATCTATTGCGAGAATCCCATCTGAAAATCTAGAGAGAGAATTTCAATCTTTTGCTTACTCTAAGTTAATTCAAGACAGCTCCAAAGAGATCGATCCTGTAGAGTTTAATACATGGTTTAGATTGAACGTTGATGATGTTGTTTCTTCTTTTGATAGATCTAAAAGTGTTTCAGACAATTTTGAATCTTCGCTAGGGGTCTTCAAAAAGTGGAGAGAGAGTGAAGGGTTTTCATTTAAAAATTTAATTAAGTTAAAGAAAAAGAGCTCGGCCGAAAAAACAGCGTTGAAAAATATTCAAGAGGCCGCAATGGCGGATTATAATTCGATCATCTCTAAGAATATTAATGAGTACAGTAATTATCAAGACTTCTTAGATGATACTGTTGCAGCGGTATCTAACTTCCATATTTTTGAAGAGAATTTCCAAGGACCTGAGTTTTTAAGGTGGATGTCTGATAATGAATTTATTTCTGAAGACGTTTTTGTAAAGCTAAAAAATGGAGCAGAGGATAATCAAAAGCTTGGAGACTTACTCTCTAATAACTATGTTGAATTTATTCCTTTCTCTAAGAAACCTGCAATGCCTAAGAAGTCGATTAAAGAGAAGATCAGAGATTACGCAATTGATATGTTTACTCAGAAGAAAAAAGATATCGATGACTGTGGTGGAGATCCTGATTGCGCGCTCCAAGAGACCAAGAGTATTTTTCAACGACTCATTGGTGCGGATAGATTTAAAAGAAACTTCAGCTGCTTGAGACAATTTCCTCAAGCTAGAAATGCAATGTATGCAGACTTTGTCGTGGCCTGGTCTATGTTAGGTTATATGTACAAGTCTAATGAAGAGAGCTTTGAGAGATTCCCATGGGAGGTTGTCGCCAACGGTTTAATCTTTACTCCAATTATGTCTGAGATTAATTGCCAAGCTTCTTTCCAGACACGCAATGCATTTGGAGGTGCGATAAATATTGCTAAACAACCTTCAAAAACTAGGGCCTTCCTAAGAAATTGGAGGAGAGTTGCGGGTGTCAGTGTTGCTTCTGGAATTGGACTGGTTGGGTTAGGCGTTGGCTTTAATGAGCTATATGCAGCTCTAGGTCACCCTGTAGAGAATTCTGAAACTCTTAAGCAACAAATGCAGATGCTTCCATTTATGTTTCTGTGGTCCGGTGTATTGGGTGGTTTAAAAGATGTGGCATTTCTAAACCCACTAAAACACAAAGTTATTCCAAAGTTAGCGAGACTTATACAATCTAAAACGGGAATTGCAGCAGGTTCAATTATTTCTTTAAGTGCATTGAATGTATCGCTATCAAGTGCAAATGAGTACTATAGTAGCCTTAGTTTTAATGAAGTCTGGCGCTACTACGTTCTTCCAAAGTATCTAGAGATTCTGGGTTACGATAGAGAAGGAGATCTCGAATTCAATGGTGAGACTACTGTTGAGGGCTTCGATGAGAATACTGACGTCTATATCACTGAGTATGAAGAAGGTGTTAAAACTTCAGTTAAGGTTAGTAAGTCTTATGATGAAGATGGAAAAGAATATATAAAGGTTGAAGATGTTGGAATTGAGATACCTGATTATATTTTGGAAGACTCTGTAAGTGATGTCCCTAAGGCCCAGTAGTTTAAGAGGCCTTTGGGAAATTCATATCGTCGTTGTCATCATCGCCACGTTTTGACTCTAGATCTACAACATTATTTGGAGTTTCTTCTTCAAGATCCTTAACTCCTTTCATTAAACCAAGCCAGACAGCAATTGGAAGTAAGCACACCATGAGAATAACAATGATTTGATTCGTACTAGATTTTGCATCATCTAGTTCATTAATTGTCGTTGTCTTTACCTCGTTTTTTTTTACTGCAGCATTAGGCTGTTCTTTCTTTTGAGTAAAGTCAAAAGGAGTTGCCTTTGAAGGTGGAACGTCATTGTACTCTTCAATCGATATCCCGCTAACAGGCTCTACCGCCGGTTTCCTAGCAAAACTCATTGAACTAGTAATCAGTGCTAGAAAAAGGAAGAGGATGAATTGCTTTGTAAATTGTCTCATAGCTAACCACTTGAAATTATGTGTTCTATACCTCGCAAAACCCTAAATATTTTTCACGTATATTTAGTGAGGCTTCTCTATATGATACATGGCAATGAGAGTGTTTTTTAGTGAGCAAATTTCACCATTGGAGATGTATGAATACAGTCATAGAGCATGCCAAATTAACTGATGTTAATGAGTTATTGTCACTGTATTTGTCAGTCTACGGTGAAGACTATCCTCTAGATATTGGAACAAAACGATCGGTTATGGAAGAGGCCCTCAATCATCCAGAGGAAAACCATTGGTATGTGATGAGATGTACCGATTCAAATCAAATTATAGTATCTGGCATTATTCAAATTGAAAGAGAAAACCTAATTGGTAAATTATCAGGGGTTGCTGTTCACGATGAATACAGAAAGCATGGGCTTGCTACAGGGTTCATTGGCCATGTTGTAAATGAGGTCCTTAAAGAAAAGAAACTTGTAAATTCAATTTATGCGACTGCAAGGACTATCTCTCACTCTTCGCAAACAATGTTGATGAAGAATGGATTTATTCCACTTGGCTTTTTTCCAAATTGTAGAAGAATCAAAACCTATGAGACTTTGGCCCTACTTGCAATTTTCGCAGATGGAGTTCTAGAAAAAAGAAAAGTTCCTACTGTTGTTCCAGAATCTGTAGAGCCATTTTATTCTCTCGTTGAAAAAGAGATTACTGGAAATGATGCTCATTTTGATACTGCCCCTTGTTTAATTAAGAGAGATCATCAGTTTAAGGATTTGACTTGTAAAGAGGGAGAGTTCGAATTTATTTTTGCAAAGAACTTCGTGGAGAAGAGATTTGATGAAACCTTTAAAGAGGATAGAGAGTCAGTCTTTTATCCATTTCACAGACCCAATCTTCTTATCTCCAATATGGAAGAGGGGATTGAAATATTCGCGGCCTTTAGTAAGAAAGATCACTACTGTGTCATCATTACGGCCAATAAAAGTATTATCTCATTGGGAGAGAAAATTAATAAGATGCTCTTTGCAATGAAGGAAATTGGAATCTACTACGTAGAAACAATGGTTCGATCTGATAGAAGAGAGCCAATATGCTTTTTAACTGAAAATAACTTTCTTCCCTCAGCTGTTTATCCGGCAATGAGATTTGAAGAAGGCGTTGGGCAAGACTATATTCTCTTGGCAAGAACAATGGTACCACTAGACTTTAGTGAGCTTTCAATCCATAAGTCATTTAAGCCATATCTTGATCAATATGCAAAACAGTGGATTGATATGCACCTAAATATTCTTAGGGTGAACTCATGAAGTCACTTGAAGTTGTAGATAAGAAGTCATTATCTAGAGTCGAAGAACTCTGTAACCTTGAGCGTCCTTACGAGTATTCGAATGAAAATGACAAACTCTTTGTTGAGGCCATGAAGGAAAATATTCTCTGGCATAGAGAGAGAAATGAGTTTTATAGAAAATTATTGAACTCTAGAAAGTTTGATACAAGTAAACTTGTAGATATCAAAGATCTTCGTGAAGTTCCTTTCATTATTGCAAACTTTTTTAAATATCATGAGACTAAGTCAGTGACTGAGGAAGAGGTTTATCTTCACTTAACATCATCGGGAACGACGGGACAAAAATCTCAAATTTTCTTTGATGAGTGGACCATAGGTAGTGCTCAGGCAATGGTTGATAAGATATTTAACTCCTATGGATGGATCAGCCAAGAGAAAGTAAATTACTTACTCTTTACCTATGAACCAGAAGAGGGAAGTAAGCTCGGTACTGCATACACAGATAACTTCTTATGTAAGTATGCACCAATAAATGAAGTTAAATATGGATTGAGGTTTCTTGGAAAAGACGAAGGTCATAAATTTGATGTCTTTGGATGTATAGAAGCTCTACAGAAATTTGAAAAAGAGGGACGTGCGGTAAGAGTTTTTGGATTTCCATCTTTCTTTTACTTCACTCTAACTAAAATGAAAGAGCTAGGTATCGCGCCATTAAAATTGAATAAAGACTCCTTGGTCTTCTTGGGCGGAGGCTGGAAAGGGCATCAAGACAAGGCCATTTCTAAAAAAGAATTCTATTCTCTGTGTGAAGAGATGCTTGGTATACCTAATGAAAGATTGAGAGATGGGTTTGGATCAGTAGAGCACTGTATTCCCTATGTGGAGTGCTCTGAGCATCGATTTCATATTCCTGTTTGGTCACGAGTACTGATTAGAGATGTCGATACTCTTGAGCCTGTCGAAGAGGGAAAGCCTGGATATCTTAATTTGATATCACCTTATATTACGTCGGTTCCTGCAAATAGTGTATTGATGGGCGACTTGGCCATTGTAAAGAGCGAGTGCTCATGTAATTTAAATACACCTTGGTTTGAAATCTTGGGACGTGCAGGGATTTCAAAGAATAAGAGTTGTGCCGTGGCAGCTAGTGAGCTCTTGGAGAAAATATGATGAGTATTTTATGCCAGGGAAAATATTTAGAAGAGCTTACAAAGACAGAACTAATTAGATACGTGTTAGAGGGGATGTCTACTGATCTTCACCTCGATGAAATCATAGATTGCTTAGACCATTTTTCAAAAAATGTTGAGAGTCTAGAGATGGACGCCTTTCTTCTTGCCGAAATAAAAGAATTTTGTAGCAAAGATAGTCTCAAACAAAAGATCGTCTCTGAGCTTGGTAATCACGAACCATTTAGTATAAAGAAAAATGAATTCCAAAATGCTGAGATGGAGGGCTACGCACCTCTAGGAAGTCTATTGCATATCACTTCGGCAAACTCTGAAGGCCTTTCATTTCTTGCCTTAGTTGAAGGACTAATATCACAAAATATGAATATCGTTAAACTCAGCAGAAGAGATGACGATTTATGTTTTAAGTTAGTAGAGCAATTACTTAAGCACGATAGAAGCGAAAAACTGCAAAAGAGAATTTTACTTTTAAAGAATCAAACTTTAGATCTCTCAGACTTGATTGATGTGGTCGATGGAGTTTCGTGTTGGGGTGGTGATAGTGCTCTTGAGAGCATTAAAGCGAAAGTACCAAATAATAAGAGATTTATACCTTGGGGACATAAAATATCTTTTGCCCTTATTGATAATAACTCAGCTAACGCAGAGACTAGTCGAAAATTAGTTGATGAGATTCTCTTAAATAATCAACAGGCATGTTCAGCTCCTCAAGTATGTTACTTACTAGACGCAAGCTATGAGCAATTGATGGATTTTGCGCAATTATTATCTGATTCATTCTCTACACATGAGGACTGCAATGAGCTTGATTTGGATATTCAACAAAGAGCTGAACTCACAAATTATAATGAATTATTAAGACTTGAATCTCTATTTTTAGAAAAAAATCTAATTACTTCTAAAAAGGGTGAGTGGAGAATTTATATAGAGAAGAATAGTGATTTTAAGGCCTCTCCTTTAAATAGAACTATTTGGATCAAGTCTATTACTTCGAATAATATAGTTGAAACTTTCCAAAAACATAGAGGCTACTTGCAGACAGTAGGTCTTTCAATTTCTGAAGATAACTTTGATGTCATCAATTACATCTTAAAGGCAGGTGTGACGAGAGTAAGAGAACTTGGAAGAATGCAGGAATCTTACGGAGGCGAGCCTCATGATGGAGAGTATGCTTTAAGAAGATTTGTTAAAAGAGTCAGTCTTGATCTAGATATTCTAAAAAGAAATTATCGTCTAGATGAAAAAAGTGAAGGGCGACAAATTATTAATAAGAGTTTACCCGTAATGACTAAGGAAGATTTTCAAAGCTTATCTCTTGATGATGAGAGAAATAAGCTCTTCTTTAGAAGTGGGGGAAGCTCAGGTAAAAGCGCGCTCTCTACATTCTCTTACCATTCATATCATACACAGATGTTGGCGGCCTCTGAGGGGCTCTATGCTGCTGGTCTTGATCCTAAGAATGATCGATGTATGAATCTCTTCTTCGGTGGAGGTCTGTATGGAGGATTCTTAAGTTTCTTTACAATATTGGAAAAAATGAAGGCCTTGCAATTTCCTATGGCCGCATATGAGGACTTAGAGTTTGTCGCAGAATCTATTGTTGAGTATCAAGTTGATACACTACTGGGAATGCCATCATATATTGTGGAACTCTTCACTAAAAAAGGTAGCATTCTAAAGAAGGGTTGCATAAAGAAGATCTTCTTTGGTGGAGAGCACTTTCCTGAAAAAATGAAGACTCTTTTAATTAAAGATTATGGGGTTGAGATTATACGCTCCGCTAGCTATGGGTCAGTTGATGCTGGACCACTTGGCTTTCAATGCGAGTACTGTGAAGGTTCTATCCATCATTTAAATGAAAGCATACAGTCACTAGAGGTTTTATCTCTAGAGTCTGATAAAGAAGTGCCTGACGGTGAAGTGGGCAGATTAGTCTTCACGTCAAAGGCCCGAGAGACGCTATCGATTGATAGGTATGACTTAGGGGACCTTGGAAGAATTGTTAAAGATAAATGTCGTTGTATGAGAAAAGGGCTACGCTTTGAGCTTCTAGGGAGAGCTGGAGATATCTTTAGAAGTGGTGGAACTTTTTTTAATTTTCTTAAGTTCGAAAAAATCCTAAAAGATAGTTTTGAATATAGTGATCAATTTCAAATTATACTTACAAATGAATCCACTAAAGATACAATAAATTTATACTTGAATGGCATCACGATAGAAGAAGTGGACTTTGCATCTAAGTATAAAGATTTAAGTGAAGCTTTTTGTCACGAGTTAACAACCGATTTTAAAGTTATAAAGTCACTTAGTTCAGATTTTATCTCCTCAAAGAGTAGTGGAAAAATCCTAAGAGTAGTAGACCAGAGGAAGTATTGAAACAAAACCTAAGAGAGCATATTGATTTTGTAAGAGAGAATTCACCTTTTTATAAGGAACTCTATAGGGATGTCCCCCTCAAAGATTATAGTATTTCAGATCTTCCTATTTTAAATCAAGATGACTATTGGTCTAAGAATGGATTTGAGAATAATTCCGTACTAACGTCAGACTTAAGTGATGGAGTTGTCTTTAAAAGCGGCGGAACAACAGGTGTTCCAAAGTCTAGCTTCTTCACGCAAGAAGAGTGGGAGACGTTTACAACGGATTTCTCATTTGGAATGGATCAGCTAAGACTTCAAAAAGGGGATCGTTGTGCAAACCTATTCTACTCTGGTGATCTCTATGCATCTTTTTTATTTATTAATAAGAGTGTGGAAAAGTTAAAGAATAAGGTTGTGCAATTTCCAGTTACAGGTCAGACAAGTATTGAAGAGACAAAGAGAATCATAAACTCTTACAAGATAAATGTTCTCTTTGGTGTTCCAACATCTTTAGTGAGCCTGGCAGCCTCATTTGAATCAAGTGATAATTGTATTAATCAAATTTACTATGGAGGAGAGCCACTTTTTGATGATCAAAGAGAGAAACTTCAAAGAGCATTCCCAGAGGCTCATATCTCTTCTATTGGTTATGCAAGTGTTGATGGTGGTCAGCTTGGATATGTCGATAAGAGTTGCACAGCAGGTGAGCATATTGTTTTTGATAAAACTTATATGGAGATTGTAGATCCAGATACAAATGAAGTTATTCTAGAAGAGAATAAAGTTGGGCGCCTTATTTATACAAACTTATCTAGAAGACTTATGCCCATCGTTCGCTATCCAGTTGGTGATATGGCCTCGTGGACAGAGGTAGGTAAGAGGTTCTCTCTTCTGGGGAGGGCCGACGAAGGAGCGAGAATTGGTGCGGTAACTGTGACTCGTGAGGATATAGTGAATACTGCGGCCTCAATCGGAGAGAAACAGGCAATTTCGGGGGTCCAATTAATAATCAAACGAGAGAGTGGCAAAGATTATTTGCACGTCTATTTAGGTGTTCAGAGTAAAGAAAACCTAAATATTTTAAACTACGTTCATTTATTTAAAGAGTCCTTTTTTATGCAAAGACCTATGTATAAGAAGGAGAAAGATATTGGAAATATTGCAGATTTAAAAGTTTCAATAGTATTAGTTGACGAATTATTGAAGAATCCTAGAACGGGTAAATTAAGGTTAGTTATAGACGAAAGATTCATCTAAGCTACTAGATTTTATAGATTCCATGCTATTATTTACTTAGATAATTTTATGGAGACTAGAACTTGAAAATCTTATTGGCCCAAAACAATCACAAAATAAAGGATAGGCTAAATCTGTACTTAGATAACTTGCCTACAAACGTAGATGTCTACGAAGTTTCCTCTTATGGAGAGCTGGAAGAAAGGTTGAGCCAAGATCCTTCAATTGATATTACGATTTCATGTCATATGAGTGCTAAATTAGAGGGAATGAAGATCTCGGGTCTCTTATTGAATGGGCATCAGAGTGATTTAATTGTTAATACGACTGAGTCCTTAGAAGACTCACTAGAATATAAGGCCTTTTCCAAGCTAGATAGTAGAGGTCAAATCATTCAAAACGATATCAATTGTGAATCTTTTCATAATTTAATCTTAGATATTTTAAAGAAGAGAAGAAATTTAAATTTTCAATATGCAGAGGAGGAGTATCGAAAGGTAAGACTTTCATACTTTCTAAGATTTAATAAAGTTCTCTGTGATGTCTTTATCAAAATCAATGATGATAAATATGTCAAAGTTCTAAGAAAGGATGATATTTATACTCGAGATGATCTTCAAAGATATAGAGAGAAGAATATAAAATTTCTCTATATTAATTCTGAAGATTATGATGACTTCGGCGCAAGTTTAGCAACAACTCCTTTTCTTATTGAAGATAGAAACTTAGATCCAAAGTACTTGGACGATGCGGTTGTTAATACATTAGATATAGTTCATGAAATGGTACTGGAGTCTGGTTTAACTGATGAAGTGGTAAACCTAGTAGACTACACTGCTTATCAAATAGAGAGTAGTCTCTCTAGTGATAGAATTTTAAATAGGCTTCTCTCTATTTTAAAAGATAGAAAGGACTACTTATTAGATCATAGTTATATGATCGCCTACTTTTCAAATTCAATTTGTTCTCATATGGAGTGGGACTCAGAAGAAATTAGAAAGAAGCTTAGTTATGCAGCAATATTACAAGATGTTTGTTTAAGTGATGCAAAAATGGCAATGGTAATGAACTTACAAAAGCCAGAAATGACTGAGTATACTCCAGAACAAATTGCGCACTATCAATCTCACCCTGAACAAATTGCAAATATTGTAAAGGCCAATGATACGATACCTTTAAATGTTGATGAAATTCTTCTCTCTCAGCACGAGAAACCTGAGGGGAATGGCTTTCCTAGAGGGCTTAGTCACCATAGAGTTTCTCAGCTTTCAGCAGTATTCATTGTAGCACACGCATTTGTGGATGAACTCTACAGAGAAGAGTTTGATCTTACAAAGATCCCTGTCATTATCAAGAGAATGGAAAAGAGGTTTAGCGTAGGTAATTATAGAAAGCCATTAGAGGGGCTTATTAACGTATTTCAAAAGTCTATTGAAGTTGCGTAGTCTTAGTAGATGGAGAGGTTCATCTCTTCATCTACACCTATCATTTGTCCGACATTCATTGGAATCCAAGTATTATCTCCATGAAGTGGTTCACTACTAAATATGAGATGGTTTATCTTTCCACTCTTAGTAGGAGCTTCACACTCCTGCGAGAAGTAAGGGCAAGTATCTCTTTCGGAACACTTTACTTTATAGGTTGAATAGTAAAGCTTCTTCCCACCTTGATGAGCAATCATTGTCTTTCCATTTGTTAAAATGAAAGTTAGGAAAGTTTCAGTATTTTTCCCATCATCATTGGGGCAATAATCCCCAATGATACTTGTAAGCTCGTCAATAGACTTCTTAATACACTCCTGAAGAATATCAATGTCACAATGCCTATCTGAGAGTTCAACCCTCTGGCTAAGTTTAGTCAGGATGAAGTAGAAGAGTAGCTCAGAATCTGTTGTTCCAAGAATAAATCTCTTAAGGTGGGGTGAGACTCTTGCGATAATCTCATCTTTATATTTATCAAAATCTCTAATATTTCCATTATGTGCAAATATCCAATTCCCATATTGAAAGGGGTGAGTGTTGAGAATATTTACAGTACCCAGTGTGGCATTTCTAATATGTGCAACGACGGTTTCAGAACTTACGATTCCTGAGACTTTCTTAAAAATATTATCGTTTACTGCAGTTTTCTCTGAGCGGATAACATGGGGAGCACCAGCAGTATAATAACTAACACCCCACCCATCTGGGTGCTTGTTACTTTGAACCTCTAATGCGTTTTCAGCACTAATTAAACTGTGGTGAACTTGACTCTGAATGACTGAGCGAAATCCAAATAATCTGCACATTCTCTAACCTATATTAATTTTATTTTTCAATATTATAACATAGGTCAGAGTGGGGATTAATAAGGTTGTAAATTATATGTTTACTTTGAAATTCTCATCCCAAGTTGAGAATGGTTCTGACTTAAGAAAGTTTATTGTGGAACGGCATTGTAAGCGAATATTTCTAATTTGCGTTTCTTTATTCAGATACTTAAGGTGCTCACAGTGCTGCTTTATTATGCTAGAGCTAAGGATAATGGCCATATGTGACACATGAGAAATGATCGTAATGACGGCCCAAAACCTACCATCTAATGGTATTTCTTCTCCAACTTCTTCTGTGACTAGCTTTAAGAAGAGCCATCCGGCCGGAGGACCGAGCTTTGTTACACAAACTCCTGAACCATCTTTTGAGAAGTCCAGGTTTTCGTTGAGAATCAGTCTAAAGGTATTGAGAAGCTTAGGGCTATTTGTTGTGTAAAACTCAAACATGGCAACTGCAAAGTCCTCTAAGCTCATTCCCTCTTGATATAGTTTAGAGAGCTGATCTTCTACTTCCTCACAGTTGTTATTAAAGACCTCTAAATAGAGGTTTTGCTTGTTGCTAAAGTGGTAGTTCACAGATGCTAGGTTCACATCTGCTTCTTTAGCAATGTCTCTTACAGAAGTGCCGTCGTAGCCCTTACAACCAAAAAGCTTTAGGGCCACATTGATAATTTTACATTTAGTATCATTAACTTTTGTCATAATTATACCTATGCTAATTCTTCGCTTCCGTCCATATCTTCTTCAATATGTTTCTTTCTCTTGGTAATTCTATTAACTAAATTTAGGAAATCTTCCAAAATTGCATACGCTGGTGGAATAAAAGAAAGTGTAAGTATTGTACCAGAAGTCAGTCCCCAGGCCATAGCAAGAGTCATTGGAACGAGAGTCGGGTCTGAACCACCAACACCGTAAGCTGTAGGGAAGAGCCCACTAACAGTAGTTAGAGATGTTACAAGTACTGCTCTTAATCTCATTCCTGAAGCTTTGATGAGAATCTCTTCTAGAGATAGTTTTCCCTCTGCCCTCATTTCATCAATGAAGCTGATAAGAACAATTCCTGAGTTCACGATAATTCCTGCAAGTCCGATAATTCCAATAAGTGCAAGAAAGGAAATTGGTCTTGTTCTATCCATATAACCACTTAGAACTGGTGTCGCAAAAGCAATTGAGAAACCAAGTAGTCCAAGAGGAATAGTCATCATGATAATAAGTGGTCTTAAATAAGATTTAAATAAGAATACTAGTATTGCAAAAATTCCAATGGCAGCAAGTACACTGGCTTGAGCCAAACTTTCCATTGATTCTTTTGTCGACTCAGCAACTCCACCAAAGACTAGAGAAACACTTGGGAAATCTTTTCTTAGCTCCTCATAAGTTTTAAGAAGAATTTGGTTCGCTTCCATTGCTGTAATTTTCTTTTCATTGATAGACCCAGCTAAAGTCTTTGATCTCTTAAAGTCAAAGCGCTTAATTTGAGGCGTACCATCTTTAGTTTCAAATTTAGCAAATGTTCCAAGTGGGACTAGATTTCCTCTTGAATCCATTATGTTTACATCTTTTAGTTTAGTAATATCTGTTCTGTCGCTTTCTTTAAAACTAACCCTTAAATCAACATCTTTATTATTTAAAGTAACCTCTGAGATAATTCTTCCTGAGATAGCACTTCTAACAGTGTCTCCTGCATTAAAGATATTAAGTCCTAGTTGGTCTGCTTTTTCATAGTCTATATTGATAAAGACTTCATCATCACCAATGATATCGTTTACTTTAAGATCCAGAACTCCAGGCACTTTCTCTAGTCTTGCTTTGATTTTACCAATTAGACTGTCGAGTTGTTCCATATCATTTGATCTAAATGTCGCTTCAATATCACTCCCTACTGGAGGTCCATTGACTTGAGCTTCGAAAGTTAAACTCTTGTAACCGTCCTTAGGAACTTGCGCTCTAAGTTTTTCAAGAACTGTTGTGTAGAAGAGATTGAGCTTGGCTTCATCTGTAACATAGATGAAAACAATACCTACATTATTTCCCTCTGTTGCTTTAGGGTCAGTAAGTTGTACTTTTGATTCTCCAGACTTTCCGATTAGGTGTTTTACATCTTTTCCAAGAACTTCTTTTATATCGTTAGAGAGATCTCTTAGTTTGGAGTTTGTTTCTTCTAGTTTCGTACCATTCGGTAATTCAAATCTTGCAATGTAAATCTCTGTTTGATCAGCAGGGAAGAGAATAAACTTATTTCCCGCAGTCATCATAAAGAGAGCGAAAACAATCAGAGCAGAGAAACCTGCTACGGCAATGTATCTTCTTCTTACGATTACAGTCATGATTTTTTCAAACTTATTTTCAAATTTGTGGAACCAGTCTTTCTTAGAATTTCCATCTTTATCTTTTTTGACTGAGTTCCCTGCACTCACTAATCTCATTGGAAGAAAGAAGAAACTCTCTACTAAAGAAAGCAGTAGGGATATTGTTACAATAATTGGAATCCACTTAATGAACTGCCCCATGATCCCTTTTGTAACTAGCATCGGTAGGAATGCGGCGATTGTCGTAAATGCAGTGGCGGTAATAGGAAGCCATAGACTTTTTATAGACTCTAATGCTGCTTCTTTTGAGTTCTTACCTTCTTGCCTTAGCCTTGTGAAGTTCTCAGAGATAACAACTGAGTTATCAACTAACATTCCTAGAGCGATAACGAGGGCCAAAACCGTAATGGTATTCAAGTTCATACCAAATGCCGGCATAATTCCTAGAGTCCCCATAATTGCTAGAGGAAGTGAGAGCGAAGCCATGAGCCCAATTTTACCCGGTAAGAAAATAAAGAGGAACACGATAACTAGAATAAGTCCTGAGACTGCGTTGTTGGCCAATACATCTAGTTTATCTTTAACCTTAATCGACTCATTCAAGAAGACTTTAAAGTCTGCTTTATCTGTATAAAGTTTTTCATATTCATGAAGCTTCTTTTCGACATCGTCAACGAGAGTAATTGTATCTGCGCCAGCTTTTTTGGCAATCGTTAATAGCGTTGCCTCTTCACCGTTATACCTTGTTCTAACTTTTATTTCTTCTTCACCGTCAACAACTTTAGCAACGTCTTTTAGGTAGATAGACTGCCCAGAGAAGTTCGATCTAATTAGGATGTTTTCAAGTTCTTTTGTGTTCTTAATCTTTCCTTCTAGGCGAAGCAGTTGTTGAGTCTTATCTTGCTTTAAGTTACCACCTGGAATATTAACATTTCTAGCTTGGATTTTAGAGATTAACTCTTGCATACCAATATGATGTTTATTGAGAAGGTCGTTATTAACTTCTATTTGAAATGTTCTCTTGGCAAATCCTTCTAGGGTAACACCTTTAATGAGCTTATTATCTTCTAACTCTTCTTTTAAATGGTCAGCAATAATATCTCTACTTCGATTTTCATTACTACCTAAAACCGCAATTTGAAAGACTGGCATCTCCTCTGATTTGATTTCACTAAACTTTGGTCTATCGATGAGGTCTGCAGGTAACTTATTTGTTCTATCGACAGCTTTTTGAATATCACTGATGACTGTTTCTACATCAATTCCAGCTCTGTCCATATCTACTCTGATGACGATTGTACTTAGACCAGATTGACTTGTGGAGTTTACATCCTTTAGTCCTCTTACGGTTCTAATTTCATCTTCAATTGGTTTCGTAATCTTTGTCTCAATATCCTGCGCCGTCGCACCATCGTAACGAGTCGTCACAATTGCAGTAGCGAAACTAACGTTTGGATAAGACTCCGCATTCATTTTTGCTAGTCCCATGATTCCATAAATCAAAAGTCCCAACATGAGAACGATGGAGAGTTTAGAGTTGTCTATAAAGAATTTTGAAAGTGTTTTCATACTATATCTCTGGTCTAAAATTAGTTATTTATTTTACATGGCATTTCTGTGTAAACAGTAAAGTAGTCCATGAGTGTTGTAATAATTGATAATTGGCTTTGAACTTCAAGTAAATTACTACTTAGAAGCGCATCTTGGTCGAGAATAAGGTCTCTAAAAGATACTCTTGCTTGGTTATACTTTTTCTTTGTGTGCTTTAAAGTAATACTTAGCTTTTCGCTATTGATATTCTGCTGTTGGATTACTTGTTGTAGAAGTTTAATATTCTTTACCACTTGTGAGTGATAGGCATTAACCTTCGCAACAATTTCTTCTTTTTGAGAAATGAATCTCTTCTTGTCTAGTAATCTTTGTAGTTCTTCAGACTTTGAAGTACTTCCCCCAAGAGGAATCTTAACTTCAATACCAGCAGAAAATGATGTTCTTCCATCATCTGAGAATTTATCCCAAGCATTTGAGTATCCCTCTGTCTTTCCTAATCTTCTGACCTCTGAGATGAGGTTTACATTAGCTGCATTATAGGAGTTGGTAATCTTTCTTTGTTGAGAATATTCACTTTGTAGTGATTTTAAAATTTCATCGTAGTTAGAGTACTGAAGTGGAGCTTCATTAAAAGATGATATCTGAGCAATACAGCTTAAAAGTTCTTTTGATGTATTATCAATAGAGTAACTTCCTAAAACAACCTCCTTATTAGAGAAGTTTGGAAGAAGTTCTTTTAGTTGTTGAATAAGTACTTCTTTTTGATACTGAAGATTTATAATTCTTGCCTTTCTATCAGCAATCTGTGATTCAGATCTTGAGACTTCACTAATTTCAGCAATCTTATTTCGGTACTTCTTTTTAGAGTCAACTAATTGCTTCTTTGACAGCTCTAAGAGTTCTTTTGAGATCTTAAGTTGCTCATTATTGGCCACTAGAGACCAATAGATCTTTCTTAGAGTTAAGTAGAATGATTTCTTCTGTATACCTTTTTGAAGATCTGCACGTTGGACACTTTCCTTTAGAACTTCTCGTTGAGCACTTGTTAGTCGCCCAAGAAAGTTCTTGTAAAGGTCCATTGAGAATTGGGCACCAAAACCATTTGTGGTTCCCTTATTTACGTATGAGCTTGTCATCTGTTCTGAAAAAGTATTTACGCCAATTTTCATTCCTGTACCAAGTCCTTTTTCAACACCGACTTTGTAGCTTTTAATAGGTGAGCTAACTGGAATTTGAGGAGTAAAAGAATTTTCTGATGTCTTATAGTAATTGGCAGACCCAACAAGATTAAAGTCAAAGTTCTCTTCAAAGAGTTCTCTTTGGAATTCTACAGATAGATAACTTGCTTCAATGGCCAAAGTGTTAGGAGCAGAGTTGTTGACCTCTTTCTTTATAATATCTTCAGTTAATGTGATGGTTTCTTGTGCAATAGTATTCGCACCCATTAAGGCGATTAGCGATGCGACCTTTAAAATTTTCATTTTTATTCTTCCTTTGGAATTCAAACGTTTGTTTGACTTTAAACGAATGTTTGAATTTATACAAGGAGGGTATGTAATTTAGTTAACTAATTTAGTATTTTTCTTATTATCTTAGATACTTAGGTGGTCAAATTCTTCGTATAGCTCAAGTAGCTCTTCTTCGAGGTTGCTCTTTTTCTGCCCTAAATCTGCGTAGAGCTTACTTGTTTCCATGTCCATTGATTCAAAATTGAACTTCAGCATGAGATCATCAATATTTGAAATTTGGGCTTCAATACCTTCAATTAGCTGAGGAAGACTCTCTAGTCTCTTCTTTTCTTGATTGGTTAACTTTCTAGGGGCCTCTTCACTAGGAGTGCTCTTTGGAGGCTCGGCCTCTAGGGGAGCTTGCTCTTGTTGTTCTCTCTCTTGTTCGAGAACAATATTTTCAAGAGTGAGGGCCTCGAGATAACTCTCTGCTTGAGCATAGCCACCTACAAATTGCTCAATATTATGATTATTAATAACCCATGTCTTATTTGTGACATTAGAGAGAAAGCTCCTATCGTGGGAAATAAGAATGAGTGAGCCTTTAAATTGAAGTAGGGTGTCTTCAAGAATTTGTAATGTCTCTAGGTCTAGATCATTGGTAGGCTCATCAAAGATCCAGATATCTGCTGATCTTGTTAGATTCTTGGCCAATTGAAGTCGGCCTCTTTCTCCACCCGAGAGAGTTTTTATTGGTCTATTTAAATCGTCTTTTGAAAAGAGGAAGCTTTCAAAATATGCGGCTACGTGACGTGTCCTCCCATCGGGGAGGCTCACCTGATCAGAGCCTTCAGTTAAGAATTGATGAGGAGTTAAATCCTCATCCATCTCCTCTCTTTTTTGAGAGAAGTACTGAATCTTTAAATCGTCAGCAACTTTAACTCTTCCTTCTTTAGCATTTAGATGTCCTTGGATAATCTTAACTAAAGTCGTTTTACCAACACCATTCTTTCCAATAAGACCGATGCGGTCTCCTTTATAGATATCGAGATCAAGATTATTGAAGATGCTCTTATCATCGTAAGAAAAAGAAACGTCTTTAAGTTCTACTAAACTTCTAGTCTTTCTCTGGCTTGAGGCAATAGTGAGATCGAGTGCTCTTCTTGCTTCACCTTTAACATCGGTGATTTTACTTTTTAATTCATGAAAGTTTTCAACACGCTTCTTACTTCGTGTCCCTCGGGCCTTAATACCTTGGCGCATCCACGCTTGCTCGCGAGTGAGAGAGTTCTTAAGCTTATTTAAAAGTCTCTGCCTGGCAACTTCTTGTTCACTAAGAAAGTCGAGGTAATCTATATAGGAGCCCTTGAATGTTTCTATCAGACCATTCTTTATATGGAAAATCTTAGAACATACTTTTCCAAGAAGGTATCTATCGTGAGAAATAAGTATGAATGTCTTTCCTGAGCTCACGAGCTCATCTTCAAATAACTTAATCGTTTCAATATCTAGGTGGTTAGTGGGCTCATCCCAGAGGATAAGATTCTCTTTCGCACTAAAGCCTAGACTTAATAAAATCTTTTTTTGCTCTCCACCACTTAGCTCTGCCACTGTCTTATTAAAGTCTTTGATACCAAAGTATTTAAGGTATGACTCGAAGGAGCGAATGAGCTCCCAGCTGCCAAGGTGATCAAGTTTTTCAAGGAGATTCTTTTGTTTTTCAATTAGTGATTCATTATGAGATTTTTCAATCTCTAGATTCACGCTCTCTAACTCCTTATGGATTTCTTCGTGAAGAGGATAGAACTTAAAGAAGTAATTCTTAATAGTCGTCTCGTCGCCATTAGCTAATTGCATATCCTGTGGAACAAGAAAAGTTGAAAAGCCCTGATTGTCATCTCCACCCGACTTGGCCTTATCAAAAGTAAAGGGTGGGGTAGAGTGATCTGGAGTTAAGTTAGACGATAGAATCTTAAAGAGAGAGGATTTTCCTTTCCCGTTAAGGCCAAGGAGTCCGATCTGATCACCATAGGAAATTGTGAAACCAGCACCTTTAAAAAGGCTCTTAGTTCCAAGATGAAGGTGAATATTGCTTAATGTGCACAGTAGGGACATGGCGTGACTATATATTCTAAACGTCGCTAATACAAGAAATCTGATCAGCCCTGGGATTATAAGTGGGTGAGTTTACTGGTATGGTGTGGGACTGAGCGGCACAATATTCCTTGTTGAAGGAAGTCTCTTTTTAAAAAGGTATACTTTTACTAAGGCCTTTGGAAAAGGGTGATCCTGTCAAGGAGGTTCTCATCAAATTTCCAGCCATTGCCAGTAGGACATATCAAGCTTTCAAGTCTCAAACAGAGATGCTTAAGATTATGAATGATCTTATTAAGAAGCTTAGAAAATTGTCTTCTCCTGCGAGAAGGGCGAGGCTTGTACATAAAGAAGTAAATAAGCGAGTGGAGTCTCTATTTAAAGACCCTGCTGTCGCTAAGAACGTTTCTTGTAGGCAGGGCTGTTCAGCTTGCTGTCACACTCAGGTTAGTATCAGTGATGATGAAGCTCAATTACTTAAGAAGCTCATCGATAATGGACATGAAATTGATATTGAAAAGCTTAAGAGACAATCAAAGGCCAGTAAGAATAGTTCTACATGGTATCGATTGAGCTATGAAGAGAGAGCTTGTATTTTCTTAGATGAAAATAAGAGTTGCTCTATCTATGAGCACAGACCTTCTGTATGCAGAACAAATTATGTCGTCGGAGACCCAAGTGATTGTTCAACAGAAGATGGGCTTGAGAAATCTGTAAGATTATTAAATACTCATGAAGCCGACATGGCCCTAATGGCAGGCTTTAGCCAATGTGAAGAAAATGGAGCCATGCCCGATCTACTTTATAGTTTACTTGAAGGTAATAGAGACGTTTTAGATTTAATGTCACCTCAAAAAAACTTGGGTCCTGTTTTCAAAGAATTCTAAAAAAGATATGTTCATCTCATGAATATATGTCCTCTTTGTAATAAAAATGAAGATCAAGTCTTTTTCGCTAATAAGCAGAAGACTTATTTCCAGTGTAAAGAATGTCATTTAGTTTTCGCAGCTGAGTCATGCCTATTAAACTCTGATCAAGAACAAGACGTTTATCGCCTCCACCAAAATAATTCAAATGATGAAAGGTACAAAGAGTTTATGGAAAGAATTCTCTCTCCACTCCGAAGATATATTCGAGAAGGTGAGAGTGGGATTGATTATGGCTGTGGACCAGGACCTGTAATAAGTTCTATTTTAGGACCAGAAGGTTATGAAATAGTTGAGTATGACCCCTTCTTTAAAAATGATGAAGCTCTCTTGGAGCAATGCTATGACTTTCTCATTGCAACGGAAGTTATTGAGCATATTTATCAAACGAGGGAAGGGCTTGAGTCTATGCTCAATTTAGTTAAAGAGGGCGGAGTCATCGCGTTGATGACATCATTTTACCCAAGTGATATAGATAAATTTAAGCTATGGGGATATCATCAAGACCCAACTCACGTCAGGTTCTTCAATGAATCTACATGTGAGTGGATTGCTAGAAAGTACTCTCTTGATTTCGAGATTCCCAGAGAGAATGTTGTTATTTTTAAAAAAGGATTGGGCCATGATTAAAATGTACGGAATACCAAATTGCGATACTGTAAAAAAAGCGAAGAAGTTTTTAGAAGAAGGTGGAGTAGAGTTTAGCTTCGTTGATTTTAAGAAAACTGCTCCGACTGAAAAAGATATTAAGAATTGGAAGAAGAGTTTCGGTGAATGGCCTATTAATAAAAGAGGAACAACGTATAGAAAACTTAAAGACGAATTTGAGTCTGCTTCTGATGCTGAAGTTGTGAAGCTTATTTGTGATAACTCTTCCGTTATTAAAAGACCAATTCTCGAGCAAGATGGAAAGACTCTCTGTCTTGGTTTTGATAAAGAAGTTTTTGGTTCATTAGTATGAATAAAGAGCAGTATCTAGCTAATAAAGAAAAGCAAAGAAAGAAGTTTGAAGAGGTTCAACGAAGAAAGACTTGTCTTAATTGTAGACGCTCCGAGAACTCTTGTCTGTGTTCTGAAATTAAAAGCTTTGATACTGCTACTCGATTTGTTCTTTTGATGCATCCTATGGAAGCTAAGAAAGAAAAAGTGGGAACAGGTCGTTTAACCAAGGCAAGTCTTAAAAATTCACAAGTGATTATGGGAATAGACTTTAGTCACGATAAAGAAGTGAATGAACTTATAAATGATCCCAAAAATATTTGCTATGTCATGTACCCAGGTAAGAACGCTGTAAATATAAGTGAGGAAAAATTCTCTTACGACAAAGAGAAGAGACTTGTTGTTTTTATCATCGATGCAACTTGGCCATGTGCTAAGAAGATGATGAAGCTCTCTAATAATCTCCTAGATCTTCCTAGAGTGTGCTTCACTCCTACAAAGAGATCTCGCTTTGAGATAAAGCATCAACCAATGGAGTACTGTCTCTCTACGATAGAGTCTGTTCACTACTTCTTAGATGATTTGCAAAAACAGGGAATAGAAAATCTCCAGGGTGAACATGAAGGCTTATTAAATACATTGGATGCTCTTGTTCAATATCAGCTTCACTGTGAAAATGATCCCGATCGACAGACCTATAGACGAAACGCTCACACTCCCTATGAGAAGCGTCGTAAGTCTGTGAAATGGAAAACTCGTACTCTTTTTGTGGATTAGAGGCTTAATGGCCCTCATTGCCAACCTTTCTTGCTAGTACAACCTTAGTGGTTTACTAGGCTAACCTACCAAATTTATTGAATATTGGCTGAATATACCCAATTCTTTTAACTCTCAGTTAAAGGTAGAATAAAATAAATACTATATAGAACAAAAGGATGGTTAGTCCCATGAAGACTATATTCTCTTATTTAGCGAAATGTTTTTTAACTTACACACTTACTTTTGCACTATTGCAGGTGCAAGTTTTGATTCCTGTACAAAACCTACAGCACTTAAGTGGAGTGGCCTATGCTGCAAACGATAGAGTTTCTGTAGATGAGGATGGGGTAGCGACAAAGTCGGGAAGTGTTGATTTAAAGAATGAAAAACCAAATGCTCTTCTTGATCACTTGGCCATGATTTCAATGGGCTTTTTTACATTTAAAGCCGTTTCAGCATGTCAGCCTCGTCCAATGGATGTTCTCTTGGCCGCAGCTGGTGGAGCTGTCTATATTGGAGCGGAGCTCTTTTCTTTTAACGCATTTAAAGATTTGAAAGAGAAAGATAAAATTACTTATACATCTAAAGAAAACGGAGAGAATGATACTCAAATTGAGATGCTTGAAGCTCAAAAGAAGGGTTACGATGATATTGCAGAAACTGCAAAGACTAAGGCGATGATTCAAATGGCGGCAGCAGCAGCTTATGGTGCGGCAGCTGTTTTTGCCTTAGTTAAGTCTCAGGAATGGTTTGTTTCTGACTCGACTTGTGGAGTAGGTTGTGCTCAGGCATCTATCCCTGCTCTCGAGGGAGTGAAGAACTTTATGGCCCCATCTAAGGGGAAATCATCAGCACTTTTTAAAGCTTGTACAGCTGTTGAGGCTGAAGCAGCAACAAAGGCTGCTAATCCTGCTACTGCTGCTGCATGTGCTGGAGCAGCAGCGGCATGTGGAACAACAGCGGCTCTATGTGCTACTGAAGTTGCTATTTGTGTTCCTGGAGCGTTCTCTATTTTAGGTGATGCTGGTTCATCAACACCTGATGCTCTAGAGAAATTTGCAAAAGAAGGGATAAAGATTCCAGGAGTTGGACAAACATTAAATGATAATTATATTGCTGAGGTAGTTAAAGAAACAGAACTTAGAAAGTATCAAGATAGATTTGCTATACCTAACTTTATTGAAGAG
This sequence comes from Halobacteriovorax marinus SJ, assembly GCF_000210915.2. Classification (NCBI taxonomy): domain Bacteria; kingdom Pseudomonadati; phylum Bdellovibrionota; class Bacteriovoracia; order Bacteriovoracales; family Halobacteriovoraceae; genus Halobacteriovorax; species Halobacteriovorax marinus. The sequence continues at coordinate 672,819 of NC_016620.1, forward strand.
TCGAGTCCATTCTATGAGTTGAACAATAAATTAGCGTTTGATGAAACTAATTTTGATACACAGATTAATTCATATGCAAGAAATAGAGATATGAGTCGCTACTTCCAAGGTGAACTTGCATCAACTTCGGTGGACTCTTTTAATGAATTTAGAAACTCAATGTTTGAATTAGAGGTAAATTCTAATAACGAATCAACTGCTGAGAGTTTAAAGTTTGCACTTGAGAAAGGTGTCGATTTATTAATTCCTTCAACCCATGCAAGTAGTATGACTCTAATGCTAGGCTCTGCTGTTGCAATCTTTATGGGAATTAATAAGGCCACTTCAACATGGGCCGATACTATGATTGCAACTCCGGGTTATAGATCAATGCTTTGGACAGCGGCTGCGGGACTTTCTATGGTTGCCTTTAAGGGCTCAAAAGACATACAAGAAAGTGCGGAAGAAAACTCAGAAAAAATTCAAGAAATTATCAATAAGTTAAATAATCAGGGACAGAAGAAAGTTGACTCTCTAAGTGGAAGTCAAATCTCTATTCCTTCAAAAATACCTTTTAAGATAAAAGGGAATAAGGCGCTTTCACTAGGGCCTGAAAAAGTTCAGTGTGCTGATAAGTCTGGAACTAGTGGTTGTGGATCTATTAAAAGTGGAATTACAAAAAGTTCTGACTTCGCTAGATTAGGTGGAAGCTTTGGAGCAATCGCAGGTGCCGCAGGGGCAGCTGCCGATGATATTACAGGAAGTGACAATATTTCTTCTGCAGGAGTAGATGGTTTAGTGGAGCTATCTTCAAATCAGCCAGCTGTTGAAAAGAAGCTTAGATCGTTACAGAGAAAATTTAATAAAGTTAGAGAAGAGAGTGGAGCTGCACCAATTGACTTTGATAAGGTTAATAAGAAAATTCTCGCCAAGCTTAGAAAGAATACTCAATCTGTCTTAAACGGATCAGGTCAATCGGCAAGTGATGTTCTAGCTGCTCTTGGTCCAGTAAGTAAAGGCACAGAAGAGAAAGAGAAGAAGGTTGCTAAGGATCAGCCAGCAAACGAGAAATTGAAAATGACAGCCGGAAAGTCAAAGAGAGCGTCTGGTGGGTTTAAGTTAGATCTTGAAAATGAAGGTTCTAATGACGGATTAAATGCTGATGAAGTTCTCGCTAATCAAGAAGCAGCGAATGCTATGAATGGTGAGGCTCAGGATGATATTGTTGCGAATAAAGATGTTTCAATCTTTAAGGTGATTTCAGTTCGCTATCTAAAGTCTGGCTTTAATAAATTACTTGAAGAAGATAAGTAGGAACTGTGAAAATATAAGTTAAGTAGGGAGCCAGTGTTATTCACTGGCTTTTTTTATGTGGAAATATGTCTAGTAGCGAAACGCCAGTTTCGATTTGCATGGGCGGAAATCCTGCCGATATAAAAAATGTAATGGAAAAAAAATGGCGGTCCCGGCATGCGACACAGTCAAAGTGCGTTAGCAATTTGCTGGTCGCTTTACCGTTGTGAAAAGCGAAACGTCAGTTTCGATTTGCATGGGCGGAAATCCTGCCGTTATAAAAAATGTATTGGGAAAAAAATGGCGGTCCCGGCAGGATTCGAACCTGCGACCATTCGCTTAGAAGGCGAATGCTCTATCCAGCTGAGCTACGGAACCGTTTATTTTCATTGGATTGGAGACTTAAATTAAGGTAAAAAGAGGTAGTTGTCAAGATTCTTTAGGTGCTTAAATTATTAAAAATTCAAAGCTTACAGTTTTCCCTGTAAAATGTTCTTAGAGAAAATGAAATTTAATTGAAGAGCGATTATGAAACTAAATAAATTAACCCCTAGAGAACTATCTCAGCTTCAAGCTCATATACGAGGTAAAACTCCATCATTCTATTTTAGCTCTCAAACTTCGACGGTTATTCCCTATGACAGGATTGAAGAGGTATTACAGGAGCAAGGGGTAGAAGAGTTTTCGCTAGTAAATCTCTCGGAGCTTCCTAAATCCATGCATCTAGATGAAGAAAATAGATTGCATGTTATAGGGCCAGTCTGCTGGAAAGAGGCTAAGGCCTTTTGCCACTCTAAGGGGAGAGATATTAAAACATCTCCCACAGAGGAGCTCGCTTCTATCTTAGCGGGGTTTGCAACTTCAGCCACAGGAGAGCGCTGTTTTGGCTTTGGGACACTCAGGGATCAGGTAAGAGAGCTAGAGTATATTAATCATTTAGGGGAGATTTCTAGGTTAAGTGCAGAGTCACTTCTTGCTGCTAATGATGATCTTCTAAAGTATCAAGAAAGCTATGATAAATTTAAGGCCTTTAAAAATGCTCCCTTTCCTAGGTTGGAAAAAGAAACAGATCTCTTAATTGGAACAGAGGGGCAATTGGGGGTTATCACCTCAGCTCTTCTTGAGACCACTCCTCTAGAGGCGAGATCCTATATTTTTATTAAACTTCCGAGGTGGGAAGAGGACTATCAAAGTCATCTTGAAGTCTTTGAGAGAGTTCAAAGTTTTAGAGATCGAATCTATTCTTGTGAATTACTCGATTCAAACTCAATGGATGTTCTACCTCCTGATGAGAGAGTTGTGGATGAGGGAGATATCATTTTCTTAGAGGTTAAAAGCGCCGCTTTTGAAAATGTCTACGAGGACTTAATCAGTAAGTTCACTACTATTTGTGAAGAAGATATCTTTGAAGTTCCAGCGGCTAAGTGCGCAGAGCTGAGAATGAATGTTCCAAGATACACATTTGAGAGAAACTCTCGCATGGGTGTTGTGAAAAAGGGGACAGATATTCAGGTCGAAGCTAAGGACTTTAAAAATCTATTAGATCTTTATAGAAAATTTTCAGGGCTAGGGATAGATTATAATTTATTTGGTCACTTTGGTGATGGGCATTTACATTTCAACTTCCTGCCTGATAAGTCATTAGTAGATACTTGCCAGCAAAAATTAGAGGAACTCTATGACCAAATGAGTGAGTTGAGAGCTTCACCATTTGCTGAGCATGGAATAGGAATTATTAAACAAAAATTTATAAAGAAATTTTTAAATAAAACACATTATAGAATGTTTAAAGTTTTGAAAGAAGAGCATGACCCAGAGAATATTTTCTTTCCAAATGGTTTTTTAAGCTTAAGGGAGTAGCTACGTTGAGAGCTAGAATTTATAAATCAGATAAACGTCAATTTGAATGCAAACTAGAAGAGTCCGGGGAGGTTGTTAAGGCAAACGCTCTTGGGAACCTTTTAAAGAAAGGTGAGACTCTAGTTGTTGGAGATTGGGTTCAATTAGAAAAGATTGAAGAGACTGATGAGTTTCAAATCACTTCCCTTGAAGAAAGGGAGAGTGAGATCTTTAGAATCATTGTCAGGGAGCAGAGAAAGAAAGTTACTGCTGCCAATTGTGATTTATTAATTATCCTAACTTCAGTGTCTAAGCCTAAGTACAAGAGAGGCTTTATTGATCGATTCCTAGCGCGCGCTAGTCAGTGGGGGATTAGACCAATAGTCGTCTTTAATAAGATGGACGAATTTAAAGAAGAGTTTGATATTAAATTTGAAGAGGAGAGGCTAAAGAGCCTTGGCGCAAAGTGCTTTGAAATTTCAGCTCTACAACCAGATTATCAGCCACGCTATTTAGAGCGAGGTTATAGCGAATTAAAAGAAGAAATCTCCAATAGAACCTCTATCTTCTTAGGTCAATCAGGAGTAGGAAAGAGCGCAACAATCAATACTCTCTCAGAGGGAAAGTATCAGCTTAAGACTAATACTATCGCTAGAGTTGGAAAGGGTTCTCACACGACTACATGGTCTGAGATTATCGACCTGGATGGTTTTTGCACCATTGATTCTCCGGGAATCAGATCCTTTTCTCTTGAAGATGTTGACCCTGAGGAGCTACTGAGTCTCTTTCCCGACTTAGAGGAGATCGCTTCTCATTGTAAGTTCTCAAATTGTGAGCACTTGGAAAACTCGAAGGGCTGTGTTTTTTGGTCTAAATATACTCCAGATTCGCCTGAAGGGGAGCTCGTTCATAGCCGTCTCGATTCCTTTCAGAGAATTTATGAAGAGGTTTCGGCCCTTGAATTTTGGCAGAAAAAGTACTGAGATATTATAATATCAGTAGGTTAGAGAGTTCTTCTGACTAATAATTCTTAAGTTCTTGGCCCACCTGACCGATAGGTTCCTTGATGTAAAAATCTTTAGGAGACCTAAATGACCAATAAAGTATTAGATTTTGTTGAAAAGAGAAAAGAGAATGTAGAGCTTAAGAGAAGAAATTTTGAGAGGATTCTCTTTCAAAACTTTCTAGGTGCATACTCTGTTATTGATCAATCTGGAGTGATCTATCCGATTGAGCTTGTGGATATCTCTCACGAAGGTTGCCTCTTTCAGATTCCTTGGGATGCAAATAGAGATACTAAATTCGATAAAGATACTGAAATCAGTATGAGAATGTACTTCACTAATGAAAGCTATATACCTGTAATTGTTAATGTTAAGTACGGTAGAGAGTATATCGGAAGAGATGGGATGACCTACATGCAATATGGGTGTGAGTTTGATCAATCACTACCGTCATTCAATGCTATGAAGAGCTTCATAGAGTTTATGTACTCATTTGCTGAGCACTCAGCAATTGATAAAGGTGATCGCAAGGTTTACTTCAGGTAAGTATCAAAATATCTAGCCCCTTTCAAAGGGGCTTTTCTTTTAAGAATGATTCAATCGTGATAGAAAAAGTCCATGAAAATAGCTATTTTAGGCAGTGGTCCGCTCGGACTAGAAGCCGCTCTTCATTTTGATCAATTAGGTGCTCATGTGAGTTTATTTTCGCGTGGAGAATTGGGCGGAATGGCCAAGAGAGTAAATGCATTTGCCAGTGAGAGTTCTTTGGAAGAGTGTTGGGGGGAAATTACTTCAAAGCACGGAAGAGAGTCTCTAGGACTGAATATAGAGCTTTCTGATATTCCAAGTAACGAAGAGTATTTTGAAAAGTACTTTAGGCCTCTTGTGGAAAAGGGCAGTCAATCGATTATTGTTAAGCCAGGAAATGTTGAAAGAGTTCATAAGAGATTTCTTTCATTAAATGAAGAGGTCCCTGGAAAATCTAGGTTACATGATCTCTTTAGGGTTGTTTATTCTACAGACCCTGAGCACAGTATACTTAATCAAGTAGAATCTAATCCAGAGGTTTTTGAAAAACTTGGAGAGGATGTTTTGAATTCTCTCAATGAGTCAGTCGAGTCTTTTGAAGATTTTGATTTAGTTATTGATGCTAGTGGAATTCACTCTAAAGCAAATCCAATTGGTCCTTCTCAGTCATTTGCGCTGAATGAGGAGAAATTAGCCGCGGAAACAAAGACTTTCTATGGAAGAGAGTGTTTAGAAAATTATAAAGATGCCACTGCAAGCTCTAAGCATATTGTTATTGTAGGGGACGGTCATCTAGCAGCTCTACTTCTTTGTGAGTTGGATATGTGGCTAGAAGAAGATCGTGAGCGAATGGTCTCTCTTGTCACAACTCAAGGACAGCCTTTTAGAGACTTCTTGGCAGAGCAAGAGAATAGTACTCTCGCACTGATGACTTATGAAAATATTCAAAAGTATTTTGAAAAGCTACAGATTGCGAGAAGAAAATTTGAAGAGGATCTCTTTAAGTGGAGAGATCTTGAGCCACATATAAAAGCAAAGACTCCAGCTCCACAAGAGCCTAAGAGTCAGTTAAATTTAATTACCGCCAGCAATGTGACTTCTATAGATCGCCTTCTTGATAGAGAGGGGATTTTTGTGACTTGTGAAACGACAGGCTTTAGAAGCGGGGCCATAGAAAGTGAAGAGCAAATCTCCACCTTTGCTTGCGATAGTATTTTTGTATGTACTGGGCATAAGGGAGGAAGCTCTCTGGCAACGGGGTTGCAAGGAGTAGCGGGAGCATCGGCTGAGGACTATTCTCATAAAGAGCCTGGGTTCTACACTCTAAATGGTTGTCTTGGTGGAAAGAACTCTCTTGCAAATGGGATTAAGAAAATCTCATTAATTGAAAGAGAGATTATGAACTTTTTTAGTAGAGCATAAATTGAAATATATAATTCTAACGATATTATTTTTAGCATCGTCTTGTTCTTCATATACATTGAAAAATTATGAGAGAAGAAACGAGCGCACCTACGAAGACGGTAATGGTGTTATTCAATACTTTTTAGCTGATCTTCCTAATTGGGCAAATTTCTCTTCGGCCGGTAGTTGTCATCGTAACTTTCCAGTTCGCTATCTTAATATAAAGAATTTAAGAGATAGCTTTGCTCTAAGTTATGAAGAGGCCATTCAATTTCAGTTAATGTTCAATGAATACTCTAAAGAAAAAAAAGAAATGGCCAAAGCGAGCTATATTCCTTTTAAAGATGAAGAGAAAATATTCTATACCGTTCTTGATAAGATAAAGGCGGGGATTAGAAATTTTCAAAAGCCTAAGTATAATGTTGTAAATTTAATTTGGATTGACGACGCTCTTTCAAATAAGAAGTCTTTGCAAAAGTTAAAGAAGGTTACTAAGAGTGAGAAGTTTGGAACTGGGCATCCTGTTTTCATTTCTCTTTGTCTCAATAGAGTGGAGCTTAAAGACTACCTGGCGAAGGTTGGAATAAGAGTGCCTGGAGCTAAATTCTTAAGTTATGAGTTATTAAATCCATTCGATCATCAAAATAACTTAGTGGCAGTACCAATAATAGATCTCAATAGAGTATTTAATAAAAACCAAAAAATACAACTTTTCCTACCTAAGGATAGGCCTTTTGAATTCAAGGGGAAGGTTAAGTTAGTCGATTTTTAATTAAGGAGAATGATATGTTCGGTTTTGGTAGCGTAAAAAAATCAGATCACAAAGAAGACCTAGAAAGAGTGAATATTCACTTTCAAACGAATATGGGTGAGTTTGAAGCTGAGCTCTATGCTAAAGAGTGCCCAGAGACAGTGTGGAACTTTGTTAACCTAATTGAGGGAAGACAAGAGACTAAGAAAGAAGGTCCTTATTATGATGGACTAATTTTTCATAGAGTTATTTCAGGTTTCATGATCCAAGGTGGTTGTCCAGATGGTAACGGAATGGGTGGACCAGGATATAAGTTTGAAGATGAGTGTAGAGCAGACCTAAAGCATGACAGTGAAGGTATTTTCTCAATGGCCAACGCTGGTCCAGGGACAAACGGTTCTCAATTCTTTATTACACTTGTTCCAACTCCACACCTTAACGGTAGACATACTGTTTTTGGAAAGATTACTAGCGGAATGGACGTTGTTCATAAAATTGGTAATACAGCAACAGGTGCTATGGATAGACCAGTAGAAGATGTTGTAATGGAAAAAGTAACAGTTAAAAGATAGAAAAAAATGGCCCATTTAAATGGGCCTTTTTTATAACTCGATTCTCTCAATCATGAGTTGAATATATTGATTACCTCTAAAATGATTAACCCCAAGAGTGAAGTAAGCAGTTAGCTCATCACCATTTCTCTCTTGAGCGTTGTAGAGATCTTGAGGGTCTTCAATTCCCCATTTCCCAATGTAGTTAAAGCTAATTCCTTTGAGTTTTGTGCTAGGATCATTTAAAGAACTTAGCGACCATCTAACATGGACGTCTTTTAAGATGTCATAATTATCTAGTCTAAATCCCTTCATTTTAAAAATTGGTTTTTGATTTCCCATTCCAAATGGTTCAAGAAGCTCTAGCTCTTTAAGGAGTCTAGGATTAATTTCTTCAGGACCAATCTCTACATCATAATAGCTCTGTACAGTTCTTTGGATTGCAGGAAGCTTCGCAATCGTTGAGAGCATATTCTCTTTAAATTGAGAAAGGTTTTCGACAGGCATTGAAAGCCCTGCGGCAGCCTTATGACCACCAAACTTTAAAAAGAGGTCTGCATTTTCATTGAGACAATCAAAGAGATTAAGGTCTCCCGCACTTCTTGCAGAGGCCTTTATCACACCCTTCTCTTCGGCATTGGTAAATACTATCGCCGGCACTTTAAAAGTCTCTACTAATTTAGATGCAACAATTCCGATAACTCCCTCATGCCACTCTGGAGAATAGACGATTGAGACAATATGCTCACTTCCATTGAGGTTTTTTAGAACTTGTTCTTTAGCGGAATTGAAAACCTCGGCTTGAATAAACTTTCTTTCATTATTACAAATCTCTAAATGAGAGTAGTACTCAAAAGCTTTCTTATCATCTTCAATTGTAAGTAATTGGAGGGCCTTCTCGGGATGATCTAGTCGTCCCTTTGAATTAATAAGTGGCCCAATATTAAATGATAGCTTTTCTGACGGAACAAATCCTCTCTCTCTTTCTTCAGGAGAGAAGAATGCACGTATTCCTGGATATTCTGTAGATGGAATTTGTTTTAGACCATGTCTTACAATCTTTAAATTTGTAGGGTTTAGTTTTGCCAGGTCACAAATTGTTCCAATGGCCGCAAATTGGAGAAGGGGATAGAGGGATGGAATCTTTCTACCCGCTGCAATTAAATCCTCTCGTATTTGAACAGCAAGAGCAAAACCTACAGTAACTCCTGCAAGAGCTTTTAGTTCAGAGTCTTTAGGCTCGTCTCTTCTATTTGGGTTCACGATAGCAAAGGCATCCGGCATCTCATCTCTAGCATCTTTGTGGTGATCCGTAATAATGAGGTCAATACCAATCTCTTTCGCTCTTGTTGCTGCTTCGTTATTTGTAATACCGCAGTCAACAGTAATGACGACTTTATATCCTTCTTCATGAGCTTTATCGATTGAAGGTGGATGTATTCCATAGCCCTCGATAAATCGACTCGGTTGAATGAGACCAACCTCAATATCAATCATTTTAAAGAAGTGATAAAGAAGGGCACATGAAGTTGTTCCATCTACGTCGTAATCTCCATAAATTGCTATCTTCTCATTATTCTCAATCGCTTGAATAATTCTTGTCGATGCTTTTTGGACATCTTTCATAGAAGTGAGAGAGGGCATGGATTTAAGATCCCAAGAGAGAAACTCTGCAATTTCCTTTGGGCCCATTTCTCTCTTATCAAAGATTCTTTGAATCACTGGATGAAACTTTGGGGTTGTTTGTGGTTTTTGATTTTGTGAATGATGTGTAGTGTGTGTCGTTTGCATAAAGTCATACTAGCATAGGGCTTATAGAATGACTCGTTTTGAGATACGCGTTAAGAGCTTGAGTATTGGTATTATAAAAAAGAAAAGGGCCTCTTTAGGCCCTCATATTTACCAGAGTACGTTGATACCCTTTATTAAATCCTCTTCATGGAGTTCATCTGAGCTTAGAAAGAGGTTCTTAAAGTCAGTTGAATTCTTTGCGTGAACTTTTCCAAAATAGTTTGCTGGTAGGAATGACTTTTTACAGCTTGGGCATTTACTAGCTTCTTTAGCTGTCTCTAATATATGTCCACAGCAGTGGCATTTCTTTATAAGTATTTTTTCAGTTACTTTTCTAGTTATGATATCCGATTTCATTTTCACTCCTCATAAGTACTATTTCGCAACATCTATCCCTGAAGTCTTCAACCTCTTTCCTTAGAGGCGATATATAACTAATCGTGAATAGTTAGGAAATATTTAGAAAAAAGTGGAAAAAAGTGCCGGTATGAATTGGTCAATTTTAGAATAAAAAAGGGGACTGAATTAGTCCCCTTTTGTAAGTGATTAATTATTAGAAGCTATAGTATCCACTTGGGTTTCTTGACGACTCTGGTTGAAACATTTCTCTGATAGAGAAGTCGTTATTAAATCCACCGTATGGCTGCGTCTGTTGGTAGTAGTTATTCGTAATGTACTGTGGTGCCGCATATGGGTCGTACATCTTCATTCCTGTTCCACCAAAGCCATTATTCATCTGAGGAATTTGTTGTCCATACCCAGTAAGTGGATTCGTTAAGTAGTTAGGAGTAAATCCCATTTGACTCTGGTTCATAAAGCTTGAGAACATCTGTGGAATTCTCATGAAGTTTGCCATCATCATTTGTACTACGTAATCAAATTCTTTTTTCTCTTTTTGGAAAGCCTTATTTTCCTTTTCGAGTTTTTCAATTTTAGCAACTCTTTCTTCTTTCTCTTCTTTTAGAGTTTTAATAGCATCTTTTGATTCTTTGATCGCTTTAGTACTATCGTTAATGAGTGCCTGAAGTTCAGTTATCTTATCTGTGTTAACTTTGATCTCTTGCTGTTGGCAAGAAATAGTATTGTCCTTCTCTAGAATAGACTCATCTCTCTTTGTGATTTCTTCATTCTTTTGAGAGATCTCTTCTTCCTTCATTTGGATTTGCTCTTCTTGCATTTCAGAAACAAGAGTAATTTCAGCGATTCTTTGATCTAGCTCTTCTTTAGCCGATTTAAGATCACTATGGTCTTGTTGTAGAGAAACAAGTGAAGTGTCTAATTCAATAATTCTCTCATCTTTTTCACTAATACTTTCATTTAGTTTCGCTATTGATGAGTTCAATTCCTCAACGCTTTTGTTAAGATCATCATTTGCACTAACGGCTTGGGCCAAAGCGATATTCTTTGCATCTACTTGTGCCTTTAGTTCATTAAGAGCAATATTTAAATCATTTGATTTCTTATTCTTTTCTTCAAGATTAGATCTTAGCTTTGCTAATTCTTCTGCACTGGCTTTACCTGAAGCTTCAAGTTGCGAGATCTTCTTCGCTAACTCTTTCTTTGCCTCTTCTGAGCTTAAGAACTCTTTAGCCAGCTTGTTATTTATTTTAGTTAAGCTATCAATAGATTCTTTATGCTTAACTTTTAATCCTTCCATTTTCTTTTCAACGGCAACTTTATCGCTCTTAGCTTTTGCTAATTCATTTTTTAATTTAGAAATCTCAGCAATATTTGAATAGGCTACACCCTTTTCCATTTGGGCCGCTAACTTAGTTTCTATTTCAACTAGTCTCTTTGTTACTTTAATCATGTCACCATTGGCGTTTTTCATTTCTAAAGTAACTTCTTCCATTCTAACTTTTTGCTCTTTAATAAACTTTGCAGATGCATACTCTGCAATGATTGGATTCTCTAAAGAAGCAATTGTTCTAGAGTTAGAGTAGTTAATAGTTTGGTATACTTTTACTGCTCCAAAAGTTGCACTAAACATACTTAAGGCAATGAGTGTTTTTGCTACTGGCTTTTTCATATTATCTCTCCCAGATAAATTGATTAAAAAGTTTTCATTTTTAAATTCAGTTTATTAATTCCAAGAAATGTGCCAAAAAAACACGGCGTAAGTGGTTGAAAGTACTTTGGGGATAGTGTCTAAAACATAGACAGTGTGTGAAATTTATTCAAAAGGACCTAAGCTATTATGCTTAGGCCCTTTGATAATAGGGGGAGAGATATTAATTAAAGCTAATTGTCTCAGCTTCAATAGTTGTTCTATTAAACTTTGGTACGAAAAGGTGTGATGAAGCGCCTACAAATTGATTAAAAGTAGCACTTTCTCCAACTCTTGAAGAAGAGTGGTTTATCATCTTCTGAACACCTGAAAAGTCTCTTTGCATAAGATTAAGCCAAGAAGAATTCCCATTATTAAAAGTAAACATTGGGTTGAAATTCATAAATGGATTAGTAAAGTGTCCGATTCCTGGCATCTGAAAAGATTGCTGAAACCCTCTTCCAAAAACCATTCCCATGGATAGAAGTTGTTGATATCTACTAAAATTAGCTTCTTCCTTATGTGAATCTTTACGATCATTATCTTCCTTATGTGAATCTTTACGATCATTATCTTTCTTATCTTCTTTGTCTTTCTTCTCTTCTTTACCTTCTTCGACCTTTGCAATGGCCTTCTCTTTGTCTTTTAAAAGGTCTTTGATTTGTGCACTTAATTCATCAATTTCATTTCTAAATTCACAAACAGTGACGTCTCTTTTTATGACTTTAAGTGCAGCCACTTCCTCTTTAAGAGCGCTTAGGTTTTCTTCTTCCTTACTAATTTCTTTTGATATTTCTATAGCTTGTTCGTCTTCTTCTTTATCACTTTCTTCTTTATGCTTATTAACTTGATCTTTGATCTTCTTTAGATCTTTATCTATTTCTGCAATAGTCGCGTCTATATCTTCTTTTTCACGTTCAGTTATTTCTTTGATTTCCTTAAGGGATTCTCGAGTTTTACTCTGTCTATCTATGATTGCTGATAAGCTTTCTCTTGCCCCATCAATACTAAGGTTTTGAGTCTCTTCCTCATTTTCTGTAGGCTCTTTTTCTGCGTTATGGGCTTCTCTTCCATCTGAAGCAATAGTTCTAAAAGATTTCTCTGCTGAAGAGTAGCTGAATTGATCGACAATATTGGGTGTGCTTAGAACACAAAGTGCTGTGAACCCAAGTAGAATTGGTTTCTTCATGATATTTCTCCCTATTAAATATAATATCTCTGAAGAAATGTATTACAAAAAGGATGCCACTAAAATTTTGAGCTAAGTTATTGGTAAGTAATTCGAGTTAAATTTCAATATGTATAAAAAAAGGGAAGGCCGTAAAAATTATGAACAAAAAAAAGCCGCATTTAAATGCGGCTAAAATTTTTTACTGAATATTATTTAAATTTTGCATCGATTGATTAAATGCATTTTGAATTTTCTTCATCATTTCGAGTTCTTGCTTATATCTAAGCGTTTCAATTTTCTTCTTAACCATCAGCTCATTTCTTTTCTCAAGTTGCTCTCTAAAGAGTTTTAATCTTTGAGCAGAAGTAAGTTGCTTTCCATTGTTGGATGCAGCAAAGTTCCCGTCTACGTCAATTGGCATTTCAAAATCAATATTTGATGACTCATATTGAGCGTAAGATGTGCTTGTAAATAAAAGTGCAACTAGAACTAATTTTTTCACTGCTATTCTCCATGTATAAATTTTCCTTTTTCTAGCTTTTTTGTTGCAGAATGTAAAATCATCTGAAGAAAATATAGATGCGGTGCAGCTATGTGTTGGGAAAGTCAAAGAGACAAGTTGTACTGCTTAGATCAATTCTCTCATTAAATGTGTCTGATTTTAGATATTTAGAGTATTTTAAAGTGTCTTTATCAAAAGAGAAAAACTCCTTTCGATAACAAGTTCCACTATTGCAAGGCCATTGTTGTTGGTCTTTAAATCGAAGGACACCATATGAGGGGATAACTAGATCAGAGAAAAAAGTAAGCTGTTCCCAGTGGCCATCCTTACTCAATGTTTCAAGAGTAAAGTATTGACCTTGATCTGTTAGAGCAATTTTCAAATATTTATTTGAGTTTAAATTATCGCAGATAAGCAGATGTTCAGAAGCGATTGTGGAAGAGTTTATAAAGATAATAAGAGAAGAGAGTAGAGCGATCACTTTTCTTTCTTTCTCTTTACATACTTCTTGAGCTTTTCCATTAGTGAAGCGAAGCACTTATCTGAGTAGACAATAATATCATTAGCTCCATACTCAAAAGCTGTGAGTACTTCCTCTTGGTCTTTTCCATTTGAGATAAAAATAATTGGAAGCTCTTCCTTGCTTTTAGCAGCTCTCGCTAGAGAGAGAATTTCTAATCCTCTCATGTCGGGGAAGTTTCCCATGAGTATGAGGGCAGCGTACTTATTCTCTTCGACAAGATGAATTGTTTGAAATCCTTCTAATGACTGCTCAATTTGATAGCCTTGAACTCTAAGTCTAGAGGAGAAGTTATTTCTTCTATCTGGATCGCTGTCTGCAATTAAAAGTTCTAGATTTTCCATAGATTATAAATATAGCCTTAAAGTGTGATTTGAGGCAAGGGTGAAAGATTACACTTTGGGCTTAAAACTAAGAGTGTGAAAAGTTCTAAGAACTAAATCTCCCGCCTTACTTTTAACCTCTTCAACTTGAGTACATGAGTTGAGTAATTCAAACTCGTTTTTAAATAGGGCGCAAACCTCATCTACGGAGTAGAGTTGAAAGTTATCTTGAGTAAAAGGGAGTGTTTTCATAAATTCTTTATCAGCAAAGCTTATGGAGAAAATGCCACTAGGTTTAAGAATTCTTAAAACTTCAGAGATAAGCTTCTTAGGTTCTCTCCAAAAATATATGGTATTACTAGTAGTGACTTTTTCAAAAGATTGATCGCTTAGTGGAAGTATCTCTCCATCAAAGCATTCGAATTCACAATTTAAAAATTCGTTTAATTTTGCTTGCTCAACCATGAGGTTAGAGACCTCAAGACCATAAAACTTAAAGTTTCCATATTGCTCTCTTAGTTTACTTAAGTAGCTAGCATTGCCATGTCCAAGCTCAAGTACTTCATCTGATGGAGTAATATTTAAATGCTTATATGCACTCTCAATCATGGTGAAATTGCTCTCACTCATTTGCTTTGCTACTTCAATGCCAGTCTTTCCTTCTGGTTTTGAGAGTTGTTTAGATAAATCTGATAAACTTAGTTTAGACATAGCTAAATCATATGAACTTAAATATTTAAAGTAAATATAGATTTAGCTTTGTCTATTAGATCTACTCTTTATACATAGACTGAAAGTGCTTTGATGAGTCAGGGTACTTCGCAACGGCCTTGTCGATAAGGTGAATAATTGAGTTTGTTTTTCTTTGGGCCTTAATCGAACTTAAGATAACAGCTTCAAAAACTTGAATACTTGCAGCACCAGACTCAGCTAGTGGAATACCTTTCTTAAGCACACTGTTGATATCTTGGTTACAATAGTCAATTTGAATTTCTAAACTTTGATAGAGAGGGTTGTCTCCGTGCAAAGATTCAAATTGTCTAAGAACATCGAAACCAAGCTTTACTTCCTTATATTCAATAAATGTCATAATAATATTTTCTATAATGGAGAGCTTTCCTGAAGAGCACTTCACTGCTTCTAGGAGAGTTTTGATTCCCTTTTGTCTATCACCAGTTCTTAAAAAGAATTTACTACATATAACTAAACTTGCAGCAATATTAGTTTTTATACTCGGTGATTGAACTTCAAGAGATCTAAAGAACTCTGCGTATTTTATCAAGTCTTCGTATTGATGATTGGCAATTGATAGCCTAATTAACTCTGGAAGATTATCAGGGTTAATAGGGTAGTGCTTTAGAATCTTTGCCGTATGATCATAGGCCTTCTTCCACATCTTCAAATCCGAGTATTCGGTTGCTAGAGCTTGGAGAGAGAGGTAGTGAGCATGATTCACTTCGAGACTCTGTTCAAATAACTTGAGTGCCTCTTCTATATTTCCTTCCTCTTGATTGATTCTCGCATCTAAATAGAAAACCTCGTCGAGATTATCTAGTTTTTGCTTTAGTGGTTCGAGAATTGTCTTAGCTCTATCTAGATTATTTAAAAAGATTGCTTCTTTAATTGCGTGATAGAAGTTTAAAAAAGGACTTCTCTCCATCTTTCTCTCGACAGTTTTTAGAAAACTCTCAGAAAGAGATTTTGCTGTAAATGGTTCAGCAATATAGTCGTCAGCTTCTGTATCTAAAACAAGACATGAAGAGGCAACACTATTTGGCCCTGATATCAAAGTGAAGATAGAGTTTTGTCTATTTGGAAAAACATTCATATGAGTTTTAAGAATATCTATTCCTTTCTGACCTTGGACTTCATATCCAGCAAAGACAATATCAATTTTTAGGTCATTAATAATTTCGCAAGCATCAGAATTATTATCGGCAACAAAGATATGTTGAACCTTTATTCCAAAATTTGTAAAAATCTTTTTAAGCGTAGTTCGTGTCGTCTTTTTATTATCAACAATCAACGCCTTCTTATTTTCTAAGTAAGACTTTATAAGTTCAACTTTCTTTGGATTCATATCTTCAAAGATCATTTCTTCACCTCCTCAATTAAAGAGGTGATACCTTCTTGCTTTTTTAAGTATGCATTAAGGATCTCATTCCATTCATTGGCCTTATACTGAGTGAACTTCACTTCAATATAAATTTTTTCTTCATCAGCAACTTGCTGATCTATTACCTTTCCAATGATAGTGATAGATTCTTGATTTTCTGGTGTCGGAAATTTTACAATTCTCTTTGGTGTTTCTTTAAAGAAAGCAATTGAGAGATTGTGTCCCGTCTGACATAGATTCTTTGGGATACATAGACAAACAGAGTCCTCTCTCAGTTCATTTATTTTAATGAACTGAGCACTTAGAAATGAAATACCTGAAGTGTCGTTTCTAAGAACAACTCCATAATTTAATTCTTGGTACTGTTTCAAATCTAATGAATCTGATAATGATATTTTCTTAGCAGCGTTTTCATTCATGAGTCTCATTTTAAATGGAAAACTAATTTGAGACAAATGGCCTATATATATGGAACTTTAGTTCCTTTTCTATTAATGAGGTGACCACTAAAGTTGTAGGTCTCAGGATTATAGGCGCTTACTTTACCTTCTCCCCCTGGAATATCAATAATATATTGTGGAAGTGCCCATCCTGGAAGATGATTTCTTAAGGTTGCGTAAAGGTTGCGACCTTCTTCAAGTGTGAGCATGAAGTGAAGACCACCTTTTACTTTGTCTGGGTGGTGCAAGTAATAAGGCCTAATATTGAGTTTAATAAGTTCATCGATAAGCTTAAGAAGTGCTTGTTTACTGTTGTTTACACCTTTTAGTAAAACACTTTGAGAGAGTAAGTTTGAACAATGAGCATGCAGTAAACTTAGTGCAACTTTATTTTCTTCATTAAACTCTTGAGAGTGGTTTACGTGAATAATAAAATTTATCTGTAAAAAATCTTTCTTGAAATTCTCAATAATTTTACAAAAGTTTTCAGTAATTCTGCTGGGGAGAATAATAGGAGTTCTTGTGTGAAAACGAATAAATTTTATGTGAGGAATTTTTTTAAATTCGTTTAGATAAAATTCAATTCTCTCATCACTTAATATAAGTGGATCTCCTCCACTAAATATAATCTCATTTATTTCTGAGTGTTGTTTAAGATATTCTAAAACTTTTTCAAAGTTCGCTTTAAATAATTCATCATTAGTACCAAGCTCATTCTTCCTAAAACAGTATCTGCATATTACGGGACAGACCTGTGTTGGAAAAAAAAGAATTCTATTTTCATAACGGTGAACTATCTGAGCAAGGGGAGATTGATTATGGTCACCAATTGGATCACTCTCTCCGCCTAAGTCATTTTCACTAACTTGTGGAAGGAATTGATTCGCCAGAGGAGAATCGAGTCCAGCTTTCTTTATGTGTGTAGCAAATTTTCTTGGTATTAAGAGGGGGAAATCTACTTTGGGAAATTGAGCTTCAAAGAACTCTTCAAGAGCAGCATGAGTTTTAATTGAGTCTCTATACTCGCTCTGCCATTTCTCCATTAATCATCAAGTCCTTTTATATATCTTCTCTTTGCCCACATAGCGCAACCAAATATTAAAAGAGCACCCATGAGTCCAATGCCACTAAAGTGAAGTAAGACTTCTGTTGTATTCATTGCCCCCGTATTATTGAGTGTGTACCAAATCCAACGTAGCAGAACGAGGTGGAGAATAAGAATGATTAACTGCTGTATTCTTAAGTTAAGGTTCTTCTTAGTGATATAGCTCATTTCTTTACCATCTTTGCTTTAAGTTCATTCTTTTGTTCATCTGATAGCTCTCTTAACTCTGCTATCTTTTTTAACGAGAACGATTTGTACATATCACTAACAAGACAGTGCGCATAGAGCATATTCCCCTGTGGCATTGGGAGAAAGCTGATTGGGCGAATAGGTCTAAATTGATTCTTTAGGCTTCCACCGCGGTACTTTATTTCAATCATCTCTTGATCTTTCACTTTGTCTTGAAGTGGTTTAAGTTTTTTTGGAATTTCAAAGTCATCTTGTTTATCAAAGTCTTTTAATTTAAAGAGATGGCCTTCATTAAGTATTTTACGATCAGGCTTTTTAAAAACTCTTAATCCTCTCTCATAAACTTTTAAGCAAGCTATAGCATCATCTAGGGCGCGGTGATGATTCTCTAGTGGGATTTCTAGCTCAGTCGTTAAAGTTGAAAGTTTAAAATTTGTACTACCTCTTAGGGCATATCTTGAAAATTTACATGAACAATAGACGTGGGATTCGTGAAGAGGAAGACCAATTTGGTGCATTCCAAATACGATAAAACCTAAATCAAATTTCGCATTGTGTGCTACTAGGGGAAGACTTCCAATAAAATTTATAAACTCAGGGAGAACTTTGTCGAGGGTTCTCTTTCCTTGCACCATGTCGTTTGTGATGCCATGAATATCAATAGTAAATTTTGGAATTTCAATTTTTGGATCTATTAACTCGTCAAAAACTTCTTCACCGTAAGGCGTCACTTTTATGGCCGAAAGCTCTATCACCTTGTCTATAAGGGGTGAGAGGCCCGTGGTCTCTAAATCTAGAGCGACAATTCCGTTGGGAAAAGATCTTAGGAGAATTTCTCTTTCAGCTTCGGTGAAGTGGGCCATTTTTTACCTTGAGTCTTGCGTTATTTGTTAAGTCCTAAAGATCACTTTGGATGACACTTTTCATGGCCAAACTCACAAAGTATTGATATTAAACATGAACTTTTATTTGCTGATATTTTCAACTTATTTTTGAGTAGTCATATATCTTAAAACACCAAAGGATACAAATCTATGAAGAGTTTTGATGTTGTTGTTATTGGAGCTGGGCCAGGTGGTTATATTGCCGCAATTCGTGCTTCTCAACTTGGTAAGAATGTTGCCATCGTAGAAATGGATAAGTTTGGCGGAGTTTGTTTAAACCGCGGTTGTATTCCAACTAAAGCTGTTCTTAAGTCAGCGCACTCTGTTCATGAAATTGCCGATATGAAAGATCTTGGGATCAACGTTGAGCTTAAGTCTCTTGACGGTGGTCAAGCGGTAAAAAGAGCAAAGGGAATTAGTGAGAAAATCTCTAAGGGTGTTGAGTTCTTAATGAAGAAGAATAAGATCACTTCTTATGAGGGGAAAGCAACTTTAAAAGACAAGACAACTATTGAAGTTAAATCTAAGAAAGGTCACACAGAAACAATTAAGGCCACAAATATAATTCTAGCAACTGGTGCTCACTACAGAAGTTTTCCAGGACTTGAGCACGACGGAAAGAGACTGATTGGTGCTTGGGAAGCCATTAAAATGGAAAACCTACCTAAGTCTATTGGTATCATTGGTGCCGGTGCAATTGGTGTTGAGTTTGCTTACTTTTGGAATGCATTCGGTGTTGATGTTCACATTTTTGAACTTCAAAAGAACCTTCTTCCAATTGAAGATACTGACTCTTCTAAAGAAGTTGAAAGGGCCTATAAGAAGTATGGAATCAAACTCTCTCTTGGAGTTGAGAAGGTTTCTGCTAAGAATAATGGAAATGACGTGACAATCACTGCCGTTGAAAATGGAAAGTCAGTAGACTACAAATTTGAGATGGGTTTAATTGCTGTTGGTATGACAGGAAATATTGATGGAATCGGACTTGAAGCCGCTGGAGTAAAAACAGACAGAGGTTTTGTAGCTGTAAATAATATGTATCAGACTAGTGCCTCTAATATTTACGCTATTGGTGATATTGCTGGTCCACCACTACTTGCTCACGCAGCTTCTCACGAAGGTGTTGTTGCAGCTGAGCACATTGCAGGACTTCACCCGCATGCAATCGACCCAATGAATATTGCTGGTTGTACTTATTGTCAGCCACAGGTTGCTTCAGTTGGTTACACAGAAAGAGCGCTTAAAGAAAAAGGAATTAAGTATACTGTTGGTAAGCTTCCTTTCCAAGCAAATGGAAAGGCCATGGCTTCAAATGAAACGGCAGGTTTTGTTAAGACGCTTATGGGAGAAGACGGAGAGATGCTTGGTGCACATATCGTTGGAACTCAAGCAACTGAGCTTATTCACGAGTATGTTCTCTTTAGACAAATGGAAGGGATTGATGAAGAGATGTTCGCCACTGTTCATCCTCACCCAACACTAGGGGAGTTCTTAGCTGAGTCAGTAATGAATGCTAAGGGTAGAAGTTTAAACTTCTAAAATTTGAAGAAAGAATTTAAAGAATAGGAGAAATATATGAGACACGATATCGTAATGCCACAAATGGGAGAGTCGATCACAAACGGGACGATCACAAAATGGCATAAGCAACCAGGTGATATGGTTGAAATTGATGAAACTCTTTTAGAGATTTCTACGGATAAAGTTGAATCTGAAATCCCTTCACCAATTGCTGGTAAGGTTGTTGAAGTTATCTACCCTGAGGGAGATACAATTGACGTAGGAATTCTCATTGCAGTTATTGATGATGATGCCAATGCTACAGTTGGTGGTTCTGCTCCTGCAGCATCGGCACCAGCTTCGACTGAAGCGCCGGCGGCAGCTAGTTCTGCACCAGCAGCTGGAAGTGAGAGAATGGATGTCGTAATGCCACAAATGGGAGAGTCGATTACAAATGGAACGATCACAAAATGGCACAAGCAACCAGGTGATATGGTTGAAATTGATGAAACTCTTTTAGAGATCTCTACGGATAAAGTTGAATCTGAAATCCCATCTCCTGTTGCAGGTAGAGTGGAAGAAGTTCTCTTTGCTGAAGGTGAAACTATTGATGTTGGAATAAAGATTGCTTCTATTGAGCAAAATCTTGATGTACCTTTTGGTGCGAGTGCAGGTGCTGCTCCTGCGGCAAATGCATCAGCTGCGCCAGCTACTCAAGCGGCATCAGCTCCTGCTCAAAATACAACGGCTCAAAATTCTGGAGAAAGAAGATTCTATACTCCTCTAGTAAAAGCGCTTGCAAATAAGCACGGTGTTGCACTAAGTGAGCTTGCCAATATTTCTGGAAGTGGTGCTGGTGGAAGAGTAAATAAAGCAGACTTTATGAACTTCTTAAATAATAGAGGATCAGCTCCTGCAGCCGCGACTTCAGCTCCAAGAGCTGCTGCGCCAAGTGCTCCTGCTGCTCCAGTTAAGTCATCTGTTCCTGCGTTTAGCTCAACTGATAGAGTTGAAATTGTTCCAATGGACAATATGAGAAAGGCCATTGCTAAGAATATGATTGCATCTAAAATGACTTCACCACACGTGAATTCAATTGATGAAACAGATATGACAAATATCTTTAAGTTTAGAGAAGGCTTTAAGAATGAGTTCAAAAAGCAAGAGGGATTCTCTCTTACTTATACTCACTTCATTCTCTACGCTCTAGTTCAAGCATTGAAGGAATTCCCAATTGTGAATGCTTCAATTGATGGAGACAATATTGTTTACAAGAAAGATATCAATCTTGGTTGTGCGGTAGCTGTACCAGGAAATGGACTTGTTGTTCCTGTTATTAAGGGTGCT
This sequence comes from Halobacteriovorax marinus SJ, assembly GCF_000210915.2. Lineage (NCBI taxonomy): Bacteria > Pseudomonadati > Bdellovibrionota > Bacteriovoracia > Bacteriovoracales > Halobacteriovoraceae > Halobacteriovorax > Halobacteriovorax marinus. The sequence goes on from NC_016620.1 coordinate 694,103, forward strand.
GACAATCTAAATATTAGAGGTATCGCAAGAAAGCTTGATGAATTAGTTCAAAAAGCGAGAGCAAGAAAGTTAACTATGGATGATATGAGTGGTGGAACTTATACATTTACTAATAATGGTTCATTTGGAATTCTTGCTGCAACTCCAGTTATCCTTCAACCACAACTTGGTATCTTCTGCGTTGGTACAATGAAGAAGCGTCCAATTGTTACTGAGGATGATGCTATTGCTATTCGCCAAATGATGTATGCAACACATACATATGATCATAGACTAATTGATGGTGAAGTTGGTTCTAAATTCCTTAGACATGTAATCAACACACTTCAAACTACAGATTGGTCTCAATTATTCTAAGAATTTTGAAAAGATATTAAGGAATTGGCCCAAGTTTACTTGGGCCTTTTTTTGGTCTTTTTTAGTAATATTGTCCAGACGAGTAAGTCGCATCATACATTCTTGCTACGCCATAAACACGAACATTGCCTTTTAATCCAGCAAATCCATAGATTCTACTATCTCCAAAGGCCATTGCATTTTCCCAAACACCTGCTTCTTCGAAAACTTCAGCATTATCAAATACCATAGCATTGCCCCAAACTCTGGCGTAGTCATATACTTTTGCATTACCTTTAATGATAACGTTCCCTGTTACTTGGGCGTATCCAAAGACATGAGCGTTTTCACAGACGCTAGCATTTTTACCAATGTATGCATTTCCTGAAACTCTAGCGGTATGGGCCACAAAACCACCTTTTTCTCCAGAGAGGTTTGTGTAGTATTCACCAGCAGCTCCTTGGCATGGAGAATTGTTGGCCATAATTGGTAGAGAGATAAGTGAGAGTAATAGTGCTTTCATAAAAAATCCTTTTTTTAATTTCCTTAAATTATAGAGAGTGATTTTTCATATGTAAATTTGATGTATTGAGAATGAGAGGATAGGATTAGATAAATAACTAATTTAAGGAGAGCTATGAGGGCCTTACTTTTTCTATCGCTAATATTTCTAACTTCATGTGCAACTAAGAAGAGAAGTGTTCTCGACTTTGATTTTCAATTAGAAGAAGATGAGAATAAGTCTCTCACACTTTGGGCCACAAATTACTATACTCCTATCTATCAAGTACGAATGAGTGGAATTCCTTTAAAGGATCTAGGTGAAAACTCTTTGGTAAACGGAGTTTATCCAGTCCTCTTATCTAAGAAGGAGTGGTGCTATAGTGCTATGGAAGGATCAGTGGCGATTCGCTTTCCAGGTGGAGATCAGAAAACCTATAACTATGCTGGAAAAACTTCCACTCAAGTCGATTGTAGTCCGTACTTTGGAGGCGACTTTCCTGCGACAAATAAAGTACGCTTTCGTCCAGCGAGGAGTCGATGGGGAGATGGTACTAAACAATACTCTCTCATTCCTTATAGAACGATTGCAGTAGACCCTAATATTATTCCTTTTGGAAGCGTCGTTTATATTCCTAGAGCAAAAGGTGTTAAGTTTAGATGGATTGGTAAGGAATTTACTCACGATGGATTCTTCTTTGCTGGGGATAGAGGTGGAGCAATTAAAGGGGCCCACATAGATGTCTTTACAGGAAATTCGAAGAATCATGAATTTGATTTTATTGGAAATTCAAAATCAAAAACTTTCACGGGCTTTATTGTAGAAGATGGAGAGGCAATAGAAGATCTTACGAGACTACATAAGATCTTCTACTAAATTTATTATTGAACTTTAAATAATCCAAGAACAGTCTTATCGCGTGAGTCGATGAAGCGAATTTCCCAGTATCCCATCATTTTTCGCATAAGAATTTTAGAAATTAAGTAGCTTCCATCATTAAGTTCTGTTGTGACAACTGGCCTTGTACCATGTTGCATATTTGGCATAATCATCCAAGGTAGAACTTCGATAAATTCTTTATCAATTGCAGCTTCACTTGCATCGTCTGCATCAAAGAACTTAACAGAAAGTTCTGAGAAGTCTCTCGCCGGTCCAACATTTAAGTAAGGACCTTCCGTCCAATTATACTCGACACAAGTATTTACTTCTTCTAGAAATACATCGCACTCGGCAAATGAATGAAGTGAAACTGCAAGTAGTAGTGAGATAAAAATCTTCTTCATAGTAACTCCTATAATGGCCATCTCTCTAGCCAGCTAATTGATATTGTTCTTGAAAGGGTTGTATTTTCTGTTGGTCCAAAAATTGTTTGATCACTATAAGTGAGCGAGTAAGTTGAATCATTAATCATATAGTTGAGTCCAACCTCAAAGTCATAATACTCTTCTCGATTAGATACTTGATTCACGTTATTGATTAAAATATCTTTCTCTTGAAAATGGTGGCGGGAAAGTCCTAGTTGAGTTCTTATCGCTCCATTATTGGGGGAGTAGCCAAAACTAAGGCCTTGAGTATCCCCGAAGGAGTGAGAAATTTCCTTATTCGAAATACTCTCTTGGTGAAGGTATTTGAACTCATTGTAAATTTGCCAATCAATACTTCTAAAGATCTTTGTAAAAACGAATCCAAGTGAGCTGATATGTTGTCCTTTCCCTGAAACATCAGTCAAAAGGCGAGTGTCAGTTTCAAAATTAGACTTTCCAGTTGGAAAAATGTGTTTTAGATAAACAAACCCTCTAGGTTTCCATACTGAATAGAAAGTTTCAGGAAGGTATTCATAAGCGAGGCTTAAGTCAGTATCTCCCAGTAGAGTTTTTGTCTCTTTGGTCGTTCCATCTCTATTATCTTTACTAACTAGCGAGACTCCTGCCCCCACTTGAAAAAGAGGAGTGATAAGGTGAGCTCCTTTTAGAGAAGTTGTAAAAGTTTTATATTCTTTATTGTCAGTGTAAAAGACATTTCTATTTCTCTCATAAGTTCTCCCTACGACTGTTCCCATGGATTGAGATAGTGAGAATTGAGAATTATTATCTCCAGTTATTAGAGAGGGGATGGCCGAGCTTCCACCACAGCAAGCAGCTGCATAAATATTGACTTGAATAAAGAAGCTAAGAATTACTCTTTTCATAGGTCAAGGCGAATCTTTGTTGCATCAATAGATTGGTTATTCTTATAGAGTTCTAAGTTAATTTCCCAGTCTCCACCCATATTAAAGTAGAATTCTCTTTGAAGGTAAATGCCTTTAGAAAGTCTTTCAGTATATCCATCATCGGCAGTGCCATGTCCCATTGAAGGCATCCACCCCCAAATATAAAACTCACTTTCATTTGGAATATCGCTAAGATTTCCATTTCTATCTTGAACAATAATCATAAAAGAGTTTTCTAAACTCGCATCAGAAAAAGGGCCTTTAATCCACTGGATGCTGAGGCTCAGCTCAGAGTTTTTAAAATTAAGTTTAGAAAGAAGGGCACTTTGATTTTGTGTACTCTGATTGCGCTCAGTCTCGTGATTTAATAGAGGTGATTTTCCACAAGAGAACAAGAGAGTAAAAGAAAGTAGTAAAAGGTACTTCATCATTATCTCACTATGTAGCAGCCTAGGGCCTTGGCAAATTTTTGTCTGACTTCCTTGTGATTTGTTATATCTTTAAGGGCATTATCTAGGTAGAAGTTCTTTGCCCTCTTTGGGTCAATACTATTAGTGACTCCTCCATGGTAGAGAATCTCATCACTGGCGCTCACAACAAAAACGTGTGGAGTCTTCGTCGCCTTAAATTGATCTGCAATTTCACCCTTTTCATCATAGGCAATTGGAAAGTCGAAATTTGAAAACTCCTTCTTTGCTAAATCTAAATTCTCATTGGCATTGGAGTGAACACCTATAAATTGAAAGTGAGAGTATTCTTTACTAAGTTTTTGTAAGTAGGGAATATTCTTCTTCGTACACGGACAGGATGCACTTAGAAAGAAGACAACTAGCTTTTTCTCTTTGGCCGCGAGTGATTGAAAGCTCTCGCCATTTAAGAGTTTTGCTTTAGTCAGTGCTCCATTATGGGCGTGAGTTGTTATGGAAATAAGTAGGGAAATTAGTAGTGTTTTCATGTAGCTTACATATCGTTTATTGGTATTTCTGTCCACGCATCATATTGTTGCGGCCCTATTTACGGCCGCTAGAGCATTGTCTATATTAGGCGTAAGTATGAAGTATAGCTTATTAAATTACAGTCAGTTACAACATAAGAGACCGTCGAAATTCTCACTCTTAGTGAATTTGCGCTGGGCCGTACTCGCATTAATGAGTATTCTTCTATGTGTTCTCATGCTTCTCTATAAAATTGATCGATACACTTTTGCCTCGCTGTGCTTGATATTAATTGGAGTGGGTGTTTTTAACTCATATTCTATTAGTAAGCTTCGAGTTAGTGAGGCGCTCTCAGAGTGGGATATCTTCTTTAATATTCTCTTTGATCTTTCAACCTTAACGATTTGTATCTCAATCTGTGGAGGACTAGCTTCTCCCTTTACTTCCTTTCTTTTTATATACTTTATTCTTGGGGGAGTTCTTCTAGAGAGTAAGCAATCCGCTCTCTTCTTTCTCTTCTGTCTATTGAGTATACTCTTTCTATGGTGGGCTCCTTTGCCGAGTCTTTTAACAGATGGAGTGGAACTTAGTTCTTTAAGTTACTTTATAGGAAATATCGTTGTCTTAGGAATTCTATGGCCTCTGCTCATTTGGATTAAGAAGTCTCTTCAAATTATGGAGCGCAATCTTTCTCAAATTTCAGAACAGCTCCATCAAGCCGATAGACTTAAGGCCTATGGTCTTCTTTCGGCAGGACTTAGTCATGAATTGGCCACGCCGCTAAATACTATTCTCTTAAAAGTAAATCGCCTTAAAAGAGATAAGTCCCTTTTGAGTGATGAGGATATCGACATTATTGATCAGGCGACTACTAAGTGTTTACGCTCTCTTGGAAGAATTCAGCAAATATCAATTGATAGTGAAGAGGTGAGCTTTGAAGAACTTAATGCAGTTGAGGCCATTAGAAATATTATACGCTTCAAAGGATGGAATTTAAAAATTGAGACCAAGTCCAATGAGAGCATTTTATTTCTACCAATGATTAGCTTCTCACAGATCTTCGTCGATCTTCTAGAGAATGCGATCGAAGCTTCTGGTGAGGAAGGAACTTGGGTTGAGATTATTGATGAGCGAGAAAGACTTGAAGTTAAAATTTATAATCACTCCCAATTAGACCCTCTTGTTTTGAGGCACTTTGGTGAGCCCTTTGTTACGACTAAAGAGAAGGGGACTGGATTAGGTCTTTATAATGCGAAGATCTTCCTCGATAGTATTGGCGCTTCTCTCACTATTTCTAATGAGACCGAAGAGCTAGTTTGTACTCATATGACTTTTAAGAAAAGGACTCATGTATGAGCAAAGTAATTATAGTTGATGATGATAGAAACTTCTGTGAGAGTTTGGCCTTGGAGTTTAGAGACCGCTCCCATGAGTGCCATTTCTCAACGTCTCTTAATGAGTTAAGGGATAGAGGGGATATTTCAAGCTTTGAGTGGGGAGTCATCGATCTTCGTATTGGTACTGGAAATGGATTGGATGCTCTAGAATTTATCAAGAGCCAAAATCCTTCTATTACTCTCGTTATGCTCACAGGGTTTGGATCAATTTCAACAGCAGTTGAAGCAGTTAAGAGAGGAGCAAAGCAATACCTCGCTAAGCCAATTCAATTTGAAGAGTTACTTTCAAGTTTTGAGGATTCTAACTTTAGTACCAACGAGCAACAATACCCAAGTCTTGCGCGAAAAGAGCGAGAGTATATTGAATTTGTTCTCAATGAGTGTGGCGGTAATATAACTCTAGCCGCTAAGAAGCTAGGAATTCATCGCCAGTCTTTGCAAAGAAAACTTAAGAAGTATTCACCACTTAAATAGTTATTATAAATTTAGAGGGGAAGTAGTCTCCTGTATAAGTTGAACCTACACAGGAGTAGATTGAGCGATTAGAAGTCTTGAATAAAGTCTACTAGCTCTGGGTAATCGATAAATGGGTTTCTATTTTTTTGGACATCATAGACTCCATTATTTCTTGCAATCTCTGCTGCATCAACTGGATCTTCTTGGTGCCACTTTCTAAAAATTCTTTCAGTGTCTGCTTTGATTTTTCCGTTGTATCTAATCGCGAAGTACATCATTGCTCTGGCAACATTTCCTCTATGATTAACGGCCGGTTGGAAAACTCTATTTCCACTTGAACTTACTTGAGACTCGTCACAATTTGGTGCTGGGTCTTTACCATTTCTCACTTCTCCAAAGTCGTGGTTTCCACGAGTGCTATTTGCTTTTGAATCTGTAGGAAAGAGGTGGTGAAGGTCTGATTTCTGGTGTCCTGATTGAGTACGAGTAAACTTACTCTGTGGCCAAGTGTGCTCGCAGTTAAGAACATTACTATTTGGAATACTCATTGGACCAATTGTTCCCGTATTTCTTGAGCTGGTAAATTTATTCTCACAGTAAACACCGTAGAGGTAATACTCATCATCTTTTTGTAGGTGACCCAGGGCCATATTTCCGAAGAGGTGTTTTCTAGCTGTCTTATATCCTAGGTTGATATGAGAATAACAATCTTTAGAATTAGAAGAGCAACCTAGTGTATCTGCCTTTCCATGATTCACTTGATGTCTTGAAGTGAGGATCTTCTTTAACTCGTCCTTTAATCTTTCACCGTCAAGATCTCCTCTCTCCACTGCATCTTGAAATGATTGTGGGTAGTAAGAGTGACCGGCAAATGTAGTTGAAGTAAAAGTGGCAAATAGGGTAGTCAAAATAAAAAGCAATTTCACGCTATAATCCTTTGAATTGGGCATGAAAATTTTACACAGCTAACTTAAGGTCTGGCCAATTTTTTTTATTAGATTAGGCTTATAAAATTGTTAGGATTGTATTTTTAAATAAAAAAACCTCACATTCGTGAGGTTTTCGTATGAAATGTTAACTAAGTTAACTTAAAAATTTGAAATATGATCAACTAATTCAGGGTAGTCGATAAATGGGTTTCTATTTCCTTGAACGGCGTAAATCCCATCATTTCTCTCTCTTTCTTCTGCATCTACAGGATCTTGAATATGCCACTCTTTAATTGTTTGCTCTTGCTCAGCGCTGATTGGCATTCTGTATCTTACAGAGAAGTAGAAAAGTGCTCTTGCAACATTACCTTTGTGCTCAGTTGGTGGCTCAAAGTGACCTGGAGCTTCGGAGTGTGAAGCTTCACAGTCTCTGATCTCTCCCCAGCTATCAACGTTACCAAATTCAAAGTTACCTCTGATGCTGTTGGCCTTTGAGTCTGTAGGGTAGAGGTGGTGAAGATCACTCTTTTGCATTTCTTTTTCAAAGTTTCTTGAGAATTTACTCTGTGGCCAAGTGTGCTCACAGTTTACAATATTGCTATTTGGGATTCTATTTGGTCCGATATTCGTCTGACTTGAAGTAATAACTTTACGACAGTACACGTCTTTTAAGTAGTAACCGTTTGCGCCTTCTTCTAGGTGAAGTTTACCGAAGAGAACCTTTCTTGCTCCTCTATAACCTAGAACCTTTTGCGAGTAGCAAGTTCCTTCTTTACCAGTACATCCGAGGATATCGGCTTTACCTTTTCTCTTTGTATGAACTTGAGAAAGTACATTAAAGAGGGCTTCTTTAAGTTGCTCTCCTTTAAGAGTTCCCTTAGTTAGTTTTGCGTTTAAATCAGAAGGGTAGTAGTTGCTTGCAGCTTGTGAGCTTAAAGAAATAGTTAAAAGAAATAGGGCTAGGATTGCTTTCATTGGGTTTATTCCTCTGTACTTTTAAGTACTGTTTAAAAGTGTGTGGGGCGTTTATAGGTTTCTGAATTCTATATGGCCAACATTTTTTTAAGTTTTTCTAATATTTAATATTAGGTCTTGTTTTATTAAAGGCTTTGGCCTGCGTCACTTAAGGGCTTCAAAAATTGACTAAAAGACTTTGATTGTTGCTGCCTAACTTGCTATACATTTAGCCCACAAAACACTTACACACACGATAAGCTTCAAGGAGCGTTAGATGAAATTTGCGAGATTTGTAGTTGTAACAAGCTTTCTTTTATTTGCTGTTTCAGAATTTGCAAGTGCAGATGAGACAAGATGTATTAATAGATTAACAAATGACTTTAATACAGATTCAATTTCTCACACACTTAGTTTAGATGATTATGAAGTTAGAGATTATGGTAATGACCACCTAGCTCTAGCGATTAAGATGATTAGAATCTTAATTGATGAAGTTGGTTGTTCTCCAAAAGCTATTAACTTTGGTAGAAGTGCAAGAGGACGTTCACACAATAGATGTGATCAAATCCTAAGAGGAGTTCCTTCTTCTAGAGTTTGCTATGTTGAGACTAATTTGGGTTACTTCTTTGTCACAACGAATATGCTGACAGATATGCACATTACTTTTAATCGTTGGGATTAATAATAAGCAAATCATAAATACTTAAGGGCCACTTTGATGTGGCCTTTTTTATTTGCGCATAAGGCCTTATTTTTTCATATCCAATCAATTTCCTGTAACGCTAGAATTTAGTTATGAATAAATTATTTAGAAAATCACTTGTCTCTGTTTTCGCTCTCCTAATGGCGAATACAGGTTTTGCTTACACTTCAATTGCTGGTTATACGACGCCTCCACTAGATGAAATTCACATGGTGACTGGTAGGGCCTCTAAAGATGCGCTTGATCCCAATGATATTTCCTTACTTATTTGGAATATCTATAAGGGAAAAAAGGAAAGTTTTAAGAATGACTTCCCAAAGATTATTGAAGATAAAGATCTTATCCTTATTCAAGAGACGGACTCTAATCCACAATTACAAGACGCTTACTCTGAAGTGAGTGGCTTTCGTTTTGATACAGGAATTAGTTTTACATACGCCAAGTATCCTAACTCTTTCTCTGGCTCGGCCATTGCCTCAAGAGTTAACCCAACGAATGTTGAGCTTTTTAGAACAAAGTATCGTGAGCCTATAGTTTCTACTCATAAAGTGATTACAACAGCAACTTACCCAATGGAAAACCGTGCAGAAGAGCTGCTTACAATCAGTATTCACGCAATTAACTTCTCGCCAATACAAGGCTTCTTTCATCAGTTAGAGCAAACGAGTGAACTCATAAAAAACCACAAAGGACCAATTGTCTTTGGAGGTGACTTTAACTGTCGTTCTTGGACAAAGACCAACTACATGAGAAATTTCTTTAAGAGACATGGCTTCGAAGAGGTGACGTATAAGGAAGATACTCGTTATAGATCGGGAATGACTGGTCGAATAATCGATTATATCTTCATTAAAGACCTTAAACTTCACAGCTCAAGAGTTCACGGTGAGCTAGAATCCTCTGATCATAAGGCCATGTCTATCAGAGTTTCATACCCGTAAGCTAGTTATTGCCAATGCGTAGAGTGATTTGTTAGCTTTACGCATTATGAAAAGAACCAATAAGCTTATAATCTCAGTTATAGCACTCTTTTTATCGTGCTCAACTCTTGCTTCTAAACATCATATCTTTATGATTCACGGAATCGGCGATTCTGATAAGGCCTTTGGGGCTGCCAATATTGTTTTAAATGGTCTTTTAAATGAGAACTCAAGGGAGACTCAATTCTTTCTAGAGAGCTTTGAATATCAAACTGGAAATGATGATTTAACGACCGTTGACTTTGCTAAGAGCTTCTCAGTCTTTTTTCGCGAATATTTTAAAGGAAGAGAGTTGGAAGAGGGAGATCATTTCTCTATCTTGGCACACTCTCAAGGTGGACTCGTCACAATGAACTGGCTTTATCATAGTTATAAAGGTGATAGTGAGTTCACAGACTTCTCTCTAATTAAGAGATTTATGAAAACATATATTTCTGCAGCGACACCATATGGTGGAACAGAGATCACGACTATACCTCTTCTCTCAAGAAGGCTTAGACAGATCATGTCCCTTGGAAAGAAAGAGTTGGAAGATATGTATTTTCCAAGTGCGATGATTGATAAAATGCAGTCGCTTCTCATGGGAAAGGAAAAGCCCTTTCTTAACTTCCTTCACTCATTAAATATTTTGAATATTGTGGGGGTTGTTCATAGGCTTCCATCGCTCTCTAGTTCTGCTGGTAATTTACAGGACGATACAACTGTTCCTGTTTCATCAGCGACCATGAATTTCTATTACTTAAAGAACCATAAAAAGTACTATCCTGGATTTGGAGATAAGATTCCTGCCAAAGAAACGAAGTTCTTTAATAATGCTAAGACTATTGCTGTAAATGCTGCTCATATTCCAGTGCTCTTTGTGCCTGGAGTGGTTAAGATTCCTGTGGAATGTCGAATTCTTTCTGAGTGTGATCATCCAGCGATAAATTTCTATTTAAATCACTTTTTAGAAAAGCCAGCTCCAGAGGTCACTGAGCAGGCAAGAAGTTTTGTGGTTAAGTTAAAATTGGAAGTCACTAAGAACTCAATTAATTTCTCTGGTAGAGAGCCTGAGTTTAAATTTAATTTTGATGCTAAATCATTTAAGGCCAATAAGGTTATTGGAAAGAGTTTCTTTCTGGATGATGTGAAGGAAAAGAAGAACTCTCGAGTCTACGAGTTTTACTATGCAGGTAAATTGGATAAAGAAAATTTAAAAGAACATATCGTGAATATAAAAATAGAGGGGCCAACAATTTTCCATATCGAGAGAAGTGTGGACTTTAAAATTGCACCTGGAAACCAGACGACAATTGATTTAAAGCTTATGTCTCTGGGAGATTATTAGGAGAGTAGAATGGAGATCATTCAAGATACAACAACGTGGGATAATACAAATATCTATAAGTCTATCGAAGACACTAAAATTGGTAGTGATTTAGAAAAGGCCCAGCAATTAATTAATACTCAAAGAGAAAACTCTGAGATCCTCTCAAGAGCACTAGATGCTAGAGAGCAAGAGAGTAAAGAGTTAGTCTCTATTGCTAGAGAGATGACAAAAGTTAATATGGAATTAACAGTTTCTCTTAGAACAGTGAGTACATTTATTCATTCAACTTTGAGTGTCGACTCTTCAAATGAAGTTGCAAAGTCTTTACGCTCTAAAGTTGCTAAGATTATGGCCGAGAGATCAAAAGTATATTCTCCTTTGTCAGTTTATCTCACAGTCGTTACAGATGAAACTTTAGAAGAGTTCTTTACGCCAGAGCTTGAGGCGAAGAGATTTCAAATTTCATTAAGTAGAGAATTTAAAGACCATACACTTGATGCCAAGAGAGAGTCTCTAATTAATGGATTGTCTACAGACGGCTTAATGGCATGGGGAAAATTATATAATGATCTTTGTGGAAGACTTGTCTGTGATGTGAATGGAGAGAAAGTAAATTATGCAATGGCGGCCTCTATGACAAGAGGATCTGATGCTAAGCTTAGAGAAGCAGCTTGGAGAGGAGTTCAGGAGGCTTGGAAGGTTCACGAAGAAAGTGTTTGCGCTATTTTAAATGCTATTAATGGATGGAGACTTGAAGAGGCGAGTGTTCGTTCTGAAAAGAAAGAACTTCACTACCTAGATATTTCTTGTTCTCAATCAAGAATTACTAGAGAAACATTAGATGCTCTTATAAATTCAACTTATGAGTCTAGAGGGATCGGTCAAAGGGCCGTAAAGTTGATGGCCAAGAAATTTGGAAAGGATCAGCTTGGTCCTTGGGATCTTCTTGCACCAGCTCCAAGTAAAGAGAGTGCTAAGATTTCTTTTAAAGACGCCATTGATACAATTGAAAAGGCTTTCAATAGATTAAGTCCAGACATGGGAGCCTTTGCTCAAATGATGTATGAGAAGAATTGGATCGATGCTAGACCGACAGAGTTTAGAAAGCCGGGTGCATATTGCACAGGTTTTGCTAGTGTGAGAGAGCCAAGAGTCTTTATTACATACTCAGGTTCAATGGGAGATCTCATTACTCTTGCTCACGAGATTGGTCACGCTTATCACAACTGGGTTATGAGAGATTTACCTCTTGATGAAACTTACTATTCAATGACTCTAGCTGAAACAGCTTCTATTTTTGCAGAAACGCTCGTGCGTGAATACCTCTTTGAAACTCTTGAGAGTGAAGAGGAGAAGTTAGAGATTGCTTGGCAAAATGCTGAGACAGCTGGGGCGATGATCTGTAATATTCCTGCTCGCTTTGATTTTGAGAAGTCATTAGTTGAAATGAGAAAAGAGCAAACTCTTACGCCTGCTCAGATGAAAACTCTAATGAGAGACGCATGGGAGAAGTGGTACGGAGACTCATTAAGTGAGTACGATGAAATGTTCTGGGCCTCAAAACTTCACTTCTCAATTGCAGAGCTTGGTTTCTATAATTATCCATACCTCTTTGGTTCGCTCTTTAGTTTAGGAGTTCTAGCGCAGAGAGAGAAGCTTGGTGATAAATTTAATGATGCTTACATCGCTCTGTTAAGAGACACTGGAAGAATGAAGGCCGAAGACTTAGTACAAAAACACTTAGGGTTAGATATAACTAAGTGCGATTTTTGGAATGATAGTTTGAAGATTGTTAACGAACAAATTGATACTTTCGAAGGTCTTATTAAGTGATAAAATTCGTTCTCGCATTTATTGTCTCAATGGGAATCACTCACGCAGAGCTCTTAGAAGCTCAGTGTGAAGCGATTCCATCTTCTAAGAGATATATTGATTTTCCTAGTCAAACAAACTACCCGAAGATGTATAAATTCACTTGTGACTTTAGATGCATTGAAGGAAGTAAGCAGTATGAACTTAGTGCTCTTCACGAGGTCGAAGTTCATTCTTTAACTGCAGAGGCCCGCGATGTTGTTTGTTATGGAGTAAAAGTTAAGAGAGTGAGTTGGGGATATGACTTTGATAGAGTGGAGCCTTTCTTCGTTTACGCAGCAGGATTAGAGTCTCTAAGTGACTGGGCAAAATCTCTAGGTGTCTCTCCTGATCACTCAAGTTCTGCATCTTTAATGAATAAATTAGTTAAAGACTTAGAGGTGATTCTTCCAAGTTATCAAATGGCCGGAAGTACTGGAGCTGATAGTTCTAGGGCGTTTGCGCAAGCCGCGCAGATGATTGAAAAATTATTAAAAGAACTTCCCGCTAGTACAGAATACTTAGATGAGCTAGTCTCACTTATACCAAAGAGAGATATCTCTTCTCATAATGGTCTTAATCTTGTTCTAAGAACACTGCAATCAAGTGCTGCATGGAGAGTTAACGCTTTATAGTTAACTCTGCCACAGCTTCTTTAATCTCTCTTTTATATTCTTTTCCACACCAATCTCTGTTGGGAAATAGAACTCAGGCGTTTGTTCTGGAGAATAATCTTGCTTAACAAAGTGGTGAGGATAGCTATGTGGATATTTATACTTTGGAGTATCTTTAGGTGGAAAGTTTTTTAAATGATCTGGAACTTGAATTGTCTGATTACTTTCAACATAAGCAAGGGCCGCATTAATAGCATTGTAAGCTGCATTACTCTTCACTGTTGAGGCCAAGTAGGTTGTTGCTTGCGCTAGGTTTATTCTCGCTTCTGGCATTCCTATCTGGGCAACAGCATGTAAGCAAGCCGTGGCAACACTCAGTGCTGTCGGGTCTGCATTGCCAATATCTTCTGAAGCAAAAATGACAAGTCGTCTGGCTATAAAGACAGGGTCTTCGCCGCCATCAAGCATGACAGCGAGCCAAAGAATGGCGGAGTTAGGGTCACTGCCTCTCATACTTTTTATGAATGCAGAGATAACATCGTAGTGCCGATCTTTATTTCTATCGTACTCTCTCGCGTTTTCTAGAACCAGTGGTCTAATCGTCTCAAGACCTAGCTCTTCTCCCTTGGAAGCTAAGCTCTTTTCAATGACCTCTAAAATATTCAATGCATTTCTTGCGTCACCGTTAGAGTAGTCACCAATAAATTGAATCGCCTCTGTAGTGATTTTAATATCAAACTTCTTAGAAACATTTTCAATGATGTGTACAAGATTTTCTTCACTAAGTTTTTTAAGCTCAATAATTTGAACTCTTGAAAGGAGCGCCTTATTAACAGAGCTTCTTGGATTCTCAGTTGTGGCCCCAATAAACTTAAAGCTTCCTTGTTCAACATAGGGAAGGAGGGCATCTTGTTGGGCCTTATTGAAGCGGTGAATTTCATCCACAAAAATAATGGCCTCTCTTCCAAAGTCAGCTTTAGTTTGCAGAGCTGTCGTAATGAGTTTCTTTAGCTCATTTACTCCACCTAAGACTGCGTTGAAATTATATAATTCGCACTCACTATTTGCGGCGAGGATATGGGCCAAGGTTGTTTTACCTGTTCCTGGAGGCCCCCAAAGAATGAGACTTGGAAAATTCTTCTCTTTTAAGAACTTATAACGAGTGAAGATATGCTCTTGGCCAAAGTAGTTTTCGAAACTCTCTGGTCTGGCCCTAAAAGGGAGAGGCCCATGAGTAGTATCTCTATGTGCGTCATTTGTGGCGCTAGAAGTTGTTGAAAATAGGTCAGATTGAGAGTTTTGCTTATTATTTTCATTCATTTATTTACCCAACTATGGAAAACTATTGACTTTGTAACGGTTGCATCCTAACTTATGCATCTTATAAAAGCTAGACCCTGATTTGGGTCCAAGGCCTTCAGAAGAAGGTAATATCAAGCCGAAGAGGGGGTGATTTTCAAATGGCAAAAGACAAGAACTACTCAATTTATATTTCAATTGATGACAAACTTGGTGCAGAACGTTCTCTAAGAAAATTCAAGAGACTTTGCGAATCTTTTGGTGTTGTACGTGAGTACAGAAAGAGAAAAGAATTCAAGAAGCCTTCAATTCGTAGAATCGAAAAGCTTGAAGCAGCAGAGAAACGTAGAAACAAATCTGCAAGCAAGATGAGAAGAACATCTAAAATCTAGTTGAAATATGAGGCCCTCGAAAGAGGGCCTTTTTTTTACCTTCTTAAAATTAATTTTAAAATTGAATTCCAGCGGTTGTGCATAATATTTGTGACTTTCACTTTAGGCAGAGGGATGTCGTAATTACCCTTGGTCATATTCTTATGAAAGCTATTCCAATCGATATTGAGTCTTTCAAGATGAGCGAGAAGATATTCTTTATCGCTAGGAGTGAGAACTCTTTGTTCTAAAACTTTAATATAAGCAGACCAAACATTATCGAATTCAACTCTATACTTAAATGGAATGAGAATATTAATTTTTAAATCTAATAGCTCTAGCGAGTTATAGAGAAGACCTTCTATTTGGGAAGGACTTGAAGAGTATCTTTGAAAGTCTGTGGCCCTAAGCATTTTAAATTCATCAAAATGAGAATTAACTTTTGAATTAGAAAGTACTAACTCATCCATCAAATTTTTGTAGATCAGAGAGTCATTAATTCTCTTTGGTAGAATCTTAAAGTCTTCAATTTGCGAGTAGAGCTCTGACTCATAGAGTTTAAGTTTTCTTGAGAAGTCATTTATTTGGGTGACACAATTCTCTTTGGGAGTCGTATCTCTTGGGTCACATTCTTTAGTGAGCTCGGCGGACTCTAAGTAAAGTTGTCTTAAATTTCTTCTAAGAGAAATTATAGGAGCTGACTCGGGGGATACTTTCTTTAGAACATGAAAGTATTCGTTGATAATACTTCTGATTTGAGGTTTAGCGTATCGTCTAAAACTCTCGTTGCTCATCCTAATATCTGATTTCTTTATTGCATAGAAAGAGTACTGACCCATTGATGGATAGGAGAGTAGAAGAATTACTAGAAATAAAGCTGCCTTAATTGAAGTCATCAATTAATTGTCGGTGCAATATAGGCCTTTGTCAAAGTGAACTAAGCGGCAGTCTTATAGAGTGACTTAAATGGAGTTACCCAAGAGTCTTCGCTATAAGTGAAGTTCACAGAGATATTCTTTCTCTGTAAATTCTTATTGAGCTTCTTAGGAATTAACTCTGTAGGTGTATCGAGAAGTTCAAATGATACCCTTAAATCTTTTGGTATCTTTCCCATTGAGATAGCCGCTAAACAAATATAACTACCAAAATCTTGTGTTGTTACCTTAATCCACTTCTTAGAGTCGGGAAGTGCACTTACAAATTCATCTACATATTCGAGTAGGGTTTTTGAATCAAGTGAAAGGTATTGTTGAATGATTTTTCTATGGTCTAAGCTGAGTTCTCTTTTTTCTTCTTTGGTGAGTTTTAATTTTGAATGGGAACACATGAGGAAATCGCTAAAGGAGGCTTCTTTTTCTGGGAGATCAAAGTTTAAAAGGGTTTTTCTTTGATTTCCAGTGACAAGTTTAATTTGTCCCTTAAAAGGTTGCGAGCAGGCCATAATTTTCTCCAGGATTTATCCTCGTATAGACAATAGTGTATATCTATTCGGCAGCTTCTCACTCAATTTTAGTTTAAATTTCAAAAAAAATGCTCAAGTATCGAAAATTAGGAGGGAAAGAGTTCCCTCCTGATTATTTATTTATGCTCTAATTATGGACAGATTGAGGTTTTCACCTTCAATCTCATATTCTGTCCCTTCAATTGAATCTTTAGATGATAGAGAATTGGCAAGAGTTTCACCTGAAATATACTCAGTATGCTTCTCTATAGCGGCCTTAAGCTTATCACTTGCACTGAATTCGATATTAATTCTATCGTCAATATTGAGTCCTGAATCTTTTCTTTGTCTCTGAATTCTATTTACAACTTCTCTAGCAAGACCTTCCTCAAGAAGATCATCAGTAAGAACTACATCCATATCAATAGAGATAAATCTATTTGATAGGGCCTGAGTTCCTTCCTTGGCCTCTCTAAAGATATCGATATCTTCAGAAATAAGTTTCTCACCGTCTAAAGTAATACTTCCATCCTCTTCAAACTTTGCTAGCTCTTGAGCGCTTAGGGCCTGAATAAGTTTTCCAACTTGTCCCATTCTCTTTCCTAGCTTCTTACCAAGAACTTTGAAGTTTGGTTTTGCAAAGAGATTGATAAATTCATCTTCGTGAGTAGAGTATTTGATCTCTTTAATATTCAACTCAGTTTGAATATAAGTTTCAAGTTTTGCTATTTCATCCAAGAGCTCTTGGTCTTTATGAATGATTGTTAAGCTCGCAAGTGGAGTCTTAACTTTAATTTGAACTTGGTTTCTCTTTTGTCTTCCTAGGAGAATAAGCTGTTGCATTCTATCGACAGCATCTTCAAGCATTGGCTTAATCTTCTCTTCTTTTGCAACAGGGTAGTCACAAAGATGAACAGACTCCATCGTCTCATTTGCATTGAATTTCTTTAGTTCTGCATAAGTAAATTCAGATAGGAATGGAGCGAATGGCGCCATACACTTAGAAACTTCAGTGAGGACATAGTGAAGAGTAGAGTACGCTGCACACTTATCTTCATTGAGCCCTTCTCCCCAGAAGCGTGATCTGTTGAGGCGAATATACCAATTTGTTAAATCTTCAATAAAGTTAAAGAGGGCAGGAACGACGTTATATAATTTATAAGCCTCCATCTCTTTAGCAATATTTCTCTTCATTGTTTGAAGCTTAGAAACAACCCACTGATCGACAATATTGTCGCCTTCATTATAGTGCTCTGACACATTCCAACCGTCTACTTCAGCATATGTCTGGAAGAATTTAAATGCATTAAACCAAGGAAGAAGGGCACGTCTTACCATGTCCTTTACACCTGAGTCTGCAAATCGCTGCTCTTCTCCGCGCACAAGACCTGAGTTGATTAGATAGAGTCTTAGGGCATCTGCTCCGTACTCTTCCATCAAACTATCAGGTGGAGTGAAGTTTCTTAAACTCTTAGACATTTTCTTACCGTCTTCGGCCATTACAAGACCGTTTACGATAACGTTTTTAAATGCAGGCTTTTGAAAGAGAGAAGTTGAAAGCACTGTGAGGGTATAGAACCAACCTCTCGTTTGATCGAGTCCTTCCGCGATAAACTCAGCAGGGTAACCTTGATCAAAAACTTCTTTATTCTCAAATGGGTAGTGAAGTTGTGCGTATGGCATTGAACCAGACTCAAACCAGCAGTCAAAAACTTCTGTGATTCTCTTATATGTTCCTTCTTCACCTTGGATTGTAAATGTCACAGCATCTGCATGTTCACGGTGAAGATCTTCTAATTCAACTCCAGAGAGTTCTTTAAGCTCTTCAATTGAACCAACGCAAATACACTTATCTGTTACATCGTTCTTCCAAATAGGTAGTGGAGTTCCCCACACTCTATTTCTAGATACGGCCCAGTCTCTTGCTCCTTCAAGCCACTTACCAAATCTTCCGGCCTTAATATGTCCCGGTACCCAGTTAATCTGAGAGTTAGATTCAAGAAGTTTGCTTACATTCTCTTCTACTTTGATATACCAAGATGGGATAGACTTGTAGATTAGAGGAGTGTTTGACCTTGGACAAAATGGGTAACTATGCACGAGAACTGATTGCTCGTAGAGTTTTCCACTATCTTTTAAATCTTTAATGATTTGTTTATCGGCTTCTTTTACATGAACTCCACTATAAGGAGCTACTGTCGCCTTAAACTTTCCAGCGTCATCAACAGGGCAAACGATAGCTTCGATCCCGGCTTCTTTCATAATTCTATTATCGTCTTCACCAAACGCCGGAGCAGTATGAACAATACCTGTACCGTCTTCAGTTGTTACGTAGTCGTCATTTAGAATTTGAAACGCACCTTCTTCTTTGAACTCTTTAAAGAAGTCAAAGAGTGGTTCGTAGGTCATACCTTTAAGGGCAGAGCCTTTCATTTCTTCTACTACCGTTAAGTTTCTCTTCTTTGAGTAGTGCTCAAGGCGAGCCTTACCAAGGTAGATGAAAATATTCTTATCTTCGTCCTTCACTTTTACATAATCAATCTCTGGACCAACACATAGGCAGAGGTTTGAAGGAAGTGTCCAAGGTGTTGTTGTCCAAGCTGCGAAGAAAGTGTCTTCTTTGCCATCAACTTTAAAAAGAGCTGTGATCGCTGGGTCTTGAACGTCTTGGTAGTTAGACGATGCTTCAAAGTTTGAGAGCACTGTACCGAGGGCAGTTGAGAAAGGAACGACCTTAGTACCTTGATAGACTAAGTCCTTTTCCCAAAGTTGCTTGAATACCCACCAACATGATTCCATGAAAGTTGGGTCCATTGTTTTATAGTCATTTTCAAAATCAACCCAACGGCCAATTCTAGAAACAGTCTTTTCCCACTCATTGGTATAGCGCTGTACAATCCCACGGCATTCGTCGTTGTAGGCCTTAACGCCAAGTTTTTCAACGGCATCTTGAGCAGACATTCCAAGTTTCTTATCAATCTCATGCTCAACTGGAAGACCGTGGCAATCCCAACCAAATCTTCTCTCAACGTAGCGACCCTTCATTGTCCAATATCTTGGAACAATATCTTTAAGAGTAGAGGCCAAGAGGTGACCGTGGTGAGGTAGACCTGTTGCAAATGGAGGTCCGTCATAGAAAATATATGGTTTCTTATCGCGAGTATTTTCTAGGGACTTTTTGAAAATATCATTCTCTTTCCAAAAAGCTAAAATATTGTGTTCATTCTCAACGAATGAAAAACTCTCTTGATTTGAATTCTCTGTCTCTGACACGGAAAAACTCCAGATTTTAATTTCGAAATTAGTGGTTTTAAAGGGCCAAAGATTACCAAATTCTACATGAAATTAATAGCTTATTCTTGCTCCGCGTTCAGATTGGTCAATATTTGCCGAAATCCTACCCTTAGGGTGAGTTTGTTGAATTAAAGTCTCGAAATTCCGATACCTTAGCTATGAGAATACTATTAATACTACTTTTTTCAGCTGCCCTAGCCAAAGTGTCTTTTGCCGACTCAAAGAAGTATCAAAAGAATTACTACTATAAGGGAATGAATAAGAGTCTGGTTGAGTGGGAGAAGCTAGATCCAATAGACTTCTTGGATTACGACTTATGGCTTCGCGATGTAAAGCTAAGAGATAAGTGGCCCGAGTGGGAGAAGACTGTAAGAGAGAAGAGTCAGCGCGAGATCGTTGGCAAGGTTCTTCATTGTGTTGGCAAGTGCCGTTTCTACAGAGGAATTGGATTCTACAATGGGCAATTTAGATCTACGGTCTTAGAGGGTGATGAAATACACACCGATGAAGATAGTTATGCTTGGGTCTTTTTAGTCGATGGAACAATGGTGAGATTATCTCCGTACTCGTCCGTCACATTTAAAGAATTTAATATTGGTGAGAAAACAAATTTCATCCACGCCAGAATCAACTCGGGAAATATTCTCTGGTTGAGTAGAGAGCAGAATAAATTTGTTGAGAATAACGACCGTGAAACTGATGGTCTCTTCTTGCCGATGAAGTTCTACGATGCTCTTCCAACAAGTGAGAGTAATTCTTTCAAAGAAGATGATCTCATTTCTTCTCTTGAAGAAAGTCAAAGTACATTAAATCAATATAAGAGACTTAATAAGTTAATCGAAGAAAATAATAAGAATCTTCCAAAGAGAGAGACTTTCTCATTTCTAGTCACTCCCAATGGATCAATTTCGGGACAGTCCCTTAATGTTGAATTTATTTCTCTTATTGGAAATAAAGGCTACTTAAAAAGACGAAGCTTTTCGCAATTAGGTCTTGCTGGTGATGTACCAGAGCGAAGTGCGAACTTTTACTTTAGAGGGTTTGAGAATAAGTCTACGCCTGAGATTGCAGAGGGAACTTGGTATGAGATAGGAGAGAAGGGAAGAGAGTTTTCAGAAAATGGAGACAATCGACTTTTTCAAATGGGAGAGCTTGTAACAAAGAGGATACCCACTATTTATGTAGCGAGGGAGTTGCTGCTAAAAGAGTATAGTCAGTTCTTTAAAATTTCAGGTAATGCAAAGAAGTTAGCGCATGACTATGGTTACCGTCAGTGGGGAAGTTTTGAAAATCCTAAAAGTGATTTAAGGTTGCGCTTTGAATTCTTGAAAGAATACTCAAGAAGAATGGAGACATCTAATCTCTTGGCCTCAGAGAGACTTAGAGAAAAAATGAAAGCAACTGGCGGAATAAGTAACGATATGGTTTACTCATCTAAGTTCTTTAACTTAGCTCTCGTTGAATATATGAGAGGAGAAAATATTAATTTAAATATAGATAGTGAGAGAGAAGTTCTCAATTCTACTAAAAAGAAATTCTGGAAGATTATAAATGAAATTAAATAAGAAAATGAAATTAATACTCGCAAGCTCAAGCCCTAGAAGAAAAGAACTTCTTGGATGGCTTAATATTCCTTTTGAGATCGTTGGGTCTGGGGTGGAAGAGATTACTGAAAAAACTATTCCAACTGAAGTTGCTACTGATTTAGCTGCTCTAAAGGGAAGAGATATTCTAGGTGTTCTAAGAAAACGCGGCGAGGAGAACCCCTTTATTATCGCCTCTGATACAATCGTTACTTATGAAGATAAGATCTATGGAAAGCCAAAAGATGTAAGTGATGCTAAACGAATGCTCTTAGAGTTAGAGGGAAAGAAGCATAGTGTTGTCACTGGTGTTTACTTGAGTTACATAGATGATAGTGGAGAAGTTCATGAGAGAATTTTTTCGGCCACAAGTCAGGTGACTTTTGAAAAAATTGATCGCGATATATTAGATATCTATCTTGAGAGTGGAGAGTCACTTGATAAGGCCGGTGCCTATGGAATTCAAGGGCGTAGCCTATGCTTTATCTCAAAAGTTGAAGGCTCATACTCCAATGTTGTTGGCTTTCCAATTTCAGATTTCTTGAGAGAGTTTAAAGACTTCTTAGGTCATGCTAACTCAACTAATGGAGAGTGGAGAGAGCTCTTTGAGCACTAGTGAAGTTTCTAATCTAGAGGAGTTATTTCAATCCTGTAAAGTGCAGGCCTATAAGATTGAGTGTTCAGATTCTTATCTATCTTTTGAATTAAATATCTGGGCGAAGCCTGGAGCGAAAGTTGAAAAGAGTATTGTAGGTGATGAAGGGGAGATCATTATCTACATCAAAGAGAGGCCAATTGATGGACAAGCGAATAAGGCCTTTATTAAGTATCTGGCAGCACAGCTCTCCATTACAAAATCCTCTGTCTCACTTAGTAGAGGATCTAAATCGCGCTTTAAGAGATTTTCTTTTCAATTCACTTTTACAGATCGTAAAGACTTCGATTACTATTTTAAAAAGATAAACTTATTTTTGAATAATGATTAAAATATTAGTACTACTCACATTCTTATTATCATCTAATAACCTCTTTGCTCAGGCGAAGAAGTCTTCGTTCGAATATACTAATGAGATTCATGGGAAAATTGCCAAGATCAAGGATATTTCGCCTAATGAATTTATAGGAACGCTAGAGGAACTCAAGGCGGATTTAGATAATTTCTTCGACCACAAGAGAAAGGTTTGTAACGGAGAGTTCTCCTCGTTAATTCTTGTGGCCAGTTCTCCAAAAGATGGAGGTGGGAATAAGCTAAGTGACCAAGAGAGAAGTCTTTGCTTTAGAGAGCTAAAGGCCCTTCAGTCTACCTATATCAATAATCTCTTCCTCGCGAGGAAAAGGTTCTTAACATGGTCATTTGAAAAAAGCGTAAAAGATCTAGATGCTCAGAGAGAGCAGGCGATTAAAAGCTTACAGGAAAGCTTCGACAAAAAGAGGAAAACAAAGAGAGAGTAGTTGTAGTCAACTCTACTTTCCTTGGAATTCCTCAATTGATAAAGTGTTCTTTCTAATTCCAACAGCAGTTCTAGGTCTTAGACTCTTAACTCTACCAAAAGATCTTGATGGCTTTAAGCTAATGCTTGGAGCAGCAGATCTCTTATTTGCTTTGTTAATACTCTTTGACTCTAGCTTCTGAGCTGAATCTGTAATGTGAATGGTTTCGTTAGAATTGCTCATGCAACTTCTCCTTATTTTATGTGTCTGAATTTTGTTCACCTTCAGATCACACTTATAAGAAGTCAAGTTACTTAATTGGTGATCTCAGGTCGGCACAAAGCCCGTTTCTTAAGTTTTTTAACAACGGCGATTCCTTTAGCCTATAATTGCTATATCTTGAACCATATCGGTCAAAAATTGTTTAAACTTAACTCGATTCCTCGAGTAAATATTTAAATATTTTAACACATTTTGCCAAAAAATACACCTCTTGCAAGTGGAAGATATGACCGCTTGCGCGTTGAGTTGTAAATACTTGAAATCTAGGGCAATCTAGAGGGGTAATTCACTTATTTTTGTCAAAAAGGAAGACGTTCTATGACTAAAGTTCATCTATTTCTCAAACTGTTGTCACTTTTTACACTTGCGCTGCTAACTAGCTGTGGATCCGTACAAAAAATTGCTGTAGGAACTACAGGAAGCCTCATGTATGAAGCAACGAGAGGACTGGAAACTCAGGGAAATTGGGATAATTTCAAAAATGGGACTTTAGCAAACTTAACCCTAATCGATGGCCTACTTCACTTAAAACCAGAAGATACTGAGCTTTTAGTGACTGCTATTAAGGGTTACACAGGTTATGCCTTTGCGGTGAATGAGAGTTTATACCTAGAGGATTATTTTAAGGACGAATTACAGAGTCATGAAAAAGATCAGGCGATCTATAATTATGCAAAAGCATTCTCTTACGGAGTTAAGTTTTTAGAGTCAGAAGGAATCTCTTGGGACACTCTAGTTAAGTCACAGAATCAAGAGGGTGGAGTCGTTCAAGTTCTCGATAATCATCTTTCAAAAAAAATGCTTCACTATGAGGGTGTTATCTTCGCAGCTCAAGCTCTCGGAGGGATGATCAATCTTCAAAAAACAGATATGGCCCTAGTTGCAAACTTGCCAATAGTTAAGGGAATGTTCGATTGGGTTTGTAGTAATGAACCAAGTATTAACTTTGGCGCATGTCAGATTTTCTACGCCACTTATGAGGCATCTCGTCCAAGGATGTTAGGTGGAAATCCAGAAAAGGGTAAGGAAATATTCTTAAAATTAATTGCTGAACAACCAAATAACTGGTTAGCAAGAGTGGCATTTATGCAATATTATATCATCCCTATGGTTGAGGAAGATGATTATAAAACTCAGAAGTTCTTTATGGAGACGGCTCTTCGCAAGCACTATAAAGAGTTAATGGGAAGTCCTTCTAGAAAAATGGAGAGAGACTTCTCTGAGCCAAGACTGAGACTATATCAGTCATTGGCAATCAAGCGTTATGAAATTATTAAGAAATATGAAGAAGAATTATTTTAAAAAGTAGGTGAGAGTTATGAAAAAGATTTTAGCGACATTGACTTTATTATTTTGCACGAGTGCATTTGGTGTGACTTTAAAAGTCGGAGTTCTAGCTCCTGAGGGAACGAATTGGGCCAATAGTTTGAAGAAAATGGCAAAAGAGATTAGAGAAAAAACGAATAAAAAAGTAAAAATTAAATTCTACTTTGGTGGTTCACAAGGTGACGAACCAGATGTTCTTAGAAAGATTAGAGTAGGGCAATTACACGGAGGAATTTTCACAGGAAAGACTCTAGGTGATATCAATGGTGATGTAAGAGTAATTGAACTTCCATTTACATTTTACCACGACAGAAAGAAGGCCCTAGGTATAGTAAAGAAAATGGAGCCTTTCTTTAATGAGAAATTTGCAAAGAACGAATTTAAAAATTTAGGTTTCTTTGAAATTGGTAATGTTTACTTCGTCTCTCAAGA
Source organism: Halobacteriovorax marinus SJ (assembly GCF_000210915.2). Taxonomy (NCBI): domain Bacteria; kingdom Pseudomonadati; phylum Bdellovibrionota; class Bacteriovoracia; order Bacteriovoracales; family Halobacteriovoraceae; genus Halobacteriovorax; species Halobacteriovorax marinus. The sequence goes on from NC_016620.1 coordinate 718,740, forward strand.
GAAAACAGACTCTCTTAAGAATATGATGGGAGTAAAGATTTGGTCTTGGGAAGGAGACAAGCTTGTATCGACGATGATTGAAACAATGAAGTTCGTATCAGTTCCACTTCCTCTTCCAGATGTTCTCTCTTCATTATCTACAGGAATTATTCAAGCGGCGTATGCTCCACCTCTAGGAATCATTTCGCTACAGTGGAATACAAAAGTAAAATACGTAATTGATCTTCCAATTTCTTTCTCTGTTGGTGCATTCTTACTTTCAGATAAGGCATGGGCTAAAGTAAAGCCTGAGCATAGAAAAACAGTAGAAGAGATTGCAGCTAAGTACGTAAGTGAAGTTAACGCTGGGAATGAAAAAGATAATAGCGATGCACTTGCCGCGCTAAAGTCTCAAGGTATCGAGTTCCTTAAGTTTTCAAAAGAAGATATTGAAAGAGGTAAGGGACTTAGAAAAGAAGTTATCGGTAAATTAAAAGGTAATCTATTTTCAGCAGAAGCATTGAAGAAATTAGAGAGTAATTTGTAATGAAAGTATTGAGAGCTCTAGATCAATTAATTGAAAAATTGTCTACGTGGACGCTGCTCGTTTGCGTATTGTCGATGTTATCATTTAGTGTGATGGCCATTGTCCTAAGATGGTTCAATATAACACTTCATTGGATCGAACCCTTGGTACGACATTTAGTTTTTCTAAGTACTTTCTTGGGTGGAGTTCTCGCTACAGGTAGAGGAACACATATTGGTATAGATATTCTTGGTAAGTATCTAGAGTCAATTCATAGTGAACATCTCTACCATTGGATAAGAAGAGTGATCTCATTGGCATCTTTCTTAACTCTGGCATGGCTTATTTACGCTTCTTATAATTTTCTCTTAGTTGAGCTTAAGTATGGGAAGCCAGTCTTTTGGGGAATTGAAAGTGGGTATCTCGTTGGGATTATCCCATTTGGATTTGCTCTCTTGGCCTATAGATTCTTTTACTTATTTGTGAATTCATTTACAGGGAGAAAAGCATGTTAGAAATTTTCTCTTTTATAGGAATCATTCTCTTAGCGGTAATGGGTGTGCCACTATTTATAATTATGGCCCTCGCCGCATTGGTTGCTTTTAGTTTTTCAGGTGTAGATACCTCAGCTGTTGCCGTCGAAATTTATAGACTCGCATCTGCTCCAACACTTCTAACCATTCCGCTTTTCACTTTTGCCGGTTATATCATGGCGGAGTCTAAATCTCCTCAGAGATTACTTCGGTTTGCAGAGGCCGCTCTAGGTTGGCTACCGGGTGGTGTGGCCATAGTGAGTTTGGTCATTTGTGCTTTCTTTACAGCATTTACAGGAGCAAGTGGTGTGACCATTATTGCTCTTGGTGGTCTGCTCTTTCCAATATTAAAGAACGAAGGTTATACAGAGAAGTTTAGCTTAGGTCTTATTACGACATCTGGCTCATTAGGTCTTCTCTTCCCACCATCACTTCCAATTATTCTCTATGGACTTGTTGCTAAGGTCGATATTGATCAGCTTTTTATTGCAGGTATCATTCCTGGAATTTTATTGATTGTTATTCTCTCTCTTTGGTCAATTAAAAATGGGAAGATGTCATCAGAGAGAAAGAGCTTCGATTTAAAAGAATTCATTGATGCATTTAAAGGGTGTTTCTTTGAAGCGATTCTTCCTGTTGGTGTACTGGTTGGAATCTATGGTGGTTTCACTACTGCCACTGAAGCAGCTGCCATTACAGCTTTTTATATTCTTATTATTGAATGTTTTGTTTATAGAGATCTTCATATCGTAAAAGATATTCCAAGAGTAACTGCTGATAGTATGAGTCTCGTTGGTGGTATTCTACTTATTCTTTGTTGTGCCCTAGGGTTAACAAATTATCTCGTAGATGAAGAAATTCCAATGCAGATTTTAGACTTCATGAGAGAGTTCTTAACGAATAAGTACTCATTCTTATTATTCTTAAATATCTTCCTCTTAATTGTTGGATCTTTAATGGATATCTTCAGTGCGATCATTGTTGTTGTTCCACTAATTGTTCCAATTGCTGAGGAATTTGGTGTTCACCCAGTTCACCTTGCAATAATCTTTTTAACTAACTTGGAGATTGGTTATATCACTCCTCCTGTTGGAATTAATTTATTTATTTCATCGTTTAGGTTTAAGAAACCTGTGACAGAGCTCTATAGGGCCTCGTTCCCTTTCTTACTATTACTCTTAGTTGCCCTAGCAATTATAACTTATGTTCCAGACTTAAGTTTGATGCTCCTAGGGGAAGGGAAGTAGATTTAATTTATGTTTAATAAGTTTATTCCATTCTTTATAACTCTCTCTCTGGTATTTAATACTAGTGCAGAGAGTTTATATGCCAATAATTACTACAATGAAACGTTCCTAGGTGAGCAACCTCTGCCTCAATACTATGGGCCATATTCTCCGGACTATTCTTTTAATAGCTCTACGGGAAAAATAAAGTTTGAAGATGATCGCTACTATGAAGACTACTTACCCAAGCTTATCGAGGAAGAAGTCTTTAATTTAAGTAAGATGTGGAAAGTCGATTTTCCAGTAAAGTCGAATTGTCCAGATTTCTATCTAAATGAGAATATTGAGTACATTCGCTACTTATATAGGCTTATTACGATTAGTTACTTATTTGAGAGTATGAAAGAGAGTCATGCTCTTATGTATGAAATTGATGGTAATGAGAAATTATGTTCTATTAACTGGAAAGATACTCTAGGGCAATGTCGTCCTAAGTCCCTAGAGATGAAAAAGTTTGTAAAGAGGGCGAAGACTCGCTACCTAAAAGACTGGAACCCTGGTGAGATGAGTAAGCTCAATAGTTCAGAGCGAGAAACTTGGTTAGAGAATTTTAAAAACCTAACTCCAAGAGGAGTGGCAAAGACGAGAACTTATGATCGTCTTATCTCAAAGGGCTTAGAAACAAAGAATTTTACATTAGAAAAAACTCATAGCTCTATCGCTAGTATCTGCAAAGATGATAGAGACTTAATGATAAAGCTCTGCTCTGAAAATGATGACGTCTATGGATTAAGTCAGATTCCTAAAGTTATTGAACTTCTCTATGAATCAAATGCTGCCAATGTCATTAATACTGGTGGACATGGATTGAGTTGCTTAAAGCGATATGCATCACTCTTCTCTACTAAAGAGAGAGTTTATCCAGATCTTGAAATTATTTTCTCACTGGTATCAAGACAACTTGAAGCGAGTAATTCTCGCTATGTTCAAGGAGATCTCTTCTTGCCAGGAGCCCTAAAAGAGTTTGACGATAGGGGACTTGGAGATTTTCTCTTTGTTGAGAAGAAGCCTGAGCCTAAGCCGGAGCCAAAGCCAGCTCCAATAATAATAGTTAAGCCAAAACCTAAACCAAAGCCAAAACCTAAGCCTGTTGTTGTCGCAAAGCCAAAGCCTGCGCCTAAGCCAGTTGAGCTACCAAAGCCAGTTGTTATTAAGGTCTCAGCTTTTGAACAGGCAGTTAAAAAATTAAGTGAGCAAAAGTTAAGTACGTCTCCTGTTAATATGGCCGTTATGAAAACAGACTTTAGCTTCTCTGAGCAAATGGTGGAGGCCTTAAAAGAGCCGCTTAAAGACTATCAAACAAGAGAAGCTCTCTCAGATATGAAGAAGTATGATGGGCTAGGGCAGAGAACTGAGCCAATGCGCTTGATTTTCTTAAAGTATCTTATAGAAAATAATTTACACCAAGGTCTATATAATATTGTTTCAATTGTTGGTGATAAGTTTTGGCTTCTAAATGATATCGATGCAAAGACTGAACCGGTATATGCAGAAATAGTTAATAATGAAAGTACGAAGTATAAATGGCAAATTAATATTTTAGACTTTCATCAAAAGAAATAAAAAAGGGGAGCGAGCGCTCCCCCTAGGAAATTATATTAGTAGCGTTTCGCTTGCTTCTTAAGTCTTTTCTTAACTGATCCTTTCATATCAAGCATTAATAAGAAACCACCATTCTCACCATCTTGGTCTTCACCGATTAGTGATAAGTTACCAACTCTATCTCCACCAGCATAGAATCTAGCAGTGATAATAGAATTCTGTAGATTTAAACCTTTCACTGGGATGAAGATACCAAAAACATCTGGACCTAAATAAACACCCATATTGTGGAACTTCTCAATACTGAAGGCCACTGCAGGAAGACGTCCACTTGCAACACCTGGAAGTGCTCTACCACCTGGAAGTGATTGTGGATCAAGTTTAGATAAGTTTCCATTGAATACATCATCTAATGAAATTGAAACGGCCATTAATGTTCCGTTAGACTGTAAATCTGGTGAGATCTCAATATAAGAGTTCGGATACTTCGGAATGGCATATCTAAGTCCACCTTGAAGTTGGAGGTTATCAAATACCATTGTGATGAGTACATCATCTTGTTGTAGAGAAACTACAGGTCCTGTTACACCTGGAATTTCTAGGTTTGATCCATCTTTACCACTTCCACATGAAGTTGCAAAAAGGGAAATTGATAGTAGTAAAGACATGAATACAAGTTTCGATCTCTTCGCCAGTTCCATTGATTTCATAAATTTTCTCTCATTTTTTTAGAAACGTCGTTTCTATTGATATCTAAATAAGGGCCAACAAATTACGGACTAGGGGAACTGACGTACAACTAAAGTCTTTATTTAGAATTTTCTCTTCTCACTTTATGAAGACCAAGATTATCAAATTGATTATTTTGGTCAATTACTATTTCGGAGAGCTATTGAAGAACTTGAGTAAATATGTAGGAAAAACTTCTAAACTCTATTAATAATGGGACTTTAGAGAGATTGATGACGACTATTTCTGCATTATTCTAATGCCAAGAAAAAATGACAGGTCTTGTTTTAGAAGTGCCAACAAAGAAAGAGTGAAAGAGTTTCCACGGCGAAATATCTGTGTTTATTCGCTACAATAGGGGCATGAAAGTCTTTACTGCTTTTAACGAAACATTGCCATCATCAGTTGAAAACACCTCAAGAAAAGGTGCACGTAAAACTGGTCCAAGTAAAGTCAAGAAATCCTATCGACCACCTAGAGAAAATTTGTCTCCAGAGGAAATAAAGGCAAGAGTAGCAAGTAAGACAGGTGCAAATAAGAAGAAAGTTGAAAACCTTTCTGGAAAGCAGGTCAGTACCTTCATGTCTGAAGACAATGCAGCAGTTGCTAATATTCGAACATCAACGAGTACTATAGAAGCCGCAAAGAGTGAAAAGAGCGAAGTGAAAGGCGAGAAGAATGTCTTAGTGAATTCTGATGTTCAAAAGAATGATCCAAGCGATACCAATGTTCACCAAAAGTTAAAGGGTCTTTTAAATTCAGGAGGCTTTGGCTGGAATGATAAAGAGAGAGCTGCTCTATCTGAAATTCTAGGTAAGGACTAATCCTTAGACTTATCAATCATCCTTTGAATTTTTGCAATTGATGACTTCACAACTTCATCCATTTTTCCCTCTAGAACAGTTGCTGCAGAATGATTATGTCCACCACCGCCTAGGGCCTGTGCCATTATTCCAACATCAACGCTAGTACAAGCTGATCTCATACTTAATTTAATACTTGTTCCATTTTGTCGAAACATACATGCAACTTTTATATTATCTAGAATAAGGAGATGATTTATAAATCCATGGGTATCTTCTGGATCTGACTGATGTTTTTCAATCATTTCTTCATTTAAACATATCCACGCAACTTCTTCGCTCTCATTGGTCTGGGCAGAGCTTAAGACTTCACCGATCAGTCTCATATAGCCAATCTTCTTAGTCCCATTAATTTGATTGAAGGCTTCTGGTGGTTTAACTCCTGCATCCATTAATTTTGCAATTAATCGATGTGTATCACCAGATACAGTAGGGTAGCGGAAACTAGAGGTATCTATCAAGATGGCTGTGTAGAGCGCCAATGACATATCTTTAGTGAACTCAACACCTAGACCTGTAATCAAATTTCCTACCAGCTCTCCAGTGGCCGCCATCGTTGTATCGATACAGTGAATTGCCGCAAGCTCTCTTGGACATGGATGGTGGTCGATAAAGAGTAGATCTTTTGAATTGAGAACAAGCTCTTGAGTATTTTTTCCAATTCTTGGCAAACTATTTGTGTCTGTCACAATGAAGAGGTCAATTTCCTCAAATGGTTTTTCCATATACTCTTCATAGGAAATAATCACATTTTGTGGATCTAGATACTTATATCTTTCGAATAATTTCTTCTCGTTTACACAAATCGCTTTTTTGCCCAATTGTTGAAGGGCCATACAGAGCGCAATCTGGCTTCCAATACCATCGGCATCAGGAAAGACGTGAGTCGTAATGACAATTGTTTCTGCATTTTTTATGTGTTCTTGGAATAATTTATTCATACGATATTATATCGGTAAGTCAGTGAAAATTCTTGAAGAAAATGACCAATTTCTAACTATTTGAGGGAGTTAGTCTTTAACTTTCTCCATTTATTTTGCTAGGATTAATAATATTAATTTGGTGAGGTAGTTTTATGGAAGAAAAGGCCATCCGAGTTGAAAATGTTCACAAGAGCTATTCTTCGACTAATGCCCTAAACGGTGTAACTTTTGAAGTTTCTAAAGGAAGTATTCATGGCTTTCTTGGGCCCAATGGTGCAGGTAAGTCGACGACAATGAAAATCCTGACAAAAGAGTTAACTCTATGTTCGGGAGAAGTGACTATAAATTCAGAGAAACCAATTGGCTTTCTCCCTGAAATACCTCCTCTCTATAAACATATGACAGTTAGTAATTATCTTGAATTCGTGAGAGATATATTTAATAGCAGATCAGATCTGTCGGAGATTTGCACTCGCTGTGGTCTAAGTGACGTTTCACACCGATTAATTGGAAACCTTTCAAAGGGATATCAACAAAGAGTTGGAATTGCTCAGGCCCTAGTGGTTGATCCAGAGATCATCATTCTTGATGAACCCACTGTTGGTCTAGATCCCCACGCTATTAAAGAGATAAGAGAGCTTATTCTTTCTTTGAAGAAAGACCATACGATTCTCTTTTCTACTCATCAACTCTATGAAGCAAGTCATCTCTGCGATGAAGTCACTATCATCAATCACGGAAAAATTTTAAAAACAGGAAAGATTGAAGATGTAAAAAATGATCTCGTTGCAGGTGAGGTCATTCTAATTGAACTCGACTCAAAGCTTAGTGATGAAGATCGAAGTGAGTGTATTTCTAAGTTCAATGTTGAGATCTCTGGAAAAGAGAATCAATTAAGAATTGTTTCTAAGGAGAAGGCGGATCTTCGAGGAGAAATCAATCGCTTCCTATTGGATAAAAACTATATTGTGAGCTCTCTAAAGTCTGAAGAAATGGACCTAGAGCAAATCTTTCAAAAAGTAACGAGTAATATTAATGATTAATTTATATAAAAGAGAATTAAAAGAATCACTTGGTTCTCCACTATTCTATATCTTATGTGCAATCTTTATCGCAATCACTGGGTGGATCTTCTATTACAGTGTTGTTGGTTCTAATCAAATGAATCAGAGTAGTTTGACTACAAATGTTCTTCAACCACTCTTTTCAACGATTAGTTCACTCTTTATGTTCTTAACTCCACTGCTTACGATGAACTCTTTTGTGGAAGAGAAGAATAATGGAACCCTAGATCTTCTAATGAGATCTAAGCTAGGGTTGTGGAATATTATTTTAGGAAAATACTTCGCGCATATGACGCTAATTCTCTTTATGCTCGTATTATCTTTAATGTTTCCATTGATCCTTATGTTTTCAGGTTACACTGATTGGGGAGTTGTACTGAGTTCATACTTAGGCTTAATTTTAAATATTAGTGCTTATGTCGTTCTAGGAATGTTTGCTTCATCTATCTCTGGTAATCAAATCGTTTCAGGCTTTATCTCTTTCGCTCTCATATTTGGAGTACTTCTCTTAAATTTAGCGGCCAATTCATCTCATAACTTTATTGTTGGACAAATCTTAAATTACTTAAATAATCAATTCCACTTTGCTAGCTTTATTAAAGGAAGTATTAGAAGTTTTAGTTTTGTGTACTTCATCTCTTTTATCGCAGTGGCCATGCTCTTTATTAATAAGTCTCTTAGTTCGAGGAGATGGTAGTGAAAGCACTCTTTGGTAATATCTTAATTATAGTGAATATCATTTTGTATATGGTAGGGGTCTTTCTTTGGATTTCAATCACTGACGAGATATATCTCAACTTAATTGTTTCAATCTGTGCCATTGTAAATACACTTATCCTTCTCATCTTTTATAGAAAGAAATTTAAAGATTACTATACAAGTTCTCAGTTTAAGTACCTATGTGATGCTCTTATTTCTTGTTTTCTCATTTGCTGTATTATTGGACTTGTTAACTATCTCGCATTTAAGAATCCAATTGAATTTGATGTCACTCAGAGGAAGGTACACTCTCTAAGTCCACAGACGCTGAAGGTGCTAGAGAGTGTTGATGATGAAATCTCTATTGATATCTATGCTAAGAGAGAGAATTTCCAACCAATAAGTACTTTGATGGAACTCTATAGGTTAAAGAACTCTGCATTCAAATTTAATTATATAGACGCTGAATTAAATCCTGATCTCATTGCAAAGAATAGAATCACTCAAATACCAACTCTTATCATTAAGAAAGGAGAGAAGGTCGCAAAGGCGCAAAGAGTGAGAGAGCTTGAGCTAACAAGTGCAATCTTAAAGGTCATTAGGGAGAGAGAGACAACTCTTTGTGTCGATAGCTCTCATACTAAATTTAGTTGGTATAACGATGGGAGAGATCACTTCAGTGCTCTTAGAAAATTATTAGAATTAGAGCTTTTTAAAATTGAAGATATTAAATTAGTTGCCGGAGAGTCACTAAAAAGTTGTGATACCCTCGTTCTTTGGGGAACTGAAATTGATTTAAATAAAGATGAAATCGCAAATATAGAAGCGTTTAGAGAGGGGGGAGGATCTCTTCTCGTGGGAATTAATCCTCAGTTTAACGGGGATACAATTTCTTTATTTAGAGATTATCTCGCTGAAGAAGGTGTCAATGTTCACAATATACTTTCTATCTCTCCGGACTCTACTATTGATGGGTCAAATGGAGCAGCTCCTATTGCTAAGACATTTGCAAAGAGTCATCCTATTTTTCAAAACTACAGTGGCTTTGTCTTCTTCCCACTTGCTACGGCAATTAGCTTCAAGGGAAATTTAGGGCTTAAGGCCGTGGAGTTGATTAAATCGACTAATATGAGCTGGGGTGAGAGCGACTTTATTAATCTCGATAAGAAGAAGTTTGATAAAGGAAAGGATCTTGCTGGACCTCTTAATTTTGCTGTTAGTAGAGAGTTTGAAAATGGATCTAGAATTGTTATCTATTCAAATACAAGCTTTGTAAGTAATGCTTACACTAAGTTTACGAGTAACTTCAACGTTTTAGTGAACACTCTTAACTGGCTTACAAAGAACGATCAACTCATAACATTTGATAGAATCGCACTTAAAGATGAGCCTCTATTTATAAGTTCTCCACAATTAGGAGTGATCTTCTTCTTTAGTGTATTGGTTCTTCCTATTACTTTAATAATTATTTCGATTCTACTTTATAGAAGGAAAGGAAAATTATAATGAAGAGAAATCTAGGCTTACTTGCTGCACTTATTGTTCTTCTGGGCATTACTTACTTCACTCAGGAGAGGAGAGGAATACTAAAAGAACAAGAAAAGGATAATTATTCCAAAATTTTAGACACTAGTAAGTATGGAGATCTCGTAGAAATTCAAACCCCCTTTGGTCACATAAAAAAGTTTAATGATGGCTTTATCAACTTTACTGACGGACATAGGGCCAATCAAAAAGTGGTGAATGAATTCTTAACTAGACTTTCTCATATTAGAAGTAAGAAGTTTTTAAAGGATATCTCAAAAGAAAAGATGAAGGAATTCTTTCCTGAAGATCATATGAAGATGACTTTTACTTTTGAAAATGAAGTTCTCGAATATCAACTAGGGGCCAAGCTTAACTTCTCTCAAGACTTCTATGTTGCAATGAGAACTAAGAGTTCCGGTCTAGTCGTCGCTATTGCAAATGATAAAATGCCATTTGAAGGGGTTGTAAGTAAGGAAAATGAGCACCGCTCTGATCATAAGTACAATCGAGTGAAGGCCCTCTTTAATTTGGCCCCAAACTTCTTTCTCGACCTCTCTATATTTGAAGAAGAAGAGCTAGAGCGATCGATTGTATTTTCAAATTTAGCAAATGAATCTTTTGCTATAGACTTTAAGGCCCAGACGACAAATCCTCCTCCAGAACATCCGATTATTGTTTCTAAAGCTAAAATGTCTCACCTACGAGAGAGGTTGCTATCTCTTAGAGCATTTAATTATTTGAGCAATGTCGATGATACGACAAATTTTTCTAGAAAAGTTGGAACGATTAAAACCTCTGAGGGACTTTATACTATTTATGAAAGGTATAAAGGAGATCAGTCTTATTATATATTTAACCCAAAGAATAATATCTATTATCAATTTAAGGCGGGAGAGCAGAAGCTTCTTCTTTTTAATATTCAAAATGTTTGGGACCTTAGAGTTGTTGAAGAGCTTGGAAGTAAAATAAAGATTACTTTTGATAATAATGAAACGCTAGAGTTGGAAGTTCATAAAATTGGAGAAGAAGCTAGTAAGTTATTTAAAATACTTCTTAGCCCTGCTCAATATGTTGAAAAAGTGAAAGATTTTTCAAAGTATAAGAATTGGAAACTTAAATTAATTATTAACTCAAGGGAATTAGAAGTACTTTTTACGGAATCAGAAATGTTAGTGCTAGATCGCAAGCAGAAATTAACATATCATTATACTAGATTTAGTAAAGAACCAATAAGCGTTGATCCAGATAAGTATAGAGTAAAGTAATGAATCAAATTTTGAGAGAATATATACTTACTTTTTTACATCCTTTTAAAACTCATGAAGTCCTTAGGGAGAGAGTTTCAAAAGAGCGTCCACTTACGCTTGCAAGTGAGCTTCAAAGGGACGAGGAAAATGAGATCATTGGCTTAAGCTTTGTTGAAGCGTTGAGTGTTTCATGGGTAATGGCCATGATTAATGGAATTTATTCTATAGGGCTTATATACTTCGGCTATTTGACTGGAGTTTTTATGAGTGAAAATGATTCTCTCTCTTCACTCATTGGAAATGGATTCTCTCTAGAGTATCAAAAAGTATTGGTTTCATGGTCAATCATGCAGGTGATTATCTTTCCAATTACTCTTTGGTTCTATGCAAAGGTTTGGACAGTAATTATAAAGTTCTTTGGAAGTCTCTTTGAGTTCGATGGCGACCTAGAGCAAAGTACGGCTGAGATTGTTAATCAATCAATGGTTAGTAATCTCTTTTTAGTTATTCCTATTTTTGGAGAGATGATCCGTCATTTTTCTTCAATAATTTATCTCTTCGCAGGGCTTAGAAATAATATGTCTCTTTCAATTTTACAGAGTCTTATTGTTATTTGTTCTCCATTAATTATATTTGTTCTCTTCATTACGTTTGTGATTATTTATTTTACCTCTCTTTTTGCAATGCTTTAAAATACATCCTATTTTGACAACGTGCCAAAGTCAGGAGGTGTTAGAAAATTTATTCTCACTATCTACTGGAATTCATTACAATAGATAAATGACACATGGAATGGCCTCATTTACAGATTCTCATGTCTCTGTAAAAATCATCTCACACATACACACACTAAATGAGATTAGAAATCTACACATCAAAAGGAGAGAGACGTGTCCCCGTATCTAGCAAGCTTCATGACAGGAAGTGTTGAAGTCGTTTGTGGCCCAATGTTTTCTGGTAAAACCGAAGAGTTAATTAGAAGAGTAAGAAGAGCACAAATTGCTAAGCAGAAAATCCAAATCTTTAAACCAGCACTCGATGATAGATATCATGAGACAAAAGTCGTAAGCCACTCGTCTCAATCTGTTGCTGCTACACCTGTTAATTCAGCTGTAGATATTCTTAAAAGAATTTATGATTCAACTAGAATAGTGGCCATTGATGAGGTGCAGTTCTTTGATGAAAATATTATTAAAGTTGTGAATAAGCTCTCTAGAAGAGGGGTTAGGGTTATTCTCGCTGGTTTAGACCAGGACTATAAGGGAGAGCCGTTTGGACCAATGCCACATCTAATGGCAATTGCTGATGACGTAACTAAGGTTAAGGCCGTTTGTACTTCTTGTGGAGCGCCGGCCTCTAAGACTCATAGAAAGTCTACTGATAACTCTGACCAGGTTCTAGTTGGAGAAGCAGACCTCTATGAAGCACGTTGTACTGCGCATTGGGATTATCAGCCAGATGATGAGGATCTACTCGCATTTTCAACAAATATCGAGGCCCAAGAGGGCTCAATGACTGAAGTTCAGATTTAATGTGAAAGGAGACTGTTGTCTCCTTTTTTTTTTGATATACTCTCTATGTACTTTTTAAGATGAGAGGATCTTATGTCATTCCCTGAATTAATATCTAGAGAAAAAATTCATTCAAGAGTTCAAGAACTTGCAAAAGAAATCGAAAGAGATTTTGCAGGTGAAGAGATTATCGTTGTTGGCGTTTTAAAAGGCTCGTTTATTTTCTGTGCCGACTTAATTAGAGAAATTAATCTTCCAATTACTTTAGACTTCATTTCTGTTTCATCTTATGAAGGAACAGAGTCTACGGGTGAGTTAAAAATTAACTTGGATATAAAATCTAAGATTGAAGGTAAGAATGTCATTCTTGTTGAGGATATTATTGATACTGGCTTAACGATCTCATCACTAATAACAAGATTTAAAAAAAATAATCCTAAGTCTTTAAAGGTTGCATCTCTTTTATATAAACCAGCAAGAATTCAACATAAGGTTGATATAGATTACCTTGCATTTGAAATAGAAGACCACTTTGTAATTGGTTACGGTTTAGACTTTAACGGTAGTTATAGAGAATTACCTTATGTAGGAATTTATAATGGCGAAGTATAGTGGGTCAGTAAGAGTTGATCTTCTTGGTGGAACTCTAGACCTTGAACCAATTAATTTAATTATTCCAGAGACAATTACTCTTAATCTTGCAACAAGCCTCAAGGCCGAAGTTGAGATTGAAAAATTCGAAGAGGGGAAAGTTCAGATCCACTCTCTTGATTACAATACTACCGAGACTTATCTCACTGAAGATTTTACGAGTGAGAAGTTAATCGGAGATCACTTTGGACACTTTAGTTTTGTTTGCCAGATCTTAGACTACTTTAAATTAAATAGTGGCGTGCGAGTGATTCTTAAGTCGGGCTCTCCTCCAGGGGCCGGATTAGGTGGTTCTTCATCAATGGGAATTACTCTCTTCGGTGCTATTTGTAAGTATCTTGACCAGGACTTAGATAGAGATAAAGCCGTAAATGTTGTTAGGGGAATTGAAGGAAGAATGCTTGATTGTGGACCTGCTGGTTACCAAGATTATTATCCTGCCATCTTTGGTGGTGTACTCGCTCTATGCCCAACTCCTGGAAGCGTTATTGTAGACCAGCTCTTTAATGAAGACTTAAAGAAATTCTTAGAAGGAAGTATTACACTTGTTTACTCAAGACAAACAAGGCTCTCTGGAATTACTAACTGGGAAGTGTATAAAGGCTTCTTTGATAGAGATGCTCGAATTAGAAAGGGACTCTCAGATATTGCAAAGCTCAGCCAAGAGGCCTATCAGAAGATTAAAAATAGTGACTATGCTCCACTCGCTTCTCTCATCTCTAGAGAGGGTGCCATAAGAAAGGAATTATTTCCTGGAATCGTTTCTGAAAAAATGGATATGGTGTATAATAAAGTAGTGGAGAAAGTCCCAAGTGCCGGAATGAAAGTTTGTGGTGCCGGTGGTGGTGGTTGCTTTCTCATTGTTCATCCAGCCGATAAAAAGGAAGATGTCGAAAAAATCATTCAAGAGAATGAAATGGATATCCTTCCATTTGCCATAGAGAAACCTCTTTAACTAGAGAGTGATAGTGAGTGAATCTAAAAATATTGCAGGAATGAGTATGAAAGGAGGAAGAAAGGATAATTTCTTCTTCTGTCTTATTGAGTATTATGAAGATTCTAAAAGATGGTTTCTAAGATCAATGCTTCAAGTAAAAGATGAGGAAGGCCTAGAGGGCGATGATGCTATTAGGTCTTGGATTGAAGATTATAAAGTGAATCAATTGGTAGTCGATTTTCCTCTCACTTGGCCGGCATGTCACTCCTGTGAATTAGATTGTCCAGGTTCAAAGAATTGTCCTGTCGATGAAGTTGTCAGCGTGAGAGATAGAGTAAATTCTATTTTAGAAGAAGATACAAAAATCAGAAATCATCATCCTAAGGAGTATGAGCGCTCTAGAAATAAAGATGATGAATTTGATATGGGAAGAGGCTTTTGGGATAAAGAGTCTCACGAGCATTTACTATCTCGCTCTTTTAAAAGAAGACTCAAGAAGGGCTTTCTACCTTACTGGAATAGATCAGTTGATTTTTGGATTTGGAAATACTATTACGATCAATACCTTGAATTGTTTAATTCCTCGTATGATTCGTTTGGAAATACATCCCTTATGATCCTCTCTAGGTTTTCATACTTAAGGCGACACTTTCCTAGCAATATTGATCTCTACGAAGGCAACGTAAACCTAACTTTGATTGAGTTACTTCGCGGTAAAATTCTTCTCAATAGAGACATTCAAAATATGAGTGATATTGAATTAGGTGTAGAGGCCAGATTAGATATCATTAAAAAGATTGAGGCCAAGCTAAATATTTTTATTTATGAACATGATCTTGAGCTTATAGTTAAAAACCCTAGGGCCTTTGACTCTTTTATTTTAGCAGTGACAGGGCAGAGAAATCTCTTAGATAAAGTTAGAAACTTTCCTCTTTGGACAATGCCGTCTCAGACTAGGCTTTTGGTGCCAAAGTTTTAGTATTGTATTGATTAAGGCCAATGAAAGCTAGAAACATTATAGCTCCGGTTAGCGCACAAAGTGGATAGAGCCACCCCTTTAATAAACTAGAGAATCCAAATAAAAAGAGTAGTAGCCCTCCCAAGCAGGTTTGGATCTTAATGTACTTTCTCGCAAATTCTTTCTTCTTCAAAAAGAAAATATAATTAACTCCGTGAACAATGAGAACGCCTACAAACATTATAATGAGTGCTTGCTTTGAAAGCTGGAAGAGTTCATTGTAGAAATTGACCGGTATCATTGATTTATCCAGTCCAGGACTCTTCATTACTTCCACAAAGACTTGCTTAAATATTCTAGGGAATGCATCTATCCAAATATAATAAAAAATGAGAACATCACCTAGAATACAAAAAACTATGGTGATTTTACTTAGAGTTTCCCTCGAAATATTTTTAAATAAATTTTCCATAGCTTCATTATAGGATAGATTTATGGCCCTTCAAGTAGTTTTATTAATATTATCTATTGTAATGCTGTACTATGGTGCTGAGTTTGCCCTTGAGTCTGCAGAGAAGATTGGTCTCTATCTTGGTATGTCTCCACTTGTTATCGGACTTCTCATTGTTGGATTTGGAACATCTCTTCCTGAATTCTTTGTTTCACAGCTAGCGTGTCTAAGAGGGGAGAGTCCAATTGCTCTTGGAAATATCATTGGATCAAATATTGCGAACCTCTTTTTAATAATGGGTGTTGCTGGATTATTTGTACCTCTTCATTTGGCCAGACATGAAATTAAGGCCCAACTCTACTTTCATATTGTCCTTACGGGAATTCTCTCTATTCTTTTATTTCAAGCGAAGCTCTATTGGTGGGGGACGGCATTGCTGGTCGCTTTCTTTGCGATATACCTTTGGAATACGTTTAGAGAGATGAAAAAGCAAAGGCATCTTAGAACTGTTGCCAAAGAAGATCTTGAACATGAGATGGGCCCAATGCTCTATATAAAACTCATCATCGGATTCATACTTCTCTTCTATGGGGGAGATCTACTCGTTTCTTCAGGTTCAAAAGTTGGAGTAATGCTAGGAATTTCTACTTACGTTATTTCAGCAGTATTTGTTGCCTTTGGGACTTCATTCCCTGAGCTTGTTACAGCGATACTTGCTTGCGTAAAAAAGAAAGATACTGACCTTATTACTGGAAATATAATAGGTTCAAATATTTTTAATGTGGCCTTTGTTCTAGGTTCTCTTGGTTTCTATGATATTTCTATAGGGCAGAGCTACTCTCTTGAAGTCTACGTTCTAATTTTCGCATCTGTTTTTCTGATTGCACTAGCACTCTTTAAAAGAAACTTTTATAAGCTATCGGGATTTGTCTTTCTTGCGACATATCTTGGTGTTGTCTATCAATGGATTAGTGCTTAAGGCATAGTTCAAAAATCTAAGAGGCTATTCAACTTCTAGTGGGTAGCCTTGAGTGATATTTATATACTTAAGATACTTCTTTAGAATCCAGTGACGTATTAGTCTTATAGTATAGGTATTGGAGAAGTTCTTAGTTCTCCATTTTTCGCCAGAGCCTAATTTTACATTATATTCATCGAGGTTGTCATAGAGATATGTTTGTCTTGTCACACTTAGTGGGATACCTGGATAGATTCTAGTAAAATATCCTCTGAGAATCTTTAACATTCTGAGAGTCTCATAAAAGTTAAACCAGGTTTCACCGGGGAAGCCGATGAGTATTTGAGCATGAACTTCTATATTTGAATTCTTAGTATGTTTTACAGTCTCTAAAATTTCAGAGAGCTTGTAGCGCTTCTTCATGAGGTTTAGAACATTCTGTGATCCAGATTCTATCCCATAATTTATATAGGTACATCCAGCGTCTCTCATCTTCTTTAAAAGGGCAGGAGTGAGTTTATTACTGATACGGCAGAAGCCATGCCAATAGAAGGTATGCTTCTCTTCGAGAATAATGTCACACATATCCTCTAATAGACGATGGTTCCCATTCATAAGGGAGTCAACAATTCGAAATTGATTTACTCCATAGTTATCATAATGATATTTAAACTCATCTACAATTTGCCTTGCAGATTTTGTTCTAAAGCTCACCCAGTAATTTGTCTCAGAACAGAAAGTACACTTAGCAACACAACCACGACTAAATTCAACAGGGAAACCATTAGAAGTGTAGCGGTCTAGATCAAATTTAGAAAAGTCGGGAATAGGAAGGTCTTTTATATTTAAAAGAGGCCTCTTCTTTCCCCAGATTACTTCACCACTTTTATTAAAGTAAACAGCTCCTAGAATCTCATCCCTCTCTTCATCTGAGCTCCAATATTCTAGAATTTCTGTCGTCGTCTGCTCACCCTCTCCCATGATAGCCGCATCAACTAACTTTAATTTGAAAAGCTCTGTCGCTAGAGGTTCATCGACTCGAGCTCCACTAATAAATATTTTTAGTTCTGGAAAAATTCTTCTCAGATTTTGAATGACGATCATTGTTGGGTGGGAGTTAGAATTGTAAATACTAAAGCCAATAGCATCTAGTTTTTGCGAGAGAATATCTTTAACCAGCTTAAAGAGATAGGTTTTTATAAGTGGGTAAATTTCTTTCTTAAAAACTTCAATCTCGGCCCACTTTGGACTTTCATCCATGAGCCAAAGTTCACCATGCTTATCTTTAATTTGATCATAAATATAGGCATTGTAGTCAAAGAGTGAAACTTCGTGCCCTTCTCTCTCTATTACTGCACTAATACAGGTAATCCCAAGTGGGGGATTATATGGGATCCATGCAGGAAGAAAGGCCAAGCCAACTTTCATTTCTACTCATTGTTAAGGTAAAAAACTATTTTATAGTATGTTAGAAAAAAATAAAAGCTATTTAAGTAAGTTCTTAATATCACTCTCAAGTGACTCAGGCTTACTCGTCGGTGCAAACCTCGTAATCTTTGCGCCATCTTTTGAGACTAGGAATTTAGTAAAATTCCACTTGATTTTCTTAGAGCCAAGAAGTCCAGGAGCTTGTTCTTTTAGGTATTGATAGAGGGGATGTGTTCCATCTCCATTAACATCGATTTTATCAAAAAGAGGGAAGCTAATATTAAATTGCAGATCACAAAAAGATGCAATCTCTTCATTACTACCTGGTTCCTGAGATCCGAATTGGTTACATGGAAAGGCAAGCACTTCTAGACCTTGATCTTTATACTTCTTATAAAGTTCCTGAAGGCCTTCGTACTGGGGAGTGAATCCACACTTAGAAGCTGTATTTACGATTAGGAGAACTTTATCTTTATATTCAGAGAGATCGATTTCTTCATTCTTATTATTCTTCACTTTGTAATCGTAAATGCTCATGGAATTCTCCTTATTACTCGTAAATACCTTTTTGTAGTTTTCTTTGAACAGTCTTCTTCTGTTCATCAGCTCGCTTATCGTGTAACTTCTTACCGCGCCCAAGGGCAATTTCAAGCTTCACATTTGAGCCTTTAAAATAAATCATTGTTGGAACAATTGTTAGGTTCTGCGCTTTCATCTTATGAAAGAGTTTCGTGATCTCTTTGGCATTTAGTAAGAGTTTACGCTTTCTATCCTCTACATGATTATTAATATTTCCAAACTCGTATTGAGGGATTTTAATATTAAAGGCCCACACTTCACCATTACCATCGATAGTAATATGTGACTCAGCAATGGAGACTTTTCCATTTCTAAGACTCTTAACTTCTGTTCCAACTAGAACAATACCGGCCTCTAACTTATCTTCTAATTGATAGTCAAAGTGCGCACGTTTATTTTTTGCTATGACTTTTATTCCCATATAAACCTAGTAATTGAAAGTTAGTCCAACGGAGCCAACGAGGATGGATCCTCCAATCTTATATCCTGGTGCACCTATTTTATTGCCCGGGTCTCCATTCTCTAGACCAGGAGTCTTTGTAACACTCTGATCCTTAAGCATATGATACTGCAGAGAACCACCAAGCTGTAGTGGAAAATCAAAGAATTTACTCTTGTATAGGGCCCCCGCCGCTAAAATAGTTGAATCCGCATCAAGGGAGTTACCTGATCCGCTAAAGTCTCCCTCTATTGGAGTAGGCTTATAGGCAAGACCTAGGTCTAGTTCAATATTCTCTGTTACATTAATTCCCATACCAACTTTTGGTACAAAGATATCTTTTACTTTTAGAACTTCATAATCACTACTTGGTTGAATTCCACCGCCACGCTTGGCCACTCTCATTAAAGGAGTCTTGTAGTTGCCCCACATTTGATATTCAACTAAGCCGTAGAGTTTTAGCATTCCTAGTCTTGTTCCTGTTCCAAGTCTAAAGATATGTGGATCGTAGAAAATCATAGAAGTAATGTTGAGATCGAGAATATAGTCCGTTGTAGTAGAGATCGAAACCTTACCAAAGGCATTGGCCTCTAAGTTATTCTTCATTTCTTGCTGATAAGAGAAGTAGAGCTGAAAGTCATCACTAGGGCGATAGATCGTTGAGAATAAAAGTCCAAGTGAAGGCTTAACTTTTGATTTCATAGAGCCGTATGATCCGTAGTCACTTTGAATTGAGACATTCGTATCAGCAGTGGCCGCCGCTTGAAACCCTAGTTGTGCTCCCAAACTAAATGCCCAGCTATCACCAAGCTTCTTGGCGTAGTTAAAAAGTGCTAGCGCTCTTCTATAGCGAGAGCGGTACATAATATATTCAGGTAAGAAAGCATTCCCTGAGTTTGTTTCAATTAATGATCCCACTGGAGTACTAAGGCTTACTGCAATTGTTCCAAGTTCTTTTGCAAGAGGAAGAGCAATATGCAAAGAGGCGCTATAGTATTTCTGATAAGATGTTGAGACAGATCCAACTTCTTCATCGAGAGCAGGGTCTTGAAAAGAATCATTTTTAATAACGACACCATTGATTGGCTCAAAGTCTGTCACTGTTGAAGAGAGTGAAGTCGAGAAGTTAAAAGTATCACTAAAGGCCATCTGCGCTGGGGCGTAGTAATTATTGGCCGGATCGTGTGGATTTAAATTGGCCTGATTTCCAATTCCTCTCGTCGTTACATGAGTACCAAAGAACTCAAAGTAATTTGCTTGAGTGCTTAGAGATATTAAAAGTAAAAGTGTAGGGATTAAACTCTTCATACTATCTAAGTTCCTTATAAAGATTTTGGATAATTTCCAGGGAAAATGACTCCGCTCTATCAGTTCTAAGTACACCACTTTTTTCAAATGCATCTGCTAATTTCTCTGGAGAGTAGTGAGACTTTAAAACACTGCCTAATTGTTTTCTTTTAAATTGAAATAACTTTCTTAAAAAACTTTCAAATTGCTTAAATTCACTAAGAGCGATAACGGGATTCTCTCTTCGTTTAAAACTCACTACCGTAGAGTCAACCTTTGGTGGAGGTTGGAAGGCCCCTGGAGGAGCCTGGCAAAGAACACTGACATCAAAGTAAGTTTGAGAGAGCACAAGTAGTGAGCCCATAGACTTATTCTTCTTTGGATTCATAAAAGAAATCACTTTGTCAGCAACTTCTCTTTGAAACATCAGAGTCATATATTTTATTTGAGGAGCTTTAATAAAACTAATTAAGAGGGGAACACTTACGTTATAAGGTAAGTTTGAAACGAGCCAAATATCTTTATTATTAATTTCTTTTTGCTCAAAGAAATCTTCTAAATGAATTTCAAGCGCATCACTTAATGTGATCGCTTCACTTGGAATAAATTGCTCCAAGTATTCAGGGAAGCGCTTATCTTTTTCAATAACGAAGAAAGGAAGCTCGTGCTTGGCCAAGAATTCCGTTAAGATTCCCGGTCCTGGACCAACTTCGATGATGGCCTGAGCCTCTTCTTTAAAATCATTGGTAATACTATCTATGACATTTTGACTTCTTAAAAAGTGTTGGCCTAAATTCTTATCGGCCCATGGAAGTGTCTTTGTCACTAGAGTTGTCCTTGTTTTAAAAGATCTTTCTTAGAGATGTAGCGTCCCTTAGCATCGAGAGTTAAGCACTCTGGAAAAGAGATCGCATCTTGTTCAATTCTATGGGCGTAATTGGCCACCATTGCTCCGTTATCCGTACAAAATGCAGGTTGAACGAAGAAGACGTCTTTGTAAGTTTCAATAAGAACTTTTCTAAGATAACTATTGCAAGCAACTCCACCACCCACGACAACTTCAAGTTTTTGCGGGTAGCGCTCATTAACTGCTTTCATGGCATATTTGAGCTTAAGCTTTAAGGCCCCAACAATGGCATGCTGATAAGAGGCGCAGACATCTTTTAAGTCCTGCGAATATTGATCTCCACCAGGATGCTTTATATGTGGATTCTTTTCAACAAAGAGTCTAAGGGCCGTCTTAACTCCGGAGTAACTTAGGCGACAGTCAGCTGAGCTCTTAAGGCCAATTGGAAAATTATACTTGAGAGGATCACCAAGTTTGGCCAGATCATCAATGATTTTTCCAGCAGGGTAACCAAGTCCAAGAATCTTTCCACCTTTATCAAAGGCCTCTCCTGCGGCATCGTCAATCGTTGAGCCGAGAACCTCAAAGTCTCTCTGGGACTTCACTAAGAGATAGAGAGAGTGTCCACCAGAAACGAGTAGACCAATATAAGGGTACTTCGTCGTTCTTGAGAGGTGAATGGCCTCTAAGTGAGCAAAGAGATGGTTCACAGGTATGATTGGTTTTTCAAAAATAAGTGAAAGTGTCTTGGCCGTATTGAGACCAGTGAGCAATGGACCTAAGAGTCCGGGCTGAGTCGTCACGCCAATGGCCGCAACTTGCTCCATTTTCATATTTACTGACTCGAGGGTCTGCTTTAGAAGGGGAACGAGTTTGGCGAGGTGATTACGCGCTGCAATCTCTGGCACAACTCCGCCCCACTTACTTAAAAGATCTTCTTGAGAAAAGGACTTCTGTGTGATGACACTTGGAGGTGTATCTAAATCCTTGGAATCAGTTTCAATAATGGCAATAGATGTATCGTCACAACTGGTTTCGATACCTAAAATAAACTTTGTAGTCATAGAATCAAAATCCTAGCATAATAGTCTGTATTTATTAAATCTTTTAAGGTTTTAAGTCTATGAAAAAGCTCTTTCTTCTATTGTTTCTGGCATTTTTAACTGGATGTTCATCTCTTTTCTACTATCCTACAAAATACTTTTACGCCGATCCAAAGAAGCATAGCGTGCACTATGAAGATGTGGACTTTCTCTCTACTGATGGAACTCAGTTACATGGCTGGTTTATGTCGGATAAAGAGGAGAAGAAGAAAAAGGGACTTATCCTCTTCTTTCACGGCAATGCTCAAAATATAACCTCTCACTGGCTTAACTTAGGTTGGATTGTAAAGGAGGGTTATGACGTTTTCATTTTTGACTATAGAGGCTACGGACTCTCTAAGGGTCAATCAAATCAACAAGGACTAAATAAGGATTCTATCGCCGCGCTAAAGTGGGCGAGGGAGAAGTCTAAGGATTATCCTAAATTTATTGTCTACGCTCAGTCACTTGGTGGGGCAGTGAGTATGAGGGCCATGAAAGATATCGACTTTAGAGATGAGATTGATCTCTATGTACTGGACTCAACTTTTAGTTCATACCAAGATATCGCCTTTGATAAATTAAGACATGCAGGAGTTTTCGTTGTGCTTAGTCCTCTTGCTTATATTTTAGTTTCTGATGAGTATGGGCCTTATAAGAATCTTGATATTTTTAAGATGCCCATTCTTATGATTCATGGAAAGAAAGATAGAGTCGTTCCCTATAAATTTGGAGAAGAGATTTATTCTAAATTAAAAACGCCAAAGAAGTGGTGGTGGGCGATTGAAGATGGCTCCCATACTGATGTCTTTCATCCAAAGCATTTACAGTATAGGGCCAAGTTCGTAGACTTTTTAAAAGGAATCTAATTCTTAGGGCAACCAACTTTCTTCATCATGTCGACGAATTTATTTTCGTTGAGCTTAGTTCCTTGGTACCACTCAGGACTTTGATCTGGATCGTGGCAATTGAGACATTTATTTCTCATATTTTCATATTTAGCTTTAGGAGACGCTTCTTCTTCACTTGTTGAGAATGGGTGCTCTAAGTGTTTGTCGTGACAGTTTAGACATTGAACATTGGCAAAGTTGTGAGTCACTCCTTTTCTCTTATCTAGCTCACGCCATTTCTTTGATAAGTTCTCAATACTCTTTGGAGGTAGCTTTCTTACAGAAGAGAAGTCTAGAAAACTCTCTTTCAACTCTTTCATATAATTTTCTTTTAACTTAGCCAGCTTTGTTTCATCCTTCTCTTCAAAGACGACCATATCACTCGCTTTCGCAAAGCCGTGAGGAGAGTTTTGTCCGAGGCTGTGGCACTTAATACAGGCAAGATTATTTTCCTCTTTAGCCTTAATGAGAGTTAGATAAGCAATAGAGTGAGGCGTTTTTTGCCAATGATCAGCTTGTGCTTGGTGACACTCTAAACATGAATTGGCCGTATTAAATTTTTGAACTCCAAAAGAGGCAACAGTCATCGCATTTTGCTCTTCTACTTGAATCTTTGAGAGCTGCTCTTTATGTTTGGTTAAAAACTCATGGTAAGGATTAGGGGAGAGAAGCTTTGCTGTCTCATCTCTGGTTTCGTGAATATTGAAGGAGTCTTTTGACTTATCACTCTTAAGTGCGATCTTTATTTCTCCAATATAGTGGTTTCTTGAGAGAACTTGAACCATCTTTGTCTTACCTTCTTCAACAGGAAACTTGGTAAAACTTTGTGAGTGAGAACCGATGATCCAATCAAGTTCTTTAAACTTCTTCGCGATCTGTGTATCTACATCAATTCCAGAGTTGGTCATGGCAATGAGGCGATGAAAAGGGCTATCTTTTTTATAGCCGACCTTCTTTAACTCTTCTCTGATCTTATTAATCGATAGGAATTGATTTTCAAAAGCGCCTTTAAATTTTCCAGGAAAGATACTTGGATCAGAGAGGCCTATAATAAAAATTTTATGAGGACCTTTTGTAAGGATAGTTAGCTTCTCGTGCTTAAGAGGAAAAGAGTTCGTCGCATTGGAGACGAGGTAAGTAAATTTATTCTCTTCTTGTAGCTTCTTTAAAAAGTCCCATCCCATTGCGAGATCTTGTTCACCAGGTAGTTGATAAGATAGACCTAGTTGACCGAGACCTTTGGCCAAGTTTTGTGCCGTAAATGTGAGAGACTTTTGCAACGTCTCAGGAATAGAGGAAGATGCAAAGAAAGTATCACCACTATCTATATAGAGAGTATCGCTATTTTTTTGTATGTCGTGTAGAACTCCGGCCACTTGAGGAAGACCTCCAAGAGGGTGATGCCTACATCCACAAGGGTGAGTTTCACCATTGATATTGTGACTGAAAACAATAGAGAAGCTATCCTTCTTTATTCCCGTAACATTGTATTCTCCCTCATCAATTGTATTAATGAAATTAGTGCAAGAGGCGAGGGTAAGGCATAGGATAAATTTCCAGATAGAGCTTCTCTTCATTTTAATGTCCTAGAGTTTTGCTAATAATGATTTAGCTTCTTTAACTTTCTTTGATTTTGGAAATCTCTTTATAAGTTCTTCTAAAGTTTGCTTGGCCTGCTCATTCTTCTTTAGTCTTTGCAAAGTCTTAGATAAATAGAGAAGTCCATTGGCGTTGTAGTTAGAGCTTGGAAATTCAGTGAAGAGTTTACTAAAGTAAACAGTCGCATCGTTATTATTCTTATTGATGTAAGCAGACATTCCTAAGTTGTGTAGAATTCTAGCTCTTCTTTTCCCCTTAATTTTATTTTCAGCTTCCAGACCCGACAGGAGAGATTGAGCCCTTTTGTAGTTTCCCGATGTGTATGCTCCCATTGCTTCTTGGTAAGGAGAGTTCTTCTTTTTCTTAGTTGATGATGTCTTCTTTGAAAGAGTACTAAGAAGCTTCTTTAGGTACTCATCTTGTTGCTTAAGTTGAGCTTCAATTTTAGAGATCTTCTCTTCATTGGCCTTATCTTTTTCTTCTAAGATTGTTATTTTATTTCTTAGTTCTTCGACCTGCTTTGTGAGCTCTTCCTTAGTATTGTGACCAGTCTCTTCGACTTGTCCTGTTAGTAGCCCCAATCTCTCTTCAATATTTTGAAGTCGAATATTTGCGTCGGCAGTAAGCTTTTGATTCTCAACCATTTGGATTGAGATATTATCAACAACTTGTTCTCTTTGAATTTCTTCTTGGGTTTTACATGCGCCTACAGAAAGAAGCGATGCAAGCATCAGCCATTTCATTTGATGTTTCATAAAGATTCCTTTCTCTAATTAAAACGTATTATAAATTTTCTAGGGTCTGTTTTCTAATGGCAATAAACTCTGCTCTTTCAGAAAACTTCTTAGATAGGATAGCGTATTGTTTCGCTTTATTGAAATACTTTCTCTTATACGCCGACTTAGCTTTTAAGTAATAGAATTCAGCTTTTCTAAAAATTCCGGGGGAGAGTGTCTGTGCTTTAGATTCCTTGGCGGCTAGAAATGCCACTTGGGCCAGACTCATTTCAAGCTTTGGGCGTGTGGTGGCTAAACCACACCCCCAAAATTGTATTAAAAGTAAAATTAAGACTACTTTTCTGATCATTATTTTGCAGTAATGATGAAATTACCTCTTCTATTTGAGGCCCATGCACTTTCATCGTGACCAAAAGCAACTGGTCTTTCTTTACCAAATGAAATTGTTGAGATTCTTGAAGAGTTAACTCCCATAGCAACTAGGTGGTCTTTTACAGCAACAGCTCTTCTCTCACCAAGTGCAAGGTTATACTGTACTCCACCTCTCTCATCACAGTGACCTTCAACTTGAATTTCAACAGATGGGTTAGCTTTTAAGAATTCAGCATTTGCATTTAATGTTTCACGTGCAGATGTTGAAAGAACAGATGAGTTGAAACCAAAGAATACAGTTTTGATTGGTCCAGCTTTACCTGAGTCAGAGTCAGCATTTAACTCAAGAGCAGAGGCGTCAGCACCAACTGATTCCATAGTTTGGTTGTCGTTTACTTCTTTTTTCTTAGTCGAACTACAGCTCGCTAATGAAAGTGAAAGTGTTAATACAGCGAGTAAAGTCATTGGCTTGAAAGTAAATTTCATTTGTGCTCCTTAAATATGTTTTAAAAAAGATTTATATTCCTATAACTTATTGAGATATTATAACGAAAAAAACTCTTATTAGGTACAGTAAATATGAAAAATCATATTGGCCGAGCTTTGTTGTCGGTTATTTTCTTTTTGTTCTCAACTCATCTTGTTAACGCCAGAATGGGAGGTAGTGTTGAAACCTCCCATCTAGAAGTGGACACGGCCTATGGCCCTTATCGCTTCGAAATTCATCTTCCAGATTACGAAGAGAATTTTAGAAATCGCGTACTCTCTATACTAGAGAAAAATACTGCTAAACTTGCCGACTATTTTAAATACGCCCCAAGTGCATTGATCCATATCACTTTAAAAGAAGGCGTCCAAGAGGCCAATGGAAGTGCAACAGTATTTCCATTTAATCATATTGTTCTTCGAAAATTTCCTCCTCTTGGAAGAGATCACTTAATCTCAAGTCCAAACTCTCTTGGACAGTTAATAATTCATGAACTCGTTCATATTATCCACATGGATCAAACGAGAGGAGTGTTGAAATTGTCCAAGGGAATCTTTGGAACTTTTGGAAAGTGGGGAGGTATAGCACCTAGGTGGTTCATAGAGGGAATAGCGACTTGGGCCGAGAGTGCGCTCACAGATTCGGGAAGACTTAGAAGTGAGCTCTTAAAAGTTGAGTGGGAACAGGCCTTTAAAGATGCGAACTTTTGCCAGACAATTGATTGTCTAGACGATCCGGGAACTCCTCCTTATGGACAATATGCTTATTGGACGGGAGCGTTCTTTATGGAGTTTTTAGAGAGTAAGTCTAAGAACTCAGTACAGTGTTTAATTTTTGCCAATAGTAATAATATTCCATTCTTTTTAAATAGCGCCTTTAAAGAGTGTTTTAATAAGAGTGCTGGGCAATTATATGATGAGTTTAGAGAGGACTTTTTAAAGAAGTATAGGCAGCGTGAAATAGACGAGAAAGAATTTGTAAAAATAAAATATTTCTTCTCTAGAAAATCACTTCAAGAAGGTTTTGCTCTTGTTGATAATAAGCTTCTTAGTGTTGAGTTTAAAAATGATGTGAAAGTACTCTTAGAGCAACCTCTCGACTCTTCTAAAGTGAAAGAGATAAAGTTATCAGAAAGACTTTCACGCATATATAAGAATTCAAGCTCTTCTGCATCGATTGTAACTTTTCCAAATATAAGAAATAACTCAAAGAGAAATCACTCATTCTATGAGAAAGGTTTTATTTCTAAAAATAAGAGATTGGGAGAGTTCTTCTATGGACTAAATGACTCCACTTGGGTCTTTGAGTTTAATAAAGGACGTTGGGTAATAAATAATGGAGAATTTACTTTTCCAGAAGAAATCTCTCTCTCTTACTTCAAGGGGGCAGGGGAGTTTGTATATTTTAAACTCTTTGATGCAAGAAAAGAAGTAAGCTACTTCGCAAGATATAATACTGTAAAAAAGAGAGTTGAACTTCAGAGAGAAGTCGCAAGTGATTTTAAAATATTAGATAATTGCCGCGAAGATCTAATACTTAGAGAGAGTGGTCAACTCTATAAAATGTCTGAGGGGAGAATTGCAAAAGTTGTAGGTGAAAAGTCTCAAATAATCATTGAGGGAAGTTTTGAAAAAAATCAATCAGTAGTTGTTTTAAAAGATTCTCCGAACTCTCTCTATAAATGGAGTAAGGGATGTGATGATTTAAGAGGCGATCAAAAACTCTCTAAAAGAGTTAACTTCAAAGAAGTTGATTTAGAAAGAGAAAGCTTAGAAGAAATTACAACAAAGAGAAGTTCATACCCTGGCTTTAGACATTTTTTACCGACACATTGGATGATTAACTACGTCCAATCAACTGATGAATTATCTTATTGGAGTGCGCTCTCTATTATTACTGATCCAGATAGCCGCCACACTCTTAGCCTAAAAGGATTATTCTATACAGGGATTTCAGAGGTCACTCCTGAATTAAGTTATACCTATCAATTTCCAAATGATTTCTTTCTCTCTTTGAATCACTCTAAGGCCTATACTTCTAGTTCGCAGAGAAGAAGTTATGACTCAAATCAATCTAATTCAATTTACTTCTCTAAATTCTTTGAGTTGGGGAATTTTGATTTAAAGACCTCCCTCTATGCAGGTCATTTTGAAGTGGATGACTTCATTTCTTCAAGAGATGAAAAAGAGTATGGAACAATAATTAAAGTAAAACATGTAAAGGTCAGAGATGATGACTTTCTCTCTAAGGCCTTACTTAAGGCAAGGCTCTTTAAAAGAGAGGTAGAGGGAACTTCTAATTATAATGGTATGCAATCTATTGCAGAGGTAGAGTTTCGATTATTAAGTGATTTGAATTTTTCTACAGATATTGGATATAGCTCTCTTGATAAAAGAGACTTTAGAAGTGGTGTGATTTATGGAGGTGGAAGCTACACTGAGTATCATCAATTCTATGGGCTAGGCTATAGTGATATTTTTGGAAATGAAGTTAAATCTATGCGACTTCACTTTGATTATTCTCTCTTTGATATTTACCGTGGAGCGGGGCTCTTTCCTCTCTTCGTACAAGAACTTCATCTCTTAGCGGGAACTGATTTTATTGCAGCAGATAGAATATTCCTAGTGAATCAATACCTTAGAAATTCATCTGTACAGTCATATTGGGCAGGAGTTAGGGCCGACTTTACAGTGGCATACGCATTGCCCATTTCAATTGATATTATTCGATCTCAAGTATTGAATAGATTTGGTCAAGATAAAGACTCAACAATTTCAGTCATTAGAGGGAGTTTTAGCTTTTAACTCAAGAAAGAATAAAGAAGATTCCAAATTAGGTTTAATGTAATCTCGTTTTTGGATATAATACTGAAAAACCTTTTTTGATGAGATTGATATGATAAATATACTTGCCGTAGATGATGAAGATGATGTTGCAGCTCTTTATAAAGTTTTCTTTAAAAAAGAACAGAAGAAAGAGTTAGTAAAACTTCATTGTGTGAAGTCTGGAAAAGAATGCATTGATTTTTTGAATTCTTCAGAAGGTGAAGATGTTCATATTGTTCTCTGTGATATCAATATGCCGGAAATGGATGGTTTTGAAGTTCTCACTAGAATCAGACAAACGATGGAGAGTGTAAAAGTATTTATGATCTCCGCTTATGATAATGATGAATACTTAGAGAAGGCCATCAGTCTTGGAAGTGAGCGCTATTTTACAAAGCCGGTAGATTTCAATCTCTTAAAAGATACTATTCAAGAATTTTACCCAGAATATGAAGCGAGTTAGTTAAACTCGCTAAGTACCTTATTAATTTCAGATATAATATCTCCCTCTAAATCAAGGTGAGTCACAAATCGAATGGCCTGCCCACCAAAGTGTACCGCTAAAATATTTTTAGACTTTAAATACTCTAGAAACTCTTGTGGATTCACATCCTCATCAAGGTGAAAAATAATAATATTTGTTCTTACAGGAATGACCTTCTCTATAAAGTTAAACTTTGAGAGAAGCTCTCCAATATCCTTGGCCAATTGATGATCTTCTTTGAGTCTTTCAATATTATTGTCGAGAGCGTAGATTCCCGCTTGAGCGAGAAAGCCAGCTTGTCTCATACCACCGCCGAGAACTTTTCTAAGCCTCTTAGCCTTCGCTATAAATTCTTTATCCCCAAGAAGAAGAGATCCAACAGGTGCCCCTAAACCTTTAGAGAGGCAGATAGAAATGGAATCAAAGATAGCTCCAAGATCTTTAGGTGTGTAGTCCTCTTCAATAATGGCATTAAAGACTCTCGCCCCATCTAGGTGAAGCTTTAGATTATTCTGTCTGACCACTTCTAGAATTTCTTTTAATTCACTTAGGCTATATGTTTCGCCGCCACCTCTATTTGTTGTATTTTCTAGAGAGACTAGCCTTGAAATAGGTTTGTGAATGTCATCTGGATTGATGGCATCTCGTATTTGCTTGGCCGTGATTTTTCCACTCTTTCCGTCTAGAAGCTTTACGCTTGCCCTTGAGTTGTGAAAGATCCCACCGCCTTCATATTGATAAATATGAGAGTCTTTCTCTAGAATAATTTCTTCTAGGTTTCCAACGTGAGTGGCAATGGCAATTTGATTGGTCATCGTTCCGCTCGGACAAAAGAGGGCCGCCTCCATACCAAATAATTCACAGGCCTTTACCTGGAGTGCGTTTATACTCGGGTCTTCATTGAAGACATCATCTCCAACTTCTGCTCTCATCATGGAGTCTAGCATTTTTGGGGAGGGTTTTGTTACTGTATCGCTTCTTAAATCTATCATAGAGAAATGATACTTTAGATAATGTTGTTGGAAAAGTTAAAAGGCCCTGATAAGGGCCTTGAAGATATTAATTAATTCTTGCTCTGATTGTTCTTAGAATCGGTCTATTTCGATTAAAAGAATTGAAGTTAAATGTGAGGTTTAGATCTCTTTGTTCCGATCTAATCTCACCATCTATAGCTTGACAGTAGATATCGATCCAGAAATTCAGTCTAACTCTCGTTCTCGTTTGAACTTGATGTGGTCTATCCCAGTGTCCGTTAGAGAGATTGAATCCGTAAACAATTTCATCATCACCACATTCGATCTTATTAAAGATGAGTGGGTTGATACTCTTAGTTTCATCTTTATAAGTATATTGAATTTTAGAAGTTGTGTAATTCAACTCACTAGCAAAGAGTTGAACATCAAGTTCTTCTCTTTTCATTTCAATTCTATAAATTGATAGATTATCTTCCCAAAGGTTTCTTACCTTCGCTCCTAGTTGATCAAGGAAGCTATGGCTTGCAACTCCTGCTTGGTGACCTAATTCGTGAACGAGGATTCCTAGCATCGCAGGAATATTATTTGCGATTAAAGTGGCTTCTTCAAGATTAACAAAGATCTTTGTCTCAGGGCTAAAGCCTGTTTTTGCAACTCTTGCTGTTTGGTCATCTTCGCTTTTAAAGAAGTCTCCAGCAATATCTTCGCTAACAAAGAGAATCGGTCGCTCTTGATTAATTTTTTCAATGTAAACTTGATTGATTTCTCTAAGGAGTAATCTCTCTTGTTCTGTATCTACACAACCGTATGAGTTTAAACATACTTGGATGGCCGATTGAATATTATAGTATGCAGACATGAAGTTTTGCTCAATAAGTCCGCCACCGTTTCCAACAATATCTCCAGACCCAAGTCTTTCTACGATCAATGCCGCTTGTCTTTCAAATTCAAGGTTGAGTAGGTCTCTCTCAGGAATTGAGACTCTCGTAAGCTTATTTGCAGAAGCAAGGTTTGGTAAAAGTAAAAATAATAATAGTGTAATGTGCTTCATTCTATTTCCTAGTGTCTTACAACTTCACGTGTATGTTTGAAAAATTGCATATTCAACTGGTAGAGTTCATCTGCTTCAGTCGTAGAAAATTTATTATTAAAGTCTTTGATAAATTCAAAGATAGCTTTTTTGGCAGCGTCTACATCCTCTGGTTTTACTCTCATAGTTACTGAAGTTACCTGTCTCTCTTTCACAGGTTGTTCTTCAATTGCCTCTAGGGCCCTATTGATCATTCCAAAGTGATGTCTTTTAATTGCGGAACTTGGCACGTCATTTGTCGTGAGAAGTCCCTCTTTTAATACTATTAATTTCCCATTCTCGTCACGACCAATGGCTTCCATTTCAGTCATTATATTTAGGGCATTTCGAATTTGAGAAGGTGTTACTTTCTTTCTTAATTTTTTAAAAATCCAGTCCTCATCTTCAATAAAACAAGGCATAGATATCAATTGTTTAATGGCCAAGAAGTACCATTCACTAATGGCAGAGAATTCCTTTAACCCAAGTGCAATAGCCGTTGAGCCAGAGTTGAGTTCAGCAATTTTCTCTAAGATTTCTTTTGTGTCTTTCTTCTTTTTATTGGCCTTCTCCAATTGGACGAGAAGCATAAGATATTGCCTCTCTTTCATATTCATCTCTAGATCTTCAGCTAGAGCGTTAATCATTTCAAAACTAGGGGAGCGTTGTCCCTTGATGACCATTGTTAATGAACTTGGAGATTTGTAGCCTAGGCGGTTAGCCCAAGACTGAAGATTATTTGAAGTATGAGAGTAGAGACCATCAGGCATACCAACTTTAACGAGGTAATCGCGATAATCATCGAAATCGAAAAGTGAAATTCTAGGTTGTTCTACAGTTTCTCTCATAATTCTCTTTTGCTTATACAGAAAAAGGCCCTTCTAAGAAGGACCCTTATTCACACTACTTATTTATTATTCACAATCTTCGATTGAAAGAGTTTTTGTGAAAAGCTTTCTTCCAACTCTATCGTCTCTATCTCTACCGTTTCTTGTAACTTTGTGTACGTCAATCTCGTGAGATAGTGGAAGAGTGTAGTTGTAAGTTTCGTAAGCAACACATACTCTGTCACCTTCTCTTCTTGATCCTCTCCATTCCCACTTAGAACATCTTTCTCTTGTACCTTCGATAGCTGCTACACCGTAGTACTCAACTTCTCTTGTACAAACTCTTGAACCGTCTCTTCCACCTCTGAAGTCCCACTCAACACATTTGCTGATTGCTTTCTTAGTCTTAAGAACGTCACCGTCTTTACATACGAAAAATGCAGAAGTCATTGGACCGTTGTCAAGCTTAACTGATGGCTCTTGGAAAGTTACTCTTGAAAAGTGTCTTCTGATTGTATCCCATGAATCGTTAGCTGTTGGCATGTGCGCAGAAGCTGAAGCTGTCATGATGATTGATGCTGCAAGAATAAAAAGTTTTTTCATTTTGTTCTCCTAATTGAGTTAGTTATTAAGTTCTTTTGAACTGTGTTTCAAATCTGAAATCAAACTAACTTTGGAAGAATGTTCCGTAAATCTAAATTCACAAAATGTTTAACAAATATTTCACAACATGTGAAACGCTTCTGTACTTTTTTTACTATCTTTTAAAATCAAGAGGTTATCTGTTTTTAAGTGAAAAATTAGATAAGTTTCAGATATTTATTTACGTTGCGCTAATGCTCGCAGAGGGATAAATTTCAAAAAAAATTTGGAGCCTATAATGATGAAAGTAATTTCTTTTCTTTTTTTGACAGCATTTATTTGCACGAATTCTCTTGCATCAATTGGAAAGGGAGAATTAATAGAGGCCATTAAGGGGCGCTATATTCTTCAAACAAATGAAGCCGGTGAAATTCACTTTCTCATTCGCTCAAGTGGAAAGTTACAAGTTATTAAATCTGATTGGTATGACTCCAATGAGAGTGCGACAACATACCCTGCAAAGTTCACTATTGAGCAAGGGGATAATGGACTGCTTAGAGGAATGCCTGTTGGACACTTGATTTTCTCTGAGGGATCAGATGAGCAGGCAATTGATTATCATTTGATTTTAACTGCGGAACAAAATTGGAATAGAGAGAATCCTTCAATTCGCTTACTCTCTTCCTTTGCCCTAGAGAATGATGGGCCCAACGAAGTGGCCACTGTGCTTTCAACAAAGCTCTCCCTCTTAAAGTATAGTGTGAAGTATAAGAAATTCATTCTCCTAAAATAATTTAAACCTTCTGCAAAGAAGGTTTTTTTTTATCTTTTTTAGAGCTAAAATATTTAAGAATTTTTCTAAGGAGAGTTTATGGATAAGAAATGGGGTTATATCGGAGCATTTATTCTAGGTGCAATCTTTGCTGGTTCAGCGACTTTTAGTGTGATGGATAATTCTCTTGAGCAAGAGAGAATAAAAATCGTTAAATTAGAAAAAGAAATTCAAGATCTAAATGATGGCATTAATATTCCCAATCCATTTCCGAGTTTGAATAAGCAGTTAAATGCAATGAAAAAACAATTCGACGAAGAGATGGAGGATGAAGAATCTTTCTTTGGTGGAGTTGCTAAAAGTGTTCAGGCCTTTAGTGCTGGAATGAATAGTGGAGAAATCACTGAAAGAGAAGATGATAAGTATCTCTACTATGATATTAAAGTCGGAAGCTCTGAAAAGAACGTCATCAATGTAAATGTTAGAGATGGCCAGCTCATGGTCTCTGGAAATATTGTTAACGAAGTAAATAATGGGGGAGTGAAGAGCTCTTTTAGTTCATCATTTACAAAATCTAGAAGTCTACCAAGCAATGTAGATCAAAATAATTTTAAGTTAGAAGAAAATAAAGAGGATGGAATCCTCACAATTAAGTTTGAGAAAATCTAGAAGGGAGAGGAGAGATCCCCCTTCTAGACTTTACTTTATTTCACTATATAAACTTCCGCTTTGTTTAAATAGTTCAATAATCTTTGGTTAAAATCGTTAGGCACTGAACCTAGCACATAGGGTTGCTCCAAATGTGCTAGGCCCAGTGTATTTAATTTAGGATAGCTTCGTAGAATATCTGTATGGAAGTGATCGTCTAGAAACTTCGTCCTTTGTAGGACTGGGAGTATACAGGTATCGGTGAGAGAGAAACCTGAATGATGGAATGTTGAACGTCCTGTAATACTTTGTTCAAGCCGTCCAAGTTGTGTTTGAAGTAATAAAATATTCTTTTCATAAGTTTCTTTGTCCTTTGCCGTCATGGCGGAATATTGAGTTATTGTAAGGGCGCTACAAAACTCAGACCAGGCTCGAAGTTTAGCCTTTTCTAGAGGATCGTCTGGGAGAAATTCTCCTCCGGTTATCTCATCTAGAAACTCGTTGATGACAGCGCTTTCAAAAATAATCTCATCATCAACTCTTAAGCAGGGTACTTTCCCAAGGGGAGAAATTTTTAGAAACCACTCTGGCTTATCCTTTAAGTCGATGTGTGTGACTTTGTGTTTAATGTCTTTCTTCAAAAGGGTAATAATCGACCTTTGAACAAAAGGGCATAAATCAAAGCTTATGAGTTCTAAGGTTTTCATTTTTTCTCCTCGTGAAAAGCTAAATTTAGTATAGGCGGGTAATTTATTTAGAGTGTTATGTCTAAGTGACCTCTTTGTTAAAATTGTGCAAACTTCTAAGGAGGTGCTATAACCGTTATATGAAAGCACAATTGACGCAAGGAGATATCACTAAGCAACTTGTCTCATTAGCTGGGCCAATGATCTTTGGTGTCTTTTCAATCATTATTTTTAATCTCGTCGATACATACTATATCGGAAAATTGGGACATAGAGAGTTGGCCGCAGTGGCCTTCACGTTTCCTATTCCGCTCATAGTTGGTGCTGTTGCTTTTGGTATTGGGATCGCGGCGACTTCATTCGTTTCGATGGCCCTTGGCTCTGGGCGCTCTCACGAAGTTGCACGCTATGCTACTGACAGTATTTCTATGGTTGTTATCCTTGGGATAATTTTGGCCATTATTGGTGAGCTAACAATTGAGCCGCTCTTTCTCTTTATGGGTGCACCCAAAGATCTCATTCCTCTTATCGCAGAGTATATGCGCGTTTGGTATCTCTCTATTCCTCTCATTGTGATTCCAATGACAGGCAATAGTGTTATTAGAGCAATGGGAAATACAAAGTTTCCTGCCATGGTGATGGCCGTTGCAGGGCTTGGAAATTTTATTTTTGATCCACTTCTCATTTTTGGTATTGGACCGTTTCCGGCCATGGGACTAAAGGGAGCAGCAGTGGCGACAGCCATCTCTCGCTTCTTTACTTTGATTGCGGCCCTCTATGTTTTAAGAAA
The DNA here is from genome assembly GCF_000210915.2 of Halobacteriovorax marinus SJ. NCBI lineage: Bacteria > Pseudomonadati > Bdellovibrionota > Bacteriovoracia > Bacteriovoracales > Halobacteriovoraceae > Halobacteriovorax > Halobacteriovorax marinus. The sequence continues at coordinate 754,528 of NC_016620.1, forward strand.
GAAATACGATGTTCTTACGAATCCTTTTATTCCTTTTAAACAACTCTTAGATAATTGGAGAAAGATTACTCAAGTTGCGTTCCCTGCGTTTTTAAATAATTTAGTTAATCCAATTGCAATGTTTATACTTACAAAACTAGTGGCCTCTCATGGTGAAATTGTTGTGGCCGGCTTTGGAGTGGGGACGAGAATAGAGTCTCTCTTTGCTATTGTTTTAATCGGTGTTGCAGCTTCGCTCTCTCCATTTGTGGGACAGAATTATGGAGCGAAGAAGTACTCGCGAATTAGAAAGGCTATATACTTGGCCAATAAATATTCTGCTCTATGGATTTTTATTTGCGGAATTTTTCTTATGTTCTTAGCTGATGGACTCGTTCGCGTATTTAACGACAACCCAAAAGTTATTGAAGTGGCCAGTACATATTTAAAGATTATGATCTTCTCAATTATTGGTCTTGCTCTCATGCAAAACTCTGTAGCCTCACATAATTCCATTGGAAAATCTAAGACTTCGTTAACGATTAATCTTCTAAGAATTTTTGTGATCCACCTTCCACTGGCCATTGTGCTTGGAAATCTCTTCTCGTATGAGGGAATTTATTGGGCCGGCTTTATCGCCAACTTCCTTGGTGGAATCATTGGCTCTTTCTTTCTCTATAAGCTCTTTCAGAAGTTTCCAGCAGAAGACCCTATCTAAGTGTTTGAATATTAATAGTTTACCTCTCGTGTTGCTGTGCAAAAAATACAGGTTCTAATGCATTAATTTAAGGAGCTGATATAGTGGGCCCATTCAAAAGGAGCCCTTGTGCGCGTAAGCTTAATTCTACTTTCACTACTCATTCTTAGTTCTTGCTCAAAGAGCGAACAGGCCGCTAGTGGTGCTGGGAAAGAGTTGATTGCCTCATCTATTTATGGGGGCGATAGAGTTGAAGAGGGAAAGTGGAAGAGTGTCGTCTCCATTTCAAAACTTAATTATAAAGACGAAGTGACAACAAGCTTTTGTACGGGAACGCTTATTGATAAGAAAACAGTACTAAGTGCTGCTCACTGTTTTAAGCGCGTGAAAGATTACTACCTGCGCTCGGCCGCAATCACTCTAGATAATATAGACGCTAAAGAGAGAAGCTTTATCAGAATTAAGAATGTGAGAATTCATCCTGACTATACGGGAGAGAATTCTGCTAGTGACTTTGCTCTCATTGACCTTGAGAGCGAGGCAAATGTGTCTGACGATGAGATTCTTCCTATCTACACATCTACTGACTATGAAAAAGGTCAAGGTGTAGAGTTAGTTGGTTTTGGAAAAACGGAAGCTGGTACAAATGGAATAAAGTTTGAAGTCTCTACGCAGATTAGAGAAGACTTACAAACTGAGTTCAGTGCTGGTGGGAACGGAAAGGATACTTGTGCTGGCGACTCTGGTGGTCCGCTCTTTATTAAAAATGAAGAGGGTATCTTTGCACTGGCGGGAGTAACTTCAAGAACTCCCGATGATGCTAATTCCTATTGTGGTGATAAAACAATTTATGGAAAAGCTGCTCACGCGATGAAGTGGATTGAAAGTGAGAGGCTTATAGATAAAGCGCTAGCACTGAACTCTAAAGAGTCTATCGACGTTTTAAAGTTGGCAGCGAAATCTTTTCGTAAGTACTATAAAGTCTATCAGCACCTTGGAGAGTATTATCTAAAATTCTCCATGCATGATTTAGCGGAGTCAGCTCTTCTTAAGGCGATTATTCTAAGAAAGGATGACAAGAGATCGCTAGATCTTCTTAGGGAACTCTATTCAGTGACTGGCGATATCGATAAGGAAATTACAATTTTAAAGAGATTACTCTTTCTCTCTCCGGGAGAAGAGTCTTACTTTCTTCGTTTAGATTTCTTTGGTCAGACGAGTGAGGCAGAAATCACTCGAGGGCTTGGTCGCTTTAGAAGTGGTGATATCCACATGGCACTAGCTGATTTAGAACTGCACCGAGATAATAGTAGAGCGGCCTTTGTTCTTTCATTCTGTGAATTTAAGTCTAGAAATTACGAAGAGGCCAAGATCATTTTAAACTCAATAAAAGAAGAAATTCCCTTTGTCGATATCCGCGATAGTAGAGGTGATAGCTTTCTTATGGCCGCTGTGTTTGAAGGGGAAGAAGAGATTGTTCGAGAGCTTCTACGATTTAAACCCAACCTAAAGGTGAAGGATAGTTATGGAAATAACTTGGCCCAAATCGCATGGTGGGCAAAGGAATTCTCTCTTGTAAAATTAATGGTCTCCCTTGGAGTTGAGTGGAATGCCAATGACTACTTCCAACAATTTATCTACTTCATTCAAGGAGAGAGAATTTCCGAAGTTAGATTTTTCTTAGATATGGGAGTTGATATCAATTTAGTAGGGCCAAAGGGTGAAAGAGCGATTAACCTAGCTAGAGAAACCGGAAACCTTGAACTCATAAAGTTGATTGAAAACTATGGCAAAGAATAGAGAACAATATAAATCAAAAATCCTAAAAACAGAATTAATCACACCTAACCTCAGAAGACTGACAGTTGATATTGCTGGGCTTGAACATATTGATTCAAATGCTAGAGGTGGTTATATAAAGCTAGCGGTCATGAGAGACGGTGAGGAACTAAAGAGAAGTATCTCTATCGCTGAAGTAGACACTGAAAAGAAAGTCATGGCGCTCGATTTTGTTAATCACGGCGGAGCTGGTCCAGCAGCGCAATTTGCTAGAGAGGCCACGGTAAATAGTGAGATCACTTTCTACGGGCCAGGACCTAGAAGAGATGTGGACACAACATGTTCTGAGTATATTTTCGTAGGAGATATGACAGCGTTTCCCGCTCTTAAAGCTCAACTTGAATTAATGAAAGAGAGAAATGAAGCAAAGAAATGTCACGTTATCGTAGAGGCGAAATCTAGTGAGGACTTCTCATACTTTTCTAAACTAGAGGATTATGAGCACTTTGATTTTACATTCATTGAAGGGAATTTCACGGCACTTTCGCTACTTGAAAACTTAAAGAAGACTTCCATCGATACTTCTAAGAACCTCTCTCTTTGGTGCGCCGGTGAGCGCTTGGCGATCAATGAAATTCGCGGCTATCTAAGAGAGAATAGTGAGCTAAATTTTGAAGATAAGTATACGAGTAGCTATTGGCAATGTGGCCTAGATCAGAGTGAGCATTCAAAATTAAAGAAAACGGATGTTATTTAAAACTCTATAAGTTATTGGTATTAAAGACCTTTTAGGGCCGATGATTCTTTGTACGGCCCGTGTAATTTCTACACTTAGAGCTTCCCTGTGCGCGTTTCACCTTATTCTAAGGTATGCAAAATTTTAAGCGTCTACCTTCATTTATTCTTCTATTGGCCATGAGTCTCGCTCCTTTGAGTACGCTTTCGGCAGAGATCGATTCCTATAGAAATGCTCGCTTTTCGGGAGAGGGTTCAAGTTATATTGACTCTGTTATTAACGAAAGAATGAAGAGCGCAGTCCTAGAGTTAAATGATTTAGAAGTTGCTTGTCCAGTTAACGCACGAGAGGGGGATGATGTCTATGATGTGATGAAGTCACATATTTCTTCTCCTTTTATTGGTCACGCCATTGCAGTTGAATTTGATGAAACACTTCCTGAGGGAAGAATTGTAAGAACGAATTTTGATTACTCAGTCTACTCAACCATTAACTGGCTAGAAGGTGTCTCTTTAAACTTAAAAGGACTCTTAGGCGTAACAAAGATTGGTGGAAGAAGAGTTGGCGTTGATAAACTTGGACACTTCTTTGTAGAGGGCTTTGGCTTCTTTAGAAGGGCCTACGTAAAGAAAGAGGGAAGTGTTGCTAACGCTATTCGCTGGGGGAAGTTCACTGAGAACTCTTACTTTGGACTGACGACGACAGGTGTTTACTCCAATGCCGATCTCGTGGCGAACTTCAATGGTATGAGATTTTGGAACATGCTCTTTCTCTTTGAAAAGGATGCAGCTTTCAACTCTAAGAACCGCTATAGTGAAACACCATTTTTAAGTTGTGATAATGCCAAGTGGAAGTTGAATAAGAAATTTAGTATTCGCTACTTTGTTGATGATAGTTGGGATGAGAGTTTAAATTGTAATTACTATGATTCAGAAAAGATTCAAGATGCTGTCGTCAATGCACAGGCCATCCAAATGGGGTATAGCGAACTCTCTAAGAATGATGGAATGGTTTGTCCAAGAGTGAAGAGAGATTGCTCTTACGAAAAATATAAGTATGGAAAATTCGCAAGAGACCTTCTGCACGAATCATGCTTTGATGAAAAGAAAGCGTATAGAGTGAATCCTGAACTATATAATTATGCCAACTTCCCAAGCTTCTACGATGGAGGAGCTGTCTATGAATGGAGCGAGTGGAGCACCACTTCCGAGAATATCTTCAACTAAGAGCTAGTCCCTAGAGACCGTTGTTACAGGTCTCTAAAGTCTTATCGGCCTCTTCATCAAAGCAGACATGGATATGATTATCGTGACCGCGCATATGTGTGGCCGCAGTCTCTCTTTTAATTGTCGGATCGTTGAAGTAAATCGGCGAACCTCCGGCCCTTTCAAGGAGTTCGATAAAGCGCTGAGTTTTATCGCGAGAATATCTCTCCCATCCATACTTAAGTCCATTCGTCGTATCATCGTCATTCTTTCTAAAAGGTCTTAGATCGATACAATCTCCAGAGCCGTGAGTACTGTGACTTCTCCACGATCTTGGGTGATAGAGATCTCCAAACATGGCCTTACAACCTGGCTCACTACATTCTTGTTGCCACTTCTTTAGTACTTGTGTGAAAGCACAAAGAGCATTGGGCTTTAAGTAGGCATCGGAATTTGCCTTATCATCACCTCGGTAGTGGATACTTCCAAAAGGACCTGCACCGTTGCTATCAATTGGAACTTTTACGAGTTCTTTTCTTCTTTCAATTGGAGTATTTCCTCTCCAGTCTTGGTGAGAGGGAACGACTTCAAGATCTGAAAGTCTAAAGTTTGGATCGTCACTCGAGAAATTCTTTAAGATGCTTCTAAAGGCATCGAATTGATTATCTTTAATTGGCATTGATCCTTCAAAGAAATTACACTCTCTAAAATTTACGTAATTAGATTGAAGCTCATTGCTATCGTCGTCGATAACAGTCATTTCATAGCTTGAGAAACAAGTTTCAGCTTCACCTTCTGGAAGTTCTTCATCTGGTATACAGCAATTTCTTACTTTGAATTTTCCATTCTCCATATTGAGTTTAATATAGTAATTTCTATCGTCTTCAATTCCTGGAGTATCGTAGAGGGGAGAGTCCTTCTCTACGGCAAAAGTATATTGATCGACGGAGCGAAGACTTTTAATACTCATCCAGCCTTTGTCGTTCTTTTGAACTCTCGTTTGTCGTCCCGTTCCTAGGGCAACACTCTTAATATTGTCGGCCGAGCGACCTCTCGTTCTATGTTTAAGTTCATTCTCTGCTTTTTCAGAAGGAGTGGTAAGAACCTTTACAGGCACGCGACCATTTTCAGATCCTTCAAATTGTTCATAGACTTGTGGGTCGATGAAGACAATAGAGCCTCTTGGAATATACTTGTCTTTAATATTGGCGTTTTCAAGGTTTCTAAAATTCTCGTACATTTTATCACCTTGTCTATACTCATCACTAACATAGAACGGAGGGAAGTCCACAAGATCTTCGTAGCATTCATAGCTTGCAAAAACTGAAGTTGAAAGAAGTAGAAGAAGGAGTGTTTTCATTTTAATCGCCACCGGTAATTTCCATGTTCTGAGTACAAAGTATTTTCTTATTTTTTAAAATCTTAAATTCGAGAGTCCCTCCGTGAAAGGTTTGGACTTCTTCAAACCATTTCATCAATTCAATATCTGCTATTCCTTCTTCTGATATTGGCGCCTCGAGAGTTTTTGAAAATTTCATATTCTCAAGGTCTTTACCAGTATAGGTCAATTTCAGTTGGTCACCGTCTTTAAACTTAAGGCGTCCGTATTCACCATCATGAATGGAAAGAGATTTAGGGAGTTTAGACCACTTCTTTACAGGGATGGCCTTCTTGCCAACGAAATTCATACCACTTAGCTCAGCAGAAATTTCGCTGCTATCACAGGGGCCAGCAGCGTGGGCCTGCAACAAAAGTAGGCAGAATGTAGAAAAAATTAGTCCTCTCACAAAGGACTTATCGGGCATTTAGACCCAATTCTTTAAAAAAAGCTCTTTATGTGACTAGCTACTGTATCTGGGTAAAAGTACGTGAGAAGAAGGGCAATAAGCGCCGGAAGTGACTGAATAAAGAAGATTTTCCTTGAGGCCGTAAGGGCACCGTAGACTCCCGCAACGACGACGCAAATGAGGAAGAAGACCTGAAATTGGTGACCAATTTGTCCGCCTTTATAAAGTCCGTAAACGAGGCTAGCACTCAAGAATCCGTTATAGAGCCCTTGATTGGCGGCCAAGACCTTTGAGCTTCTAGCCGCTTCAAGCTTGTGTCCAAAGACTTTCAACCCAAGTGGCCTATCCCAGTGAAACATCTCTAGGATGAGAAAGAAGAAGTGCAGTAGGGCAACGAGTGCGGTGAAAATCTTTGCAGTTAGAATCATGGTGGTCCTTATTCTTTAAGTTATTCTAGTTTACTTAAGTATAGTTTATGAAGGTACTTTGCTGAAGTATTTATTTTTGGCGCGAAAGTATGTTCTATTCCTAGAACATAATTTTATAAAATGTTGAAATTTCTTCTTCCTATTTTGGCATGTGCTTTGCATTAGATACTGGGCGAATTAGGGAAAGGAGAAAAAATGAATAAGCAAATCTTAATTATAATGTTATTACTTACAGCTTCAGCTTTTGCGGAGACTACAGCTGGGAATCTTCAACTATTTAATGTGGGTTCAGGTAATTCTCGTGGAGAGTATCTAGAGTTCAATGAGTCAAAGCCAAGTTTAAAAAGAGAGATTTCTGCTCTTAGATATTTTAGCGCTGATCTTGAGATGGATAAGGATATTGCGATAAGGGGTATTAAGCAAGTTGCCTTGGTAATTAATCATACGTCTAATGGTGAAGTATCTTTTCAAGCTGCATTCCACTCTATTAAAGAGAGTGTAGTGAAGAGCGGTGTACATGATGGTTTAATTATTCCAGCTTTAAATTTGATTGATTCATATATAGTTAATGGTCGTAAGGATCTCGTTGCAAATTTAAGTCCCGTTATTTCAGGACTTAATCCTAAGATTGGTTCACTTCTAAGGTCTAACTTAAACTTAGAAACAGAATTTGATATTAGGTCTGAGCTTCAGCAAAAATTGAGCTTAGTTGATAGTGCTGACTTTTCTGATATGGAATCAGAGGAAGAGTTTTCTAGAAACTTTGGACTGACTTCAACAGTGAATCCAGATTTTAACGAAGTGAATATTGAGTTTTTCAGAACTGAAACAGTAAGAACATTAGGTGAAAATACGAGGGGACCAAGAGAGTTTGAAGGGGATAATAATACTGATATCGAAGTTTTTGCTAATCCATCAGGTCGTGGCCCTATTATGGGGGAGAGGGTTTCAAGCGGAAATGCTTGTATGAGAGGTTGTATTGGAGGATTTGTTGGAGGTGGTTTTGCTGGAATTCCTGCAGGCATTCCAGGTATTGTTTTTGGTGGTATTGGTGGAGGTATTGCTGGTTGCGTATCTTCTTGTGGGGGAGGCTCTCCAGAAGAGACTCCGCCTGTATCTACTCCACACATTGATAATCCTCCTACTATTGTAGAGCCACCAGTTGAAGATACTCCAGATGACGAAGTGCCTGAGGACGAAACACCTGATGAAGAACCTGAGGATGATGATAATCCAGATGATGATGGTGACGAGGATAGTAGGGGCTTTGGGTTATTTTCTCTAAGAGAATTTGAGGAGAATAACTTTATGAACAATGTTAGAATTAGAAATAATATAAGATTTAATGAACAAGGGTTATAAGAAATGAATAAGAATATAGTAATCGCATCTCTACTTTTTAGTATCTACGGTTCAATTGTGGGGCACTTTCTAGGGGCCCAAGAGGGACAAGCAATGGTAAGTTTCGTAGGGTTCTTTATTTCAGGATTGATTTTTTCTAAGATCACAAAGAGGGTGTTTAACTTTCCATTAGAGATCATTGTGATGGTGGTACTATTTCCTGTGGGAATACTTCTAGGGTATTCAAGTCTTTTAATCTTCAATATTCTATTGATTGTCGCACTTCAAGTGGTGGTAAAGCATCTCAGAGAAAATCAGGTGTAAAATAGACTTAAATCCCGACTTGTGGTAAATTCAAGTTTCGCATTACTTCAATGGGGGTGCCCTGGTTTCGACGGGTTGCTAGAAGTTTTGTGGGCGTGTCCAGGCTGGTGTCCAAGGTCCTGGTTAAAAGGAGACCAAACCATAATTGCAGAATCTAATTTTGCTCCAGCTATGGCCGCTTAATTTAATTAACGCCGCCGCTTTAAGTAGCTTGAGGGGTTAGCATCCAATAAACAGAAGCTAACATCCCAGTGGTAACAACTGGCTAACTTGTTACGCAGCAACTGCCATGCAATGCTGTTGAAAAAACAAGTGGGGTTTGTCGAGTTCGCGTAATTCGAACAGTCTTGTCTTCTGACGATAAATGAAGACTACGCACGTAGTCCGCACTATGGAAATCAACTCGGACGCGGGTTCGATTCCCGCCACCTCCACCAATCTTCTCTTATGTAATATTAGTTACTTAACTTTTCTTCCCGTCTTTTCCCTTTAGTTCCTTTTTCATTATTTAAGTCCATGATTTTATTCGATAATTCCTCTGGCTCGCTTCCTTTTATTTCCCATTTTTTCATTTTAAAACTCAAATCTTGGTGTACCTTGTGGTGGGCTAGGTGGTGTACTACTACGCAGTGACTACGCACTTGATAAAGATTTTCTGAAATTAGCCGAAAAATAACTACACGCTTAGTTAGGTAGTTATTAGTGAAAAAAGTTAGAAGACACCATAAGGTCATCATCACTCCCCAAGCAAAGGTCTTAAAATCTTTGCGTGAGAAGAAGAAACTCTCAACGAGGGAGGTAGCCGAGGCCCTTGGACTTTCGGGGTCATATATCTCACAGATTGAAAATGGACGAACTAATGTTCCTAGTGGAGAGCGAATGCTTTCTCTCTTAGAGCTATACGGGATAAAGCCAAAATACTTTAAACAGCTTGTTAAAGAATGGAAGGATGGGCCAAATGAATTGGTAAAGGCCCAAGAGCTTCTCTCGTCACTTCAAGAGAGTGAGTTAAAGATAGCTATAAATTTACTTGATTTATTAGCATCAAAGAAAATTGACTCAAAACAGATTGAGCTACTTGAAACTATGTTGAGTCATTTTAGTTAGAGCTTTTCTTTGTCGTGGGAAAGCTAATAACATTTTCCTGAATTTGTTCAGAGTCATCAAAGATATTGATGTCCATTTCAATCTTGTCAGTACACCCCTGAAGGTCACTTCCATCAAGCCTTATATAGCCCATTGTTGTCTTTAACTCTTTATGACCAACCATCTCTTGAACCGAAATGATGTCTTGGCCCTTTCTAAGAAGGTGCGTAATAAAGCTTGCTCTTAGTGAGTGATAGTTTGTTAGTTTGATTCCAATATGTCTCTGAATCTCTTTTAATACCTCAGCACCTTTCCCGCCTTCCCATTTCTTTATTCTTGGTAGGATAAATTCATCTTCATGCTTTCCTTTATAAAGCTTTAATAGATACTCTCTAACCTGTGAGTTCATTGGAACGAACCTTGATGTTCCGTTCTTTGGAGGCCCCCATATCTTCTCTTTCTTTTTCCATGCTCTTTGGATGAAAAGATGGTTTCTTTCCCAATCAATATCAGAGAACTTTATTCCTAGAGCTTCTCCATGTCTTAAGCCAAATTGATAGGTGACATAAAATATGGAGAACCAAGAATGGTCGACTTCTTTCATATATGTGAGAAGCTTAGTTATTTCTCCAACCGTCATAGCCTGTAGTTTACGGTCAGTCTTTTTTGGAAAAGTAATTTTAGAAGCAGGGTTGCTTGGAATTGTTCTCATGTCTACCTGCAAGTTGAACACTTGTTTTATGTATTTTAGAACTTCGTGCTTGTTGGACTCCAAGGTTGTAATAAGTCCTAAAACATCATTATAAGATATAGTCTCAATAGGTCTATCATCCCATTGTTTAGTATGTTTTTCTAAAACACACTTTCTATTGTAAAGGGTTTCAAGTGAGTTCTCTTTGTTCATGTATCCATAGTATTGCTTTTTAGCTTCTTTCCAAATGTTTGAAGGTGGATTGAGATAGGCTTGATAAAGTTCTTCTAGTTCTTCTTGTAACTCCTTCTTCATAGCCCTCCGCTGGCCCTGAGTGGAAGATAGTGGAAGGGTTCTCTTTCTTTCCACTTGTCTTCCACCAATCCTTTTTTTTACTCTAATTTTATGACTTAACTTTTTCATATAGAACCTTAAACTTGGGTATGTGCTTGATTGATATATCTATCAATCGTTTGTGATGACTTAAAGCCCATAGTTCTCATTAACTCTTTCTTATCGACACCATCTTGATAAAGATGAATGATGCGAGAAGTTCTAAGAGTCGCCAAGTTAGCCTGTGGAAAGTGCTCTTTGAACTTTTGCCTCATTTGCCTTATGAGAAGGAGTCTCTTATCTCCTATAACGGCAAAAAAACTAAAGAGTGTTCTATGGATAAAGAAAGGTAGTATTTGGGGTGGGATTAAGATTTTTCTTGGAGAAGAAGCTTCTTCACATGAGTCTATTATAGAACCATTAGGACAAGTTCTTGTATCCAACTCTCTGAAGACATCAAATTCGTTAGTTTCAGGTAAAAAAGAGTCCTCTCTTAGACCTAGGGTCTCTCTTGTCCTTAACCCTAGATAATATTGTGTTGAGAACAAGGGAAAGAGGTGAGAACCTTCTTCTTTTAAAGTAGATAGAAAGGCTTGAATCTTCTCTTGTGAGATGGCCTGAGTAGATTTGTGAGTTATTTTTTCTTTGGTTTGCATTTTTTACTCCTGTGATTAGTTTTGTTGTACTCTTCAAGGTCTTTCTGAGTAAACCTATATGGGCCTCTGTTAGAGAAAAGCCTACTTGGTTCAAGCTCTCCCTCATAAACCTTGTTATATAGAGTTTTAACTGAAACCCTGATTATCTTAGCAAACTCTTTTGCAGTGAAGTATTGAGTATCAGATGTATTATTCATTGTGAGCTCCTTTTAGAATGGTGGGTTGATAATTATTCTTTCTTCAACCCCTGTAATCTTTTTGCCTTCAAAGCGAATAGATAGCTCTCCCCATGAATGGGCTTCAATTGTCTCGTTGAGCATCTCATTAAAAACCTTTAAGGTTGCGTTTACCCTCAAGCTACTACGAAAATCTTTGAGCATCTCCTTCTCTTTTAACTTCACTTTTGTAAAAAACTGTTCTTTTGATAATTCCATCATGATGGTTCTCCTAGTTATTTTGTGCAGTCGTTTGCACGGTTTTATTAGTATTTTCTGGTTATGGTCTGCGGGAAGTGATTTGAACCTTCTTCCCCATATAGGTGGTAGCTTATAAAAAACTAAAATAATAAAGTGATGAACTGTGGTTTTTAGCGAAGCTAAGAAACACAGTAGTCCATTTCTAATTCTTGTAATAGGGTAGCTCTTGAATACAAGTAATTCTTTATTGAGGGACATTTTTGACCTCAGGGGTAGGGAAGTGATCGAACTGAGTGAAGGGGCAAGTCTGGTCTAGGGGAGGTACAAAATTGTCCTGAGTATAAGAATTAACCTGACTTCTTAAATACTCTTCACCTTCAGCATAGTTTTTTTCAAAATAGTCCAGACTCTTTTGGTAGTATTCTTGAATGGTCTTATTTTTGACCATTTCTCGCCAATCGTTCCAATGTATATGACTTGCAAGTTTACCTTTGTATGGGAGATAACGAAGGTCTGGGTCTACAACAAGATAGTGATTTGTACTGCCAGAGCCTCTACTGAAAGTGTAGATATACTTCTTCTCTCTTAGACTACGAACAGCTCTTTTAAATGTCGCTCTAGTTTTTGCGGTAAGACTTGCCATGTAATTTAGACTAGAGAAATTTCCATCTTCAAGGTTATCGGACATTCCTTTAATTTGAATGAGGGCCCTGAGTTCTCCATCTGAAATGTTGGGGTCATGGAAAGGTGGTAAATGGACTTTGTTAAAATACTTTGTTATTTCTTCTTGGCTATCATCATCCTCTTCAAGTTGTAGCTTTTGTCGCTCTCCTTTAGGTATTGAAGAGTGATAAACTGGATTGATGGTGTATAGCCATTTGCTTCTTAGAGCATCTATCTCATTGTTCATATTATCCTTCTCACTTTTATATCCTTATGAACCTTAAAAGGTTATAGGCTGATAATATGACCTGAGGTGAATATTTAATACATATTTAAAAGGGACTAAATTTACGCTTTATTTTTTAGCATAGAGTTGAGTAAGGCCAATAATTTAGGGGGAGCTTTTTCTCCTGAAGGAGTCTCGACGTAGATTTGGTCTAGCCATTTCTCAAAACAAGCTTGATAATTTGTTGTTCTTATTAATTTATATTTTGCTTTGTCTAGGCAGTAGTTAAATTCCCCAAAGGCTCCGTACTGAGAATTAATTAAGTTACTACGTTGTGGATGCTCTCGATGGTTCTTTGGGTTTCGACCTTTTTTCCTAGCGATGCCATATATCTCATCATACTTTTTGATGTTCTTTTCAAATGCCTCCCAACTTAAAGTAACCAATTCTTTATTTCTAAGCACTTCATAGGCTATTTTTCGAGGGGAATTTTCTTGTTCTATTTTATGTTTAAACTCATCTTCACTAAGTTTTATATTATATATTTCTTGGAGCTTGGACTTATCATTTAATTCTATAATCTCATTGTAAAGCAAGGGATAGTTTAGATAACAAATCATATCTTTTAGAGTCTTTGTCCCGATAGAACTCCAAGGAGATAGATTATACTTTTCGACAATACCATCTTCAATAATTAACTCTTGAACATCCTTGTTAGATAGATAATCTTTTGAAAAGAATAATAGCTCCTGTAAATATTCACTTTGCTTAGTAAACAAGAATAGTAATTCGTACAGTGCTAGTTTTGCCCTAACAAATTCACTCAGGCCCATATCGTATGAATAGCTTGATGAAAGGCGATGACCACCAACACATTGTTTTATTTCTAAAATATTTGACGGCTTAATATAATCTTTGATTGGGAAGACCTCTTCAACCTTGAACTCTTGTAACCTTAGTTCATCATTTTCGTTTAGGAGGTGAGTGACTCTAGTAAAATAACAATAGAAAATATCAATTTCAGTAATAGGAAGTGTTTCAATTAGAAGAGGTTGTACAATTTCTACTTCACCCTTATATACTTGGTAAACTAATTCAAAAAAATCATCACCAAATTCATGCCAAATTAAATGTAGTCGATAGGCAATACCAACAAAATCTTCTTTTTCAGGAATTCCAAGCTTGTATATGTCTTTGGGATAGATAAAATAGTTATCCCCCAATTCTCCATTATCTACTTTTTTTACTTTCATATTTCAGTTTAAGTGTTGCAAAAACCTTCGTTTCTAATAACTAGACTCGTGTGCAAAATACGGCCCTTTAATCACTTTATCGGATTTTTTCAGATTTATTTAAATTTCAATGGTTTATCGAATAAAGAGGGGATAAAGGATAGAAACTGAGAAAAGCTATTGGGTAAAGAGATGCTGAAAGTCTTTCCATGTTTTTTTGGGAACTGATTTGATTAAGAACTTTGTGACTCCCTGAGTGTCAAGAACAAGGTCATTGTTAATTATGCCAATTAGGAAATGGTCATCACAAGACTTTAAGACGTTGCCACGAACTTTTGCTATCGGTTTTAAATTTATGTCAAAGACAATATTATTCACACGCCAACCAATCAACTTTTTGTCCTTGTCATAGAATAGATGATGATGGTTTGAGCTTTCATTGTTCTGCATATAAAAATTGTAATACAACACTAACCTGAATTCTAGCTCCAGAGAGTAGTATTAAACTGCTCTATTATTTAATCTATAAGTATCTAAGAATTACACCTGAATCAGAGTATAGAGGACTTTGCCGTTTATATCTAAAACTCGATTATCACTTAGCTGGCCAATTATTTCTCCATCCTCTAGGGACAAAATGTTTTTTCCTACTATATACATAATTAACCTGAAGGAGGTATCGAAAATATCAGTACCTAAGCTCCAAGCAATAGGTTCATCATTTAGGTTAAAGAAGAGAAGACCTGAATTGTTCTCATTAATCAGGTCTAACTTTTCAAAGAGTGTTTCAATTTCAGATTTTTTAAAAATTGCAGAGGCCAAACTAAACCTACCTGTAATCAAGCATTCTCTTTAGGTCATCTTTGTGAGTATAAATAAACTGACGATGCTGTTCACAGTTATCGAGCTTTCCATCCTTTTCCTTTGATAATAGATGTGTATATCTTTGAATATCGCTCTCCGCATTTTGGACTTCAATACCATAAGCTTTCTTTGTGCGTTCAGGTCTTCTTCGCCCGTGTTTGGTTTTTAGAGCAATCCCATAATTATGATGAATAACTTTAAGGTTATGCTTGCTGTCTTCAAGCAAACTTTTTGCTAGGCATTTACGAAAGTTAGCATCGGACATATTTCTTTTGAGGGTTCTTCTAAGAGCGTCTTGTCTTTTTGCTCTTCTAGTATCGGATTGCTTTCTAATAATCGCATCTGTCCTTGTCTTGTAGTTTGATAGCATCTCTCTATAATTATATTTTTTTGTGCTCTTCCAACTTGAACTCCCGTCATTAATGTCACCATCAAAGATACTCATGTCTGTTTTTTTGTGAAAGTGAGAACTATCTAGTCCCAAATGAGGAGAACCTGTATAAAAATATTTCGCTGAAGACCATCCTAGTTTCTCAAAACAGGTATGCTTTCCTCTACATTGCTCTAGGCTTTTTTGAATTTTGTTTAGGCCATCAATGACAATAGACTTTTTAATCCCTGTAAACTTCACTGGTTTATTATATCTTTCCGTTATGACGTAAAAATCAAATGTATTGTAGGGACTTTCTTTGATACTTTGCACAGCCTTAGGAATATCACCCTGTCTCAAATAGGTGAGCATTTTTTCGTAGCTAGATTGCTTTCCCTTATCTACCGTCGCACAGCTAATTAATGTCATTATCAATATAAGACTAGGCCACTTCATCTTTTATCTCCTTGCTGTCATCATTTTCGTTCTTGTTAGATGGTTTATCCTTTTTATCTTCATCAAGAGGTGAGAAAGCATACCAATTCACAGCGAAAATAATTGTAAATGCAATAAGACCAACGATAATTGCACCACCCCATTCTCCTTTCTCAATGAAGCCTGAAGTAATCATATAGGTTGCATACGATGCAATTAAGAAGGCCGAGGTTGCGTAAAGTTGAGGAATAGAAATAGTTATGAGCATTGATAGTAACGTTAAACCAACTCCCCACCAACTCTCTATTCCGTGGATATTATGAATGATTAGAAAATATTCTATTAATACAATTAATTGAATGAATGAGCGTCCAATAGAATCAATAGTGTTAAGTTTCTGTGCCATTTCATTCTCCAATCTTATATGATGCAAACGCTTGCACTCTTTTTCCTACTCGTCTTCAAAGCTTGGTTTTTTTACAATTGGCCTACCCGAAGCAATTTTCTCTACTGAAATTTTGACCCAACCTTCAAAAATCTTTTCAGTGAGAATATCTTCAAGATTAATAAGCTCGTTATTACTTTTTCCAAAGAGTAGATATTCAATATCTACACCAAAAAAATCAGCAACGACTTTGAGTTGAGTCCAAGACTTAGGGTTAGCATTTGCAGACCAACTTTTTAAATTGGAGCTAGATACACCTGTGGCATCTGAAAGTTTATTGAAGGTGATACCTTTCTTCTTCATAAGTGCTGTGAGCACTTTACCAATTTTAAGTTCATCGTCATTCATACTGCCCTTAACGGTACTTAACTAATTTAATTCACTAATGGTTGGCCAACTGACTAGCTAGTTAGGTAGCCGACCAGTTATTTTTCTTCAGCTTCTCTCTTGTGTTTAGATAAAATACGACTCACAGATGATGGTGAGCATCCATGTAATTTTGCAATTGCTCTAACTGAGAGGTCTGTCATTGTTGCGGTTTGAATTATTTTTTCGTGTGAGAGTGAGCGCTTGCGACCTAATTGAATACCTTTTTCTCTGCAAGCTTGAAGGCCAATTCGGGTGCGTTCCCCGCAGATTTCAGATTCGAGAGTTGATACAGCACCCAAAATCGACATTACAAGTCGGCCATGAATGCTATTAATATTAAACGATTCTGTGAGGCTTTCAAACTCGCAATCGTTATCTTGAAGTTTTTGAATGATTGATAAAAGGTCTTTAAGTGAACGACTGACTCTTGAAAGCGACACAGTAACGATTTTACTGACAAGACCCTCTTGAACTTCAGACATCAATTTATCTAGTGAGGGCCTTTTGTTTACCGCTAATCGACCAGAGAAATTCTCATCTGAGTAGATTTTGTAATTCTCTATCCCGTTTTGTTTGCAGTAGCGTTCAAGGTACATTCTTTGCGAGACGTTACCTTTCGCTTGGTGCTTAGTTGAAGTCCTGACATAGAGTGCTACATATCTTTGTTCTTTCATATTTGTATTATAACACAATGTGCAATACATTTGTAGTGCATTTGCAACACATTGAAATATGGTTTATTCTGTCTGTATATCTTTTTCTAAAGTGAGGAAATATGGCAAAAAAGAAAGGCAACAACCCTAAAAAAGTGAAGGATTATAACATCCCTGAGTCAGGTGATAAGTTAGATGCAACCCTGAGTATTAGGCTTTCTTCAGAGCTAAAGGATAGACTTCAAAGCTACTGTAAAAAGAATGGGTTTACTACTAATTACATAGTTAATCACATCTTCAATGAGTTTCTCGACACACAAGGTGCTTAAAAATGTCTTTCTTTCAGTCTATTTCAATTGCTTCTCAGGAAAGGATTCACAGTCAGGTTTTTAGTTGGTTTTTTTCTCCTGATTGTAAAGCAACAAATGAACATAACAAAATATCCTTATTGGAGAAAATTGTTGGCCAAGGTTTCAGCTCTGAAAAAATTATTAAAGTGACAACTGAAGAAGAAAACATCGACATCATAATCTATAAGGATAAGGCAATTGTTGCATTTGAGAACAAAATCAAGTCCACCACTCATAGTAATCAGCTTGAAAAGTATGATTCGATATTATCAAAGAAGCCTATTAATCAAGTTTATAAAATTTATCTCTCGCTATTTGATGAAGATATTAATAATACCAACTGGAAACTTATTACACACCGTGATGTCTCCAAGATTTTTCAATCCATTTCTTATAATACCTCCTCAAATGACTCTGTAATTTTTCAGGATTACCTTGAGTTCTATACAACACTAGGAGATTCTGCTTTTGAATTTTTAAAAACTCCCTCAGGATTTGAAAGGGTGTTCAAAGATGGTTCATTAAAAAAGCATGAAAAAAGCATTTCTAGCTACGCTTCATCACTAGAAAGCTTTATTTGCATTAATCAACTTGAGACAATTTTTCAAAAGATGTTCTATAAAAAGCTTGCTCAAGATTTAGGTTTCTCAAGTCAGGATTATCTCATAGAAGAAACTAGGGGTAATGCTCTCATAAATCTTTATGTATCGGATTTCATCAAAGAAGAGGTTGTCTATCAACTAGGCGTTCAACTACAAAGAAACAGTATAAAAGTTATTTTTCAAGATAAGGCCTACAACAAATCCAGTCACAAAAATCTTCCCGAAAGAGTAGTCAAGTTCTTTAAGGAGAATTTGTTCTTTAAGAATAAGAGCGAGTCATTTAATCCACCTCGCTCCAAGTGTTATTTCTCCAAATCAGCAACATTTGTATGGGGAAGCCAACTTGATGAGTTAAGAAAAAGGGAAATCAGTGAATTGATTGCATCTTTGAAAGGCGATATTACCCCTAAACTAAATGGACTTATTTAAAGGTTATTTTTCCTTGGTTTCGTGGAGGAATGATGTGGAAATCATGGTGCAATCGTTCTGTAAAAACTCTATAACTAACTAAAACTTCGTTCAAAAATAGCCTATTTTTACACAGTCATTTTCTATTTGCGGTAAATTTTATGTCGTTTCTCCAAATTTTTATGTCGTTTCTTTGCGAAACAGGTGCTTTTTGGACATTTAAATTTTTAGGAAGAATAAGGATTTTATCAGTAACATCAAATAGTTATACTCGAAAAGACCGAATCTAAATATTGAAACCTTATTTTTCTTTATTAGTGAGCTTTCACGATTCCGTAATGATTTATAAACAATATCGGTTTTAGATAGCAAGGCTTCTAGTGGTCATGTCAAAAGAAACCTTGTCCTAATTTAGTGCTGAAGTTCGATAGCTTTCTGATTATGAGGTTAGCCTAAAGTCATTTGGCATTGTTGCAAAATTACCGTCTTTTAAAAACACCATTTTAAAAATTTCGAGTCTATCTACGCTAGAAAAGGTTATATTGTTTTTGTATTCGGCCTCTGAGATGTACCACTCCCAATCATCAAGAGATAGCTTATGTTGGTTATCAAATAAAAGCTTCGCTAACTCAAGCTCAGATTCTGAAGCTTTTATCAATTCATTCCATTTCTTAAATCCCACGAGCTGAGAAATAAAGTGCTGAGCATTCATTAAAGTGAAGTTTTTGTCTTCATCAAGGTCGTATGTAACGACAATGTTGTCGATGTCAAAAAAAAATGGGTTGTATCGGTGCAGGTCGCAATCTGCTACCTCGTCGTAATACTTTTCTTTAGTTTTAAAATCTTTGAGAAGGTTTTTGGCTTGTCGTTTGAAAAAGTTAATGTGATTCATAATATAATCCTTTTGATTAACCAATCTCATTATCTTGTGATGCACTCGTAATCTGTTTCGATAATAATCTTGGTCAAAGGTTATATTATCTAGGTATTGGTTGATGAAATCTTTGCACGAGTGAGCAGGCTTACCAATCAGCACAAAACCATCCTATTTTCAATCATGCAAACTGTCAATAACACAAGGTGTTAAGTGCCAGTTTAAGGTAGTTTATAGTCCCTAGTAGAGCTAAGGTGAGTTTATTAATTAACACTTATACTAAACTCCTAACTGAAAGTTCTAAACCCTACCAATATAAGTGTTCCATTAATCACCCCTTATTGCATCAAGCCTTATTCCTATCTATTATCAGATATGAAGCTTTTAAAGTTGGACATTACTATTTCTCTGCTTAGAAGCTATAAGTGTGTTTAAATGCGGAATAAAGGCCATAAAAGATAGGAGTGAGAATCGTCTTAAAGTTTATAGTTATGCTTGCTGAACTTTTCTTCCCAACGCTTGAAGTTTTTATCACCTATTTTCATATTGATACCAAGAGGGATGTTCTTGTTTCCTTTGGATGCCTTTTCGCTAAGATTGTATTTTTTCGCAAGGCCGTACTTCTTGGACTCAATATCTAAGTCCTTGCGTGAAATATAAAATATATAGTCATTTATTTTACCGCTCTCGAAGTTGCGATAATCAATGATGACAAAACAATAATAGTCTATATCTTCCCACTCCCTCATTCCTCTAAGAGTTATAGAAGAGTTTTTTAAGGGAGTTATGATTGAGGATTTTATCTCAATAAAACGATTTTGGTTCTTAGCATCTCCTTGCTCCTTTTTTCCCGAAACAGATTCCCACTTATTAACCTTGATGACTCTCTTTTCAATATCAACTCCACGAGAGCGAAGGTTTCTCATGGAAACGGCCATCAAAAAATCCTTTTTGGATAAATTATTAAGGTATTCACTTCCTTGCACATCAATCATCTCTTGCAATGACCAATGCTCTTTAAAAGTCTTTTCTAGGTTAGGTAGGGACATTATCTTTTCCTGCTTTTTCCAAAAACTCTAATACTTGACGGAAATAGCTTCTTTGGTTTCCTCGTTTCATTTTTCCGTTAGTTATTATAACAATATGTCCAAGGTCATGAGCTTTATCATATTGAGGGTAGCCATTCATATTTGCAGGAATGTTCAACATTCCGACAAATTCTCCTAAGATACCTACTGTAATACCAATATTTCTTGGGCCCGGTGTAAAGGCTACTAAACTACCTTTTAAAACTCTGCACATTGCCCTTTGAAGTTCATAGGCTTGCTTTTGATTTTCGGGTTCTCCACCTCTTAGAAAGTCATAGACTCTTGTTTCTACAGCTTTAAGTTCTTCCTCAGAACAATTACTCGGCCCTCTCATTATTGTTCTTAGGTCTTCGTGTTTAACCTTGTTTCTAAACCAATCCCCATAAACAAAGTAGCCCGCAGATAGAGCAATTTTTGAAGCTAGTTGGAGGTGAATATCTATATCCATCTTTAGAGACATTCCAATAGTTTCACCTCCAATTGCAGGTTTTATGGTTTTAGTCTTAGGGTCAAATACTTCGATATGTCTTTTGGCCTTATCCAAATTTACTTGAACAGGGCTACCATCCTCTAACTTTCCTTTTTTTACAGTTGGTACGGGTCTCTTCTTAGAATGTCCACGAGCATCGTATTCGTTTCTTCTTTGCATAACGAGAAAATCATTAGAATATTTGCCATCTATTTTTGAACCAACCTTAGAGTTAAAGACCTTATCAACGGGTATAGTAAACTCATCACATCCACCAAGAGATAGAGGGATAATATGCTCAGGCGAAGTCTGGTCTTCACTCAGTTCTTGGTTAGTATATGGACACCAAATTGCCATTACTTATTTTTTCCTATTGTTGCCTCAATCCTGTTAGATAGCCTTTCTTTTAATTCTTCATGGTTTGACCAAGTTACTAAGTTCAAATGCTTCACATCAAAGTGACAATTCTTTAGGTCTTCTTTGTTTACAATGTGAATTACTGGTAATCCTCTACCTTTGGCGTAACCGGCCTCATAATAAACACCAGTCTTTTGGTGGGTTAGTTCAGCAATAAGAAATTTCGACTTATTTATAAGAGAAACTACTTTGTCCATGATGCCATCGTTATGCTCTTCTTCGTCTACAATTTTTGTATCCCATCCTAGTCCTTCACAAGCTTCTTTTATTGAGTTTCTCGTTTCAGGCCCAAGCTCTTTCTTCTCATTGTCAGTAAAGGCCATCGCTATGAAAGCAGTATTTGGATTTTGTGAGGTTTCTTTTTCCACGGCTTGCCAACCAGAGGGAGTTAGTGAAACCTGAGGAGAAGTAAACAGTGCATCTGCAAATTGCTTTTCAAACTCTTTATGCTCTTGTTTAAGAAATGCTTCCCCTTGACCAGTCAGTCTAACGTATGACCATTCAAGAAGTGGCTTTAACCAAATGACAAACTCTTGTTTAGATGAAATCTTTAGTCCGTACATATCTCTTAGTGTGAACGGCACGAAATCAAAAGGTGCTCTTTTTTCTAACTTCTTTGCAAGGAGTAATAATATTTCATTTGATTTACTTGAATAATCATTAGGAATATCAGTGTAATCTTCAAAGTATTTTATCACTACATTCTTTTCGTTGAAGGTCTCTACATTTCCGGCCTCTTGCTCACTCCATATCCAGTATGGTGTTAATCCCATCTCATTTAACTTTACTGTCTCTGAGGCACAGTTCAGTTTAGTTTGGCTAGAAAGTTCACTGTTTCCAGTGGACATTAGTGCAGAATGATTATCTAACCAATATCTTCCGCATCCTTGGCTTCTAAAAATGTGGCCATCATAACTTGATAGCATATCAACTTCAGCATCTTCATTTGTAAAAAAACAAGGTTGTTTACCTTCCATTTAGACCTCTTCTTTTTGCTTTTCTATTCTCTCTATCTATCATATAACGTGACGTATTAGAATAAAGATTTGTTTAATTAACCTTTTATAAGCGATTGGGCTAGATGTCATACAACGAGATGGTTA
Source organism: Halobacteriovorax marinus SJ (assembly GCF_000210915.2). Lineage (NCBI taxonomy): Bacteria > Pseudomonadati > Bdellovibrionota > Bacteriovoracia > Bacteriovoracales > Halobacteriovoraceae > Halobacteriovorax > Halobacteriovorax marinus. The sequence continues at coordinate 776,554 of NC_016620.1, forward strand.
GAGAAGTATTTATGAGTAAACCTTGGGAGCTTCAGTATGACGGTTCTAAGCTAATTATCAACGTAGCAAAGCTATCTGTTCAACACAATGTCAGGTGTTTTTTCTCTCATCCTAAAACAGAACACGATGCTCATGAGAGCTTATTTAGATTTTTTAATGAAGTATCGTGGTTTCAAAAAACATCAATCTCTAACATTAATGGATGTATTGTTCACGGCTCTAATGTTTATTATAACTACAACATAAACCAAGAGTCATACCTCTTAGAGTTCGAGCAGAGAGTCTTTGATAAGAAACAGCACCTTGGCCTTGGTTTTTTTAGAGAAGCCATATCGAATGAGAGTCCTTTTTATCGGTTACTATGTTTCTACAAAATCCTTGAAGTCCCTTTTGAGAAATCTAAGCACAAAGACAAAGTTGAGTGGATAAAAGAATGTATAACAACGCTAGAATCTGAGCTTGCTTGTTCGTTTAGAGACCGCAAGGTTCATTACCTTGGAGGAAAAAGTCTTGATGAATGGCTTTACATTGATGGGCGACATGGAGTGGCCCATGCCCACCTCAATCACCCAGTTAGAGACCCAAATAACTATCAAGATTGGGAAGACATCAAGTGGGCCAATACAGTCCTAGAAGAATTAGCAAAAAAGACCATAGTGCAAAAGCTAAGTGTTCAGGAATCCCTTTAATAATTCATCTCTCTTATGTTCAAGCTCATTAAGCTTTATGTCTATTTCAAGTCTCTTTTCATCCAAATTGAAGTCGAGTAACTCCTGCTCTTTATCCTTTAACTTTTTTTGAAGCTCATCTATTGATAGATGAAAAAAGTGTTCGCTATCACTTCTAAGCTCGAAACTGTATTTTAACGCTTCTTCTTGAGTGACATCTGGAATGAGGTCAATGAAGTAATAATATCTATTTATAACCTCTTTAATTGCGTGAATATCTTTTTCTATCTCACTAACTTTTTCGCTCAGTTCATTTTGGGAGTCAACAATAGATGGGATTAGTACTTCTTCGATTTCCCTATACTCGGCTTTTTGAGAAGGCGACAACTGTGCAATCGCTTGCATTACTCTTTCTTTTAAGGTCATTTCGTGTGGTTGAGTTGCAGGACTATTGAATTCTTTAAGCAATTCGACTTCTTCCCAATAGGCCTCAGTATCCATTATACCTTTTATCTTCCTAAGCTTATCCTCTTGGTTCATTTTCCAAAGTTTGAAATCAAGTTGAAAGAACCCATACTTATAAAGACTTTCTGAGTTATTTATCGCAAAGTACATCATTTGCATGAAGTGGATAAACCCGAAAGTTTGAATCATTTTCTTAATATTAGAAATATTATGAATATAGCTTTGAGATGGCCTTCGAGGTCTAGCAACATCACTTATAAATCTAGGGTTCCTTTTTTCCATTTCGGCTTCGTAGTAATCTTTAGTCGCATACCAGGCCCAATCTTTGTTCCAGTCGTTAGAAATACTATGCTTTAGCATTTGTGCAATGAACTCGCAGAATTTACCTTTTGTACTTAGCTTCCTCGTATTTATATCAAGAGCAATTTGAGCCTTGATGCGAATTGAGGTATCTCGAACTTTTAAGCCAAGTCCTCTATAGCTTCTTTTGTGATTTGATAGTGTAATTGTAGATAGTATGTATCCATGCTGAATATTCTTTAGTGGGTTATTACTTTCTTGGTTCATTAAATCTCTGTCCTTCATACAAGCTCTCCATTGTCTTAATTGTTGAGCTTTTGTTTTTCATGCGAGTTCTCCAATGTCTACTTCATCTAAGTTCCTTAGATTTCACTTTCAGTTTATATAAAAATTTGAGAGAATGGTGTGCGGGGTGGTGTACTGCGATTAAGAAATGCAGTAAAAACTTTGAGTTACACTCGAAGAATTACCTCCACCAGATCAAGCTAAGTGCTTAATAAAAAAGGGAAACTTTGGTTTCCCTTTTTTGATTGTGGCAGAAATGTGGCAAATTATGGAAATAATTGGTGAGGCATTGTTCTTCTGAGAAACTCTAAGCACTTTTCATTTTTTACTTGGTTAGTATTCTTAATTGCATCAAACCGATTAAGGTCTTCAATTAATGTATTTTCAAGACCGTATGAAGTATACATAATTCTCTTGGTAGTATCTTCAAGTAACCTTTGATCTTGAAAAAGTATTTTGTTGTTATACATATCAAAGCCATAGCCTAGAATAAATATATTATCTGCTTCTTTTATGATTTCATGAATCCTTGAGAGTTTTGCAAGATAAAAAGGGTTGTTATTGTTAGAGTCAATATTTCCTCTAATAAAGCCTACTTGTTTTGAGTTATCATAGATTGTTTTAAAGTCAATCTCTTGTTGAACATATGCTCCAGGTTGAGTGAGAATTTGCTTATTTGATTGTCTGTAGGGCTGATTGTTTAGTTTTCCATAAACATGAGTTATAAAGTCTCTGGTATTTAAAACACTCTTAGCGTCCTTTATTCCATGTTCTTTTTCTAAATGATGAATCAACTTATTCTCAAAAAACGAGTCATAGTTAAAACTTATAACCTTAGGCAAATTTTCAAAGAAGTCTTTTGTTTGGAATGATATTTTCCTGTTGAAATAGTAGTCTATCCAATTGTCGGTATGATCCATTTCCATTCGATCAAGGTCTTCGTAGTATGAAATAATAGAACTGACTATATACTTACCAAATTCTTTTTCTTCGTCACTTCTATGCGGAGAAGACAAGTATGTATCTATTGTGAATGATCCAGCAGTTCTAAAGTCTTTCTTAAACTTTTCTTTATCAAAATTAGGATTTATTTTTTTTGTAAAGTATTCGATACAAGAATTATAATAACTGTTAAAATTGTCATCATCTTCGTAAAACTTAGGGTCTTCATGTCTATAAACATCTGGATGTATTTCTATACCATCGTTGATAATGATCTTTTTTAGCTGTTCCCCTGTTGGGAAACCGTAACTTGCTGATGAGCCAGCACCCAATATAAATACGTCATTTTTCATAAATACTCCATCGTTTCGGTTAAATGTTCGGGGTTTTTTACGCAAACTTAATCGGCATAAGAGAGTCAAATATTACTTAAGAAAAACTGTAATACTTCTTATGTATAAAACCTCTTCCTTTTACAGAAGAGGTAATAGTTATTTAAAGCTAACAACCTCAGCCGCCTCTCTTAAGAAATCTTGATCTAGATGAGCGTAAATCATCGTAGTCTTAATATCTGTATGGCCGAGAAGTTTTTGAAGTGTGTATATGTTTCCACCATTCATCATGAAGTGACTGGCGAAAGTGTGACGTAAGTCGTGAAATCGGATTATATTTTCTAATCCGGCTTCACGTTGTGATTTTTTAAAGTGTCTTTGTGTAACATGGTCATAGGGAAGTGGTTTTCCTGTTTGTGTTGAAAAAACGAACTTCGAAATACGTGTTCTAAGGCGTTTTTGAAGTATATCCCTAACGATTGTATTCATTGGAACGTAACGTCCTCTATGGGTCTTTGTAGTGTTTCTAATACCATCTCTTGTTAGAGAGCGATTTATCACTAAGTTGTTAGTAGTGAAGTCAACTCTATCCCAACATAGACCACAGATCTCTCCAAGTCTTAGTCCAGTATTTAAAGCAACTATGTATAAGTCCAATAGGGGATTAGCTTTATTAAAATCTATAAAGACTCTAATTTCTTCTTTGCTCCAAAAAGTTAAATGTCTTGGCTCTTCTTGAAGTTCTGGATAGCCACGAACAGGACTCTTTAGAAGATATTCTAACTTAACAGCATCATTTAAAATTGTTTTGAACTCCATCATTACTTTATTAACAGTTCTTGCTGATTTTCCAGTTTCAATAATAGAGTTTTCTAACAAACGAGCGTGTTGGTATCGAATATGTTTAAGTTGAATTTCTCCAAGGATAGGTAAAATGTGATTTCTTAAATCACTTACGTAGGCTTGTTGAGTTTTCTTAGCCTTTCGACCTTTTACTTGTGTCTCAAACCAAGTTGCAACAAAGTCTTTAAATTTTACGTCATTTTTGATGTATATGCCGGTGTCTTGTATACCAGTCTTTTCTAGAAGCAGTTCAGCTTTAAATTTGTCAGCGTCATATTTTCTAGAGAAGGACTTTGTTATTCTTCTACCATCTGGCATTCTAACATCAATGCGGTATTTCTTTGCAGGAGGTTGCTTCGTTAGTGGTTTCTTGTGAGTTCGAGTAGATTTCTTTTTACCCGAAAATACATCATTATCACCGTTTTTTCCTGTTAAAATACCGTTTTTTTTCTCGTCTAGTTTTGGCATAAATGCTCCTTTCTTGATGAAAAGGGCTTGTTGCCTGTTACTGTCCACATTATTTGAATGTTAAAGAACAGTAGGCTTATATCAAATTGAATAAAAAATAGAAGTGTTTTCATTGTAGTTAATTCCTAAAAGGCTTAGTTTCGGCCACTTAGTCTTCGTCTAGAATTCTCTACAAAATACCTTTTAGCTGTTTGTTCAGTAATTTCCATGTTTTTACTATAAAAACCCTGTCTTTTTACTTTTTTATAAGTAAGTTCGAAGTATTTATCTATCGCTTCACTATACTTTCTAGACTTAAGAATCTTTAGTATTCGAAGAGACTTATCTAGATTGTAAAAATCATTTATTGCATAAATAAATGAGGAGATATTCATAAAAGCTGAATTTGATCTAATATCAATTAATGATAGTTCTTTATCTGGAGAGACAGACTTTGCTTGGTGAATTGCTCCAAAGACAGGTATTAAGTATCTTTGTGCAGTTCTGTTTAATATTTGAATTAGATTCGCTTGTACTTCTGGAGCGGAATCACCGTAAGAAGAGGTCGAAAAGTTATCAATATATAAAATATCTATTTTCTGTTCATTTATAACTTTAAAAAGATCTTTAACCCAAATTCTAGGACAATAGGAAGCCTCATCAGATATATCATTTCGATCAATCAAAAGAATTCTTTCTAAAAGCTCTTGTTTATCCTTCTCAGACCTTGCTTTAATATCTAGAACAGGCTCTATGGCTTCTTTAATGTCTGACTTGTTACCTTCTGAGAGAAAAAGTAATACTCTATACCCATTTAAAGAATTTTCGGCCATAAGGCTATGAATTAGAGTTGATTTTCCTTTATTGGTTCTTCCTAGAAGAAGATGTATATGGCCAGCTTGTAAACCGTTGTGAGCCTTTAGGAATTTATACTTCGTTTTAAATTCTTTATTATTTTCTGATATTTTAATTGTATTAAGGGAGTATTTATTTGGAGCTTCTTTATGTTGTTTTACTTCTTCTGGAATTTCTAACATGAATCTAATATCTTTTACTTCTTTGAACTTCCTGTTCTTCATGGTTAATCCTTATTTTTTAATGCTATTTCTTTTCTTATATTATTATTGCCTCAGTTAATGAGCCTATATAGGCTCATTATTTAAGAAGAGTTATCTCCGCATTTTTTTGGTACGAGGAGCTTATATTGACTATTTCCTGTGTATATTGAGCCTTTTTTTACTGTTAAGAAGTCATTTTCTACCAATTCTGTAATGAGCTTTCTTAAAGTATTATCACTGCCTATTTTAAGATCTTTCATAATACCTTTCTGGCTAGGAAAGAGTCTTTGGCCATTTCCACAATATGACTTATATTTGAGGTAAGCGTATATTCCTATTGCTTTTAGACTAAGAGTCTTTGATTGGAAAATCTCGTTAGGTATCTGTGTAAAGTTCTTTTTTAGAGCCATAACTGCTCCTTAGGTTCTTCATCATGTGTTAATGATTCTATCCAGTTCAATAGGTGTTCTTCGTGAAACCTTACTAAGCGTCCTATTTTAATATAGGGAATTTCTTTTCTAAAAACAGCTGTTCTTAGTCTGGATACTTTGAGTGAGAGAAGCTGTGCAGCTTCTTCAATTGTTAATAATCTTTTGTTTGGGTTGTCCATCTTGGAGCCTCCGTAAAATAAGTCAGCATCATTGCTGAGTTACTTACAAAGGTAGAGTATGTTTTGAATGGGGAGAATCCAGCAGAATTTAAAATTTAAAATAATTTATTCTGCAGTAGCTTAAAGTGAGTAATTTTCAGTGGTTATCTTGTTGTAAGTTTTTATGTATCTGTTGATTCTATCTCTATTCTCTTTTACATATTCTGATGAAAAATTGAATTTTTTGCTAAATAATTCTGGAAAGTTCTTATGGCATAAGTTGAGAAAATCAAAGTATAAGTGCCAATAGTTGGTAAGTTGGTTTTGAAAAATACCTTTGAAGGCTGTATAAAACATATATTCTGGAAAATTCTTATTCTGTGTAAATAGTGGGAGAAAACTCTCAGCCTTAGAGGTGTATGTTTTCATTTTATCATAATCAAATTGTGTCGGTATCTCTTTGATTATGTTCTCTTTTACTTCTTCACTAATTCCAAGTGATGACAGTTTTTTATCCGCTATTTCATGCTGTACTTCTTCTGCCGTAGGAAAATTTTCAATATTTTTTCTGACTTTTAAGTTGGATAGGGAATTGAAGAGAAAAGTTATTCCAAGTATTGAATGGATATTAAGCAGAATAATATTTTTTAATTCATTATGTTGTTCTAGTAGTGTGCTAACTTGATGCTCTAGCTCTGAAAGACTTTCTTTATTAAATGTAGGAAGCTCCGAGCATATGGATCTAAGCTCTTCTTCAATATCGTGATCATCAATATTCAATTCATCTTCATTTAAGAATGATTTTAAAATATTGAAGAAGTATTCAGGGTTAAGAATATCATTAAGATCTAATTCTTCTGTTTGTATTTCTTCTTTTTTCATAACTTTACTTATCATATTATTTTTTATTCAAGTTTTGTATTTTTATAGAATATTTTTTTTCGTCATTCATGCCAACCAATGAAACATCAAGAAATCTTAAGTTGTAATTGTTAAAGTACATTATAAAGCCTCGTTTGAGGAGTGTTCATTTTTTTACTAGAAAAAATGATCATCTGTACTATTTATAAATTTCAACTAGAATTATTAATGTGTAGGTGATCTAGCGTAAAAGCATATGCTTTTGGGACTTGGTATAAAGTCTTGTTTGAATTTTTAGTTTTCACGCCAAATGAAAATTACCCTGCCAAATGCGGTCGCTTTGTCCGGCTAATTTTATTTGGCTTTTATAAAAGTAGTGATCCTACACTTTTAATTATAATGATAAGCAATATTAGATATGGAAATCCTTATTCGTGTTCGTTAGTGGAAGAGTTAAATAAGCTAAAGAAATATTTGGAAAACAATCCTACACTTAGAATAGAAAAAAATGCTCCAAGAATGGTAATGATTTGCGGTGCAAATCTGTTTACTGAAGATGGAGAGTTCGTAGGACTCTCAAAGAGAAGAGAAGCATTAAAAAGTTTTATTCTTAATAAGTATAAGAATATTGTTCCTATTTTTGCCGAAGAAGTATTTGATGTTCTAGATAATCAAAACCTCTTAAATATTGAGCAGTATATGCTTGAATTTTGTGACTATATTGTAATTGTTCTTGAGAGCTATAGTAGCTTATGTGAGCTTGGTGCGTTTTCACATAATGAAAAACTTAGGAAGAAGTTAATAATCATCAATGATTCAAGGTTTAAAAATGCTAATTCATATATTAATGAGGGCCCTCTTAGAGCTGTACGAGAAGAGAATGATGGAAAATCGAGACTACTCTGGTATAAAATGATAAACCCTTCTGATCAATTAGATTCAATTAGTGATATTTATAAAGAGTTTGATAGTTTACTTTCTAAAATTGAGAGAAAGAAGTCATCAGATATTAAACAATTTGATTTAGATTTATTTACTGATATTAGACCTGATAAAGCTAATCGCACTTATCTATTCTTGGTTCACGATATGATCCTCCTCTTAGAGCCAATTACACATAAGGAGTTAATAGATCTTTTTAAATTTTGCTTTGGAGAGAGATCTTTTGATTTCCTAAAGTTTTATCTTGGAATGTTAAATGCTATGGGGACTATAAAGTATGTAGAGAAAGAAGGTAAAAAATATTATAGGGCATTAGATAGTCATGAGTATATAAAGCATAGTTACGACTACAAAAGAAGTCGCACCATTTTTAGAGTCTTTTCTCATAGATATAGGTTGAACGATGATTTATAGAGAAATTTCAAAATTTTACAATATTCCTCAAGAAGAAGTTCAAGATTTTATATCTTCCAATAAAACGAAGTATTTCAGGTTTGAAATACCTAAGCGAAATGGAAAGTTTCGTACGATAACCCATCCTAGACACGAATTAAAAATAGTACAATATTGGCTTGTGGAGAAAGTGTTTTCTCGTATGAACTATGTGTCATGTTCTTCTTATGCTTATATCAAAGAGAGAGATATATTAAAGAATGCTAGAAAACATCAAAGGAATAGTCATTTTTTGAGTGTAGATTTTAGTAATTTCTTTGAATCAATTACATTTAAATTGTTAGAGCCTTTTTTAGAAAAGTTTTATCATTCAACCGAAGTAGAGTACTCGCTAGAAGAGTTAAAAAATGTTGTTAAAAGGTCTTGTTTCGATTCATATGGTCGTTTACCGGTTGGATTTGTTACTTCTTCAATCATTTCAAATATCGTTATGTTTGATTTTGATTTAAGAATAAACGTCCTACTTATGTCGAGGAAAATGCTCGGAAGGGTAGTATATACTCGTTATGCAGACGATGTAACGATATCTACTAATAAGGAAGGTGCTATAAGAGAAATATACGAGTTATTTTGCAAAGGACTTATTTCTGAATTTAATAGTGAAATCACTCTTAATGCTAGCAAGACAAAAGTAAGGCATAAAAGATGTGGAAATGTTTTAGTTACTGGACTGAGAATAACTAAAGATAGCCGAATAACGATCCATAAGAACTATAAAGAGCGTGTGAAGAAATTAATTCATGATAACTATAAATCTGAAGACCTCTCTGTTGTTTCTCGGATTATAGGTCATCTTAATTTCATAAAATATGTAGATGCAAACTATTCTCATAAGCTGAATATTAAATATTTTAGCGAGATAAATGAGCTCAAACTTAGGTATCAAGCATTGTTTAGTGCGAAGTCTTATATCTAGATTTTCAATCTATCAGTAAAAATTTTGTTAAATCTCCTACGAAACTCCACCACTTTCTTTGTGGCAGAAATGTGGCAATCCGTAAAATTACCCTCTAATTTCAAATATTGTGGACAATAACTAACAACAAGCCCAAGTTTGTTAAGACGATAAAACTATTATGTTTTATCGTGGTTTATATTGGATTACTTACATTTGGTGTAGTTGGTAGAAATAGCACCTCCGCCGTCCCGCCACCTCCACCAACTGCAACGCTGAACGAACACCAGTTAAGCAGTTGGATGTACATTTGAAATTCTTCGATTTTCCCCAAAGTTCGCCTAGCATTCGCGGTAAAACAGGTGTGACCACTTGGGTGATCGAATTCCTTCACTTAAGAAATCTTAATCGAAAAACATTTATTGCATTTGGAATATGTTCCGATATAGGAAATTACTAATTTATATTTGGAGAATATTCAATGTCTGAAGCTGAAGAGAGGAAGCCTCGTTTAAAGAATTTAAAAATTAAAAACTTTCGTTCAATAGGAAAGACTGAAGTTTCAATTGATTTAGATGATATCGTTGTTCTAATAGGACCCAACAATGTAGGAAAATCATCTATATTGAACGCTTATGAGCTGATTATGAAAGATGGCTCTAAAGAGTGTTCTGTAAAACTGGAAGATTTTCATTTGAAGAAAGAGCCTGAAAGTGAAGAAGAATACTTAGAGATTACACTTGAAACGATTGTATATGACAATTCTCCTGGAGATGATTGGGTAGAAGAGATTGAAGATGAAAATGTTGTAAAAGAAAAGTGGATTGCTACAAAACCTGGGAAACTTGTGCGAGTGGGCTACAATGTGAAAGACAATAAATGGGCAAGTGTTGATCAGAAAAAAGACAAGGTTCCTTGGGGAGCTGCAAACGTAGCAAACTCTAGGAGACCATTACCTCATAAAATTAGTCCTTTTGATACTCCTGAAAAGCAAACAAAGGAAATCACCGATTTAGTTTCAGAAATTCTTGATGAAAAACTCAGAGAAGATAAAGAGGTTGATGGGGAAGTTGTAGAGTCAGAATATTCAAAATTATTAGAATCTATTAAATCAACCAAAGATAAAATTATTAATGAAAATAAAGAGGTTATTGAAGAACTTGAGAAAGAGTTTACAGAGTTAATAGGAAAAGTTTTTCCAAAAAATATAGTGAAATTGACTCAGAACTTAGAAAATATGTCGGAATTGAAATTGGATATTTTTAAAGAGCATTTAAGTGTTTTAATGGGGCCAGAAAATGGTTTCCTTTCGGAAATTGCTCGACAAGGAAGCGGTGCTCGAAGAACTGTTATGTGGACCGCTTTAAAAATTTTAGCTGAGAAGAAAAAGAGTGAATTGAAGAGTGAGAGGCCACACGTTTTGATTATTGATGAACCTGAAATCTGCTTACATCCCTCAGCGATTAGAGAGTCATGTAATGTCTTGTATGAAATACCAGAACAAAAAAATTGGCAAGTAATGTTAACTACTCACTCACCAGTTTTTGTAGATCTATCAAAGGACAACACTTCAATTGTGAAAGTTTACAAAGATGTTGAAAATGAAGTGATAAAATCTACAACCGTCTTTAGAACCAGTGAAGTGAACCTTTCAGCAGATGATAAAACAAACCTCAAGTTGTTAAATATATGTGACTCTTATTTTACTGAATTTTTTTTTAGTCGAAAAATTATAGTTGTAGAGGGAGATACTGAATATACAGCATTTCAATGTATAAAAAATAAAAATACAGACCTATTTAAAGATGTTCATATAATTAGAGCTAGAGGAAAAGCAGTAATTGTTTCAATTTGTAAAATCTTAAATAAATTTAATGCTCCTTATAGTGTTCTGCATGATGCAGATACAGAGTTGACGCAAAATAGTAAGAAAAATCCTATGTGGGCGATTAATGAGAAGATATATAATGAGGCGAAGAAGTCTCCAAAAAGTAAGGTGATTGCATCCTTAAGTGACTTTGAAGAGGCGATGTTTAATGAGTCAGTAACAAAAGATAAACCATTTTTTACTTACTCTAAGTTGGAAAGCTCAGTTGAATTAACAAGTAAGTGTCATTCTTTATTAAGTTACCTTATTGGAGGTGATGAGAAAATCCCAGAAGGGTTTGTTGAGTGGAATGAAATTGAGGAACTGAAGCAAAAATGATTTTTTTGGAACATTTTCAATCCCCTTAGCCTTTTTGTAGTAACCGAATGTAATTTACAAGATAGGATATTACAAAACGTGTGGTATCGCTTTTTATGAGTGAGTTGAAGTTTACATGGTTATATGCGGTATGCAAATGATCACTTAGAAGCTTAAAAAGGGGATTACTAAGGGGAGAGAGGAATGACAAGTTTAAAAGTGAAGCGTGAGATTGTTGAGAGACGAATCAACAGAATCAAAGAGTATGTTTTTGAATCTAATGAACTAGAGCAGGTATATATTGATGACCAAAAAATGATTAGTAGATTATGTGATGACACTAATTCTTTAAAAATTGCTTTATATGATTACTTCGCTAGGATTAGCTGGATTGAAATTGATAACCAATTAAATAAAAGTGAACAACTTTTTCGTAGGAGTATTTTCGGTGATATTCATATTATGGTTGAAGATATTAATTTAGGTGAGGAGTCTTCTTTAAAGGTCTATAAAACTCTGTTTGATGAAGAGCTTGAAGAGGGAATAATTCACTTTTTGCCACTCCTTGGGAAGAATAATAGAAACTTAAAGGCTGGAGTTGCTACCGAAAATCATGGTTTTGGGTATCATTATCATTATTGTAAAGGAAAAAATATTGCTCGTCATGATCGAACGACATTGCAATTTACTAATGATGTAAAAGACATTGGAAAAAATGATTTTACCATGTACTCCGGTCAGCATGGATCAGGGATAAAAGTAGTTGCAGATGAAGTTAATGGTAAAATAAGAACGTCTTTAATTAGTAAAAATAAGGATTTGGTAAAAAAGTATAAAAAAAATTGGTTAAAGGTTTCTAAGGACTTTGAGGAATTTAAATTGTTCTCGTAGTTAGAAATTGAAAAAATGGTGAAATATTTTGTTTAAGATATCTACAAAAGTAACAGGTGACTTTGATTTGGGAATTGATAAGCAATGGGTAGAAATTTCATGCCCTCAGTGTTTATTGGAAGAGTCTGTTCAAATCAAAGATTTATTAAATGAAAAGCTAATAATATGTAGAGGATGTAAAATCTTGATTCGGCCAGTTGATGAATGGGATGACGCCAAAAGACAGATCAAAAAAATAAATGAACAGTTTAAGAATATATTCAAAGGATTCTAGATGGACTATCAAATAGCTCAAAGAACAAGATACTTACTACAGACGAGAGTTAGGAGAGTTAAAAATGCTGGAGAAAACCAGTATCAAGAACAATTAAAATTTTTCTTACAATTCCTGAACTCAAACATAGTATTTTCTTCCGTTTTAAAAGAGCTTGAGGGGACAAGCACATTAGAAAAAGAGAGCTTTTTGGAAGCATTAAATAATGGGGAAGGGTATAACTTTGAATGTGAGTTAGATTATATCTTTGCCTCTTATCTTGGGTTGAAGTTCCTTGTTGATGTAGACATGAATAGATTTACAAGCTCTTTGATCGCTGCGTTTAGTACAGCGAATGGAGGAGGTAGACATCAAAGTAATATTGATGAAATGCTAGAGGATGTAAATACCTATTGGTTGAATTATTTGTATGAGTTCTTGGACGAATCAATTGATAATCGAAATAGTATCTTGTTTGTTTTGAAAAAGTATAAACAAAATGCTGAATGGTTTAGAAAAAAGCGGTTGTTGAATATTGCAAACGATGGTGCTGTCTATGGGAAAAAAGGAGAGAAAGGGCTTGCCTTAGATCTTTACGAATCAATACATAATGATGGGATAGATTTTACTATAGAACCTTCTTCAGCTTCTGGTGAGGTAGACTTAATTGCCAATCAGTCAGGAGAAGAAAGAGTCGTTCTCGATGCGAAGTATATAGGGGAAGGTGAAAGCTCTTCGCAAATAAAAACTAAGGTCGTTAAGGCTTTTAGACAGGTTCATGATTATTGTAATGATTATAATACCTCTAATGGTTATATATTATTTTATATAAATGCAGAGGTTGCATTAGATATTGAATCAGATGAGTTAGATGGTTTCAGAGTTGTGAACCTTAATGGAAGGGCTTTATTTTTTATTAATGTTGATATTTATGAGAATGAAAAGTCCGCATCACAAAGAAAAGCACTTGAGCGTGTTTCTATAGTTAAGACTGACTTGATAAAAGACAATTAAATCAAGGAATGTTTTTTATCAGTTAGTCGTTGTGTGAATTTTTCTAGAGAAGGTAGCCCCTTTTGAACTTTTATAAGAGCTTCTTTCTTGATGACCTTACTCGAAAAATTCAAAACACTAGCTCCTGTAATTATCGTAAAAATTATCGCAAGAAATATCTCAATTATTGCACGCATACTATTTTTCCTTTTTAAGTTCTCTTAATATGATGGCGCGGACAGAAGGCCCATGCCATTTGCCTTTGGTTTTGGTTAATCGTTTTTTATCATTTAAGTAATTGGCGATATTTGCATATCCCCATCCCTCGGCTCGAAGTTTAAGCATGAGTTGAAGTGTGGCCCGCTCGCCTTTGTGGGGAACGAGTTTGTTTTTCTGAACTTTTCAGCCAAATCTTGGAATGGGAGGTTTGCGAACTTCTTTTTTGATTCCAAGAAGTCTTATGGCATCACTAATGGCAGCTCGTGACCATCTTGATTTAGTTACCTTGTGAATTTGATTACTGGAAAGGTCTTTTTCAAGGTACAAAGTCCGCAAAAGCTCAGGATTTTGAATGGGCTTATTGAAGAAATGTGTTATAAAAATAGGAACATATAGATTTGCGTTATAGAGTTCGCTTAGCTCTTCGCAAGGTCCACCAGATCAAGCTAAGCGCTTAATAAAAAAGGGAAATTTTGGTTTCCCTTTTTTGATTGTGGCAGAAGTGTGGTAATTTTTTTGATAGCATCTACGTCATCCTTTATAGTCTCCTATCTGTATTATTTAAAATTTCTTGTTGAATTTTCTAAAAGCCTGTAAAGATTGAAAAAGTATTGCAGAGTTTAATGCTGAATGAAATATATATAATCCTTTGATGTTAATAGTATCGTCTTTTAAAAATTGGAAGGTTACTAGGTATTTATAGAAATCAGTAAAAATACCTAAAAAAGGTTCACTTTTTAAAAGTAGAAAACCTTTATCCCAATTTGAAAAAAGTAGACTAAAAAATAATGATAAAAATATTGGTCTTATGATGCTGAATCCATTTCCAGTTAGCTCATTAAAATTTAATATAAGTAAGTTCGTAAGTTTCTTGTATATTGGTAGCGTGGAATAGCTTATTTGTTTAACTTGATAGTGTCTTTCTATATCAAAGAAAAGTTCAGTATTTAAGATGTCCCTGTGTCGGAAGTATATATTCTTTAGATCACGATAAATATTTACTTTCGCTTCGTAAGACTCAGATTTGTCTTCTCTCGAATAAATTCGAGGGTGAGACCCCCATTCAACAAGGTCTAGATTCATCTCTTTTATATTGGAGTTAATAAAGAAAACATCTGTATTTTCTAGGTTAGTGTTACCAAATTCGGTATTAGATAAATTTGAATTAAAGAACTTTATTGAGCTTTCAGGCTCTAAGTATATTTTCCTGATATTGAGTTCATTGTTCTTCTTCTTATTAATGAAACTAAGCTCCATCTTTATTTTAATCGAACTGATTGAAAGTTCTTTGAAAGAGTTAATTGTAATTTTACTATATCCTGTTCCAAATAAATGCTCATAGTAGAGGTCCTCAGGAATGTCATCTTGAGTTAGAGATTCAAAGTGAACGATTGATCTTGGAAGCGCTAAGTCTAAAGATTTAATCGAGTTGTCAGTTAACTCTAGTTCCGTCTCGGAGGGGATGAATAACTGTAGGTCATCGCTATCAAGGTTTCTTATGTAAATATAAATTTTTTTAAGTTCTGTTTCATATGTTCGTATTTTAACGTTATCTATTCTATTGTTTGATATAGTCAGGTTACTTGAAATTCTATTTTCTATTTTTAGAGACTTGATCTTATTATTGTTTACGATGAAGACTTCTTCGTTGATAGATGTAAAATCTAAGTCAGATAGATCACATGATTCTATTATTATTTTCATATGTAAATCTATAAAGCTTAGGTTGTTTTTAAACGTACATTGATTGAACTCTAGTTTATTCTCTTCATTGCTCGAGTTATCATCTCTGATCTCAATTAAGGGTTCAAAGTGGACAGAGGAAAATTTAATATTATATTTAGAACTCTTTAGAAATAATAATCCTTTATTTTTTTCAAATGTGTGGCCAGTAATTACACAGTTTTTAAGTATAACAGTATTTTTATTTCCATTTAGTTCTAAGTGAGAAGAGCCATTAATAAAGTTAATCAAATCACTGCCTAGTGTCTGTTGTCTTTGAATATAATTTAAGTCTTCCTGTATTTTTGAAAATGGTAACGTTAGCATAGTTAGCAATATATCACTAATAGGAATAATATCTAGCTGGAAACTTGAGCAGATGCTTTTATATTCTTTAAGAAATCTTGATTTATCTATACTAATTTAAAGTCAAGAAAACTTAATTTTGTAATCCCATGCTGTGGGATTAAAATATGGTGTGTATTTACTAAAGGAAGGTTATGTCAAAAATTAAAGTCGGAACTTATTTTTTAGGTCGAGTAGTAAAATATGGAGTTCTTGATAATGAGAAATTAGTTGAGGCAATTACCAAAGGGAGTAAAGTCAGTTCGAGAAGCTATAACTGGTTAATCACTAATGTTAAACATGTAAAAAAAACTAATATTGAATATGTTTTTGGAAACCTTTCTAAATATACACCTGAAGGAGAGACAGTTATTGTTGATGAGGGAACTAGGAGGACTCACGACGACCATACTGAAAACCTTGCTCTTGCATCCGTACCGTTTGTATATTTACCTAAGTACTCTGGAATTTGCTATTTAAGACTATGGAATCAAATAGATATAAACTCCTTTAAGGGGAGAGTTGGAGACATAATTGAAAATTATTTTAGTAATTTTTTTGTAGGTGTAGAAATTAATGATATCTCAGAGAACTATGCGTTCCTAAAAAAAGCCAAAAAGTTTTCAACAATTAATAAAATAGACTGTTCAATTCAACAACCAAATCCACTATATGGTGATATCTGGAAGCATTTGAAAGAGTATCTAATTTCTAGAAACTCGAAAGAGTTAAGTATTTCAGAGGAGTCTAAAGATCAGTATGGAATAGTTACAAATCTAAATGGTGGTCATAGTGATATTGAACTCAGTTTAACAGATGCTGCAATTCGTATGGCCCTGGCGGGATATGGAAAAGGAAGTGTTACCGGGATTTTGGATGGTGTTCCTGAAACAATAAAAACTAAAGATGATGTAATTAAAATTAAATTCCCTAAAGAACCAGATCCTGAAGAATTAGCTTTAGAGGCGCAAAAGAATTTTATGAGAATTAATAAAGTGCGTGGTTTAAAGCATTGAAGCTAAAAAAAGTATGTGACAAATTTTTAGTATCACCAGAACTTCTAATTTATTTAGCTTGGACTTTTTTTCCTTCTGATCATGAGCTATTTAATCTTGTTAACAAAAAAATAATAGAACATAACGATAAATTACTAGGAATTTCATCATCATCATTTATTTTAATTCAAATTGGAGTTCTTTTTCCATTTAAAGATGGAGCAAATCTGATGAAAGGGTTTCCAAAAAAACAAGAACTATATGAAACCTGTCTAGCTGGTGCTCTCCATTATATATTATTCAGTTTACTATTAGTAGCATCATTTTTTCATGAAGTGATTGTTAAAATAGGAGTCAATAAATACTATCCTATTGTTTCAGTCTTTGGTCTTTTGGTATTGATTATTACTACAGGTATGGCATTTATACATGTAAATATTCTTCTAAGAGATAGTGGTTGAAGAGTTATTTTTTTCTAGCATTTCATTGTCATTGGTTGTCACTTGTAGTCTAATATATGAGTAAAATATTAATTATTTAGGAGTCACTTTATGAGTGAACGGTGGTTGTCTGTTGTTGAAATAGCAGAGCATCTAGGGGTTTCTAAGGAAACAATTTATCGCTGGCTTGAGAAAGGAAAGATTCCTGCTCATCGAGTTGGGAAGCTGTGGAAGTTTAAGGCCACTGAAGTTGATAAATGGATCACTGCTGGTGGAGCAGAAGAGAATTAGGGCCCGAATTGAATTGGTAATGGAATTGGAGAATTAAATGACTCAAAAAGTAACGCAAGCTGAAATTAATAAAATCCTATGGGATGCCTGTGACACCTTCAGAGGTGTTGTCGATGCAGGAGAGTACAAGAATTACATCCTAACGATGTTGTTCATTAAATACCTATCAGATACCTACGAAGAGAAGTACGAAGCCTATAGCGAGCAATTTAAGGGCAATGAGACCAGAATTAAAAGGGCCTTAGAGAAAGAAAACTTTGTACTGCCTGATGGTTGTCACTTCAATGATATTTATAAGCAAAAAGAAGAGAAGAATATCGGTGAGATTATCGATGTTGCTCTTGAGAAGATTGAAAATGCTAACAAGGAAAAACTTGAGAACGTATTTAGAAACGTAAGTTTTAACTCTGAAGCTAATCTAGGAAAAACTAAGAGTAGGAACGCTAGACTTAAGCACCTTCTAGATGACTTCAATAGTCCTAAACTAAATATGAGAAAGTCTCACATTGGGAATATGGATGTTATTGGTAATGCCTATGAGTACTTGATCGCAAATTTTGCTGCTGGGGCAGGAAAGAAGGCTGGAGAGTTCTATACTCCTTCAGAAGTATCTCAATTACTTGCGATGCTTGTTAAACCAGAGAAGGGATCGAGAATATATGACCCGACTTGTGGTTCAGGATCTCTATTAATTCGTTGTGCAGAACAGTTAACAAAAAATGGAATTAATGATTTTCAAATTTATGGTCAGGAGATTACTGGAGCTACTTGGGCTTTAGCGAAGATGAATATGTTCCTTCATGGTTTTGATCGCTCAGTCATTGAAAATGGCGATACTATTAGAAACCCAATTCATTTAGAGAATGATGAGCTAATGACTTTTGATGTGGTTGTGGCCAATCCTCCTTTTAGTTTAGATAAGTGGGGAATTGATGAAGCTAAGAGTGATTCTTATGGAAGATTTAATTACGGTATTCCTCCAAAGAGTTATGGAGAGTTGGCCTTTGTTCAACACATGGTCGCATCTTTAAACGAGAATGGGCGATGTGCAGTGGTGCTTCCTCATGGTGTTCTTTTTAGAGGTTCGGCAGAAAAGAGAATTAGAGAAGGTTTAATTAATGATGACCTTTTAGAAGCAGTTATTGGCCTACCATCAGGTTTATTCTTTGGAACAGGTATTCCAGCCTCAATCATGGTTTTTAATAAGAAAAAGTCAGCCGATAGAAAAGACAAGGTCTTATTTATTAATGGTGATCTTGAATATCAAGAAGGAAAAAATCAAAACAAGTTAAGAGACCAGGATATAAATCATATCGTCGCAAATTATGTCGAGTTTAAAACAGAAGGTCTTTATAGACATGAGGACAAGCATTACTCAAGGGTAGTTGAATTAGATGAGATTAAAGAGAATGACTATAACCTAAATATTCGTCGTTACGCTGATACATCAGCACCTCCTGAAATATTTGATGTAAAGGCGATCCTTAATGGCGGAATCCCTAAATATGAAATTGAGGATGGTTATATCCAAGATATTATTGATGGCTTTGATGTTTCAGTAGTCTTTGATGAAAGAGATAAAGAATATTATGTCTTTAAAAATGAAATAGACTCAAAAGAAAAAATTCGTGAAGTCATGGGGGATGTTGATCAAGCAATTATTTCTCAAGTAGAGAGGTGGTGGGAAAAATACTCAACTGCTTTAAGAGGTATTGAGTCTCAATGTGTTGAAGCCGAAAAAGAAATGAACTCTTTTCTTAAGGAATTGAGTTATGAGTAAAGTGAAGTTAGGGAATCACATCAAAAGCTATGCAGGTGGAACTCCTTCGAGAGGTAACATGGATTATTATCGAAATGGAACGATTCCTTGGGTAAAGTCTGGAGAGGTTTGTAGAAAGTATATCACCTCTGTTGAAGAAAAAATTACTGAGGAAGCGGTTCAAGGTTCTTCAGCGAAATGGTTTCCTGAAAATTCTGTTTTAGTAGCTTTGTATGGAGCGACAGCAGGCCAAGTATCGATAACGAAAATAAAAGGAACCTCTAACCAAGCGGTGTTATCAGTAAATGGTTTAGATGATTTTGATAATGAATATTTATACTATCTACTAACTCACTCTACTCCAGAATTGTTAGTTAAAGTGCAAGGATCGGGGCAACCAAATTTAAGTAAAAAAATTATTGATGAATTACAAGTCGAGTTAAAAGAGTTAGCTGAGCAAAAGAAAATCGCAGAAATTCTCACATCAGTAGATAAAGTCATTGAGTTAACTGAGATTGAAATAGAAAAACTTAAAAACCTTAAAAAAGGGATGATGCAAGACCTTTTAACTAAAGGGATTCGGCATACTAAGTTTAAAGATACTCCCATTGGGAAGATTCCTGAGAGTTGGGAGTGTTCTCAAATTAAAGATTTAATTAAAAATGGATTCATTGAAAAAGTACAAGATGGAAACCACGGGGGAGCATACCCTAGAGTTTCGGATTTTACAGAGAAAGGCATCCCGTTTGTTTCTGCTAAGAATTTACATGAGCATGGATATGTAAAATTTAATGAATGTCCCAAGTTGCCTGAGAGTTATCTACCAAAGCTGAGAATTGGTTTTGGTAAGCCTGGAGATGTTATTTTTGCTCATAATGCTACAGTTGGTCCAACAGCTTATGTTCCAAACTCTGGACAAGATTTTATTGTAAGCACATCTACAACCTTATATAGAAGCAATTCTGAAAAACTAGATAATTATTATCTTTATGCAAGTTTATTATCACCGCTTTTTCAGACGCAAATTTCTAAAGTAATGGGGCAAACAACTAGAAACCAGGTTCCAATTACAGCACAGAAAGAGATGTATTTGACGGTGCCACCTTTAAATGAACAAAACGAAATTAATAATGCTGTTAAAGCAATTTTGGGTACTTTAATAAGTAAAGAAGAGAAACTACAGAAGTTAGTTAGTTTAAAAAAAGGTTTGATGCAAGACCTCCTTACTGGAAAAGTAAGAGTGAAAGTCTAAACGGAGATAAATATGAACTCGATTCTATTCAAGGAAAGAATAGCCTCGCAAATACCAGCAGTGAAGCTACTAATTAATAGTGGATATAACTATTTAACTCCAAACGATTGCATTGAACAGCGGGGTGATACAAATACAGTCATCCTGAAAGATACGCTTAAAAAGTCACTTTTAAAGATCAATTCATTTTCTCATAATGGTGAAAAATTACCACTTCCTGAAGGTCTTATTGATGATGCAATTAAAGAGATTGTTGATTGGAATAACAATAATCTCAGGCAAGATAACAAAGACCTCTACTATCACCTAATAAATGGTAAAGGGCTAACTTTTCTACATGAAGGTGATCGAAAGAGTGCTCATCTTCACTTCTTTGATTTTAAAGAAATTGCTAATAACACTTTTCAAGTAACTGAAGAGTTTAAGGTTCAAAGAAATGGCCGTAAACAACACTATATCCCTGATGTTGTGATTCTTGTAAATGGGATGCCCTTTGCATCTATCGAGTGTAAGAAGCCTGGTCTGAACGACGCAGTTTTAAAAGGGATTGAGCAGCATATAAGAAACCAAAATCGAGAAGGAATAACTAAGTTCTACCTTTTTCAGCAAATTCTTGGATCAATGGCTGGAAGTACAGGGGCTAGGTATGGATCAGTCGGAACACCTGAAGAGTTCTGGGGAACTTGGAAAGAAGATAACTTTGATAATATTGAAGATGAACTTAAAGATCTTGTTAATAAGAATATTGAATCAAGTGTTAAAGATAAGGTATTCGAGTTTCGCCATCCTGCAGATAGAGCAATTATGGAACAAAAGTGGAATGAGGGAGCGAGAGAGGTTACTGCTCAAGATCAGCTTCTTTA
The DNA here is from genome assembly GCF_000210915.2 of Halobacteriovorax marinus SJ. Lineage (NCBI taxonomy): Bacteria > Pseudomonadati > Bdellovibrionota > Bacteriovoracia > Bacteriovoracales > Halobacteriovoraceae > Halobacteriovorax > Halobacteriovorax marinus. Next base: position 797,842 of record NC_016620.1, read on the forward strand.
TTTCGTCTTTAGACCTGAAAGACTTCTAGATATTATTCACCACTATATAATCTATGAAAATGAAACAAAGATTGCTCCTCGTCACCAGCAATACTTTGCAGTAGGTCAAGCCCTTAAAAGAGTTAAGAAGATTAAAGATAATTCAGCAAGAGAAGGTGGGGTTATCTGGCATACTACAGGTTCAGGTAAGTCCTACACTATGGTTATGCTGGCTAAGGCCTTAAGTGCCGACCCTGAGATAGATAATCCTAAGATTGTCGTTATTACAGATAGAAAGAGTCTTGATAAGCAAATATCAGATACATTTAGAGATTGTGGAGAAGAACCTCACAAGGCTAAGAATGGAGAAGATTTAAAAGAACGTATAGAAAAGCGAGACTATACAGTTCTCACAACAATTATTGATAAATTTGAAACAGCAGCTAAGAAGTACAAGGTTAAAGATGAATCACAAAATATCTTTGTTCTTGTAGATGAGGGACATAGATCACAGTTTGGTGAGAACCATGCCTTGATGAAGAATACTTTTAAGAACGCAGCTTTCATCGCTTTTACAGGTACTCCAATTAGAAAGATGGTTAAAAGTGAAGTTGATCAAGCAACTGAAGTTCAGTTCGGTGACTTTATTCATAAGTACACAATGGAAAATGCTCTTGATGATGGAGCTGTTTGTCCAATTGTATATGAAGGGCGAATGGGAGAGTTAACAGGTGATCGTGAAAAACTAGATCGCTGGTTTGATCGTGTAACGAGAGATCTCAATGATGATCAGAAGGCCGCACTCAAGAAACGATTCTCAATGGAGCAGGAAGTTTTAAAAGCTGAAGATCGAATTAGGGCCATCTCACTAGATATAAAGAATCACTATCGCGAAAATTTCAGGTCTGAAGGTGAACCAACCAAAGACTTTATGAAAGGCCAGCTTGCAACTAACTCTAAAGGTGAGGCCTTAAACTATAAGAAGTTTCTTGAAGAGTTTGGAATGAAAGTTGAGCTAGTTATATCTCCTCCAGATATGCGTGAGGGTGCTAAGTCTATTGATGAGGATGATCGCTCAGACATTGTTAAGTTCTGGGATGAAGCAATGGTTAAATACGGTGGAGAGAGAAAGTATCTGGAAACCATAGTTAAGAACTTTAAGAAAGAAGATGAACCAGAGATTCTAATCGTTGTTGATAAACTACTTACGGGCTTTGATGCTCCAAGAAATGCCGTTCTATACGTTGATAAGAGACTTAAAGAGCATAATGTACTCCAAGCTATTGCAAGGGTTAATAGACTCTGTCCAAGAAAGTCTGAGGGGCTTGTAATCGATTATAGAGGTATCTTTGATGATATGAATGATGCCATCGACTTCTATCGACAAATGGAAGGAGCCGATTACGATCCAGAAGATATTAAGGGAACATTATTTGATAAGGCTAAAGAGGTCGCAAAATTAGACGAGATGCTTAAAGCCCTTAAAGATCATTTCTCGTCAATTAGTAATATGACTGATGATGAAGAGATTGGTCGCTATTTGGCTGATGAGAATCGTCGAGCTGAGTTCTATCAGAAGTTCAGAAACTTCCACAATATCTATAAGTTGGCACTTGGTTTTGCTGAATGGACTTATGAGACCAGTGAAGCTGATAAGAAGAAGTACAAAGATGAGTATAAGTACTTTGCTGAACTTAGAACTGTAATTAAAGAACGTTATCCTGATGGGATCAACTATAAAGACTACGTTGATGATATTAAACGTCTCGTAGATGTAAATCTTAAGTCTGATCCTCCAAAAGTGATCGTTGAGCAATTCAATATCTTCGAAAAAGAGAAATTTGAAGAAGAGACGAAGAAGAAGTCTGAGGGGGCTAGGGCCGATATTATTAGAAGTCTTGCTTCATCTCATATCACAGAGCACTTTGATGAGGACCCAATCTTCTATAAGAAATTATCAGAGGTAATTGAAGAGGCTTACGAGAAATATCGCGATCGTCGTATTTCAGAAGCGGAATACCTAGAGATGATGCAAGATGTTCGTGATCGAATTGAAATTGACCTAGAAACTGATGTTCCATCAAAAGTTGCAGAACATCAGACAACAAAGGCCTATTACAGAGTTATCGAAACTCTAATCAGCAAATTAGGTGAAATTGGCAAAGATGAAATTGCAAACTTTGCATTGAAGGTCGATGAGATCGTTAAGAGTCAAGCAGTTAAAGATTGGCACCTTGGCACAGACATTGAAAAGAAAATAATTGGTTCGATCGAAGTCGAAATTTTTTATCCATTAGAAGATAAGTTCGAAGTTACATTTACTGATGATGAGATGAAAGAAATTACGGACAATTTAATGCTGATCGCAAAAAGGCTGGATTATAGATAATGGAAAGTATTGATTTAGGTAAAAGGAAAGTTAATTACAGTTTGAAGAGGTCTAAAAGAAAGACCCTGGGGATAACAGTAAATGCTAAAGGCCAGGTCATTGTTACTGCTCCTGACTATATTCCGATGGATAAGATAGAAGAAGTAATTCAAAAGAGAAAGAACTGGATTATCGAGAAGGTTCAAGAAAAAGAGAGTAATCTTCAAATACAGCCTAAGCGTAAGTTTCTATCTGGTGAGTCTGTGTATCTTTTTGGCAGGCAGTACTATCTAAAGGTCATCAAATCCAATGATTACCATATTGAGATGGGCCATAATCGCATTACTTTCTATGTCAGAGACCTGGATGAAGCAGAAGCTAAGGTATCTGAATACCTCGGTAATGAGTTCAGGGAACTGATTGCTTATAAAACGGCTGAATGTCTTGAAGTATTCAGGGATAGATACTCAATCCCAGTAGTTCCTGAGTTCAAGATCAGAAAAATGGCTAAAAGATGGGGAAGTTGTACTAAAGATGGAGTTATCAACCTTAATCCTATGTTGGTCGCGGCTTCTGCCGAATGTATTGAGTATGTCATCTTTCATGAGCTAACACATTTGTTACATGATGATCATGATGATGAGTTTTTTAGAACGTTAAAAAGTGTTTGTCCTAAGTATAAATATTTGAAAGAAAAGTTAGAGAAAGAAACAGTATTGTTTGAGGAGTAAAAGGTGAGTAATTTTGAAGTTTGGGCCCATGTTCAGCAGCAACAAATGAGATTCTTCTATTCTCTCACAGCACTTAGTTTTACTATTTTAGGCCTTAGTGTTCAATTCTCTCCGAAGTACGGAAATGTATGTCCTTACTTATTAGTTATCTCATGGTTCGTCTTGCTTAAAAGTGGTTTGGTTGGTGGCTGGCGTTTATTAATGATACCTAACCTCCACAGACTAGATATGGAGAGCCAAGATTCTAGGAAGTTTATTAAAGATGTTGAAAAGGCAGAGTCTTGGCCGGGACCTGTTATTGGTACACCTCCAAGCAGAGAGAGTGTGCAACAAGCAAAAGATAACATTGAAAAAGCTGATAGTTATAAAGAAAAGCAAGAGAAGAAAGTATCTTGGACATACTATATCCAAGTGTATGGGTTTGTTCTTGGAGTATTTTTAAACTTGATTTTTGTTACGGTAAACTATTTAGATTAAAAAGGTAATAAATGAGTAATGCAGAGGGAATATTCAAGGATTTAATTGATAAAGAGAGTTTGAAAGAACTAATTAATGAAGTTGGTAAAGAAGATTTATATATAGACTTCAAGAGAGTACCCAATGCTTCCGAGGGGAAGTTCTGTGATTCTTGCAGAAAGAATTTAGGAAAAGGTCTTAGCGGATTTGCAAACTCAGCAGGTGGAGTACTCGTTTTTGGCGTTAAAGAAGAAGGTGATGATCTTTTGCTTGATCCAATTAATGAGGTTCGAAGTTTCGATCAAAAAATTCAAGAGAATATAAATAGGCTGACTAGTTATAATGTTCCTGAAGTCATTTCAAAAATAATAACTGAGGGGGAAAATTCTGGTTACGTTGCTGTCTTGATTCCTAAATCAGACTTAGCTCCCCACCAGCTAATTCAAGACAAGAAGTATTATCGTAGAAGTGGTGAGTCATTTAAACCAATGGAGCACTATGAACTTGAGAATATGTTTGGCAGGGCACCAAAGCCTGTACTTGTTCCAGATATTATTATTGAGAGGAATGGAGGTTCTTCTACACATCATGACTATAAGTTGATTTTTGGTATTAGAAATAATGGCAGGTTAGCAGGTACATATCCTTTTTTGGGGATAAATTTGAATAATGGTTATTCAATTGATTCTTATGAACTAGATGGCAATAGAAACCCTGGACTACCGAAGCTGAGAAACTCTAATACTGGAGGGAACAGATTCGTTGAATACGGACAAGCTGGCGATACTATAGTATTTCCAGGTCATTTCTTAAAAGTAACTTGTGCCAAGATCAAGGAAGATAAAAGAACTAATACATTTAACTTGGGCGACTTTTCTGCTGATTTTAAAGTAGCATCTAAAGAATCACTATTAAGCGAGAGAACAATTACAACTTCAATTGATGAAATTAAGGAAATGATTGCTTCAGGAAAGTCTTATTTTGAACTTTCAGAAGATAATTAAAAAATTTGTAGTACTTTGTAGTGTGCTGCACACCTAAACATTAATCAAATCAAATAGATAAGGTACCCTTCACCACCTCCACTATCGGATTCCGGTGGTGGAAGCCCTCTTTCCTTAAACATTACTAAAATCAGCTACTTAATTACAGTAACTTGCGTTTGAATCGGACGTTGAGACCTGTCTGAACTTGTCTCAAACTGTCCCGATGTGGCTATTTGTGGCTCGGAGTTTATTTACGCTTTGCGGGAATTGATGAGAGAGGGGTAACTGAGGGGCTTAACTTCTTGCCAAGTAGTAATGGGAATAAGGAAATACTTAGTTTAATTTAAGTTCAATTTGTCGCCCCTTGGTCGACATTTTGTACCTTAATTAAACCAAAAATGAAATAATAAGGACTACCAATGTGTAGTCCCTTGCGAAAAGTACTTAACTAGGTGAATGTATTAATAAATGATGTCTAAATACATAATTTTGTATTTTTATGTGGTAAGTTGTTGTAAATATTGTCGTTTGAAATGAGGTTACAAAATTTTGTAATTTTTTTATGGTGTATTGTCGATAGGGAGTTATAATGGCTAAAAAGAAGCCAGACTACGATAGAGGAAGAATTGAAACAATCGAGCTAAAAAGGTCAATTGTTTTCAATGGTAATACTATTAAAAAAGCTGTTATTGAAATTGATCATATAAATTATGGACTTAACAGCAAGACGAGAGCTTTAAATACAAAGAAACGTACGAGTTTCACTGTAAAAGATGTTGAGAAGTTCATTATGCTTCTTGATGGAGAAGACATCATCCCAGATGACTACAAAGGGAAGAAGTCTCAGTTTAGCTTAAGAATCAACTGTCCAATAGATGGAAAGTTTTTTGATAAAGAATTCATAATGATTTTTGATACGCATTATGACAAAGAAGAAGAGATTCATACAATTACATTAATTCCAGGGTGGTAATATGAACTATACAAATGATGACATTTTAAAAAGAATTGAGAATGCTAAAAAGAACAAAAAGAAGCTTACTCATGTTACCGATAAAAGCTCTCTTTCAGTAGAAGACAAAGTTAAAATGAGTCTATGTAAGCACTTTGTTCAGTTTGCTAATGAGAAAAAAATGAAGTCTAAGGACTTAAGTGATTTAACTGGAATTCCTGCTAGTCGCATATCTGAAATTACAAATTACAAAATAAAAAAGTTCTCAGTCGATCAATTGTTAAAGAACTTAACTGTCCTTGGGGAACACTCGCCACGAATTAGGGAGTACTTAATCTTTATAGAGAAGGCCATTGAAGTTCCTGCGCTTAAAGTTACTGAGACTAGGAAGCTGACTAAAGGAATTAAGACCTTTATGGAGGCAGGTGGGGGAGAAGGATTCCTTCACGCTTAAAAACAAGACCTTAAAGAATTTGTTATTTATACAGGGGAATTTGCCCCCTTCTTTTATCTACTTGTTAATTGTGTTACGAAAAATGTTGCTGGCGAATGTCGTACGAGACTTGCTGTTACAATGATGATTTAAAGTCAAATTTAAGTTGTAAAAGTTATTTACTCTGCAAAAAATTCATCATAATCGAAATCTTCTCGTTCATCAAAGTCGCTTTCTTCAAGTGCATTTACATCAACTGAGTAGATTCTTTTGTCTATTACTATCTGAACGCCTTGAAATGCAGGATCGTTATATTGTGGAAAGTTATTTTCATCCATTTGAATTTTTCTTACGTTTAAGTACGGTAGATTATTTGGATTGTACTCATAGATTTCATAGTCATAATCAGACTCATGTGTACCCATTGGAATTGCTCCAAGCCAATCTTTAAATATTTGTGTTTGAGTTTTTGGTTTTATATTTTCACAATATTTAACGATCTTTTTTATACCATTGTAGTTAATCTTTTTAGGTGGTGAATTTTTACCATCCTTATTCCGCTTCATGAAACGATCGTGCCCTGATACTTTATACGGGCCAATTAACTCAGGCATTTTTAAGTATTTATCTAGGTCAAAAGGGGCGAGTTTAAGGAAATTAAGTTCGTCTAGAAGTTGCATGTAGAATCTAAGTAGCGTGTGTCTTTTTGTTTTTCTCGTATAATACAAGTCCTCAGGCTTGTTTGGTATATTAAATTCATTAAATTCACTTCTCAATCTTTGGTTTGGACCGACTATCCCTTCATCTAGTGTAATAATAAAATCAGGGCGATATTTAATACTATCTAATTCCCCATCAAGGGTTTTCAATTGATCAGCGATAACTTTTAGTTCCCTAGAAGCCTCAAATGCTACAACTAGTCCAACTATATTAGGGGCACCTAAGCCTGTTTTCATGCCCATATTGTCATCATGAGTAAATCCTTGTTTTGGAATAATCTTTTTTAGGCTCTCTATGTTTTTGTATGCACTTTTCAGTTCCGTACTATTAAGAGATGTTTTAACTTGAATTACACAGTAGACTATTTCTATAGGGAAAAGTGCATGGCCATCTTCGTAGATAAGCTTAGGGCATTTGTCTTTATCATAGATAATAATGTCCATTTCACCGCTATGCTCATTATTTGACGTTACAACCTCACCTTTACCAAAACCATATTTACTTGGAAGCACAGTTTCTAAGAAAGACTTTATAATATCCTCTCTGTTTGTACCTCTCCCAAGTTTATGATGAGCCTCTTTTGTGCTTTCAAAGTCTACTTTCATTTTTTGAGCTACGCTCATGAATTTTTTTCTTATATTCATAGAATATTCCCTGCATGATTTTTATATAACTATAGACAAATATATTTTATATGAGAATAGGTTTTAAAATATCAGAGCATACCAAAATGAATGGATTTGAATTAACTGGCAGACAGGTTGCCTCACTCTTTATTGAATATGGATGAATGGGGAGAGGGTCAAGATATTCTAGTTTTTGTGACAACAAATGATAAAATTGATATGTTTAGGTGTGGAATACTGCTTCCATGAAGTTGCGTGATTTCAGGTGGATGGAGTCTTTTTACATGTATGACGTATTAGAATGCTTTATTTCCTTACAGTAAAATTTCATCTTTAAAAAAAAGATTTAAGCGGATTAGAAAGCGATGGAGAATTTATGAACTATTCTGACATATCAGAGATAAATGAGGCTGAAATAAGAGCACTTATCGAAAATGAAGTGATTGAAAATGCACATTTGGAATACAAAAAAGATATCCATTTTAATAATGATAAAGAAAAAAAAGAACTCCTTGCTGATATTTGCTCATTCTGCAATATCGGTGGTGGGGTAATTCTTTATGGTATCGATGAAAAAAGGGATGAAGGAAAGACTACAGGATTACCTTCTTCTGTATGCGGTTTAAGTGTTAATCTTGATGAGGTTATTCGCAAAATTGACGAATCTGTAAGACATAGTATTGAGCCAAGAGTGATTGGTTTAAAAATGGCACAGCTTGAGGTCGATGAGAAGATTGTACTTGTAATATTTATTCCCCGAAGTATTAATCCTCCCCACATGGTTACCTTTAAAGGAAGTAGTAGGTTTTGGAGAAGAGCAAATGCTAGTAAATATCAGATGGGAATGGAAGAGATAAGAGAATCTATATTAGGTGGAAATAATTTAAGAACTAAAATCAAAGAATTTAGGAATCAACGTATTGGAAGTATCCTGTCTAATGATACACCTGTTGAACTTGTAAGTAGCCCAAAAATTATTCTTCACATAATTCCAATAGATAATTTTTTAAATCCAAAGATCGACCTGTCAAAAATAAATCAGAATGATCGATTAGGTTACTTTCCAGTAACAGGAGCTTCTTGTAATGAAAGATTAAATTACGATGGGTTTTATACATATTGGGCTAGTTCTTATGAAAGTGGAGGAGAAAATTATTCATATACTCAGGTATATAGGAATGGTGTGATCGAAAGTGTCGATGCGTTTTCGATAGGAGAGAGGGGGGAAGACAAACAAAAGTTAATTCCAAGCGTTTCGTATGAAGAAGATTTGATTAAGTTCACTGATAGAGTTTTGGGCTACCTTGCTAGAGATGGAGTTTCAGGTCCTGCAATTCTATACTTAAGCCTTTTAGGAGTGAGAGGTTATGAAATGGCTATAGGATCTGGCTTTCTTCCACGTTTTAATAAAACGACCATTGATAAGGATGACTTGATTTTGCCCGAAATATATATAGAAGATATTGAAAACTTTTCAGCTTTGTCAGTATTGAAATCTTCTTTCGATCTTATATGGAATGCTTGTGGGTTCGAGCGAAGCTTTAACTTTGATGAAAATGGAAATTGGAAAAGACGATAAGAGTTTTGCTATGAGTAATTATAAAAGCTTAAGTTATATATCTAAGATCTTTTGGCACTTTCTTGGGCCTAAACCTGTAGACTATGTAGATGCGAAAGATAGACTTAGTTCATATCGGGAAATCCTGACTAGACTTGAATCTATGATCAATGACTCAGAAGAAGTTGTTTTAGAACGATATATTGGGAATGGTAAGTTTTATGAGAGACAATTTGACTTTGCCGAAGATAATTTTATGGCAAACTGGGGGACATTGAATTCAATCTCTACTCTTGATGAGAATAAAACATACTTGATCGAAGAACCTAAAGCTCTATGTTTTTGTGATATACCCATAAATCATTTACCTGAACATATGAAAAAGTATGGTGATATTGGGATTGGAGTAAGAAAAGATGTTCTTCAATCAAAAGTAAATGACTTTTTACCTGTACACTACAGGCCAATTAGAAATAAGAGTGACTTCTTAAACATGAAGGATCATTTCTCAAAGAAAGATCCAAAAGAACGTAAGTTTCGCTTAAAGAGATACTCTAAGATACCTACAGAGTTTAGTGAGTATGATGATGGTTATACTTCTAAGTCAAATACAGAAACTTTCAGCCAGATATATGAGGAGAGAGAATGGAGGACTTTTGAGAAGGTAAAGCTAAAACGAAGCGATATTAGTTTTGTTCTTTTACCTGATCGTAATATATTAAAGGGAAAAACTGAATTCAGAAAAATACAAGAATTAATAAACTCCGAAATTGGAGTTATTTATGCAGAAGAGTTGTACGGAGAATAAGTGAAAAGAAAAAATATATTAAAAGGTTTACATAAATTTCTTGCAAAACAAGATAGTGTTGGAGAGTTATTAGAGATTTTAGTGTTACCCCAGGTGGTAAACAATAGTGATCTGGACCTTCGTAGAAGTATTGTTTTTACAAACGTAGATAACCCAGAACAGCTTCTAGATAAGATAAATGATGCAGGCATTTTAATCGAAGATCGTAATCATAGAACATATCAAGACGTAGATCAAATTTTGGAAAGTGATCTCATTGACCTAGGGGATTACTCTTTAGAGAATAATTGGAGGTGTCGGATTCTTAGGGAGGGGACTGATTTCACCTTGAATACACCAAATGATGAGCTTTCTAACCTCTTGCTCAAGTCATATTGGAGGTTGGTAATAACGCGGCACGAAGATCGCTATTTTCCAAAATATAATTTACAGCCTGTCTTTTATTACCCTGGGGACAGTGTTGGTGAGATGGAGGACTTCAAGAAAGGTATATCCCAATTTGTTGAGTATATTTTAAAGTCTAAAAAACTCGACGTTAATTTTGACTATGTTAAATTCTTTTCAATTGATAGAGGAAATGAAATTGAGACATCAGAACTTAATCCATTTGGAGACGAAGATTTCTTAATGACAGATTTCCTTAGTCGAATTACTGCAGAAAAATCTCAAACGATTGATACTATATATAGTGCCTATCAAGATATTTGGAGCTAGAGCTAATAGTAGTTTTATTAACTAACTTTTGTTCTTTTTTCTCATCTTTTTAACTCTACTTCTTGAACCACAAGTTTTAGAACACCACTTTACATTAGATCGACCGATAAAGAATTTCTTGCATTCGGGACTTTGGCATCTCTTGAGCCCATCAAGCCAGCCAAGTGAGGTCATGCTTGAAAATAAGTAGCATGCAAATACAGCAGGCTCGGGATGATGTTGAAGATGTGCAATATGAGTCGTAATAAGTTTTTTATTTTCTCTACCGACAAAGCATTGGTGCCTTACCGGGTGACTTGCCTACACTTTTGATTAGTATTAAAATGAATTCACCCAAACGTTACACAAAAGAGTAGTGATAACGTTTATCGAAAGAATGGGCCGTCGTGGCTATTTTGGCTACACTTCGCTTTGTGCTCTTTATGAAAACAGAGCGTCGCTAGTCTGTCGCACCTCCACCACTTAATTTACATCCAAAACCTCTCTAGTTAGACTATAGACCTAGTATTCAAATATCGAACTGAGGTCACATGATTTACAATCCAGAAAGACATGAAGAATTAACCACTGTTAATTGGGATGAAAGAAAAGTCATTGATTGTATAGAGTCTATATATGAGGACTCTCAGAAAAACTTTGATAGTATTGAAAAGCAAACAATGTACTTTGGAAAAGCTGGAGCTTTATTTGGTCTTTTAGAAATATCGAAATTCTTAAATAGGCCTTTGTCTCTAGATCCTAAGAAAGTTATTTCTGAAGTTTATGCGGCTTACTTAAAAAATCCAGATACAGAAAGTGTTGTCCCATCTCTATATTTAGGAGAAGTAGGAATATTACTCGTCGAATACTTGGTAAATCCGTCTAAGAATTTAGAGAATAAATTATTTCACTTAGTTAAAAGCAATATAGAAAATCCAACTCTTGAGGCCCTGTGGGCAGCTCCTGGGACAATGATTGCTGCGAGTTGGTTTTATGACAAAACTAAGAAAGATGAATGGAGAGAGCTATTCGTTGAGAATGCTGAGTACCTTATTACTAAGCTAAAAGAACAGAGTGATGAAAACTTAATCTGGCAGCAGGACCTGTATGGAAAGAAAGTTCGATATACTGGAGCTGGGCATGGTTACTTTGGTAATATGTTTGGAATTTTAAAGAATATTGATTTGTTAAAATCTGACGATAAAGAGTATGTCCTATCGCATATAAAATTGGTGTTAGACGAATTAGCAATTGAAGAAGATGGCGCAGTTAATTGGGCGCCAGTATTTCCTTCGAACCCTGAACTTAAACCATTAACTCAATGGTGTCATGGAGCTCCGGGAATTATAAATAGTCTAAAGCGGTACCCTCAAAATGACCCTGTAGTAGAGAGCTTACTCGTAAAGGCCGGCGAACTCATATGGAGAGCTGGACCACTCACAAAGGGTGTTGGCATTTGTCATGGAACTGATGGAAATGGATTTTCATTCCTACAATTGAATAAAAGAACAGGGAATGAAATGTGGCTAGAAAGGGCGAGGAAGTTTGCCATGCATTGCCTTTCACAACGTAAGAACGAGTACACACTATTTACAGGTGATATTGGCTTGGCCTTATATCTAATTGCGTGCATAGAAAAGACAGATAACTTTCCATTTCTTGATGATTTCTAATCGTTTATTTGAAGACTCTGACGGACTTAATGTTTAAATGTCTACTCAAGTAGACTTTTGTTGAGAAAATCATGAAAAGGTATGTAATGTATACTGGAGTATACATATGAGTGGTGAAGTATCGCTACTCTTATGAGCCAATTTCTATATCTGCCTAACTATTTAATATTATTATAGGTAATGCTTTTGTATTTCATATTTTCTGTAATAACTTTATGTCGTGTATTATAATTGACATATATAAGTTACACTTTCTTGGTAAAGTAGTGTAATATATTGATGTCATCATATTTTTTTGACATAGGTAAGTTACATGAGTGAAAACAAAATAAAAGAGCTTAGAGACATAATTGGGAATAGAAGTTTCCAAACAAAAGATGCATTAGAGCACGGAGTGAGTTCTCGAATGCTTTCTTTTTATACAAATAGAGGTGATATTGAGCGTATAGGCAGAGGTCTTTACATATTCTCAGATTACGATGTCGAAGTTGATTATGAGTTTCATGAACTTGTACTGACAGCAAAGAGCATAAAGGGTTCTGTAATTTGCCTAGTTTCAGCACTTAGCTATTGGGACATTACTGATGAGATTCAAAAGGATTATTGGCTAGCAATTCCAAATAATCATCCTATTCCAAAAGGTCGAAAGAGAACTAGATTTATTCGACCAAGGGATCTTGTTACTGGAGTAATAAGTAAAAACATTGCTGGAGTTAAGGTGAAGATAACGACGCCTGAAAGAAGTGTCTGTGATGCTTTTAAATATCTCGACGAGGAAGCCGCGATCACTTCACTTCGCTCTTACATGAGTCAGGAAAAAGTAAATATTCCTGCACTTCTTAATACAGCAAAAAAACTTAAAGTAAAAAAGGTTCTAGAGATAATGAGAGAGATTGCTGAGGCAAGGGGCAAAGACTATCCTACAATTGATAGAGATAAGTTTAGAGACTATGTATCATGGCTCACTGATCAAAAGGAAAATACTAAATGAGTGTTGAATCAATAAGGGCCAAGCTTAAAACAATCGCAAGAGACACTGAAATTCAGCTCATAGAAGATTTTAGTATAGAGCTTAGTTCAAATTGGGAGTTATTTATGAAGAAGCTTGATAATTGTCCTGAGACTATTGGTGAGGTCATTAAAGGTATAAATAATTATCTAGGTTCAAATAGAATACTTTAAATTTTCTTACGAATATTTAGCACTTGTTGCTTTAATCTCAATGTCAAAAAACATTCACTTAAAGCAACTCACCAATTCGATGAATGAAGAGGTTCATAATTGACCAGCTTTCTTTTTGCAGTTCAAAGTAGCGCTCGTATTTATAGTCTGGCTCGTCCCTAAGAAGGTCTAGTCCCATTTCATCGTGTCCTTCGTCGGCATGCATGTGGGAGTTAATATGCTCGCTCTTTTCTTGCAGAGTATTTGCAAAGTGTGAGTAGAATAAGTGGGCGCATTTTTCAAGGACCATTTGCACCATGATGATTCGCTCGCTATTGTCTAGAAGATAATTTCTTTGAACAAACCAAGCACAACTTGACTCTAGAATTGGGTCCCAGATCTTTTCTCTCTTGCGCTCCTTTGCAAGACTTTTGTTATGACCTAGTTCTTCAAGAAAGTGTTCCATAAAGACTTTGCCATGGGCCTTAGAGTCACAAAGCCCCACTCTCAAATACATTAATCTTTGAAAGTGATCGCTCATAACCTGCAGACAATCGAGTAGGGTGTTTTGCTTTTCAAGTGAGTCGATACTTATTTTAAATGTGTGGTTATTATTGTAGAAGTCCTGTGCTATCTGATTATTTCTTTCAATCAGCTGATCAAACTTGCTTAAGAAATTCACTCTTGGAGATTCTTGATTCTCATAAAGACCTGTAGGGTTAAATTGTACTGATAATGCCCAAAATGATTGATTGGCCTCAGTCTTAAAGCCATGGTTTGCACCTTCTGGAACGAAAACAATATCACCTTTCTTTAGCGGGAACTCCTTATCTGCTGCAAAACAACCTTTTCCCTCTGTAAGAATAATCATGCTATCTTCTTGATGACGATGGGGCGCAAGGCTTTGACCATTCTCAAGCTTTACCCAGGAGCAAGAGAAGTTACTTGGAAATAATTCCTGCAAAAGAGTATTACTTGAAAAGTTTTTTAAAGTTCCAAGGTTATGGTGAACACCACCAACGATGGCCTCATGAATACTAGGGAGCTCTTCTCTGGTGATGATTTGAAGTTGTCTCTCTTCTAGAGGCACTGACTCACGATCAAAGTATGTCGTTTCAGGGTTTTCTTCTGATTCAAAAATTGCAGTTTCTTGAAATTGAATAGAGAGCGCTTTAAATCCGTTTTCACCTTTTCCGATAAAGCCGTGTAAATTCCACTCAGGGATATACACTACGTCGCCGGCCTTAATATCCACTTGGCTGTCTCCGGTACTGCGCCCTTGGCCTTCTGTAATGATGAGAACACTGGCACATGGGTGATAGTGCTCCTTTAATGACTCGCCAGATCTAAGAGCGCTCCAGCTGATAGAAATATCCTCAGGAATATGTGTCTTTAAATATGGGTGAGACTTAAAGTTTCTAACTTCACCAAGCTGTGTGACTTCTCCTTCAAGTGTAATTTCCGTCATACAGGCCAGGTCTTGTCTATTTATTGTATGGACAGCAGTTTGATTCATATTCTTCTCCCTTTTGATTAGCTTACACAGGCAGATTAACAAACTAGAAAACTTGCGCATAATTCAAAAGAGATATATAGTGATTCTAAAAAGGAATCATATGCGCCTTCGCGATCATATAGAGAAACTCAATTATTTTGTGGCCTGTGTTGAGCATGGTACTCTTCGAAAGACCTCTGCTGCAATCGGAGTCGGACAACCACAGTTAACTAAAGTCATCAAACAACTTGAAGACCTTCTTGAGACACAATTAATTATTCGCTCCCGTCAGGGAATTACAACCACAAAAGATGGGCAATTACTTTACGATGAAGGTAAACGCATTTTGCAATCTGTGGATAAGTTAGAATTTTCTCTCAATCAAAGTGAAGAAGAGCTACACGGAGAGATCACGATTGGAACTTACGATAGTATCTCTCGATATTTCTTTCCTGACTTTATAAAGTATATGAATTCTCTTTTTCCAAAACTATCTATAAGTCTCTATACTAGTCGTAGTGATGATCTACTAAGTAAGCTTAAAAAAGGAAAAATAGACTTTGCTGTCTTTGTGGGAAAGAATAGAAGTAAAGAGATAGTATCTAAAGTTGTTTATGATGATCACTTCTGCTTTTATCAATCAAATAAACTTGAAAAATCTTTTACTAAATCTCTCATCTACTTCCCATCGCCTCTAGAGGGGGACTCTATGAAGGAGATGACCAAGAATTTCGAAACTTTTCATCATTGCATGAATCTTGAAACAGTTTTGAGTCTCACGAGTTCTGGACTTGGAGTAGGGCTCTTGCCAACGAAAGTGGCGCAGGAACAAATTCTAAGTGGTAAGCTCAAGTATATTTATCCCAGTCAAAAGTTTGCTCCTCATAGTGTTTCGATCGCTAAGTCAAAGAAGACAGACTCTACAGAGGTAAGTATCGTATACGATGAGGTGCTGCGCTTTCTCAATATTTGGCTTGGGCATTAAGGGAATGTAATGAGTAAGATAATTTTAAGACATTTAAAAATTTCAGATGAAGAACAATTTCACAGGGCCAATAATGCACAATGGGGTGACTTTCCCTTTGCTCACTACTGGGAGACATTGGCTGAAAAAGACTTTTCTAGATACGTTAGAATTTTACCTGAATTTTCAAAAGGTCTTCATCTACCTAAAGGACATGTTCCTTGTACTTTCTTATTTGCCTTCAACGATAAAGGCGAAATTATAGGTCGCACCTCAATTAGGCATGAACTCACAGAGCATTTGCTTCAAGTTGGCGGACACATTGGATATGGTGTTGTTCCTGAGCATCGCCAAAAGGGTTACGCGACTAGTATTCTAGAGGAGTCATTAAAGTACATTAGAAGTAACTTAGCAGGAATTGATAGGGCCCTAGTCACTTGTGATGAGGGGAACCTTGGATCTCAGAGAACTATTGAAAAGAATAATGGTGTGTTAGAGAATATTATCGATACACCCAGTGGAATTAGAAAAATGAGGTATTGGATTTCACTGTAACTACTATGATATGCACTGCTGATTACTTCCGATCTATGTAATAATCTTAACTTTTGGACAAGGAATTGAACATGTCCCAAAAGAGAGGCCCTTTCCCTTGGACGTGTCTTGATAAAAATAAGATTTTAACTCAATAAATTTACGAATAATTTTCCCTTTCCTATAACTCAGTCATCAAACAAATATAAGTTTTTAAAACTTAATAACTAACCTTATAGGAGAGGAAACATGAAAAAATTATTAGCGTTAACTTCAATTTTACTTTCAACTGCTTCATTTGCTTATGTAACTGGAGATAAGATTCACTTTCAAAAAGATTCTACTTATGTTTCTGCGGCCTATAGTAAATCTCTATGCTTTGATGGTGAGAACTTTAAAGCAAATATTAGAAAGTGTACAAGATGGACAACAAATGATGAGAGAAGATGTACTAGATACGGTGTATTTGCAGCGACTCAACCTCAAGAGTCTACAAGAAAGCGTTGTGCAAGATGGGGTGGAAGAGATGATAGCAACTGCCTTAAGTGGGAGACTGTAAGATACTTCCAATCTGAAGTTAGAACAGTAAAGTTTTACGGACAAAATGATGATCTTAGAAAAACGGAAACGATCGTAATCCCAACTTGTATGTAAGAAGATGAGATTGTTTTAGTGTGAAGTGTGAGAGGCGTCCTAGTAAATAGGGCGTCTCGTTCTTTATTTTAAACAAAGTCTGAGGCTTAAGTGCTTGAAATTGTGACTATTTGTCTCGCGTAAATATTACATATTGGGCCATCTGATAATTGTTTAATGCTATATTTCGACTCTATGAATTTTGATACTGAAAATAGTGAGAAAACTCTTAGCGATTCTCACACCTGCTCTGACTACTGTGAGCAAATTCGACTAGACCTTGAGTCTTTTATTTCTAATTTTCCAAATAAGAGTTTTGCAATACGTGTCCTTGCTAAGGAATCTGCTATTAGTGAGAAGACCATCAAGCGTCTCTTAAAGAAAACCAATAGACCGACATACGATACGATCTTTGCTCTCTATGCAGTGATTTTGGAAACTGAGGATGAAGAGTTAATTCTCTCTAAGGTTGCTCCATCTTTAAGTAATTACTTAAATCAAATGACTGCGAGAAAACTTAAGAAGAAAAAGAATCTGGACTATGACTTCTTAGAAATGCTTAAAAAAGATCCAGTCATCTGTGAGCTCTTCGTTCAGGCAGCAACCGGTGGTGTTAATGAGAGCGCAATTGGCTATCGCTACGGTCAATACGGCCTAGAGCTCTTAGAGCGCATGAGTGAACTGAAAATTTTAAGAGCTGTAGATAAGGGAGTTTATGAACTCTCTCCTCATGCTCCTAGTGTTGAAGGGGAAGTTCTTAAGTTTATTGGACTTCGATTTAGTGAGGTTTTCTCTAAACCAACAAACTCACAGGAAACAAATAATAACGTCATGTCATTCTATGCAAATTCTCTAAATGAAGAAGGTTATAAAGAATGGCTTCGCATAGATACAGAGGCCTTCTATAAAAAGTTAGAAGTTGCAAAGATGAAAGAGTATAAAGGTGCCATGAGGTATTTTACGTTTAACGCTACAGATAGCATGAGCAAGTAATATGATGAAGTATTTTATTTTTACATTAAGTTTATTAATAGGTCTTAGCTCATTAGCAAAAGATGGTATTGGTGGAATCATTGGTGGAACGGGGAGAACCTGGAAAGAGGAGATGAGTAGTAGGCGCAATTATATAGGTTGGCCAGAGATTCATCACGCCACTAATCCAAGATCATATAAAGTTCATGAATTATGTATTAAAGATAATGAGACCCTAGCTAGTATTAAGACGCGAAAAGAATATGAGTGGAAGGTGAGTAATTGGAGACTTAAGCGAGAGCTCGTTAGAGAGTATCGTATGGAAGTGGAGCGTGTCTTCAATAGTAATAAGAACTGCGAAGCATCTTCTTATTATAATTGTCAGATTCAAGGTCAATATGTAGAGAATGTCGTTCAAGTCCCAATCTATAGAGGGTTTAATGAGAGACAAGATGGTGATAACCGTATCCAATTTCTTCATACTAATGATCCTCAAAGGGTTGAAGAATTTAGAATACCTAAATGTAAAAAGATACAATAAGAAGAGGATTAGGAATTACTACAGATTTGATGTATTTAGTTTTTAATAAGAGTTTTATCTAGAGTGAGGCCATAGACCTCACTCTTTTAATTTAAATATTTTTTTGAATTAATCGAGAAGGTTTTCATAATTTACTTTAACGCATTTTTCTACGAACTCGTTTAACTCTCTCTCTGTAGAGGCGAAACCTTCTTTGTCGGCCCATTCCTTACAGCTCGTTTCAAACTTACTATCTGTACAATCTACCCATGCATCCCACTGGTTTAATTCTTTTGTACAAGCGCTACTTTCTTCTTGAGTATCAACTTCATAACACCAGTCTCCCCAGTTCGCATTTCCATTGTTGAGAGCGAATTGGTTGATAACCATTTCTTTAGTTGTGTAAACTTCAGAGGGAGTTGTACAGTTGAGTGATGCAAGTGTTGAATTCATTGCTAAGAAGATCAGAATTGCACTGATAGATTTCATAAAAATGTCCTTTTTAGAGTTTGATGACGAGAATCTACCTGTGCAATTTTGGGAATACGAGATGGGTGTAAAAATTACTGGACCAATTAGTCTTGGGATTAGAAAAACTAATCCCTCCACCAGAATTCATTAGTAAAGTCATTTGAGAGATTTACAATTTGTCCAATCTTAGGAACGACTAAGTTGACTTCATTATTTTCTGAGAGCTTGAAAATCTCTTGCATAGGTTCATTCCAAGTGTGCATAGATAGAACAAACATTCCCCAGTGAATAGGGAAGTACTTCTTGGCCCTTAAATCTTTATATGCTTGAATGGACTGCTTAGGCAGTAAGTGAACCTCTTCCCACTTTTCATTGTATTGACCATTTTCAATAAATGCGACATCAAATGGGCCATACTTATCTCCAATATCTTTGAAGTGCGTATCATAGCCGGAGTCTCCACTGAAGTAGATATTATGATTTTCTGACTGAAGAACCCACGAGGCCCAAAGAGTTTTACATCTATCCATTAATCCTCGACCTGAGAAGTGTTGTGAAGGAGTGGCAATAAATTTGATACCTTCAAACTCTGCACCTTGCCACCAATCTCTCTCTATGATTTTCTCTTTAGAGATCCCCCAGCCCTCGAGGTGAGCTCCAACTCCAAGAGGGGTAATGAACTTAATATCTTTTTCTTTAAAGAATTTAATAGATTCCATATCTAAGTGATCGTAGTGATCATGGGAAATCAAGATATAGTCTACCTTTGGAAGTTCTTCTAATTTTAAAACCGGTGGTTGAAAGCGTTGAACTGCAAAACTCACAGGGGAAGCGGCCTTTGAAAAGACGGGATCAACTAGAATAATTTTACTATCCATATTGAGAAGAATAGTAGAGTGTCCAAACCAAATGGACTTCAACTCTTTAGAAGGCTCAAGGAAGCTTGCAAGGTCTGGTTTTATTTCTGGTAATAGCTTCTCTGGTTTTCTATTTGGATGACTTTTGAAGAAGTTGAAGATGCTTCCAAAAGTAAAATTTCGATCCATCATTTCATCGACAATATTTGGAAGTCTATTTTCAAATTTCTCTTCTTTTAAATTATAATTCTTAGAAGACTTATACTTGTCTATTCTTTCTTTACTTGGGCTTGTCCCCAGTGCGCTACATCCAACCATGATTGTTCCTAGTCCTAAAAAGCTTAAGATGATTATTGTAAGTTTCACAGCTTTCCTCTTGTTTAAAATTATTTAATACGATATGGTAAACATATGTGTTTACTTTATGTCTATTTGAGATCTGGATCAAGTTAAAAGTAAACATATGTGTGTACTTTGATACGAAAGTCATTTAGTTTCAGTAGGTTATATGGATAGAAAGAAGGTGAAAACAGATCAAATCATTGGTGCGGCCATAGAGGAATTTCTCTTAAAGGGGATGGATGCAGCTTCCATGCATAATATCGCTGAGCAAGCTGAAGTCTCAAAGAGAACTCTTTATAAGTACTTTCCAAGTAAGGAAGAACTCTACGACGCTCTTGTGGATGAGATCTTTAATCGCTTTGAAGACATGAGTCTTGAACTTTATAGCAGTAATGAGTCTGTAGAAGTTCAGATTGAAAAACTTATTTCTAAGAAGATTGAATTACTCCTTACTGAATCTTTTATAAAAATATCGCGTATTGCTATTGGTGAAATGTTTAAGGGAAGACAAATGTCTGTTGAGCAAATGGAGCGAATGACAAAGTCTGAAAGCAATTTCCTACAGTGGATTCAAAAGGCACAACAAGATAAGAAGATACGAAGTGATATTGATAGCGAAATCATTGCCTCGCAGTTCCACTCAATTCTAAAAGGCCAAATCTATTGGCCGGTTCTCATGGGACTAAAGAGTAAAGAGAGCATTGACCGCGAACATGTAAAGAAGATCACAATGAACTTCTTTATGAAAACATTTGTTTTGTAATTGGCTTACTCTAGGAGGTAGCATGTCTTGGTTATATTTAGCTCTTGCAATAATTCTTGAAGTTGCGGGAACGACTTCAATGAAATTTTCGAATGGCTTTACTAAGCTCTTTCCTTCTATTCTAATGTTTGTCTTCTACATCTTATCCTTATCGACATTAACTCTTGCACTGAAGAAAATTGATATGGGAATGGCCTACGCTGTCTGGGCCGGACTAGGGACTGCTTTAATTTCAATTGTAGGAGTACTCTTCTTTAAGGAGTCCATTAATATAATGAAAGTGGCCAGCATCCTTTTGATAATTCTAGGAGTTGTAGGACTTAACCTCTCTGGAATGAAGCACTAAACCATTATTTTACTTGTAACCCACTGTAATCATTTTAGTTTTATGAGTTTGGATAGACACGGGACGTGTTAACCTACTTTTGTTTGACTTGTCAAACAATGTCTCCTAGAGTTTTAAGTGAATCTTTACTTAATTCATAAGGGACTCTCTATGAAGCTTCACTTAATTGCACTGCACTTCTTTCTTTTTCTTAGCATGAATACATTCTCGGCAGAGAAGAGAATTATTGTCTCTGGTGCGGCAGTCGCAGAAGTTGTGAGTCAACTTGGTGAGGCAGCTAATATAATTGCTAGAGATAGAACTTCTGTCGTTGTGGAAGAGATAGCGCATTTAAAAGACTTGGGAATGCCTTCGCAAATGAATGCTGAGGTTATTATTTCCATGAAGCCAGACCTTTTTCTATATGGCTCTAAAAATAAAAATGAGAAATTGGTAGGGCAATTAAATGCAGCGGGAATCAAGTCTTATGAAGTTAGGGAAAGTGATTCTGTTAAAAATATTCTAGAGAAAATTGATTCCGTTTCATCGATTTTAGATATTGATGAAGACAGAGTAAGAAAGCTTAAGAGCGAAGTTGAAAGTAATCTTACTAAGATTTCTAAATTAAATAAAATTAAAAGTAAGTCAGCTGTTTTTATCTATGCGCGTGGAGCAAACCATATATTTATGGCCGGAAAGAAAACTCCTGCTAACGAAATGATGAACTTAATAGGAATTAGTAATGCCTTTAATGAGTTCGATGGTTTTAAACCAATCTCTTTAGAAAGTTTGGTTAAGGCCAATCCTGATTATATCATTATGCTAAAGTCTGGAGTGAGAGGACTTAAGAATATTTGGAATATTCCAGGGTTAAAGCATACTACGGCAGGAAAGAACAAACAGTTAATTGAGACAGACACGTTGCCTTTTCTTGGCTTTGTGCCAGAGACTCTTCCATTAATAATGTCTTTAAATAAATCTCTGAGTAAATGAAAAAAGGTCCTCACAACAGTCTTTCATACGAGATTTACTCTCTTCAACAAAGAAGAGAAGGCTTTATAACAAGCCTTTTTATTTTTATTTCTATAGCTTTAATGATAACTGCAACGTTTTGGGGTCCTATAGAAATTCACTTCTTAGACTTATTCTCAGTTGAGAGTATGGAGTTTGAAATTCTTTCAAATATTAGAATTCCAAGAGTGATCGCTGGATTTTTTATTGGAGGAGCTTTAGCAATTGTTGGAGCGGTTCTACAAATCATCTTCTCAAATCCTCTAGCTGATTCGGGACTGATTGGTATCTCAGCTGGAAGCATGGTTGCAGTAGTTATTGGGATTGTAATTGCACCTGTAATACCTGCACTTGATTACCTCTTTACTCAACTTGGAGTATATACTTTGCCTCTGCTTGCTTTTGCTGGCGGGCTATTTTTGGTGAGCATTGTTTATAAACTCTCTCTTCATCAAGGAAGAGTTGATGTACGAACAATGTTATTGGCCGGAATTGCGATGAATTCATTGGCCGGAGCGGTAACAGGCCTTATTATATACATGGCCGATGATACTGAGATTCGCTCTATCACATTTTGGACAATGGGCTCTCTTGCTGGTGTCACTTGGAATGGTGTCATTCCTATTTTAATTATAATTATAGTTGGAGTCTTCTTTCTCTATCATCTGAGAGAGGATATTCACTGCTATATGGCGGGAGAGAAGCAGGCAATATGTCTTGGTGTAGATGTTGAAAAATTAAAAAGAAGAGTTCTCATCATCTCAGCTCTTATCTCAGGAGCTTCAGTTGCGTTAACTGGTATGATTGGATTTGTTGGTCTGGTTGTTCCACATATTGTCAGGGGACTTTTTGGAGTAAAAGCAAGTGTTGTAATGCTTCTTTCATTTCTAATGGGAGGGAGCTTCTTGGTCTTGGCAGATCTTTTTTCAAAAACAATTGTTCTTCCCGCGGAACTTCCAATTGGTGTAACCACGAGTTTAATTGGAGCGCCATACTTTATCTTTCTTCTTCAAAGAATTAAAAGAGGCTCAAATGCTTAGGGTCGTTGATCTAAATTTCCATCGAGGAAAGAGAAAAATTATAGATAATGTTAGTCTATCTATAAAAGCGGGTGAGTTTGTTGCTATCGTCGGCAAGAACGGAGAGGGGAAGTCTACACTAGTGGATCTTCTTGCAGGTATATCAAAAGGACAGCACAAAGAGATTTCTTATAATGACACTCTCATTGAAGAGATGAGCTTAGAGGAGCTTGGAAGAATAAGGGCCCTCTTGTCTCAAAAAAGTAACTTACAATTTAGTATGACTGTCTATGAGTTTATTCTCTTAGCAAAGAGATCAAAGTCTTCTCTAAAATCAGATGACTTCACTTACTTAGATTTAATTATTGAAGAATTTGACCTAGAGAAATTTATTGATCGTGAGATCTCTTCTCTTTCAGGGGGAGAGTTTCAAAGAGTTATTTTGGCAAAGACAGTTTTTCAACTATATCCGTTTTCGAGTGAGAAGAGTGCCTTTCTATTTTTGGACGAGCCAATGTCTGCGATGGATCTAGAGGTTCAGCAAAAGATGATGAGAATTCTCAAAAGTTTGGTGGCAAAGTATAATCTCAGCATTATTGTCGTTTTACATGACTTAAACCAAGTCTCTCACTATTGTGATAGAGTTTTGATTCTTTCACAGGGAAAGATTTGTATTAACGCAGATCCTGATGAGGCATTTACAGTAAGTAATTTGAAGAAGTTTTTTAATTTAGAAGTAATGATATCTAAGGTTGAAAATAAAAAAGTGATTTTATATTAGGAGGAAAGATGAAATTAGAAGTGAATGAACAAGTGATTACGGATGCGAAGAACTTTATAAGAAGTATAGACGCCGGAGTTCTTTCTACAGTTATGAAAATTGATGAAGATACATATCCATTTGGAGCCATGTGCCCATTCGTCCTTTCTTTAGAGGGAGAGGTTATTGTACTTATCAGTGATATAGCTATGCATACTAAAAATATTAAAGAAAGTAATAAAGTTTCGTTTAGTGTTTTTACTAATCATGCAAAGAATAAGCAGGCATCTTCAAGAATTTGTATCGTAGGGGATGCTCATAAAGTTGAAAAAGAGAGTGATAAGTATAGCCTTGTGAGCAAGAGATACTTGAGATTCTTCCCAGAGGCAAAGAGTTACTTTGAAGCACATAATTTTAACTTCTATACGATAACTCCTGTAAAAGCACATTATGTACAAACATTTGGAAAGATCTATACTTTTGATGGAGCACTTTTAAGTGAAGGTCTTCCAGAGTGGGCCGGAGAAGAAAACTCTGTGATAGAGCATATGAATAACGATCATCAAAACGTTTTTTCAAAATACCTTAGTGACGCTAAGATTGATTATAGTGGTGACGAAGAAAAATTGAAACTTGTAGACTTTGATCAACATGGTTTTCACCTCTCATCGGGAAGAGGAGACTTCAATTATTTAAACTTTCCTAATCAAGCCTTAACTCTTGCAGACCTAAGAAAAGAATTTGTTGATCTAGCGAGAAGATAAAAAACATGCCTATTGAAGAGAATTAAATCCTTCAATAGGCATAATTCATTTTTACTTATGGATGTGTCATATCCTTTGGGACAACTAGCTTGTCGAACTCTTCCTCTTTCATAAGATTTAGTTCAACAATAGACTCTTTGAGAGTAAGTCCTTTCTCAAACGCATTCTTCGCAACCTTTGCTGCGTTATCATAGCCAATGTGTTGGTTTAGAGCTGTCACTAACATAAGAGAGCTATTTAAATGCTTGTCTATATTCTCTCTATTTGCAGTGATTCCTACTGCACAATTCGTATTGAAAGAGTTTAACCCGTCAGCAAGGAGTCTAATAGAGTGTAAGAGGTTGTGTATCATTAGAGGTTTGTAGACATTTAACTCGAAGTTTCCTTGAGAACCTGCAAAAGAGATGGCAGCATCATTTCCCATGACCTGAACGCAGACCATAGAGAGGGCCTCACATTGAGTTGGATTAACTTTTCCAGGCATTATTGAAGAACCAGGTTCATTTGCAGGTAAGTTAAGCTCACCAAGTCCACACCTAGGGCCACTCGCTAGAAATCTGATATCATTCACAATCTTAAGAACTGAGCAGGCCAATCTTTTTAAGGCACCTGACGTACCTACAATTGCATCGTGAGCAGCGAGTGATTCAAACTTATTCTCTGCACTCATAAAACTGTGACCTGAAATTTCTGTAATTTTCTTTGCAACAAGCTCTGCGTATTGTGGATGGGTATTTAATCCTGTGCCGACAGCTGTACCACCTAGAGCAAGCTCTCTTAAGTACTCGAGAGATAACTCTATCCACTTCTTTGCGTTTTTAAGTTGAGTTAAGTAACCTGAGAATTCCTGAGAAAGCGTTAGGGGAGTTGCATCCATAAGATGTGTTCTTCCAATTTTAACAATACCATCAAACTCAGTAATTTTATTTTGAAATGTCTCAATGATTTTAGATAAACTCGGAAGAAGAGTTTTCTCAATTTGTTCAACAGCTGCAATATGCATTGCCGTAGGGAAGGTATCATTTGAAGATTGAGATTTATTTACATCATCATTGGGATGAATTGTTTTATCTTCTCCAATGACTCCTCCAGATAGCTCAATGGCCCTATTGGCGATGACCTCATTGAAGTTCATATTACTTTGCGTTCCTGAGCCTGTTTGCCAAACGACAAGAGGAAATTGATGATCTAATTTTCCTTCAATAATTTCGTCACAAGCTTTTGCGATAAGGTCTCTTTTTGTCTCCGATAATTTATCTAATTCAAAATTTGCTAGAGCAGATGCTTTCTTTAATATTCCAAATGCTCTGATGAATTCTCTATTAAATCTATCTTCGCCAATTTTAAAATTCTCTAAGGACCTCTGAGTTTGGGCCCCCCAGTATTTGTCTGACTCGACTTGTATTTCACCCATTGTGTCTCTTTCAATTCTATAGTTCACCGCATCCTCCATTAATGTATTTACAATATGTTTGTATTTTATTACAAAAGTTTGATAGGTCAAACTTTTTATGGAGAAGTTATGAATGAATTAAGAAAATATATATCTAACCAAAGAAAATCTTTAAAAAATTATCTGAGATCTGGGTACTTTGAGTACGCCTCCCAAATGTACTTCGTCCTGATAAAGTCTATCAAAAATGAAGTCCAAGACAAGGAATATAAAGCTGAAGACTTGCGGGAGGAGCTAGAGGGAATTGGAGAAGAGCTATCTCTCTTGAAAGAAGAGGGCTACGACGATGTTTATAGCTACTACTTCTTTGAGTCTAATCTAATGTCTAAAAACCTTTCGTTAGAAATTGTGAGATCAATACAGATCTAAGCTCATGAATTTGTCCAACAGGGCACGTATGAAATAAATGCAACTAAGTTGCATTTTATGTTTTGCTGTGATATTTCTTTTTTCAATTGATCTATTATGGAGGAAATATGAAAGTTACATTTCTAAGTGCATTTATTTTATCATTATTATCTTTCGGGGCTTCGGCTTCACAAGTAAGCGGGCTAGACTTGGCCAAGGCTTTGAACTCTTCTCTAGAGGAAGCGTCTGTAGAAGTTGATGTAAATTCAATTTATGCCTTTCAATCTATTGTTGAAGATCACGAAATTGAAGTTTCATTTTTAAGCGAAGATCACCTTCACCTAACTTATGGTTGTCACTACCATGGATCAACTATGGCCTGTCACGAAGAGGGACATGATCATAAGAACCAAAGCGTATCAAAGTCTGGAGAAAAGACTTTCTCAAATATTTTAAGTGCTCACGAAAGTGCAGTTGCAAAGCTTACTAAGACTCTTACTAGAAGAGGTGCAGACTTTGGAGCAGTAAGTGCGCTTAAGGTATGGACTCATACAGATGATCACGATCATGGTCACGCACACAAGCTTTCTGATGATCACGATCACGGGCAAGATGTTTGGACAAAATTCAATTACACACTAGCTGGTAAAGATCAGGTTATCTATGTTCTTTGTCATACTCATGGTCACGACACAGAATTTAGCTGTCACTACAGTAAAACTGGTGAAGGTGAACCACAGTTCTAATTAAGCTAGGAGCTCAAATTGAAGAATATAATGAAGCTATTTCCATATATATTTGTTCTCTTATTATCAGTGTCTTGTGGTGAGTTAACTGGGGAGAGTACAGGTGCAAATATTTTAGATAAGACCTCTGATTTAATTGGTGGTTTAAGCTCTGTGTCTGCTGGAGAGAATAAGTATCTTCTAAGTGGTACGGCAAAAAATGGTGGAAATGCAGGTCATTACTTTCGTTTAAAATTTGAGCTTCCTGAATCTGAAAAAATAAGTTTCTACTTCTTTAGTTCAAGATCATTGAACACAGGTGTGAAGTACTCTTTTAAAAGAGAAGCAGGATCTGTCTTACTTACGATGTCTTTAAATGGTTTAGAAGATACTGTTGAACTTCAGTCTTTCTCTGACTCTTTAGAGGTTGATGTTGCCATTGATATTCACAATGATCACACAGACGCTCATATGTTGGTATGGGATTTCAATGGTCCAAGAGGGGACCGTGAAGATTGTAGCTTTGACGGTGGTTGTCTTTATAACACAGAAGATTTTGCATTTGATGTTTGGCTTGGCGTAGGAAAAGCAAGTGGAACTTTCTGGGGATTTGAAGGCGATAGATCATTAATTAAATTATTAGAAGGTCCACTGGATGCTATTTCAGATGTCTAGAAATATAAAAGTCTTAATTACATTTCTTTTTACAATTTATTCTTTAAATTCTCTCGCACTGAAATTTTCTGACGTAGAAATTTCAGCCGCGGGTGACTTTATTTATGAGCACGGTTTAAATCAAGAGAGTGAGGCAGGGGATAGGCTTGTCATGCGAGGAGTTGAACTCTCTGTCTTTGCACCCGTAGATAATAATTTTAGTGGAGTACTTACGGCGGCTGCCCACGATGAACATGGTGAAACAGTTGTAGAGCTACATGAACTCTACCTCTCAAGTTTCTCACTCTTTCCGAGGACAAATATTAGAGTAGGGCAGTACTTCTTGGCTATTGGTCGACTGAATCGCTTTCATCAGCATGATTGGGTTTTCACTAGAGCGCCAAAATTCTTTAGAACTTTCTTTGGAGAAGAAGGAGTTCTCGACTCTGGTGTCGAAGTTGATTATCTTCTTCCGTTTGAGAGCGTCTATAATTTCACTTTTGGTTTCACTAGTGGACATAAGTGGGGACACTCTCATACTGAGGGAAAAAAGCCAAAGACTCCAACTCACTACGCTCGCTTATCAAACTTCATTGAGTTAGATGGAGCGAATGGTGTTGAAATTGGACTCACTTATTTAGGGAGAGTCGATGCCAATGATAATGCAAATAAGTTAATTGGAATTGATACGACAGCGAAATGGAGAAGAGGAAGGCTCACAGAGTTTCTAATTCAAAGTGAGCTTTGGTATAAGAATGAGAAGGATCAAAGTGGAGAGCGAAAGGAGTATCTCGGATGGTATCTCTTTAATGAATATGGTGTTTCTCTCTCTCATAGTTTGGGAGCAAGACTAGATGCCTATAAAGATCTCTCTAAGAGAAATGCAATAACAAATAAGAAGTCCAATAATATAAGTTTGGGCGCTTCTTTACAGCATACCTATACTTCAAGTGAATTTCTAAAGATACGAACAAGTATGGCCCACGAATTTGATAGGGAAGAGGGGCTAACAACGAATAAGGACACTAGGGCCATGTTGCAATTTATCTTTATTCTCGGAAGTCATCCCGCCCACAGTTTTTAGTTCAGTCTAAATGCCTCTTGTCTAATATAAGTTTTACACGTTCATGAGACTATTTCTACGCCTCTATATATAAGTACTTAGAGGTTTTTTATGAAATTTATAATTCTAGCGATGTGCCTAGTGGCACCTGTTCATTTACTTGCCGCAGAGAGCTTTGGCGGGATCTTTCTCGACTCTTCAATTCCAAATTTTCAACTTCATGCCCTAAAGGGAGATTTAACTTATCTCTATAGGAAAGAGAAGGTTGCTGATGACGAGAGTTTTCAAACGTTATTAGAACTTGAATCTATTGATGGACCGACACTTTATAATTGGATCTACAACCGAGTGAAATATATTATCGGTGAAGAGTATCAGAT
Organism: Halobacteriovorax marinus SJ; assembly: GCF_000210915.2. Lineage (NCBI taxonomy): Bacteria > Pseudomonadati > Bdellovibrionota > Bacteriovoracia > Bacteriovoracales > Halobacteriovoraceae > Halobacteriovorax > Halobacteriovorax marinus. Next base: position 827,039 of record NC_016620.1, read on the forward strand.
TCGTGGCAGAAATTATGTGACCAGAAGAGATTTTCAATTTCCTTCTACACCTCTTCCTGAAGATGCTTTTGATAGCCACGATGCCTATGGTGGTTCTGTTATTATGAGTAATATTGGAGCAGGACTATATCTAGATGGTAAAAAGAAGAAGATCTTAAAGGGAATCAAGCTTCAGCGCAAAAAAGTTTATGCCACAACTCCAAGGGTTGGAATTCTGCAAATTGGTCAAGGCCTTTTCGCTGATAGAATAATGATCAATGACAATATAAATTCAGAGGCAAATACAATTAAGAGACTTGGTACTCTCTTCCATGAAGCTCGTCACAGTGATGGAAATGGAAATCATATTGGTTTCTACCATCATCGTTGTCCAATTGGGCATAGTCTCTATGGTTTCTCAGCTTGCGAACCATATGCAAACGGATCTTATACAATTGATGCTGTTGCCACTAAGAAATTATTAGAAGACTGCAAGTCATGTTCTTTAGAAGATCGCTCTGCTTTAGAGGCAAAAATAGCAGATTCTTTTGATAGAGTCGTTGTTCTCTCTCACTTAAAAACTGAGCAAGAACTTCTAGAGGAAATGGAGTCGTATAAGAAAGTTATCGACGTTTATACAATGCTTTTAGAAACAAGTCCTTCGACAGCGCAAACATCACAGCAAGAGCTCGAGAGATGGAGTGCTAAGTATCAAGAGTGTGCCGATCAACTTGAAGAGCTAAGAAGTAATCCTCAACCCACTTCAAGAGATTCATCTCCAGAAGGGGACTTCTCTGAGCTCACTGTTGAAGAGTCGTCGAGACTAATAGAAAACTCTCTCAAGCGTTAGTGATGAAAAGAGTTTCTACTGCCATTCTCATTCTAAGCTTTGCCTACTTGTTCAACTTTCTAGTGGGGCAAGATGAGCAATTGCTCATTAGTGAAAAGAAGACTGAATTGTCTAAGGTTGTACAAAGTAGACTCTTACAAGATTCTAGGGTCTCTAGAAAAGATGAGAGTACAGTGGACGAATTTTCTCTTAAGCTACAAGAGTTACCAACATTTTCTGAAGTTCAAAATCTCTCTAATGAAGATGTTCACCATACTCCTGATCTAGTAAAAAGAGCTGGAGTTGTTATCGGAGAGGTTCATCAAAGTGCTCAAGTAAGGCCAGTCCTAAGACCAAGTGCTTTAAAGTTCTTTACTCAGTGTGCAGAAGATGATGAAACAATCCACTCAATTAGAGCGCTCTGCTTAAAGAAAGTTATCTCTCTTATTGCTGAGTGGAAGCTTTCCTCTCCAATATCTCTTTCAAAAATTCCACCAAGAGTTTTCACTCTCGCTTCTAAAATCTAGTCAAACCTCTAGTGTCCTACAAGTTTACATTTTGAATAATTAGAGTCAGAATTTAATCAAATATTTCTATAAGGATTAGTAGGGAGAATTATGATAATTTTGTTAATAGGATTTTTTAGTATTTTCAGCGTAAATGCAGAAATTTGTAGTTTTGATGATAATAGAGTTTCTTCAAGCGATCCAAGAGTTGGAAGACTTTCTGGACTAAAGTCAAACTCTGGTTGTACTGCCACACTAGTAGGGAAGAGTTGTATTATTACATCGTCTGTTTGTGCAAAGTTAGATCGAGTTGTTGAATTTAATATTCCATCATCTGAAGATGGTGTTCCAGCACTTGCAAAAGCAGAGGACACTTACGAAGTTGATCCTTCAAGCTTCTCATATGATAATTCTGGAATTGGAAAGTTTTGGGCAGTTGCTAAGTTAAAGAGAAATGCACTCACAGGTAAGCTTCCAGGTGAAGTACAAGGTTACTTTCCTGTCATTTCTAAAAAGCCAAGAAAGAATGATAAAATTTATATTCTTCAATACGCCAATACTAATCCTGACCGTTATGACGTTATCAGTGGTGAAGTTGGTGCGAATCCAAATGGCTATTCATTAAATTATTCTCAGTCATCTGCTAACGGTGTACTTGTTAAGGCAGGTATTTTTCTAATTCCTGAAATTATATATCACAATGTAGATGTTAGTCATGGTGGGGCAGGGGCTCCTCTAATTAACTCTTCAACACACGAAGTTGTGGGGGTTCACACTCATGGTGGATGTCAGTCTGGACAAGGAAGAGGTAGAACAAATGCAGCCACTTCTATTTGGGGAAATAAGGAATTTAAGAAAGCTATCTATCAATGTTTAAATAACTAATAAAAATCAGGCCCTCTTTATGAGGGCTATTTTATTAATACTTTTCAGATTGTACGTCACGACAGTAGTACGAATCAGCAACTCCTAGATATTGGCACTGCTTATTTACACTTTCTCTTTCAACATTGCTATTAGGCTTGCAGAAGCCATCCATCGACATTTCTGTATAGATTAATTTTGATTTCATATCACCTAGAGCGAGGCTTCGATCTAGAACTATAAAACCCATCTCATAAACAACTTTCTTTGCAGCTTCTACTTGATTTTCAAGGGTGTTTATCGATATGCAATCATCAAGATCTCCTTCGCCACTAAGGCAAAGTCTATTCGCTTGTGAAAGTCTTCTCTCATAATCTTTGAGGGACTTTTTTTCATTTTCAAGTTTAACTTCCATTCTATCTATAGCATTTGACTCTCTTTTGATGAGTCTTTTCTGGTAAGTGTAGTCATCATACTTAACGACACATTCATCAACATTAATATTTGCAAATGCACTTAATGGACTAAGAATTAGGGTCATTAGTAAAATCTTCTTCATATATTTCCTCTTTATTTTTGATTTAGCTCATCATAGCTAAAATGATCTCAGCATTTAAGGGAATTGAATTCTTTTCATTTGAAGTGACTAAACTTTAGACAAAACCACGCAATAGACTAACAGCATTCTTACCAAGGTCTTTAGTGAAGTAGCCACCTTCTTGGAGAACAACGGTTGGAAGATCTAGGGAAGAGATTAACTTTCCAATTTTCTCAAAGTCACTTGTCTCAAGTAGGAAATCTCCAACAGGATCAAGTTTATAGGTGTCAAAGCCTGCGCTTAGAATAAGGTAGTCGGGCTCAAACCTTTTAATTGTTGGAAAGACTGTCTCAAGAAGTGCTTTCTTATATGCAGGGAATTTCGTTTTAGGAGGGAGAATAACATTTAAGTTATAGCCCTCTCCTTTGCCGGCACCAATCTCTGAAGAGAATCCCCAAAAAAATGGGAAGTAATCCCTTGGGTCTCCGTGAATAGAAATTGTGAGTACCTTATCATCTTTGTAAAAAACCTCTTGGGTTCCATTACCGTGATGAAAATCAATGTCTAGTATAACCACGCGCCCTTTTTTCTTTAGTAGCTTGGCCACGATGGCAGCGTTATTAAAATAGCAGTAACCGCCGTAACTATCTTTACTGGCATGATGTCCAGGAGGCCTAGAGATGGCGTAGGCGACAGAAGATCTTCCTTTATAAATTTCTTCTCCAGCAGCGTAGGCACTCGCCGCACTCCAACTGGCCGCAAGCCAAGTCTTACTATCTAGAGGTGTTCCACTGTCAAAGCAGTAGAAACCTGCGTGCTTAATATTAGTCGGGTCGGGCCTGGACTTCTTCTTGTCTGGAAAGACACTGGGGTAGAAGGCCTGTCCGTCTGGCAGAGATGCTGCCGAATTATAGAGAGTGACTAACTCGTAGCTGTGGTTGGCCCTAATGCTAGCGAGGGGAATTCTCTCTGGCTCTTTAAGATCAAAGAGTTCCTTGTGAGACTTGATGGCCTTAAAGATGGATTCCGCGCGCTTAGTGCTCTCCGGGTGTTTAATCCTATTGCCGAGGGCCCATTCATACTTAGGGTGAAATTCCATTTGCTTAGTATGAAAGTAGACGGGAATTTTTGTTTTTTCTTTTTTCACAAACTTATCTTAGCGAGAGTTTAAATTTGGGTAAAGCTCAGTTAGGATTTTATTTGAAATGCTGTGGTGCGAGGCAAGGGGTAAATAAAATAAGTGATAAGAGTATCCTAATAAAAAATATTAGTCTGGCCTGAAAAAGTTCTTGTTTTCGTACCAATTATTAGATAGTTTCCCACCATGAAAAAATTACACTACACTACACTTCTTTTAATTCTATCAATTTCTACTAGCGCTAACTGCGACATTGAAAGCTACTACTCAAAGCTGCCAACACACTTGAGCGGTTACGAGTTTAAGTCAAAGCTCTCAAGCCTCTTGGCCAAGACTCATAAGGGACTTTCTTATAGCGCACTTTTAAAGGCCTATAAAAAGACCGACAAGGATACGACTTACGACGTAGATAACTCAGTTATGGATATGTACTCTGAGCGTCCAGGTGGGAAAGATCCTTATCGCTACATTCACTCACAAAGAGTTTGTGGTTCTTACAAGAATGAAGGGGATTGCTACAATCGTGAGCACCTTTTCCCTCAAGGACTTTTTGATAAGAAGCGTCCGATGAAGACAGATATTTTCCACGTATACCCAACAGATGGAAAAGTAAATGGAATGAGAGGTTCGTACCCATTTGGTGAGGCGAAGGAAGTTCGTTGGAGTTCTAAGAATGGTTCTAAATTAGGTTATAGTAATAACCCTGAATATAAAGGTTTAGTTTTTGAGCCTATCGATGAGTTCAAAGGTGATATTGCTAGAGCAATGCTCTACTTTGCAGTTCGCTACGAAAGTCAAATCCCACGCTTTGGATATACTCCAATGACAGATGGTTCTTATGAGCAAACTTATTCTACTTGGTTTTTAAAGACACTACTTAAGTGGCATAAGGAAGATCCGGTAAGTGAGCACGAAAGAAAGAGAAACGATGCAGCTTGTGGATTCCAAAGAAATAGAAACCCATTTATCGATCACCCTGAGTGGGCCCTCGCAATCTGGGAAGTGCACTAAAATAAAGTGCACTTGATTTGATATTAAAGCTCTTTTGTAAGATCATAGTCTTATGATTAAAAAAACTAAGAATACAAAAGACAGCAAAGAAATAAAACACAAACCATGGATGCTTACTTATGTGGGAGATCATCAAGTCTCTCACGATGTTTCCATAGAGTCCCGCTCTTATGACAGAGCTTCTCTTAGTTTAAAAACTTATTCTAGCTTAGATGAATATACCTCTCATAGTGAAAGTGATACGACGACATGGGTTGAGGTCAATGGAATTCATGATACAACGATTACAAAGTCGGTTTGTGAAAAGGCAGCTGTACACGGTGTAAATATTGAAGATATTCTCAATACAAAGCAAAGGCCAAAGATAGAATCCAATAATGAATATATCTTTGTGACTTTAAAAGCGATTAGCTATAACGAAGAAAAAGAAACGTTCATTAAAGAGCAGATCAGTATTATTTTAAAAGATAATTTAGTGATCTCTTTTAGCCAATTTCCAAATGATATTTTTAAGAGATTAAAGGCCGAACTCAGTGTTGAGGATAGCTTCCTTAGACAGAAGAATGCTGGTTTTCTCTTCTATAGAATTATCGATTTAATTGTCGACGGTTACTTTAAAGTTGGTGATCAAATTGATAGTGAAATCGCCATTATTGAAGATGCCCTAGATAATAGTGATAATGAAATTATTGAAGATGTTTACTGGCTTAAAAAAGAGCTGCTCTACTTAAAGAAAGCGATTTATCCAATCAATGATATCGTTAAGCACTTAGTGAGAACAGAAAAGAAGAACTTTAGCTCTGAGACTATATTCTTTTTCAAAGATACTATGGATCACTGTCTTCAAATAAATGAATCAATAAGTCTTAATCAAGAGCTTGTAACAAGTTTCTATGATCTCTACTTAAGTAATATCAATAAGAAGACAAATGAAGTGATGATGTATCTCACCCTGTTTTCAACGATCTTTATTCCTCTTACTTATATCGTAGGTGTTTATGGAATGAATTTTAAGAATATGCCGGAACTAGATTATAAGTATGGCTATATCGCAATAATGATCGTTCAATTTGTCATTGGTATTGGAATTTATAGTTATTTCAAAAAGAAGAAGTGGCTTAACTCTTCTGAATAAGAATTAAGCCTTATAAGTTCTTCTATCAACAATAATAAGTGCAATGAGTAAAACTACTCCCGTAACAATTCCAATAGGAGTGCTCAAACTCTTATCAAAGTTTAGACCAATAGGTGCTGTGAAAATATAAGAGAGTGTCACCGCTGTTCCTACAATTGCTGGAAGACTTGCGATCCAATGGACTGTTTTCTTAGTGAATAAATACTTTGTAGCTAACCACATAACACTCGTTGAAAGTAACATATTAGAGAATGCGAAGTATCTCCAAATAAGTGAGAAGTCGATCTTCGTCATGAAGTAGGCAATCGTTAAAATTGGAATGGAGACGAGTAATCTATTCTTTATGCTTTGAGAAACTTTAAAGGCATCAATGATAGTAAGTCTTAACGATCTGAAAGCAGTGTCACCTGAAGTAATTGGAAAAACTGCTACTGCTAGAATTGCCATGACCCCACCAATTGTACCTAAGTATGAAGTGGCCACCTTATTGACTACAAGACCTGGACCTCCAAGAGCAATGACACTCTTAAGTTCAACGTATCCACCAGGAAAAGCAGAGATTCCCGCTAGGGCCCAAACCGCTGCAACAACACCTTCTGCCAGCATCGCTCCATAGTAAACAGGTCTAATATATTTTTCGTTAGTTAAGCATCTTGCAATAATCGGTGCCTGTGTCGAGTGAAAACCACTAATGGCACCGCAAGTGATAGTAACAAAGAGTAAGGGCCACACTGGAGGTGCGCCCGGTGCTCTATCAAGTAATTCATGACTGAGGTGTGAGTGCTTTAGAAAAGAGAAGACGCTTCCAACCTCAGGCAAGTGAGGTGCATTGATAAGTAGAGCAACTGCGATTGAAGTTGTCATAACGACCATGAGTAGTCCAAAAATGGGATAGAACTTTGTAATGATTTTATCAATTGGTAGAAGGGTAGCAAGAAGATAGTATCCAAGAATAACTAAGACCCAGAATGTGTTGTTGGCAAAAATAGTTCCCTGAAATGTTTCTAGATTACTTATAAGACCTGCTGGACTCATAATGAAAACAACACCAACAAAGAAGAGAAGCATCGCTGTAAAGATCAGCATGATTCCTTTGAAGTAAATATTAAAGTAGTGCCCGGCAATCTCAGGGAGACTTTGACCATCTTCTTTTATACTTAATACTCCTGAAAAATAATCGTGTACCGAGCCACCAATAATATTTCCAAGTACAATCCAAACTAGTGCCGATGGCCCATAGATTGCTCCAAGTATTGGACCAAAGATAGGTCCTACACCAGCAATGTTTAGAAATTGAATGAGAAACGCTTTTATTGGAGAAACGGCTACGTAATCAACTCCGTCTTCAAACCTTGTACAAGGTGTTTTAACAGAGTGGTCAATCTTGGCCTGCTTCTCCACAAATGGGCTATAGAACCTATAGGCGAGAACAAGGCAAATGATACAGATAAAGAATAAGAACATGTAGTTTTTCCAGAAAAAGATTTTCTTTTATTATAGCTACAATGAAAAAGAATCAGCAATGATTAAAAACCTATTAATTCTAGATATCTATAAGGCTTTCCTGTCTGGCCATAGAGAGTCTAGGCCCTTTAAAGAATACCTTAAATCAAGTATATTGTTTGGAAAGTTGAGGTTATATATGAGCACAATGAATTTTATGAGAAATATTCTCTCCCATCTACCGTCTGATTGGTTGAAATTAACGACTCACAGACTAGATATCTACAATGAAGGTCTTGCTAAAGTTGAGTTCTTACAAAAGCTAGAAGCACTTCAATCCTTTGAAGGACAAGAATTATTTAGTGAATTAGAGAAGCTTCCAACAGCTTTTGATTATATAAGACTAGGCCATCCACTCTCTTGTTTACTTGAGTGGTATATTGCAAAAGAGAAGGGAATATCCAGCGAGTGCGTTGTTTCATTTTCTTCGGGTGCGATGTCAACTCTCGCAGTTCTTAGAAAGAATCTCTTTTTACAAAAATCTACACAGATTATTTATACTGATGAGTTACCAGATTTCTTTGATGAGAAGTCCCTTAGAGAAATCTATGGTTACCAATTTGAATTGAAGAAAGTTTCCAATCTAGATGAGCTAGAAGACTTTAATGGGAGTCGTTTGCTTTTCACATCTCTTGAAAAGGTAAAGTCTGCTAACTTAAATAATTCTGTGGACTTTATTGTAGGACTTGAGCAGGGACTTGGAAGTATTATCGTTATTAATACAGAAAATAATAAAGAATATATTTCAGAAGTTCAGCACGTAAGAAGAAGAGAGTCTATTGCAATGACTCCTAAGAATTGTTTGTCTCTTTTAAAGAGAATTACCAATGAAAATGTAAGTGAAGAGAGTGGAGCTAATAGAGAAGAACTCAGCTCAATCATCAATGAAGTTACGAATACGAAATCAAAAGTCGCACTAGGTTCAAGTGGACTGAGTGTTCAGTACGCAATCATGATGGGACTTGTTGATTACTCAAAGAATACTTTTCCTAATAAAGATATAAAATTCATTGTTCCACCAAATTGCTATGGGGGAACAAATGATCAGGCGAGGAGAGTGGCCGCTTGTATCGATAATGTTGAAATTGTCGATCTTCCTGTGGATAGTGGAAAAGATATGGTTGCAAGTCTTACGCATATCTTGGATGACGTTGCCAGTAAGGATGGGATGGCGTTTATTATCGCTGAGATTCCGACTAATCCAAGAGTTGAAGTACCTGATCTGATTAAACTTAGAGAAACTTTGGCCAAGGAACGTAAGACAAGTGATTCTAAAATTGCTAGTGAAGCAGTGTTTATTTTAGATCAAACTTTTTGCCCCAATGTAAAATTTCTTGGTGCCGGTGATTATCTTCATGATGTGCCTACATTGTCTTATGTAAGTGGTTCTAAATTCCCAAGTGGAGGGCTTTGTACTGCTGGTTATTGTGTTGCAAATGAAAAGGCCTCTTCATTAATGGAGTATGTAAATAAGCACATCGAAATTTGTGATAATGGTGCAACTGATTTTCAGGTGAATACTTTAATTGAACAGATGCCTTCGATGAATAAGAGAATTGAAGATGCTTATCTAAATACGAGAGCGTTTGTTGATCATATAAAGCTAGAACTTCCAGAGGCTAAAATAAACTTTGTCTCACATGAGTTAGCAAGTGATGGGTTTACTCCATCTGTTTTTTCTCTCGACCTTCCTACAAAAGGGGAGACATACGAACAAAGAGAATCTCATAAGAGAGAGCTGAATCTATTATTAATTAATATGATGATAGAGGCCATCGCAGACGAAAGTAAATTCTGTGTGAGTTATGGACAGCTGAAAGGTTGTTACTGGACTATCCCAGCGACTTCTACACAGGGGACAACGAAAGAAGGTGATAAAGATTATATTGTGAGAGTATCTCTCTCCCCAAAATTTGATCTTGAAAAGCACAAGAGTGTCTTCACTGAGTTTTGTAAGAAATATATTAAGAATTAAGAGGGCGTTATGACAGAGAAATATACACCACCTAAAGTTTGGACTTATGAACAAGAAAATGGTGGGCAATTTGCGAGTATAAATAGACCAACATCTGGAGCGAGATTTGAAAAGACTCTTCCCGTTGGTGAAAACCCTCTGCAGCTCTATTCTCTTGGAACTCCCAATGGAGTTAAAGTCACGATAATGTTGGAAGAACTCTTAGAGCTAGGTATTAGTGAAGCAGAGTACGATGCTTTCTTAATTAATATTGGAGAAGCGGATCAATTTGGAAGTGGCTTTGTGGAGATTAATCCAAACTCTAAAATTCCTGCGCTCTTAGATAAGAATAATGGTGATCCGATTAGAGTTTTTGAGTCCGGATCAATTCTTCTCTATCTTGCAAATAAATTTAATAAATTTCTTCCGGCCGATATTTCTAAGAAGACGGAAGTTATGAATTGGCTATTCTGGCAAATGGGAAGCGCTCCATACCTAGGTGGTGGATTTGGTCATTTCTATTCTTATGCTCCAGAGAAGTTTGAATATCCTATCGACCGCTTTGCAATGGAGACTAAGAGACAGTTAGATGTTTTAGACAAGCAGCTCTCTAAGAATCAATTCATTGCTGGCGAGGAATACTCAATTGCAGACATTGCAATTTTTCCTTGGTACGGAGCTTTAGTAAAAGGGAAGCTCTATGATGCAGCAGAGTTCCTCTCAACACATGAGTATAAGAATATTATCCGCTGGGCAGACGAGCTCATTGAGAGAAAGGCCGTCCTACGAGGAAGACTTGTTAATCGCACATGGGGAGATGAAGATCAAAGACTTGCTCAGAGAAACTCTGCTAAAGATTTCGACGGGCTACGACTAGATTTTTAAACTTAGATAATTTTGTGCTATACTAATTTTGGATTTCTTCCCATGACGAGGGATGCCGTACCATGTAAGTAAAGACGGCTCTTACTATTAACTTAATAGAGGAGTCTTTATGTCGACAACAATTGCGTGGTTTATCTTAGTTTTGGCCGGTCTACTTGAAATATGCTGGGCCATCGGTCTTAAGTATACTGAGGGATTCACCAAATTTTACCCAACTATTTTTACCTTACTCACACTTGCGGGCAGTATGTACTTGCTGGCGAAGGCGAGTAATGTTCTGCCCATAGGTACCGCCTATGGTGTATGGGTTGGTATTGGAGCCCTAGGAGCAGCAGTACTTGGAATCTTTCTCTTTGAAGAGTCTGCGGGGCCAATGAGAATTTTCTTTTTGGTATTGCTCTTAATTTCCATCATTGGACTTAAGCTAACTGCTCGCTAGAGTTTCTTTGCGGCCTTGATTAATTTCTCACTAAAGATCTTTATATGATCTTGCTGGTATTCCCATTGGTGTAAGTAGAGCGGAATACTAAAGTCTTTGGAAGGGTTGAGCTGAATGAGCTTCTTTCTCTTTAGTTCAGATTCAATATCTATTAAAGGCAACAGTCCATAGCCAAACCCTCCAAGGATTGCGCGCTTAAAACTTGGCACTGAAGGCATGAGATTAATCTTAGCGAAAGTATCTAGCTTGTAGTGCTCTTTAAGATAGATATGCTGAACCTTATCATACTTGTCAAAGACAACGAGAGGAGCGAGGGAGAGTGTTTTCTTATTTACTCCTTCGCTAAAGTATTTGGCGTAGAACTCATTAGAACAAATAAGAGTGTAGAGCATATCTCCTAGATGTGTTGAAGAATGATTGGGCAGAGCTTTCTTTTGCGAGCTAATACACATATCGACTTGGCCACTCTTTAGATAGCTCAATGTATTTTCTTGATCGTCTGCGATTACTTGTAAAGTCACCGTATTTGCAACTTTTGGATCACTTAAAACATCAAGAAAGTAGAGGTCTAGACTATCTCTATTGATTGCCAATTTGAGAATAGGTCTAATATTTTCTCGCTCCTCAAGCTCTCGCTCAAGGCTTGTCACCTTACGCAGTAAATTTAAATAGGTCTTTCCTGTACCTGTCGCCTTGTAGGGAGCTTTTCTAATAAGTAACTTCTTGCCCAAGTAGGACTCAAAGTTCTGTATTCGCTGGGTAACAGCGGATTGAGATATACCTATTGCCTTAGAGGCGAGTTCAAAACTTTGGTATTCAATAACGGCCTGAAGCGCCCTAAGAGCGTGATAATCAATCATAAGTTTTCCTAATTAATGATTAAGAATATTAATTTAACTTATATCATGTTTTGCCGTAAATTAACATCAGGAGATCATTATGATGGAAGTTTTTACTGAAGGTTTTTTATTGCAGGCAAGTTTAATCTTGGCCTTGGGTGCACAAAACTTATTTATTATTGATGTTGGTATAAAAAAGAATAATCATATCTTGGCCGCAACTATTTGTGCCATTTGTGATGTATGCCTCATTCTTTTAGGTGTTCTTGGTATATCGACACTTCTATCAAGTATTCCGACCTTTAAGATTTTCATTGGAGTATTAGGAGCGTTATTTCTCTTATACTATGCAGTTCTAAAATTGAGAGAATTCTTTGTTGGTTCATTCGATTCAAAGAATAAAGCTCAATTAGTGCTCTCTAAGAAAATTATAATTCTAACGACTCTGAGCTTCACTCTTTTAAATCCACACGTCTATATCGATGCCTTCTTTTTAATTGGCGGGTACTCTACAAAATTCGATTTCATGACGGATAAGTTAAGCTTTGGACTTGGGGCCGGAGTTTTCTCTATAATTTGGTTCTATTTCTTGGCGAGCTTTTCTTCTAAGTTTTCAACTTTTCTCTCTAGTGAAAAGAATATGAGATGTACTTCACTTGCGACAGGACTTATTCTAACGATTTTAGCCTACAAGCTAGGTATGGAATCAATTGGAGAGATCCAGAAGATTCTATAATAATCTTTTTCTATTGAGTGACCATTTTTAAGCTATACTATAATAGTTAAAAATAGGTTAGAGATGATTAATAGTAATTTTCAAGGGTATAGTAAGTCACTAGTGGAGAGAATTGACCTAGGTTCTATTGAGGGACCTAGGGGATTTGATTATCTTCAATGGCTACAATTCTTTAAGGCTGATACTCTTGATGCCTTTATTCAACTACAAAAAACGTATCCACGTATTGCAAGTTTTCCATGGCCTATGAATTCTGTGATTATTTATGATCCTGAACTTATAAATGATTTACTGGTGAAAAATTACCGAGACTTCCAAAAGGGAGATCAAGTCTTAGAAGTAAGTGCTGTCATAGGAAGAGGGATTGCAGTTAATAATAATTTTAAGAGTTGGTCTAGAAAGAGGGCCATAATAGCTAAAGACTTTTCTCGTCCAAATATTGTCACATTTGAAAATGTCATTCGTAGAATAACTCAACAGAAATTTTCGTCTTTTAGCAGTATAGAAGAAGTTGAGATCTTTGATTTCTTTAAAGATATAACCTTTGAGATTTCCTGTGAAACACTACTTGGGAAGAGATTGAGCTCAGAGGAGAGTTCAAGATTCAAAGAAGCTCTTGAAGTGTGTTCAGAGATTTCATTTAAAAGAGTGTTTCAACTACTTCCTCTGCCTTATTGGGTCGCTACCAAAGATAATTTGGACTTTCAACATCACTATAAAATCTTAGAAAGTATTATTATAGAGATCATTGAGAGCTCAAACTCGTCTAACTCTAGTGGAGTGCTTCGAAGCTTACTAGGAAGTGAACATCATCTATCACAAGAAGAGATACGTGATGAACTCTTAACTCTACTTATTGCTGCCCATGAAACCACCGCCTATACATTGGGCTGGGCAATTTGTTTAATGACAAAAGAAGGGGGATTTGAGAGGGAGAATTACGAAGAGATCATCTATGAAACAATGAGGCTCTATCCAGCACTGCCACTCTTTTCTAGAAAGGCCGTCCAAGATACAGAACTTGGAAATATAAAAATACCAAAGAATACAAATATTGTAGTTCCCGCTCATGTCCTGCACCGTATGAATGAATTCTGGGAGAGTCCTGAGAGTTTTATGCCTTCTAGGTTTTCTGATATTACAATAAGCTCTCTATCTCACTACCTTCCCTTTGGTAAGGGAGCTCGAAAGTGCTTAGGTGAGTTTCTTAGTATGAATATAATGAAGGTCATACTAGAAGAGTTCTTCAAAACCTTTGAAATCGACACTCAGATATCGAGATTGCCAAAGGCGAAGATAAGCGTAGCACTATCGCCAAGTGAAGATATCTATCTCAAGCTTAAAAGAAAGTAGGCGAGTAATTTAGTTTAATGATTGATTAGATGAATTAGTCTATAATACTTCTAAGTAAAGAGGTGAATATGGTTTCTTATACAGCAATTGTATGGACATTAATTGCTGGTATTGCCACAGGTCTGGGTGCAATACCTATATATTTTAAAAAAGAATTTTCTAAGAAATCCCTAGATGTGGGGTTAGGCTTTAGCGCTGGAGTTATGCTGGTTGCATCTTTTCTATCTCTAATTATACCGAGTGTGTCTGAAGCAAAAGAAGTCTATACCTATAATGTAGGTCTACCAATAATTTTAATAAGTTTATTCACAGGCTATCTCTTTATTATTTTCATTCACGATATTCTTCCTCATGAACACTTGATAAAGCATACTGATATGAAACATAGAAAGAAGATGAGCCGAGTTGCTTTGATCGTCTTGGCCATCTCTTTACATAATTTTCCAGAGGGGCTCGCCGTTGGAGTGGGATTTGGTTCTGGAGATGAGGGAAGTGGAATAGCTCTCGCTCTGGCCATAGCATTACAAAATATGCCAGAGGGACTTGTTGTTGCCTTTGGTCTTTTAAGCGAGGGAGCTTCTAAGCATAAGGCCTTTGCAATGGCGCTCTTATCTGGATTAGTAGAGCCTGTCGCGGCCGCAATTGGTTTTATTTCTTCTAGTGTGACTCATTATTCTCTTCCAATTGCTCTAAGCTTTGCAGGTGGAACAATGCTCTTTGTAATTTGCCAAGAAATGTTACCTGAGCTTTTTAGAGAGGGACATGAGAAGCATGCCACTCTTGGAGTCATTGTTGGAGTGATGTCCATGCTGGCAATTGATTACTATTTTTAGGAAAGATAATTATGTATGAGAGTACAAGAAGATATAGAAAGAATGATTGGTGGGACCTTGTTGTTGTTATTGATCAAGTCTTAGAGAAAGATAAGAGCTTTGAGAGTTTCTACTATATTGTAGATGAGCTAAAGTGGAGAATTGTAGACTCTGTTTCTGAAGGTGGAAATTTTAAAATTAGAAGTAAGGCAAAGGAAATTAAAAAGAGATATGAAGATACTTGTGAAGAGATTGAGACATTATCTGAGACACAGAAGTGTGATATTGACGCTCTTTTTGACTTTATATTGAGTAGTAAGAATGATTCTTTTTAAGTGGATTATTGATTTATATTTAGCTTTAATTCTATTGTTGGCCTCTAAGAAGAAAGGAATGCTTAAGAGAATTAGAAAAGCACTCGTTTCTCTTAAAGAGGGTCTTTCGCAGGAAGGTGTGGAGACGAGGGAGATGTTCCAAATCTATTCTCGCTACACTCAAGGAAAGGCGACAAAGAAAGAAATGAAAGTTGCTAATGAGCAATTGAGAGATATTGTAAAGAGTCTTGGGCTAGGTGTTTTATTAGTGCTTCCCTTCGCTCCTTTAACTCTTCCTATAATTGTAAAATTAGGAAAGAGATTTGGAGTGGATATTATTCCATCATCTTTCAAGAAGCCCGAAGATGACTAATCACTGAATTGGGTGATAATTCTCTAGGATCCTCTCCCTAGAGAGTAGAGCTAGGTTTGTAATATCATCACTAGGTTCTGTTTCAATAAATTCGCTAGAAGTTACTTCAACTATAAATTCACTTTGAGAAAAGACTGAAATTAGATGAGGAAGAAAGCTCATATCAGCATACCAAAAAGCTAAATCTCTATTTAAGGTAGTTACAGGCAAGGAGTTAATCTTTCTATAATTTAAAGTCAGAGGAATAATCGTGGCACCGCTCTCTATGGCCGCAGCGAAGAGAGGTCTTTTAAAATTCTTTATGCTCTCTCCATTAGTACTTGTTGCCTCGGGAAAAACTACTACATCAATTCCTGCCGCAAGGGCCTTGGTAATATCTTTAATTTCACTAGAGAGGTGAGCTCGACTTCTTCTCTCTACATAGAGACAGCCTGCTGCTTGGCATATTTGCCCCAGAAAGGGAGTGGTCTTCATTTCAATTGAAGTGACGAATGATTTCGGCCCTCTCGCTAAAAGAATAATTGCATCCAAATAAGAGAGGTGGTTTGCTACGATAAGTCTACCTATCGCTTCTTTTTTACTCTTTATCTCTGTATCGTTTCTTATGACTTTTATAGCAAAGAGTTTCAAAGCTATTTTTGCCCAAAGGTGAGCGATGAGTGTTAGCTTTCTTATTGCGAGGTATCTATTAAAGTATCCTAAAACAAAGAAAGGAAGTGCACTAATAAAGTATCCACTAACTATGAGAGCAAATAGAATTAATTTTAAATAAGCCACTTAAAATACCTTTTCTTAAATAGAGAACTAACTTCATCTAAGTCAAGAATGGTAAAGTAATCAATACATTCAAATTCTTTATCCAATGCTGGAAGACCATGAACTTTAGCTCCTGCACAAATATAGCTCATGAGCAGAGAAGGAATATAGTCTCTTACTTCAATAGCAGATTCAGAGATACATCCACTATAATCAATTTGGTACTTCTTAGTAGGTGAGATCTCAAAAGTATCTCTGAGGTAATTCTTATTTCTTAGATAATTTGTAATATTTGATGCCATTTGGGGTTCAATGGTACTTACGCTTGAGCAACCAAATAGATAGCGTGCACCAGTTTCTTCGGCATAAAAGGCAATCCCTTTCCAAAGTAAGTCAATAACATTGCCGTTTCTATGGGACATATCAATACAGGCTCTACCAAGCTCTAGCTTAACGCCATCTAACTTCAAGAATCTCTCTAGTTTAAATTCTCCTTGAGAATAGAATGTGTCGCTATAAAGTGAGCAGATAAGTCGATAGGTTCCAATAATTTCCTGACTTTCTTTACAAATAATGATGAGGTGGTCACAGATATGGTCATATTCATCTAGATCGTAACTTAATTCACTCTCTTGATCGTCTTGTAGAAAATTAATATGTCTTAGTTTAAAAACTTCAAGTAATTCACTTGTACTTGTTGCAGTTTTTAGAAGGTAGCGTCCTGTTTCAATATGAACTCTATGTTTTGGAGTATATGAGAGAAATCTAGGTGAAAACTTTATGGCCATCTCACGTAGGGCGCTTTCAAAGAATTGCGTTTTAAATAAAGTTGTAGTGATCATCTTATTCTCCTTGAATTCTTTTAAGAAATAATTCAATAGATCTTGAGCGAGTAATCAGACTCTCTCTTTCAATATATTCATGAGTAGTGTGCATGCCTCCTCCTATTGGTCCAAGACCATCAATAAGCAAACCTTTGGAAGAGGAAAAGTAGTTTATATCAGCTGCACCGCCAGAGTGTTCACTGAAGATTTTTCTACCTTCTATTTTAGAAATTAAATTTAAGAGGAAATTAACCTCTTGGTTATTTCTTTTATTTTGAGACAGAGGAGGGCAGTCATCCTCTATGGTGAATTGGGTTTCACTCTTCAAGCTTGTATAGGGACATTGTAGATTGGAGTTCTCTATGGCCTCTAGCAGCTTTTGGTGAATCATCTCCCTACATTCTAAGTTTGAAAATCTAGCATCTAATTTAGCGAAGGCGTTATCGCAAATAGTATTAAAACCACCGTTGCCACCTTGTATGCTTCCAACATTTAACCTTCGTAAGCTCTTCTCACAATTTAGAACTTGTAGTTGTGATATGAGTAGACAGAGTGAGTGAGCAGCGTTGATGTGGGGCTGGGAGAATCTTCCAGCGTGAGCGGCCAGACCTTTCACCTCTACGTTGTACCAGCGATTCCCACTTCTAGAAGAAATAATATTGCCAGTATGTAGTGCAGGCTCTAAACCTAGGACGTAATCTGATTGGGTGCCAACTTCTTTAAAATAGTCATGAAATCCTAAGGATCCAGTTTCTTCATTAGGTGATATGATGACATTGATATTAAATTTATTTTTCTCTTTGGTTTGTAGTAGGGACTTTAAAGTACTTAGGCAAACAGCAATGCCACCTTTATCATCAGCACTTCCCGCACCGTAGATTCTCTTTCCATCAACCCTAAAGGGATTATCTTCTAAGTGAGTTACAACATCACTATGGGCAATGAAAGTTATACTTGGAAAATGGGGAGATTTAATGAGACTTGCATGTAAGAGTTTAGGTGTATCCATCAATGAATTACTTATCCATTTGAAATGAAAACCTAGATCTTTTAGTTTATGGGCAACAAATTCTTGAACTAAGCTAATTCCTCTATGATTAGCGATCTGTGAATCTATTTCTATCAATTCTTTGAGGACTTCTTCTGTAGAGTTTAGTGTGAGATCATTCTTCAGTAGATTATGTACTTGCTGCAATTTTATTTCCTGCTAAATTACAACTAAATTTGAACATAGATAAATGAGATAGACTCATTAGTTTTGTGTCAGTTGATTGAGGAAATATTTTGATTCTATGTTTTTTGTTAGAGATCTATTTTCTTAATTAGACTTTGAGGTGCCAAGGTTCAAAGCGGACTCCAAGAGTATTGCTTTGAGTGTAGCGAATATTGATATAGCCAAGGTCTACAAGTCTTTTAAACTCATCAGTTTGGGCAAAGTCTTGATCAAAATTTCTAAGACCCATATTTTTCTTACCTACGTCAAAATCTCCAAGATAGTGGAAAGAATAACCAGGAGGGGCCAGTGACCTTGATGCTTTAGAAAGATTTCCCTTTGTCTCAAGAGCTTTTTCTAGGAAGAGGTGAAATTGCTTAGCAACACCTCTAATTCCCGAAGTGAGAATAAGACTCTCTCCAACATCACGTTGAACTTTCTTAAATAATTCTAGAGATTGTTCTCTCTTTAGGAAATGCCCAGAGTAGGGAACTTTTTCAACTTCTCTCTTTGCAATTGAATCCGTAAGGGCTGGAGCAGTTTTCTCTCCTCTAAATCCATATTTGTGAGCATCGAAGTAGAATAACTCTTCCATAAAGAGCTTCTCTTTCATCGTGACTGCTTCACAATTGGGAGCACTACTGGCAAAGAGATAAAAGTTATCAACGCTAAGAAGGTTAAAATTTCCATGTCCAACATAGCGCTGTACTGCTCTAAACTTCTTAACTAATCCTTGAACTAGTAGATGATTCTCTGCCGATAGGTAAATATCGTCAGGGAAGTTTTGAGAAAAGTATTTACTCTTAACTCTCTCATCTCTCATGAGTTCTTTAACTATTTCTTCATCATTTTTTACAATAGGAGCTGCCGGAGCTTTGGGAGCGGGTGCAGCAAAAGGATCAACACAAGAGCCGCACTTTTCACCGTGAGAGTTCCTGTGAAGGTGCTTTTCAATAAACGCGCATCCGCCAAGACTGCCAGAGGCTGCTAGTAGTGCACTATATTTTAAAAAGTCTCTTCTTTTCAAAGAAATCATCCTATTGATTTTTATGCGCAAAAATACGCAACTAATCTTAATAATACACTTTTACTAATTATATAGGCAAGAGGGTGCTTAGTGACTTTAAATAACAAAGTTCTTTAGTCTGATTTTGTTGAGATTAGGCCTTTTTAACAACTGAGCACTTAAGGTACATCGAGCCATGTCCGTCAATCTTACAAGAGATATCGTGATCGTTGACTGGTTCCTCTAATAGACGAATATTCTTAACTTTTGTCCCTGATTTAATGGTGCTCTTTCCGGCCTTTAGATCTCTAATCACAGTAACTGAATCACCATCTTGTAATTGATTTCCATTAGCATCGAGAAATTTTGCGCTCGCTTCATCAGCTAGAGCATCGAGGCTCCACTCGTGAAAGCATTCTGGACAGACCCAGAGAGTTCCGTCGCTATAACCGTAAGGAGATGTACATTTTGGGCATGTTTGTGAGTCTGTAGTCATTCAAAAATAGTAGCTGCTTCATACACAGATGTAAATATGATAAATGTCTCTAACTGTGGGCAGAAAATGATTGGATATAATCACTTAGTTTAGTCCTATATAAGTGAAGAGTGTCATTATCAAATTCATAAGAGTGATATTTTGTGAGACTCATTCTCTTTGCTAGAAGCTCTCCTCTTCTGGTAACAACTTCTGTAAAAACCATAGAACTAGGATCCACTTGAGAATTATACTTCTTGGCCACTTCAATTGTAGAGGCGATAAGCTTCTTCGTTAATTTTGCAGACTCTGAATAAATTGAATAGACGAAGAGATACATTTTACTATCTTCTTCATCATTGAAGACATCTAAAGTAGAGAGGTCATTTTCTCGGTGGTTGGGGTTAATCATATTTTCGTATCCTCGTTCATTTAAAGGAATAAAGAAAATATGACCAACTTGTATATCAAGTTCATTCTTTGCAATTTGAATAAGGCCTGGATACTTTTTGGCAACAAACTCTATAACTGAGTATGGAAAGTGATCCTGGTCACTATAGAGTGTGTTCATCTGATTATAGATTTCAAAAACTTGCTCTTGAGTAGATATATTTAAAATACTATAAGACATGCTTTGTCCTAAACTTTAAGTAGCCATAGAAGGCGAGAGCTCCCGCAGGAAGTTCTATTGAAGAGAGAAGTAGAATTGGCCATTCATCCAAGACTATTCCATAGTTGATCCAAGTGACTTGGCAACAAATAAGCGAGAGAATCATCAGCATTGAAAAATCATC
Source organism: Halobacteriovorax marinus SJ (assembly GCF_000210915.2). Taxonomy (NCBI): domain Bacteria; kingdom Pseudomonadati; phylum Bdellovibrionota; class Bacteriovoracia; order Bacteriovoracales; family Halobacteriovoraceae; genus Halobacteriovorax; species Halobacteriovorax marinus. The sequence continues at coordinate 847,315 of NC_016620.1, forward strand.
GGCACTCTTAGTCGTAAACATCTTATAGACTTGGTGATAGAGACCAATGATAAGTAAAATACTTGAGAAGGTAACGACGTATCTTGAGAAATCTATATAATTCATATTAACCTAATGGAATTGATCTATTAGTGGCCTGAAAGGCCGCAAGTGTTCCTACGGCGTAACTAGTCTCAAAGCAAGGATTGGCCCAGTTATCTTGATTCGCAAAGAAGATCTTATTATTTATTGGTTGGTGCGCTCGTTCAAGTAGACCTGAGGCTATATCTCCATGGCCTGCTACTGCAACGGCATGTCCGTAACGAGTGAGTCTGATTCCTTCAACATCATTCCAACTCTTATTTGATTTCTTTAGGAATGGATCGAGCGCTTTTTGAATTCTCTTTGTGTACTTCTCAAGGAGAATTGGACTGAAGAGAAATTGCTGGGCCATAGCGTAGGGAAGCGGAAGGTAGAGAGTGACGGCACTTCTCTGTGCTTGTTCTTTATTTGCCCAGTGAGCATAAGTTATATCACTAAAGACTCTCTTTTTAGAATCTTCATACTCACTTTTAGGAACATCACCTATGAGTGAGTAAATATCGTAGTGCTTAGCTTCGAGTTTATTCTTGAATAAAACATTGGCCACTAAGTAAGCGTGATAAACCATATCATCCATTGCAGAATGTTGTTTCTTATCTAGTCCTTCAATAATATGTTTTGCCACTAACTTTGGCGCAGTCACAATACATTTCTTAGCGTGAACTGCTTTTAGTTTTTGGTTTTGATCGTGATAACAAATATAGACGCCATTCTTATCTTCTCTAATATCAGCAACAAATGAGTTTGAACTAACAGTGAAGTTTGAGTTCTTCATTTTCTCTAGTGTTTTTACAGCGATCATTCCATTTCCACCTGGAAGAGCTTGTATGCCAGCTAGGTCGGCCGTAAAGAAATTTAAAAATTGTGCAGCAGAGATTTCATCGTATCCTGTACTAAAAGAAGACCAGCAGTATTGGTGAAAGTATTCTTCAATATGAGGGTGAATAGTGCCAAACTCTGCGCGTACCCATTCACTTAGTCTTAGGTTATCAAGTTTATCAAGGGCCTTTCTATCGATATCCATACCGGGAATAAGAGGAAGCTCTGGGTATGAGTGTTGATAGATTTCTTTTAGCCTCTTGTAGACTCTTGCAAACTCATCAGCATTTTTCTTATCTGTTGCACCCATCCAAAATGAATCTACAAATTCACCTTTATAAAGAATAGGGTGCTTTCCTTGAGGAACTTTTTTAAACTTTTGATGAACTCCAATATCTTTAAAGTAGCTCTCAATGAGTCCACCTTCTTCGGGAACTGTGACATAAGCAGAACCTAGAGACATATAGGTGTCTCTATACTTTTCAACTCTAGCGTTTCCACCTAGACGAGGATTTCCTTCGAGCATAAGAACTTTCTTATCTTGAAGGTGGTAGGCACTAGCTAATCCTGAAAGTCCTCCACCAACTATAACAACATCGTAAGTTTCAGTGGCCTTTGGTAAACCACCTTTCTTCTTTATAAAGCCCGGTTTATTCCAAAAAACTTCGTGGGCCTCGTCGGGAGTATCGCCACTAATTTCGCTAGTTCCCTTGAAGGCACTTAGTTCAATTAGCGGAGAGTATGAAGAAGAAATACTTTTATTTTTAAGAATCTTTGAAGCGCCAGAGAGTGCGTCCACACCAAAACTCAGATTAGAAAAAATCCCAGAGCTAGATAAGAGTGCAGATTTAATTAGAAAGTCCCGTCTGGAGTTCATTATGATTCCCTGTTATTGAATGGTTTGACTTGGCAAACATTTATATAGTACACAATACATTTATTATCAATAAAAAGGCTTCTATGAATTCTTCCAATAAGTCCCAATGGTTAACTGAGCAGAGCTTAGAAAATACAGTATCTCAATCATTTAAGGTAGTTGAGACTCTCTATGAGGGAAAATCTCCCTATCAAGATATTAAGGTTGTTTTGACAGAGCCCCTAGGAAAAGTCCTGCTCTTGGATGATATGTGCATGATTAGTGATAAAGATGAGTTTATTTATCATGAAGTAATGGCGCATATTCCACTTCTATGTCAGGAGCAGACAAAGAGGGTTCTCGTTATTGGAGCTGGTGATGGAGGAGTGATTAGAGAGCTCGTTCGCTATAAGTGTATTGAAGAGATAACTTTAGTTGAGATTGATGAAATGGTAACTACGACTAGTAGGGAGTTCTTCCCGAATGTGGCCAAGGGGCTCGATGATCCGAGAGTAAAAATCATCTTTGAAGACGCACTAAAGTTTATCGATAGAGAAGTCTTAATTCCAAATAATAAATATGACCTTATCATTTCTGATTCTACTGATCCGGTAGGCTTAGCGGAAAACCTATACAAGAGCGACTTCTATCAAAAGGTTAATTCCCTTTTAACTGATGAGGGAATCTTTATGTGCCAAACCGAATCTCCATTCTATGATGAATACGATATTAGAAGTATCTATCAAAACTTAGAAAGTGAATTCAAAATTGTTCAGCCCATTTGCGCTCCTATTCTCATTTATCCTGGAGTTTATTGGACATTTGCATATTGCTCTAAGAAGTGGCTGGGAACAGATATGAAAGAGAACAAAGTTGAGGACTATAAAAACTTTTCAGAGGATTTAATGTGGCACAACCTCAATTGGCATAGTAGCGCTTTTAATCTTCCTAACTTTGTTCTAAAAAAGCTTAAAGGTTCTTTTTAATTTCTTCTTCTAGTTCTGAGTTAAGGGGAAGAGTTTTTGAGTCGAATCTCTTAATGAATTTTCCCGATTTATCAAAGAGAAACTTTTCAAAATTCCACTTAATATCACCTTGCTTTGATTCACTTATCATATACTCAATAAGAGGATGCTTTTCTTTACCAAGAACTTTGACCTTTGTTGAAATAGGAAAACTTGCTCCATACTTTACTCGGCACATTTCAACTACTTCTTGGTTGGATTCAGGAGTTTGTCCACCAAAGTCATTGGAAGGGATGCCAATGATGACTAGTCCCTTACTTGAGTACTTCTTATAGAGTTTTTCAATATCATCTAGTTGACCTGTGTAACCACATCTCGTCGCTATATTTATAATTAAGAGAGGGCCATCTTTGTATTTCTCTAAGTTAATTTCGCTCTTTCTAGGGGCCTTTAATTTAAAGGCGTGAAGTTCGCTAGATTTAGCGAGAGTCGAAGTGATAGTAAAAAAGGCAATTATTAGCGTAAGAAGTTTCATAAGTCGTTCCCAATTATAAGCATTAAAGCCTCGTAATTTCAGAAGTTTAGTTGATATTACAAGATTAAATAAATTAAAGCTATATCATTATATGAAAATCTTTTAAAATTGAGGAATGAAATATCCAAAATTTGTAAACGATGAAACCTTTTATTCTCTTCACGATGGTTTAAAAGAAATAGATCTTTTAAAGCAATTTGCTTCTAATCTAAAAACTATCCATAACTTAACAACAAAGCACTTTCAGGACTTTGATACTCTTATTAAGGAGTATCTTATCGCTGGGTCTAGAATCTTTAATTTAGAGTTTGGAATTGTTTCAAATATCAATGGAGAAGAGTACATCGTTTGCGATGCCGTCTCTCCAGAGAACGTACTTGAACCGGGAGCGATTTTTGAATTAGAGGGGACGTATTGCCGTGAAGTAATCTACACGAAAAGAGTCATTGGTTTTCCTCATGTTGGATCTATCGAGGAGATGAAGGGGCATCCTGTTTATATAAATATGAAACTTGAGTCCTATATTTCAGCTCCTATTTTTAAGGGAAGTGAAATTTTTGGAACACTTAATTTTTCATCTACAAGCATTAGAAGAAATGGTTTTTCAGAATATGAAAGAGAGCTGATTTCTATGATGGCCAACGCAATTGGATCTTTCTTACTACTTAAAGATAGAGAAGAGAAGCTTGCAAGTGCAAACACAAGAATAAAGAAGCTTACAGGTTTTGTCGCCCATGACCTAAGAACTCCTCTGGGAAATATAATGGGGCTTGCCGCTCTCATTCCAGACTTGAATAAGAGCGAGGCAGGGGAGATGAGTAAAGAAATTATTAAAATTTCTAGTGAATCCATGGAGATGGTTCAAACAATTTTAGAATCCGCAATTCTTGGGGAGGGAAGTCTTCAGCTTGAGAAAGGGCTAGGTCTTCTTGGAGAAGAGTTTAAAAAATCGCTTAATCACCATTCCACAGCGATAGAAGTGGCAAAAATAAATTTTGATATTCAAGATGATCGTACCCAAGTCTCCTTTGATGAAAAGAGAATGTCTCAGGTCTTTAATAATCTTGTCGGTAATTGCTGTAAATATACAAAGAGTGGCACAACTGTAGAGGTTGATATTTCTAAGCAAGGTGAATTTGTCTTTTTTAAGATGAGCAGTATAATCAATAACGAAAATAAACAAGGTGATGAGAATTTCTTAATGCGAAGCTATGGGCTTGGAAATGAAATCATCGATCAGGTTTTGAAGCTTCACTCTAGTCAGTTACAAATTGAAAATGATGGAGAGAGATATATTGCTTCATTTCTAATAAAATAGGTTCTCATGTTAAAGAAGATATTCATAATTCTAAGTTCTGTTGTAATAATTTTACTTCTTACTCTTCTCTTTACTCCTTTTCATCTCTTTCAGAATACCCTCATTGATATTGTTAATAAGAAAGAGTTAGGTGTAGAACTAAGAGCGAGCAAGCCGATTTCTTATCGTCTTCTTAGCGCTAATGAATTACTGGTTGAAGATCTACAGTTAAAAGTAGATGGATTTGAAATCGATATTGAGAAAATTGATCTTGAAATTGATCCCAATTCAATCTTTGAGGATCATTTAAAATTTAGAAAATTTGATTTAATTGTAAAAAGTCTAAAAGAGGTTGAGTCTCAGAAAGAAGGGAAGAAGAAAGAGCTCAAGAAGAGTGATCAAACTCAAAAAGTGAAAGATGAGAAAAACTCACAGGGGCGATGGCAGAAAGTAACTCTTTCTAATGCTGGAATCTCAGTTCATGAAATTCTATTAAAAAAGTACAAGCTAAATGAAATAAGTATTTCCTCTAAAGAAGTTGAGGTTTCACTCAAAGATCTTCTTGTCAGCGGTGAATTAAGTGTGAGCGCTCTAACTAAGAGTATTGTAGGAGAAGTCAATCTTACTAAAAAGACTAATCAATCTGTTAAGGCAACTTTAGATGTAAAGAAATTAGAGGAAGTTCTTAAAATTTTCAAACTAGAGAATGTTAATATTTATGGAGACCTAAGAGTTGATTTCACTTCATCTATTAATAAGAGTAACGCTTTTCTAAAGAACCCAATGAGCTTAGCTGTAAATGGTAAGAAGCTTAAGTGGATTGGAAAAGACTTAGATAAGATTTTAGAAGCCTATATCGACAGTAAGAAGGTTGGGATTCTAGACGCCGCAGGCTTTCTAACTCTTGGGCCAATTGGTATTCTTGTGGCAAAAGGAGCTGATCTTGGCAATACAGGAATACGAGGGATTGTAAAAGGCGAGACTCATATTCGCGAAGTACATGTAGCAGTAAATCTTAAAGATGAGGTTGCAAAGCTTGAAGATGTCGCTCTCGCAACAAAGGAGCATAAAGTCGCCGTTCAGGGAAGTATCGACCTTTCTAAGAAAGTATTTAAAAATTTCTCTATAGCCTCAGTTGACGAGAAGGGTTGTAGTATTTTTGTTCAAAAAATAAGTGGGAGTTTATCTGATCCAGAGATAGGGGCCGTAGGCTCTTTTATGAACGAGGTCTTCTCTCCGGTAACAGATATATTTAATAAAGGACTATCCCTAGTTACAGATAATTGTGACGGTTACTACAAGGGAATTGTTAAATAAGCTTCTCAAGCAGGGGTTTCAATTCTGTCAGTTTTCTTATCTCATAAGTTTGTACTGAGTCTGACTTTGTTTCACCTTTTAAATTTATCCAACAAGAGTCGACTCCATAGTTATGGGCCCCTACGATATCTGCATCGTAGCGATCTCCAATAATAAGAGTCTCTTCTTTGATAATTCCTTTTGCTAACTTCTCACTGTACTCAAAGAAACGAATATCTGGTTTTGAAAATCCACAGTCATCAGATATTGCGATGAAATCAAAATAGGGAAGAAGATTTGAAACTTCTAATCTCTTTCTTTGAATAATTCCAATACCATTAGTAATAAGTCCAAGGCGCCCTTTTGACTTTAACCACTCACAGAGATCAATTGCTCCATCCATTAGCTCTACATTCTTAGGAAGAGCGTCTAGGTAGTAGTCGCTAGCAGTTTGTGGGTCTAGCTTCAGACTAAAATTTTCGAAGAGGAGCTTAAACCTCTCAACTTTCAAAAAATCTTTTGTAACTTTTCCGTACTCTAATTCTCTCCACAGTCCTTCATTTACTTTCTGATAGTAGCTAAAGAGTTCATCAAGTGGTGTCTTCACATCTAGTCTTTGAATGACATCTTTAAAGGCCAATCTTTCGGACTCTCTAAAATTTAATAAGGTATCGTCTAGATCAAAGAGAAATGTCTTATATTGTTTCGTTGTATTTTCCATAGCTAGATTATAATGGAGGCCCTTATAATTGAGAAATACTTTTTATATTTGTCTACGTCATATATAGTAGGGAAATAAGTGAGGAAGAAATGAAAGAGAAATATGATAAGCATGCTTACTATCTTGCTGCAGTTCAGGACCCAATTTCTGATGTGGAAAGAATTTCTAAAATATATAGAGAAATCTTTAAAAAGGATGCACTCTCTCTTAGAGAGGACTTTAGCGGAACATATGCTCTTAGTTGTTGCTGGGTTCAATCATCGAAAAATAGATCGGCTCTAGCAATAGACTTAGATCCTGAGGCAATTGCCTATGGAGATAATAGGTATAGAGCGAATCTTTCGGATGATGAGCAAAGTAGAGTAGAGTCCAGTGTCTCTAATTCTCTTCAGACAACCTCACCAAAAGATATTATTGCAACTTTTAATTTCTCATATTGTCTGCTGACTTCTAGAGCACTCCTGCTTGAGTACTTTAAGCACGCTTACTCTTCTTTAAATGAAGAGGGAATGCTTATTTTAGATATCTTTGGCGGAAGTGATAGTGAAATTCCTGAAATTCAAGAGAGAGAAGTTGATGATCACGATCATCTTGAGAGTTTTCTCTTTGAATTTGAAAGAAAGGACTTTAACCCCATTTCACGTATCGCCAATTACGGAATCCATTTTAAATTCAATAATGGTGACGAGTATCTTGATGCCTTTACCTATTGTTTTAGAATGTGGAGCATTCCTGAAATTAGAGATCTTCTCGCCGAAGCAGGGTTCAGCTCATCAAAGGTTTACTGGGAAGACTTTGATGAAGAAGGACTTGGAAATGGAGAGTTCTATCAAACTGAAAGTGAAGAAAATAGCGTAAATTGGAGCGCCTATATTGTAGGTATTAAGTAGCAGTTACTTTCTAATGCGATCGAAGTATTTAAGAATATCGATACCTAGGTACCTAAGTCCTGCAAAAATTAAGTAGACTGCTGCTCCTTCATCTAAATTACCAATGATAGGAAGAGTGTCTGGGAGTAGTTCGAAGAGTCCCATGGTAGGATTTAAAAGGTATATGAATCCAAACACGACTCCAATAAGAGCTATGACTTTCTTAAAAAATGGCTTCTTTTCTTCTTCCATAGTCCTAGTTTATCACATTTTTTTAGATAATATTTCCAGTAGGTTAGGGAATCCTTGATTGTAATTTGGCATTACTCGGGCTATGGTCTGCGCCACGAGTATATTTATGAAGAGATCATTCTATAATTTAAATTATGACGAGCTAGTGACTTCACTCCAAGAGGAGGGACTGGGGACTAGTGCGGCATCTTTACTTTATAATTGGCACTATAAGAAAAAGCAGAGTTCTCCCTGCACTCATAATATTTCCAAGGCGACTCAAAAATTCTTAAGTGACAATTTTGACTTCTCTCTTCCAGAGATTGATGAAGTCCATATCTCTGATGATAGAACTGTTAAATTTCTCTTCAAATTACATGACTCTTCAAAAGTAGAATCTGTTTTGATTCCTTTTCACAATAAGTACTCTATTTGTCTTTCTTCACAAGTTGGATGTGCAATGAAGTGCTCATTCTGTTTTACCGGTACGCAAGGACTTAAAAGAAATCTCGAAACGAGTGAGATTCTAGGACAATTTCTTGCTGCGTGGAGATGGTTGGCCGAAAATAGACCAGGTGAGGAGAGAATTTTAAATATTGTTTTTATGGGACAAGGTGAACCTCTTCACAATTTTGATGCTGTTAAAAGGGCCTGCGAGATTTTCTTATCAAAGAATGGAGCATCTATTGGAACTCAAAAAATTACAATCTCTACTTCGGGGTACTTACCTGGCCTAAAGAGATGGGAAGAAGAGATTCCAGGAGTTAATCTGGCCCTTTCTCTACATTCTCCCTTTGAAGAAAAGAGAAATGAGCTTATTCCTGTAAATAAAAAGTATTCCCTCCCAGAAGTTCTGAAACATATAGACTCTATTACTCTTCAAAAGAAGCAGTTTATTACCTATGAATATCTATTGATTAAAGATTTCAATGATTCAGTAGAAGATGCAAGGGCCGTAGGGGAGTTACTTAAGGGAAAAGAAGCCTATATCAATATAATTCCTTTTAATCCCTTCCCTGGTTCTAAGTACAAGAGACCTTCTGATAATGAAGTCTTAAGTTTCAAGTCTATTATTGATGAATACAAAATCCCTACATTAGTTCGCATAACTAAAGGTGATGATGTCTTGGCCGCTTGTGGGCAGCTCAATACCAAGAGTTAGAAAATATACTTAAAATTGACACAATCTTGACCAAGTGGTCAAAAACTCTGCTATGATTACTTATGGCAAGAGCAAGTGATTTTGACAGAGATGAAGTAATTTTAAAGGCAATGGAAGTCTTTTGGGAAAAAGGTTTTCATGGGACAAGTATGTCCGACCTTATGGAGGCTACAGACCTACATAAAGGATCTCTTTATAATGCTTTTGAGTCAAAAGAAAACCTCTTCTTACTTGCTTTAGAGAAGTATGGTGATGTTTCTAAGAGTAACTTCTATAAAGATGAATGCCCTATGCTCTATCTTAAGAAGTTCTTCCAAAGACTGGTAAAGCAGGGAAGCACAGATAAGAATTACAAGGGATGTCTTGTGATGAATACTTGTTTAGAGTTTGGTCAAGATAAGTCAAAGGCACAAAAGCTCTCTAAAGTTCTCTATGAGAGAGTAGGAGATAACTTTCTCCGTACTTTAACTATAGCTCAAGAAAGAGAGAAGTTGGAAAAGAAGGCCAACTTAAATGATCTAAGAGAAAGACTCCTCGTAGCAGCTTTTTCAATTAGAGAAATTTCAAAGTTTCAAAAAGATAAAGTGATTTTAAAAAATATCGCAAATAATGCACTAGAGCCTCTGGGGATAAGAGTGTAGATTTTTTTATTTTATATTTGACCGACTGGTCAAGTATTGGAGTTTTAGATGGAAATTAGTTTATATTTAAGTGCATTCATGGCCGGAGCGATCACATTACTGTCTCCGTGCATACTGCCAATAATACCGTTTGTTGCCTCATCTTCTCTTAAGCAGAGTAAGTTTGGGCCAATCTTTCTTGGGTTAGGAGTAGTTCTTAGTTTTAGTGTAACGACTTTCTTTTTGGCGAGAAGTGGACAATTCATTGGTCTCGATCCTTCTCAGATAAAGTACTTCTCTGGAACTCTCTTATTTATATCTTCTTTGCTTTTTATTTTTCCAAAGCTTACAGATTTTATTTCAAAGAGCTTTGCTCCTGTGATGAATAAGTTTCAAAACCTTTCGACACGTTCAAATGAAAAAGAGAATGGAAATGCAGTATGGGGAGAATTTGTTAATGGTCTTATGCTCGGACCGATTTGGACTCCTTGTAGTGGGCCAACTCTCGCTGTAATTATGGGACTATTGGCAGCACAGGAGGACTCTCTAAAAGCTCTAAGTCTTCTTGGATTCTTTGCGGTAGGATCGCTTATTCCAATGATTATTCTTAGCTATGGTGCTTCAAAACTTGTTTCAAAGATTAAGAACTTTAGTTTAAATCACGCTAAGAAGATTAAACTAGGCTCTGGGATTCTATGTCTAATGATGTCGATTATGCTCTTAACTAATTATGACAAGAAAGTAGAAGCCTATCTCTTAAGTGTATTACCAGAATCAATTATCAACTTTACAATTTCAATATAGGAGAATTTATGAAGAAGTTGTTTTTATTATTAAGTATGGCCCTTGGGCTTGTTTCAAATGCGCAGGCAAAGTTTGATCAATCTCGTTTTGATAAGCTCTTATCTGAAGGTAAGAATATTCTCATTCATGTTCATGCCGATTGGTGCCCAACATGTAAAGTTCAGAAAAAAGTTTTAGATAAGCTTGAGCACAAGAACTATACATTACTTGAAGTTGATTTTGATAAAGATAAGAGTTTCTTAAAGAAGTATAAATTATTTCAACAATCGATGCTTTTAAGTTTCTCAAAAGGAGTAGAGGTGAAAAGAGTCTTTGGTAAGACAAAAGAAAAAGATATCGTTGAATTTATAAATACATCTTTCTCTGATGACTCTCTACAAGCTGTATTAGATGAGAGAAAAAATAGCAGACCTCCATCAAAGGAGAGAATGACTATGGCAGAGGCAACTGAGAAGCTAAGAAAGTCAGGAATCTTAGATGGTGCTCATAAGAAAGGTGATTCTATTGTTGACTTCACTCTACCTAGTGCTACAGGAAAGAAAGTGAAATTATCTGATGAGCTTAAGAAGGGCGCAGTTGTACTAACTTTTTATAGAGGAGGATGGTGCCCATACTGCAACTTGCAACTTAAGGCCTACCAAGAAAAACTAGACGAAATTGAAGCGACAGGGGGACAGTTGATTGCAATTTCTCCAGAAAAAATGTCTGAGGCAGATACAACAGTTAAGAAGAATGAACTTAAATTTGAAATTCTATCTGATGAAGATAATAAAATTGCAAGAAAGTATGGACTTGTATTCCATGTTGAAGATGATTTAAAAGAAGTCTATTTAAAATTTGGAATTGATCTAAATAAGAGTCAAGGTAATAGTGCTTGGGAACTTCCAATCCCTGCGACTTATGTTATCTCTAAAGAGGGAAAAATTGTTTATTCATTCTTAAATGTTGATTACGTAAAAAGAGCAGAGCCAAGTGATATTATTAATGCACTAAAGTCTTTAAAATAATTATTCAGGCGTGAGGTCTTCCTCGCGCCTTTTTAATTTCTCTTCTTTCTTTATTTTGGCGGCCAATTCTTTATTTCTTTTTCTTAGCTCTCGGTCCTTTAGCCTTTTGGCCTCTTTCGCCTTTTCGTAGAACTCATTTCCTTTGAATTGCTTTTTAATACTGGAAGTTGTTGAGCTTTCTTTTATTTTTTTTCGAAGTTCTTTATCTCGCTCATTCTTAAGCTTCTTTGCAACCTGATAGTAGTTACTCTCTGTAATACTAACTTTAGGTGTTGCTGGCTTCTCTTTTGGCTTTTGACGTTTAACTTTCTTGATTGGCCTATCAATTTTACTTTCAATAATAGTAATAAGATCAAAGAGAACTTCTTCGTCTGACTTATTATTTATTCCATAGAGGATATCGTAATTTTCAGAAAGATATTTTCTTAGAAAGTAGATAAATATTTTTTTGGAATCAATTTTAAATTGAGCTAGAAAAGTTTCTTCTCCAATAATGTGAAGCGCGCTACTACCAGTTGTGTGATACTCATTTAAAAGTGGAATACAAAAGTAGTCTGAAGGCTTTAGTCCTGTTCCGCCATTTGTTCCAAGTCTAATGTGATGAGCGCATTGGGCCTTCTTTCCAGATACGACACAACTTTGCTCTCTCAGCCAAGCTAGATACTTTTGATTTCTATGAGCGGTGTACTTTGATAAATGCAATGCTTCTTCCAATTAATTCATTTATTTAATCTTAATAACTTTTTAGTCATTTGAAAAGAAAGCGAAGTGCTCTAACTAGCTGATTACATGTTCATATTTACTCTTGTCACTTTGAAAGATGGTTTTTAGAATTTATAGATGAACAAATTAACTATTCTTTTTCTATTTATCTTTTCACTCAATTTACACGCTTTAGAGCTCGTTCAATCAAAGGGAGAAATTCAAATTAATGCTCCTATTGATAAAGTCTTTGACCTTGTTTCGAGCCCAATGAATGACCATCTGTGGAGAAGTGAAGTGAATGATATGACGACCAATAATGAAGAGGTTATTGTTGGAAGTTGGTACCGGGAAGATGCTTGGATTGGTATTAGAAAGAACTTTATTACAACAACTGAAGTTGTTTCCATTAATGCTCCTTATAACGTTACTTTTATTACACCAAAAGAAAGTCCATTCTACTTAAAAAGTAGAAGGTTCTTCGAACACCAAAATGGCATAACTACATTTAAGTATATTGTTGATTTTGATAGAAAGATGATTAAAGAAACATTTGGCCTTAATGTCTCACCAAAGATCGTGATGAAACTCTATTCATTTCAAATGAAACGGTATCTAAAGAAACTCAAGAAAATCTTAGAACACTAATCCTTTTTCTGATAGATAATTCCCTTATTCTTTAGAATAAAGATATCAATCATAGGAAAGGTTAGAAGTGTGAGTATTATCGAGATTGCCGCACTTATAGAAAGTTGTGTGAAGCTTATCTTATCGCTGTAGTGAGCAATAAATCCTAGTGCAATAATTGCATTATTTGAGCTGATAATAGAGATTAGCTTTTTAAAGTAATTAGATAAGAGCAGTGTGAAGACTTGCTCATTCCCTTTAAAAGAACTTGAGACTTGATCAAACTTTGACTGCGAGTTGATATCAGAGCTCTTTTCATTTTGAAAATGAATTAAAAGAATTATTGAAAAGGCAATCGGAACGATACTATAAAGTTGGTAGGTTGAGAAAATGAAGCCTTGCGTTTCATTTTTTGGGATTAAATCCATGTAGGCGAGAAAGAGTACGCCTAAGTTAATAAGTATTGTTGTAAAACAGCCAAGACGTATAATAACTCTGCTAAATGATATAAAGTGGTCTAATTCGCTAGACATTTCTTCTCCTAGGTTTTCCTAGTATAGATTAGCGTTTTTGATTGAAATGACACCTTAAGATATCTCGAGGAGAAAATTGTACAATAGGCTATAAATTGCTAAAAATATTTGCTAAATAGATGAAAAACAAAACAGGATTTATATGGCCCTTACAAATAATGATATTTTAAAAAAGTTGAGAATTGCACTATCTTATAGAGATGATGATATTATTGAAGTTTTAAAGTTGGCCGACTTTGAAGTCAGTAAGTCAGAATTAGGGGCCCTTTTTAGGAATGAAGACCACCCTAAGTATATGGATTGTGGTGACCAACTGCTTAGAAACTTTCTAAATGGACTCATTATAAAGATGCGTGGTCCTCGTCCACCAAAGAGTAAGTAGGGCGAAACTAGCGGCCATAATAGGCCTTTCTTGCCCCTATACACTATTTCAATTCAATTAAATTAAAACTTCTCATAAGGCTCCGAAGAGCCTTTTATGAGAGAAACTAAGAAATTAAAATTTATTTTATTGGCAGTCGCATTACTATCTTTTTCTTGTGTAAAGGAAGATGATACGTGCGGTAATAAGAACTCTGAGACAAAGATTACTAAGTCATCAAATAACTCTTCGCTAGAAGCAGATGAGAAATGTGATGATGATAGCGGAACTCCTGATGATGGAGATAACGATACTGTAACTCCACCTCCATCAAGTGGCGATCCAGATGAGACTGATGAGGCATCTCTAAATAGACCTTGGGAGAGAGAAGACACTTCCATTGTAATTGATGCTTATGAAGGAAATGGTATTGATTGGAATAAAATGGCCACTGACACAAAGGTTATTGGTGTTATTCACAGATCAAGTATTGGCGCTAGAATTGATAAGAAATACTTTGAAAGAAAGAAGATCGCTCTAGAGAGGGGATATCTTTGGGGAGCTTATCACCTTGGAAGAAGAGGGAATACTAAGGCCCAAGCAGATCTCTTTCTCGATTTGATTGGAGAAGATGAAGATACTCTAATGATTTTAGATTTAGAGGATACAGCTTCAAGTAGTTTCATGAGTATTGAAGAGGCCATCGTATTTATGGAATACGTATACGAGAAGACTGGTAAAATTCCAACTGTCTATGCCAATCATACGACGACTAAGAAGTTAAACTCTTTGGTAAAAGATAATCCAATTTTTCAACAGTCAAAGCTTTGGTATGCGAGATTTAAGTCTCATGTCACGGACTATCCGGGATCATTGTGGAAGAATTACTTTCTTTGGCAATTCTCAAGTGAGATCAATTGTTCAAGAACTGGAACATGTCTCTACAATGTACCAGGAACTGAATACGATATGGACGTAAATGTCTTCAATGGTCCTCCAGGTGAGTTAACTGCGAGATGGAATAACGACTAATTATTCTTAATTTAAACCGAATTATAACCCTAAATAAAACGATTATTTAGGGTTTTCTTTTTATAGTACATTCTCATTATTGAGGTCTATGTGCTAAGTGAAATCTGTCTAGAGCTAGAGAATAAAGGGTGGTCCATTGTTGATCACTTTCTAACTGATTCTGAATGTCATCAATTGATGGAACATCTCTTGGTTAAAGAGAACGAGGACTCATTTAGAAGTGCTGGTGTTAGCCGTCATTTAAATAAGCAAGTAAATTCAAGTATAAGAGACTCAAAGATCTTTTGGATTAATAATTTCGAAGAAAATTCTGCGCTACAATGCTACAAGGCGAAGGTCTCAGATCTAATGATTGAACTCAATCAATACTTCTTTCTTTCAATGAAGCGATTTGAATCTCAATTCGCTATTTATGAGAGAGGAGGATTCTATAAAAAACATGTTGATCAACATCCAGAAACTCGTCATAGGCAAGTGAGTTGTGTTCTCTACCTTGAAGATTGTAAAGAAGGTGGAGAATTGGTTATTTATAATAAGTCGAATAGACTTGAAGTCGATAAGTGCGTGACTCCAAGAAGAGGGAGAATGGTTGTGTTTTTCTCTTCTGGTATTTTTCATGAAGTTCTTCGTGCCTGTGAAAAGAGGTTTTCTCTTACTAGTTGGCTTCGAGATGATGAACAACTTCCTTTTACGATTTGAAACAAATTGAAAAGAGATTTGGAACAAGTGGAATATAATATTAAATTATATCGTCCTAAAAATTAGTACAATTACTTAATGAAATTGATCTTCTTACTTTTTATTTCTCTACTTCTAAACTCTTGTGGAGATGATGATAGTCCTGCCGTTGCAAGTGGCTCTTCTCCGTCTACTGATCCTGTGACAATAATCTTAGATAGCGGTGCTTATAAGTACTCCGATCAAAGTGTCGATCGTGCGTGTAGTGATTATTATACTAAAACAAATGTTGATGGAAATTATTGGATAGATCCAAATGGAGGGAGTAGTAGTGATGCGTTCATCGCCTCTTGTGATATGAGCGGAGGTGGGTACACCGTTTTTGAAAAGAGCTTTAACTATACGAGTGCCACAGATCAAACAATAGAATTCTTTAACGCTAGCGAGATAACTCAACTTAACTCCATAAGAAATATTTCCTCTGAAATTGAAGTCACTTCCGATTTGGCCATTACCTTTGAGACAGATTCTACTGCTGGTGGATGTGGAGGCTCTCCCGTGATTGGCGCTTCTCAAATGGGGGCAACGACTCTTAGTTTAACTGATCTTTCTGATAATACTGAGACGACTAGGGAATTTAAGGGAAGTAGTGATTGGGAAGAGATGAATTTTAATAATTCAACCAATGAATTTAGCTATAGTTTTACCTCTGACTGTGGAGCTTCTACTGGTTTTGGTGTGAATGAGAAGATGATCTTTAGAAGTATTCTCCTGCGCACTATTTCACCTAGAGGCTTCTCCAACTTAAGTGGAACTTTCTATAAAATAAAATTGAAATAATTTTTGCTTCGCATATACCAATTGGAATAAGAAAGATTATTCACTCAAAACTCTTCTTGCTAGTATTAAATGCTAAGGAGAGCTCTATGAAAATATTAATCACATTTTTTATTGTTTTTTCAACTTACTCTATGGAGTGTGTAAGCCATTCTTTAAAAGAGATTGGTTTCTCATTTGCCACTAAGAAAGAGTTCTCGGTTATTGAAAGTGATCTGGACAAGTGGATTAAAGAGAATCAAGATGATTTTATCTTAGATTATCAATCGAGAATGTTCTCTAGCGTACATAAGAAATTTGTCTCAGTACTCTCTTTGGATAATATTCAAACTAGTGAAGAAGAAATGTTTGGAGACCTGATTCTTATAAGGGACCTTGCTTCTGGTGATCTACTTGAGGCGAGATGGTATAAGTACGGACTTAAAATTATTGCTTTTGATAGAAAGAAGGCGAATTGCCCTGTGGCAGTAGTACCAATAGCGGTTAATACACTGTTTTAAACTAATTTTCCCTATACTATTTATTTAAATTTCCGATATCATATTAGAAAGTAATTCGAATTAGGAAGTTTAATGGACCAAGAGCTTTTAAAGAAGATGGTATGGGAAAATGATTTTCAGTCTCTCTGTGATTGTATAGAGAGAACCATGGAAAATATTGAAACAATACTTCTCTGGCAAGCTAACTCTAAAAATCCTCGTCTTAAACACGAAGCCTTCATTCAAAAATTTTCTGCTGATAAAGGTGTACTTCAATTGATTGAAGTGGATCAAAAGGCGTTTGATTTCAAAGAGGATGAAGATATTTATATCCGATTCAATGATCGCTCGCTTTTATTTAAGGCCAATATTCGAAAAATGAGCAACTCTAAGATTCAAGTCTTGGTTCCAAAGAAGTTTAGAATAATTGAAAATAGAGATAACTCTAGAAACCTTCTGATAGAGCAAGATATCAAAGTAAAAGTTGAATTGGATATGAATAATAGATCTAGAGCAAACTCATTTGACTTCAGTGTCTTTGATTTAAATACAGATGGAATTGCTGTGGTGATGAGTGTTTCAAAAGTAAATAACTTCAAAAGAGATCAAATTATTTACTTAACTAGTTTCGGGGAAGTCACATTGGATACCCCTGTAAGATGTAAAATTGCTCACATCTCTAAGGTTGATAGGCGTGCAGAGCTTGTAACGAGTAGAGAGTATAAAATGGGGATGAAGTTCCTTGATGATATCCCTTTCTTTATGAATAGTTACGACGCCTAAAATTTCAAGTGACGATTACTAAAATCATTAGTAGAAATAGATTATGTTTCTAGTTCCATTTGTTGTTGCATTTATTTGTCTTCTCTTGTTCTTTATCTATATGAACTACTCTTTAGTGTATAAGAGAACTCGCTATATTAAGAAGATGAGAGGGGAGAGAGAGAATTGGAGAGTGCTTCTATCTAAAGACTTTTCATACCTCTCTAATCTCACTGCTGAACAACTTTCTCTACTCTTAGATAAGATGGCCATCTTCTACTGTGAGAAAGATTGGAGAGAACAAGTGTCAAAAGATCAAAGAGTACTTATTTGTGCTTTGGCCTGTCTTCCTCTTATTAATCGAAATACAAATTTCTATCCAAGTGTGCGCTCAGATTTCGAAGACTTCTCACTCTCAGATTGGGTGAAATTAAATAAGCTACAATTTGAAAAAGAAGTTGGAAAATTGGCCCTCAAAGAATTAAAGGGCCAATTTGTTGAACTCTCTCTTCTTTACCTTGAGTCTCCAAGACGAATGAAGGAGAGTGATCCAAAGAGTTTTAAAATTTTAAATCACTATTACAGATTCTCAGTGTGAGTATTTCTCTAATAGGGTTACCATCTCTTGATTGAGTTGCGTTTTAGCAACATCTACCGCTGACTTACCACTATTGTCTTTGAGCGTCTTACTTGCTCCTTTTCTGATAAGCTCCTTGGCAATTTCTTGTCTATTAAAGAGTGAGGCATACATTAAAGCAGTTTGGTTTGCATTATTCTTTTGGTCTAACTTACAATCTGTCTTCATTAATTTATAGGCGATCTTTAAGTTTCCTTTAAATATTGCACCCATGAGAGCAGTATTGCCTTTATTATCTTTTATGCAAGCATTAGCACCCTCTTTTAGAAGATAGTCTACAGTGCTCTTATGACCGTAGTAGGCGGCAAAGATGAGGGGAGTATATCCCTTCTCATCTTTAACATTTAAGTTTCCTCCGTACTTTCTATATTCTTTTATAAGAGCTAAGTTATTTTCTTTTGCTGCACGTGTAACCATTTTTATGAGCTTCGTTTGATCTTTAGAGCTATCTGCTGAATAAATATTCTGTGCAAAAACTAAGCTAAGTATAAGTAGTGTTATTTGCTTCTTCATGCCTCACTCCTTTTTTAGTCTCTAAGTTTTACTACAACACTCTTTACTTTGTTTAAGTCAGTGTTTGTAAACTTTGCCAACTTCTCACCGTACTCTTTATCTGCTTTGTAAGCGTAGGCAATCATTTGAGTCACAATTAATTTATTTTTAATTTGATTTAGTGTTCCACCAAAGTTCTTAATTAAGTGTTCTTTATCAAAATCACTATAAGATCTATAAGTTTCACCTGCTTGCTTAAAGTTTTGAGTTTTAGCAATCATTTTCTGTTGTGTTGATCCAGAGAGCTTGTGCTGGCTATACTTATATTGTTGATCTTCGTGAAGAGTTCCTCGGTCTCTATTTAAGCTTCCATCAAAGTGGTTTGGTTGATAGTTAATATGCTCTTCATTGGCTACTCTTGTTGAGAGAGAACCGTCTTGAGCGTAAGTATTAATCTCAACTTTAGCTTTATTTACAGGTAAGTATTGGTAGTTAACGCCAAGTCTATACCTCTGTGTATCAGAGTAAGCGAATAACCTTCCTTGAAGTAATCTATCCTCTGATGGCTCGATACCTGGAACAAAAACTGCAGGTGAAAAGGCCGATTGTTCTGTAAATTGAAAGAAGTTTGTTGGAACTTTATTCAATGTCATTAAACCTAGTTTTGTACATTCAATTGAACTCATTTCACACTTCCAATCTTTAGTCACATCGAGCGGGTTGAAGTCATGTTTATCTAATTGGTCTAATTCCATGACAAGAGCTACGAGTTCCCAAGATGGGTAATTTCCTTTTTTAATATTGTCGTAGAGATCAGTTGTTAAATAAGAGAAGTCTTCCCCTTGTACCTTTTGCGCTTCTTTTGCAGTTAGGTTCTTTACTCCTTGCTTAGATACCCATCTAAACTTTACATAGCGAACCTTATTGTCTTTATTTACAAATTTGTAAGCGTGAACTCCGTTTCCATCCATTGTTCTTAAGCTGGCAGGAGTTCCCTTATTAGACATGAGATGTGTCCACATATGAATACTCTCTGGGTGATGGGCCATAAAATCAAAGATTCTATTTGGATCTTGCTTATTCGTTTTTGGATCAGGCTTTAATGAATTCACCATGTCTGGAAATTTAATCGCATCCCTTATAAAGAAGACGGGTAGGTTATTACCAACTAAGTCCCAATTTCCTTGATCAGTATAGAATTTAGTTGCAAACCCTCTAGGATCTCTCAATGACTCTGGAGATCCTTTAGAGTGAATAACTGAAGAGAATCTAACAAAGACAGGAGTCTTCTTATTCTTTCTATTAAAGAGGGAAGCTCTGGTAAGCTTTGAAAAGTCTCCATATGATTTAAAAACTCCATGCGCTCCAGTTCCTCTGGCGTGAACAACTCTCTCAGGAATTCTCATTCTATCAAAGCGTGCTAACTTCTCAATGAGGTGTGCATCTTCAAGAAGAACCCCACCATTTGGACCCGCTGTTTTTGAGTTTTGATTATCTCCGACTGGGGCACCTGTTTCACGAGTAAGTGTTGTTGCATGGGCCGGTAGGGATAAAGTTGAAAGGACTACTAATGTTGTGCTCAATTTCTTTATATTCATATCTTTCTCCATTTCTTTCGAGCATTATTGGTTGATTAATAATCGCAAGAAACGGTGATAGAATAAAATATTACTTTCTTATGTCCTGATAGGATATATCTATCAGGTTTTTTATTCCTGTAGTTTTAGTGGTTTAGCTGAAGAAAATCATCTTAATTGCTACAATAGAAAGAAAAATAGCGAAGCCTTTCTTCATCTTTTGCTGAGGTAGCCTGTGAGAGAGTTTCGCTCCAATATGAGCAAAGAATGAACTAGTAATGATCACACCGATGAAAGCAGGAAGGTATATATAGCCTAGACTATGCTCGGGGAGACCTTGAACTTTTAATCCTGAAACGATGTAGGAGATTGATCCTACTATTGAAATAGGTAGTCCCAGGGCGGCAGATACACCTACAGCTTTCTTCATAGAGAAACCTCTCCATGAGAGAAAGGGAATACTAATTGTACCTCCACCAATACCAAGGATTGCAGACTTAAATCCTATCAATGCTCCAACAAAAGAGTAGAGGATTAGTGAAGTCTCTTTTTGAACTTTATCAACCTTTACATCGAGAAACATTTTTATGGATACGAGTACGACATAGACAGAGAAAACTATTTCTAAAAAGCTTGCTGAGAGCTTACTAGAGATCATCCCTCCGAAATAGGTACCGATAACTAAAGGGAAGAATATTTTCTTAAAGACTTGCCAGTCAATACCTTTTCTCTTTTGGTGTCCATAAACTGAGTTTGTCGCTGTTACTACAATGATTGAGAGGGAAGTTCCAATGGCCATATGGATGGCAATTTCAGGTGAAAATCCTAAGTACTTAAAACAGAAAAGTAAAGTTGGGACAATAACGAGTCCTCCGCCAATACCAAAAAGTCCAGAGAGTGTTCCTGCGAAGACACCGAGAAAGAGATAAATTAAGTATGTCATGATTGCTTACTTCCCATAATTGTAACTTCATTCTTATTGGCATTTAGTTGTTTAAGAATGATATTAAATGTGCATTTCTTCGCTAGGTCTTTGAACTTTGTTAAGATATTGTACCCATCACTTCCTTGAAATTTAATGGTGAAAATGAAGTTGTGGCAAAGCTCTCCAACAACCCAAGTTTCGATCAATTCAATAACTCTCTCAGGTGTGGATATTATATCTGAGACTGCCCAATCGAGTGTTTCCTCTGGTCTATATTTAAAGGCATCGGTTTGTAAGAAAGTTACCTCTGGGTCAAGCATTAAGTCCTCTCGAAGTTCTGAGCGATCTATTGCAATGACACTGGCACCATTTTTTCTCGCAATATAGGTCCAACCTCCAGGGCAGGCCCCAAGGTCAATAAGAGTTTCCCCAGCAGATATTTTCTTGCCCATAATCTCTTGAGCTTCAACAATTTTTTTAAAAGCACGGGATGGAGCTTTCTTGTCGTCTTCAACATTATTGAATCCCCCAATATAGGGAGAGTATAGAGTGCGATAGTTAGAAACTTCCTCTTTTGATTGAATAGAAATAACTGCACTACGATCATCTAAGATCATAACTTGAGCATGGGCCTTACTTGGGTTGAATTCCTTGCGCAAGATTTTAACTCTCTCTTTTCTAAGAGACTTATATATTTTGTCTTTTAAAATTTCTGCTCTACCTGTCTCTATAACACCATATTTCTGGGTCATACTAAAGACATGTAAATTTAAGAACTCTTCACTCTCGACTTTTTCTTTTATAAGTTCAACAATTTGATTGGCCTGCTTAGAGATAGAGTCCTCTGGAATAAGTTTCGTATTGATAAGTGCACTTGTAGAAAAAGCAATATATTTATTTTCTAGATTTACTGTCTCATCAATTGTTACAACAGGCAGACCTCTTAGCTTTTGTGATTGAGTATCAAGGTCTTGGATGAGCTCTCTTTGAAGAGGCTCAATCCACTGAGTATTTTTCGTAAGGATATAGTGCAAGTGAACTCCAATTTTCTTCCTAATAAGCCTAGCATTTAAATTTTAATTTAACGAGGAAGAATGCTAAACTATAGCTATGCAATTAATAGAAAAGGGAAGAACTCTTAAAATTAAAACCTCAATTATAACATTACTTTTTTGTGGAGTGATTTTTATCACAGGACTCTATCAGGTCTATAGATTTATTGATGGCCAAAATTACGATTTACTTGGTCTCTTTCTTTGCCTGAGTTTACCAATATTAGTTCTTGGATTTATTTATCCAAGAGAAATTCTTATAACAAAAGATAGTCATTTAACGATTAAGAGACTTTTTTTATTTAGAAGTGACAAGCACCAGTATGAATTGACTCAAATTGATGGGGTAATGCTCTCAAGAGGTAAAGGGGACGGTGCTGCAAGTAATTATGGTGTCATCGTCATGAAAGGTAATGCTGTTATTAAGTCATTTGGGCTTTTTTCAAAGCTTTCTAAGACAAAAGACAGAGAGACGGTATTTAATTTCTTCTCTGATATCTTGCTGCGTTAACTTTTCGCATGGCAAATACTCTAAAATTGACTTTTGTTTGACTACTCAAACATTGTCATCGTAATCTCAGCCTCCACACACTACACATATTTCTACTGGGAAAGAAGAGATGATCTTTAAAGTTTTACTACTGATTTTTGCCTCCAATTCTATCACTTTGGCCAATACTGTCTTAGATCAAAGATTAAAGTCTTATATTAAAACTTTTCAATTAAAGGCCGTGGAGAAACCGGCAGGTTTAAATGAAGTGAAGTACCTCTTGGGGGAAAAACTTTTTAGTGACAAGCTCCTCTCAGGCAATAGAAATATTAGCTGCTCTACATGCCATTCTCCAGAGCTAGGAAGTGGAGACGGTCTTCCTCTTCCAATTGGAGAAGGTGGTCACGGAGAAGGAAAGAGTAGAGTTGCGAAGAATGCTTCACAAATTATTCCTAGAAATTCACCCCCACTTTATAACTTAGGTCACGATGATATGGAGTTCATGTTTTGGGATGGTCGTGTTCATTATAGAAGTGATTGGGATGTTTATACGACTCCTAGTGAAGTTTTAAATGGAGACTATCCTGAGAGATGGGATATCACCGAAGCACTGGGGAGTGCGCTTGCGGCACAAGCACTCTTTCCACTACTATCACACGAAGAGATGCGCGGGCGAGCTGGAACAAATGAAATTGCAAATGCTAAGACTGACGAGCAGGCATGGAAGTTACTCTTAGAACGTGTTCTTAAAGTAGGTGAGTATAGAAAACTTTTTAAAGACTCCTTTCCAAGGGCCGAGGAAATTAATATTGGTCACCTTGCAAATGCTTTAGCTCACTTTCAAAAACATCGCTTCGCTGTCTATGATACTCCCTGGGATAATTACCTAAGAGGAGATCAAGGGGCCATGAGTGCTAAAGCAAAGCGTGGGGCACTAGTTTTCTTTGAAGGGGGGATGTGTATTCGTTGCCACAATGGAACACTTCTGGGGGGATTTGCATTCGCTGGTGTTGCTGCTCCTCAAACCGGTCCCGGAAAAGATGTCAAACATAATGATGAAGGGCGTTTTTTAATTACGAAAAATGCAATGGATAAATACCAATTTAGAGTACCACCACTTAGAAATATTTCTAAGACAGCTCCATACTTTCACTCGGGGTCTTACCAAACATTGGAAGATGTAATCGAGCACTATAGAAGTGGAATGAAAGGGATAGATAATTACAATGGTCGTTGGTTAGATCAGTACTTGGGAGAGAACTATCCTGAGCGCTTATTTGTTGAAACAAATCGCTATATGAACTTTAAGAAAAAAGAGATGGCCCATCCTGTAATTTCTGGACAGGTTATTAGAATGAGTGAGTCCCAAAAAGCTGAGTTACTACTCTTTTTAAAGGACTCTTTAAACCAAAGAGACTAAGGTGAGATAAAGTCTTCGATATCTTCGAGGACCCTTTTATCATAGGTAATAGCCCCATGGGCCTTCTTTGCATTGTATGAACCTTTGGGGAAGTCAATGTAGCGATTCTTTGCTCCTTGAACCTTTGATCCTAGAATAGGAACAGGGGCTTCTTCACTTAAGCCCACTTGATCTTGTTTTTGATAGAAGTTAATGGCCTTAATATTCTTTCCTTCAACTTTGAAAATACCTCTACCAGAATGATCCCCAATTCTTCCCTCTGTAAATGGATTGAGAATTCTTGCCGCTCCATTGGCAGCAGCTCTCTCCATTGGAATAACAGGGTCAATAGTAATTAACTTGATATAGAGTTTAGGGTAGGACTTAGAGAGTCTATTCGCCATTTGTAGAGCACTATATCCGCCACTACTATGTCCAATGACTGTAATTGTAGGAAGAGGAGATTCACCATAAACTTTCTTATGAAAGATGAAGTAATCCTCTAAGCACTCATTGGCCTTATCTCTGGCCTTCCCTTGAGGTTCAGAAGGAAAGTAGTTCCAGTTAGTAAGAGTGTTGGAATCTCTCTCTCGGTCAATCTCTGTAACGACACTCGCGAGAGGTCCATAAATCATGCCTGGCCAAGTATCTTGTCCCGTAGGGAGAAGGTAGGCCTTATCTTCATGCTGGTTACTATCACTGAGGTAGTCGCTTAGTTTCTTTTTATAGTTTTTACTTTGTTGATATTGAGATTGTGCGTGAAGGAGCTTGAGCTTATGCGCTTTCTTAGGGGAGTATCCGCCTGTTCCTTCAAAGACAATAACGTAATTTCTTGGGGGCTTTGAAATTTCTTTATCTCTAATTTTATCTAAATCATTTTGAGAGTACTTCTCATTTAATGTTTTAAATTCATTTGAATTGAGTAATTTTTGAAGCTCTCTCTTTCGTAGAGGAAGTTCTCTCTTTGCTCTTCTCACTTGATCATCAACTGATTTCTTATAATCGACATAGTGAGAGTAGGATTCTTTAAAAGGGGCGGTCTGAGATTTATTTAAAATATCTAAATGGTAATCTCCTTTCATTTCTTTGAGTACTGCCAAAATATTTTCGATATTATCGTGTACTCGAAGCGAGGGTCTAAGAGGCCCGTCATCTAGGCAGGAGAGTTCAATTAACTCTTGTTCTTTCAAGAGATAGCCTTCCTTTCTGCGCTCTAGCTCGGCATTATTCTGATCGAGAGTCACCATGTCAGAGAGGATTCTAATATCTTGCTCAAGACTTTGCTTCTTCTTTAATAGAGCGCGAGACTTCTTAAATTGCTCGGTTCTATCAAAGGGGATGGTGAATTGGCACCTACTTGTATAGTAGGGTTGATCTTTGGCCAAATTAGTAAAGTAGTTTTGACCCTCTAGGGACTCGGATAATTCACTAGTGGCCAGTGGCATCGCCCCAATATAGAAAGAAAAAATATAAGTTATTAATATAAGTCGAATTTTCATGCTTCCTCTCAATAGAACTTATCGGTACATATGGACTAATACATTAATTATTTAGCACGTAAATCTAACAACTTAGGCCATGGCCAATTGAATAGATCGTCATTATAATTCGCTTTTTTATAGGGAGTTGAATTAATGAATAAGAGTTTAGTTACAAATATTTTCTCAATCGTTTTAATCGCTATTGGTTTTGTCTCACCAGTTTTTGGAGAGGAGATAAAAACAATGGGGCTCTTCTCATTCTCTGGCGCGATCACTAATTGGCTCGCCATTCACATGCTCTTTGAAAAGGTACCAGGTCTCTATGGTTCAGGAATTATAACTGAGAGGTTCGAAGACTTTAAGAGCGCTATTAAAACGATGATGATGGAACAATTTTTTACAAAAGAGAATTTTGAAAAATTCTTAAGTTCCAACTCAAGTAACTTAATCCAAATTGAAGAAGATTCAATAATTCAAACAATTGATTTTGATAAAGTCTTTAATAAGCTCAAAGACGCAATCATGGAGTCACAATTTGGAAGTATGTTGGCCATGTTTGGTGGTGCGGCAGCTTTAGAGCCACTTAAACCACAATTTGAAATTAAGTTTAAAGAAATTATTAAAGAGATAATAGAAGATGAAAACTTTATTTCAAATTTAACAAAGAGTAGTGAGGGGAACTCTTCTTTAGCTGATAATGTTGAGGGAATGGTCGATGGAAGATTGAATGAGCTCACTCCACAAATGGTTAAAGAAATCATTCAAACGATGATTAGAGAGCACCTCGGTTGGCTGGTTGTTTGGGGTGGTGTCTTTGGCGCTGTGTTAGGACTTATTTCAACTCTTCTATAATTCAGGGTTAAAGAAACTAGCGACAGTATCTTTAGTGAGTCCTTGGTCTTTAAAGTGCTCTTTTAAGTAGAGAGCACTTACACCTAACTTTCCGACTTTCACAACACCGCAAATATGATCTTTAATTTTAACTATACGGTAGGAGTCTAGCTGAAACTTGGAGATAGTGTCTTTTTTCTTCGCTCCACCAAAGGCACTTGCAAGTAAGCTAGCACTAACGCTATTCTCTTCTTTAGGGGAATTATCGTCGATAATTCTTTGGGCCTTTGCCATACTCTCTAGCTTCAATTGTTCAAACTCAAGTCCATGCTTATTGAGTGTAAAGTTGTAGGGACAGTGGAGACACGATGTCTTACAGCAACTCCCTCTATTTTTAAGAAATTGACTCGTTTTAACCTGGTCACCAGATTCATTTGTATATATTAGTTCTGACATATTAAGTCCTCAAAATTATGTCTTTTCAATCTACAGTATTGCCTAGAAAGCTTCAATACTTACATCATCGAAATAGGGATTTCATTTTAATGGTGTGCCATTGCTGATTTCATGCTAATGAAGTTTCATAGGAAAGTAGACATGCTCAAAAGAATATATATTGAAATTTCCAATATCTGTAATATACAGTGCTCATTCTGCCCTGTGGTGGAGAGAGATAAGCAGATAATGAGCCTCGCAGAGTTCAATAAAATACTTTCTGAAGCAGCGCCTCTGGCACAAGAAATTTGCCTCCATCTCATGGGAGAGCCACTAGCGCACCCTAAATTTCCTGAGATAATGGAAATAACGGGCGAGTATCAAACTCAAATTCAGTTAACGACTAACGGACTTCTACTAAAGCGCTATCAAGATCTTATTCTCTCTACAAATGTTGTGAGACAAATTAATTTCTCTCTGCAGTCTTTTAAAGATAATTTCCCGCATAAGAGCTTGGATGAGTATCTTCGTCCAATTTTAGACTTTGTTCTTCTTGCCAGTGAGAAGAGACCGGAACTCTACATTAACTTTAGGTTGTGGAATCAGGACTCTGCCTATTCTGATAACTCTGATATCTTCGATTATGTAGAGAGATTCTTTGGAATAGAGATTAATAGAAATGTTGAAGTGGGAGCGATTAAATCTAAGAGAATTTGGAATCGACTCTATCTACACTTTGACTCTCGATTTGAATGGCCGTCATTGGATAATGAATATCAAGGTAAGCAGGGAAGATGTAATGGTATTCTTTCTCATATTGGAATTCATGCTGACGGCTCTGTTGTTCCATGTTGTTTAGATAAAGAAGCCGTCATTAATCTTGGTGACTGTAAGAAGGAATCTCTAACAAGTATTCTCTCTGGAAAGAGAGCGAGTGCTATGCGAGATGGCTTTAAGAATGGAGTACTGGTAGAAGATCTCTGTCAAAAGTGTTCATATATAAATAGGTTCAAGAAATAGGCTAGACAAGAGATCAATTCTCTCAACTATCTCCATAAAATAATTCTTCTTTGATTTCTTATGTTAAAATAATTTAAAAATCTATGGAGAGTTTTATGGACAATATCTTAGCGCCTCTAGCGGGAGGTGCCATTATTGGGATCGGGAGTTCTGTTCTTTTCTTAGGAATTGGGCGCATTTCGGGAATCAGTTCGATCTTTTCTCATCTTTTAAATGACTTTGATCCAAAAGAGTCATGGAAATATTTCTTTATAGTAGGTCTTCTCATTGGCGGTCTATTCTTTAAAATTTTCTTTCCATCAATGTTTAATATCGAGTTATTAAATTCAAAGTTTGAAATAATTATTGCCGGACTCTTAGTTGGGTTTGGAACTAGGCTTGGTAATGGATGCACTTCTGGTCATGGAGTTTGTGGAATCTCAAGATTCTCAATAAGAAGTATCATTGCAACTCTTGTCTTTATGGCCGCAGGAATAGTAACTGTCTTTTTAAAGGGGGCTATCTAGATGATGAACGTTGTCGCTCTATTGTCAGGTTTTCTTTTTGCTATAGGTCTCGTTATTTCAGGAATGACTAACCCAAAGAAAGTCATTGGCTTTTTAGATATCTTTGGAAGTTGGGATTACTCTCTGGCCTTTGTGATGATCGGTGCCATTGCTATTAATGTTTTAACTTTTAACTTTGTTAAGAGAAAGAAGCCGCTCTTTTCTCTAGATTTTATACTCCCACTAAAGAAGAGTATTGATTCACGCTTAATAATTGGAGCCTCTCTCTTTGGTATCGGTTGGGGGTTAGTTGGAATTTGTCCAGGACCAGGTATTGTTAACTTAATGGCCTTGAATTCTTCAGCTGCTCTATTTGTTGTAAGCATGGTGGCAGGAATGTATTTATTTAAGAAATTTGACAATTATAATAGGAGACAAAATTGAGAGCACTACTTTTATTTCTCGTTTCTTTAAGCACCTTATGTGCTCCAACAACTAAAGAAGTTTTTAAGACAAATGATATTATTTGGGGCTTTGACTTTATTAGTAAAGATCGAATCATCATGAGTTTAAAGGGCGGAAAGATTGTTGAATATGATCTGAAGTCTAAGAAGTCTCACTCTGTTGATATTCCCGATGTTAAGGTGACTGGACAAGGTGGTCTTCTCGACATTCGATACTTTGAAGTGAAGGGCACTCCTTATCTCTATTATACGTATGCAAAAGAAGTTGGAGATACAGTAGTTACCGCCCTGGCAAGATCAAAATATTCTTCTTTTAAGACAAGCGGTCACAAACTTTTATTCACTTCAAAAATACATAGCTCAACAGGAAGACACTTTGGCTCAAGAATTGAGAGAGTAGGAGAAGATCTCTTTATGAGTATTGGTGATAGAGGGGAGAGAAAGTACGCTCAAGATTTAAACTATCACAATGGGAAAATACTAAGACTCACTCTAGAAGGTAAAGCTGCTGCAAAGAACCCTTTTGCCTCTACTAAGAATGCCCTTCCTGAAATTTGGAGTTATGGTCATAGAAATCCTCAAGGACTTTATTATGACGAGAGTTCAAAAGCGCTTTACAGTTGTGAATTTGGGCCAAGAGGTGGAGATGAACTGAATCTAATTGAAGAGAAGAAGAATTACGGATGGCCGGTTATTACTTATGGAAAAGAGTATTGGGGTCCAAGTATAGGTGATGAAGCAAAAGAGGGAATGGAGCAACCTTTAACTCATTGGACTCCAAGTATATCGCCATCTGGTATGACAAAGTATACAGGGGATAAGAACTCGAAGTGGAAGGGAAGCTTTTTCCTTGCGACACTAGGGGATACACATCTGCATAGAGTGGAAATAGATAAGAAGAAAGTAGTAAAAGAAGAGAGACTCTTAGATTCTCTAGGTGAGAGAATTAGAAATGTGAGAACTGGATTGGATGGTGAACTCTATATTTCAACAGACAGTGGAAAAATTCTCACTGTCCATCAGTAATTGCTTTATCTTGAAACCCAAGCCTGCCTACAAATGGAAGTTTAAGGGCAGGTCTCCATGGGTCTAAACCAAAATTTAATCCCAGAATATTAACTTCGAATCCTTCTTCAACTCCAAGAGTAAGTCCAAAGAGTCCGTAAGCAGAGAATTGAAATCCTTTATTACTAGGACTTGAAGAAATTATATCGCTTCCCTCTAGATAATCTTTACCAATACCATTTGAAGGTAACTCAAGAGGAAGCTCTTCTATATTTCTAATAATGTGAGAAACAAATGTATTTGAATTTGGTCCAGGCCATAGGCGATAGACTTTCTTATGTGGATAGTCTTCAATCAACTTCTTTGTCTTTGCTATAACTTCTCTCGCTTTTTCACCTTTTATTTCATAGAGAAGTGTAGGATCGTTGTCGTACCACTTTCTATCGGGAAGATCTTTCGCAACTGAGATGGCATTACCACTTCTTCTAATATTCCACGAAGTCACTTGAGCAACAGTATAGCTTTGTTCTTCGGCCAGCTTCCACGAAACCCAAGGGTGAATTCCAAAGTACCCTCTCCAAGAGAATGCTCTAGCATAGTAAACTTGGAAGATATCTTCTTTTTGTAAATGGGCCTTGACGGCAATATTAGCACTTTCTCTCGAAGCACTTCTCCAATCTTTAGAGGAGCAAGAAAAGCTAAGAAATAGTGTTATAATTAAAAATAATACTTTCATAAATAAGATTTTATTGAAAATCTTTGACTAAGTCTAGAAACGCCCTCGTCCTCTTAGACAAATTACTGGTGGCCGTATAAAGAATTTTAATCGTATGCTTTGGACCTCTCCACTTGGGAAAGAGGTGAACCAGTTCTCCTGTTCTAATATATTCTTCACAATAAAAACTTGGAACAATGGAGATACCATTTCCCTCCAGGGCCATATTAAGTAGCATAGGAATACTACTTGTGTTTATTTGATACTTTAGCGCTTCAGGAGAACTCGCTGAGTTTAAATTATTGAAGTCGAAACCTTTAAATGTCAGTAATTTGTGCTGGTGTAAATCCTTTGTAGATTTAGGCAGGCCATATCTTTGAATATATTCTCTAGAGGCGATGGCCACGAAGTGTACATCTTTAAAAGATCTTTGAATTAAATTAGAGTCTTCTAACTTTCCAACTCTGAAGGCCAGATCAATATTGTCCTTGGTAAGGTCTAGG
This sequence comes from Halobacteriovorax marinus SJ, assembly GCF_000210915.2. Classification (NCBI taxonomy): domain Bacteria; kingdom Pseudomonadati; phylum Bdellovibrionota; class Bacteriovoracia; order Bacteriovoracales; family Halobacteriovoraceae; genus Halobacteriovorax; species Halobacteriovorax marinus. The sequence goes on from NC_016620.1 coordinate 878,100, forward strand.
TATTCACCAGTCAAAAGTGTTTGCACTTCTACGTTAGGGTAGAGGTCATTATACTTGGCAATAATATCTAAAAGGATTGATTGGCCTAGATCTTCAGGGGCAGTAATTCTTAAGACACCGCTAATTTCTTTCTTACTATCATTTAGTGAATCAATCTCTTCATCAAGCTGATGAATCAGGTCTTTGATTCTATTATAGAAAGCTTCACCCTCAGTAGTTAGTGAAGTTTGTCTGGTTGTTCTTCTGATTAACTCCAGCCCTATCTCGTCTTCAAGCCTAGAAATGGCCCTACTTACACGAGATTTAGGCTGCTTTAGAACTTCGGCAGCTTTTGTGAAACTGCCTAATTCCGATACCTTAGAGAATGTCTTTAGAAGGTTTAAGTCCATTGTTCCTTTTTTGAAACAGTATATCTCGATTGTGTCTCCTGTTGCAACTAAAGAATTTGATCGATACTAGTTACAAGCTAATCAAAAAGGAGATTAAAAATGAAAACATTATTAATAAGCACTCTAACTTTTCTTTCACTTTCAACTTTTGCTGGAAACGTTGACCTTACTAAAAGTCAATTTACTTGGACGGGAACAAAGGTCACTGGAGAGCATACAGGAGAGTTAAAATTAAAATCTGCTGATTTAAAGTTTGGAGAGAAGAATCTTATTCAATCAGGGGATCTTGTTATTGATATTAATTCACTAACTGTAACTGATCTCTCGGGTGAGTGGGCCACAAAATTTTTAAATCACATGAAGAGCGATGATTTCTTCAATGTAGAGAAATTTCCAGAAGCTAAATTAGTTGTAAAGAAAGATACAGGATCTAAGATTTCAGGTGTTCTTACAATTAAAGGAAAGTCTAATCCAGTAGAGTTTAACTATAAGAAGAATGGAAACTCATACGAGGGAACACTTACTTTTGATAGAACTAAGTTTGATATGATTTATGGTTCTGGAGGCTTCTTTAAGAATTTAGGTGATAAAGCGATTCACAATGAAGTTAATTTAAAATTTAAATTAGTTGTAAAAAAATAATAAGCGGAGAGAAGAATGAAGACGACTAGAGTACGAAAAATCTTAAAGAATAGTCGAAAGCATTGGGTTGGTAATGGTTTCTACGTAAGCACTCTTTGGAGTCCGGGAACTTCTCTCTATGAATATACAAACCCTTTTCTGATGCTTGATTACGCCTCTCCTCTCGAGTTCTCCCCAAGAGAAAAAGAGAGAAGAGGAGTAGGGGTTCACCCTCACCGAGGATTTGAAACTGTTACTTTTTCAATCTTTGGTGAAGTTGAACACCGAGACTCAAGTGGAGGCGGAGGGATCATCTGCCCTGGAGATGTCCAGTGGATGAGTGCTGCAAGTGGAGTTGTTCACGATGAATTTCACTCCGATAACTTTACAAGGAAGGGAGGCCTATTTTCGATGGTTCAGCTGTGGGTAAATCTTCCATCTGAACACAAAATGGGAAAACCTCGTTATCAAAGTATTAAGAGCGAAGAGTTCGAAAGATTTAAAAGCGATGATTTTAATGTAAAGGTTATTGCCGGAAGTTTTGAAGGTTTAGAAGGAAAGTGTGAGACGTATACAAATATGGATGTCTACGATATTTCCTTTAAAAAAGATTCTGTTTTTAAAACTACTTATTTTAAAAACAGAAATTATATTGCTCTCATTTTAGATGGATCTTTAACTATAAATAATGAGACTTATTCTGGAGAAGTGGCCCTAAGTCTTGAGAGCTTAAATGACGAGCTTTCACTGAGTGCAGTCAAGGGCAGTAGAATTCTTCTAATGAGTGGTGAACCCATTAATGAGCCAGTAGCGTCATATGGACCCTTTGTAATGAATACCAAGGAAGAGTTGGTGCAGGCCGTTGAAGACTTTAATGCTGGAAGAATGGGGAATTTGTAATAGGCGATAAATCTAATTTTTGCTAATCTATCTCCCAATGAGAGATAAGCAAATTCATCAGATTTTAAAAGATAAGTTCGGCCACAAGAGCTTTAGGCTATCACAGCACGATATCGTAAATTCCATACTAGATGGGCACGATACAATGGCGATAATGCCAACAGGTGGTGGTAAGTCTATATGCTACCAAGTTCCAGCTCTCTACTTAGAGGGAATTACTCTGGTTGTTTCACCTCTCATTTCATTAATGAGCGATCAAGTCTCTAATTTAGCTGCTAATGGTATTCATGCTGTTTACCTAAATTCTAATCAGAGTCCGGAACAAAGACAGGAAGCTATTTCTGATATTAGATCCAAGAGAGCAAAACTCGTTTATATTTCCCCGGAAGGAATTCTCTCTGGTGGAAACTCAAGTCTCCTAGAGAGTATAGATATATCCCTCATTGCCATAGATGAAGCTCACTGTGTTTCTCAGTGGGGTCATGAGTTTAGACCGGACTACACCCGGCTTGGGCTATTGAAAGAGTTATTTCCAAGCACTCCTCTTATGGCCTTAACGGCGACGGCCGATGAGAAAACGAGAAGAGATATAGCGTACCAATTGAAGATGGAAGAACCTAATATCTATATTTCATCATTCGATAGATCTAATATTAAATATTCAATCTTAGAGAGAGAAGACGAGATAAAGCAGCTAGATGAATTTATCTCTAAAAATCATGCTGGCGATACAGGTATTGTTTATTGCCTTTCAAGAAAGAAGGTTGAGTCCGTATCTAAGAAGTTAAAAGAGAGGGGACATCACTCCTTTGCTTATCATGCAGGTCTCTCCGCTAATGAAAGAGACTTTGTTCAAAAAGCTTTTAATAATGACGATGGAATTATTATTGTCGCAACTGTTGCCTTTGGAATGGGAATAGATCGACCTGATGTACGTTTTGTGGCCCACCTCGATTTACCTAAGAGTGTTGAGAGTTATTATCAGGAAACAGGGCGAGCAGGGAGAGACGGGCAAGCGGCGAATGCGTGGATGGTATACGGTCTGCAGGACGTAATAAAACACTCTCACATGCTTGAGACAACTGAAGCTTCTGAACATTATAAGAAAGTTGCGAGAGAGAAATTAGATTCAATGCTCTCAATTTGTGAGACGACAAAGTGTAGAAGGAACTTTCTACTACAATACTTTGAAGAAGAGAGTTCTCCTAAATGTGATAATTGTGATTCTTGCTTACATCCGGGTGATGTTTGGGATGCAAGAGTTGATGCACAAAAATTATTATCTACTATCTTTAGAACCGGTCAGAGATATGGTGCAAATTATATTGTGGACGTTTTAAGAGGGAGTAAGAACTCAAAGGTTGAAGAGAGAGGGCATCACAATCTATCGGTCTATGGGATTGGAAAAGATGAAACCAAATCTCATTGGAATCTCATCGTTCGTCAATTACTCAATATGAAGTATATCGCAATTAGTAATTGGGAATATAGAACTCTCACCCTAATGAAAAAGAGTGAAGCCCTATTAAAAGGTGAAGAAGAGTTCTTACTTAAAAAGAGAAAAATTACACTAAGAAAAAGCGCTCCAACTGAAAACCAGAATCACCAACGTGATGATCTATTCAATAATTTAAGAAAAATTCGTAAAAGTATTGCTAACGAAAATGGACTTGCTCCCTTTATGATCTTTGGCGATAAGACTCTTCATGATATGTGCCATCTTCTACCTAGAGATAAGAGCGAGTTTCTTATGGTCAATGGAGTGGGGACTAATAAGTGTGAGCGCTATGGTGATGACTTTCTAAAAGAAATCAACTCATATATACAAAGAAATTAGTCCTTAAAAAATTTATTTAGAACGCGAATAAAGTCATTTACCTTTACTGGCTTAGATATAAAGTCTCTCATCCCAGCATCATAACTTGTCTGTATTTCATCTTTCATGGCTGAAGCACTAACTGCAACAATTATTGGTGCATCTTGTTTGTACTTTTCAATGATCTTCCTTGTTGCCTCTAGACCATCCATTTCTGGCATATGACAATCCATTAGGATCAGGTCATACTTCTTTCTCTCAACGGCCTCTAGAACCTCTAGGCCATTTTCAACGAGCTCTGCTTCTATTCCAACTTTTGAGAGCATTTTGGTGATAACAATTTGATTAATCTTATTATCCTCAGCAATTAGAACAGATATTGATTTAGCCCTTTCGCTTACTTCTAGAGTAGCTGTGCTAGCGTTGAAGTTGTTTTCAATTTCACTATCTGTCGCTTTAGTGAGAGAGATACTAAAGGTAAAGGTCGTTCCCTTGCCCTCCTCACTTTCAAAAGTAATATCTCCACCAAAAATTTCAGCAAGGGCCTTACTAATAGATAGACCTAGTCCTGTTCCTCCAAATCTTCTCGTTGTTGAGATATCAGCTTGAGTGAAAGATTTGAAAATATTACTCTGAGATGTTGCAGGAATACCAATCCCATTATCTTTTACAATAATTTGCAAATTAGAGATCTCCTGACTAGAGGAAAGCTCTTTGACTGTGATCTCTATCTTTCCATTCGTTGTGAATTTATTAGCGTTACCAATAAGATTGATTAGAATTTGTCTAATTCTCAGTCGATCGGATGTGTAAACTTTGGTGAGATCGTTGTCCCAAAAGATTTCAATTTTATTTTGAGAAGTACTCGAACTAATCATGAGATTCTTAATATCTTCTAATTCTTTATGAAGATCAAAAGGTAAGCTCTCTAATTCGATACCATCGGACTCTATCTTTGAGAAGTCTAAAATATCGTTAATAATTTGTAAGAGATCTTCACTACTTCTCTTGATAATATTTAGATATTCAATATTTTCTTTCTTCTCCATTCTCTCATAGAGTAGGGAAGAAATACCTAGAATACCATTAAGAGGAGTTCTTATTTCATGACTCATATTCGCCAAAAAGTTTGATTTGACTTCATTGGCGTGAATTAACTTCTTTGTTCTTTCTCTAACCTTAGCCTCTAGCTCTTCATTGGCGAGTTTAAGATCATTTTCTGATTCTTCTAATTTCTTCGTTACTAGCTTTAACCTATTCTCTTTACCCGTCACAATGAGAAGAAAAGAAGAGATAATACTGAGTACAAATAGTCCTCCAGCGAGAACATACCATGCGTACCATGTTTGATGAGTAGTATTGTCATTTCCTGTCTGATTGATAATCAACTTCCAAGATCTATTCTTAAATTTAAGATTATATTCTTTTGTAAAATCCCCATTCACCTGCATGACTGAATTTGAATTGATTTCGGGGTATTTAGATGTGTGGAGTCTATCTACATTCGAATAGATGATATTATAAGTTTGATCTGCGAGATATAGCTCTAATCCGCTAGTATCTAATTCTTTGAAAATTTCATCAATCATTTTCTTATAATTGAAGACTCCTACAACATAGCCATCAACTTCATTTAGACCATACTTCTTATAAACAGGAGTTAGTGTGAGAAATCCTTTTGGGTAGAGCTCATTTCTATCCTGAACTAAAGTAATATCAGCTGTGATAAATGTATCTCTTAGCTTATTGGCCTTAACTAATGTTTCCACTCTCTTTGGAGAATAGGAGATATCAAGACCATGGGCCAATTTATTCTCTTCAAAAGGATAGATATAGGAAACGATGACATGCTCATCTCTAGATCTAGCAGGAATAATTCTATTATCACTATCTTTTTCAGTAACTCTAAAACTCTCGTGCCCACTCTTTCTCTTCATATCTATAAAGGATTCTAGATCTTCCTTTGCGACAACTTTATTCCATGAGATTGCTCTTATTCCAGACTTATTTCTAATGATATTAGAAGTAAATTTTTCAAAGGATTCTTCTTCTACAAATTCGGAACTTTCAAAGAAGCTTTGAGTAGAGTTAATTGTATCTTCATAGTAGTAGATATAATTTCTAAACATTGTGGTGAAGGTATTAAATCTGGAAATAAAGTTATTCTCTAGTCGACTCTTTTCCCACTCTCTAGCATTTAAGAAGAAGAAAACGATAAGTGAAAATAAAAGGATTATAGGAATAGAGAAACTTAAAATTCTACTCTTCCATAGAGTATTTCCTTTTCTTATAAAGGTTAAAAAGAGAGGTGTGAAAACGAGAGCTCCAATCGCATCTCCAACCCACCAATTAAACCAAGAAAAGAGAAATGATTGGCTTGTGATTATTCCAGAAAAAAATAGTGTACTCACTCCAATAGATGAGCTTATTAACGACCCAATAGGGCCAGTGATAAATTGAAATTTTAATATGGATTCTTTTGTATCTAGCTTAAGATTGCTGTTATCAAAGTAGAGTACTGCTCTATAAACGATCAGGGATTGTAAACTCGCTCCAACCGCAATTACAAAGGCTGTTATAAATGGCCTCTGCACTAGAGAGAAGTCTTCTACTGATATATGAGGCCAGAAGTTGGCCAAAAATGATCCCAATAAAATACCAACAACAGCGCTCTCTCTAAAGTAGAAGAGACAGGCCAGCGCAATACCTGCTGGAGGCCAAACAGCACTAGCAAAACCAGGTGGAATTGCTAGTAGTAGTGAGAATCTCGCAGCAATAAAGTAGGCGAGAGCACTAAATAATATACTGATCAGGTATTTAATTTTCATAGCTTATGGAACTATTCGGAAAAAAAGTTAAATGAATTTAGTAAATATATCTTAATGTAGGTGTTTTTTCCCTCTTCTCTAAAATACGTTGCTTCTTTATTCAAATAAGCATAGTTTGTGCTTTTAGGAGAATTCATGGTTGAAATTGGTCAAATAAATAAAATGGTTATTAGTCGTGTTTCTGATGGAGGGTCATTTTTAAAGCTCTCTGATGAGATTGATGAGGTATTTATGCCCAATAACCTAGGGCCGTTAAGTCCAGTTGTGGGTCAAGCAGTTGATGCATTTGTATATGTCGATACTGCCGGAAAACTCGTTGCCACTGATCAGACTCCAAGTGCAGTAGTGGGCGAATATGCCCTTATGAGGGCCATTGAAGTTCAAGAATTCGGCGCTTTCTTTGATTGGGGAATTGATAAAGACCTACTTGTTCCTGGTAACCAACAGAAAATGAGAGTCAGAAAGTTTGAAGATCATATTGTTAGGGTTTGTATTGAAGAGGAGACTGATCGAGTCTTTGGAAGTACAAAGCTTGGGAAGTATATCAGTGAGTCTAACTTTGATATCACTAAAGGTGATGAAGTTGAGATCGTTGTCGCCCATAAGTCAGAACTTGGATATAGAGTGATTATCAATAAGAAGTTTATCGGTATGATCTATGACTCAGAAATTTTTCAAGATATTCAAGTCGGAGGTAAATACTCGGCCAATGTTAAGAAAATTAGAGATGATGGTCTAGTTGATATTTCTCTGCAACCTCTTGGCGTTAAGAATATGCTTGATTCAAAGGAAGTTATTTTAGAGTTTCTTAAGGATCAAGGAGGCTCAAGTCACTTAAATGATAAGAGTTCTCCGGAGGATATTAAACGCAGTCTAAATATGAGTAAGAAGACCTTTAAAGCCGCAATTGGTATGCTCTATAAGGACAAGAAGATAGCCATATCGAAGTCCGGGATCGAGCTTTTAAAAGTCTAACTTGTCTAAGATAAACTTATTCATTCAACTTCATAAATTAGGTTATAATTTAAAAAAAATCTAAATGGAGTTTATATGAAGAAGTTATTATTCGCCTTTCTATTTTCATCGAGTTTATTTGCAATGTCTCCTGGTGATAAAGCACCAGATTTTAAATTACTAGGACAAGACGGTAAGCTCGTCTCTTTATCTAGTCTAAAAAAACCAGTTATGCTTGAGTGGTTTAACGATGGATGTCCGTTTGTAAGAAAGCATTACGACTCTAATAATATGCAAGATACGCAGAAGTTTTTTAAAGAGGAAACTGGTGGAACTTGGGTATCTATTGTTTCTTCCGCAAAAGGAAAGCAGGGTCATCTCTCTTCTAGCTCAGTTGCAAAGGATATGTTGGAAGAGGAGAGTTCTAAGGCCGATCACATGCTATTGGACTTAGATGGAAAAGTTGGACAATTATACGGAGCCAAGACTACGCCTCAAATGGTTTATATTGGTGAAGATGGAATCGTTAAGTATTATGGTGCCATTGATAGTATTGCAAGTGCGGCAAAGAGTGATATCAAGAAAGCTGTGAATTATGTCAAAGAAGCAGTTAAAGATTTAAAGAGCTCTGGCAAAGTAAAAGTTGCGAAGAGCAAGCCTTATGGTTGTGGTGTAAAGTACTAATTAAATCGAATCTTCATAGAGGCAGTTTCTGGAAAAACATTTGTATTGTTTAACCAAAGCTGCCTTCTATTTCTATCAAGCACTAAATTACATCCAATCTCTTTGCGTAAAACTTTAAAGCCCTCGTTATATTCAATGGCCCTCTTATGTTGTTCGTTCTTTGTTGGACAAAAGGCATTCGCAGTATCTTTTACAGACATACACTCTAAGTTTTCGTCTAAGAGTGAGTGAAAGAGCCAGCCTTCAAATTTCATTCCTTTTACTTTGAACCAGTCTCCATTTTTTTCAAGAATGATTAATGGAGTGTACTTAGGGAGTGCACTAACAATTGATGAATGTGTTGTTGCATCTCCACGTAAGTTACTTTTGTACTTGATTGTGCAAGCTGCTTGCGTTTCAAATTGAATTGCAAGGAAACCAAGAATGAGAGCGAAGATTAATTTCTTCATGATCATAATTATCCTATTCTGCCTACTAGGCCAACATCTCTAAGCTGATGAACAATACTCTCTACGATATTGCTTAACTCTGGCTTATCTACTTTACTTGTTTCCTCAATTTTTTGAGAGATTTCATTTATTGAAGTTTCACCGTCAAGTGCTTCCCAGATAAATGCAGACATATAAGTGACCTGAAAGGACTTTCCTTCAGGGTTATTGAGGATTGGATTTGAACGATCTGTCGTTCTTTCTTTATTGTAATGACCTCTTTTAATAAACATTCAAACCTCCATGTTCTTTTCATCATAGGACAAAGATAGATCAATTCAAAGTTAGGAGTTCTCTTATTCGAATAATCCTAATTGCTTGTAACTCATATTGAAGAGTGAAAGGAGTTACGAGATAGTTTATAGGTCTACTTATAAGGAGTTCTATATGAGTATTTTATTAAACGAAGGTAGTGAAAGATTTATTGAATATGGAAATGAAAAACTAACGAGAGAGTTTTTAAAAGAGAGAATTACTGAGCTTAGAACATGTTTAAGCGAAGAGGATGGATGCGACCTTCTCCTTACGAAGAAAAATCTAGAGTTGAATAATCGACTATTTGAGAGCTGTTTTTCCTAACTAAGTAGTTAGAAGTACATAGCTGGTTCGGTAAAATCGAATAGGGTGTATAACATCTTCGGTATTTTGAAATCTTTAGCTATGATAGATTTATGAAAAATTACGAAAAAAAGAAAGACATTGAAAAAGAAAATTTAACAGAAGAAGAGAAGACTGCTCGTGAGAGAGATCTTGAGAATGAAATTCAAATGATGAATTTCAAGAGATCACTCGGTTCTGTGAGAACAGGTCTTAAGACTAAGAAAGATTGCTTATCTAGGTTATAAAATAATTTAAGAAGAGAGATAGTAAAGATGAATTACGACCAGCTAGAAAGCGTCGATGGCTCCCTGACTCAACATGGGAAGTATAATGATCGTCTCTATATTATGAAGCTGGCGAAGTCCGGCGATATCTCAAAAGCAATAAGTAAAATTGAAGGTCTGGCCAAGCGTAAAAACTATGGCAAAATCTTTGCGAAGGTTTCTAACCTAAGTGCAAAGTACTTTGGTGAAGGCAAGTATAGCCTTGAAGCAAAAGTTCCAAATCTATACAACGGAAGTAGGGATGGTTATTTCTTCTCAAAGTATCTCGATGATCAAAGAGAAGAAATTGATGATGAATCTATTGCTAGCGTTGTAAAGCTTGCTGAAAAGAAAAAAAATAGTTCAAAAAATATAGATGAAGAAATGACTTTTGAAGAGTTAAGTGAAGATGACGTAGATGATATTGTAAAAATCTATAAAGTTGTCTTTAAAACTTATCCTTTTCCCATCTTTGATCCAAAGTATGTTCTGGATTCTCTAAAAGAGAACGTCAGGATTTTTGGTGCAAAGGTTAATGGGAAAATCATTGCTGTTTCATCCTGTGAAATTGACTACGATGCAGAGAATGTTGAAATGACTGACTTCGCAACACTCCCAGAGTATCGAGGTAAAGGAATTTCCCATAAACTCCTCTCTTTAATGGATTTAAAGATGAAGCTGGCAGGAATTAAAACAGCTTATACTATTGCTCGTTCAAAATCGTTTGGGATGAATATTACTTTTTCAAGAAGAGATTATTCATTTGCGGGAACGCTAAAGAATAATACGAATATATCAGGCAGCATTGAGAGTATGAATGTCTGGTACAAGCGACTAAGTTTCTAATTAAATAAAACATAATATTAATTTTTAAAAAAAGGATTCAACCTATGGTGGTTTATAGTTTTCTATTTTTTCTACTTCTATTTGTATTGATAGGAGTTTCCTCAACTCTTAAAAGTAAGAAGAATAATTCAGACTACCTAATGGCGGGACAAGATATCAAACCTTGGTTGGCCGCCCTTTCTGCGGTTGCGACTAATAATAGTGGATATATGTTTATTGGTATGATTGGTTATACATATACCAGCGGGTTACAATCTATCTGGCTAATGGTTGGATGGATCTTTGGTGATTACATTGTAAGTAATTTTGTTCACAAGAAACTTAGAGTACAAGCAGAAGAGAAGAATATGCTAAGTTTTGGAGGGGTTCTTTCAAGATGGTATGGTGAAGACTTTAAAAAATTAAGGTTGTTAGCAGGTGTTATAACTGTTCTCTTCCTTGGTGTATATGCTGCCGCTCAGTTTAAGGCCGGAAGTAAGGCTCTCCATGTTCTCTTTGGTTGGGACTATAGTACGGGAGCAATAATTGGAAGTATTATCGTTTTTGCTTACTGCCTATCTGGTGGACTTAGAGCGTCTATCTGGACTGACGCTGCTCAATCTATTGTCATGATTTTTGCGATGGCAATGTTATTCTTTGTTGGTGTGAGCAATACTGGTGGATTCTCATCTTACTTATCAAATTTAAATTCTGTGGCACCAGGGTACCTGAGTGTAATCCCAACTGGACTTGCCATTGATAATTCTATGGGAGTCTTTCTCTTTATTGTTGGTTGGATCTTCGGTGGTTTCGGAATTATCGGTCAACCACATATCATGATTCGATTTATGACTATAAATAATTCTGAAAGTATGAATAAGACACGTGCTTACTACTATGCTTGGTATATTGCTTTTTACGCATTAACAATTGGTGTAGGGCTTACTGCGAGACTGATTTTACCAGAGGCCAGCAACTTTGATGCTGAATTAGCACTTCCTCTAATGAGTCAGGCGCTACTTCCAAAAGTATTAATTGGAGTTGTGTTAGCGGGAATTTTCTCTGCCACTATGTCTACAGCTGACTCACAAATTCTGAGTTGCTCAGCGGCGTTTACAATGGATATTTTTCCAAAAGGAAAATCAAATTTATGGATTACCAAGCTTACAACAGCGTGTGTGACAGTGATGGCACTATTGATTGCACTCTATGGTAGTAAGAATGTTTTTGAACTTGTTCTTATATCATGGTCTGTTTTATCGGCAGCCTTTGGTCCACTCTTACTTCTCTTTGCAATAGGAAAGAGATTAACTGAAGCGAGTGCAATTGCTGTAGTTCTCTCTGGAGTTATAGTTACAGTTATCTGGAGAGCAATTGGGCTTGGAGGAACAATGTTTGAAGTTGCTCCTGGAATGATTGCAGGTTTTCTGACATACTTTGTATTATCTAAACTTACTGAGTATGTACCTAAGGAAAGTGAATGCTAGAAGAGCTCGCCGTATACTCATACCCATTGGGTGTGAGTATAATTTTTATCCTCTTATATCTATATTTTCGTTTAAAGATTAAGAGAGCTGAAAAATTAAAGTTAAAGAATATAAAGAAAAGGGAGATTCATGGAGCTGTAGAAACAGATTCTCCCGTTGAAAATGATGAAAAAGATATTAAAGAGAGGGGGATTCATGCTATTGAAGACCGTTTCTCTTTCATCAGTAAAGCTCTACCCCTTGCGCTCTTTGGAATATGGTCTATCGTTGTCTTTATTCCTTATCTAGGAAGTATTCCCTCTGTTTATATTTCAATAATTGCGGCCATCCTCTCTGTTATAGCGGGTGTGTCTCTAAGACCTTTCTTGGAAAACTTATTCTCTGGAGTTGTGATCTCATTTTTTAAGTTTATTAAGATTGGTGATACCGTCATCATTGACGATCACTACGGCTTAATTGAAGAAATCGGCTTAACTTATTCCATCGTAAAGAAATGGGATTGGAATAGAGTTGTTATTCCAAATTCAAAGTTAATTCAAAAAGAAATTCAAAACCTCACAATTAACGATCAGTATATTTGGGCCCATATCGAGTTCTATGTTTCTCCTGAGACAGATCTAGAGGAGCTTGAGAAATGGGCGAAAGAAAGTCCATTGAAGTCCAAGTATTTTGCAAATACGGAAGAGCCGACGTTTTGGGTAATGGGACTAGAGAAGGATTCAATTAGATGTTGGGTCGCTGCCTGGGCCGATAATCCTAGTGATGCGTGGGAGCTTCGAAATGATATGCGAACAAGCCTTCTGAAGAGGCTGCAGCAAGAAGGGGTTAGCTTTCACCTTAACCATTGGAAAACTAATTTAATTTCAAGTAGTTAAGTCTTGTTGCGTTCGGTTTATCCGAATGGGTCGTTTGGTTATTGTTGTTCGGTATTTCCTCAGTTAGAATAAGATATATTCGTATTTAACTAACTGAGGAAAGTATGCATAAATTAAAAGATATTAATTGGAATCATCTCTACTGCTTTTATGAAGTGGCCAAGGCGCAGTCTTTAAAGAAGGGTGCTAAGAATATTGGAACGGCTTCTTCAACTCTTAGTGAGCAGTTAAAGAAATTAGAAGAAAAATTTAATAAGAAGTTATTTGTTAGAAGTCCCAAAGGGCTTTCTCTCACAACCGATGGCGCTCAGTTATTTGATAAGACTCGAGTTATTTTTGAAGAGGGGAGTAAGATACTTGAGCACTTTTCAGATGATGTGGTTGGCGGATATCCAGTGAATGTTGGTATCGAGGAGACGATTACATATGATCTTGCTTGTGAGTTTGCTTCCCAGTATTGGGACCTCTATACTCCCTACGGTACAGTGAACACCATTAGGCAATCAGAGCACGATATTTTGGTAGAGAATCTTATTCAAGGAAATATTGATTGGGGGATATCTCTTCGAAAGCCTAAGAGAAAGAGTTTGGACTATCAAGAGATCGGCTCGTTCGAAGTTGTCTTTTGTTGTTCGCTGGATCTGTACAATAAATTTAAGAGCGAGAAAGATATTCTTGTGAATATTCCTTTTGCAGAGAATAGCTGGGATAAGAGTTTGAATCGAACGATTTACCAGTACCTTAGAAAGAAGGGGATTATTCCTAAGGAGAAAATCTTCAGTGATCACTCTGACTTTGTAAATAAACTCTGTGATAGAGGTCGTTGTGTGATGTTTATTCCTAAGAATCCTCTAGAGGAATATCCTGGTCTTAAAACTTTCCAACTTGATGAGCCCATTAAGGTTTCTCTCTTTGCAATTTGGAAGAAGAATGATGAGGGATTGATTTCCATAAGAAAGCTTAAAGAGTTAATCCAAACAAAACTCTCATATGTTCCAGAGAGATATGAAGATGTTGATTTACAGATTGAAGTATCAGAAGTTTCAGATGATTTGTTGAAGTGATTTTAGTGTTCTAATCTCTTAAACTCTACGAGTTTTGCTTTGTTCAGTTTTTCAATGATCTCAGAAACCTTCTCTGTTAGATCGACAGAGTTATTCTTAGAATTCGCACGTAGCTCATTACAAAGTTGAGTTACGGAGGATTCTCCTGAGCAGAGTTCCCATATAAGTAAAATGGCAGAGTTTGTAGAGTAGGCCTTCCCCTCGCTATTTAAGAGCATGAAGTTCTCGTCTTTATCCTTGGCCAATTTTCCCTTTTTAACAGGGTAGAGGTTATCAAGTTGTGATTCCATATTTCCTCCTTGTTAGTACTCCCTTATCTTAACACCCCAGCAAAACACACTCACGAAGTAAGTTTTGAGCTTCGATTTAGCCGAATATCTGTAATCAGTGGGTTTTGATGCGTGGCGCGCCACTCCACAGGAGTTCAAATACATAGAAGTGTACTTAATTCATTATTTTTAGGATAAAATTTTCTAAATACTATATTAAGGTGACAAATGAATCTATCAATTACAAATGACCTTGAATATCTAGCAATATTCACACTAGTTCTTATTCTTCCAAAATTACTACTTAGGTTTCGACTCCCATCTGGAATCACGGCCCTCGTTATCGGGATAATGTTCTCGATGATTGATCCTACAATTCAGGATGATCGACTCTTTAGGTTTCTCTCTCAAATTGGCATTACTTCACTCTTTCTCTTCGCTGGACTTGAAGTGGATTTTGGAGAATTAAAGAGTGACGGAAAGTACCTCTCTAAGTATATCGGAAAATCTCTCGTTGTTATTTTGCTAATGGTTTTAGGACTGAGTGAGTTTTTTGATCTCAGCTATCCAAGTGCAACAATTCTCGCTCTGGGGATCTTTACTCCTTCAGCAGGTTTTATCATGAACTCTATGCACTCGTTTAATATGGGAGAAGACCAAGAGTATTGGGTGAAGTCTAAGGCAATTAGTAAGGAGTTGATGTCAGTCGTGCTGCTGTTCATTGCTCTGCAAGGGCACGATATTAAATCAATGTTGATATCATTGATTTTCTTCGCGGCCCTCTTTGCATTTCTTCCGCTTATCTTTAAGCTCTATTTTAAATTTATTTCCCCATATGCTCCAAATTCAGAAATCCCATTCCTAGTTGTTCTCTCCCTCACTGCCGGAGTTATTTCTAAAGAACTAGGAACATACTATCTAGTAGGGGCCTTCATCGTAGGTCTAATTGGTTCAAGATTTAAGCACAAAATTTTTAAAGACGATGAGCAAATGCTCTTTAGCGCTCTCGCTGGATTCTTTAATGTCTTTCTTCCATTCTACTTCTTTCAAGCGGGGCTTAAGATCTCTGTTGGTGAGCTAACGATGGACTCTTTTATTCTAGGTATAATTTTCATCGTGATCTTTGTGCCACTTAGAATTATTCTAACAAGCTCAAGTTTAAAGTATATCTTAAAGGAATTTATCAATAAGCCTTATCAGATTTCTCTCTCTCTCATGCCAACACTTATCTTTGGTTTAGTTGCAGCGGGAGCTCTAAGAAATAGAGGAGAGGTAGATTCAAAACTTATTTATGCACTTATTTTCTATACATTGATTTCAAGCTTACTTCCTTCAATCTTTTTCTCTCTTAGAAAAGGTGAGGCAAAACAGGTAGAGCAACAGGGGTAGAGTATGACAAAAGATCGCTTTAAGTCTGAGATTAAGCAAGTTGGTGGCTACTTAAAAGAAGTCGTTACCTTCTTTGATTCATCAGGAAAACCGATTAGTCATGTTGTAAATCCACTCATGGTTGAATTGAGACCACGAGATATCACTCAGATTTTTGTCGGAGCACTCCTAGTTTCTTCGCCTCTATGTTTTACGGAAGAAGTTTGGGTTCTGAGCATGAATCTTAGAAATGAGAATGTAATCTACCTTGGCATTTGTTCTATCGTAGTTGTGCTTCTCTTTGTCTATTTCAACTTCTACCGAGATAAGCTAAGAGGAAATGTCATTGAATTTATAAAGAGGATTATTGCCATCTATGCCATATCAATTCTAAGTATTGTCTTAGTTCTCTTTCTCATCGATAAGTTTCCAATTATGACAACTCCCTATATCGCTTTAAAGAGGGTTATTATCATCGGGTTCCCATCTATATTTGGAGCTGTGATTACAGACTCTTTAAAGTAATTTTGTTCTAGAGAGCTTTACAAGACCACATAGAAGCGCAAGTAATACGACTTGCGTTGGTGTGGTGCTAAGGTTTTCAAAGTATATGGAAAGAAATAATCCACCCACGGAGGCGAAGATACTTATAATCGCCGTACAAAGAGTATTGATCCTTTGATTTGAAAATCCATTGGCCAGTATGATAGCTCCAAGGGAGAGAAAACTTAGAGTGTAGATCAGTCCAAGACCAAAGACTCCTATGATCACTGGTATAAGTAAGAAGTATTCGTCCTTGGTCTTCTTCTTATTTCTTTGGAAGAAGCTAATTTCAAGGGAGTTCTTAGAGATCACTTTATTATAGAAAAAGAGTAGTATGAGTAAGAGCCCATAGATACTAATCATCCACATATTCTCATAATCGAATGCAGTAACCATACTTCCGAAGAGGCCGTTATTTAGATGGGTTTCTAAATTTGGAAAGAGAGAAATCATTAAGAATTGAATTGAATTTAGAACAAGGTAGATTGTAATCATTCTGGTAGAACGGTCTTTACTATTAATTCTTAGAATATCAAAGAGAGTCTTTCCTAAAACAAAGAAAGCGATACTTGTAATTAGTGGTGTAACTTCTAAATGAATAAAAGGAATAAGTAAGTGACCAACTAAATTACCTATAATGGCAAATTGGCAAAGAGTGAAAAGCTCTAGAAATTTATTTCTCCAAATAAAGTGCTTTCCGATAATAGAAAAACTCGCACTGGAGAGAATTGAAGTGATGAAGCTAAGCTTATAAAAGAGTAGCATCTCTATCATAATTCAAACTCCCTTAGTTCTAAGTCAATTTCTAAGTGAGAGACGATTAGAATGGAAAAATCGGCACTCTTATGCATAAGGGTGAGGAGTAACTCTTCAATTAACTTTCTAGACTCTGCATCTAGGTGGTTAAGAGGCTCATCTAGAATTAAGAGCTTTGTGTGCTGACTAATTCTAGATAATATTAATGTGAGTTGTTTCTCTCCTCCGGAGGCGTTGATCCAGAGCCTATTCTTTAACTCATCACTTAAAATAGAACTAATATCATTAGGGACTTCATAGAGTTCTAGAATTTCTTCAAGCGTAAAGTTGAAGTTCGTAGAGAGAAATCCTGACTGGGGAAGGTAAGAAATCTCTTTGGCCCTAAGATGCCATTTAAAGTTTCCCGACCTCTTGGATATTTCTCCTAAAAGAGTCTTTAAAAGAGTACTTTTTCCAGAGCCGTTTCTTCCTTTTATGTGAAGGATTTCACCACTTTCAATTGCTAGTTCATCTATTTTGCATAAGTCTTTCTTATGGCCGATAACTAGATTTTCAGTGGTGAGGTATTTCATTTTAGCTTCAAGAGTTGATCAATAATATTGTCTTGTAGTTTATTATAAGATTGATCATCGGTATAGTCCTCAATACTTAAAGGAGAGTAAATAATCTTAACTCCTGTTGCAGAGGCAATTTTATCTAAAACAGCTTTAGGAGCATTCGTTGTCGCCAGTATTGCAGAAACTTTATTTTCTTTAATTAAATTAATGACTTTTATAATACGAGAAGCAGAAGGAGGAACACCTGAGATTTCTTCAACACTTTCAATATTTTTCAAGTCATAATCTTTAAGAAAGTAAGTGAATTCCTTGTGGTATTCCATGAAGCTTAAAGATTTAATTCTTTGTAGGGCCCTCTCTTTTTCTTTCTTATATGAGTCTAGAGATGCAGCTAGTTTTTGATAATTTTTCTCAAAGAACTCTTTCTTCTTTGGAGAGAGAGTTGTGAGTTTATCGCGCAGCTCTTTCCCTGCCATAAGCAAGTAGCTAGGTCCTAAGTGGTAGTGAGGATTTCCCGCCGAGTGAACGTCACCATGCGACCTATCGAGTCCATGGTCAAGTTTTCCAAGCACTTCAACTTGCTTACTAAGGTCACAACTTCCCTTTGCAGCGTCTTGAATGTCTTTATTGCCAGACCTCGCTTTTACTTTTTTTGACCAAGCACTCTCAAGCTCAAGCCCTATCTCACAGAATAAATCTGCATTGGCGGCCTTGTGAATAAAGCTTGGGAGCGCCTCAACAAAGTGAGGGTCTTCCGTACCTTTAAGAAGTGCTCTTACTTTCACTTCCTCTTTACCTATTTGATTGGCCAGCCATGCAATATCAGTCGTAGTTGTCACGACATTTAACTTTGCAAAAGCTGAGATAGAGGAGAGCAATGTTAAACAAATAATTACTTTAGAATACATGAGCTGGATGACTCCCTAGGATAAATACGAGTTGTAGCATGGCCTTTGTGTCTTTGCTGACAGTATTTGCAAAGTGTCTTGAAAACTCATGAGTAACACTTGTTCTAATCTTAGCGAACTCACTTGAGTTATAGGTATATTGTCCTGTTATTCCATAATCAACTTGATCGTTACTACTTGTTAGATTCTTTAAGAAGTCTAGTCTTACACCAAGGGCAGAACTTTCAAATACTGAATACTCGTTAAAGAGGTAAGCTCCAAGCTCTTCAGTTTTTACATGATCTTCCTCTGATTCTCTGAACCAAATTTCTGATTGAAGAATAAATGTATTTGTTTTTCCAACTCTATTCTTTAGAAGGTAGTCAATTCCAGCGAAGAGTTGCTCTTCTCCGTGAGCATTTTTCTTTCTTAAGAAATTTATTCCTGTCTCCATTCCCTTTGTGGCAGAGAATTCTTTAAAGTGAGAAAAGCGAAGGTAGTGAGTTGGGTACTTTGCTTTTTCAGAGTCGTGATCGTGACCAGCATCATCTTCATCGTGATCATGTTCGTGACTAAAGTCATCACCAATTGTTAGACCTAGTGTTAGGTTGAAGATGGCTTCAGTAGGAAGAAGGTAATTGTATTCAATACCAGAATCAAAAGCAGCTTCTTCTGCAAAGAAGTTTTCATTCACAATCGGAGCATTAGTAAAGAACCAGTCGTGGCGGTGGAACCTATTAAGGCGACCAATACCCAAGAAGAACTTACCAACTTTAAAAGTTGATCTAGGAATTAGAGAAGTATTTTCAATATAGAGTTCATGGAGCTCGAAATTATTTGAGCCCTCGTGATCGTGAGAGGCAACACTAATCACTCCATTGAAGTTGTGATCAATTGGTGCGTAGAAAGTAAGCTCAGCTGAGCGCATTTCTAGTTTCTCTTTTGCTGTGCTGGACTTATTTATACCTTGCTCGTAGAGCATATCGGCAGCGGCCGAAATTTTAAGGCCACCATTATCTGCGGCCCATGATGTTGCTGTTGTTAGTAGTAAAAGTGAAAGGATTTTAAACATAAACTATCTCCAAATATTTAGAACATAATAGAGATAGTTTATTTGCAACTCAATTGCAATAAAAATGCGTTTGAGTTGCGTTTTGTCGAATATTTTTACGCAATTACAGTATCTTATTAGTCTAGGTGATAGATCTCCATAATACCTTTGAGAATTTCTTGGAAGTTAATTTCAAGATCAATCAACTTTCCAGTTTCCATATCGAAGACCCAACCGTGAACTTTGATGTCACGACTCTTTGAGGCCTGCTGGACACATGCTGTTTTAATTAGGTTAATACATTGCTCTTGAACATTTAGCTCAACCAGCTTTTTGTAGCGATCATGCTCATCTTCAATTGCATTCAATGTGTTTTTGTGAAGGCGGTAAACGTCTCTAATATTTCTTAGCCAAGGATTTAAAATTCCTAAGTCCTTGCTCTCCATTGCGGCCTTAATACCACCACAACCATAGTGTCCACAAACAACGACGTGATTTACTTCAAGATGTGTAACCGCATAGTTGAGTACTGATTGTACGTTAAGATCTAAGCTACTAACCATATTGGCAATATTTCTATGAACAAACGCTTCACCTGGGTTAATCCCCATAAGCTCTTCTGCTGTAACTCTTGAGTCTGAACAACCGATGTAGAGAATCTCTGGAGTTTGCCCTTTAGAGAGTTCTTTGAAGTAATCTTCGTCTATAGCAAGCTTTCCCTTGATCCACTCTTCATTATTTTTAAATATATTTTTAATATCCATCTTTTATATCCTCTTTATACTTCTTAATTAAATACTTCATCAAAGAAGTTATTCATCATAATAAACGATCTCTTAGCAGCAACGGGGTGATACTCTGATCGACCTTTGCGATTAGCCTCTGGGTTTGTAAAAGAGTGAACGGCTCCACTGAAGTTTACAAATTGCCAATCAACCTTTGCCTCATTCATTTCTTTTTCAAAATCTGCAATTTGCTCTTTTGGTACGGCTGGATCAATTGCCCCGTTTAGAACTAGAACACTGGCCTTGATATTTTTAGCGTCTTTAGGATCAGGTGTGTTTAGGTTTCCGTGAAAAGAGACAACGGCCTTTAAATTCTTACCTGAACGTGCAGACTCAAGAACTGCTCCACCACCAAAGCAAAATCCGATTGCGGCAATATTCTCTTGGTTCGCTTTAAGCTTTTTTCCTTCTTCTTTCAAAATGTCGATGGCCTTATTCGTGGCCTTTCTAAGAAGAGGAACATCGCTCCTCATTTTTGTAGCGGCTACCTTGGCCTCATCATTATTCTTCGGCCTTACATTTTCTCCATAAACATCGGCCAGCATGACAATGTACTTATTTGCTGCAACTTTCTTGGCCTTTGTGAGTGAGCCCTCAGTCATACCTCTCCAATTTGGGACCATTAAGACGAGTGGGGCGTTTGTAGGAACTTTATCTGAGAAGACTAATTGGCTTTTGTAATAGGTGTCTCCCATTTTATATCTAACTTCTTTGGTGATCATTTTAGAAAATGAATTGAATGCAAAAAACATTGCAGTAAGTGCAATTAAAATTTTCAAAGGAAACCTCTCTGCTAGTTAAACAAATTGTAACAACTTTCTTCTTAAAAAGTTGTTCAATGCTAACATTACAGATGCACCAAGAGAAGCGCCTATTACCCAAATTAGTGTAAGGTCTAAGTATAGCTTTGCGCCAAAAGTGAGAAAGCCAACTAGGGCGATTCCCGAAATGGCCAAATAGAAGAGTCCATTTGTTCTGCGAATAACTCTCACTTCTTCGAGATCCAAAGTATATGCGGCCACCACAGCACCAGAGCCTAGAAAGATTGCGCCGCAGATCATCATGCAGATATATTCTCCAAAATTGTGATGGAAGTAGTGGAAGAGTTGGTGATTATTGGTCAAGCTCATTTGAAACTGCGGGCAAAAGAGCATGGTGAGAATTCCAACAAATAATTGAAGAAAGAGAAGCTTTGCAAAGACTATACTCTTGTTAGGGTTCAGCTCAGCGGCCACTCGCTCTACAATAGAGTGGGAGAGAGTTCTTGGGGCAGACTCATGGGAGTTTAAGAAATTTCTATAGTCATCCTTATAGTGATTCTCTTGGAGACTAGATTGTTTTTTATCTTTCATGATTCCCCCTTGATGAGAGCTTCTTTTACTTTCTTCAATGCTCTAGAAAAAATCTTTCTAGCATTACTTTGTGAAATATTTAGAGCTTCAGATATCTCACTATAGTCTAGGTCGGAGATGAACTTTAGACTTAAGAGCTCTTTTTCTTTTTCACTCAAGTTCTTGTAGTCTTTGAGCTCTAGCTCTCCATCCACGCTAGTGTCCTCGCTCGCCATTTCTATATACTCTATATGAACAACTTTCTTTTTCTTACAAAAATCAAGTAGCTCAGATCTTGCAATGACGTATAGCCATTGCACAAAGAGGAATTTGGGGTTGTAGTTGTGCCTAGACTTATGGACTTTTAAAAAAGCATTTTGAAAAACTTCTTCCACATTATCGCTATGGGGAAGTCTCTTTTTTAAATAGCTATAAACCTTTGCCTCATGGCGCTTATACAAAACCTCAAAAGCTCTGTGGTCTCCGTTTTGGTACTGAATCATTAACTCTTGGTCGTCTAATTCTTGCATAATTTCCGGTGGAGCCACTCCTCATAACTTATTACGATGGTGACCCTCATTTTGTGACAAATGTTTAACATATTAGAATTTAAGTGTTTATTCTAAATAATTAGAGATATGTCACAAATTCTAAGTCATAATCGTAAATATTCAAGAAAATAAGATTTAATGAGTATGACGAAATATAAGGAGCATTTTATGAAGTCTATTATTTTAATTTTCTCACTACTTACCATTAACCTCAGCTTCGCTAAGGAGAGCATAGAGGAAGGTGCAAAGAATTCAATGTTAAAAGTACTGGAGAGTAACGAGGCTCTGCACGCTTCATTTTTTAAGTACAATCCTAAAGAAGTTGAGCAAAACGCTAAGAAAACTTTAGATGCTTTAAATGCCATTAAAAATCCTGAACTTAAAAAGCTCTTGGCCAAGGCAGGTGAGAAGCTAAAGCTCATTACTGCAACAGCAGAGAGGGAAGCTAATAATGTCAATTATCACCAAGCTTCTATGGCCTTTATTTATATAATTAATAAATACGATTTAGGTGAAAAGTACGCCGGTTACAGATGTCCAATGGTGAAAAAGAAGTGGGTTCAAAATACAAAGAAAATGGGAAGAGTTCACAATCCTTATGACCCATCTATGCCACATTGTGGTGGAAAAATGAATTAGAGCCCTCTGCTTTGTGTCAGAGTCCTCCTAAAAAGGCCGCCGCTTAGTGTTGTTCCCCTCTTTTACAGGGGTTCAACTTTACCTCTAGGCGGCTTTGATATATTCTAGCTCTCGTAAAATAAGACCATTTTTTAGGAGATCTAATGTCAAACAAAACATCAAAGATTATTTATACAAAAACTGATGAAGCTCCAGCTCTTGCTACAGAGTCACTTCTTCCAATTGTTAAAGCATTTACTGCAACAGCGGGAATAGAAGTTGAAACGAGAGATATTTCCCTAGCGGGAAGAGTGCTTGCAAATTTCCCTGAGAATCTTAAAGATGACCAGAAGATCTCTGATGCTTTAACTGAATTAGGTGAGCTTGCTAAGACTCCTGAAGCAAATATTGTAAAGCTTCCAAATATCTCAGCATCTATTCCTCAGCTCAAAGCTTGTATTGCTGAATTACAATCTCAAGGTTTTGATATTCCAAATTATCCTGAGAGCGCGACTACTGATAGTGAAAAAGATATAAAAGCACGTTACGCAAAAGTTCTTGGTTCTGCAGTTAATCCAGTTCTAAGAGAAGGGAACTCTGATAGAAGAGTTGCTGGTCCAGTTAAAGAATACGCAAAGAATAATCCACACTCTATGGGTGCTTGGTCAAAAGATTCTAAGTCTCATGTTTCTCACATGAACGATAAAGACTTCTTTGGATCAGAAAAGTCACACACAATGAGTGGTGCAGGGGATGTTAAAATCCAATTTGTAAGTGACTCTGGTGATACAAAAGTTTTAAAAGAGAAGACGTCACTTTTAGACGGTGAAGTTATCGATTGCTCAGTAATGAATAAGAATGCTCTAAGAGCTTTCTTGGCCGAGCAGGTTAAAGACGCGAAAGAAAAGAATGTACTCTTTTCAATTCACATGAAGGCCACAATGATGAAGGTTTCTGATCCAATCATCTTTGGTCATGCAGTAAGTGTTTTCTTTGCTGACGTTTTTGAAAAATACCAAGCAGAGTTTAATGAGCTAGGAGTAAATCCTAATTTAGGTCTTGGTGATCTTTATAATAAAGTGGCAACTCTTCCAGCTGCTAAGAAAGAAGAAATTGAAGCAGCTCTTAAGGCGGCACTTGATAACGGTCCTAAAATGGCGATGGTTGATTCTGACAAAGGAATTACAAACCTTCATGTTCCAAGTGACGTTATTATTGATGCCTCAATGCCTGCTGCAATTAGAGGATCGGGAATGATGTGGGGGCCAGATGGAAAGCAAGCCGACACTAAGTTTATAATTCCTGATCGTTGTTACGCTGGAATTTATCAACAAACAGTAGACTTCTGTAGAGAGAATGGAGCATTTGATCCAAAGACTATGGGGAATGTTTCTAATGTTGGTCTTATGGCGAAGAAAGCAGAAGAGTACGGTTCTCACGATAAAACTTTTGAGATGGCCGCAAGTGGTAAAGTTCAAGTTGTCGATGCTTCAGGTTCTGTTCTTATGGAACAAAATGTTGAAGAAGGTGATATTTTCAGAATGTGCCAAACTAAAGATGTTGCAATTAAAGACTGGGTAAAGCTTGGTGTAAATAGAGCTAAGGCCACTGGCCAGCCTGCAATTTTCTGGTTAGATGAAAATAGAGCACACGATGCGAGCTTAATTTCTAAAGTGACAACTTATCTAAAAGACCATGATACTTCTGGACTTGAAGTAAAAATTCTCGCTCCAAAAGAAGCAATTCAATATACTCTAGAGAGAGTGAAAAAAGGTGAAGATACTATTTCTGTAACTGGAAATGTTCTAAGAGATTACTTAACTGACCTCTTTCCAATTCTAGAACTTGGAACAAGTGCAAAGATGCTCTCAATTGTTCCTCTTCTTGCTGGTGGTGGATTATTTGAAACAGGTGCAGGTGGATCAGCTCCTAAGCACGTTCAACAATTCGTAGAAGAAAATCACTTACGTTGGGACTCTCTAGGTGAGTTCTTAGCGCTAGGTGTTTCTATTGAAGACCTTGCTCTTAAGACTGGAAATGAAAAGGCAAAGATTCTTGCAAAGGCACTAGATGAAGCCAATGGTGAATTTTTAAGAAATGATAAGTCTCCTTCAAGAAAAGTTGGAGAGCTTGATAATAGAGGAAGTCACTTCTATCTAGCTCTTTACTGGGCGAAGGCCTTAGCTCACCAAAGTGAGAATGAAGAATTAGCAACTCACTTTAAGACTGTTGCCGCTAGACTTACAGAGCAGGAAGGTACGATTGTAAAAGAGCTTAACGATGCTCAAGGTGTAAAAGTTGATATGGGAGGTTACTTCCACCCTGATACAACTAAAGTTTCGATGGCCATGAGACCAAGTGAAACTTTCAATACAATTCTTTCTTCAATTTAATTTTTAGAAATAAAAGAGAGGGCCTTTTACTAGTTACTAGTAGAAGGCCTTTTTTTATAGGGGTAGGTTATGATTAAGATTTCAGATAATTTTGATAGTGGAAATATTAGAGTCCTGGACTTAAGCAATCCACAAGATATTAAGCTTGAGATTAAGAATGACAATGAATCAGAGTTCTTTCAGTGGTTTCACTTTCGTGTTCAAGCACCAAAGGGGACAAAGTTAAAGCTTAACATCCTAAACGCTGGTAAGAGTGCTTACACACCTGGTTGGGAGAATTATAAGGCCTGTGCTAGTTATGAACGCAGTGAGTGGTTTAGAGTTGAAGAGACAAGCTTTGATGGAGAAACTCTCTCAATTGAGATTGAAAATGAATTTAACTCAATCTACTTTGCATACTTTGCTCCTTATTCCCACGAGAGACACTTAGACTTACTCTCACTCTCTCAATTAGATACGAGGACAGAACTTATTTCTCTAGGAGAAACTCTCGATGGAAGAGATATGAGTCTTCTAAAGATTGGCTCAGGAGATAAGAAGGTTTGGATGACTGCGAGACAACATCCTGGTGAATCTATGGCCGAGTGGTTTGTCGAAGGCTTCTTAGAGAGACTATTAGATAATACAGAGAGCTTATCTATGAAAGTATTAGATCAAGCGACTTTCTATATCGTACCAAATATGAACCCAGACGGTTCTATTCGCGGACACCTGAGAACGAATGCTCTAGGAGTAAATCTCAATCGTGAGTGGCAAACTCCGAGCTTAGAGAGGTCCCCTGAGGTTTTCTTAGTGCGCGAGAAAATGGATGAAGTAGGAGTGGACCTCTTTCTAGATATCCATGGCGATGAAAATCTTCCATATAATTTTGTCGCAGGAAGTGAAGGGAATCTCTCTTATACAAGTGAAATTGAAGAGCTTGAAAATATCTTTAAAGATTCATTTTTAGCTGCATCTCCTGACTTTCAAACGAAAGTAGGTTACCCAATCGATGCAAAGGGGGAGGCCAATATGACGGTTGCAACCAACGCTATTGGAGATCGTTTTAATTGTCTTGCTTATACATTAGAAATGCCATTTAAAGATAACTGCGAAATGCCTTGTCCTATCTACGGATGGTCGGCTCCACGCTCAATGGCACTTGGAAGAGATATCCTTCATCCAATTAGTGCGGTTTTAAATAAGCTAGCTCACTAATAAATACAGTTACTTATAGGGGTGTATAGGAAGTTTACACCCTTATAATTTCTTCAAAATCCACCTCTGTACTCCATAAATTTACTATTATCTAAGGTAATATTTTTGGAGAATTTATGCTTTTTACAAGAGATTTAATCTACTGCCTGATGGCGGTTCCTAATTGGATTGGTCACAATCTTCACAATACTTATGGAATTCTAAAAGTATTCTATATTATGTGGCTAAGGCCTTTGCGTGGAGGGCTAATTTCAAGTGAACACCCATATGTTACTGGGAAGAGTCCTGTGGATGGGGAGCTAATTTGGGAAAAGAATATAGTCTATAGCTCGAAGAGAAAGAGAGAGTTTAGTGAAAGTGATTCTCTCATCGTTAAGCGAGTGATGAAGTTTCTCTCTCGTATGGTTGAAAACTCTAGTGCAACTATAAATCATCCAAACGGCAAGAAGAATAGAATGCCACCGGCAGTTAATTATATCCACGGTACAGTTCACTATAATGGTGTTTCTTTGATCTTTGATGATTTCAAAGATGCCTTAGAGCATTTCACTGATCGAAGGTTCTACTTTGATTTTCTAAAAATGGTTATGATTGAAAAGAGAGAGCCAACTATAATTTTTAGGGACCGTGATTATGATCCAGATGAGTTTGCAATCTTCTCTTGTTTTATGAAGACAAGATTTCCTTTCTTTGGAAATCCAAACGGAAATAAGAAGAGGCTTCATTGGGGAACACCTTCACCACAGCCTGCCTTTAATTTAATTATAGGATGGTGGATAACGCCAACTCTAAGGCTTCGTTTCAAAGATAAGCATGATGATATTTTGCGCTCGCCAGTTGCCAAGCAAAAATATCTCCTACGAGATGACTATGGAGTTCTTGGTAGAAGAAAGTATCTCTTTCCTGAACTTCTTTGGTCTAGGTTCACTTACTTTAGAATCAGACTTAGAGGCGATAGAGGGGGAATGTACTTTACTGATAAAAGAAAGATCGACAACGGGTTTCTCTATGATCCGACTAACTTAATTACTCTAAAAGAGAGATTAGTAGAAAAATTCTTTGGAGTAAGTCAGTGAAATATTCCGTCAAAATGGCCACACATTCTTACGGAAAATGGAAGGTGCCTGAGGACTTTAGGGCAGGTGAGGAAGTGCTTATTGCGTTCTCTAGAAAGAATGGTCACGCCTACCTGATTGCTGGTAAGTACGAAGTACACGGTCACTTTATTTTTAAGAAAACATTCTCAAGGGGCTTTTGTGAACTTTCATGTGAGCCCCTTTTGTATATTCGTTTCAAAAATATCACTGGAGAAGATCTTATTTTAATAGAGAATTATATTGAATCCCACGAAGGAGTAAGGGAATCAAGTTGCATTAACTATTGTTTAATAACTCTATTTAACTCTCTTGGTATTCGAATAAATTCCCAGAAGAAAAATATAGTAAATTTAGAGGATTGCCTTCTTAATATTCTTCATAGTGGTGCAAGTCGAAATGAGAGGGAGCAGGAGGTTGAAGTTTACAAAACCCTGCCTTGGTCAATTCTTCAGATTGTAAATCATTTTAATCTTTTGGAGAAACGCTTCTCTCTTACACATATATGTAGTCGCTTCTTAGGAAAAATTCTCTTCTATCTAAGACCTGAGCATAGGGCCTATTACCGAGAGGTGAACTATATAGATACCTCTTACTTAGTGAGACGACTTGGTGAGAGATAGAGTCATTTTTGACATTATTGTGATTGGTGCAGGACCATCTGGTATTGCTCTAGGACATATTCTAAAAGAAAAGAATCTAAACTATCTTATTCTAGAAAAGGGAAGAGTTGCTAATTCATTCTTCAATATGCCAGATAAGCTCTCTCTTATAACACTTTGGCGATCAAATTACCTAAGAGAAGCTGATAGAGAGCTCTTTGATCTCAACTCCACTCAAACTGCTAAAGAGTATGGAGGCTACCTTGTTAAAATAGCGCAAGACTTAGAAATAGAAGAGTCATGTGAAGTTTTTGGTATTGCAAAAGAAGATATCTATACGCTTAAAACAAGCTCTGGTGATTATCAGACTAAGATAGTTGTTGATGCAAGTGGATACTTCTCATCTCCTTATATTCCTAAGTTTCAAAAAAATGATGTAACAGCAAAGATCTATCATTTTAATGACTTTAAAAATGCTGATATGATCCACTCAGATGATCGTATTCTAATTGTTGGTTCTAGACTCTCTGCTGGTCAGCTTATTGGTGAGTTAAGTTCAAGATGCAAAAACATATCCCTTTCATTGAGGAGTGAAGTTAAATACTCATCTAAGGTAGGAGTTCGGAACTTCTTTCTAAGAAATATTAAGCTTTTTGATTTTCTTATTTCTCTTTTTGGGAGGAGAAAGAAGTTAGAAGTGCCTATGGACTATGAGTATAAGCAAATAGTCTCTACACTTTCTCACTATCCAAAGATTGCTTCTATCACACATAAGAGTGTGACCTTTGAAGATTCTAGAGTCGCAGAGTTTGATTATATTTTCTTTGCCACGGGCTATGAGAATGTAGGGCAGTTTACAAAGCACTACAGCACTAAGAATTTCTACAGTATTGGTAGAGAATGTCTTTATAGCTTTAAAAGTCGTTTTCTTAGAGGCATTAGAGAAGATGTTTTTAGACTTTGGAAAGAGATTGAGGTGAATATATGAAGGCCTTATTAAAATATCTCTTTGATAATCCACTTATTACAAAGTTTACCTTCATCATCATCTTAGTAGGTGCTCTTATCGGAATGAAGAACTTAAAGAGAACGAGCTATCCTCAAGTTGATTTGCATAAGGTCATAATAACAACTTTCTACCCAGATGCCTCTCCAAATGATGTTGAGGTCAATATAACTAATAATCTTGAATATGAATTAAAGAAAGTCGAAGGCGTTAAGTACTATACTTCGCGCTCTATGGAAGGGCAGTCCACTATTACAATGGTTCTTGATCAGGAGTACGGTGACTTTCAATCCGTTAAGGATAATATCTATAGAGCATTAGGTAAGGTAAGAAACCTTCCCTCTAGAGTGACTCAAAGGCCCAAGGTTATGGAGATGAAAGTTGATAACTTTCCTATCTATGATGTTGCCTTAATTTCAAATGAGATGTCTGAAGAAGAAGTCATTGAGGTGACTAAGAAACTTAGAAGAAAAATACTACAGATACCTGAGATATATAAAGCAGAGGTAAGTGGCAAAAGGGAGAAGGAATTTCAAATTATTCTAGATCCAAAAAAACTGACTCTCTATGATATATCTTTTGAAGATGTCATTAATGCTGTAAAGGGGAATCAGATTAGAGCGACGGGTGGAACGATTGAATCATTCGTTAATGAAAAGAAGATTATTACGCTCTCTGAAATGGATACTCCTAAGAAGCTACGAAATATCATTGTTCGCTCTAACTATTCGGGAAAGAAGGTTAGAGTGAGCGATCTTGGTGAGGTGAGTTTCTCTTTTAGTAAGAAAAATATTATGACCTCATATAATGGAGATGAAGGTATTGGTCTATGGCTCTACAAAGTTCCAAGCTCAGATATTATTAGAACTATTGATAAGGTTAGAAAGGTTATTGCAGATTTTAAAGAAGAGAATAAGTCTCGTGATTTAAAAATTGTTAATACTCACGATCTCTCAAGTGAGACGAGATCTAGATTAGAGATGGTATACTCTAATATAATCATGGGCCTCATTCTTATCTTGGCCATTCTTATCTTCTTCTTTAATATTAAACTTGCCCTATGGGTCTGTGTTGGAATTCCATTTAGTTTGGCCTTTTTGATGATTGCTATGCCGCTTCTTGGCCTAACACTCAACTCGATTAGCCTCTGTGGTGTTATTGTCGTTCTCGGAATGATTGTAGATGATGCCATAATCGTTTCTGAAGCAATTTACTCTAGAGAGGGCAATAGTGAAGAATCTCTAATTAAAGCTGTTCTTGGTGTGGCACGGCCTATTTCAATTACTATTTTAACGACGATCATATCTTTCATTCCTATTTACTTTATTCCAGGTATGATGGGGCAGTTTACCGCAGAGATTCCTTCTGTTGTTATCATTGTTCTATTGGGAAGCTTCTTTGAGTCTCTTATCTTTCTTCCCATTCACCTTAGAAATATTAAAAGTGGCACTGTCGAAGAGCTGAGAGCAACTCATTTAGGAAAGAGAACGATGAATTTCTTAGAGTCTCAGTACTCAAAATTCTTAAAGAAATTAATCTCTAAAAAAGAGATTGCTCTAGTGTCTCTTATCTCAATTCTTGCTCTATTTCTTTCAATAGGAATTTATAAATTTAAATTTCAAATGTTTCCTGAGTTTCAAGCGCAAAGAATCTACCTCTATGGAGATGTCGAAAGAGGGAAGACTCTTGAGTATACAGCACAAGTTGCTAAGAAAGTTGAGTCTGTCCTTCAGAATGTAGTTGCAGGTGATATAAAATCTTTTCGAACGAGAGTTGGGAGAAACTATGAAGGACAGTATCACTGTGAACAATGTTTTTACACTAAACTCGAACTAACTCATTTTAACTCAAGAGAGCGTAGTGCTCTGGATATAGAGAGTAAAATATTAGAAGAGATTAAAGGTATTAGTGAATTGAAGAGCTTTGGTTCGAGAATAGACTCTGGAGCTCCTCCTAGAGGTAATGATTTAGAATTAGTTATTCTCTCTGATAATGAATCTAAGAGAGTAGATGTCATTAGGTCGCTAGAATCAAAGTTAAAAGAGCTTGGAGAAGTTTCTAATGACTTTATTTTAGGAGATAGTTCACTAGTCCTTCGCCCTCTCTATGAGAAGATGTCGCGAATGGGGACAAATGTTCAAGAGGTGGCCAAGAGTCTTCGCATTGCCTTTAGTGGTGAGTTCATAGGATTTATTAGTAAGGGTGATGAGAGAAATTATATTAAGGTAACATCTAATCTCTCAGATAAAGGCTTTGGTGCTCCTCTAGAAGATTTAAGTGTTTTAAATAATCAGGGGCGTAAGATACCTCTAAAAAAACTGGTGAGTCTTCAAGAAGAAAAAATGCCAGTTGTCCTCACTCACTACAATGGAGAGAACTCAAATACACTTAGTATAAATAAGATTTCGCGAAAAGATGCCAAGGAAGTGATTTCTAAGATAGTAAAAGACGTGAAGAGTGAGTTTAGTGACGTTGATATTATTCTTAAAGGAAGAATGTTTAAAGATAGAGAGGGGAGAGCGAACCTATTTCTTGGAGCGCTAATTACTTGTCTCATTATCTACTTCTCTTTAGTGATTCTCTATAAGTCTTATCTTTTACCGCTTCTTATTTGCTCGTCTGTTCCAGTTGGTCTCATTGGTATACTATTTTCTTTCAAAATCCATGGCGCACCTTTATCAGCTCTTGGCCTTGTTGGTATTATAGGTTTTATTGGAGTCGTTATAAATGACGCCCTCCTTATGGTTGAGGTGATGAAAGAACCAAGGAGTATAGAGTCAATTGATGGGCTAGCAAGAGGGGCGACCAAGCGCTTTGCACCTATTTTTCTAACCACAATAACCACTGTCTTTGGTCTTTTGCCTAGTATTTATGGATTTCTTGGTGGAACAGATGCATTTATCTCTCCAATGGTTCTCTCTATGGGAAGCGGATTGCTCTTTGGAACCATATCCGACTTGATCCTTATTCCACTCGTCTTTGGATTTATCTATAGGGATAAGCATGTTTAGTAGGAGTGTCGATTTACTTAAAAGAGTTCTTGGACTAGCGATCTTGATATACTTATGTATCTTTCTGAGTCAAAACTTCTCTCTTATTAAAAACTTAAACCCGCTCTCTCTTTCGAAATTTGCTCTAGTATTCTTTGGATTCTACTTCTTTTTAAGCATTCCTTTTTGGTTCACTCTGCTAAAGAAAGTTCCTCTCTTAGACTTATATAGCTTAAGCTTCTTAGCCAACTTCTTAAATCTCTTCTTGCCGTTTAGAGGTGGGATTATTGTTCGTGCTAGTGTTCTAAAGAAAAAGTTCTCAATCTCTTTCAAAAGATATACGAGTGTAAGTGTTCTCTTGAGTGTTAGTAGTATATTTAGCTTGGGTCTATTCTCTCTCATTTGTAGTGAGAGTGCTATTATTCGACTTAGTGCCTATTACTATTCTATTAAAACAAGTTCATTTATCTTCTTTCTTTCAGGATTAATTTTCTTTCTATTTAGCCATGTAATTGTGAAGCGATTTAAGAGAGATTATCTTTTAGATGTTTTTAAAATTGAAAATATTGTCGTAACGGTCATTTGTTACTTTGCATGTATCTTTTTATACTTTCTTCGTTATAAAATTCTATTCAATATCTTTAATATTATAATTGATGATTTTTCTCTATTTACTATAACTGTCTTCCACCTTTCTATTGGTTTACTCACAATTCTTCCTGGAAACCTTGGAGTAAAAGAGTTTAGTTTTGTTGGAATCTGCTCACTATTTGGAATTCCCTCTGACATTAGCTTGGCGATGGTGAGTTTAGATAGAGTCTTACAAGTTTTATATCTTAGTTTTGCCAGCTCTTTATATATGAATAGAATTGGTTTAAAATTTTCTAAATTACTTAATTTTAGAAAGGATGGTCTCTTTTGAAGAATGCAATTGTTACTGGTGCAAATATAGGACTTGGTCTTGAAACTGTAAAAGGGCTTGTTAATGAGGGCTATCAAGTGACTCTTGCATGCCGAAGCGAAGAGAAGGCAAGTGCTGCGATTGAAGAGGTGAGAAGGGAGTTTCCTGAATGCCATCTACAATTTCTTGCTCTGGATTTAAATGACTTCTCAAGTGTTAAAAACTTCTGTCATGAGTATGAAAAGAACTTTAAAAAACTTGATCTTCTAGTTAATAATGCTGGAATTATGATGCCTCCATTTTCACTGACGGCAAACGGTTTTGAAAGTCAGTTTGGAGTGAATTACCTCTCACATTTTTTGTTAACAGGACTATTATTAAACTTATTGAAAGAGAGTGAGAGTGCACGAGTTATTAATTTGGCAAGTCTAGCTCATAAATGGGGTGATATATACTTTGATGATATCAACTTTAAGAAGTCTTACAATAAGAAGAAGGCCTATGGGCAGAGTAAGTTGGCCTGTTTAATTTTTTCCTATGAGTTAGACAGAAGGTTGAAAAGTGAGGGGCTTAACATTCGCTCTATTGCTGCTCACCCAGGTGTCTCTAGCACTAACCTTGGACAATTCATGCCTAAATTTATGTCTATCGGGATGTCTCTTATTTCCCAATCTTCAAAAAATGGCGCGGCACCTTCATTATTTGCGGCCCTAAATGAGGATCTTAAAGGGGGAGAATATATCGGTCCATCTGGAATTGGTGAACTATCAGGTGCTCCAAAAATTGTGGATTCAAATGCTCGCTCTAAAGACCTTGCCGTTGCTAAGAAATTATGGGACGTTTCTAAAGATTTAACCGGTATCGATTTCTTATAAGGATTAAATATGAGTGAAAGTTTAAAGGACAATGTAAGTAAGCAAATCATAGCAGCAATGAAGGCCAAGGATAAAGTAAGACTTAATGCCTTGAGATACTTAAAGAAACTCTTTATTGAGAATGAAACATCTAAGAAGCCAGTCTCTGAAATGGATATTGTTATTTCATATGCTAAGAAGATGAAGGACTCAATGGGAATGTACCCTGAGGGGAGTGAGCAGCGAGTAGAGCTTGAAAAAGAAGTCGCTGTATTAAGCGAATTCCTTCCTAAGCAATTAACAACTGAAGAAGTTCAGGCGATGATAGATGAGCTTAAGGCCTCGATTGAGAATCCAAATATGGGTAGTCTTATGGGAGCCCTTAGTGCAAAAACAAAGGGCCGTTTTGATGGTAAGAAATTATCTCAAATGGTTTCGGCCTCTTTAAAGTAGGCCCTTTTCTGAATCGTAAATGATTTTAAAATCTTTAGAGTAGTAAAAGTCATTAGGGGAAATCCCTTCAATACCTTGTGGTGGTCCTAGTCTGAAATGGGCCGCCCAATAATCCCAATTCCTAGTAAAGTCCATTGGTGCAGAGCTTAGGTGCTTAAAGTTTATAAAGCGCGCCATAAACTTATAGAGAAACTCAGAACAATAGAGAGTTTCATCATCCCATCTATAGTCATTGTCAAAAGGAACTTTGTAGTATTCGCTCTTATAGGCTTGCCAATGATATTTTTTAAAATTAGTGAGATTAACTTTTGGTCGAATGACTACGTACTTCTTAGTGTATTTTAAGAATTTTTCAATTGGCATGTGATGAACAAAGCCTAGTGATTGGGCGGCGTAGAGTTCTCTTCCATCGGATATAACAACACCTGAGTGTGAAAATCTTCCCCCGCTCTCGTCTTCAATTATCTGACAACTTCTGCAATCTAGATCGAGTAAGATAACATCGCCGACTCTAAAATCGTTAAATGCATGTGCCTTAAAGGCAAGAAGTAGTAGTGTTAAAATTGTTGTGATTTTCATTTATTCTCTCTTTGAACTCTCGCCATGTGATACATCGCTATCGCACCACAAGTTCCGACGTTAAGGGAGTTCTTCTTCCCATCAAGTCTAATTTTTAAAATCTCATCCGATCTATTTAGGACGCTTTCATTTAGACCATATCTCTCATTACCAAGAACTATCGCACACTCTCTAATTTCTCTTACTTCTTCAAGTGCTTTTGCATTTTTTTCAGTTTCAAAAGCATAGATCGAGGCGCCCCTCTCTTTGAGAGCATCAATACAATCTAGGCTAGATTCCCAATAACTCCACTTGATCCACTTATCGGTACCAAGTGCTGATTTCGCAGTCTTAGAGTTCTCTGGAGTAGGCGTATAGCCACAGAGGTGAACTTCTTTGATTCCTATGGCCTCTGCTGTTCTAAAGAGACTTCCAACGTTGAAGGAGCTTCTCAAATTATCTAGAACGAGATGGATTGGATTTGGCTCATCGTTAATCTTGGCAAAATCATCTTCTGTTGTAATGAGAAAATCGCTATCTTTTAAATCCTTATTTTCAATTCTCTCTAGCTTCATTAAGAGGTCTTGTAGCTTAGGACGAGTGCTTGGGAAGTCTGAGAGAATCTCTTGTCCAAGACCAATTAGCGCTTCGTCTTCATGGGACTTGAGTGCGACGAGATTATTCTCTAATATCTCAAGTGAGTTCAGTCTAAGACTCTCGTTATCCCATTTGTCATCAACTTGCTTGAAGGCCCTATAAAGAGTATTGATGCATTGCTTGTAGCTAAAAGATAGAAAGGCTTTATTTGGTATCTCAATGGCCATAATTTCTCACTGTGTTAATGGCAGAAGTTATAGCAATATTCACTCAATTTTGCTAAGTTTTCTTCTGATTATTTATATTTGGAGCAATTAAATGCAAGAAAAGAAGTACCTCATTACGGCAGCACTCCCATATGCAAATGGACCGATTCACTTTGGCCACATGGCAGGAGCTTATCTCTCCTCAGATGTTTATAATAGACATAGAAAACTACAAGGTCACAAGACATTATTTATAAGTGGTTCAGATGAGCATGGTGTGGCGATTATGTTAAATGCCAAGAAAGTAAGTGAGCCGTATCAGGAGTATGTCAATAAATGGCATAGAGAACATAGTGAACTCTTTAAAGATTTTGGTATCGGTTTTGACTTCTTCGGACAAACATCTGCTGACTACCATAAAGAAGAGGTTATCAAGTGGTTTAAAGTTCTTCATGAAAAAGGATATATTGAGCCAAAAGATTCTCAACAACTCTATTGTAATGACTGTCATAATCATCTTCCTGATCGTTTTGTAGAGGGAACTTGCTACAAGTGTGATTATGAACATGCTAGAGGAGATGAGTGTCCTAATTGTGGTGAGTTCATTGATCCTGTTAAATTAACAAATACAGTTTGTAAGATCTGCGCGAGTCAAAATATTTCTGAGGTAACAGTTACTCAATACTATATTTGTCTCTCTAAGTATCACCCTGAATATAGAAAGTGGCTTGAGACTAAGAGTGATGAGTGGAGAAAGACAGTCTACCCTTACGTTGATAGTTTAACTAAAGAGAATCTACATGATCGTGCCATTACGAGAGATATTGATTGGGGAATAGATGTTCCTCTTCCTAATACTGAAGGAAAGAAACTCTACGTTTGGTTTGATGCTCCTATTGGTTATGTTTCAAATACCAAGAAGTATTTAGAGCAGGTTGAATCTAGTGAAGACTATATCAATGACTGGTGGAATAGCGATGATGTTGAGTTAACTCACTTCATCGGTAAAGATAATATAATTTTTCATACTGTTATCTTTCCAACCATGAGTATGGCCTCTGGAATTTGTAAACCGGCCAATCAAGTGCCTGCAAATCAATTTTTAAATTTAGAAGGAAAGCAATTTTCTAAATCAACAGGTCACTATGTTGATGCGGCGAAGGCCGTTGCTAAGTTTGGACAAAATGCACTGAGATACTATCTACTTTCTATTCTACCTGAGCAGACTGACTCAAGCTTTAGTTGGGAACAACTTCAGGCCAAGGTGAATAACGAGCTTGCCAATAATATTGGAAACTTTCTCAATCGTTGTTTGAAGTTTACGCAGAAGAATTGGAATGAGGGGATGCCTGCTAAGTATTACGAGGGCTTTACTGGCTCAAGTGCTTGTGAGAGTTTGTCCGCCGATATAAAAGCATTAAATGAATTAGTTGATGGTTACAATATTAAAAAGGGTATTGAAAAGGTTATGTTCATTGGTCAAAGTGCCAATAACTTCTTTTCAGACAATGCTCCGTGGGCACAAATAAAAGAGGACAAAGACCTTGCTGGTAAGACCTTGGCCCACTCGTCAATTTACGCTCTATGCTTAGGTGTTATCATGAAGCCGTTTTTACCAGCGCTTTCAGATAGTATTTTAAAGCACTACGAAAATATTTTAACTGAGGAACATCAGAGAAAAATCTATAGTGGAGACTTAAGTGTCATTGATGAGATCTTCTCTAAAGGTCATGTCTTAAGCGAAGAAGTGGTAGCACTAGTTCCAAAGATTGACGATGCTCTTATAAAAGAAGAATTAGAAGCTCTAGAGGCCAAGAAGTAATGGCCTCTTCACCTAAGTTTCCAAGTACAGATTGGGCGTGGCAAATTTCGTCTAAACCAAATGAGACGGCAAAGATTATTCACCCTAGTGGATTTGTATTTGTTTCTCCGGTTAAGCTTAATCGCTTAGATAGATTAGAAGGACATGAGGACTATCTCTATAAGTTAACAGAGAAAGATAGCTTCTTACTTAGTTACACTATTGATTACTTTAGAAGTAAATCTAGAGTAAAAGGTCTATCTGAACACGAGTCTATGATTCTCTCTGCTAATTTAGTTTGTTCATACCGCTTTAGAACACCTCTTGGTACTGAATTCTTCACTGATCAAAAAGCTAAGGATGATGAGTGGAGAAAGTTTGGAGAGCACCTTGTTGTCGTTGAAGGCAAAGAGTATGAAGTCTTTGTGATTGGACATAATAAGGGAACATTGATTGCTGTAACTTTAGATAAGATATCTGATGAAATAAGAAATCTTGAACTTTTAGAATTACCTAGAAGTTACTTCAAGAGAAACTTCTAGGTTTAAATTTCTGACTAAGAGAAGTAGCCAATGAGAGTTTCAACTCCTTGGCCGCTTCCACCTTTTTGCACAAGACTTGGTTTAGAACCATTAGTCCAAGCAAAAATATCTAAGTGGGCCCACTTCGTTTTACCAACAAATTTCTGTAAAAATAGTGCCGCAGTTATGGCCCCACCATGACCACTGGCCGAGTTAACCATATCTGCAAAGTCTGACTTGAGCCCGCTGAAATAAGGGTTATAAAGAGGCATTCTCCATACAAGATCACCCATTTTGTGAGAAGAGCTTAAGAGCTCATCTGCTAGAGCATCGTTATTTGAAAATAAACTTGCGATATCTTGTCCTAGAGCAACTTTTCCAGCTCCAGTTAAAGTTGCAACATCAATCATAACCTCTGGCTTAAGCTCTAGAGCTAAGTCCATAGCATCAGCTAGTGCAAGTCTACCTTCCGCATCAGTGTTGTGAATCTCAACAGTGAGTCCATTTCTTGCTTTATAAATATCACTCGGTCTAGAAGCATTTTCACTGACAGCATTTTCAGCAAGAGCTAGGTAGATATCAACATTCTTTCTTACACCAGAGCTCTCTAGCCATCTAGAGAAACCAACTAAGCAAGCAGATCCACCCATATCTTTTTTCATGTAGCGCATTCCTGCTGCGGGCTTCATATCAAGTCCACCAGAGTCAAATGTGATTCCTTTTCCAATGAGAGCAACTGACTTCTTAGATGCTCCTTTAGGTCTATATTTTAAGTGAACAATTCTTGGTTTATTGTTTGATGACATCCCAACAGAGAGGAGAAGATTACAATTTTCTTTTTGTAACTTCTTCTCATCTAAAATTGTAACTTTCATTGTCTTTGAAGTTTTAAATAAGTCTTTGACTTCGTTTGCATAGCTTACTGGGTTTAAGTCATTTGGCGGAAGATTTACTAAGTGTCTTGCTTGATTTACACCAAGAGCGATGGCCTTGGCCTTATTAACTAGAGAAGTGCTTACTTTCTTATTAAAAGAATTGAATTTAAGTGTTCCAATATTTTCTGATCCATTAAATCTATAGAGGGCTAGCTCTATCCCAACTATTGATCCAATAATCTCTTCTTCACTCTCTGTGTAGAAATTAAAAGTAATCTCTTTTGACTTATCAGCAACTAATGAATTCGTTAGTCTTCCTATTTGTTCTCTTGCACTAGCGTAAAGACTTCTCTCAAGTAGACCGCTGTGAGAGTCAGAACTCTTCGCCTCTAATTTACAAAGGTAGATTGGTCCATTCTTTCCCGTATATGTTGTTTCATTGGAGTTTTTTAGAGCACTCTTTTGCCAAGTCGAAAATTCCTTGGAAACAATACTATGTACATCTTTTTGTGTCTTAGAGTTGTAGATATAAATATTACTCTTAGCAGTGTTTAACTCTTTTGCAGAGGACTTTTTGGATAGGCTTGAACTTACCTTAAATTGCATATTTTCTCCCAATGTAAAATTATTCTAAATTTATACTAGAGTTGTCTTAAAGTGTTAAGGAGTGTTCGTATTTTCTGTCTAATGATGTAGACTAGGGGGACTATGGATAGAAAATTAGATGAATTAGAATTTGAAAATAACTTTGTGAATAACTTTAAGGGAAATGACCAGGTTTCTCGCACACCTAGTGAAACTCTTGACTCCCTTTATA
This sequence comes from Halobacteriovorax marinus SJ, assembly GCF_000210915.2. Taxonomy (NCBI): domain Bacteria; kingdom Pseudomonadati; phylum Bdellovibrionota; class Bacteriovoracia; order Bacteriovoracales; family Halobacteriovoraceae; genus Halobacteriovorax; species Halobacteriovorax marinus. Next base: position 917,475 of record NC_016620.1, read on the forward strand.
CTAGGGCCATGCCAACACCTGTAAGTGGGCCAAGACTCATTGCTTATTCAAGTGAATTGGCCAGCGCTATGGGTATAGATCAGGGCGCTGAAACAAGGGAGAGCGTAGAGATTTTAAGTGGTAATAGGGTCAATAGAACTATGATTCCCTATGCTGCTTGCTATGGTGGTTTTCAATTCGGGCACTGGGCAAATCAGCTGGGAGATGGAAGGGCCATAACTCTTGGTGAAATAAGCAAAGGAAATCAGATCTTTGAACTCCAACTAAAAGGTGCCGGTCAAACAGCTTACTCAAGAAGGGGAGATGGCAGAGCTGTACTTAGATCATCTGTTCGTGAATTCTTGATGAGCGAGGCCATGTTCTACCTTGGCGTTCCCACAACGAGGGCCCTAAGTCTTGTAGATACAGGGGATAAGGTTCTTCGAGACATGTTCTATGATGGCAATAGTGAGTATGAGAATGGAGCCATTGTCTCAAGGGTCGCTCCGAGCTTTCTTAGATTTGGCAATTTTCAAATCCTCTACGCAAGAGGTGAAGTCTCTAATTTAGAGGACCTCCTGAATTGGAGTGTTCAAAAATTCTATCCAGAGATTAAAGAGCAAGGGGATCAAAAGATTATTTCCTTTTTTAGGGAAGTTTCAAAGAGAACATCTCGAATGATTAGCGAGTGGATGCGAGTTGGATTTGTCCACGGAGTAATGAATACAGATAATATGTCCATATTGGGACTAACTATAGATTATGGTCCTTTTTCTTTCTTGGATAATTTTGATCCAAATTTCACTCCAAATACAACGGATCTTCCCGGTAGAAGATATGCCTTCGCTAAGCAACCTTCAATTGCTCTTTGGAATCTCCAGAGATTTGCTGAGAGTCTAATGCCTTTAATGCAGGAGACGAACTTATTAGAAGATGAGGTCTCTAACTTTAAAGAGTATTATACAACTGACTATTATCAGATGATGTCTCGAAAGTACGGTTTAAGTAATTTAAAAACAGAAGAAGGTGAGGAGTTCTTAGATCAGATGAGGTCACTTCTCTATGATTGCAAAGTTGATATGACACTCTTCTTCCAATATCTAATTGATCTTGCAAGAGGTGAGGCAAGTAGAGAAGAGGTGATGAATCACTTTAATGAGTGCTTTTATAGAGAGCTATCAGAGTCTGAACAAAGAGAGTTCTATAATCTTATTAAAGTTTATAAGTCGTTTCTTGAAAAAGACAGTCTAACTACCTCTGAGTCAAGACAGATAATGAGCGAGGCCAACCCTAGATTCATACTTAGAAACTACCTTCTTCAAAAGGCCAGTGAAGAGCTTGAAGCTGGAGACGATACTCTCTTTAATGAACTCTTCACAGCACTTAAGAATCCATACTCTAAGGGGAGTGATAGATTCTTCTGTAAGAGACCTAAGTGGGCGGAAAATAAGGCAGGATCGTCTATGCTTAGCTGTAGTTCCTAAGTAAATTCTACAAGGTTTTCTTATACTCCATAAAATCATGTTAGATTGGGTGGATGCAAAAAGCACTTATCTCTCTATTCATAATTTTGATGTCTCTATCTCTTAGTGCGATGGAGTGTGACCAATTAGAAGATGATTGCGACTACTACTCTTGTATAGAAGAGCAACGTCACTGTGGAAAACGTGGTTATCCTCTAAACTTTGGAAAGAAGTATTGTCTGAAGTTTAATAAAGAAGAGGATAGATTCTCGGAAGAGGGAAAGAGATGGATTCGTGATGTGAGACAATGCCTTATTGATCAGGCACTCGAATCAAAAGATCATTTAAGTTGTAAAGAATTTAAGAAAGAGCAATTTAAGGCCCACGTTCCTTGTTACATAAAAACAGGATACTGTGAGTTGAGTCGAGCTGATCGCTTTGCAGTAAAGAAAGTCATCTATAAATCTATGTGGCGGCCTTATTTAATTTGGTTTGGCATGAAGATTGTCATCAAGTGTAGACTATAGAAATCGATGCTTAATACTCTCATCTAGTAGAAGGCATTGAGTATTATCTTTAAAAAAACGTCTACGATTCACAGCAATGATTTTATAAATAGTATCTCTAAGAATTGGAGGAATAATTATGAATCCAAATAATAGAGAGAGAGGAAATTTCATTTTCCTGAATATTCTAAGGGCCGCGCTGGACTCATAGTAAAGCTCTTCACTTTCTTTTAAAACAACAGAGTCAAGAGTGCGATGACCTAATATTTTTCTTGAGAGATCGGAATCTAGAGGACAGAAGTAGTAATTAGGATTTTTCTCAAACTTTAAGATGAGTTGAATAAATCGACTACATAGCCCGCAATCACCATCATAGAAAACGATATCAATTTCATTTAGGTTCATATTCATTGTAACTCATTGTAATTTGGGCCTTGGCCCACAGAATCTTAATAATCTTAAACTTTAGATTCACGTGCATATGGCCTATAATATCATAGGAGTTCATATGAGAATAGAGACAAGACGCTTGATCATATCCTGCATAGTCTTATTAACGAGTAGATTCTAAGATATGAAATTTCTTATTCTGGTTGATGATTTTGCAATTTCCAAATATCTTTTTCAATTTTAAGTTATATCGCAAGTGTGAGTTTCCAATAACAATGAGCTTTCCACCTCTTTGTAGTTTTTGAAAAGAATTCTTAAACATCTGCCAAGCAATAAAATCTCCAATAGTATTGCCTTGGTGAAAGGGAGGGTTACAGAGAACGAGATCAACTTCACTAAAGTCCTCGTCTTCATAGCAATTAGTCCAATTATAAATGGCGCAATCATCAAAGCTATTTTGATAATTTGCTCTTGCACTCTTAATGGCCATATAAGACTCGTCCACAAAGTGAATTGTTGCACTGGGATTGAGTTGTTTAGCTTTAAGCCCAATGAGTCCATTGGCGCATCCGAGATCGAGAATATTTTTAAAGTCACCACGTGGAATATTTTCTAAAAAGAATCTCGTTCCAATATCTAATTTCTCTCTCGAGAATAAATTACTTTCATTTTGAAGATCTATATCCCACTGTGGAATGCTTATAGAAAGTGGGTATATACTTTGTGCTTCTTCTTTTTCGAGGTTGGCAAAAATGAGTCTCGCTTTCTTCTTTGCCAAGCTAGTAGATGTTTCACCGATATACTTATTGATTAAATCAAAGTGACCATTGGCCATATGTTTAATCATTCCCGAAAAAATAAGTGGTGTAGACTTTGGAAGAAAGCGTGTCAGTTGGATTAATATATCTTCTAAAAAGGACAAGTTCTTAGGTAGTTTTATAACGACTAGATCGTAGTCTCCTTTAAGATCATTTAAATCATTTAGAAGATTTGGAGTGGAGGGCATATTTTGTTCAATGGCCATCTTTGAAACATAGGAGTCGCTATAGCAGTAAATCTCTCTACTCTCAGAGGCCTTGCAAAGTGCTCCAAAGCTATCATTAATTAAGAGCAGCTTTTTACACTCACAATACTTAGGTGTTTTAAGGTATTCTCCTACTAATTCGTCTGAAGCATCCCATGCTTTTAAAGGGTCATTCTTTATAATGGGATAGCGCTTGAGTTTTGAAAAATCTGTCATGGGCCATTTATTAGCATAGCTTAGTGATTTAAGCTATTTAGTTAGATTTTTCTGTATTTATTTCAATATGACCAAGAGGAGAGTTGCTTAATGTTATTTCGGCCGATAACTACTTGAAAGTAAATATTTTGAGGAATGAAATGGCAAAGAAGGCAAAGAGAAGCTATAGCGAAGATATTACTCTAACAGAGTATCGCGACCACACTAAGGCATTTAACTGGTTTCCAGGACATATGGCAAAGGCCATGAAGCAGGTTGGAGAGAAGTTGAAGATGGTGGATATCGTTCTCGAACTTCGTGATGCAAGAATCCCGCTGCTATCGGGAAATGAGGATTTAAAGAAAGTTCTCGGAAATAAGTGTCGTTTAATTGTTCTCAATAAAGTTAATCTCTGTGACCCTGAAAAATTGGCCGACTGGAAGAAGTGGTTTGATGATAATGGCGAGCATCACATCTTTATCAACGTCTTAGATCGAAATGCAGTGAAACTCATTACCGAAAAATCCAGAGAAATTGTCGTTGCTAATCGCATAGCTTCAGGTGGAAGTGGTGAGAAGACAAGAAAGTTTAGAATGATGATGGTAGGGCTTCCAAATACAGGCAAGTCAACTTTAATAAATTCTCTTGGAGGAAGAAAGGCCGCTAAGAGTGGTGATAAACCGGGGCTAACTCAATCTCAACAGTGGATTAAATTAGCTGGTGATATAGAGTTACTAGATACTCCTGGGATTATGCCAAGAAAGATTGAAACACGTGAAGAAGGTATGTGGCTTTGTGCAACTCACGCAATTAAAGATCAGATTCTTGGGCAAGAAGAGGTTGCCTGCTTTGTTGTAGAGTATCTAATGAAGTACTTTCCAAAGAATTTGGAAGAAAAATATAATATTGATAAACTCGCCACTTCTAGTGGTGAAGTTCTTGAGCAAATTTCTCTTAGTCGCGGATTCATTAAAAAGAAAGGGGTGGCAGACTTCGATAGAACATTTGCAACAGTTTTATCTGACTTTCGTAAAGGTGAACTGGGATTAATTACCTTCGAAAATATTCCTATGCTATAATTTCTCTTTATCTTTAGGGAGAAATTATGGACCAAAACTTTTGGCGTAAATGCATTGTTTGTAAAAAAGAAATTAATTTCACTACGAAGTACTATAAATGCTCTGTGAGTTCATGTGATAAGAAGCGTGCTCCAGCGCAGTTTTGTTCAGTTGACTGTTGGGGTGTTCACAGTAGTACTCTCAATCATAAAAGCGCTTGGGCCGAAGAGTTTCATTCTCCGTCAAAAGAGCAGTGGAAAAGCGCTCCTAAGGTGAGAATTGTCTCGTCTTCTAAGAGTAGTACATCAGCTGATGTTGAAGGATTGCCAAAAGATATTCTAGTCGTTGTCTCTAAGCTCAAGGCCTATGTGAAGGCACGCGGAGATTTAAATACTTCGGCAGATGTGAGTGATGTTCTATCAGATATCATTCGAAGAGAATGTGACCGCGCAATTGAAAGGGCCAAGAGCGATGGAAGAAAAACATTAATGGGAAAAGACTTTTAATTCTTGGCCAATTGCATTTTCTTATAAATTTGTAATCCAACCCACGCATCACAAGCGGCATAGTGAATTTGCGCTTGAGTAAGCTTGGGTTGTTCCCAATTTGTGATCTTTGCTCTTTTAGAGAGTCTATAATTTAGAAAGATGGCACAAAGGGCCCTCAGTCCAAAATTTTTCACTCCCAATTCCTTCGCGACATCTTGTAACTCACAAAAGCTCTCTTCTTTAAAAGGATTAAGTTTTTGTAGAGATTTAATATCATCTCTTACCGCCACACCAGCTTTGACAATATTCTCATCGGCCAATAGGTCTACGAGTTCATTAGGAAGTTTCATTTTATTTAATCTAAAGAGATAGGCATCATTTTCTGTCGAAAGTTGAAGAAGGGCCACGTCATAGTTTTCACCCTTTTTAAAACTTGGTCTCGTTTCAGTATCAAAACCTAGAATCTCTTCACTACTTAGTTTCTTTGCAATCTTAATTGCCTCAGCATCATCAGTGATAAGGTGAATATTGCCTTGAAACTTAAGCATTTCAAGTTTGTTAATTTCTTCTTTCTCTATACTCTTTTTAAAACTCATTGGATTAACTTATCATGTGTGAGAGGATTCTTCTATATCTTATATGGAGAGTTAGTTTTGAAAATTCTAGTTACTGGCTTTGAGCCATTCGGTGATATCTCAAGCAATTGTACTCAAATGATAATCGACAAATTTAAGAGTGAAAGCCTAGTAGATACTCTGATTCTTCCTGTTGTCACTACTAAGTGTTTTACTGTTTTAGAAACATTTCTTGCGGGTAAAGAATACGATTTTATTATTCTTCTAGGGCAGGCGAGTAAGAGAGATAGAATATCAATTGAGCGAGTAGCACTTAATGTTTTAGACTTTCCGATTGCAGATAATGATGGAAATCTCATTGCTCATAAGAAGATTATTGAAAATGCGAGCGATGGAATTTTTACGGGCCTTCCCTTAGAGGAGTTACAAAGAACTTGTAAAGAGAAGTCGATACAGGTAGAAGTTTCAAATTGTGCTGGGACTTATATTTGTAATGAAATTTTCTTTAGAACATTATTTAAGTTTAGAAATAGTAGAACTAAAGTTGGCTTTATTCACCTGCCACTTGTTCTTGAGCAAAATATTTCATCGAATAGGGTGAATATTACAATAAATGATTTATATCAGAATTTAAAAATTGTCTTAGGTAGCCTAGTTAAGTAGTTGATTATTCAAGAGAATTCCTAGGGGAATATTTCTTGTCTATCTATTTTGCGTCGCATTTTGTTTTGTGTCTAAATATTGTTTTTTTATCGTTGCTTTATATACGCTATAATACTATAAATATGACTAATAAATTGTTGTTATATTACATAGCGACGCGAATACGTTTAAGGAATATTTATGGAAACAGGTAAAGTTAAATTTTTTGATCAAGAAAAAGGTTTCGGATTCATCACTCCAGAGAATGGTGGAAAGGATATCTTCGTTCACATTACGGGAATTCAGAGTGGACCTCTTAATGAAGGTGACACTGTTGAGTACGAAGTTGGTGAAGGGCTAAAAGGACCTTGTGCTGTAAACGTATCTCGCAAGTAAGACTTTTAATTAAAAGAATTCTTTAAAGGAGATCATCTCGATCTCCTTTTTTTTTATCCGGTTATGAATGACTCAATTTAAAGATCTCAAACTCAGTAGCAAATTATTAAAGACTCTAGCCGATAAAGGCTATTCAACCCCAACAGATATTCAACGAGAGGCCATCCCACTTATTTTAGAGGGAAGGGATATTCAAGGAATTGCACAAACAGGCTCTGGTAAGACGGGAGCTTTTTCAATTCCAATGATCGAAAATCTTTCTCGTTCTAAGCAAGTAGTGAAGGCCAAGAGAGCAAGGGCCCTTATACTTACTCCTACGCGAGAGTTGGCGAATCAAATTAATGGGCAGGTTGAGATTTACTCTAAGGGTATGAATTTGTCTTCAGCTGTGATCTTTGGTGGAGATGGTCCATTAAATCAAGTGAGAAAGCTTGCAACTGGAGTTGATCTTTTGATTGCGACACCGGGACGTTTATTGGACTTTCTACAAAGAGGTCATATTAAGCTAGATGAGTTGGAAACTTTTGTTCTTGATGAAGCAGATAGAATGCTTGATATGGGATTCATCAAAGATATCGAAAAAATTATCGAGAGACTACCAAAGAAGAGGCAGACTCTTTTTTTCTCTGCAACGATGCCAAAGGATATCTCTAAGTTAGCAAGCACGATTCTAACTAGGCCTAAGATTATTGAAGTCTCTCCTCCATCAACTCCGGTAGAATCTATTGCTCAATATTTAATTCATATTGATAGAGTACAGAAGCCAAAACTTTTAAAGAAGATCATTAATGAATCTGTTAGTGAGAGTGTGATTGTTTTTACTAGAACCAAGTACGGTGCTGATAGAGTGTGTAAGCACTTAATGAAAGCAGGAATAGAGTCTAGCTCGATTCACAGCAATAGAAGTCAAGGTGCCAGAGAGAAGGCATTGGCTGCTTTTAGAAATAAGAAAATTAAGGCCCTTGTCGCTACGGATATAGCTGCGAGAGGAATTGATGTAGATGGAATTAGTCATGTGATAAATTATGATGTTCCTCTAGAGGCCGAGAGCTATATTCATAGAATAGGTAGAACTGCCAGAGCAGGTAAGTCTGGTGTGGCCTATACTTTCTGTGATCCTGCAGAGACGAAGTCTTTAAAGGCCGTTGAGAAATTACTAGGCTTTAAAATTAAGGTTAATTCAGACTTTGAAATTACGGAAGAAACTGACACTATTCCTCCAATAAATAATCCGGGACGAAAGCTTCGAAATCCTAACCTTACAAAGAAGAAAGCGAATAAAAAATCTCAAAAGAAAGTGATTAAACCAAAAGCTCCCTCTAAGAAGAGGTTTTCAGGCAAGAAAAAACCTACCAAGTCTTAGTATATTGATTGAAATTTTTCTCCATGCTAAAATTTTAGCATGAGTAAAAAGACCTATTTAATACCAAGCTTCTCTAGAGTGATACCTAGTAAGCAGACTAGAAAACTTGCTAATCAAGCTACTCTTGGAAGATCATTAGAAGACTTCGATAATTATGGAGATTGGTTCTTCTACGGTCACGTTGATCCTGTTCAGAGATATCTTCACTTATTTGGAATGTTGACTGGAACATTGCTCTACCTTCATTCCATAATCACGCTCATAAATCAGCAGTGGTTAATTTTAGTAATTGAACTTATTCTTGCAACTTTCCTCTTTTATGGAACAGGTGTCCTTTCTCATATTATCTACGATAAGGGCGCTTCAAAGTCGGACCCTAAGTTTTGGAGTGTAACTTTTAAGGTTGTCGTCTATATCAACCTACTCACATTGGTAGGTCGCTTTGATAAAGTCTTTAGAGAGTATGTGGAGAAGTATCCCTTTACTAGAGAAGACTATCAACTCATTGAAGTCGATAAGCTTGGAATTTGGAAAACAATTTTTAAATAGGGTAGAGACTATTCAATGGCCCTTTTTGGGTGCCTATCTGGATGAATAATTCTCGAGTATGAGTCCATCTTTGGATTGAAAATAAAATTCAAAAGAACTCTAGTCCACGACTGGTATGATTTTAAATTATCGTAGTACTCAGGAGCTGCTTTTTTAAGCTCTGGTAATCGACTCCAAGGGATGTGCATAAAGTCGTGATGTTCATTGTGGTAGCCCATATTAAATGTAAGCTTATTTAAAATTCCATAGTAGGAGTATGTCTCCTGTCCCTCTTCGGTAATATAGTGTTCTTGAATCCATCTTCCACCAAGCGGGTGAAGTCCTAGAGCAAAGAGAGTTGATAGAGCTAGGTAGATAAGTGCACCTGGCCCAATAAAGAAGTAAATTGCAATATTAACGGCGACAATGACAATCGTATTGATTACAGACCAGCGATCAAGTGGCTTATAGTATTGTACTTTTAGTGGTCGAAGGGCCTGAGAGAGTGAGAATAGCGCCAACCAGAGAGCTTTTTTAAAAGGATTATTACCAATTAAATCAGCTTCTAATCTACTTGTAATATCTGGGTCGTATGAATATTCACCTAAGTGTTTATGATGAATCATATGATACTTTCTAAAACCCATGGCTGATGGAAGAAAGAGTGGTAGATCACAAATAATACCCATAACCTTATTATAAAATGCTTTCTTAAAAACAGTGTTGTGACAACACTCATGAATCATAACGTAGAGAGAGTGATTGGCCACAGCACCGACAGTATAACTGAGAATGAGAATTGCCCACCATGCCTGATCTTTAATTAAGGTCGCAAGAATAAATTGAAGAGTTACAATTAGTGAAATGTACAGAGCAGATAATGGGTTTGTACCATAGAGCTCTTTAACAGCAGGATATTTTTGTAAAATTTCGGCCCTTCTCTTAACGTGACAATTGACATCGTTAACAAGGGTGTAATCTCTCTTTTTTTCCATAGGGGCTCAACTTAATGTTTTAAAAAGCTTGAGTCAATAAAGTGTTACAAACGTGTAAGATTTAGCACAATTTTTAAATTATGATAGACAAGAATTTAATTTTAATATACCCTGTGGGGGTATTGGAGGTTTTATGAAAAAGATAGGATTTATGGTTGAAGGAATGAAATGTGGTGGTTGTAAGAGCAAGATCGAAAATGCGCTCTTAGGCAGTGATATGGCCACAAATGTAACTATAGACTTAGAGGAAAAGACAGTTATTTTAGAGTGTTCTGATGACGCCTCAACAGTTGATACTAAGAACGCAATTGAAGAGCTAGGGTTTTCGATTACAAAGTCGTTAAGAGTGTAGTTTTAAAAATAGGTTAGTCAGTAAACCTTTTGAAGAGAGTATTCTGTGGATTTAAATATTAAAATTAGTGGAATGAGTTGTGCTAGCTGTGCTTCGAGTATTGAGCGCGAAGTTGCAAGAATTGATGGAGTGACTAAGTCCTCAGTCAACTTTGCTACAGAGAGCGGTAAGTTTAATATCCTCTCGAGTGAGGTTCAAAACTTAGTTGAAAGTAAAATCTTAGAATTAGGTTATGAATTAGAGTATGAATCTCAGGGAAAGGAAAGAGGAAGTGAGATTCTCTTCTTTTGGATTGCTTTTATTTTTTCTCTGCTCTTGTTCTCTTTAGAGATGGGACCACTTAAAAATACTTTCTCTACTAAAGTTAATTACTATATTCAATTTGCACTGGCTCTTCCTATTTGGGCCTTTATAGGAAAGAAGTTTCAGCTCTCTCTTATAAATTTTATTCGTACTGGTCGATCAAATATGAATACTCTTATTGGACTCGGGACAAGTGCAGCTTTTATCTACTCATTCTTTATTACATTCTTTAGCTCTTACGCTCTAGAGTTTGGACTGACTCAAAAAGTTTACTTTGAAGCAGTAGGGTTTATTATATCTTTTGTCTTTCTTGGAAATTACTTTGAAGATAAAGCTAAGAGAAAATCAAAAGATGCTCTCAACTCCCTCTTAAGTTTAAGTGCAAAGAGTGCACTCGTTTTGAGAGATGGAGAGTTTGCTGAAATTGATATCTCAAAGGTTAATATTGGAGACACACTTAGAGTCTTACCGGGTGGCAAGTTTCCTGTTGATGGAAAAATTGTAAAAGGTGAGAGCTCTATTGATGAATCAATGCTCTCTGGAGAGCCAATCCCTGTTTTTAAAACAGTAGGAGATCAAGTCTTTAGTGGTACATTAAATGGAGATAGCGCAATTGACTTTACTGCTAAGAAAGTAGGTTCAGATACTTTTTTATCTCACATTGTGGAGTTTGTAGAAAATGCACAAAATAATAAACCAGAAATTCAAAGGTATGCAGATAAGATAAGCTCTTACTTCACTCCCGCGGTTTTAGTATTCTCTATTATGACTCTTGTCGCATGGCTCTTCGTAGGCGGCGAGAATGCTTGGGGAAATGCCATCTCTAATTTTATTGCAGTCTTAGTCATTGCTTGTCCTTGTGCTCTTGGGCTCGCAACTCCAACTGCAGTCGTGGTCGCGACGGGACGTGCTTCACTAAAGGGACAGCTTATTGGTGGAGGAGAAGTTCTTGAGAAGGCCTGTAATATAGATGCTATTATTTTTGATAAGACTGGTACTCTTACCGAGGGAAGACCTGAGATTATTGAAATCAAGATTCACAATAATATTGATGAGAATGAAGTTCTAAGTGATGTGGCATCAATTGAAAAGTTATCAGAACATCCTCTTGCTAAGGCCATTATTTCTAGGGCTAATGAACTAGGGCTTAAGTTCAATGAGCCAGACTTCTTTGAGATTCATAAAGGAATGGGGATAGAAGCAGATATTAACGGATCGACCTATGTTGTAGGTAATAGAAAGCTTTTTGATAAGTTTGAAATTGAAATTAATGAGGAAGATGTCACTAAGCTTGGAAGTTATGTCTTTATTGCGCGAGATAAGCAGTATATTGGTGTTATTACTATTGGAGATAAAATAAAGGCCAACGCTAAAGAGATGATTGAGAATCTTCAAAAGCGAGGTATTGAGACGTGGTTAATCACAGGAGATAATAAGGCAATTGCCAACTCTGTAAGAGATGAGCTTGGAATTGATAAGGTCTTAGGAAACGCCTCTCCACTTGAGAAAGCCTCTAAACTTGAAGAGATTCAAGCAAGTGGAAAGAGAGTGGCCATGATTGGTGATGGTATTAACGATGCTCCAGCACTTGCTAAGGCCGATCTCTCTATGGCAATGGGAACAGGAACAGATATTGCGATCTCTACTGCCGATGTAACAATTGTAAAAGGGGATATTGAAAAAGTTGTAACCTTCTTAGATTTATCAGAAGGGACGATGAAAATAATTAAGCAGAATTTATTTCTTTCTCTGATTTATAATACTCTTTTAATTCCTATAGCTGCTGGTGCACTTGTTATTTTTGGAGGACCATTAATGCCTCCAATCCTAGCAAGTGTTGCGATGGGATTAAGTTCAATATCAGTTGTTAGTAATAGTTTGAGAATAAGGAATTTAATATGAAAATGGAGAGTGAGGCCCACAAGAAGTTAAAGAATCGCATGAGTCGAATTGAGGGGCAAGTTAAAGGAATATCTAATATGATCGCCACTGAGAAGTATTGTATTGATATTCTTACACAGACTAAGGCCATACGAAGTGCTATTAAGAGTGTTGAGTTGGAGATCTTAGAAAATCATTTAAATACTTGTGTCAAAGAGGCGATGGAATCTGGAGACAGTAATAAAAGTAGTGAGAAATTAGACGAGATAATGTTACTATTGAAGAAAACAACTAAGTTATAAGAGTAAGAGATGGATTTAAAAAATATTTTAGGATTTGGTGTCGCAGGTAATTTTGCTGGGCATCTTGAACAAGCAAATGAGGCAAGTGACTTTAAAAATATAGAAGTTAGTGAAGTGAATCAGCCCAAAGCAATTTTCCCTTTCTATATTCCAGAGAAGGAGAACTCTTTTCTCAATGTATTTCCATTTTCATCACATCAAATCAATATGCCCGATACAGACTATGACGTACAAATCGAGCCTGAAGTTGCCCTGCTTTGTAATGTAGAATATAGAGAAGGTAAAATCTCTGCTCTAATACCAAAGAGTTTTGCTGCTTATAATGATTGCTCTATTAGAAGACCTGGAGCAAAGAAGATAAGTGAGAAAAAGAATTGGGGAGAGTGTTCTAAAGGTCTATCCAATAGCTTTATTACCATCGATGAATTTTCTAAGGGTGGAATTCTAGACCACTATAGGATTGCGAGTTTTCATATAAGAGATGAAAAGGTTTATATTTACGGCGAAGATAGTGCAGTAAAGAGCTATTCATATCTATATGAGAAATTAATTAATTGGAGTATAGATAAATTTAATAATCAGGCAGACATAGGTCCTGCAGAAAATATCAGCGAGTATATTGCTCAGGCCGGATATCCTTCTCAATTTATCATCGGAATTGGTGCGACTAGATATACTGACTACGGTGAGAATAATTTCTTATCTCGTGGTGATACAAGTGTTGTTGTTCTCTATGATGAAAGAGTTTATAGCTCTCAAGATATAGCTGTGAAAGTAGAAAAGAGAGACTATAGTGGAGAGTCTCTCTCATTTCTAGTTCAAGAAGTTAAATAAACTTAATTAATAGATTGATACTCATTAAGACTAAAATAAGCCAACCCGCTCCAAAGCTTAGCATTCTTAGGGGAAGCTTATTGGTTGTTATGTGAACGAGAGTGTGAATTATTCTTGATGCTAGAAAAAGCCACGCCAATGTCATCATTAAAGGTGTCACATTCCCTGTGACAAAAGTGATAAGACAAAGAAAGTAAAATAGTGGAGGGGCCTCTTGAAGATTGGAGAAGTTTCTTTGTGCCTGAATTGTTTTAACCGCCTCTGTCTGTCCTGTTGAATATGTCTTAAAGTGACCAGGTGTAATTTCTCCCTTTTTTAGTCCGCGCATACGTCTATTAAACATGATATTTAAAACTAGAAAAGTAAGTAGAATTAAAATTAAACATGGAACAAAAATAATTTGCGGATTTGACATAATTTTCCTTTGGTTAATGTATAATTAATTATCTATTTTTTAACTAGTGATTGCAAATTTTAGCATAAGGTGAATTGTGGAAATAAATGAACGTATTTTAAATGATTCAGAGTTTATCTGTAAGTTAAACCTAAGTGAGTTGAGACTTTTCAAAGATGGAGAGCTCGATTGGTTTATTCTCGTTCCACTTAAAGAGGGACTTATTGAGTGGTGCGATCTAGAGTTGGAAGATCAGTATACTCTAACGGAAGAGATTGATTTACTTTCTAAAGAGTTAAAGAAGTTGGGGTACGATAAAATAAATATTGGCTCCCTTGGCAATATGGTTGCCCAGCTTCACATTCATGTAATTGGTAGAAGAAAAAGTGATAGAGCTTGGCCAGGTGCTATCTGGGGAAGTCAGAGTGAAGCAGAGTTTGACTCAAGCAATATTTCTTTGTGGCAGACTAGAATTAGTAAAGCTCTTTAAGTGAATCTAAGACGGCCTCTCCTTGAAGAAAGAGGTCTTTTAAAGTTCTCGATTCTGATAGAGGAATATCTCTAATTGACTCATGGGTAAGGGAGTTTATGCCATAGTCCCTAACGAGTAGTATTCTTGACATTTTCCTATGTCCATTTGAAATATAGAATTGTCCCGCTTGCCATGGATCTCTCTTTCCAAGAGAATCTATAAAGCTTTGTTGAGTTTCAAAAAAATCTTGCCCATTAAAAGATTTTGAAACTCTGTAGATAAAGTCTTCAGTAAAAGAGCCATGCATATCTAGAGCTATAACTGGTTTCTTATTATCTTGTAGGTAGCTATCTAAATGCTTATGAATCACTTTGACTTCATCATAAGACTTCTCAGGGGTTTTTCCCCAGCTTCTATTTAAGTCTCTATTATTTCTATTATATCTTCTCTTAGCATTTGCACCATCTGGATTTACCATAGGGTAGAGAATCAATTGAAAGTTCTCATTGAAGTGATTGTCTTTAAGAGCTTTACTTAGAAATCCTTCAACGATCCAATTGGCCGTACCTTCATCACCGTGATGTCTCGCGAACATAAGAATGAGCTTTTTCTTTGGATCAATTTCTCTTGGAGTAATTGCAAAGAGGTCTCTTCCTTCAATACTTTTCCCAATTACTTGCGTTTGATAGTTTAATTGTTCTAATTGCTCACGTTGACTCTTAATGAATTCAACCACTCTTTCATACTTATAATATTTAATGTAACGATCATTATAATCTTTTGTAATCGGAGCCTGAAGTTGTTGTATGAGGTAATTACGTTGAGGCTCAATAAGTGAAATACTTTGTAGTTCATTAAAACTCTCGTCTTCCAATTGGTAGAAGGCCTTTGAGTTTTGATAATGAGTAATTTGAGAAAGCAGTTGTGCTCCACTTATAGTTGTTTCATGTACGCAGACGGAGTGTGAATTAAGTGTAAAAAGGAGTGGTAGTAAGATTTTTTTCATAATTAATTATGAAGTAATATCTTAAATTGCTCAAAGGATGTAAGAGGATATGAGAAATAAAAAAGCTCCCTTTCGGGAGCTTGATATTTAATTTAAATTTAAGTAATCGTCGTAGCTTATATACTTATCTTCTACCAGTTTGACATCGATATCAATAATTCTATTGGCCACTGTTTGAATAAATTCATGGTCATGAGAAGTGAAGAGTGTCGTACCAGAGAATTTGATTAATCCCTCGTTAACGGCAGTAATACTTTCTAGGTCAAGGTGGTTTGTTGGACCATCTAGTAGAAGAACGTTGGCACCAGAGAGCATCATCTTAGAAAGCATACATCTAACTTTCTCTCCCCCTGAGAGAACATTTGTTTTCTTTAAGGCCTCTTCTCCTGAAAAGAGCATCTTTCCTAGAAAGCCTCTAATGAAAGACTCATCTTTTTCTTCTGAGTATTGTCTAAGCCAGTCTGTAATAGAATACTTTCCATCATTGAAGTAACTTGAATTGTCGTTAGGGAAGTAGGCCCTTGAAGTTGTAACACCCCATTCAAATGTTCCAGAGTCAGCTTCAATTTCTCCCATAAGAATTTGAAAGAGAGTTGTCTTTGCCACATCGTTCTCTCCAAGAACAACAACTTTATCACCTTTATTAATAGTGAAAGAAATATTGTCTAGGATTTTTTCGCCTTCTATTGTCTTGCTTATTCCATCAACTTTTAGCAGCTCTTTTCCCGCCTCTCTAGTTGGTTGAAAGTGTACATAAGGGTACTTTCTCGAAGAGATTGGAAGATCTTCAATTTTTAATTTTTCTAATTGTTTCTGTCTTGAAGTGGCCTGCTTAGATTTTGAAGCATTGGCAGAGAATCTTTGAATAAAGTTCTTTAACTCTGCGGCCTTCTCTTCAGACTTTCTTCTCTGATCACTTCTAAGTTGGATTGCAAGCTCTGATGCCTTTCTCCAGAAGTCGTAATTACCTGTATAAACTGTAATTTTACCGAAGTCGATATCTGCAATATGAGTACATACTTTATTTAAGAAGTGTCTATCGTGAGAAACTACAATAACTGTATTAGTGAAATCCATTAGGAAGTTTTCTAACCACTGAATGGCCTTAATATCAAGGTGGTTGGTAGGCTCATCCAGAAGAAGAATATCTGGATCACCAATTAGTGCTTGGGCCAGAAGAATCTTAACTTTCTCAGAACCAGTTAAGTCTTTCATTATTTTATCGTGATATTCTGTACCGATACCTAGACCAGAGAGAAGAGTTGCAGCTTCAGACTCTGCTTCCCAACCGTTAAGCTCGGCAAACTCTGATTCAAGTTCAGCGGCTCTAATACCGTCTTCATCTGAGAAGTCTTCCTTCATATAGATGGCGTCTTTCTCTTCCATAATAGCAAAGAGCTTCTGGTTTCCCATAAGTACAGTTTTTAGAACTGCATGTTCGTCGTAGGCAAAGTGATCCTGCTTTAGTACTGAGAGTCTGTCTCCAGGCTTTATTTCAATATTTCCTGTTTG
Organism: Halobacteriovorax marinus SJ; assembly: GCF_000210915.2. NCBI lineage: Bacteria > Pseudomonadati > Bdellovibrionota > Bacteriovoracia > Bacteriovoracales > Halobacteriovoraceae > Halobacteriovorax > Halobacteriovorax marinus. The sequence continues at coordinate 934,133 of NC_016620.1, forward strand.
AGCTTCAATATCACCAGATAAGATTTTTAAGAAAGTTGATTTACCTGCTCCGTTGGCTCCAATTAAGCCGTAACAATTTCCCGGAGTAAATTTAATATTAACTTCATCAAAAAGCTTTCTTCCACCAAAAGCTAAACTTACATTATTAGCACTAATCATTCTTACAATTCCTATTTTAAATTTATATTTTACTTACCATATTGCTTCGCAGTAGTCACATACTATTCCGAGATAGTTTTAAGTATCTCGATTCGTATTATTACTAGTTTAGCTCAAGGGAAATAGGGCAGTGGTCACTTCCAAGAATATCTGTGTGGTGTGAACAGCCTTTAATATTTTTAAGCATGTCTTTATTGGTCCAAAAGTAATCTATTCTCCAGCCAATATTTCTCTCTCTACAATTTGATCTATAAGTCCACCAAGTGTAATGACCATTCTCCTCTGGAGTGAAGTGGCGAAAGATATCCACATAGCCAATTTCCTCAAAGTGATCCATCCACTCTCTTTCTAGGGGAAGAAAGCCAGTCGACTTTGTATTGGTTTTTGGATTCGCTAGATCAATGGGATGGTGAGCAGTATTGTAATCACCTGTAATAATAATATCTTTTTTAAATTGTTGGTGTAGTTCTTGCGCCTTCTCTTCAATGGCCTTGCAGTAGCTCATCTTATAGGGAACTCGCGCATGGTCTCTCTGACCATTTGGAAAGTAGCAATTAAAGAGAAAGAAGTTATCAAACTCTGTAATAATAGTTCTTCCCTCATTATCAAATTCTTCAATACCAAGTCCTATAGTATGCTTGTGTTCGATTCCACTTTTTACCCAAGTTGATACTCCTGAATAGCCCTTTTTTACCGCCGGCGCATAAATGGCACTGTGGGACTTTGGGTTTACAAGTTGATCGTTAAGTTGCTCAGGAAGGGCCTTCGTTTCCTGAAAGCAGTAAACCTCTGCTAGTTCTTCTAGGTACCAATCATAGAGACCTTTTTTCTCACAGGCCCTGATACCGGCCACATTCCATGAATATATCTTCATATTAAATCCTTGTTTTTACGTGGAGAGGGTAAACTATCAGATAAATGACCACTTTTGGAGTTATATTTGGCGGAGTTTAGGAAAGAAGAACAGCCACTAAGATACTGAAAAGAGGGGATAGCTTTAAGAGATTAGTCACTTTTCATGGTAGTAGGTGATAATCCTTAGATGAAAAAAGCCAAGCATCAAATAATTCAGTTTAGTCGAAATTATGAATCCTATAGCTATAGAATGACTACGAAAATCATTGCAAAGATGTTGCACGGTTTTTTTCTTTTTAAAAAGAGAAAGTGCGAGATCTTGGCCGGAGCTACGACATTCTTTGCGCTATTAAGTTTCTGTCCTGCAATGCTACTTTCTATCTCTTTAGTGGGATTTTTAACTGGCGATATTGCAAGTGCAAAAGGGATTGTTCTAACTTCTTTAAATGAGAATATTCCAAGCCTTGCTCCATGGATTATGAAAAGTATCTCGGCGATTGTTGATCAACAACTTCATACAACTAAGTCATCAAATGTCTTCAATACACTTTTTCTAGGCTACTCCTTAATAGGCTTAATTTCTGCACTAATGTATGGAGTGAGAACGATCGCTGGCTCTAGGGCGAAGGGTGGTTATCTTGTAGAAGATTTAAAGTCTTTTATGATAGGGGTTTGCATGAGTCTCTTCTTGGGCTTTCTCTTTGTGAGCTCTAATGAGGTGCTCTTTAAGGCCGTCTTTTTTTCAGGACCTGAAAAGCTTCCAGACTTAGCCAAAACAGTTTTCAATTTACAATTACTCCCAATTCTGAGTTCGATAATCTTCTTCACTGGCTTTTATAAGTTTAGTTCTGGAAAGAAAATTGCGCTTAGTCACGCTTTTCTTGGGGCGTGTTCATTTGTAGCACTCTTTGTTCTAGGGAAATCTGGACACTGGATTTATGTAAAACTCTCAGAACAAGAGCTGGCACAAAATTATGGAAACTTTTCTACAATAGTTATGGCCGTCGTTTGGGTTTACTACTTAGTTTGTTCGTTCTTCTATGGAGCTAGTCTTTCAAATATTGAAAAAGAGAATGTCTTTAAAATTGTGATTAAAGACACTCAAAAAAGTCAAAGTGAGAATCTAGAGCTACTGCCTGAGATCCCTGTGGAAGAGGAGCATTTTAAATCTGCTTCTTAGAGTAAATCTCTAAGAAGTATTGAAGGAATCGCAATAGCATTCATAATAAATTTACTCATCTTCGTCGGATTTCCATAAACATCTGCTGGTAGATTATTTTCATCTACTGCTTCATGGTTATCAATAATTCTATAACCGGCCTTAGTTCTTGAGTGAATATTGTCTGCAACTTCTTTTGTTAGCTCTGGATTTCCCTTACAAAAAATGGCCATCTCAGAGTTATAGTAGTTGGATCTATTATCTACGTTATAAGTCCCAATCATTACTTCGTCATTGTCATAGATTTGCGTCTTTGAGTGTGTTCCCCATTTCGCCGTCTTAACACCCTCTGAAATTGTTGGGTGCTCTGGAATCCACTTCCCATTGTGAATATATGGATTAACTCCCTCTGCTTGCCACTTAAAAACATCAGCATAGAAATTTGCCGCAACATAGACAGCATCGGTAGAGCCAAGGCTATTTGTATAAATTTTAATATTAATATTTTTATCTAAGAGGTCATACATCATACCTCTTGTGATTTTATTATTGATAAAGTACGGAGAAGAGATAAGAAGATCAGTTTTGATATCATCTATTTTCTTTCCCATCACTTTTCTTAGAACACGATAAGTGTCACCGTAGTCAATTCTCAATCTTTGAGAGAATCTTGCTCCTGGAAGATCTGTCGCGTAAGTTGTTAGAGGACAGTTGTAACTCTTCTTCTCCTGTAGGATTGGTCTAGAGATAATTTCCACCTTCTCTTTTATTTCTCTATCGGTGTCATTCTCAAGTAGAAAGTGCTTTGCATTTGCTTGTGCCTTTTTAAATTGCTTTAAATCACTCTCATACTTTCTTATGGCGGTGGCCCTTCTTCCTCCACGGTAGAGTGATATCTTTGAACCAGTTGGCTTAATAGGTTCTTTTGGATCTTCAACAATCTTATGCTCAAAGTATTTATCAAATGACTCTCTCATTGTTTTCACAATACTTCCCTTAACATGAATATCTCTATCCAAGAAGTTGAAGTGATCAGAGAGATCAAAATAGTCGTCGCCTATATTTCTTCCACCAGTAATGGCCTCTACATCGTCAATAAGAAAGAGCTTTCTATGAGATCTAAATTGTGTTGTAGAAAGTTCAAGAAGAGTAGCATCATTATAGAATCTTAAATCGACGCCATATTGTCTCAACTCTTTTGCGATATGATTATCCATTGCAAAGATAGGCATAGATTTATCTACTAGAATTCTAACCTTTACCCCTCTCTTTGCGGCTTCAACTAGGGCCTGTGTGAGAATTCTTCCCGCTTGGTCTTGATTATAAATAAAGTACTCAACCTCTATGGACTTCTTGGCCCTTTTAATCATGTCCAATCTAAATTGTAGGGAAGCTATCCCACTATTTAAGACTGTCATTTCATTTTGAATATTTTCTTTTGCACTATCTTGCTCGACGTAAAAGGGAGCAACTAATGGCGAGGCCTTAATGCCTGACATAGAGAGGACAAGAGTGAGAGCAATTGTTGAAAATTTCATAGAGTTTTCCTTAAAAATGTATTTAGTTCATTCTATTACATATAGGAAAAATCTAAGGGCCCATTGAAATATATTTATGGGCCGTCCATTATTTGAACACCTCTGTAATGAGGTGGTAACTATCTGAAATTAATCGGTAGTAACTTCTAGCCCCAGAGTTTTAATGGCAGCTTTTATCTCTTTGATATGAGTATGCCCTTTCGTTTCAAGCGTGAAGTCAACGGTCGTATGTCCCAAAAGGGTGGTTGTGTAAGTTCGATTATGGTGAATATCAATAATATTCGCCCCGTGCTCAGAGACTACTCTAGAGATATCTGAAATAATACCCGGTGTATCTGGAACATAGATTCTAAGCGTAGTTAAACGACCGTCCTCAGAAAGACCTCTTTCAATAACTCGAGAGAGAAAATTTACATCAATATTTCCACCTGAAATAACTATTCCAACCTTCTTTCCTTTTATCCCTGTGATCTTCCCGTGAGAAAGTGCTGCAAAAGCGGCAGCGCCAGCACCTTCTACTAAAATCTTTTCAACTTCCAAGAGCATCATGATCGATTGTGCCATCTCAGCTTCTGTAACAGTAACGACTTCATCTACATATTTGGAAACGATCTCAAAAGTATTCTCTTTAACCGTAGTCACTGCAATTCCGTCGGCAATTGTTTTCGCCTTTGGTACTTCAACAATTTTCTTGGCCCGAAGAGAGCTCTTCATGGCGGCCATTTGCTGTGCTTCAACACCAATGATTTTAATGTTTGGATTAAGTGTTTTCAGGGCAACAGAGACTCCCGATATAAGACCGCCTCCTCCAATAGGAACGATAACAATATCTAGATCAGGCAAGGATTCATGAATCTCTAATCCAATAGTACCTTGTCCTGCAATGATGTCATTATCATTAAAGGGATGAATGAAAGTATATCCATTTTCTTTCTGTATCTCTTGGGCCTTTTGGTAGGCATCATCATAGAAGTTTCCATGGAGAATAACTTGTGCACCAAATTTCTTTGTTCCCTGTATTTTTGAGAGGGGAGTCGTCTCAGGCATAACAATAGTGGCCTTAATGCCTAACTTCTTTGCGGCAAGTGCCACACCCTGAGCGTGGTTTCCAGCGGAAGAGGCGATGACACCATTATCTTTTTCTTTTTGCGATAGGTTCATTAAACGATTAAGGGCTCCTCGTATCTTATAGGCCCCAGTGAATTGAAGGTTCTCTAATTTTAAATAGACGCTACACTGCGTATGTTCACTCAAAGTTGTTGAGTAGGTACATGGTGTTTTGATGAGTTGGTCACCAATAAGCGATTTTGCTCTTTCAATATCTTTAATTGTTATCATAGAAACCTCTTTTGAATATCTATATTAGTCTATTTTTATTGGAGTGCAAATAGGATATACTTTTAGAAATCAGTGAAATAGGAAAGTAAAAAATGGCTAAATTAAAACATAAATTTGGAACAACTTATTACGAGAAAAAGGGACGAAAAGGTAAAACACCGATTGTTTGCCTTCACGGTGGTCCTGGCGGGACTAGTAAGAAGATGACGCCTTTGTTTGAACTATCAGATGAGAGAGCGGTTTATATCTACGATCAAATTGGTGGTGGCCGCAGTAGTGAGCTTGATAAGAAATTTTGGAAAATTGAAACTTTTGTTGAAGAGCTAGATACTCTCGTAAAGCATTGGGGACTAGATGAATTCTACTTAATGGGAGGCTCTTGGGGAACAACATTAGCTCTTGAGTACTATTTAAGAAAAGGTAAGAAAGTAAAAGGGCTTATCTTTCAATCTCCAATGTTCAGCGCTAGAGATTGGCAAGAGGATGCAAACCTTTTAATTGAAAAGTTACCGGCAAAGTATCGAAAGATTATTAACTATTGTCACGAAATAGGTGCAACAGATTCTAAAGTCTATAAAGAGGCAATTATAGAGTACTATTCGAGACACGTTTTTAGAGATAAGGCTAAACTCTTAGAGAACTCCAAGAAGAAAAATACCAATCCTCACGGTGAGCAGGTCTATGAGTATATGTGGGGACCAAGTGAGTTCATGGCCACGGGAACACTTAAGAAATATAATCGTGTAAAAGACCTCTCTAAAATTAAAGTTCCAACTCTCTTTATTTGCGGTCAATACGATGAGGCGACTCCTGTGACCGCAAGTCGCTATAGTGAAAAAATTAAGGATTCTCGTCTAAAGGTCATTCGAGGAGCTTCTCATTCTATTTTAAGTGAGAAACCAAAAGACATGCTTAAAGTCATGAGAGATTTTTTGAAATAAAAAAAGAGCTCCAATTGGAGCTCTCTTTTCTTGGGGGCCATGGGTGTCTTATCTAACTCGTGCTGGTCTTGTTGGACGAGTAGGTCTCGTCGGACGAGTTGGTTGTGTTTGTGCTCCTTTCTTTTCTGCGATTGATACTTGTAATTCACCTCTACTACCAAAGAGGTTTGTAGAGACTGCTGAGATTTCTAAGAACTTAACTTCTTTTGCGAGTTCCTTATTAAACTTAAATGAAGTTGGTCCTTTTACTTTACCTTCGAGTTCATCTAGGAAAACGACTTGTCCATCAGCAAACTTTACTTTAACGCTTGTGATACTTACACTACCTTTCGCTGTTAACTGTACGGCCTTAAAGTCTTTTCCTACATTAATCTTCTTTGTATCTCCTATGATTTTATCTACTTTAAAACTATTTACCATTTTAAAAGATAGGGCATCTACTTTTGAGTATGGGTATGAAGGCTCTAGTTTTGTGACTGCCTTTATAGAGTCGACTTTTATATTACCTTTAAGGTGAACTTTCCAAGGGGCTGCCTCTTGTTGAGCTCTTAAAGGAGCAGAGAGGGTGATCGCATGGAATCCTGATAAATCGCTATCAAATTGCTCTACTGTTCCTGGGATAACTTCTGGTGCTGTTTCAGAGTAGCCGATCGCCAAGTTTGCATCTGCATTTCCTTTCTTTGATTTAGCTTGTAGAACTACTTTTTGAAGTTTATGTCCCTCAATGATTCCTTTTCCAAATTTTCCATTAAGCATTCTTTTAAGATGAAAAGTTTGATCTCCTTTTGAGTGTTGCGCGTTTAAATCAATTTTTAACTTCTGAGTTACGGCAAGTGCTTGTGGCATTGTTAGTGTGGCGGCTGTGGCAAGTAGGCATAACGTTTTCTTCATTTCTTCTCTCTCCCTCAAGATAATGGACGCAATAATAGAGGACCATTTCTGGTTGACTCATACTATTCCTTAGTACTTTTAACGATAAAAATTACTAAGCAAGTGAGATGCCAAAAATAGGAGAGTAAAATAGATGTTTTTGGTGTCAGTTTGGTATAGATGTCAGAAGATGTTTAAAGCATTTTGAGACCAGTTTCACACTGGCCCTATTTTTCTTTGAACTCGGCTTCAAATACACCGGGTTCAACTTCACGATTAGTTCGTTTGCTAAACTGTTCTTGTTCAAATGGGTTGCTCTTAGATTGGTAGCTAAAACCTCCACCAAAGCTAGATGCACCAAATTTGATATTCCCACTCTTTATAGCTTTTTCGAAATAGCCTTTTAGAAAGGCCGTGAGTAGGTGTCTCGTTCCTGGAAAGACCATGCAGATTCCCATGATGTCTGTGAGAAAGCCAGGAGTAAGAAGAAGTAGACCGCCTCCAAAGACGAGAAGTCCATGCATGAGTTGGTTTGTTGGCAGAGAGCCTCTATTGAGATCATTTTGAATCGAAGCTAGAATGGCCAATCCTTGTGATTTAGCTAAGCTGGCCCCGACGATACCTGTTAAAATAACTACCGCTAACGTATTGAGTCCGCCAATCTGGGCACCAATCGAAAATAAGAGATAGATCTCTATGGCCGGAATAACGGTAAATAATAAAACTAATATTGGAAACATTCTTTCTCCTTAGGTATTTTATAGCAAAGTTTGATGAAGAACCCCATCATTCTATTGTAAAATTACTGTCAAATGACCTATTTTTGAGGATCTATATGAATAATGATGACTATGAATTAGTATACGTCAGCGATGGTTCTGGAAAGAATCAACTGGATAAGAATAAGAAGAAGAAAGAGAAATTACCTGAAATTATCCCATCGCAGACGACTTTAAAGATGAGGATTGAGAAAAAGGGAAGGGGCGGTAAGGCCGTTACTGTTTTCTATGAATTTCCACATAATCCCCCATTCTTTAAAAGACTAATGAAAGAGTTAAAGAATTACTGTGCTACAGGTGGAAGCTTTAAAGATGATACATTTGAGATTCAGGGAGATCAGAGAGAAAAGCTGAAGCCCTATCTTGAAGAAAAGGGCTTCACTGTAAAGGGGTAGGAGCTTAGTTTAAGCTAAGCTCTACCTGCTTAAAGCGTCCCTCTCCTATAGAGTTGGACTTAAATTTAGGGTCTTCACTAATATATTGATGAACAATTCTTCTTTGTGCCGGATTCATTGACTTGAGAAGGATCGCCTTTTTAGATTCTAAGACTTTTTTCTTCATCTCATCTACTAATGAGAGAATTTCTTTTTCATTACTCTTATTCTTAGGTCTGTCGTTTTGATTGTCTTCGTTAAAACATCTAAGCGTAAGTTTTACTTCATTTTTCATATGAACTTTTCTTAGTAGAAATTGCTTAATTAAAGTTTCAAATGAAATAAGTAACTCGGCTTTATTTCTTAGCAATAGTCCTAGATCATTTCCTGTGTAAGTCACCTTGAGATGATCGTCTTTAAAAGAAACTTTTACGAATAAATCAAGTTGTGCCTTTCTTAGAATACCTATTAGAAATGGAGTAAGTACTTTTTTAAAGATAGGCTTAAGTGAGTGCTTATATGTATTCTTTCTTGGACCAAAGAAGAAGAAGAGTTTTCTTCCTTCTTTAACTAACTCTGTATTGATTAAGTGAGAGTCTTTTACTGCAAAGTACTTAAGCGCTGCTGCAATAGACTCTTTCTCAGAGCTTGCTGTAGAAATAAAGAATCTTCTATCGTTTTTAAATACTTTTCCAATAAATGGAATAGTACTTGTTCTTGGCTTAACTTCTTTACTTGCTGGCTTCTTCGTATCTTTTGATTTAGAAGTTTTCTTGCTATCTCTGCTTGGTCTCTCAACGACTTGTAGAGACTTCGCATCCAGATATGGTTTAGGACATACATCAGTTGCAAAGTCCTCATCACCTAGGTCCATTTTTGGAATACTACCTCCAATAAATTCAGAGATAGGGTCTAGGTTTTCGCAGTCTTCAAAAGAGCAGAAGCTGATGGCCTGACCATCTTTTCCGGCCCTACCTGTACGTCCAATTCTATGAACATAACTTGCAGCTTCATTTGGAAGGTCAAAGTTGATGACTAAGTTTACATCCTTAATGTCGAGTCCTCTCGCCGCTACATCAGTACAAACAAGAATAGTCGTTTCCTTAGATCTAAACTCTTCCATTAAGCGAGTTCTCTTATTCTGCGGCATGCGCCCTGAAATTGGCTTGGCCTTAAAGTTCATTTTCTTAAGCCACTCTGCAACGAGGTGTGTTTGAAATTGAGTGTTACAGAAAATAATAGCGTAAGCGTCTTCGTGAGTTTGAAGCTGCTTTACTAAGAGTGGCATTTTTTCGTTCTTATCGATCATTGCAATTTTATGATCAATATTATCTACAAGGATAGATTCCTCATTTAATTTTATCTCAAGTGGTTGAGAGCCAAACTTAAATGCAGTGTTGAGAACATCCATATTTGTCGTGGCAGAAACCATGATAAGTTGTCTTGTCTTTGGTATGCCATTTAAAATAAATTCGATATCTTTTTTAAATCCCATATCAAAGAGTCTATCCGCTTCGTCAAAAACAACAGCGAGACAATTTGCAAGATCGATTTCTTTTTGCTTTGTGAGATCGTTTAGCCTTCCTGGAGTAGCCACAAGAACATGAACGCCTTCTTTTAGTTCTTCGATTTGTTTCTCAATCTTCTCTCCACCAATAATGCATGAAGATTTGATTCCTAGTTCTGCACCAACTTGCTCAAAGAACTTATTAGTTTGTTGGGCCAGCTCTCTCGTTGGACTTAAAATAACGATTTGTTGGCTTGGATTATCAAGGGCCTTTTCCTCTAGAAGGATCTCCATAATTGGAATGGCAAATGAACCTGTCTTTCCACTCCCTGTCTCTGCGAGTGCAAAAATATCTTTCTTTTCTAGTATTGGCTTGATTGTTAGGTCTTGAATTTCACTGGCTTCTTTAAAACCGTGTGAGTTAAGAGCTTTGATTAGTTCTGGTTGAAGATTATATTCAACAAATTCTTTGGTTGTTTTCATGTATGCGACTTTCCTTTTAATTATCTTAGTGTTCTACAAGAAAAATCATAAACTTACCAATTTAATTAGGTATTTCCTTAGTGTGAGTAGCGCATCAAGAGGCTGAAATTGTATAATCTCTATAAAATGAAATTAGGAATTCTTAAAAATTATTAACTATAAAGAGATGGCGCACAGCGTGGCTATGAGTCATTTATTTCTTATAACGAGTTGATTAATATGAAGGAAATAATATTTCAAGGTTAGATGGCCAGGCATGGAAAAGAGATTTAACTTCTGGGGCACACTCGAGTCCAAAGAATTAGAAAGAGAATTTTTAAATAGTAAGTGGAACGAAAATAAGAACTATATTTTCTTAACTTATTTTCTTTGTTGTTTCTTCTTTCTCTTGGCCGGAGTTTTTGGGGATTTCCAGAGAGCATTTCACATAGCTAGCGCTAAAGATCTCTTACTTTTTAGAGTTTTTCTATTGATGATATCCATGGTCTTCTTTGTTATCTATGGCAGGGTTCAAACGCGACCAAAGTATTTAGAACTTTGGTTAGATGCGATGAAGTATCTCTCCACCGCCATTATAGTGCTCTTAACTTTTTGTACACAGGGAACAAGCTTAACTCTACTTCCTGGATCAATGATGATGGTCATTGGTTTTTATATGATTCTTCCTGGTCGTATTTTCTCTTCTACCATTTGCGCTCTCGCACTGATGTTGAATTTTTTATTTCTACAAGATGCCAGACTTACTTATGGAGTTGAAGTTCATAGATATATGGCCTTTATGCTCTTTGCGATTGAGGTCCTTCTTTGCACGTTTAAGATTAAGCATGACAAATGGGCGAGAGGAGAGTTTATTTCGCAAAAAGAACTTGATGGTCTTAATAGTGCTAAAGATAAAATCTTAGCAACTATTGGTCACGATGTGAGAAGTCCTCTTGTGATCATGCTCTCTAGAGCAGAGTCGAGTCTTATTAGTCTGGAAAATAATGAGTTAGATAAAGTTAAGAAGTCTCAAGAAATTATCATGAGAACCGTTTTAAAATTAGATGGAATGCTTAGTGATATTGTGAACTGGGCAATATCAGAGCTACAACAAGGAAGAGAATCTAGAAGCTTTCTTAATATTGAAGAGAGTATCAATGAAGCTGTAGAATTTAATTTTGAATTAGCTAAAGAGAAGATGATTAATATAAAGAAGAACACGACTCCTTGTAAGTTTCTCTATGAGCATCGAATGGTCTCTATATGCTTTAGAAATATAATCTCTAATGCCGTAAAGTTCAGTCCTGGTAACTCTACAATTGAAATTAATGGAGAAAGAGTCGGTGATCACTATATTCTTCGAGTTGAAGACGAGGGACCTGGAATGGATGAGGAACTTATTACAAAAATTAAAAGAGGTGAGAACTTCAACCGTCACCCTGGAACAGAGGGAGAGATGGGAACAGGTCTAGGTCTTCGCTTAGTTCGAAATGTTTTAGATAAACACGGCGCAGAGATGGAATTAAGCCCAAGAGAAAATAAAGGAATGTCTTTCATTGTTAAATTTCCTGTTGTTGGAGAAAAGAATGCATAAATCACTCGCTCGCTACAGGGCCCGACATATTTTACTTGAAGATGTAGAGGACGCTCAATATGTCCTAGAGAAGTTACAGCAGGGAGAGGACTTTGGTGAGCTCGCAAAAGAATTATCGGAATGTAATAGCTCTCAAAAGGGTGGAGATTTAGGTCTCTTTGTCTCTGGTCAAGTTGCTCCGGAGGTAGAGCGCGCAATATATCATTTAAAGATTGATGAGATTAGTGAGCCAGTTGAATCTGAATATGGGTTTCACATTATACAGAGATTAGCATTGTAGAAAGCAAGATGTACGAGTTAAGGCCATACCAAAGAGAAGCAGTGGATGCCACTGTTGAACATTTTAAAAAGCGTAAAGATCCTGCGCTTATTGTTCTACCTACTGGAGCAGGAAAGAGCCTCGTTATTGCTGAACTCGCAAGAATTGCAAGGGGAAGAGTGCTCTCCTTGGCCCACGTAAAAGAATTAGTTGAACAAAATCATGATAAGTATGAGAGCTATGGAAATGAAGCAGGGATTTTCTCTGCTGGATTAAATAGAAAAGATCATACGGAAAAAGTTATCTTTGGCTCGATTCAATCAGTGGCCAGAGCACAGGGGAGCTTCTTTAAAGATTTCTCTCTTTTAATTATCGACGAGTGTCACAGAGTTTCAATGGAAGGGGAGACTCAATATCAGAGTGTGATCTCTCTTTTAAAAGAATATAATCCTGATCTTTGTATTCTTGGTCTTACCGCAACTCCTTATCGTCTAGGTCTTGGATGGATTTATAACTACCACTATAGAGGAATGGAAAAGAGTGAGGATGAGCGCTTTTTTAAGAAGTGTATATATGAGCTTCCTCTTAGCTATATGATTAAGAATAAATATTTAACTCCTCCTATAGTTATCGATTCACCGGTGGCGTGCTACGATTTCTCAAGCCTTACTCCAAATCAAAATGGAAACTTCTCCACCTTACAAATAGAAGAAATTTTAGGTGATCAAAAGAGAGTGACTCCAGGAATAATTGGACACATTATTGAGCAGGCAAGTAGTAGGGCAGGCGTGATGATTTTTACTTCATCAGTGAGACATGCTCGAGAAATTTTAGGGCTCTTGCCTAAAGAGATCTCGCAAATAGTCACTGGAGAGACTCCTGACTTTGAAAGAGATAGCATTATAAGTTCTTTCAAAGAAAGAAAAATAAAGTTTCTAGTTAATGTATCAGTTCTAACAACTGGTTTTGATGCTCCTCATGTAGATTTAATAGCACTACTTAGACCAACAGAGTCTGTAAGTCTCTATCAACAAATTATTGGAAGGGGTCTGAGACTTTTTGAAGGAAAGAAAGATTGTCTGGTTCTAGATTATACGGGACAGGGGCATGATCTTTTTTCTCCTGAAGTTGGCAATGAGAAGGTCGATAGTGACAGTGAGGCCGTAAATGTATTATGCCCTGATTGCGGGCACGAAAATATCTTTTGGGGTAAGAAGTCTGAGGACGGGCATATCATTGAACATTATGGACGAAAGTGCCAAGGTGCCTATGAAGATCCTGAGACATTTGAAATTTCTGCCTGTGGCTTTCTTTTTAGATTTAAAATCTGTGAGAGCTGTGGGCTTGAGAATGATATCTCTGCCAGAGAGTGTAGTGGTTGTTCTGAAGTACTTATAGATCCAGACACTAAGCTAAAAGAGGCCATGCAACTTAAAGACGCCCATGTGCTTAGATGTGATACGATGAATTTTGAAGTTGATCACGACAAAAAAGGTAGAGAAAGATTGAGTGTTCGTTACTATGATTATGATGGAGAGCACTTAAGTGAGTATTTCTATCTCGCTAGAGATGATCAGAAAGGGGCCTTCTTTCATAGCTTTGTTAGGCCCCATTTAAAAAACTCTGGTCAGAAGTTTGATATTATCTCACCAGAGCAAGTTGTAAGAATCTCTCCACTTTTTCGTATGCCCAAATATGTTATCGCCAGAAAGGTGAAGAACTTTTGGAAAGTGAGAGAGAAAGTATTCTAGCTCTTACTCTGCTTCTACAACAAAGTGATTGAGTACATAGCAGTTTTCAGGGTTTAGAATAACTGCTTCTTTAAACCAACCTGAGTGATATGAACCTGTGTTGTAAAATACAACAGTATCTATAGAGTAATTTGCCAGAAGTTGCCCTCTTGGAGTCGTGAAGTCTGTATTCGCCTCTAAAAGAATTGGCGCAGACATTTGCATCGGTCTGTCACTTCTATTACCAAAAGATCTTAAGTAGTTGGCAGCATCTAATTCACAATTTGCATGTGCCGAAACAGTTAATAATAGAAATGGAAGTAAAAGTAATTTCATAGTTAGTCCTAGATGATAGATGAATTTTGCCGTAATATAGTATACTTAGGATTTTAGGTCAAAGTATCGTCTGGAGAATTGGGGACTATGAAAAAAATACTACTCTACTTTAAGTTACAGTTAAGATTATTTTTGATTTTAATTTGTACGACTAGTATCCCTTTACTTTTAGTTTACCTTTATTCTCCCTATGAATGGGATAAGTTATACTGGCTCTTTATTACTTTTATCTTTGCTTTGAAGGTCGTTTTTTATAAAGATGCTCCTTATAAAAAGAAAATCACGCCTCTCGTTAGAGAGATGCTTACTAAAGAGTATAAGAGAGTCCCTTCTAAGATGGAGGTTGTCGCTCGTATTGAGGATATGATCAATGCAAGAGATGTGATGCTACTAAGTAGCGCTCTTTTAATCGTAGTTATTACAATTTTATTTTCAAAACTATAGGCAATATATGAATAAAAAGAAGTTACTAGCTAATTTAATAGATCAAATAAAGGTTGAGTTAGAAAAGGCGAAGGCAGCCTATGACACTTCAAAAAGTGCAACCAGAGACCCTGACTTTAAGTCGGAGAGTAAGTGGGACACTAGAAGTATTGAGGCCGGTTATTTGGCCGGAGCGCAAAAGGTTCGTGTTGATGAGTTAGAGATGGATTTAAATGTTATTGAAGAATTAGCAGCGGACTCTCTTTCAAAAAAGCCAACTGTTACTATCGGCTCTCTAGTTGAGATTAAGTTTAATAATCTAGTGAAGAAATACTTTATTACTCCTGCTGCTGGTGGATATATTGTTAACGTAGATGATGAGGTTGCTCTCACTATTTCGGTTTTTTCTCCAATTGGAAATGAAGTTCTAGACCTTGAAGAGGGTGATAGTTTCGAAGTTGAGATGAACGGTGAGTCTAGGGAGTACGAAATTATTTCATTTTGTTAATAGTAGAAGTTGAGGGCCAGACCAATTGAGTTTGTGCTCTCTGCGACTGAATAGCTTGGAACTTGCAGCTCCTTAGCATTTTTAGAATTAGTCCATTTCGTCGATGTCCTCTTAAAAAAGAGCCCCGGTTTAAAAAATGAATTATAGTGATAAGTCACTCCGGCATAGAGACTTTGTTTATAGATAGTCTCCTCACTAAAGTTCATTGGGAGGTAGAGTGCGTACCTAGCATAAATATTTATAATGGGCGCACCACCTTTAAAGAATATATGAGTTACTCCAGGTCTAAGAATAAGGGTGTTATTAGAGTTAGAATTATTTCTCTCTATAGTAGTTCTAAGCTCAAAAATATTGTCTTGGAATATTTTCTTCGCATTTAGATGAACCCCAAAAATATTTTCGCCCCTAGTTTTTGTCTCTTTCCACTTCCAAACTCCATTTTCTTTTACCCAATCATCGTCATGCCTAAGGCCGTAACTTCTCTTAAAGTTTGTCGCTATATGAAAGTTAGAGTGAAGTCTGTAGCGCAGGGAGAGGGATAAGTCTTTATCACTACTTCCTTCTTTTAGCGAAAATGTAATAAGGGATTTAACCTTTGAGTTAAATTTATGAAAGTGTCGAAGAACCAGAGACGGGTCTGTTTTACTGGCTTCTTTTGGAATATTAGAAGACCAGGCCATAGAAGAGAGTAGGAGTAGAAGGATTACTTTCTTAATCATAGTCTTGATCCAAGATATCAGTGTACGCATCTTCAATATTAACTTTATTTTCGAGCTCACTAGAGTTTTCATTGAAGTTCCAATTTAGCTTCTGTGTCCACGCCAGAGGTTTAGGAGTAGAGACCTCTTGCTTACTTTTAATTTGAACACCTTCGCCTTTTTTGACTAAGACTTTTGTCGCTTTACCTTTAGGTCTAACGGCAACTTCTCCTTCATTTACGCACATCCACTCATCTTGACCACTCTTCTTTCCGTAACTCACAAAGAATTGAGTTCCTCTCACTCCTAGGGCAGCATTCTTAGTTTTTACAATGAATTTGTCTTGTTTCATAACCTTGCTTTTTAGAACACTGAAGAATGAACTTCCGTTGAAGAGTCCAACTTGTGGAGGCTCATTCTTTGAGATTGAGACAATTATTTTACTTTCACTATTTAATTTAATTTTAGAACCATCACTGAGAGAGATGATGGCAAGGGAGTCTTTCCCTGATTGAATGATTGATTTATTTTTAAGAGGACTTCCTTTTTCAGCATTCGATACATTCTCACCTGTTTTAACCTTTACAATTCCTTTTACGTAGAGAATTTGTCCTACATCATTAGCTTGAATATTGAATATTATAAAAAGAGTGATGAATATCTTAAACATGGAAGTCGTCCTTTTGATTTTTATTTTTCAAGTTCTTCTTTAATACTTTGAAGAGTATCACTTCTCTTTTGTATGATGTCTGTAACAAATTTTTGTAAGGCCTCTTTTAGATACGGCTCGAAGTCCTTGTCATTGCAGTCTGTCGTACTAAAAAGTTCCATATATATTTTATGTGTTTTCTTTGAAACAGAGAGCGTAATTGTATTTGGATTAAGTTGGTCTTCAAGGGCCTCTCGGATGACTCCACTTAATTTTAAACCTTGTTCCATAATACTTTCGTAATATTCTTTTGGAATATGGACATTAACTCTTTTCATTTCACTCATACTTACTCCTGAGTATAACTTAGAATATTTTACTCACTATCTATTCTAACATACTGAAAATTAATTGCACGCCTCTATAAATTGCCACTTTTTAAGAAAAATGAATGAGTAAGAAAAACACTAATTTGACCCCTTAATGTGTTGAAATTATACAAAATGAGTAAAAAAGTGTATTTTTTGCGCAATCTTGCTCAGAAATACGTCATTATGAACTCAACACAGAAAACAAAGAACAGGAGTTGATTGTGAACCATTTATTTCAAAATATAATTCTTACTCAGGAGTGTTTAACAAAGGCCAGAGAGTGTGGAATTAGCATCAGGAAGATTTTTGAAACAATTACGTTCGCTAGACCCTGTCTCACAGACTTAGGAGGTCTCAGTTTTTTCTATGGTTCGATTGAAGTCATAACTTGCACTAATTTCGAATATGCTATTAATGTCATTGATCACGGGCAAAACTCTACCCACCAAATTGCCTTTGAAGATTTTGATGTTCTTATTCCCCAAAAAGTAGAGCACTTTAGTAGAGTAGAATGTATGTTGAGTTAAAAGTGTTAAAGTTCTCGCTAGGAAAAATGGATCTTTCTTAGCGAGAATTTTTTATAATAAATTTTCGTCGACTAAATTAGGTAGAGTCACTCTCAATAGAGGCTCTTTTTCCATTGCTCTTTTTATTGCAAAAGTAGCACCTTCATTTCTGGCCCAGCTTCTTCTATTTATTCCGTTATTAACGTCCCAAAAGAGCATTGACTTAATTCTTTGATCACACTCCGCGCTTCCGTCGATAACCATTCCAAAGCCTCCGTTAATAACTTCTCCCCAGCCAACGCCTCCACCATTATGTAGAGAGACCCAAGTAGCACCTCTAAATGAGTCTCCTACAAAGTTTTGAACGGCCATGTCGGCAGTGAAGCTTGATCCATCATATATATTCGATGTCTCTCTGTATGGAGAGTCTGTTCCTGAGACGTCGTGGTGATCTCGCCCAAGAACGATAGGTGATTTAATTTTTCCCTCTCTGATTGCCTTATTAAAGGCTAGGGCAATTTCAACTCTTCCATCACTGTCGGCGTAGAGGATTCTTGCTTTTGAGCCAACGACTAAGTTATTTTCTCTCGCGCCTTCAATCCAAGTGATATTATCTTGCATTTGTTGTTGGATCTCTTTTGGAGATTCTTTCATTAAATTCTTTAGAACATCTCTAGCAATTTCATCTGTAGTGTCTAAGTCACTTTGTTCTGAGCTGGTACAAACCCATCTAAAAGGTCCGAAGCCATAGTCAAAACACATTGGTCCCATAATATCTTGAACGTAACTTGGATATTTGAATTTCCCATCATCTTTCATAATATCTGCGCCAGCTCTTGAGGCTTCGAGTAAGAAAGCATTTCCATAATCAAAGAAGTACATTCCCTTTTGCGCTAATTTATTGATGGCAGTTACATGTCTTCTAAGTGTCTCTTGAACTAGTTGTTGAAACTTTTCAGGCTCTTCGGCCATTAAGCGGTTTGATTCTTCAAAGTCGACATCTGCAGGGTAGTATCCACCTGCCCAAGGATTGTGAAGTGAAGTTTGATCTGAACCAAGTTCAACATGAATATTTTCACTCTCAAGTCTCTCCCAAAGATTTACAATATTTCCTTGATAGGCAATAGAGACGACTTCCTTATTTTCTTTGGCCTTTTGAATTCTAGGAATTAATTCATCAAGGGAGCTGTAAACTTCATCTACCCAGCCTTGTTCATATCTTGTTTGTACGGCCTTAGGGTTAATTTCTGCGACCACTCCAATGCATCCAGCGATCACTGCCGCCTTTGGTTGGGCTCCACTCATTCCACCAAGTCCCGCTGTTACGAAGAGTTTTCCCGCAAGGTCTGTATCGCCCTTACTTATTTTTCTACCTGCATTTAAAACAGTAATGGTTGTCCCGTGAACAATTCCCTGAGGACCAATATACATAAATGACCCAGCAGTCATTTGACCGTATTGAGTTACACCTAGAGCATTAAACTTCTCCCAGTCATCTGGCTTTGAATAATTTGGAATCATCATTCCATTTGTGACGATGACTCTAGGAGCACCAGCATGTGAAGGAAAGAGTCCTGCTGGATGACCAGAGTAGAGAGCGAGTGTTTGATCATCAGTCATTGTTGCTAGGTATTGCATCGTTAAAAGATATTGGGCCCAGTTTTGAAAAACGGCACCATTACCTCCATAAGTAATGAGCTCATGTGGATGTTGGGCAACAGCGTAGTCTAAGTTATTTGAAAGCATAAGCATAATGGCCGCAGCTTGCTTAGACTTATAAGGATAGTCCTCAATTGATCTAGCTGAAATTTTATAGTCAGGTCTAAAGCGGTACATATAGATTCTTCCATATGTTTCTAGCTCTTCTTTAAACTCAGGAATTAATTCTGCATGAAAGCTCTTATCGAAATAGCGAAGAGCATTCTTTAGTGCGAGCTTCTTTTCAGACTCATCTAAAATGGCCTTTCTCTTTGGGGCGTGATTGATCTGTGTTTCGTAGGGTTTCTTTGGAGGAAGTACGCTTGGGATTCCTTCAAGAATTCTCTGCTTGAACTCTTCACTGCTCATCATGATTGAATATCCTTTTTACTTATAAAATTTGAGCAGACTATAACTTTAAATAGTTAGAATTTCTAGGATGAACAAAAGGTGCGAGGCACCTTTTGTTATTTAGAAGCGCGTTAAGCGATTGTTTTATTGTTAGAGATTTTCTTTGATTTGATCTTCTAGTTGTTGGTAACCAAAACTTCTAAGTGGCATACCGTTAATAAAGAAAGTTGGCGTCGCTCTTACTCCCAGCTCTCTAGCATCGGCAAAGTCTTGCTCAATAATTTTTGTCCAAGCAGGGTCTTTATAATCTTTCTTTATCTGGTCAACATCTAGACCAACCATTGGTAGATAATTCCAGATAAGCTCAGGTCTTGGTTGATGGTGATTTCCCCATGCTGGTTGATTCTTAAAGAGAATCTCTAAAGTCTCCCAGTACTTTCCTTGCTTTCTTGCGGACTCTAAGATGGCGATCGCAAATTTTGAATTTCCATGAAAAGGGACGTAACGAATAGTGAGTTGAATCTTTCCTTCATATTTCTTCATTAAATTTTTAACAAACGGAAAGAACATTCTACAACTCTCACATTCTGGGTCCATGAACTCAACTAACTTAACGGGAGCATCGTCAGGTCCCATCTGAGGAGAGTGATTTCTTATGAAGAGAGTTTCTTTCTCCTTAGCTGCTTTAGAGTCTTGCTCTTCTTGGTGTGTTTTGTAGAAAATGGCGGCGGATACGAAACCTAAGATAACGAATACAGTTGTGGCCAGAACGATTACTTTATTTTTACTCATCTTAAGTATCTCCTATAAAAGATGGTGAGAATGATTAAAATTATACTAAAGGCAAAGAAGGACATCATCGGAATTGTGATAAAGCCAAGCCAATTGATCCAAATATCTGCACAAGAAACTCCCTCTCTACATGGTGAGGCGCTCTCTGGAACAATGCCGTAGTGAAGTAAATTGTGGTAGAGGGAAGTGATCCATCCAAGAATAACTAGAGGAAGAGAGTATTTAAAGGCACTAGCTTCTAAGTTTATCAAGCTTATGACAAAGAAGATAACAAGCGGATACATGAAAATTCTTTGATACCAGCAAAGCTCACAAGGGGGGAACTCCATTACCTGACTAAAGAATAAGCTTCCAGCTGTTGCAATGAAGGCAATGGCCCAGCAAATAAAAATTAAATACCAAGCGGTTTGGTTCTCTTTTAAATCAATCATTTTTACCTCTTTAAAAAAGATAGCATGCAAATGTATTAGTGTAAAAAGAATTGAGTTAAACAGAAGGTCCGAAGAGATTCTTCGGACCGAGGAAAATTAAAAATTAATATTTTTTAAGCTAGATTCTACTGATACAACTTTTGAATCAACGGTGCTTCTACCTTTTTTAAGAGTGAAAGTATATTTACCCTCATTTAAAACAATGTGGAATGTCCCGTTTGGATTGATTCTATAGTTTTGGAAAATCTCACCCGCTTCAGTTCTCACTTCTATTTGATAAGACTCTGGTGAAGGGTAGGTTGCATCGAGCTGTCCTTTGACTCCCGATTGAGACATTCTATCTAATAGCTTCATCCATGCTGCTCTATTTCTTTGAACGGTCTTATCTCTCCACTTATCGTAATTTGGTTGAAAGCCTTGTGATCTGCTATTGACTTCAATGACATAAGGAATAACTTGATAGGCATTGTACATCCAGTCAATGTCTGAGCCATCTACTGAATAGAGTAGCTCCCAGGCTGTTCCTGCTTCGTATTGAATACTTTCACCGATTTCTTTTCCAATTTTTTCAACAACCTCTTTTGTCTGAGTTCGTGAACCACTACATCCCATAGGGTAGATAACTATTTCGCTATAAGAGTGATAACTGATATTAAAGACAGGTCTAATTGTTTTAACAAGGTTCATTAGGGCCTTAGACTCTGGCTCTGATCCTGCTGTTGGACCTCTGTAAGTACTTGACCATGTCCAACCACTAGAGCCGTTACATGTTCCCCAGAGATATGGATAGTTTCTATTAATATCTACACCGTGTCCGTAGTTCGTGTTCTTTCTCCACATACTTGAACCACTCCAAACTTTCGCGTTACCGTCAACATTTATCATAGGAACAACCCAGATCTCATTAGAGTCTACGTAGTTCTTAATTTTTGCGTCTGTTTTATAGTTGGTAATTAATGACTCTATAATATCTAGAGTAACTTCTGGTGACATCACTTCTCTAGCGTGGTGCATACTATTGAAGAGAATGGCCGATTCTCCATCCTCCTTTAAAGAGACATTATCAGAAATCTTCATAGCATAGATATTTCTTCCTTCAGAGGATTGTCCAATAATATGAAGTTTTGCAATGTCTGAATTTTCTTTCTCCCATTCTTTTAAAATAGCTTCTATTTCATCGGGAGATTTATATTTCTCATCAACCGCCTTGAGTGCTTTAGATGATTTATTTTCAATAATTCTAAAATTCAGCTCTTTTAGGGCCTTGTACTGCTCGGTAGTCACAAAGACATCAGCAATCTTATTCTTCTTATCAACACCTGTAACATCAAGATCAAGTTTTTGAATCGCTTGCATACCTTTAGGGTAGTCCTCAAACTTGATAGAAGCGTAGATACTTCTCTGGGTTTCTTGAAAGTGATTAGCACCTGAATGAGATCTCGCTGATTGAACAAAGGCAACGAGAAGTAGTAGTGCCACAATATTCTTTATCATGGGTTCCTCCTGAACTTAAATATTTGATTGAGACTATTATCGAGCTTAAAAGAGCTAAGTACAATGAATGTCATTTTATATTAGATAAACCGACTAAAACAGTTGGTAGAGTCAGATTAATTTAGTTGCGACTTGGGCGTAGATAGTATTTCATAGAATTATGAAAAAACTTCTTATGACACTTCTATTACTTAGTTCAACTTCATTTGCTTATCACTGTGAAAGCGAAATTGAATTTCTAGATACTATTAAAATTCAACAAGGGCACTGGTCTCAAACAGACACCTGCTATATAAGTATTTCTTCCAGAAAGACTTATAACTTGGAGTATCGAAACTTTCTCATTACCTCTAGAGGAAAAGTTCAGATTTTTAATTCATTTGGTCCTGGACCATCAAGTACATATACAGGGGCCAGAGAATTTCATCTCTTTCCGCGTAACGGGCTCATCTCCTATGATATTTTAGAACATAGTGTTGTTTTAACGATGGCCAATGGGAGAGAGTTTATTTTTGATAAAGAAACGGCAGAGCCTATAGAGCTTAGGGGAGGAGAGTTTTCTTTAGATCCTATTCTTTCTCCAAATAATAATGGGGGTTTTGAAATAGAGAGCTATCCAACTCTTATTCTAGATTCTGGTTTTAAATTAGGTATGTCACCAACTTGGTATCTCGATCGCTATTCAACTTTTAGAGATGCTATGGGTCAGACCTGTCGTGTAAGAAATAGTGAATTATTTGATAAAAAGTCAGACGAGATTTTTTGGATCCATGAAAATGACCGAGAGCTATACAAATATTTACAAAAGAGGTGCCCATCGCTAACCTTAAAGTAAATAAAACTGAAATTAAGGAAAGGCCATGTCACAAATATCTGCACAACATATTCTTGTAGACCACGAATATGAAATCACTGATCTCTTAAAGAAAATTGAAGAGGGAAAGACTTTTGAAGAGCTAGCAAGAGATTACTCGAATTGCCCATCGGGAAAAGATGGTGGAAGTTTGGGATCTTTTGGAAAGGGAATGATGGTCAAGCCATTTGAGCAAGCCGCCTTTGCTTTAAAAGTTGGAGAAGTTTCTGGAGCTGTCCGAACTCAATTTGGATATCATTTAATTAAGCGTACGGCCTAGAAGTATTCATGCTAGATTTTTCAAAAGCACAAAGTGTTCTCAGTAAAATTGAAGAAGATTTAAAAATATTAGGAATCAATCTTGAAGAGTATTTTATAGATCATATTTGCTATAGAGTAAGTTCTAGTATTCGCTACGAAGAGTTGAAGTTAGCACTAGAGAAAGAACACTCTCTCTTGCACGAGGCGATGATTTCAAATCGACCGATTTCAACTTTTAAACTTGCTTCACCACTTCTATATAAGAATCATAAGATTCCACTTCTTGAGTTACCTGCACCCAAGGGAGAGGTCAATTATGAGGAAGGGTTTGAGCATATTGAATGTGTTATCGATGAGAGCTTTGTCGATTTCTCTAATAAGTTCAAAAATATTGAATTCGATTGGAAAGGGGCCCAAAAGTCTCACAACCCTGAGCTTAGAATTAAACTTGGTGGACTAAGTATTAAATTCCATCATCAAAGCCTTGAAGAAGTCATTAAAGAAGAATTAAAAAAATAATTAAATTTTAGAATAGGATTTTTTATGGATTGGAAAATTAAGAGTCTAGAGGAATATGCACTGGCCTATCAAGAGTCGCGAAGTAACCCAGAACTTTACTGGGGAAAGGTGGCCGACACTTTTAAGTGGAATAAGAAGTGGGAGAGTGTCCTTAGCGGAAGTATAGAGGATGCCAATATAAAGTGGTTTGATGGTGCAGAGTTAAATATTACTGAAAACTGCTTAGATAGACACTTAGAAGAGAGAGGCGATAAAGTCGCTCTTATTTATGAGCCTAACGATCCTAATGAGCCAGCACTTGAGTATACATATAAGCAATTACATACTGCAGTTTGCAAGACCGCTAATATGCTTAAAGCACAGGGGGTAGAGAAAGGAGATAGAGTTTGTCTTTATATGTCTATGGTTCCTGAACTTATGATTTCTGTATTGGCCTGTGCACGAATAGGTGCAATTCACTCTGTTGTCTTTGGAGGTTTCTCAGCTCACGCCCTAGCGGGAAGAATTGAAGATTGTGATTGTAAAATTCTTATTACGAATGATGCTGGTCACAGAGGGGAGAAGATAATTCACCTAAAAGACATTGCAGATAAGGCATTGGATGATTTAGATAATTCTCCCGTTCAAAAAGTCATTGTTCACAAAAGAGTGGGAAATGATATTGAAATGAAAGAGGGAAGAGATCTATGGTGGCATGATCTTTATAAAGAGGCTTCTTCAGATTATCCAAGTGAGACTATGCAAGCAGAAGATCCTCTCTTTATTCTTTATACTTCAGGATCTACAGGAAAACCAAAAGGTGTCTTACATACGACTGCTGGATATATGGTCTGGGCAGCATATACTTTTGGAAATGTTTTCCAAATGAATGAGGAAGATCGCTATTGGTGTACAGCAGATATTGGTTGGATTACAGGACATACTTATTTAACCTATGGTCCACTGCTAAACGGTGTTACTACAACAATGTTTGAAGGGATTCCAACTTTCCCAAACCCTGGAAGATTTTGGGAGGTTGTGGATAAGCATAAGATCACTCACTTCTATACTGCTCCAACAGCAGTGAGGGCCCTTATGGCGTGTGACCCATCATTTGTTACCAATAATAATTTAGACTCATTGAAAGTTTTGGGCTCAGTAGGCGAACCTATTAATGCAGAAGCATGGCATTGGTATAATAAGTCTATTGGAAAAGAGAAATGCCCTATCGTTGATACTTGGTGGCAAACAGAGACTGGAGGAATTTTAATCTCCTCTCTGGCAGGAGTCACAGAGGGGAAACCTTGTTTTGCAACTCTACCGCTTCCTGGAGTCTTTCCTGCGCTAATGGATGCCGAAGGAAAAGTTATCGAAGAAAGGGAGTCGGAAGGAAATCTCTGTATTACAAGGCCATGGCCTGGAATGCTTAGAAGTATTTGGGGTGATCATGAGAGATTTAAGCAAACTTATTTAAGTGCTTATCCAGGGAGTTACTTTACTGGAGATGGATGTAAGCGCGACGCTGATGGACTATATAGAATTACTGGACGAGTGGATGATGTCTTAAATGTTTCAGGTCACCGTATTGGAACCGCTGAAGTGGAGAACGCAATTGGACAGCATCCTGATGTTATAGAGTCAGCAATTGTTGGCTTTCCTCATGATATAAAGGGGCAGGGGATTTATGCCTATGTCATAGCCAGTGAGAACCATAGTCCAGAAGAGATGAGAGAGGAGATTCTAAAAGTTATCACAGAAGAAATTGGTCCCATTGCAAAACCAGATAAAATTCAAATTGTTCCAGGTTTACCAAAGACTAGGTCTGGAAAAATTATGAGAAGAATTCTAAGAAAAATTGCTGCCAAAGAATTTGATAATTTTGGTGATACATCAACACTACTTGATCCAAGTATTGTCGATAAAATTAAAGACGGCGCTTTATAGAATAAATTGAGCGAGGCGGATCATGTGTCTAACGGCAATGATTGTATCCTCTTCGCTCTTTTCATAACTTGGACCAATTAGCTTTAGAGTTCTCTCTGGAATCATTAAAGCGTTACAGCTATTAATGCCTCCTTCAATAACTTGCTCTCTTGGGTGTCCAAAGCTATGGGCAAGCTCTCTAAGAAAATCGAGCTCATCTGATCCATCCTTAGCTCCGAAGTGAAAAACACCTTTTCCATCACGCTTTAGAACTGCGGCCATCATATCTGCTAAGTGATTTGTTGCGAGTCTATTTTGAAGAACACCGCGATCAATAGTGAGAGACTCCCCACTTAACATGACTTCTAAGAATAACTCTGTTCTAGACTGTGAGTTGGGTGCCCAACCATGGGTAGCACCAAATCTAAAAATAGAAAAATTATCACCACTTTTTTCAAGTTCAAGCTCACACTTGGCCTTAAACTGACCGTACTCTGTTTGAGAATTAGGCATCTCATCTTCATAGTGTTCACTAGAAACATTTGCATCTAGCGCATTAAATGAAGAGAAGTAATTATAGTGAAAATTTAGTGTTTGAGATTTTTCAATTAAGTATTTATGAAGAGTGAATCCATCATCATCTTCACCCCTTGTCATATTGATCACAATATCTGGAGATAGCGCAATAATTTGTTCATCGATAACTTCAAGCTGATCGTTGGAGGCCTTGAAAGTATCAATTAAATGCTCAGGCTTATTATTTAGAACACTACCGACAATGTGGCACTCACCAAATTCTTTTTTCAGTGACGGTATTAAGTAATGTGCTATCCAACTTGAGCTACCAAGGATTAATATTTTTTTCATGGCCTTGATTATAGTATTTATTACTGTGTAAGGCTAATAATTAAGATATTGTATAGTTCTGCCGGTAAGGTAAAATATGCCTATGAAGTAGGAGAACTCTATCGTTATGAGAACTAGAATTGCACCAACTCCCAATGGACATTTGCACTTGGGGAATATTTTCAACTTTATCTATACTGCTTATATGGCCAATAAGAAAGGTCTTGAGCTGGGACTTCGAATTGATGATCACGACCATATTCGTTGTAAAGATATTTATATTGAGGAAGTCTTTGAGGCGATTAAACTTTTAGAAATAGATATAGACTTTGGCCCAAAAAATCTAAGGGACTTTAAGAACAACTTCTCCCAAGCAAAGAAACATAATGAGTATTGGGATTTTCTAAAGGGGCTAGAGAGAAAGTTTAATTGTGAGTGCTCTAGGAAGAAAATCTTTGAAAATAATGAACAAGGGCTTTATCCTGGGTTTTGTAAGAATAAAGAAATTTCTTTTGTCCAAGATCTTCATGCCATTAGATATAATAGTCCAAATACTTCATACCACTTTGATGGGAAAGAGATTTCAATTCAAAGAGATATAGGAGATATTATACTGTGGCGAAAAGACAATATTCCCTCCTATCAATTAGTAAGTATTTATGAAGACTTCTCAGATAAAGTCACACATATTTTCAGAGGAGAAGACCTCCTAACTTCTTCGGCAATACAAATTGCGCTAGCAAATGACTTTGGTCTTTCGACTTTTCCAAAGATTGAGAACTTCTCTCATCACTCATTAGTTATTGAAAATGGTGAAAAACTCTCAAAGAGTCGCCATAGTGACTCAGTAATGGAGGCGCTGAGAGAGGACCCTAGTATAATTTACTTACTCTTTTCAGAGTTTATGACGCTGCAACCATCTGAAAACTTATCAGAACTCATCTCTAAGAATTAAAACTTTTGACACAAAATGAGAGTTTTTGTCAAAACTAAGGCCTTTTGACAAAAATGAAAAAAATCTGTCAACAGACTTGAGTGTAAATAGATTTTCTCTTTGCTAGTTTTCTCCTGCAAACAAACTTGGAGGAAAAAAATGAAATCACTAAAGCGTACAGTATCTAAAATTCTTTTGAACAATATGTATTTGAAGATATCTCTAGATCAGGAAGGAATGCAGCAAAAGCAAGAGGAAAACTTTGTAGAACTTAAAAAGAAGTTACACTCAACGGATATTTATCGAGATCATGGATTAAATAATATCGAAAGCTATGACAACTTTATTCAAAGAGTGAGCTCTAGTGAGTATGATAAATTTGCACCTTATGTAGAAAGTTTAGTGGGGCAAGAGAGTAGAGTTTTATTTAAGAATCGTGTTCAATGTTTTGGGCTAACTTCTGGAACTAGTGGGCAAGATAGCAAGAGGGTTCCTTATAATAAGGATATGATCGATATTTTTAAAAGAGCACAAAAGTATCAAGCAAGTGTTATCAATCATATTGTTGGAGGCATCGATCTCGTAAATTCACCTAGGTTAAGTTATGGGTCAACTCCAAAGAACTATACTGCCAATGGGGTCGAATATGGATATATCTCAGGAATATTAAGCTCCCAAACACCTAAGATGCTAAAGAAAGTCACTTTCCCTTCTCAGGAGATTCTTGAGATTGAAGATTGGAATGAGAAAATACAAAGAATTGTTGAGCAGAGTACTCTTCAAGATATTCAGATTGCCTCAGCAATTCCTACTTACTTAATTGCCATTTTTGAAGAAGTACTTAAGACAACAGGTAAGAGATATATCAAAGATATTTGGCCTAATCTTGAGACTATTATTTATGGAGCCACGCCAATTGATTCTTATAAAGAAAGAATTAATGAACTTGTAGGAAAGAGACTAAATTACTTTGGAGTTTACGCCTCTACTGAAGCTCCTATTGGAATTGGAATTAATAATGCTAAAGACGATAAGCAGCTCTATGCTTTTAATCCTGACCTCATTTATAGCTTTGAAAGCACTGAGACGAGTGAAGTTCTATCCATTGGAAAAGTTGTAGCTGGTGGAGAGTACCTTCTAAATATCACAACACCAAATGGTTTTTTAAACTATACCATGAAGGATATTGTTCGCATTAAATCTACTTCTCCAATCTTAACGTTTGAAATTTTAGGAAGACAGGGAAGTGGAATTAATTTAGGCGCTGAGAAAACAAGTGATCAGCAAGTTTTAGATACAGTCGTTGAATTAAATAAGAGCCTAGGTAAGAGTGTCGATCACTACTTTCTCTCTCCAGGAACCAGAGACGAGAGGGCCTGTTATAAGTGGACACTTTTTTCAAATCAATTAAATGTAGATGTGAAGTTTTTAGAGAGAATTCTAGATGAAGCTATGTCTCTATCAAACCCTGATTACTTAGATTGTAGAGAACAAGGAATAATCGCTTCACCTGTCGTTGAAGTTGTGACATCAGAAATCTTAGATGAATACTTTAGTCGCTTTAGAGAGAAGGGCCAGTTTAAGATGAAGACGGTCTTCTCATGTGCAGATAGCTTTAATGGATTTATTAAAAGTGTTCTTCCTGAACTTTCTGTTGTGGGGATATCAGCATGATTATAGAGATATTTCTTGTCTCTTTCATAGTGGGAGTGGTGACAACACTCCCTGTGGGTCCTGCTGGGATAAGCATTGTAAACTCTTTCATTAATAGAGGGACAGGTGAAGCCGTAAGATCATTTGGAGGGCTATTTCTAGCAGAAGTAGTTTATCTAACTCTTTCCTTCTCTCTCTATAGAAGTATGAATATCTCAGCAATATTTGATAAGAAGATTCTCTTTGTCGGTATTTTCTCCTTTGTTCTCTTTGTCATAGGTATGAGTTTTCTAAGGTCTAAAGATAAGAAGGAGATTAATTTACCAAGTGGATTTAAGGGAGTCTTTCTATTGGCCATTTTTAATCCAAGTTTAGTGCTCACATATCTCACTTTTATTGGGTTCTATGAGAGAATTTTTGGTCTGAAATTGAATCTTATTAGCTTTCTGTACGCCTCTTCATCTATGGTGATTGGAGTGGGGGCAACTCTATGTGCACTCTCTTTACTGGCACTGGCCAAGAGAGATGTTCTCTTTACAAATATGGTTCTTGTAAAAAGAGGCTTTGGGCTCTTTTTTATTACATCAGCATTATGCTCTCTAGGAGGAGCTTTATGAAATATATTTTATTTTTCTTTATCATATTAAATTTCAATATTAGCGCTTCAGAATGTGACGTCACTCACTCTGAGGGAGTAAATAAATTAACAATTTGTGACATTAAAGGAAAGAAAGTTAATTTCTTAGATATTACAGGATCTATGAACGATCTTGCTTATTACCATGGAAAGTTCTTGGCCAAAGATATTCTCTCTGGAGTTATAGCATCAGTGGCAAAGAGAAGAGATGATTCTTTTAAGGCACTTGCAAAGAAGGAGAGGAATCAATTTAAGGCCATTTATAAGTGTGTTATGAATAAATATAAAAAGTCAGTAGATCCTAAGTTCTTAAGTGAGCTTTCTTACTTAGCAAAAGGTGTGAGAGATGCTGGATATAATCTATCTGGAAGAGAGGTTATTGAAGCAACGTTGATGATTGAAATGTCTGGCTTTGTAGACTCTTTAAATCTTGAAATGGAAGAAGATAGAAGAGGAACTAATTGGAGGTTAATTAAGAGTTGTGGACTTCATATTGCGTCAGCGTCTATAAAGAATATTTTCTCTACTATTGGGGGCGGTTTTAAAAAGATGAAGAAGGGCTGTACTGGATTTAGTGCTTCTTCTGATTTTACGGTCGATGGCTCTCATCTTCATGGAAGAAATTTCGATACTGGTTTTATGGGTGTATTTGAAAAATACCCTGTCGTTATAAATCATAGAAATAGTGAAGGTGTAAATTATATGGGAATGAGTTCCGCTGGTCTTCACTATCCTGGAGGAATTTCAGGAATGAATGAATATGGAATTTCAATTTCAACACATGAGCTTAGAACTAAGAATTATAAGATAAAGTATAAAGATAGAGTTGGTATTGTGGCACCATACGCGGCCAATCTCATTCTCTCTAAAGCAAAAAGTTTAGATGAGGCCATTACTATTGCAAAGAAATTTGGCTACTTTGGTGCATGGAGCTTTCTTGTTTCTGATTCAAAAAGTGGGGAGAGTGCTAGTATTGAAATTTCAGGAGATATTGTAAGAGTCGCTAAGAGGTCTAGTGGATCAATGGGGCAGACAAATCACTTCTTACATCGTGATACAGCAAGATATAATTTTGAGTACAGTCTTAATAAGAGTCTTGAATCTAGAGCAAGGTTAAGTCTTGTTAATGATGAACTGGCGCAATCGAGAGGTCAGATCGATATAAATTGGGGAATAAATCTTCTCTCTGGTCACACTGATTATCTCGTTGGGCAGAGAAGTTTTGGTCGAACCGTATCAAAGGTCTATACATCAATGACTCATATTATGGATACAGGGAGAAATATCTTTTGGTTCTCGCTTGGTGAGAGCTACCCAACAAATCTTTCTACTTTTATTGGTCTTGAAGTCTCCTTTGATCAAGAAGAAAACTTCTTTAGGTTCAAAGGAAGTGAGCGAAATACTAGTTTTGATAACTCATCATGGAAGAAGTCTCTCGAGTATTTCACAAATGCCTACTTCGTTTATGAAGGTGATGGAGATTTGAAGAGTAGACTTACTCAGTCCTATGAACTGCTTAAGAAGGCCAGCGATTTAGCTAAAGCAGATAATATTGTTGAATATCCCTATGAGATGATGAGAGCGAGAGTGGGACTTAAAATAATGAGTGAGTTTCCAAATCTCATAAGTAGTCTTGAGCTAGACTCTGTCTTTGAAACTTTATTAAGTGAAGTAGGTAATCTTCATAACTTTGAAGTGGCACAAGTTTATGAGAGTTATGCGAGATATAACGACTTATTAAATAGAAGAGAGCAGGCATCAAAGTTCTTTGCTAAGGCGGTAAGTGAGTTGGAAAGTTTAAGAGAAGAGTTTAATAATCATTTCTATTTTAATAAACAGTATTGGACTAATTATTGGTTTATTAAACATAGATATTCTAAATATGATAATCGAGTTGAGCAGTTACATTTTGCAACTGTTGAATAACCAAGTTTGTGCATAGGGGAGTATAGAAATATACTCCCCTTATTTTGAATTAAATTGAGCTGATTTTTACTAATTGAGAGAGAACATCTTTCGCTGTGTCTGGGTTCAATTCTTTTGAATAGCTTGTAAGAATCTTTCTTCCAATAATATTACAACCGATGAATCCAAATTGTTCTTGCATCGCAGAGAGCACATGGTTACCACCTCCGCCACTATGAGTGCCTAGCACCATTGGCTTAGTATTAAGCGCATCTCTCCAGTTATCATTTCCTGAGCGACTAATCCAAGCAATTGCGTTGTTAAGAGATGGAGGAACTGATCCATTATACTCTGGAGCGAGGACGACAAATCCTTTCGCATCCATAAACTTTGCAGTGATAAATTTAGCGTCTTCAGGAGTTCCCTTTGATTCTTCTTTTGCAGTGTAGAGTGGAAGGTTTAGGTCAAGTAGATTTACAATCTCGAAATTTGCTTCAAATTCTTTTGAAATATCTAGTAGAGTATTAGCAAGTTTTAAATTATTACCATCACTCGCTGTAACAATAAGTATATTAGGTTTCATTTATCCTCCAAAATTCCTATTAAGTTCTTATATTCTCTTATTTTTTATTCTTTGACTAGTTGGATTATATTCTGTGGAAAGTCGTGAGGTAAGGGGGCGATAAATTCCAATGACTCATCACTTTGTGGATGAGGAAATGATAATTTATAGGCGTGCAGCATAGTTCTTGGGAATTGCTCACTCTTCTGTGAATAAATAGAATCTCCAATGATTGGGAATCCTAACTCCGCTAAGTGAACTCTAA
The DNA here is from genome assembly GCF_000210915.2 of Halobacteriovorax marinus SJ. Taxonomy (NCBI): domain Bacteria; kingdom Pseudomonadati; phylum Bdellovibrionota; class Bacteriovoracia; order Bacteriovoracales; family Halobacteriovoraceae; genus Halobacteriovorax; species Halobacteriovorax marinus. The sequence continues at coordinate 966,292 of NC_016620.1, forward strand.
TTTGGTGAAATCTTCCCGTTTCTGGTTTGGCCTCTACTAATGTCATTCCCTCTTGATGGGTGATTTCCTTAAAATAGGTTGTGGCCTTCTTTCCTCCATGAGTTGTACTCATCATTTTCATTTTATTTTTAGGGTCTCGCTCTAAGAAATTTTCTACTTTTTGATCCTTGAAACTGTGATCAGGATCTTTAATAAGCGCTAAGTAGGTCTTTTTGACCTTTCTTTGTTCGAAGAGGTCACTAAAGAATTTATTTTGAGACTTCTTCTTGCAAAATATAAGTAGTCCACTTGTTTCAAAATCTATTCGGTGATGTATTGATAGATATTTTTCTTTGTGTCCACCACTTATGTAGCGAGTAAGGATAGCGTGTAGATTGTCCTGCTTGGAATTTGTTGTCGCTGTAGAGGAGAGCATAGCGGGCTTATTTGCCACAAGAAAAAGGTTCTCTTCATGTATAAGCATACTTTCTTTGAATTCTCTTTTATTTTCTATGGGAAGCGACCAGCTCTTTAATTGGGACTTACTTATTGAAATAGAGAAATTTACGCCTTTCTTGATAGATTTTAACTCATGGGAAGGAGGCGCTCCACTAATTCGAATTCTATTTTGTTTTAGCAATTCATCAAATGACTTCTGACTCAAGGAGAGAGAGAAATCTCTTTTAAGGATTTCTCTTGCATTAAAGTAGAGTGATTCCTCTTTAATTGTCGTTAATTTGAAAATCTTGTAAGGATTTTTCAATTTCTTCTCCCATTATATCTTTAAAGTACTGAGGCATTTTTGCATAGAATACTTCAGGTTCTTCTCTTAGAAGAATTTCAAGTCTATATGAATGTAATAGCATTGAATCTAATTGGTACTTATCTTTAATAATCTTTTGATACTTACCTTGGCCATATCTTTTATCACCAAGTATTTCATGTCCATTAAGAGCACAGTGCTTTCTAATTTGATGAGTTCTTCCAGTTTCGATTTTAAATAAAATCAATGTGACGTATTGGTTTGATGAAACCTTCCACCAATTAGTCAGGCAGATCTTTTGATCACTTTTCTTTCCTGCCGGATTCTTATGACCCTCGGCCTTATCTGAAAGAGGTTGTTCCCACTTACCGTTATCGGCCTTAACTTGCCCTCTACAAATTGCAATATAGTACTTAGAGGCGTTTTTTAGTTGTTGTTGATGATTTGATACTTCATTCTTTTCTTTAGTAAGCAACAGTAGCCCAGAAGTTTCTTTGTCAATTCTATGGGGAGGAGTGAGATTGATATTTCTCTGTTTAAAGTATTCGATGACACTTTTACTATCGTTGTGCACACTCATTGCACCAGGTTTATTAATGAGTATCCAACTTTGGTCTTCTGCAATTATTTCTACCATACTTAAATATGTCACAAGCGTCTTCTTTTCGCAATCTTGTGCACCGCTTGTTTTTTGAGGTAAGTAGAAGAAATTTATAAGATTTTCTTGACTTTCATTGCTATCATCTAGAGTCTACTATATCATTTAATAAATAGTTTTAAAGAAGTCGTTCATTGGATAATCGAATTAGCGAGAATATATATTTCACAGATATTTTTAGGCGCCTTGGGTGCTCAAAAGTTTGCTCTAAGTTCAAGCTACGCGAAGATCAATGGGAGTATCTTGCCAAGAGAGGATTTGATACGATCCTGCTTGAGGGAAGAACACTTATAATTAAAATTCTAAGTGAAGAGAACTCTGAACATTCATGTAAAGTGGCCCCAATTAATTCACATCCAATCTTTACTGCGCTTCATGCAACGGGTGCATGTTGCAGAGTCTCCTTAGAGAAGTGGCACAAAATTTCAAAAGATAGAGAATTAAAAGAAAAAGATATTTTCTACATACTCCTTATTGTTAAAGAGTGGATGATTAGGCAGCAAAATCCTAAGAATGAGCTTGTGTCTGAGAAGTCTCAGCTAAATCTCTTTTGCAGTTAAGTGGCATTTGTCTTTTTTTATTAGTATTAAATTTCAATTTTAACTAAGATATTTCTATGTCAGGTTGTCATCATCATCACCACCACCATCATCATCACTCTGGAAGCAAGAATATCTTGATTGCTTTTCTACTCAATTTTTGTTTTGCCATAATTGAGTTCATTGGTGGTTATTTAACAAATTCAATGGCCATCTATTCAGATGCTCTTCATGACCTAGGTGATAGCACTGCTCTGCTTATGTCCTATTTCTTTGAGAAATTTTCTAAGAAGGGAAGTGATCAAAAATATACCTATGGTTATAGAAGGTTTTCTTTATTAAGTGCTCTTTTAAATGCTGTGATTTTATTAATCGGCTCAATCTTTGTTATTAGTGAGTCTTTTGAGAGATTGATGAACCCTGAGCCTGTTGTAAGTGAGGGAATGTTTGCACTAGCAATTCTGGGAATTGTTGTAAATGGTGTTGCTGCTTTTAGAATGTCAAAGGAAAGTGGTATTAACCAGAGAATGGTGATGTTACATCTTATGGAGGATCTTCTTGGATGGTTCGCCGTTTTAATTGTGAGTGTGGTTCTCTACTTTAAACCTTGGTATATTTTAGACTCTATTCTCTCGATTCTCATTTCCCTCTTAGTCTTAAAAGGTGTTTATCAAGGGCTTAAGAGAATCGTGACAATCTTAATGCAGGCCTTTCCGAAAGATTTGAATATTGATGATGTAAAGAGTGAGTTAATTAAAATTGATGGCGTTGAAGATGTTCACTATATTCAAGGCTGGTCGATGGATGAAGAGTCACATTCTTTAACTTTCCATGTCTCTGTTCCTGATGACTTGTTGGTAAAAGATTTAGACTTAATAAAGAAAGTAATAAAAGCAAAATTATTTGATATGAAGGTTTCTAACTCTGTCATAGAGTTTGAGGGCACAGGTCATAATTGCGACCATGTTTCAAATTAAAGGATTTTATTGACTGTAGTGCCTGTCTACAGTTAACTTATTAAAGATGACTAAATTAATTGTAACTCTATTCCTCTCTCTTTCATTCTGCTTTGCTGGAGCAGTTGAGACGATCCAATGTCATGATAAAGAAGAAATAAGTACTCAATTAAGTTCTCAAGTAATTAGTCTATCTAATGCCCATACTCACTCTCACAGTGATGAAGATGATTGTGCTGATGATGCCGGTCATTGTTCTCACCATTGCTCTGGTATTCATAATATTGTTCCAGCGCTTAGATATAAGAGTCTATCTCCATTAATTTCTTATTCTTTAGATAATTGCTGGAGGTTCTTTGATCATTACAATTCTCCCATCTTAGATTCAGCTAAAAAACCACCTCTCTTTTCTTAATTTATTTCATTAATTTTTATGACTACATTAAAAGGTTAGACCTTTTATCTTACTAGGACATTTTATGTTTATTTTTAAAGTAGCAATTATCTTTGCTCTTAACGTACAACTTGTATGGTCAGCGGATGGCTGTAAAATTGAGAATACTGACACTTTATTTTCTAAATTAAAAGAAAATCATCCTCAGATTCAATACAATCAAAGCCTTGAAAAGGCCAAGAGTGAAGATCTAAATATTGCGGCAAAGTATTTAAATCCAGAAGTTGATATTCAATATGCTAAAGGAAAATCTATCGAGGGAGATTCAAGAACAACTTCTCTCTCTTTATCATTTCCTCTTGAAGTCGGGGGGAAGAGATCAGCTAAGAAAGAGGTCGCCAGTGCAAGTACCGAGATGACCCGAGAGTTTCTTAGAAATAATAGTGAACAAGCATTTATCGAGGTGGTTTTAAAATCTTATCGCTTAAGACAAATCAATGAATTACTTCCCATTTATAAAGAAGCAAAAGATTCATTAAATAAAATTCTAAGGGTGAAAAATAAGAGAAAAACCTTATCTCCAGAGGAAGAAGTTGAAAAAGAAACCCTTAGTTTAGCAACAAATGATTATAGGTTAAAGATTTCTAAACTGACCTCAGATAGAGAGAAGTTCATCAAGGAGATCTCTCTGGCGCTAGGTGATAGTTGCACGTTTGTAATAAGTTCTCTTCCAGGTGAGCTCGATTTCTCAAAGGTTGACTTACCTAAAGGAAATCTTGAGCAAGCAGCAGTCATTAAGCAAGCTTCTCAGGAAGTTCTTTTGGCCAAGGCCCAGGGAGATTTAGAGAGTGCTAAAACTTTTTCAAATATCTCTATTGGACCAAAAGTTGAAATAGAAAAAATTGCAGGAAGAAGTTTTAAGACTTATGGACTAAGCCTTAGTATGGATTTACCTATCTTCAATCTTAATAGTTCTTCCAAGAGTAAGAGACTTAAAGAGTATCGTGCCGCTTTACTTAATCAACAACATATAAAGAGACATACTTCAATTGAGCTTGAGTCTCAATTAGAGAAGTTAAATTCTCTTAGGCTTACTCTCGAGTCAATTGCTACAAAAGAGCAATTAGAAAGAAAGCATTTGAAGATCGAGAAACTCTTCTCTAGAGGAATTATTTCCACTGCAATGATTATTGAGTCTCATCGTCAGTTAATAGAATTTGCTAATACAAGAAATGAATTTGAGTTATCTGCAGTTGAGTCTATCTGGAAGATTAGAAAAATTCATGGAAAAGTTTTTTAAGGAGTTTGAAATGTTTAAATATATATTTTTAATGGTAATTCTCTGCTCTCAACCAGCATGGTCAATGGAAAGTGCAGATCATGATCACGGTCATGATCATGGTGTAGAGACACACAAGAAAGAAAAAGGTGGTCATGATCATAGTGATGAACATGATGATGAACATGATGATGAGCACGGAAGTGAGCATAATGATGGAGAACATGGACATGAAGACGAAGGGCATGATCATGGTCATGGTCATGGTCATGGACACGGTCATGGTGGAGGAAAGTCCATTGGTGAAGGGAAGGCCATTTCCGAAGTCGACGAAAAGAGAGGCTTTCGACTTAGTCCTGAAGCCTTTACAACTCTTGGAATAAAGCTTGAGACATATAGTGGAGAGAGTCAGATAAAGATCTCTAAGAAGATACTGGTGAAGTCAAAAGAAGAGAGAGGGATTTATATTATGAGAGATAAGTTTTTTAAATTATATCCCGTCTCTATAGTGAAAGAATTCCCTGAGCAATATCTAGTTAAGGTGAAGGGCTTAAAAGAAAAAGATCAAATAGTGACTTCGGGAGTGAAGCTTCTAAGGGTGAGTGACATTTATTCAACAGATAAGTCTGAATACGGACACGCTCACTAGTAGGTATAAGATGATAAATAAAATAATAGAATTTTCAGTAAATAATAGAATGTTTGTCTTCTTGGCGACTCTTTTGCTCATTATCTATGGAGTGAAGTCTTTTCAAGAGCTCTCTATTGACGCAGTTCCTGATATTACCAATACTCAGGTTCAGATTAATACTCAAGTAAAAGGCCTTGTCCCTGAGGAAGTGGAGAGAATGATTACCTTTCCAATTGAGTATTCGATGAATGGTATTCCTGGTGTTGAGAATATTCGATCTATATCTCGATATGGAATTTCTCAAGTGACAGTGATTTTTAAAGATGGAACCGATATCTATAAGGCAAGACAGCTGGCCGGAGAGAAATTACAAAATGTAGAATTACCAAGTGGTGTAACGCCAGAAATGGGTCCTATAAGTACAGGACTTGGAGAAATCTTTCATTACTCTATTGAAGCGAAGAATGTTGAAAAGGATGAAAGTAAGAGATTGCTTCAACTTATGGAACTTCGATCAATTCAAGATTGGTTTATTAAACCTAGGCTACTCACAGTAAAAGGGGTGACTGAGGTCAATACTATTGGAGGTTATGAGAAGCAATTCTTTATTCAGCCTAATATAGAGTTAATGACTAAATATGGTATTCACTTTGATGATATTGAGGGAGTTATTGAGAACTCCAATTTAAATGTTGGTGGTGGATATATTCAGCAAACAGGGGAGCAATTATTAGTTAGAGGTGTTGGTCTTTTAAAAAGTATCGAAGATATTGAAGATGTTGTTGTTAAAAGGCTTTCTTCATATAGAGTCATAAAAATCAAAGATATTGCCAGTGTTAAATTCGATAAGGAAATTAGAACTGGAGCCGCAACAGTTAACGGAGAAGAGTCCATCATTGGTACTGCTTTTATGCTCTTAGGTGAGAACTCAAGAACAGTTTCTCAAAGAGTCGCAAGCAAATTGGAGGATGTGAAAAAAGACTTGCCTGAATGGGTGGAGTTAAAAGTTCTCTATGATAGATCAAATATGGTTAATGCGACACTTAGTACTGTTGAACATAATCTTGTTATGGGGGCTGGTCTAGTTATAGTCTTTCTACTGCTTCTTGTTGGAAATATTAGGGCGGCGATAATAACTTCTTTAATGATTCCTGTCTCACTTCTTATGACTTTCATTTTAATGAAGTGGCAAAATGTTTCAGGTAACCTCATGAGTTTAGGAGCACTAGACTTTGGAATTATTATTGATGGTGCTGTGATTGTAATCGAAAATTGTGTCCATAGACTTGAGAAGCGCGGAAAGGAGCTTGGGCGAGAGTTAACAAGAAAAGAGGTTAAGCAATTAGTTATTGATTCTGCGATTGAAATTCGATCAGCCGCAGGCTTTGGGGAACTCATTGTTATAACTGTTTTTATTCCTCTCTTTGCTCTAACTGGAGTTGAAGGAAGAATGTTTGGGCCAATGGCCACAACATTTATAATGGCGCTTGGAAGTGCTCTTCTACTTTCGTTTACTGTTGTTCCTGCTCTTGCGGCGACATTTCTCAGTGGTAAGACTAGAGATAAAGTTCCTTTCTTAATGAGAGTTGCGACTAAGGTCTTTAGACCTACTTTAGAGAAGGCACTTGTCTTTAAGAAGTTTGTTTTAGGAATTGGAATTGCTGCTATTGTTGGTGGTGTATTTCTCTTCTCTAGAATGGGAGCAGAGTTTATTCCTCAGCTAGATGAAGGAGACTTTGCGATTCAATTTATTCGACCAGCAAATATTAGTACAGAAAACTCTGTTGAATTACAAAAACTCTCTGAAAGGCTAGTGAGAAGTTTTCCTCAGATAAGAGATGTTTTTGGTAGAACTGGTGCTGCTGAAGTTGCAACTGATCCAATGGGTGTCAATATATCTGACTCTTACGTCATGCTTAAACCTAGAGATCAGTGGCCAATTGACGAACATATTAAAAATAAGAAGGATCTTATAAGAGAGGTTAAAGAAAAATTAGAGCTCCATATTCCTGGACAAGTTTTGATGGTTTCTCAGCCCGTAGAGCTTAGATTTAACGAATTGTTAGAGGGGACGAGAGCGCCACTTTCGGCTAAAGTTTTTGGAGACGACTTAGATAAGTTAATAGAGTACTCCAAAGAAGTTGCAAAGGTTATAAGCTCTATCGAAGGAGCGGGTGAGGCGGAATCAGAGTCTAAAGGAAAGTCTCCCTTACTACAATATATTCCTAAGAAAGAGGCTCTCGCACAACTAGGTGTGACTGCAAGACCTGTTTTAGATGCTATTAATACAGCGATTGGAGGGCGAGAGGTTGGAAATATTTATGAAGGAGTAAAGAGATACCCCATTGTAACTCGTTTATCACAAGAACAAAGAAGCGATGTCTCTACCATTAGAAAACTTCCTGTTGGAATTTCTGAAGGGTACACTGTCCCTATAGAGGAAGTCGCTGAGATATCTTTTGTTGAAACTTTTAGTACTGTGAATAGAGAAAACTCTCAAAGAAGAATAGCCGTTTTAGTTAATCCGAAAACTCGTGATATTGAGAGCTTCGTAAATGAAGCGAAGAGAAGAGTTGAGAGTGAAGTGCAGCTACCAGAAGGATACTTTATTGAGTGGGGCGGAACATTTAAAAATCTTCAAAGTGCTAAGCAGAGGTTAGGAGTTCTTGTACCTGTTGCTTTAATGATGATTCTAGCAATGCTCTATGCTGCTTTTAAAAACTTCTCTCAGGTTCTTTTGATTTTTACGTGTGCACCTTTGGCGCTTATTGGGGGAGTTATCTCTCTTAATATTATGGGAATGCCATTTAGTATTTCTGCTGGAGTAGGTTTCATTGCTCTGTGTGGAATTAGTATCCTCAATGGGGTTGTTCTCGTCACTTACTTTAATAGACTTGTTGATGATGGAAAGTCCCCTGATGATGTGGTTAGAGAAGGTGCTCTCTCAAGACTAAGGCCTGTTTTAATGACGGCGTTAACTGATATCTTTGGTTTCTTGCCGATGATGTTTTCAACAGGACTTGGTGCCGAGGTTCAAAAGCCATTGGCCACAGTTGTAGTTGGTGGAATAATTTCAGCGACAATTCTAACTTTAATTGTTCTTCCCACACTCTATAGACTATTCTTGAAATATATGAGACCAGAGCTTAAAGTGTAATTTTAATTTATGCCAGCAGTTGAATTATTGCTGGCATTTATAAAGGAAGGGAATATGTGGTTGGCGATAGGTAAGACTTTAGTCGCAGCAGTATTAATTAGTTTTGTATCGTGGCTCTCGGGAAAGAAGACTGGACTCGCGGGGTTTTTAACGGCCCTTCCTCTTACGACGCTGCTCGCACTGGCTTTCTCTCACATGGAGTGGGGCGACTCAAACCAATCTGTTGAGTATGCAAAGAGTGTGTTTGTGGCCATCCCGGTTTCCCTATTATTTTTTCTACCTTTTTTATTGGCACAGAAGTTCGAGTTGAATTTTTGGCAGTGCTATAGTTTTGGGATCTGCCTTTTAGGGATAGGCTATTTTGCACATAGTTATCTCACACGTTTTCTCTAACTTGATGGCAAAGTAACTTAATTTCAGTAGCTTACAAGAATAAAAAATCTGACTCAACCCTTGAAAAAGTGCATAAAAACGATTAATTTCTTTAGGTTAGTTTTGTGAACATTTAAACAGGGGTGTCGTAGTGGCAAGTGGTTCTCGTCATAGAAGAAAGCACAATAAAGGAAGAAGAAAAAGAGGTTCTAAATACAGAAAGAACTTACGTCTTCGTAGAAAACAAAAAAGCTAAAAGCTTAAGCTTTCAAATTATAAAAGGCCCCTTCTTAAGAAGGGGTTTTTTATTTCTAAATTTGCTCATTTAAATAAAATTTCTGATAATTGAGCTTCATGAAAAAAGAATTAAAAAAAATCATACAATTAAGTCTGCCGCTAATCTTTGCTCAAATTGGAGTCGTTCTTCTAGGTGTGAGTGATATGGTGATGTTGGGTCACTATAGTGATACCGCTCTCAAGGCTTCTGGTCTGGCCAATGTATGGATCATTGGAACACTCATGTTCGGCATTGGTTGTAGTCTTGGAGTAGACCCCATTATCTCAAAATTAGTAGGGCAAGGTGAGAGTGAAAGAACAAAAGTATCTCTCATCACTGGAAAGGCCTTAGCTGTTGCAATTGCAGTACTAACTGGACTTCTCTGGGCAAATACAGGTGCCATTTTAGGACTCTTCGATCAAAACGCCGAATATGCAGAGCTTGCTCATAGTTATGCTCTTATTCAAATTCCCAGTCTAATTCCTTTCTTTATGTATATGGTCTTTAGACAGTATTTAATTGCTAGAGAGAGCACTATGCCAGTTGCATTGGTACTCTTACTTACTAATTTTATAAATATCTTTTTGAATTGGATTTTTATTTTTGGTGTAGGTCCATTTGAAGAGATGGGTCTCTTTGGAGCAGGTCTTTCAAGCTGCCTGATGAGGGCGGCTCAGTACATACTGCTGTGTTTAATCATTTTAAAGTCAAAGAAGTACCGCTATCATTGGGTTCCTTATAAAGCGAAGTATATTGACTCTGAGATGCTCAAGAAGATTGTTCTAATAGGTCTACCAATTGGTGCTCACTTGATGTTGGAAGCCTTTGGCTTACAGGTGACGGCCTTTATGGCGGGGAAGATTGGTGATGATGATTTAGGTGCACACTCAATCTTATTAAACCTTCAATATCTATTCTTCATTCTACCTATGGCATTCTCACTATGTGCAGCTACTAGAGTAGGAAATGAGATAGGCGCTAGAAGCTCGAATATTTTCAATGTATTCAAAGCGACTTCTCTTTTGTGCCTTATCCTATTTCTATGCTCTTCTCTTGGTATGTTCTACTTTGGGGAGAGTCTTGTAAGGGCCTATGGAACTTCTGAGGCCATCATCTTAAAGGCCAGAGAATCTTTATTTTACAGTTCATTATTTCTATTCTTTTACGGACTACAATTAGTAGGTAGTGGTTTTCTTAGAGGCGCAGGCTTAACTGTTATAACGAGCCTTTCTAATATTCTTTCATTGTATGTTATAGCAATACCCTTGGCCTACTTTCTAGGAGTTTCTAGAGAGTGGGGACTCCAAGGGTTATGGGCAGCGTTGGCCATCGGTATGGTTGTTGCCACTTGTGCAAATGCAATTTTAAATTTGCGCTATCTCTTTCGCGTTAAGTCTGAATTATCTCTTTCTCATTAGTAATAGAGTTGGAAGTATAATCAGATCCACTACAAGCGCCACAAGTAGAACAAGTGCAGTGAAGATACCAAAGTTTTTATTCGGACTAAAATTAGCAAAGATGAGTGCACCAAAGCCTACAGCTAAAATCAATGTTGTCCAAATAAGTGCTGGTCCAGTTGTGGCAAGTACCTTAACAAGAGCTTCTTTGGTGGCCATACCTTTAGACCTTAGAGCATTAAAACTATTCAGAAAGTGAATGGTATCGTCGACAACAATTCCAAGACAAACTGAACTAACAAGTGCTGTTCCAACGTCGATGGGAGTTGAGAGAATTTTCATTAATCCTGCACCAACCATTAATGGAATTATATTTGGTAGCATTGAGAAGACACCTAGCTTTATTGACTTAAAGATAATGATTAATAGTAGAGAAATACCTACGAGCGCTAGTGCAATAGATGAGAAGAATGATTTAACTACAAATGTTGTCATATTTTGGTAGATAGGAATCTTTCCTGTCACTTGTGCATCAAGACCAAACTCCTTTGCCTTTGATTCAATGAGGGCCATTTTCTCAAGGGATTCCTTTGAGCCCTGAAGTGTCCAGAGCACGGCCATTCTAAGGGAGTCTTTTTCTATACTCATTCTATCATTTAAGTCCTTACCTTGTGGTAAGCTCATGGTGTAGAGAAAGAGTAGCTCCGCAATAGTTTTTCTATTTTCTGGAACCCTGTAGTAACTCTCGTCATCTCCATGCATAGACTTATTCATTGCTTTAATAACTTCAACAATGGATGTGACTCTTGAGATATATTCTTTTTCCTCAAGCCAGCTTTGAAATGATTCAACCTTCTTTAGGAAAGCAGGATCTTTAATTCCATCATTTACTCCTGAATCTATGACAACTTGAGGGCCATAGAAACCACCTAGGTTTTTTAGAGTAAAATCATTTGAAATTCTTAGAGGAACATTTTCGGTAAAGTAGGTATAAGGGTTTGAGTTCACCTCATTCTTTAGACCTAAGTAAGTCGAGAAAATGGATACTAGTAAAGTGATGAAGGCAATTGGATACTTGTATTTATCTAGAGTATTTACGATCGACCTTGCTCTTTCCATCGCTCTTGGATCAACATCATCTTGATTGTTTTCTTTAATACCTTTCACCTTTGACTTGAGTAGAATAGGGCACATGAGAAACATGGTGAATATCCATGCCAAGATTGTACCTGCTCCTGCTAAAATTCCTAAGTCTCTTAAGGGAATAAGGTCGGAAGTTGTACAACTAAAGAAACCAATGGCCGTAGAAATTGTCGTTAAAATCGTAGGTTTAAAATTCTTAGTTATTGAAAGTGTGGTTGCCTCTTTTGAGTTATTTCCACTCTTTCTAAATTGAAAATAAGTGACAAGAAGGTGAACGCTATCAGCAATTGCTATTGCGATTAGAATTGTTGGAACCATTGCAATTAGATTATTGAATTTAATTCCTAGATAGCCTGCGAGCCCAAATGTTGCCATGATTGTAACAAGGATTGTTAAAAGAGGAAGAAGCACTAGTGTGATATTTCTAAAGATATAGGTGAGAAATAAAATAATGATGAGAAAAACTATTGGGAATATCGTTGCCACATCATGCTCTGAGACTTCTCTAAAAGTATTGTTAATATCTAAAGATCCGTTGGTGTGAATTGTGTGATCATCATTTGAAGGAAGCTTTTGTTTTATTCTTGAGATCATCTCTCTTGTCTGCGCAATAATTTCCTTATCATTTGGTGCTCCATCAAAGTGAGGTTTAATCTTTGCGTAGATATTTGTAACTGTGGCCTCTCTATTGATGAGATAGTCGGGGAGAGTCTTATCTGCAAGTGCCATTTCTTTTTTTAGCTTTAATGTTTGTGCAGAGTGATCGTTCGAGATGAAGTCTTCAATGATAAGTTCATCTTCATGAGCAGAGGTCCATTGATAATTAGTTAAGGAGTCTACGGAGATGACATCTGATACTTTCCATAGCTCATCTGTTAGCTCTTGAATGAGATCAATGGATTCTTTATCAAAGATACCATTTGGAGAGTGAATAATTATATTTATGAGATCATCATTTCCAAACTTTGCTTGAAAGTTATCGTATCTCTTAATTAATGGTTCAGAATCTCTAAACCAGATTCTATAGCTAAAATCTTGTTCAAGATTACTAAGCCCAGGGAGGAAAATAAAGAGAGTAAGAAGACCTATTAGAATTGATGTCCACGGCCTTTGTACAATGAATTGGGTAAACTTCTTTGAGTAGTTCAATGAGTTCTCCTAAATAAGTATAAATATAATTTTCTTATCGGAGGACTAATTGATTAAAAAAGTTTTTAAAGATAATACTACTAGAGGATACTAATTTTCCTCTTCGTAATCATCGATTTCGATATCATCTAAGTTCAATTGCAATCCATCTTGAGTGGACTTACATTTTGGGCACCATGAACCTTCAGCACTTTTCTTTCCCATGACCTCAAGAGCAGTCGCCTTCCATCTGTGCCCGTTTTTACACTCCCAAAGAAGGTAACTAGTAGAGTTCTTATATTCGTTGGAGAGCAGTCTGCCACCTTTGAGCTCTGCAAACTCATCTAATATATCTAAATCAAAAACTCTTCTCTGCTTACTCATTTTAATTCCTATATGTTGAGTTGGTTAGGAGACTAAACCAAAGTGGTGAGGTAAACTAACTATAATTGTATCGAATAGTACGAATATCCTAAATATGACGCGTTTAAAATAATGTATCAACTATAAATTTCATAAACCTGACAATTACTTAACAATTGATGACCTTCTCGTTGATAGATTAGCTCTATGTTTTGATCTAATTTACCTATACCAGTTGGATTCGGTCAATTACTAATGTATCAACGATGTACTAAACATAAAGAAAGGATTTTCTATGTACAATATTCAATTAGCATCATCTCTCAGTGGAATCAATGTTCACAACCTCCGTGCCTGGGAGAGAAGATATAGTGCTGTATCTCCAAAGAGAGACGAAGTTGGTAGAAGACTATATTCCAAAGAAAATATCGAAAAACTCTTCTTACTCAACCAACTCGTAAAAGAGGGGACAGCAATTAGGCATATTGCAGAGAAAACAAATGAAGAGTTAACTTCACTTGTTGAAGAGAAGGGACTCATCGCTAGTCTAGATTTCGAACAATCAAATACAGAGAAAGAAGAAATCGAGTTAACGTATAAAGCGATGGCCATGGCGATGAACTTTAAGAAGTTTGATATCGTTTCACACGAATTAAGTAAGGCGATTGATCAATACGATTTAAAGAAAGTTGTTTTTGAAATCTTAACGCCGTTTCTCTTTGATCTCAGAGATAAGTTAGATAAGAATAGAATTACTCTTGAAGAAAAGCACACGTTAATAACTTTAACAAAGTACTTTCTAAGAAGAAAAATTTATCAGAATAATTCTAATATCAATAGAAATAGTGTCGTCATTGCAACTCCAGCTGGAGATCAATATGAACTTCAGGCCTTAATTGCAGCACTTCTCCTAAGTGGTCATGGAAGGCAAGTTGTTTATCTTGGCGCCAATGTAGAGGCGAGAACAATTGTCGATACTGTGGAAGCTACAGGGGTAGAGAATATTCTTGTTTGGGGATCATGTCTGTGGAATGAGAAAAGAGGAGCTGAACTTGGTTCTTACTTTAACTCATTAAATGAGCTGGCCCCAAAAGGAACTAAGATAGGAATTGCTTGTAATGGAAAAGCACCCTATGAATTCTTTACGACTGGGACGAATATGAAAGTTCTTCCAAATTATGAGAAGCTTTCGGAAGATTTAGAGAAGCAGAGTATTTTCTAGCCCCTTAATTTAGGGGCATACTTCGTCTAGAAGAATATCAAATGAATTCTCCGTTACGTATTTCTTGAAATTATAGCTAAACGAATTCCACGAAACTTCATTATCTTCTTTAAGGTGACATCCGCTTTTAGAAATCGTTATAAGTTCACTTTCATCTAACTTTAGAGAAGAAATTTTTTGAAAGAAGGCCACGATTGAGTAGGCTTCTGAAGTTTTCAACTCCTTGGCCAAAGAATCAATCAATAGGTCACGCTGGCTTGAGCTAGCGGCCTTAATTAACTTGAAGTAAAATGTTTGCTTCTTCGCTCCTTCTAAGTGAGATGAAGTGGCAATAAAGCTCTCTAAGTCAGTTTGTGATGGATCTGCTTTTAGAAAGAGCTCAGCTGTGCTTTCAATGATACTTTTATTTTCAAGCTTAATAAGTTCACTAAAGTCTAATTCGTTCAACTCAAGCTCTCCAAACTCTAACATTTCATTCAATAGACGTAGTTCTCTAGAGAGTAAGACATGGGCCGGCGTTGAGTGCTCATCAAAGTAGCCATCGGGATCGGCTTTCATTCCACAAAAATCAACCTTTAAGCAATTAAGTAACTTCTTTGACTGCGAAGAGACATATTTTTTTACAAAATCTTTTTTCAGACCTTTTTTTAAATCTTTAATTTCCACTCTGTAGTTATTAAGACCTGTAAAGAGTTGATCCTCACTTATCTTAACTTCTAAGTTCGTTGCTAATTTTTGAACTTGATCATTTATAATTTGATCACCAGTAGGGAGAGACTCTTCTTTTGTAACTCTCTCTGAATCACTTCTCTTTGAGATTCCTTGATCAATAGATTGGTCTGTACTGTAGACGAGATAGAAAATTGCAGAACATGCAATTAGGCCAATGATAAAAACAAATATATTCTTTTTCATTTCATCATTATAGATGAAAAAATGGCCCATACAAAATTATTTATATGGGCCATATTTTCTAATTTAAAATAGCTTCAATTTTGTCTCTATTATTTTCTTCATTCTTGAAGTTGCTTATAATTTGCTCATAAGCTGATCTTGATTCCTCATTCATTTCAAATGAAGTTGAATCAAAAACTCCAATTTTTTCTAGGTTTTCAATATCTAGAACCTTATCGAGGTTTTTAAGAAATCCTTCATCGTGACCTTTGTACGGACTTCCTGAGTCAGCAAAACGACAAGTCTTATTCAGGTTACCTGAATTATACTTCCCGGCCCATGTTCCTCTAATAACTTTCTTGTAGTCAATTGAGTACTTTCTCTTAGAAGGAAAGACGTGCCATTTCTCAAGCTTTCTAAGGCACTCGACTCTTTTTTCCCAAGTCTTAGAAGTACTCTTAAAGTTATAGATAAGAGGCTTGAATCCTTCCATCAGATACTTCAGTCCGTAGGCAAAAGTTTTTCTAAGGGATTTGTGACCATCTTTAGCGAAGTAATTCTCAGTATGCCATCTAATACTTAATTGCATAGCACCCATATCTGTTCCATCACCACCTCGAATAATTTGTCTGATGACGTCGTTGTCTTGAACATTCTTACAGTCAGGGAAGAATGGGTTTTCACCAGTTTTAAAATTTTGAACGAAGTACTTGTAGTTCGTTGATGAAGACTTCTTTTGTTCAAGTTCATCAGCAGTATACTTCTCTTCTAGCTTCTCTTTTGTATAAGCAAAGATAAGATCTCCACTATTGGAGTGATCGTTACAAAGCCCTTTAGAGTCATTAGTCTCTCTAACGTGAAGATAAAGACCTTCTTGAAGAGGAACCGTAAGGGCCAGAGTCATAAAGGCATTATAGGCCTTAACATTTCCTTCATTTAATAGGAACTCAGCTTTCTTGTGGGCTTCTTGAACAAGAATTTTAATATATTCACTACCGTAAGCTTTCTTGGCCTCATCGGTATTTCTAAAAAGAGGAGCATCAATCTCAACATTTGGATTAATAGTACTCATCATTCTATCAAGTGCTGTGACTCTTTGAATTGGACTCTCGGCCTCTAGCGCATTTGTGGCGAGAGTACTTAGCACGGCGAGAGTGCAGATGGACTTCTTTACAAGACTCATATTTTCTCCTTAATCTTAGAATTAAACAGGTGAGTTGTATCGCATTGCGTTATTTTTCTCTACTAAATTCTCATATCTATGTATAATTTTCATTTATAGCAAAGTATTTGTTGTAATATCAGTAGTTTAGAGGGGCGATTGGGGAGAGAAATCACCTGACCCCAAGGATTGGATCAGGTGTGAAATTGATTTTAAAGTAGTGATTGGCAAGATTTATTTCTGTAAGAAAACTCATCTACTTCATCAAGAGGAACAATATCTATATTTTGTTTCTTGGCCTCTTTTATAAAAATCTCTGCGGCTTCAATACTTCTTTCATGAATGTCGTGAAGTAGAGCTACACCACCACCAATTGGGTGATTGATTTTATACTTTTTAATTTCGTACTTAGTATTTCCAAAAATTGTTCTACGAACTTTATGTCTATAAGCTGTTCCCCCTACAACATGGGCAAGAACATTTTGAGCAATTTGCTTCGGACTTAGCTGCACTAACCAGTCTGCAGAATCAATATCCCAGAAGGCGAAGTTAATACAATTCTCACCATAGATTCTATCACTAACGTCCTTCATGATATTGAAGTGGTGGTAGAATTTATTCTGTCCATAGGCACCGTATGGGAACCTATAAAAGCTAGAGATTTGATTAGAGTTATACTTTCTCTTTAGAGATTCAATCATACTTACTGTATCGTAGAGTTCATCTCTAAAGACTTGTTCGCTTTCACCGTTATTATTGTCGTGATCGTGATCGTGACTTGCAAGGATATGTCCCTCTTTTAGTATTCGCTCGATAATATACATATTAGAAGCGTTAACATTCTTAGTGAGAATGAAGAATGTTGCCTTAACATTTTCTCTTTTAAGCATATCTAAAAGCTTTGGAGTTCTCGTATTGTGAGGTCCATCATCAAATGTAAGTACAACTTTATTAGAATTTCTTAAGGACTTAGTTCTATACTGCTCAAAGCCGGTATCGACTTTTGGTCTATAAACATAATTATTCTCTGGAAACTGCTTCTCTACAGCGGCCATCGTATTTACTGTTAGTACTAACGAAGCAGCTGCTAAAATTGGCTTTATCATAATTCAAATCCTTGTTTAAACTTGGCGCGACAATATAACTGAAAAATTCCATTGGCAACGCGGTGTGTAAAAAGGATATTCTCTATAGTACAAGCTCAATCGGGTGAAGAACCTCAATACCTAACTCGTTTAATTTACATTGGTAGACTAGAACTTCGACCCCTTCGCCGTGGGCCAGCTTAAGAAGCTCACTATAGCGAGGGTCAATTTCAGAGGCCGGAGAAAAAGAATCCACATCCTCTCTTTGAACGATATAGAGCATACAGGCCCTGATTCCATTTTTCTTGATCTCTCTCAATTCTTCTAAATGCTTTTGACCTCTCTCGCTTACGCTATCTGGAAAGAGTGCCCTCTTATTTTCACCAAGCAGAGTTACATTCTTTACCTCAACATAGCACTCTTTAATAGGCTCACTTTTCTTTCCATTGTAGAGATAGATATCAATACGGCTTTTGCCAATTTTCTCTTCGCCTTTTATTGTTTCATAGCCTTGCAACTCTTTAATCACACCTGATTCAATAGCTTCCATTGCCAACTTATTGGGAAGGGAAGTGTTGACTCCAATCCAAGTGTCACCATTGTGAGTAAGCTCTAAACTATACTTGAGTTTTCTCTTCGGATTATCATGGTAGCTAATGAGGACATTCCAATTCTCATCCCAGCAGGTTTTCATACTACCCGTATTGGCAGTGTGAGCGACAATAACCTCTCCCTTTTTATGAAGGGGAGTGTCTTCGCTAAGTTTTATATCTGCTAAAAATCTCTTATATCTCTTAAGAATTATTCCTCTATAAATATTTGATTCAAATTTCATTTTAAACTCGACGGTTATACTCAGCTAATAGGTAATCTTAAGACATTATGGAAATATAAGAAACTATAGTCAAGTTATTGAATTAGCTAATGAATCTAATTCAAAATAATGTTAAAATTGGTAGAACTTTTTAACGATAAACTATTATGAGTCAAGCATTAATCATTTCAGATAACGAAGTTCTAAATGATCTCTACACTGTTAACTTAGAGGTCTACACTGGTACAAATGTCACAGTAAAAAGAAATTGTGATGAGGCCATTGAACTCTTAGACCTACATCCAAATATTGATGTAGTGATTACTCTATGTATGTTAGAGGATACTGATAGTGGTGCTGTTATTTATAAGCACCTTATTGAAAATGATATGGACGTACCTCTTATAGTTATTGGAAAGAAGAGTGATGTTCCAAGCGAGGTTCCTCAAGTTAGCGGTTGTTATGACTTTAAGCTTTTAGTGAGAACGGTTGCAAAAGTTTTAGAGATCACAGCTAAAGATATGGCGGTTCTCTCTGTTCCTGAATATTATCCGATTCCCATAAAGCTCTTCTACAATGTTAATGAAGTTCCTTGTGATGTATTTTTTAAAATTAAAAAATCAATGGTTGAAAGTGAATACTTAAAAATCTTCTTTAGAGGAGATGCACCTTCTCCTGGAATTAAGAAGTATATTGATGAAGGAGTCCACTTCCTCTATGTAGACTCATTGAAAAGATTAGAGATGATTAATCTTGCTAGTGAATGTATCTTAACTGAATTAAAAAGACTTAATGGTTCAGATGTTTCCGATGAGAAGAAAGTTGAAGTCATTGAACAAGGTATTGAATTAGTTGCCAATAGACTCTTTGAGACCAAAGAAGTTAATGAGGAGATAATTAAAATCTCTGAAACTTGTATGGAATCAATTAAAGATGTCGTTACTAATAATCCAAAGTTAGAAAATATTTTAAAACTCCTAACTGCAAATAGAGCAAGCTATCTTTATTCTCACTCAATTATTGCAACCTATGTAGCCACTCATATTATTAGAACTATTTCATGGGGTGGGGATAGTCATATTGATAAGATTAATTTTGTCTTCTTCTTTCACGATATGTTCTTAGCGCCAATTTATACTAAATACCCAGAGCTTCGCTATGAAGAAGAAGCTCTCTTTAATAGTAAGTTGACTGAGGAAGAGAAAGAGACTGTTCTCAGTCATGCGAGACTCGCCGCTGATGCCTTAATGAAGTACCCGAGACTACCTCTTGGGGCCGACCAAATTATTCTCCAGCATCACGGAATGACGAACGGGCAAGGCTTTGCCATGAACTTCAAAGATGATATCTCTCCACTAGCAAAAGTTATGATTATAGCTGAGGCCTATACCGAAGAGCTGATGAAAAGCTTAGAGGAAAGTGAAGGAGAGAAGGCCACAAAAGAAGATATTGTCGCCCAGTTAAAGTCTAGATATTCTAAGAGTACTTATATAAAGATCGTTGAGACTCTATCTGAAATCAAGTTCTAACCGTTTTTTCAAGAGCACTTAGAGGCTCTTTGAAGTTTCCAATATTGTAATCAACTTTTAATTGCTCGATGATTCGAATCTTATCGGCTTCACTCTTTCCTGTTATGGCGAGTCTTGATACATATGTACTGGCCAAGATAAATGCACATGAGTGAGCAGTCATCTTATTGGCCGTAACACCGAAAGGAAATCCTGTTCCATTTGGTTTCTCATGTTGTTGAGCAATGATGAAGTCAGCTTCTGAATATCCTTGAAATTGTCTGGCTATCTCTGCGGCTTGAATAGGGTGGGCGAGATATTCGTCTTGTTCTTCTCTAGTAAACATCTGTAAGTTTGGATCATCTGCACCAGTTACTTTAATTAGGTCTTCGTTACTAAGAGTCGTATCTTGTAGGAGAGAGGCCAGTCCTAGCTTCTTTCTAGAGAGGTCTGACTTCCAGCCTAGATTGTGTAGGATTGCTTCACAGTAGTAAGAAGTAAGGATTGCCTGTTCAGCGAAGTCACCATTTTTAAATGGGATTTGTCCTACAACTTCACTAATCGTTTCATGTCTTCTTATGGTCTTATCTGTAGTATCAATAATTAATGAACAAAGAGCTTGAATATCATCACTAACACCAATCGCTCTTATATATTGTTGAATAATAAGAGCACCCCTTATCTGGTTGCCAAAGATGGCCTTAAGTGAGGCTCCTTTTTGAGAGAGTCCCGCTGTCACTTTTTCAATCCCATCTTCTAACATTTTTATAAAGTCATTCTTTCCGAGATAGAGATTTTTTATATTCTTCTTTGCATAGGTTTGTATTTTAGCGTGAGTGTATGGTTGATTTCGTTTTATGATTTTAATAAACTTCGTTTGAGTTAGTTCGAGATAAACATCATAGGGAACAACTTTAAACATATAGAAGTTTCTAATTCTCATAGGAAGTAGTTCTTCTCTATCAATTTCTTCAATGGACTCTTCGAATTCTTCTTTCTTGGCCCACTCAAGAGTTGAGCTAATAACACTTTTAAAATTTTCCACATCGTAGGGTGTGTAGATAATGCCGTTTATAGGATGACCATTATATAAGTCGTTATCAACTCTATCCTTAATGTGAACTTCTGAACCCATGAAAATGATAGGTCTCTCTCCAACAGTTTCTAGAATTTTTTGTCCCAATGTCGTAGGGTTCTCTTCTCTAATAGATGCTTCAATCATAACAATGGCAAATGGTCCCTCATAGGAGAGGTGATCGAGAGCATCATTCCCATTCAAGCAGCAAATGAGTTCTACTTTAGGAAAGTTTCCCGCAAATAATCTATTGAGCGTTGTCCACTCTTCCTTATTGTCGCAAATATATAATGCTTTCATTAGAACCTTTAAAAATAAGTATTTATTAGCCTATAGAGGATAACATATATATATTATCGCGAAGTAATATCTAGTAAAAGGCTGAAAATAGGTATAGTAAATAAGCTATTTTTAGGTAGAAAAGCACCTTTGCAAACACCTGTGGGCGAATTCATGAGTGAGAGAGAAATTAATTTTAAAAGTTTAGAAATAGAGATTGATAGTGCTATTGAAAGAGCAGAAGTGACTCGTATTCTACACGGACGCGGAGGGACATATCCAGGGTTGGAGGAAGTGAATATAGACTTATATCCTCCTGCAATTTTTGTTTCTCAATTTAAAGATGAAGATATCTCAGATTTAAGGTCATTTTTAATTGTTAAATATTCCACAAGGAATACTGTGATTTTTCAGGAGCGTTTTAATAGAGAAAACTCTCTGACAAAGTTTGGTAATGATCTCCCTAATCCTCATAGTGTTAAAGAGCATAGTGCTAAGTATTTAGTGAATTTAGCTAGTAATCAAAATACTGGTCTCTTCCTGGATATGAGAGAAAAGAGAGCAGAGTTAATTGAAAATTGTAGAGGCCTCGATATTCTCAACCTCTTTAGTTATACTTGCTCTCTTTCAGTTGCTGCTATGTTGGGAGGAGCCAATAAAGTAGTAAATATCGATCAAAAGAAATCCTTTCTTAATATAGGAAGAGAGAATCATCGCTTAAATGGTATCGAGGGAAGTGTTATATATAAGAATTGGGATGTATTAAAATCTCATAATCAAATAGGGCGTCTTGGCCCTTTCGACTTGATTATATGTGATCCTCCATCCAACCAAGGAAAAAGTTTCTACTATAAGAAAGATTACGCAAAGATTATTAAAAAGCTTGGAGGCTATCTAAAGCCTGAAGGTCAATTTATGGCCTGCTTAAATTCACCCTTTGAAAGCACTCAATTTTTAAAAGATCTCTTTCTTAGTGATGAGAGAGAGTGGGAATTTTTAAGAGAGGAGTTTTCAGCTGAAGCATTTCGAGAAAAAGACAAAGCTCAGGGCCTTAAAATATGTACTTTTAAACTCTTATAGTACTTGTGCGACAAAGAAATTTGGCGATTTTAAAACTTTCTAACTCTTTTCTTCATTTTGCCTTTTGGCGATAAATTATACTAAAGTTAATAATTATAGTAAGTTGTGATATTGATCAGCGTTTCAATTACTTGTTGTAGTTTAAGATAAGTCTTACATAATTTAACTTAAAGAGAGATGAATGAATTTCTTATCACTTATTAATGAAATGAACAGAGTTTTACTTAATACTTCAGACCTAGAGGTGGGTCTGGATCGTTGTTTAAAGCTCTTGGCCACAGAGTTACGTTTGGACTGTGTTCTCATTGATAAGAATTTTTTAAATGAAGAGACTAATAGAATCTATGTTGAAAATATTTATGAGTGGAAAGTTAGCGACGAAATCAAGCGAGTTGACGATGAGCTACTCTCTAGCTTTAGTTATGAGGATATCTACGAGATCTTTTCAAATACTTTGGCCATAGGAAAACCTCTTTTTAGAAATTCAATGAGCGAAGTTGTTAACCAAACTAAGATAGGTGATTTCTTTATGGACAATGGACTAAAGTCTTTTTTCATTGCTCCTATTTATTTCAATTCTACCCACTGGGGAAATCTCTCTCTCTTTGACTACAAAGAAGAAAGAAATTGGAATGAAATTGAAGATGAACTAATGCTTGCTGTAGGAATTCTATCTTCGTTCTTTAAAAATATGGAGACGAGAGATTTATTTGGTCAGGAGCTCTGCTCAAATCACGCAGCCAAGATGGCCACCCTTGGGGAAATGGCCTCAGGGATCGCGCATGAAATTAATAACCCTCTCTTCGTAATAAATGGCTATGCTTCTAAGATTGACTCCGCTATTGAGAGGGGAATCTTAGATGTTCACGAGTTAAAAAATATCTCTCAAATGATTCAACGCCATTGTAAGAGAGTTACAAGTATTATCTCGGGGCTTCGCTTGATTTCTAGAAAGTCAAAGCTAGATGAATTAGAAGTTCGAAACTTTAAAGAGATTATTGAATCTACTATAGATATATCAAAAGAGAGAATACGCTTAGCGGGTATAGAGCTTATAAATAAGATGGACAATATTGATGATATTTCTATCGAATGTCATCCTGAACAAATTTCTCAAGTCATCGTTAACCTTTTGAATAACTCATATGACTCTCTTAGTACTAGACAAGCAGAGAGGTGGATAAGCTTAGATATGGTGGAGCTTGAAGACCGAGTTATATTTTCCTTAACTGATAGCGGAGAGAGAATTGCTTCCGAAATCGCTAAGAAAATAATGCAGCCGTTTTTTACAACGAAAGATTCAGATAAAGGAACAGGGCTTGGACTTAGTATTTCAAAAGAAATCATTTTAAAACACGGTGGGAATTTCTATTTAGATGAGCACTGTGAGAATATGCGCTTTATAATCGAACTCCCCAAGTTAGATTTTGAGTAAAAAAAAAGGCCTTCATTTAGAAGGCCTTTTACTTTTTTAATTTCTGTAAATCTCTTCTTTTTCTTGGAAGAAGTAATCATAGATCGCATCAGGTGCTTGCTCTAGACTTCCATATAGTGAACTAATCATAGACTCTAATTGATTTAAGTCTTCTGCTAATTCACTTTTTAAATTCTTTATAGTTCTCTTGAAGCTATAAGATTTAGGGAAGAAATCAAAATGTAAGAAAGCAGAGGCTCTCTTTCGAAGAGACTTTTCTCCATTTTTATAGTTGTAATAAGGAGTATAAATTCCTTGAACTAGTTCTTCTTCTGACTTTGTAGAAAAAAGTACTTTTACAAGATTTGAGAAGTCCTTATTAAAGTTATCATCTTTATAATGAAATTCTGTCGTAATATGTGGAAGAGCTTCATAGAGAAAAGATGATTCCATTTCTAGGGCATACTTCTTAGCTGCCTCATTCAACTTCTCTTCAAGCTCTGGAGTTAAGTACTCTTGGTAGTAACTCTTTGAGAGATCTAAGAAGTGAGTGATAAACATTCTATTATAGTCGGAGAGAAGTATTCCTTCTTTCTTCTTTGGTGTAATGAACTCAATAAGGTTATGGCTTAGGCCACCAATTTTAAGAAACTCTGTTTCAAGATTTGATCCACTCTTGATACTCTTCGCGCCTTTCTTCGCTCTAAGGGCTAATTCCTTGAAACGATTCTTGGCCATATAAAGTCCATCAGAAGTACCATTTAAGTAGATAGTATCAAACTTCGAAATCTTTTCTTCATGAGTGAGTTGATCATTACTTAGGAAATTAAAAGTATCTTTTAATAGTCCATGAGCGATATTTTTCATCGATCTTTCACTACCATATTTCTTTTCTTCTAAAACATTATTGAAGGCATCAAATCTGTAACAATCAAAGAATTCACCAGCATGATCATCAGTACAGAAGTGTAGATTGCTATAAGAAGATGCTCCTTTATAGGCAACATCTACTACGTGCTGATCGTAAAGTAGTGCACTCTCTTCTAATCTAATTTTTGCTCCAGCTAGGCTTGAGAAAAACCCTGGAGTGTAATCCATAACAGAACTTCCTGGAATGACTTCACTGTCAACTTCTCCAGTAAGAAGATAGTGCTTAGAGATTTTATCGTAATTTTTAGAATCAATATTTGTATCTAAGCTCGCCGCAAAGTTATGTCTAAAACCAAGAGTATGTCCTACTTCGTGGGCCACAACCTCTCTGATATAATCTGCTACATAGCGAGTATAAATAATCTCTTTTTCTTGCTCGCTAAGCTCTTTCTCTTCCATTGTTTCAACGAGAGCGTTAAATCTCTCAAGATCAGCTTCAGCTCTTTGCTCACTATTTTCACAAGTGATAGCTGATGCAAAACCTTTAAGGCCAAAGACTTTCTTATTTGTGTGGTCTTCTTTCTTGAAGCGCTCAAAGTATGTCTTAGCCGTTTGATATGAACCGATGGCAAAAGAGCTTGTCATAAAGACGTGAGCGTTTTGAACTTCCCCTGTTAGAGGGTCTGAACTCGTGGCCGCATAGGCAAAACCGGCAGTATCCCAATCTAGCCATTGAACAATATTATATCCAGGTTCAAAAATAGAAGCATCCTTTGGAAGTGCTGCTACCTTCAATACCTCTCGGCCAAAGGCCTTGTTCCAGTAAAGAACACCTTCTTCTACAGCAGCTCTCCACTTAGCTGGAGTATTATCTGTAATGTAGTAGGTTACTGGTTTTGAAATATCGAATTTCTTAATATAAGTCGCTGTGTACTCGTTAATATTTCCATCGGCATCCACTGGGTAGATAGGGTGGTTTTCAAAGTAACCAACATTGTAGAAGCCTGGGCTAGGAGTTGGAGTAAAATTTTCATTCTTTGTATATGTAGAGAAGTCGTACTTAATATGCACTGGTGAAATTTCGGCCGGCTCTTTTCCACTGGCCGGAGTTTCAACTCTTAAAAATTGCTCAATGAAGATATGCTTATTAACAAGCTCTACCTTATTTAGAAAACTCTCGTGAACAATATATGAACTCTCTTTTGAAGGGTCACTGCCTTCTCTCGCAATATAGTACGATCCCTTTAAGAAGAGAGTTTTCATTCCTTCTTCAAAGTTAAATGTGATGCTCGTATTTGTTTCATTGAGGATTGGAAACTTTGCTAAGAGAATTTGCGTCTTAACAGAGTCAGTAACAACCTTTCCACTTGTAGATTCAAACATTCCAATAAAAGGTCCACTCTTTTTAAAGAAGATAACCTTGGAGGCCATTGGATTTCCTGTTGGAGCAGGAGGTGTATCGATGAGTGAAGTCTTAAGTAAGAAGAAGTGCCCAAGGGCCTCTTTCTTAAGCGTTAAATTATAATTATCTTCAGTTGATAAATTCTTCTTAGCACTTTTTGTGCCTGCTAGAAGAGGTGAGTTTGCACTATGAGTGAGTTGCGCCCCTGAGGTTGCACTCGCAATCAGCGCTAGTGTCGTAACGATTATCTTAATCATAAAATTCCTTCTTTGATTTATTGACCCTGTGATGGAGCGAAATGTATACTTTTGCTTGAAACATAGTCAATGAATTAGGTAGGGTCTTAACCTATTTACACAAGGGGTCAAAAATGAATTGTGAGTTGGAAGTTGCTGATATTCTATTAAAAAGTGGATGCTTACAACTTAGACCATCTGATCCTTTTCACTATGCATCTGGACTTCGAGGGCCAATTTACTGTGATAATAGACAGTTACTAAGTCTCCCGGCCCACAGAAAGAAAATTGTGAAATATTTTATCGAAAAGCTGAACGAGAGTGGCTGGGGCTTTGATCAATTGGCCGGACTCGCAACTGCGGGGATTCCTCACTGCTCTTTCATTGCTCACGAAATCGACTCCCCAATGATCTATATTCGCTCTAAAGCCAAGGGTCACGGGAAACAGAATCAAGTAGAAGGTAAGTACTCAAGTGGACAGTCTATTGTTTTAATTGAGGACCTAATTAATCAAGGCAAGAGCTTACAAGATGCCCTTGAAGGGGCGATAGCTAGCGGGCTTAAGCCTGTTGGGGTCTTAAGTATTGTGAGCTACGAGATGGAGCAGGCCAAGAAGGTTATAGAGAAGTTCAACATTGAGTCGATTAGTCTAACAAATTTTTCTACAATTACATCTTTGGCCCTTGAGCAAAAACTGATTTCTGCCGAAGAGCATGTAATGTTAAATTCTTGGCAATCTGATCCAGTGGCCTGGTCTAGCTCTCTAAGCTAGACAAATGCTCTTTGGACGCTTTGCGCTCGACATTATACCTACTTACGTGATAGTAAGATGCAGTTAGAGCACTAGATTTCCTTGATTTTCATTCAAAATTCTTTGTATCTAATTTTTTAATTTATTTTTTTAAAGGAGTATATATGGCAGGTAATGCAAAACTTGATTTAGGGGATAAGACTATCGAACTTCCTGTAATAGAAGGGAGTGAGGGCGAAAAGGCGATTGATATTTCTAGACTTAGGGCCGAGACTGGCTTCATTACTTTAGATAATGGTTTTGTAAATACTGGTTCATGTACTTCTGCAGTAACTTTCTTAAATGGTGAGAAGGGGATTCTAAGATATAGAGGATATCCAATCGAGCAATTAGCAGAAAAATCAAATTTCCTAGAAGTCTCTTGGCTACTTTACTACGGTGAGCTTCCAACTAAAGCGCAACTAGAGAACTTTGAAAAGAAAGTTGCTAGTTTCAATAAACTTCCTGAAGGGCTAGAGACAATTATCTCTACATTCCCAAAGACTGCTCATCCAATGGGTGTTCTATCAAGTGCAACGGCAGCTCTATCTGCTTACTACCAAGATCACTTAGGTCCAAACCCTACGGATAATGATAAGGAAGAGCTATTTGCCCAACTACTTGGTCAAGTTAAGTTAATTGTTGCGAGATCATATAGAAACTCTCAAGGACTAGATCCAATTGAATCAGATTCAAGTCTTTCTTATAGTAAAGATTTTTTAAATATGATGTTTGGAGAAGCAGATGATGAAGTTGCGAAAGCACTAGATGTTCTTCTTATTCTTCACGCTGATCACGAACAAAATTGTTCTGCTTCAACAGTGAGAGTAGTTGGTTCTTCTCACGCGAATATCTTTGCAACAATCTCTGGTGGAATTGATGCTCTTTGGGGTCAATTGCACGGTGGTGCTAATCAAGCAGTACTTGAGATGCTAGAAGAAATTAAAAATGCTGGTGGAGATGCTGAGAAAGCTCTTGAAAAAGCGAAAGATAAAGAAGATCCATTCAAGCTAATGGGATTTGGACATAGAGTTTATAAGAACTTTGATCCAAGAGCTAAGATCATCAAAGTTCAATGTGATAAAGTTTTAGAGAAGTTAAATGTTAATGACCCTCTTTTAACAATTGCAAAAGGACTTGAGAAGCAAGCACTAGAAGATGAGTACTTCGTAAAGAGAAAGCTCTATCCAAATGTAGACTTCTACTCAGGAATCATCTACAAGGCACTAGGTATCCCAACGAATATGTTCACAGCAATGTTCGTACTGGGAAGACTTCCTGGTTGGATGTCTCAGTGGAAAGAGCTGAGAGAGGATCCTGCGGCGAAGATTTGTCGTCCAAGACAGATTTATACAGGTGCAACTGAGCGTAATTACAAAGATTTAGGGGAGAGATAATCCTTTAGTAAATCTTAAGTTAAAGTATTTTATATAGGGCCGATAAGTTTAGTGAAAGTGGGAGAAATTCTATTTTCTGGGCTGGATTTAGACTTATTGGGCTTAGTCTGAAAATAGCTATCTTAATGCTGAGGTCGACATTGTCGGCCTCTTCTTTTTTTTAGAGAGAATTCCTGTAGTATAGATCTTATGAAATTTACATTTAAAGAACTTCGAAGTTCACTTCTGGTTCCGTCTATCTCTGATCACAGTGTTGTTCAAAATCTAACGGCGGTTTCAAAAGGCTTTACTTCACAGCGATCAAAAATAAAAGAGTATGTTATGGACCGAGAAATGGTTTCTGCCTACACGCTCTTTTACTTACCTTCGAATATACCAAAATTAGAATTTGTTTTTGATATGCTAAGCGATGACGTTAAAGAGAGTATCAAGTCGTCGACAATTGTTGATCTTGGGACAGGTCCTGGGACATTTGCTTTTGCTCTTGATGAGTACTTTGACGGAGACGTGGAAGTTGTAGGAGTAGATACAAGTGAGCTCATGGTAGAGCAGGCCCAAAAGATTAACGAATGTCTTTATAAGAACCAGAAGATCTCCTTTAGATCAACTATGCCTAAGAGCTTTAAAGGTGAAACTCTGCTTCTTGGTCACTCATTGAATGAGATGGGTATTGAGAAGTTAATGGATTTAGTTAAGCTTCATGCACCAGAGAATTTAATTATCATTGAGCCAGGAACAAGTGCTATGTTCACTGAGGTGCTAAAGCTTAGAGAGCAAATGCGCGAGTTAGGATTTCAATGTGCATTTCCTTGTGCAAATATTGAGTCTAAGTGCCCTGTGCAAAAGAAGATTGAAGAAGGACAGGAAGATTGGTGCCATCAAGTTCTTCGGATGACTCATGAAGTAGATTTTGAAAGACTTTCACAGATTGCTAAGCTTGATCGCAAGACCATGCCTCTCATTGCTCATGTTTATACGAAGACAAACTTGAAAGGGCCTAAACGTGCTCGTATGGTTCGTTTTTTAAGAGAGTCTAAGTTCTCCTTTGATTGGGAAGTTTGCTTTGAGAGTGAAGGGGAGCTTAAGATGGCCACCTTCGAAGTTTTGAAGAAAACTCTGAGTAAGAAAGAAGTAAAATCTTTACAGAAGATTTCTGTCGGAATTGATTTTGATTATGAGATAATGAAAGAAATTAACTCTGGTCACTTTAAAGTGAAATTACTCTAGTGGGGAAAAAGTGTTACCTAGCTCTAATGACATACAATACTTTTTAGAAGTTGCAAAAACATTGAACTTAAGTCGATCGGCCGAAAGACTTGGAGTGACTCAACCAACGCTTACTCTTGCAATAAAGCGCTTAGAGAGCTCTCTTGGGGTTTCTCTCTTAGTTCGTTCAAAAACAGGAGTGACTCTTACAAGACATGGGGAGAGCTTTCAAAGAGAATCAAAGAAGTTCCTTGAAGAGTGGTTTGAATTAAAGTCAAAAATTATTAAAGAGAAAGATGATATTAGGGGAATCTATTCAATTGGAGTTCACCCTTCCGTAGCTCTTTACACAGTTGGAGATTTCCTTCCTGATCTTTATCGTAAGCACCCTCATTTAGAAGTAAGTCTATTTCACGACTCGAGTCGCATTGTCACAGAGCAGGTGATTTCTCATCAATTAGATATGGGAATCGTTGTAAACCCTGTCAATCACCCGGATCTTGTTATCATAAAATTAATCAGTGATGAGGTGACTTTGTGGGAGAGTTTAAATAATAAAAATAATGATGTTCTCTTATGTGATCCAGACTTAACTCAAACATCTAGTCTTATGCAGAAAATTAAGAAGCAGAGAAATGATTTTAAAAGAATTATTCACTCTGATAATTTAGAAGTTTTAAGAGATCTGGTTGAAAGTGGTGCCGGAGTTGGAATTCTTCCTGGTAAAGTAGTAGGAACATCCAATAAGAAATTAGTTAGTCTAGAAAATGCACCTGTGTTTAAAGATAATATCTGTCTTATATATAGAGCTGATAGAGTAAAGACTAGAGCAAGTGAATTACTTATCTCGACGATAAAGAAATTAAAGCAATAAAAAAAGGGCCAAGTAATTGGCCCTCTCATATTTAAGAAAATTAATTTTAAAATTACTTCTTAAGTTTTGAAGCGTATGCTCCACCGAATTTCTTTCTGAATTTTTCGATACGTCCTTCAGAGTCAACGATTTTCTGAGTTCCAGTATAGAATGGGTGAGATTCAGAAGAGATATCTAGTTTTACTAGTGGATACTCTTGACCTTCAAAAGTTTCTGTTAAATCAGTCTGGATAGTAGACTTGATTACAAATTTCTTGTCGCATGATACGTCAAAAAATAAAACGTCTCTGTACTCTGGGTGAATACCTGTTTTCATAATTATTCCTTTGTTTTCCTTGCCTGCTACAAGGTACTTATTTAATTATTTGAGGGTGTAATTTCGCTAATTTTGCCTTTCTTGTCAAGAGAGAGCGTCAAAATCACTATGTTTTTAGTGGGCGCTACAAGATGAGCAACCATCACTCTCTGGAGGATTCTCAGCATCGAAGATGCTCCAATGTCCATACCTTTTATTTATATCAGAGAGG
This sequence comes from Halobacteriovorax marinus SJ, assembly GCF_000210915.2. Lineage (NCBI taxonomy): Bacteria > Pseudomonadati > Bdellovibrionota > Bacteriovoracia > Bacteriovoracales > Halobacteriovoraceae > Halobacteriovorax > Halobacteriovorax marinus. The sequence continues at coordinate 997,164 of NC_016620.1, forward strand.
GCATCTTCGAGCACACTGTGGGAGCTTTGAAAGATTTCCTGGTTCTCATTATCGGTAACAGTTACAAAGTATTGAATTTCTTGAGTTTTAGGAGAAGCTCCCATGGAAATGAAGGCCTTGTACTGCTGAGTCTTATAGTGTACAAATGTCCAGTTCTCTAGTGTTAATTCTTTGGCCGCTAACATATAAATTGAATCCTTGGCGTTTTTACTGTTTTTATCAATTATAGGTTGTCATGCCAATGAAAATCTAGTAGTTTTGGCATTCGAAAACTTTTAGAAACTGTATTTTGATATATTTATCCGGAGGAAAACGTGGCTAAAGGACCAAGAGTAGTGATTACACTTGAGTGTACTGAGGCGAGAAAGCTTGGAAAATCTCCATCTCGTTACACAACAACAAAGAACAAGAAAACGACACCAGATCGTCTTGAAATTAAGAAGTATAACCCTTTCTTAAAAAGACACACGATCCACAAAGAAATCAAATAGTAAGTTATTAGAAATTCTTTATATTAAGCCCGCTTTTTAGTGGGCTTTTTATATTTTGTAATATCAAATAGTTAGCCTCAATTCTCTTCTTTTTTTCCTTAATTTTCCCATTCCAATTGCCGATGAGTTTTAAGCAGATTGATTAATTGTTGCGAGGGAACTTTGGCCTTAAAAATACTACTAGCAGATCCAAACGAGACATGGCTTGAAAAAGCTTCAAAAGTTTTGAAGGAACAGTTCTATGAAGTGGTCGCCGTGAGTAGTGGTAAGGATGCGCAACTTGCTCTCTACAATGATAAATTCTTCGCAGTAGTTCTAAACTTTGACTTACAAAATCACAGTGGTCTTCAAGTTCTCAAATTTATCCAAAGAAATCATCCTAATCAAAGAGTGCTTGTTATCTTAGAGAGCCAAAGTATCTTAGATGAAGAACGAGTGACAGAGGATCAGCTTAAGAAGTTTGCGACTGTTGAAATTCTGATTAAGCCATTTGAAGTTGAATATATAAAAGAAGTTCTAGAGGGGCATCAGTCACTCGGAGACTTCATGAAAAACATTCAACGAAGAGAAGGACAGTCAGAAGAAGTTGAAGTTGATAACTCTGATGAAGAGTTCACAAAAGTAAGAATTGATGACTTCTACTCAGCAAAAGCTGTTCTCTTTGATGTCTATATAAAACTTAAGTCTAGTAAATATATAAAGATCCTTCACTCAGGAGATACATTCTCTAAGGAGAGAATTGATAAGTATAGAAATGAAAAGAATGTTGAGCATCTCTATTTTCACAACTCGGATAGAAGAAAGTTTATTCAGTATCATAATCAACTCGCAAGTAAGTTGATTGATAATAAGAAAGTTCCAACAGACTTAAAAGTTAAGATGGTTCGAAATGTCGCTGATAAGTATATTCAAGAAGCATATACTCAGGGAATGAAGCCACAAGTGGTGGAGCAGGGGAAAGAAGTCTGTGAGAATATTTATAATCTCGTAGAACAAGAGAAAGACCTCTATAAAACTCTAAAGAGTTATCAAGAATTTGATCCAACGGCATTCACTCATTCTTTTTTAGTGACGTTATTTTCAACGGCCATTATTAAACAATTTGAATGGCAATCGAAGACAACTATTCAAGCAACCGCTCTGGCCTGTTTATTTCACGATATTGGAAAAATGAAACTTCCAAAAGAGTTGATGGAGAAAAGACCTCTAGAGATGGATGATGATGAATATGCCCTCTATATGACACATCCACAAATTGGTGTTGAGATTATAGAAGAAAATAGAATGATTAATAACTCGGTAAAACAAATTATTCTTCAGCATCATGAGTATTATGATGGAACAGGTTTTCCATATAAGAAGAAAGGATCGAAAATTTTAACCCTCGCCAATATTGTTTGCCTTGCAAATGACTTTGTTCATATTATGATTGATGGTGAATTAGATCCACCAGGTGCCCTTAAGAAAATTCTCTTAGACCAAGACCAGGTGACGAAGTACAACTCTATGATCATTGAGAACTTTATTAAAGTTTTTGTGGACCCAGCTAAGATTGTAAAAGAAACTTCTCTACCTTCAAACTCTAAAGTCGTTAGTAAAAAAGCTTCTTAATTGAAAGCTTCTTAAATGATCTTTGTGACTTACTGAAAGAATTCAAGAATTGCTTTTCTATTACATAGGGATGAGGTCTATTAGAGGCCTTTACGATAAAGGTTTGTCTCTTCTCCATCTTTATGTCTGGTAGAGTGTTAATGAGATATGAGACTTCATAGAAAACTTTCTCACCGGACTTATCAAGAACTTCAACAGTGTAACTTGGGTTGGAGAAGTATCTTGTAAGAGCTTCATCTAATTTTTCAGTTCTCTTATCTAAAATAAGTGAAGACTTTAATGAGAGAAGCTCCATGAGATAATCTTCTACGGCCTTTGGCTCTAGGGTGTTTCCACTATTATCAATCCAACCATCTTTTTCACTACGAATAGAGAGTCTCTGATTTGTTGATGGAATTTTTCCTCTGTAGATTTTAAAATCTTGAATAGACTTAAGGTCTTGCGTAAAAATCTTTGGCTCAATAAAGTTAGAAAGACTGAGCCCCTCCATAGAGTTTTTTAGTGCATCCACATGGTAGATGGCATCTTTATTTGAAAAGGTTACATAAGTAGAGTTATCAATAGGATTTACCAATCCAATATTTAAATAATTCTCTTTCCCTCCAAAATATGAAATTTTTAACTTCATAAGAGGGGAGTCGAGTGAAAAGTTAGAAATATTAATTGTATCCTTTGGCAGGATTTGTCTTATTTTAATTTCTTTTAAGTTATCGAGGATAGACTTTACCGTTGAACTATTACTTGGCAGGTTTCTAGGAGAAGTTAATGACCAAGATTGAGATTTGTCCTTATCAATTTTAAAAGTTCCAAGTCTATTCTCTAATTCAATGGAGTCAATTTGATCAACTTCTTCTGGTTTTAGTAGAAGCTGATATCTGCTTAGGGCAGTATTTTGATTTAAAGGAGCTTGAAAGAATTCACTGGCCAGCCCTCCGATAAAGAGAACGAGAGCAAACATGATAATGAGAAAATTGGCCGACTTTGTGCGATCTGTCGAAATCTTAACAAGCACTTAAACCTCAAAGCTAGAGTATCCTTTTGAATTATTCTAACTTGATAAATTGAGTAAGTATAGAGATGATTAATGCCTTAAATAATAGATTTATCTAGGACACAATATGTTTGAATTATTTAATGCTGGTGGTTTTATAATGTATCCACTACTGCTTTGTTCACTACTCGTTTGGTTTGTTACATTTGAAAAAATTCGCTTCTTAAATAATCTAAAAAAAGATATCGACCTGATGTTTATAAAGGGACAGGCGCTATTAAAAGAAAATAAAATTCATGAGGCCAAGGGGCTTTCTCATAGTATCCATCCGCTTCTTAGTACACCATACTTAACTCTCTTTGAAAGCGAAGAACTTACGAGAGAACAATGGTCCATGAGACTTGGAAGAAGGCTCATAGAAACTCAACAAGGGCTCAAAAGATCTCTTTGGATAATAGGTACTATTGGATCATCTGCTCCATTCATTGGTTTGTTTGGAACTGTTGTGGGGATTATTAAATCTTTTCAATCGATTGCAGCTTCAGGAAAGAGTGGTTTTGCAGTAGTCGCCAGTGGTCTTTCGGAGGCGCTTATTGCTACAGCTGCTGGAATTATCGTCGCTGTTATGGCAGTGATTCTTTATAATTACTTTCAAAATCGACTTACGAGTGTGAATACGGAAATTAAGAATAGAATGCAAGACTTAATGGATCTTATCTAGGGAAGGAATATGTCTCTTAAATTTAATGAAGAGGATCAAGAAGAAATCATTGCTGATATTAATATGACTCCTCTTATCGATATCATGCTTGTTCTACTCATCATTTTTATGGTGACTTCATCTGTTTCGCTAGAGTCTGGACTTGATATTGATATTCCTAAGACTGTTTCTAAAACACAGAAGAAAGAAGGGGCCTCTGTACTTGTGTCCATGAGTGAAGGAGGGGAGATCTCTGTTCAAGGGAAGAAAGTATCTTGGAATGATTTACAGCAAGCTATTTCAGAATCACTTGCTAGTGAAAACTCTAAATTAGTTATCTTTGAAGGGGATAAGAGTTCTAAACTTGGAATGGCCGTTGAAGTTATGGATATTGCCAAGGCCGCTGGAGCTGAAGAGTTCGCAATTGCGGCCGAGTCGGTTAGTCATTAAAGATCGAGATCGTCGAATTCGTCGAAATCTTCCTCATCTTCCTTAGGCTTAGCTTCTATAACAGGAGCTTCTTGAACTTCTGGCTCAATAGAATGAATAAATTGTCTTAGAAGCGTTCTCTCTCCCTCTTTTAAGAAAGAGAAGTCAGCACCAATTCTATAAGGAAGTCTATTTTTAGAAATAATTCTACTTTTCATATTGTATTCACGACAGAAAACAATATTAGCATTCACTACGAACCTCTTAGGAATAACAAATTCGATTACAATACTTTGACCATTGAGAAATGGTTTACTACTGAAGAAGTAGATTCTATCCATTCCTACTTCGGCCAGAATTGTCCTGCCGATAGAGATATCATCATCGCTTAATAGGGGAGTTCTTTGAATGACTTGGACTTCTTCTTGTGGCCCTGTTGAAGAATCATCCTCACTAGGCTGCTCTTCATTGGATTCTTCTTCGCTTGCTTCACCCTCAGATTCAGCTGCTGCAAGTGCTGCCGCCATCTCATCTTCACCCGTGTCGAGATCATCATCTGACTGGAGAGGGATAACATTATCTACAACATCTCTTTTAGTGCAGTATTCTTTCTTTAATTCTTCAATAGTGAGGTGATCATCTTGAGAGTTTTTTATTTTCTCTTGAATAACCGATTTAAGCTCATCTTTTAAAGACCATATCTTTAAGGAAATTTTTTTTATGAATACTGGATCAGTAGAATTGTTATAAATCATAACTAACATTTTCTCACATTTCACGATGGAATGGGAGGTTAGGGTATAATGGTAATTATTACCTCTAGTTTATTCTCAGAGAGCGACTTAATAATTAAATACGTTAATTTATTTAGTTGATAGCTATGTATTTTTGTCAGGTTTAGAAAGAACCTTATACTCCAAGGAGGGAGAATGAAAAAATCGCATATTATGTTAGGTGCAGCTGCATTTGCCATTACTGCTTCAGGTATGGCAGCAAAGTATGTTCCAGGTGAAATGATTGTAAAAATGAAAGCTGGTTCTGAAAAGAGTGCTTTCACTTCTTTCAAGTCATTAGGTGTTGAGTTAGATAGAACAATTGATCTTACTAACGAAACTCTATTTGTTGTAAAGTTTGATGAAACTAAATCAATGAAGAGCATGACAACTCTTCTTGCTGATAATCCAAATATTGAATATGCAGAGCCTAACTTTATCTATGAAATCGTTAAGCCTGTTTCAACATTTAACATCAACCCTTATATTGCTTCTCCACTAACTGTACAGTCAGATGCATATACTCCAATTGATCCTAAGTTTGGTCAACTTTGGGGATTAGCTAATACAGGTTCTAATGATCCTACAGGTGCAGCAGGTGTAGCTGGTGCAGATATTGATGTAATGAAAGCTTGGTCACTTACTCAAGGTGATAAGAGAGTTAGAATTGCAGTTATTGATACTGGTATCGATTATAACCACCCTGACCTTAAAGATCAGATGTGGACAAACCTTGCTGAGCTAAATGGTGAAGAAGGTGTTGATGATGATGGAAATGGATATGTAGATGATATTCATGGATATGACTTTGCAAATAATGACGGAGATCCTAGAGATGGTCACTCACACGGTACTCACTGTGCGGGAACAATTGGTGCTTCTCATAATGATATTGGTGTAGCTGGTGTAATGGCCGACGTAGAATTTGTTGCAATCAAGTTCTTAGCTGACAACGGTTCAGGTTCAACTGAAGGTGCAATTAAGTCGATTGATTATGCTACAAAAATGAATGTAGATATTATGTCAAACTCTTGGGGAGGGGGCGGACGCTCTCAAGCTCTAGAAGATGCAATCCAAAGAGCAGCTGACAAAGGAATTGTTTTCACTGCTGCAGCTGGAAACTCTTCAACTGATAATGATTCAAGACCACATTACCCATCAAACTATGATGTTAAGAACGTAATCTCTGTTGCGGCAACAACTTCTTCTGATTCTTTAGCAAGTTTTTCTTGTTACGGAAGAAATACTGTTCATATTGCAGCTCCAGGGCACAACATTCTTTCAACTGTTAAGAATGGTGGATATGCTTCTTACTCAGGAACTTCAATGGCAACTCCTCACGTTTCTGGTGCAATTGGTTTATTAATTGCTCAAAACGGTAGAATGGATGTTGAAGAGCTAAGAAATAGACTAATGGCAACTTCTGAGCCACTTTCTTCTCTTAGAGGTAAGACTATTAATGCTGGTAGATTAAATGCTTATAACCTACTAACAAATACTATTCCTGTAAGAAATATGCCAAATCCAAGTGAGTGGGAAACTGTATCTCTTGATGAAGTATGGGAATCAGAGCACCCATATGGTCACAACCTTACTGAGTCTAGAACTTATAACTTCCCAGGAGCTAAGTTCATTAGATTAAGAGTAAGAAAATTAGATCTTGAAAAAGGTTATGATGTTCTAGAAGTTTCTGATTCAAGTAGAGCAATCGCTGAAAAAGTTTCTGGAACAAAAGAAGATTACACTTCTGAGTATGTTGAAGGTGAGACTATGACTGTTACATTTAAGTCAGATAGATCAGTTTCAAAATGGGGATTTGTAATCGACTCTGTAGACGTACAATACTAATTTGAATTAACTCCTATAATTTAAATTCCGCCCACAAACCCCACGAAAGTGGGGTTTTTTAATTGTCTTTACTATCAAAACAAATTAAAGTCTTGCCATCGATAGATGAAGTAGGTGTGATTCCTCGCTGTCCCGCAACGGTTATAGTCCGATCTCTATCAAAAACATTTTCCACCCGAGGAGGTATGAGATGACTTCAAATTATGAAGAAAGAGCGCGTATGTCTCAAACGCGTGTTACCAAAGCAGTTTTTCCCAATACTACTAACCACTACGACACTCTCTTTGGCGGAACGGCCATGCAGTGGATGGATGAGGTTGCCTTTATCACAGCAACTCGTTTTACTCGCTTAAAAGTTGTGACTGTTTCAACAGATAGACTGGACTTTAAAAAGCCAATTCCTGCTGGAACTATTGTAGAGTTAGTTGGAAATGTCGTTCAAGTTGGACGCACAAGTATCAAGGTTCAAGTTCAGGTCTTTGTTGAAGCAATGTTAGAAGACTCAAGAGAGCTGGCACTAGAGGGGAGTTTCTCTTTTGTTGCCCTAGGAGAGGACTCTAAACCTACAAAGATTCTTGTTTAGTGATAAATGTGGGCCTATGTAAGGTCCACACTTAGTGAATTGGTAGACAGTGAAGTTTTGCTATTGATAAGATATTCCTATTAAATAGGAGTTTCTATGCTGATAAGGAAGTTAGCTGTCATATCAATTTTGGTTGCTGTTTCAAGTTTTATTGCGAATGGTTGGCCATGGGTGCAAGATACGGTCTCTAAAGTAAGGCTGACATGGTCAGAAAACCCTTCGACAACCATGAAAATTATTTGGGATACCAAGTCTGAAAATGGAAAGGACCAGGTTCTCTTCTACGATACAATAGATCATGGTGATGATTTCTACGCTTATAGAAATAAAGTAAAAGTTCAAAAATTAACTCTCTATAAATCTATGTTCAATGCTGTTGTTCACCTAAGAGAGCTCACACCAAATACAAAGTACTATTTTATTATTAGAGCAACTGATGGAAAGCTCTCTAAGAGATATTGGTTTAAGACAATCGATGATCATGAAGAGACAAGGCTTTCAATTATTGCAGGTGGAGACTCTCGAAACAATCGAACGCCTAGAGTAGCGGCCAATAAATTAGTTTCTAAGCTTAGGGCCGACTTCGTTCTCTTTGGTGGAGATATGACCAGCTTAGACTTATCAGGTCAGTGGAAGAAGTGGTTTATAGATTGGGATCACACTATCGCAGCTGACGGAAGAATTACTCCAGTAATTGTGGCGAGAGGAAATCACGAAGCTCGCAACGAGTCGATCTCTAAATTATTTGATACGGCCAGTGGAGTTTACTATTCCGTCTCCTTTGGAAATGATCTTCTAAAAGTCTTTGTTCTAAATTCAGAAATTTCAATTAACGGAGACCAGCTTGTGTGGCTTCGTGATGAGCTCTCTCAGAGTGAGAGTTCTATTTGGAAGTTTGCTCTCTATCACCGACCAATGCGCCCACATACGGCCAAGAAGAGTGAGAATGATCGCATCTATCAAGCTTGGGCCCCGCTATTCTACGAGCATGGGATGAACTTAGTAGTTGAGTCCGACTCCCATACTGTTAAAACCACTTATCCTGTGAAGCCTAGCCACGAAGATGGACACGATGAAGGCTTTGTTAGAGATGATGAGAGAGGATCAGTCTATACCGGAGAGGGGTGCTGGGGTGCTCCTTTGAGAGATAATAACGACGATAAGTCATGGACTAGGTCATCGGGAAGTTTTAATCAATTTAAGTGGATTCATCTAGATAGAGATAGTGTAGAGATGCGAACTATTGCAGTAGATAATGCTTTTGAAGTGAGCTCTCTTAGTGATGATAACCGCTTTGCCATTCCTTCAAATTTAAAAGTTTGGACTCCTAAAGAAGGAGCAGTCGTAACTCTTAAGAGTAGGAATTAAAATGTTAGAGCAAAGAAATATCCTAGAGACTCTTCTGCGCTTTAGTGCATTCTTTGTACTTATTGGTCGCGGCATTCAGCATCTCTTCTTTGATGTACCCATTCGAATTCTTCTTTGGAATGAATCACTTCTAAGTCCATTATTTAATCTCTTTGGTTGGTCTTGGAGAAGTTATGTTACAAACCCTCTCACTGACTTCTTAATTAATCTCTTTGTTATATTAATTGGCTGCTTTCTTTGCGTTTGCTCTCTCTTTGCTATTTTAAATTTGAGAAAGGGAGAGAAGCTACTCTTACTGAGTGGAGTATATCTCGTCTTTTTGAGTGCTATTTATATGTCGGCAAAGTTCTTTATACCAGCGCAGTTTATTGAGTACTCTGCGCAGATGTTCTCTCCCTTTGCTCTACTTCTTTATTGGAGAAGAGGAGAGAGTGAAAGACTGATACTCTTTATTCGTATAGCGGTGGCATTAACTTTTATCGGTCATGGAGCTTATGCTCTTGGTATCTTTCCTGTACCTGGAAACTTTATTGATATGGTTATTAATATTCTTGGTTGTGATGAGAGCTTTGCGAGAAACTTCTTAAAAGTTATGGGAAGCCTAGACTTTCTTGCGGCCATATTGCTCTTTATTCCAATGCTCTCTCATTGGGCACTGGGGTTCTGTGCAATGTGGGGAGTTCTAACAAGCTTAGCAAGAGTTTCGGAGGCCTCTGTCTTTGGAGTCTCTCATATCTTATCGAGTATGGGTCATGAATTCATTATGCGTGGACCACACTTCATTCTTCCCGTGGTTCTCATTTATTGCGCCCATAAAAAAAGCCTTCAACGAGTGAAGGCTTTTCATATAAATTAAATTTAAAATTTTAATTTAGAACATGTGCTTATATTTCTTTAAGAACTTAGATAAAGATCCAACTTTATCAAGTGTTCTAATTGCACTTGTAGAAAGTCTTAGCTTAATAGTTTGCCCAGACTCAGGATCAAAAACTCTCTTCGTTTGAAGATTTGGCTTTTGAGTCATCTTAGTTCTATTTTTTGCGTGAGAAACTTTGTTCCCAACAAGTCTTCTTTTTCCAGTTAAATCACATACACGTGCCATATTTAAACCCTCGTCTGTACGCCTCAGCATTCAGTTTTTAATAATCATTCGTTACAGGTTCGCTAATATATACTTCAAATTATTAAAATTCAAGGGCCAAATTTAATCTCAGCTTATTTTTTCTAAGAAAAATACTGACCCTATATTGAATATTCAATAGTTTAGACTATTTAATGGCTCCAGTTAGGTGCCACCAAGCTACACCAACCAGCGATAGTTCTCCGTGTTCCGGCCTTCACTCTGTTGACCTTATGCTCATAACCATCTCTACCAGTTAGGAAAATAATGAGAGTTTCCTTTGGGGGAGGAGTGAAAGTGGTGAGTTCCTCCTCGCTTGCTCCCTTTTTTCTAAAGAGGAGTTCACCACCTGCAAGATTTGAGTCGGTGTTGAGTGACCAGGTAAAAGCAATATCTCTGGATCCATCATCGTGCCAGATTCCATTTTCATCTGTTTCACTCTCTCGAATGGCAATAATGTGCTCAGAATGAGAGAAGTCTTGATAGTAGGAAATAACTGAATTTAAAATGCCGCCACAGCATAAGTAGTTAGAAATTAACTGGTCGATTTTGTCCCAGTCTTTAAGTTCTAATGCCTTAGCAAGCTCGCTTGGAAATGGAAGATGAAATTTGAGATAACCGCGCTCTTCTAAGAGCCTTTTAGATGGGAGATTTTGCTCTAAATATGCCTTGTCTAACGTATCCATATTGGGGATGATACCTCAAAATTTTATTAGGTAAATATCGATGAAAGTAATAATCTTGCTACTTCTTAGCATAAATATACATGCAAATCTCTCTGTTTCTGAAACTCTTTTAAAGGCCTATTCTCCACTGTGCCCAAGTATTACGACGGCCCATGTTCAAGGCTCATTAATGCACGCGCAGATTATGGGAAATATTGTTAGGGAGATTAATCAAAACTCTAATTGCTTCCAGGCCATAGAGTTGGAGCGAATGTCTACAGACTATTCTAGGCTCTACGAAAATTATATGACCTATAGTGATGATCGCATGGAGAGATTGGAGCTTGAAAAGAAAATTGCACTTTATACTTCTCTCTCATCTAGCGGATCTTTGAGTCCTGACGAAGAACTCTTTTTGACTAATGAGATTTTGAATTCACAGGCCTCTCTTATTAATGCACAAGCTGGCCTTGGACGCTTTGGTGATTTTAGAAGTCGTTACGCAACAGGAGCGAGACAGGTCGTTAATAGTGTCGATGGTTTTCTGGGGACATGGTCTCAAAATCCACAATGTTTTCAATCTAAAGTTTCTTTAATTTCATCTCTACTTAGTAATTCTCTCTTGGCCACGTCGGCATTCGCTGCTCCTGGAACTAGTTTAGCGCTCTCTTCTGGAGCAATGGTGATTAGATCTCTAGGTCAATTCATCCAGCACTTTAAAGAGAATAATTTATTAGAGGATATTGATGAAGTTCAAATGCCCGCAGCACTTCGTTGTGTATCAAAAGCGTTGAGTGATCAATTCTGCTCGGCCGTTGATACGGAAAAGCTTGTTGATAGTTATAGAAATGATCCTATTACAGATGGCCCTAACTTCGAGGGGCTTACGCTTTTAAAGAATCATGTTTCAGAGTTAGCTCATTGGCTAGATGAAGTTTACGCTGGAAGTGCAATTACTTCTGAAGGGGATCTTGTAAATAGAGAGAAACCTATTTTACAGAGTGAACTTCTAAAGAAGATAAAGCGCTACTTACAAACATATGGAACTCTAAGAACAAAAGTCTTCTCTGAGATTTCAAATGATTCACAGAGAACAGATGCTATTGTTATTGGTATTGATCGTCTGGTTTCAATTATGGCCTCACCAACTCTTACGCCTGATCCAAGTGCTTGGGGAAGTAGTGGAGAGTCCTCGGTTGAGAACCCTATTTTTGTAACGAGAGATAAGTCCTTAATGCCTTTTCAAATTTTTGATCCGAGCATCACATCTATTCCTTATTGTGGAGATGATAAGTGCTCACTGATTGAATATGTGAGAAAGACAGGAGTTGAGCTAAGTATTTCAAAGTGGACTGAGTCTATTACAAATTCTCTTCTAATTGTTGAAGAAGTTTTAGAGTTAGTTAATCAAGAGCGTGCCCGTACAATATCTGTAGATGCCTACTCGGTACTAGTTGGGGCAACTCGAGACATTAGAGGAGAAACCAATGCTCTAGGTGGTCTCATTATGATTTCAGATAATGCTCAAAGAATTATTGAGTTTTTAACTGAGTTAGGATGCCAAGGACGATCAAGAGGTTGTAGCAGAGACGGAAGTATTAGTATTCTTCACCGTTATTATCCGCAAATTACAAATATTCAAAAAACAAAGGCCTTAACTGAAACGGTTATCTCTCTAGTTGAAGAAACATTTAGACCTAGAAGCTTATCTCAAGATCAACTTCCGGGTGAGTGCCGTACGGATGGGGGAAGGCCTGAGTTCTTCGGTTCTGATCCACAAGAAGAAAAGAGCTTTGAGATTACTTCTTGTATTACTAAGATCTTAAAATTGGCCGAGAGAGGGAATAATGTTTATTTCTCTAAAGTAAGAGATATGGTTAGTTATGAGCTTGAAGCTAGGTTGGCCAATAATCTCTTAGATCAGGATATTGAAGAAATTATTTTAAGTACTAAAGCTGATTTAGTAACGACTCTCTTAAATACTTACTCGCCAAATAATGAGATCAATCTTTCAGAATTAGTTCTAGGACTTAAGTCTTCTCAAAATATTGTGAGAAATACGGCCAAGAATTTCTTTGAGAACTTTGAGGACTATTTTATTTCGGCCATTACTGAAACTGAAATTTCTCAAATGGAGAGAAGTGCACTTTGCTTTAGAGTTCTACCATTTATCTACGACACTAAAGATCAGAGAAAGTTTATAACTAAAATTTATGATCGTTGTAAGAAGGCGAAGATGGCCTTCTATATAGATGGGCCAAGTATTGAATGGAAGAATTATTTAGTGCAAACAGATGATGGCAGTGGATTTGGAAAAGAGAAGTATAAATTGATGGGAAGTGCTGAAATTCGCAATTGCGCTTTTAGGAAGTATAATAGAAGAAATAAAATTTATGAGCAAAGAAGAGAGAAAGAATTAAATTCTTATGAAGAGAAACCTTTATAAAATACTTTTTATTTCATCGCTAATTATAATTGTTGCCTCAATTATATATTTCCGAAATGTTGTTAAGCCTACGAACTTAAGAGAGCATTACAATGAAATCGCTACTGAAAACAGAGAGAAGGTAAGCGAGAGAAGGATAGAGATAGAAAAAGAGGAAGAACTCTATCCCAAGAAAGTTGCAGCCAAACCTATTTTTGATAAGCAAGTTAGTGAACTAAATTTTAAATTAAATAAACTAGAAGAACAGGTCCAAGTGCGTGAAGCATATTGCCTTAAGTCTCTCAATGAGACGATTCAAAACGAAAACTATATTGATATCAAAGATTCTATGTATGAAGACTTAGATGATGTTAGATCAAAGTTTTCAACAGTTTTAAATGAGGCCATGTTTCGCCCGGAAGCCGATGAACTATTTGCAGAAGTCTATAAAGCAGTTGAAAGCGATCCAAAGATCGATCCGAGACTTCTCTTTGCCAGACTAGAAAGAATAGATATTTGTAGAGACCCTAAGGCCCTAAACTTCATTGACTCTGTATTAGAGGCCTATAGACTTAGAAAGTGGCCAACAATTGTTCGAGACCAACTAGTAAGTGAAGTCTTTACTCTAGTTAAAGAAACTGTACCTAAGAATAGATCCGTAGAAAACTTACTCTATTTCACAAATGTTCTTCTTATTATGGCCGACAATGGACTTGTTCCACTAAATTTTAGCACTGAGCTTGAAGATCTAAGTCGAAGACTAAATGAGAATCATAGTATGTTTAAAGAGGTCTTTGGTCCAAGGCAGGGTAGAGAGGCCAATTATATTTCACTAAGTGATTACTTAAGAAGAAATGAAGAACTCGGTATTGAACTAAGACAAATATCAAGAGATATAGAAAATAACTTAACTCTTGGCTATTGATTCTAAGTCGTCATCTTCCATGCAGAGATAGATTTTCTCTTGCTTTACTCCTGCCTCTAGGAGAAGTTCTTTAATCGCTGAGAGAATCCATAATCTCATTGGCCTATTATATCGAATCTTTCCATCGAAGGATTTAATCAACTCACTTGAGAGTAGCTCACTTTCAGGATAATTCTTTCTTACTTGATGATAGACATCCTTAGTAAAACGAATGACACCTACAGAGATATACTCTAATTTTTGCACAGGAAGAATTGAGAAGAGATCGTTAATTAAGTCCTGATACTTCTCCTTGAAATCATTGTCATAAACGACTGGGTCAAAGTGTATTCCTACTTTGTGACCTGCTTCGACTAATTTCTTAATTGCCACTAGCCTGGCCTTCAACGAAGGTGTTTTAAGGTCATTTTTTTGAATTTTATCTGCGGGTGATAAAGAGAAACTAGTAATGATATTCTCTTTTGGTGGGAGCTTCAGTAGTTCTTTAACATTGGCAGACTTCGTTCGAAGCTCTAATTTTGCCTGTGGTAGCCTTGAGAAGAGTTCATGATAAATCTCAAGCTCTCCTGTAATATGAGTGAGGGCCAATGAATCAGAGAATTCACCAGCATGGAACCAAGGTGTAAGACCTTTTTTGTCACAATCAAGAGTCACTCTCTCAATCTCATCACAAATCTCTCTATGATTTAGAAAGACCACGATATCTGGAGAATTAAAGTAACCTTGGAGGTAGCAATAATTACACTCGTAAATGCAATTATAAGCGTGGATGAAATAGTAGTGAGGTTCTCCAGAGAGTCCATAGGCATCGGGAGCCTCTTTAACTAATTGACCTTTTTTATTTCCAAGGAATAAGTTTAGAGATTCATTCTTTTGTAGATAAGGCTTTTTTACTCTATTGAAGATATCTTCGATTTTATCAATATACTTTACTCTGGCACTTTTAAATGTGTCGATGATCTCAAGAGCACGCTTATTCTTTTTTAAATCAGTTTCAACAAAGATTGTATCAAACATCAATCTTTCCTCTCATTATAAGTTGGTAGTCCTTATAATTGAAATTCTTCAATGACTTTGAGATCTTCTGTAGTTCAACTTCATTATCAATAGTGGCACTAATTTTAAATTGATCACTTTCTAAGTTTTTAGAGAGGGTAATTTTTAGACCACTTTGTTTTAAAGGGTGGAGAATCGCTTCGATTTGATTATTCAACTTCGTATTAAAGGGCGTAAGTAGTTCTCTGAGCTTCTCTAATAAAAGAGCACTTCTTTGTTTTGGTAGTGCTTCTATATTTAGAAGGGAATCGATATTAATTTCTCTAAGGATTTCTTCTTCTGTTTCAAATTTTGTAAGCAGCTGTGAAATAAGAGTTGTATAGTTTCTGTACTGAGAAACTGTAAAGTATAGCTCTTTATAGTTATTGATAATAAAGTTAGCTTTCTCGTTTTCTTTATATTCTATCTTTAAAAACTCTTTATAAAGCTGATCGCTATAGACCTCTGCTTTCTCTTTAACGATTTCACATATTCCCGCTTCATTTTCCTCTGCGTAGGGAAGATCTGAAATTAACTTTAAGGCCTTAAACTCTACAGAAAAATTACTTGCCGCCTTTGCTACGGCCCATAGCTCACGGTCTACTATGTGAGCAAAGCAAGATAATTTATCAGCTTCCTCTTTTGTAAGAGTTCTACTTGAACTTGTTATGCAATCTATAGTGCTCGTTGAATTTGAGCTATATGATTTAAATTCTAATTTATCGTTGATGATAGAGTAGGCAGTTCTAATTTGATAAATAGCTCCCTTTTCAACTCTTGAGTCTAGTCCTCCGGCCACACCTAGATTGATAACGGAATCAATATTGTCTAAACTTGCTAGGACCGTAGTAGCCCCCTCAAGGGCGTTAAATATTCCCTCCTTTGTTATGAGGAGGTAGGAGTCTTCGTTTTGGTATAGACTTAGACCGTGTAAATCAATGGATTTATACTGTGCTTGTCTTAGAAATGTCTGCGCTTCGGCCCTATGGGCAAAGACGAGTAACTTCATATTAAACCTTGATTTTGATTATGGGCGACTTTATAGTGGGCCTTGTATTTTGTCTAGCATTAGGGTAATGCTTTTAGGGCTCTTGGTGGTGAAATGGAACGTATTTTAAATAGTTTAGGTGATATTCCTCTCGGTTTTGGAGGGGCTTCTATAAGCGGCGAAGGTGCAGGTTATGGCTTTGGAGATATTTCTAAGGACAATGCTATTGCTCTTTTAAACTACGCTTTTGATAGAGGAGTCCGACTCTTTGATACTGCGCCTATCTATGGCTTTGGTGAGTCAGAGCGAAGAATTGGTGAAGCATTTAAATCAAATCGCGACGAAGTTTTCATTATATCTAAGTGTGGAGTTAGTTGGCATCCGTCTATGAGGGTTAATATGACTAATGATCCAAAGACTTCACTTGAGATGCTTCACGCTTCACTAAAGAGATTAAATACAGATTATATTGATCACTATATGATCCATTGGCCAGATGAGAGTGTCGATATTAGAAAGACGATGGAAGTACTCGCTAAGGCCAAGCTTCAAGGGAAGATTAAATCAATTGGTCTTTGTAATACTTTTGAAGAAGATTATATGAAAGCGAGAGAGGTCGACGAGATCACTTCTCTGCAATCAGAATTGAATCTCTTTTCCAGAGAGAGTTTAGAAGGGCCTGTGTCCATTGCTAAGAGAAATAATATTAGTTTTATGAGTTGGGGAACTTTAGATAAGGGAATCCTTACTGGAAGAGTGAATAGCAAGAGAAAGTTTGATAAGAGTGATTGTAGATCGTGGGCTCCATGGTGGAAGGCCATTGACAAAGATTCACGCTATCAAAGAGTAGAAAAGCTAAAAGAGATCTTGAAAGATTATCAATTATCAACTCTAGAGCTTGCCCTAGCTTTTAACTTATCCTTTGATAATGTTGATAAACTTCTTTGTGGTGGACGCTCTATTGAGCAATGGGATGATTTAATTTCCGCAGCTAAAAAAAATATTGATAAGAATACCCTTAGTGAGATCTTAGAGAAATTTGATGAAAATTAGTGTCATCATTCCGACATTTAACCGAGAAAAATTTCTAAGTAGATCGCTTGAGTCAGTTCTTTCACAGTCCTATACAGAGTTTGAAATCATTATTGTTGATGATGGTTCAACAGATCGCACTTATCACGAAGTTAAGAAGTATCTCAAAGATTCGAGAGTTCGCTATCTTTATCAAAGTAATCAAGGTGTAAGTAGTGCCAGGAATCTGGGAGTATTCGTTAGTTCTGGAGAGTGGGTTAGTTTCTTAGACTCTGATGATGAGTGGGATTCTAGAAAATTAGAAGAACAGCTCAGCTTTATCAATGAGCATAGTGAATACTCAATTATTCATTGTCAGGAAAATTGGTTTAGAAATAGTAAGAGAGTGAATCTTCCAAAACAGTATATTAAAAAGGGTGGAGATATTTTTAGAGATTGCCTTTATCTCTGCGCTATTTCTCCTTCTACTGTAATGATTAAAAGGGACTTATTTGAGAGGCTCGGAGGTTTCTCAAAGGACTTCATTGTCTGTGAGGATTATGAGTTGTGGTTGAGAATTTGTGTCGAGCATAGAGTGGGACTTGTTGATAAGGCCCTCGTTAATAAATATGCTGGTCATGGAGATCAATTGAGTGTTACGACGACGGCGATGGACTTATACAGAGTACGAGCACTTGCTCAAATGCTTATGAGTAGAGAATTTGAGTTGAATTTAAAAAATGAAATAATAAGTGTCTTAGTGAAGAAGTGTAAGATCTTACTAAATGGGTTTGAGAAGTATGGTAACTTTAAAAACTATGAAGAGGTGAGGGATTTACTCTCTAGATTCGAGCCTTAATAAACCATCTTTTTCATAACTATCCCCTCTCTTTATAAAGTGTGCCCCTTGAACACCATAGTTATAAAAATCTTCTTTAACTAAGAGTACAATAAACCTATTGAGAGAGATTCTGGTCACAATATAATTTGGAAATTTAGGATTCTTTAAAAAGTTAAGTGGCATACCATCAACTTTCATAGAGTCACTAATTTTATCGATTTCATAGTAGTCTACTTTTGAAACACCAACATAAGAATTCTTCTCTAGCTTGAATTGATTATCAATTTCAACTAGGATACGAAGACCGCTATTTTTATTTCCAATAAATTTATAATTCCCATTAAATTTCTCAAAGGATTTATCTTTAGTGAGTATGGGAAGTGCTTCTTTTAGAAAATCTGAGAGATTGAATTTCTCAAGTGGCACTCTCTTATTCGTTAATTCTTTCTTGATCTTAGGTTTCTCTGTGACTTCTTCTTTATTTGATTGCTCTAAGTAAACAACTTTTTCAACAACCTTCTCAATCACTTCTGGCCTTGAGTTCTCTCTATCATTACTTAGCTTTATATTTATTTTCTGCTCAATATCTCTTAAATCAATGGCAAAGTAGGCAAAGAGAAGTTGAAAGACTTTTGCGTTAATTTCTTCAATGCTTAAATTCTGATCAAAGATTTGATCAATATCTTTTTGAAAACTCGTCTTTCTCTCTACGATCTGATGATTAAAAGCAAAGTAGCTTGCACCAACTCCGATGAGAAAGAATGTTAGAGGAATAAGTATTTTCTTCATTACATTAGTATCTTAGCACTACTTTCTTCATCTGCAATAGATTCATCTAACTCAATATTGTGAGTCTTAGTGTAAAATACTTCAAGGGCCTTATCCCATGGTGTGTCCTCAATATTTCCTTCTAGAAATTCTTTAAAATGAGGTAGTAGTTGAGAGCAGAAGTCTTCACTACTTTCTCTTGGCAGTAGAGAAGGTAAGTGATCAATTGCAGTTAAGTGTAGGTCATCCAGAATTTTAATCGATGGCATATCCATAGTTGTACAATCTTTATAAATTGGAAGTGGGTTGCAAGGACCATTTGGGTCGCAACCTACATCACTTATCACAGTGAGGTTTCTCTGCTTCTTTATAGTTTCAAGATCAAGAAATGGAGCTCTTGGCTCTTTAATGAGAGCACAGTTGATTAAGATATCATAGCCAAGGATATCCTCAATTGGATGCTCACTAGCTGTGTCGGCAGAACCCCATTGAGTTGGTTCTATTCCAAGTGCGCGTAGAAATTTAACAGCGCCTTTTCCCGACCTTCCCTTTGCTCCAATAATAAGGACTCGTGGGCGAGAGATAATCTTATTCAGTCTATCCTGTACATCATTAATTAAATGCATTTGATTTTCGTAAGGAAGAAGTGGTGCCCTACTATTGTAATTCATTCCTAGCTGCGTATGAACCCAGAGGTCTAGACCAAGTGCTGCTCCAGCAAATCCGGCCCAAACGCCAAAGGCAGCAATTCGTTTCTCATCTTTATTTACAAGGTACTCAAGATCAAAGAGCAGTCCATCTCCAGCGACGAACCTTGAAAGCGTCTTTTCAAATCCGTGTTGGTTTTTAAAAACATGTGCGAAGTGAATATGCCTATGGCTTAGAGGAAAGTTTGCATCTTCTAATTCTTTTAGACCGACAATGATCGCGTTAAGAGGAGCGTTCACCCAAGAGTTCGTTTCAACTATTTTACAACCAACTTCACTGTACTCACTGTCTTCATAGACTCTAGTCGCAGAGCTCTCAACAACAACGTCATGACCTAATTCAAGAAGTTCTTTACAAGCACTCGGTGTTAAACAACATCTTTGTTCAAAAGCTTTTGTTTCGTGCCTAAGCCAGATAAGTCGTTGCATGGATTCCCTTTGTCAGTCTTATATTGTTTGATGTCAAAACAAATCATGTTTTTATGCTTTTGGCCATAGGTTGTGCGTAATTTATAGACTCTTAAATTAGTAAGTGCTTGTTTTTACATTAGAAGTGTAGACCTAAATTAAAGGAATGAATCGTTGATGCCCAAATATCATCGTGGGGATTATTGTAAGCGGCCCTCATCTTATAGTTAAAGTAGAAGTGATTCATGCGAAATTCGGGAATGAAAGTTATAAATTGGCTGTTCAGACTTAGAGAAGATCTAAAGGGAAGGTCTCTAAACTTAAGCCATGTTCCAACATAAATTCCATCAAAGAAAGAGTATCTCTTTCTCATATGTGCACCCGCATAGGGCTCTAGCCAAAACTTCTCTCCTTTTGATTTCCACTGGTGAAAGAAATGAAAGAGTGGAAAATTATCATAAGAGTAATCAGCCTTGTCTTTTAGAGTAAAAATCTTGGCCTCTAGAACCTCTGCCTTCCAGAGTCTCTTCTCGCTTTCTCTTTTCCAAATAAAGTCAAAACTCAAGGTTTCATTAGACTGATCTAAATCTTTAAAGTTAAAGATTTTTGAACTTTGTGCCAATTCGGTTTTAGTCTTAGTGATATCTTGGTCAGCACGATCAAACTTATAGAGATTAAACTTTATATGAGTGTCGATGTGTCCAGACTTAGTAATAATTGTACTTGCTCCAATTTTACTTTCTTTCTTTATATAAACACTTACCGACGGGTCCACACTGCTACTTTGATTGTAGATTGTGAAGAGTGTTCCCATATTCATATTGTAAAAAAGTGAAGGAGTGAGTCGATATCTGTAGAGATCAAAGCTTGGAAAGGGAATTCCAATTGTCGCATCTAGATCTACATACCTTTCAGAATTCATATTCTTATTTAAAATTTCTAAAATACTTAATTCTTTCTGGGTTTGTGTAGCACCTGACTGGTTGGCCTTATTCTTTACATCGGAAACTAAGTCTTTGACTCCAGAACTAATTTGTAAGTCTACATCGAAGTACTGCTCGTAGAGCTTATGAGTTAATCTCTTATTGATCAGGGTATGGTCTCTAAGGATAGTATAACGTTTTAAGTTATTTCTAAGTCCTGCTGCATAGACCGAATTGGCCAAAAGTAATGATACTATGATAATTTTCTTCATACTTTAATTATAAACAAAAAAGCAATAAATAGAATAGAAATGATTATTTATAATAAAGAATTTGATTTAAGTTTAGATAAGTTTGGAATTGAAGTACCAATTCTAGACGATCGCTCTAGTCGTTGTTTTTTTGAATTACAGAAATTAGTTCCAAATCTAAAAGAAGTAGAATTAAGTTCCCTAAAAGAAATTACCAAAGAAGATCTCTTGCGCGTCCATACCCGAGAGTTAGTAGATAGGTTATTTACTAGAGATAGAGCGCAGGCAATAATAGATTGTTATGAGCTTATTGATGACGCCGGCGAGTATCATCGATATGATCCAAATAAATCTGAACTAGAACTTGGAAATTTAGTCGATAAATTTATTCTTCAAACAAAAGGGACCTACGCTACACTAGAGGGAGCATTCTCAAATGGTTTTGCCTTTGGGCTATGTGGTGGAATGCACCATGGAATGAGTGATCGCTCAAGAGGCTTCTGTTTAATAAATGATATTATTATCTGCGCTCGTAAGTTTCAGTCCTTAGAAAAGAATTTAAAATTTTCAATTATAGATATCGATGCACATAAAGGATGCGGAAGTGCTGAGCTGACTCACAATGATCCAAGCATAGAGACATTGAGCATTCACATGAAAGATGGATGGCCTCTAAGTGAAGAGTGCGGTGATGGTCCATGGCGAATCCCTTCTACTATCGATATTGGAATCTCGGCGGGTGAAGAGAATTCATACTTAGAGAAACTCCAAGAAGGACTAGAGCAGCTGAAGAATTTAGAAATTGCGATTGTTGTTGCTGGGGCTGACCCTTATGACGGTGATGTTCTTGAAAGTGCTAGGGGAATTCAATTATCAAAAGAGCAAATGCTAGAGAGGGATCTCTTAGTTTATGAATTTCTTAAGAGTCGAAATATTCCCCAAGCCTGGGTTATGGCCGGTGGTTACGGGCCAAAGACTTGGGAGATATATTATCAATTTCTTAAATCAATTCGTGAGGAAGAACTCTCTTAATTGGTCTAAAGTATGTTCTTGGTGAGTTTTCTAAGAGATCAGAAACTCTACCCATGTAAACACAGGCGTACTTCTCAATTTGATCTGCAAAGCGGCTCTCTTCTTGACCTGCTCTCATCAATTCTCCCCAGTGAGGATTAAAGCACTTTCTATAGTTTTCTAATTCTTTTGAAATCGAATTATTTACCTTATCAATTTTCGCATAGATTTTACTTACTTCATCTTTATCGTAAGATTCGCCTCTATACTTACTCATCTCTAAGTCATCAAGATTGTCTTCTAGAACTTCCTTCTCTTGCATTAGAGAGTCAATCTTCTTTTGAGTAGGCTCACTCTTTTTTATGGCCTCAATCTCGTCTTCAAGTGGTTCAACCACGAGCGCAGTTCTCCATCCAAAAGTTTTCTTTAATGAGAGAACATCTCCATAAATATGGTCACCAAGATAGAGAATCTCAGAGCCTTTAAGACCTAAATCTTCTTGAAGCTTTCCAGCGTTTCCACCTTGATAAACCCCTGGAGTAATTGGTCCTTCATGATTCGTCATAAGGGCCGTCTCAGGATCAATTCTTAGGTAGTGATTCTTAAAGTGGAAGAAGCGTGGCTTACTAGAGAGAGTAATTGTAATTTCAAATAAATCTCTCCAGCTTTTGTGCTCTTTTAGGAAAGGATCAATTGTATACTCAAGTAAGTCTTTGCAGTAATAGTACTCAGAGTTGGTAATAATAATTAATTTCTTACCACACTTCTTATACATCTCAAGCTGGGCTACAAGCTTCTCGTCTTGAATAATATACTCACTCATATTGGCCTTTACTTGGCTCTTTAGAGAACCGTCTGAGTGACAAATATCAATGGCCTCTTTGATATGATCTGCTAGGAGGTCATATCTTGGAACTTCAACACCTTTTTCTTTTAGGTCAACAATTTGAGCGTAGAGAATACCATTTGATACAGAGAATGCTGTATCGAGAGATTGAAAACTCTCATCGCTTAGATCAATGACTCTATTGGCGTAAGCTTCATTTTGCTCTTCAAAGGAAATTGGACCAAGTCCGTGTTGCGCTTTTTTAACTTTTCCAAATCTAGAAACATGAAGAAGGTTACCACGTAGTTTATCAATCACTAGACCTTGTTGAACAAGTTGAAAGTCAAATTCTAGATCTAGAATTTCTTTTGGGTAACCTAAGACTTTAACCAAATTCTCTTTTACGAGAGAGTAGGTAAGCCTTTCAAAATTTTCTGTATTATAGCGAACTAATGTATAGTCCATATCAAAACCAATGGCCTTGATCTTTTTCATATTTAATATTCTGTTAACATAAACACTCATCTGTATGACTCCTTTAGTCAAATGAATCATTCTCCCAAGCTAGGGAACTTAAAAGACTATCAAAATGCTTGGAAGTCAGTCAATGATTACCGACTAAACAGCGAATTTGACGACTTTAGCTAGACCAAATAGGCCATAGCCCCTAACATAGATAGGGTAATTTATTTATTTTCAATTAAAAAGGTGAGTCCATGAGTTCTGTATTTAAATTCTGTTTGATTCTTATTTTATCTTTAGGTGCGAGCCATTCTTTAGCTGAAACAACTGAGGAAAAGGGTTTGCGTATCGCTAAAGAAGCTGAAGCAAGAAATAATGGCTTCATTGGTGATGAATCAGATTTAGAGATGATTCTTATTGATGCTTATGGCTCAAAAATTATTAGAAAAATGCAGGGCAAAGTTTTAGAAGTAGAAAATGATGGTGATAAGTCTCTAAATATTTTTCTTAACCCTAAAGATGTTAAGGGAACTAAAATGCTTACTTGGTCACATAAGAAAGATGATGACAATCAATGGCTCTATCTTCCTTCTCTTAAGAGAGTGAAAAAAATCTCATCAAGAAATAAGTCTTCTTCATTTATGGGAAGTGAATTCTCTTATGAAGATATTGGATCTCAAGAAATTGAAAAGTATAAAT
The DNA here is from genome assembly GCF_000210915.2 of Halobacteriovorax marinus SJ. Lineage (NCBI taxonomy): Bacteria > Pseudomonadati > Bdellovibrionota > Bacteriovoracia > Bacteriovoracales > Halobacteriovoraceae > Halobacteriovorax > Halobacteriovorax marinus. The sequence continues at coordinate 1,021,023 of NC_016620.1, forward strand.
TTAACTTCATCAAAGATGGTAAATCAGCAGATGGTGAAGACGTTCATATTATTGAAAGAGTACCAGTTGCTAATAGTGGATATTCAAAGCAAGTCGTTCAGATCTCTAAGAAGCATTTAAATGCAGTTCATGTTTCTTATTACGATAGAAAAAATGAACTTTTAAAGACTGCTGATATGAGTGACTTTAAGAAGTACACAGTTGCTGGAAAAGAATTGTGGAGAGCTTCAAATATTCACATGAAGAATGTTCAGACAAAGAAAGAGTCTATCTTTAAGTGGAATAATAGAAAGCTTGGCGTAAAGTTTAAAGAGAACCTCTTCACTAAGAGGGCACTTAAGCGATGATTAAAATTGTTCTACCTGTTTTCTTGTCACTAGGTCTTGCTCTGCCTACTTTTGGGGCCGTTTCTGATCAAGGCGAAATCACTTTTGAAAATAGAACTTTTGAAAGTGATAATAATAATCTTACATACGACGATAACTTCGCTCTCTTCACTAGAGGGCAAGTTAAGTTTATTGAAGGAAACTTCACCGGTGCTCTAAGGGCCTATGCTCGAGCAGATTCTAAAGATAGAGAGAGAAATCACTATGTGATTGAAGATGCCTATGGATCATATCTCTTTGGTGAAGAGGGAAGTTTTAAAATCCTAGCGGGATGGAAGCTATTTAATTGGTCTGCCCTTGAGGCCTTTCACCCAGCGGATGTTGTTAACTCCAAAAACTTTGATGGTGAAATTGAGAACCTTGAGAAGAAAGGGGAGCTGACTCTTGAGACAGAATTTGTCGTAGGAGATGGAACATTAAACTTCTACTATTGGGCAAGAGTTGAAAATCCGATCTATCCATCAACGCGAGCGAGAACTGGTGTCAATTTTGGGATTGAATTTCGCGACCCTGTTTGGGTTAATGGCAAAGATGCGGGAACTAATTCTAAGTGGCAACCTCAGTGGGGGATTCGCTTCAATCAAACTCTTGGGGATATGGACTTTGCTCTTCAATTCCTAGATCACTTTGATAGAGCACACCCTCTTATTGGTTATACTTTTGGAACTTCCGTAGGAGGTACGGAGTTTCCATCAAATCAAAATGACTTAAGGCCTCACTTCTACCGTGTAAGAGAATTGGGTGGAACTCTAAGCTATGCTCTCGGTGATTATTTAATAAAAGTAGAGGGTGGCTATAGAAAGTTTGAGGATGAGTTCAAGACATTAGTTCCTATTACGACAACAACTTTTGAGCGCGCAAATCAAGAAGATCATGGTGAGTTGGCCTTAGGACTAGAGAATACTTTCTCGATTGATTCACTTGATCACGAAGTGACGCTGATCTTTGAGGCCACAAGTATATTTGGTGCAAATAAGGTGGCCAGAAGAAGATTGAGTACTTTTCAGCGCGATGCACTTGTTGCATTGAGATATAACTTCAATGACCTCATGGGTGCTGAGCTTTTCTTTAGTTTTATTCAGGACTTAGAGTATACGGATGAGCGTCTATATAATCTCTCATTCACTAGAAGGCTCTCTGATAATTGGAAGTATAAAGTTGGTGTGAGAGCATACCAGGCCAAGGAGCGTGGGTTCTACGGTCTCCAAGTTTATAAGGGTGACGGACAGGGTTATTTAAATATTTCTAGGTTCTTCTAGCAGACTTTCTATGGCAAGATCCATCTTTTATCTTGCCATAAACCTCTAAAAACCTTATCTTTTATTCACAATTTCTATGGGCCCTTAGCTCAGCTGGGAGAGCGCTTCGCTGGCAGCGAAGAGGTCAGCGGTTCGATCCCGCTAGGGTCCACCAGAAACAAAAAAGCCTCGACATCGTTCGAGGCTTTTTTGTTTCTTATGTACACTTATTGGATTCAAGCACCTAGTTCATGCGGAATGCATATTTCATAATCTTGGCTTACTCATCATCTAATATTATTTTCTTCTCTTTGAGACGGTCATCATATGAGTTCCTATATCCAAAAGGGGCTTTGCCTTGTGCCATACTTCTCGCGGCAGAATTATACATCGCTGATATAACTCTATTTACTAAATCCTTAGAATATTTATTCAGTTTTAAGTCATAAGTAATGAAGTGAAGCTGCATTCCATAATCTTCCACAAGGTTGTTAAGTATTTCCTTCTTATCAACTTTAAGTGCTGGTTCGACTGCTTTATATACTCGTCGAATCTTTAGTCTTTTACTTCTTGCCTACTCTCTTATGGCTTTCTCTTGTTCTTCCAAAGAAGTCCCTCTATCCCCTTGTTTCTGACTTGATACTCTGATCATTACTAAAGTATAACCCGTAGATACAGACTCAGTTTTGAGTTCTCTCTTAACTTTTAACCTCTTAATAATTTTCCTATTCTTGATTAGTAACATCGTTTATTTCCTCAATTACTTTTAAAAAGTGTAGAAAAGTCGTCCTTAACAATTCTAGGTCTTCTGAATCAAATTTGGACTCACATGGGAAAGATGGCGCTTGCAATGATATCTGTTGTAGCAGAGTTAGAAGTATCTATTACAGAAGAAAGACTGGCAGTGACTGGAGATGTGGTCGGCCTCCAATTAAGAAGTTATTTTCTCATTGGTCTAAGTCCGCTGCAAAAATCAAGAAATATTGATTAAAAAAGGTGCTTTAGTTTATTGACGCTTGGTGACTAAATATGAGAACTATAGTTATGAGGTTAATATGAGTAAATTTCACATTATTTCAGTAGGTTTTACCATCCCATTTAGTGATTATGACTATCTAAGGTTTAGTGATCAAAAGTCATTGTCCGATGCAGATATCGTTGTTTTAAGCCCTGCTATAAATGAATTTAATAATAATGAATACTTTATCGGCTCAACTTGTTTTCAAGGGCTAGATAGTTTGTCAAATAATCAAAGCTTTAATCTAAAAAGAGATACTAAGTTTTGGCAAAGAGAAGTTATCGAATATTTAAACTCTGGGAAAACGATCTTTATGGTAATGGATAAGCCTCAAGGTTTATATGTAGCAACAGGTGAGAAAAGAACTTCTGGAACAGGCAGAAATCAGAAAGTAATTAATATCGTTGACTCCTATAAGCAATTTCAAGTTATTCCTGATGAGGTTGGAAGTTTAAGAAGTTCGTCTGGGAATAAAATTATTTTAGATGATAAAAAATCGATTTATAGAAGCTTTTTTGAGAAGTTTAAAGGCTTTATGGATTATGAAGTAATTCTTGAAGACTTTCCTGGAGAGAAGGTTTTCCTCCAGAATACTACAAAGAAGTGTCTTGGTGGTCATTTGAAAGTTGGAAGCGGAAACTTAGTTATTTTACCTAGAGTTTATTTTGATGAAGAAGAATTTACAACATATGAAGGAGTTAATGAACGTTGGTCGGATGATGGAGAAAAGTTATCAAAGATATTCATCAAAGAGCTTATCGGGATTCATAAAACTCTAATTGGAGAAGAGGATCAAGGATCGATACCAGAGTGGTTGTCAAAAAGTCAGTTCTCTTTATCTACAATAGAAAAGACTGAAGATAAGATATCAGTTATAAATAAAAAAATTGAAGAACTCCAAGAAGAGAAAGAACTTCATATGGCTGAATTACACCAACTGAGGCTTCCACAGTTGTTATTATATGGGAAAGGTAAGCTATTAGAGGAAGCTGTGAGAACATCTCTAAGGAGTATGGAGTTTGATGTAACAAATTATGATAATGGGGATTCTGAGTTTGATATTGTGATAGAATCTTCTGAAGGTAGAGCGATTGGGGAAGTTGAGGGGAGAGATAATAAGCAAATTGCAGTAAAGAAATACTCTCAGCTACTTAGAAACATAGGTGAAGACTTCGAACGTGATGAAGTTGAGGTCATGGCTAAAGGAGTATTATTCGGTAATGCTTTTAGAATTACTACACCAGAAGAAAGAGGTATTCAATTTACTGAGAAATGCTTGTCGGGTGCTAAAAGTAAAGATATCGCATTAATAAATACCTCTGACCTATTTTTGATTTATCAATACTTAAGTAATAAAAAAGACAAGGCATTTGCTGCAAAATGTAGAAAAGCCATACTTAATGGAAAAGGATTAGTAAGTTTTCCTAACATCCCCAATAAGAAAAAATGAAGTTAAATGATGTTTTATTAGTTATTGGAGCAGGTGCACATGTTCCTTATGGATTCCCTACTGGTGCACAATTGAGAGAAGATATCTTAGAGCTAGAAGAAGCTGGCTTCAATTATCACACTCGTACAATATCTCATTATGCAGATGATATTAGGAAAGGATACGAATTATTTAATTCTGTAGGAATGATAGTTTATAAAGATGATGAATTCTTTAAAGATGCTGAGCAGAATAGCTCTAACTGGAAAGAAATTTACATCACAAAGCAAGTAAGGGAGTTCGTAAAAGTTTTTAGAGAGTCACAGAATCCATCAATTGACTCTTATCTAGCAACGTTTACAGAAGGTACAGAAGTACTCCCTGAGTACCGGTTGCACATTAAAATTGGAAAAATAATTATTGAAGGTATTATTAAACATTATCTTGGAAAAATCTCAGTTGGACGAAAATATGAATGGATTCAACACTTATTTAACACACACTATCCAGAGTGGACAAATGTAGAATATCATAGCTCTGCACCGTTAAATATTATTACCTTCAATTACGATACCTTTTTTGAAAGTTGCTTAGAGCAATACCTCAAACACAACTTTTTAAAAAACTACAGAAACTTGAAAACTGAACTTGTTAACATAGAGCATGTGTATGGCTCGGTTAAACAAATCGATACCTTAAAGGTAATTGGTGAAGATAGATATGCTGAGAGTTTAGAAGTATCTAATAAATTAGCTAACATCATTAATAGAGTAAAGAAAATTTACTTTCTAGGGTTTGGATTTGATAAATCTAACTTAGAACTTCTTTTTTCAAAAGCTAATCAAAGGCATTTACAAAATATATCTATGTTCTCAACAAACATTGGACTTAATGAGTTTGATACTGTTGATATTGAAAAGATTTGTGATGGAAAGTTTAGTATCGATTTTTATGAGAATGAACTTGATAAGGTTTGTAGCTTCTCATTGATTAAAGACAGAGAACCCCTGTTAAATGAATAAACTTTCAGAAATACTGTATATTCAGTCCCAGAGGCGCTGATTAAGATTTAGAGGAAGAATTATGAAGTTAGGCCTTAATCATCATGATTTACAGATTCTTGGAGAGATTGACTGGGCAGAAGGTGCTTTTGCTTTTGTTAAAACTCTAAAAGGTGTCATTGGACTTAAATATGAGGCAAACTTGCTTGGAAAAGAGATTTCAAGTAATGAACTTCAAAAAATTAAAGCTACTTTTAGCCAAGAGCTAATTGATACTAAAAAAAGAATAAGTGAGAATGGCGTCCCTAATGTCTTCATCGAGTTATTTGAGTTAACTAGAAAAAGAGACGTAAAAAAATACTGTAAAGAATTAAAGATCACTGAAAGAGACCTGTTTTTATTGATTATGAACTCTGAACAGATAGGATTTTCTCATTCTTCAAAGCATAATAGTTTTGTTCCAGAGCATCATATTTATGATAAAGACGAAATGAATAAGTTATCTGACAAAGAATCCTGCTCTAAGACTAGAAAGAAAGTGATGAGTAAAATTTCCGGAACATTTCGAGAAAGAAGAAATGTTAGTTGTCACCTCTTTCATAATGGAGCAATGTGGCATTGTTTTTACTTCAGTTATGAAGACTCTCAAAATATGCCAAATAAAAAGCAACATTGGAAACATGGAACACATATTCATTATATCTCATACATTTGGAATGATGCCAAAGATGATTTATGGCAAGCTCTAGATAAAAGAAAGATTTCTTCCACAAACTTTCATATTAGCTTTGATGGGTCCTTGAATGAGCCTCTACATATTGCATATATATATGGTAGAGCTGTAATACAAATAACTAGAGAAAGGAAGATTTAGTAACGATGGATAACAAGTCATATATTTCGATATATGGAAGGTAAGGTCCACTATTCTTTTTTATCTTCATTTTCATTAACTTGAGTAAGTAAATCGAATGGCTTTTTCCAATGATATCCGATAGCGCGATTATCTTATGCTGAGTTCGATGACATTGATTCAACCAATGTGTGGTTTTAGTAGATTATTCCTTAGTTAAAAGAGATTTTTTTCTTATGGTTAATTTTTGCTGGGTACTTTATTTTTAAAAATAAGGTTCAGCAATTCAGTTATTAATAAACTAATAAGAGAAACGAGTAGCCCAATCAATATGAGACTAAAAATTACTTGGTTTTTAATTAAAAGTCTTACTTCATTAGTTATTGGAGTAATGTCACCGTAACCAGTGGTCGTTGAAGTAACTACACTAAAGTACTCAAAGTCTGAAAGGTTTAGAAGTAGGCCTTTTTTCTCCCTGGAATGTGTTCTATATTTACTAGTGATTATAGTAAGTTTTCGAGCTGTCTCTTCCGCATCTTTTTTCGCTATTGCGTGGAGTTGATTAATATCTCCTGTGATCTTTTCATTATTCAAAATTGTTTTTTTTACACCTTCTATAAATTCTGGAGACGTGGAGTTTTTATGTCGGTCTAGAGCTTTAACTTCTTTCGTTTTTATTGCATGTCTAAGGTCTGAAAGCAGGGATGAGGCAGCTGTCTGGTTCGTGAAGTTGCCCTGTAGCTCTATGACTGTATTTCTTAAAGTAAGTAGTTTGTTTTCGTATTGTAATTTTTTAGCGTTAATTATTGAATCACTAATACTAAAGCCAGATATATCATCAAGGTAGAGGTTGTGGTACTTCTTTGCATAATGACCAATTTGATAGTAATAAGCAGCTGAGAAAATAATGATCAAAAAAGTAATGGAAGAGATTTTTTTCATTTATTTATATTAAGTGAAAATTGTGGAGTTGTCACTTCATGCTTAATTGCACTGGTGAGCGATCAGTTTTTTTATGTACACTTATTGGATTCAAACACCTAGTTGATGCGGTTGCCTACAGGATGAAGATATGTCAATGGCTGTAGAAGAGAAGCAGATCAATATTCGAGATGCTGATGTGAAAATCCATTACATGGAAATGAACTTAGAGGCATAATTTTATTCGAAAAACGCTTAATCCTTTTCGAGTCGTTAATTAGTTTCACTTATTATGTATAAAAATTATTAATTTATGTAATTATTCCCAGTAAGTTAAAGTAGTACCAAAGATTGTATCTATTATAAGCACCAATTTTGAACTGTAATGGATCTTAAAAAAGGAACCCAAAATGTTTAGACCAAAACACTTTAAAGAAGATGAAGAGGGAAAACTATTGAACTTCATTGAAGAATATCCTTTGGGGCTCTTAGTTACAGGTGACTTTGAAGCTAATTTAATTCCGATAACTATTACGAGAGAATCTGGGGATTTATATTTAAATTGTCACGTTGCTAGAGTAAATACTCAGCTTAAAAGCCTTATAAGTAGTAATAATGTCCTTATCGTATTTAGAGGTCCTGAGGGTTATGTTACACCCAACGTATATCAAACGAAGAAAGAACATGGTAAAGCAGTTCCAACTTGGAATTATTCGATGGTCCAAGCTCACGGACAGGCAACGGTTATAGATGAGAAGGACTGGATCTTAGATCAAATTAATAGCTTAACTAATAAAATGGAAGAGGGAGAAGAGCAACCGTGGAAGGTTTCTGATGCTCCTGACGATTACATAGATAAATTAGTGAAAATAGTGGTTGGAATTAAAATTAAAGTTGAAAGATTAGAGGGTGTTTTCAAAACTAGTCAGAATCAACCCATTGAAAATCGTATTGGGGTCAAGAAATACTTTAGTGAACAGGGTAATCTCGCAATGGCCGATCTCGTCTCGATAGACTAAGACCTATACTGTATAAACTATACAAGTCTTATTGTATTTGCATATAGAGTGCTATAGAAAACTCTCTATATGAAAAACTTCTTAACTACATTATTTATATTAATGTCAACTTACGTTAATGGGAAAGTCTTTAATGTAATGGCACCACTAACTGTCGATAATTTCGATCATTTTGCTTATGAGCTAAGGGAGATGAAGAAGCTTGGGGCAACAGGCGTGAGTACTGATGTTTGGTGGGGACTTGTTGAAAAGCAAGATCAACAATTTGATTGGAGCTATTACGATAAGCTAAGTTCATTAATAATTGATAGTGGTCTTAAGTGGGTTCCAATTCTATCATTTCATCAGTGCGGAGGAAATGTCGGCGATACTTGTAATATTCCGATTCCAAGTTGGCTTTGGAGTAAATACGGTCAAGGCGCAATGACAAAGAGTGAACAGGGAAATTTTTCAAAGGAGTTTCTCTCTGTATGGACAACGAAGAAGGCCATCTCTGATTATAGTGATTTTATGTCAGCCTTTAAGAATCACTTCCATAATAAGAAAAATGATATTTATGAAATTAATATAAGTCTAGGTCCAGCTGGTGAGCTACGTTATCCTTCATATAATTCTCACGATCAAAATACAGGGTACCCAACAAGAGGGGCCATACAAGCATATTCATCTTCTGCAATTCAAAGTTTCAAACAATATATAAAAGAGAAGTATAAGACCGTTGGAGCACTTAATAACTCTTGGGGATTTAATTTGAATTCATTTGAATTAGTCATGCCTCCAACACCGTCATTATTTTATAGTAAAGAAGAGCAGGAAACAAAGTACGGACAAGACTTCTATGAGTGGTATTCTAAGAGTCTAAGAGATCATGGTAGAGAATTACTTTCTCTTGCAGTTGATACTTTTAGAAATTATGGAAATGCTCAACTAGGAGTAAAGGTTCCTGGTATACATTGGAGAGTCGCTCCTGGTGGGGATAGGATGGCCGAGTTGAATGCAGGGCTTATCTCTACAGATCAAAATATTTATAGTGATAAAACTGGTCATGGTTATAATCGAATTATTTCTATGATTAGTGATCTAAAGAAAGAGAAAGGTTTTGATTTGATTAACCTTCACTTCACTTGTCTTGAGATGGATAATAACGAAGGGCCAGAGTACGCACAGAGCTACGCTAAGGCACTTGTTTTTTGGGTTGCTCAAGAGGCACAGAGGCAAGGAGTAAGAATTCTTGGTGAAAATGCTCTTGCTGGAACACTTTACTCTCAAAGGGCCTGGGATAATATTGAAAATGCATTACTCTTCGGTGGCTATGATGGAGTTACTTTTTTGAGAATGGGTAATGTACTAGGTAGTTCAACGGGGCGATCTAACTTTAGAAACTTAGTAGAAACTTTCTAGCGCTTTTTTGTATAGCGGTTAAATAGAAAAAATTGTAAGCTCTTTCCCATGGTTAGAGAAAAATTAATTACTGAAATTTGTAAAAAAATTATAAGTCTAAAATTAGATCATCCTATAAAGGTGGCCATCGACGGAGTTACTGCATCTGGCAAGACGACATTCGCTGATGATATCGCTCATGCTCTCACTCAAATGGGCGAAGAAGTACACAGAACTTCTCTTGATGGTTTTCACAATTATCGTAGGATTAGATATCAAAAAGGAAGAAGCTCTCCTGAAGGGTACTATTTCGACGCCTACAACTACACTGCAATTATAGAGCACTTATTAAATCCTCTTGTAGGTAAAGAGGAATTCTTTTTTAGAACACAAGTTTTAGATTTAAAAGAAGATAAAGAGTCACTCTCGCCGAAAGTTAAGATTTCAAAAGATGGTATACTCATTGTAGATGGTTCTTTCTCTCTTAGAGAGGAGCTATTCTCTCATTGGGATTATACTATATATCTTCGAGTTGAAATGAAGTGTGCACAGAAAAGGGCAGGGCAAAGAGATAAAGCTCTCTTTGGTTCTAATGAATTAGCAGAGCAAACAACACGAGACAGGTATCATGCAGCTCACCGTATTCATAATGAACTAGAAAAGCCTTGGGAGAAAGCAGATATTGTAGTGGATAATAATGAACCGAAAAAGGCCTACCTTATCGAGTAAGAAAAAAGTTACATTTTGATGAAACTAAAATATAATTAAGAAATGATTATGATTAAGTTTGTAAAAGTATTTTTTATACTTTTAATTTCGACAGTATTCTTAACTAGTTCTCCTCAGTTATCTGAGATAGGGCAAGTTATCGATTTGCACTTAACTGAGTACTCGGAATTTAACTTATATCATCATGATAATATCGACGACATGCCACATACTCATACACATAAGCATAGTGAAGATGGTGAAGAGCATGAACATGGTCATAATCACTCTAAGGTCACACAGACAGAAGTCAAATTGCTAGTAAATTCAGCTAATATTTCACCAAAAGTAAAATACTTAAGAATTAAGAGATCTTTTCTTGAAAAGAATCTTTTCTCTAAAGCTTATCCTAATGACATCCTTCGTCCTCCAATAGCTTCATAGTTTTTTATTAAAGATTAAATTTAAAATTAACTAGGAGGAACTATGTTTAAATTTTTCATAGGCGCTCTTACTTTTTTCTATAGTGTAAGTTCTATTGCACACGGAATTAGTGAAGACGCAAAACGTGCGATGATTGAAGGGGGATATTTAAAGTATATTATTCTCGGTGTAGAGCACATGATTACTGGATATGACCATTTATTATTTTTATTTGGAGTTATATTCTTTTTAAAAACTTTTAAAGATATCATTAAGTTCATAAGTGTTTTTACGCTTGGACATAGTATCACGTTGATATTTGCTACGTTTATGGGAATCACCGCAAATTATTGGTTGATTGATGCTGTAATTGCCACATCTGTAATCTATAAAGGGTTCGATAATAACAATGGATTTCAAAAATACTTTGGATTAGAAAAATCTCCAAATCTAATTTGGATGGTTTTTATTTTTGGTCTTATTCATGGTTTTGGTCTCTCAACAAGACTTCAGCAGTTGCCACTAGGGGAGAAGGGGTTCTCTATGCTTGTGCGTATTCTTTCATTTAATGTTGGTGTTGAGTTAGGCCAAATAGCTGGACTAATTGTTATGCTCTTAATTATTACTCAGCTTCGAAAGTTGAGTAACTTTAAAGTATTTTCCAGAGTTTTCAATGATGGAATTATTTTTGCCGGCTTTATGCTTCTTTTGATGCAACTACATGGATATCTCCATACATCTAAACCTGATGAGTTTGGATTTAGTGAAGATTATCACATACATCATCACATGAAGATAGAAGAGAAGAATCAACAAGACTATACACACGATAATTTATAGGAGAATTTTATGAAGAATATATTTTTAATAATAACGGTTTGCTTTAGCTTTTCTGTTCTGGCAGGACCTGGACATGGTCACGGGCATTCTCATTCCCATTCTAAGAACGAAGTTTCAAAAGAACGTACTGGAGAATTTGGTCGCCAGCATATACAAAGGCTTGTAAAGAAAGGAAAGCTAGACTCTAGTTGGTTAAAATCTACTTTTAACAAATCAGAGAAGAAAGTATTTGGTAAAAATACAGAATGGGTTGTTACTTTTAATAATAAAAATGGGCTGAAGGGAAAGACATTGTTCATCTTTTTAAGATTAAACGGTGACTTTATTGCGGCTAATTTTACAGGAAAGTAATGATGTGGTTAGCGATAGGTAAAGTAGTTGTCGCGGCAACACTTATAAGTTTTGTTTCGTGGCTTTCTGGAAAGAAAACTAGCTTGGCAGGGTTTATAACGGCTCTGCCTCTTACTACATTACTTGCTTTGGCCTTTTCTCATTTAGAGTGGGGAGACTCAAAGCAATCTGTGGAATATGCAAAGAGTGTATTTGTTGCGATACCTGTATCCTTATTATTTTTTGTACCTTTCCTATTTGCTCAAAAACTAAATTTGAGCTTTTGGGCTTGTTACTCAAGCGGAATTTTTTTGTTGGGGGTGGGTTATTTTGCCCACTCATTTATAACTAAGTTAGTATAGATTAATTAGAAATGGAGAAGTCCTTTCTTTTGAAAGGGCTTCTTTTATTCAATACAAAAAGTAGAAAAGGTGAGAGGAATGAGTGATTTAACAATTGAATACTTTCTATATGATCAGATTAGTTCCGATATTGTTAAGGAGATTGTATCAATGGAGCGAGAAATTTTTCCCAGTCCAATGAAGGAAGAAAAAATAGCTCGTGAATTAAGCTCTAAATTCAATATCACTATTTTGATTGCATATGAAGAAGGAAACCCTATTGGTTATAAAGTTGGCTTTGAGAGGTCTAAGAGAATTTATTATAGCTGGATAGGAGGAGTGATCCCAATCCATCGAGGAAAGGGGATTGCTAGTGAGTTAATGAGGAGACAGCATCAAATAATTACTGAGATGGGTTATAGAGTAGTTTGTACTCAAACAAGTAATTCTTTTAAGCCTATGGTTATCCTAAATTTAAATTCTGGTTTTGATATTAAAGGAGTTATTCAAAGTACAGGTGATGATTATTTAACTATCGTTATGGAAAAGGCACTCTCGTAATAAAGAAGAAATCATAGACAACTTTGTGTTGGAAGAGGCGTGCAGTTAAATACATTTCTTAACTGAGGAGAGGATAGAAAGATTGTATTAAAATCTAGCTCCTTAGTACTCCAGTTGTTTGCGTTTTTACCTTTAATAGAGGCCATACTTACTTCCATTAATGCAAGCTTTTGAGAAGTTGAAATGGGAGGATATTGTTCAACGTACCTGCCGGTTACTTTAGCAGACCATATTTGAGCACCCCTTTCCGAGAAAGTCGTATCCGCGCACATCTCACTTATAGTTGAAGGTATGGGGGATTGGTGAAAGTTTTCTTCTAAGCATTTTTGAGCGCTTGTTAGAGGACTCCTTTCTACAGGTATACCTTGATCAATTTCGTTTACAACACCTTTAGACTTTAGTCCTTCTAAATAGTTTTCAAACGCTTGGATATTTACTCCACCTCTGGAATTGGGAAGGAAGTCTAATTCGTGTCCTCTTGAGTTAGAGCTGAAGAATTCATTTAAACTTAATTGAAAGTTACTAAACGTAGAGTCGACCCTGCTCTGAGATAGATTAGGGTTATCTCTCATAAATTGTTCTCTAATTGTATTTTGTTCCTGTGAGGTAAGTTCTACTTTAGAGTTATGAGTATGGCCGATACATTTGGAGGACATTCCACAAAAATCAACACTATGACCAAGTTCATGTGCGAGTAGTGGAATCATAGCATGTTCAGGTAGTTTTAAAATAGCTGAGCATGCGTTTATATTATAAGTTAGGTTTTCAAAGGCTGCCCACACACCACCTTCACAGAATTCATCATTAATATTAAATTGAACTTTGCTGATCCTCTCAACAAGTAGCTTTTGATCTTCGCTCAATGAATCAGGCTCTGCTCCATTAGTAATTTCTTCTATAAATAATGATCTCACTCTTTCAAAAGTATCGATAGCAGTTTGAGGGGCTCTACCAGAAGTTTTCTTCATTAAGTCTAGGACTTTCATTGTTTCTTTTGTCTCTGGTGAGTAATTACTTTGTCCGCTAAAGAAAACATTCTTTAGTACACTTCCATCTGGAAAGTGAATATATTCTTGATCCTCTGGGAATAGATCTTGATGTTTTCCTAGAATTTCTCTCGTGTTACAAACTGGTCTTTGAACACTTGCTTCCCTAAGTTCAGTACATTCCTGGTTTATATTTGACAGTGGTCCACCTGTTGTGAAGTTGTTTTCACTCATGAAGTTTATGAAGTCTGTATATGGGTTAGCTCTCTTCTTACCTTTTGCGGCCATTGGAGAGTTAATTAATAGAGTGAATAGAAGAATGAATATATTCATAAATTTTCCTCAATTATATAAATAATATCTGAGGTTTTAATTTAAGGATATGAAGAAAAAATAGCTCTAAATTAATATCGAGATTTCAGTAGCTTAGGGTGGTGATGTTAAGAGAAAAGTGTTGCGTCCTTTGCCTTTAAAAGGACGCAGATGATAGGGGGGACTTATTCAACTTCGAAATATGTACAATATGAGTCTTTACTCCAGCTATCGCCTAGAAATTCTCTATAGGATCTATGCATATCTATTTGAAGTCTAATTCCCTCAAATTCAAGCGCCAATCTATTAAATGACTTAGATGTTCCTAGTCTTCCAAACTTTATAGTCTTTTCAACAAAGAACTTATTCAGTCTACTAACTGCTACGTATTCTGTTTTAGATGTCGTTCCATGTGAAGTATTTCTACTTTCTATTACTTGTTCACCTTGATCTATATTCTCAATAAGTAAATCCCCAGCACTTGAGTCTTTATTGAAATAGGCACCAATTTCGCTTGATAGATTCATTCTAATTTCAGTCTCGTTTTCAATAACAGTTATATTTTGTGGACACTCATTATTGTCAGAGTTTGTTAGCTTATAATCAGTAATATAAGTTTGTGCGCTTGCAGATGATGTCATAAGAATTAGTAGAATTAATTTCTTCATTGTTTGTCTCCATGCTGTTTTAGCTTTTCTATCACAACTAACTTCTTCGCTGGAAAAGTATGTAAAAATAACTCGTCTGCTATTCTTTATAAAATCAAAGTGTTATCTAGAGTGAAAACGAGGGGTCTTATGAAGAATTTATTATGTGGCATTTTATGTATATTCTCTTTTTCATCATCTGCAGTGATTTTATCACCAGGGCAAGTCGTAGGCTTTTCTGATTCAAGCTTTAGATACAACTCTAGTGAACAAGCACAAAGCGCAAGGTTTTGTTTTTGGAATGAGTTTAGTTCTATTTGTAATGAGATTAAGGCCGCTGCACAAAATATGAATGGTGGATATGCTGGCGGTAATCACGATAAAATTGAAATTTTAAGTTGTACTCTTAATTATGGTGATTCTCACTATGGAGAAGATAAGGCCGTTGTCTCATATATTCTAAGTGATGATTATGGTAGCGAATATAAGGTTAAAAGAGTTATCAAAAGCTGCGCTGTTAGTTCTCACCTTTAATTTTTAAAACCCAATTAAGATTCTTTCTCTAATTGGGTTAAACGAAACCTTTATAAAGCATAACTCCGCTAAAGAAAATCATAGTCGTTTTGGCAACCACAAGAAAAGATTGATCGCTAAATCTTGTGAGGATTTTCTTACCAAAGAGGCCTCCTAGGAGTGGAGTGATAAGTGCTATAGAGTATAACTCAATAGAAATGTCACTATATTCGAAATTAAATAACTTAATAAAATAGACTGTCTTTAGTGCGTGACCGAAGGCTTGTGTAAATGCTTTTGTGGAGACAATAGAGAACCTTCCAATAGAGCTTGATAGATAAAATAAGTCTAGAACACTTCCAGAAACACCAGCTACCACTTGAGTAGCACTTACAAAAATTCCACATAGAAAAGATCTACCTTTTTTCTCGATATCAAAAAATGATGACGTTCTCTTCATTATTCCAAGTAATGGCATCAGACCAAGAAGGATAAAGATCACTTTCTTATTGGGTTGAAGTTGGAGTAGTTCAAAGACTCCATAAGAGATGATTGCTCCAAGGGCATAGGGAAGTATGATAGAGAAGTTTAAATGTTCTCTATTGATATAGGCCCTAAAGCCATTGGAACTAAATTGAGTAAGTCCGTGAAGAATGAGCGCAATTGGTAACGGAAAGACAAGTAAGAATATGGCCAGGAGAATTGCTCCACCGGCCATCCCAAGGGCACCTGAAAGAGTGCTCGTTAAAAGTATATAAATAAAAGCAGCTATTAAACTCATAAAATCTCCTATTTGTATTATCGTTATAATTGATAGATAATTAAATAGAATAGATGGAATAGAATCTATTCGCGGGAGGAATATGTTAGATGAGTTAGAAACACTTAGTGCTTTGGCTAAACATAAAACGATGGGCAGAGCTGCGACTTCTCTTCGAATTACTCAATCTAGTGTGAGTAAGAGAATTCAGTCTCTAGAACAAATTTCTCATAAAGAATTAATTGTTAAGAATGGTCGATTTGTAGAGCTTACACCGGCCGCATTTGAGCTTTTAGATAAGGCACTGCCTCTTCTTTCTGAGTTGAAGGAAACTGTCCAAGGTGAAGAAGGTTTACATACTCTTAGAATCTCAATTGGATTTTCAGAGTCGATACTTTCTTCTTGGGGGGCACATTTAATAAGTAAGCTCTCTCGAAAATTTCCTGAGAATATATTTGAACCTCATGCTCATAGAACACCTGTGATTGTCGATAAGGTTGTATCCGGAGACTACAATATTGCTATTGTTGGAGGGGAGCCAAAGAATTTTCCAGGGCTTTATTTTGAGAGGATTGGAGAAGAGGAGATGGTTGTTGTTGGAGAGACAGGCGATCTCTTCTGTGCTGAGGTTACAAGTGGCACATGGGCTTCAATTGCAAACGAAACCGCTAAACAAGGTTTGAGAATAGATGAGAGAAGTGAATTTCTCTCTCCCATAGCTAAGATGGCCAAACATGGATTTTGTAGAGGATTAGTTCCATTTGCTGTTGCAAAGAATGCAGGTTTCTCTAAAAGAGAAATGATTTCTACTGGAATCAAACGACCTATATATGCAGTGGGAAGAAAAAGAGCATTTCTAAGAAGTGATATTCTCAAGATTTTAGAATACACAAGCCAGTTTTTAGAGAAGATTTAAGCTAGGAATAGAGAATGAAGAAAAGATTATTACAAAAGCCTGTCTTTCACTTTAGTGGTATTGGAGTAGAGAAAAAAGTTGGATGGCTGGAGCTTTTTTACGATCTAATGTATGTGGCATCGTTTATTCAGCTTGGGAATATTTTTTCTAGGGATATTTCATTATATGGATTTATTAAGATAAGTTTAATTTTTATAACTTTCTGGGTTTCTTGGTCTGGATTTTCTCTTTTTTCAAACCGCTACACTATAGATGATTTTCTACATAGAGTATTAGTCTTCCTTCATATGTTTACTGTTGCTTCTTTAACAGTGTTAGCACCTCGGGTCTTTAATGGTGATTATTCTTATTTTACAATTATTTTTGGTATATCACAGCTACTAGTGGCCTTGCTCTATTTAAGGGCCTCTATTCAAACAGAATTTGGTTCAAAGTATACTAAGTTTTGGTTTGGAGCATTCTCCCTTTCTGGTTTTACATGGTTGAGTGCACCTTTTTTTCCAAATAACTTAACCCCTCTTGTTTGGGCAGTAGGGGTTGCGATTATTCTCATAACGCCAATTCTTAATAAAGCTCGTAATTTATTTAATGAATTCCCATTTGACTATGAGCATTTGTCAGAACGCTATAGCCTTTTAACTATTATAGTAATTGGTGAATCTTTTGTGAAAGTTCTAACAGAGTTAGTTGAAAGAGACTCAGGTATGAATTTAGTTATACAAGCTTGTTTCTCTCTTCTCATAGCATGTTCAATTTGGTGGATTTACTTTGATGATGTTGCCGAGTCGAAGTTAAAGAAAAGTCTTTTAGCTTTTCCTGTGTGGCTTGTTTCCCATTTACCATTGCAAATGGGAATTGTTCTTATGGGTGTTGGAATAAAGAAAGTTGTTAGCTCCAACATGGCCCATTCTCTTCAGTTAAATGATGCTTATCTCTTAAGTTTTTCAATTGCCCTTATATTGGCATTTGTTGGTTTGATTGATCTTGTTACCGTTGGTAAAAGTGGTGAAGAGAATTCTTTTATTAGAGTACAATTGAGATTTTTTATTTCTTTTATTTGTGTGTTACTTGGTATTTTCTCTCAGTCTATGAGTGCTCTTTTATTTGTATCAAGTATTCTAACATTAGGGCTTATTCAAATTATTATTAATATTATTCTAGATCTAAGAGCTAAAGCTGCACAATAGTATTGGAGTACTATTTTTTTCTTAAGTATTTTAGGAAAAATAGTGCTCTCTTATGTTTTTTTGAAAAGTATCTCTGAGATTGGTAGATACCATTGTGTCCTGAAAAGTAGAAACTACTATAACAAGCAATAAAGGCGTACGGAGCAATTTGTATACCAAATGTTTCGATGGCCATAATAATACATGCAATCGGTGCGTTGGATGCTCCTGCAAAAACGGCTACAAAGCCAAGAGCTGCAACAAGTTCAAAAGGGATTGGGCCAAAACCTCCTAGAAAGCTTCCTAGAGTTGCTCCAATAAAAACTAGAGGCGTGAATTCTCCTCCTTTAAATCCAAAAGAGAGAGTAAGGGCAGTAAATATCAATTTTAAAAGAGGTACACTCCAATGCATTGGTTGAACTAGTGATGTTTGAATTGTCTCTAAGCCAAGTCCTGCGTAGAGAAAAGAGCCTTCAATGTTATAAAGGACAATAATAAGCAGTCCTCCTAGAAACGGTCTTAGTGGAGGATATTGAATAAATCTCTTTATAGCTTTAGTTAAAAGGTGAGTAGTTTTAGAGAATAGATTTGCACTGACTCCAAATGCAATTCCAAAGAGAATTAGATAAATTAAGTACTGGAAATGGAAGGTTGGTATTTCAACAGATGGATAAAGTGTGTGGGGAACTTTGAGTAGGTGAGTTGTCTGATAGCCTATGAAAGAAGCAATTAAGCATTGGAAGAAAGCGTAGAGTCTTAACTTTCCAACAGTGATAATTTCCATTCCAAAAATTACACCTGCCCAAGGAGCTGAGACGGCAGCGCCAAGTCCTGCTCCCGAGCCCGCAATTAATAATACTCTTCTTTCATATTTAGAGAGCTTGAAGAAGTGTGAGATTCGATCAGAGAGAGCGCCACTCATTTGTACTGCTGTTCCTTCTCGCCCAGCTGATCCTCCAAATAAGTGAGTCAATATTGTTCCAAAGAGTACAAAGGGAACCATTCGCAGAGGCAGGACTTTCTTTGGAGAGTGAATTTCATCAAGGATTAAATTATTCCCTTTCTCTGCCTCACCAGCGAATTTATAATAGATTAGACCAATAAAGAATCCTGCTATTGGAAGAAAATAGATTAGCTCATGATGATCTTTTCTATAAGCAGTTGCAAGAGATAATAAAGTTAAGAATAGTGCTGAACTTAAACCCGCCATTAATCCTGATAGAGTACTTAAGAATACCCATCTTGAAACTTTATATAAATTAAACTTATTAAACATTCTCTTAGCCTTTTTTCTATTATAAGGGCTAAAATAATAATTCGTCATTTATTGAATAGGATTATTATTAAAAGTATGAAAAGAATTTTGATTATAGGAATTAGTTGTAGTGGTAAAACTACTGTAGGGATGAAGCTCTCTAAAAAATTAAATATTCCTTTCCATGATTTGGACGATCTCTACTGGAATCCCGGGTGGATAGAGACTGATAAAGAAAAATTTAAAAATAGTGTGACATCTTTATGTAAAGAAGAGTCATGGATAATTGTAGGCAATTATAATTCAGTACAGAGTTTAGTCTTAGAGGAATGTGATACTGTTATTTGGCTTAACCTTTCAAGGGCGAGGGTGTGGTATCAGGCAATAGTGAGGTCAATGAGAAGAATTCTCTTTAGTGAAAGGTGTTGTAATGGAAATATTGAAAGCTTTCAAAGAACATTTCTTACTAAGGATTCAATCCTACTTTGGGTTTTAAAAGACTATAAACGCAAATATATTAAATACTCTAATATGAGGGATGATGGGGAGTTTTCTAAGAAAGAGTATATTGAGCTTAGAAATACAACTCAAATCAATAATCTACTAATCAAAGAATAAAGTATTTCTCGAAGCTGTAGTAAAATACTCGGGCAAATCTTTTAAATTAAATTTCTTTTGTATATTTCCGTTAAGTAAGTAATTCATTTGGAGGTTTCATGAAGTATTTATTTTCAATATTTGTTCTACTTTTAGTGAGCTGCAGTTTCTCATTTAAGAATAGAGAATTAGATTGGGAAGAGATTGCTAGAATGAATGGACATCACTACGATGATGATACTCACCATGAAATTAGAACTAGTTCGAGATGGCCATCGGCAACTAAAGAATCTAAAGAAATTGATAAGTGCTTAGATCAAACAGATGAAGAGTTAGAGAATCTAGATGAAATGATTTTGAGATTTGATGGAAAAATAAATTCTCCAGATGATTATGAGCACTCCATGGCAGGGCTTCAGAGATTTATTGAAGATAGTGGTTTGACAAGATATTTCAGTGCAAAAGAGATGGTTTCTCCAAATAACTCTGCTGTGGCGAAGGGCTGTGGATATGAAAAATTACTTCCAAGTCGCTGTCGTTGGAAGTCAGCTGTGGCCCAAGGACTTTTAGCTGTTGAGCTGAGATCTGAAATAAATAGAGGAAAGAAAACTTCTTCGGGTATTAAGATTAGAAATTGGTGGAGACCGTCTTGCTATAACTCAAAAGTCGGAGGAGCGAAGTCTAGTGATCATATGCAAGCGCGTGGTTTTGATTTAGATTTTAATACACCAAAGCAAAGGGCCGTAGCTCAAGCCTATCTCTGTAAGATGTATAAAGAAGGCAAGCCATTGAGTCTGCAGGTCGGAATCGGCTGTCAAACACTTCATATTGGAGTGGGTTCACCAAAGAGGCTTTCAAATTACCCAAAAGATGGTTCAAGGTTCTGGAAATATGGCTCATTAAGCAGGTGTTCGATTAAGAGAATTAGTGAGGATGACTGTTGGAAGCAGGGGCGAGATGGAAAGCTCTATATTCACACTGAAGATGGTGGTTCAGGCGTCCTCTAAACGGATATTTTTTACAACTCTATTTTAAAACTCCCTATAAATTAGTATTTCTTACTTATATTTATAGGGGGAGTCATGAATTCAATACATGGAGCAGTAGCTGCTTTACTCATTATCTTAGCGCCAATTTCAACTATCGCATCAGGCAAGAAATCGACTAGCTGGGTAATTTCTAATCCAGAATGGACTCCAAGTTTTGAAAAGCAGTACTCTGAATTTATAGCTGGAATTGGTAAAGCTAAAAAGAGTGGAGACTGTTCAACAACAGATCAGTGTCTACGCAGTAGAGTGGCCAATCCTCGCTTTTACAATCTTAATCCTTCAAATTTAAAATCTATTTTTGCAGACTGTGCAGATTTACCTTATGTGCTAAGGGCCTACTTTAGTTGGATGAACGGTTTGCCGTTTTCATTTCCTAATGCCTTATTGCCAGCGAAATGGTTCTCTGAAGAGAATCAATTAATATTAGCTGAAATCCAAGAGCTTCAAAGAGAGTTGGCCGATGCTGGCTTCTTTAGACGAAGAATAATTAATTCTAAAATTAAGAAACTAAGAAGACAGCTAAACGGTGGTAGCCGAAAAGTTCCTGACCTTCGCTATAATGCAGATGGAAACGTTATCAAATCTAAGAGAATGATAAAGAATGGGGATGATATTAACGAAGTTTTAACAAGTGTTGTGGGAAGTATTTCAACAGCGTCTTTTAGAACTAATGCATCTGCAAATGGTGAAGGGGAAAAGTTTAGAGATACTTATCCTGTTAAAGTCGATCGCGATGCAATAGTACCTGGAACTATTCTCTATGATCCAAATGGCCATATTGCTGTCGTTTACGAAGTTACAAAGAATGGCAAAATTCACCTTATTGATGCACATCCTGATAATTCTCTTACAGCGATTACTTACGGAGAAAAATTTTCTAGAACTTCAGTGAAGATTGGTGGAGGCTTCTCTAACTGGCGACCTTTCACTTACCAAGATTCAAAGGTAAGATTTAAAAAGAATGAAGAGCTAGATAACTATAGCCTAGAGCAGTTTCAAAAGAGTCAGGACTTTTCTTTTGAAGGTCGTCAAATGAGCTTCTATGAGTTTGTTAGAAATAGACTCTCTCTAGGAAATCTCGTTTACAACCCTGTGCTTGAGTTAAGAGAGTTACTTGGAGAGCTCTGCTATGATTTTAGAGAGAGAAAGCTCTCTGTTGATAAGGCCCTTGATAGTCGAATCAACTTAAAAGATCATCCTGAAAAGCTTCCTGAGAATATCTATGGAACTGATGGAGAATGGGAAACATATTCAACACCATCTAGAGATGCGAGGTTAAAGGCCTCTATTAGAGAGGGGAGAGACTTAGTTAAAAAGATGCTACGTTTGAATTCTGAAGGAAGTTCTTCAGTGGAGTATAGTGGGAGTAATTTAAAGTCCGATCTTCTTTCTGTGTATGAAGAGGAAGTGGCGAAGTGTCGTATTCCATTAACATTATCCGATAACTCAAACCTTGTTTTAGATCTTGATCAAATGCTTGGCAAAATCTATAAGCTTTCTTTCGATCCATATCACTGTGTAGAACTTAGATGGGGTATAGAGGATGAGAGTAGTGCCTATAGATGCCAAGATTCTGAGGAGAAGTTGGAGTGGTACCTTCAAGAGCAAGGACTTAGAAATACAATTGATAGGGATTATTCTCTAAAGATGGACTTTGGTCTTGGTGAGTTAGAAAATGCTGAAATTTCAGATGTTTACCAAGAAGATATCTCAATCTTAGGGGTACTTAGAACAGAGTAAAATCTTTACTTTGGTCTCAATATAATTTATCGTATGGTATGCGAAAAATTATAGTGCTTTCTATTCTATTTATGTTAAATCAATCTTTGGCAACTGAGCTGAAGATTGCTGTGTCAGACACTAATCTTGGCGGTGTTAATCAATCGCATTTGAAGTCTATTCTCTCTTGTACAACGGGAATTTTGGAAGAAAATATCACAATAAAATCTTTCCCAAGTCTAAGGGGAAGGCAAGAATTTCTAAATCGAACTGTCGATGGTTACTATCCAGTAGTCTTTACTTCTGAACTTAAAAATAATGGGCTCTTTCCTCTATATATAGATGAAGTACTAATGATAAAGCTCAAAGATATTCCCGACAAAAATATAAGTCTTGGCCTAGTGAAAGGAGACCACTCTCAATACTTGAAGAAGTTTAAGGATTATACTCTTTCATTTTCTGTTCTTAATTCAAAGACTCTATTTAGAGGGCTAGTGGAAAAAAGAGCGGAGGCCATCATTGTTAAAAGATCTGAAATACCAAATGATTTTTTATTGGATAACTTTGATCTGAAATCTCTAGAGTACGTAGAGTCCGGAATAGAACTCAACACAAGCTTCTATAAGAAAGCTGCTATGGGAAAAATTGAAGTTCGTAAGCGCTATAGTGAATGCTTGGAAAAAGTGAACTTTCTACTTGATCACGATAGAAGAGAGTCCATTGTAAATAAGATCAGAAAAGATATTGAACATATTCAGTCCATTTTTACTATTGAGAGAAAGAACGTAAGTAATATCGCTAAGAAAGAGAAGATGTGGAAAGATGGTTCGAGGGGTTTAGACTTCATCCAGAAAATTCTAAAAAGTGAAGAGAGTATAAAGCTTAAAGAAGTTCTTTCTGGATATAACTTTGTTTCTGAAGCCTTTATCTTTAATCATCAAGGTGCAACTCTAGGTGAAACGATTAAATCTAGCGACTTTGATCAATCTGATGAGCGCAAATATAGTTTAGTAAAAAGCCAGAAAGAATTTAATGAAAATAATATCACTGACCTCTACTATGATGCCTCTTCAGGTGTCTTTCAAATTGGTATTATGATTCGTCTGCAAGATAGAAAAGGAGACTTTTCTGGGGGTATTTATATTGGGGCCAATATTAATAAGATATTGACCCATTATAAAATTAATTAGCGTCTTTACACGACCAGTTTACTGAATGTACTTCGTGTGAAGGGATTCTTGCAAATGCCCAAAAATTTCCATCTGTAGCATTTCTTACTCGGTCAACTCTGATTCTAAAGTTTCCAGTGGTAAATTCTTGAACTCTATCTTGGTACTTTGAGATAAGATTCACTTTCTTGTAGTAGTGAACTGGTCTTCCGTCTTTAAGTGAATTGACTCTTATCTCGTAGAAAACATTCTTACTGCCTAATTTGGACTGGTAGATAATGGCATCGTCCACATTCGCATCGTCTGCTAGGTCTACGCAGCGATATAGCTCTGTTCTCTTAGGAGTTAAGCCAGCATGTGCACTCAAGCTTAAAAGTGTTATTAGACTACTTACAATTAAAGTTTTGATAGGACGCTCCTTTTTTCTTTAATTATACCAGCTTTCCCTATCTCTTTAGGGCAATGAAAAATATGCTCTAATGCAGCTTGTCTTTTACTTAAATTGTTGTTTGCATTTATAAATAAGAACTTTAAAATGGTGAAAAGCTATATATGGAGTTCAAATTGAATTATTTGCTTAAAGTCACTCTAGTACTCGTACTTTCTCTCAATATTCATGCAACTAATAAATGTATAAAAAGTGAAGTCCTGTCTCTTAACGATACGGTTGTAGGAAATATAGAGCACAGAATTGTTGGAATTAAAAATGTTCTCAGTGGTAAAGGGGGAGATAGCTCTCTAATCTGGAATGTCTTTGGAAATGACTTCGACTTTAATAGGTCTGATGAATATATATCTAAACTAGAGACAATAAACTCAAAGTCTAGGGGAATATCTGAGGAGTATGAGTATCTATCAAATTGCTTAAAGGAATTAAAGTTAACTAAGAGAATGGCCCAGCTTGAAAAACTCTCTATAGAATATAATAACTTTAAAGTACAACTCTTTAAAAAGAATAAGGCCCTTAATAATTCAATAAAGCTAAATATTGATTCAAATAGCTCTATTCCTTCATTGGCCAAAGAGATCGATGAAGAGTTTATTGTTCTGGAGAAGAGTAAGAGAGATATAGAAAAGGAGTTGGCACAAAATGAGTCAAAAACCTTAATAGATTCTAACTCAAAAGAAGTCGTATTCTATCAAAACTCTCTGCTTAAATTTAAGTTAGATTTAATTAAGACGAGGATACTCTTTAATAGAAACCTACAACAGAAAATTGAATACTTTAATTTGAAAAGTTTAAAGCTATCAAATCTTTCTTCAAATTATGAAGAAAGAGATACTGAAACTATTGAGGCACAATTTGTTGAAGTTGAAAAGATTTGGAAAGAGGTCACTAAGCAAAACTTCTATGATTTAATTAAAGGATCTTTATTCTTTGATATTCCAAGAGTACCAGGGGTTTTTACTTCAAAAAGAAATGTTGAAAGTGAGATTAGAGCGACCTTAGAGACCGAGAGAAGTAAAGTTAGTACTTTTAGAAAGGAGTCTATCTCTGATCTAACTAAGAAGAAAGAAGAAGAACTAAAGCTATTAAATAATTTATTAATTCAAATAAACTCCCTTCGAAGTAATTATTATAATAAGTTAAGTTTTAGCTTTTTATCTGGTCGATTTTTTACTTCATCTTACTTAAGTTCTTTAAAGAATGAAATATATGCATCTCCTTATCGTTTACTGAACTATGTTTATTCTAAGTATCTCTTCGTGAATGAAAAACTCTCTTTAGGGAGGGATGGAATAACGGATTTAAGTTTATTGCTCTTTAAATATATGATGATCATCTTAGGTGTCTTTAGCTTTAAATTGGTTCTTCATAAAATTTATGATTTCTTAGAGAAAAAGAATAGAGGACTTGTTTCAAAGAGAAAGCGCTCGGAGTTCTTTAGCTACTTAACGACAATTTGGAATAAGCATAGTGATAACTTCTACAGTATTTCATGGCTATTTTTGTTATTTGTACTATCTCATTTTGAACTATTAAATAATATATCAATTATATTGAATATCTTTATAATTCTAATTGTTGCCAAGATCATAAGGTCCCTTGTCATTCTCTTCCTTAGTACAGTTTCATCAATAGACTCTAGAAATTATAGAAGCTTTAAATTGAAGGCCGAGGGAACAGCTGGACGATTCGCAAATATTTACCTTGTATATTCCTTAATCATGGTTCTTTTAAATCTTACAGTTGGTAAGGTTTATATTTATTCAATCGTAAAGTTTGTTGCAATCATCTACTCACTATATCAAGTCATCGAAACATCTTCTGTATGGTCAAAGGAATTTAGTACTTATACGGAAAAGAAGTTTTCTGGAGTCATTGTAGATAAGATTGAGCGCTTTTATAAATTCTTACCATCGAAGATTCAGGGGATCTTTAGTTTTCTCTTTATCTCCATTTTAACAATCGTGAATATTTTTATAAGAATGACGGAAGACTTCGCAATTTCTAAGAAGATTTCTGCAAATCTATTTAGAAAGCAAGTGGAGAGTGTAGAAGTTGAAGAGGGAGCGAGTGAGCAGATTCCTAATGAATATAAGGAGAAGTTTACTTTTAACTCTCTCGATGTAGAAGAGCACTATGTAAATCACACATCTGAAATTGAAGAGTCAATCTGTAATGAGATTGTAGAGTGGATAGATGAGAAGTCCGAGGAGCACTCTGTCGTTGTCTATGGAGACAAGGGAATAGGGAAGACGACGCTTCTTAAAAAAGTTATTAGGGATATGGAGGGGAGATATACTGACGAGTTAAGTTGTGTGTACACCAAAGTTCCTGCTAAAACCATTGATAGAGAGAAGGCCCATACTTTTATCGTTAACGCTCTCGGATTGGAGGAGAATGGCTCCTTTGATCTCTATAAGCTAGATAAGATGCTAGAGAAGAAAACAGTTCTTGTTATAGATGAAGCTCAGAACTTATTTCTATCCCATACGAAGGGTTTCTCTGCCTATAATGGACTTCTTAATATGATTAATCTGAGTACTGAGAATATCTTTTGGGTCCTATCATTTAATAAGTATAGTTGGCTCTATTTAGATCGAGCATTTGGTCGCAGCCAGTTCTTTAGAAATATTTTTCCTCTTAAGGGATGGGATGATACAGCTATAAAAGAACTTATTTTTAAAAGGCATCACAGTTCAGAGTACAAACTCTCATATGATCTTTTAATTAATGCAACGAGATCTCAAGATGAGATGGATCGCTACACAACAGTAGAGTCGAAGTTCTTTAAGCTACTGTGGGAGCTCTCAAGAGGAAATCCTAGGGCAGCTCTCTATCTCTGGTTAACATCACTTTCTAGAAGAAATAGTAAGACATTTAATGTGCATATACCTAAGGATGCTGACTTAGATAGTTTGGACAAATTAGCTGACGATATATTCTTTGTGATTGCCTCTGTTTTAAAACATGAAAATCTTTCTCCCAATGAAATAGAGAGTACTACAAACTTACCGAAGGGAATTGTTAGAAACGCAATCAAGGTTGGACAAGAGAGAAACTTCTTTTTTAAAGATAAACATGGAAGATATATGATTGAGATATCTTCCCAATACGGACTTATTAAGTACTTAAAGTCGAAGAATTTTATATATGGATACTAATATTGGAAATTTGATTTTTACCTTCTTTAAAGTAGATAAGATCTTCTTATTCATTTTTTTGATCGTTCTCATTGTAGTCTTTATCAGAGTTGTAAATCTCTGGTCTGAAAAGTTTCAAGAAAAACTATCTGGAAAGAGACTTCTTATCTTACAAGTGACAACAGTCTTTTCTTTTGCAACTTATCTCTTAGGAACTTTAGGGGCATTTTATTTTGTTTTCAGACCTTCTAAAGAATTACTTCTAACTGTTGGTGGATCTGCTGCTGTTGCTTTTGGTTTCGCTCTAAAGGACTTAGTTGGTTCTGTAATCGCTGGCTTTATTCTTCTCTTTGATCGTCCGTTTCAAGTTGGAGACAGAGTGAGCTATGGCGATAGTTATGGAGAAATTAAGAGCATTGGTCTTAGGTCAGTGAAGTTACAAACACTCAATGATGATACAGTAACCATTCCAAATTCTAAGTTTCTCACAGATACTGTCGCTAGTGGAAATAGTGGGGCTTTAGATATGATGATTGTAACGACTTTCTATGTCTCTATTCATGAAGATCTTGAGCGAGTAAAGAAGCTTCTCCATGAAGTTGTTATAACGAGTCGATTCGTTTTCTTAGAAAAACCTGTAACAATTATTTTTGAAGAAGTTCCACTGTCAAATGACTTTGTCGTAAAAGTAAATGTAAAGGCCTATGTTTTAGATGTTAAATTTGAAAAATTATTTCTAACTGATATCACGATTAGAGGGAATAAAATCCTTAAAGAGAATCATATTCTTAGACCTGGCTCTACTCATATTAATGAAGTAAAAACCACATAAGTGTGGCAAAAAATGAAAATATATTCATAATATCCCTTACCATAAGGCAACCTTAAGTCAGCCTCAATGGATCCTCATGATGGTTTCTCTCCATGATTTAAGAAGGTTGCACACTCTATATTAAGAGTTATTTAATTTAGTTAATTTTCTTAATTTTTTAACCTCAGATTCTTAATTATTCCCCTTAGTATATCCGAAGATTTATTGAGATCAATTCTGATAATTTTATTTAGGAGTTAAAAATGAGTGCTGCCCTCAAAAGCGTTGATGAATATAAGAGTAATTTAAGTGGAGATTTAGTTTCTGCCTTTGACGCTGTAAATAGAGTTCTTGCTGTTGTTGAATTTTTACCAAATGGGGAAATACTTAGTGCAAACGAAAACTTCTTAAACCTCTTAGGTTTTGAGAAGGTTGAAGATTTAATAGGAAAACATCATAGAGTTCTTTGCGAAGATGATTATGTGAGTTCTGAAGTTTATAAGAACTTTTGGGCAGACTTAAGAAGAGGTGAGCCATTTGTTGGAGATGCTCTTTATAAAGGTAGAAATAATAAAGATAAATGGGTTAAGTGTACGTATAGCCCAATCTGTGATGAAAATGGTGAAGTGATAAAAATTCTTTCTTTTGCTAGAGATATTACTAGGGAAAAAGGAATTGTTTCTGAGCTTGAAGGTAAGATGACTGCGATCTCAAAAGCACAAGCAGTTATTGAATTCAACCTTGATGGCACAATTATTAAGGCCAATGATAACTTCTTAAATACTGTAGGTTATTCAATGGATGAAATAGAGGGAAAACATCACAGAATGTTCTGTGTTCCTGATTATATAAATAGTTTTGAGTACGAAGAATTTTGGGCAAAGCTTAGAAGAGGTGAGTTTGATACTGGTGAATACAAGCGTATCGGAAATAATGGAAAAGAGGTTTGGATTCAAGCTTCATATAATCCAATTTTTGGTCATGATGGAAAGCCATATAAAGTCGTAAAGTTTGCGACTGATATTACTGAATCTAAACTAAAGAATTCTGAGTTTGAAGGGAAGATGAATGCTATCTCTAAAGCTCAAGCTGTAATTGAATTTAACTTAGATGGTACTATCATTACTGCGAATGAAAACTTTTTAAAGACACTTAATTATGATTTAGGCGAGATTGAAGGTAACCACCACAGTATGTTCTGTGAGAGTGAATACTCAAGTTCTCCTGAGTATAAGGCATTTTGGGAGAATTTACGAAAAGGTGAGTTCCAGTCTGGTGAATATAAAAGACTTGGGAAAGGTGGAAAAGAAGTCTGGATTCAGGCCTCATATAATCCAATCTTTGATTCTGAAGGAAATCCATTTAAGGTCGTAAAATTTGCTTCAGATACTACAAGTGTAAAGCTTAGAAATGCTGAAACTGAAGGAAAGCTTAATGCCATTTCTAAAGCTCAGGCGGTAATTGAGTTTAATCTTGATGGAACAATTATCACTGCAAATGATAACTTTCTTCAAACGCTTGGTTATGACATGTCTGAAATTGAGGGAAAGCATCACCGAATTTTCTGTGAAGGGAATTATTCTTCAAGTGCTGAATATGCAGCATTTTGGGATAAGTTAAATAGAGGAGAGTTCGAATCTGGTGAGTATAAGCGTGTAGCGAAAGGTGGAAGAGAAGTTTGGATTCAAGCCTCTTACAATCCAATCTTAGATATGGATGGCAGACCATTTAAAGTCGTTAAGTATGCTTCAAATATTACGTCAGAAAAATTAAAAGCCGAGGCGATTAGTAAGTCACAGGCCGTAATTGAATTCGATCTAAATGGAAATATTAAATATGCTAATGAAAATTTCTTAAAAACTGTAGGTTACTCTCTTGATGAAATCGTAGGTAAGCATCATAGAATTTTCTGTGACGGTGACTATGTTAAAACTTCTGAATATGAGAATTTCTGGGCAGATCTTAGAAAAGGAAATCCATGTAGTGGTAGATTTAAAAGATTTGATAAAGATCATAACACTATTTGGTTACAAGCAACATATAATCCAAATTTCGATAATATGGGTGTTCCTTGTGGTGTAACAAAATTTGGTGCAGATATTAGTACTCAGGTTGAA
The DNA here is from genome assembly GCF_000210915.2 of Halobacteriovorax marinus SJ. Lineage (NCBI taxonomy): Bacteria > Pseudomonadati > Bdellovibrionota > Bacteriovoracia > Bacteriovoracales > Halobacteriovoraceae > Halobacteriovorax > Halobacteriovorax marinus. The sequence continues at coordinate 1,051,076 of NC_016620.1, forward strand.
GTTGAGGAAACAGTAACGAAGCTCTCTGAGGAGTTTACAAATAATACTAGAGATATATCTTCTAAGGCCACAGATGTTGCGACAGGAGCTCAGGCCCTAGGTGCTACAACAGAGGAGATGAATGCTTCTATCGAAGAGTTGACTGCTTCAATTAACGCTATTGCCGAAAACTCTAAGAATACAGATGCTGTAGCAAAGACGACACATCATGAAGCTGAAACTGGCGCTCAAGCAATTGCTAAGGCCATTGAGTCAATGGATTTAATTAGTAAATCTTCAGAAGATATTAGCGAAATTGTAAAAGTTATAAGTGAGATTGCTAATCAAACGAACTTACTCGCATTCAATGCTGCAATTGAGGCGGCGAGAGCTGGGGAGCATGGTTTAGGTTTTTCAGTTGTTGCGGATGAGGTGAGAAAGCTTGCTGAGAGATCTTCACAAGCTACAAAGGAAATATCAAAACTAATTAACGAAAGTGTTAAAAGAATATCTCAGGGGAGTGAAATCTCTAAGCAAGCAGGTGTTGCTTTTGGAAAAATTGTTGAAGGTGTTAATAAGACAACTCAGGCCATCTCAGAAGTATCTTGTGCCGCTGAGGAGCAATTGGTTGCGGCCAGAGAGATAAGCTCTGCAATTCAAGAAGTTGCTGAACAGACTGAAACATCAGCCTCGGCATCAGATTCAATTGCAAGTGCTACAAGAGAGCTCTCAGAAGGTGCTATTGAGTTGAAGAGAACTGTAGATAAGTTCAAGGTTGCGTAAGTATGATGTCTTTACCGATAGAAGACCTCACTGATTCCAATTTAAAGAGTGTCATCTCCTTCGTTCATAGTGCTACTGGGATTACTATCCCAGAGCACAAAAAGACAATGATACAAAGAAGATTATCTCCTAGATTAAAGTTTCATTCTTTAACAAGTTATAGTGATTACTTAAAGCTTGTTAAATCTGATTCTGAAGAAATGGTTCAATTTATTAATATGGTTACAACAAACGAGACAAACTTCTTTAGAACTGAAAGAGTTTGGGAATATTTTGAATGTACCTTTCTTCCTAGCTTTCTTGAAATGAATCCCGGAAAGACTTTAAAAGTTTGGTCTGCAGCCGCTTCTACGGGCGAAGAAGGGTATAGTATTGGTATGTGCTGCGAGGACTTTAAAAGGAGACAGTCAACTTCATTTGATTACTCTGTTCTTGGAACTGATATTTCTAGTCGTGTGATTGATTTGGCCACTAGTGGTCGCTATAGTGGTCGAAATATTGATAATATTAAAAAGAAGTCTATAGACCGCTTTAATCGGTTTTTTAATAAAGTCGGAGATCAACACATTGTATCTTCGATATTAAGATCTAAGGTTTCTTTTGCTACTCATAATTTATTCAATACTCTAAAGAGTGATGAGTTATTTGATATCGTCTTTTTAAGAAATGTATTAATTTATTTTTCTACTGAAGACCAAAAGAAAGTTATCCATCATCTGATTAAAAAGATGGCACCTGGTGCGATCCTAGTTGTTGGAGAGTCTGAATCATTATCAAACTTAAATACCGAACTTGAGTTCATTTCACCTCTTATTTATAGGAAGAGAGTTTAATTTGGCACTGAAGATTGTACACGTGAAAATTGGAGAAGTTAAAGTCGCGAGAGGTGAAGAGCTTCTCAAGGCAACGCTTGGTTCTTGCGTAGGAATCTCATTCTTCGATACGAAGACTTCAAGATGTGCATTGGCCCATTGTTTACTTCCAACTTCAAATGGGGGCTACGGCATTGGTGCAAAGTATGTAAATCAAGCGATGGATTCATTAGTGGCGTTAATGAAAGTGAGAGGCAGAGAGCAGAGTGACTTTATTGTTTCATATGCTGGTGGTGCCAATATGATGAACCAAATTGCTCACAATAGAGATAATGAAATTGGTTATAAGAATTTAATGAAATTAAAAGAAATATTGTCTAGCTATGATTTTAAAGTGAAAGAGCTTGATTGTGGAGATCATTGTGGAAGACAGATGAGTATATTAAGTCCAACTGGTGAAGTTCAGGTTATGAGACTTGACGAGGGTTAAGCTATGGAAGCTCTTAGTAGTAATGAAATAATTGAAAACTATATTGAAAAATTAATTTACGGCTCATTTAAAGTTGGCTCGATGGAAGTTGCTCTAGATGTAAAATTAGTTCAAGAAGTCGTTAATTATCCTGAGACTGTGACTAAGATGCCTCTGCCAACACCATATCTAGAAGGTATTTTTAATTTAAGAGGGGCGATTATTCCTATCGTTAATTTAAGAGAACTCTTAGGTCTTGGGGAAATTGAAATTACAGGAACAGAGAAAGTTGCCATCGTTGAATGTCAAGGTGCGAAGATAGGTCTAGTCTTTGATTCTACAAGTGAAATCTTACGAATTTCAAAAGAAGATATAGTTCCTCACTCAAAAGAGAATGCTCAAGATGCATTTATGTCTGGCTGTATAAAGTTACATGAAGACTCGAGAATGTTGCATGTTCTGAATATAGATTCACTTGTCAAAATTTCAAATATTTCTGACTTACTAACAAAGCAAAAAATAAGCACAGGAGTTCTAACACATAAGGATTTCCAGAGAAATATGAAGAAATGTATTTCTTTCTCTGTTGGAAGCTTGCAAATGAGTTTTGAGATAACTGGAATTAATGAAGTCATTAAAGTTACTGAGTTAAAAGAGAGCCATGTCCAGTGTGATTTATGTCTTGGGGTGGTTGAGTTAAGAGGCCTAGTGATACCTATTATAGATATTAACTTCTATCTCGAAGGGACGGGTTATAGATTATCAGATGTTGTAGATCAAAAAATCATTATTTTAAGAAATCAAGAGATTTGCATTGGTCTTCTTGTAGACTCTGTGGAGAGCATTCTCTCTTTTTCAGAAAACGATCTTATGCCAATCCCTATTTTTAGAGAGAAATATAAAGAGCTATTTGCTGGATGTATTTCCAAAGAAGGCGAAGGGGATATTGTCTTATTAGATCATCGAGTTATTCTAGATAATCCTGAAATTATAGAAATCTCTAAAGGTCATGATCTTATCTATAATAAAGATTATAAAGATGAAAACTCACAGAGAAAGCAAGTTATCAATCAGTCTTTCATTTCATTTACTCTGGGTGATATGTATGGATTTGAAATAGGAGATATTAGAGAGATCATTAGTTATCCCAAAGAAATTTCTCCAAGCCCTGGGGCATCCTCTTACATAAAAGGCGTTTTAAATCTTCGAGGAGATGCCGTTACTATTGTAGATACTAGAAAGCTATACTCTATGAATAGTGTTGAAATTGACTACGAAAAATCTAAGATTTTAATTTTTGAGGCCGGCGAGAAATTAGTAGGGCTTATTGTTGATTCTCTAGAGAGTATTGTAACGATAGATATAAACTCTAAAATTATTTTGCCAAAGATTGTAACTAGGGATCTTGAATCTAAGTTTGGAAAAGACCTTAAAGAAGTGATTACTTACAACGCCGGGGAAGAGAAGGACCGTGTGTTAACAGTTTTAAATGTCGAAAATATTGCTTTGCGTTTTTAGTTTGATGTATCAAACTTTATTAACTCTATGATATGAACTCTCTAATTAGAGGAGAGTTCAATGTCTAAATTTCTATACCTATTATTATTAATACCATCTTTAATAAATGCTGCGGCGATTCCTGAGAATGGCCTCTTAAGACCTGTAAGTGCAAAATCTAACAGCGAAGAGAAAATCTTCAATACTTTAATTGATAAAGTAGAGAAGGCCTATAGACCCTATATAGAATCTTACTCCAAGGAATTTAATGTAGAGAGATATTGGGATGACCCTAAGGTTAATGCTGCTGCTTGGATTAAGGGAGATTCCTACAACTTTAAAATCTATGGTGGCCTATTTAGGTTTGAGACTATTTCTCATGATGCCTTTCTCTTAGTTGCTTGCCATGAAGTAGGGCATCTGATTGGAGGAGCCCCTACGTATAAACCTTTTAATGATGGGAGTTCAGAAGGACAGGCCGATTATTTTTCTATTACTAAATGCTTTAGAAAAGTGGTCAGAGGAGAAGACCACAAGAAGACTTTAAGAGGGAAGAGTTTAGAACCTCTTGCTATAAAGGAGTGCGAGTTAAGTTTTTCTAAGAAGAGTGAAGACTATCAAATATGTCTAAGATCATCTGTTGCAATAAAAGATATGGCAAAAACGCTAAAGGCCATTTCAAATATATCTGAAGTGCCAAGTATCAATACTCCAGATCCTTATGAGAGAATGTTTATTATTTTCAATGGCTACCCAAATCCACAGTGCCGTATCGACACACTCTTTGCTGGAAGTTTATGTAATGTTTCAGAGGAAGAGGAGAACGATTTCTATTTAAAACTCTATAATAAAGGAAATTGTGCAGTGGCCAATGGGGATCAGAGAGGACTGCGTCCGAAGTGTTGGTACGTACCTAGAGAGGAAGATAAGGTTTGAAAGCGTATTTGACGCGTTAGGTTGGTCTATAATCTAGGCTTTTCTGTAAGTTTTAGCGTGGCTTCCTTGGCATTATTACTTAAGTTGTGGGAGAATTTTAGTAATATTAATTGATTAAAGGATTAACAATGGCAGAAGAAAAAGGATTAAAGAAACCTGTAAAGTTAAAAGCTGATCTTGCAGCAATGCTTAATGCTACAGAGTTACCAAGAACTGAAATTACAAAGAAGTTATGGGACTATATTAAAGCTAATAAATTACAAACTAAAACTGAAAATGGTGCTCCAGAGAATGCTGGAAAGTTCATTGTAGCTGATGCAACTCTTCTACCAATTTTCAAAAATACTAAGTCTACAAGTAAGTCAGGGAAGTTAACTGATTTAACAAATATGAAAGAAGGCGAGACAATCAACATGATGCAAATGGCTGCTGTTGTTGGTGCCAATATCGAAAAGTAATTTTCTAGCGCCGTTTAGGCGCTATTTTTCTATCCCGTATTTTTTCCAGATTTGATTTAATATACCTTCGCTCTTCATCTTTGTAATGAGTGAGTTCAACTCGTTTAGACTAGGTGATACATCTTTTCTAAGAAGAATAGTGTGGCGATAAATTTGATCAAACTTCTTACTTTGTAGGATTCTCTCTCTTAGTTCAGGGTTCTTGTTAAGAAAGAGATTTAGAAATGACTCCGTTACAATTGCCATTGATTCAGTATCACTTTTAAGAACTGACATGATATTTTCTTCATGAGAGTTTCCTAGCTTCATACCAAAGTACTTTTCTAGGTAACCCTTATTCGATACGAAATTAGCAAACTTATAATGAAAACCATTTATGCCATAGATAGTTTTTCCTTTTAAGGAGTCGAAGAAGCTTTGATCTCTTCCTTTTTCAACCCTGGCTATAAAGACTTCTCCTCCATTTAAAATAACTTGTGATGGTTGAATCGGCTCTTCTTGCCAGCCCCAAATAATATTCTCAAAGAAAATCATATCGTACTTTTTAGAATTAAAGTCTCTATATCTGTTCTTGGCAGTTGTTAGGACAAATTCAAATTTGTAATTACTTTGAGATTGATTGATGGTCTCAATAAGATCTAGTGTCATACCAGTTGGAATATTATTTTTGACAATGACAAAGGGCGGGAATTCATATCCTCCGACTTTTACAACTTGTCTTGCTTGCACTACTAATGAGAGAAGGAATAAAAATATAATGAATACATTTTTTATCATAAATATATTATATCAGAATTCTCTTTATTCTCACTAGTATTCTTGTGGCTTAGTAGTGCTTAGAATATAATATTCTGATGATAATTTTAACAAAGGGATGCTATGAACTTTTTAGATGAGAGAATTTTGAATTATTCAATAGATAAGTCTAGTTGTCCTAGTAAGCACTGTGATGATCTAGAGTTATTTACTAAGGAAAATCACCCTCTACACCGAATGCTTTGTGGGAAGTTGGAGGCGTCTTTATTGAAGTTTTTAATTCACCTATCAGGGGCCAAAAGTGTTCTCGAATTAGGGACATTTACAGGCTATTCCGCTTTGTCCATGGCCGAAGCACTACCAATAGATGGACGAGTTACAACTATTGATAAGAATAAGAAAATAAATGAAATAGCCTCAAAGTTTTGGAAAGAATCTAAGGATGGGGATAAAATCCGTGCTCTCTTTGGAGATGGGCTAGAGGTTTTAGAAACTTTAGATGAAGAGTTTGATCTCATTTTTATAGACGCTGACAAGAGAAATTATAAGGCCTATTTTGATAAGTGCTTATCTCTTCTTTCTAAGAGCGGTTTCATTGTTGTAGATAATGTTCTTTGGTCGGGGAGAGTAGTAGAAGAGATTGGCAAAGAGCTTGAACAAGATAAGAGTACAGAGTACCTGGTTGAGTTCAATAATTATATTTCTTCTAGAGATGATCTTGTTAAAACACTTCTTCCTATTAGAGATGGTATCTATCTGATCAAGAGAGATTCTAATGCCTAAAACTATAATAAGAAATGATGAAAGAATAATTGATAACCATAGCAAGTTGATTGGCTACCTCTTATGGTTCTTTGGCTTTCTTGGAGTTCATAGATTTTATTATGGGAAGCAGATCTCGGGAACAATTTGGCTCTTTACTGGAGGTCTTGCAGGGATTGGGTGGATTGTAGATTTCTTTTTGATTCCAAGTATGGATGATGAGACTGATATAGCTTACTGGGATGGAGATATTCAATATAACGTTGCATGGGTGCTTTTAGTTCTAGTAGGCTATTTAGGCTTTCATAGACTTTATATGGGAAAAATAGGAACAGGCATTCTCTATTTATGTACGGGTGGCTTATTTGGAATTGGGATTATTTATGATTTTTGGACTCTTAATGATCAAATAAATGAAATTAATGTGACTCGTACTAAGAGTCACATAGGTTAATATGATTGCCAGGCTTAAATACACCGTAGAGCCCGGCTTTCTTTATTTTATTACACCAGTAATTATCTTTGTCTTTAAATGTCTTTTTGAATTTGGAGCGAAAACCTAGGAAGCCTACTCTAAAAGGCATATCATACTTTCTTTCAAAAATTATATCTGCTTGATCCATATAATCTTCTCTAAACTCTTTGAGCATTCTTATTATTCTCTCTTTCACATTCTTTGAGTAGATATATTTGATTTCGACAGACATTGGCTTTTGTAATCCTAAGTCTTTGGAAAGCTCTAAGAACTCCTCTAAGGTAGGTATTTTTTGATCTGGATGATCAGTTAGATGTAGTGTTTGAAGTTGCTCATAAGTTAAGTCATGAATCCTAATGAGGTTTAACTTTCTCTTTAGATATGGAATATCATTTTCCTCGGCAATGATATCTAGAGCTTCTTTGTTCTGTTTTTTATTGATCATTCTACGAATAGTTTTGTCATGAAAGACGACAACTTCTCCGTCTTTGGTCTCTTGAATATCAAATTCTAAGTAGAGAAAGTCTTCTTCAAATTGAAGTTCATGGAGTGAATTCTCTAGAGCGATTAGAGAGTTCTCGGGCAAGTGACTATAGTATTCCTTCTTCCCTCCACCTGCGCGGTGACCAAGGTTCTTTGCAAAAATATTTGTGGATAATAGTAGAAATACTAATATGACTTTCTTCACGATAAACTCCTTCTTATAGAGGGTTTATCGGTTGAAAAAAATATTTATTTAAATAATACGACCACTACCTAATTTTAGGGGGAGAGATAAAGTAGTGGCCGTATTAATTATAATTCAGAAGTGTAAAGAGTATGAATACTCTCAACTAACTTCCCAAATTGAACTGCTGATATTTCGCCACTTCTAGCTTCATCTCCATACTCTAAGGACTCAATTGATTGAACTCTTGAGCAGACGTCTTTTCCTAGATCAGTTATGATTTCACTTGCTGCGAATCTAATGAAACTATCTTCTGAATGAATATTTGTGATTTCAAAGCAAGATAAGTCTTGGTAGAACGAAAGTGATTTCTCAGTCTTAATTTCTGCACCATGAATTGAAGAAAGACTCATCACAGTTGCAACTAATAGCATTAGCTTTTTCATATCCGATTCCTTTGCTTGGTTATTTGATAGTGGCACTTAAAAGAGCAAGTTTAGGGCCAAGTTTTAGAATATGATTTGAGAGAGTTACGCGGGTTGGTTTTAATATGAATAAACAGCTGTCTAAAGTTTAGTCATTTTCAATTAATTTGCGTCTATAGTGTTGACGAAAACACGGGTCTAAAAATAGAATATATCTTTAAACATTAACTTTACATGAGGTAAGAAAATGGCAAAGAAAAAAGCGACTAAAAAAGCTGCAACTAAGAAGAAAGCAACAAAGACAACTAAAGCATCTAAGAAAAAAGAAATGCTATTAGTTGGATCAAAGACTAAAGAAGCTCTTAAAGGGAAGGGATACAATGTATCTTCAGACACTCTAGAAGCTATGAATAACTACGTTTACTGGCTTATTGAGCAAGCTCAAAAGAAGTGTACAGCTAACGGTAGAAAGACAATCAGACCTTACGATATCTTAGCGTAATTTCAATACATTATGGGGAGTCTTTCTCCCCATAAATTTTATATCCTTTCCTTAATATAATCTCAATTTCTAACACAATCTTCATATTTGAATTCATGTTATCTGTTAAAATCCGAAGGTATACCTATAAGGAGAATCTATATGAATTTAAAGATACGACTCATCCTCTGCTTTTTAGCAGTAGGTATCATTCCTTTTGCAATCTCTAGTTACATCGCGGTTGATAAGAGTTCTGAAGCTATAGTAAGTGAAGTTCATGAAAAAATTAAAGCAACAAAGAGCTTAAAAGAGCAACAATTAGAAAATCTCTTTTCTAGGTGGTACTCAAATGCTGAATTGTTATCAGCTTCAAGAAAGTTACAAGATATTTTTGTAAGAGCGGATGAAGAGTCATGGGCGTCAGTATCTAAGTATCAAGAGTACTTTGAGAGTGTTGCTAAGAATTCTCTCTTTGATGACTTTGCTCTTGTGACTAATGAAGGAAGAATTTTAGGAGCAGCCAAGAATGAAGCTCTAAGAAATTTGAATATGAATGAATTTGAAGGGACTCCATTATTTAAAGTATGGAATGAAGTTAAGCAGCACGAAGAGAATGAATATGTTGGTTATGCTTCATTGGAAAAGTATCCACTTTTTGAAAATACCTTTCATTCATTCTTAGTTGTGAAGTTTGCTAAGAATTCTTCTGATAGAGGAAGGTGGCTAAAGGGAGAGAGTATTGGAACACTGATCTTAATGATTCCAAATTCTCAGATTGATAAAGTTGCTAATAATAGAATTGGTATGGGAGATACGGGAGAAACGTACCTTGTCTCTAAGAAAGAGAGTGGTGAGACCATTTATGCCTCAAATAGAGTTGTTAAAAATGGACCTATTGGAGATTCTAAGAAAGGTTCTACTATAACAAGAATTTTCAAAGAGAAGACTGAGTTTAATGTTACAAAAGTTGGTTCAACAGGAGTGACAGAGATTGCTTATGCTTCTCTTTTTAAATTTAGAAATACTGAGCTTGCAATGTTTTCAACTCAGTCTCAAGACGAAGCTTTAACTTCAGTAGCTGAGTTTAAGAAATTAATAGGTGTTTTATCGATTGTCTTCTGTGTTGCAATCTTCATTGTAGCGGCAGGAATTGGGAATATGATCTCTAAGCCAATTTTGGCCATTAGTGATAGGTTATTTAGAAATGCAGAAGATGTTTCAAATGCTTCAAAGGAAATTGCGAGCTCAAGCTCAAGACTTTCATCTGCTACTACAGAGCAGGCGGCAGGTCTACAGGAAACCGTTTCATCGGTAGATGAAATAAGTGCAATGATTGATAGAAATACTGATGCTTCTAATGAGTCGAAGAAAGCTTCTGAGGAGAGTCGACAAGTTGCAGTTGAAGGTAAGCAGACAATTTCAGAAATGATTGAGGCCATTAATGATATTAACGAAAGTAACTCTCAAATTACTGGAGAGATGAGTGAATCAAATAAGAGAATTTCAGATATTGTTGTTCTCATAAAAGAGATAGGTGAAAAAACAAATGTAATTAATGATATTGTTTTTCAAACGAAGCTTCTCTCCTTCAATGCTTCAGTTGAAGCGGCAAGAGCAGGAGAGCATGGAAAAGGTTTTGCTGTTGTGGCCGAAGAAGTTGGAAACCTTGCTAATATGTCGGGGAAGGCAGCTGAAGAGATCTCTGAGATGTTAGAGGGAAGTGTAAAGACTGTTGAGGAGATTATCAGCTCGACTTCTCAAAAAGTTGATGGACTTATTACTAAGGGAAGAACGACTGTTGAAAGAGGAGCAAGTCTCGCTAATAAGTGTGGTGATGCCCTAGATAGAATTGTTGATAATGTTTCTCGAGTTAACGCTCAGGTAACGGAAATAGCAAACGCTTCAGTAGAGCAATCTCAAGGTGTTCAAGAAATTAATGTTGCCATGAAGCAACTTGATGAAGTGACTCATTTGAATAATCAAATCTCAAATGAAGCTAATACACAAGCAGATGCTCTAGAAGGGCAATCAAGAATTCTCTTTGAAGAAGTTGTTAAGTTGATGAGTGTTGTTAATGGTAACAAGAAACAAATTGAAAGTAGTGATCAGATGAACTCAGGAGAGTCGAAACCTCCGAGTGAATTCGATATGGTTTCATAGAGATTCTTGTTCATTCGCTTCTTTCGAAGTTTCATTGACGAGTGTTTTGTGAGTTCCTATAATATTTATAATTAGGAGCTCACATTGAAAAAGTTAATTTATATATTAGTATTCATCATCACATCATGTTCTACTTCCCAAAAAGTCACTCAATTGAGTGAGCAGGAAAAAGAGCTAGAGTCGATTAAATTTCCAAAGCCTTTACATACAACTATTGAAAACGGTGCTGTAAAAAAAGCGCAGTTTATTTATCCGTTTCAAAGAATTAAGGCTTCTCTCTTTTGTGGTGGACATGAGATTGCACTGGGGACACCTAAGGATGGACTAGCAACAGTCTATATCTCTTCATCAAGACATAAGACAGAGGGAAATATTTGGTGTGAGTACCGCTTTAACTTAGGGAAAGTTGAAAAGAAAATCCCTGTTGCCAAGTATTCAATTGTAAATGCGAATTACCCTTTAAGAAAGTTAACGGTACCTAAAAAGTACGCCAAGCTTAGCGATGAAGCTATTGAGAGATGGAAGAGAGAAAGTGCGCATATGGAGAAGGTGTATGCAGAAGTTATAACTGACCACGCTCTCTTTGATTCTCCCTTTAAGAAGCCTCTAAACTCTAAGATCACGGCTAAGTATGGCTCCAAAAGACTTTTCAATGATATGAAGCACTCTTGGCACTCTGGAATTGATTTTAGGGCCCGTATTGGAACTAAGATTCCATCAGCAAATAGAGGTAAAGTAATATTGGCCAGAGATCATTTCTTTACAGGTAAAACAGTGATTATCGATCACGGTATGGGAATTCTCACTATGTACTGTCATTTAAGTAAGTTTAAAGTGGTTGAGGGAGATATTATACCAAAGGGTGGAATCATTGCCCTGTCTGGAAATACAGGGCGCTCAAGCGGTCCTCATCTACATTGGGGAGTGAGAGTGAATGGCCATTGGGTTAATGGATTCACTCTACTCAATGAGGGAATTTAGTATTTTACAACTAGAAATGTTCCTGCAAATAAAAGGACTGCTCCACCAAGTCGGTATAGATTTATTGGCTTAATTGGCAGTCCTAGAACTCCATAATGATCTAGAATTAAACTCATTAATAATTGACCAGCAATAATAAGTGAAATCCAAGCTGTTGATCCAATCTTTGGAACTGCGATAATCGCGGCAAAGACAAAGCAACTTCCAAGTAGCCCCCCTGTAAGTAGAAAGGGGTTTACAGACGCTAGGTTTGCAATAGATGGAAACTTCACTGGGCCAAAGAGCATAAATAATAGAAAGACTAAAAAACCACCAGTAAAAGAAATGAAGGCCGCAATAAGTGGGTGACCAATTTCTGATGAAAGCTTAGAGTTAATGATGGCCTGAAAGGGAACTAAGAGTCCTGCACAGATACCAAGAATTGAAAAATATACTTTATACATTTGTTATCCTTTTTTATTGATTCTTTTTGAGTTTGGAAGCTAGAGATACAATACTTCTTGCTTCTAGTAAAAGTTATGAGAAAATATAGTTATAATTTTCCGGAGTTTAAATGTCTATTAATCTAATTCTACTCTCACTAATAATTATTGCACTAGGAATTATTATTCATAAGCTTTACTTTAAACATGACTCGTTTGATGTCAGAGAGAGCCTCTATCAATTTAAAGAGCAGTTAATTGAAAAATTCAGTAACGATACTTTAGAGAGACAAGCTGGTCTCGATAGATTTAAAGATGACTTATTAGAAAAACAGCAAAAGAGTATGCTGGAGTTGAGTAAGGTTATTGAGTCGAGGTTAGATGCAATTTCGTCAAAGGTTCAAGAGAATTTAGAAAAAGGCTTTAAGAAATCAAATGAAACTTTTCAAGGCGTAATTGAAAGACTTGCTAAAATAGATGAAGCCCAAAAGAAAATAGAGTCACTATCAACGAATGTTGTTTCTCTACAAGATGTACTGACGGATAAGAAGAGTCGTGGGATTTTTGGTGAAGTTCAACTAGGGAATCTTTTGAGTTCAGTCTTTGGTGAGAGAAATGAAAAAGTTTATAAGACTCAGTACTCTCTTAGTAATGGAAAGATTGTTGATGCTGCTCTATTTCTTCCCGAGCCAATTGGTTTAATTTGTGTAGATTCTAAGTTTCCTCTAGAAAATTATAAGAGACTTGTAGATGCTACGAACGATGAAGCTTCTAAAGCTCTCTATGCTAAAGAGTTTTCAAAGAATGTTAAAAAGCATATCGATGATATTGCGAATAAATATATTATTACAAATGAAACAGCAGATCAGGCTATTCTCTTTCTTCCTGCAGAGGCCATCTTCGCAGAGATTCACGCCTATCACAGCGATATTGTAGAATATGCAAATCAAAAGAAAATCTGGCTCTCGTCTCCGACAACTTTCTTAGCGACTCTTACTACAGTTCAAAGTGTCTTATTAAACCTTGAGAGAAATAAGTATATGTCGGTCATGCATGAAGAGATTAATAAGTTAGGAGAAGAGTTTGGGCGCTATGAGCAGAGATGGAATAAGCTCGCAAAACATCTTGGAACAGTGAATAAGGATGTAGAGGATATCCATATTACAACTGGGAAGATAAGCGGTCGCTTTCAAAAAATTATGACTGTAGATATTGAGAATAACGAATTTTTGCCAGGCAGGGACTAGTCTGGCCATAAATTTTAGGCTATACTGATCGCAATTCTATAAAATTTGGAGAAAAAAATGAGCTTTGAAGTATTTGTTGCGATATGTCTAGTAGGTTGTTGGGCAATGTTTCCAATTTCACTAATTATAGCTTCTAAGACTTTTGACGATGATATCATTGGTGGTGGACACCACGATCACGACGACGCTCACTAAGACTCATACATAAATTTAATTTTATTGGCCCACTTTACTAGTGGGCTTTTTATTTTGCTGAATTCAATATTTTAGCAACCAGGGCCGGAAGTATTTTTGGATTAAATGGCTTAGGTAAAAGCATAATATTCTTGAGGGACTTGAGCTTTATATCGTAATTTTCAAGCTCTCCAGTCATTAAGAGCACAGGAGGACCTCCTGCACTAATAATTTCATTCGCAAGTTTTATCCCATCTTTCTTAGGCATATTTAAATCGGTAATTACGAGACTGAAATTTTGATTCTTCATCTTTAGACTTGCTTCAAGGCCATCGGCGGCCTCTACAACACTATAGCCGTCTGAACTCAATAGCTCGGCCATTGATGATCTTATTCCTCTATCATCATCAACTAGAAGTATTTGTAGAGAGTCTTTTTTCTTTGTATTCATATTAAAACCTTTGGCCACTCAGTTGAGTAAGCCCTTAATATAAATGATCGGTGATAACCAGATTAAAGAATACTTAATTAAAACTTATGTCATTAAATATTCTTTAAATACAGATACTTAGCTGCTAATAAAAAACAAATTTGAGAGTGTAAAATTAGAGGAAATTAACCCAGATAATACCTAAAAGTGCCAACTTTAAAGTCTTTCATTGAGCCATTTTGCGAGGTCTCTAATTTCTGAGATATCTATTTCATGTCCCATGTCATACTCATTAAATTCAATATTTAAAGAGTGGGATTTAAGCCTCGTTACCTGATCCTGAACTTCATTAAAATCAATGGCCTGGTCATGAATCCCATGAGCTATGAAAATTGGTGTTTCACGGTGGATTTCTTTTTCTTGGACACCCATCTTATCGAGATAGATTCTAGGGCTTAGGCCTATGACGCCTGCGAACTTTCTCTCCATTGATAGGAAGGTATGGAGTGCAATACACCCGCCTTGTGAGAAACCACAAATGAAAATATCTTCATCTTGATATCCCTTTGCTTGAAGTTCATCAATTAGTCGCTCAAGCATCTCAATAGAGTTTAGAATTCCATCTCTTGGCTCAGCTGGTGGTAAGTCGTACCAAGAAAATCCAAAGTAGTAAGGAGTAGGGGCATTGATCAGGAGATAGTCTAGTCCTGTGAGATTTACTTCTAGAGCAAAGTCTTTATAGGAAGCCTTATGGTCTCCAAGTCCATGCATAACAATCATGATCTTGCTTGAGGACTTTGGTCCATTAAATTTAGCAGGCAAAAATGTACTTTCAAAAATTTTAGATGAAATCATATTTAGATTTTTACCAATTTAGGCGAAGAGATACAAGTCACGGGGGGACAGTGTTGCCTCGTGGCGTTAAAAATGAAATTTAGTTATAATTACTACGTGTCCGTTTAAATAGGATCAATACAATCATGGAGGTACTAGAGTGTACGAATTACTAAAAACTGAATGGAGAGAAGAACCTGTAAAAGCAATTAGAAAAGAAGGTTACGTTCCAGGTGTAGTATACGGAAAAGGGATTGAGTCAGTGAACTTTAAAGTTCCATCAATTGCTATTAGAAAGTTTCTACATCATTCAGGAAAAGTTTTTGAAGTAGAAGTAGCAGGAAGAGGGAAGCACCTTGTTTCTCTTGATAATGTTCAGTGGGATCATATGGGAGATAGAATGCTTCACGTATCATTCCATAAGATTTCTGCAAATGAGAAAACTACAGTTACACTTCCAATTCACTTTGAAGGTGAAGCTGCTGGTAAGAAAGAAGGTGGAGTTGTTCACCACGTACTTCACGAAGTTGAAGTTACAGGACTACCAGGAGATATCCCTGAATTTATTTCTGTAGATATTACTGCTCTTGGAATGCATGGACACTTTTCACTAAAAGATATTCCATGTCCAAAAGGATTAGAGTGGGCACATGATGTAGAAGCAAACGTTGTTTCATGTCATCCACCTAAAGTTGAAGTTGTTGCAGAGGAAACAACAGATGTTACAGAAGAAGTTGTGGCAGAAGTTGAATCTGAAGAGCAAGAAGCTGCTTAATCAATTTTTAAAAATTAATAATTGGCCCAAGTATTCATTACTTGGGCTTCTTTTTATCTACTCATTTAATATTCATTCAAACTTAATAAATAGAAACGTAACTAAGTTTAGTTGGGTTCCAGACACTGAGAAGCCTTTTTCTGGAAAGTGTTACGAGTACGATATCGAAACAGGTGGAAAGTCGTTCCAAGCAGTAGTGAGTAAGAGTAAGTGCAAGCCGGAGCAAACGACTTATCATTGGGTTCCTAGTGAGCGCGGTGTAGGAGGGAAGTGCTTTGAGGTTGATTTAGAAACAAAGGGGTCTAAGTATGCTTCTATAAGCTCTGCCAGTAATTGTGTTACTGAGAATGTGTCCTACGTATGGGAGCAAACATCACAGATGAGTGGTGAGTGTTATCAAATTGATGGCAACTTAAAAAAGAAAACGAGTAAGAATCTTTGCTCAAAGAATAAAGTCGATCATTACTGGGTTGCAAGAGAGAATGGTTGGGGTGGAAAGTGTTACGCTGTAGATAGTGTGAATGGTCCCGCTGGATATATAGAAAGTGTTAAGGCCCAGAACTGTAGACCTGAGCAAGTTTTCTATAAATTAAATATGAAGAAAGAGGGAACTCAGGGCTATTGCTATGAAGTTGCTCTCGATGGTGGGGAGAGAGCTTATTCCAGAAGAGTGAGCCGAGAAGAATGTTTTACGAATCGATCTCCAGAATATATGTGGCAACGAGATGAGAGTGGAGTTGGTGGAGAGTGCCTTGAGGTAAGAAAGTCTGTTAATGCGAGAGTTTCAAGTAGACGAGTAGATTTTAAGAATTGCATTGATTTTAAAACGGAATACTCCTTTAGAAGAAGCTCTAAAGTAGAGGGGGTTTGCTTATTGGTAGACTCTCTCACTCAAGGTGAGAAGTTCTCGGTAGGAGTGGTTAAAAGAAATTGTAGAGAGCAAGTAAAAGATCTTCAAACGACCCTTATGCAAGGCCCAGACGGATCACCAATTTGTGTTGAAAGTGATGTGCAAACTGGTGGGAATAAGTACGTAAGTAGAGTCGCAAATAAATTCTGTGAGGATGTTCAGAAGAAGCCAACCTGGATCTTAGATGAATCAGGGTGGAGTGGTAAGTGTGTTGAGAGAAGAGTCTTAGGAAGTATTGAAAGAGATAAGTTGATTAATAAAGAGTTATGTCGACCAAAGTCTACTAAAGCTGTCTGGCATAACTTTAGTAAGCTAAAGGGCAGATGTTTTGATGTCGATTCCAAACAAGGACCCAGTGGTTTTGTAAAAGAGACCTCGCTAAAGCATTGTGCACCTAAGAGGTATAAGTATATTTTCTATAGGCATAAAGAAGAGGCCGCAGGGAATTGTTACCTTGTTGATAGGGAAACTTCTGGCGAGAAGTTTAATAAGGTTGTAGGACTCAAGAAATGTAGGGAGAACCTTTATAAGGTTCCCGACTAGATTCCGAATCCACTTATGAGTGGAGATTTATCGTAGAGGAAAAGCTCTGTTAGATAGGCGTTCTTTTGTGAAACATAATCTGCTGAGCTAGGAATAACAGGATTCATAATTGATAATTTATAAGTATGAGTTCCTTTTGCTCTTTTTTCAGTATCGTGATCTCTTCCAAGACGACAATGTCCTAGTTCATGGAAGATCATAATTTCTTTTTGTCTTGAATCAGTAGATTGCCACCAACTCTTTTTAATAAATATTTCTTTTGTTCCATCACTATAAGTATTGCAAACACCATCATATTCTTCATTCGTAGTGTCTCCAAAATTAATTGGAATATCTCCAACTTTAAAATTCTCTTCACCTAAGTTCTTTGCTGCTTCTTCTTCAAATTTCTTTATATATGAATCAAAAACGCTCGCGCTAACAGCATACTGTTTTGTACCCTCAAGGTATTGTGCGTGCTTAGAATTTTTCTTTACTCCACAGCTCGTCATTAATAAGACAAGCGAGAATAGTGTGATAACTCTCATTTCATATCCCCTAAAAATTTGAATACTATTTAAGAAGCAAGATCGTGGCCAAAATATACTGAGTAATATTAGAAGGTTAGAGGTCTATAAGTGTCTAAAAAGTAGACATAGTGAAGTATTTGTACATTGGGAAAGTGAATTGAAATGAGAGATTAAGACAGAGGTGATTAATACTTTGTAGTATAAATGTGTCTGACAATTGATTTTACTCTTTGTCAGACACACTCTTTTTGGTGATATATTAGGTATTAGTTTTTGTCTAAAACTCTATTGAACTCTCTACTCAATCTACGTAACTCACTTCTCATATCTACTACAATAGATGCACATGGAGTAGGGTGACTTTCAAAGTTAGACCCAGTATAATCAAGCCTCTTGTAAGCTAGGTTCTTATTTGCCTTAATCTCTTCAACAGTATTTAATAGGAAAGAAAACTCATCTTGTATTTCGTAATCTGCTTTATAAAGTCTCAAGTGACTCTTTATAACTTCTCTAACACTTTGTAACCATTCTGTAGTCTCAGTTTCAACTCTGTTTGCATCACTACAAGCTAGGCTATTTTTGAGAAAGTGTTTTCTAAGATCGTCGTTAAATGGAAGACCTTTAGTAAAGTCTAGAATTCTTACTCTATCTCTTTCTATCGCAGAGGCATAGCGTTTAGAGTCTACTGTAAAATTATCATTACCTTCTGTAGAGCTTAGATACTTAAGAAGTCTTTCGTTTGTATCTTCTAATATACTTAGAACTTCACTTTTTTCTTTATCATAGTTAGTGAAAATTGCACCTGCTAGTAATTGTGGGTTTAGTTTAAAAAAGTCTGGAGTCGCTCTTACAACAGCTCTTAAGATTCTTTTTTCTTTAACACATTTTACATCGCGCTTTACATGATAATATCTATATTCCGATCTACTTTCTTCCTCTGTATTGAAGAAGAAAGAATAAACACCTTCTAGAGAAAAGCTACTAGCATAACTTTTCTTAACCCAGTATTTCTCAATTTCTTCTGTTTCTTCAGTGTTTACAATAGCAAGTTCAGTACATAGCTTATCTTCTTCATATGACACAGAAGAGGAGAGAGCATCGAATGATTTAGTATTTTCTATAAAGTATTTATATGATGAAAGAGCCTGGTCCTTTAACTTTTCTTTATCAGAATCACTAAATCCAAAGAATGGACGCTCCATCCAAGATGAAGAGGCTACAATATTATTGTTTTTAGAAAGTATGCTTCTAATTAGGTCTGTATCATTTAGAGCACTCTCGATTGTTTCACTTAAAACATCTTTGTAAGAGTCGCTGATTGGTGCAGACATAGTATTACTCATTAGAACTAGGGCAGTAGCAATTTTAAAAAAATTCTTCACAATTATTCTCCTATTGTTGAATTGCTTTTTGGTTTGTTTGAAAATGAATTGGGATGATCTTAAGCTATTTCATAAAAAAAAATAGAGCTCGGGAAATGATTATAGAGCGTAAAGAAAAGTGATTAAATTTTAGACATAGGACATTTTTACCATAGTACTCATTTAGTAAGGTATAATGTAAAAAAATATTCTTTAATAAGAGGTAAGGGTGAAGAGTTTAAATGATTGGCTAGATGAGTATGCACAGAATCACAAAAATAAAACAAATCAGATTATTCATAAGGTCTGTGTTCCTGCCATTGAGTTTTCTATCTTAGGAATTCTATGGCTTCTACCAACACCTGAAATATTTTGGAATATTCCTTACTTAAATTGGGCAACTATTTTTTGCTCTCTTTCTCTTATCTTTTATATTTCTCTTGGAAGTATTCTCTATCTTATGGGATCTCTACTAATGCTTATGCCAATGCTTTTAATTATTCATTTTCTAAAGGAGAGCTTTGGTGGAGTGGTGATCTATAGTTATTTTCTTATATTTGTCATTGCTTGGATTGGACAATTTATTGGGCATAAAATAGAGGGACAGAAGCCCTCATTTTTTAAGGACCTATTATTTCTTTTAATAGGCCCACTTTGGGTTCTAAAGTCTATCTTTAAAAAGATAGGTCTTAAGACCACTTAATAACATTCTCTACAACGCCACTAATCCCTTCCATAACAAGGTTTAACTTTGTTTCATCAAACATATAAGCTGGAGTCGTCGCAATTTTATTACTTTGATCAAGATGAAATTCATTTCTTTCGCAGTTAATATGTTTTGCTCCAGTTTTTTCTATTTCACTTGCTGTCGATTCATCAGTACCTATTGTCACTTCAATTCCTTTATGTCCAAGAACAAGAGATATGAGTGCAGGAGCAATACAGATCGCTCCAATTGGTTTTTGTTGGTCATTAAAGTTGGTAATGACTTCTGTTACTTTTGCTGTGGCCTTAGCGCTTGCTCCATCAAAGGCGAAAGTACATAGGTTCTTAGCAACCCCAAATCCGCCAGGAATCAGAAGACCAGCGTAGTCGTTAGTATTTAATTGATTAAGGTCTATAACTTTACCTCTGGCAATACGGGCAGACTCCAGAAGGATATTCCTCTGCTCTTTTTCTTCACTCATTTCCATATGGTTAATCGTGTGAAATTGATTTTCGTTGGGAGCAAAGATGTCATAATTTGCATTTGCACTATCTAGCGCTAGTAACGTGAGAACGGCTTCTCTAATTTCGGCTCCATCTAAATATCCACATCCAGATAGAATTACTGCAAACTTCTTACTCATATGCTCTTCTCCTTTTTAAATATGAAATCATGAATCTCTTGGCCTCTCTCTAAGTATTTTCTCTCAAAGTGAGTACGACCTATGAAATTATCATCTTTTGTTATCATTCTATGCTCAACACACTTAAGTTTCCAGACATTCGTCATAAAATCTAAGCATTCTTCTGCATAAAAAGACTCATTTGTTGCCATATGAACTGTTCCATCTAGCTTTAGGCACTCAATGACTTTTTCCATAAAAGGCATGGCATGGAATCTCTTATTTTGCTGTGAGGGTTTAGGATTTGGATTGGGAAAGAGGAAGAAGAATCTATCCACACTTTCTTTTTCAAGTAGGTGGGCCACCCAAGATATACCATTTTCATGGACGGGCAGTAAGTTCTTAGGACATCCGTGTTTCTCGAATCTTCTCTTAAATTTTTCAAATTTCTCAGTGGTGTGTTCTATAGCAACTAAGTACCTATCTGGATTGGCCATAGAGTACTGAATAGGGTGTAGTCCAACTCCGCAGCCAATTTCAATATCTAGTGGCATATTCGGTAAATTAAATTCCCCGAACTTAGGAGTAGGGATGTTCTGTGGATTAAATTTTCTCATACTCATATCTATCATATTTTACTTAGGGATAAAATAAACTCGTGCTATAAATAACAAGTGAAAGAAGTCTATCTCTATGGTTTGGGAGCAAATTTAACTTTTGCTATTGGTTCTCAGATCTTTACTATTTACTCGAGGCAAATTTCATCTAGTTGGATGAACTGCTTTAAGGCCATTATTGGGGCCTTGGCCTTCGGTATATTTGTTTCACTCTTTGGCTCTTGGCACTCTATTGAGCCTAAGTACTTTGCCCTCTTCTTTTTTTCTGGCTTTATGGGATTAGGAATCGGGGATATTTTTCTTTTAAAATCGTTTTCGCTTATGGGTCCTGGGCGAACATTAATGATTTTTGGGTTTCAACCTTTATTAATTGGGACTCTTTCGTACTTTGTCTTTGATCAGGCCCTCGATCCAAAGAAGTTCTTGGCCATTTTCTTTTGCATTCTCTGTCTTGCAACTTTCTCTCTTGAATCTTTTAAAAAGTCTGGAACTTGGGACTTTAGGGCCATTTCGATTGCTTTTATTGGTGTCTTATTGGACGGCATTGGGGTTATTATCACTCGCTATAGTTTTGACTTTAACCCTGAGCTTACGGCCATGGAGGGAAATTTTCATCGCTGCTTGGGAGCAATCTTTGCTTTTATTCTTTTATCTTTTTGGAAGCCATTTAATTTCTTTTCTAAATGGAAAGAGCAGAATATTAAAGCGAGAAGTATTCTTATATTTGGAAGTTTAATGGGGACTTTTTTAAGTCTTGCTCTCTATTTAAAGGCCATTCAAACAGCACATCTCGCTACACTTTCAGGAATTGCTATTACGGGAACAATCTTTTCAAGTCTATTAGAGTGTTTAGTCGAGAAAAAATGGCCTAGTAGGTACTTAGTAGTATCTTTTATATTCTTCCTCGGCGGAATGTATATATTAAGCTTTTAATCTTTCCAGAAATCTACGTGATAATCGAATCGACAATCCCTTTTTACTCTTTGAAGGTATTGATGAATTTTATCTGAAAATTGAAACTCCGGATAGATATACATTCCCCACAAGTGTGAGGCGATCATAATATCAAAAATACTTAGAGAATCACTCATATAATATTCTTCAATACTCTCTTCAAGTGTTGAGAGTATTTGGGAAAGCTCGCTTAAGAATTTCTCTCTCTTGTGAACAAGTTGATTGAAGGGACCTCTTTTAACCTCTTTCTTCTTTTGAAAGTAGTTTCTAGACTCATCGTTAAACTCTGGTGTCCAGATCCAATAAGGCATGCAAAGAGAGTGAACATTTGAACCAATGGCACTAAGCAGCTCTTCAACTAGTACTCTTTGATCGCTGTCTAACTTCTCATTTTGAAGAATATTGTCAGAGTCAAGTTTAGCAATAATATCTAAGCTCTCATTAAAGTTCCCTTCATCTCCAAAGTCCATTATAGGAAGCATCTTTACTCCAGTTAAATTTACGGGAGTACTTTCGTCATTATATGGAAGAACGATAGAATCAAATGGTTTATTGAGTAAACCAAGGACCATTCTAACGCGTATACAAAAAGGGCAGTGAACATAGTGATATAATTTCATATTTTCACTTTAATGGAGTGATCTATTAGAGGCAATACTTTTAAAAAAAATATTAACATAGTGTAGGAAACTCCTTAATATTATTCTATCAGGAGTTAAATGTGTCATATAAATTGATTACCAGTGATAAGAGGTTTTTCCCATTATTTTGGACAATGTTCTTAGGGGCATTAAATGACAACTTTTTTAAAAATGCTCTGGTAATCATTATCGCCTATAAAAGTGTCTCTTTGATGGGTTTAAACTCACATGCTCTTGTTGCTATGGCCGGTGGAATTTTTATTCTTCCGTTCTTTCTTTTTTCAGCAACTGCTGGACAATTATCTGACAAGCTCTCTAAGTCGACACTCGTAAAGTATACTAAAGTGACAGAGTTTATCATTATGCTTGTCGCGGGACTCGGGTTTCTAACAGATAATTTCTATATTCTCATGGTCACACTTTTTCTAATGGGAACACAGTCAAGCTTCTTTGGTCCTTTGAAGTACGGAATTATTCCTCAATTATTGAATAGAGACGAACTCGTTGCAGGGAATGCTGTCGTTGGTGGTGGTACGTTTCTGGCAATTTTATTGGGGACAATCGTAGGCGGTGTTGCCGTATCATCTAATAGCAGTAGTATTGTTATTGCTGTCGGGATCGTTATAGTTTCTATTCTAGGCTTTATAAGCTCACTCTTTATCAAGAAAGTTGAGCCTGTTGATCCCTCTGTTAAGCCGGACTTCACTTTCTTTAAACCGACTTTAGATATAATTAAAATAACTATGAGAGATAAGAAGATCTTCCATACTTGTATGGGGATTTCTTGGTTCTGGTTTTTGGGAGCAGCGATTCTCTCTATTCTTCCAAATCTATGTAAAGATGTCTTCAATAGTTCCGAGTCTGTTGGGACTCTCTTCTTAGCATCTTTTACAATAGGGATGGGGATAGGTTCTTTTGTAGCAGAGAAGTTATCGCAGAGAAGACCTGAAATGGGAATGGTTCCAATTGCTGCTCTTGGAATGAGTATTTTCCTCTTGGATCTCGCCTATACTTCAATGAACTTTTCAAGCACAAGCTCTGAGCTTATGGGGTTGAGCGAATTCTTCGCTAGTGAAAATTCACTTAGAAGCTTAATTGATCTCTTTATCGTTTCTATTTTCGGAGGAATGTTTATCATTCCACAATTTACTTTTCTACAGGATTACGCACCTAGAAATATACTATCGCGAATCATTGCAGGAAATAATATTTGGAACGCTATTTTCATGGTTAGTGCTGCTGTTGCAATAATGGTCTTGTCTGGTGCTGGGGTTTCACTTCCGTGGATGATTGCAATCTTGGCCACTATTAATATTGGTTACTTC
Source organism: Halobacteriovorax marinus SJ (assembly GCF_000210915.2). NCBI lineage: Bacteria > Pseudomonadati > Bdellovibrionota > Bacteriovoracia > Bacteriovoracales > Halobacteriovoraceae > Halobacteriovorax > Halobacteriovorax marinus. The sequence continues at coordinate 1,074,787 of NC_016620.1, forward strand.
TTCTATATTTATTTTCAAAACTCTGCCGTAACTTTGCGCTTTATTTTTTGGGGTCTCTCAAAGATTTTCTACAATGTTGAAATTGAGGGGCGTGAGAATATTCCCGACAAGGGCGCTGTTGTCATTGCTTCAAATCATGTGAGTTTTGTTGACTGGATTATGGTCATGGCCGCAAGTCCAAGACCAGTAAGATTTGTAATCGATCATATCTATTACTATAAGACAGGTTTTACTTTTTGGCTTAAGCAAGCTCATCTTATTCCAATTGCGACTAAGAAAGATAATCCGGAGATTCTAGGAAAGGCCTTTGAGAATATTAGTGAGGCGCTTTCAAAAGAAGAAGTTATTGGAATATTTCCAGAGGGCTGGATCACTCGTGACGGAAGACTTAGAAAGTTTCAACCGGGAATTAAGAAAATTGTTTCTATGCAACCAACAGTTGTTGTTCCAATGGTCATCGATGGACTCTGGGGATCTTTCTTTTCATTTGAAGGGAAGGGAGTAATGAAAGGGTTTAAGGTTAAGAGAAGAAAAGTGAAATTAAAAATCTTACCACCCGTTTGCTCAACAGAATTTGACTTCAAAGAGTTAGAACAAATATTTAGAAAGGAATTAAAGCAATGAAATATGTTAAAGAGGGAAATCTAGTTTTCGTCGTAATTGATAAGGGAGAAGATCTCTTTTCTTCACTCTATAAAGTTCAAAGTGAACTTGGTTTCTTAGGAGCACAAGTTTCGGGTATTGGGGCCTTAAAAGATATTGAAATCGGTTTTTTTCACTGTGATGAAAAAAATTACGATCGAACCACTATTGAAAGTGAAAAAGAGCTCTTGGCCTTAAATGGAAATTTCACTTTCAATGAAGGTAAGCCCTTCTATCATCTACATACGGTTCTAGGAAATGAGGATTATACAACAAGTGGAGGACACCTCTTTAGTGCAACTGTTGCAGTAACTTGCGAAGTCTACTTACAAGTACACAATATAAGAATTGAAAGAAAGCCAAATACGGAAATAGGTTTGAATCTCTGTGAACTCTGCTAAAGATCAATGCATTATTGTCGATTTAGACGGAACCTTGGCCAATTGTGACCACCGTGTTCACTATGTGCAATCTAATCCTAAAGACTGGGACTCATTTAATAGTGAAATGGGAAAGGACCAGCTCAATGCTTGGTGTGCTCAACTAATAGAGGCCATGCATTCAAGAGGAATACAAATTATTCTTCTAACAGGAAGAGACGATAATCATGAAAAGAGTACTATCGAATGGTTGAACTCTCATCAAATTGAATATCACCAACTTTTTATGCGTAAAGCCAATGATGAGAGAGAAGATCATATTATTAAAAGAGAGATTTTTTTAGAAAAAATAGCACCTCAATTTAAGACATTATTTGTTGTAGAGGATAGACTAAGTGTAGTAAAGATGTGGAGAGAAATGAATATAACTTGCCTTCAGTGTGACTGGGGCGACTTCTAAGTAGGTATGACCATGATTCCAAGAATGCAAATCGTCAAAAAAGATGATTCAATCACCCTCTTTGGTGATTTTGGTGAAGATGGAATGGGGATTGAAGAGGTTAAGGATTACTTCGCAAATTGGCTTCAGTCCTATCCTCAAGAAGATATCGAAGAAAAGAAACTCTATATCAGCTCCCTCGACGGTAAAAAAGAAGAATTAAAACTACACTAATAAATTAACCAAGGATGGTTTATGAAATTAATTATTGGCCTTATGGCCTGTTCACTACTTTTTATCTCTTGTAATAAGGAAGAGAAAAAAGAGAATGCAAACTCAGATGAAAGATTTATCTTCGGTAAAGAAATTTCTAAAGAGAGGGTTCTAAGTGATGGTGAATTCTCAGTGGCCAAACAAGCGTGTCAATCGCTCCAAAACAAGAGAGAATTCTTTGAAACTCGTGGTGACCGTGAGTTGAGTTTTATCTTTTCACTCTCTGATAAATCTTGTGTTTCCCCTGATTACTCTGCTGCTAGAGATTATAGTGCTAACCTAAGAGTTCCACGTGTGGGAGAGCTAACTTTTGAAGGTCCTAGAGGAACAAGTTTTGTTGAGGATATCTTGACTGATGTTCACCCTAATCTTACTTCAATTTGTAATAACGTCTTAAATGATATCAATGTTACCAATGTTGAAACAAGTGGCGCTATTAAGTATCAGTATCGATTCCTAAGAGCATCAAATGGTTATATCGTAGAAGTTGGTAAGTTTGCTCAGAATGTAAACGGTAAGTATATGCCAACATTCATAGAATCATTCTCTATTTTCTCAGCAGCCGCTGGCAATAGAGAGGGGATGGTTCAAAACCGTACAAGAGTTACTTCTTGCTCCAACGGTCTTGTTCAAAGTTCACGTCAGATTTTAAAGTAACCTGTTTAATTTGACCGCTGTTATGGCGGTCAAAGTTCTTTGTTTTCGCTTTGTCATAAATCACACTTGCCATTAATGTTATTGCTAAAATTAAGTAGGGAAGTGTCTCTACTAATTTCAACTTCCAGTCGCCCTTCATTAACCATCCTTGGTTAAAAGTCCCTAACACTATTAAAGCAAAACGTAGGCCAATATTTTCAAACATTTCATGTCATAATCGTGTCATTTAGGCACTAAATAGCCCCAATTAGTCACCGACGAATTTACTTCCTTAATGGATTCTTGACACATGAGAAGTGTTGGCACAATGACTTTATGAGTTCATAATATCTTGATGGATAACTCTTTAAAGAAAAATATTTCAAAAATATTCGCGCTCAATAGTGCCTGGATGTTTTTAATTATTCTTCCCATCATTGTTCCATTCTATCGTTCGAAAGGTCTCTCTATGCAGGAGGTTTTCGAATTGCAATCTTTCTTTTCTTTAATTGTTCTCATCTTTGAGCTTCCCTCTGGTTACGTGGCAGATTTAATTGGAAGAAAGAACACACTTATTAGTGCAAGTTTATTTCAAGGTGTAGGCTTTTCACTACTCCCATTCTTTGATCACTACTGGGGACTAATCTTTGTTCAATTACTTTTAGGTATTGGTGTATCTCTATTCTCTGGTACGGATATTTCAATAATCTATGACTCATTACATGCGATGAAGAATAGAATCTTCAACGGAAGTGAAGCTAAGTTAATTGGAAAGAAAATATTTTATACGCAAACCTCTGAGGCCATTGCTGCTCTGGTAGGAGGGGCCCTCGTTGTAAGTAGCTTGGATACTCCTGTAAAAGTTCAGGCCTTTATTTGTTGGATTCCTTTTCTTATTTCTTTAACAGTTACAGAGCCTCCTAGAGAGAAATTAAGCTCTAGTGCTCATGGGGATAATTGGAGAGAGATTTCAAAGAAGCTCTTTAAGAGCGGACCTCTAATTAAGTTTATTCTCTTCAATAATATTATCTATAGTGCTGCTACCTTATTGGCGGTTTGGACCTTCCAAGATTATTGGCACTCCCTTGGAGTGGATTATAAATACTTTGGCTATCTATGGTGCTTAACAAACTTCTCTGTTGGTTTAGTTGCAAGGTATGCACATGACCTAGAAAAGAAGATAGGTAGTGTGAATATACTATTATTGATTGGCTCACTTCCTATTATTGGTTTCTTTGGTATGGGAAAGAGTGCTGGTCTAGTTGGAATCATCTTCTGTTTTAGTTTCCAACTCTGTAGAGGTCTCAATCAGGTCATACTTAAGGATGCTCTCAATGCTAGAGTGGAGTCTCAAATGAGGGCCACAGCAAATTCAATAATAGGTCTTGGGATGAGAGTTGTCTTTATTATCTTTGGGCCAATTCTTGGTTGGTTAATTGATAATAAAGGTTATGAAATTAGTTTAAATATTTTTGGAGCAATTTTTATAGTAAGCTTCTTTATTATTTTATTGCCATTGATAAAACTAAGAGGCGAGTTTAGAAAATAAGTTGGGCCCATCTAAGGGCCCAAAGTATTTATAGTGATAGACACGCTTCAATAATGTGATTCTCACTCATCCCGTGTAGAGAGTATAGCTCATCTGCAAGATAGGCCGACTGACCAAACTTACCATTATTTGCAAGTGACTTTACTTTTAGTTCAACACCATTAGTTGCTAGAGCATGGACTAGCATTGAACCCATACCACCAATTAATTGATGATCTTCAAGTGTTACTAATTTTCCATTTGTTTTAGCAAGAGCACTTTTGAAAGTTTCAAGATCAACTTTATTAGCAAATGGGTTATTGATAACTGTAGCGCTTTTACCTTGCTTTTCTAATTCATCAGCAGCGTTAAGAGCTTTTTGAACGAGAGGACCATTTGTAACGATAGTAACGTCACTACCTTCTCTAAGAACTTGGGCCTTACCCCATTCATAGTTTAAGTCTTCTCTGTAGTGCTCTGGGTGATTTTCTCTACCATAGAAGAAGAGAACTGAGTCAGCTTCTTTACCAGCTTCTCTGGCCGATTTAATATTCTCTATTGCTTGTGTCATATAGCTTTTTGCTTCACTAGAGCAAGAGCATACCACTGTTGTTACGTGTGGAATTGCCGCTGTTGCTGCTAGGTAAGTTGTTGCTTGGTGAGAAGCACCATCTGCCGCATCTTGAAAACCTGCATGACTAAAGAGACCAATCATTGGGGCCTGTGAGAGCGAAGACATGATAAGTGGAAGATTCCCTTTTGTAATAGCAAATTGTGCAAAGGTATCTACTACTGGAATAAGTCCCTGCTTTGAGAGCCCAATCGCCGTGTTGATCATATTTGATTCTGCAATACCTACGTCTACAAAGTTATTTGGAAATGCAGTTTGAAAGTCTTTGATACCAGTCGATCCTTGGAGGTCTGATGAAACAGAAAATACTGGGAGACCTTTTTCGGCCGCTTCAATCGCAGCGCGAGCAAAACCTGGTTGAACTTTCTCTTTTTTCACAGTGCTTTCTTTGCTTGCTTCTTTAGGAGCTGGTTTGCTGGCAAGAATCTCTTCTGCCCATTCAGTTAGCTCACTTGGAGTATTATCTTCAAAAATTTCATCTAAAAATGGAATGAGTTTTTCATCATAGGCCTTTAGTGGATAACCGTGACCACCCGATGCACTTTCTTCGGTAGATTTAACTCCAAACCCTTTTACTGTTTTTACTATTACGCAAACAGGCTTGTTGGATTCTTTTTGGGCCTCTTGGATTGCCTTCTCCATTGTGTTGTGAACAGCTTGAAGGTCATTACCATTCTCTTCGTGGATAACATTCCAACCTAGAGCACTCATGGCCTCAAAGCTAGGGTTCATAGAGAATGAGTCGGCTTCAATTCTACCAGAGAGCTTTGTATTATTATCAGAAATGATAAGAACAAATGGATTCATCTTTCCTTTAGAGGCAAGTCCTGGAATAGCACTGAAGGCTTCTTTTGTTTCACCTTCCATACTTCCACCATCACTTAGAAGACAGATTGTCGTTCTATCGTTACCAATAATTTTATCAGCAAGAGCTAGTCCTTGTGCTTGAGGAACTCCTGAACCAAGTGGACCATTTGATAGATAAACACCTTCTGGGTTTAGATGTGATTCTCCGTGACCAGTTAGCTTACTTTCAATTGATCTAAACTTTCTAAGATCATCAAATGTTAAATTATCAAAACCGTAATTTGCTCTAATGGCATAGATACCGTTCTCAGCGTGACCTGCGTCGTTTACAAAATTATATGTGTCGAACCAATTCTTCGATTTATCTTTGAACATGATTGCATGTAGTGAAGAGCTCATCTCTGCAAATGCTGCTGGGCCACCCCAGTGACAGGCTGCTCCTCCGATTACTGCATGTTGATTCATAAGAGCAACAAGTCCACGAGTTACCTTTGGACAAGCGACGACTAATTCGCTTCCATCGAGTGACTTAACTGTGCTCGTATACTTAGGTTCGTTCTTAGGTGTTGCTGCTAATTTATTCTCTATTTTTAGAGGTTTCATGGTCGGTGTCTCCAGTCTGATTTTTATGCATTAAGGGTAAACGCTTTTTTATCAAGTGTTAAGGAATAGCTAGGGGTTGGCGCGCTATTTCTTTGTTAACTTAAGGGCAATATCAGCTATTTAAGTTGGCAGTCTAACTTATTGAATTCTGTGGTTAGTTAAATATAGAGTTAATTCATGAGCGAGATTCTGACCTCTAACTTATTGTAAATAGAGAATGTTAAAGAAAAAGGTTAAAAAATCTTTAGGGTTTGGTGCGCTGTGGCGATAAGATAGAGAAGAGAGAATCTTTAAATAAGGGAGGCTTTTGAATGTGTGATGTTTGTAAAGCAGAGGGAATGGACGCAGAATTTAGAAATGGTGAGCGATTCAGAGTTTCTGCATCAAAACTCTATAGAGTCTTTAAGGGGCAAACCGCAGTTATAAAAGTATGTCCTTTACACGACATTCAACTCTTCATGCTCGGTGAGCAGAAGTTTCTTTTGGAGAATCTAGGTTTTTTAAAGCACCTAAATCAGAACCGAAGAAATTTTGTCTCCAAGAGTTTCTAGTAGATAAGTATTTCTCCATCTATAATGAATTTAGATAGGAGAATACATGCTAGAGACGAGTTCATTTATAAATGGTAAATTTACCAATTCATCCGATAAAAAATTAGACATAAAAAATAAATACACCCTCGAGACTATTGCACGAGTTGGACTGGCATCTGCTCATGAAATAGAGGAGGCCATTACTTCAAGTGAGAGTGCATTTCATACTTACTCGAAATTCACTTCGGGAAAGAGATATGATCTTCTATCAAAATTTCTAGATTTATTTATAGCAAAGAGAGAAGAACTTATAACTCTTCTTATAAGTGAAGCAGGTAAGCCGAGAGATTACGCTGCTGGAGAGTTTGATCGCTGTGTAGAGACAATTAGATTTGCTTTAGAAGAGACTCGAAGAATTGGAGGAGAAGTTGTTCCAATGGATTTTTCTAACGGAAGTGGAAAAATGGCCATGACTTCTCGCTTTGCAATTGGACCAGTCCTTGGGATTTCTCCGTTTAACTTTCCTTTGAATTTAACACTCCATAAATTAGCTCCAGCGCTGGCCAGTGGTTGTTCTATTATTATTAAGCCATCTCCGTATACTCCGCAGTGTAATCTATTACTGGGGAAACTTGTTCAAGAGGCAGGCTTTCCTGACGGTTTGGTAAATATTGTTATTTGTGAAAATAAAGAAAGTGAATTACTTGTAAGGGACGAGAGAATAAAGCTCTTAAGCTTTACCGGAAGCCCTAAGATAGGATGGATGCTTAAGAGTATTGCCGGAAAGAAGAAAGTTATTTTGGAATTGGGTGGTAATGCTGCAGTAATAGTAGATGAAACATCTGATATTGATAGAGCGGCCAAAGAAATTGCTATTGGCTCATTTCTCTATGCGGGACAGATTTGTATCTCAACCCAAAGAATTTTCGTAGCAGAGAAAGTTTATAAAGAATTTAAAGAGAAGCTTATAAGTGAGACTTCAAAATTAGAATGTGGAGACCCTTCTAAGAGCGGTGTTATGGTTGGGCCTATTATTGATAAGGTTCATGTTGAAAGAATAGGTCAGTGGATTGAAGAGGCAAAGCAAGGGGGAGCAAAACTTCTTCTTGATGGAAGAAGTGCTGATGTTGATCACAATATTCTACAGCCAACATTGATAGAAAATTATAAGAGTGAAGATAAGGTTTGCTTCGAAGAAGTTTTTGGCCCGGTAGCAATATTGAAAGAGTTTAATACTGAGCGTGAGGCAATTGATCTTGTTAATGATTCTCGCTTTGGCCTACAGGTTGGAGTGTATTCAAATAAGCTAGACTTTATTAAGCAATGCTTTAAAGAGATTGAAGTTGGCGCACTCATTGTTAACTCTATCCCTGGTTTTCGTATAGATAATATGCCATACGGAGGAGTGAAGGACTCAGGCCTTGGCAGAGAGGGAATTAAGTATGCTATCGATGATATGACAGACGAGCGCTTACTTATTATCTAGTTAGAACAATATTCCAATCAATAATATTATAATTATTTAAAAGCTTTTGAAGCTTTCCAGACTTTCTATAATTATTAATAAAACGCTTTAGGTCGCTCTCAATTAAGTTCTTTATTGGAAGATTCTTTTTACTCGCAAACTTGATCGGGCTATAGCCAGAGATGGAGCTTGGAGTAAGAAGAGTTTTATCTCTAAAGTCACTCGTAGAGTAGAAGTATTTTAAAACGTTGTAGTCATCAATGGCATAGTCAGCGCGTCCAAGAGCGATGAGCTCAATAAGTCGATCGTGTATTCTTGAACCAGTAATGAATTGAACCATGGATTTTCCCTGATTAATCTTATTGATTCTATCTAATAGCAGTTCATTGACCTTACTCCCAGGCATTAGGAAGATGGACTTTCCTTTAAGGTCAATAATATCTAGGATAACTGGGTCGGTACCTGTCTTAGAGATAATTCCTGCTGAGCTAACTCCAAGAGTAACGTCATAGATTTCAAATTCTTTTGAGTTTCTTAAATCAAAGGAAGTAAAGAGAGCAATGTCATTGTCTCCTCTAAGAACAGAGTCTTCTAATCTCGCATAGGGAGTCGTTACAAACTTTACTTCAATTTTCTTTTGCTTAAAAAACTCTTGTAGTAAATCAACAATATATCCCTGCTTTCCTCCCTCTGTACAATAGTAAGGACAACCTGAAGAGAGTGCGATTTTATACTCTCTTTGAGCAAAACATGAAGATGAAATAAGAAAGAAAAGAATAAAGAGCTTCATCATTATTCAAATCTCTTTATTTGGTTTTGCCATCTCTTCTTGGACCAAGGAAGCTTTATGGCCTTTGGAAGTTCTCCCTCCATTCCTGAAAATGAGCTAAGGGTTTTAGCCGTAACTGGAAATGTTGGAATGAGCATCCTCTTAGAGACTTTTTTATTCTTAAGAAAGTCATAGCCCGCTTGCATACTCTCTCTACCCATTTGTGAACAAAATTGAGCACTATTTATGACTGTGAGTTTCTTATCCCTAATATTCTGTATTGAGCGAGGATCACCATCAATAGTTGCAACTTTGATCTCATTTCTTTTGGCCTTGGCGAGAACTTCTACAATTGGAAGTCCTCCACCATCGTTAATAGTAAAGATGACATCAACTGAGTTCTTATCTGGAAAGTCTTTAAGAATCTCTTCTCCAACTTTCTTTCCACCAACTGGTTCAACAGCAGAATAGGATTTTAATATTTTAAAATTTTGGTGAACTTTCTTAAAGGTATCGATAAACCCTTCAACTCTATCTATTGTACTTGTGACCCTAGGATACTCTACGAGAATCAATTTTATTTCGTAGTCATTTGGGTAGAGCTTTTCGATATATTGAGCATTGAGTTTACCCGCTTGGTAGTTATTCGAAGTGATAAAGCTGGTAAGCTCACCACCAAGAATATATTGATCATAAGCAATAACAGGTATCTTTAATTTATTGGCCAATTGAAGAGGACCGATAAGAGCAGAGTTATCTGTTGGCTGAATAATAATGAGATCGACCGGAGTTCTATCTTTTAAAACTGAATAGAATTGCTCAATTTGTCTCTTTGCACCCTCACGTCCATTACCTGCAACATAGGGCTCTATGAGAATTTTATCTTCAGTAGTTTTAGTGATTTGTTGGGCCCTTTGCTCGACGCCCTTTCTCATGGCAACTTGACCCTCTATATCCATAGACCAATAAAGGGCGGCAACTCTATAATCCTTTGCATTTGCAAAGATAGAAGTGGCCAGTAGAGAAATCATGATAGCAGCTTTCATAAGTTCTAACTCTGTTTTAAGGTTGTAGATCTAATATTAACCCTTATAGGACTTTTGGTCTATATAAAGATTTCTTAAGAATTACATGATTTTAGTGGGTTATGTGTTTTGGGAGGCTATTTATTTTTTTCATTCCCTTGGTCAAATGGTGAAAAATTTGATGTAATTCGTGCAGTTAAGGAGAGATTTTGTGAAGAATGCTATCTTAGTTGCAATAGTGACAACTTTATCAATACCATTTGCCCTTGGTTCAACTCGCTCGTGGGACAATGCTGATTGGTCTAGAAATTTTAAACTTCCCCTAGGTGAGACTAGAGAAAATATCTATAGCGCAAATATTGAAGAGTTCTCAAAGCTCAAGCACAACGGCTATCTTCACGCCTTAGAGTATCCCGTAACTGTAACGGGGCTTTTGATTCCAATCGATCCTCTTCATGACTTTTTAGAAGCCGATGAAAAAAATCCTCTTAGAAGATTAGTGACAAAGATTGCGAAGAGAAGAGTTGGCTTTAGCACAATTCAAGAAATGTATGACTGGGTTGGACTCAATCCATATAACGACAATGAAGTTGAAACAGGGATTTATCAAATCCCTTACCCGAGAGGGGAGAAGCCCGACTTTCCAATGGGCGCAACAATAATGAATACAAAGCGTGGTAAGGGGCTGACGTTTAGCTGTGCCACTTGTCACACATCAAGTCTCTTTGGGAAGACAGTTATGGGTCTAACCAATAAGAGAGTAAGAGCAAATAAGTTCTTTCATATGGCCAAGCAAACAGTTCCTTTCATTCCAAGTAAAGTCTTTCAAGTGGGGACGAGGGCCAATGAAGAGGAAAGGCAACAGTTTAGAAGAACAAAGTATAATTTAAACTCAGTTGGAGCAGTCGTTCCTCAAGTTTTAGGTCTAGACACTTCTCTTCCACAAGTTGCTCTTAGCTTGGCGAGAAGAAAGAATGATGAGTACGCTTCCAAGAGTAAACGACTTGAACTCTTTCCAAGACCTAATGTCTTAGATCACTATGTCGCCGACTCAAAGCCAGCAGTATGGTGGAATTTAAAGTATAAAACGAGATGGCTCTCCGATGGGTCAATCGTTGAAGGGAATCCAATCTTTACAAATTTTTTATGGAATGAACTCGGCAGAGGAACTGACCTAAGAGAGTTAGAGAAGTGGATGCAAAATAATACACAAACTGTACGCGAGCTAACAGCGGCGGCCTTCTCAACTAAGGCTCCTCGTTGGACAGACTTCTTTGACGCTTCAACTATTAACCTCGCTTCGGCCAAGAGGGGAGAGAAGATCTTTGAAAAGAGCTGTGCTAAATGTCACGGTAGTTACGAGAAGGCATGGAATCAAGAATATTCAGAAGAGCTTAGTGAAGTCGATATTTTGGCCACAACTAAAGTGGTCTATCATGAAAAAACTCCTGTTAAAGACGTTGGGACAGACCCACAGAGATACGAGGGCATGAAGTACTTTGCGCAGAGACTGAATGAATTAAAAATTTCTAAGTGGATGAAGACAACTGTCGAGCCGCAAAAAGGTTATGTTCCACCACCGCTAGTTGGGATCTGGGCGAGATACCCATACTTTCACAATAATTCTGTACCATCTCTTTGTGCTCTTTTAAGTAAAGTCGAACAAAGACCAAAGACTTTCTACCAAGGTCCTGCTAATGATCCTGAAACTGATTTTGATAGCGAGTGTGTTGGTTATCCGGTAGGAAAGAATATTCCAAGTGAGTGGAAAAAAGATAGAGATGCTTTCTTTAATACTGCTAAAGCTGGTTTAAGAAATACTGGGCATACGAAAATGTTCCTCGATGAGAAGGGCAATGAACTCTATTCTCCGGCGCAGAAGAAAGATCTTATAAATTTCTTAAAGACTTTGTAATGGAAGAAATTAGCTACAAAGATATAGTTAAAGAAGATATTGCTGATCTCTTAAATTTTACCGATAGATGGATTGGGAAGAATTACTTTTGCAGCAAAGAATTAGAAGAAATTCTTGATTACTCAAGTGTAAACGAAATAAATACATCTCTAAAAGCTGTTTCTAAGAGTGGTGAAATTGCAGGAGTTCGACTTACTCTTGCTCCGGGGGAGTGGGTCTCTACTATGAGAGGCCTCTCGACTGATCTGTGGAGAGTCCGTCCCAATGAAGTCGGCTACTTTAAAAGCTTATTCATAAGCGAGTCTTTTCAAAAGATGGGAATAGGTAAAGAGCTTTCAAAGAGATCAATTGAAAAGCTTAAGGAGCTTGGGGCTAAAGCGGTAATATGTCACTCGTGGCTTGAGTCACCTAATAATAGTTCTCAGAGGTACTTACTTTCAATGGGTTTTGAGGCAGTTAAGGAATACCGAGAGTTTTGGTCAGAGATTGATTATCACTGCACTAAGTGTGGACCGGCAAAATGTAGGTGTACTGCCATAGAGATGATTAAGTATATATAAAAATAGCTCCCTCTTCCGATAAGTTGAGTGTGAAATCGCGCTTAATAATAATTAATCTATTCATCTTTTTTGGATTCCTAGCAAGTTCTTGCTCTATGACAGGACTCCGTTCACCATCTTCATTAAGTGAAACATCAAGTTGTCTTAGCACAATTAAAAAATTCTTTGCCACTGATGAGCCTCTCTATGTAGAGGCCAAAGATCTGAATCAACTAGAGAGTATCGATGAGGAGCTTTTTGAGCGCTTAAAGCTTAAGAGACTCGAAGATCTTAAAGAGGGAAGAGTGAGGAAGAGCTACGATGGAGCACTCGATAAGATTGCTCACCTAGAGGCAATCGTTGAACATAGAATGAAGTATCCAATACACTCGGGCTTTCAAGAAAATTATAGAAAATTAAGTGAGAAGAAAATTAAACGACTTACCAAAGTATTGGAGGGCGTTGATCTAAACTCAGATTGGACCTATAGCAAGTATCGCAAATTCATCTTTAAGTATTACTCAATTATGAATACAGAGAAAGGTGTTGCGCTAAATTATGATGCCTTCAGTGTTGCAACTAAGGACTTCATTATAAAACGTACGGAGCAGCAAATCTTAATGAATCATATTGCTCCTCATATCTCTGTTGTTTCTAGATTGAAGAATAGAACAAAGCTTATTCTCAGTCTTCTCTCAAATATAACAATGCTCCACAATGTTGGGACATTTTACACTTTCTATGAACTCCGTATCTTCACTCCTTCAGATGAAATTATAGAAAAGATTTATAAAGAGGGACTACTTCCAAATATTGATGAACTTATGCAAGCTTATAAAACAAGAAGTGCTGTAGAGCTAACTTATAATCAGATGAGACCATACTTAGTTGTTACTGGTCTTGCTACTACAGCGATTGCCATTGGAAATGCTTATCAAAACGGAGAGAGGATTGTAGAGAATACAATTGATCAATACGAGAAGCTAATAGAGAGTATTATTGAAAAGTTCACAGATATTTTAACTCCTGAACAGCGAAAGAAACTCTTGGCCTCTTTAGAGAAGGAAGCCAGATCTGACAATAGATTAGATACAAGAGATTATGAGCTTATTCTAAAGGCCCTTTCTGAATAAACAATTTCTTCTAACTACTCTTTCACGTATACTAGAGCTATGCTAACCTTAAAGGATTGAGGGGTAAATATGAGTGTTTCACTTTGGCAGGATCGTTCCAAAACGACAAATCCAAAAGTCCAAGATTTTGATGTCGTTATTATAGGTGGAGGAATCGCAGGACTCTCTACGGCCTATTGGCTTTTAAAGGAAGAAGCCGGATTAAAGATTGCCCTTCTTGAAAAAGGTGAACTGGCAAGTGGAGCAACAGGAAGAAATGCTGGCTTTATAACTTGTGGCTCTGTTGAGCACTTTAATCGTCTCGTTGGAAAACACGGACAAGATGAAGCTCTAGAGATTTGGAATTTCTCTGAAAAAAACCTCGAACTCTTAGAAGAAGAAATTATAAGAGATAATAAAGAAGCTCTTCAGTTTGAAAAGAAGGGAAGTTTTTCTTTGGCCTCAACAGAGGAAGAGTTTGAAGAATTAAAGAAGTCATATTCTTTGATGAAGGACTTAGGCATAGAAGTTGAGATCCTTGAAAAGGATCAAATTCAAGAGCGCTTAAATGCTGAAGGATTTGTTGGGGGCATAAAGTATGTAAAAGATGCTTCCGTTCATCCAGTTCTTTTATTAGATGAGATCTATAAGAAAATTAAAGATAATGAGAATTTCTGTGTCCTAGAAAATAGCGAAGTCTTTAATATCGAATCTAGTGGCGAGCTCAAAGTTATTCATTCTAGATCGGGAAAATATCAGGCCCAATTAGTTGTTATGGCCACAAATGGTTATAGCGCTCAACTCCATCCTTTCTTTGAAGATAAAATCTATCCCACAAGAGGGCAGATTCTTGCGACAGAATCTCTACCAAAGCTCTTGGAGGGACCTTGCTATGCTAATTTTGTCTTAGATTACTTTAGACAAACGCCAAGCGGTGAAATTGTAATTGGTGGCTTTAGACAACTTAAGAAAGATACAGAAGTTGGGTATAGTGACGAAGTCACTGATATTATCCAGGATGCTTTAGAAGAGTTTTTAAATAAACATATTCCAAAAATAAAAGGTTGTTCTATAACTCATCGCTGGTCGGGAATTATGGGATTTTCTAGTGATGGGCAACCAATGGTTGGGGCCATTCCAAGTGATCCTCAAATATACTTTGTGGGTGGTTTTACGGCCCATGGATTAGGACTGGCTTTTCACTGTGGGAAGTGTTTAGCTGATGTTCTATTTGAAAGAGAGATACCTTCTTTTATTTCCGCGAAGAGGTTTGCATGAGTTTAGATATTCTTTTAGAAGATTTGTGGAGTGACTATATAAGTATTGCTCCTATTGCAAAAGAGATTCACGATATCTTACTCGAACAAGGCGAAGAGATTAATAATGATCATATCGCATTTCGAACCTTTAGCTCTAAAGGAATGGGGATTGAGGAGATGGAGGTCTTCTTTAGCGCATTTGGTTACGCTAGGAAGGGAGATTATTCTTTTTCAGAGAAGAAATTAAATGCCATTCATTTGGAACACCAATCAGATGCTACTTATCCTAAGATCTTTCTAAGTGAGCTTCGTTATAAAGAGCTTAGCGCAAGGGCCCAAGAGATTATCGAGAGAGAAATCACTAAGGTAAAAGATCTTTCAATTTCAGAATTATTTAAGAAGAAGGATGTCTTCTCAATTTCTAGCTCTGAATATAGAGAATTACTTGATGAGTCTGAGTATGGAGCTTGGCTATGTGCCTTGGGCTTTAGGGCAAATCACTTTACAATTTTAGTAAATACTTTAAAGAAATTTAATAATTTAAACGAACTTAATGACCTTCTCATCTCAAAGGGAATTTCTTTGAATAGAGCAGGAGGTTTAATAAAAGGTAATCCAGATGTTTACTTGGAACAATCCAGTACAATGGCGAGTCGTATCGAAGTTAAATTCACTGATAAGAGCGAGACTGTGCCGAGCTGCTACTATGAGTTTGCTCTTCGCTATTCCTTGTCTTCAGGTGAGTTGTACCAAGGCTTCGTCACCAACTCCGCCGATAAAATCTTCGAAAGTACAAATGATGAATTGGCTAAGTAAGACTCCAATCACTCACAGAGGTTTTCACAATAATGAGTTTCCAGAAAATTCTCTGGGAGCATTTGAGTATGCAATTAAAAATGATTATGCAATTGAATTTGATATACGCCTAACTAAAGATAAGAAAATAGTTGTCTTTCATGACCTTGATACTTCACGAGTGACTAGGACTAATCTCTTGGTTAAAAACTCAACTCTAAGTGAGTTAGAGAAAATAAAGTTAGAGGAGTCTACATATACAATACCTTCTTTAGTGGATGTCTTAAAATTAGTGAATGGAAGAGTCCCGCTTCTTATTGAAATAAAGAATGAAGGGGGAGTTGGAGATTTAGAAGAAGAGCTAATTAGAATTTTAGATAATTATAAAGGTCAATTCGCTATTCAGTCTTTCAATCCTCTCTCTCTTAAATATATTTCAGATAAGAGAGAGAACTTTAGCATTGGATTATTAGTCGGCTCCTTTAAGAAATCAAAGATTTCATTTTTAAAGAAATTTCTTCTTAAAAATATGCTTCTGACTCCGATTCTTAGGCCTGATTTCTTTTCTGTGGAATATGGTGTGGATATATGGTCTCAGCAGACGATGTTAAAAATATTTAGCAGTAAGCAGATCATATACTGGACTATAAGAAATGAATCTGTAGCAAATGATCTTTTGACCTCCGGCAAAGGAGTCATCTTTGAAGGGTTTAATATAAAATGAAGAAGATTTCTCTCGTCACATTTATCCTACTTGCTCTCTCTATTGCTATCTATTTAATCTTTGGAAGTAAAACAAAGGAGTATGAACTCACTCTCGGTGAGAAGAGGCCAACTCCAATTGCTAGAAAAGCTGGGCCTCCAAAGGTAGAGAAGAAAGTGGAGAGTGAAGAGGTTACGACTAAAGTCGTTGAAGAATTTGATTCTGCTGAATTTGATAAATACTTAGATGAAGTGGAAGAGGGGTGGAATAAGAGTATTGAAGCCCTCTTCTTAGATAACTCTACTCACGCAAATAGAAATTTAATCGAATATAGAAAGCTTAAAAATGGTTATGAGCAAGAGAGAGAAAGACGCTATGAGGAGTTCCACAAAATGATGGAAGCTAAGCATGGTGAAAATTATTCTTATTCTCCTTCTGCTGATGAAGAAATGTTCAATGAGAAATTAGTGAAAATCTATGAAGGGCAGCTGGCCAAAATTATTGGTGACAAGAAAATGATTGAATATCTTCGAGTTAAAGATGAGTTCAATCAAAAACTTGAGTCTAGGGCCCTAGACGACAATTCATATATACAAATCGAGTTTTAAATGTTGAAGAAATGGAAGACGCTTGAGTACCGACAAATCTTAAAGAGCTTTGTATTTAGCTATTACACTGCTAAGAGAGAAAGTGGTGAGATGAGAGGAGACTTTGATGTTCTAGAGTGTAGAAACTGGATTAATGTCATTGCCCTTGATCAAAGCGGTAACTTCATTCTAGTAAAACAATACCGCCATGGTATTGATGATCTTACTCTTGAGAGTGTTGGTGGAGTTGTCGAGTCAGGAGAGGACCCTCTTGTGGCCGCTAAGAGAGAGCTCCTTGAAGAAACTGGTCACGAAAGTGAAGACTGGACTCACCTTGGAAGGGCGTCTGCTAATCCTGCTTTTATGAATAATTACTGTGATTACTATCTCGCAAAGAATTGTCAAAAGACTTCAGAGCAAAACCTTGATCCTCTTGAAGAAATAGAAGTTATAAAAATGAATGAAGTGGAATTATTTGAAAAGATAAAGAGTGGCGAAATTCACCACTCTCTATTTCTTGCCGGCTTAGGGCTTCTTAAGATTTCTTAGTCGGTGCTTTCTTTGTAGTTCTCTTAGTAGTCTTCTTCTTTGATGAAGATGCAGTAGGCTTCTTGGCCCTCTTATTACTTGGCAACTTTAGAGTGAACCAATCGTCGCTCGTAATAGGGTGAAAGTAATCTGCTTCCTCAATTAGTAAATGTGAAGTCGTAGACTCTATCGCAGCGATCTCAACTCTAACACCTTCTGATTTTAAGTGATTCACTAACTCAATATAATCAGAGTCTCCAGACATGATAATAATTGTATCAACCTTCTGGGCAAGCTGTGTTGCTTTAATTGAAAGTGGGATATCTGCACTTTTATGGCATGGTCTTACTGAACCGTGATACTTGTCGTGAAGTCTCTCAGCTAGCTTAGAAGAAATATTCTTTCCCTCTCTAAAATAGATAAGTCTATTTAGGCCTCTGTTAACTAAGAGCTTAGGGATTAATGTATCAAAGTTAAGCATTGTAGAGTGACGTTCTGATTCAGCGTGAATACTTCTCTCTATATTATTTCCATCCACTAGGACGGCGACTTGTTGACTAATTTGAACTTCGTTGTTCATTGTTACTCCTTTAATTTTTACTGACGATACTGTAGTAAATTATAGAGTAAAGCTCCGATATTCAGTCTCTTGGCCCTAATGTTTTCTTTATACATAGGATTAAAGTGGAGTTGAAAGTGGTATTTTAATACATCCGATGTCGATGGGATTTTCATATTTTTAACCATGTAATAAAATACTGTCTTGGTTAGAACTTTCTTCCAACCATTTAATTCCGCCATTTTTTGGACTGATACTTGATAGATCTTAAAAGCTTCATCTAATTCTTTCGTATCGATAATATTATCATTATTTTTATCGAATCTAACAAATGTTGATTCAATATTTAACATTGCTCCTATTAGGAGGGTAAAATCTCTCTTTGCCATTGGGATTGTGACGTCATCAACGTCTCTTGCAAATCCCTCTGTCTTTCTAATAAAGTCTAGCACTGAAGAGCGCTCTTCATTTTCATAGTAGCGAACTAGTTTAGGGAACATATTCCCGTAATTTAATTTCTCAAGCCAAATTTCAAATAGACTCTTTCTATAGCAAGACGTTTCAAACGCTGGTAGCTCTTCTGTTCCTTGATTGTCACAGTACTGGTGTAGATCACTCATAATTTCATCTGTAAGTGAAGAAGCGATAAGTACAATTGTTACGAATTCAACACCTTCATCTAGTCCAAGGGCATTGTCACCATTTGAAGTATTCTGAAAGAGGTCTGACAGCAGAATAACGTTCTCACCAAAAGTCTTAAAGTTACTAGTCCAAAGACCAAACTCTTCTAGAACTGGCTTTAGATCAATAAAGAGCATATTGATTCTCGGTATATCTACAACATCTAAATTGTCCTGCTTGATGGTATAACCTTCTAGCGCAATATTAAAAACATACTTGATGATGGAAGTAAGAACGTGACCAAATCTAGTTCTTCTATACTCTGTCCCTAGGTACTGGATGTAGCGCGTGACTTCGTTATTATTTTGATCAAGCTTCGTTACCTTGTGAGTGTAGTGACGATACTTCTTAATACTATCTAAGAAATCGAGTCTGAGAGCGTTGATATTCTCTTTTCTAACTCCAGGATATTCTTTAATCTTTCCTACGTTGATCCACTTAAGAGGAGCTCTATTTTCTAACTCTTTACTTAGGCCTTTATAAGTTCTTTCGTTAAAGTAAGTAACCTCAAGTCCCTTGTGTACGTACTCTAGGATCTTTGTAATATCATTTGCACTAAAATTCTTAGCTACGTGAAAATCGTTTGGATTAAGAGAAGGATCTTTAAGTCCGTGTAGAATACGTCCTTTTACATTAACTAAACTTGTAGTGAATTCTTTAAAGTTGATTTTATCAGCTTCATTATCTTTATTTAGATTAAGGGCCCAATCAACAGCGGTCATTAACTCGCTTGCTTCAAAGTAATTTAACTTTTGATCAAGAGATAAATTTCCTTTGATTGTGATAAAGTTATGTAGCAAGTTCTTATAGAACATCTCATTGTCTTTTTGATCGCTGAAGTCTGAACTTGTTAATTTGAAAACAGCACTGGCGTAGCTAGGTAGCTTTGTCGCAAAGTCTAATAACTCATTTAGAGTAATAACTTCTCTTGTACCATTTAAAAGTAGAGTCTTAAGAGGAGAAACCTTCTTTGCTATATCTACAATACTCTCTTTATCGTCATCAGTTGATAAGAAGATACTCAGACCATCTAGGATATCTATATAATTTAAATTTGTATTAATAGACTTAAGAGTAGGAAGATCTCTTTGAATCAGGTTATTTAAGTTCTCTGCCTTTATTTCAATTTCTCTTGCGAAGAGATCAACAGATTGAGGGTCTTCTTTAGCAAGATCCATTTTATCTGAATAAAAATTAAAGAATTCAATAAGAGAGAAACCAACTGTTGCTAACTTTATTGTTGATTGAATCTCTTGGATGTTTATAGACTCAGGATTTGTCGTAAGTAAGTGCTCTTTTAATACCTGTACAAAGGCATTAATCTCTTCTTCTGTGAGCTTAACTGATTCTACTCTAGAGTGGTGATTATCATCTTCTTGAAAGAATTCTTTTAAGATGATGGCAATATCATTCATTTCTAGTGCTTCTAGGTTTAAATCTTGAACTAGTAGAGGAGATATCTTCTCTAGTGTTTCTGCTAGAAAGCTCCATTTCTTAGAACTACTACTATCAAATGAACTATTAATGAATCTTAGATCAAAATAGATTGAGGCCATTAACGGTAGTTTTTTGAGGGTCTCATACATTTCTTCATTAGTTAGAAGATTCTTCTGGCCACCAGCAATGGCAATCTTAAGTCCAAAGATCGCGTCAATGAAATCCACATTTAAATTAAGTGAATCTATTTCTGAAGTGAGAGTTTTTACAAAGTTTAAGATATCTACATTGGCAGGAATTCCTCCATGCTCAATCATATCTTTAGTTGCATGTCTTGAAATTCTATTCACGTAAGCAGTAAACTCTTCGCGAATTTCAATCTTCTCTTCAAGAGTTCTTGCGTCGATACCTTTACTAAGGATCTGATGTTTTTCATATGTTCTAAGTCCATCGACAAAGATACTTACATAATTTAGTAGATATTTAATCTCACGGTAGTTGAATTGCTCAGGGTCTCCACCAATGAGGTCTTTCTTAATACTAGTGAAGATCTTCTCATAGTCTCTGATATTGAAATCATCATCACCCGTACCAATCTTTTCAAAGAGAGTGTAGAGGTCTTCGAAATCAAAAACGATTTCGTCTTCTTTTAAAGGGAAGATGATATTTCTAAATCTACTAAGGATATTAGATTGAAAACCGTAGTAGTCGGTATTGTCAGTGAAGTGATAATCTTTGATTAGTACAAAGTCTGTGGCCATCGTGATTAGACGAGGCAGCTTTTCTACAGCAAGTTCTATCTCTTTAGATGTTAAATACTGCTTATTTCCTCCAAAGAATAATCTCTTTAAGAAAATGATGGCATCGGCCAAGTTCTCATCAATGAGATCATCTCCTAAGTTCAAACGAGTATTTAGCTCTAGAAGAAATTTCTTTAATTCAATCTTCTTAGAAAGAGTATCTGGTCTTTTGATTATTTCTAGAGATGTTTCTGCAAATCTACTAAGGGCCTTAGAAAGTAGCTCTCTTTGCTCGAAGATCTTAGAGCTATCTTTTTCCTTCTCCATCATTCTTAAAAGCTTAGTGATAGAGATGGCCTCTTTATTTACAGTGACCAATAATTTAAAGAGAGGAGTGATATTATCTCTATTAATAGAATCGGCCTCATCTTTAAGTAGTAACATATTTAATTCAAAGATCAGCTTAAGACCTTGAATAATTGTATCTGTATTTTCTTTGAAGAATCTTCTTACAAAATCAGAGAGTTCGCCCTCTGAAATTGTGGTTCTATCGTTTGAGCGAACGTAGCGACTAAATTGAATAAAGTTATTTTCTAGGCATTGAATCTGGGCCTCAATATTTGTATCGAGAATATCGCCGAAACTATCGGGGTCTAACTCGCATGAGGCGTTCAGCTCATCTGAAACGAAGAGATCTTGATCTTTTACTGGCTCATCATTTAAGAATCCACACGAAGCCGTGAAAGAAAAAAATAAGGTGAATAGTAGTATTTTTAGACTCTTCATAATATCTTTAATAAAAGTTAACTTTCTTAAAATTTAGTGGATATAGGAGCAAAATACTAGGTTTCTATAGCTTTTAGGTGATATTTACACGGTGCATTATGAGTTGTGGCTAATATCATTTTTATTTGAGATATTGCACATAACCAGGAGAAATTACGAGTGAATTATCGTAAAATCAGCTTGTTAGCACTTTATATTTTTAGCTCTCTGAGCATCTTCGCCGATATTGAAGGTGAATTCTCCTATGAAAAGTTTGTCAGACTCAATTCACCTCAAAAGAAGACAGAGGCAGTGGATTGGATAGGCTTTAGTTCGGCCTATAAACAAAAATCGAGAGACACAGAAGTCTTCGCCGAGGCCAACCTGAAGTACTATTTCAATGGGCCACAATCACTAAATTACTCTCTACCGGAATTCTACTACACCAGTGAAACAGATGACTCAACTTGGACGTTTGGAAGAAAAACTCTCAATTGGAGTTTAAATGAAAAGTATTGGCTTCTTGGCAACCTCAACGGTCGACAAGGTTTCACTCTTCTTTCTTCAAAACAAGAGGGCTTAACAGGTCTTCATTACACGAAACAGATGACGAGTACTATGGAGCTTGGAATCTTCTTCTCATACTTTCATATTCCAGTTCTAAATCCAGGAATGAAAATTGAAAATGGCAAGTTTAGCAGTAACTCTGAGTGGATAAGAAGACCGCCTGAGAGAACTCAAATTCTTGGTACAACGGTTCCAATTGAATATCGCATGAATGAACCTTCAATTGGAGATGTGGTTTTAAAGAAGAGTTTGGGTATCAATGCGAGCTATAAGTGGAAGAGTGGGGCGATTTCATCCTACGCCATCTATAAGCCAGAAAATAGCCTGCGCTCAAATGCAGAAGCTTCCTTGGCCACAGATGGAAGTAAAGTCATCGCTATTGCAAATCCTATTGTGAATCATCATTTAATGTATGGTGTTCAAGGGAAGCAGTATTTTGGAGATGTTCTTGGTGTGGTGTCGTTTGATGTCACTGACCCAAATGCGAAGCTGGGTGATGACTTTGAAGTATTAAATCCACTTCAACTTGAAGATAATGATCGAATTTTTGAGTCAGAGTATTTCACGATTAAGCCCAATTACGATAAGGAAAGTTACCTCTCGGCATCAGCAAGTGTTGAAAGAGAGAGATATATTCTCTCACTAAATTATATACTTCTAATGAGTGATAACTCGCGCGGAAGTGATGACTTCTTCTCTGAAACAGTTAAGTGGAAAAATACAATAGGTGCCATGGGAAGAGTAATGTGGACAGAAGGACTCTTCACTTTAATTGACTATCGCTACGACTTTGAAAGAAAAGATCAGATCGTTAGAATTGAAGGGGACTATGTCATAGCAAATGCTCTTAGTTTAAGAGTAGGGGCAGAGCTTATAAAGTCTCCAGACAATACTTCTTACTGGAGTGCCTATAGAGCGAACGATATTGTCTACGCTTCTATTAATTACTTATTCTGATGCCAATTCTTAGAGCTTAAATTCTTCCAATTTACTAAGGCCTCCTTGGCCTTTTCTTCTAGATCATTTAGAGAACTTTCTAATTCCACTTGATAGCTTTCGAAGTTTTCTGAACTACTTGCAACGATTGGCTTACCGTATAGTACAACAATTCGGCTAAAGGGTTTTGGAAGTCTAAATTTATCCCAACTATTAAAGCTCCAATAACTCTCTGGAATAGGGAGATAGGGAATAATCACAGTTTCAGACTTTAAGGCCATATCGACAATTCCAGGCTTCACTTTCTTAGCAGGTCCCTTTGGGCCATCAACTGTCACGGCACCTGGGTAGCCTTCTTTGAGTTTTTCAATCATCTCAAGCTTGGCCTCTTTGCCGTTCTTATCAACACCTTGAGCATTACGAGAGCTTCCTCTCACGACAATGGTACCTATCTTGCGACAAGTGAAGGCAACCGGATCGGCGTCTTTAGATTTAGATACGATTACAATATGGGGATTTCCTACTTGAGCAAGAATACCGTGAAGAAGGTTCTGGTGCCAGATTCCAAGTAGGTAATTCTTATGCTTACTCTGAGACTGAGCATTCGCAATATTTTCAAGTCCAAGGTACTTATAGCGATAGCTTGCGCTAAATGCCTTAGCGATAAAATAAATTATATAGGAAAGAAACATTGAAACTCCGAGTTGCTTTTCTAGTATAGTAAAGCAACCGAAGTAAGCTTGAAACTATTTATTTCTTAAATGGTTAAAAAGGTGGTGAAGACCTTCTTTACTATTTG
This sequence comes from Halobacteriovorax marinus SJ, assembly GCF_000210915.2. Lineage (NCBI taxonomy): Bacteria > Pseudomonadati > Bdellovibrionota > Bacteriovoracia > Bacteriovoracales > Halobacteriovoraceae > Halobacteriovorax > Halobacteriovorax marinus. The sequence goes on from NC_016620.1 coordinate 1,098,440, forward strand.
TCGACTTTTCTTTTTTGATTTTAGCTTTGATTTCGTTCTTTGATGTCGCTACTTGTGGACGTTTCATTATCGCGTGCTCAGGATGAATTCTATCTTCAGCAATACTAACTTTGATCGTTCTTCCATCAACAAGTGTGCCGTTAAGCCCTTTTACAGCGTCTTTGGCGGCCTTAATTGTTTGCATCTCTACAAAGGCAATACCTTTACTTCTATCAAGCTTTTCGTCTTGAATTAAATTCACTTTTACCACATAACCAAATGGCTTAAATAATTTTAATATACCGTAGTCATTTCTCTTGTAGCTAAGATTGCCAATATAAACAACTGGCTTTTGGATATCTTCATTTATATGAAGAGTTTTCGGTTTGTTAAAGGATTTCGTAGTTTTTCCGTTAACTGGTCTCATAATGCGCTCCTTGAATTTAAGTAGCGCTGAAACTAACATCAATTGGTAAACATTACTAGTAAAAGGGTAGTAATTTCACCATTAATAAAATGACTTCATATATCTCTTTGAAATGATCTTAAAGAGGTCTGCCTCTTCATTAGTATTGATATCAAAATTCATCGTACTTGGGTTTCCACTTGTACCAGAAGAGGAGTCCGACGACTTCTGACTCGCTAGAGAGCGGTGATTGTTAAAGAGTCTGCTCCTCCCTTCCTTTTCTAACTCTTGTCTTCTTTGTTGGAGTAGATCGGCTTCACCGATATATCCCCCTGATAGACCTTTGGGGACAGAGCGAGTGTTCTTACCTTTAAAGTTAAGAGTATTGGAATTAGCGCCTCTCTTGTTCTTTGAGTTTTTAAGAAGAGAGTTAAAGCGAGAATTAAATGAGTTTGAAGAACTTGAATTTCTAGAGTTTGAATTTGCAAAGCTCTTAAGTCCATTGCCACCACTAAACTTAACTTTGTCAGCACTTACTTTGCTCTTTGATTTAGACCAATTGATAGCGGCCATTTCACTAGACTCATTTTCGTTTTCTGAGTCAGTATCAAAGCTTCCAATGTTGATAGAGTCAAAGCTACTTGAGCTCACACCATCTAGGTCCGATCGCTGTGCTTTAAATCTTAGAGCTTTTTTAAAGTAGTCTTTAGATTTATCTCCATACTTTATGATGATGTCATTTGCTTGGTGAGCGGCCTTTCTATTTTGAATAAGGTTTGCTCCAGAGGCCTCAATTGCTCGCGTACAAGGTGCTTGAATTTCTAGATCAATTGCCTGTGAGGAATCTATTTTAAATTGGTCAGTGAATGCTTGAAAATCTTCAGAAGACTTTGACTTCACTCGACTCATTTTTTGTTGGCACTCTGAGAGTAGAGATTCCTTAGTGGGAAGAGCATCTCTAAGTTCACTGAGTCTCTCCATTTTAGCATCTAAGAGTGCAGCCCTATCGCTAGACATTGTTTGCAATGTCGTCTGCGCATCTTTAAAAGATTGTTGAGCAGCATCTTGTATATTCACATCATTTTTAACTTGTTCAATTCTATCTTTAGAAAGTTGATCGTATGTTTCTTCTTGTTGTTCTTTTTGTACAATCTCAGCAACTTCCATCTGGTTGTATTCATCTACCATCTTTACACAATCTGGAAAGTCTTGCGCCTCCGCTCCGTTGTACTCACATTCAATAGCACCATCATTTGAAGCAATGGTCTTACTACTTCCTGGATCAGCCTTAAAAAGATTTAAAAGATTTGCGAGAAAATTTCCTGGAGCAGATAGAATTTTACCTAGAAGAGATTTTGCACCATCTCCTCCAGGCATAAGATCAGCAGTTCTTGAATTTAAAAAAGAAGTGGCGGTACAATCTTGAATCTCTTGTGCTCTCTCTTTTGCCATATCAACTGCAACGTCATTTGTAATATTATCTCCAGCTCTTCCTTCGATATCTTCTTGAAGATCTAGGTAAGAGGCCCTAAAGGAATCTGATGCCTGGTCAGCACCACTACCATTAGAGTCCTTAACTTGTTGGGCCCAAGGTTTATTAGAGAGTTGCTGACATTTTTGATAGAGCTGTGATCCATCTTGAACTTCACCACCTTGAGCGCCGATAGACTGTGTAGAGATATTAGAAAATTGTGGATTATCTTGTGCTCTCATTGATTGAAAGTCTTCATCACTAATCATAGGTAGTGGAACTGAAGAGAAATTAGATTGCTCATAACCGAGCATGGCCTTTTCTTTGTCGATCCACTGTGATTGTAATTGATCGTGGTGGGCATAGATGATTGTAGGACTCCCATCGGCCATGAGTTTTAATAATTTCTCTGGCAGAGTTCCATTGGGAACTGCAAAGCAGCCATGACTTCTTCCGTTTCTTGTGCCTTCGGGGAGATTGAATCTCACATACGCTGAATTGTGAAATATAATAAGTCTTTCGTAAGCATTATCATTTTCACCAGGATCTAGCCCGTAGAGGAACATTGCTTTTGAAAACTTACTCCAGTTTTTCCTTGTTCCTGTTTTATAAAAACCTAGTGAAGACTTTTTAGTTCCATTTGTATTTGAAAAGTATTGTGACATCAACTCCCCAGTTCTCGCACCATGGGAAACAGGAACATTGTATAGAAATCTTCCCTGCGAAAGATCGAAGAAGTACCATCTATGTCGATTACTAGGTTCGTTGAAATCAATTATAGAAAAAATAGGAGAGTCACTAGTTTTTCCTTGAGCTGCGAGGCTGTAGTAACCAGTGATTCCTTTTGAGAATGCATCAAAGTCTATTCCAGAGTTCTTCCCAAATTGACTATACATTTGTGACAATGTCATATCCCAATCTTGTTGGGCGTGGGCCATTGAAAATAATAGCGAAAATAAGAGAAAAACTTTTTTTAAATACATAGCTATATCCTAGCTTATGTATCGGTTTTTCCCCTATAAAGTTTAGTTATATTGGGAGGTTAGTTATTGATATTACGTGATATCAAGAGCTTCACTAGATTAAGGTAAGAGATCTTAAAGCATGCCTTAGGACTTAAAAAATGGGCATTCTACTTCTGGCACTTAGGACAGTAGTAAGTTCCTCTCTGAGCAAGGTAGAGCTTCTTCACTGGAGTCTCATGGCAGAGTTGGCAAATCTTTTGATAGAAGACGACTAGGTGACCGACACCATTTCCTTTTGATCCCGTCGTATCAGCGTAGCCACCTTGAAAAGTTGTCCCACCTGTTTGCGTGGCCCCATCAATAACTACGGCAGTGGCCTTATGCATTTTTATGATTTCATCTTTAGTGAGAGACTTATTTCTTCTAGTTGGTCTTACGCCGGCTCGAGCGCAAATTTCATTGACGATATAATTTCCCGTTCCTGCGTAGAGTTTCTGATCGAGTAGGTGAACTTTGATTTGTCGATTGGGATACTTCTTAATTGTTGTGCTTAAATACTCTGGAGTATAGGCCTTATCTTTTAGATCAACTCCAAGCTCATCGAGTTTTTCCTGAGTTTGCAATTTATCTAATTGATACATATGACCAAAGCGGCGCGGATCAACGTAGCTTAAATATCCACCTTTATGTTTAATGCATAGGTGATTATGTTTTACACCATTAGGATCAGTGGGTTTCTCTTTTCCTATTCTCCATCCACCAGTCATACCCAAGTGACTCAAGAGAAATTCATTCTTATCCAACTCAAAGTAGAGTAGCTTACCCTTTCTGTGAACAGCAATAATCTTTCTACCACTCAATTCAATCGGCGTATGTGCAATCCCCGAAATCACTTTCGACTGAGTACACTCCAGCACCTTAATCGGCATGATCTCGTTTAATTGATTCTTAATTGTTTCGACTTCGGGTAGTTCGGGCATACATCCACCTTAATTAATTTGATAACTATTTTACCCATTTTAGATTAGGAATAAAAGATACATCTTAAGAATAAGTATTCGATTTATATAGAATATTTTCGTAATACTTTCATTATTGCCTCTTGTAGTTGGTAAATTTACCAACTGTGTGGTATATTGGAGGTAGCTTTGATTGAAAGACCTAGTGCTTTAGAAATTGTTGAAGCTAGTATTGAGTTTAATTTTCTAAACTATACAAAGTTAGAAATTGATTTAGCTCATGTAAATAAAGATGGTAGGTCTTCTTACACTTGTGAAGATGTTGCTGAGATTGTTTCACATTTGTTAAATGATCTTAGACTAGAGGCCAGTGATGAGAAGAGTTTTGGTGAAGAAATCTGCTCGTACTTTGTTAGAAGTGGTGAGTTTAAAGATAAGAGATATAAACTGGTATTTTGTGTATGTAGCGATAGACCAGAATCAATTGGAGTAATAACACTCCATAGAGTGAGGTAAGTATGAATCCTTATGAAGTAGACATTGATAAGTTACAAGAGTCTAAGGAAGTTAAAGATGAAAAAGAGCTTTTAAAATTAAAGCTTGTTTCAGCTTTTTTAAAGGCAAGTTCAAAAATGTCATCAGAAGAGATTATTTCTCTTACAGGCCTTCACAAGTCTGATCTTTCAAGACTTCGTTCGATGAACGTTAAGAGATTTACGATTGATAAGATTGTAGGGTTACTTGATGATTTAGGTTTTTCTACTAAGATCGATGTTGCTAGGAAAGAGGCTTCTTAGATTGATTGGGACACCAAATATAGAGAAGTTTTGGTCAACTTTAAGCATTCTTTCGTATAAAGTTAAGTATATGGAAATTAGAACAATAGATGAAAGTGAATATTCAAATGCAAAAGCACTCCTTTTAAAATGTTATAAAAAGCAAGCTCCGATGCATATAATTGAAAAAGAAGAAACTCTTGCATGTGTCAAGGATGAAAGAGTTATTGGTATAGCTTCATTATGGAGGAATCAATTACCTTAGACCAGTCAGGTGGTAGGTTAATATACACAGTTATTAAAGATGCTATTGTAATTAAAGTAATTAAGATTACATCTGATCACGATTATTCATAGGAGGCCAGTATTATGAGTTTTAAAACTGGAAAATTGACAACAGGTAAAATTCTAAAGGCATTTCGTAATAGATTTGGCCTTACTCAAAAAGAGGTTGCAAGTGCTGTTGGTGTATCTATCTCTAATCTGTCGGCACTAGAAAATGATAAAAGAAATATAGGTGCTGAATTAGCTGGAAGATTTTCTGTCATTTATGGAGTCAGAGTTGAAAGACTTCTATTTCCTAATGGGCTTAAAGAGTTAAAGGGCTATAAGAAGTTAGAAAGACTTAAAAGTAAGTTACAGGATGCAGCCTAATTATCAAGAAACGCAAAAACAGAAATTGGAATTAAAGACAATTGACTTTGTTGGCTTATTTGTTGTTTTTTGTTCCGTAGTTTCTATATTTGATGAACGTTATTATCTCTCTGATTTATTAAGCTCTTTTCGCTTTCAATATCTGAATTTTCTAGTTGCTTGGTTACTGTATACTTTAGTTATTCGAAAAAAAATCTTTATTGTTAGCGCATTAATTCCTATTGCTTTAAATCTTTTTTACCTTGCTCCAACATGGATTGTGGACAAAATTGATAAAGCTGATCTGAAGATTTATTTTGCGAATTTATTAAGTAGTAATGATAAGTATGACCTTGTTATAAATGATATTCTTAAGAAAAGTCCCAACCTAGTTGTTTTACAAGAAGTTACTCAAGCTTGGGAAAAAGAATTAAGTAAATTATCAAAAAAGTATCCTTACAAAGTTGTAGTGTCTCGTGAAGATAACTTTGGAATCGCAGTCTATTCAAGTATTGAGTTTAAATCTTATAGGACATTTATAAGTTCTGCAGGGTTAGAATCATTATTGGTAGCGCTAAAAGTGTCCAATGAAAATATAACAATGTAAAAGTGAATTCTTCTTTTCTGCTCTTCAATTTCCTTAAAGCGTTGGTCATTGATTGGCCTATTCACATGAAGCCATACTCTTTTTACTTTTAAAGATATTGATTTTAAAAAAGATGAAATATTGAATTTTAATAAAACCATTTAATCCCCCTGATTAATTTCAGTTCGTTTCTGGTTTTATATATTGCGGATTACGTGCCAAGTTTTGAAAATTGGTATGCTTGAATGATTTTGATAGCTTATGGAAATAGAGGGTAAATTATGAGAAATAAACTATCGCACTAAAGTATCGCGCGATAGTTTAAAGTATTGCATGGTTGCGATAGTTTTTTGGTTGTCTGTTTTTGAATGGATGACCAATACTTAACAGGGGGAGCTAAATCAAGTAATGTTGTACTTTAATAAAAAAAGAGCACCCAAATATTTGGGTGCCCTAAATTATATATCTTGTTTTTAATTTAATATAATTCAATTATCTAGATTCTTCCTTTCCCTTTGACAGAAATATCAGCTTCACATGAATCTTGTCCTTGGAAATCTCTTATACTACGCTTATCAACAATTTCACAGCTCTTAAAATATTCTGAACATAAAGTTTTTGCTTGTTGAGTGGCCGCACGCAATGCTCTTTCACAGTTTTCATCAATATTAAGAAATTCATCATTTGAAGTAAAATTAGCAAAGAATTTCTTAGGTTTATACCAAGTTGATTCAAATTCTAAATAATAGGAATTAGAAAACTTAATATCTTCATAGTCTTCATTGCCTCTAAAAACTGTTTTTTCTTGCCCATCTATTTTATTCGTCAAATAAATCTTTTGCTCAGAAGGATTCAAAGAAATAGAAGTACTGAAGTAGCCACTAAAATATCTTGACGTTGAAAACCAAGAACTATGTAGACTCGCTTCTGAAAAAGACTTTTTATCTTCATCGCATAAAATCATCCCTTGATCCACATTGTTACAATTTTTATAGTAAATACTATTTTTGGATGTTTTATTCAAAATTTTGTTGGAATTATAGAAGAACTGAGAACTTAACCAAAAAGGCTGATGAATAACACTTGGTACACGCTCAATTTCGCGACAATAATTATCGCGATGTAATGGAGTCAAAAAGTGAACTTTAACACTTTCTTTTGAAAAACTTAGATATAAATTACAAGGAGAATGTGAACCTTTTAAAGTATAAAATCCATCGTCAAAATGATCATTTAGGCTACTGGCATAAGCAGTAAGTGAAAAAAGCGAGAATATTATTGGAATTAGTTTAGATCTCATATGGGTGTCTCCTTCTATATTTTTTGAAATTTATATAAAATAAATATAAATCTGGCAAAATAATAACCTAGAGCCCCACCTTAAATACAGGAAAGAACATACATATTTGACTAAAATATCTACTTTTTTAGATGTCCCAATTGATAGTGCACTGTGGTGGAGTTATGCCAGAACCTTGTTCTCAGCCTTAATTCTAATCAAAAATAGGGACATACTTAAGAGGTAAAGGTAAATATTCGACGTATTCAGCACTAACCACCCAACCTGAGCAATAGCATAGCCAAGATACATAGGGTGGCTCACAAAGCGATATAAGCCTTTAGTGATTTTCTCCCCACGCTTGGCAGGAGATACCCCTAACTTTGTTCCAAGGTCAATTGTGGCCAAAGTGACAATTAGAAAACCTACAATAGTAAATAGGTTTGCTATTAGGGAATGAAGTCTTGTTTCCATCCCTAGAGGGGCAGATAAATATAGTAGAGGTAGACCGCTGGATAGGTAAGCTACTGTGGCCATGATTTTACTTGTAAAACTAAGTGATTGTTAGTACTGATGTAGATGCCCATTGGAACGCTTCCTTCGGGTGCAGACCACGCTGAAGCACCCTTTAATACTACTATCTCATTGATTTAATTAGTTGTTCAATAAGTCGGGTCTATTCATCGGGTAGTTCGGGCATATTTATACTTTGTTAGGCTGAATTTAAACTAGTTCGTTCTACTGTCGTGTTCTTGTTGTCTTTTCTCATCATTCACCATAGTGGTAATCATATATTTAACTTCTAGTTAATTGCTCTTATATAATCAAATGTAACAGTTTATAATAGTTACTATACATTCTTAGTACTTCAAAAGTAGACGAAGAATTTTTAAGGGTCATTTTATGAGCAAACAATTTTGGATAGATCAATTCGCACCAACTGACTCTGAGTTACAATCTAGCTTTCTTAATCTAAATATTACTGACTGTAAGAGTACTGTTGAAGAGATTGGGTTTTCTTCTGCTAGTGGAGTGTCGTACGACAGTGCTGAGAATAGAGTATTTGGATTTGATGAGATTGTTGTTAAGTTTTATCGTCCGGGTAGATGGTCTAAAGAGGCCATAGAAGAAGAGTTTGTATTTTTAAAGGACCTACAAGATCATGGTGTGTCCTTTGTTAGGCCAATTGGTGAGGTCGGCACGTGGAAAGGTTTAAACTATATTGTATATGAAAGAGTGGCAAGGCCCTATGTGGATGATCGATCTATTCTTGATGAAGAGTCAGTTAAGAGAATGGTTCATACTGTCGCGCAAATTCACAAAGTCGGCGCAAAGAGAGAAGCATCTCATCGACCATTCTTTAACCCTAAAGATATGGGTGAAGGTTGTTTTGAAGTAATTCAAAGAGCTGGTTTTTTACCTACTTCGCAATTTAAACGTTATGAAGACGTAATCAGTGAGTTAGTTAGGAAAGTCGCTTCATTTGGAGATATTCCTATTCAAAGGATTCATGGGGATACTTATAGTGGCAATGTCTTATGGAAGGGGAGTCATCCCATCTTTATGGATCTCGATGACTTTCAAGTCGGGCCTGTTGCCATTGATGTTAAATTACTTAGCTTTCCATGGAGATTGGATTCATTATCAGAACAGATGGATAGGCGTGAGAGACGTGCCATTCAAAATGAAATGGTTCTAAAATTTTATAGAGAAGTGAATGACTTTCCTAAAGAGTGGGAGAAACTCTTTCCACTTTTAAGTGTCTATAGAGATATTCAATTTGATGCTTGGTTTTCTGCCAGATGGAATGAGCCGGGCTTTGCTAAGAACTACGAAGATGATGATATAACCCAAGAGAGTTGGTGGCTTGAGAACCTAGAGGGGCTTGAGGATTTACTCAATAGCTAGAGTGCTGAATTGTAATTTTTTAATCATTAAACAATGACCGAATAAAGCTCTCAGCATCCATTCTATGGGGAATGCGATTACTTCCTGACCATAGAGACATAAACTCTGTGCTACCTGATTCCTCTGTAACTTTCTTAAGTGGTGCGACCAAAGTCGATGCGTAGGGAAATTCTGGTACGTCTTTAGCTATTGGACCGACCTCATTTATAAATCTATTTCTAATTCCTCGTGCGGGTCTTCCACTGAAAATATTTGTTACAACTGTTTCTCCGTTTCCATGTAGGGATTCTCTATATAGGGGAGAGAGTGGAACTTCTGGACAAAAGAGAAAGGCGGTTCCTAGTTGTACAGCGCTTGCGCCACTTTTTAGAGCTTGCTCTACATCACTTGCACTTGCTATTCCACCGGCGGCTATAATAGGTAATGTGATTTTAGATCTCATTGCGCTTATAAGGGAGTTTGTAGGCAGTTGCTCATCAGTGTCTGTTAGAAAGGTCGCACGGTGACCACCGGCCTGTGTGCCTTGAGCAATAATAATATCGCAGCCTCTTTCTTCAAGCCATAGGGCTTCGGAAACAGTTGTCGCTGAGGAGAGTATGATGGCACCAGTGTTTTTCACTCGCTCTAAAAGTCTTGGTTCAGGAAGTCCAAAGTGAAAACTAACTACAGTTGGTCTTAGTTCTTCAACGAGTTCACAAAATGTGTCGTTGAACGGAGCACGTGTTGCACTTACTCTTTTCTTATCGGGATCTAATCCAAACTCTTGGTAGTATGGGAGTAGGCGCTCTTTCCAACGCTCTTGTTGTTCACTACTTTCTTCTCTTTGTTGATGGGCAAAGAAGTTTAGATTTATTGATCCAGAAGTTTCTGATTTAATTCTTTCGTATGCGCTGCGAATTTCATCAGGAGTTAGCATGGCACAGGCAATAGACCCTAGTCCACCAGCTCTTATGACTGCCGAGGCCAGTTCAATGGTATTAATTCCGGCCATAGGGGCCTGTATAATTGGTTTTTCTATTTTTAAAATTTTCATGAGATGAGTATTCAAGTCATTCATAAAGTGTCCTCAATGAGTTTTATAAGTACGATCAGTCTTTGGATTTCTACTGACTAAGTAGGTACTTAATTATGCTCTTAAATACACCGGGGAATCTGTTCTCTAATTCTTCAGTTCTTAGGGTATTATAATGTTCTTTTCCTTCTATTTGAGTTTGAACAATTCCAGAGCTTCTAAGGATTTTAAAGTGGTGAGACATGCTAGATTTAGGTCTATCTAATTGAAGATCGCCACAAGTCATAGCTTCATTAGTACTTGCCATGAGTCGTATAATCTCAACTCTTGCAGGATCAGACAGTGCATACATTACATCTGTAATATCTATGTCTTCAATATTGGGTAGTTTCATGAGTCTCATACTTCCACTATAACACGCAGGTTGACTTAATTCCAATGTTCGAATATATTCGTACTATCGAACCATTTGGGAGCTATATCTATTCCTAAAAGGGGGAGATTTGAATCTCTACAATAGGAATTTATGAAAAATAAAACTGCGCTAAGTCTATTCTCTCTGGCCATAGGAGCCTTTGGAATTGGTTTTACTGAATTTGTCATAATGGGGCTACTTCCTGAAATCGCTTCATCAATGAATGTCACCATACCTGAGGCTGGTTACTATATTTCTTCTTATGCTTTAGGAGTTGTCATTGGCGCTCCACTGCTAACAATATTTGGAAGAACATTACCGCCTAGAAAGATGCTCATCTATCTAATGGCCATCTTCGCTGTCTTTAATGGAGTTTCCGCTCTCGCGCCTAATTCAATTTCTTTAATCTTATTAAGATTTTGTTCAGGTCTTCCTCACGGAGCTTTCTTTGGAGTAGGTGCTGTCGTCGCAGGAAAGATTTCCGCTCCTGGAAAAGAAGCTTCTTCTTTTGCAGCAATGATGTCAGGTCTAACTATCAGTAATATCATCGGTGTTCCATTTGGGACTTACCTTGGTCAAGCAACGAGTTGGAGATTCTCTTTCGCGTTAGTTGGATTGATTGGTTTACTCGCTATTCTTTGTATTTATATCTGGGTTCCAAAGATCAAGCATGAGGCTCCAAAAGATCTTTCTCATGACTTCAAAATTTTTAAAAACCCAAGGCTTTGGTATATTATCGCAGTAATGTCTATTGGATTCGGTGCTTTCTTTGCTTGGTTTAGCTATATTACGCCAATACTTCTTAAAGTTACTAATGTGTCTCAGGGTCATATTCCTTATGTTCTAGCTTTTGCTGGTGTTGGAATGACGTTTGGAAATTGGCTAGGAGGTAAATTAGGAGATACGCTCTCACCAATTAAAGCGGGGATATTTTTACTGGTTTCTATGATTATTATACTAACTCTCGACGCTTCGTTGGCCCAGTATAAAATACCAACATATATTCTCACTTTCTTAACGGGAGCAAATGCTATGGCCCTTGTTGCTCCTCTACAACTTCTTCTCATCAATAATGCTAAGGAGTCACCATTTCTTGGGGCATCTCTTGGGCAAGCTGCTTTTAATGTCGGAAACTCAATAGGAGCACTGCTTGGTGGATTGCCAATTGCTGCGGGCTATATTCTATCATCCTCATGGTGGGTAGGGGTTGTTCTCGCATTTCTTGGTTTATTAATTATTTTAAAATTAAAGTCATTTCGTATAAACGATATACAAGAAGAGGTCTTAGAAGTTGTGAATTAGAATTTGGAACTATCACGCTTAAAGCTTTAAATATTTACAAAGCATTCATATCGTACGGCCCTTCTACCGTTTGAATATGCTGTTTTATAAGAGGGGAGATTGTGAGCATCTATAGTTCCCCAAACAAAGTTTAAGTCCGAGCAGAAGTCCTTTATAAATTTCTGCTGGACGACTTTTGCCAGACCTCTTCCTTTCCATTTCTTAGAAATAAAGATCTCGTGAAAATAGACAGCACTAGAGCCTAGAAAGTCACTTCTCTCTCCTGCAATAAGTCCAATGCGCTCATCATTTAAGTAAACGAATTTAAGAAGACCCTGCTCTAATGAATCTTCCATCGAGCTACAGCTATTGACTGTAACTTTACTTTTAAGATCGGGCGCATCGAGGTGGAATTGGTCATAACCATCCTTATACCAGTCATAGTAGGAATTATCTTTAATAGCTTCGAAAGTTATTTTGCCTTCGTTTGACCAGTTGGGACACTCTATAATTTCTTTGGTACTAGCAACCATGTATATAGACCCATAGAAATCAGCATCGACTTTTATGGCATTATGAAAGTTTATGTAAAGAGGCTTAAAGACTTCAAACTCATGTCTTACTTTTTGATAAATCTCAAGGGCATCGGCCTTAGAAGTGATGGAAAAATTTGCTTTTAATTGTACGAAGGGAAGATCTGGGTTTGCGCCCTTATGTCTTATTCCATAGATTACTTTCTTATTATCTTCTAGTTCAAGAATCTTTTCGGCGTAATCATCTGACTTTGTATCATTAACTTTAAAGTAGTCTAGTCTCGCTCTCTTTGTATCTTCAGAGTTTAAATCTCTATATTCATCTAGAATTTCTTCTTCTATTTCTTTGAGCGCTTTATTGTTATCAATACTTAATGAACTCAGTAGATAAGTATTTAATTCTGCCGTAGCAAATGATTTTAATTCTGCTGCATTTAATTCCATTTAATTAACCTTTGTCCTATTTCTTTATTATTGTATAGGCATCATCTAAAAGATATGAGTTAATTATAGAAATTTTACAGAGATGATTAAAGTTAATTATGAAAAAGAATTTATTAGTTTTTGGTGCAGGTAATCTCGGAGAGAGGGTAGGATGTCTTTGGAAAGAGCGCTATCCTGAAGCTTCAGTATTTGCTATCACACATTCAAAGAGTAAACACTCTGCCTTAATGGATAAAGGTCTTATTCCACTTCTTGGAAGTGATGAACTACCAAAGGCATCTCATATTATTTTTTCAATACCACCAAAAGACGATTATTTAGATCTGATAAAGAGGGCCCTAGAGTGTTGGGATAGAGTAGGGAACTTCTTATTTATTTCTTCCTCGTCGATATTCTTAGAGAATAATTCTGGGATTGTGAATGAAGAGTCTCCAATAGATCATGAGCATCGCTTGGCAGGGCCTGAAAATCTTGTCGTTAATAACTCTGGAATTATTCTAAGGCTTTCAGGTCTCTATGACCAAGTGAGAGGTCCCCATATTTATTTAAAAAATAAAATGAAGCTCAATTCTTCAAGAGATTCATTTTTAAATTTAATACACACTCTCGATGCAGCAAAGCTTGCTGTTAACGTCCTCGTAAATGGACAAAGAGGATTTCGTTATCTTGGGTGTGACTCAAACCCTATTACTAAGGATGAATTTTCTAAGATCGTTCTCGGAGAAGAGTCTAAAAATGTAGTATTTGCTAATGAATCATCTACAGGTAAGAGATGTGATAATAGTTGGACTAGAGATGTTTTGAGCTGGCAGCCGATGTGGCCAAGCTTTAAGACATGGTTTCAGTCTTAGTTGGAGAAAGTATGGAAAGTATTAAAAATGGATCTTGTCTGTGTAAAGAAGTTCACTATCAACTTGAAGGTGACTTTGACTGCTTTTATCTGTGTCACTGTAGCTATTGTCAAAAAGATACGGGCTCAGCTCATTCTGCAAATTTATTCTCAAGTAATTCTCGTCTCAAATGGACTAAAGGGGAGAGTTACGTAAGAACTTTTACACTACCAAGTACTCGACATGTTAAAAGCTTTTGCTCTAAGTGTGGATCAGCACTTCCTAGTATTCAAAATAATGGAGAGCTTTTAGTTATTCCCGCTGGCAGTTTAGATACTCCAATTACTATTAAGCCTAATGCTCACCTCTTTACGGATAGTAGGGCCGATTGGGATAATAAGCTTGAGGCCCTCGATAGTTTTACTGGTTTGCCTAGTTAGTTTTTGGAATTTGGTTTATGAGTGATTGAATAGTTATTTTCGATAACTTTTTCGCTAAAAGAATTTCCGCTTCGTCTAGAAATTCATCCATCGTTGAACATATCTCTTTCATAATCAAGCAGTTCTCTCCCTCATCTAGTTCTATAGGAGAAGGTAGTAAGCTGTCATTTAGCGCCATGAAAATATCTTGAAAAGTTATTGCTTTAGGTGACTTTAAGAGTATCCATCCACCGCCGTGGCCTTTCTCTGAATCAACAATCTCTGCTTTCTTTAAATCACCAAGAATTCTTCTGATCATCACAGGGTTCGTATTTTGGCATTGTCCAAGCTCTTCTGAGGTGACGGGCCTATCCATCATGGAAAGGTGAAGAACTGAGTGAATCGCAACAGAGGTTCGGCTATTTTTTTTCATGTAATTATTATAGTTGCATGAAGAACGAATGTCATGTAATAATAAAAGTTACATGATTGTGGCTTTTCAGTCTTTAGAAGGGAGTTTTTTATGAAAGAGGTAGAAGTATTAATTATAGGAGGCAGCCATGCAGGTCTAAGTGCCGCGATGTCACTAGGTAGGCTTAGAAGAACTGCTCTCATTGTCGACTCTGGAAACCCAAGAAATAAAGTCTCTAAACATGCAAATAATATTGCAGGACTAGATGGAATTAACCCTAATGAACTCAGGAGTCGTTCCCTTAGAGACTTAGAGAAATATAATACAATTGAGTTTCTAAAGGGAAGTGTGTCAAACCTTTTAAAGGAAGGTTCTAAATTTATAGCAACTCTCAGTGACAGTACTTGTATTAGAGCAAGAAAAGTAATTCTCTCATTTGGAGTTAAGGATAAGATGCCTAATATATCTGGTTTGAGTGAGCAGTGGGGAAAGAATGTCTTTCACTGTCCTTATTGTCACGGACATGAGTTTCAAGATCGAGAAATTGGCTTTATTGGCAATGGCCAGTTTGCTGAGCACATTGTTCCAATGCTCTTTAGTCTTTCTCCTCATATAACTATTTTTACAATGGGTCCTGCTGAATTTTCGAAAGATTTTAAAGAAAAGTTAGAAGAAAAGAATATCTCGGTAATTGAATGGCCAATAGATTCTCTAGGGATAGAAGGAGAGTTTTTAAAATCTATTATTTTAAATAATGGTGAAGAATTTGAGCTCGATGCTCTCTTCAGTGGTCCAATTCTTCCCCTTGAATTGAAATCTACTCTTGCAGATTCTCTTGGATGTGAAAAAGATGAAATGGGATTTATAAAAGTAGATAAAATGGGAAAGACAAATGTTGATGGAGTATTCGCTGCAGGTGATATTGTTACTATGCAACACTCTGTTGTTAGGGCCACTTCAACGGGGCAGATTGCAGGAAGTGGTGTTGTAGCTGAATTAGTAAGAGAGAATTTTTAGGGAGAGGATATGAGTAGTAATAAATTTGTTGAGCTCTTCGAAGAAATGGGTGGAGAGAACTATGATAATAGTAATAAGAGGTTTAAACCTATTTCAGATAATCTTCACTTTTTAAATAACTTAATACTAAGGGATCTTCCAAATGATGCTGTCATTCTTTGTGTCGGGGTAGGTACTGGAGCAGATATTATTCATCTGGCAAAGGAAAATGAGGGATGGCAATTTGTTGGTATCGATCCTTCATCCGCAATGTTAGAAAGATGTGTGGCAAACCTTAAGTCTGAAGGGCTTGAGCATCGGTGTGAATTATTTCATGGTCATCTATCGGATTATAAAGATAATGAAAAGTTTGATGCTGTTTTAAGTTTATTTGTAATGCATTTTATAGAGAAACTGTCTTTAAGAGAGAAAGTCTATGAAGATATATATTCATTATTAAAGCTTGGAGGGAGATTAATAGTTTCAGAGATCAGCGCTGATTTTTCTTCGAATGACTATCCATCTCTATTAGAAGATTGGTGTCGTCTTCAATATACTTCAGGCCCAAAGAATGAGAGTGCTCAAAGGGTAAAGGATGTAGTCGAAAATACTCTTGAGGTCCTTTCATCAAAAGAGACAAAGGATATGATGAAGAGATGTGGCTTTAATGATGTTACTGAATTCTTTCAGTCCTTTTTAATAAAGGCTTGGCACGCGACAAAGTGAATACTAATAAGACAGTATTAAACAACTTTTATATCTTTATCTTAATACAATATTAATTTCCTTTAGAACTCTTCAGATTTCTTAAGAAATATACATAGTCTACCGATATTATTGACAAGAGTAATCATTTATTCCCAATGGAATTAAACCGGACTAGTTATGAAGACTATTTTAAATACAGCTATTTTTCTTCTTATTTCACAGCTCTTTCTAAGTTGCTCTGATGGAGAGTTTGGAAATAATGTTAGGAGTTCAGATAGTGAAGAAGGTAGTAGTGCTGCAAGTGCGCTCTCTTCCATTGGACTTTATGGACAAACGGCACTAAGCGGCTCTACTGTAGACTTTGGAACAACCCAAAGCGATGCATGTCTCTCTACTATAACTGACTCTGATCGAAATATTTATTGCGCTGGAAATACAAATGGTGCCATCGATTCAAGTGAAGCTGCAGATGCTACTGGTGATGCTTTTATTATGAAGATGGATAAGGACGGAAATCTTTTGTGGGTAACTCAATTAGGTTCAAATAAGGCGGCTGTCTTAGATAGCTCTAGTAGTGATGTTTGTTATAGTATCACTCTAGATGATGACGGTAACGTTTACTGCGCTGGAGAAACTTCGAGTGGTTTAAGTGAAACAAATGGCGGTGGAAGTGATGCCTTTGTCGCTAAACTTGATACAAATGGAAATATTATTTGGATTTCACAATTAGGTGGAGATACTGATGATGGTGTCATTGTTCAAAATGCTTCAGGTAATGAGCAGTGCTATGGTGTAAAAGTCGATAGTGATGGAAATGTTTACTGTGCTGGAAATACCTCAGGTGCTTTAGGTGAAGCAAATGCAGGGATAACAGATATCTTTTTTACAAAGTTAAATTCATCTGGAGCTGTTCAATGGGTAAAGCAATTTGGTAGTGCGACTGTTAATGTCGGTGGAAAAGCTGTAGATGCTAGTGCTCAGGACTCGTGCTATGGTTTGGATATAGATAGCAGTGGAAATTTATATTGTGCTGGTAGAACATCGGGAGATTTTGCAGAACCAATAAGCGGAGTATTTGGAGATGCAGATATTATTTTCGCTATGGTTGATTCAACAGGAGCTCCACAGTGGGTTGCTCAATTAGGAACTGTAACAGGATCAGGTGACAATTCTGCAACGGATGAATGCTATTCTATAACTGTTTCTAATGATGGAAATCATGTCTACTGCGTAGGGCATACTGCAGGTACCCCTGGTGAGACGAATGCCGGTGGCAATGATATTGTCGCTGTGAAGTTAGATGGAAGTGGAAATCTTTTATGGATTTCTCAATTAGGTGATGTAAAAGAAGTGCTTCTTTCAAGTGATTTTTCCCAATCAGAGTCCTGCGCTGGAGCTGTAGGGGTTTCAAATAATGGAACCTTTGTTGATGTTGATAGTGATGGAAACCTTTATGCTACTTGTGCGACAGCTGGCGGAGCTGTGGCCGATACAAATGGTGGAGGTTTTGGTATAGATGTTTTTATTTTTAAAATGAAAGAAGCCGACGGATCTGTTGAATGGATGACTCAGTTAGGAAGTTCAATTCCTGGATCTAATGGGCATGAGATCCCATTCTCTCTTCATGTTGATAATGGCGTAAACTTAATTGTCTCTGGACTACTCATTCATAATTCCGGTGGATTTATGGGGGGAGTTGACCTAGGAGCGGCCGGCTCTATTTATAATCCATTTCTGTTTAGAATGGGATTAGATGGTTCATTCTCTCTATAATATTGTGAAACTCTGATTTGGCAGTATTGAAGAAAGAGATTGTCATTCATTCTTTTAAATCAAAAAGAGATTTTAAGTTATTCTTTATAACCATATTTCTCATTTTTGAATCGACAACTGCATCAGAGCTAAAGAATGAATAAGTCATGGCCATTCTATCTTGTATCGATTTATTATCGTCACTCCCATGTATAGTGTAGAAATCATGAATGATAATATCTCCTGCAGATACATCGGGATAGACCTTCTCAAGTGACAGGTATTTTTCCTTTTCCTTATCAGATACTTCCCATGTTCCTGGCGTGATATTTTGGTGAGTAAGAAGTTTGAGACGATGAGAATTCTGATAATAGTAAATTCCACCTTTATTCTTATCTGAGTCAGTAAGGGCTATCCAAATATTAATACCTCTGCCTCCAATGATAGAGAAGTAAAATCCGTCTTGGTGTTCTGGAACATTAGTATTATCTTCGGGAGATTTTACAAATGCTTCTATTGTACTTTGGATGAAGTTTTCACCAAGAATATTTATAATGATTTCTTTTAGGTTTTTAACTTCTTTAATATAATTGAAGTCACATATTGTAGATTGATCAATTTTATGTAGGGAAAAGATTTTATTATTTCTTTTAGATATATTAACTTTGTCTGGAATTTTTTTATTGGTGATTGAGTCGATTAAAGTTTCGAGTTTTCCTTTTAGTTGTTCTACCTCATTTCTTGAAAAAACATTCCTTACAACAGTAAACCCATCTTTATCTAAATTATCTTTATAATTTTGCATGATAATATATTACTATATATGTGAGATCTATTGAATATATATTTAGGAAGCTATGGACGATTGTATTTTTTGTAAAATTTTAAAAGGTGAATCACCTGCAAGTTTTGTTTATCGAAATGATAAGGTATCTGCCTTTATGGATTTAAATCCAATTAATAAGGGTCATGTTTTAGTCATTCCCAATGAGCATCATAAGAGATTTGCTGGAGTCGACAACGATACTGTAGGAGAGATGTTCAAAGTCGCTCAGAAAATTCTTAAATCAATCGAGAGCTCCAGTATCGCTTGTGAAGGAGCAAACCTCTTTGTTTCTGACGGAGAGGTTGCAGGTCAAGAGCCGCCTCATACTCATTTACATATAACTCCGAGATTTAAAGGTGATGGATATAGAATGGGGTTCTCAGGAACTGATGCTGATGAATCGAGTAGAGAGAAATTAGATGAAACAGCTGAAATAATTAAGAGTGCTCTCTGAGGTGATAGAATTAGAGTCCCCACTTATTTTTTAAATAAGTCTCTACTTTTGTTCTTTCTTCGTCGCTGAGTATCTTATCGAATATTAGAAATTCTCCAATATATCCATTAAGTCGATCACCACCAGTTTTATCATCACCGAGTACGTAGACACCATTACCTAGGAAGTCAGTACGAGGAAAGTAATTATTTCTATCAGTGTAGAGATTCACTCCATTTTCCCACTGACTTGATTGTGTTCCACTATCAGTGGCCGTCCAAATATTAAAAGATGTATCATCAAGATTTGCATTAATACCTGCTGAGTTGTAACCATAGGTAAAAAAGAATCCTCGTCTAGCGTCGTTACCACTATTAGCAGAGCCCTCTTGATAGAACTCAAAGAAGCACTTTCTAGAAGTATTAGTATCCATCTTTCCAACAGTAATTAGAGTGAGCCCTCCGTTATTTGTTCTTACAAATGTACCTTCAAGTCCTCGATCTAAGTCATCAAAGCGTACGGCCGGCAGCCCATTAAAAACATTCTCATGAAAGACTGGCTGTTTCGCAACATTGGTTTCCGTTGCAGCTGTGGCAAGTCCTGTGAGATCTTCCCACTGATCAATCTTATCTCCGTGAGACGGTTGTGCACCTCCATTTGATATATCTGTTGCACTTAACCAAGCAATTGGATTCAAGGAGAGTATGTCAAAGATCTCAGTTGTAACTATCGTAGAGTAGGCGCCTAAGACACCATTACTTGCAGCAACTCTAATTTCGTATGTCGTACCAGAGCTAAGTCCTGTGAGTGTTTTTGAATTTGTTGAAGAACTTGTATTTGTCCAATTCGATGTGCCAGCTTCTCTGTACTGGATAGAGTAGGCGGAGATATCTATTCCGTTATCATTTGGAACTGTCCATGCAACACCTAAAGAGGTATTAGATGTTGTTGGT
This sequence comes from Halobacteriovorax marinus SJ, assembly GCF_000210915.2. NCBI lineage: Bacteria > Pseudomonadati > Bdellovibrionota > Bacteriovoracia > Bacteriovoracales > Halobacteriovoraceae > Halobacteriovorax > Halobacteriovorax marinus. The sequence continues at coordinate 1,118,416 of NC_016620.1, forward strand.
GCTGTCGTCACTCCAGTAACTTTATCGGGTGGAGAATTTGTTGTATCGACTAAGACGGAGTTTAAGCTATCTATATCAGAGCTTAAATCAAGTTGTGCATTATCCCCATCTGAGTTTTTCATCTCTCCACTATTTAAATCAATACTCGAAGAGTTTAGAGAAATTCCATCAATATCATTGTCTCCACTTGAGATCGTGTATTTAAACTCAATTCCATTTGTTCCGCTTCCGCTCACATAAGTGGCATAGCTACTCACTCCTCCAATATTCAAACTTATTCGAGGTGTACCTGTGACTTGAATTATTTCTTCATAGATAATTTGAAAAATTAATTCACCACCCTCGCCGTATGTTCCATTTATTGGTTCATTAATAGAGGCAATGGCCACACTTACTTCAGGTGAAGTGTTGATAGGATTACTTTGAGAATTCTCAAGAATATCTTCTTGTTCCTTCTTAGCACACGAGATGGCCAGAAGGAGAAAAAGTAATATGAATGTGAATTTACTTTCTTTACTTTTCATAGATATTAACCACTTGTCGGTATTGTAGAATAGATATTTGAGTAGAAAAATTAACTTTCTTAATTTTCCTTTAATATTAAGTGTTTGTGTTGATTTGTGATAACGGTGGCTTAGTAAAGAATAGGCCAATTTCTACTTAGAAAATTGGCACTAGTACTAAAAAGTGTTGAGAACTCTAGAAAGAGAGGGCGGCAGATAGCTTGAGCTTATGATCCTTAAAGTCACTCCCATCACTATTGGTGCTGTCGCCGTGAATATACTCAGCGGCTAAATTAAGACTTTTAATATCGATCATGTAAGATGCGTAGTAGTAGAGAAGTTTAAAGTCTCCCGACTCTGATCTCGACTGTCTATTAATTCCAGTCATGACTTTTGAACTCAGAGTTAAGTTATAACCAAGAATGGCCTCTATTCCATCGGAGTGAACAAATCGATTATCATCAGTAAGTTCTAAATCTTTCGCACGAGTGTACACACCGTTTAAGAAGACATCCTTATATTTAGTTTTGAATCCATAGGATACAGAGAGCTGGGATTCATCATTTCCATTATTATCAAAAGTTAGGTTAATGGCCGACACTCCTAGAGTGATCCATTTCCCAATATATTGAATAGAACCAGCTTGTACTTGCTTGTAGACTAGTGTTGATTCTGCGGTCCCATCTTCATCAAAGTCGTATTGAATCGCTTCTTTACCAGTCAGCTTTGTTTGTAGGCCAAAGCGAAAGTCTTTAAATCGATAGCGTACTTGAATAATTTCAGAGGCGCGGTAAGTTCCATCAACTTCACCCGTTCTAGTATAAACTGAAGAGGCCCTTGCTCCATCGGTAGCAAGAATATCTGTGTACTCTGGAATATCATAGAAGACAGACCACATCTTTCCAGCAGAGATTTCAAAGTTCCCATTACTTAATTGAAGATAGCCGAGTCTATTTCCAAATGGGCCATCATTTGAAACAACATCGTATTGCTTTCCTCTAAAATTGCTTGATCCAAAACCACTATTATTTCTATTTGTGCTAACTGACCATTCACCCCTAAGTGAGGCGTTCCAATTAGGAATGATTTCTTTTTGAGTATATTTGATGCCGATCCTAGAGGAGTTGTCCCCTAGGGCCTGAGAGCCATGATCTAAATCCACTGAGGAGAGGAGGGCAATCTTTCCATATAGATTTATCTTCTCTATTTCTAGCGCATGAATAGATGGGATGGTAAAAGTTAGTAATATAAGTGATTTAGAAATCCATTTCATAATATCTCTCAAGTAAAAATTCTCTTTATAAAATTCTATTATTTAATAAATGTTTTTTCTAGAGATAACTTCTTTAAAGAAGAATTAAAGTTTATTTAGTTTATACCCGATAGGAATACACGGTTTATTAATGTTAATGAGGAGATACTATGAGTAGTCTGAGACAATTGCCTGATCTGGGACAATTAAAGAAGTGGGGCTCGCTAGATGCAAGTTCATTTAAAGAGATCAGGGCCGCATTAGAGAAGAACCAGAAAATTCTAATTTTGGCACCAAAGGATTCTGGAAAGAATACAGTTCAGCATGCCATCGTAAATTATCTACATCGTATGCATAAAGAGCCGATGGTTCTTCCTTCTATTGAAGGTGTGTCCGCTAAGAAATTTAAATCTAATTTAAAACTTAAAAGTATGAAGAAGCATTTGAGGAACTTCAAATCTTACGTTGCCGCAATTCAATATACTGGCTCTAGTAAAACAGATATCTCAGATCTGACTTCTTATCTTTTAGAAGATTTTGATCTAATTGTTGATCTTAGAAATATCTCGGGTAGTAGAGTTGTGTGTAACCTCATTAAAGGTAGAAAGAATATTAATCTCATCTATACGAATCCAAAATTTGAAAAATATATAGCAGCATAGATACTTGTGTTGTTAATTCTTAGGCAGATTGGATGAACCAAGTTTCATCTTGTCTGCCTGGTTATAAAGTTCAAAATTTATTTACGCAGTAACCGAATGTTTTAGTAAGGTTTTTATCCTTAAATACCGATGAATATAGATATGAGAGAGAGAGCTCAGTTTTTAATCACTATTGTTCTAGTATTGTCTTTCAATATCCATGCAGATATTGAGGGGATTTGCTCGTCTGAAAAAGTAAAAGAAAACCAATGCTTGGGTGAGGGTGTAGAGAGTTCTCTTCCCGATGTCTTAAATATCGATAGTTTTAAGCGTTGGAGATGGTTGCAGGAAATGGCGGCTAAGAAGAGAGACTTTCTTCAGGCCGAAATAGATAATAATAAAGGGATGCTTAGATTTCTCAGAGATAGTTTTGTAGAAGATACTGAAAATAGAGATTGGTATCAAAGTGAATTCTCGCAGATTAAAGAAGATTATAAAACTTTAAGATCAATTTCAAAACAGATCGATATTGTTTCTAAGAAATTGAATATGTGCTTTAAGGTTTGTACTCCTAGTATGCAAATTGAAAATGAAGAGCACCTAAGAAGACTTCAAGAGTTAAAAATGACTCTCTTAAGTGCAAGGCCAATTCTGGCGGGACCTGAGATAGAGGAAATGGTTCTAGAGCCAGACTTTAATGAAGATAAATTCAATGAAAAACTCATTTCCACCTATGTAGATTATCTCTCAGCGACGCAAGAGAGTATAAAAGAGATCAATGATAATTTCTCTGTGTCTATGCGAAATTTTGATTTTACAAATGAGTCGAGAGATGAGATTCGAGAAGAGCGTCTAGAGAATTTTGTAAAGAATCTAAATGGCGAGTTTGAGCTAAACGAGGTGAGTTCAGATCTCCTCTCAAGTGTTGATTGGGATACCGAGGTCAATGATAGTGACAACACTAATGAAGCGTGTTTCTTTTTCAATGAGAACAAGAACTATATACGAAATAAGAGAAATACAGATCTTGCTGTAGAGGTTGCAATGTTTACAGCTCCCTTTGTTGTTGGTCCAATGTTTAGACTAGGCGTTTGGGGACTAAAAGGGGCAAAACTACTTAAGTGGGGAATGCGAGAAGAGCTCTATGCCAATATCACAAAGGCATCAGCTGGGGCCATTAGTGGAGCATACTTCGTCAAAGATGGGCTCAATATCTCTGAGAAAAAAGAGGAGTGTCGAGAGCAGTTGGGTCAATTCGTGGCCAGTAAAAATAGAACTCACTACCAGAAATATATCGAGTGTAACGAGGACTTAAATAGAGACATACTTCTCTTAAGTGCAGAGACGTCATTGGTTGGATTTAGTTCTGCTAAGAGTATTGTAGAGGCGATTAAAGTTAACAAAGGATTTCAGCGAAATTCATCTCTCTATCATGTAAAAGATATGGAGGAGTTAAATTTTATAGCTTCTAGTAAAAAGATGGATAATGAAACCTTTGGTGAGGCGGGCTTTAAGCTCTCTGTAGATAAGGGTGACTACTATATCTTAAACCTTAATGGACCAAAGAAAGAAGTTTCAGACTTAAGTTCAAGTTACTGGGGATTTGTCTCAGACACTTATCGAAAGAGACTTAACTTAACTGATCAAGAAGTGAAGGATTTTATTAAGAGTAGTAAAGAAATGGAAAATAGAACGACTCTCTTAGTGAGTACAGAGAAAGGGAAGAAAGAAAATCTAAGAGGAGGACTAGCATTTGTTGATTCAAAAAATACAAGTGAATTACTTCCCTTTGAGAAGGCAACAGGAATTACTGTCAAAAGAGAGAAAGGAAAGAAGGTCGGAGAAATTGTCCGCTTTACTGTAGATGAAAAGCTAGGGGATAGAAAACTTAGCGATGAGTTAATAGGACAACTGACTTCATATTTTCAGTCACAAGATAAGCTAGATAAGGTTTATATTTATACATCAAAATCACATTACCGACTCTACCAGAGACTCTTAAAGAAGATGGGGCTAGAGCATAAGATGACTCATGATCTTGAAAGAGATGTAGTTTTAGAAATTGATAATTTAGATTAATTTAATATATTTGGAGAGAACATGAAGAGTTTAATTTTAACATTATTGTTAGTGAGTGCTAATGCGTACTCAATTGATGTTAAAATCCCTAAAGAGCAATGCTCGGATGTTGATATTAGAGATAAGATGTCTCCAGAACTAAAGGCACACTTCTCTGAGCCTCAAAATCAAGATGGAGTAGGCTGGTGTTATGCTTTTGCAGCAGCAGATCTAATGAGTGCAGAAACTAATAAACCACTTTCTTCAACTCATGTCTCTGCCATCTTCAATAAAGGAGTCGATGAGAATTTCTTTTTAAGAACTGGATATAAGATTGGGAAATTATTCACTGGTGGAGCATTTGATACCTCGTATGAAGGTGGTTGGATTGATTGGGCCATCGAAGATTCTTCTGACGCAGTCTATGTGTGTACTGAAGAAGCTCTACCTTTTGATCGCAATAGATACGGTGAAACGGCGAGAATTATAAATGCCTTAGAAGATATTAAAAAAGATATTGATAATGAAGAGATGACAAATATTTGTTCTAGAATTGAAGTTATTAGAAATAAGTCATTTGAAAACTTAAAGGTAGAAGAGATCTATCGCATCTTAGAGGAAGATAATCTAAATCGAGCGCTAAGTGATATTATCAAAAAGAATTGTAAAGGCCATATGGTTAAAGTTGATGAATATGATGTGAAAACAATTCGAAGACCAAGTATTAGAAATCGAAAGAATGAATCTCCCTTTTCGGCGCGCAGGAGAGCTAAGAAGAAAGTTCTCAAGAACTTTGAGAAAATTGATGAAGTTCTTAAAAAAGGTAGACCATTGGGCGTAAGTTATAATGTGAAGCATGTGATGAAGCAAAAAGGGCTTCACGCAAGTGTTGTAACTGCGAGAAGATGGAAGAATGGTAAATGTCAGTTCAAAATAAGAAATTCGTGGGGTAGAAGTTGTGCTTCCTATGATAGAAAAGAGATTGAGGAATGTAATTATGAAGAAGGTTCATTTTGGGTTAGTGATCAAAAGTTTATTGATCTGGCAGATACTTTGGACTACATCAGCAACTGATATCAAAGAAGCTAAAGACATTCTTGTAATAGATGATATCAAGCTTAACGTTATAGTTAAGGGAAGAGATATTTATAGCCAAGATTGTAAGAATTTAGAAAAGTGTTTTAAACTTCCTACTAAAATGCGCTTCTATCCAAATCAGAATCCTCTATTTTCTCTCTGCTATCAAAGTGAGGGGACTCCTAGATTTGCGATAGTTAAGAGCTCTAAAGAGAAGGTTCAAGTTTGTACGAAAGAGGCTAAGGTCGTAGAGTTGGACAAAATGATGAGCTTCTATAATCTGAAAACTGCTAATCCTTAGCTATTGTCTTTAAAAGGTGAGGGTATGCTTTTTCGAGTTCTTTATTGATAGAGAGATATTTTCTTACGCCTTCAACTCGTTCACAGAGTATTTGGGCCTCTTTTAAAATCTTAATATGGTGGGAGAAAGTTGCTTTTTGAACACAGTAGTCGAATTCCCCACATGTGATTTCATGATTCTTTTCTTTGAGCAACTGCTTCACAACACTGAGCCTTATAGGATCTCCTAGTGCTTTTAAAATTTTGTCTAAGGTAATTTCTTTTTTTTCTTTCATTGTTAGATATATTTCTAACAATAAACTTGTGTTTACTCAAGAATAATATTATTGTTAGATGAATATCAAACAATGGAGTAGTTTAATGAGTGCACTATTTAATCCCCTAAAGCTTGGGAGTATTACCTTGGCCAATAGAATAATCATGGCCCCTTTGACTCGTGCTAGGGCTACTGAGACGAGAATTCCTAATGATTTAATGGCCAGTTATTATAGAGAGAGGGCCCGCGCTGGTCTGATTCTTACTGAAGCAACTTCTGTGACACCTATGGGAATAGGGTACGCAGACACACCTGGAATTTGGTCTAAAAAGCAAGTTGAGGGATGGAAGAAAATTACAAAGGCCGTTCACGATGAAGGCGGGAAAATCTTTATGCAACTTTGGCATGTTGGAAGAATTTCTCACTCAAGCTTCTTAAACGGAGAAAAGCCTGTAGCACCTTCTGCCATAAAGGCGAATGGACATGTTTCTCTAGTAAGACCGATTACTGAGTACGAAACACCGAGGGCGCTTGAGATTGATGAAATTAAAGAAATTGTTGAGGCCTATAAGCAAGGTGCTATCAATGCTAAAGAAGCTGGCTTTGATGGAGTTGAGATCCATGCCGCCAATGGATATCTCATTGATCAATTCTTACAAGATTCAACAAATAATAGAGAAGATTCCTATGGTGGTTCAATTGAAAATCGCTCACGCTTTCTCTTAGAAGTTACCGATGCTGCCATAAGCGTTTGGGGTGCAGATCGCGTTGGAATTCACCTCGCTCCAAGGGCCGATGCTCACGATATGGGTGACTCTGATCTTCTAGGTTTATTTGGCCATGTTGTTAAGGAGTTGGATAAGAGAGAAGTTGCCTTTATTTTCACACGTGAATATCAGGCAGAAGATAGCTTAACTCCAAAACTTCGAGAGCTCTTTAGTGGAGTCTTTATTGGAAATGAGAAATATACTCGTGAGATGGCAGATCAAGCAATTGAGAGCGGCCTCGTCGATGCAGTTTCTTTTGGACTACCTTTTATCGCGAACCCTGATCTTGTAAAGAGATTTGAGATAGGGGCTCCTCTTAATGAGGTAAACCCTGAGACCCTCTATGCAAAAGGCGAAGAAGGTTATACAGATTACCCACACTTATAGATGAACTAAGGGAATTGCCATGCGCACAATTTGACACGGTGGCAATTCTCCTTCTCTAGATATTGACTACTGGTCTAGTCCATGAAAAAAAGTCTTTTTACTTCAATTGAGACTCCAGAGGTCAACTTGAATACTTTAGTCGACTCCTATGGGCGAAAGATTCGAAAATTACGCATATCTTTGACCGATAAATGCAATTTACGTTGTCATTATTGTATGCCCCTAGATGCAACCTTCATGGATGAGCAGAGATACTTATCTGTTGATGAGTACGCGCAGGTGGTTGAAGATCTCTGTAAATTTGGTCTTGAGGAAGTCAGAATCACTGGAGGAGAGCCACTACTTCGAAAGTCGTTTAAGTCTTTAGTAGAAAAAATTGGAAGTTTGCCACTAAAGAAAATAGGGCTGACGACAAATGCAGTTCTTCTACATAAGTATATTGAGGATCTTTGTGAATATAGAGTTCATCATATCAATATAAGTCTCGACTCTCTTAATGAGGATCGCTTTAATAAGATTACTCGCTCAAAGAACTTCAAGAAAGTTCTCGAAAATATTAGTCTCGCAAAGTCCGCGGGATTAAATATTAAAATTAATACTGTTCTTATGAAAGGTGTTAATGATGATGAGATTTTTGATTTTATAGAGTTTTCTAGAGAGTTGGAAATTCCAATTCGCTTTCTAGAATTTATGCGCATTGGCCACGGCAGACAAGAGCAAGAAGATCAATTTATTTCTGCCCCTGAGATTATAAAGAATATAAAAAAGAAATATGAAATGAACTTGATCTCAAGTGAAATCGATTCTACCTCAGTTAATTACAGATTATGTAATGGTGCAGAGATTGGATTTATCGCTTCAGAGTCTATGCCATTTTGCGGACATTGCTCTCGCTGGAGACTTTCCTGCGATGGAATTATTAAGGCCTGTCTTTTAAAGAGTGAGGGCCTATCTATTAAGGGACTTGAGAGTAAAGAGAGAGAAGAAGTTTACTATGAACTTCTAGGTATGAAACCCTTTCTAAGACCAAAGGAAGTTTCACATCAAATGAATTCCATTGGAGGATAGTAAGTGCTAACACATATTGATAAAAGTAATCTTCCTTCTATGGTTGATGTATCAGAAAAAGAGAACTCAATAAGAGTTGCCAGTGCTATAAGTTCAATTCAATTACCTGAGCAAATGAGAGATTACTTTACAGGTGATGATTTTAAACTAAAGAAAGGTCCCGTTTTTCAAACGGCGATTATTGCGGCGACTATGGCCGTAAAGAAGACACACGAAACAATTCCTCTATGCCATCAAGTTCCTATTGAAAGTTGTAAGGTGAATATTGAAGTTAATGACGACCTAAGAGTTGATGTTACTTGTAAAGTTCGAACAAGCTACAAGACTGGAATTGAGATGGAGGCCCTTCACGGGGCCATGGTCGCATGTCTGACTATTTATGATATGTGCAAAGCCGTTTCTCATAATATGGTTATTGGTGAGACGAAACTTCTCTCTAAAAGTGGAGGCAAGAGTCCTGTGCTCAATAATGTAAAAGGGCTTATTCTCACTGGTGGAAAGAGTTCTCGGATGAATAGAGATAAGGCCCTAATTGAATATAAGAATAGGCCACATGCTCTCTATCTAAAGTCTCTATTAGAGAAGTATTGCGACGAAGTTTTTATTTCGAGTCGAAAAGGACAATGGGATGGAACTCCACTAGAGAGTGAGAAGCTTCTCTTTGATGATGAGAAGATGACTGGTCCAGTGGCAGGAATGCTTGCGGCCTTTAATCGCGACCCAAGTGCTAATTGGATTGTGATTGCTTGTGATCTGCCTTATATCAACGAGAGTACGATTGAGACTCTCATTGAAAATTATGATCCTAGCAAAGTCGCAGTATCTTTTAAAAATAAGGAAAAAGGTTTTGCCGAGCCTCTGTGTACACTCTACACCAATAAGGCTAGAGAAGTTTTTGAGAAGGCCTATCTTGAAGATACAAGATGTCCAGTAAAGGTACTTAAGTCGGTGGAAACTATCGCGCTAGAGCAGAGAGGGAAAATCAACCTCTCTAATATTAATACTCCTACAGAATACCAAGAAGCAAAAGAATTCTTGGCAAAAGGAGAGTCGATTTGAAGAATATATCGATACACTACTTTGCTATCTTAAGAGAGAAGAGAGGTGAGTCAAGTGAGAGTCTTCAAACCGAGTGTCAAACTTATCGCGATCTCTTTATAGAGCTTGATAAGAGCTATAGCTTTGATCTACCTATTTCTATTATTCAAGTGGCCGTGAACGATGAGTACTCTCTAATGGAGAGAGAAATTGTTGACGGTGATAAGGTCGTCTTTATTCCACCTGTGGCGGGAGGGTAATTTGTTCTCTTTAAGTGAAGTTGCCATTGATAGAGATCGCTGTTCGAAAGAGCTTGCTGATCAATCCGCAGGTGCCCTTGTTAGTTTCGAAGGTTGGGTGAGAGATAATAATCAAGGTCATGAAGTAAAGTCTCTTGAGTACCAAGTCTATGAAGAATTGGCCCTTAGTGAAGGGCAAAAGATTATTACTGAGGCTAAGGAAAAATTTAATATTAAAGATGCTCTTTGCTACCATCGCCATGGCCATCTTCACCTTGGAGAGATCGCAATTTGGATCGGAACAACTGCCACTCACCGTGATGACGCCTATAAAGCTTCTCGCTATATTATTGATGAAATTAAGCTTCGCCTTCCCATGTGGAAGAAAGAACATTATTTAAAAAGAGAGGCCAAATGGGTCTTTTGTAGAGATCACCACACTCATGTTCATTTTGAAGAGTCTGACTATTATTTTCGACAAGAGAAACTCGTTGATCAATCGAAACTAAAGAATGCGAAAGTCGTAGTCATTGGAGCAGGAGGTCTAGGATCTGCAGCACTACAGGCCTTAGCCGGTGCAGGTGTTGGAAGTCTCAGCATTTATGATCACGATAAAGTCTCTATTAGTAATCTTCAAAGACAATTCTTATACGGAACTAGTGATGTTGGAGAATTTAAAGTTGATATCGCTCTAAAAAAACTTAGAGAACTCAATCCCTTTATTAATCTCAACGCTATAAATAAAGCTGTCAGTGAAGAAAATATTCTAGATATTATTGCTGAGGGTGAGTTGATCTTGGATTGCACTGATAACTTAAGGACAAAGTTCTTAATTCATGATGCTTGCTTTAAGCTCTCTAAGACATTAGTGAGTGCAAGTATCTATAGAGGTGACGCCATATTAAGGGCCTTTGACCCTAAAAGAAGTCTTGGTTGTTTGCGCTGTCAATATGAGGAAACACCAAGTGATTCACATATTGGAAATTGTAATGACTACGGTGTTCTAGGGGCCAATGTTGCAACTATCGGTATGATGATGAGCTCTGTGGCCATTGATCTTTTAAATAAAGGTGAGAGCCATGCCCTAGAGAATTCTCTTCTCATCAACTTGGGAGAGCTGAGTATTCAAAAAGTTGTTAACTTTAAAAAGTTTGATTGTCCCGTTTGTCTTGGTGATGTTGAAATTGTGAATCTTGGGCTTGAAGTTAGTGGTGATGAGATTCTAGATAGAGCTATGACAACTCTTGATATTAGAGAATTAAATGAAATTGAAGATATTAAAGTTGAAATAGAAAAGTGTGATGGAGAAGTCGCCCTTTATTGCCACAGAGGATTTCGCTCTCTAGAGGTCGTAAAAGGACTTAGAGAGCAAGGTGTGAAAAGAGTTTACTCTTTAAGAGGTGGCGCCAGTACTTTGGTGAAACCGACTTCTTGCCACCTGTAATTTATTATAGCTCTCAACTAATCGCTGATGTTTATCAATATTGGTAAGTTCTATACTTGTTTCTTCAAGCCCAAAGAATTTAACCTCAGCGCTCACAGTTTCTAGTGCTTCTCTTACAAGTACTTCACCATACATCTTAGTTAAATTCTCAGTATAGTCTTCCATATCGAGTTCTTCATCAATTGCTATATCTAAGACTATATTAAGAATTTGATAATACTTCTTTCTATCTGGCGCATATTCATTAAATTGGTTGAGAATATCTACATTGAACTTTGCCTCTTCTAGATTTTGAAGAGCAAGATTAATCATAGCTTTTAATTCTCCAACCACAAGTTGTCCCCAGTTGGAGACTTCATCAAATGCAACGCCTATAAGTTCACTTACTGGTTGATGATCATCTAATTCATACTCTTCTAAATCTTCTAATAACTCTTGAAGTTTTTCTTCACTTAGTGAGTGTACACTTAGGATTCTCTCTCTAAAGTCGTTACCTTTATTATGATTATCCCAAACCAGGTCTTCTGCTTGATAAATTTCAGAATAGTCAGGTACGAGAATTCTACATGCACAGGCACCAAGTTCTTGGTAGTCAGCGATATAAACTTCTTTATCTAGATCCTTTAGAATAGACATGAGGTAGTGATATTCTTCCTCTGTTGACCCTTTTAAGTCCCAGTGAACAAATTCAAAGTCTGATTTCGAACTAAAGAATTTCCATGAGACAACCCCAGTAGAATCTATAAAGTGATCGACAAGGTTATTGTGCTCTTTGACTGCAAATTCATTGAATGTCGGAAGCGCGATATCGTTCATTCCTTCAAAACTTCTTCCTTGTAGAAGCTCTGTTAAACTTCTCTCTAGTGCCACTTCAAATTTAGGGTGTGCTCCAAAAGAGGCAAAGACTCCGCCTGTTCTTGGATTCATTAGAGTGACACACATGACTGGAAACTTTCCTCCTAGAGAGGCGTCTTTTACGAGAATAGGGAAGCCTTGCTCCTCTAGTTTCTTAATTCCTTCCAAAATTGTTGGGTACTTTTCAATGATCTCCATTGGAACATCTGGTAGGGCCATTTCATTGGAGATAATATCGTTCTTAACTGCTCTCTCAAATATTTCAGATAAGCATTGAACTCTTGCTTCATAAATCGTATTTCCAGCACTCATCCCATTACTTACAAAGAGATTACCAATGAGGTTTACGGGAATATATACTGTCTCTTTGTCCGAGTTTCTAGTGAATGGAATGGCGCAGACACCGCGCTCTTTATTTCCAGTATTAGTATCAACGAGGTGATGAGCTCTAAGTTCACCGTCTACTGAGTAAATATCTTTAAGGTAATCATCCATCAGACCTTCGGGCATTTGTCCATTGGCCTGAAGCTTGAACCATTTTTCATCAGGGTAGTGAGCAAATTCTGCTTGTGCATTATCGGCACCAAGGTAGTAATCGTTGTAGAAGTAGTTATTACTAATTCTCTCTAAGTATTCACCAAGAGCTGAGCAGAGGGCCGAGTCCTTGGTTGAACCCTTACCATTGGTGTAGCATATTGGTGAGTCCGCATCTCTAATATGAACTGACCATACATGGGGAACAGGATTTCTCCACGACACAATTTCTATATTAATACCTAAGTCTTTTAGAAGAGCAGTCATATTTTCAATAGTCTCTTCTAGTGAGCAGTCCTTACCAAGGATCATTGTCTGAGTTCCGGCTGCACTTTCAGTTTCGTAGTTTAGGGAATTATCTTTAGAGAGAGAGTCAGTAACTTCAATTTTAAAATCGATTTCATTTTGGATGACTCGCTTAACAGTACAGCGATCCATAGAGCGAATAATTCCCTCTCTATCTTTTTCACTAATACCAGGAGGAAGTTCAGCTTGGATTACAAAACTCTGCTTATATCTATTCTCAGGATCAACAATATTTTGCTGACTAATTCTAATATCTTCTGTTGGGATAGATCTCGCTTTACAGTAGACTTTTACAAAGTAGGCTGCACACATGGCCGAGGATGCCAGAAAATAATCAAAGGGTCCTGGAGCAAGTCCGTCACCTTTGTAGCGAACAGGCTGGTCAGAAATGATTTTATAGTCATCGAAGCTCGCTTCGAGTTTTAGATTGTCTAGGTAGATTACATTTACTTTCATGGGCAAGATATAGCAGTAAGTAGCGAGAAATAGAAGAGTTTAAGGTGGTCGTGAAAAAACTATCTGTGAAGTTAGTTAGCACACCGAATAGCTTACTCTCATTACTATAAGTAATTGAATTTAGGGTTTAAAAAGCGTTAGAAATAAAGCAAAATATATTGATAAATCTTTTTAAAATTATGAACTAGGGCATAAATTGAAAACTGTTCTCATATTATCTTTTTTTCTTATTCTCTTATCTAACTCGGCACACGCCAAAACAGCGATTACGACTTCTGGTGGAGTATCACTTGGATCGTATAAAGGCGGATTTCTCTACTATTTAACAGAGTTTATTAAGAGCAACCCAAAACATGTTCAGATCTCTCATATGGCCGGAGCCAGTGCCGGTGGTATCAATGCAATTTTCGCTGTGGATACACTTTGCTCTAAGAAGTCTTTTTCTAAGGAAGAGAGCCTCTTTTGGAAAGTTTGGGTAAATACTGGAGTCAATCAATTATTTGACCCTGAAAAGGTGACTCCCTTAAGTGTCTTTCACCGAGAGGGGATGGACCCCTATATAAATGAACTTAAGGAGAGGTTTAAAAATGGATACTCCAAAGATTGTAATCTTACGATAGGTATACCTGTAACTAGTAAGCATCCATTTAATATGATTGACCACGAGAAGGTTTACTTTCCAAGCTTAAGAAACTTCTTTGTCTTCACTATTTCAGGAAACGGAGAAGGCAAGCCTGTGAGTTTTAGAAATAGAATTATTAAGGGCACTACTAAGAATCAATTACAGCTTCCATTTTCAGATGACTTTAATCAAAATTATGACCTAATAAAGAAAGTCATGTATGCCACGAGTGCTTTTCCTGTCGCCTTTGCTCCTGTTAAGATCCCCACGTGTAAGAAGTCTGAATCAAATTGTAGCGCAGAAAACTCACAGGAGAGTACTTTCTTTGATGGTGGGGTTTTTGATAATAACCCCTTTAGCTTAACGAATCAGATATCAGAATTACTGTATCCTAAAACTTATAAGAAGTTTGAATACTATTATCTAAATTCATCGAACCACGCTTTTAAGGAGCTAGACACCTCAAGTATCAATGTAGAGGAGAAAGAAAATCTCTCGAGCATGATTGCAAACTCCCTAAGCGATTTAATAGCAGTATCTAGAATGTCTGAAGAGGCGACCTTCTTAAAAGATAATCTCGATGTGATTGAGCGCTCAATTGTCCCTACAACTCTTTTGCCTCCAATGAGCTCTCCTTTATATGCTTTTATGGGGTTCTACGATATAGACTTTAGAAAGTTTGACTATGAGCTGGGTATGAATGATGCCCACGAATTTGTGAAGAAGAAATATAAGAGCAAAGATATTCGATTCCCATCATTAAATAATACGGCCCTTCACAATTGCTTTGAAATGATTCGAAAGAGCAGTAAGGAGGCCATCGATAAATGTGAAGAAAACTTCCCTGAGCTTGATGAAAATCTTCAAAAGATTTTTCAACTCGAAATATTTAGGGCCCATAGATTTTGTAAGAACCTAAATGATAAAGAAGGACGTTTTAAAGATCTATGTAAGTTCTATGGACTAAGTGATCAGGCATATACAATTATTCCAAATCTTCCTAAAGGACTTGATACACCAACAAAGAATAGCGAAGGCGAAGAAAGTGAGGTTAATTACATTCTTCGTGTCTTAGATACTCTGAAATTTAAATATACAGATCTAAACTTAAATTCAAGCTTTCATGTAGATGGAGTAGAGAAAGTTTATCTCTCTCAGCGAAGAATGCTCAACGCTTTTAAGAGAAAACAACCCTCTCAGGAAGCTGCTATGATTGGTGTTATAGAAACTTATCTTCTTCAGAACCTAGACTATATTCCACCTAGTGATTTACTGTATTTCAACTTTGGTAATACACTTGAAGTTGGAATAAAGAAGAATTATCCAACTTTTTCAAAGAGCGTGAACTTTCAAGCTTCTTTTTACTTCTTAGATTATTATACATTTCTTGGATCGGAAGCTGATAATATTGCTATATCTCCCACTATCGGAGTGAGCATCTCTCCTCGAATTTTTCACCATGATAATTATCGTTTGAGTTTAGGTATTCAATTAGGATATCAATTTTCTTCCCGTGATGGGTATGGTGGAGAGGATTGTCGAATTTCTGATTATAGAGTTAAGGGCTCTTATTGTAGTGGTGATTTAGCAATTCTCTATGTCGCGGCAGGGATTTTTGATCGTGTTAATTTAAAATTTGGATATATGATTCACAAAGAAATAGGACCTGTCTTAGATGCTAAGACAGGCTTTCTTATGATTGGTTATAATTTCTTTTAGAATTAATTACAGATTTCTTTAACTAGGTTTAGCTCTTCTTTGGCCTGAAAGAGTTCTTCTTGAGTCGTCATACCGTATTCATATGATCTCTTTGCGTAGTCGTAAAGATCCTGCTTTAATCCAATCTTTGTATTACACATAGACTTTTTAGAAAGTTCTTTATTCAGGTTACAATCAACGGCCTTCGCTACGTCTATCTGGCTCGCAAGTCCAACTCTGTATTCGTTAATTTTCTGATCAACGCTTTCACAAGCTAAGATATTTGAAGTTGAAATTAGAGCAATCGATAGTGCAAGAAGTGTATTTTTCATTTTGAATCCTTATTTAATTTATTTAAGGAATAAATATAGAATTAGATGCCTTAAAGATAGGTATATTGAAATAAATACAAAGGATAAGCTTATACAAGTACAAACTCATTTTTGAATGTTATCTGGAAGTTATGAAAATTATTATCTTTTATCTTTGTTTTTTATTTAGTTTCAACTCACTAAGTGCTTCTACAGGTGAAGTTCTCTACTTCAACTATAGTGAATACTATCAGGATGCTCCATACGAAGTTAATTACTGCCATAAGAATCACGCTAAATTACTTCGTTATCTAAAGAAGAAAGGAGCAGATTTAGCGGAGATTAAAGTTCTCATAATCCAGCAGGATAGAACAAGAACTCGTCTTGAGCCTCAAAATGGCCGCTTCGATAATTCCTATGCTTGGCATGTAGTCCTTTTACACGATGGTATTATTTATGATTTAAATGCCGCCTATAGTGATGAAGGAATAGAGCTTGCTGACTACTTCTCTTATACTTTAGGTTACGATACTTTGGACTCAGATATTCTTCTAAGAGTATATGAGGGTGACTTCTTCTTTTCTTATTTCTACTATCCAGATGGTAGAGAGAGAATCTATAATCCAGGTGACTTTGTTAAAAAGTTCTTATCAACAGAGGCCCTTAGTCCTCTCATTCAGGCATCAATGCTAAAGTGGTTTTAATTTGGATTTAACACTCTTAGATTCATTCCTTATATTTATCTTTGTGAGTTTTGCTGGCTTTGTTGATTCAATTGCTGGAGGTGGTGGTCTGATTACGATTCCTACCTATATGGCGCTTGGAGTTCCAAGTCATCTAATTCTTGGAACTAATAAATTAGTGAGCACTAGTGGATCTACAGTTGCTGTTTTTAGATATATTAAAAGTGGAGTTGTTGATTTTAAAGTCATTGGTTACGGTATTTTTCTCGGTTTGATTGGTTCAAGTATTGGAGCTAATCTTGCTTCATATTTAGATAAAAAGAATATGACGTATATTCTTATTGCAGTTGTTCCCATTATATTTATCCTTAATAACTTTAAAGATAGAATTCTAAAGCATGATGATTTCTCTCTTACAAATAAGCAGCTCATTATCCGCTGTTCTTTAATTGGATTTATTATTGGTGGTTATGATGGTTTCTTTGGGCCTGGAACAGGGACATTTTTGATCGTGGCGATGGTGCTATTTCTAAATTATGGACTCCACCAAGCTTCTGCCAGTGCTAGAATGATTAATTATACCAGTAATATATCCGCTTTTATTATTTTCCTCTCAAAAGGTCTAATAGCATGGGAAGTTGCCACTATCGCAATCTTTGCCAGCATGTGCGGAAACTTCTTAGGTAGTAGTTTTGTAGTGAAAGGAAACGTAAAAGTTATTAAAACTGTCTTTAATTTTGTACTGTTAGGGCTTCTTGCAAAATCAATTCTAGATTTATTCTCATAATCCCTTTTATCAAATTGGTAGAGCTGTTAAAATATTCTCTAATATCGGGAGGATAAATGCTTAAAAATGAAGGTGGATTTTCACTTGCACAAGTTATTGTTGCGGCAGGACTTTTAGGAGTTCTCTCTCTTGCTTTTATGCAATTAACAAAGAATATGGGCCAACAGCAGAACTTTGCGCAGTCAAAGAATGATGAGCTAGAGTTAGCGACTAATATTAGAATGCTTTTAAACGATGAGCGCTATTGTAGAGTGAGTCTTGCTGGAAACGGAGAAAAGGGAGCACCAGATTCGCCGGTCACTTTTAGAAAGTCATCAAATGATGAAGATGGTGAAGGCCTTGATATAGCGCTTTATACTTCTAATGTTGATGGAACTACAAGAGTTCAAAAGAAATTTAATGGCCAAAATAATCCTGGTAGTGACGATAAGAGTAAGTATGGAAAGGTCACTATTAAATCTATAAAACTTATTTTTAATAATCCCAATGGAGACGGAAATCTTAATTGGGACTATGAAGATTCTGCTTCTACTAATGATGTTGCCATCGTTCGAGTTGTGACAGAGAAGAAAATTTCGGCGACTAAGACGCGAACAATGACTGATGATTACGATATTGTCGTAAATACTGCCACTGGGCAGACTCCCGAATCTACAGGGGTGAGCCGAATTATCTCTTGTAATAGTGAAGCTCTCTCAAAAGTGAATGAAGATTATTACTATCCGATAAATTGCTCTATGACACTTGCCCATAGTGATAGTGGAGGCTCTTATCGAAGTGCTACTTTAGATATGAGTAGTGGTGGTTTTATTGGAGTAAGGCTAAGAGGTGATGTTAATAGTGATGACCGCTTTAGGTTGGCGGCCAATTGTGGCAGTGGTGGAGATCTTACAGATTACTTTAAAAGCTGTCAGGTTGGATTTGGTTGGAGAGATGCCACTGATAATGGTTCATCGGCCAATAGCTCTCCACTAGGCTCTAGGCAATACAATTTTAACTTTGGCTCTTCCGCAACTTTACAGACTGGTGGAGATGTTAATGAAGATGATTCTTTCTATTACAGAATGCGCTGTCCTGATGGATCTAATGAAGAAGTAAACTCTTATGTAAAACAGAAATGCCTTATTTGTATGGGTCATACGGATAAGTGGTATTCCTCTCCTGAGAAAGCATCTTGTAAGAAAATTCAAAATATGGGTGACAATAGTTGGGGGAGGATTATGACCTCTGGTGATGTTGGTGCAGATGACGCTCTCTTCTTAGGATTTTTCTGTGACGGAGAGTTCGCACCTATTATTAAAAATTGGGGAATTTAATTTAAGACCTCATCAGAGATTTCCTGATCTAGGGCCCAGTCAATGACATTATGAAATTCGTCGATTGACTTGGCCTTCTTTATTTTCTTGTACACCTTTCTTTCATCAACAAATATGTCTTTAAAATAGAGCCAGTGCTCTCTCATTCTCTGTAGATAATCGGATTTAGCATTTTCTCGACTGAGGTACTCTTCACTCATCAACTTATGCATTTTTATAAATAGTGCTCTATATTTTTGTTCATTATATTCTTCACCTCTAATTTGTGACAAAAGTGCTGGGTTGGAAAGGGCAGCACGGCCGATCATCCATCTCTTAATTTGAGGGAAGCGCTTAGAAATATTTTCAAAATCACTAGGGGTCTTGATATCTCCATTATAACAAGGAGTGTACTTCAGCAGGGGAAGGCACTCTTCAAATCCATCGAGGTCAACAACTCCTTTGTAGAGTTGCTTTCCTAGTCTAGCGTGAATTGTGAAATCTTTAATATCTAGAGCATTGATAATTGGGATAATCTCTTTGATTTCATCTTTTGACTCTCTTCCGAGCCTAATTTTCACACTTAGCTCTAGTGGACACCTTTCTTTTATCTCTGTCAGGAGCTTTTCTACACGCCCAGGGTGTAGCAGAAGTCCTGATCCCTTTGTTCTATTGGCCACCATTGGATAGGGACAGCCCATATTGAGATTGACCTTTTGTACGCCTAAGTCCTTAAAGTGCTTTGCTGCATGTATGAATTGATCAACTTCTTTAGTGAGGATCTGAGCGGTTGTAGGAATGAGGTTCTTAGTAAAGAGGGAGTCTTCCAATTGTCTCTTATTAAGCTCACCACTTTCCTTAGTCACAATATAAGGAGAAATAGAGGAGTCTGCTCCTCCAAAGGTCTGCTCGAGAGCATTTCTCAAAATATAATTTGTGACGCCCCTTATGGGAGCAAGCACTAGGTGGTGGTCTGCTTGATACATAGAGAAGAGCTATAATTAAAGTGATTCTAAGTCAATTGACTTAGTGAGTAATGTAAGATTAGTTTTTGTGAATAAAATTTTTACCAACGCAGCGTTTCAGCCCTGTATAAATAATGCAGACTAAATTATCTTCTGCTAACATTTTAATATAGTTAATTTTTTCAATGGATTAGACAAATGAGAATGATTCTTACTTTACTTTTTGCCCTATCTTTTATGAGCCCTGCTATGGGGATCACTGAGTCTCTTTACCATAAAGTTTCAGATGGAAAGTATCATAAAGATGGAAATTTAGAGATTAAAAAGCACGAAGCATTTAACGACGGATTTCTTGTAAATATTGATTATAAATTAAAGCCTAAAGGTTTAATTGGAAGAATCCTTAAGAAGTATATGCAAGGTTCTTATATACTCTCATTTCCAAGCATGATGTCTACTGAGCAAGGTTACTACGACCTTAAAGACTTTGGGCCAATTGATATTGCCAATGAAGATAAGGTGGCAACAATTAAGTATATTAAGCAGATGGACAAAGATGGATATAAGGATGCTCACGTTGTTGAGATCAGATCTAAGTCCACAGTGAGTAGAGATTATCCAGAAGGTAAGTGGCACATGCTTCTTTACTATCATCCTTCTATTCACTCTCTAGGAGTGTTTAGAACAGAGATCTTCTATCACGGTAAATATAGCTACGAAATTGTTTCAAAGCTCAAATAGTTAAGGTGCCTTCGGCACCTTTTTTTATTTCAATTTTTCTACTTTCAAAGAAATCATGACATCATCACTTGATAAGTACATTGAATCATCTTCAATAGTACAGCTAAGTTGCATGCTCTTCTTACATAGAGAGTCCAACTCGATATTGGATTCATTGGAAATATAGTATATGGCGAGATTTTTAAAAGAGAGTTTTGCTTTAAGCTTTTCGAACCACTCTTGATAAGTATTGGTATTGAAAGTATAGACACTAACTTGGCGAGCTTTGCCTTGGGCCTGCTTAATTCGCTTTAGCGTTGGCTCTCCCATCTCTATCCAATGGAGAATTTCTCCCGTTAAGGACCTCTCCCAGATCTCAGGCTCTTCTGTGGTACTTAAGCCTCTAGTAAACTCTAAGTTCTCTGAAGCATTTAAAAGGAAGCAGAGAAGTCTTTTCATCATTCTCTGCTCATTTTCTGAAGGGTGCATGGCCATAGTTAGTGAGTAGTCCTCATAATGATTATGACTCAGATTTGATAGGCTTATATTTGCTTTATATATAGTCGCACTAAGGGCCATGGGCACACTTCCTAATTAAAGTACTTTTGACATTCAACGATAGACTCTCTCTTTGAGATCATATCTCTCCATTTTAGAGTATTTGGGAATTCGCTAAGATCCATTTCAAGAGCAATCGTTTGTTCAATATAAGCGTAGGCGTAAATATCGGCTATACTCAATTCATTGGAAGCTATAAACTCTCTCTTTGAAAGCTCTCCTTCTAGGACTTTCATTTGCTGTGAAATAAACTTCTCTGCTTCTTCGCAAGTTTCTTTAACAGGGCTACCAATACCAAGAAATGGTCTGAGGATCTTTTCAAAGAAGAGTGTATTAAGCCATCTTCCGAGGTGGTTCGTGAAAAATTCCATCCACTGATCGACTTGGGCATATTCAAATTTTTCTTTTGGGGCAAGGGGTGTATCAACGAGTGTTGCGATATATCTACATATTGCGCCTGATTCAAAGAGATACTTTCCATCGTGCTCTAGAACAGGAACCTTTCCAACAGGGTTCATCTTTAGGAACTCTGGGCTACGATTTTCTCTCTTCATTAAATCGACTTTAACGAATTCAAAGTCTAGACCTAGTTCTTTGGCCAGGTAGACAACTTTCTTATTATTTTGGGAATTGAAACCATAGATTTTCAGCATATAAAACTCCTTTTGAGGAATTCTATAGCTGAAAAATGATAAGGGCCAGTTCTACATGCAATATGAATAGTCTAGTTCTTTAACATCCTTAGACCATCCTCTAAATCCAAGCTTAGTATTAAACATTTTTTCGAGGGCCTCTTCAATTAAGTCTAGATCTGTTCTTCTTAGAAGGTGAAATCTACTCTCATAACATGAAATATTATATTTTTGCTTTTCTCTTTTAATGAGGTCGTAATGGGTTTGAACACTAGCATTTAATATGTCACTAGTTCTAAATCTTACATATTCTCCATCTAGAATAAATTCATCTAGATATAGTGAGTCTAGTAGTCTGACTTCTGTCGAGCTCATTTGATCACATAACTCAGCTTCAGGATTCTCTTCTTTAATTTCTTGAATTCTTTCATTTACAGCTTTCTTATAACAACTAATAAATTTCTCTGGAGTTAATTCGAAAGCATAGATTGATGTTGAAGTCATAAAGATAGAAGCAAGAATCAGTGCTTTTTTGATATTCATAGTCGTCCTCTGGTTTTTAGTTTTTATTCATATTAGCAGAGGATTTGATAGAGGTGATTTTCTTTGAAAGTATTTTAGAGGCCGTCAAGATTCTAGACGGCCATCCGTTATTTCAGTAGCTTATCTCTTGAGACGATAAGGCATCTGAGTTTTTGAATTAATCGCAGCGCTTGTAGAGAGTAGGTTTGAAATCTTCTCTCCATCGGCCATTAGGAAGATCGTCACTTGCGAAGGATATGGGTAGTATTTGAAGCTAAAGACAATATTTTCAACTTGTCTCTCAAACTTACTAATATTAAAGCTAGTATCTCCACCTCTAAAATTACCAAGATCCCAGATCTTAAATGAGATGGCCCTCTTAAATTGGTTGGCCCAACCCACGCTATACTTAGCGTCTTTAATCTCAAAAACTATCTCACTCATACACTCTTTAGTTGGCTTAAATAGTCCTTTAACCTCTAGGTACTTAGTATTTTTAAGTTCTAGCGTATGCCTTGTAAGACCATTACTTAGCTTTTTATTCTTAATAGGAAGGTCATATTTCTTATAATTTGTCTTATATTCAGCTGAGTCACTCCAGTTTGGAACTTCATAGCGACATGCCTGTTGGAGAGTAGCGCTAAAGTTAAGATCACCACTATTAGAGTAGAATTCAGTCTTGAATGGATGAACAATTGTCGAGGCGGCAAATGTATTAAATCCAATAAAGATTGTAGCAATTAAGATTATGGCCTTCATATAATTTCCTTTTTTTGGTATATAAGCATTTATAATTGACTTCGTTAATACTTAATTAAGCCCATGAAAAAAAAACAATGATATTAAGAAAGCTTTTCAGATAATGTATGAATGCTTCAGGAGTTAAATGTGCAAGATATCTTGGATAGAGTAGAGAAGAATATTCAGCAGTACTTTGGTATGGGTGAAGTCGCTAATTATATACCAGAGTTGGCAAAAATAGACCCTAAGCAATTTGCTATGACTGTCGCTACGGTTGATGGGCGTATTTACTCGTGCGGAAGTAGTGATAAGCTTTTCTCAATTCAAAGTATTTCCAAGGTCTTTGTACTCACTATGGCAATGAATGTCCTACAAGATGAGTTGTGGGAGAGAGTCGGTAAGGAGCCCTCTGGCTCTGCATTCAATTCGCTCGTTCAATTAGAGACGGAGCAAGGTATTCCTAGAAACCCTTTTATTAACGCTGGAGCTCTAGTCACAACAGATGCCATCATTCAAAGATTTACCAATGCTTATGATGAAATCTTAAACTTTGTCAGAGACTTGAGCCAAAATGAGAGTATTGAATTTGATAAGAATGTAGCACTATCTGAGTTTCAGCATAGTGAGAGAAACTCAGCTCTTGCATACTTTATGAAGAGTTTTGGAAATATTGAGTCGGACCCAATTCAACTCTTAGATGTATACTTTCATCACTGCTCTATTGCGATGAACACTGTTGACCTAGCTAAGGCCTTTCTTTTCTTGGCCAATGGAGGAGTCAATCCTGCGACTGGGAAGAGAGTAGTGACAAGTTTAAAGGCGAAGAGGGTTAACTCTTTAATGCTCACTTGTGGACTCTATGACAACGTTGGGGATTTTGCTTACAGGGTTGGTCTACCAGCGAAGAGTGGTGTTGGCGGTGGAATAGTAGCGGTTCTTCCAGGAGAGTTCTCCGTTGCGGTTTGGTCTCCTGAGCTTAATCTATCAGGTAATTCGCTCATAGGGACTAAGGCCCTAGAGCTATTTACCAATTATACAGAAAAATCTATTTTCTAGATAATATCTTCAAATCTATCATCATCAGCAGAAGGGATACCGTTGATTAAAGCAGTGTTAGAAGTTGATTCTTTTGGAGCACTCTTTGAAATTGGTGCAATATTCTCTTCCTTTCTTTCAACGACTTTTCTCTCTTCTACTTTTTCTACTTTTCTTGAAGAAGTGTCTACACTCTTTTTAAGAAGCTTTAAGTCTGGTTTCTTCTTTTCTTCTCTCTTAGAAGGTCTAGACTTTTCTTTTCTCTTATCGATGATTTTTGTATCTCTAGTACCATGAACAATCTCTTCCATATCTAGTACAATATTAGATAGGATATCTGACTGAGCTCTAAGCTCTTCGGCCCTTACTGATGATTGTCCTGCCACTTCAGAGTTCTGCTGTGTAGCCGTATCAATTTCTTGAATCGCTTGAGTGATTTCATGAACACCTTGAGCCTGCTCTCCAGAAGAGCGTGCAATTTCTGTAACGGATTGATCAACAACTTCAAAGCTATTGAGTACTTCATCTAGGATTGACTCACACTCACTAGATTTTTCGATCCCATCCTCTACATTCTTCTTTGCAGAAACGAGGATTCTCTCCATTTGCTCTTTAGAGCTTTGAACAATATGGCTTACTTTTTGAGTACTATCTTCTAGTAGGAGACCGATATCAGCTGCAGCTTTACCAGACATTGAAGCGAGGTTACCTACTTCTTCTGCGACAACTGCAAATCCTTTCCCTTGTTCACCAGCTCTTGCCGCTTCTACTGAGGCATTGAAAGAGAGGAGTTTTGTTTGAAAAACGATGTCGTTAATAACTTTCGTCTTATCTGCAATCTCTTGAATCACTTTATTAATATCTTCAATCTTTTCATTATTAGTATCAACACCTTTAACGACATCTTCGTTACTTTGGTGAATGAGCTCAATGATTCTCTTCACTTCTGCTACAGACATCTTTCCTTGGTTTGCTTTTTCTCTACTTTCTTGACTAAGCTTAGAGGCCTTTTGTGCAGATTCAGAACTTCTTGTCACCATAGCAGAGATTTCACTGATAGAAGATGAGGTTTCTTGAACACTTGCTGCCAGTTGATCTGTAGTTGTTGAAAGTTCTGTAGAACCTTCTGCAATACTAGTACTACTTCCAAGTACATTTGATGCGCCATCTTTGAGTTTAACTCCAATTGCTGTAATCTTATTAGCAAGAGTAGTTGAGAGAGTGAGTGAAAATAAAATAATGACAACAGCTGATACACCTACAATTGTTAGCATTAAATTTCTAAGTAAGACCACTGATTCATAGGCCTCTTCTTTTGATATTTTACTAATAACAAACCAAGAGAGTTCATCAACATTAATTTTTTGAACTGCTGCGATTTGCTCTTTATTAAACATATCAGTGTAATATAGTACTGCTGGCGTTGCTGCTTTTACTGCGTTAGAAATATTCTCACTTCCCATCTTGTAGGCAAGGGCAGTTGTTCCCTGAGTTTCAATAAATTGAAGGTCATCTTTATTGTAGTTAATTGATGCAAGTTTTTTAGAAAAGCCTAACTTATCTTCGTGTAGACTTCTTGAGATTGATCTCTCGACTAAGTCACTTCCTAGGATAACATTTTCACCAGTCATTCCTAGTCCATGGTTTTTCCAGTTGAAATTTCCTGTCGTGATAGTGTTGTACTTATCAACTGGAACTTGGAAAATGAGTGAACCAACAATTTGACCATCTAGCTTTATACTGTGAGCAACAAATTGTGCTGGAGCATTAAAGCTTGGCCAGTATTTTTGAATATCTGTAATAATGGCCTTGTCATGGTTTTTTAGTGAAGCAAAGTACGCCTTAGAGATAGGTGAGTTCTTGTATAACTCATTACTAAGATTTGCTGCAAAATCACCTTCCTTATATGTTGAGTAAATAATTGTATTCGTCTCGGCATCTACAATGAAAATATCGTAGTAATTATAATTCTTAGAATACTTTAAGAAGTCAGCGTGAAACTTACTATGGGCCTTTGAATAGCTTGATTCTCCAGCGGACATTTGCTTATATTTCTCTCCAATAGGGTGAGAGTTTCTAAGAACAAAGTCTCTTTGTAGAAGAAGAGAGTTATCAGATAGAGTACCAGATATTTTCTTTGCATCTAATTGATAAGTATTCTTGGCATTAAAATCTTTTATAAAACCTTTGGTGTAGTAAGACTCTAGATCCAACTTCGCTTGGTAGGCGTCAGCATCATAGACTTCTTGTGAGTAGAGATTGTATCCCTCTTTTAAGTTGATGTAGGCACCAGTTGTGAGTCCACTTTCAGCTAGATCTTTAACTTGAGTCTTCATAATGGTAATCATATCTTCAACTTGAAATGACTTTGACTCTCTAATTGCCACTAACTTCTCTTTAATTTCCACTTCAAGACTCTTAGATGAGTTCTTAAATGATAAAACTCCGATAATTGTTGCTGGAACAAGTCCTGCAATTAAGAAGCTTAGAATGAGTTTATTCTTTAAAGAGAGTTTTTTCACATTGAATTCCTAGTTGAAAATATCTGTACTAAATTTTATCGTCACAACTTGAACAAAGTTTTAATATTTGTGGAGGAAATTATGTATTTCTTAAGGAAGACTAACTTGCAGTAATTTCAATACTTTCTGGAGCAGTTTTGTCGAATTTAAAGTGAGTCATAGAGCTTTCTAGCTCATCCTTTTCAGACGTCACCATGAGAATCTTATCTTTTGCTTTAAATGATGTTGAGCCATCCGGAATGATGAATCCACCACTTCTTTTTATAAAAAGTATGACCGTCCCCTTAGGGAGTCCCAGGTCCACAACACGCTTTTCTACAGCAAAGTCTGTGTCCTCAATCATAAACTCTCTAATACCATTCTTTGTTTTCTCTATAACTTCTAGATCAATAGGAAAGTCAGGGTCAATAATAGACTCAATAAGTAGGTTTAACTTCTTAGCAAGTAGCTTTACTGTGGAGCCTTGAACTAGAGCAGAGATAATGACCGTAAAGAAGACTAAGTCAAAAATGAAGTTCGCTTCTTTTCCAACATTCATTGCCACTAAACTGGCGAAGACAATAGGAGTCGCTCCTTTTAGTCCCGCCCATGAAATGAGGAGCTTTTCTCTATAGTCAAAACGAGAGAACATTAAACAAATAAATACAATGGCCGGTCTGGCAATAATAATACTAAATACTGCGAGCATGGCCCCACTGGAAGCGATCTCTAAGAGTCTTGAAGGGAAGACTAGTAATCCTAAAAGAATGAAGAGACCAATTTGAAAGAGCCACGAAATTCCATCAAAGAATGAAGTAAGTATTTGCTTGTGGATGATTCTCTCATTACCAACTTTTAGTCCAAAGATGTAAACAGCGAGGAAGCCGTTTCCATGAAAGGAAGTGACGAGTGAGTAATTTAAAAAGAGAAAACCAAGGGCAAGGGCAGGGTAGAGACCTTGAAAGTCGAGTTCAACTTTATCATTAATCAATTTGAATATTTTAAAGAAGGCATAGCCTCCAATAATACCAAAGAGTGGATTTACAATAAAAGAGATGAGTGAGTTCATCTGGCTGGTTTCGATATCTGCCTGGTAGAGACCAAGAAAGATTGTAACGAGTAGGTAGGCCATAGGATCGTTACTTCCCGATTCAAGTTCTAGAAGTGACTTTACTCTTTTTGGAACCTGAGCATTTCTATCTCTTAGAACTGTAAATACGGCCGCGGCATCTGTGGAAGAGAGAATCGCACCAATAAGAAAGGACTCGAAGAGATTAATGTGGAAGAGATAGTGACAAAAGACACCGATCATACCTGTGGTTAAGAGAATTCCAAGAGTCGAGAGTACGACTCCAGACTTCATAACTGGCCTAATATCTGAAATTTTTGTTAAGAGTCCACCTGTAAAGATAATAAGACAGATGGCCACGAGAGAGAGGGAGTGGGTGAGCTCATAATTCTCGTAATCAATTCCTCCAATACCCTCACTACCTGAGATCATTCCTACAAAAAGGAAGAGAACTAGAATTGGAAGTCCAAATTTACTTAAAGATTTACTCATCACTACACTTAGCAGTAATAATATTGATCCAATAAGTAATGTATTATTTAAAACGACTTCCACAATTTTCCTGTCGGTAAATTCTGGAAAATATTAACATATTTTATGCAATGGTGCTCTTTTTAAGAGCACCATTCGTTATTTATTCAAGAGACTAAGGTGATGATTAATGTGATCAGGTAGAAAACTTGCGATAAAGTAGTAGCTATGATCAAAATCTTTTCTAAAGTTTAACTTTAAAGATTGATCAACTTTATCACATGCCTGAATGAAATTGTCGGATAAGAGTTCTTTCTCTAGGAATTCGTCATCAAGACCCTGATCAATAAGAATTGTATCCGATCGATTGTGACCACTTTTTACGAGAAGAGTGGCATCATATCTACCTCCCTCAGTCTCTGGGTTTTCAAGATAGCCAGAGAAGGCCTTTTGTCCCCAAGGGCACTTTGTTGGATTTACAATAGGTGAGAAGGCCGAAACACTTGTGAATAACTCTTTTTCATTCAGAGAAAGAACTAGCGCTCCATGACCACCCATTGAGTGACCCATTATTGAAATCTTCTTTATATTAAAACTAGCTTTTAAAATTTGAACGATTTCAACACTGATATAATCATACATTTTATAATGATCTTTATATCCTGGAGTCGTGGCATTTAAATAGAAGCCAGCACCTGATCCAAAGTCATAACTCTCGTGTTCGCCCTCTAAATTAAGCCCTCTAGGGGAAGTATCTGGGCAAATAATCATTGTATTAGTATCAGATAGAAGAGGCTGAACTCCTGCCTTTGTAATAAAGTTTTCTTCATTACAAGTAAGGCCCGAGAGCCAAATAATAGCATTTTCAATTTTATTATCTGGCTCATAAGTTGAGAAATTCATCTCAGTTCCTGTTACAACAGAATTATGACTATAGAATTTAGTAAATCCTTTAAAGCTTCTATGTTTCTTCTTTAAGTTTACAATCATAGCTTGTTTCCTACTTATTCAAAATCAATTACTGTTCTAATACTCTTTCCTTCGTGCATAAGATCGAAGGCTTTATTTATTTCTTCTAGTGGAAGCTTGAATGTGACTAAGTCATCGAGGTTAATTTCTCCACTCATATACTTATCAACATAGCCTGGAAGCTCTGTTCTACCTTTAACTCCACCAAAAGCCGTTCCTCTCCATACTCGACCTGTTACAAGTTGGAATGGTCTTGTACTAATTTCTTTACCAGCTCCTGCAACACCGATAATAATTGATTCTCCCCATCCTTTGTGACAACACTCAAGAGCGGCCCTCATGAGGTCAACATTACCAATACATTCAAATGAGTAATCAACTCCACCTTCTGTGAGCTCTACGATAACTTCTTGAATCGGTTTGTCGTACTTCTTTGGATTAATAAAGTCTGTTGCACCAAATTTCTTGGCCATCTCAAATTTATCTTCATTGATATCAATACAGATAATCTTTGATGCTTTAGCCATTTTTGCACCTTGTACAACAGAGAGTCCAATTCCACCAAGTCCAAAGACAGCAATAGTCGCTCCCTCTTCAACTTTAGCAGTATTTAATACAGCGCCAATTCCCGTCGTGACTCCACAACCGAGAAGACAAACCTTATCAAGAGGTGCAGACTTGTCGATTTTTGCTAGGGCAATTTCTGGAACGACTGTGTACTCTGCAAATGTTGATGTACCCATGTAATGAAAAATTGGTTTTCCATCTTTAGAAAAACGACTTGTTCCATCTGGCATAAGTCCTCGCCCTTGAGTCTCTCTAATTCTTTGGCAGAGGTTTGTTTTTCCTGAAGTACAGAATTTACACTCACCACACTCTGGTGTGTAAAGTGGGATAACGTGATCACCAACAGCTAGAGTTGTCACACCTTCTCCAACTTCTGTGACAATTCCGCCACCTTCGTGTCCAAGAATCACAGGGAATAATCCTTCTGGATCTTCTCCTGAGAGAGTATAAGCGTCAGTGTGACAAACACCTGAGGCGATAACTTTAATAAGAACTTCACCTTTTTTTGGTCCTTCTAGATCAACTTCTTCGATACTGAGAGGTTGCTTTGGTCCCCAAGCTACTGCTGCTTTAACTTTCATATTTTTCTCCTGTGATTAAATTCAACTAAATTATACTATCACTTAGTTGACATTAGTTTACTATGGTGACAGAGTGTTTCCATATGGAAACAATGCGAGTTATATCTTCACTTTCAGTCTTTGAGAAAGTGGCCAAGAATCAAAGTTATTCCCTTGCTGCCAAAGAGATGGGAGTCTCTAAGGCCTATGTGAGTAAAATAATCACCAGTTTAGAAGAGGAATTTGGTGAGAAGCTCTTTATAAGATCTACTAGAAAGGTGAAACTTTCCTATTTGGGAGAAGAGTTACTTGCAAAGTGCTCAAGCCCGTTGAATATTCTGGAATCAATCAGTGAGAGCTTGGCCAACAGATCTCCAACGCCTAAGGGTGTATTCAAGGTTTCCCTCGCCGGAGCATATGGAGAGGATTATATCGCTCCTGTTCTCTTTAAAATGGCCAAAGAATATCCAGATCTAAAGGTAGATATCTCATTTTCAACTCGAAACGTAGACTTACTCGATGAAAACGTAGATGTGGCCATTAGAGTGGGAGATCTCGCTGACTCAAATCTCTATGCTAGGAAAATATCCTTTAGAAGAGAGTATATTTGTGCCACGAAGAAGTACGTTAAACTAAATGGTGAACCAAAATCCCCTAAGGAGTTAAAGGAATTTAATTGCTTGATGGGAGTAGGTGACTATTGGTCCTTTATTATCAAAAAGAAAGTAGAGAGGATAAAGCTCAGTGGAAATATTCGCTCTGATAATGGTAGAGTGCTTCTAAAAGCCGCACTAGATAGTATTGGTTTAGTGAAACTTCCCGATGTCTACGTGAAAGAGTATATTGATAGTGGTAAGCTTCTTAGCGTCTTAGACTCGTATCTCGCAAAAGAGATACCAATTTGGGCAGTAACCCATACGAGAAAGAAAGACTCTGTGAACTTGCAGCACTTTCTTGATCTATTAGAAGAATTTTTAAAACGAGAGAAGAGTTTATGAATGTTAAAGAATACCATGCACACCTATATTACAGTGAAGAGAATTTAGAAGTCGCCAAGCAGGTTGTAGAGAAGGCCAGAGAGTTTGGTCTATTTTCAATCGGAAGAATTCACGAAAGGCTTGTTGGTCCACATCCTATGTGGAGTTGCCAGCTACTTTTTAAAAATGATGAACTTCCAAAGGCGATGCCTTGGATATTAGAGAATAGAGAGGGGCTGATTATATTCATGCACCCAGATACTGGAAATGATCTAGAAGATCATACCGATCATGCTATTTGGATTGGTGGTAAAGTCGATCTTAATTTAGAAGTATTTAAGAGAGGAAATTAGTGTTTCACTTTTTAAGTCGACTTCTACCAAAAGAAGAAATTAATAAATTAATGAAAAGTGTAATGAGTAATGAAGTTTACTCATACAATGGTACATCTGAATATTTTAATGAGTTAAAGAATCTTCCTAAATTTTCATCGGTGACAAATTTTCTAGACCACTGGACTGGGGAAGTAGATGTTCACTTACTTGATCTAAAAGATGAAGCGAGTACTAAGAAAGTCTCTACCCATGAGGCCATGAGTTACTATGATCAAGGGATGGGCCTTCTCTTTAATGACCTCAATCTCTTTGATGAGAAAATGCAAGATGACTTGAACCGCTTATGTGGAGACTTTGGTGTTTCAAGAGCAACGATGTCTAGAAACCTAGTCTATGCTACACCTAAGGGTGGGGGGACAGCGACTCACTTTGATCAAAATATAAATTTAGTCCTACAATTAAAAGGTCGAAAGTCATGGTGGCTAAAAGAAAATGAATGTGTAAGAAACCCTCTTACAAGACATACTCTAGGAACAATTTCTGATCCTGAACTCTCAAGTTATATTGATTCTCCTTTTCCTGATTCAATTAAGTACGATGAGGAATACGAACTCAGCGAGGGGAGTCTTCTCTTCGTTCCAAAGGGACATTGGCATAAGACCCATGCTCATGACGATTCTCTGGCCTTGAACTTTACATTCTCACTACCTTCGTGGGTTGATATTCTCTCTATGGCCCTTAGGGCAAGGTTGATTCAATCTGAATATTGGAGAGATTCAGTCATTGGCCTAAATAGTGAAACTAGTGCAAAGGAAAAACTCTCACTCTTTGAGACTCTACTCGATTCTCTAAAGAGTGATATTCAATCTTGGGACGCTGGAGAGATTCTTTCTTTTATCGAGTTTTCCGAAGGCGAAGAGAGCAATGAGTAAAGAAGTTCATATTGTTGGAGCAGGTCCAAGTGGGCTCTACTGCGCTTATTTATTACTTGAGAATGGCTTTGAAGTACACCTCTACGATCAAAAAAGTGGAGTAGGGAAGAAGTTTCTCGTGGCCGGAAATGGTGGGCTAAACCTTACTCACAGTGAAGATCTTGAAAAATTTGTAGAAAAGTATGGTGAGAATACAGCAGTCTTTACAAGACTTATAAGCGAGTTCTCTCCAGAGGACTTAAGAGCATGGTGTAAAGGTCTTGGGGTTGAGACCTTCATTGGTAGTAGTGGTCGAGTGTTTCCAAAAACTCTTAAGGCCGCTCAATTACTTTCTCTATGGCTTGAAAAATTAAAATCATCACCAAAATTTCATCTACACTTAAAACATAAACTCACTTCAATCACTAAAGATGGAGAGTTAAGTTTTTATGTTGATGAGAAAAGTATAGATATTAAAACCACTGATACTATTCTCTGTCTTGGTGGAGGAAGTTGGAAGAAGACAGGATCTGATGGACTTTGGGTTAATTTTATAGAAAAGTTAGGAGTCCAGGTAAAAGAGTTTCGCTCTATGAATTGTGGATTTAGCACAGATTGGTCGAAGGAGTTCTTAACTGGTTTTGAAGATGATTACTTAAAGAATATCGCTATTGAGTTTTCGAATCAATCCATACGTGGGGAATTAATGCTCACTTCCTATGGTATTGAAGGGGGTGGGATCTATGCTCATAGCTCTAATATTCAAAAATATCTCCTCGAAAATGGGGAGGCGCAAATATTTTTGGATTTAAAACCTTCTCTATCAAGAGAAGATGTTCTAAAGAAGCTTTCTAAACCTAGAGGAAAGAACTCTCTTAGTAATTTTCTTAGAAAGAGTCTAAATCTCTCAAAGCTTTCAATTAAGTTAATCAGAGAGCTTGTATCTAAAGAAGAATGCCAAGATCAAAATCTCTTAGCAGATAAGATTAAACGTCTTCCTATTACTTTAAGAGAAGCCCGTCCAATTGATGAATCTATCTCCACTGGTGGAGGAGTCATCTTTGATGGACTTGATGAGGATTTTAAAGTTCACGGAACTCATTCTATTTATCTCATAGGTGAGATGTTAGATTGGGAAGCTCCGACAGGTGGTTATCTCTTGCAAGGCTGCTTTTCAATGGCCCACCACACTTCAAAGAGTATTATTTCTAAGTATTCTTAATAAACTCTCTAGCAACAATAGTGGCATAACTTCCTGCAGGTAGAGAAAAAGAGAGTTGAATTGAATCTTCACTTGAATCTATGATTTCTAAGTCATGAAGAGGAAGTCTTGCGATCCTTCTCGTTCCTTGTAACCTAGATTTCTTAAAATCTTCTAATGATACTTCCTCTCTTTTTAGAATTTCTTCTTCTATTTCTTGTGGTGTTCCACTAGGAGAAAGGGCCTTATTTCCAAAGATTGGTCCAGTGTAAGATATAATGAAGTTGTTAAACTCCTCTACACTTTGATTGAAGTCATTAATTTGAAATGTCCTACCTCCTTCAATATTTTGAAGTAAATCACCCTCTAAGATTGTAGAAAAGTCTCCAGATTGAACTCTGTGACTAAGCCATTCATTGAAGAGCTTTGATTGATAGGCCGAGAGATACATTTTCCCCAGCCATCTCTTTTTAACTTTCTTCTTCCCAAGAAGAACTTCCTTTCCTATTAGGGCATTATCTCCTTTCGAACCAAAGCGCTGACTCCCATAGAAATTAGGAATACCTTGCTGTTTTAGCTCTTGGATAATTTTATTAGAGATACTAAGTGGGGAAGAAATTGTATTGGAAATCTTTAGTGTAAATTTATTTCCTTTTAGGTGTCCAATTTTTAATTTATTGCTGTGTCTACCAAGTTCAAGAACTTCAACACCTTCTATTCTTTCTTCGATTAGGTTTTTAATTTCATCTATTGGATAGTTCGCACCTAAAGAAAGTGAGAACCACTGAGTTGTTATGGCCAACTTATCTTTTAATCCAGCATAACCAATATCTTTATCTGATATGTTAAATATTGAAGTTAACTCTCTTTCAATATCTGCAGTTGTGAGCTCTCTTTTTCTTATTAAGAGATAGATATGTTGTCCTTCTCCTGAGGGAAGGTAGAGTGGAATCTCTTCGACAATAAAGTCTTCAGCACTCTCTTTAATCTCTCCACCAATTTTGAGATTTAAGTCACTTATATAGGGAAGGTCTGTCATTAGAATTTAATTCCCGTTACCGGACACTGGAATTCATCGAGAGCTTTAATATACTCAGCTTCAAATTCTTCAAGAGGTCTCATAGCAATTTCACTAAATTTTGAATTCTTTAATTCGTGAACCAGGTCAAAGGCCATAAATGGAGTTAGATCGTCTAGACCATTTTCTAATTCTCTAATCATGGCTCCATGTGCTCTACAATAGCCAAAGGCCTGATCCTGCCTCTTGTATCCATCAAAGAAGGCACAAGCAATCTCGGCCTTTTCTTCTAAAGTTAGCTTTTGACTCTTTCCAAGAGTCTCTCCCCACTGATCCATGAATGGTCCAACTGGGATGAGAAAGTCTGAAGATTTTCTAAGACACTTAGGTTGTCTCATAGACATATGCCTGTGATTCTCTTTAGAGCTAAAGGCCTTATTCACTTTCCCCGTATAAACGAGAATAGGGTCGTATGAATCATTGAGTTCATGACCTAGCTTAAAGATCTTCTTACAAAATGGATCGTCTATATTCATTTCCCATTGAACCATCACTCTGTCGAGATCTCCAAAGTTATGGGCCATAAGAGGAGCTGCTCTTAAGAAGTTTATATGATCTCTATCTTCTCTAAGTTGAAGCATGAGCTTTTCTTCTTTTTCTATCTCGGCCAATATGACTTCTGCGACTTCTTTGGCCAGCTTCTCTTCTTTATATTTTGTTAGAGCACAGAAAGCACCAATGGCAACGCTCAACCAAGTTCCTTCATGTGTACTCATAACTTGATCGTTTACTCTATTGTACGACTTTCTATTGGTAACCTGAGAGTAATCCCAACTCCAAGACTCAATAGTGAGTCTTGCCATTTTTTCGATATGCTTCTTTATGTCCTTGTGTCGCCAAAGACCTTCTCTAATTTGATTGTCCACATCTGTTGGAACAAAGGTTCCCGCAGTACTCCAGTGGGCCGCAAGGCAGATGTGAAAGTACTCAGTGAGATTTATATTTGAGAGTTGCTTTAAATTCTTTTTATAAAATCTCAGCTTTTCTAAATAGGACCTCTCTTTTCCAGAAGTATCTAATTCTCCCTTAAAGAGAAAGGGTGCCGTATTTTCAACGTGCTTGAGTAATATATTGGGAGCAATCCCATCTAATTGAAAACCTGATTTTAATTTTTTCTTTGCCATGGCATCTTCTAACATAGTGATATTAATAAGACACTATCATTGTTCAATTTACACAATCCCTATCTCTTTTTTCTAAACTCTATATAATTGGGCCTATGAAAAGATACTTTTTGGCCATTATTATGCTTATAAGCTTTAGCTCAATCGCTAAGGATTTAAGCTCTTTCTATTTAGAGAGTCGTACTCGAATCCTATTAGCGGGGGAGAGGCACATAAATGATCAAGCACGAGATATCTTTTCAGAGTCCCTAGAGGACTTTAAGCGCAGAGGTGGAGATACCCTAGGGCTTGAAATGGTCGAAAGCCATAAGCAATTTCTTCTTGATAACTTTTTGCAAAAACGCGAGAACTCAGAGTTTAAACTCTATGAATATCTTAGAGTGCGATGGCAATATAATACCGAAAATTATATGAAATTAATTACCAGAGCGAGATCTCTTGATCTTAAACTCTTAGCAATAGACTTGGATAAGAGAAAGAGACCTGCTGAGACAGCTCTATATCCAGTGCCACCTGAAATATCAAAAGTTCGTGCTGCAAGAGAGGCCCATATGGCCAAAGTTCTATGCCAAGCAGAGTTTCAAAGAATAGTTATTATTATTGGTTCATTTCACGCTCTAGATAAATTTCTTCCAACAGCTCTTAGAAAAGAGTGCTACGCTGAATCGGAGAGTATTAATCTCTCAAAGTTATAAACTTTGGAAAGAAGTAGATAAGATAGAGAATAAAAGAAAGCGTCCAAAATCCCATTGAAATATGAAGTAGCGTTCCATCTAGACCGCCCATAAATATAGGGTGGAGAACTCGTACAAAAGCACCAACAAGAATAGAAGTAAATGAGAAGGTGATAAGCTTAGTTGCTTTCATTTCTAAACCTGAGTGTCCTAGTGAAACTCTCGACATCATTCCAATAGCAAATATTCCAAGAGCCCCTGCATAGAGAGCGTGAAAAACGGCCCTCGCCTCAGCTAAATTCTCCATATAAAGAGCAAGGGAATTTAAGAGAAAGTAAAATATAAGCCACAAATGTCCAAGAAAGAGAATCCACAGCATTGGTACTCTAAGTATCTTCTTTGAAAAGTAGAGTTTAAAGCGAATACACAGAAGGAGAAAGCAGATAAAAGAGAGCGTCGTCGTGGCAAACTTTACTCCTAAAATTGTGAGTACTAGCATGGCAAATGAAACTGCTACAATTGTTAAATCTAGCTTCTTATTTTGATGAATGAGTTGAGTTTGAAATTTAGAGTTTACGAAGAAGGGAATAAGTCTTCCTGAGAATATAATTAGAAGAGCAGCAATAATGAATGCCATTAGATGGTAAGCACTTTCTAATAGAAGCTCATGTTCATTAATGGCTCCATAGATAGATAGTAGTTCACTTATAAGTAGCGCCAATAAGAGAGGAAGTGCTATGAAAGCATTTTGAGTTCTTCCAAGAATTAAAAATAATTTTATGATTAGAAAAATAAGTGGAAGAGCACAGAAGAAGTAGATCGAAAGCTCTGATGGTTGAGAAACCATAATCACTCGAGCAAAAATCCACGAAGTAACAAGAAGTAAAGTCCAACCACTGCTAACGGGCTTCACTTGACGCCACTTAGGAGCTGCCGTTAAGAGAAAACCACTAAGGAGTGCACTTGTGAATCCAAATATCATCTCGTGTGCATGCCAAAAGCTCGAGCTTAAGTAGGCTTCGTTTATATAGTAGCCATTAACAAGAATCCCCACGAAATACATGGGGATGAATATTGCTGCTAATGCAGTTAATGTGAAAAAAGGTCTAAAGGGTGCTTGGAGGAAGTACATTGTAATTATCTTTGATTACAGAGTTCTACAATAAAGTCCTCTAGATTATATCATAACCCTTTTAACTATTTCTAGATGATCTCTAGTCCTTGACAGTTAAGGAGTGACTTTTCTCCTCTATTTTCTTTTTTACTACTTAATACAAAAGAAACTGGGATTCCTTCTTCATCAAAATCAACAACTAAAATATATGTCTTAGGCTTTGAACCAAATAACCAACCTCTTAGGTTTCGAGATTCAGAGGGGAGGTTAGATGTATAAAGTCTACCTTCGATAACACCTTCTCTATAAGTCGATGGATGTGTTGTGAACGAGTAATTTGGATTTATCTCAGCACGGAGGTTTTCACTAACTGCAATATTAGTCGTATACTTGGAAGCATTTTCAATAATGAGAAAGCAAGAATCTCCTTTGTCACGACCTTCTAGTATAGTCGTTGAGGCAAAGACTTGAGGTAAGAATGTGAGAGATAAAATGAATACGAAAACTTTCATAATAAGGTTCCTTTAAGGCAAACTTCTTAATTTATTTACTTCTTAGCATCAGGAAAAATTTTATGTAAGCATATGTGTAATATTTGGAGTGGTGGTGATGAGTGTGCATATAATTAACTCTTTATTACAGTGTCAAAACTTTTTATTTGTCTAATTTTTATACGGTCAGTATAAGCAATTATTAGATACTTAGGGCATAAAGTATGGCCCGCATTTTGCTTATTAAGAGATATTGGAGATTTTATGAGAACTATATTAGCACTAGTGGCTTCGAGCTTTTTATTTATTCCTCTTGCTCTTGCTGAGCAAGGTAGTATTAGAGGAACCCTAAAGAAAGTTGGGGATGAAATACATCTAAAGAGCCATGATAAATCAAGAGTGGTGGATATAAGTAAGGATTTTGCTTTTACATTAGACTCTAAGGTTTTGAATTCTCCAAATTATGTCTTCGAATTTATAGGCGATATCACTGATTCAAAAATTGTAACTAAGCAAGCACCAACAATTGTTGCGGGTGATGATGAGCTGGTAGGAATGTTGGAGAAGAAGTCAGACGGCTCTCTTTATATCGGCGATCAAAAAGTTAAATTTGGTAGAACAAAAGAGATTTATAAAATAAGCTTTGATCAGAAATCGAAAGATTCATTTCTTGGGAAGAATATTATTGCTCAGGGAAGTTACACTGATGGCGTTTTTGAAATGAATGCTATTATTCTAGATGATTTAATTTCAGCTAATACTCAAGTTCAATTTGATATCCCACAGGGATTTGAAAGCGACCCTAGAGAGTTTATAGTTGAGGAAATGGCGAAGAATATTCATTCACAATCACCAGTTCCATTTAGAGCGCCAATCTATAATACAAAGAAGGAAATTTATCCTGGAGAGACTGTACTTGTTATCACTTTAAGTGGAAGACAGGGAGATTCTCCAAGTGCGGCAGGGGGACACTTCACTGTTGGTAATGGAATTGTACAAGATGATCTTTCTATAAGAGGAGAAGTTTCAAACTTTTACTTTGAAGGTCCAAAAGAAGTTCTTGCAGGGAATACTGACCTGATAAGTTACTTTGGTCACTTTATTCAAGGGCAACAAAACTATAGACCAACATACACTTTATTTATCTATGGAATTTCAAAAGATAAATTAAAATATGTTAGAGATTACTTAGAGGTTGAAAATCATAAAGTTAGAACTGAGAAAGGCCTAGAGATCACTCCAGGCTATAACTGTACAACAACTTCTAACGACGCTCTTAGAGAGGTTGGAATAAAGGGAGATCATAGAAACTTTTTTAGAACTATCTTTGATGTTCAAAATCTCTCACTTGTTAATCCTCTAAGATACGGTTCAAGACACGCGGGAACAGAGGGAACATTAAATACTCTTAGAACAATTAGTTATGCTCTAAGTGAAGATCCTGAGCACTATGTTCCTAGAGCAGCCTTCAACTCTTACGTAAAAAACTTTACCAAGAAGAAGCGAAATAAAAAGTTAGGAGTAAAGAGAGTTGATTATCTCTTTATGCCACAAACTCCATCGGCTAGACAGATTGGTGGTATGTCTTATGATCAACCTATTAAAGAGGGTAAGAAGGTCATTGACTATGACAAGAAGCGTGAAGCGAGAATCGCTAAAGAAAATAAGGCAAAAGAAATTATGGCCGATGACCAGTCCACACAAGAGCAGAGAGAGTGGGCAGTTGAAGTGCTAGAGAATGAAGTTTCTTTTGCAGAGGATATGAGAAGAGTTAAAGAATTCCTCAACAAAACCATCGATTAGACAATGAAGCGCTCATAATCTATGATGCCCCTTTATTTTATAGGGAGAAATTATGAGCGTAGATTGGAATAAGGTCAGTTACGTACTAGGCCAACAAATTGGAAGTGACTTCAAAGCACAAGGTATTACTGTAGAGCTTGAAGCATTCTTCGATTCTTTTAAAAGTGCATTCAATGGTGAGCCTTCAAACCTCACTGGTCCTGAGATGCAAGAAATCATGCAAAGTTTTCAACAATATATGCAAGCGCAACAAGCTGAGAAGATGCAGGCCGAAGCTAAGATCAACCTTGAAGAAGGCGAAGCATTTCTAGCGAAAAACGCTAAAGAAGACGGAGTTAAGACTCTAGAGAGTGGTCTTCAGTACAGAGTTATTAATGAAGGTTCTGGAAAGTCTCCTTCAAATACTGACACTGTTGAAGCACATTACGAAGGTAAGTTAATTAACGGTAGCGTTTTTGATTCTTCTTACCAAAGAGGACAGACTATCGATTTCCCAGTTAACGGAGTCATTCCTGGTTGGACAGAAGCTCTACAGTTAATGAGCGAAGGGGCCAAGTGGCAACTTTTTATCCCTGCTAAGCTTGCTTACGGTGAAGCCGGTTCTCCTCCAGTAATTCCACCAAACTCTACGCTTCTATTTGATGTAGAGCTTGTTTCAGTAAAATAGTCTTGTACCACTACCCTGAGAATCTTGGGGTAGTGTAACTTTTTCAAATATAACTATCCGAAAATATTGATAAATCTTTTTTTGTTTAGATCCTCTTACATTTTAGACTTCTAGCTGATAGGATGCGTTAATTTTAATCACAACCTTCATAGAGAGAGCTGAGATGAAGATTACCAATCTATTATTCATGAGCGTGCTCCTATTGGGATGCGGGCAAGAAAATGAAATTGCTCCAATTCCAAGTGGACCGCAGAAGAATCAAACCCTAGAGGAATTCGTTGAGGTGAAGGTTCCCATTGATGAGAGTATCAAGGTTGGAAATTACATTTCTTATGAAGAGCCTAAGATTTTACAAATCTCAGGGGATAAGAAGTGTAGCTACTTTATCAAGACTAGAATTGATATTACTGTTGTCGATGTTCCAAATGACAGTATCGAGATTATGCTTACTAAGTCTGAAAGGGCCAACAATAGAAATAACCGAAAATGTCCACCTCACTACGGAGTGAGCGAGTCATTACTTAAGAAGTACTCATTGAATAAATTGATTTCTACTTACCAGCAAAGAGCACTTGAGGCGAGTGATGCAAATATTTTTTGTGAGCACTTAAGTGGTTGCAAGAGTGCACTTTTAAAGAGTTCAAGAGCGGGTAACTACAAGGGAATTAATGCGACCTATAACGTTATTGAGTTTAAAATGAACTCTGGTGAGGAATTTATTAGAAGCTCATGGGTTGCTGAGGATAACTTATTCTTAAATAATTTTTCTTTCAACCTCAAGAAACTTGGCGGTAGACGAATTGTTGATTTTCGTAGAGCGCTAGACTTTTCCATGTCGAATGCTAGGCGAAAATAAGAGAAATTCCCTCGTTCGACTGGTCAAACATATGGATTGAGTGTAAAATTTTTAGATTGTTAATCAATCTTTTATTAGATATAACTTTCTCACTGCATCATTAGGAAGGGAATAGTGTTTAGTATAACTAGAGATAAATCGTTTCAAATAAGTCTTTGCTTGGCTTTAGCGGTTCATGCCCTAGTTCTATTCCAATCAAAACCAAATCCATTGATCATTCAATCTGAAATATCCCTTCACAATATGGACTCAAAGCTTAAGTTAAACCTTGAGAAGAGGGTCGTTAAAAAGCCTGTGACTAAGAAGAAAATAGTTAAAAAGGCGAAGAAGCCTGTGGCCAAGAAAGAGCCAATTATTGAGCAAGAAGTTGTAAAGGCCCAATCGGCCATAATGAAAACGAAAATCAATAAGGCCAGCATGCATGCTCCAAAGCCTCGTTACCCTCGAATGGCCATTAAGCGCGGTATTGAGGGGAGTGTTGTTGTTAAGATTCTTATAGATGAGAAAGGTCTTCCATATGATGTGAGCGTTCTTAAGAGCTCTGGTCACAAATTATTGGATGAAGCCGCTAAGAAGACTGCTATGCAGTGGAAGTTCTCTCCGGCCTTCGTAGATGGAAAGCCTGTTAAATCGCAGAATCATCAGCCATTTGTTTTCTCACTTCAAAATATCTAGAAGTCCCATTAAATCTTAATTTTTTGCCTATTTTGCCTATAAAAGGTAACTGACACCCTTTGCTTTTTTCGTTATAATCGGGACTTATAAATTTTAATTAGAGGGTGAGTGCCATGGCCGAAGAAATTAAAGAAGTGGTCAAAACAAACTTCATTAGAAGTATTATTGAAAAAGACCTTGAGACAGGTAAGAATGGACCAAGAGTCATTACAAGATTTCCACCTGAACCAAATGGATATCTCCATATTGGTCACGCAAAATCAATTTGTTTAAATTTTGGATTAGCAAAGTCTTATAATAAAAATGGTGTAGAGGCCCAGTGTCACCTGCGCTTCGATGATACAAATCCTGAGAAGGAAGATGTTGAGTATATTGAGTCGATTCAAGAAGACGTGAAGTGGCTTGGTTATGATTGGGGTGAGAATCTCTTCTACGCCTCGGACTACTTCGACAAGATGTATGAGTACGCTGTTAAATTAATTAATATGGATAAGGCCTATATTTGTGAACTCTCTCCCGACGAGGCTAGAGAGTACCGAGGGACTTTAACTGAACCTGGTAAAGATAGCCCTTATAGAAATAGAGACTCCAAAGAGAGTTTAGAATTATTTGAAAAGATGAAGAATGGAGAGATCGAACAAGGGAAGATGGTTCTTCGCTTAAAGATTGATATGAGTTCTCCAAATATTAATCTTAGAGATCCAATTATCTATAGAATTAAAAAGGCCCATCATCCAAAAACTGGTGATAAGTGGAATATTTATCCAATTTATGACTTCGCTCACTGTATTGAAGACTCAATTGAAAATATCACTCACTCCATTTGTACTCTAGAGTTTGAAGATAGAAGACCTCTCTATGATTGGGTTTTAGAAACTCTTGGAACTGAGTCACATCCTCAGCAAATTGAATTCTCTCGTCTTAATCTTGAGTATACAATTATGTCTAAGAGATACTTAAAACAATTGGTTGATGAATCTCATGTCTCTGGTTGGGACGATCCTCGAATGCCTACGATCTCTGGAATGAGAAGAAGAGGTTATATGCCGGAGAGTTTGAGAAACTTCTGTGAGCAAATTGGTGTTACTAAGAAAGATGGAACGATTGCAATGTCCACTCTTGAAACAAATGTGAGAGACACTCTTGGTCCTGTTACTGCGAGAGTCTTCGGTGTCATTGATCCACTGAAAGTTGTGATAACAAATTGGGACGAAGGTGTTCAAGAGATCGACTGTGCTTACCATCCACAAGACGAGAGTTACGGAAATAGAAAAGTTCCTTTCACTAAAGAAATTTACATTGAGCGTGATGACTTTAAAGAGGAAGCAAATAGAAAGTTTTTTAGATTAAAAACTGGTGGGTCGGTAAGACTAAAATTTGCTTATGTTATTACGTGTGATGAAGTGATTAAAGATGAGAACGGTGAAATTATAGAACTTCGTTGTACTTATCACAAAGATACTTTTGGTGGTGTTACACCAGAAGGAATGAAGAAGGTTAAAGGAATTATTAACTGGGTTTCGGCCACTGATAATTTAGAAATCGAATGTAGACTTTATGACAGACTCTTCACTGTACCTAATCCTATGAGTAATAAGGATAAGTCATTTGTTGAGAGCATTAATCCAGACTCACTCAAAGTCGTTAAGACATTTGTAGAAAAGAGTTTGAGTACAGCTAAGGTTGGTGAAAGATTTCAATTTGAAAGACAGGGGTATTTTATTGTCGATAAAGACTCAACTGATGATTTAAAAGTCTTTAATCGAATTATTACGTTAAAAGATACTTGGGCCAAGATAGATGAGGCCAACGCAGAAAAATAGAATAAGTTAAAAGGAAGAATTTATGACAGTAAGAGTACGTTTTGCTCCATCCCCAACTGGTTACCTACATATTGGTGGCGCTCGTACAGCGCTTTATAGCTATCTCTTCGCCAAGGCGAGAGGTGGTAAGTACATTCTTAGAGTAGAGGATACTGACCTCGAAAGATCTAAGCGCGAGTATGAAGAAGCTCAGATTGCAGATCTTCTATGGTTAGGAATTGAGCACGATGAAGGACCTGATAAAGGTGGAGAGTTTGGCCCTTATAGACAGTCTGAAAGAATGCAGATTTATAAAGACATCGCTTGGGACTTCGTTGAAAGAGGATTGGCCTACCCATGTTTTCTTACGAGCGACGAGCTAGAGGAATTAACTAATAAAGCTAATGAAGAGAAGGTTGCTCCTCATGCCTATCACGGAAAGTATAGAGATTATGATCTCGCGAAGGCAAAAGAGAGAATTGAATCTGGCGAAGAGCACGTTATTAGATTTAAGAACCCTGGTAAGAAGTGGACATTTACTGACCTTGTAAGAGGTGAGGTGACTTTCCCTGAAGATATGGTGGGTGACTTTGTTATTATTCGTTCAAATGGGATGCCTGTATATAACTTCTGCTGTGTTGTTGATGACTATAAAATGGGAATGACTCATGTCTTTAGAGCAGAAGAGCACTTAAATAATACATGTAGACAGTTACAAATTTATGAAGCACTTGGTGCAACTCCTCCTGAGTTTGCTCACGTTTCTCTTCTTGTTGGTGAAGATAGACAAAAACTCTCTAAGAGACATGGAGCAACTTCGGTAACTCAATATAAAGAAATGGGTTACCTTCCTAAGGCGGTTACAAATTACTTAACACTTCTAGGTTGGTCTCACCCTGAAGAGAAAGATATCTTTGATGTCTTAGAGCTAGGTGACGCTTTTGATTACACAAGATTTTCAAAGTCATCGGCCATGTATGATATTAAGAAATTAAATTACTTCAATGAGCAGTGGTTAAGAAAGTTGAGTGATCAAGAGATTGCCAGTGGGTTTGAGCATGCACTTGGAAGTGAGAGTGAGTTCTCGTCTATGACTGCTCAGTGGAAAGAGAAGTTTGCAGGACTGATGAAAGAGAAAGTTCAACTATTCAGTG
This sequence comes from Halobacteriovorax marinus SJ, assembly GCF_000210915.2. Classification (NCBI taxonomy): domain Bacteria; kingdom Pseudomonadati; phylum Bdellovibrionota; class Bacteriovoracia; order Bacteriovoracales; family Halobacteriovoraceae; genus Halobacteriovorax; species Halobacteriovorax marinus. The sequence continues at coordinate 1,163,165 of NC_016620.1, forward strand.
ATATCAAAGAATTTATGCCTATCTTTTTTGATGCTGGAGCAGATGAAGATGAACAATACACTGAAGCCATTTCTTGGGAAACGACTCCTCAAGTAAAAGAATATTTAAAGTCGCAAGTTGATGCTTTAAGCTCAGATTTTATCACTGAAGATCAAGTTGGCGAGTGGATGAATTACTTAAAGAAAGATTTAAAGATAAAAGGGAAGCCACTATTTATGGGAATGAGAGTTTGCTTAACGGGTAGAGCTCATGGACCAGATTTAAAAACAGTTGTTTCTTTAACTCCAATTTCTATTGTGAAAGAAAGGTTAAATTAGAATGAAATTTTTTGATGAATTAAAAGCTAGAGGAATTATTGATGCTCTCTCAAACGAAGAGGAGCTTGAGAAGAAATTTAATGAAGGGGGAATGTCTTTCTACTGTGGTTATGATCCTACAGCAAGATCACTCCAACTTGGAAATCTCTTTACAATAATTACTTGTATGCGCTTTCAAAAGGCAGGACATAAGCCTTATATGCTCGTTGGTGGAGCTACGGGAATGATTGGTGATCCATCAGGTAAGAGTGAGGAGAGAAATCTTCTGGACATGGAGACTCTCAAAGAGAATATTGATGCGATTAGAAAGCAGCTAGGTCTCTTTGTTGACTTTGAATGTGGTGATAACGCTGCTGTACTAGTTAATAATGCTGATTGGTGGCAAGGGCTAGGTTTCCTAGAGTTCTTAAGAACAATAGGAAAGAGATTTCGTGTAAATGAAATGCTTAATAAAGATTCAGTAAAGTCTAGAATTGAAAGTGACTCAGGAATATCTCTTACTGAGTTTTCTTATCAAGTACTTCAGGCCTATGACTTTGTAACGTTAAATAAACTTCATAATGTTTCTCTACAAATCGGTGGTTCTGATCAGTGGGGAAATATGACTGCTGGTACAGATCTTACGAGAAAGATGAATCAGAACCAAGTCTACTGTATGACGATGCCATTAGTTACTGACCAAAATGGTAAGAAGTTTGGTAAGTCTGCGGGCAATGCAGTCTTTTTAGATGGCTCTATGACATCACCATATAAGATGTATCAATTCCTACTTAATCAAGATGACGCTATCATTGATGCTCTCTTGAAGTATTATACATTCTTATCACTTGATGAGATTGCTGAGCTTGATTCTAAGACAAAGAATGAGCCTCATTTAAGGCTTGCACAGAAGTCCCTAGCTCAAGAGGTGACTAAACTTGTTCACGGTCAAGAGGGATTAGATGCGGCCCTTAGAGCGACTCAATTCTTCTTTGGTGAGAAGATTGAGAATGTATCTGATGCAGATGTGGCTTCAATTTTTGAAGACACTCCATCAGTAGAGCTTTCAAGTGAAATGCTCAATGAAGGGGGAGTAATAGATATGCTATCTGAAACTCCGCTCTTTAAGAGTAAGAAGGAAGTAAGAAGAGCGATTGATCAAAAAGGTATTTACATTAATAATGTTGCCATTGAGGGTCCAACTCAAACACTTTCTAAAGCAGACCTCGCCAGTGAAACGGCACTTGTTCTTCGAAAGGGGAAGAAGAATTACTGCGTAGTAAAATTCAAGTAAAAATAAGGCCACATCAGTGGCCTTTTTCTTAAGTTAAATTTCAATTTTCCGATATGTTAATAAAATAAATTTAGGTGATTTTATGGCCAGTTTTGATCAAAAATTATTAGAAGAGAACTTTGGTGATGATAGAGATATTCTTGGTGAATTATTTCTTGTTTTTGCTGAAGAAGCTCCAAAAATGATGACTAATATTAGTACTTCTATAAGCGATAATGACAGTGATAGTTTACGACTTCACGCTCATACATTTAAAGGCGCTGTCGGTAATTTCTTTGCAACAGATTGCGTGGAAACTTCTTTTGAATTAGAAACAATGGGAAGAAGTGGAGATGTGGATCAAGAGAGAGCTAAAGAGCTCTATAATGCTCTAGAGAGCCATTTAGAGGCGTTTTCGAAAGATTTTAAGGGATACTTAGGATAGGAAAAGTGGGCAAAAAAAATCGACGATTGCAGATCATCCTGTTGCCATCGTCGACTTAAAGTGCTCATTAATTTTTTGTCTCTGCCTATTAAATATTCTAACCTCGGCCTCGATTTTTTTAAAGGAAAATTTTCATTCTTTTTTTCTTTTTCACTGAATGATTTTTATCGACTTAAGGTAAGTGTTCGTTATTAAAAACTTACCATTTTTTCTATTGATTATTGGTTAAAAACACTCGGTTTATTTTCTTTGCTCAGAAGAAAGACTTTGTATGATTTCTTGGTAAGCATTCTTGCCATTCAATGAATCTGTGATGATATCAGTGTATTTCTTAAGTAGTTTTTGGTCTTCTTTTTTTACTCTTTGAGTTTCTGTTTGAACGGATTTAATTGAAGCGAGTGTATCTTCAATCATCGAACTCTTTACTAGACCTGCAAGAAATGACTTTGGTTTTACAAAGCTGTGGTATCCCATGAGTGTCTTGCCTTTGTACTGTTTAAAGCTCGCTGATCCATTAACAGACTCCGCACTCTCTGAAGTAACCATCCACCAACTAGCTTCGAATTCATTATCATTTACTTTTTTAAAGTCACTGGCATGGGTGTAGTGCGAATTGGACAGTGGCCATGGTAGCTCGAGTTCATATTTTGTATAAACTTGTGTTGGACTCATATGCTTAACAGGATCTGACTTTAAGAGATTTGGTAAATAGTTCTTTTGATGGTCAAGTGCTAGGAAGATGGCAAGTGACTCAAGTGGTGTGGCATCTATGAGTTGGTAGATATGCAACTTTGGCCACGGACTAGCATTTACATTTTCTTTATAGATAACTTGCTTTCCAGCTTCTACTTTTGGGAGGTCTTCATTTTTTATGCTGTCCTGCGCAAATGTGAGGTTGATAAAAAGGCATAAAGTGAGAAATATTTTCATTATTTTCTTCCAATAAGTAGATTAATTTTGAACATCTACATTTCAAAGTCTGAACAATTTTACAAGCTGAATATTTTCTGGCAATTAAAATATACATATTCCAATAGATTAAGGTCACCTATGAAGAAGTACGATTCTATACGAATTTTTAAAAATCCTGTGCTTGAGGCTTGTACTCACGTTCATCCTATAATTCCTCTCATCCTTTGGACTCCTGTAGCAATTTACTGGGGTGTTCATGGTCAGAGCTCGTATAATCTCTCATGGAGCGAAATGCTTCTATGGTACTTTATTGGACTCTTAGTTTGGACTTTTACAGAGTATATTCTTCACCGTTACATGTTTCACTTTCCTGGTAAGAGTGCTCTGGCCAAGAGATTTGTCTTTCTCTTTCATGGTCTTCACCACGATGATCCAAACGATCCAACAAGACTTGTAATGCCACCAGTTCCCGCCATAATCATAATGGCCATGCTATATGGACTTTTCTCTCTAGTAGTCCCTGGAAGATACTTAGAAGTATTTATGTCGGCATTTGTAATTGGTTACCTTTGCTACGATTATATTCACTACGCCACTCACCACTTTAAAATGACAGGGAAGGTGGGAAGATATCTTAAGAAGTTTCACCTTCAACACCACTTTAGACATGAGAAAGCAAAGTACGGTGTAAGTTCTCCATTATGGGATATTATCTTTAGAACAATGACTGGTCCAAAAGAAGAAGGTCATTAGAAATGATTAGAAAGTCTATTGCGCTTGTGTGCGCAATCTTTATTTGCAATCAAGGTTTTGCTAGCACAGCTATCGGTGAGTCAGTCTGGAAGGATCTGAGGACCTCTGTGAATTGGCTAATCGATGGATCTGTAGAGCAGTTTAGAACAAAGAATAATCTCTACTATCTAGGAGCGGGAATTCCGGCGACATGGTATGCCTTTGAAAAGGACGAAGACAATCTTCAAAGTGCAAGAAAGAAGGGGAAGGCTCCTAGGCATATTCGCCTTGCTGGAGACTTTGGTGTTGTTCTCGGGTTTCCTGTGCTTCAATCATCATTTTATCTCTACGGGAGAAAATATAAGAACGAGAGGGCCATGCAATTTGCGATGGAGTATCTCTCTTCAATGTACTTGGCCATGGCAGAGTCTGGTGTTTTGAGCTTTATTCAAGTTCATGAAAGACCTGATAAAACGAACCTAAGCAAGTGGGAAACTGGCTTTAGAGGGAATTCTTCTTTTCCTAGCGGCCACGTTATTCCATACTATGGTCTCTTCTTTAAAACTCTTCAATTCTATGGACCATATTGGGCAATTGCGCCGGGGGTTCTTTCGGTGTGGGCCGCTCAGCAAAGAGTGAGATCTGCGAGACACTATACCTCTGACGTTGTCGGATCATTCTTCTTAATGGCCTTCGCCTCTGAGGGAGTTCGAAAAGTTGCAAAGTACAAAGATAATCACCCTTTCTATAAGTGGGCATTTGAGCACGAAGCAGCGCTTTCATTGATTAGGCATGAGGACGCCTACGGACCTGCGGTGGTTTGGAACTTTTAGTTAATCCAATTTCTTTCTTTATAGTCTTTCGCTGTAGCAGCAATCGTCTTATCAAGATCCCACTCATAACTTTGAGAGAGAGTCTCTGTGGACTTAGTACTTTGGCAACACCAAGCACTTGCGAGTAGTTCATTGGCCTTATCAGGAGTAAGGCGAATATCTATTTTCATAAACTTTGAGAAGAAGCCAATGAGTGTGGCCACAACCCTAATAAGCGTAGATGGGATTGGTAGGTTAATCAGTCTTTTCTTTCCAAGATTTCTTTGAATACTCTTGTAGAGCTCTTGTGTTGTAATGATCTGTGGATGAGCACTAAAGAAAATTTCAGGGCCTTCGAAATCTTTTTCCACTGCTGACTTTATAGTTTGAATAAGATCGTAAACACATACGAAACTATATTCATTATTCACACCGTCCATTCCTGCAGTCACGACGAAGGAGTCGTTAATCATTTTAAAAATATCTAAGACTGCTGGATCCCTTGGCCCTATAACCATTGGTGGACGTATGATTGATACACTCCAGTTCTCTGGACAAAGCTCTTTGGTAAACCTCTCGGCCAACTTCTTGGATTTTCCATAATCACTAACTGGATTTGGTATATCTACTTCGCTAAGAGGCTCTCCTCGTTTAGAGGGTCCACAGCTGGCAAGTGATGAGATAAGTACAAACTTTAATTGACCGTATTTTTCTTTTAAATCGAGAATGAGTCTTTGAGTGGCAATAGAATTGATCTTATAGAAGTCTTCACTATTCATTGAGTGAACAATTCCAGCAGTGTGAATGACTGCATCGAGTTTCTCAGGTAGCTCAGAAATCCACTCGTTTTGTTTATTGCTCGCAAGAGAGCCAAGAACATGAGTTCCAGGAGTATTGAATTCCTTTGCTTTCTTTGCGTTTCGAACCAAAGAGAAGACATTGTGTCCGCTCTTTTCTAGGAGTTCACTAAGATGAGAGCCGACGAATCCTGTTGCACCTGTTATAAGAATATTCATTATAAATTCTTAGAGAAGATTCTATAGGTCTTATATGGCTTCGCTCCCATTCTTAAAAGGGGCTTATTCATATTGAGGTTATCTTCTAGAATCCAGCTCATTTCGACTTCGTTATAACCAGCATCTAAGCCTAGTTTCTTTGTCTTAGTGTAGAGAATGGACTCTAGTCCTAACTTTCTATACTTCGATTTAACTCCCATAGTGAGTACTCTCATTCTGGTCATATATTTCTTAGCATTTAGTAATTTGAAAATACCAAAAGGAAGAAGCTTTCCATTAGGAACTTGCTTAAAGGCTTGATTGATATCTGGAAGGGCCACGATAAATCCAGCAGGCTCTCCAGCGACTTCACAGATAAGAATGAGGTTAGGGTCGAGAATGGACTTCATATCTTTACATGTATGTTCCCATTCTTCTCGTAGCATTGGAATGAAGCCCCAATTCTTTTCCCAGGCATCATTGTAGATATCCCAGAGAATTTCAGTTTCATTCTTCCAGTCTTTCATATTTACTTTTCTGTAAGTTATTTTATTTGATTTCTCCGCCCTCGCTGAAATCTTCTCGATAATTTCTGGCATTTGAAAGTTTAAATCTAGTTGGTAGGCGAGGAGGTCTTTACTCTTTGAGTATCCAAGAGACTCTGTGAGCTTTTGATGGTACGGATTATTGTAGGTCATCATAATTTGAGGGTCGTCGCTAAAACCATCAATGAGTGTTCCTACTGTATAGTTGGTAGAAGGGTTTGCTGGCCCTCTAATTTCACTCTTACCTTGCGCCTTGATATATTCTTCCGCAGCTTGAAATAAGCTCTTAAAAACTTCTTCATCCTCAATAGATTCGAAGAATCCGTAGAAACCGATATTTTCATCGTGGAATTCATTGTGCTTGTGATTTATGATGGCCTGTATTCTTCCGACATCTTTACCATCTTTAACCGCCATCCATGATTTTATTTCAGCGGTTTTATAAAATGGATGTTTAGGGCTGAATTGTTCGTTGAGTGAGAGTTTGAGTTGAGGGACCCAGACTGGATCCCCTTTATATAATTTCCATTGAAGGTCTATAAAACGTTTTCTATCCTTTTTATTTCTTAGGACATCTACTTCTTCAATTTGAACACTCATTCTCTTTCCTAGTGGTGTATTCCCGGTATATCAAATTCTTTCTTGGCCATTTTAAAGACCTCAAGTACTTTTGTTAGCTCTTCGATTGAATGGCTTGCCATATAACTTGTTCTAATTAATGCTTCACCTTGTGGTACAGCTGGAGCAAGTACAGGAGTTGCAAATACTCCCATATCTCCTAGGAACTTAGTTACTTGCATGGCCTTGAGATCATCGCCGATAAATACTGGGATGATTGGCGTTTCTGATTCATATGTGTAGAAACCGATTTCTTTAAATCCGTTTCTAATAAATTCGACATTCTTCCATAGTCTTGGGTGAATAGTATCGTCAGACATGATGACATCTACACAAGCACCAACTGTGGCAACCGCTGATGGAGGCATAGATGCTGAGAACATAAATGATCTCGCTGTATGTTTAACGTAGTCGATACTTTCTTTTGTTCCTGAAAGTACTCCACCAATTGAAGCAAAAGACTTAGAGAATGTTCCCATGTTGAAGTCAACTTTCTCAGTTACTCCAAAATGGTTCATTGTTCCACGACCTTTTTCTCCCATAACTCCTATACCGTGAGCGTCGTCAACGTAAACGATTGCTCCGTACTTGTCGGCAAGCTCAATAACTTTATCTAACTTAAGAATCTTTCCTGTCATTGAGAAAACACCGTCAGCAACAATCACAACATTCTTAAAACGATTTACGTTTGCTGCCAATTGCTCTTCAAGAGACTCCATATCGTTGTGCTTATATTTAAATGTAGCACCTAGTGCGAGTCTTGAAGCATCGATAAGTGAAGCGTGGTTTTCAGAATCAAAGATCATGCAATCTCTAGGACCACAAATCGCTGATAGTGCACCAAGGTTTGTTTGCATACCTGTTGAAAAACAAAGCGCAGCTTCATGTCCTAAGTAATTCGCTAACTTCTCTTCTAGCTCTTCGTGAATACTTAAGTTACCATTTAGAAATCTTGAACCAGTACAACCTGTACCATACTTTTCTATCGCCTTAATGGAAGCTTCAACCACGTGAGGGTGATGAGTTAATCCTAAGTAGTTATTTGAGCCAATCATGATTTGATCTTTATTATCAAATGTAATTACTGAACCTTCTGAGGCCTCAATTGCTCTAAAGAACGGATAGAGGTTATTAGATTTCAGTAGATTTGCTTTTTCGAGGATTTTCGAGTTACTTCCAACAAATTTAGACGTCATGTATTTTCCAATTCAAGTGTGTTTATCTATTTTAATTTGAGATCATATTTTCTAGCCCTTACTGGGGTGCTAGTCAACGATTTCTTTGATGCAGTGAAAGAACTATATATCAATAAAATTAGACAAGATTTCTATAACTTACCGAAATAATAATAAACCTCATAATATCTTGATTTTAGAGCTAGAAAACATTACTTAAGGAGGGTGAAAAATAAATTAATCCTCCTAACTTCTATTGCTCTTTTCCTTGGCGGTGCCTTTGGCCTTTATTGGACTAAGTCTGGGCGTGGAGTTCAGCAGCACAAAGTCGTTAAGAAATTTGACCCCCTTCTCGCCAATGAAAGTGATGTCTATTCTAGAGTTGAAAGTGCACATGGAGATAGGATTTCTTCACTTCTTCGCGAATCTAAAAAAAAGAAACCGGCCATTGCCACTTGGATATTTGAAAATTTTGATAAAGAGAAGACTATAGTTCAAGAAGCGATGTTAATTGCACTTGGAAATTATAGAACTCAGGAGGCACTTGATTTCTTGATCTCTAAAGTTGTGAAGCAAGATAATGAGAATCTCTCGATTTATGCTCTTAAAGGCCTCTCCCTACATGAAGATGAAAAGAGAGTTGCCGCCTTAAAGCAAGTTGAGGTGAGTGGGAGAAGCGATTACTTACAAATTAATTATCACTTCACACTATTTAAAACGAAGAGCTTTTTTAGAGATAAAAAGGAAGATCTAAATTGGTTAGTCGATAAAGGAATGAAGCTAGGGGACTCTAAAGAGCTTGTGGCCATTGTTATGGGACTATCGCAATTCGTTCCAAATTTTGAGAAACTCCACGATCTACTTAAGCATATTCTCTTTCACTCTAAGAGTGAGCTTCTAATTAATAGGGCGGTTATTCATCTCTCTGTCTACAGTTCTGGTTGGCTTAAGATACAAACGAAGAAAGTACTTAGCTCAAATAATAGAATCTTATTAAGAGAGTTTCTCTCTCGCTCAGGAGCATTTTGTCCTTTAAATATTTGGAAGGCCTTTGATGAGTACGCCATTAGGTACGACAAATTGGGTGCAGTAGAAATGGCATCAAGGGTGAATATGGTTAAAGCGAAAGAGTTAGGTCAGAGGGTAGGTGTAGATTCTGCTAAATTAGAAGGCATTTTAAAGGAAGAAAATACGACACTTTGTTACTAAGCTTTTAGTTTGCCTTCTTTCATTTTCTTTCTAATTTCCTCTGCTCTAGCTTCACCATTTATTGATTTGAATAGATCTTCTTCTGTATTCTTTGGAACGTCAATGAAAGCAATTCCCACTTTAAAAACTCCAGTAGGCTTTTCTTCCGTGTCTTTTACTGGCCAAGTTTTGGCAATCTTTGCTTGAGGAATTTCAAATTTGTCCACGTTTAGTCTTAGTAGACAGTCTTTGAAAATTTCGCCCTCTGGATATTTAACTAAATCTGTTTCATCTATAGAAAATGAAGTTCCACCAGCTGAAATATCGTGAGCATCATAAACTGTTTCATTGATTTTAAATTGAATTTTTACAAAGTTATTTGCTGATAGTCTGTAATTAGATCTCTGCTGAGATCTATAGACCTCTTTTGTTATATGAATGAAGTAGTCTTTCTCTTCTGGGTCGTAGCGAAGGATACCATAAGTAAAATATTGGAACTTATTATAGTTAACTTTTAGAAAAATCTCTTTATCAGTGAGCTTTGACTTTGAAAGCATAGAAAGAAATCCACCCTTAGATTTTAGGGTTAACTTTTGGGCCTCATTGAAAGTAGTAAGGTCATATTCCTCTACTTCTTTGTCAGATTGACCTTGGGACCAGATATAGCAAACGAGTTTCTCTTTACTGGCAGAGCTGAATACTTCTTTAACTTCGTCTAACTCAACGATCGAAAAGTAATGTTTTTTATTTGCGTCTTTTTTGCTCATAGCTAAAATACTGTTTTTATATCCTTTATAATATTTTAAACAAAATCTTAATTTTTATAAAGTAGAGTGTAACTAGGGAATAATTTTCAACTAGTTACTTGTTTTATTGCTATATTTTTATCCGTTCTCCCCATGACAAATGCCAAAAATGGGGTATATTGATCCCCTCAATGAAAATTCTATAAAAAGGACTATATATGAAGGACGCATCACCCCAAACTATCTTTCTTAAAGACTACACTCCATCTGACTATTTGATCTCTAAAATTCATCTAACTTTTGATTTAGATGATACAAATACTCAGGTAATTTCTAAGATGAATGTTTCAGCTAATTACGATTTTAAATCACTAAAGAGAGACCTCGTTTTAAATGGTGAAGAGCTTACATTGAACAAAATCTTTGTTGATGGTGTAGAGCTTGGAGCTGATCAATATGAGTTGATTGAAGATGGTCTCGTCATTAAAGAAGTAAAAGAAGAGTTTATTCTTGAGATTCATAATACGATTAATCCTCTGGCCAATAAAGCGCTAGACGGACTTTATAAGTCTGGATCAATTTTTTGTACTCAAAATGAACCTGAAGGTTTTAGAAGAATTACTTACTTTATAGATAGACCAGATATTATGGCCGTTTATACAACTAAGGTCATTGCTGATAAGGCAAAGTATCCAGTTCTCTTATCAAACGGAAATCCAATCGACTCTGGTGACCTAGAGGGTGGTAAGCACTTTGTTGAGTGGTTAGATCCATTTGTAAAGCCATCTTATCTCTACGCTCTTGTCGCTGGAGACTTAGGACTAGTTCAAGATGAATTTACAACTATGAGTGGAAGAAAAATCGATCTTAGAATCTACGTTGATAAGGGTAATGAGTCCAAATGTGATCATGCCATGGAGAGTTTAAAGAATTCTATGCGTTGGGATGAAGAAGTTTATGGACGTGAATATGATCTCGATATCTATATGATTGTTGCGGTAGATGCATTTAATATGGGAGCGATGGAAAATAAGGGATTAAATATCTTCAACTCTGCCTACGTTCTTGCAGATCCAAAAACAGCAACGGATTCAAATTTCTTTGGTGTGGAAGGCGTTATTGGACATGAGTACTTTCACAATTGGACAGGTAATAGAATAACTTGTAGAGATTGGTTTCAGTTAACTCTTAAAGAGGGACTCACAGTTTTTAGAGATCAAGAGTTCTCTTCTGATATGAATTCTAGAGTTGTAAATAGAATCGCAAATATTAAGACTCTTAAATCTAGACAATTTGTAGAAGACGCAGGACCAACAGCTCACCCAATTAAGCCTAGTAGCTATATTGAAATTAATAATTTCTACACAATGACAATTTATGAGAAAGGCTCTGAAGTTATTCGTATGATTCATACTCTCTTAGGTGCTGATGGATTCAGAAAAGGGACAGATAAGTACTTTGAACTCTTTGATGGACAAGCAGTAACGACAGAGGACTTCATTCATGCAATGAGTGTGGCCAATGACAATTACGACTTTACTCAATTTAAGAATTGGTATCATCAAGCGGGAACACCTATGCTTGATATCAAAACTTCTTATAACGAAGCGGCAAAAGAGTACTCAATTACAGTAACTCAAAGCTGTAAGCCAACTCCTGGTCAAGATGAGAAGAAACCTTATCATATGCCATTTGGTCTTGGGTTAGTAAGTAAAGATGGAGCGGACTTTCCTCTTAAATTAAAAGAAGTCTTCACGGCGCAACCACAAATTGAAGAAAATATTCTGCACTTAACTCAAGAGAGCGAGACGTTCACATTTACTGGGATTGATCATGAGCCGGTACCTTCATTCAATAGAGGTTTCAGTGCGCCAGTAAACTTAAAGTCCGATAGACCACTAAGTGATTTTGTTTTTCTTATGGCCAATGATAACGATGAGTATAATCGATATGAATCGGCTCAGGCCCTTGCTATTGAATTGATGTCATGTCTTGTTAAAGATGCGGCCAATGGAGTCCCGCTTAAACTTGATGCTCCTTTTATCAAAGCTTATGGAGAGCTAATAAAAGATGAATCTTTAGATAATTCTTTCAAGGCCCTTATCTTAGATATTCCATCAGAGGGAATTCTACATCAGGCACAAGATGTTGTAGATTTTGAGAATACATTCAAGGTTCGCAAATTTGTTAAAGAGACTCTTGCAAAGACATATGAGCAAGAGCTTAGTGCTATCTACGATAGTCTCAATGTAGATAAGGAATACTCACTTTCTCCTGAAGCAATGGGTGAGAGAGAACTGAAGAATCTAGTTCTTGGTTTATTATTAAGCACAGGAAACTCAAAATATGATGACCTTGCTTATGAGCAATTTGTAAAAGCAACAAATATGACTGACGAATTCGCAGCACTAACTATGATTATTCATAGTGACTCTAAATACGCAGATGAAGTTATTGAAAAGTTCTTCATTAAGTGGAAGCATGAGACTTTAGTTATGCAAAAGTGGTTAACCGCTCAAGCTAGTGCAAGAGGTGAGAAAACTCTTGGAAGAGTGAAAGAGTTACTGAGTAATGAAGTGTATGACAAGTCTGTTCCAAACCTTGTTAGATCTTTGATTGGAACTTTTACGGCAAACTATACAGAGTTCCACAATACTTCAGGTGTTGGTTATGAGTTTATTACAAATCAAATTATTGATATTGATAAATTAAATCCACAGATGGCCTCAAGACTTGCTGGAAGCTTTAAAGATTACAAACGTCTTCCAAGTGACTTGAAAGCACTAGTAAAGACATCTTTAGAGAGAATACTTGCAGAGAAGGACATCTCTAGAAATGTCTATGAAATCGTATCTAAAACCCACGCGGATAGCTAGATAAGTGATTTGGAGAGTTTATGTATAAGAGAGTAATGAGTATCTTTATTATTTTTTTTATTTCTTTGACTTCATTTGCTGAAGTTAAAAGTGAAGCTAAAGAGAAAGTTACTCTATATACATTTTTAATTCCTCGCTATGTTGAATCGAAAGAGAAAGGCGAGTTCATAGTTCTAGCTAAAAAGTTAGCAGAACTCGCTGGTTTTGATTTAACCATTGAGGTTTACCCTGCCAAGAGAGCTCTCCAGAAGTTTTCCGAAGGATCAGCAGACGGTTACTTTCCTGCATTAGATACTTTAAATCCATTTAGTGTTTATAAAACTTCAGACTTCTATATAAAAGAAGATTTTGTATTTCAGATGAAGGGGAAGAATTATTTAACTCATAAGAGTCCTAAGGCGTGTCTAACTAGTGGTTATCCATATACGAAGTCGGTGCTCGAAAATAAGAAGTGGGAAGTTATCTACGCAAAGTCTGATGAGAAGTGTTTAGAGCTTCTTAGTATTGATAGGGCCCAAGTCTTTGTAGGGGAAGAGTATACGGCCATTGCAGCACTTAAAAGTCTTAAAATAATTGATAGCGTTGCTTACGATAGATTTAGACCTATCTCTACTCAGAATGTTTACTTTGCCTTTAGTGAGAATAAGAGAGGCAAGATTTTGAGTCAAAAGTTCGATCAGGCCCTAAAGAAGTTAGTTATGAATGGATTTTATGATTCGCTTTTTCCTGAGAAGCAGAGGTAAAGTTTTTATCTTTACTTCTTTTTGTTTTTAATAGTTTAGAAAAGTTGTCTAGGTTAATTTCTTAACTTTTGGCTCCAATTCACTATCGTCAAGGAAACTTGAGTTTTCTGTCTTTTTAAATCCTCTTAAACTATTTTCATGATGAAGATATTTCTAATTTTTATATTGTGGTTACCTTTGGTGATGGGTCACTCTACTGAGAAGATCAAGATAGGGACTTTTATTATTCCAAAGTATGTAAGATCAAACTCTGAAGGTGAGTTTGTTCAATTGGTAAAGGCCCTAGCTAAGAAGTCAGGTGTTGAAGTAGAAATTGTATTGATACCACCAAAGAGGGCCTATCAAGAGCTTGAACTTGGAACAATCCAAGGACTCTTTCCTGTGGTTGAATCTCGTGACTTTAGTCGATTTGAAACGATTACTGATTTCTATACTAAGGAAATGTACATCTTTGAGAAGGCCGGAGTTGACTATAAGAAGCTGAAAACTCCCAAGGTTTGTACAACTGAGGGCTACACTTATCCCGAAGGTTATATTCAATCTCAGGGCTGGAAGAAAGTCGTCACAGACTCAGATGAAACATGTCTAAAGCTCTTAGATAAGAAGAGAGTTGATATCTTCATTGGTGAAGTGGTCACAGTAAATGATGCGATAAGAACTCTTGGACTGGATAAGAAGATCGTTTACGATAAATTTAGTCCAATTACTTCTGAAAAGGTGACTCTCGCTTTTAAGAAGTCCACCCATGGAAAAAAATTAAGTGATTTATTTGATAAGGCCTTAAAAGAGATTATGATAGATAGAAGCTATGATAAGATTTTTTCAACAGGGGCCATCAAAATTGAAGGAAAGAAGTAAGGAATTTGAACAATTAAGAATAGATCAGGAGAATAAGGCCAGAGAAGAACTGCAAGGAAGTGGGCTCGATCAACTCATCTGTTTTACTCTAGATAATTTTGCTTTTCGCTATTTAGAGACCTCTCATACTAAGAATATTCAAACAGAGTTCCTTGGTGAAGGGATTTATAGTGTTCATAGCTTTGAGCTAGAGCCAATGTCAGCATTAAAAATTCAAGACCAAAAGGCAAAGAAGGGAATCGTGACTCTTGCTAAAAGGTTTTCGTCTACAAAAGGAGTAGGCCTTAAAGTTAAGCTTGAGCTGCTTTGCGATACTTCTAAGGTTGTGAATGGAAGTGGGACTATTCAATGCCATGCTGTCATTAACTGGAATATGGATAATGACTTTGAAGATGATATTGACTTTACATCAAAAAAATCAGTTAGTTATGACTTTTCAGATATATTGGATCTTAGGAATAAATTGGCCCTTCTATTAGAAGATGTCTGTACTATTTTTTAAGTTTGACTAGTGAAACTTAAGTTTGTATAAGCTCCATATTGGAGATTTTTATGAAGAAAAAGAGTTTTGCTATAGTATCAATTTTCGCCATTTCGGCCGTAGCTTTTGCTGCTTCACCTTTAGTTGAAGAGTATAAAAGAAGAAAGTCCGTCGTTCATACTCAACAGATGAAAGATGCCTATGATTTTTTAAAGTCATTTGATAGAGCGCCAGAAGATATTGTAGAGCTAGAAGTCTTTGGTAGAACTGGAAAATTTGTAGCTAAGAATAAGAACAATGAGATTTGTTTCGGTGATATTCTAACTGCTTCTATAGAATGCTATAATGCTATAGGGTATAGAACATTCTTCGAAGCAGGTGATAGCGATTAATATTAAAGAATGGGCCACCAGCTCATTCTTTCTCTTTAGCAGTCCTTCAAATAGACTCTATTATTTATATCTTATCTCTTTCATTATTCTCGCACTTCTCTTTGCTAAGAATAAGAAAGAGATTTTTACAAAGTCATATTGGTTTAACCCTTCTGCCATCTTTGATTATAAAGTCTATGGGTTTAATTCATTATTAAAAGTTCTTTTAATTACTCCAGTTATCTTTTCAGTTTTTACAGTAACAAAGAGTGTGTTAGGGATTCTCTACTTCTTCTTTCCAAACTTTAGCGCATTCTCATTAAGTGATGGGAGCTTGTTATGGGTTTTTACATTCTACTCTTTTATCATTAACGATTTTTTTAGATTCTTCCTTCATTTTCTTATGCACAAGATCCCTTTTCTTTGGAAGTTTCATAGGACTCACCATACAGCAACAATGTTAACTCCTTTCACTCTTCACAGAAATCACCCTGTGGAAGTACTCTTGGCCCAGTGTAGAAATGTTATTAGTCTTGGAGTTATCTCTGGGAGCTTTATGTTTCTCTTTAATAAGCAGGTGGGAGGAGTAGATATTTTAGGTGTTAACTTTATTGGGTTTCTTTTTAACTTGCTTGGAAGTAATTTAAGACATTCTCATATCTTCTTAGGGTATGGGCCTATGGAGTATTTATTTCTAAGTCCAGCTCAGCACCAAATTCATCACGCAAAAGATGTAGAACTTTATAATAAAAATTATGGAATTGTTCTTTCTGTGTGGGATATTCTCTTTAAAAGTTTTAGAATTTCTAGGGATGTAAAAATCAGTGGATTTGGTACAGGTGAGAAGAGCGTTGAGCACACTTTTAAATCTCAAATTCTAAGCGCTTTTAAGCCTTAGATTTCAGCTATTTATGATAAATATCATCATCAATTTTTCTTAAGTTTTTCAAAGAGAATTTCCGATAAGTTAACTATGAATCCTGGGAAGTTCCTACTAACTTTATTTATTTTTATATTCAGCTGTGAAGTTTTCGCAACGGCTCCTCGTATGCAAAGAGCAAAAGTCTTCGCAGATAGAAGAAAGTATAGAGTTCAAGGACACGATCAATATAGATTTAAAGGATGTGAGGCCTTTAATGAGGATAGGGATTCCTATTATATCTTTTCTTGTAATGAGGAAACCTTTGAAGGTCCTCTAGATAATTTAGAGAAGCAGCAATATAGAATTAGCAAGAAAGTCTTCGGAGATAATTTTCTAAGAGGGTTAAGAGACTATACCTTGTCTTCTCTCAAAGAGAATGAAGATAACTTAACTAAGACCTTAAACTGTATCAATTCTACAGACCCTGAGTGTAAAGAGAAGGTAGAGAACCTTCTTCAATACTTTAAGTCAAATCTTCCTAGCTATAGAAAAATAATTTCACTATCTAAGTTACACCATGTGGGTGGAAGAGGCTTTTCATTCTTCAATATCGTTAAAGATATTGAGCACGATGACTTAGACTATGAAATTCCTGAAATGAGTGATGAAGAGTATTTGGAAGCAAGGGAATTGAAGGATGAAATTCTCTACAATATTAAACAAGACTCTCTCTCGCAAATTGATGAGCCTTGTATCAAGTATGATTTTGAGTTTAAGAAGAAGCTATGTCCGCGCAATATCGAAAATAAAATAAAGAATGAAGTTCAAAAAGGTGTTGAAAGAGTAAAGGAGCAATATATACGCGAGTATAATAGAGTGACTAACTCAGATCCTTTGCTTGCTAGAGTAAATCTTCGTGGAAATGAAAGTGATGAAGAGATTCTTAAAGAAGTAAGGAAGCAACTGATCGATTCGATTGCTGCCAATAAGAAGTCATTTGAGGATATTAAAGAATTAGAAGACGATGATGATCTTATAGATCTCGTTAAGAATAAAGCCGCTGTCGATGGATATTTAAGTTCACTTGGACATTCTCGGGCCCTATGTGATGTATCACAGGATCTATACGAGGATGTTGAAACTAGTAAACTTATGACTTCACTCTACATAGGTGGTGCTGCCATTGTTGGTGGAGGTGTCTGTTTAGGTACTTTTGGATTTGGTTGTGCTCTTGGGGTGGCCATAGCCGCTGAATCAGTTGATCTATACTTGCAACAAAGTGAATTAAATGAAAGTCGTCAATCATTTGCTTCTGGAATTGGTTCTCTCGATAGAGTAGAAAGTGCAAGAAGTGATAGAGATATGGCGCTTGCTTTTGTTGCAATTGGAAGTAGTGGGCATTTACTAAAGCCTGTTGCAAGAGTAGCGAGAGGGAGTTATAGAGCGTCGAGGCAATCAGTCGATACTGTTTATGAAGACTTTAAGGCCACTAAAGAGCTAGCAGACTTAAGAAACTACCGCGCAAGTTATCCAGATAGCTTTGATAATATTTCATCACTTAAATCAAAGTACTCTGAATTCTCTCTTACAACTCCTAGAGTTAACTCAAGATGGATTGGCAACGCGAGAAATTCGAATTCTTCCTTATATTTGGATATTGAAAATGCTGCCTTAAAAAGGCTCAATGATACTCTCGGTGATAAGGAATTAGTAACATCACTTACAAATCTTCATAAAGATGTTCTGTATAAGAATATAAATGAATTAGTAAAAAAGTATCCGCAGATTAATTTTGATATTTACTCCGATTTTAAATCTCTAAGATTTGCTTTTTCTCCAAAGAATATCCCCAAGGATATAGAAGCAAAGTTTTTAAAGGATTTAGATAAAACTTATAAAGAAGCAAATTTTGAATTCGCAAAAATGGTCAAGAACTTAGATGGTCTGGGGGCCGAGAAGCCTGCGATGTGGTTTGAAGCCGGTATTTCAAATACTGCTGATGCTGCTGGACAAGCAGCGAAGAGAGCGAGAAGAATCACAAGAGATGGGCCACAAATTGTCTCATTTAACTCTGTTCGCTCTATGATGGATGACGATATTATTGCCATTAATAAATTCAATGATGGACTCTCTAGTGGGGTTCTTTCTAATACTGATCTCGTTCAAAACCTTCCTAGTGGAAAGAAGATACTTTCTTTAAATGCTATAGAAACTATTAGAAAATCTATTGGAAAGTATAAACAGGATATGGTTGATGAAATATCAAAGAAATCCAATGGCCTTTCTCATTCGGCGGTAAAGGATTCTCTGGACGCAAAAGAGGTGCAAGCTCAATTCGCCAAAAAGTTTGGCGTAGAGCTAGATACATCTGAAAGTATTAGGCTTGTTCAGCATGTGAATCAGCTAGACGGACTTACACCAGGACTTTGGCAAGAGAGTCGTGTTATTGCGAGTCTTGATCGTGCGACCTTCGGAGGGTTCTCTGGTGATGTCACAGGAATGGGGGCTAGAAATATTCAACAGGTCGCTGTTGATATAGCAGAGTCCACTAGTCAAAGTGCAGATGATATTCTTGCTGCCACAAGAAGAGGTGAGCAGAGAGTAACTGAAACATTTAATGAAATTAAAGACAATTTTACAAATACAGTCAAAGAGGCACTAGATAAGAGGTCTATACCATACTCTTCAAAGTGTTCAGGAGATGATTGTGTTGTTATTCCAAAAGTCGCACTATCTAAGAAAGATGAATTAGAAATTATAGAGGCATTTAGAAAACAGGATAATCCCTCTCAGTATAGACTTAGCTTCATTCCTCCAGGAATTGATGAGTCTAAGAGAACTCTGATGGCCACGCATGGAGAGCTTGTTGAAAAAGAATTTAGAAAGGAAGTTGTCGGCGTAGGTGTTGGAAAAATTAGTCAGCAAAAGCTCTCTAATATTACTCTTGGAACTAGAATGCCGTCATCTTCAGATGGGAATATTGATTTATATGTTGGTCTTGGACGAGAAGTGAGACTCTCTGAAAGTGAGTTACAGATTTTAAGGGAAGCTCATAAGAAGGCCATCGATAAAGTTAACCGTGAACTCTCTTCAGAGGGAAGGGACGCCATCTCTTATAAAGGTGGCGCCACAGAAATCATTGAGTAAGCAATTGCGACGCTATATCGTCAGGGATATCTTCTAAGAAAGAGAAATCCTTACTTTGAAATCTCTTGTCAGTTAGAGCATTTTCTAGAAAGTCGAGTAGGTTCTCTTTTTCTATCTCAGTGAGATTCAGCCCTTTTCTCAGCTCTCCAATACTCATAAGTTGAAAGCGAAATTTATTTCTTTTCTCGTCTTTATCAACAATCAATTCGTCCTCGTAGAATATTTGAATTTCATCTTTCATTTTAAAATTATAGAGAGTGTCTTTTACATTGTCGTAGTGGTCTATTACTTCTCTCAAAGTTTTAAAAACTCCTGAGTGCATATACGGTCCAGTTAAGGCCACATTTCTAAGAGTAGGAGTTTTAAATTTATAGAGATCTCTTTTCACTCCTGTGACTTCAAAGCGACCCTTGTCATCAATTTGATTACTTCCCGGAACTCCAATTTGTGGTGTTCCCGTAGTTTTAAATTCAAAGTTAGATAAGTGCTTTCCAGCGTGACAATTGATACATTGTCCTCGTCCAGCAAAGACTTTCAGTCCTTTTTTCTGAGAGAGTGTCATCGCATTTAAATCACCCTTTAAATATCTATCATAGGGCGTATCTACAAATGTAAAGTTCCCACTCATAAAGGCACTAAGAGCAGTTCCAACGTGGCCGATATTATATTTTTTTTCATTTGGGTAGGCCGATTTAAAAAGACCTGTATAAAGCTCTTGTCTCTTTCCTGTTAGAAGTCTCTTCATCACTCCTTGCCAAACTTTTAGGTTCGAATCAAGCTTAACAAGTTCATTATCACTAAGGGAGCTATCCTTTCTTCCTAACATTTCTTCTGGGCTTAGAATTGGAAAAAGAGCTTGAGCAGAGAGGGCTCCACTTAAGCTCTTTGTGATTTCTTTTGCCTTCGGGTTTTCTCCATTTAGTGCAGGCTCTGGAGTTCTATAGGATTTTGTTTTTGGAAAGTATTCTACTCTTCCATCTTGGAACATGACTGTAACTTCATCCTTATAACCTAAGTTAAATAGGGCCGGAGAGTTTCTACGAATAATGAGTCCTACGCCTCGTTGCTCTCTATTTGTTCCGATTCCAACTCCGCCTTCTCCAATTGAAAATGGAAGAGCATCACTTGTTCCAAGTCTTGGATGGTGGCAATGCATACAGGTCATATTTTTATTTCCACTTAGTAACGGTTCCATGAAGAGTCGTGAGCCAAGTTTAATCAATTCTCTTGAGTGCACCTCAGGTCTTTCAAGAGGCAGTAGGTTGCCATCTCTAATAATCTTGGCCAATTCTTGATCGATATTTGCCTGTGCAAAATTACACAGGTTGAGTAGGGCGATGAGAAATATTATTTTCATAAACTTAAAATCACTAGTTGCTTTATGGTTGTGGTTTATATATATGTACATTAGTTTTATTAGTCAAACAAAAGTACGCAGGAGGATACATGCGAAATCTACTACTTACGTCTGCCGTTGTCGCTTTTTCACTTCAGGCCCACGCCGTAAAAGCTCCTTATAAGAATAATGAGTCTTTAAATAGAGAGGTTATCTCAAATTATAGTGATTTAGCTCTACTAAACTATAATGATTCACTTCAAGGTGCAAGAGCACTTAAGAGTGAAATTGCAAAATTCGTTAAGCTTGCTAAGAAAGGTAGCAAATTAGCGAGTAAGCAATATGATATCGTTAAAAAGACTTGGTCATTAGAGGCGAGAATGCCTTACGGTCAATCTGAAATTTTTAGATTTTATAATGGTCCAATCGACTTTGAACCAATTGATGATGGCGTAACAACTTACCTTGAGTCAATTAACTTTGAAGGTGTTGAAGGACTTATGAATGCATGGCCACTTGATGAGATCTATATTGATTATGTTAAAGAAGATTCAACTGCTGGTCTTGTTAATAATAGAAATATTAAATTAACAAAAGACGTTCTTGTTTCAATGAATGAGAGAGAGGGAGAGAAGAATATCTCTACTGGTTATCACGCGATTGAATTCCTTCTATGGGGACAAGATAGATCAATTGATACTGCTGGACAAAGACCATATACAGACTATGTTGATGGTGGAACTGCAAAAAACCAAGATAGAAGAAGAGAGTACCTCTCACTACTAATTGACTTATTAGATGATCACTTATCAACTGTTACTAATCAGTGGCAAGTTGGTGAGAAGAATTATAGAACAGAATTTTTAAAGAGAGATTCTAATTCAGTTCTTACTGATATTTTCACTTCTATGATTTCAATGGCAGGTGATGAACTTAAGAGTGAGAGAATTGAAAACGCGTTTCTACTTGAAGATCAAGAAGAAGAGCACTCTTGTTTCTCTGATCAAACGATCAACGATATTTATACAAATGCTTTAGGTGTAAAGAATATTTACTTCGGTGACTATGTAGCTCATAACTCATCAAAGTCAATCAATGGAAAGGGAATCAACGATCTAGTTGCTTTCGTTAATCCTGAGCTAGACCAAGCGATTACTAAGAAGTTTGATTCACTTTTTAACAATATTAACTTCTTCTATAAGAAGTCTAGAAATGGTCAAGTTCAAATTGGAAGTATCGAAACTCCATTTGATAGAGCTCTGACTACTAATAAAGTTGAAATTCAAAACATCATTGATGACTTAGGTTCAATCGATGAGCTTCTAAGAGAAGCTGCGAGTGAGTTAGGTTTAGAGATTGAATAAATCTTTATACCTTCTCAAAATCTTTCCACTACTTATTGTTTTTCTGATAAGTAGTGGAACTACAGCTAGGACCTTGAGCTTTTCTGGTCCTAAAGATTACGCTCGCCTTATTGAGGGCTTAAGTTCTAAAGAGCTTGCTGAATTAAAGGCAGGCTTTTCGCTTTTTTCAAAACCTTGGGTGGCCGCGCCTTCTTCAACTAGAGTTCGTGATGGACTAGGTCCACACTTCAATGCCACTAGCTGCATGAGTTGTCACGCAAGGATGGGAAGAGGAAACCCTTATTCAGAAGAAGGTTCTGTTAATCATCCAATTCTCTTTAGAGTTTCTACATCCAATGATTTGTTCTCAGGCCCAGTGCCAGATCCTAATTATGGTTTACAGCTTCAAATAAATTCGTTGGCAAAGGTTCAGAGAGAATCACAGGTGAGTGCACGCTTTGAGTACTTTACAGGTAGCTTTTCGGATGGAGAAGTATATGAACTTCGACGAGCGAAGTTTCATTTTACGAAGTTAAACTACGGATCACTAGATAGTAAAACTCATTTCTCTCCTAGGACATCTCCCCATTTGGCGGGGCTTGGTCTGATTGATCAAATAGATGAAGAAGATATTCTCGCACTAGAAGATCCTGAGGATTTAAATAAAGATGGCATCAGTGGGAAGGCCAATTTCTCTTGGAGTCCATCACAAAAGAAATTACTCGTAGGACGCTTTGGTCATAAAGCAAATGTTCCAACTTTACTCGATCAAATAGCCGGTGCTTTCCAAGGAGATATGGGAATTACGAGTACACTCTTTCCAAGCGAAAATTGCTCTGAACTTCAGGCCGACTGTCATGGAATTTTAAATGGTGGTGACCCTGAAATTAGTGATAGGCACCTAGGTTTCGTACACCTGTTACTTAGCTCTATTGACGCCCCAAAAGTAACTCGCTTAAAGGGCTTTAATAAGGGAAGAGAACACTTCTCAAAAATTGGATGCACAAGCTGTCATAGAGCAGAGTTTAAAGTGAAAGATAGAGTGATTAATCCTTACTCTGATTTTCTTCTTCACGACATGGGAGAAGAGCTGGCCGATAATAGAGAAGACTTTAGTGCTTCAGGTAGAGAGTGGAAGACGCCACCTCTATGGGGGATTGGAAGTCTTAGAAAGGTTAATGGTCACACTAACTTACTCCACGATGGTAGGGCCCGCTCAGTCGAAGAGGCGATTCTCTGGCATGGGGGAGAGGCCAAGAAATCACGAGAGAGGTACCGCTCTCTATCTAAAGAAGAGCGCCGCGAACTTCTAAGTTTCATCAATTCGCTCTAGTAATGAAAATTTAAATTTATAAGTGATTCAAAGAAGTGCCCACTAGAGTCGTGAGCACTTAATGGTAATTATAAAAGAATTGATTTAGCGTCAGACTTCAGATCTTTACAGGCCTGCTCAATTCTTGCCGTCATACTTTTTTCTCCGGCCTTCATCCATGCTCTTGGGTCATAGAATTTCTTATTTCCTACTTCTCCCTCAATTTTTAACATGGCATCGTAATTCTTAAACATGTGGTCTACGATTGATCTAGAGTAGGCGTATTGAGTATCAGTATCGATATTCATTTTTACAACTCCATATCCAAGAGTTTCGTGAATCTCACTCAGCTCAGAACCTGAACCACCGTGGAATACTAGCCAATTTGTCGACTCTTCTCCAAGCTCTTTAGCGATGGCCGCTTGACCGTCTCTTAGAACTTCTGGTCTTAGCTTTACGTTTCCTGGCTTATAGACACCGTGAACATTTCCAAATGTTGCCGCGTACATAAATTTTCCTATTGGAAGAAGGGCCTTTGTTACTTCAACCATTTCTTCAGGAGTCGTGTAGAGTTTATCCGCAGGGGCATCTTCATTATTTACTCCGTCTTCTTCTCCACCAACTACACCAGTTTCAATTTCTAAAATGATCTCCGACTTCGCACATCTTTCGTGTAGCTTCTTACTCATTTCGATATTCTCATTCGTAGGAAGAACTGATCCATCAAACATATGAGAGTTAAAGAGGTTAGGTAGTCCCTGAGCTCTTCTCTTTTCCGTCTCCTCGATTAGAGGAATGAGAAATGAGTCTACTTTCTCTGGGTGGCAGTGGTCTGTGTGAAGTGCAATACAGACATCATATTTCTGGGCCATTAGGTGAACGTGTTGGGCAATTGAGATGGCACCTAAAACTTCGTCACCAACCGATTGACCTGAAGCAAACTTTCCACCACCTGTTGATACTTGGATAATTCCATCAGACTTCATCTGGGCAAAAGCGGCTAGGGCCGCATTGGCAGTAGATGTTGAAGTCACATTGATCGCAGGGAAGGCGTAACCCTCTTTCTTTGCTTTATCTAGCATTGCGCAATATTGTTCGTGGGTTGCGATTGGCATATATTCTCCTAAGTAAATTCAGTTTTATAAGATTGGTCTAACATTTAACCTTAAAATTACTAATCTTTCACCATGCAATGTGTATAAAAACCGCCTCTTTGTGCATGGCGCATGGTGGACAAGAGTTTTCAAATCAATGGAAATATGATTAAGTAGCGAGTTCCAAATACATGTAAATATTTATAAATCCCTAGAGGAAATAGTTATGCTTAAGAAAACTGAACAAACTTATTCATTGAAGAAAACTGACAAGGCCACTCTCAAGCAGTGGTACACGTTAATGACTGTGGGAAGACTTATTGATCTTCGCGCGCCTAATTACTTAAAGCAGGCCATCGGTTGGTCTTATCACGCTCCATACGCTGGACACGATGCTATTCAACTGGCAATCGGACAAGTTTTTACTTTAAATGAAGATCATCTCTTTCCTTACTATAGAGATATGCTAACAGCTCTCTCTGCTGGTTGTACTGCTGAAGAGCTGATTTTAAATGGTATTTCTAAGGCCACTGACCTTGCCTCTGGTGGGCGTCACATGTCTAACCACTTTGCTAAGCCTGAGTGGAATATTCACAACGTTTCTTCTTGTACAGGAAATCACACTCTACACGCAGTTGGTGTGGCAAGAGCGATGAAAAAGTATGATCACAAAGGTGTTGCGATCTCTTCTCAAGGTGAGTCTTCGGTTTCAGAAGGTTATTGCTATGAGGCCATTAACGGTGCTTCTAGAGAGAAGCTTCCAGTTGTATTTGTATTTCAAGACAATGGTTACGGTATTTCTGTTCCAAAAGAAGTTCAATGTGCCAATGAGTTTGTAGCAGACAACTTCACAGGGCTTAAGAACCTAAGAATTATTCACTGTGATGGAAAAGATGTATTTGATTCAATGAATGCGATGAAAGCAGCGAGACAACATGCTCTTGAAAACTCTGAACCAGTTATCGTACACGCTGAGTGTGTGAGAATGGGATCACACTCTAACTCTGATAAGCACGAGCTTTATAGAGATGAGAAAGAGCGTGAAGAAGCAATCGCTAAAGATCCATATGCAGCATTTAGAAAATTACTTATTAAAGAGAAGATCTTCACAGATAAAGAATTAACTGAAATTGATGACGAATCAAAGAAGACAGTTCTTGAAGCTCACTCTGCTGCTATGAAAGCACCAAATCCAGATCCAGCGAGTATCTATGACTTTGTTCTTCCTCCTGCTCACACATGTGAGAAGTTTCCTGAGGGAACGCATGAGCACAATGGAGAGCCGGTTAAGTTTATTGATGCACTAAATGGAACTTTAAAAGAAGAGTTTAGAGCAAACCCAGATACTTTTATTTGGGGACAAGATATGGCCAATAAAGACAAGGGTGGTATCTTCAACGTATCTAAAGGTATGCAACAAGAATTCGGTGAAGAGAGAGTTTTCAATGCTCCAATCGCTGAAGATTATATTATGGGAACGGCAAATGGTTTCTCTAGATTCGATAAGAAGATTAGAGTTGTTGTTGAAGGTGCCGAGTTTGCTGATTACTTCTGGCCAGCAATGGAACAATTTGTTGAGTCAACTCACGACTACTGGAGATCAAATGGTGCCTTCGCTCCAAATGTTCTCGTAAGACTAGCTTCTGGTGGTTACATTGGTGGTGGTCTGTACCACTCTCAAAACGTTGAAGCTTCTCTCGCTCCACTTCCAGGTGTAAGAATTGTATCTCCATCTTTCGCTGATGATGCTGCAGGTTTAATTAGAACTGCTATGAGAAGTGAAGGGATGACTCTATTCCTAGAGCCTAAGGCCCTATACAATGCTAAACAAGCAATGACTCCAATTCCAGAGGACTTTGAAGTTCCATTTGGTAAGTGTCGTGTAAGAAGAGAGGGAAGTGATATCACAATTCTTACTTACGGTAATACAACTCACCACTGTCTTGAAGCAGCCGAGAGAATTGCTAATGAAGAAGGTAAGAGTGTTGAAGTTGTCGATTTAAGATCTCTAAGTCCTCTGGATGAAGAAGGGATTATTAAGTCAGTTTCTAAAACAAATAGATGTCTCGTTGTTCACGAAGATAAAGTTTTCGCAGGGTTTGGTGGAGAGCTTGTAGCTCTTATTAATGAAAAGTGTTTTGAGTCTCTAGATGCTCCTGTTAAAAGGGTAGGATCAGAGTTTACTCCTGTTGGATTTAACAGAATCCTTGAAAAAGCAGTTCTACCAAATACTGATAAAGTAGTTGCTGCACTTAAAGAAATTTTAGCTTACTAAAAAAGAAAGAGGGCAGAAGAGAAATTCTGCCCTCTATATTCAAATTATGCGGCTCTCTTGCCGTTTACTAATTCCCTAACTTCTTCCACTACATAAATAAGATCATCTGCTTCTTTTTGAAGCTCCTTAGAAGAGGCTTCAGTACTGATGACTACGTCATTATTCTTGTGAGAAACTTGATCTAGTAGCTCCATTGCTCTAGAGATTTCATCAACACCTTGAGATTGTTCCTTAGAGGCACTTGCAATCTCTGCAACCTTTCTATTGACGTTATCTACGTTATTAATAATTTCATCTAAAACAACTTTACACTCTTGTGCTCTTTCTTTGCCTTTAGATACAGCTCTCTTACCGTCTTCAATCATTTTTTCCATCACTGAGGTTGTACTTGAAACGATACCTTCAACTTTGGCCATACTATTTTCGATAAGCTCTCTAATTTCTTCAGAGGCATTCCCCGACATATTAGCGAGTGCACCAACTTCTTCTGCAACAACTGCGAATCCTTTTCCTGATTCTCCAGCTCTTGCCGCTTCAACTGAAGCATTGAAAGAGAGAAGCTTCGTTTGAAAAACAATATCATTAATGACTTTAGTCTTATCGTTAATATTTTTAATGATATTTAAAATCTCTGTTACTTCGTCATTTGTTTGCTGCATTCTCTTAATAACATTATCATTATTGCTCGCAATCTCATCTATTGTCGTAACCATTTCGTCGACTCTATTTTTTCCATTGCTGGCAGATCTTTGAGACTCAAGAGAAGTCGTCTTTGACTCTTCAGCTGAAGTCGCATTTCGAGAGATCATGGCATTTATTTCTTCTACTGAAGAAACTGTCTCCTGAAGACTCGCTGCTTGTTCTTGACTTGAACTGGCAAGGTGCTCACAATTTCTCAAGCTATCCTTTGCTCCTTTTGCAACCTCTTCTGATGTTGAGAATAATTTATTGGCAATATTTAAAAGAGGCTCACGAATATTCTTTCTAACGATTAATGTTACTGCAATAACCAAAATGACCATCGCAATTGTAACTTTAATTGAGTCTTCAATTAGGATAGAGGTAATTGTTGCCTGAACGTCTTGAATGTAGATACCTGTTCCAAGAACCCAGTCCCATTCCTTATTGTATTGAACGTAAGATAGTTTAGGGACAAATTTATTCTTATCCTTCTTGTCATTCCAAATATATTGAACGAATCCTGAGCCGTTTGCTTTTGCAATATCACTAAATTGAACAAAGATATGAGACCCTGCTTTATCTTTGAACTCTGCCATATTCTTTCCAACCAGTGCAGCACTAGGGTGAGAGACCATGACAGGAGTAGTATCATTTATCCAAAGATAGTCATCTCCGTCTTGTCCGTAGCGAATTTTTGAAATAGATTTTGCTGCAAGCTCTTTTGCTCTTGCTTCAGTAAGTTCTCCACTTTTAACTTTCTCTTGGTACTCTTTAATAACATCCATTGCCGTTTGAGTAACAAATTGAATTGATAATCTCTTTTCGCGCATTAAATTTTTAGATGTATTTTCATAAGAAGAGTAGATCGAAAAACCAGCAAAGAGAATAAACGGTACTACTACGATGAGTAGAATTTTTTGTCCTATATTTAATTTCATGAAGAACCTCCATGAATCTTTTCGGAAATGATTTATCTCATGTAACTCAATTTAATCTAAAGATATTAATAAAAGATTAATGAAAGGCACTATTTGGGTCATAGTGCCTAGAATTCATTATTTTGATGTTAGTGTGAAGACTCCATCCCAATTCGGAGGAGGTGGAAGTTCCTTAAATTGTTCACATCTTTCAATATAAATCTTGGAAGGATTTGTTTTTTCTTTTAAGAGAGGAAAGCGCTCAAGTTCTAGCTCAAGTGACTCCTTAAAGCAGGCGAGGGCCTGATCCCACTCCTGCGCCTTGTAGTGAGAGATACCTTTACTAAAGATTTCTTGAAGTTTAATCAAGAGATCACTCGCGTCTTCTTTGATCTCTAGTATTTCGTAAGTTGTAACTGGCTCTGACTTCCCAACAACTCTAATCGTATCAAGTTCTCTATAGAGAAATTGCTCGCTTTGACAATCTTCCATTGTAAACTTTGATGTCTGTGTGAAGATACCATATTGCTTGGCTGCCTCTTCAAGTCTAGCGGCCAGGTTCACAGAGTCTCCCATCATTGTGTAATTCATTCTAGATGCTGAACCCATATTACCCGTAACGATTTCACCGGTATTAATACCGATTCTCATTCTCATTTCATGCACGATCTGTGGCCACTTATCTCCCTCTGAAACCCACTTTTCTCTAAGAACTAGAAGAGCTCTCTGCATTTTAACAGCAACTCTCAGGGCCCTTGTAGAGTGGTCCTCTAGAGGCATTGGTGCACCAAAGAAGGCTATGATGGCATCTCCCTCATACTTGTCGAGCGTTCCTTTCTCTTCAAGGAGAATGTCAGTCATCGCAGTAAGATATTCATTGAGAAGTTCAACGAGTTGTGTGGCGCTAAGCTTTTCTGAGAAAGTAGAGAAACTTTGGATATCAGTAAAGAAGGCCGTTCTTGTTCCACTATCTCCACCAAGAGAAGGGTGCTGTCCTGTAGAGTACATTTCGTCGATGAGTTCAGGTGAGATATAGGAACCAAATGCATTCTTTAAGAACGCCTTATCTTTATTTGCGAGGTAGAAGTGGAGGAAAGTATTCCACGAGTAACTACAAATAATAGAGAAGAAACAGAAGAAGAGTTTTACTTCATATCCCTGTGGTATGAGATGGTAAGTATCGTAATAATAAATTCCTCCAATAATGAAAATAGTTGAGAGTAAATCAAGTATTGGATTACCAAAGAATTGAATAATGAGAATGATTAGTGATCCACCTATGAGGATCGCCCATGAAAGAAAGGTTGAGTTTTGCTGAGGTTTATAGAAATGACCATTTAACAGCATGTGAGTCATATTCATGTGAAAGTAAACCCCTGGTAACATCGGATCAACAGGAGTGTGTCTAAGGTCGTAAGCACCATAGGCACTGGCCCCTACAAAGACGATCGTATTATTGAAGATCTCTTTCATATTCTCATCTTCGGGATAGGCCTTCACAATATCAGCAATACTAACTCTTGGAAATTGTCTCTCATTTCCAAACCAGCGAACATTTGCTTCACCTTTGTAATTGAGTTCAATATTTCCTGAAGCCAATTTAAATTTATAATCTCCTATATTGAGCATTTCTAGAACAGGACTATCTCCCGTATAATCGATATAGGCCTGGAGCCCATAAGATGGCATATATAGAGTGTCTATATTTCCAACTAATTGGTAGTGCCTCATGATCCCATCACTATCGGCCTCTACTT
Source organism: Halobacteriovorax marinus SJ (assembly GCF_000210915.2). Lineage (NCBI taxonomy): Bacteria > Pseudomonadati > Bdellovibrionota > Bacteriovoracia > Bacteriovoracales > Halobacteriovoraceae > Halobacteriovorax > Halobacteriovorax marinus. Next base: position 1,192,955 of record NC_016620.1, read on the forward strand.
GAATATGTCCTAGACTAACGTCTGTGTTTAGAAGTGTTTCTATTGGCCATACGGCTTTTGATACCTTCTTAGGCTTAAGTTCTATTCCTTCACTATTCTTTGTATCTAAGACAAAGTTATAAAGCTGATCGGGCATCTCTTCAAAGTGATCAGCTCCCTGAGTATCTAGGGAGTAGGGAAGAATAACTTTATTACCTGGAATCGATTGAAAGTTAACAATCGATTGGGCCATGATGTCATCAACAGAAGTTTCTCCACAGCTCATACTATTTTCAGCAAAGAAAACGTCGAAGGCTATAACTTTTGCTCCATAGATTCTTAGCTTATCAATGACGTTGGCCCAAGTTTGTCTTCCTACTGGCCATTGTCCAAGTTCTTTCAGTGAGTAATCATCAATATCTGCCATGACAAGTTTCTTATCAAACTTCTTAGGATCTAGGGTCTGTCTCATTCTGAAGTCGAAGAAACGATTCTCAAAGAAAGTAGTATAAGAAATTTTCTCTTTTATTCTAGGGTCTTCAATATCTCTCTCTGTAAGTGAGAAGAAAACACTTAGCGCAGAGAAAGATATAATAATAATGAAGCCTAGGTATTTTATGATTTTTGACAGCATAAAAAACCTTTCACCTATTTAGAAGGTGTATTTAAGTGATGAAGATGTTACGTGCTTTGTATAGTCGTAATCAGCTTTTAGTGAAGTGTTCTTTGTATAATTATAACCAACAGAGAATTTCAATTTATCATTGATTTTCTTAGTGAGTTTTATACTTGGAGTTATTGTTTTCTCTGTTCCTCTTACTGAACTTTCATTTGCATCAGTATAGCTAACAAAAGTTACAGATGCTCCCACATGGAGAGTGATTTTTGGAAGAATATTTGGCTTGATATAATCAACTCTAAGCAGTGTCGAGTTGGTTGCGTTCTTCGGGTTATTATAAGTATCTAATGAGTCATAAGAGAGGAGAAACATATAAATTGATGAACTCGAAGTTAAATAGAGTTGATCAACTGAAAAAGACTTCGTCTTACTAAAGAGTGTACTTGTATGAGAGCTTAAATCTTTATATTTAAATTTTAGCGATGTATCACCCTTAGAGAAGAACTTAAACTTCTCACCAATTGTATAAGTCGTAGAACGTGAGTAGAAGGCCTTCCTCTGCATCGCCGTATTATACTTACTATTGTAGTTGTAATCGATATTAAAGAATAACGATGCTGGCTTATTAAATGCCTTGTGCTCAAAAGAAGTATTTAGCGATGGTGAGATATCATAATTATCTTCCGACTTTACAGTCTCAGCATCTCTATTGGTATGGCTCTTAAGACTCATATTGAGCTCAGGGTTTATAATAAACCTCTTATTTACTATAAAGTCATAACCTGCACGCATTTTAGTTTTAAAAACAAAAGACTCCTCTCTAGACGCTGCTGAAGAGGGGAGATCATTTGTAAGAGAAATATTACTATCGTGATTTAAGTCCTGAGTGAAAGAAAGGTTCCATCTCTTTGATGAAATTCTCTTACCGTTATATAGAATATTTGGATCTAGCCCAAATTCTCTTTCGATTTCTTTCTTTCTAGATTTAATCTCTCTAGCAAGAGAAGAAGTCGTATCGACTTCATAGGCCTTATCCATCTGAGGAAGAACGAATTGCTTTACGAGCCTCTGCGTATCTTCATTCTCTCTGGCCATTCCCAGTAAGACTTCACCAATTTGAAAACGTGCAACTTGCTTAAGTGCAGTATCGGCCGTGTCTGAGTTTAGTATTTGAGTATAATAGGCCTTAGCTGTTTTATTCTCTTCTAGGATTTGTGATACGTGAGCGACATAGTAAATAGAAGAGTCTTTCTTATAGTTAAGATCTGCTGATTTTTTAAAAGCGATTCTTGCTTTGGTTAAATCATTATTGGCATAGAGTGCTTGTCCGTACTCATAGTAAATATCTTCGGCTACACTTTTGGCCTTGATGGCCTCAATAAAGTAGGGGATTGCCTTATCATAATTTTGTAATCGATTGTGGGAAAGTGCCATAAGATAATTTCTCGTGGCACGATTGGATTTTGTTTCTTTTAAAGTTGAAAGGCCCTCTAAGACTTGAGCGTAGGAGCCCTTTTGAAATAATTCTAATGATGATTTTATAACTCTACTTTCTTTTGCAGAAATATTAGAAGTTAAAATAAAAGTAGATAATATAAGTGCACAGCTCTTTTTCATTGGGCCAAATCCATTTAACCTAAATTATTAATATTAGTGACTTATATTATAACTAAATTTCCTCTAATTAGAATTATTAATATTAAATCTTACCCGAGTACTATTGTTGAGTACTTCGTTTCTTTCATCTTCTGCATCTTCAATTGTCTCTTCAATTGTATCTTGCGCATCTTCAACGATCTCATCTAATTCTGACTGATCTACACCTGCAAAGTCTGCAGGGGAGTCAGAAGGTGCATCACTACCGCCAAAGTCGTCACCTCCACCAATATCATCAGCAATCTCTGGTTCAATTGGCTTATCAAGTGGCGCTAGTTCTGGGGGAGCATTTCCTCCTCCATCTACACCACCTTCAGATGGTGCAGGTCCTGATCCATCAACACTTGCAGGTGCTCTGTCTGGACTTTCTGTAGGAACAAATTTCCCATCATCAGTCAGAGTGTAATTTGTATTTTCATAGGCACCAGTGTCTGGATTGAATCCTCCAAAATCCGCTGGTGGAATATAAGTCTCTGTTGCGGCATCAAATACTGATCCTGCTGGAGGAGCAATATATTGTGCTGTTGCAACGTCAATATATCCACCTGCTGGAGGAGCAATTTCACCCGTTGAAGCATTTACCGAACCTTCAGGTGGAGGAGCATTCTCAGCACTAGCAGCTTTTTCTTTTTCTACTTTATCTACAACAGCAATTGTTGCACTTTTTCCTAGTACCTTTTCAACTTGCTCTGCAACTTTTGCTTTATTTGAGAAACCTTTTGCATCTACCCCTGGAGGGATAACACTTCTAAATTTCTTCTTCGGTGCTTTCGTTGCAGCAGCTTGGTCTGGAGCTTCTTTAGAACCATCGTTTGACTTCATTGACTCTAATTGACCAGGGTTGATCTTTACAGGAGTCGTTGCTCTTGATGTTTTCCCTGGAGATACACCTGAGAATTGACCCTTTGTCACAATAACGGCTTTATCACTTGAAACAACTTTTTCAAGAGCTGCCTGTGAAACTTGGATATTTCTAATATTCTCTGTGATCTGTGCCATAGCAACTGCACCAGAGAATGTTACAAGAGCAGTATTTTCGTTTACCGGGTTAAAGGTAACCATAAAGTCTGTCCCTCTAACACCCATGGCAGCTGTTTTCGTTTTAATGAATAGCTTTGATTTATCTTTATTTTTATTGTCGAGGTAGTTCTTAGTCACCTTAGATCTAAGAGAACCTTTCATAAGAGTAATAATACCTGCGTCTTTCTTTGGGAATTTACTAATGGCCATTTCTGATTTTGGACCTAAGTTCATTTGTGATTTATCTATAAAGAGAAATTTTACAAAAGACTTTGGCTCAGTCTTAACTACAAAACCTTCTTGTACCCAAGAGCCTTTCTTTAGCTTTGTTTCTTCTTTTGTCTTTGGGTTAACGGCAGTAACACTTCCTTTTAGAATGATTGCCTTAGCGACACCGTCACTTGCATGTGCCGGAATGCTCATGGAGATTACAATAGCTGTTGTTAGTAGAAGTTTTCTCAAAAAGTTCATTTTAAATTCCTAAGTCCTAAATAAGTTAAGCTGATGGCCCTCTTACTATTCGTCTATTATATCGTTAAACTTGAGAGAGTTTATTTAGATGGGAAAAGTGAATTTAACTTCTTGAAAATACTTAGGCACAAAAAAAGCATTGCGAATTTTTTGTGCCATATGATTGGTAATTAGATGATTTTATTGAGGTCTTCTGGTGGTCTGCCGATGATGGCCTTCTTCTTATTTACAAGAATCGGTCTCTCTAAGAGAGCAGGATTTTCAGAAATAATTTTGGCCCAATCTTTTTTAGATTTTTCATCAGTTTTAGAAAGACCTAATTCTTTGAAAAGACTATCTTTTATTCTGATTAGACCTTGAAGTGGCTCAACACTTAATTTTTCCATAAGATCTAGAATCTCTTTTTGAGTAAGCCCTTCTTTTAAGTATTCTTTAATAGTTGGTTCAATGCCTTGTTCGTTTAATAATTGTAGCCCTTGTCGTGATTTACTACATCTTGGGTTGTGGTAATAAAGCATAGATTTTCTCCTTAAAATAAAACTATTCCCATACTAAAGATAAGTGCTTCAGAGGCCACATCTTTCTTGGCCTCGGCTGTACTGAGAATATTTGTCTTTGTACTATCTGTAGTATCTACTAGGTAAGATTTAACTGAGTAGAGTCGCACATAGGTAATATCAAAGTAAACAGGATGCATATCTTTTGTCGGAAGATGTTCTTCGATACCAATTCCAACTCCGAAACCTACCGTATCATAAGTGAGTTTAAACTTTTTTCCGGCATAAGGAGTGCTGGAAGTGAAGTCTTTTAAGCGTATTGTTTGCTGGGACCAAATAGGCCCAAGTCCAACGGCAAATCTCCAACTCTTTAAAGGCGACCATGGTATGAAGTATCTAACGTTGGGGCTTACCATTAAGTTTTGATAGTTACCACTTCCAAGAAAATCATTTTGGTTAACGACGAAAGCAAGTTTTTCAACTTTTCCAAATGATATGGAAGAGCTTGCTGTGAGCTCAAATCTTTTCCAGCGATAGCCAAAGTGCGTATTAAACCCAAAGCCTCCAAAGTAGTTATGGCCTTGAATTTCTTTTTCATCATCGTCATCATCATCGTCTTTTTCAAAAACTCCAATGCGATTAATTGAAAGGTTAAGTCCTGACTTTAAAAAGAATTCATTTTCAAAAGCAAATGTGCCCCTGAGGGAAGAGATGAATACGAGGATTGCTATTAATACTCTCATCTTAAAAATCCATAGAGAAGTGTAGGCCTACTCTATCTCTTCCATTATAAGTAGGCATAAGTTGAATTTTTCCTTCATAGAACCAAAATAGAGTTGAAGGGTTGATGAGGTGACCAAGAACTTTTCCAAAAATATTTCCAGTATTAAGTAAGTAGAGAGACAGGTTCTCAATACCGACACCCATAACGGATCCTAAAATAGGTGTTTGATAGAGATCCTGTATACTGGCAGGCTCGGTGTAGATTTCAACTGTAAACTCAAAGAGCGTACTAGATATAAAGGCCATCGTAAGTGAGTCTATTCGGCTGTAGCCATTAGCGCGATAATAGAGAAAGAGTTGTGAACCAGAGAGAGGGTGTACGATCCAATTCCAAAAAGGCTCATCTTGATCAAAGACCAATCGTCCAAAATTTCTCTTATACTTTCTAAAACTACCATCGTTAAAAAATGTATCTGGCTGAGTTAGGGGATAGACAAGCCACGTAATTCCATAGACTACAGAGAGATGCATAAGGTTTTCACTCTGGGTATGATCTCTATCAATATATGTATATTGATATTTCTTTTGTCTGCTAAGTGAGTAGTCTGTGTTATCAACAGAGGGAGCTTCACTGGCGTAGAGTGACTGTATTAAAAATATAGTAATGAGTATGAACTTCATCAATTTGCTACTTTATTTGGTTTGTTGCTTTTGATACCATGTGAAGCCCATTTTAAAAACATATTAAGGTAAATTTTATGCTTGAAAATCTTAAACAAAACTTTGTGGACCATGTGCGTCACTTGCAGAATCTAATAACTGAGGAAATTAAGAAAATTGATCCTTCAATTGAGATTATAGAGGACAATTGGAAGAGAAAAGACTTCAACGATAACGATGGTGGGGGCGGTATTACAAGGGCCTTTCAAGGTGAAGTCATAGAGAATGCCGGTGTTAATACTTCTGTTGTATACGGTGCAATCGCTCCAGACTTTGCAAAGAAGATTGGCAGTACAAATGAGACTATGTGGGCAACGGGAATCTCACTTATTATTCATCCTAGAAATCCTAAGGTTCCTACTACGCATGCCAATTTTAGAATGATTCAAGCTGGCGATAAATTCTGGTTCGGTGGTGGTGCTGACTTAACTCCTTACTATCCTCATACTGAGGACTTTAAGTACTTTCACCAAGTTTGGGCCGATGCTTGTAAACCTTATGGGAATTATGAAGAGTTTAAAGTTAAGTGTGATAATTACTTTGTAAATAAACATAGAGAAAATGAAATGAGAGGAGTGGGAGGAATTTTCTTTGACCACTTCAACACTGGAGATACGGAGAGTGATTTGGCGATGGTTAAAGATCTTTCAAATTACTTTATAAAGTCTTTCTTTCCAATTGTTGAAAAGAGAGTAAACGAAGACTTCACTGCTGAGGACGAAGACTTTCAACTTCATAGACGTGGTCGTTATGTTGAGTTCAACCTTCTTCACGATAGAGGAACAATGTTCGGTCTCCAAAGTAATGGTAGAACTGACTCTATTCTTATTTCGCTTCCAGGGCGTGTGAAGTACAGCTATAAGTATGCGCCAAAAGATGGATCTCCCCATGCGGAAATGATGAAGTATTACTACCCAATGAACTGGGTTTAATCTCTCTTAAAGAATCAGGGTGTTCTTGTCTTAGAGCACTCTTTTTAACCTTTCCAGTGAATCGCTGCCAGAGTGTCGTCTTCTGGCATATATTATAAAACCTCCTAAAATTATTTACTAAATACGCCAATAAATTGTGGGTATATATTTATACTTTTTTTATGTAATTTTGATATCTTAGAAATATTCTTATGAATACCCTATAGTTTTGCTTAGAATTGCCGATATATAAATGTAATTAAATAAGGTGAACTGTGAGAAATTTACTAGCATTATTTTTAACTCTTTTTCTTTTCTCAGCTTCGGGACAAGAGAACTTCGGTATCAAGGGAAAAGTCGATAGACTTGTGAGTAGAAAGATAACAGAGATTTACTCTAAAGAAGTTATCAATAGAGTTGAGAGCTATAATAAACTAAGACATACACCTGCAAAGTATTTTGAACAAATCGGAATGGGACCTGCTGCCGTAGAGTCCTTTCTTAAGGCCTTTCCAGAATCTAAAACAAGAAGTTTACCTGAGTTGATCATTAGAGAGTCGGGAATTCTTATTTTAAGAGATAGAGGAAATGTTGTGAAGTTCTCTTTTAAGAGTTTGTCCAAGAGAGAGGTCTATATCAATGGTGTAAAAGTAAATACACCTAAAATGGTCAACTCTGACTTAGATCAATTCTTTAAAGAATTTAATCAAAATATGTACGAAGCCTTTCACAAGAAAGTAAGTTTTATAGATGTATTATCTAATATCTTTATTCAAAGCGTTTATGCTCAAGAGTCAGATTACTTACAACTTCCTGATGGAAAGGAAGTTCCTCACTACCGCAGAAAAGGCTATGATAAAACTAAAAAACCTCTTCTAAGTCTCTATAAAAATGACAATTTAGATTATAATGTCAATCAAACAAATCAAGTTCTACTAGCTTCTATTATGGCAATCTCTGCTGACTTAGAACTAAATGATATGGCCAATTATAGAAATAAGAAGGTGAACCTACCTGCTAACTTAAAGAAGCTTTATAAGAAAATTGAGAGTCTCGCAAATACATGTCACTCTGAAAGCGTTTCTACAAAAGGTAAGTTTGTAGAGGGTAGTGAAGCGACAAAAATGCTTACTGCTCTTGATAGAGTAAATGAAAGAATTAATCGCTTAGAAAATATGTCAACTCTTTGGTGGCAAGAACTCGATGAGCTGGTTTGGAATAGAACATCATTCCACTTTGATCCAGATTCCAAATCGTATGAGATTTGTAAAGTTGAGAGGATTAAAGAGATTCATTACGATAGAAATCTTTGCGAAAATATGGATAAGATTACAGATTGTCTTGTGGCCTTTAGAAGTAGTGGACGTGTAAACGAGAAAACGCTTACAGACGATCAAATGGACTTATTGCTAGAGAACCCTGCCGGTCGTGACTATGGTCAAGACGATGTCCTAAGATGGATTCAAAAATAATAAAGAAAAATTAATTAATGTATATTTTAGTTCTTTCGATAAGTTAGGTAAACTTATCGGGAGAGTTCAATGAAGTTTCTAATAACTCTTTTTCTTCTAGTGTCACAAGTCAATGCACAAGAAAACTTTGGAATAGAAGAGAAAGTAAATTCAGTGGCCAAGAGAGGGGTTCGAAGAATCCTTGTTCAAGATTTTATCGCTAAGCTTGAGAAGTTTAGAAGCCATGAAAATAAACCAAAAGAATACTATGAGTCTCTTGGTTTAAATAAAAGAGAACTCGGTTTACTTCTTGGGTCTACTCCTAGTGTACTCAAGAATAGTTTGCCGAAAATGTCTTTAACAAAAAGTGGAATTATCACGTTTACATATAAGAATAAGACAGCTTCTTTTTCTATTGATGATTTAAATAAACATCAAATTCGTATAGAGGGGAGAGTTGTCGCTCTTCCAAGTTATGAGATAAAAGAATTTGATAAGTATATTCTTGCTTTTCATAAGAATATTGCAAAGGCTTTTCCTAAGAAAGTTTCGCTCTTGAATCTCTTTAATGAATTATTTTTGATTCAATCTGCTAGTGCCCAATATTATTCAGCTGAAGAAATGTCGGGAGAGGAATATTTAAATCTTCCCGATGGAAAAGAAGTTCCACATTTCCCAAGAAAAGGTTGGGAGAAGGATAAGCCAGAGATAAGATCATTGTATGAGAATAGTAATTTAGATTACAATGTAAATCAAACACTTCAAGTCCTTACCGTTGCGATAATGGCCATTTCTGTTGATTTAGGACTAAACGATATGGCAAATTATAGAAATAAGAAGAAAAACTTACCGGAAAATCTTAAAAAATTTTATAAGAGAATTGATGAGATGGCGACGACTTGTGATAAGGAGAAGCTAGAGACTAATGGGAAATTTAGAGAGGGAAGTGATGCGACCAATATGCTTATTGCTCTTGATCGAGTAAATGAGCGAATTAATCGCTTAGAGAATATGTCAACTCTTTGGTGGAATGAACTCAATCCACTTTTGTGGAATCATACTTCATTTAGATTTGATCCTGATTCAAAATCTTATAATATTTGTCTTGTGAAGAGAATTAAAGAAATTTATCACGATCCAAAACTATGTGATAATTTAGATAAGATTACTAAGTGCCTGATCGCCTTTAGAAGTAGTGGAAGAGTGATAGATAAAACTCTCACAGACGATCAAATGGATCTCTTACTTGAAAATTACGGTGGGAGAGACTATGGTGAGAAAGATATTCTTAGATGGATGAATGAAAAATAACTTTAAATTCTAGGCCAGATTTCTTCTGGCCTTTTTTTGCCTCAAATTTGTGGCTATAAACTGATCTCTATATAATCACAATTTTAATTACTTATCTAATGCTTTAAGAATTAGTTTAGAGTCAGCTCCAGTGTCATCTAATATATACTAAAGAGATATACTCAAGTATCCGAGAAGCATAGAAAGTATTTTTAAAATAGGTAATGAATGAAAATAATTATGAAAAACACGCTGCTCTTTCTTGCTTTTATTCTTAGCTTAGATTCAACTCTAGCGCTGCCATATTCTACAGAACGTGGAATACAACTCTACACTGAAGTTCCAGAAAATTTCTATAGCTCTAACGCTAAGAGATGTCTTGAAGAGGCCAATAAGAAAGGCACAATGAGTGAATTAGATCAAAAACTAGGATGCTCTAATCACGAAACTGCGGAGAAGATTTGTTCATGTGTTGATATGCTCTTTGACGAGGATCAGGTTAAGCAGTACCTAGAGAGTCCAGGCGTTGCAAATCTATCAAATATGATTGAAGGGAGTAAGAGCTTTGAATTAGAAAGGCTGACGCCGCATAGTTTAATGGTTAGTGACGTGAATGATATAAATATGATCTATGAAGAGATGGGTGTTGGAGCATGCTCTTTTGGATCAAATGATCCTTTCTTTGAAAAAGTAGGAAATAAGTTCATTGGTCATAGAGACAGCCTCAAGAAGCAAGCTCTCGCTAGAGAAGATTTAAATAGACAGCATCAAATTTTCAATAGGGAGCTAAAAAGACTTGGAAAGAGTAATCCTTCAAGAGATGAAATCTTTGAACTCTCTAAGATTGTAAGCGCGGAAAGTGGAAAAGACTTCTTCTTAGAGAGAAGAATTAATGAGCTTAGAAGTTTTGATGTTCACGATGAAGATACAACTGCTAAGAATGATATTAGACTTCAAATTATTAATGAGTATATCTCTTTTCACCAACATGAAATAACGAGAGGAGTTGACTCTGATGAATTTCAAATTGATAAAGTGTCTAGAAATGTAACTAAGGAGAGTGGACGAGAAGGTTGTAGAAATCTTCTATCCTATGTTTCGGTTAAAAAAGAAGAAGATCAAGAAAAGAAGATCTTAGAGTTTTTCTCAAACTTTTTTCCAGATAGCTACTTAGATAAGGCCGTAGATGAACAAGATAGAGCGGAGAGGCTTAATGATATTCAAACGCGAAATAATGGATTAGATGCAATTCTATCTATGCGCCAGACTCCAGAGTTTAAAAAAGATATTCTTTATTGCAGTAAGTATAATCAATTTAAAGAGAAAATGAGAGAGATCTCAGAGAATGAAGAATTAAAGAAAGCGCTAGTTGAACTTGAATCTTTAAAAGATAACACTCTACTTAATATTCTCTCCAGAGCTTCTTCATCTGAAGATCAAGAAATTAAAGATGTACTTGAGAAAATTGAAAATCTAGAAAATGAAATCATGGCAAAATTTAATATGCCAAATAAAGAAGAGCTTCAAAAAGCACTTATGGCCTTTAAGTTTTGGAAAGTTGATAAAGGTGTAAAAACTGTTGTCTCTGAAGATGGTACACTCGCTCTAGAGACTAGCTCTAGACCAAATGGGGGGCGCCGCTCATTATCTGATAGAATGAATGATCGTACACGTACCATTAGAAACTCTAAAAGAGTTGCGAGATATGTTGCAAATCCATCATCTTTATCGGTAGCTGGTTCAAATAATAATAGCAGTAATACAGCAGTCGGTAGCCGTAAAAGCCCTAGACCAAGTTCTAGTAGAGGAAATAATGTAAGAGGGGCAACGGCTCAGGTCAATAGTGATATGAGAAATTCTACAAGAAGTGATAACTATTTTAATAGAGGGCAGAATACTTCTCAGGGCCGATCGATGCAAAACTCTCTATCTCGTAGCGAGGAGAGAAGTGGAAGAAGCTTTTCAAATGGTGAGAGCGAAGATCAGTCATATGAAGATTTTCTTGCCAATAGAATTGAGAAGCTTAAAAGAGATAAACTTTCAACAGAGAAAGAACTCAGTGATGAGCTAGCAAGTACAAAAGAGAGTCTTGAATTAGCAAAGCTTAGAGAAGAGTTAAGAAAACAAAGTGAAGAGATTGCTAAATTAACTAAGAAAAAAGAAGAGGTTTCTAATTCTATTGTAGAAGCTCCTTCTACGATTTCTAGACCTGACCCATCTTCATTTAAGTCACCTCTAGCGTCAGCACTTGATAAAGCCTATGGGGCAAAATCGAATCCTGAAGATATTGTCGCTAGAGGAGGAGATAGTGCAGCCTCAAGAGCAACAGCTGCTAATGCAAGCTATTCAGCGCCTGTAGAGGGAGCATCTCAAGGAAGCTCTTCTAGTAGTTCTTCTTCTAACTCTAGTTCTGCTTCACAGTCCGATGATGGTTCCTCAGTTTCTGGAATCAGTCTTTCTTCTCTTAGAAGTATTGGTGAGGATGTACAGGTAATCGATAATACAAGTCTTGGTGAGATTAGACCTATTATGGTCGATGCTTCTTTTGCTGAATTATCAGAGGAAGAGAAGAGATTAAAAATTGAAGAACTTCTAGAAACTACACCTGAAGATGAAGTTTATATAGAATTTCCAGATGGGAAAGTTTTAAAGTTTTCGAAAAAAGATGAAGAGAATAGAGCAAAGAAAGTAGATAAGAAAAATGAAGCTATTGCTAAAGAATTACTTAGAAATCAAAGAAGAGAGAAGTTCTCTTACGATAGATTAAAAGAAATTATTGACGGAAGTAAGGAATAAATAAAAAAGCCCTCATGAAAATGAGGGCCCTTTGAGATTATAAAATATTTATTAATATCTTTCTGCTCTTTTCATTAGCTTCTTCTTCATTTTACCTTTCATATTTAAAAGTAAAAGAATACCACCATGCTCACCGTTGCTATCATTTCCAACAACCGAAACATTTCCAGCTTTCTTTTCATTCATATAGTAACTAAATGTTGCAATTGCTCCATCAATTCCTAAATCAGCTGGTACGAAAATTCCAAATACTTCTGGTCCAACATAGAGGCTCATATTGTGAAACTTTTCAATAGAGAATGCTACCGCTGGTAATTGTCCACCTGCAACACCTGGAAGAGCTCTACCACCTGGAAGTCTTTGTGGATCTAAATTTCCAAGTCTATCATCGAATACATCGTCAAGAGACACTGAAACAGAGAGAAGTGTACCTGAACTTTGTAAGTCCGGAGAAATCTCAATATATGAGTTTGGATACTTAGGAATGTTATATCTAAGTCCACCGTCAAGAACAACATTTTCAAGAACCATAGAAATCATTAGGTTGTCTTGTAAAAGTTGTACGTGTGGTCCATCAACACCTTCTATTTCAATATTAGAAGTGTCAGATTTACATGATGTAAAAGAAAGTAGCCCCAAAAGTGTTAGAAATAGAAACGAGTGTTTCTTTGCTCGAATTAATGCGTTCATTTGTCCTCCAATGAATTTAAATTGCCGTGCTTAAAATCATTGTCGGAAAAAAATTCCTAGCACTTAAAAAAAAGAAAGCAATTTATGTTTATGTCGGGGACAAATACTCGGGTAAAGAAAAGAGTGGAGGCACTTTCATGCCTCCACCCAAAACTGATAAGAAAGGAAAGAGTGGTTATATTTGCTATAACGCTCTTTGTTTGGAAATGAATTGAAGAAGTAACTCTTCGCAATCTACCTCAACACCAAGTTGCTCTAAGAGTTCTTGCTTTTCCTGTACTTTAGTCTCTAATTCGGCCAGTTCAGAAAGAAGTTCAAAGCAGTTGCGAATAATCATAGTCACCTCGAATCAATAAGTTTGATAGGTAAAACTATTGTATCCTTTATTAAACTAAAGTCAAGGCTATAAAAAAAGCACTTCATAAAAAGTGCCTTTTTTAAGTAAAATCAATGTGTTATCTATTTAGTAGCTGGGAGCAATGTAGACATCTATATCAGGATTATACTCGTCTCTGAGTATGGCCTTGATGGCCTCAAGCGTTCCCGTTGTTGAAGATGGGCACGTACCACAGGCCCCTTGGTATTGAACGAGTAGAATATTGTCTTCAAATGAGATTGTTTGGATGTCTCCTCCATCTCCTTGAAGTCCTGGTCTGATTGTCTTATCTAAGATGGCCTCAATCTCTTTTAGCTCAGGGGAGAGGTTAGCTCTTCTCTCTGCTTCTGGATCAGGATCAAAGTAATTAGGATCATGCTTTGGATATTCTGAATTTATGTAGTCCATGATTGTTGGTTCCATACTTTCCCAATCTTCATAGCCAAACTTGGTGATCGTAATGACATTATCGTAGAAGTGAAGTTGATCAACACCACGAACAGTGAAAAGAGTTAAGGCAAGATTATTATCTCCACAGTCCATTGGTGATTTATAACTTGAATTCCCTTCATTCTTTACTGGCTTATCTAGTATAAACTTAAGCGCGTTTGGGTTTGGTGTTGGTTGGATTTGAATGTCCATTTTTTTCCTCTTTTATTTTATAAGAATTCTTTTGTTTTTATAATAGCAGCGACAAGAGCATCTACTTCTTCTTTCGTGTTGTAGACAGAGAATGAGGCCCTAGTTGTTGCAGGTATATTAAATCTCTTCATTAGTGGTTGAGTGCAGTGGTGACCAGTACGAACGGCGATACCTTGTCTATCTAGGAGAGTCCCTATGTCGTGAGGGTGTGCTCCTTCCATTGTGAAAGAGATAACAGATGTTTTTTCTTTTGATGTTCCAATAATCTTGAGGCCATCTATCTTAGAGAGTTGCTCTGTTGCATACTCTAAGAGCTCATGCTCCCATGCCTTTATTGTATCTAGACCTATCTCATTTATATAATCAATGGCCGCTTTAAGAGCAATAACTCCAGCAATATGCGGAGTACCTGCTTCAAATTTATGTGGAAGAGTATTGTAAGTGGTCTTTTCAAAACTAACCACGTCAATCATATCTCCTCCACCCTGGTAAGGAGGCATCTCATTTAATAAATCCTCTTTTCCGTAGAGGACTCCAACACCTGTAGGTCCAAACATTTTATGAGAGCTAAAGGCGAGGAAATCACAGTCTAAGTTCTGAACATCAATTTTCTCATGTGAGATAGACTGTGCTGCATCTACAACATAGATTGCTCCAACATCGTGAGCAAGCTTTATCATCTCAGCAATAGGATTTATCGTTCCTAGAGAATTAGAAATATGATTTGTCGCTACAATCGCCACCTTCTCGTTAAGAAGAATTTTATATGCAGTAAGATCTATTTCACCCAAGTCATTAACTGGAATCTCTATGACTTCTGCGCCGACTTCTTCAGCAATCATTTGCCATGGAACAATATTAGAGTGGTGCTCAAGTGTTGAAAGTAGGATTTGATCACCCTTTTTTAAGAACTTCCTTCCATAGCTTGAGGCAACTAAGTTAAGTGATTCAGTTGTACCCTTAGTAAAAATGACTTCGTAATCATTTCTAGCATTAATGAGATGTTGAATACTCTTTCTCGTCTCTTCGTATTTTATCGTTCCCATCTCACTAAGGTAGTGAACACCTCTGTGAATATTCGCCGCTTCATTTGAGTAGTGGGCGTTGAGTGCGTCTATTACAGGCCTACACTTCAATGTACTAGCGGCATTATCTAAGTAAATTAATGGTCTATCGTGAACAGTTCTAGAAAGTTCAGGAAAGTCATTTCGAATTTTTAAAACATCAAAGTTCTCTAGCATTATTGTCCTTGCTCTAAATGTTCAAAAACATTTTTCTCAAATGATTCAAAGAGAATATTTGAAAGATAATTCTCAATCTGAGTATCTTCTATTTTTAAAATGGCATCCGCACAGAATGCATGAATAAGTAATTTCTGAGCACGCTCCTTACTTAATCCTCTAGACTGTAAATAGAAGGCCTCTTCATCACTCATTTGCCCTACAGTAGCACCGTGGGCACATTTTACGTCGTCAGCATAGACTTCAAGTTGAGGTCTTGTGTCAACGTGTGCCTTCTTCGTTAAGAGAAGGTTTTTATTTAATTGTTCTGAGTTAACTTTCTGTGCATCTCTATCAACGAGTACTTTTCCTGTGAATACTCCACGAGCACTTTCATCTAAAACACCTTTGAAGAGCTGAGAGCTATCAGTGTGTTCAGCATCGTGGTGGATGAGTGAGAAGTTGTCACAGTGCTGTTTACCTGCAAGTGTATAGAGACCATCAACAGAGGCTTCGGCCCCTGGCTCTAGGAGTTTTACTTGAAGATTATGTCTCGCCTTAATTGCACCAGTATTAAAAGTGAAGCTCTTAAAATTTGCATCTCTTTTTAGCGTTGCATTTACACTTCCAGCATGGAAAGCAAGATTGCCCTCTGTCTGAACTTTAATATGTTTAGCTATGGCACCATCTTTTAAAGTAAAGTTTGTGACACTCACCTGGTTATAATTTAAATCATCTGCACCTTGGAAAATTTCTACAAAATTACACTGTGAATGAATATCCATTTCTATATGAATACGCGGCGTAGAGTAGCTATTGGCTTCTGTTGCTTGATGAATAATTGTAATTGGAGCTTCTTGCACAAAGTTCTTAGGAACTTTGATTTTTAGAATACTAGAATTTACTGAGGCATTAAGCATTCCAAAGATATCTTTAGTATCATCTAAGTAGTCTGCAATAGAGAGATCATTTGTAGAAATAGTCTCCAATTGAATCTCGCTTGGAAGCTTAGACATTTGTGCTTGGTAAGCACCATTGATGAAATAGAGTGAGTACTCACCGAGAGGAGACTCTATTTCCTTTGCACTATCAGTCTTTGCTAGTTTAAAGCTCTCTGGAACGACATCAGTCACTTTCGTATAGAGCCAGTCTTCCATCTTAGTGTGAGGAAGACCTCTTTCTTTAAAAAAGTTTAATGCCGACTTTTGCACATCGCTCTTTGCAATTAGCTCAAGTTCTTTAATATAATTATCTGTAACTTCATTAATTTTCATATTTAACCTTACTTAATTAGCCAGTCGTAACCTTTCTCTTCAAGTTCTAACGCAAGCTCTTTTCCTCCAGACTTAATAATCTTCCCTTGGTAGAGAACGTGAACATAGTCTGGGACAATATAGTCAAGTAGACGTTGGTAATGTGTTACGAGAACGACAGAGTTGAATCTACTCTTAAGGGCATTTACACCTTTTGCCACAATCTTTAGAGCATCGATATCAAGTCCTGAATCTGTTTCATCTAGTAGAGCAAGTCTTGGATTTAGAACGGCCATCTGTAGAATTTCGTTCTTCTTCTTCTCTCCACCTGAGAAACCAGTGTTCACTGGTCTATTTAAAAATTCTTCTCTCATTTCAAGTAGTTTAAGTTTAGGCATAAGAATTTCTTTAAATGCAGCTTCATCCATTTCACCAGCACCGTTCGCCTTTGAAACTTCGTTGAATGACTCGTGAAGGAAGTTGAAGTTTGTTACACCTGGAATCTCAATAGGGTATTGAAAACCTAGGAAGATACCATTCTTTGCTCTCTCGTCTGCTTCGAGTTCAAGTAGATCAGAGTTCTTTCCATTGATATTATATTCAATTGACCCTTGCGTTACTTCAAACGCTGGGTGACCGGCGATGACCTTTGAAAGAGTACTCTTTCCCGATCCGTTTGGTCCCATAATTGCGTGAACCTCTCCGGCCTTAATCGTTAGGTCAATACCCCTTAAAATATCGTTATCTTCAACTTTTGCGTGTAAGTTCTTTATTTCAATCATTGTTATATTCCTTATCCAATCGAATTTTCTAATTTCATTTCTATTAACTTCACAGCTTCAACTGAGAACTCTAGTGGTAGCTCTTTGAAAACATCTGAGCAAAATCCATTTACGATCATAGAGATACATTTCTCCATATCCATTCCTCTTTGTTGTAAGTAAAAGAGTTGGTCTTCACTGATCTTTGATGTCGAGGCTTCGTGCTCTACAGTCGCTGTATTATTCTTTACATCTATATATGGGAATGTATTCGCAGCACACTTATCACCAACTAACATAGAGTCACATTGAGAGTAATTTCTTGCTCCTGTCGCCGACGGCATAACTTTTACAAGCCCACGGTAGTTATTTTCAGACTGCTCTGCAGAGATACCTTTAGAGATAATTGTACTCTTAGTATTTTTACCGATGTGAACCATCTTTGTTCCAGTATCGGCCTGCATTTTATTATTTGTTAAAGCAACAGAGTAGAAAGCACCTTGTGAGTTATCTCCAATGAGATTACAACTAGGGTATTTCCATGTGATTGCTGAACCGGCCTCTACTTGTGTCCAAGAGATTTTTGAATTTCGTCCAAGACAATTTCCTCTCTTAGTAACAAAGTTATAAATACCACCAATACCTTCTTTATTTCCTGCGTACCAATTTTGAACAGTAGAGTACTTAACTTCAGCATCATCTAAAGCAACAATTTCTACGATGGCAGCATGAAGTTGGTTCTCATCTCTTTGAGGAGCTGTACAACCTTCTAGGTAATTTACGAAGCTTCCTTTTTCGGCAACGATAAGAGTTCTCTCAAATTGCCCCGTCTCTTTAGCGTTGATTCTAAAGTATGTAGACAGATCCATTGGGCAAGTGACGCCTTCAGGAATATAGACAAATGAACCATCAGAAAAAACTGCAGAGTTTAGTGCTGCGTAGAAGTTATCTGCAGGTGGAACAACTGTACCAAGGTATTTCTTTACAAGTTCAGGGTAGTCTTTGACTGCTTCTGAAATAGAGCAAAAGATAACTCCTACTTTTTCCAAGTCTTCTTTATATGTTGTTGCAACAGAGACACTATCAAAGACCGCATCTACAGCAACGCCAGAAATTCTCTTTTGTTCAGAGAGAGGAATTCCTAACTTTTCAAAAGTTGCTAAAAGCTCTGGATCTACTTCATCTAAACTTGAAAGAGCTTCTTTCTTCTTAGGAGCAGCGTAGTAGTAGAGGTCTTCAAAGTCTATCGCAGGAATATCGAGTTTTGCCCAGTTGGGCTCTTTCATTGTCTTCCAAAGCTTAAAGGCCTTGAGTCTATACTCGAGAAGCCACTGCGGCTCTTCTTTCTTTTTAGAAATAAGTCTTACGATTTCCTCATTCAGACCTTTAGGAAACTCTTCAGTTTCGATATCTGTATAGAATCCGTACTTATACTCTTCTTGTAGAATTTCTTCGCTCATACTTGTGTTCCATTTGAATCTAATTCTTTAACAATGTCTTTAATTGGACATAGTTTGTTCTTATCACTGAACTCTTCTCCAAAAAGTAATTCTTGAATAGAGAGAGAGTTTAAAAATTGGTTTAATTTCTCACTGAGTGTGCTCATTGGATTAACGATATTGCAATCACAGTGAAGTTCGCATAGGCCTTTATTCGTTTGGCAGATTGATTTAACTTCTTTTGCCTCTATAATGCGTGCAAGTTTAAGATAGCTAATTGTTGAGAGGTCTACATTTATTGTATAACCACCTTTAATTCCTTTTACAGAAGATAGGATGTCGTGTGAGTTCATCACTTGCATGACTTTAGCTGTAGTGTCGAAAGGTGTTTTGAAGTGGTCACATATTTCACGCGCACTAGTTAGTTCGCCGCCTTTTTCGACCATGAATTTTAACGCCATTAGGGCGTATTCTACTTTTTTATTAACCTTCAGCATTAAATATCCTAAGTTACTAAAATCAATATATTTTCAGATAATTTCACACATATACCTTTAAATAAGTTAAAAAGAAACCTATTTCAGTCATTATAGAGGAAAAAATACGGTAAATTTTGGCTTATTTTGTTTGATGGCCCAAATTAATTTATATCAATTGTTATTTCAGTATCTTATAATTTAATTCTTAAGTGAGTGAGGAGGGGTTTTGCAGACGCGCTTTATTGTCTTTATCTCAATTTTAGCAACTTTTTCATTGCTTGAGTGTTTACTGAAGCGCCGTAGGGATCCCAATTTATATCCTTCAAATATCTATAGGCGACTTTCGAATATTGCTTTGCTGATGTTTGGAAGTTTACTTCTATTTCTTTGGAATCATTTTCTTCCACTGGTGAGTGCTTATAGGGCAACTGACTTCGGAGTGGGCCTTATTCCCTGGCTTGGTTTATCGTTTGAGGCAAGTGTGATTTTGGGTTTTATTCTTATGGACCTGCTCATTTACTTTCAACATCTCTTATTTCATAAAATTAAAATACTTTGGAAAGTTCACCGGGTACATCATTTAGATAATTTATTAGATGTCACAACGGCCCTGCGCTTTCATCCGCTAGAGTTGATCTTATCTCAGTTAATAAAGATCACTGGAGTTATAGCTTTTGGTGTTGGCCTAGAGAGTTTATTGCTTTTTGAAATTACTCTTAGTTCTTTTGCTATTTTTAATCATGCCAATATTCAATTGCCTAAGAAGTTGGATAAGTTCTTAGCTAGTCTTTTTGTAACACCTAATTTTCACGTCATTCATCACCATCCAAAACTTCATTTACATAATTCCAATTATGGATTTTGCTTATCTATTTGGGATAGAATTTTTAAAACTTATGAGAGTGCTAAGGTAGAGGACTATAGTGAATTTGATTGTGGTCTTGATAGTGAGTATAGAGACTCTTTTAAGGGAATGCTGAGCACTCCCTTTAGGAGATAATTCTTAGGCCGCTGTTCTCTCAATAGAGTGAGTAAGCTTTGAGTCCATATATTCATAGAGTAGGTAATCAAGAGTTTTATCTTCATAAAGTTTTACAAAGCTTTCGATAACACATATCTCAACGAGGTCTTGTCTAAGCTCAGGAGCTTGCTCTTTTTGAAGAGCTAAGAGAAAGTCAAAATCAAGTTGAATAGACTTTGATTCAGTATGTTTTTCAATTCGTGATAATATTTGTGATTTAATTTGTGACATTATTATTTTCTCCTCTAGCATAATGCATTTATCTAGTCTGAGACTAGTTGCGTACTTACTGTACTTATCGGAAAAATATTGATGTTGATTAAGCTTTGGGCATGGCTGAATAATATTTTTCTATGGTATTATAAAACAATTTTAAATTTTATCACTCTTAATTTATAAATAGTTTAAATTAAATAATTAGATAGGTAAGTAATGATCCCATTTGCAAGTTTGGCAGATAAGAGAATGGCCGAGAAGATCGCTCAAGAAGGACGTTCTCAAAATATTTATATTGAAATAAAGAATGTGAATAATGAATATATTCTCGAAGTAGATAAAGAAGAAAATATAGAAATTGCTACTGATATCTATCGAGTGATGATGGGATTACCTAAGCAGTTTACTCCATCAAAAGAGTGGAGTGAGATTGCAGCAGTTCCAATGGGTTTTGCTACTAAAGCTATTATAGTATTTTGTATTGCTGTCTACGCTCTCGATGCCTTAAAGATTATGCCAGAGTTATATTCAGTGATGAAGTTCTCATCTGATCCAAAACTTGGTCTTAATGAAATTGTCCAAGGTCAATTTTGGAGAGCGATTACTCCAATTTTTCTTCACTTTGGTTTAATGCATATCCTCTTTAATATGCTTTGGATGAAAGACTTGGGAAAATTAGTTGAAGTGGAGAGATCATCTAACTTTCTATTATTATTTATCTTAGTGGTGGGCTCTATCTCTAACTTCAGTCAGTACCTTATCTCAGGTCCAAATTTTGGAGGGATGAGTGGAGTCGTCTATGGTCTCCTTGGCTACCTATGGATGTATAAGCGCTTTAATAAAGAATCAAAATATTCTCTTCCAAAGAGTGATGTTATCCTTATGGTTGGCTGGTTCTTCTTATGCTTAATGGGTGTCTTTGTTTTCTCTATCGCCAATATGGCCCACGCTCTGGGGTTGAGTTTAGGAATGTTTGCTGGAATATTCTATGGACAATACGACACGGGAAGGACCGATATGAAAAACTCTCTTCTTTTTACATCTTTGGCAATTCTCTTTAGTGGACTAACACTTGGAGTAGAACTTTTTAAATTATCACAAATTCAGTAGTTTACTAGTCGCTAAGTTACTAAAGTAAAATACTCGGAATACCGAAAAGTTCTCTGAGAGTACCCTTGTTTAATAGGGTCATATTGAGAGAACTACACTTTGAAAAAGAATCTATTCTTTATTCTATTGATTTTTATTTGCGGGCAATTGGCAATTGCTCACGAATTAATTTATGAATCAAAGAGTTCTGACAATCAACATGCGACAGCTGTTTATCACGATAAAGAAAGTGGTAAGATCGTTGTTCAAAAATTCGATTTCTCTAATTCATCAGTGAATGGAGAAAGTTTTAAATTCCCAGAGAGTGTAAACTCATTTGCAAGTGTATTCTATCCCCTTGAGCAATTAAGACCTAATATTAGACAAGAAATGGAAAGCATTGATCTCAATCAATCTAGTCCAGACATTCAAGTAGAGCTAGAGAAGATAACTGGGGCGAGTAGAGAAAATGCAAGAGAAGTGATGCTGGCCCTGAATCAAAAGATCTATAATCAAAGATCGAATGTCGTCTTAAGTACAGGTGAAGGTCTTAAGAAAAGTCTCGCAGTAGTCTCTAGTTCTAATGGTAGACTAACTTTGGCCAAGGGAAGAAACCGTAAAATGACTGTCCCTGAAAATATCTCTTTCCCAAGAGATATCGTGAATAGATTATCTTCTAGGAAGTCGAGAGATCTTGATATTAGTTCACCTGGAAAGCTCTCCAGAGTTCTATCCTCTTTTAATTCTCTTATGCGAGAGTATGAATTTGATAGAAGTGTAAGAGATGATCTTCTTGAGAGATTATCAGCTCATAAGAGAGTTCTAGATTCTAAAATAGCAAAGATGAGTCTTGTAAAATCTATCAATAAAGACGGTGAGAAGTATGATCTCTTTATGAATTTAGAAGATGGCTCTTTCTATCTTCGTCGAACAAAGGGTGATCGAATTGTTGAAGATGATTTCTATCCATTAAATGATGACAAAAACTTAGAAGACTTAAAATCAAAGTTAGAAAGATATGGTCTTTATAATAAGAATGAGTTCGATAATACTTTTAAAGATTTCTACGTACAAAGTTGTGAACAGCTAGAAGGGCTCTATGGAATCCTTCCAGAGTTAGATGAAAATATAAGTAGTATCATGAAGGTTACTGATAGATTGTGGGGAAGCTATCTTGAAAGTGCCGTCTCAAATAAGCCGATTGTCCTCGCCGATGGAAGTATGGTTCTTTCTATTTCCGCGCTGAATGAATCGCATAATGTGAAGGTAAACTATAATAGTGATGGAAGTATAAGTGATCTAAGTTTTGTTAATGAAGCTAAGGCTCAGAGAGGAAACCTAGAGATTGTAGAAGTTATAGAAAACGGAAAGAAGATTTTCAAAATTAAATTAAAGTCAGATGAAGGGGATATAGATCAATTTATATTTGATACTGAAACTGATAGCAGTGGAAAAAGTAAGCTCTCTGTTTATGTGAGAGGTGCTTCTACTGGTGATACTTTATATGATAAGAATGATTATCCTCTTGTGTTGAGTTCAAATAAGGTAATTTCTGTAGGAAATCGAGTACAACTTTCTAAGACACGTGTTAATCCATATCCTTCTAGTATATCTAAAGTAGATGGTGGTGGTGTTAAGTCATTTATCTTTAATAACTTCTTTAGCTTAGAGGATAAGAGAGAAAAATTAGCAGATGAAGTTAGGACTGCTGTTGGTTCACAGATTGATTCAATCAATAAAGATGGTAATGAATATCTAAATCCTAATGAGATAAATAGTATCGTGTTAGATATAGTTCGCGATGTTGAAAAAGATATTCCGGAGTTAGAAGCAGATATTTCTAGGTTAACAGCTAAGACCTATGAACATGCCTATAAGAATTTTGTAAATAATATTGTTCCAAAGATGATTAAGGATTTAGTACCTGGAGAGAGTGATGAGTTCTATTCAGAGATTGCTCAATCTTCTATGGTTGATTTTCATAAATGCTTAGAAGCCGCATCTAGCAGGTCTAATGAAAAAGCTGCTGAAGCATGTATGAATGCCTATATGAAAGAGGCTCCTGTGAAGATAGGAGAGTCTATCTTAATAGATCAAATCAAAAGTAATAATCAAAGTGTTATTTTAGATACGGTTGTAAGTGAATACAATAAATGTATAAAAGAAAATTATGACAACACTTTAGATATGGGTTCTATTAAAGGCTGTATTTATAAGGCGATTTTTACATCGGTGGATAAGGATATTGAAAAGGTTGTTTCTTTCTCACTCAGTGAAATGGAGAGAGACTATAAGAATCAAGGCAAAGATATTACACTTAGAGTAGATTCATCAACTCTTGCCAAGGCGAAAGAAAATCTTAGAAAGTGTTATCAAGATAGTGACTTTATTAGTCCACGTTTCTTCAATGATAATTATAATCAACAGAAATTAAATACTCTTGAAGTAGATGAATTTAAAAATTCTCTATTTAAATGTACCTCAAGAATTGAACAAGTCGTTGGGCGTGAAGTTTCGGGAATTGTTCTCGATAATGAACTCTCTTCAATGGGAATTGAAGGGACTGAAAGAGAGAGTATTAAAGAGAGAACGATTTCAAATGGATACGATAATTGTATTTCCATACAAAGTGCACAGGCCAACCTTAGGGAAGAACGTGGAGAGTTCTATAAAGTTGAGGCAGCAAAATGTACACAGTTAGTTACTCTCACTGCTACTAATGAAGTAATAACAAAGACATTAAAAGAAAAGCTAGGAACTGAGTTATGGGATGATCTGGCAACGAGAGATCAAGCTCCACATTTAAAGTGTTTTGAAGATCTAAAGTCGAAGGCCAGGGACCAACTTATCGAAAGTAATGACTCTATTGATTTTGAGACATCTTCAGCAGATTGCTTAAAAGAGAGTGTCATTTGGGCGTCTTTCTATTTAGGTAAGACAGAGCTAGCTAAAATATTTGAAAGTGATCCCCTCTATAGAAAAGTACAATTGAATGAAGAGAGGAAGAGTTATTATGCATCTTTGATTCAATCTTGTTTTAAGGAAAAACTTAAGGAGTACTCAGAGATTAATAAGATTTCATCTTCTTTAGATAAGATCCAAGATCAGTGTAGTGTTGAGTTGATAATGAGTGAGAGTGCAAAAGATGATATTCTCTCTCCAATCGTTACGGGAATGCTCGAAGATAGTGGAGTTGACGCTAAAATTATCGCTGATACTAAAGATACAATTGTTAGTAAAATGAGCGCTAATGTTGCCAATGCCCTGAAAGGGAAGAGCTTATCTTTAGAAGAAGTGATAACTGAGTTTAAGAAAATTCAAGGTGAAGCAACTTATCTTGTTGCTGATAGAACTGTTGATCAATATGTAAGAGATATGATCGATCCTGAGCGAGCTGATGCCG
This sequence comes from Halobacteriovorax marinus SJ, assembly GCF_000210915.2. NCBI lineage: Bacteria > Pseudomonadati > Bdellovibrionota > Bacteriovoracia > Bacteriovoracales > Halobacteriovoraceae > Halobacteriovorax > Halobacteriovorax marinus. The sequence continues at coordinate 1,217,677 of NC_016620.1, forward strand.
TTTCTGCGTCTCTACGAGAAAAAGTCTTTAATGGAGAATATGACTTTAGAAGTAAAATACTTTCAGCAAATGGAAGTGATGAATTAAATAGAACTGTCGATGAGATGACTGAAATCGTTGCAATTAACTTAACCGAAGAGGCATCTCGCTCAGAGGGAATGAAGCTCTTAGAGAAGGGAATTCTTAAAAATGAAAACGATGTAGAAAAACTAGCGCGCGGTGGTCGTAGTTCTATGGAGCAGTGTCTGAGAGAGAGACCTGCTAATGCAGTACTTAAAGAATATTTAGATAGCTGTGTATTAAAAGTAAAAACGGAAGTAACGTACGATGTTTTTGATGATCAGCTTAAGTCTATCCTCTTTGAAGGTGATTTTGCTGGCTCATTTAGCGCCAGTGAAAAGCAAGAGCTATATAGTAAGTTCATCAATGAGGACTTAAAGTCAGATATATCTAAGGCCTATGCTGACGATGGGCTAAATGAATTTCAAAATAAATTCACACTAAGAGCGACTTCAGCTATTGGTGAAAGAGTTATTAAAAAGTCTGTTCTAGATATCTATATGGGGAAATTAACTCCCAATGATGCCAATTATCAAGCAACACTCTCACAAGGAGAAGTTGTTGCTAGCGTGGCCAATACTGAACTTCAAAATTGTCTTTCAAGTCAAGATGGCAAAGAAATTATAGATACTGATAGCTGCATTGATAGGGCAAGACTTAAAGCAACAGAGTTAGTTTTTAAAGATAAGATAACACCATTTGTTTCACTACTGAGTAGTAACAAGAATGTTCAAAATCAATTTGTAGACTCTCAGATATCTACATTTAAAAAATGTACGCAAGATTCCAAGTCTGCAGCTAAAGAATATACTGATGCTGTTAATAGCTGCTTATTAGAAAGTATTTTCAATATGGTCCAGGATCTTGTCGTGGATGCTAGTAAATCTACGGATTTCTTAGCAGACCTCTCTGAAAGAGACTTAGGGGCCCTAAAGGGTTGTATTGAAGATAGCAAGAGAGAGTTGGTAAAGTCTAATCGGGACTTCCAAGGAAAAGAAGCTCTTAGAAGTGAGCTTTATTCCAAAATTGAGAAAGGTGAAGAGTTCTGGCTACACTACTTTAATGAGTCTCCAAGTGAGGACTCTCAAAAGAAAGTTGATTGGGCGATTGCTCTAGTTCAAGAGTGCGGTATTAGTTCAGCTGTTCCAAGCGTACTTCGAAGCTTAAGAATGTCTTCTCGAATTAAAGAGAATTTAGATATGAATCGCTCGCAAGAGCTCTATACTATCAATGCAATTTCTTCCCTAGAAAATTTTGCAAAAGAGAGCTTTGAAGATGGTAATTGGCTAACTTTAGAAAGCGTCGAAGAAAGCGGTGAAGGTCGTGGTGAAGATAGCTCAAGTGGAGAATTAGAGCTAAAGACGATTGACGAATATATGCGCGAGTATATGCCAATGGTTGGCGAGTACTTAAAGAAATTGCATGACTATGACTCTGCTGGATCTAAGGAACTGCTAGATAAGTTCTTACAAGAAGTTAGATCTGAGATAAAAAATAAGAAGAAACTTTCTTTGGAAGATTTGAAAGCTCTACTCATGAAGTCTGATCTCATGGATTTAATTATTGAATCTGAAGTCGCTAATTTTGTTATGAAAGAAGCGAGAGCTCCTCTTGCAGAACAAGGTGTAGGTGAGCAAACAATACTTCAACTTGGATCAAAGGAAGTTATAGGTAAGCTCTTTGATTCGACAAGAGGAAGGAAAATCATTTCGCAGATTAAGTCTGATTTTATTTCTCCTATGTTACAAGGTGAAGGTGGAAAGGAAATTCCTGAGAGCATTGTCACTGATGTCAAAAAGCTTCTCGTGAGTGATACTAAGAATGGTGGGTTTGTAGAAACATTGGCCGGGGCCATTGTACAAAATAAACTAGAAGAGAAGAGGCCTAAGAATTTCGCCACTTCTGGTATTGCATCTGTCCTAGGTTACGACTCCGCAGATTTTAAGTGGAGTAATCTAAGATCGCGAAGGGCCTCTGGAGTTAGCGATTCAGAGCAACCTGTTCAACAGGCAATGGAATACTTTGGAGATCAAATTTTACTACCGATGTTAATGAAGGAAGATCTAGGCTCTAGAGTTGAAAAAGGAATCTTTAGCAATACTAAGATTGATATAATGCAAGAGAGACAAGATAAATTCTCTGAAATGGTTGAAGAGATAATGGATTTGTAAAGGCCCTCAAATGATGGGCCTTTCGTTACATTCTCTCCGGAGCTTCAATACCGAGAAGAGATAGACCTTGCTTCATAACAAGACTTACTGACTTAGAAAGCTTAAGTCTTGCGTTCTTAAGAGTCTCAGTTTCTGCCTTCGCAATAGGGCACTCAGCATAGAACGTATTATAGAGCTTACCTAATTCGAAGAGGTATGAGCATAGTGCCGTGGCAGAGTTCTTCTCATGGCACTGAATAACAATATCATTAAAAGCTGAAATCTTAATCAGAAGTGCTAGCTCACTATCTTTTTCTAATTTTGAGAAATCTGCTTCTAGGTCACTAGAGTATCCAAGCTTCGTACAAAGTGAGTTTATTCGGGCATAGACGTATTGAAGATAAGGTCCAGTTTCACCATCTAGCTTTAACCATTCCTTCATATCAAAAACAATTTTTCTATTATTATCAAAACGAGTCATTCCGTAATTGATCGCCCCTCTGGCTATGATAGAAGATGTTTTTGCAATTTCTTCTTTATCCCATTCATCTTGATACTTACTCAAGTATTCATTGGCGATATGAGATTCCATTTGGTTAATTAAATCTTTTAGAGGGACAATATTACCCTTACGAGAACTCATGGCCCCATCTGGTAATTCAACAAAGTTGTACTGTAGGTGATGGCAATTCTTTGCTTGTTCAAAACCTATATGTTCGAGGACTTTAAAAACTTGTTTAAAGTGAAAGGCCTGACGAGTGTCTACAATGTAAATATTATTTTCAACACCAAATTCTTCAAACTTCTTAACTGCAAGAGCAACGTCTTTAGTAGCATAGAGGCCAGTCCCATCAGACTTAATAAGAATACAAAAACCTAATTTGTCTTCTTCTAAATTCATACCAATGGCGCCGTCATCTTTGACTAATTTTCCTTCTTCATAAAGCTTTTTCGCTAACTCTAGAGATGGGCTATCTACTTCTGACTCAAAGAACCAGCGATCGAATTCAACGTCGGCCCACTTATAAGCCTCTTTCATCATCTCAAGTGACCAACCACGTGTCTCCTTCCAAAGATCGAAGTATTCTCCACTTTCATTTTCAAGCTCTTTTAAAATGGCCGTCAATTGCTCACGGTTCTTGGCCTCTTTCTCTGTACCCAGCTCATCTTCAAGAAGAAGATTTGCCTTAGTATAAATACTTCCTAGCCAAGGACCTTTATCTGTTTCAGGGATAGATTCTTTATTGTGATACTTTAGATACCAAAGGCATTTGGCAACATGTGTCCCACTATCTCCCGGATAAGTTACTGCTACAACTTCTTGATCTGCATACTTCTTAATTCTCACGAGAGCATTACCGAGACACAAGTTTCTCATATGCCCGACGTGTAATTCTTTGTGGGTATTTGGCTGTGAGTATTCAATCATTGTCTTTGGGCGTTCACTGACTAATTCCTTAGTAAAGAATTCCCCAGATAGAACTTCGTTAGTCAACTCACTACCTGTCTGAGCAGGGTTAATGAAGAAGTTTAGGTAAGGTCCAACATTCTTGGCCTCTTGGATAATACCTTGTGATTGAATAGATTTTGCTAATGTTTCAGCTATGAGATTAGGAGCCGATTTGGTTGCCTTTGCCAGTGGAAAACATGGAAAAGCAAAGTGACCCATTTTCATATTAGGTGCTATTGAGATCAGTGAGTTTATTTGCTCACTTGAGATTTCGGCACCTTGATAATTGGCACCAATAGATTGTTCAATAGCTTCAGTTAATTGTTTTAGGATCTTATTGTGTAAAATGGTCATAATCGGCTCTAGTCTTTTATTTAATTACTTATGTTATACTTAATGAAATTCTTTAAAAATGCAAAGGTTATAATGAAGAATATCGTAGGCTTTTTACTCATATTTTTAATTTCATTTAGCTCTCATTCTCAGACGGCACAAAAGGCTCAGGAGATGCTAAATAAAGAGGAGAGAGATGCGACTTTAAGAAGGAGATTAGAGCCAAGAATAAGTGATAAGTACTATCTTGGACGTTTTCTCATTTACGACTGTGAAGGTCGACACTTTGCCTGTGTGAATTATCCAAGTTTCTTTAACTGCCAAGAGAGAAGAGAAAACGATAAGGAAAATAAGGAAGTTTACTTCTCATGCGCACCTTTAAAGCAATATGAGACGCTGAAAGATTGTACGCAAGCCTACTTGAACTACATCTACCGCAGAACCAATAAATCCTTTTGTATTAATAAAATCTTTTAAGAAATTGTCTTAAACATGAGAAAGTGAGGTCCAATAGATGGAACGTCAAACTCTTCTCCCACTTTCTCAAAGCCGACTTTCTGATAGAAGCCTTGTGCACTTGAGCGAGCGTTACACCAGAGCAATTGGCAGAAGTTTTGTTTAATAATTGGAAATGCTGTTTTTAAGAGGGAAGAACTCAGGCCTTGTCCTCTATGGTCTGGAAGTGTGGCCATTCCTCTAAGTCTATACTGATATTCTTCTTCAAGTTTTGGATTTTTTTCAAAGTAAAATGATGCAACACTGACAAGTTGAGAGTCAATAAAGGCTCCCAAGTGGAATGTTTGCTCATCTTCGTCATGCTCAAAGTAGCAATCTTCGATTGGTCTACCAGGTCTTAGAACCAAGTTTCTAATGTGGTATGTATCGGCTGCATTTATTCTTAGTACTTTCATATATTGTGTGTGTTGTGGGTAAGTGTGTTTATGTGTGTGGTCTTTATAGGTAGATTAGCCCCCATTGTCACGTAAATAATAGGTTTCACTTAGTAAGTACTTGAAATTCTAAAAAGGTTCTCCATAGCAAGCTGTGAAAGTGCCTTGGAGAAGAAGGAAAATAGGGTATTTGGTATACCAGTGTGGTTGCCTTGCCAATGGGCGGTTGTGTAGAAGAGGCATCTCTTCTTGTAATCAACGGCAGTGATTTTACCTTTTAAATTGATGAGAAAGCCCTTATCAAAAATAAAATCATAGCTTCCCGCTTTCTTTATTCGAGGAATTTTAAAATCTAGAATCATATTAAAGGGCATGAGCGCTGAGGAGAGTTTAAAGTGAACTCTCTCATTTTCTTCGTTGTAAGAACTAGATTTAATATAGCCTATATGGTCTTTGTATGACTCATAGTGTGAGAGTTTTTTTAGTGCAAAGCGACAGCTTTTCTTATGAAGTCCTGCAATATAGAAGTCGAGAATTTGTTTTTTTTGACCCTTGTCTCCACTGCTTCTGACTTCGGACTTTGTGTGAATCTCACCAGATAATATTTTTTTCCAGACTGATTCACCAACCGATTTTTCGATAGTTAAACTATCAATGACGCTTGCTGACGGGGGGATTGACTTGGCGTGGGTCACTGAAATAAGGGCTAATATAGTGAAAATATATTGTTTTATGTAACGCATTGTACCTTTTCTTGAATAATATGGCCTATTACTCTCAATATTATATCAAAATAAAAAAACCTAAATAATAGGGAAAATGACGCATGAGTAAGAGCATTGAAGCTGTAAAAAGAAAGGGTAAGGCCAAGGAAGCGACGATCGAAAGCAAGGATCAGAGATGGCACTGTCGAAATAGAATTACCTTAGTTTTTGGTTCAAATGATGTAGAAGAGCTAGAAACTTACACATATGAAGATGGAAAGTTGAACTTTAAAACGGTGGACTTCCATCAGGCCAAAAGTAAGGCCATAGAAGAGATTCTCGATAATTGTATTGATGAATATTACCGTGGTCACGTTACAGAGATTCACTGCGAACTCTCTGAGGACGGAAAGAGCGTAATGGTTGAGGATAATGGTATTGGTTTTCCAATAGAGAAAGTTCCTCAAGTTTATAGTGAATTTAGAACAGGTTCTAAATTTAAAGACGAGGAAACGGACGAAAAAGGTTTCCTCCACAGAACTCTTGGACAAAACGGTCTTGGTGCTGCGGCCACATGTCTTACTAGTGATGAGTTTAAAGTAAGAGTAAGGCACTATAACTCTAAAAAAGAACAAACTTATACATTTATTGATGGGGCCCTTAAGGTTAAGAAGACGAAACCAAAGCCATTTAAAGGTCACTCTGGGGTAAGAGTTGAACTTAAGCTGTCTAAAGAAGTTTATAAGAACGATGTTGTTGATGAAGAGTTACTTAGAAAGAGAATTATTGACCTCGCCTATAATAATCCAGGCCTGACATTCTATTTTAATAAGGAAAAGTATCACTATAAGAAAGGGCTATTAGAGCTTGCACAAAGAGTTGATCCCGATACTGCACAGGAGTTTGGTGCATCCGCATATATTTATGAAGCGAAGAATACCAAAGGGAAAAAAGTAAAAGGGAAGATTGATCTCTCTGTTGCTTTAAATCTTTCAAAAAAGTCTGAAGAAAGAGAGAAGTTTATCTCATTTGTAAACTCTACTCCAACATTCGATGGTGGTTTTCACCACGATAGAGTGAGAAGACTTTTTGTGAATTCAATTAAAGACAAGCTCGCTAGAAATGCTAAGAAAGAAAAGTTAACACTTGTTGATAATGATATTCTTACTGGGATTACATTCACTATTGGTGTGACAATGCCAAACCCTAGATTTGAATCTCAGACTAAGAGAAAACTCGTTCGCGATACGCATCTTGAAAAAGGTATCGAAGAGTTGATGAATAAGAATATCGATAAATTTCTTAGAAAAAATAAAGAATACTTAGAAGTAGTGATGGAGAGAGCTAAGTCTAGAAATAGATTCCAAGAGCTCAAAGATGCTTCTAAGAAGGCGAGAAAGCAGAAGAAGCAAAGAGTTGAAAAACTCCTTGATGCCAACGAGAGAAAAAAGCGTGAGTTATGTACGCTATTTATCTGTGAGGGTGACTCGGCAATCGGTGGTCTGCGTTCAGCACGAGATAAGCTATATCAAGGCGGGATCGCTCTAAAAGGTAAGCCAATGAATGTGGCCCAAGCAGCGATTTCTGATATTCTAAATAATCAAGAATTCTCAGACATTATGGCCTCAATTGGTCTTATTATTGGAGTTGAGGCGGATGTTTCAAAACTTCGTTATTCAAAAGTAGTTTTCCTAGCGGACTCGGATGTTGACGGTGGTCACATCAATACTTTACTCACAAATTTCTTCTACCAATTTTGGCCAGAGCTCTTTGATCAGGAAGCAATCTGTATCGCTAAGGCACCACTATTTGAGGTGATCACTGACAAAGGGACTAAGTATATTGAAACTCCTGATGAGCTAGAAACATTTAGAGAGACTACAAAGCTTAAGATAAAAGAGATTCAACGAAATAAAGGGCTAGGGGAAATGTCTCCAGAAGCTTGGAAGCATGTACTTTCTAGAGAGTCATTTACTATTATCTCTGCTTCAGATGTGAGTAGAGCAAAGGAAATGCTAAATGTTTGCTTTGGTAAAGATACGTCTCTTAGAAAAGAGTTATTAATGGATGAGGACTCATCGTCTTCGACAAGTGTATCTGTTTCAAGCACAACAACATCTTCGGCGAAAAAGAAGGCGAGTAAGGCCCCAGCTAAGAAGGCCAAGGCCGCGACTAAGAAGAAAGCCAAAGTGACTAAGAAGAAGGCCACTACGACTGGTAAAAAGAAAGCAAAAAAGAAAACAACAACTTCTTCTAAAAAGAAGAAATAAGGAATTTTTAAAACATGGAAGAAACATATCTACATTCAATGGAGAGTATTCCCCTAGAGGATATCGTTAGAGAGGAGTATAGGACATATCAGATTTATACTCTGATGGATCGTGCAATCCCATATCTAAAGGATGGACTTAAGCCAGGGCAAAGAAGAATTCTCTTCACTCTGTGGAAGAATCAATCTAAGGGACTTATGAAAGTCTCTTCTGCAACTGGATTAGTGTTAACTCTTCACCCACATGGTCCGGCTTCTGTAGAGTCTGCAATTGTTAATATGGCCCAGGACTATACTTTCTCAAATAACTATCCGCTAATTGATAAGAAGGGATACTTTGGTGAAAGGATGGAAACATCTCCTGCCGCTTCTAGGTATATCGAATGTAAGTTAGGGAAAATCTCTCAAATTCTACTCTTCGATGATATGGACCAAGTTGAAATGGTGCCTAACTACGATGAAAAAGTTATGGAGCCAGTAAATCTCTTACCTAAGTTACCACTGATGCTCTTAAATGGAGCAGAAGGTATTGGGACAGGTTTCTCATCTGTTATTCCAAGTTTTAGTCATAAGGAAGTGATTAACTCTATGATTAGTTTCCTAGAGTCTGGGAAGGCCAAGAAGTTAAAACCGTTTAGTAATGGCTTTAATCTTCCAATTGAAAGAGATCAGCGTGGGCGCTTAATCTTCAATATGGGCTTTGAAGAAGTTGATGGGAAAATTTATATCAATGAATTGCCTCGTGGCTATGATGCTCAAAAAATCTATAAGTATCTAACTAAGTATATTGAAGCAGACTTTATTAAAGACTTTGTTGATTCAACTGTTGATAATGATGTTCGCATTGAATTAATTTTCAAAAGAGGTGCTGAAAAGTCCTTGGAAGAAGTCGAAAAGGAAATGGGAACTGCATCGACACAAGTACCAAACTATACTTTAATCTCTGAGCGCGGTGTTCGAATTTTTGATAAGCCTGAAGAGATTATTGAAATTTTCTCTGGTCAGCGATTAGCTGTTGTTAAGAGAAGATATGAACTACGTTGTCAGGGACTTAAAGATAAGATTCAGCAAAATAATGAAATTATAAAGTTCATTAAAAAGAAAGAATACGAAGTCGCAACTAAGTCTAAGAATAGAAAGTCATTCGTAGAATATCTAACTAAGAAGAAGTTTGTTTATAGTGACTACCTCGCAGATATGCCTATTTATAGGATGACAAAAGAGGAAGTGGCCAAGCGTGCTTTAATGGTTAAGGATGATACTAAACTCTTGGCCGAGTATACTAAAATTGCTAAATCAGATAAGCTCATTAAAAAGAAATTAATTGAAGAGCTCAAAGATGTTGGTGATCAATTGACTGCTTGGCTTAAGGGAAAAGATAAAGAAAGAGCAGAGTTAAGAAAGAAAATTGAAAAGAAAACTGCTAAGAAAAAAGCTGTAAAAAAGAAGAAGAAATAAAAAAAGGAGCTCTAGGGCTCCTTTTTTATTTTTGTTTACTCACGAACTCTTGGAATACTTTCTCAGCTTCCTCATCGCTCATATTAGTTGCAATGGCACCGAGCTCTAGTAAGTAGAGTTTTCGAACTTCATCTTTACTGAGTTCTGGAAAATCTCTATCCAGAATAAATAATAAGTGGTCTTCGGCTTTTTGAATAATGTCTGAGAGTTCTCCGCCATCTCTTTTTCTTAGAAAGAAGAGAACGAAAATATAGGGCATTTCTCTAACTCTCTCTAACACAAATTTCATTCTATTGACGATACCAAGTCTTTGGCTTTGATCAGTATTGAACATTACTTCGGAAACATATTTAAAAGCTTCCTCTAGAATTGTTTCTTTCTCTTTACCAAAGTAATAGTAGATTAGGGATCTCGTCACATCAGCTTCTCTTGAAATATCAGAGAGAGACCATTTGAGATTTCCTTTGGCAACCTCTAGATGGAGAACGGCATGGCAGATTTTGTGATACACTTCTTCTTTTGAACTCGTCATGAGAGAAATTCTAGCACGGCCAAATAGGGGAAATGGCAAAAAATTCCCCATCTATTTTGTCGAGAATAGCTCTATCACTAAATAAAATAAAAAATGCGTATCTAGTTAATATTTTTATAGTAATCATTTCAGTTCTTTGTTAACCTATTAATATATATGGATTTTGAGTATTAGACTTTAATTCACGGAGGAAGTATGAGTCTTACTAAAGCCGACATTGTTGAGCGTGTTTACAAAGAAGCCGGATTTTCCAAGAAGGAAGCTGCCGATTTAGTTGATCTTGTTTTTAAGGTCATTAAAGATACGTTAGCGAGAGGCGAAAAAGTTAAGATTTCTGGATTCGGAAATTTTTCAATTAGAGACAAGGCGACGAGAGTAGGTCGTAACCCTCAGACGGGAAGTGCCATGGAGATCTCTGCAAGACGTGTTCTAACTTTTAAGCCTTCACAGGTATTAAAAGAAGACGTTACTGCTAGATTCGCGCACAGACTTGATGATAAAGGTAACGAGGATACATCTCTTCCTGCAAAGGAAGGTTCATCAAGAGCTCTCAGTTCGTTCATGAATAATACTGAGGAAGTCGGTGCTGACGACCTCGATTTTGATTAGACTCTAGCTCGTAACGGAGCTTGAGTCCCTTTAAGGGGAGACTATGAGCAACCAGATCGAAATACCAAATAAATCACACTTTAAATTAAATGAAGTGTGTTCTTTAACAGGTGTTAAGCCTTACGTTTTAAGATTTTGGGAAAGCGAATTTGACCATATCTCTCCAATTCTATCTTCTTCTGGTCAGAAGTTATTTGAACACAAAGATATTGAGGCAATTGCCCTTATTAAGAAATTACTCTTTGAAGATAAAATGAATATTGAGCAGGCAAGGGCCGAGCTTGATCTTAGATTATTATCTTCTGATAGTGAGATTATTGTAGCGGATGAGACTGAAGAGACTTCTAAAGTAATGGAGAAGTTTACAAGAAGTCTTTCTGATTCAGATATTCAGAAATTAGTAATGGCGAAGGCAAAACTAAACTCTTTGATTTCATCTGTTGATTCTATTAAGCAGAGAAATAACTGGCACTAGATCTATCTCTGAGTGTTTAGTAATATTTGTCTTACCTTCAACTAGTAGACCTTCAATCTTTTTAAAATAGTTAGCGAGAACTTTCTTAGTTGAAGCTAATTCTTCACTCGTGATTATATTTTCTATTTTCTCTAGATCAGAAATGATTTCTTTGAAACATAGATCTTTATTTGCAGTAAGCCATGGGTTAACAGCAAGCTCATGCTGACTCAATTGTTCATCTACTAGTTCTGTTAAGTCATCAAGTAATTGAAAGACAACACCTACTGAGTGGCCTAGTCTAAATAATTGTTTAGAAGTTCTATAGTCTGTTGTTGCGCTACTTGACCAGTATCCCAGTAGGATTGAAGTTTGAATAAGCCTTGCTGTTTTATATTGATGAGTGAGAATCAACTCGTCAATTCCCTTAGTCATCTCTTCACTTAAGTCTAAGTATTGTCCTTGAATAAGTCCTTTAGGTCCTAGCGCCCATGAGAAGAATTTTAATATTAGCCCTAGGTTCTTATGCCCATACTTAGCGAGAAGGGCAAAGGAAGCCGTCTGAAGACCATCTCCAGCAAGTAGCGCCTTCCATTCGTTAAACTTAATATGTGTTGCAGGTTTTCCTCTTCTAGTATCGTCATCATCCATAGAAGGAAGATCATCGTGAAGTAATGTGTATGCGTGGTGAACTTCTACGGCAGAGGCCAAGTAGTTCACTGGCGTTTTAGGATCTTCTAGAAATTTATGATCACTTTCATTGCAATAGTCTGCGTAGATAGCACTCACAAGCTGTGGCCTAAAGGCCTTACCTGGAGGAAGTACGCCGTAGCGATAGACTTCACTAAAGTTATGTTTTGGAATAACTAATTCTAGGTGAGTCTCAATATTTCTTATGATTTGCGCTACGTTCATGGCCCTTCCTTTGAAGGGCTAAATTATCAGAAAGAGAGGTTTTTGAAAAGTTTCTTAATTGAATGAAGGCATTGGTGCTGCGAACTTTCCACCAACTTTAAATTTATAGAAGCCTTTATTAGTAGACTCTTTGCCACTTAGCATCATGTTAATAATGGCAAAGTTCTCAAGAAAACTTGGTGAGAATTTAACTTCTCCGGCGATATCTAATGAGGAATTAGACATATTGTGTGTATTTAACTTAATCACACCATTGGCCTCTGCCATGACAGGTGAGGTTGGGCTACCTAATTGAAAGTCTTGTATTTCAAGTAGGTCTTTGGAGTTTAAGCTTCCTTTGAGTTGTAGGGCCCCTATTGGAAGGTTTGGAAGATCGAATCCTCCAATATTTTGTCCTGGTATTGATAGATTTGATGAAGTGATTAAAAAGTCTGACTGACTTAATTTACTTCCATCAATTTTGACGAGAGATTCTATTTCAATATCCCCAGTGAAATTTAAAGACTTTGTCCCTAGAAATTCTTTCAATGTCTTATGAGAAAGAGAGGATTTCTCAACCTTTATGACTGTGCCACCAATACCAACTGTTGGATAAATATTTATTACAGATAATTTATGCTTAACTTTAGAGTGTAGCTTTATACCAAGAGGCCAAAAGCTAGGAGATTGAAAACTAATAACGAGGTCTGATAATTTTAAAGATGAAGACGGATTGCTATAACATCTTCCACTAACGACTGGTTTGGTAAGAACGACTTTTGGAAGAAACCATTCAAATCTCATCTCGTCGTATGTAATAGGGCATGTTGGATTGGATCTAATTGCATTCTCTATTTGAGACTTAAGAATAGTTCCTATAGGAAAATTCATAAGAAAGGCCAAGAATATAAGCATACCGGAGGCCATAGCAACTTTTGCAAAATAAGTTTTCTTTTGAATGTAGATTTCATCAGGTAACTCATTTGGATGAGTTTTTAGCTTAACCATTACTTCGATACCTTAGCGTAGTGAGTGAATTTAATATTTCCCTCGATTAAACTTAGTTTATTATCTCTTTTAAGACTCATTTCAAAAATTTTAAATTTCTCTGAGTCCAACATTCTTTGCAAGAGATTGGAAAGATTTTTCGAAGTGAGTTTTGATACATTTATAGAGGCTTCTGACTTTTCAATAGCACCAGATTTTTCAAGACTCTCAAAGCTGATAACTTTAATTGAGTCAGATGAGATTCCTCGCTGTGAAGCAATTCGTTGGAGTCTCTTATCTAGATCCGCGGTATTCTTTATCGTATGAGGAGAGATGATTTGTCTTCCGACGCTCTCAACTTCAGATTTCTTTGAGTTGAAGTATTCAATTTCAGTTAATATTTCTTTTTTCATTTCAATATTAGACTTTAAGAATGAATTGGAAATAAAGATAGAGACCAAGACAATAAATGGAATAAAGATAAGTGCAAATGACCCTGCTTGGCTGAAGATTTTATGCTGCTGCTCTGTTAAAGAGTTTAGAGTGTCATTTATTTTAGTCTTCGCCTCACTCTCTTTAAAGAGGTCGATTTGCTTGAAGATAAAATCATCTATATGTTTCGATATAATTTTCTTCATCTAGTTATCCAGAAAGTTAATAGTTAAGCTATTCTCATTTTTATCGTCACCGAACTCAAGCTTTTCAAATGGACCAAGTTTCAAATGAGATTTTAATACTTCAAGTTCTTTTGGCTCTTTAGAGCTAAACTTAACTCTTACAGAACCATTTTTATTTTCATAGAAATCCATATTCACAAGTTCATTTCGAGAGATATACTCACTCAATTGAACTAGGGCATTAGTAGCATTAACCTCTGTCGCGGATTGAATTGTTTTCACTTCCTGCTTTACCATGGAGTTCTTTCTCTTCATTAATTTGAGGATACTCTCTGGGTCGCGTCGATACTTTCTTTGATCTCTTCTAGAAATTTCTAAATTATCAGCTTTGATAATCTTGGTAATTCTTCTGTCTAGTTCATCATTTTTAGAATTAAGAAAGAAAACTCTATCAATCATCATGAGGGCAGAGAGGACGACCATCAACATTAGAGCTCTCGATAAAATAAACGAGAGCGAGTGAAGAGAGATTGAGTCTGAGAATCCACTTGTGTACTTGCCAGTTAAGAAATTTGGCATAAGAGTAGATGAGCGCTGTGCTGCAGACATCATATAGGAGAGAAGAAATTGTGGTTTCTCCATCTCAGTTAATCCATCCATCTTAGGAGGATCAAATTTTTGAACTTTAATATTTAACTCTGAAGTGAGAAAGTTTTCTATATTATTTATATTCGAACTACCACCTGTAATATAAATATTATCAATAGGGTTTCCAAACTTTACCCTATAACCAAGCTCCCATCTTTTGAGATCGAGTACAAGAGGCATAATCGCTTGTTGCATTAATTTTGCGAACTCTCTTTGTTCTCCAGTAACATCATCAAGTTGATCTTCTGTTAGAAAGAAGCAGTTCTCATGCTTATAAATAATCGCTTCATCAATAGAAATTTGATAGGTCTGCGCTATGATTTCATCAAGTACTTTTCCACCTAAATTTGTAAGGTGGGAGGAGATGACTTCTCTATTGTGGATGAAGTAGGCCTTAGTTGTTTCATGTCCAATATCTACAACGCAGAATGAACCTGAATATGCCTTTTGGTCAATGAAGCTTTGAATGACTCCCATTTCTGTTGTTAGTATTGCTGGAAGAGTTCCACTAGACTCTAAGTAATTATAGTAATTATCAAAGTAGTCCAATTGAGCAATGCTAATTAATGCTGAGAAGTTCTCGCCATTTTTAATTAATGTAGAAGTAAAGTGAATATCTTTCAATGAATAGGGGATATCTTCCTCTAATTGAAAAGGAATCATTTGTTCCGCTTTCTTTCTACTATTCACTGGAAGCTCTAGGTATCTTGAACTCGTGAATTGTTCTTGAATTTGGTAAATGATTTTACCTTCGAATTGGCTTTGTTTTAGATAACTCTTAACGATTTCATTGTGAATTTCATTAGTGGTCGTCTCTGGAGCAAATTGAGAGCGAATCTTAGCGATAATAACTTCTCTATGGCCCAAATATTTGAGTTGTTTTCTTTCCAGTCGACATTCATAGAATTTAACTGAGTAACTACCTAAATCAATTGCAAGTATATTCATACGTATATATTACCAGAGTCATTATAAAAATGTTTCTAAAAATATTAGGAAAATAGTGTCTAGATAGTGGAGGTTAATACTCGGTTACTGCAGTCTTATTTCAATGACTCTAGGTGAGAGTAGCTCCATAGGGACTTCCTCTTTCTTTTCTTCATCTTCTTTTTCATCAAGAGGAGGATCAATGAACTCCTCATCTTCTACATCACCTTCTTTCTTTACTGGAGGCGCTTCTTTCTTCTCTTCTTCCTTCTTCTTTTCTGGAACTGGCTTAATAGGTAAGTCGACAAAGGCCGTAATACTATACTCTGCTCTTCCATAGAAACCTTTAGAGACTACTTTGTAGAGTTTACCAGCTACAGCTATCTTTAAACCGGCCTGCTCGAGCTCTTTTTTGCGTTTTTCATAATTAGAGCTGTCAACGATGGCCAGTTTATTGACAACAACTTCTTTGAAGTCTTTCTCAGATTTAAATTCTTGAGGCTCAATTTGAAGTTCTTGATCACCATCTCTATGCTTGAAAAATTGCTCTAGTTGGAAATCTGTAATATCTGGAAATAAAATCTTTAGCTGATCCGAAGTTAATTCATTAACAGCAATGATACTAACTTCGTGAACTGTGAGTTTATCTTTGATCAATTCGATCAACTTATCATTCCATCCTAAGAGTAGGTAGAGTTCGTCGATGGATGTTAGTGGGGCATGCTTAGGCGTAATATTTGCGGCCAAGTAATTTGCTTCAATTTCTGCTCTTTCCATATCATTGAAGTTTTTCAAATCATTGACATAGAATTTTAGCTCTTTAACGAGAAGTTCAGGGTTCACATTTCCATAGATAAGATCAAAGTCTGGGTTATTCTCTTTCTCATCTTCTAGTGCTTGGGTCAGAGTCTCTACTAATTTCTTTTCAATAAAGACATCTGGCTTAACGTCCTTCTCATCTTCCTCGTCTTCATCAAAATTTCTTCTCTCTTCATCTTGATTATTAGTTTTAGTTATACGCAGAATATTTGGATTAAGAAAACCTGAAACGGAATTTATAGTTACACCCATTCTCCCTTTTATAAGATTATTCTTTTCAAATTCTTCGAGGGCCGATCGCTGTTGAATATCTGACTTCGCAGGAATCGGAATAGGATAGATAAATTCCATCGTTACGACAGACTCAATGACTGAAGGTTGAATGAGTTCTTTTAATTGTTTATTCTTTTCAATTAAATTTCGTCCCTCTTGATAGAGCTTTAGCTTTGCAAGTGCAAAATTAAGCCCTGCCTCTGCATTTAGTCTTGCCTGTAGTTTATCTTGCTGATTATAAACTTTTAACTTATTTACCTTAGACTCAAAAGTGAAGTCAGCAAGTAAGAAGGCCATAATAGCAATAACTGACATAACCATCATAATCGCCATTCCAGATTCATTGCGAAGGATATTCTTTTTCATAGATCCTCCTCCTGACTTTCTACTGGTGCTCCTGGAGTATTAGGTGAGCCAGGCTTTTGATCGCCCTTTCTTGCATTTTCTTTTTCTTTCTCATCTTTTTCTGTATCAAAATAAGGGTAGAGTGGCCTATAGGTTCTATCAATCTCAACTTCATTATTGTCTGAATTTATCCAAACAAGTTTAATTCTAATAAGTCTAGGTGTATCTTTGTCAGTAGTTAACTGATCTAATTTATCTACGAACTTCTCTGTCTTTGGGTTCCAAAATAGAAATTGAAAAGACTTGATATCCTTTAAGAGGGGATACTCCTTAACGTTCTTCCAATCAAATTCTTTATTGTAAATATTCTCAGTTTCTATTGCTCTCGTGAGTTCATATTCTGCACCTTCTCTTCTCTCATCAGCATCTTCACTAGAGCTTCTTAAGGCATACTTCACCCACGCATAACGAGATTGTTTTGAATCTTCCAAAACTCTTCTATTTGATGTTGTCATAAAGATAAGATCAGTCTTAGTTTCATTTTGAATAATTGGAATAACATCTGCTGATGTGCTTATGGCCGGAAATCTTTCTGAAGCCTCATATGAGTCAAGAGGATTGGCCGCTTTCTCTTGCTCATCACTTCCTAAGCTTCTAGGGGCAAAGCCATTATCATTCTTCTTTTGGTACTTAGCGCTGTAGTAAAGAGGAGAGTAGAGTTGTGAGAAGTCTTGCTCCATCCTATCTAGCGCAGTAACAAGCTGGAGTGCATCTCTATCTTCAGAAATTATTTTATCTTTTGATTCCGTACTATTGTTAACAATGGTGTACATCGTTGCCATAAGAATGGAGAGGATAGTAATAGCTATCAGAACTTCTATAAGGGTGAAGCCACTCTGGTCTTTATAAATGTGAGTACTATTAATTCTTTTCTTTTTCACATTTGCTCAAACATTACTTGGGCCTGATGATTGTAGAGCCAAGTACTTACAGAGTAAGACCTTTCACTTGTCTCATTCTTTACTGTTACTTCAACTTGCCAAATAATTTTCTCTAAATTCTTTTTAACATTCTCAAATATTTTCGATTCATTTGGATCTTGTGCTTCTTCATCTGCACCAGTTATCTTATTTAAATCTGGAATTAAAAATTTCTTATATTCAATAGAGTAGGTGAAGTTATCATTCTCTTCAAACTTTCCTGTCTCTTTTGTTAGAGTAATTGATTCTTTTAGTTCTGGAGGGGTAACGATAAGCTCATTAACCTTTAGTTCAGCATATCTCTTTAGCTCAAGCTCCTCTCTCATAACAGTACTGTCACTAATATTAAAGCCCTGGGCGGTAAGGTAGGCCGATGCGAAAACCGCAAAAATTGCTAGGGAAATCATTACTTCAACTAGAGTAAATCCATCATTTGTTAATTTATACTTTAGTTTTTCTGCCATTCTTGAAAAATTCTCTCGGCCAATTCAATTTGGGCCTCAGTAATATCAGTGGAGTCTGAAGTCTCTACGCTGAAATATTCTCTTTCAATATCCATCGTAAATGGAGAGATTTTTAAAGCAGCTAATTCATCGTCCGAAGCTATTATTATTATAGCAGAATCTTTTTCTCCAGTGGGATAAATATAGAGGGAGTTGTCCCCGTCTAAGAGCATGGCCTGAGTTAGATTAGTAGCAAGACCAATCACTCTAATACCAAGTGGAAATTCTCTATCTCCATCTTGAAACTCTCTAACTCTAGAGAACTTTTTATTGAGTTGATCTTGAGTCTTCTTCTCGGCTTCTTCTTCCGACTTACTTTGTGAAACACTCTTTGAGACTGGAGGTAAAACGAAGTTACCACTTGGACCAAACTCAACCGACCAAGTTTGAGGGTCTTCATCAAATTTGAAGCGAACTCTTAACATGGAGTTTTTAAGAGCGGCCTCGTCTACTGAGAATCGAACAGCTCTTTCTACATCATTGAGGGCTTCGTCTAAATTTCTTCTGGTTGAAAAACTAGTGCCGGAGACGACAGTGAGGACGATTGTCACAAGTAATAGGGCGACTAGCATCTCAATGAGAGTAAAGCCTTTATTATTACCTGTGACAATATCTTTCATCTATTAAAGATTATTTCTTTTTATTAAGGTAAATATCGGCGTCAGTACCTTCTCCACCTTCAAGTCTATCTGGTCCATAACTCCAAATATTGAAGTCTCTTCCATCAGACTCATAGAAGTATTCTTCATCCCAAGGATCTCTAGGGATCTCGTCAGCGTCCATAAATCCTTCTGGTGGATAATTTCTACACTCTTTACCACCTGATGGTTTATTTAATAGTGCATCAAGACCTTGGTCAGTTAGTGGGTAAGTTCCACACTTTCTTCTATAGTCTTGAAGAATTGACTTAAAACTCTTCATTTGAATATTGGCAGCTTTAATTTGTCCCTCTGTTAGTTGAGAGAAGATTTGACCAGCAACAAAAGTACCAGCAATACCAAGTAAAGTTAGTGCGATTAAGATTTCGATTAGTGAAAAACCTGCAGATTGTCTAAGCAGTTTCATCATGCTCTTTCTTTTCATTATATCTCCTTATGATTTTTTATTTAATGGAGCGAATTCAGTTGCATCATTGGCACTACTACTGAGAAAATAATAAATGCCACGGCAATACCCATCCCAACCAACATTATAGGCTCTAAGACAGAGGTTAGTCCATTAAGTTTTGATTCTACTTGGTCTTCGTAATTTTCTGATATGATCTTTAGCATATCTTCTAATTCACCAGATTTTTCCCCTAGTGTCATCATATGGGTAACCATAGTTGGAAAAAGTCCAGATCTAGCGAGTGGCGCTGCTAGAGAAGCACCTTCTGATACATTGATCTTCGCCTCTTCAACAGCTTGTTGCATATGAACATTTTCGATTAGATTTTTAACAATTTTAAGTGAAGCAATAATTGGTACGCCTGAGTTGAGTAGGGTCGCAAGAGTTGAACAAAAACGACTCACGTTAATCATTGTAACAAGCTCACCTATGATAGGCATACGAAGTAGTAGACTATCCCACTTGGCCTTTCCTTTTTTGGTGGCGATATACTTTTTAAAAGAAGTAAAGCCAAAGAAGAGCGCCAATAGAACGGCCCACCAGTAACTTTTTAAGAAGGCAGAAATCCAAATACAAATTTCTGTTTGTAGTGGAAGTTCTTTTTTCATTGTGTCAAAGATTCTTGTAATTTTTGGAATAACAAAGATGAAGATAATCCCCATCATTCCCGCACCTACGAAGGCCATAATCATAGGGTAAGTCATGGCCCCTTTTATTTTATTTTTTAACTTTACTTGTGCTTCCGTAAAGTCAGCAAGCCTTAGGAGAACAACTTGTAATGTACCAGAGGTTTCTCCCGCATCAACCATATTTACATAAACATTGTCGAAGACTTTGGGATAATCACTAAGAGCATTCGCAAGCGAAGAACCTTCATTAATTTTCTGCTTGATCTCTGCGAGAATAGATTTGAATTTTTGGTTATCTGTTTGATCAACTAGGGCATTGAAAGCTTCAACAATTTGAATTTTTGCTTTAATGAGGGTAGCGAGCTGCCTTGTCATTAATGAGAGCTCTTGAATGGAGACAGTTGGACCAAAGTTAAAACTACTAGAGCCTGAAGATTTATTCTGGGCCTTTTGCTCAGAGATTTCAATGAGCATAATTCCCATAGATCTAACTTTGGCCTTAGCCGAATTTAGACTATCAGAATCAATTGTCTTTTTAATTTCCTTGCCTGTCTTATCAAGACCTTTATAGCTATATATCGCCATTTAAAAATACCTTATTCATCTTCTTGTTGTTGATGATCTTCTTCATTAATTGCTCTAACCATTTCATCAACTGATGTTACACCAGAGAAAACTTTAGAAAGAGCATCTCCTCTAAGAGTGACCATCCCACTTTTTACAGCAGCTTTCTTTATTGTTCCTGAGTCAGCTTTCTTTAGAACAAGGGGACGAATAATATCGTCTATAAGTAATAACTCTGAAACGACAGTCATTCCACTGAAACCATCGTAGTTACATTTTGGACAACCTTTATGTGTGAAGATGGTCGCATCATTTGGAACAGATGATACTCGCATCATCTCCATATCAAATGGTGTCACTTGATGAGGAACCTTACAGTGGTTACATAATTTTCTAATAAGCCTTTGTGCCAATACCCCAGCAAGGGAAGAGGCGATAAGGAAGGGTTGTACTCCCATATCAATTAATCGACCGGGAGCTGAGAAAGAGTCATTGGTGTGAATTGTTGAAAGAACAAAGTGACCAGTTAGTGACGCTTGAATCGCCATCTCAGCAGTTTCCTTATCCCTTGTTTCACCAACCATAATGACGTCAGGGTTTTGTCTTAGAATAGATCTAAGAGCAATAGCAAATGAAAGGTCAATCTTACTATTAACTTGGATTTGCGAAATTCCAGGAACTTCGTATTCCACTGGATCTTCAACAGTAATAATCATTTTATCTGGAGTATTAATCTCATCAAGCATTGCAAAGAGAGTAGTCGTCTTACCATGTCCAGTAGGTCCGGAGACGTATACAACACCGTGCTTTCTTGATCCAAGCTCTTTTAAGTCACTAAGTACTTTTCCGTGAAAACCAAGATTCTCTAATTTTAGAATCGTATTATTCTTTTCTAGAATCCTCATAACAATTCTCTCTCCGTTTTGGATAGGAACTGTTGAGAGACGTATATCGATATCTTTTCCGGCCATTTTAATAGGAATACGACCGTCTTGTGGAAGTCTTTTTTCTGCAATATCTAGCTTTGCCATAACTTTAATACGAGAACTTACTGCAGAGTGAGTTTTAATAGGCTGCCTAAGAATTTCTTTCATCACTCGATTTATTCTAAAGCGATAGACAGTCTCTTTCTCATAAGGCTCGATGTGAATATCCGATGCCCCTTCTTTCACGGCACGGAAGATAATAGAGTTTACAAACCTAATAACTGGAGCTTCATCTGCTCCTGCATCTAGAATATCAATAGGTCCATCTAGGTCTAGTGCTTCCTCAAACTCATCTTCTAGAGAGTCGACAATATTACGATTTGCTTTTTCATAAACTCTATTTATCGCCTCAGATACTTTCATCGGGTGAGCGACAATGAGTTTGATTTCTTTTTTGAACAACTCTCTAAGATCGTTGATCGCATTGAAGTTAAATGGATCAGTTAAAACAACTGATACGGTAAAGTCTGTTTCTAATATAGGTAGAATCTCATGCGACTTAGCGTAGTTAATAGGGATATTCAGCGTTAGGTTAGGGTCTATTTCATCTACATTTATATCAGTAATAAATGGTATATTCACTTGATGACAGATAACTTTTATAATGTCATGTGGATGGATATAATTCTTCTTAAGGAGTATCTCTCCAATAAGCATTCCAGATTCTTCTTGAATACTTAGTGCTTCACCTAATTGTTCTTCCGTTAGTGAAGTATGTTGCAAAAGGAGTTGACCAATCATCTCCTTCTGCCCTTCAACTTTTTCTAACATGTGTTCTGAAATTTTCAAAACAACCCCTTATTTCTTTGTCGCCGAAGCTTTAGACTTAACTTTCTGAATAATTACATTATAGTTTGGAATATTTTCTCCAAGTAGAGGGTCTTCCTCTTTCTTGTTTCCAATTCCTTGTTCTTCATTTTCTCTCTTGTACTCATCAGCTTCTTCTTGATCGTAAAGAGGACCTTGCTCTTGCTTCTTTGCCTTCTCGTAAAGACCTTTTGCTGTCGTCGCAAATGGATCTTTCTCTCCAAGAGCATTCTTTAAGTGAGTACTTCTTCTATTGAGTTGATCTTGTACATTAACGGCATTAGCTGTCTTGTAAACATCGATAATTTTTGGAGTAAGGAAAAAGAGTAGGTTGAGTTTTTCAACACTCTTTCTCGTATTCTTAAATAACCAACCGAGAACTGGAATATCTCCTAAGAGAGGAACTTTTGAAGTTACATCTGTTTCCTTATCTCTCATTAAACCACCCATTGCAATTGTGTCTCTATCTCTAACTACAACTGAAGTTACGGCACTTCTCGTAGTTGTTGCGACACCATCACTTTGCACACCTGATGGTAGTGATCTACTTGAAAAGTCATCTATCTTTTGATCAATTTTCAATTTGATAAATCTTGTAACTTTATTTACTTGTGGAGTAATTTTTAGTGTCATAGCAACTTTTTGTTGCTTAATTGAAACCGAAGAAGAACCATTGGCAGCATTTGTTCTCTCTGGAGTAGGAATACTTTCACCAACTTCAAATACAGCTTCTTCATTATCAAGGGCCATAATTTGAGGAGTGGCGAGAACGTTTGTTCCAGCATTGGAAGCAATCGCAGTGATGAGACCTGATACAGACTTAATCTTCACTTCTTGACCACTTACTGTTTGAGTTACTGAGCTACCAGTACCACCACCAACAAATAAGCCACCAAGAGCAGTAATATTATTAGACATTACATTGAAGAGGTCAGTTCCATTTCCAACAAAACCGGCCTTATCTGTAGCACCAGAACCATAAGCACCAATAATATTGATACCGAATCCTTTATCTTTTGTTACTGATGTCTCCATGATCATACCTTCAACAAAGACTTGATCTCTTGGTCTATCTAGCTTCTTAATAACTTCCTTAATTGTAAGGTAATCAGTAGGTGAAGCTGTAACAACAATTGCGTTATTTTCTTTGTCGGCTGTGATCTTTACTTCTGCGTTGAAAAGAGAAGTAGAGTCATCATTAGATGCAACTCTTGATAGTCTTGATCTTGTTGATGTCTTTGGCTGAGCAGACGTTACAAGAGAAGAAAGTGTTTTAGCTAGAGTTTCACTTGTTCCATGATTTAAATAATAGACATGAATTTGACCCGAGCTTGAATTTACAAGCTTCACATCAAGTTTCTTAATAAGAGCGTTAAGTTGTTTTGCTCCCTCTGCATTTGTCATGGCAATGATAGAGTTTGTTCTAGGCTCTGCAATTAACTTAATTTCAGAAATTAAACTTGTATTAGCTGTAGTCGATCTTACTTTAGTAGACTTAGTTCCCTTAAAAATCTTATCTAATAATTTAGCAATCTCTTGAGCGGAAGAGTTCTTAACTGGAATAATCTGTAGTGACTCTTCGTGACCTGGAACATCTAGAAACTTAATAAGACGAGCAAGTCTATTAATATTAGAACCCGTATCCTGAACGATAATAGTATTCGTTTGTTTGATTTCAATAATTCTACCGTATCTAGACATATAAGGTCTAAATGATCTTGTTACCTCTGTAGAGTTAATATTCTTAAGAGGTAAGATTCTCATTACGTAATTATCAGTATTAGGAGTAAAGTTACCAGTATAGATTTTTGTTGGCGTATATCTGATATCTCTTGCGTTGACGATTTTGTAAAATGATCCACTTTTAACGAGAGTGTAACCATTAATATTTAAAGCTGTAAGATAGGCTCTCCACGCATCTCCAACTGTAATGGCCGTTGGGGCCATGATAGAAACTTTACCTTTTAGATCTTTGTCGAGAATGAGGTTAATTCCCGTAAGCTTTTGCATATGCTTAGTAAGGTCGGTGAGGGATGTATTTGGAAAATCAAAACTAGTGATAACCTCTGGTCCAAAAGCAGTTTCAGGATTTAAGTTAACATACTTCTTATCCTTACTTGCATCAATAGCAGATGTATCAGCATTTCTTCCAAAGAAGTCAGCTGAATTGCTATTATTATTCTTTATTAAACTTGCAGCAGATTTCTCTGTGGCCTTGTACTTTGTTTTAGCACGATACTTTGAATCGTTAAACTGCGCAGTTGCATCACTAAAAAGTAGGGGAGCCATTAAGGCCACTAGTGATGAATTAATAATTAATTTCTTGTTTTTCATAAATTCCGATCCCTGGAGTTTTATTCAAAGTTATATTCTAAGTTCTGTGTAGATCCGTCTCTTCTTACTGAAAGTTCAAATCTATCAATATCTTTTATCTTTCCAAATAAATTCATTATCTCGTTTAGGTTACTAAACTTCTTTCCATTAATAGCTGTAATGGTATCGCCTTCTTGAATATTCAATTTACTATAAATAGATCCCGGCACAATTTCAGTCATTTTGAAAGCGAGTGTTCCGTCAGGGTTCTTAATTTGAATTGCTCGGGCCTGTGTTAGTACTTCACTTATATTACCAAGCATTTCATCTCTAACTTTCTTTTGAATTTTAAATGTATTTCCAACGTTCTGAATACGAGAGTCTTTATACTTATTTAAGAGATTCTTTCCTTTTGATGCGCTTACGACATTGATAGGATTCTTAACTCTTGGCTCTTTACTCTGGCTTTCAACATATTCACAATCACCAGTTTTAAGATTCTTAAAGACAACGCGTAGACGATCAATTTTTCCAATCTCTGCGTCGTTATTAATTTTCTCACCCTCTCTAATATCGAGAATTTGGTTCTTTCCTCTTACTTGTACTGAGGCAATAGACTTCACAGAGTCTTGTAAAACAATTGTGTTCACAAGCTTAATACCTAATTGGCTTTTTCTATCTGCACTCTTACATACTAGATTCTCATCTACTTTAGGTTTTTCTATTGGTTTAACACCATCTAGAGAAGGGTCCTTAGTATTAAAAAGATTTGATTTCTCTATTTTTAAAACAGCAACTCTTGCTCTAGGAGTGTAGATTCCTGTCGCTGCTCTAGGCTTCTTTGTTTGTGTTTCTAACTTAGATGAAATACCTGTCGCAATTATCTTTCCACCAAAGTAAGAACAACCAAGAATCATACACGTTAAGAATGTACGGTGAATATCTTGTCTTGAGTCTGGTGAAAAAGTTTTTTCTACAAATCCATTCCAAGTTAAGTTAGAGAGGTTAAACTTCTCTTGAACTTTCATGAGAGCAGGAGTGCTAGAGGCTACGCTTTCAAATTCTTCTTCATCACTATTGTGAGAGCGTCTTAATGAGAATGATTCTCTAGATGGAACTTTGTCTTTAACATTTGCGAGGAAGGCCATGAATCTCTGTGAAACACTAGGTTTAGGATCTTCATAGAATTCGTCTTCATAGTCATCATCAAAATGTTCAAGCTCTTCATCTTCCTGATCTCTTGCAGGATTGAATTCCTGTAGGGGAGCATCTAGATCCTCAAGCTCTTCTTTTTCTTCATCTGAAATTTTAAATTCTTGTGCAACAAAGACTTCTTCGTCTTCTTCATCATCTTCGCTGTCTTCCTCTTCTTCAACGGCGGGACGACTATTGAGCATATCTTCAATATCATCGTCTTCTTGCTCTTCGCTAAAAGAAACTTGCTCACAAGAGGCTTCGTCTATTTGAGGAGGGAGATCACTCTCTTCTAAATCTTGGTCTTCTTCATCCTTGAGGGCCTGCATTTCTAACGCCTCAGGATCTACAGCAATATCACCAGTAGACTCTTCAAAGTCATCATCAATATATTCTTCTTCATCTACTTCTTCGTAGATGTCCTCTTCAAATTCATCCTCATCTTGCTTCGAGAATTTACTTTTGATCTTCGAGAAAATTCCATTTTTCTTTTTAGTCATTAAAGATCCAGCTTTTCTGTAAAGTATTAAAAAATACGTATAATTAGCATTCTCTAATATTTTAAGGTGTTAGACTATATGCTTCAAGTAACTTCTTAAGGTTTTTTTTGCCTATTTGTTGAGCGTCTTTGTCGGGTATGTTCTTGTTGTCACAAACATATATAAGGATGTAAAATTCTCTTAAATTATAACTTATGCATAAAAAGGAATTTAGAATGAGCGAGAGTAAGGACGCTAAGTACAATGTTGACCAAGAAGGACAAGAATTCGATTCTGTCGTTGGCAGCTTATTTTTTGGTGAGATCAATGAAGACGTAATTTTTCCTTTTCCACACTTTAGTGAAGACCAAGTGGAAATGGCCAAAGAAATGTGCTCGGCCGTTTCTAAATATGGTGAAGACGCAATTGACGGTGAAAAATTTGATGAAGAGGCCAAGATACCTGACGAAGTTATTAGGGGATTAGCAGAGCTTGGGCTTTGTGGTTTGGCCGTTCCAGAAGAATATGGTGGAATGCAGCTAGACTACTCATTATATTCAAGAGTTTTTGCTGAAGTCGCATCAATGGATGGATCAACTGCTACAATGCTTGGTGCACACCAATCAATTGGTTATAGAGCTCTTTTAAATGAGGGAACTCCTGAACAAAAAGAAAAATGGCTTCCATCACTAGCTTCTGGTGAAAAATTAGCATCATTTTGTTTAACTGAGCCAGGTTCTGGTTCTGATGCATACTCTATAAAGACTAAGGCCATTAAAAATGATGATGGCTCATTCACAATCACAGGTCAAAAGCTTTGGATTACTAATGCTGGAACTGCTGAGTTCTATACTGTTTTCTGTAAAACTGATCATGAGAAAGACGGAAAGATGGTAGAGAAAATTTCTTGCTTCATTATAGAGAAGGGCATGGAAGGTGTTAGCTTCGGTGAAAAAGAAAATAAAATGGGTATCCGTGCTTCTGAAACGAGAGCTGTGTACTTTGATAAAGTAAAAGTTCCTGCTGAGAATGTTCTTGGTGAGTTAGGAAAGGGCTTTAAGATTGCGATGAATGTCTTAAACTCAGGAAGACTTTCACTTGGTGCAGGTTGTGTCGGTGGTATGAAGACTATCCTAAAGATGGCAACAGAGCACGCGAAAGGAAGAAAGCAATTTGGTGCACCTATTAGTGACTTTGGTCTTATTCAGCAAAAGTTAGCTTTCATGGCCGCTCGTTGTTATGCCACTGAAAGTATTGTTTATATGACTACGGGGAATATGATCAAGGGAATGAATGACTACTTCCTTGAGACTGCAATTTGTAAAGTTTATGGGTCTGAATCTTTATGGACAGTGGTAGATACTGGTCTTCAGATTGCGGCCGGTAATGGATATATGAAAGAGTATCCTTACGAGAGAATTATGAGAGACTCAAGGATTAACCTGATCTTTGAAGGAACAAATGAAATTCTAAGATGTTTCCTTGCTCTTTCTGGTATGAAGGGACCTTCTGACTCACTTAAGGAACTTGGTAAGGTGTCGGATGTTTCATCTGCTCTAAAAGATCCTATTAAATCTCTAGGTGTTCTCTCTGATTTTGCAAAGAAGAGAATTTCAAAGATGATTGCCTCTAGGGCCTTAACAAAAGCGCACCCTGAGCTTGAAGAGTATGCTAACTACTTCTCTTCAATGATGGCATCATTTGCTATTCAAGTTGAAAATACTTTAATTAAGCACGGTAAGAAAATTATTGGAAACGAATATCCTCAAGGAAGACTTTCTAATATGGCAACAGAGCTCTATGTTATGTTGTGTGTAATCTCTCGTACAACATCAATTCTTGAAAAAGATGATGTTCCTCAAGATAAGAAAGATTATGTTCTAGGTCTTACTAAGATTGTAATTAAAGAGTCGAGACAGAACTTTGTCGCTAACTTAAAAGAGATGACTAATAATTATGACAAGCTTACAGCAGAAGTATCGCAAGCAGTATGTAATTATGATGGTTATGGATTAGATATAATTAATTATTAATTATTATGATTAGAACTCTACTCTTTACTTCAATTTTTGTTTTCTCTGGTTGTTCTACTTTAAAGAAGATACCGAAACTTTTTAAAAAAGATAAGGAACAACCAAAGAGAGAAGTCGTTAAGATACCTCACGGCCCTTCATTAGAAGGGACGGGGACGTACTTTAAAGATATAACAAAAGAAGTTGGTTTAGAGGGAGAGATTGCTACTCATATATATGCTGTAGATTTTGATGGTGATGGTTACACTGATATTGTCACGCTTCCATTCTTTTATTCAAGGCCAAAATTCTTTAGCTATATTCCAGAGACAAAGAAGTATGTAGAGCTTAAGTACAATCCATTTGGTAAGGTTGTGCGTGCCAGTTATCTTACTTTCTTTGATGTTGATAAAGATGGACTCCTTGACCTATTGGCGGGAACACTCAACCAAAAGTCAGCACTTCCAAAAGAACCACTTAAAATTTTTAAAGCGAGTAGAGTTAAAGGACAAATTCACTATAAGCAGGTCTTGGCCACTAATATAAAAGATGCTAGGCCTACATCATCAGTTTCAATTCTTGATTTTAATCTCGACGGTTATATTGATCTCTTTGAAGCAAATTGGCTGGATTACTCTAAGGGCTCTTCTCCCAAAGCTTCTCCTGATAGACTCTATATGGGGAAGAAGAATTTTGATTATCAAGAGGTGAGCTACCTTCTAGAAGATGAAGCTCGCTTTTCGAAGGCCAATAATGCCTTTGTAAATGCAATGCCTTCTTTTTCATCTAGTACTTGTGACTTAGATCAAAATGGATTCCCTGATATCCTAACAAGCTCTTCTGGTGGGCATCCAAATAAGATGTGGATGAATCTCTATGACATTCAACACAAAGAGAGAATTTTTAAAGATCATGCTAATGGTTCAGGTTATGAGCATGACGGTTTTGGAATGCTTAATCCAAGAGGTGGAGGAAATTCTCTCTATAGCCTTTGCACTGACTATAATAATGATGGTGTAATGGATATTCTCGTTGGGGAAGTATCTCACTCCTTTGATTCTGAAAATAGGGATAAGTCCTCTTTTCTAACTGGAAGCACTAGAGAGTTTCCACCAAAGTTTTTAAGGTCTGAATACGTTCAAGATAATGGAAGAAGAGTTTGGTCTCAAAGTGATAAGAGATCAGTCTTTGGTGACTTTAATAATGATGGCCTTATTGACATTCTTGTTGAGAACACAGGCTATCCTCCGTACACGCGACTCATTTACTTTATTCAAGAGCCCGATCATGGTTTTGAAAACGTGGCCAAGGATGCAAAGATCGATATTCTCAATCCTTCAGGAGTAGTCACTCTTGATATAGATAGAGATGGAAGAATGGACTTTATTACAGGTCAAAGCAATGTGAGAAAGGCAGATCTTCCTCGAAGAATTTACGTTTATAAGAATATTATTCCAAGAGAGGGAAGGCAGTCGCTACGAATTTTCTTAGATGGGATAAAATCAAATATCCACGGTTGGGGAGCTATGGTTGAAGTGGAGACAGATCATTTCACTCAAAAGCGATGGGCAGAGTTCATCACTGGGCCTCAACCTTCTCAAAGTGAGTATGGTCTTCACTTTGGACTAGACCTAAAGAACTCTTTAAAGAATATTACTGTGACTTGGCCAATACTAGAAAAGAGACAGATTCCACTGCGTGTTGATTATCAATATAAGATACCTAAGGGAAGAGAGCACTCGGAGATCACTCTATGTGAAGACGGTAGAGTTCTAGAGGGTCGCGCTAGCTGTCGTAACTAAGTTATTGATTATTTATGTAAATATATCTAGTTGGAGCTATTTTGCTCTAATTTCAGTATCAAATTGTCCTTAAATTCCTATATGACACCTAGCAAAAGCCATATTCCTTAGCTAATTCTTGGCATGGATATTGGATAGTAGGGGTTAAAGAAATTGCTAGGAAGGCGATTTCGAGAAAAGAGATCAGGAAGAACTCTTTAAAAATACTAAATACCAGGATGGAATTAATTAGGAAAATAGGAGCATATTATGGAAAGTAAAACTCTAGAACACTTCAAAAAACTTTTTATCGAAATTAAGAGAAATAGTGCTCTTGAAAATTTAGGTAGAAATGAAGAGCAAGATCTGGCGCTAAAGTCAGGTGATGAGATTGATCAAACGAATCGAGAAAGAGATGAGAGATTAATCCTTAAGTTGCAAGGTCGACAGAGATTTTACTTAAAGAAAGTTGATGCTGCTCTTGATAGAATTGAAAATGGCACTTTTGGAGAGTGTACAGAATGTGGAGATGATATTTCAGAATCTAGACTTCTGGCAAGACCAACTGCTGATCTTTGTATCTGCTGTAAAGAGGAACAAGAAAGAGGCGAGGGTCACGTACTATATGAAAATAAGAGTCACACTCTTGGTAAGCAAATTCTTAGCGATAAAATAAATCCTAGTCTGGTAAATACAAATCCGGGCGATGATAATATCGTTCAGTTTCACTCTAAAAGTGATTTAAATAATATTAATACTCAAACTTTTGCTAGGTAATAGCAGAGATATTTCACCCCCTATTTTCTCAAAAGGGCCCAGGTAATACTTGGGCCTTTTTAATTACTTTACGTAATATCTACTTCCTTTAAATGTCCTTGGACAATACGGAAGTGAGAGGTGAAGGTGGTGTTGATGATTGTGATCTTCATGTCCGATGGAGCCCTTAGGTTCATTTCCTGGACAATTACTCTTATAAGAAACAATTTGTTCGTGCCAACACTTTCTAAATTGTTCAAAGAATTCTTTACTTGGTGATTTCTTTTGATCAGATACTTTAAGTCTTACAACTTTATCGCCTTGTTTAAAGGCAATAGTTCTTATGTCGATCGCTCTATTCACAGAGTGATAACTTCTATTTGAATGCCTTGTATCCCCAGAAATTCCTGCGTGAGAGAATTTAATGGCCTCTACTTCTGCGTCTCCACTTTGACCAAAACCTTTGGCCGCAACTTGAACACATTTTCCAAAACTCTTATCAAAGAAGCCAAAGAATTCTTTCGACATCTTTCTACGCTTACAGGTAGAGCTTTGGGCACCATCATCATAATTTGATTCGATACCTTGGCACTCATCCCAAAGAATTTGTGGCTCACCTTTAATAGAGCCAGCATTATCATCTGCCATTGTGAGAGGGAAGCCATTCATTGCCTCGTCACTTCCACCAACATTTGAAAAGTCATAGACATCTGAACAATTACTTGATTGAACATCTGCCCTTGTAAAGAATGTTTGAGATGTTGGACCAGACATAAATGAGTTTAAACTACTAGAGAAGTCTGCATCGCCATAGTAGAGTTGTTGAGATAGATCTTCGTGAGCATTTCTAGGCTTGTAGTCCCTAGACATTGGGACGTAGGGATTTGATTGATAATCCTTACAACCTGCAATTAATAATGTCACTAATATTACTATCTTTCTCACTAATCACCTTATCGACACAATTATGGAAAATATTTAGCTTTTCACTCGGATTTGAATTCATTCTAATGGTTGGAGAGAATTTTTCTTAATAGAATCCCTTTTCTTAGCAATAGAAATTTATTTTTTTATAAAATCTATTTTAAAAACAGTAGCTTGGATGAGTAGGGGATTTCTTGATAAGTTGAGGGATTTTGCACAATATCCGTGTCTTTTAGTTGGCACTTGGGCAATAAACGCAGTAATTCTCTCAAAATTAAACTAGTGTTAGAATAGAGGAAGATTTTAATACGAAAATATTGGGAGTGATATGAAGAAGTTAATCAGCCTACTACTAATTGGAATGAGCTTTAATACGATGGCCTCTGATCAGGAGATGAATTTAGAAGTCACTATTGCAGGTGGACAGCTTTCAATGATTGAAACTTATGAGGGGGAACCTGTGAGTAGAAGAAGAAGATTAGTTGTGACTCACTCGTGTAATGGTAATAAGAGTGAAATCTATAATGATAATCATTGCGACTTTACTAATTTTAAAGTGAGAGATGATGGACTTTCATTCACTGCTGTTTTTTACAATCCTGATACTGGAGAGTGCTCTGGACCAAAGTCGAAAGACTTCAATTTAAAAATCACAAAATGTAATTAATAGAAAGGCCCTCAATTGAGGGCCTTTCTTTTTTAACTTTTTAAAGCGCGAGAGTCGTTAACTCTTGCATGAGGTCTTGAGTTCTTGCAATGAAGAGCTCTTTCTCATCGGCCTTTAATCCCTCACTAGAGATTAATGCTAGGTCTTCAACATGGTGACAGATTTTTTCAACAAGTGCTTCATTTCCACCTTTTTC
Organism: Halobacteriovorax marinus SJ; assembly: GCF_000210915.2. Taxonomy (NCBI): domain Bacteria; kingdom Pseudomonadati; phylum Bdellovibrionota; class Bacteriovoracia; order Bacteriovoracales; family Halobacteriovoraceae; genus Halobacteriovorax; species Halobacteriovorax marinus. The sequence goes on from NC_016620.1 coordinate 1,249,994, forward strand.
ATGAATTTTAAGTGCATTCTGAATAAGTGGGCTAGAAGGGTTGATAACTAATGTCTTCTTTGTTGGAAACATTGTATTTTGCTGACCCATACTTTGAGCCATTTTTGCGAATCTCTTCATCTGCTCATCTACTTTAAAGTAAGCAGGTGTTGTGGAGCCTGTAATTTTTGAAATCTCTACATCGTTTCCGTCTAGAGAGTTTTCTTCTCCCTCTTTTTTAGGAGCAAGAATATTGCTGAAGAGGTCTTTTATTTTCATATCTTCTTCAGTTGTATTTTCACTTTCAAGGAGATTTCCAATTTCTGAATCAACAGATACAAATTGAAGAGTCTCCTCTCCAATTTTCTTTGTCTCTGTGTGCTGGAAGAAGTGTGGATCAATATGGTCATCACATTCAATCGCAAGTAAACCTTCCGCTAGTAATTGATTCTTTAGAGCTGCATCTGATTTCTCTTTTTCAAAGTAGAGAACCTTTCCTTTCATTTTTTCTTTATACTTCTCAGGAGTAGCTTCTAGGTACTCGCCAAGAGTTAAATACTTCCCATTTGAGGCCTTATAAACAACTCTCTCTCTCATAAGCTCATCAAATTTAGGATCACTTACACAACCGTACTTAATGAAGAGGTGAATATCTTCCCAAATTGTTTCAAATTTCTCTCTATCTTTCTTAAAGAGAACTTTTAAAGCTTCAGCAACTTTCTTAACTACATAGTTAGAAATTTTCTGAACATTTGGATCTCCTTGTAGTGAAGATCTTGAAACGTTAAGTGGGATATCCACAGAGTCAATACTTCCCTTAAGTAGTGATAAGAAATCAGGAATAACATTCTTAACATTGTCAGAGACAAAGACTTGCTTACAGTAGAGTCTGATATTGTGCTCATTCTGAGGCTTCATTGGATTAAACTTAGGGAAGAAGAGTACACCCTCAAGAGTGAATGGGTGATCTACTTTTAAGTGAATCCAAAATAGTGGATCTCCATCCATTGGAAATTGCTTTCTATAGAATTCTTTATAGTCTTCGTCTTTAAGCTCTTTTGGATCTCTCTTCCAAATAGGACGAGTTTCATTGATGATTGTTGGAGTCACAGCAACTGCTGGAGCTTCTTCGTCTACTGTACCATCTTCTTTGAGTGGTTTCTGTGGTGGCTTCATCTCATCGAGAACACCAATTTCATATGGCATATAATCACAGTGGTTTCTAAGTGTTTCAGATAGCTTCCACTCATTTAAAAACTCTGCACTCTCTTCATTAATGTGAAGATAGATTGTAGTACCAATTGTCTCTTTCGTTGAGTCTGTAAAAGTATACTCAGTGTCACCTTCACAGATCCACTTTGTTGCTTTAGCGCCTTCGTTCATAGAGAGAGATTCAATCTCAACTTTATCGGCAACCATGAATGCCGAGTAAAACCCGAGTCCAAACTTACCAATAATATCTTGTCCGTCCTCGGCACCTTCGTCTTTTAATTTCTTAACAAATTCCTCTGCACCAGAGAAGGCCAGTTGAGCAATATACTTTTCAATATCTGCTTCACTCATACCAAGTCCATTATCAGAAATAGTGATAAGCTTGTTGTCTTTGTTTACACTTATATTGATACTTCCCTGTGGAATCTCAACATTGAGGTTTCTAGAAAGAGTGTGTCTCTTAGTTATGGCGTCAGTTGCGTTGGCCACAAGTTCACGAATAAAGATATCGTGCTCAGAGTATAACCACTTCTTAATGATAGGGAAGATGTCGGATGTGTTAACGGAGATATTTCCTTTTCTCTCAGTCATGTCTGCTCCTTAGTATGAGTTCATATATTATATAAATAATTACCCCTTAAATATGGTTGTAAATTCTCCAGCGTCAAGGGCACTTTCTTTACAAAGGTGTACTTTTTGAGCGATATATAGGGAGCTTTCAAATTACTTTTAATTTATATGTATAACTTATTGAAATAATATGGTTTTTCTATGACAGCAGATATTGAAAATGATGTATTAAATATTGCGCAAGATGTAATTGTCCTTACGACAGGAGGCACAATTGAAAAGTCTTATGATGAGTACGATGGATCTTTAGAGAATAAAGACAGCATCATAAAACATATTATTTTACAGAAGTTGAGGATGCCTTATACGAAGCTTCATGTGCATTCGATTCTCGCTAAAGACTCTCTGAATATGACGGACTACGATAGGGCACTTGTGGCAAAGTCTCTCAAGGTTCAATTGGAGAAGGGATGGCCCATCATTGTTTTACACGGAACAGATACTATGGCCAAAACTGCTGAGTATTGTTTTGAAGAGTTAAAAAATATCACGAGTCCAATTGTTTTTACAGGAGCTATGAAGCCTATGGGCTTTGATGATAGCGACGCCAGACAAAATGTAACTGAAGCTCTATTGGCCTCAAAGTTACTTAAGCCTGGAGTATATATTTCTTTTCACAATAGAGTTTTCTCTGTACCTGGAGTTCGAAAGAATAGGGATAAGAAAACTTTTGAGGCCTTTTAATGCTGGCTCAAGTTCTAAAGAGTTCACGAAGCGATTATTTAAAAAAGTGTAGAGAGCATCTCTCTCTTCTTATAGGCCTTCTCTTTTTTTCAATCTTAATAGATTTGTGTAGAGACCTTTTTAATACAAGTGACATGGAGAAATTTCTCTTTGGCCTCTTTGAGGTTATTGGAAGCTGTGTATTCTATGCGCTTATTTTAGGAAGACTCTTGGGTTTGCAGAAATTTAATTTCTTAAACTTCTTTGTCTATCTTCGCGTAAATATTCTTTACTCACTCTTTTACTTATTGGGTGCCTTGGTGCTCATCATTCCCGGACTCTATATTTTAACTTTCTTTTACTTTGCGCCAATCTTAGCGCTCGAGGGAGTGGAGTGCGAGTCCTACTTTTCTAAGAGTAGGGAAATGACTAAGAAGTCTCCTTGGTCGGTCTTGGCCGTTTCTCTGAGCCTCGTTTTTCTCATGATCCTAGATCTCTTACTTCTTGGTTACGTAAAAGAAGCTGCTCTATCAGGTGAACTTGAACTCATAGTGCTGGTGGGCTTCAATGCCCTTATCGTCGCATTTGATCTCTTCTTTTTCCTAGTATCCATTGAGCTTTATAAGAAATTGCGGGCCTAACTGCTCTTTTGCCCACTAAAAAAGTCAATTAATCACGTACTTCTAAATATTCTTTTCTGAATATAAAATCTTCAACTACCCGAAAGTAGTAGCGTGTTGAAATTAAGGGTAAAACTTTGCCTCTCAAGCTCCATAACAGCTTAAAATAAGAGAAAGATTTAAGTGTTAAATACTTACAGTCGATAAGTCAGTGAGAACTCAAGATTAGAGGACAAGTTTCATGGCAGAGACAAAGAGAACGTTAACATTAATCATCCTAAGTGTATTCCTATTCACTTCATGTGTAGGAGAGGGTGGCTCGTCTAGAAAGTCTCGTTTTGCCAATAATAGTACGACAGATATAACAGGTGGAAGCGGTGGAGACACTGGTGGAAACTCTGGTTCAGCACCAGGTAGTGGTGATACTGTTGGAAATGACTCTGGAGTCTCTATTGGATCACAGGTCGAACTCATGCATCTTGTTGATCCCTTCGATGGAACATATAAGAAAAAGTTAACACTTCCAAAGAACTTCACGGGATTACTCTATCTCTCAGGTTTAAATATTTCATCACTTTCAGACCGCTTAGTTTACGCGCGTTTTGTTTTTGGAAAAGAGTATGAGCCTATAACTGTTCCAGCAACAATTGGTAGAGCTCCTGGGATCACGCCACAAACTGATGTGGAAGTTGTGATCTTAGATATGAATAACCATCCATTTGAAGATATTAGACTCTCGTACAATCTCTTTGATTATAATGAGTATGCAGATGAGGGACGTGTAGGTGGACTTACTGATATTGTAAGTGACCCTAGAGATCCAGGTCTTTATTGTCGTGGTCTAAATGCTAAAGATGATAAAACTTTTGAAAGTGGAGTTGGAAATAGTGCGTGTGATACTGCTGGCGAAGTTTGTAAGTATACATACGCAAGAATTGAAGACATCGGTCTCTACTACGATACTGATACAGCGTCTCTTCCTTTCTCTCCAACAGAGCCACACGTAGCACTTTCAAGTAATGACTATCAGTCTGAACCTTTTTCAAATTCAATCAAGAGATGTCTACCAGATACTGTTAATCAAACGATTAATGAGAATGTACTTGGTGTGACTTTTCCAGGTGGTTTTGGCTATGGAGTAAAGGTTGATGTTAACGGCGGTGTTTGTGGTGATGTCGCTGGAGAAGAATGTTACACATACTATGGTCCTTATAGAGATATTGATAGGGCCAGTTGGCAAATCTCTGGAGCGGCGATCTATTCTGATACGGATGCCTCTACAGCACCAACGGGAATTTATAAGAAGTCATTTGGCGTAAATGGATACGAGTCTTTTCTCTTTCCTAGGGCCGGTAAGATGGATCTACAGTCAGGTGTAGAGTACATCGGATCAGAGACTCCATTTGTAGGAACATCATTTGATACTTCTGTTCTCACTGCAAGTGGTGAGTCCGATTACTTATTTGGTTGTAGTATTAGGGCCACAAATTACGATTCCACAACACAAGAGGGGATCAGTTCATGTAATGTCACAGCGAGAGTTGAGCTCTTTAGTAGAGATGTGAATGGACAAGAAGTTATTATTACTCAATCTAATAATATTGTTCTTCAACTTATCAGACCTAGTCTTACAGACTACCGTGGTCAAGAAGTTCTCTACACTTCAATGAAGACTTGTTCTTCAAGTCAAACTTGTGGTGGAAGTGAATGTTGTTTTAATAATAGATGTTGGTCTAAAGAATTAGTGAGCCAGTGTTTGGAAGATGTACCTGTTGTAGGTAATAAGGGCGTTGGTGAGAGTTGTCAGTCTGATTATGAATGTTCAAGTATTTGTTGTAATCAAACAACAGGTAGCTGTGCTGTTCATTTAAATACTGATGATCAACAAGTATTTTGCTCTAAGTCTCCTGGACAGAGTTGTGTCGCTAAGGAGTGGTGTAGACAAGAGAATGTACCTAATTGCTTTATTGTTAAGACAGGTGCAGACAATACTGGTCAACCTACATGTGCACTTAGATGTTATAATGTTCCAACTTTTGGAGACTGTACAAATGGTTTATGTACACCTCCAGAGATTCCACCTGTGCCAGTTTTTGATCCTGAAAACCCGGATTGCTCTGACGCAATAGATCCTCCAACATTCAATTAGAAAATCTGTGGATTATCTTATAGAATGTCACAATGATGAATTTTATTGTGACATTTGTGATGCTAGCGCATGCTCAAACTCCATTATTTAATAATGCTGAACTGAAGGAGCTTGAGTATTTAAAGTCATCTGAATTTCTCATGAAACAACGAAAGAAAGATTTACAAGAATATTCACATACGCAAATTCGATCTATTTTGAAGTTAATAGGTGCGAGAGAGCAAAAGATTTTAGATCAGAAAATTAATGCAGAATTTTGGGAGTCATTTGATCAAGTTACAGATGATCAGATAAGAGTCAAAATAATGCTAGATTTAATTTTAAAAGATCTCTACGAAAAAGAGGGAGAGTAGAATGATAGGGAAAGATTGTGTTTTAGACCACGTAGCTATTGCAGTAAAAGACTTAGATAAGTCTCAGAGGATCTGGGAAGATATGGGATTAAGCTTCTCGACTAAAAGAGAGGTAGTTGAGTCTCAAGGTGTGACAACGGCCTTTGCCCAAATGGATGAAAATGCTCACCTTGAATTACTATGCCCTTACGGCGAAAATGGACCTATCCATAAATTTTTAGAGAAAAAGGGTGAGGGAATCCATCACTTATGTTTCAAAGTAAAAGATGTGGTCGCAAAGTGTGATGAGCTAAGAGAAAAGGGATACACACTTTTAAATGAACAACCGATCAATGGTGCAAATAACTGTCTCGTAAATTTCATTCACCCAAAATCAACGGGTGGTGTATTAGTTGAGGTCTCTCAGAAAAAGGCATAACAATGAATCAAACACAGATCCAAATTCCGACACTCACAAAAGTAAATAAGATTATTCTCATTGTTATGGGAGTGCTCTTTCTTTTATCGAGTATCTTAAAGGCAACATCGGGTGCTGGGCTTGTGGCCTATCTCGGACTCTCTCCGGCCATGTTCTTCTCTGGTCATATTTATGAGATCGTAACTTATCCGTTTATAGCGAGTGGAATTTTTGATGTTCTCTTCAATGGTCTTCTACTTTGGTTTATCGGAAGCGAGTTGGAGTCCCAATGGGGAGTAAAGAGGTATATTGCATTTCTAGTGACCTCTACAATTGGAGCAGGCTTAGTTTACTTACTGGTTGCGACAGTATTTCTATCTGATACAGGTTTATTTGGGTATCCGCTCTATGGGATGCACGGAGCTGGCTCTGCACTTTGTTTGGCCTATGCTGTTCTCTATCCAGATAGAATCTTTACCTTTATGCTTATCTTTCCAATGAGGGCCAAGTACTTTTGTATGATCTTAGTGGGAATGCTTCTCTTTAATGGTTTCTTCACTCCTGGAAAAGTTCTAGCTTGGGGACACCTCGGGGCCATGGCCTTTGGATATGGCTGGATGCACTTGATTTCCTCGCCTAAGTGGAAGGGAATTATGCAAAGGGCCGAAAAACAGCGTACAGCGAGACCAAAAAGCAAGGCCAAGCTGAGAATTGTAAAAGATGAGGATGAAAAGCCACCAAAATACTGGCAATAATCTTTACGGATTGAGTTAAAAAGTGTTAGATTGCTCTTTAATTCGCATTCATTAACTAATTTTAGAGGTAAATATGAGACTAAGTAAGGCCTTAGAAGATAAAATGTTAGATAAGAGATTAAGAGACAAGCTTGTTGCTGAAGGGAAGCTTAGCGCTGCTGAAGTTGAGAAATTTCTTAATAGTTTACCAGATGATGGAGCAAATATGACGACAACTGAAGAGGTTGAAGGAAATAGCTCTTCTGAATCAGTTACAGTAGAATAAATCTCATTTAGGGCCTTCCATTCGACGAAGGCCTTTACTTTTCTTATTGAATAACAAATTTAGTAAAGAGCACACCTTTTACAAATTGTTTTCCCATTAATTTATTTACAGACTTCTTAATTCTCTCTTCCAGTAGAATTTTTCCAGATATGCTATTGAGCTCTTCTGCAGTCATTCTTCCAGCAATATCAATTATAGAGTCATTGATCATTGAGCGGTAACTCTCAAATTTGTCATCGCTATCGTGATTAAATGGGACGAGTTGTGTTTCGACGCTTAAGAAACGAAGTCTCGTCTTGCGCGAATTTAGGTTAATTATCAGCGAGTCGAGCTTAAACGGGGCGGGAAAGGCCTTCTTCTTATTGTCGCTCATAAGTCTTTGCAATTCGACTTGCTCACTTGGCAGTGGCTTTTGGTAAATCATCTCGGTAAATACAAAGACACCTACACAAACGGCAGTGGCCAAGAAAGAGAGTATGAGAATGATATTGTCTGCGAGCTTATTTCCCGTCATGCTAAGGGCTCCTTATCACTCTTATTTTATCAGTTTACTTAAATTCGATAAAGCCTTGAAAACTCTTCCTCTTCATAGGGCTAATCTATTGAAAATATGAAATGTAAGATATTGCAAGAAATGACATTTTGAAACATTGCGTTTGGTGCGATACATAAGTTTTCCACTAAAACTCAAGCTTAGAGATGTTAAATATGTTGAAGTTGATTACAGTTGTATGCTTGCTCTTTATCTCGTTCCAAAATGAGACACAGGCAAGTGAGAAAGTTATTTATGGTGTTGATGGAAGATCTGAGGTCTATTCGGCCAATAGAAAGTGGAAGGTGCTCGCCGAATCCACTGCCGCGCTCATTGCCCTTGATCGATTAGAATATGATAGCTCAAAAGGCGTGTACAGAATCGCAGAAAATGCACAGACTACGATGGGTGAGAACCTTAATCTCTGCCAAGATGTTAGATTTCGTGAACAGGTGCATATCTCAACTTGCTCAGGCTTCTTAGTCGAAAAAGATATCCTACTAACGGCAGGTCATTGCGCAACTGGAGAAATGGCAGATATTTGCTCGTCAGGAAAGTACGCCTGGGTCTTTGGATATCAAGCTACGCAGTTCTTAAATACTCGCAATATTGAAGTGAGCAAAGAGAATGTTGTTCTCTGTAAAAAAGTCCTTAAGGCCACAATGAATAGAACAATTGATTTTGCGGCCATTAAATTAGAAAAGAAATTAAATAAACGTCCTCTTAAGATTAATAAATCTAAGAAGATCTCTGAGCGCTCATCTCTAGTCGTTATTGGTACACCTTGGGGCCTACCAACAAAAGTTACGAGAGGGGGACGTATTATGAGAAATAAGGATAAGTACTTCTTCACTGCAGCTCTAGATACTTTTCAAGGAAACTCTGGTTCCGCTGTTTTTAATGAAAAGTCTGGAGAGGTTGAAGGAATCTTAGTTCGTGGGAAAACTGATGCCCTAATGGATGAGAGAGAGTACTGTCGTCGAGTTAATCACTGTGATAATAATGGTAATAATTGTGATTACCGTGGTGGTTTTCAAGTAGGCGAGGATGTAATGAGAATGCCTTTTGTCTATAAGCAAATAGCTAGCGAGTTATAAGATAAATCTCTTTGTTTAAGATTTCTTCTATTATATCTCTCTTGTGTTGGCAGCGAACTTGTTGCCAACATGATTCAAATGTTCCGATGAGCTTTTCTTTTTCGTAGAAATCAATTGAGTAGGGGTGCTTGAACTTCTCTACGTAAATATAATTAGCAATACTTTCAATAAAGTCTTTCGAACTTCCCATGAGTGAGAAGAGATTTACAAATCCCGTCTTTTCAATTTCTTTATAAAATATTGATTGCTCTTTAGTTGAAAAGAGAGGTTCTCCCTTGGAGTAGTATCTTAAATAGTGAAGGTCTTCTAAGAGATCGTGATAGATAGGTGAAACAAGACCATTCTTTATCTTCCAAGAGGTATTTAAAAACTTATATCTATTAGGGTTTAGAAAATAGGCCTCCCTTGAGGTTGGAAAATACTCTGGGTTCCAATTTAAAATAATAGCACTAAGATAAGCTAGCGCCATTTGAGATGTATTAACGACAGTATTTTCATGAGAGAGGTAAGGTTTATAGCTATATTCTTCATCCTTTTTAAAGGCTGTGGACTCTCTCCATTTATACCAATCATTAATCTTTTGATTTAAAACATCTATATCTAAGAAACTAATAAACTTACCTGAATTTTCTTTCTCATCACTCTCTAACTGGATGGTAAGAGTGGCGACACCAAGACCTTTTACTAGAAAAATTTTCTTGATGTGATTATTTAAAAATATTTTCAACTCTCTTGGAAGAGTTAAGATTGTATAGCGAAAGATATGCTGAAAGCTATTGTCATCAATTCCAGAAGGAGTAAAGCCCTTCGCAGGATAGAGGCTATGGGCCCCTTTTAAAATCTCAAGTAACTCCTCTTCATGATCGCTCAGCTTTGTTGTTACCTTTGTTTCAAGATTGTAGTTCTGAGTCCATTGCCAGGCCGAAACTTTTGTCAGCTGATGGGCGTCTAATTTCTTTTTATAGACTTCTCTTTTTGTGCTAAAGCTGCAAGAGACGAGACAAAGAAAAATACTAATAAAGAAGAATTTACTCATTATATATTTCTCTCTAAGTTAAGGCCTTCAACAATAAAGTGGATGAGTTTGGACATTAGAAGCTTCCATTGTACATTTGGACTAGAGTTTATTTCTTGCCACTCTTTTGATCCGTACCTATGACTAATTTCCTCTAAATAATCAACTCTTTCTGATAATTGCTTTGCCACTTCAGACTTCTTATTTAAACCCGTTATTTGAACGCCGATCTCGGAGTTTAATGATCTAGAGCGAGGGTCTAAATTGGAGGTCATGACCATACTTTTATTTTGATCAACAACGACAAATTTAGCGTGAAGTTTTCCGTAGTCTTTATCGCCACCAAGAAGGACGTCATCAACTCTTCCGTAAAGAAGTATATCTAGTTGACCCTCTTTTACCTTGCCTCCGTGATCTAGGAGTTTGGGCATTAGCTGTCCATCGATAAGGGCCTGGGAAGCCAAAGTGTCGTTAGTTACTATTGAGCTCGTGACAATTCTTAGTTTTCTTCTTGGGTCCTGTGAGAGCCAGTGGTGAAGTTTTTTAACTTCCTTATCTGTTAAGTGGAGATATGGTGTAACGATATCGATACTTTCCTCAGCCTCATCTAACATTTGAGAAACTTCTTTGGACAGTGAGTTGGGGTTTATTTCATTTAGTGAAGAATATCTCACTCTTCCCCAGGGTGAATGAATATTTTGAATTTCATTTACTATGCGAACCATGCCAGAATCAAATCCTTCTTCAAAGAAGTCGCCTTCAATCATTTCATCTACTCTGGCCTTAAAGTCAGGATTCGCATTTAATGTCTTTCTGCTCACACGACTCATTCTTTGAATTTCTTTTCTATAGATTTTTCTTCTAAGTCTTACCAGTGCGTCTGCTAAGTGATTATTTCCTACATGGTAGTAGATTTTATCAAAGTAAGATTGAATCTTCATGTTTAAAGATTCTTTTTCAATTCTTTGTGAGACATCTTTTGTGTCTTTAATGAGTACATCCATATCTTCAAACTCAAAATCTTCTCCTCGAAAGGAGTCGAGAGTGTGGTAGTGGTTTGCTATATTTCTTCCACCTATAATGGCCATAGAAGAGTTCGGATCTTCTGCATCGATAAGAATGATCTTATCGTGAAGCCTTCTGTTGACAGTAGATTTACTAATTGGAATTTGATGAGCTTCGTCGCGAAAAAGATTTCTAACTCTATTAATAAACTGCTCAATTGCTTTTCTTGGGTTGAAGAAGTTATTAAAGATTACAACTTCAGCATTTCCCATCTTCTTACTATGTTGAGATAATTTCTTTAATGCCATGATGGTCTTATATTGATCATCAAAGAGATTGAAATTCATTGCCGTCGTCGAGTCTACTAGGAAGCGGACATTAACACCTCTTTTAATGGCCTTACGAATCTCATTTAACATAATATTTCCAACTTCATCATTTTCAAATATATAGTAGGAAATATCTAATGTATTCTTGGCCTTTCTAATAAGACCAATCTTGGCAGCAAGAGAGGTCTCGCCGTCTATGAGTAGTTTCACTTGAGCTCTTTGTGCCTCATCTTTTATTTTCTTAAAATCATCAATAGAGCTTTTAAAATTTGAATAATACTCTCTAAGCTCTGCTCTTTCTTGAATAAGCTTATCAACACTTCTAGAGCGCCATACTTCATTTTGAATAATATTATTGGCATGATCAAAGCAAGATTCACCTAATACAGAAGAAGGGTTTCTCTTCTCTTTTGTATTAAAGCGCTGATAATCGTGATGAATGACTATACTGGTGAATATAAGAAATATAGCGACTATGAATCTCATGCTCTTTTATCGGCAAAATAGATTAGAAAGTTTAGCTAAGACACTGTTTTTATTCTATTGAAAACAGAACATAATACTAAAGTTCTCGGTCTTTATTTCCGATAAATAACCCATGAAAATAATTATATTTTTCCTTCATTTACTTCTTTGTACCCAGGCCCTTGCTAATTCTGAGTTTGTTTCAGTTAAAAGTGATGGTGTTGTTCAAATTATTCAAAATGAAGAAACTATCTACCTGCGCGCAGGTGACTTAATTCAAATTAAAGAAAATGATGGCTGGAAGAGACATGTTAAAGTTATTTCTTCAATCGCTGACGGCGTAAGTGTTGGTGATGCATACCTAGGGGAGAGGACTTATAAAGAACACTTGGGAGATAATAATCTTGTCACAATTATGCAAGAGAAGAAGAGCAGCTATCTCACAAAGCCTATTGAAGTACAATTGCCCAATGGAGAAAAGATACAATTATCTCCAGGGGATGAAATTAAAGTTCTAAATATAGATGGGTGGAAGAGAAAGATAGAAATTGTTAACTCTAAGAGTGGAGTTAAAGGTGAGGCCATTCTTGGAAATAGTACTTACATGGAGTACCTAAATAATGATGTTCTATCTGATACTGTCTTTGTAGATACTACAAAGAGTAAGTCTCCACTAACGACGAGCACTGGCTATGAATACAATAGCCTAGACGAGTTGATTAGAAAGTTAGCAGAAAATGATGAAGAAGAAAATATAGATGAGGAGGAGTTATCCGAAGGGGTTGAGGTTGCCGCTGAATATACAGGGTGTCCTGACGTTGGAAAAACTTTTAAGATAGATCGCTATATTCATGTAACAAATAACGATAAGAAGACTTTAGGGGTTCCAAAAGGTTCTATAATTCGAGTTAATAAAATTGGTCTTACATGTGCAATAGAAGTTCTAGAACTTCCAGAGGAATCAAGTTTAAATAAGAAAATATATGAACCACAAGTCTTAACATTTCCTTCAAATCTTCATCCAGATTTCCTTACTGAAGTTGAGGCACCAAGTGAGTCGATAAAGCTAGATGCTGGCGTGAAGTTCAAGCTCTCTGATAATACTGATGTGCACGCCTACGGAAGAAGAACAGGGAAGAGATACCGCTTTAGCCCTAGTGATGAGATTACAGTTGTTGGAAAACATAGAAATGGTGATTATATCGTTAAGAGAAATGGCGAGAAGTGGGAGTACAGAATCCCCTATGAAGATTTAGATGAATTGAATGATAATGCACAATTAAGTATTAATCATCTTACTACTGCCGTTGGAATTATTGCTGATGGAGAGGTGAGTGATTCCCTAGAGCAAGTTGAACCAGACTATGACTGTGTCGATACAACTGATACGGGTGAAGAAAATATTCCCGAGGTAGGTGATATTGAATGGCAGACTTGTAGGACTAGGGCCACAAAGAATAATAGAGGCAATACACTAGCGGCAAATGATTATATGGATAGAGAGTTAAATCTCTCTAACGGTGATATGAACGCAATTCTAGAAGAGCCTCAAAAGAAGAGATATGCAAAGTGTATTTCAGTTAGTTTGAGACACGGTACAAATAGAAGTTCTAATCCAAGCTGTTCTAAAGATAGTAACGGTAATATTATTCCTAGAAGAATTCGACAGGCCCGATATCGTACCAGTAATGGTCAACGAAAATTTGCTGGCTGGAATCTTCTAAGTAAAGCACCTAAGGCCTGCGCTTCAAAGGAGCTATCAACTCACTTAGCTGATCGCTTTGTTGATATGAGTAAGTGTCTTGGTATTGATCCAAAGGAAATTTTTCCTATTATAAATCATGAGTCACACTTTCAACCAAAGACAATTAGTCCTACTTTTGCACTAGGTGTTGGACAAATTGTTCCGGTGAATTATTTAGACTTTTATAATAAGTTAAATCAGGCGAAAGATATGATTCGCTCAAACTCTAGTGTTTTAAGCTATGCTAGTGCTCTCTCTTCTAAAGAGGGCTATAGGGCCTACGAAGATAGTCCTGCTAGAGAGAAGAAAATTAGTAGGCTTACAGGCTACTTTCTCTCAGACCTTAAAGATAAGATGACTGGAAATAATCCTGAGTGTAAAGGGCTACAAGATATTTATAATAATCCAATGACTCTACCTCGCTCAGCAAAGAGTAGTGCGAGGGCAGCGAATGAATATCTAAGAGATAGAGAGAATATTAGATTGTGTGCTCCTAAGAACCCTGATGAAGGCTTCTACATGGCGACGATCTTCTATATGTATAATAAGAAGTACTTTAGATATATGCTAGAAAAAGAAAATAGAAGAAGTAATCTTAGAATGAATGAAAAGCAATTAAATGACTTTTCAATTATTCTTGCTCGCTGGTCTTATAATGGTGGAGTTGCAGGAATAAGTGCTCCTTTTGAGAGACTAGTTGAAAAAATTAAGGCCGGAAATATTGAGGCATTAAATAGCAATAATGATCCTAATGGATCGAGAAGAAATGTTTCAGGTTTTTCAGGCTTTAGTAATGATGATTTTAAAAGTTATATGAGTTACGTAATCAAACATCGCTACCGTGGTGGTAATGCTAGAAGAATGGAAGTTGCAAGATATTTACCGGGCTCAAATGGAGTTGGTGGAATTGATGGAGACTTGAAACAAATAGAAAAGGGTGAGGAGAATTCATGCGGAACTACTTATTAGTCTTCTTCTTTCTTATTTCGATTCCTTCACAGGCAATTGAAGTAAAAGATCTTATAGACTCTAAAATTAAGATGATCTATAAACTCAAAAGCAAGAGTGAGAAGATTAAGAATATTGAAACTCTTCACGAAGAAGTGAAGAAGCTCAAAGAAAATTCAAAGCTAAGTGATGCGGACTTCTATATCGCAACAGACTTCTTGAATGCGCTCTCTCCAATTCTTACTTCAAAGGATTATAAGAAAGAGAATTGCTTCAATTCTAAAGTGGAGCTGATGAGTAATTTTGGGATAAAAGAAATAGAGCAGCTAGAGAAAGAGTTACCTTTTGGGGCAAAGAAGGGATTTATTCTCTTAAGTGTTCTTTGCAGGTAAAAAAAGGCCCTCTCATCTGGAGGGCCAATTCAATTAAATATTTAATTCAGTGTATGGTAGGTCTAGATCTTCAGCTACTTGCTTATAAACTAGATTACCTTTGTAAACGTTGATTCCTTTTCTAAATGCAGCGTCTTTCTTTGCAGCTTCTTCAACACCCATTGAAGCAATCATTCTTGCATACTTTAGAGTTACGTTTGTTAGTGCGAATGTAGATGTTCTAGCTACAGCACCTGGCATATTTGCAACACAGTAGTGAACAACACCGTCGATTTCAAACGTAGGGTCTTGGTGAGTTGTAGGCTTACAAGTCTCAATACATCCACCTTGATCTACAGCGATATCAACAACGACAGATCCTTTTTCCATTTTAGAAATCATCTCTCTCGTAACAAGCTTTGGCGCTTTTGCACCAGGAATTAAAACTGCACCAATAACAAGGTCAGATGAAAGAACACTATTTTCAATATTTTCAATATTTGAGAAGAGAGTCGTGATTCTATTATCAAATAAATCATCTAGCTCAGCTAGTCTCTTAGTCGATAGGTCAATTGCCGTTACGTCAGCACCCATACCCATCGCCATCTTAATGGCATTTGTTCCCGCAATACCACAACCAATAACTGTAACCTTAGCTCTTCTTGTTCCTGGAACACCACCTAAGAGTATACCTTTTCCACCGTGGTCTTTTTGAAGGTAAGCGGCACCAACTTGAGTGGCCATTCTTCCTGCAACTTCTGACATTGGTGTTAAAAGAGGTAGAGAACCATCTTCAGGTTGAATTGTTTCGTAGGCAATAGAAGTTGAACCTGACTCCATTAATCCTTTCGTTTGGTCTGGATCTGCAGCAAGGTGAAGATAAGTGTAAAGTATGTGATGTGGTCTAAGGCAAGCAATCTCTCTCGCTTGAGGTTCCTTAACTTTGATAATCATTGTAGATTCAGCAAATACATCTTCTAACGTAGGAAGAATCTTGGCACCAGCTTTTATATATTCTTCGTTTTCGATACCAACACCAACACCAGCATTGTTTTCAACAAAAACTTCGTGACCATCATGAACTAATTGTCTAACTCCACCTGGAACAAGACCAACTCTATTTTCATTATTTTTAATTTCCTTAGGAACACCAATTTTCATGAACCCTCTCCCTAACTAAGTAATAAAAGTAAAATTTTTACTGAAATATAATCATTTAAAAGCGTTATTGAAACCAAAAAATAGGGGTATGTTAATAATATAAGACTTGGCCGTCATAGGTGGGGAAGACTTCAAATGAGAAGCTTGCCGCCGCGTCCTTTTTGAGCTGCTCGTGCTCTAGAGCGTGATTCATGTGAATGAGTCCGGCCCTCTTGGGCGCTATCTGTGAAATGTATTCAAAAGTGCGCTCTTGCCATAGGTGAGTCTTATGCTCGTGATTGGTCACACAGTCTATGATGAGAAGCTCTAATTCTCTCTTTCTAAGGTCTTCAATTTGCTCGCTACTTAGCTGGTGGCAGTCTATTATATAGGCCATTTTCTGGTGAATAATTCCAAGAGTTTGGGTGTAGCCGTGATCTAACATGGTGAACTCAAAGAGCTCAGCGCCGATCTTTTGCTGGCCAGATAAATCTACTTCCATTAACTGGAGATTTGGAATTCCACCTCCTATATTGGCGGGCAATTGCTTTGCTTTAAAAATATAGGGGAATTTCTGCGTGAGTTGTGCGGCGCATTTTTTGTAAGTATAGATGGGAATAGAAGTATACTTAGGCGCAAAAGTAAGAGGCCTTAGGTCGTCAATTCCGTGTGTATGGTCAGCGTGGTCATGAGTTATAAATGCGAAGTCAACTTTATTTATTTTATTTTTGAGAAGTTGATGGCGAAGATCAGGCGTAGTATCAATAAGTATAGAGCTTGCCTGAGCCGTTTCTAGGTAGACACTTGTCCTTAGTCTCGTATTCTCTTTAACCGTGGAAGTGCAAACTGCGCAGTCGCAGCCAACCATCGGAATACCTGTACTCGTTCCCGATCCCAGAATTGTCATTTTATTCTTTAAATTGGTCATTGATCTCTAGTTGTCATTGCAGTTTCAAGTATTTAAACTATATGTCTGTAATAACTATACCAATTCTTTTGGAAAAGAATAGGGAGAAATCTCAATGAATAAAACAATTATTCTGCTTCTTCTGGTCTCACTTCTCGGCTGCTCGGGAATGTCAAAGCAAGAGGACCAACTGACTCACTCGACAAGTGATCTTAAAATTGATGTTAAGAAATATACCTTGTCTAATGGCCTTAGGTTATTAGTTGTGGAGAATCCTCAGCTACCAATTTACTCGTACTATACTTTCTTCGATGTAGGGGGGCGCTACGAATCTAAAGGGACTACCGGAGCAACTCACTTTCTTGAGCATATGATGTTTAAGGGTGCAAAGAAGTATGGACCACATAAGTTTGATACTTTTATTGAAAGTAATGGTGGTTCTACAAATGCGTACACAACATTTGATTCGACAGTTTATTATGAAAATCTTCCAAGCCATACATTAGAGACCATGATTGATATGGAAGCCGATAGATTGAGCTACGTTCTACTTGAGCCAAAGGCCTTTGAAAAAGAGAGAGCTGTTGTTCTTGAAGAGAGAAAGTACCGCTATGAAAATAGTCCTAAAGGTCAATTATTCTTGGCCATGATGCAATCAGTATTTAAGGGTACTCCTTATGGTGGCTCGGTCATTGGTGATGCTCAGGACGTAAAGAACTTACAGATTCCTGAGATGAGAAAATTCTTTGACCAATTCTATACTCCAGACAATGCCATAGTGGTAATTGTAGGGGATGTTAAGGCCGATGAAGTCTATAAGATGGTAAAGGATAAGTATGGAGACTTAAAGGCTTCAAATGGTCTAGCTGAATTTAAAAAGAAAATGGATTCTGAAGAGAGATACTCTCACAGAGCAAGATATAAGCAAGAGGTGAAGCTCTACGGTAAGAGTCCTATCCCAATTTTTACTATTGCCTATAAAGGAAAGAAAATTGGTGAGAAAGACGCTTACGTGATGGATATTTTAAGTTCGATTTTTGGTGATGGTTCAAGCTCGTACTTTTATCAAAAGTATGTACGTGGGAAGAAGCCTATTTTAAGTAGGATAAACGTCGCAAATTATACTTTAAGAAATAATGGAGTCTTCTTTTTTACAGGAGAACTTCTACCAAATACAAATTTAACTAAGTTTAAGAGAAAGGCATTAAAAGATATTAGAAGATCTTGTGACGATGCTATTACAGATAGAACTGTTCAAAAAACAAAGAATCAATATCTAATCTCTTATTATTCTCAACTTCAGAGCAATAGTGGAATTGCTAGCTTTGTAGGACTTAGAGAGAATTTCTACAATGATTACTCTTTCTATGAGAAAGAATTAGAAATTTATCAATCTATTACAGCTGAGCAAGTGAAAGAAGTGTGTCACCAATTATTTGATGACAACGAATATATTTTCTTATCAGTTTGGGATAAGCATAAAGCAGGGAAGAAGTAATGAAAGGGAATATAATGAAAGCATTAATTATTTTATTGGCACTCTCAAGCTCTCTTCAGGCCTTCGGCTTTGGAAAGGATAGAATTAAAAAGCTAGATTGGAATGGTATAGAGGTAACTTGGTTAGAAGATAAGAGACTTCCAATGTATCAAGTTATGATTCATTTCGCTGATGGTTCTCTATCTGATCATCCTAAGAGAATGGGTGAAACTTCAATGATGTTTAATTTATTAGATAGTGGTACGAGACGCTATTCTCAAAAAGATATCTCAGACAACTTAGAGTACTTCGGGGCAAATTGGGGATCGTATGTGACTCATGAGTCAACAGTCTATGAAGTCTCTGGTCTTGCAAAGGATATGAGTCCAACGATGAAGAAAATTTGTCACCTCTTTAGAGATGCAAGCTTCACTAAGAGAGAAATTAATAAGTATAAGAGAGTCGTTAGAAGTAATGCAAAGAGTATAGTTAATGACCACTCTCATATCGCTTCTACTGCCTTTAGAGAACTCTCTTTAGCAGGAACACCTTACGATTACCCAGTGGGTGGAAAAATAAAGGACTTGAAAGGAATTAAGTCAAAGAGTCTTAAAGATAAGCTTCACTACTTTAATACAAAGGTAAAAAAGAAGATCTATATTACAGGGCCAAAATCAATTCTGGCGCTACAGGGAATTATTGAAAAAGACTGTGGATGGAAAGGAGCGAGAGAAGATTATGAGAGAGTCGTAGACTATACTCCGAAGAAGCCCTCTAAGTCTCCAGAGATTTACCTTGTAACTGTTCCTTCGGCCAATCAAGCACAGGTGAGATTTGGTCGCTTTCTAAATGAAGGGGAGTTTGAAAACTCTGAGTTAAACTCCCTTGGAACTGAGTTTCTTGGCGGTGGTTTTACATCAAAATTAATGAGAGAGATTAGAGTAAAAAGAGGTCTTTCGTACACGGCTAGCGCTTATGCTGGAGGACAACGTCAGTATGGTAGGGCCGTTATTTCTACTTTTACTAAGGTTAAATCAGTTGAAGAGCTCATAAATGTAGTAAAAGATATTTTAATTGATATTAAAGAAAATGGCGTTGATTCAGAAGAGTTAGAAAGAGCGAGAGGGGCCTTAATAGGAAGCTTTCCTTTTAGGTTTGAAAAAAGCTCAGCCTATCTTCAGCAATTAATGAACTTTGATGACATTAATAAGAGTTATGATTCTCTCTACCTCTTTCCAAAGATTGTAAAAGGATTCTCTAAGGAAGATGTTAGTAAGAATCTCTCCTCTCTATTTGATTGGAATAATCAAACGATCGTTATCGTTGGACCAAAGAGCTTGGCCAAAGACTTAAAGAACTTTGGTAAAGTAAAAGTTGTAAATTATAAGAGATTTTTCTAAAGAAATAATGAACTGGCCCTACTCTTTAGTGGCCAGTTCCTGTTGTATGCCCGTCAATATTTATAATCGCACCAGGATGAATAACTAGATTTTGAGACTTAATTAGTCCTTGAATAATTCCTGAAGGAAATATCTCGACTTTGCCACTGGAGTGAATCTCTCCCTTAACTTTTCCAAAGATTTTCAAATCAGCACAATTAATCTTACCTTCAATTTCACTGCTTTCTTCAATCGTTAGAAGAGACTTGTCTTTAATATTTAAATCACCCTCAATTGTTCCTGCTATATGAGTCAGTCCATTAAAGTTAAAGACACCACTTAGTCGTGTCTTCTTACCAATGAGAGTGAATTCTTGTTCTTCAATTGAAATTAGATTATCCATATTACTTTAAATCTTTAGCGACAAGTTTCTTAAGAAGTAGATCGCCCGTTCTAGAGAAAATTAATATTTTGAAAAGTACTTTATGTTCATCAAAGCCAGTTAGATCAAATATTGCATCAACATTTCTTAGCCTCGAAAAGGCAAATGACTCACCTTGATTATAAGAAATAAGCATATCTTCTGACGCAATTTCCTTAATAGGGTAGAAGGAAATTTTACTTGGTGAGCTCATAAGAATGTGAATATAGCCCGCTAGCTTTCTTCCGTTCTTAGTTTGATTTATTATATTAAACTTAATCTTTAGCTTCTTGTCTCCTGCCTCAAAGTCAATATCATCTACCGTAAGAGCAGGAGTTGTACTCAGGTCAGTTTGACCAGGGACAGGCTTAAACATAGCGAGAGAGCTAAAATTAACTCCATCAGTTGATGTGCTTGAGAGCTTCTGTTCAAACTCTTGGTTAAGGGCACTAATTTGCTGTAGCTGCGAGTTTAGCTCTGCATTTGTCGCCTTTAGCTCTTTTATGATTGCTGGCTCTTTACGTCTTGCCATCTCTCTAATTTGCTTGAAGTAAACACTTCCAGCGATAATCACAAGAATGGATAGAACAGTGATAATAGGGAGGACATAGAGGGTAAACTTCAATGCAAACCTATTAGTATTTAAGAAAACAGGTCCCTTTTTGTCATCGTAGATGAGAAAGGACATTTTTGCAGGTTTATGGGCCATAATTAATTACTATCTCTTTTAACGAAATCAGCTCCAAGGATTGAAGCTGGATCATTATTTTTAAAAAATCTCATAGAAGGTTGGAAAGCTACTTTCTCTTCATCTTCTTCTTTAATTCCACTCTTTGTCCAAGTTTCATTTACAATTTTCCAATTGTAGAATTCATCCTGCTTTAGGTATAGAGACTTTCTACCAACGTCGCTGACAGTGTTGGAGTTATAAATTTGTTTAAAGGTGATGACTGCATACTCTTTTGCGCGAAGGATAGAAACATCTTCAATTTCAATACTTGGTTTTCCAGGATTATTAAAGACTGCAGTTTTATATTTCTTGAAATTAGAAAAATCCCCTTTGAATTTATCAAAGAACTCTGAAGGGTGATAGCTCTTAAAATAAAGGGCCTTATTTTCAGTTTGCCACCCTGTTAGCCAGCTCTCGAGAGTGTCATTTAAGTTTCCTCTTTGTGAGAGCCAAGTCGACTTCTCTAGATAAGTGATATTTTGAACGACAACCATTGGAGTTCTATTGAGTTCGATAAACTTTGAAAGCTCAATGAGGTTTGAGTTCGTAGCAACCACACATCCTCTAGAGTCTAGACCTTTATCAATTCTAGTTTCATCATTTGTAGAGTGAAGCCAAATTCCTCCACCTGTTTTACCATTTCTCTTATCAATTGGATTTGGGTAGTTCATTACAAAGGCCCCAACTCCATAAATTTGACCTTGCTTACCATGTCTATTGAGGAGGTCTTGATGAGTGAGAAAGTCAGTAAATGAGTAAATCCCTTCTGGTGTTCTATGATCACCTTGGAAGAGTTTATCTCCGGCCTTCTTACCTGTGGCCATTGGATATTTATTAACTAGTTGAGGATTACCATTTTCATTTTTAAATAAGTAAAGTGTATGTGTTGACTTCTCTGCTAGAACTACATGATGTGAGAAGTTCTCATCGAGCATAAGTAGTTGAGCGGGAAGGTAGGTCTCTGCAAAAGAGGCGTTTACACTTAAGAAGAAAAGAATAAAACTCAAGTAATTTTTCGTCATATAATACCCAGTAAGTAATTGGTTTTTTTGAATTTTAGTAAGTTATACTATTTTAATCTAATTTTACCCTATTTTACAACTAAACAGGGACACGATTTCCTTTAGTTGGAGATTTTCTCACCGATAAGTTATTATAATTATGAAAACATTCATAGAAGGAAGGATATAACACTAAGCATGAAGATCATTTTTTACACTACAGATAAGTCCGTAAAAAATTTTTTCTCATCCCTAGAGGTTGAGAATGCTTGCCTATGTACTTCTCTCGAAGAAGTAGAAGAGCAGTTTTCATCAAGTAACCACAGTGTGGTTCTCTTAGACTTTGATTGTGAGGAGCTTAATTGTAAGGCACTCGCAAAAGAATTTAATGTTATAGAGAATGTAAATAGTGTGCTCTTAAGCGGGAAGATGGGAATCAAAGAAATCATGGACTTTCAAAACTCCAGCGATGCTTGTGATGCCTATCTAACGAAACCACTTTCAGTTGAAATTCTTACAGGTGTCATTAACGACTTTGAAATTGCCCTTAAATCAGCAAACGATGATGGTTCGTCTAATAGTGAAGAGAGTGAGAATGTAGATCTTACTTTCATTGGAATTAATAAAGATTTACTAGATCAATTAAACTCTGCCGACAGTGAAGATAAGACTGGTGAGGTAGAGGTGAGTGCTGATTTAAGTGATGAAGTTGATGAAGATGACGAAGAAGAGGCGATGGACTTTAACGCTAGTCCTATTCAGGTTGCAAAAGAAGTTCGCGATGTTATCGACTCACATAGATCAAGTGGTAAAGGCTTTCAAGGCCCTGTTCACGATGATATTCAAAGAAAATTCGACGCCGTATTTGGTAGTGAAAGAGAAGAAACTAAAAAAGAAGATGAATTTAATATTACTCCTCAGGGTTTTGATGAGGATGGTAAAACGCAAGATGATGAGAATGGAATTAGTTTTGATTTAGATTCAAATGAGTCTACTGATAACGATGCCACACTTGATATTAATGACGATGTGGCACAAGAAGCCGTTGCATCTGCACAAGAGGTTAAGATGTCTAATGAAGACGAAAACAATGAAGGCCTAGAATTTAATATTCCTTCAGATGAAGAGGAGAGTACAGAGTCAGAGCAAGCTGTTGTTGAAGACGCTAGTGACTTAGACTTCTCAAACGATGAAGATGAAGGAGGGCTCGAGTTTAATTTAGGTGCTGATGAAGATGGAACTCAAACAGAGGAGTTCTCAAACCAGGATACGTCTTCTGATTCAGATTTAGACTTTTCCGAAGATACAGGTGCAGGTTTAGATCTTAGTGGCGAGAGCGATGAGCTTGAAAGCAATGCTGAGGAGACTCAAGATGCAGGCATGAGTTTTGATGATGATACTGATGATGGACTCTCTCTATCTGCAGAAGATGACGTCATTGATAATCAAGATACTCAAGAGGGTGATGAGGACCCTGGTCTTTCATTTGACGACGATGAAAATGACGAATTAGATTTAAATGAATCATATGAAGCGAGTGAAGAAGATAGTGTTGACTCAGATAATGACACTCTTGACTTTAGCGCTTCCGAGTCAGATGAAGAGAGTTCGGACTCTGCGACAGTGAGTGAAGAACTTAACTTTAGTGCTGATGCGGATAGTGATTCAACAGATCCTTCCTTTGATGTTGGAATGGGGACGAATACATCCAATGATATAGAATCGACGATTAGCTCTATCGTCGCTCCTGATACGAGTAGCGCAAATGAGGACTCAACGGGTGAGTTTGACTTCTCTGCAGCGGCACAGGAGAGTGAGGAAGAAGATGAGATGCAGGAGTTTGACTATAAAACTTCATCTGGATTTTCACCTAGTGAACTTAGTACTTCAGAAATTGAGGATGATGACGAGTTTGGCTCAATTGATGAGAGTATAGGGGAAGATACTAACCCAACAGTTATTGCCAATACCTCAACTCTTACAACTAGTGATTTCTCTGCTGACTCAAGTGATGAAGAAGATGATGCTGATGAGCTACTCTTTGGTGAAGAAACAGGAACTAATGAATTAGATTCTCCTAGTTTTGATAATACTGCTGAGACTATAGTGTCTACATTATCAGAGAATGACTTTACAGAGACTGTGGCAACAAGTCCTTCTCCTGATCCTGCTCCTACTCAATCTTATAGTGCTCCAAACGAAGACTTTGTTAGAAATTATGACGAAGATGAAATGCTTCGCTTACAAGGTACAATTAGACAATTGAGAGAGGAGCGTGAAGCGCTCATGGAGAGTATTAATCAACTAACTAGTGAGAAGCAAATACTCTCTCAAGATAACTTAGGCTTAAAAGCCGAGCTCGATGAATTAAAGATCGAGATCGAAATTGTTAAAAAGAGAAGTCACGACGAAGTAAGTGAGATGAAGTACCAAATGAATATGAGTCAAGAGAAGAAAGATGTCTTTGAAATGAAGTATAAGACTCTTCATAAAGAGTTTGAAAGGCTCAATCAGAAGGTCAGAATTGATTTTAATCAAGTAAAGCAAAGAGAGAAAGAGCTTGAAAGTAAGCTAGAGTTAGCCGTTATGGACTCTGACTCTCAAGTGCAATCTAGAGATATGAAAATACTAGAGCTTAAGAGAAAGATTGATTCATTAGAATTTAATATGGAGAACTCATCAATTAGAGAACAAAAGCATAGAGAAGATAAGCTTAAGCTGGAAGAGAGATTGGCAAAGATTATGAAAACGCTAAGAGGATCAATTCAGCTTATTGAAGATGACTTAGAAGTTTTAGAGTCAGATAACTCTACAGAATTGGATAAGAATTGAGCGAAGAGAATTTAAATATACATTATAAGAATCTTTTAGATTTTATCTTTGAGTGCGATCAATTAGATTCGATTAAGCAAGTTTATGAACTCTTAAATAACTTTTGGATCAAAGAGTTTTCAACTTCATCAATTAATGTCTTTAGTGTTTATAGAAAGAATCCAGACTCTCGTAGTTGTAGACAAATCTGGAAGCCTAAGAAGGTTATTCAGGGCTTGAGTGAGAGTGAATTAAAACATTTGAAAAAAGAAATAAAAGCAGGGGAAGAGCTAGAGCGCTGGAAGAATATCTCACCAAAAGAGGGGGAGTTCTTCTATGTAATCTCATGTGGAGAATCATTCTCGCAAGAATTCTATGCAGGTTTTAAATCATCTGAGAAAATACCTGATAAGATTTTAGATTACCTAGTCTCTTACCTCGTAAATTCGTCAAAGAAGTTTAAGAAATTTAGTGAAGCTGAAAAGCTTAAATCACTCGTTCATATTGATGATGTAACAGGTCTTTATAATCAAAGAAAATTCCTAAAAGATATTGATGATTCGATCATTAAGTTTGAAGAGACAGGAGAAGTCTTCTCGGTCATCTTTATAGATATTGACCACTTTAAAAGTGTCAATGATGGTCATGGTCATCTCGTTGGAACCCAGCTTCTCTCCGATGTTGCTAATGTACTTAAGAGAGTCGTTAGGGAGAGTGATTTATCATACCGCTATGGTGGTGATGAATTTGTGATTATTGTCCCAACGTGTGACGCTAAAAATGCTAAAGAAGTGGGCCTAAGAATTTTAAATGGTATTTCTAAAGAAGAGTTCTACGTCTCAGAAGAGAAGGGAATCAACGGTTCACATACCTTTAAGCTATCGGTCTCTGTTGGTGTGGCAACATACCCGGAAGACGCTAAGACAAGAGTTGAAATTATTAGCTTTGCAGATAAGATGATGTATAAGGCCAAGCAGTCTGGTAGAGGAAAAGTCTGTTGTGCTGGAGAAATGTTTACTGAGGAAGAGTAGATGTTAATTTTATCTCTTAGTGATCTTCACCTTGGAAAAGGTAAATTTCTAAAAAATGGTCAACTTAATATACTAGAGGACTTCTTTGAAGATCAGAGATTCTATGAATTCTGTGAGTTTTACTCCAGTGATAAATACTATTCAATGGAAGTTCACCTAGTTCTTAATGGAGATATTTTAAATCTTATTCAAATTGATTTTGAAGGGGTATTTACTTATATAATAGATGAGAAAAAGGCCGATTTAGCTCTAAAAAAAATTATTGAGGGGCACCCGATATTCTTTGATGCATTAAAACTCTTTCTATCAGCACCTAATAAGAAAATATCCTATGTCATCGGTAACCATGACGCTTCAATGGATTTCGAGCTTCCACAGAAGAGACTCGATGTGAGAGTGGATGGAAGAATTAACTACTGTCACGTACTTGAAACTCATGGTGTGCATGTTGAACATGGACATCGCTTTGAGGCAATAAACTCAGTACCAAAAGATCGTTACTACTCAACAGGTCCAAGTGGAAAGAAAATTGTCAATCTTCCATGGGGGAGTTTATTTTGTATATCGGTTTTGCCTCAACTTAAAAAAGAGAGACCTTATCTAGATAAAGTTCGCCCAATGAGTTCTTATATTAAGTGGTGTCTCATTCACGATTTTGCATTCTTTATAAAAATGTCCATTATTGTCATTAAGTATCTAATAGAAAGTAACTTTGATACTTATATCAAGGACAATAGAAATTTTAGAACGTCACTAAAAATTCTAAAGCAAATTACGATTTATCCACGCTATGAGAAGAAAGCAAAGAGTATTCTAAAGAGAAATATTTCACTACATACCGTAATTATGGGGCATACTCATTTACAAGAGTGGAGAAGGTTTCCAGAGGGTAAGTACTACTTTAACACTGGGACATGGAATCCAATCCCATCTATTGATGCTGGTCTTCATCAAGATTCAACATGTCTTACTTACTGCATGTTAGATATTCATAAAGAGAGCTCTACCCTTAGACAGGGCTCCCTAAATGTATGGCAAGGTAAGTGGAGACCGTTTACTTCTGAAATCTCTACTATGTAGATTAGCTCCTACCTTCATGAATAATTTGAGAACTTTGCACTGAGATTACGGAACAAGACGCTCCAGCAATAAGTCTATCATCATCAGAACCAATAACATCTTTTATAAATGAGTGGTTAGAAGCCCCAAAGACAAAGAGGTCATACTCTGCTGTGAGTTGAATAATATCTTCTACAGGCTTATTTGAAATAAGAACTCTGGACTTTGAAAGAACTTTTGTTCTCTCACACATTGAAGCCAATCTATTTTGTGCTTCGTCTAGAACATTCTTAGGTGTTTTCTCTTTGAAAATTTTAACGAGATCCAGTGAAGCTTTATTCATAGTTGCAAAGTGATCTGCCGTATCGACAACAAGTTCGTAGTCACAGTTATTATTTACTATCACTAATACTTTTCTAATATAGCGAACTCCTGCATCTCTAAAGATCGCAAGATTACACTGAAGATGATTTCTAAGCCACCCTACAGGATTGTGAACCGTAAAGTTTCCTCGTTTCTTGCCTCCCCATTCTTTGAAAAGCCATAGACAATGGAGCCTTTGACTAATTTCAAAAACACTTCTCGAAATATCGTGACTAGCAATAGGGTCAAAAGTGATCGGGATATTCTGCTCGACGGACATCGCAATAATTCTTCTTCTAAGGGACCTTAGGTAAACTGTTTCCGTATTCAAATCTTTGAGCTCTGTCTGCTCTGGAACTTCAGTGAAGTGAGCAACCTCTAAGTTTTCACCTTCACTCATGGCCGCGGCCATTTGAATTAATGTCTCAGGACTTCTCTCATTACCGAAGAGAGAGACAACAACCTTCGCATCCTTTGTGAGGTCAATACTTTCATAAAAGTTTGTTAAACTAACATTTTCATCAACTAAATCACTTCTCTTTCCTCGTATCCCTAGGACACCTCTTCTTGTGGTTCTCTTTCTTGAATAAGCAAGAAAGAGAGCAACACCAGGAATTGAAATAACAAGTATGGCCGTGACAATAATGAATCCCATACCAAATAGAAGCCCAACTCCACTGAGGATTCCTAGGATCTGTAAAAAGGGGTACATCGGACTTTTAAACTGAGGACGGTACCACTGAACTCTCATTTCCCTAAGAACAATCACAGCGATATTTTCAAAGACGTAGATTAGAAGCATAAAGCCTGAGGCCAGTTTGGCAATCTTTGTTACGTCCATAAAGAGAATTGTTGCCGCTACAATTATTGAAGAGAGAAGTATACTCCAAACTGGAGTTAAGTATTTCTTGTGAAGCGTTCCAATAGCGCCAGGTAGGAGTCTGTCTCTACCCATTGCAAAAGGAAAACGCGAAGAGGCCAATATTCCTGCGTTGGCCATAGATATCATCGTAAGAATACCAATTATCGAAATAAAGATAGCGAAACCTTTTCCACCAACAGTCTGGGCCATTGTGTAGAGAGGTCTATAATTTCCAATGAGCTCTGAACTTGGAACACTTCCAACGAGAGTAAAAGTTGTTACACAGTAGATAATAGTCACTAGTAAGAGTGATAAGAGAATTCCTCTAGGGAGGTTCTTCTCTGGAGACTTTATTTCCTCTGCAATTGCTGCCACTTTTGTAACACCCGCATAAGAAACAAAGACAAGAGCAGTAGAAGACATAAGACCGCTAAAGCCCCCAGTCATAAAAGGAGTCATGAGATCTTTATCTAATACCGGAATACTAATTCCACTTAGTGCCATGAGGGAAGTTATGGCGATGGCGACGACCACCATTAGTGCACTACTAACTTTTCCAACTCCAAAAATATTTAAGATTGTTATCAGTAAAAGAGAGATAATCGCGGTAGTGATGAGAGGAACGTCCGCTAGAATCGTTAAATAAGCACCAAAGCCTACGAGAGCAAAGGCAGCTTTTAAAAGAAGTGAGAGCCAAAGCCCGAGGCCTGCAACGGTTCCAGCAAGTGGTCCAAAGGTTCTTTCTAGGTAGACGTAGGTTCCACCTGAAGTTGGCATGGCCGTAGCAAGTTCTGACTTTGACATCGAAGCGGGAAGAACACAGAGGGAGGCAAGTAAGTAAGCAAGCCAAACAGATGGACCTGTTTGAGCGATGGCCAAACTAGGAAGTACGAAAATCCCACTTCCCAACATTGCGCTTATACTTATGGCCACTACAGATAGAAGACCTAATTTTCTCTCTAATGCTTTCAATAATACCTCTCGAATTAGGTCTAGTATTCTTACATATATGACTTTATATGTCAGAAAAAGATTTTGTGCATTGCGCTCCCACAAAGCTTTAGATAGACATAATTTTAAATAAAAATTTACGAATTCTTGCTTCCTTCCGAAGAGAGTCTTATGAAACATATTCTTATTGTAGATGACGATTTAGATATTCACGGACTTTTTAAAATCCACTTCAAAGACCTAGACTATAAGCTTCACTTCGCAACAGATGTAGAAGAAGCTCTCATTCATCTAGAACATGATGACGTGGCCTTTATTTTCTTAGATATAATTATCGGGGATAATGAGACCAGTCATAGGATCCTAAGAAATAGTGGTGATAGACCAATTTTCTTGATGAGTTCTCATATTACAGATGATTTTTGTCAAAGAGTTGTAGAAAAAAATGTTAATATTTTAGATTGTCTACCAAAGCCTTTTACTAAGAAAGATATTGTTAATCTCTTATCTGACTATAAGAGTTTTGCTTATGGTAAGAAGAAGTTTAACCCAAATGAAGATACTCACTTTGTTGAAGGAAAAAGAGAAGATATAGGTGAAGAGCATATAAATGTTAAAGGCCATAAAGAATTAAGTGAATCGATTCAACTGATTTCTGGTGATGAGCCTCTAGCTGAGGAAACGGAAATCGTTAGAGGAGGTGAGCATGATGAGGAAGAAGATATTCATGTCTCTGGTAATTTTAACGAGGACTTTGATGAGCACTTTACCATAGTCAGTGGAGACTATTCAGAGCCTGACCGCGAAGAAGTAATGCGAGTCAAGAGACTGCACGAGCTTGAAGAGTTAAGAGAGAAGGGACCTCTTTCTAGAACTGATGCTGGTTACTCTCGCTTAATGATATCAGTCTTTCTAGAGAGTAAAGATGAGGTCGCACAGGCCCTTGATGATGGAATAAAAATTGATCTTCTTTGCCGTGGGGGCTTCTCAGCTCTTCACTTTGCGGTAATGAAAGATCTCTATGAAATTGCAGAGTTTCTCATTCAAAGAGGTGCCAAGCTAACAGTGAAAGATAATGATGGCAGAGAGCCATTATATTTTGCCATTTTTAGAGGCAATTTAGATTTAGTTAAGCTTATGGTTGAGGCAGGAGCGCCGTTAAATCGCAGAGTTAACGGAAAGTCCTATTTAATGATTGCAGCGCTTAAAAGACATGAAGTATTATTTAAGTATCTACTTTCACAGGGAGTTTCACTCGCAGTAAGGGATAATGAGGGCTTTAATATTAACTATTATCTAAAGAAGTTGAAGCTTGAACATTATCTGATGAGTGAAAGCGCTTAGGATATGAGTATGGATTTAAAGTTTATTGTTATAGATGATTCCGCTGAAATGGTCGCTCTTTTAAATAAGTTCATTGAAAATTGTCAGCTAGGTCATGGTCACTCTTTTGAGAATGAGTTTGAGGCCATGGATTTCGTCTCAGTAAATAAGGCGGACGTACTTATTATTGATGTAAATTTAAAACATATAAATGGCTTTAAGTTGGGTGATATGCTTAGAGAGATGCTCAAAATTGAATTACCAATCATCTATATTTCGTCCAATGATCTCTATTTGAAAGAGTTCTATGATTCAGATCAAAGAAATACTTACTTTATGAATAAGCCTTTTGATAAGGAAACTTTTGAATCTGTAATAAAGAAAATGACCAATACGAATTAGTCTTGTGAGATAGGTATTTTTAAGAGAAATTTTCTAATATTTTTCATCAACTCTTCATCGTCAAAATCAAATTTAACACTAATCAAATAGCCGATAGAGTCTTCTTCCCTAGTGCAGGATTCAATAGTGGCGTAGACAAAGTCCCTTCCTGACAGTCGCTTAAAGAGCTCTCCACTCATTCTAATTTTGTTTCCCTTTGAAATAAAATTATAGGATTTAAAGGTCGCTCCTTCTTCATAGAGTGAGGTGACATCTAGGTCTAACTCTATGTAGGACTCTCTGGCGGTGGCAGGAACGGCAAAATAGGGAAGAGACGATGACTCTTTATACATATCTCCGAGAACAGCATTTATCTTACACTGAACAGTAGTCTTATCTAAAGGCTTAGTTATGTAGTCGTCTGCTCCTAAATCGAGACCTTTTTGAATATCTTCTTCTGCAAACCTTCTGGAGACAATGACAATTTTAATTTGATTACCAAACTTCTTTCTTATGGCCCTAAGGATCTCATAACCAGCACCCTTAGAAGCTTCTAAGTTTAAGTCAATAATACAAAGATCTGGAATGAATTTATTAAATTCTTCAAAGAACTCTGGAGCCGTAAGAGTCGTTCTCACAAAGTATTCCTCAGCAGCAAGGATATCTTTTAAAAAGACATTGATATCTCTATCATCATCAATGGTGAGTATTTTCTTCTTATCCAAAACTAGATCCTTCTCTTTTGACGTTTTCTAATTGATTGAAGAATTTTTTCGGGAAGTCCAATCATTTGCATAACAGTATCATAAATTCCTGGGTTAATATCCCTCGATTTCTGATAAATTTTCATATGACCTTTCTTTATATTCATATCTCTAAAGAACTGGCTCTCTATTTCTATATTCTCCTTAGTCATGAACTTAACTCTTGATCTTAGTACGAAAGATATTTCATTAAACTTTATAATTTCAGCAGGAACATAAACCTTTGCGAGCTTGGATTCATCAACTGGTGTATAGGTGGGGAGTGCACTTTCTTTGGAAAACCTTTTTACAGTATTCACCAAAGTATTGTTACTTAGAGGTTTAATTAAATACCCTTGCACGCCATATTTCTTTGAGAGGAGAATGGACTCTTTAGACTTCTCACTAGAGATCATATAAATTTTTAAATATTGTAGAATCTCTCTCTCTTTTAATGAGTCCAGTAATTTAAATCCTGCCTCGTTTTCAAGATTAATATCAAGGAGAACCATATGAGGAGCATACTCAAGAATTTTCTTAAGGGCATCTTCAGTATTTGTTGCCTTTAGTACAACCACTCCTATATTGGAGAGAATCTTTTCACAGAATACGAGAATATCTAGATCGTCATCAACAACGAGAATGTATTTCTTCGTTTCCTTCAAGTTAACCTACCTTTACAAAAGATACTTGAACGTTTTCTACATAGCTCTTAAAATCATCGATTAATTTGCTGAGCTCATCATCTTTCTTTTCTTGGGCAACGAGCTCAATTGCTTTTGCAATCTTTCCAAGTTGATGAAAACCATAGCCGCCTGAACTACCGCTAACTTTGTGTCCAATTCTCTCAAGTTCAAGATACTCCCTTTTTTCATAAAAGGATTCTAGATCTACGATATCGTTTCTTCTATTCTCCAGAAAGCCAGGTACGATATCTTCGAGATCAATATCAATTTCTACAGTAAAAGATTCCACTATTACCTCCAGTCTAAATTCTTCTAATTCATTGAATTCCTATGAGCACCTCTCTATTCTGCCATGACTCTATAGATTCAATAACAATTTTTCCTCAAGATTTCTTAACTAGTAAGTATTTTCAGCTCTTTATATGCTAAAATTAATTTAGTTTACTGGCCTTTTTCCGATAGAATATAAGCGAATGAATATTGTAATTATCAAACACAGAGACTTTTCAACTGAGCGTATCCAAGAGACTTTCTCTAGCAAAGGATATACCGTCTACTCATTTGCCAATAGGGATGAAGTAACTGATTTTGTTGAACATAAATGTTCCAATCTTTTTCTTCTTCCTGCCGACGAACACGGATATGAAATTGCGAAGATGATTAGAAGCTCTAGAGTTATAGATTACAATCTATCTGCAACGCCAATTCTTTTTCTCGGTGATACTGATGACATTACAAAGAGAGTGGAATCAATCTCTTGTGGAGGTAATGATTTTGTTGAAAGAACCAACCTTGCAAAAATTATCAAAATTTCAAGAAATCTCTTAGAGCCCGATCTTGTATGGAAAGGTGCAAAGATTGTTGTAGTTGAAGATGATAGAACTTCTGCCAGAATTGTTTCTTCATATGTTGAGAATATGGGCTCAGTTGTGAATTGGTTTGAATCTGGAGATGAATGTTTAAAGTACTTATCTACTGATACTGCTGATCTACTTCTTGTCGATTACTTAATGCCAAAAATGAATGGTGCTGAATTAACTAAGAAGATTAGGAATGAACTAGGGCTGAAAGAGCTCCCTATCATTTTCACTTCTTCTACACTGGAGAAAGAAGAGATATTAGAATTTTATCGCAGTGGTGGTAACGACTATATTTCTAAGCCTTATTTAAAAGAAGAGCTTTATACAAAGATGAAGCTTCAACTCGAGAGTTCTCAAAATACGAGGTCTTTAAACGTCTATATTGAAGAGCTGAAGAACTTAAGTAATGTCAAAGATCAATTCCTTGCCGTATGTTCGCACGACTTGAAGACGCCGCTAAACTCTATTATTGGCTACTCCGATGTTTTAAAAGAAGATGCTCAAGTTGATGATGAGTCTAGAGAGTATATTGAAATTATTAATCATGCCTCTAGGGATTTACTCACTCTCGTAAATGATATTTTATCTTGCACTGAAGTTCATTTAAATGGAGAAATTGAACTAGAGGAAATAGAGCTAGTAAAAGTTGTTGAGTATATTTTAAAGCAAGTTAAAGGGACGTCCCGTAAAGAGTTTGAATATAAACTCACAATTGATACTAAGAAGCCTATCATTCGTGGCAATCTAGCAATGCTTCGAAGGGTGTTTTCAAATATTTATTCTAATGCTCACAAATTTACACCAACTGGTGGTAAGATTGAGACTCGAATTTGGGAAGAGGGTGACTTTA
The DNA here is from genome assembly GCF_000210915.2 of Halobacteriovorax marinus SJ. NCBI lineage: Bacteria > Pseudomonadati > Bdellovibrionota > Bacteriovoracia > Bacteriovoracales > Halobacteriovoraceae > Halobacteriovorax > Halobacteriovorax marinus. The sequence continues at coordinate 1,283,498 of NC_016620.1, forward strand.
TAAAATGTAGTATCTCAGATTCAGGTATTGGAATCCCCGAGGAACATTTAGAGAAATTATTTTATAGAATGTCTGGTGTTGGCCGTGAAGGTCTAGAGGGGCAAAAGAGTACAGGACTTGGTCTTTCCATCGTAAAAGATATTATGGAAAAACACGGTGGAAGAGTTGATGTCGAAAGTGAAGAAGATTTTGGGACAACTTTTATTTTATCTTTTTTAAACGGTAGGTAGATAATGAGAATTTTACTTTTAGATGACAGTGTAGATAATCTCAATTTACTTAAGATATACGCTAAGAAGTCTCAAGATGATTTTACGATGGTTTCAAAGCCAGACGAGGCAATGTCCCTTCTTCAGCAAGAATGTTTTGATCTCTTCTTTCTAGATATTCAGATGCCCGGTAAAGATGGCTTTGAAGTCTTAGAAAGTGTCCGTGATATTAAAAATGGAAAGGAGCTCTTTGTTTGTGCTCTAACTGCTCATACTTCTAAAGATGAAGTAGAGAAGATTCAAAAATCATCATTTGATGACTATCTTAAAAAGCCGATTCTTAGGGAAGATTTCTTAAATTATATCGAAAAGTATTCTGTTAAAGCGGCAGGTTAAAAAAAAGAGAGGACTTAAGCCTCTCTTTTCTTTTATTCTCTTATTTCTTTTTTGCTGGAGCTTTACTTGAGCTCGTTTTCTTAGAAACGGCTCTCTTCTTAGGTGTGGCCTTTTTCTTGGTCGTCTTCTTCTTTGAAGCAGAAGTAGACGCCGCTTTCTTAGTCGCTTTCTTTGCAACAGACTTTTTCTTTGTCACTTTCTTCTTAGTAGTCTTTTTCTTTTTGACTGAAGAAGTCGTGGCCTTCTTTTTCTTCTTAGTTGTAGCTGTATTCTTAGATACGTACTTCTCAACTTGCTTCTGTAATTTAGAGAGCTCTTTCATTTGCTCATCTACAAAAGACTTCGCTTTCTTGATTTCAGATTGAACAGTCTTATCTACAACTTTTTCAATCCTCTTCTTTTCAGCTTCAAACTTCTTAAGAAGGAGGTTTACGTCCTTTTCAACTAAGTTTTTCACGTCTTTTTCAGCTTTTTTTACAAAACTCTTAACTTGTTTTTGTACATCTTTTAGCTCGTTGTTTTTTACAATTTCTTCAATGTCTTTACCGACATTCTTTAATTGCTTCATAAAATCTTGAACTTTAAAATCCATTTGTTACTCCTAAGGTTAATTCTTTTTACAAATTGGAATTCTATATCCTGTTCCAAAGCTTTTAGCCTTTATTTTTATAATTGGACAGAATTGTTTTCTCTTATATTCGCTTCGTGTATACAGTTTGAAAACTTTACTTACCTCATCGGCATCAAGTCCCATTTCTATGAGGTTTTTTGTGCTTAGTCGGTAAGATAATATTCCTTCAAGAATTGTATCAAGAACGGGATACTCTGGAAGAGATTGAGAGTCTTCTTGATCTTCTCTCAACTCTGCCGATGGTGGGCGATCAATGATTCCCACAGGAATAATTTCTCCGTACTGCTTGTTAATATAGCGAGAAAGTGCGAAGACTTCTGACTTGTAGAGGTCTCCTAGTGGACTAATGGCCCCAACACTATCTCCATAGAGAGTGGAGTAGCCAACACTTAATTCAGATTTATTAGATGTATTGAGAACCATGGAATTTCTCTGGTTAGACCTTGCGTAGAGGATGGCACCTCTGAGTCTACTTTGAATATTTTCATCACAAAGACCTTCCATCGGGTCTTTAAAGACATCTTGATATTGTGTTCTCAGTGAGCTGTGAGCAAATTTAATAGGGAAAGTCGTTAACTTTACGCCAATCTTCTTACACATTTCAAACGAGAGGTCGTAACTCATGGTTGCTGAGAAAAAGCCAGGCATGAAGATCGCCTCGAGGTTTTGATCTTCTTCAAGGGAGAGTTTCATTACAGCGAGGACAAGGGCCGAATCTATTCCACCGGAAAGGGCCACATCGAAATTCTTAAAGCCTGATTTTCTAGCATATTCTTGTATTCCAAAGCGCAGTGATTGCAGGATCTCTTCGCAGTCCTGATCGCTGAGCTCTGGGATGCGGTATTGTCCTTGTTCATTCTTAGTAATATTGGCCTTAAAGAGAGATTCCCATGAGTTCACTCTATCACTTAGGGCCCTCAGAGATTTTTCAACAGGTGAGAATTTACTCATCTCAATTTTTAAAATATCTGGTTGGTAGAATTTTGCACGGTGAGTGACACTACTTCCATTAACTACAAAACTAGAACCGTCGAAGAGAATTTCATCTTCTCCGCCAACTCTATTGGTATAGAAGAAAGGGCAACAAAATAATGTAGAGATCTCAGAGGCCCTAATGAGTCTGGTCTTATCTTTTCCTAGGTAAAAAGGGGATGCAGATAAGTTGATGACTCCATCGAGAGTGATATCTTCATTTTCTGTGAGTTCGTATAATTCTTTGACTGGGTCTGTGCTGTGCATACTGCTCATCCACATATCTTCGCAGATCAATAGACCAAATTTCTTGTCTCTAAATTGGTAAATACAGCTCTCACTACCAGCGCTAAAATACTTCTGCTCGTCGAAAATATCGTAATTTGGTAAGAGCTTCTTTGTGTAAATAGGTTCTAGGGGCTTTGGTCCAAATTCAAAAATAACATTTCTAATTCTTAACGGTAATCCCTCACTGTCCATCTCGTAGTCTAATCCACCTAGTAGCAGAGTAGGGTTCAACTTATCTTGCAGAGCGTTTAGTTTCTCTAAAAAGTCATTATAGCGCTCAATAAATGACCTTTGGAGGCAGAGGTCCTGTAGGGGATAGCCCGTTAAAAAGAGCTCGGGAAAGATAAAGAGCTCTCCACTTCCTTGATTGTCCCTCAATAAGTTTTCAATATATGTAAAAATGGCATCAAAATCGCCAATTGTATGGTGAGTTTGTTGGATGTTTATTTGCATGTCCGCGTCCTAAAAGGTAAATTCTCGCTTTGTATTTATCATATTTTAGACGAAAAAACAGTAGAGTGAAAAATGAAATTTGAAGGTCAAAAAGTTCTAGTTATTGGTGCGGGTCTTGCGGGCTGTGACGCAGCGATGTTCTTAGCATCTCGTGGTGTGAAAGTTGTACTCGTTGAGTGCAAAACTCTCTTCTTAAATCCAGCGCAAAAGATGAAAACCTACGCTGAGCTAGTATGTACCAATTCTTTAAAAAGTATGTCTCCTGATACTGGTCATGGACTCTTAAAATATGAAATGAATGCAATGGGCTCTTATATTCTATCTAAAGGGATGGAATACGCTGTTCCAGCGGGAGATGCTTTAGCCGTTAATAGAGAAGAGTTCTCGGCCGCAATCACTAAAGGGCTACACGAGCATGAAAATATTGAGATCTTTGCTGAAGAAGCCGCAAACCCTCTTGAGCTGCAAAAGAGATTTGAATGCGCTTATACAATTGTTGCCACTGGGCCTTTGACCACTGAAAAACTTGAAAAATGGCTGACTCAGGATCTTACAGAAGAGGATTTCTACTTCTACGACGCCATCGCTCCTGTTGTGGATGCCGATACACTGGATTATTCGAAGCTCTATTTCAAAGATCGTCACAAAGAGTTGAGTGAGGAAGAGGGAGAGTCTGCGGATTATCTAAACGCGCCAATGAATAAAGAGCAATATGAAGACTTTATTGCTGAGCTTGTTAATGCTCAGAAAGTTCCGGCCCAAAATTTTGAAGATTATAAATTCTTTGAGAGCTGTCTGCCGGTGGACATTATGGCCGAGCGAGGAGTCGATACTGCACGCTTCTCTTGTATGAAACCAATTGGTTTAGAAAAGAGTGACGGAACACTACCATATGCCTGTGTTCAATTAAGAAAAGAGAACTTACTTGGAAGTGCATTTAACTTAGTGGGCTTTCAAACAAGACTTACTTATAAAGAACAGGTGAGAGTATTTAGAAAGATCCCTGGTTTTGAAGAGGCGAGCTTTATTCACTTGGGTTCAGTTCACCGCAATAGTTTTTTGAATTCTAAAAAATTATTAAACTTCGATTTAAGCTCTAAGAAATATGAAACAATTCACTTCGCTGGGCAGATTACTGGAGTTGAAGGTTATACAGAGAGTGCGTCCATGGGACTCTACGCTGCTTGGCAAGTACTGAGAAAGCTAGAGGGAAAGGCTCCTGTTCAGTGGCCAGTTGATACTGGTGTCGGAGCACTCGTTAACTATATTATGACAGTTCCAAAGCCTAGTCCGTCTAATATTAACTTTGGGCTTCTACCGACGATCCCTCTGACTAAGGAAGAGAGAAAGAATAGAAAAGGTAGAAAGAAGCTCAAAAAAGCAAAGGCATCACAAAGGGCCCGCGAATCATTTGATCAATTCATGAGTGAGAATAACTAAATGCAAGGTGTTTTCTATATATTAATTGCCTGCCTTTTATGGGCCTTAGATACGTTGATTAGGTATCCAATGCTAGGTGAGGGAATTTCTGCGAGCCGTATTGTATTTACTGAGCACTTAATTCTTACGATTATTTTCATTCCACTATTTCTAAGGAAAATTAAATTATTCTGGAGTGCGCGCGTCGCCTACGTCTTTTACTTTTTAATTATTGGGGGTCTTGGATCGGCCATCGGAACTCTATCTTTTACTAGGGCCTTTTCTTTAATCAATCCTTCTCTAGTTATTCTCTTACAAAAATTCCAACCTATTATTGCCATCACCATGGCGGCGATTGTTTTAAAGGAAAAGATGAGAAAGGACTTCATCATTTGGGCCATTGTCTGCTTAATTGGTGGAGGTATGATTTCTTATCACGATATTGCCAGTGGGCTTAAAGATGTGAGCTTTGACAAAGGACTTCTCGATCAAAAGTTTCTTGTCGGCTATGGATTAACTTTTCTCGCCGTCTTTAGTTGGGGCTGTTCCACTGTGTTTGGAAAAAAGCTTTCAAGTTGTGGATTTAAAGAGCAGGAGATTATGGCGGGAAGGTTCGCTATGGGCCTTATTTGTCTCTTTCCGATCTTACTGACGGGTGAAATTGAAATGGATACTAATGTGATGACTTGGTCTAAGATCTTGGCCATGGTTGTCATTTCTGGACTGCTAGGAATGTATATCTACTATAAGGGTCTCAAGCTCGTTTCAGCGAGAGTTGGGGCCATTGCGGAGATGTTCTTTCCCTTTTGCGCGGTATTAGTTAATTAGCTCTTCCTCAATCAAGCACTGACTTTTTGGCAGATTTTAGGTGGCATATTATTACTTATCGGGTCAACTGTGATACAGTTACGACATTACTGAAATTATTGGAGAATATATAATGAGTACAAAGGTACAATTACCAACATCACTTAAGGGAAAAACAATTCTTGTTGCTGGAGCCGCAGGTTTTGTTCCATCAACTCTTTGTGAATTTTATTTAAACTTAGATGCAAAAGTTATTGGCCTAGACAATTTCATTACTGGAAGTCAGTCAAACGTGGATATCTTAAATAAGTATGAGAACTTCACTTTTCACGAATGTAATATTTATGAAAAACTACCTGACTTTAGTGGAGTAGAGATCGATTATATCTTCTCACTTGCTTCTCCAGCTTCTCCAATAGACTTTGGTTTAATTCCAATGGAAATTATGCGTGTAAATAGTGAGGGAACTTTGGCCCTTCTAGAATTGGCGCTAGAGAAGAAGGCCCGCTTCTTAGAAGCTTCTACAAGTGAAGTTTATGGTGATCCAGAAGTTCACCCTCAGACAGAGGACTATGTTGGTCATGTAAATACACTTGGTCCAAGAGCTTGTTATGATGAATCAAAGAGATTTGCAGAAGCAATGACAATGAGTTTTCATAAGAAATTTGGATTAGACACAAGAATTATTAGAATCTTCAATACATATGGTCCAAGAATGAGACCAAATGATGGAAGAGTTATTCCAAACTTTATTAATCAGGCCATGAACGGAGAAGATATTACTGTTTACGGTGACGGTAGCCAGACAAGATCATTCTGCTACGTTACTGACCTTGTGGATGCTATTCACAACGTTATGTTCTCTGATGATCCAACTCCATTTAATTGTGGAAACCCAGATGAGTACACTATTTTAGATGCTGCAAAGTTTATTATTAAGGCACTAGATAGTAAGTCTAAAATCGTTTTCAAAGATCTTCCAAAAGATGATCCAAAGAGAAGAAGACCTGACCTCACAAAGCTACAAAGTGTAAGTGACTACGCTCCTAAGATTAGCTTTGAAGAGGGAATTAAAAGAACAACAGAATACTTTAAAAGTCTGTAGGAGATATTTTGAAGATCGCTATTAGCTGTGACGATTTACTAGTTAGAGATCATTACACTGAGATTGTCGAAAGCCTAGGCCTTGTCTATGAAGACGCCGAGATTTATACTCTCGTCCACAAAGAGAAGGCCATGCTGGGGACAGTTGAGCTTCGAAAGATTCACTCAACTTATCTCTCTCATAAAATCAAAGATAGAGAGCACCTGGCGCGCAACTCATTCTTAGTTCCAAACGCTGCTGTAAACCTATTTATTCCATGTACTGTTGATGTCATTATCAATATCTCAAATGGTATGTCTCAGGGGATTAGAAAGTGTGAAAATACAAAGCTAATAACATACTTCTATGACCATTATTATTTAAATAGAAAGAAGAAAGTTCTTAGAGAAAAGCTCTTTAACTCTTATGTCGCGAAGTGGTCTAAGAAGGCCCTTTGCATGAGTGACGAGATTTGGGTTCCCAATGAAAGTGTTAAAGAATTCGTCGAGTCTTTTTATTCTGGAGTTGTAAAAGTTATTGCACCTCCTTTCAATATTGCAGATTATCCTCTAACTCCTATGGAGGGGAAGGAATTTAATTACTATGCAATAAATGCAAAAGGAATGAGTGAGAAGTGTGCTGTAGAGCTCATTAGCTTTATGGGACAATATGATATGAAGTATATCTTCTTTGGTGAAGATTCTCATTTAGCTGGATTAAAGTATACTGATGACGATCCTCGTTTCTTGGGCGTGAAGTGCTCTGGTGAGTTAGCACCAATGCTTGGCAATGCCAGATGTCTCATAGATTTATCTGAGGGAGCCTTTCCTGAAGATGCCCTCAAGGCTCTCTCTAGTGGTAGACCTGCTATCTTGAAGAAGAGTGAAAATTATCAAAGTTACTTGGGAGATTTTGGTATTCTCTGGACTGATGGTGGCTTTGAAAATGTTATTGATGCCGTAAAGGATATGAATAATTTATTTCACACATTCGATAGAAGAAAGCTCTATAATATTGCGACAAACTTTCACGACATTAAGTTTAAGTCTGCTGTAAGAAGAGAGATTGATCACTTAACACATGTTGAACATACTCACGAAGCGGCCGATTGCTGCCATTGAGGTTGTAATGAAAATTATCTTTACCTTTTTACTACTTACTTCTCTTAGTTGGGCCTCCACTATTTCTGAAATAAAAAAGCGCGGACACTTAAACTGTGGTGTAAGTGAAGGGCTAACAGGCTTCTCTATTCCCAATGAAAAAGGTGAGTGGAAGGGCTTTGATGTGGATATCTGCAAGGCCATTGCTGTCGCTATTTTTAATGACACTCAAAAAGTTAAATTTATTCCAACTTCCCTAGGGGAGAGGTTTAACTCTTTGGCCAAGAAGCAAATTGATATTCTAAGTAGAAATACCTCGAGAACCTTTTCAAGAGAGGTTACAAGAGATATTGAGTTTGCCCCCGTTGTTTACTTTGATACTCAGGGAATATTAGTTTCGAAGAGATCAAAGATTAAGAAAATTAAAGATCTCGATAATAAGAAAATTTGTGTAAAGAATAATACGACCACACAACAGAACTTAATAGATTACTTCAAGCATCACAATCTACGACTTAGACAAGTTCGCTTCGATAATAATGATCAATTAGTATTAGGTTTTTTAAAGAAGCGCTGTATTGCTCTCACTTCTGATGTGACGACATTAATTTCTGAGAAAAATCACTTTCAAAATTCAAAAAGTTTTACTCTCTTATCTGAGCGAATTGAAAAAGAACCTCTTGCCCCTGTCATTTTATCTGGCGATAGAAGATGGAAGAACCTAGTTGATTGGACTATTTATAGTTTAATTTGGGCAGAGGAATTAGGTGTTAGCTCATCTAATATTGAAGCAATGAAAACAAGCGCTGACCCTAGAGTGAAGCGCTTCTTTGGGGAGGGCTTCAATTTTGAGAAAATGCTTGGTGTCTCAAATGGGTGGACGGGAAATATCATTTCTAAGATTGGGAATTACTCTGAGGTTTTTCACCGAAACCTAGGGCGCGATAGCAATCTAAAAATCCCACGCGGACTTAACTCTCTTTGGAAAGATGGTGGTATTCTCTATTCTCCGCCAATGAAGTAAGTATGGGTCAGGGAAGCTTTGTCTTTGAGAGTGAAGTAGAATCTTTCTTAGATGGTATGATCGAATACTATCCAAACTTTTTTAAAGATGATGAGTTTTCCTATTTAAAAGAGAAGCTTAATTGGAGGAAGGATTTAATTACAATCTTTGGTAAAACAAATCCTATTCCTAGGTTACACTGCTGGTATGGCGACCAAGGTATTAATTACGAGTATTCCAATATTCATCTTCCTCGCAATGATTGGTCAAGTGAGTTAATTAAAATCAAAGATGAGATAGAAGAAAAGGTAAGCACTCGCTTTAATGGAATGCTTGCGAATTACTATAGAGATGGTAGCGACTATGTCTCTTGGCACAGTGATGATGAGAAGAGTCTTGGGCCAAATCCAACCATTGCCTGTGCTAGTTTTGGAGGACCGAGAGTTTTCTCCCTTAAGAATAGAAAGTCAGGTGAGTTAATTAAAATAAATCTACAGGGACGAAGCCTGCTCATAATGCACCCTCCAACACAAAGAGAGTGGCTCCATCAAATTCCTAAATCCAAAGTATTTGAAGATGAGAGAATTAGTTTAACATTTCGTTTTGTTCACCAATAAATCTTGATAACCTTAGACAACTCTTATACATTACTAGGTGATTAGGAGTAAGAAAATGGGTAAATACAATATTAAAATTGCCTCAAACTTATCTGGAGTTGGAACTCACACATTGAGAGCTTGGGAGAAGCGCTATCTTGCAGTTGTTCCTGCTAGAAGTTCTACCGGCAGAAGACTCTATAGTGATGACGATATTGAAAAGCTCCAAATCTTAAATGAGCTCTGCGCCCTAGGCAATAGTATTGGATCCATTGCAAATAAAGATATCTCCGAATTAAAGTCCCTACTTTCAAAGATGGGAAAAACTAGAGTTGTAACAAAGAGAGAAAAATTCAAAGTAAGCTCTTCTGTCGAAGTGAATAACTCTCTTAAAAAAGTTTTAGAGGCCATTGGAAATTATCAAATAGAGGTCTTATCCAAGGAAATTGGAATTTTAAAAAACTCATTAAGCTCTAGAGACTTAGCGCTAAAAATCCTCTCTCCTCTCTTAGAAGAATTAAGACATAGAGTGGAGCTTAAAAAACTCTCTATTGCTCAAGAGCACGCTCTATTATCGATGGTAAAGTTTCATGTGGGCGATATCATTTATGAGAGCTACGAGAATAAGAGCAAGAATCCAAACTCCCTCTCTATTGCTACACCTAGTGGTGAGTTAGATGAATTTGATATTATCTTATTTTCTCTTTTGTGTTCTCACTACGGAGTAAAGTTCTACTACCTAGGATCTAATCTTCCATTGGCACCACTTATAGATGCAACAAAGTCATTTGAAGCAAATATTATTCTCCTATCAATTCGATCTGATAAATCAAAGAGCTATATAGAACAGCTACATAAGAAATTAGATTTAGATTGTAGTCTGTGGGTGAGTGGAGCTCAGAAGATTTCAGACTCACAAGTTTCATCTAGTGAAAACTTTAGATCAATTACTGATTTATTTCACTTAGACACTTGTTTAAAAGAGCTTGGACAAAGCTAAGACAAGTCTTTTAATCCACCATTGGTAACTCTTTGAGATTTTTGAAATCAGAGTATTTCTTATAAAAACTCCTTATTTTCTAAAAGTAAATGCCGTTATATTTAAACGAATCTTTTTAGAGAATATATTTATGAATCTTGCTTCCATAACTTCTACATTCTTTATCCTTTGCCTTTTCACTTCTTGTCTAAAGAAGTCACCTTTAGATAAGTATACTGTTGGGCAATGTTTTAAAGAAGTTCACAATAATTATGCCAGCTATGCAAAGAGTGAAGAGAGGATTTATAGAATCGAGGGAATTACTGAATCGAATTTAAAAATTTCTACTTGGTATGATCGTTATTGGATTTATCAAGGAGAGAAAGATCCAACTTATTTTAATAATAGATCTATCTTCACATACTCTAAGACCCCTTGCCCTGGCTCACGGGCGAATGCGAGTATTGCCGATAAGATTCAAGGGATTGATCTTAAGAATCAGTAAATTTACTTAGATCATTTATAAAAGACTTAAAATTATTTTCTAAATTCTCTAGTGGAGTATTGTCTACAAAGGAAAGAACTTCTGTCACGGCCTCAAGTGTACTAAAGCCACCCTCTCTTTGTTTTCTAATTTTTGAATAACTGGAAACTCTTTCTAATTCTAAATGAATGCAGGGAATTTCACTCAAGAACGAGTTAAGTTGAAATATCTTAAAGGCCTTTTTCCAAGTTCCATCTATGAAGATAAAATTATAAGATTTATTTTTGGAGAAGTTCATTTGTGTAAGCTCACACGAAGACTCACTCGGATAAATTAAGATATTTTCAAAGTCTTTCAATAAGACATCATCTTTCTCGAAAATCTCTGAGTCTATGAGACGAATTCTTTGTAGTGATAGCTTTAAAATACCAGCTGTCCCTTTTATATTTTTAATTTCACTTGGGTGTCTTAGAATTGTTATAAATGAGTCATTTGCAACTTCAGTTGCATACTTACAAATACAACCCCCAAGGGCCTTTTCACATTTGGGACAATATTCACGACTCATTTCATACCTACATTTAGTTCTAGTAATCTAAATGGCCTAGGGCCTTCTGTCCATAATCTATTTAAATCTTACACTTAGACAAAGAGCTGCTCAATTTCAAGATTTCAATTAGTTAACTATCAATGTATAAGATTTGTTAATAGTTCTTACATTGACTTTAAGAAAGACTACTGGTATTCTAAATATCTTTGATTGAGTTGATATTGAGAAAATGAAAGAACTCACGAAAGAGATAAGGTTATAGCAAGGAGTGATTATGAGCTTAAAAGAGAGAATGAGACTAGAAGAAATTGAAAGTGAATCTCTACTTAGAAAACCGCAATGGCACGTTAAGGAAGAAGAAAACGAGGCCGAAATCGTAAAAATTAATCATCTAGAGGATGAGCTTCTTCAAGAAACAAAAGTAGCAAGGGCCAAGTAGGTTACCTTAGTTTTGATTTTACACATCTAGTGAGTTTCTTATCATTCCATTGATAAGAGCTCTCACACTCAGACAGAATATTTTCAGTAAAGGACTCGCAAGTGCTGGCAGCACTAAATCTCGGGTCCTTTCTTTTTTCCATACAAAAGAATTTTAAGTTTTGCTCAACTTCAATTCTTTGTTCATCAGGATTTGTTGGAATAATTGAAGGCCTAGGCTTAGGCCTTGTTCTCTTTGGCGTTACATATCTCTTAGGGGAGATTCTTCTAACTTTTTTACGACCGCTCTTTGCGTTCTCTAAATCTTCAAGTCGAAGCTTTCTGTAGCGCTCAATCGCGTTCTCTCTCTCGATCTCTTCAAAGCTCTTTACTGTTTCTTTTGAATACGTTTTAGGCCCTTCTTTCATTGTTACCGATGAACAGGAAGTAAGTATAAGCAATGTCGTTAGTGGTATAAATTTCTTAAAAATCATTAATGGTACTTATGAGATCTGGCTGATCAATAAAAGGATTTCTATTATTTTGATATTCAAATATTTTCTGATTTCTCTCGCGCTCTTCGTTGTCAACTGGATCTTCTTGATTCCAATTTCTTAGATAGCGCTCTTGAATCTCATCAATAGGTAATTTGAATCTAACTGAGAAGTAGAACATGGCCCTAGCAACATTCCCTTTATGAGAAGCTGGAGGTTCAAATGCAGTCAGGCTTGTACCTATAGCATTTCCTCTAAGTGAAGAATCACAATTTTCATTGATAACCCTACCATTGACTTCGGCAAACATATGATTGCCTCTTGAGCTATTGGCCCTATTGTTGACAGGATAGAGGTGGTGAAGATCTGTTTTTTGAAGTGATTTACTCATGCTTGGATTGAACTTACTCTGCGGCCACGTGTGTTCACAGTTCATAACAGATGAAGAAGGTATCTTTCCTGGGCCTACACCATAGTTACTTCCATAATTATTTTCACAGTAAAGATCTTTTACAAAATGTCTTCCTCTATAATCTTTCTCTAAATGTAGATTTCCAAAAAGCTCTATTCTTGCAGCTTTATAAGAGATACTTCTCTTTTGCGAGTAGCACTTTTGATTCTTAAGACATTTACTTGTGATGAGGTCTTTATCTTCTGTTCTTATATGATAATAGCTCATGACCTTAAAAAGCTCTTCTTTCAATTGATCGGAACTTAGAGAGTTGCTTTCAATTTGTTGAATGAGTTTACTAGGGTAGTAGTTAAAGTCTTTCAATGCCGCTAAAGCATGAAAGTTGATTAAAATTGCAGACAAAAACACTATAGTTTTTAAGTTCATGATCCATCCTTGGATTTGTTCTTAAGACTAGTCTAACAAAGCTTTTCTCCATGGCCAAGAATTTATCGATACTTTTTTCTTACATCTCTTTAGTTTGCACTAATAGAGACTCCTGTTATTATTAAAGAATCCATAATTTACAGAGAAAGGAAAACACTATGAGCTACAATAGTAGAATTACAGGAGTTGGTTCTTACGTTCCACCACAGATTTATAAGAATTCAGACATTGAAGAGATGATGGATACATCTAATGAATGGATTATTCAAAGGACTGGAATTGAACAAAGACATTGGGTTGATGAAAACACGAGCACTTCAGACTTAGCTCTTGAGGCTTCAAAAATTGCTATTAAAGATGCAGGTCTTGAGGCCAGCGATATAGATATGATTGTATTTGCAACTTTAAGTCCCGATCACGACTTTCCGGGAACAGGTTGTTTTCTTCAGGCAAAATTAGGAATTGAAGATGTGACAGCATTTGATATTCGTCAACAGTGTACTGGTTTCCTCTATGGGCTAAGTATGGCAGATAAATTTGTTCAGTCAGGTAGCCATAAGAATGTTCTAGTTGTCGGAGCTGAAGTACATTCAAAGGGACTAGATAAGACTCCAAATGGTAGAGCAGTTTCAGTTTTATTTGGAGATGGAGCAGGTGCGGTTGTTGTTTCGCGTACCGAAGTTAAAGATAAGACTAAAGACCCACATATTATGACAACTAATCTTCATGCGGACGGCTCTTATGCTAAGGAGTTATGGGTTGCTGCTCCTGGATCTGCTGTAGGACCAGATAGAATGAGTCACGCACTTGTTGATGAAGGACTACACTTTCCATTTATGAATGGAAAAACTGTCTTTGTTCATGCTGTGAAGCGCATGGCAGAAACTTTGATGTTATCTTGTAAAGAAATGGGTGTGGGAATCGAAGATGTTGATCTCTTCCTATTTCATCAAGCAAATTTGAGAATTAATTCCAAGGTTGCGGAAGTTTTAAAAATCCCTGAAGATAAAATTTTCAATACAATTCAAAAGTATGGAAATACAACGGCCGCGACAATACCTCTGGGGATGCACGATGCTATTAAGGCCAATAAGTTAAAGAAGGGAATGCTAGTTGCTAGTGCTGCTTTTGGAAGTGGTTTTACTTGGGCATCTGGGCTTTGGCGATACTAGAAATTAGAGAAGCTCTTCTTAAGAGAGAAGAGCTTCCATATTCTACATACCTCTTTCTTCAGAGTAGTCGAAGATATATTGTCTAAATTCTAAAATACTTTCATGATTTAAAAGACCAATCACATTATTTGTCGATGGAATGACATCATAGATTAAATGTTCCATAGCAAATTGAATTGTCTGCATACCGATATAGAGGTTTGTGAAAAAATCTATATCGCCTTTTTGCCAGTATGTGATTAGCTCGGCAACATCCTGATGATTTTCACAACAAGGACATCCTGGGCAAAGACCTTTATTTTCAATAAAGCTCAAATGATATTGAGTTTGCTCCGCAATCATTCTCTCTCTTTCTTCAGAATCATCTGCAAAGCGGTCAATAAGAGGAATGGCGACATCATTATTCTCTTTAACGGCAATTAATAATTGCTCATAGAAAGTTGCATAGAGAGATGTAAAGATACAATCTTCCATCAGAAAGTAGAAGAGTTCTTCTTGTCCTTGGGCTGACTCTTTTAAATTGTCATAGGCCTTGAGAGCAAGAGTGTAAGGGAAGTCAGGGCTTCCTTCTAGATCGTGAAAGTATCTGGCCAAAGACTTGGATTCAGATTCTTTTTGCTTTCTAGGGTCTTTAAAAAATTTTTCAATCATTGACATGAGCACTTTCCTTGTTACACATACAATAAGTTTATTTTAATTCATTTTTAAGTATTTATCTAAAAATAAATTATACTTATTCACTCTTCGGCATTTTTACCACTTTTAGATAGCCATCTTCGCTAATAGGCAAATTTCTACACTTATGGTGCAGGGTTAGAGTGAATTTTATGTACTTGATTTATTTTATCAAGAATTTCATCATTCATTTCAAAATGAATAGAGTCTATATTTTCTTTTAATTGCTCTAGATTAGTTGCTCCAATGATATTGGAAGCAAGGAATGGTCTAGAATTTACAAAGGCCAGTGATAGTGTTGCCAGAGAAGTATCTAAAGACTTCGCAATATCTAAGTACATTTGCGTGGCCTTAACTGCTTCGGGACTTGAGTACCTAGAGTAGTGAGGCCATTTTGTAATACGAGCATTTTCTGGAAAATTGCCATTTAAATACTTTCCACTCAAGACTCCAAAGCCAAGAGGAGAGTAAGCGAGTAGACCAACATCTTCTCTATGACCAACTTCAGCTAAATTTATCTCGTATGTTCTATTGAGAAGATTATAAGGATTTTGGATCGTTTGCATTCTCGAAAATCCCTCTCTTTCACTTAGAGAGAGATACTTCATCAGACCCCAAGAAGTCTCATTCGACACTCCAATCTCACGAATCTTTCCACTTTCCTTTAATCTTGTAAGTGCTTCTAGAGTTTCCTCTAGAGGAACCATATCTTCATCACTATTGTGAATATAGTCTTTCTTTCCAAAGTAATTTGTATTTCTATCTGGCCAGTGCAGTTGATAGAGATCGATATAATCTGTCTTCAATCTTTCTAGAGAACCTTCTAAAGCTTGAATGATATGATCCCTAGTTAATCTTGGACCATTTCTTATATGCTTCATGTACTCACCTGGACCCACAACTTTCGAGGCCATAATGATTTTATCTCTTTGCTTTTGAAAAGTTTCCCAGTTTCCAAGAATCTCTTCAGTTCTGTGTACTGTGCGCGGTTTAGGTGGAATGGGATACATCTCAGCTGTATCGTAGAAATTTACTCCTTGGTCAAAGGCGTAGTCTAAGAGTTCAAAAGCCTCGTCTTGAGTATTCTGCTCTCCATAAGTCATAGTGCCCATGCAAATTAAACTAACATCTAAATCTGTGCGACCAAGTTTCTTAAATTTCATTTTCTTCCTATTGCTTTAATATAGATTCAATTTCTAAGTCAGTATTTTTCTTTATCGTCATGATTAGGTAAGTGATAATAAGACCAACCATAATAACCATTGGAACTGATATGACAGGAAAGCTAAGTGCCGTCATCTTTCCTAAACTCTCATTGAACTCAACAGTTCCTGGTTCTCCAACTAAAATCTTAATGGCCAAGATATAATTGAGTAGAGCAGAGATAAAGAACGTTCCTCCCAAGCAGAAAGAAGCAATCTTTAAGTTCTTAGCAAAGAGTCCAGAGTGCCCATTCTTGGCAAATGATTCATTAATTAACTCTAGGTTAATCATCTGCCCTAGAAAGGTCTTAACAAGAGGCTTACTGGTAAATTGGCTGATTATAACTGCGATACCCATAAGTAGAGGGATACCTGTTTCTTTGGCCACCATCCAATCTCTATTCAAATTAAATAATCCAATTCCACCAGTCATAATGACTGAAAAGAGACCTAGACCAGAGAAGAAATTTATTTTTCCCTGCTTTAGGTAGTCATAGATTCCGTACCCAATCGGAAAACTAAGTGCGAGAATTAGACTGTATACCTGACCCAAATGCTCGTCTGAACTGAATTTTGTTAAGATAACTGAAGGGATAATTACATTAAGTGTAATATTTAAAAATGAGTTCTCTTGCTTCTTATTTGGAGCTGTTTGCGTATTCATTGACTTCCTTTCTTTTAAAGATAACAAAATCTTACAGCCTTTTTTTTACCTTGTCAGATGATTTTGTGTCTGAAAAAGTATTAATACTAAAATTTAATTAACTATCAAGGATGATGTTATGAAAAAAGTAATTTTATCATGTGCTCTCGCACTATCTGTAAGCGCTGCCGCTCAAGACTTCAATGGATATATTGTAAAGTTTAAGCAAGGTTCAAACCTTCTAGAACAAAAATCTTTTAAGTCATTAGGAAAGGTAGAGAAATTAAACTTCTCTTTTGGTCAATTCGCTAAATTAAGTGAAGTTAATCTTTCAAATAAGGCAATGTCTGATTTAGCTAATAATCCAGAGATTGAATATATTGAGCCAAATTGGATTATCAAAGTTGATCCAGTTGATAGCTCTAAAGAAGAGTTAGATCCTAAGTACGCACAGCAGTGGGGACTTAAGAATACAGGTAGAAACTCTGGTGGTTGGTTCTCTAGTGGAAAGGCCGGAGAAGATGTTAACGCTGAGAAAGCTTGGGAAATTACTAAAGGTAGTAAAGATATTGTTGTTGCAGTTATCGATACTGGAATTGACTTCAGACACCCTGATTTAAAAGATCAAATGTGGACAAATGAAGCTGAACTAAATGGTATTGAAGGCGTTGATGACGATGGTAATGGATACGTTGACGATATCTATGGTTACGACTTCGCTAACCAAGATGGTAACCCAACAGATGGTCACTCTCACGGTACTCACTGTGCAGGTGTAATTGGTGCTTCTCACAACTCAATTGGTGTTATGGGTGTAATGGCCAATGTTAAGCTAATGGGAATTAAATTCTTAACTGATAGCGGTTCTGGTGAAACAGTAAATGCTATTAAGTCTATAGAGTACGCTGTAAAAAATGGAGCTCACATTACTTCAAACTCTTGGGGTGGTGGAGAAAAGTCTGAAGCATTAAAGGAAGCGATCAAAGCTGCTTACGATGCAGGAACAATGTTTGTAGCAGCTGCTGGTAACTCTAGATCTAATAATGACACTAGACCAACTTACCCTGCATCTTACGATGTTGAGGGATTAATTACTGTTGGAGCTATGGACGGTAAAGGAAATAGATCAAGCTTCTCTAACTACGGTAAGACAAGTGTTCATGTATTTGCTCCAGGTTCAAATATCCTTTCAACTGTAAAGAACGGTGGATATAAGAAAATGTCAGGAACTTCTATGGCAACTCCTTTTGTATCAGGTGTTCTAGGACTTCTTCTAGCGAATGAGCCAGGAATTACAATTGATCAAGCAAAAGAGAGATTAATGGAATCAACAATTCTAAATAGCTCTCTATCTGATTATGCAGCTGCTGGAAGAGTAGATGCTTATAGAATGCTAAGAAACGAAAGAAATTAATCTAGATTAAATTTCTTATCATAAGTGGGGGAGTCTTAGGACTCCCTTTTTATTTTTGTAAGAGACTTATAGATTATCCAAAGAAGTTGATCTCTCTTAGTGTAGACTCCATGACCGAAGATGGTGAGAAAAGAGTTTGGGATTTTTGAACTATCTTTAAAATCAACTAAGAAGTGATGACCTCTAGTATGTAACCTCTTTTTAAATTTTATATTTCTTCTAAGGCTTGTGACATCACTACCTATTCCTAGTATTAAGTCTAATTCTTCATTTCGAAGCTTGTCTTCTAAAACTAAAACTTTTGAGTCACTGCCTGCAACGGCCCATTGTTGAATATAGTCACCGCTCTTTGTTGTTATAGAACTTGAAAGACTTCCGCCCATGGGGACCTTTCCTCTATGATTTACAAAGTGCAGGAGCATATTATTCTTTAGATATTTCTCCGACCATGGGTAGCGAATAGGTGTTCCAAGAGTCACAAAGTCCATTGGCCTTTTTTTGAGTTGAGAAATTAGTTGTTCTAGTTCTTCTTTTTCTATTTCGTACTTTATGAGGAAATCTTTTAAGTGAATAGTTAGTGAATCATTACTTAGTAGATGGGATATAAGAGCAAAGAGTTGACCCGCATGAGAGTGACCATAGAGGAGAATCTTTTCACTTTTAGATGTATTCTTTGCAATTGATCTCATCAATTTCACTGCGCCTCTTATTCGGGCGATGTGATGATTAGACGAGGACCATGTAAAGTTCTCAAAATGGATATTTTCAGGACAATGTTGTTGCAGTCTCTCTAAGAGTTTAGGATGAAAATTTCCAACTTCTCTGGCGATGAGATTGCTTCCATTCTTCACTCCTTGGCGAATACTTTGAACGACTGTACTTGAGAGACTAGGGAAGGCATTCTGTATAAATGAAATAATATCAAAGGGGTCGTCGCCAACAAAAGTTCCATGAACAAAGTAGACACATGAATAATTTAGTTCTTCTAAGAGTCTTGGAACTTCGTTTTCAATAGAGAGATTTCCTTCTAGTTCTTCGAATTCTAATAATTCATAGCTCGCAGTTTTTGGAATTAAATCACTATAGTCTTGTAGAACTTCTAGTTTTGAAGTGTTGAACAGCCATAGCGCGAAGAGGTATGAGAAGAAGACAACTTGAATACAGAGGCTAAATAAAATTATGATCATCTTGCAAATTATAGCTAATATTTAAACATTGTGATAGAAGGTAGGAATGTTTAAGAAAGTCTTTCAATCAATATTTCCAAAGAAGCTTAAAGAAGAGGATATTACTCCTTATCTACTTATTGGGGAGAGTAAGGGAATTAATAAATTAGTAGATAGATTCTACTTTTATATGGACACTCTCTGCGAAGCCCAAAGGTGTAGAGAACTTCACCCTGAGAGTCTTGAGCCAGCAAAGAAGAAGTTAAAGATGTTTCTCTCTGGTTGGTTTGGAGGCCCTTCATTATATATAGAAAAATATGGTCATCCAAGAATGAGGGCGAGGCATTTGCCTTTTAAAATTTCTTCCGTTGAGAGGGATGAGTGGCTTCTGTGTATGAGAAAAGCGATGGATGACTTAAAATTAAATAAGGAATTCGATGGCTATCTATGGAAGAGCTTTGAGAGTTTTGCCGAGCACATGAGAAATCAAGAGAGCTGAAGTTCTATCTTTGAAAATATACCGTCTTTTAATTTATCGCAAATTTTGATTAAATCGTTCGTACTGATTCCACTATCTATCTTTGAATCATCTACCTTTAAGAAAAGCTCTTCGGCTCGCTCAATGTGGCCTAGTGCTGCTTGTTCAGATGAGAGTTTAAACTTTACTCCAGCGGCACACATTTTTATAAGTGCTTTACAAAAGTCTGCTGAGTCGCCCTCTCTTTGATGGGCATTCCAGATTGCTTCGAGATAGACGTGAGCTTCCCAGTAGTAGCCATGATTGATGAGATCAATTGCAAAGAGGTAATCTTTATTCTCCAGTGAAAGGGGAGAGGAGATAACTTCATCTTCGCCGAAACTATGTCCGCCTTCTTTATTGGGATGAATATTTTCTCCAGGGATAAAAGCGTAGCTTGGAAAACTACGCTCGGGTAAGTAGCGACTCATCGCTACTCAACATACCAATCGAAGTCATAGCCCAATTTTCCTTCTTCAATTAGAATTCTATGAACTATTTTTGACCATGTTTTATTAGAAGGATTCCAAGAGAATCTTGCTCTAGAGACTTTGCTCTTTATTCTATTGAACTCATCTACATCTCTTTGGTTCTTCCAATTAGGTGCCTGTAGATCAGCAATGATTCGTACTTTAGGAGAAGTTGCTAGCGCCGCAATTCTTTCAAAATCGTAGTGAGCGGCCACTTTTAGCATAGAGAGAACATCTGTCACTGCTCTATGTGGGAATGGATTAATAAAACCATGAGCATGTTCTAGGGCCGAAAGTGAATTTGCGATAATTCTCTTTGGAAATTCAATATCTGTCTTAGAGTCAATCCACTTCATTTCAGGAAAAGGAACTCTAAATCTTTCAAAAAGTGCGCGCAACATTGGAATATCGTAATTAGGTCCATTGTGTGCCATGATGAAATCGGCCTTCTTCATAATAATAGAAAGTCTCTCTAGGGCCATTCTAATTTCATCGCCTTGGAGACCGTACTTAAGAAGCATGATATCGTTAATTCCTGTCAGCTCTTCAATCTCTTCTGAAATAGGAAGTCTGTCTTCTTCGTGAATTAATTCTGAGTAAATCTTAATTGGCTGATTAAACTCCGTATCCCATAGTACAGCGCCAATTTCAGTGACTCTGTCTTTAGCGAGATTTAATCCATTCTCAACTAAATTTTCATTCATTCCCTCTAAATCAATTCCAAGAATTAACATTTCTGACCCTTTTATTTCGTAATAACAATGAGTTGTACTTATATCGGCCATGAGACCTCTTTACAATTGTCTTTTGTTCAAAGGAAGTATTATTTGCGAATGCTCAATAAATAAGTTCTATAAGGCTTTGAAATTATGAAATATTTAGCCTAGTATAATGACAAGAAATTGACAGGAAGCGGACACAAAGAAGTGCTTCAATATAGTAACTTTAGTACTGAAAATGAAATTATACTTAGTCCTCATATTTACAGCAATTTCCATGGCCTTTGCCACGGGATATGTCTCACTCTTATTGAAGGGGACTTATACTTCAACTCCTGAAGATGAGGAGCAGATAACTAGACTGAAGTTGAATTTTCAAAAGTCAGTGGCCCCAAAATCTATTATCAATTTTAATTCTCTCTACTATTCACCTGAGCAGTTTCAATTAATTGATCCTATCTATACCTTACCTGAGCCTGGTTCCGATAAGAGTGTGCAATACTTCTCAAGCCGCGGCTGTTTTACTGGCCTTAAGTCTCTTTTAAGTCGAATGAACTTTGAAAAGGTTTGGGTTTGGGAAGAGTATAGATGTGGGAAAATTGATCGACTCAATGATAGCTTCTTTAGAGAAGCGCCTTATATGCACCCAAGTGGAAAGAGTTACGCCTATCTCGCTTATCTTTTGAATAAGAATAATAAGAACAATAGAGAGTGGGTCTTAAGAAACCTTCAATACTTTCATGTTACAGAGTTATCAATTATTTCTAGATCAATTGGAGACTTGGGTGGGAAGTTTGCTCTTTTGGCAAAGCTAGATACTGACTCACTTCGAAAAGTTTCTAGAGGAAGGGGAACAATTCTAACGGAGGACTTTCTTCTTGCAAGAATAACTTATCCATCTTTCTTCTCGATTTTAGAATACCGCTTCTATGCTCGTGACGACTTGGAGAGTTTTCTAAAGGACTCGCCTTACTTTCTACATAATCACCGCTTTGGAAGAAGTTGTTTCTATCAAGATGGACAACTTTGTTGGGAATATCGAGTTGGACATATTCTTACTATTGCCAATAAGGGAACCATCATCTTTCTCTTTGGACTGGTACTCATTTGTGTGATTGTTGTTAGATTACTCATTATTCGACTTAAGAATCAAAAACATGAGGATGAGAAAAGACGTTTGGCCCTTCGAATCTTGGGACATGAATTTCGTACACCTATAACAAGTATGCTACTTCTCATGGAAAAGCTAAATAAGAAGTACGATACGATGGATGATGAAGTTCAGGAAACGTTTCTTAGAATGTCTAGTGAGGTCTATCGACTTCAGAGGCTAACTGAAACTTCGCGCCACTACCTAAAGGCCAATAAAGGTAAGAAGCTCATTCATATTAATTGTGAAGAGATTGGCTCAATGAATGATTTCATCTATGAAATTGCGCTTCCTTTCATTGACGAACACGGTGATGATCTTACTTTAAATTTACCACTAGAAGATAGAAGTTTTAATGTGGATTCTTATTGGACGCAAATTGTTTTAAAGAACCTCATTGGCAACGCATTCTTTCATGGAAAGGCACCTGTGGAAGTCCGTGTAGAGTATTTAAAAGATGCCGTAGAAGTTTGTGTGATTGACAATGGTGAATGTCAGTTCCATAGCTTTGCAGAGATGTCTGAAGAGTTTGCAAAAGGAAATAAGAGTTCCGGAACGGGGCTTGGGCTAAATATAGTTAAGCAAGTAGTGAAAGAGATGGGAGGAGATATTAGCTTCTCTCCAAATCCAACTACTTTTCGTGTGGTCTTAAAGAAGAGGCGACCTACTAAAGGAGAGAGTTTGTCATGAGTAAGGTATTATTAGTTGAGGATGACGATAGTTTAGGTTCCTCTCTAAAAAGCTATTTGACAGGAGAGGGGCACGAAGTTGTTTGGGCCCAGTCACTTTCTATGGCCAGAGAACTTAAGAGCGACGAAGAGATTATTATCCTAGATTGGATGCTGCCTGATGGACAGGGAGTAGACTTTTTAAAAGAGCTCAGAGAAGCAGAGATAAATAAGCCTGTAATCATGCTGACGGCGAGAACTGACTTGATCGATAAGGTCATAGGTCTTGAGGCGGGGGCAAATGATTATATGACAAAGCCTTTTGAACCAAGAGAGCTCATAGCGAGAATTCGCGTTCAAATTAGAGATCATGCTAAGAAGGATCACGACTCAAGTGATGGTGTTCTTACTAGGGGAGATCTAGTCATTAATCAAAATGAGCGAGAGATTCGCTGGCATGGCGAGGTGATTGAGTTTACAAAAATGGAATTTGATTTCCTTACGCTCTTAGCAGAGAGTCCAAATAGGGCCTTCTCAAGAGAGGAAATTCTCAATAAGGTTTGGGGTTATGAAAATTATCCTTCAACTCGAACTGTGGACACACACGTTTTACAAATTCGCCAAAAACTCAGTGATGAATTAATCGAAACCGTTCGAGGAATTGGTTACCGCTTTCGTTTTAACGAAGGTTAATCCCTCATTTTAAATAATTTTGAGAGTGTCAGTTTTTTATCTTAGATAAAGCTGACCTCTCGATACTTCTTTTTCTATTTCTTAATTTTTCTTAATCTTAAACAATATAAAGGTTCTTAGTTTATACTACTATTGTACATAAATTAAGAGGCGCTTCGTTGAAGAAAACACTAATTATTTTTTCTATATTTATTCTCTTGGTCACTCTTTACCGGTGTAGAGATTTTTTCTACTACACAAGAATGTGGTTAACATATGAGCCAAAAACTTTTATGGGAAATATGGAACCACCATTTCCTAATTGGTTTGAAGTGATGTGGTCGTTAAAAGGGCCAGATAGAAATAAGAATGGAATTCGTGATGACGTTGAGATTTATATTAATAATGAGTTTAAAGGTTTAAATGAGAGTGAGCTTATTATGATTTACAATTACGCAAGGTTGAATCATAAGACTCTAGTTTTAGACTCTAGTAGTGAATATAGAGAGAAGTATTGGATAGATTATAATATAAATATATTGTGTATTTCGGATTATACTTCGTTTATGAAAAACTCTGATGACAGATTTGGTGAAAAACGAAGTCGTATGTATAGACAGAAGAAGAGGGCGATATATCATCTGATAATGAATACCTACCTGAGGGAATCTATTTCTAACTTATTTTTGAACAAATTTCATATGTGGGGATTTGAAACGGGTGGACTTAAAGACATACATAGAGAGCTTAATACATGGAAGTATTGTGGATTTGATAAAATGGAGTCAGAGAGAATCGCAAGTAAATTCTTAGACAATAAATTTAAATATTATAAAAAAATCGAAATTTTAAATTTCATTAAATTCTATGAGGATGAATATGGAAAAGTTAATAGAAATATTTATGAAAAGTATCTTAAATAGCAAAGATATTAACTATAGTCTCTAGCTCTAGTTGGACTTACGAGTATCAGCTTAAGTGGTTACAATTTGAAAAGTAGTTATGGGGAATTTTAAATAAGAGGAATATTTGTGGTTATTGATCTACTAATACTTAATTTGATTGTGTTTATTTACTTCCGTAGAAAAGGAATGAGTGCAGAAAAGTCTCTTAAAAAAGGTTTTAAGGCAATGTTAATTGCAACACCTATTAAGTTTGCACTCATCTTTCTACTTGTTCCACAATACTTGCCAATTTATCCTGAGAAGAGGAAACTAAGTGAGACTGAAGTTAACATGATTGGAACAGCTATTTGGGGTTATACTATTTTTTACCCTGTTTGGGGATCTTATTACTATGGAATGTCTACCTATAGAAGTAAATTTAAGCCAGACTTTTACATTGATGAAGATGTTTCGAAGTATGGAGAACTCTGTGAGGATAGTAAATGGAGTGACTTTGAACCCTGTCATAAATATATTCAAAACTTAGGTGATCTAAAAAAGTATGAGAGTCGATTTCTTGTAGATGCAAAGAAGTTTCTTACTAAGTTTCCTGATCGAAGATGTGACTCCATTCATGCGATCATAGGTGGGTTGAGTAACTTTTCTAAAGAATCATCAGGTGAGAAAAAACAATTGGCTGGTGCTCAGGGAGTCAGCAACTTTGGAGAGAGGCTAGCAAGTTTATACTTTGGTCACTTTGATGATTTCTTTGCTCCTTATGAAGATCAGTGTCATAAGATAGCCCATAAAAAATTTTATATCTATTTTCATAGTAAGAAAGGGGACTATTTTGATAATGATATGAATAATTATCTACAATTTGTATGTGAGAAGTATAATTCGTACTGTTCTAGATATTGGGAACGGTTTTATAGTGTTTCTTATGATCAAAATTACGCCATAGCAAATGAGCTTCATCAGGAGTTATGCGAAAAGTGGCCCAAGATGAGAATGTGTCGTACTCCAAGAGGTCAGTCTATTAAGGAGTATAATAATATGATTGAAAAAATTAGAGAGTCAGGAGATCGTTCGGAAAAGACATCATTTAACAACTTAGATACAGATAAGGCGTATTAGTTTTTTATTCTTTTAAATTATTTGTAATTATTTACAGAAAGAACCAGGCGCAAGGAAGCGCCTGGAGAGATTGTTTTTAGAAGTCTTTTACAAGTTCTACTAGTTCAGGGTAGTCAATAAAAGGATTTCTATTATGTTGTACAGAGAAGACTTTATTATTTCTTTCTCTTTCTTTGTCTGAAACAGGATCTAATTTGTGCCACTCTCTAAGTGTTGCTTCTTGCTCTGGATCGATATTCATAGCGTCTTTATTCTTACTATTGAAATATCTCGCTGACATGTAGAACATAGCTCTTGCGATATCACCTTTTACAGCATCTGGAGCATCCATATAAGTCTTTCCATTATTAGTGAATAACTTTGCTTCGCTATCTGCACAGTATTGTGAGAAGTCATTTGTTACAGTTCCACCATTAGAAAGACTTCCAAATGGAAGATTAGATCTCTTAGAGTTCGTTGTAATAAATGAAGGAGCTAAGTTGTGTAGATCTGAAAGTTTTAAATTGTAATATTTAGAATCTTCGATTTCTTCAAACTTACTTCTAGGCCAAATATGTTCAGCATTGATTGTATTGTAATCAGGTCTTCTCATGACGCCGATTGAATATTGTGGGTTTTGAAGATCGTTTGTTGTAAAAACTTTTTGGCAGTAGATTGTATCGAGAGCGAATTCTCCGGCATCATTCTTAAAGAGATCAATCTTTCCATAGAGGTAAGTTCTCGCTCTTTGATAATCTCTATAAGTATCAAAATCATGAGAATAACAAGACTCTGACTCTGGAGCACCTTTTGGGCATCTCTCTGTTGTGTCTCTCTTACCAGGAACTCTTGTGTGCTCCCATTTTAGAACCTTATTAAGTTCTGATTTTAATTTATCAAGGTCAGCCTGAGAGATGGTCGCTGGGTTAGAAAGCTTTGATAAGTACTTAGCGTGAAAACCATCGTTGTAGTAATCTGCTGGATTGTCGTGAGCAGTTATCTCTACAATTGCACTTAAGTTTTGAGTGTTATCTGACTGGAAATTTCCAGTACCACTTCCTGATACAGGTGTATCGAAAGTATGTTTATCACCACAGGCACCAAGTAGTGCAAGTCCTAAAATAAGTATCGCCGATTTCTTCATTTCTTCCCCTAGAGTTTTTTTGCAAAATTAAAATATTAATTTCAAAGAGTCTAGGAGGCGTGTAAGTGTTACTCGACAAGATTCTGTCAGAAAATGATTAGGCCATGGGTACGAGAGTTGATTTAACTACTCGAAATTTAAAGAAAAACACACAGCTTAGCCCAACAGACATTATCGTGAGCCCTATGGCGAGTCCCGCCCAAAGCCCTGCTGCTTCCATTCCCTTGCTCGTGGCGAGCCAATATCCAATAGGGATACCTATACACCAGTTGAAAATGAGGGATAAGATCATTGGATGCTTTGTCTCTTCGAGACCTCTAAGTATTCCCCAGAGTGTGACTTGAATTCCATCAGGAATTTGAAAAAGCCCAACATAGAGCAGTAGGCCTGCGCTATAGGAGATAAGCTCTGGATCATCAGTTGCAAAGCGAACAAGAATATCTGGAAAACTTAAGTACATAGCACAAGTTCCAATCATTATTATAGCAACCATAATGATGGAAGAGAGTGAGTAAATTAAAATCCCTTGCTGGCTACCAGCACCATATTCTTTTCCTACTTTTACAGAGGCAGCACTTGAGATGGCCAAAGGAATCATAAAAGTACAACTCGCAAGATTGATAACAATATTGTGCGAAGCTGAGGCGATAATTGACATTTTTCCAATCAGGACAGTCACTGCTGAAAACATCAGAACTTCGCTTAAAGTTCCAAGCCCAATAGGGATACCAAATTTATAGATTCTCTTAAAGAGTACTTGATTAAAGTTCCAATCAATTTCAAACTTAGCTTTAGTGTAAATGAAGAGTGCACCAAACATAAGTGTTCTTGAAATAAGAGTTGCTAGGGCCGCACCTTTTATTCCCATTTCTGGGAAACCAAATTCTCCAAAGATAAAAATATAATTCATTCCAACATTAATTACGTTGAAGAAGAGTATTAGGGAATTTGAGAAGATATTCTTATCCCAAGCTTGCAGGTATTCTTTTGATATTTGAAAGAGTATCGCAGGTATAATACTAGGTCCCGCTATTAAAATATAATCTTTAATTAGGGGAGTTATAGTAGGGTTAAAATTAAAAAGTGGAAGCGCTACGATGAGTGCTCCTATGGCCACGAGAAGTCCCACACTAACAGTGAGCATTAAATAATGGGCATTGGCAAAAATAGATTTATCTTTTTCGTTCTTCCCTCTGAATTGGCTAGTAAGAGGACCGACGGCAAATGTAATCCCAAGTCCAAACATTAATAGAGGTGCTAAGAGACCATTGGCCACCCCAAGGGCCGCCACAACATCATTGGAATATCTACCGGCAACTATTATATCTCCAATCCCAAAAAGCATTTGACCAACTTGTCCTGCGATAAGTGGGATTGAGAAGAGAAAAATCTCTTTTATAGTAGATAGATAGGTCTTTTTCATGAAAATCATTTATCAGTAGTGTTGTTATTATGCAATCTATAGCAGATAATTATAATGTTAATTATCAACTTGATTCATCTACTAATAAATATAGAGTAAAAAAGTGCATAATAAAATAAGAAATAGACTTGTCGACTTTGCTGTACTTCATCCTTATAGATGTCTAGTTATTGCACTTCTTCTATTTTTAAGTGGACTGCCATTTCTTTCAAATACGAGAATGGACTTCTCTGCCAAAGTTTGGTTTGCAAGCCACGACCCCAATATTAAAACTTTAGAGACATTCGAGAGAACATTTGGAAATGATGAGGCAGCAACTCTCATTATCGAGTCAGATAAAGATATATTTAATCCGCACTTCATGGATATTTTAAATAAGTTAACTGAGAAGATGTGGAAAGTTCCAGAGGTGATGAGAGTTCAGTCTTTAACTAACTTTTATTGGACGAGATCATTTGAGGATGAAATTCTAACTGAAGAGTTTCTGTATGCTGAAAAATTAAATGACCAACAATATCTTAATGAAAAGAAAGTGTCTGCTCTAGAGCACAAAGTCATTCCTGGCTACTATATTAGTGAAGACGCTAAGAGTGCTTCTATCTATGCGTATATTTCTCATAACCCTGATGTCGCTCCGGATTACGCTAAAATTACTGAGGGATTAAAAGAGGTTACTAAGGAATTTGAAAATGAGCCTGGTATTAAATTTCACTATATGGGACAGCCTCCTCTTTCAGATCGTTTTCAGAAAGTATCTTTTGATGATTTAGGGACAATGGCCCCTCTTCTAATGTTACTAGTCATTATTTATCTCATCTTTTGTTTTAGATCAGTGATTGGTGTAGCGATTCCAACTATTATTATTACGCTATCTCTAATATCTACAACAGCTCTAATTGGTGTTTTTGGGTTTACGATTAATAGTTTAACTTTTGTTTTACCCTCAATTTTAATTGCAATTTCGGTGGCCGACTCTGTTCATATTATGGCCGCATTCTACGATGAATTCTCTAAGAAAGGTGATTGCTTTCATGCCTGTACTCACTCTTTAAGAAAGAATTTATGGCCAATATTTCTAACGACATTCTCAACGATGATTGGCTTTTTCTCCCTTTACTCAAGTGATATTAAGCCAGTTTCAGACCTTGGAGTCTTAGCGGGAGTGGGTACTTTTCTGGCCTTCTCCTATACGTACTTAACAACAATTCCACTACTCATAATCTTTAATAAGAATAGCGCCTCGAAAAGCTTAAACACTAAAACTCTTTCCGAGAGTGCTGTGAGAAGTTATCTCAACTTTGTTCGTGAGAAGAGAGTATGGATAATAACATTATTCATTTTAATTTCTGGATCTTTTACTTATTTAGCTCTTCAAAATGAGATCAACTCTGACCCCTATACTTACTTCTCTGAAAGTGACCCTATTTCGAAGGGAAATCGCTTTGTTTTAAATTCCTATGGAGGAGTCGGGGGGCCTGAGCTTATTGTTGATTCCGGTGAGCCTGGTGGAATCACTTCTCCTGAGTTCTTGTATAAAGTAGAGCTTTTTCAAGATTGGCTTGAAGATAAAGAGTATGTGAATAAATCGGTGAGTATAATTAATATTCTCAAAGAGATGAATCAATCTCTCAATGGTGGAAAGAAAGAATTCTTCAAAATCCCTGAGAGAAAAGATCAAATTGCTCAAGAGCTCTTCATGTATACCATGTCACTTCCGGTGGGAATGGATTTAAATAATAGGATGGATCTCTCGCAACAGAAATTGCGCCTCTCCGTGCTGTGGTCTCTCCAAACTTCTAAAGATTCTTTAAAGGGCGTAGAGGATTATGAACAGAAGGCTAAAGAGATAGGCCTCAATATCAAAACGACAGGTAAGCCAATACTCTTTCATAGAATGAATAGTTATGTTGTCTACACTTTCTTTACATCAATTGCTATGGCCCTCGTGCTCATAACAATTATTATGATCTTTATCTTTAAAGATTTAAAGTTAGGTCTATTGAGTCTCATCCCTAATATATTACCAATCGTTTTTGGTGCGGGAGCGCTTACTCTCTTGGACACCCCCATTGATATTGGATGTGCAATAGTGGCCTCTGTGACTCTTGGGATTGCTGTAGATGATACGATACATTTTCTAAGTCACTACAATCTTCTTCGTAGAAGCGGAATGAATATCTATGACTCCATGTTTAAGGTATTCACTTCAACAGGGCTTGCATTAATAGTTACTACCGTAATCTTAGTTTCTTGTTTTGGACTGTTTATGTTTGCGAACTTAACTCCGAACATAAATTTCGGAATTCTTTGCGCTTTAGTTCTCTCTCTCGCTCTTGTTACTGACTTGCTCTTGTTGCCTGCTATTATTTTTTGTTTTAAAGACCGAGAGTAGGGTTATTTAAAATTCTTCCAAGGTGAAATTTTTCAATCATGGAAACATCTTCAAAATGTAATCCAATACCTTGTGGATAACTTCCTGTTGCTTGTGCCTTTCTGACAACTTGTGCTTTACAGTGAAATTCTACGTCGTCTTTATTTCCAATTAGGACTTTTACTTCTTTTCCAAGCTCTAATTCTTTATCCAAGAAGTGATTGGAGTCTTCACTCATGGATATGAAGGCACCTGTCTTTGAAAGATCATGGGTGTGGGCCAGAACACAGAGATCTTCATCGAGAACTACCCAAATTGGAAGTGTTTTTTGATAGCGCTTAGGTATAAGCCACCATCTCTTATCTGGATTTTTAACTGTGAATCTCACTGTCTTATTTATAATGAATAGGAGTGCCAGCGCTGTTGCTCCCAGTGATGCAAAGAGAGGAAGATACCACTGTGTGTGTAGAGCATATTTAAAAACAAAGTAATTATTAATATGAATAGCAAGAAGAAGCGGAACGATAGCAAGGCCAAGTAGTTTATGACCGTTAAAGGTTAGTGATAATGTAATTAAGCACATTGCTATGACAAACCAGTTAAAAATAGTGATCTGACTTAAAAGAATATCTATATTGAGCGCCGTCACCTGTGTTTGGAAAATAATTTGTAGTGGAATTGAAATAACAACTCCAATCAAAACCAAACTTGTAAAGAGTAATAACTTCGGTCTTTGCTTCATACCTTATTCCTTATCGATAGAGTATTGTCTGCAGTAACTCTTTACTTTATAGACATACTTTCTAGCTTCTTTTAACTCTCTTGAGTCAAGCCAGTAGATTCCTTTATTGAGTAAACTCCTCTTCACTCGGCTAGGGCCAGAATTATAACTTGCAAGTATAACGGAGGTGATCTCTTCGCTATTGTCCTTTAGACCAGAGGGAAGGGCTTCTGCATTCTGGGGTCTCTTCCAATAATTTGAAATATATTTAAGGTAGTCATAGCCCCCTTGAATAGATTCCCTAGGATTGAGTTTCCAGTCATTATCTTTGTTAATTTTTCCCGTTTCTATGTACTTCTTTAAAACTGATGCCGGTAGGCGACCCCACTTGGGGTAGGGGGTATAATCTCTATTTTCTAATAATTGTCTTTCTGCAACTGGAGTTATTTGTGTGAGTCCAACCGCCTTGGCCCAGCTTACGGCCTTTGGGTTGAAGCTAGACTCTTGAGCAATTAGTCCGGCCATGAGAGCGGAGTTCATATGCATATTATTTGAGACTTCTTTAAGGGCCCTTTTAACAGATGATCTTGCTCTAATTTTTGCGGCCGAAAGAAGTGGCATTTTTTGTATGTCGCAGTCTGGAAATGGATAGTGCTTTCCAATAGGGGTTGCGACAGGGCTACTTTTATAGACGACATTAAAGTTATGAGACTCTACTGGAGGTAAAGTTAGGTTGTCGATGCGATAAAGTATTCGATCTTTTGTTTTAAATACTTCTGAGATTGACTCTACCTGTTTCGTAATGTCTTTATCATTGTAGAAGAAGTAAACTTGATCTTCTTTGGCATTAATTGGTCTTTGTATTTCAATTTGAAAGTTTCGACTCTCGTGTAGTACTTGGTACTTGGGAGAGAAAATTATATTGTTGGAGGACTTATAAAATGTTTTCTCCATAGAAGTACCGAAATACTGTTGCTCTAATTGAGAGAGTGAGTACGAAGATCCAAATGGGTGATAGGGACCGGCGCAGCTTACAAATAAAAGTGAGATGAAAAAGTAGAGGACTTTCAAGCCACTTCCTTGGTTAAGATGTTAGTAAGTAAAAGGTTTCCATATAGGCACTATACAGAAATAGCTGAGCGAATCACTTTGAAAAAGGTTTTTTGAGTTATCAGGGGTTTATAGAGGAAATTCGGCACTATTTCTTGGCGCTTATTTTGTGGGGAAGCTAAATTTTGCCTAGAAATTGGGCCAAAAGTTACACTTCTTTTCAATTCTTCTATAGAATAGAGTGATAGGAGATTTTGTGAAAGCATCAACATATTTAAATGATAAGGTTTCGCACGCCTTTGAGACGTGTAATTCAATATTTCTCGGCAAAGAAGATCAATTAAAGATCGCCTTTATAAGTATGCTCTCGAAAGGGCATCTATTAATTGAGGACGTTCCTGGAGTTGGGAAGACGACTTTAGTTTACTTACTATCTCATATTTTTGGATTAAATCTTTCAAGGATTCAGTTTACAAATGATCTTCTTGCATCAGATATCTTAGGGACTTCGATTTTCGACAAGCAAACAGCGAGTTTTATTTTTAATAAGGGACCTATCTTTAGTCGAATGGTTCTTGGCGATGAATTAAATAGGGCCTCTCCAAAAACACAAAGTGCATTACTTCAGGCCATGGAGGAGAGGTATATCACTGTAGATGGTGGTGAATATCAACTAGAGGAACCATTCATTGTTGTGGCCACTCAGAATCCTCTCGATCAAATTGGAACAAACCCCTTGCCTGAATCACAATTGGATAGATTCTTTATGAGTCTCTCAATTGGTCTACCATCAAGAGAGTATGAAAAGAAAATTCTCTTAGGAGACAATATAAGAGATCAAATTAATGGCCTTCATGCATTTCTAAGTTTAGAGGAATATTTATCAATTCATAAAATGATTCAAAAAATTCATATTGAAGAAAGTCTCATTGAGTATGTCTTGAACTTCTTAGAGTACTGCCGAGAGAACTTAGATAGTGGTATGAAACTCTCTCTAAGAGCGGGGAGAGATTTATTACTTGCCTCTAGAGCGTGCGCCTTTTTTGAAAAGAGAGATTTTGTTACTCCCCATGACGTTCAAACGATTGCACCTTATGTTTTGGCTCATAGATTAAACTCTAGAATGGGACTTACCTCTTCGCAAGATCAGATACGTGAGGCCTTAGAGAATGTAGCCATTAGGTAAATGAAGTTATCAGCGAATAAAACCTATATTCTCCCCACTAAGTTTGGCCTCGCTCTTGGTTTTGTAGCTTTCCTCGTTTTTATTATTGCCATTACATTTGGTCATCCATTTTCATACTTTATAACTTTTTTCATTGTTGCAATTATTATTGTTTGTGCCTTTTATACTAATAATTCTATCTCTAGATTGAAGTCCTTTTCTTTTAAGGATGAGTACGTAGAGTTGGGAGTAGATTCTTCAATTCTCTTTGAAGTCTCTTCTAAAGAGGTTGGTGAATATAAGAATATTGAAACGAAGGTTGGAAAGAGAGGAGCTACGAAAGTGAGCTCGGTTGGTGAGAAGAACTTAAAACTAAGGGCCATGGTAAATCCAAGTCGATGTGGTGTTTTCTCTCTTTGGAGAGTTAGGATTAGCTCCACTTACCCGTTGGGTCTTTTCTACGCTTGGAAGTATATCATGCCAAATAAAGAGGCGATCGTTTATCCAAAAAGAGTGAGGGATAAGTCATCTAGCTATGAGTCTGAATATGTTGCAAGTGAAGAAGAGAGCTTAGATTTAAACCCTGAGTCTAATGATGAATTTCTAGATCATAGAAGGTTTAGAGACAATGATTATTGGAAGCATATTGATTGGAAGGCCTACGCAAGAGGGAGAGGTCTCTTAACTAAGAATTTCTCTGGCACAAGTTCAAAAGTCAAAACTATAAAAATGTCTAGCTCAGATAATTTAGAGAAATTAGGAATTGTAGTGAATGATGTATTGGACGCCTTTGAGTCTAATAGAGATTCAATTTTAATTTGTGATAATGAGGTTGTCTCTAGAGGTAGAAATCTTGGACATTTAAATAAGTGTTTAAGAGTCCTTAGTCAATTTGGGGGACGAGTTGAGTAAGATATTCACAAAGATTTCACTTATTTTCTATATCTTCTTGATGATCTTCTTTCTTCCATACTTCTCATGGATGAGTATAGGGCTTTATAGTTCAATTATTTTAACGATTCTCTTATATAAGAAATTAAAATTTAAATCTCTTCTCTGGTTAAGGATGCCATTTCTCTTAGTATCTATTTTCCTTATTTATAAAGAATACGGAACATGGAGAGGATTTGAGCCAGCAAGTATTCTCTTTTCAACACTGGTCATACTCAAGGTATTTGAACTCAAGACGAAGCGAGATATCTACTCTTTGGTTCTCATTCAATTTTTACATATAATTTCACTGAGTTTATTAGTTGAAGATTTCTACTACCTCTTCATTATCTTTATAAGCTTAGTCATTTCCTTTTCAAATATTTATATCCTCTCTCAACTCTCAATTGGAGAGGCCCATTATAGGAAAGGGGTTAAGAAGATATTAAAGTATTCTCTCTATGGTGCTCCCATTGTTATCATTCTCTTTCTTGTTTTTCCTAGGTTTAATTTTGGAGGATTTCTTCTCTCTACGACAACTGCTACCACTGGCTTTAGCGAGGAGCTTAAGCCTGGTGATATTTCAGAAATTATTAAAGACCCTTCAGTTGTTTTTCACGTTAAGTTTACGAAGCGCTTTAAAAGACTTGATATGTATTGGAGAGGACAAATACTCGCTAAGAATAATAATTTTGACTGGTCTAAAACACCTCTTCCTGAAAGAAGAAATACGGAAACGATATATAAGAAGTTTGACTACTTTGTAACATATGACACTTTGGCGAGTGGTCCACTTTATACCCTTGAGAAGACAAGAAAGGTTTCATTAACTTCTGCGGGCTCTGTTATTAGTAGAAAGGGAAATCTTTATTTCTCTACACCTCTTCTTAATCAGAAATCTAAATTTAAAGGTTGGCTTGGTCCAAAGGTTGCTGCCAAATTATCGAAAAATTATAAGCAAACATATTTACAGGTTGATATTCCTAAGAGTTCCAAAGTTCAAAACTTTATTAAAGAGAATGAGAAACTTAAAGGAAAACCAACTGAAGTCGCACTTTTTCTAAAGGACTTTTTTAGAAAGAATTTTCTCTATTCCACGGCCCCTGGTGTCTATACGGGAGAGAGTGCATTAGATGAATTTCTCTTTAGCCGAAGAGTTGGCTTCTGTGGTCACTACGCGTCTGCAAGTGCTACACTATTTCGTCTCTTTGATATTCCAGCTCGAGTGGTTGTGGGATATCAGGGAGGGTTATACAATGATGTAGGGGACTTCTATATTATTACAAATAAAGATGCCCATACCTGGATTGAGTATTTAGACGAATCGGGTATCTGGACTCGCTTTGATGCCGTTAGTGTTATTTCTCCCGAGCGTATTGCCTATGGTGCTGATGCTTACTTTGAATACGAAAGGTTTAGAGGTAACTCTACAAATATTGAAGACTTTATCTCCTCTCGTTCAGGTGTGCTCTCCGACTGGCGTCAATATTTACAAAATATCTACTATCAATCGGGAACACTATTCTTTAATTATGATTTAGAGGCCCAGAGAGAACTCTTTCGTGGTCTTTTAAGGTACAAGTATAGAGATTCATCAATTGCATTCTATTTGCCTTATATTCTATTATTTTCTCTCTTTTATTTAATTTTTAGATTTAGGGTAAAATTGCAAAGCGTTTTACTCTACTTCTGTATTCTTAAGTATGAGAGAATGAATTGGCATGAATTCAGTGTTCTAAGTGAAGCACAACTTATGAAGTCTATTGAGGGAAGATCAGATCACTTAAGGGACTTACTCTTATTCCATCAAAGTCTAAGGTATGATCGCGGTGAGTCACTGCTAAAAGAGTTGTCTTTCTTTTTAAGGGCCTTTAGAATTTTAATCTATGGCTAAATTACTTTTAATTCTATCAATTTTATTTTCTTATTCTGCATTTTCTAAGACAAAAGTTCTCTTTATCGGAGATTCTCTGACCGAGGGTTATGGAGTGGCCAAAGAAAGTGCTTATCCAATGATTTTAAAAAGCCTTCTCAAAGAAAAGCATAAGAAAGATATCGAAGTTATTAACGGTAGTGTTTCTGGGTCTACTACTGCCAGTGGTTTATCTAGGCTCAAGTGGTTTCTAAGATCTAAGCCCGAGGTTTTAGTTTTGGCCTTGGGAGCAAATGACGGACTAAGAGGAATTAAATTAGATTCATCTAAGGAAAATTTAAAGGCCATTATCAAACTAGCAAAAGATAAGAATATGAAAGTTATCTTAGCTGGAATGTATATGCCTCCCAATTATGGACCAGACTATACAAAGAAATTTAGAAATATGTTTACCGCTCTTAAAGAGGAGATGAAGATTGATTTAATCCCTTTTCTCTTAGATGGAGTGGCGGCCAAGAAAGAGCTCAACCTCTCCGATGGTATTCATCCCAATGAACTAGGTCATAAGAAAATGGCCGAGAACTTACTTCCATACTTTAGGTTTTTAAAATGATTTTAAATTGTCAGAATATAACAAAGAGTTTCACTCAGGGTCCCAATCAAATTGATGTTTTAAAAGGGGCGAGCTTAAGCTTAGATAGTAAAGATACACTTGCGGTAGTAGGAAAGTCTGGCAGTGGTAAATCTACATTGCTCTCAATCCTCTGTGGAATTGAAAGTGTCGATGGTGGTCAGATCCACTTCGAAGATAGAGATATCACTAAGTATTCTCAGCAGGAGATGACGGCATTAAGAGCAAGCTCTATTGGTGTTGTCTTTCAACAATTTCATTTAATAGAGCATTTAAATGCTCTTGAGAACACTATGCTACCTCTAGAGATTGCAGGGGACGAAAACGCTAGAGAGAAAGCGCTCAGTCTACTTGAGAGCGTAGGATTAAAAGAGAGGGCCCTTCACTTTCCAAATCAACTAAGTGGTGGAGAAAAGCAGAGGGTTGCTATTGCTAGGGCCATGAGTAATCGTCCTAAGTTAATTCTGGCCGATGAGCCGAGTGGAAGCTTGGATGAAGAAACAGGTGTAAGCATTATGAATCTTCTCTTTGATCTGGTTGAGAAAGAGGATATGGGACTTATTTTAGTTACTCATGAGATGCAGCTAGCTAAGAGATGTAAGCGCACACTTGTTCTCTCTCAAGGAGTATTGAAGGAAGGCAATC
Source organism: Halobacteriovorax marinus SJ (assembly GCF_000210915.2). Classification (NCBI taxonomy): domain Bacteria; kingdom Pseudomonadati; phylum Bdellovibrionota; class Bacteriovoracia; order Bacteriovoracales; family Halobacteriovoraceae; genus Halobacteriovorax; species Halobacteriovorax marinus. The sequence continues at coordinate 1,320,639 of NC_016620.1, forward strand.
TCTAATGGTTTTTAGACTGATTTTTAGAGAATTAAAAAGCTCTCCTAAGTTTTCACTTATTTTTATTTTAAACCTTGCAATTGGACTTATAGGCCTAGTGGCCATTCAAAGTTTCAAATCTTCATTTTCTGATGAATTAAATTCAAGATCTAAAACAATTCTAGGTGGAGATTTATCCATCAGCTCTAGACTTGATGTTGATATTAGTAAGGTTAGTGACGTTATAAAAGTTGAAGATCTTACTCGAAGTATTCGTCTCTTTTCTATGGCAGGCTATTCAGAGCAATCACGTCTTGCATCTATTAGGGTGATAGAAGATAAGTATCCATTCTATGGAAATATTGTCTTAGAAGATGGAAGTTTTCTCGAATTTAAAAATGACCATGAAGCCTATATTTATCCAGAGCTAAAGAGGCAGCTGAATATCTCTTTAGGGGATGAGCTTATTGTAGGTGAAACGACGTTTAAAGTCGCTGGCTTTGTTATTGATGATGGAGCACAGAGCTTCCAAATGGGAGGAATTGCTCCGAGAGTCTATATCACTTTTAAGGGTCTCGAACGAGCAGAACTCATTAAAGAGGGAAGTACTTACAGCAATAAATATCTATTTAAAGTAAAAGAGAAAATTACAAAAGAGAAGTTAAAGGCAATTAGTCTTGCTATTAATGATTCTAGTGCGCGCATAGTGACTCCAGAGAAATCTTCTCAGCAAGTGAGTCGAATCCTTAATTATATAAACGATTTCTTAGGTCTCGTTAGCTTAAGTGGTCTCTTCCTTGCCTCAATGGCCATGATGTATCTCTTTAGAAGTTTTCTCTATAAGAGAAGAAAAGAGATCGCCATTTTTCAATTTCTTGGGCTAAAGAAGAGTACTGTTTTCTTTGTTCTTATTGGACAACTCTTTGTTCTGAGTTTAATTAGCTCCCTAATCGCTATTTCATTTGGTCCTGTGATTCTTCCTCTTATTATTAAATTATTTAATGAGCAGTTGGGATATAATTTACAGCTTACTTATACATTTGCCTCTATTCTTATCCCTCTAATAGTGGGGATCTTAAGTCCTATGCTCATTGGAGTGGCCTTAATACTTCCTTACCTCAATATTGATTTCAAATTCTTATTCTCTTTCGATGACGAGGGTGAAGGTCAGGGGAGTCGTTGGTATATTTATCTTCCTTGGATAATCTTCTTCTATATTATCTCTATTGTTATAGGGCACTCTGTAATTATTGGAAGTATATTCGCCTCTTTTCTCTTTCTATCACTAGGGCTTCTATTTTTAATTGGGAATTTTATTTTAAAGAGACTCAGAGGACTCTCACAAAGAGGAAGTCTCTCAAGAAAACTGGCATGGGGATTTTTAACTCGATATAGAGTTTCTTCACTATTTATAATTGCGAGTTTAATGATCTCTACCACAATGATTACACTCATCCCAACTCTTAGAAACGTACTTCTAACTGAATTAGAAGGGCCTCTCAGAGGAGATGGGCCGGCACTTTTTCTCTTTGACATTCAGCCAGAGCAAGTTGAGAACTTGAATTCTTTCTTTGTCGCAAATGAAGAGAGTGAAGTTCTTGTTATGGCACCTATGATTCGCTCTCGACTCTCAAAGATTAAGGGGGAGAGAATTCAGTCATCAGTTGAAGAGTCAATGACAAGAGAGCAAGAGCGCGCTATTCGCATGAGAAATCGTGGAGTTAATCTGAGTTATAGAGAAGGTCTTGATATTTCAGAAACCCTTACCGCAGGTAGGCTCACAGAGGGAGTCTATGACTTAGAGAAGAGCGAGTTTGCTGAGATCACTCTAGAGCATAGATATGCAAGTAGGCTAGGTGTCGATATTGGCGATACCTTAGAGTTTGAGATATTTGGAATTCCTTTGGCCACTAAAATTGTGGGACTAAGAGAAGTTAAGTGGACTTCTTTTAGACCGAATTTCTTTATTCAATTTCAAAAAGGAGTGCTTGAGGACGCCCCTAAGACTTTTGTCTCCGCAGTGAAAGTTAACAAAGATAGTGTGGGTGATATTTCTCAAAAGTTATTTGAAAAATTTCCAAATGTATCAGTGGTCGATATTACGAGGGCCATTGATAGAGTCACCAATATAATGGAAAGTATGGTTTTGATTTTAACTTCAATGACTTTACTTGTCTTTATTGTTGGATTGCTAGTGCTCTATTCATTAATTAGCCATCAGCTCATTATTAGGCTTAAGGATTTAAACTTACTTAAGATCTTAGGTCTCAATGATAGAATGATTTTAAAAGTTGTCTTACTTGAAACTTCAATTATCGCATTAAGCTCTTCGATTATAGGGAGCCTTCTCTGTGTTATTTTAGGTGCAATTGTTTCTAAAGTTGCTTTTAAGTCTAGCTTTGTATTTAGCTTACCAATTGCAATTATGCCAATTATAGGTGTGAGCTTTATCAGTTTAGTGATTACTTACCTCGCTACCAGATCAATGCTTAAGAGAAATGCTGCTGAAGTATTTGGTGAAGTGAATTAGAATCCGTAGAAAAAACCACCAGACTGCTTTGCTAACTCTTTTAAAAAGACTGATGCCGGTGTGGTGGATTGTAGAGAGAAGGCCGCACCAACTCCAATTGTATTGATTTGGATATTCTTAAAATTATCTTTCTTAACTTCTGAAAGTATATCTTTTATATCGTCATATTCACTTGAGTTCATCTTGGTTGGGGCTCCATCTGAGAGTAAAACCACATCTGTTAAGTCTGGATACTTTGTTAGGGCATATTTTAGAGCACTACGTGTGGGAGTTGCTCCTTTGGGGTTTAATCTATTTAGGAATCTGTAGACATCTTTCTTCTGGCGCTCTCCTAGTTTCTGAGTATAGCTCCATAGAGAGTAATACCTTGCCCCACGTTTGCCTGGAAAGTGTATGACATCTATTTGATAATCGCTTGGCATAGAGGTGATGAGCATTTTTAGGCCCGCCTTAACTTGCCCCATCTTATCTAAGGTTTTCATTGAACCTGATACATCGATTAAGAATACAATATTCTTTCCTTTAAATTTAAATCCTACATCTACGTCAAGTATACCTTTTGTCTGAACAGCTTCGGTGACAACTTCCTTCTTTACTGGAGGAGTTTCTATTGGCGTTTGCGCCTTTATCGGTATCTTGACCTCATTCTTTTTAAGCTCTGCCTTTAAGGCGTTCACTTGAGCTTGAAGAGCAGCATTCTTTTCTTTTAACTTTTTCTCCACTGTGATTGGCTCTTTCTTTTTTACTTCTTGTCCACCTTTAGGGACAGCAACAAAGAGGATGATCACCGCACCTAGTGCGCCAGAAAGTAGATCAAGAAAGGATATATTAAATGCGTTAACTTCTCTTCTTGAAGACATTATTCAATCTCAATTCTATTAATTAAATTCTCAATGACATAATCTTTAATCTTTGCGTGTAGAAGATCGTTCTCTCTTAGAAGGGCATGGTAGTACCACATGATAATAATACTTAGTAAGAGACTCACAAGTGTTGTGTCGAAGGCAACACCTAGGGTTGCCGTGATGACTTCCATATCCCCACTATTTGCGATCATGAGTGCTTGTGAGATTCCTAGTACAGTTCCCACAAACCCGATTGATGGGATAACCCAAGTTAGATAACGTATATTAGATTGATCTGATTCAGAAAGTTCTTTATTGATATCAGTTTGGATACTAATGATCTCTATCATTTCTGGAATTGATTTTGTTGCTCTAAATTTTAAACATGCCTTAATAATCATCTTGTAGAGTAAGCTATTCTTTTTCTTATTGAGTGAGGATACTTTTAAGTGCAGTTCACTTATTTCAGAGGGAATGATTAGGTGTTTTTCTTCAGTAGGGAGAATTTTACTCTTAAAGGCCTTATTTTCACCTAGAATTATTTTAAGTTGATGCTTGATTTCGAAGAAGGCCCAGAAAAAAGCAGTAAAGGTAAGGCATTGAATATATCCACCACCTAAGAAGTCTCCTCCAAATAATATGAAGAAGCGTCTAAGTATTCCTTCACTAACAAAGTGAAAGCCAATTGCCATGATAAAAGTAATACTGATTGAAATAATTGCGGCCTTAAAGAAGTCTGCTAACTTTTCATTTATCTTCATAAATTCCTTACTGTCGTGAATATAGTATTATTTTAATCTAGAAAGTTTGTCGGACAAAGGGGGAAATTATGAGAATAGAAAGACAAGGTCACTTGAGTCTATATCTTTCAGTACCGTGGAGTCTCCAAAGAAGAGGTTGTCTACCAGCTTCTTCTTTCTCTTTTGCATTTCTATTATCTTTTCTTCAACAGTGCCTTCACTTAGAAGTTTAATGGCGTAGACTTCGCTCTTTTGCCCAATTCTGTGAATTCTATCGATGGCCTGTCCCTCTACAGCTGGATTCCACCATGGATCTAGAAGGAAGCAATACTTTGCTTGTGTGAGATTGAGTCCAAAGCCACCAGCTTTTAGAGATATTAGAAAAGCAGTTTTGTCGGGAACTTCTTTAAATTCATCAATAACTTCTTCTCTATTTCTGGTTTGCCCATCTAGGTAGGAGAATTCAATTCCCTCTGCTTTTAATCTATTTTGAACAATTTTTAAGAATTGAGTAAATTGACTAAATACGAGGGCCTTTTCACCGGACTTAGCAATGACTTTAAGTTTTTCAACAAGTATTTCTAATTTGGCACTTTCACTATCTAGGTATAAAGGATTAATAAGTCCTGGGTGACATGCGGCCTGTCTCAGTCGAAGCAATGCCTCTAATATGTGAACCTTACTCTTCTTGATACCGACCTTTTGTACTTTATCCATCAACTTCGAGCGATAGTGTTCTTTTAATTCATTATAAATTTCATTCTGTTCAGGGGATAACTCTACTGCCAGTACAGATTCGTTCTTTGGAGGAAGATCTTTCAATACATCAACCTTCATTCTTCTCAAGATGAGGGGTCGTAGCCCTTTGAGTATATTCTCAACAACACTCTCGTTACCATCAGTAAGATTTTCTTTGGATATCTTTTGTTGATTGAAGACTTTTGGTGAGAGAAATCTAAATAGCGTAAATAATTCACTAAGATTATTCTCTATAGGGGTTCCCGTAACAATGAACTTACTTCTAGATTGGAGAAGTAAAACACTTTTTGAGATGAGAGAGTTTTCATTCTTTATATGTTGGGCCTCATCTAAAATAATGGTGTCGAAATAGACTTCCTTTAAAGTTTCATAATCATTACGAGTGATGCCATAAGTGCAAAAGAGAATATCAAAGTCTTCCTCAAGAATATCAACACGATCTTTTCTCGCACCTTCATAGACTCTTGTCTTTAAGTGCGGACAAAACTTCTTCGCCTCTTTCTTCCAATTATGTATTAAAGACTTTGGAACAATAATAAGATGCTTCGTTCTCTTTTTCTCTTTTAAAATAGCGAGGTGACAGAGAATCTGAACAGTCTTTCCTAATCCCATTTCGTCCGCTAGACAGCCTCCAAGAGAGAGCTCATCTATAAAGTTAAGCCACTTTACACCTTCGTACTGATAATCTCTTAGCTTCCCATTAAAAGTTTTAGGAATACTTAACTCAGGGGCTTCTTTAGCATTTTTGAGTTTTTGGAGTAATTGGCTATAGCTAGGCGGCCTAGTCTTTAATTGTTTTTCTTCGAAAAGCAGATCTAGATAGAGTAGGTGATCTGCCGCCATAATGACTTTTTCATCTTTCATATAACTCATATACTCAAGTCTTAGATGTTTTCGAAGCCACTCTACAGGAGCTAGTCCTAGCTCTCCATTCTTTAGAGGAATGAGTGCTTGTGAGTCTTTGGCCATTGCTAAAATCTTTGGTGTATGAAAACTTTCACCTTCATACTCAAGGTTTGATTTCACTTCAAACCAATCATCGTCACTCTCTATAGAAATTCCCATACTCTTTGGTACAGAAACTCTCTTGTTCTTGGCAAAGACCTCTATTTCATTATTTATTAATAGTGATATCTTCTCATTGAAGTCATCTACTTTGATTTCAATCTTTCTACTAAAGTCCTTCGTCTCTAGGTTTAAGTCTAGTGTTTGTGCTAAGAAGTTTAGTAGTTCTAATTCTTTATTACTATCCTTTACTCGTAGAACTCTTTGATCGTCTTGCGTGAGCGGAATAGGGCTTAGGGGAGAGTGCCAATCATTTTCATAGGTACTAATAATTTGCGCCCAAATGACTGTTCCAATTGGACCACTTGAAATATCTAAGTTCATCCTAATAATAGGCGAGACTAAGACCTTGTCTATTTTCACGCTCTTTGGAATTTCTACTACAGCTAGACTAGGGTACTTTTTTATAAAGTTCTTTAACTCTTTCTTTGGAACTTCATCTTTTTTAAAGCTTGTCTTCTCATTTAGAAATTGTTCAAAGAGTGGCCTAAGCCCTCTATAGTCAACTCTATATATTGATCGATCCAAGAGGGCCAATTCAATATTTCTTATGCAATAAACTTCACTGATCTCAATGACTCTATCACCTAATTTGAAGAAGGGTGTGAATTTCCACTCATCACTATCTTCTAATTTTCCATGTGCAACTAGAGTTTCTCTTTCTTGATAGGTGATTACTTCATTCTTAGAATTTACTAGTCCACACTGAGAAATAAGAGGTAAGAGGAATGGAATACTTTCACTTGGAATTTCAAAGAATGTATTCTTACTTTTGATATTTCTTCTCTGCCAATAAGATTTAGATTGAACACTGGACATTCGTCTAAAAATTTCGACTAGGCCTCTATCTCTTTCGCTTAGAGATTTAATTAACTTGTCGTTGAGGTGAATGAGTTTCTTATCTATTTGTAAATCTACTCTAAGAGCATTGTCTTGCATTGGATAGTTTTCAAATATTTTAAAGCTCAATTCTTTTTCATGTGTTTCTTCAATATTGAATTTGGCCTCGTACTCCTTCTTTTGTTGCTCAAATGCATTTTCTAGCTTGAGTAGTGCATTGGATTTTGGGGAGGAGTCAACAGGTGGCGCTGGTGTCGGAGTAATGAAGTCAACTTTTTCAAGAGATTGTACTGCATCTGGAAATTGCTCGGAGTCAGCACTTTTTATTATGGCCCAGAGGTGAGAGCAACTTGCGCTAAATTGAAACTCTCTACAGTCGCACTTGGCCTTGATCGCCTTATATGATTTTAACTGAATCCACTCTAATTCAATATTATGAATTGTATCAGTTAGAGTGTATGCTTTTAATTCATTGGAACTTGAGTGGAAAATGCGCACCAATTTTTTACTGAGAAGTGATTCTCCAGATTTTTTTTGATTATTGTTAAAGTAATAGGCACATTTATTAGAAAAATCCACAAGATTTGATACCATATATATTAGAAACTGTCTCAATATTAAAGATGAGGATTATATGTCAAATGATACACCTATGGGAGAGCTCTCCCTCAGAACCCTGGCCATGCCAGCAGATACAAACCCAAATGGAGATATTTTCGGTGGTTGGTTAATGTCGCAAATGGATATCGCTGGAAGTATTTACGCAATGAGACATTGTGGAGGGAGAGTCGTTACAGTTGCTGTTGACTCTATGGTTTTTCATTCCCCTGTCCATGTTGGTGACATTGTTTGCTGTTATTCAGAATTAATTAAGAAGGGGAATACCTCCCTAAGAATTAAGATCGAAGTTTTTGTAGTAAAGCGTTACAAGAATGAAAGAGTAAAAGTGACTGAGGGTCAATTTACTTATGTGAGAATCGACAAGTCAGGTAAGCCTACACCTGTGGACGGAGCAGCAGAGAAATGATTTCAGCTAAGAATATAACAAAGAAATATGGCAAGCATGTAGCACTTAATAATGTAAGTCTTGAAGTCTCTAAAGGAGAAGTCTTTGCGCTGCTTGGGCCTAACGGAGCAGGTAAGACAACTTTTGTGAAGTCGCTTTTGGGACTCGTTTCACTCTCAGGTGGTGAGCTCTCTTTATTTGATAAATCGGTTAGTGATTCTTCAAGTCGTGTTGGTGTCTCTTACCTTCCAGAGAAGTTTTCTTTTCACAATTACTATAGTGTTTATGATTGTGTGAAGTTCTTTGGTCAAATGCATGGATTAAAGGGAGATGATCTTCACCAGAAAGTCCAAAGCGCTATTAGTAGAGTGGGGATTAGTGATATTTCAGATAGTAAGTTAAATAAAATATCCAAAGGGCAGCTTCAAAGAACTGGAATAGCAACGCTCTTAGTGTCGGATAGTAAGTTAATTATTTTGGATGAACCTTTTTCAGGTTTAGACCCACTTGGAATAAAAGACCTTAAAGATATTATTGCGAGTTTAGCCAAAGAAGAAGATAAAGCTATTTTCATAAACTCTCATATCCTTTCTGAAATGGAGAAGATATGTGACTCAATGGCAGTGTTGAATAAGGGAGAAATTCTAGTTCAAGGTAAGATTGAAGAGATTCTTGCTGGAGAAGAATTAGAAGAATACTTTTATAAGTTAATTAAGGATGTAAAATGAATTTCCAGATAATAAGAACGCTGACGGAAAATACAATAAATAAGGAGTTCAGAAGTAAGGCCATTACTTTTATCTTCATCTTTACATTTATTGTGATTACTTTAATCAAAATTCTCTTAGACTTTATTAATACAAATTTTAATATAAGTGGTGGATCTATCGGTGGAGAGGGTTTCTTCATCATTTTTCTTGGGCTCTCAAGTATCTCCTCAATAACGTCTATTCTCTTAGGACTTAATTGTGTGAGCTCTGATTTTGCGTCATCATCTATTTCTCAAATCTTGTCCTTTCCAATTAGAAGGGTGGAGTATCTAATATCTAGAATTCTTGGAGCTTGGATTATTTCCTTAGTTCTCTTCATCATATCTATTATTTACTCTATTGTTCTCTTCTCTCTTTACACACCTGGTACGCTTGAGTTTGGAGGATTATTTGTCGCAATAATTTCTATGAGTGCAAATATGCTTACACTGGCCACACTAGCGGCATTATCCTCTTTATATATGCCAAAAATGTACGCATTTATTTTTCTCTTTATATTTAGAGTATTCTTATCCTCCGTAAATACGAGCTTTATGAGTTCTGGTGGACAAGAGCTATTTGCTAATCTCTCTATTTTTAAAGTGATTAGACTCATCTTCTATTTCTTCTTTCCTAGAGTTCAAATTATGGACTCGTATGCGAAATCGTTCTTGGGTGGAAGTGATATAGGAGTTAACTTTTTTACCTTCTACGCCCACTACGGTGTAACTTATATTCTTCTCTTTGCGCTTTTGGCGTTTATATTTTCAAGGAGAGATATATAGATTATCTGGTAAGGATAAACTCTAATTGATTGTCGCCCTTAGAGGTCGTAAGAGCAGTGAAGGTAATCGTCTTGATATGCTTTTTAACTAAGGGCCATTTCTCATTATCTCCGGCCTTTAGTTTTTTGACATCTAATTTAATAAAAGTCCCGTCTGAAAGCTCTATATAAACTTCCTTCACTTCTATATTTGCTGTCTTCTTTATGCGTACTTGATTAATGGATTTTGCCCTAATTGAAAAACTCTTAGTAATTGGAATATTGGCCTGTTCAAGCTTTGCTTGAATGTGGAAATTTTCTTTTATGGCCGCCTGGGCGCTAGTGATTAGCACGAAGAGCGAGAGAAAGAAGAAAGGTAAAAAACTTTTTGGCACTATTAACTCAATTTAAAATAAGGTTCAGTAAATAAAAGCAAATAGTATGCCATTTTAAAGAATGTGAATTTAGCTAGTAGACGCGTTGCGCGTTGGTGCATGTTGAGACTGTGGACTTTTTGGCCCTATTCTTCTGTGATAATATTCCACTCTCTTTCTTGGATTTTAGAAGGGGAGATTGAGAATTCCACTCTTGCGACCTCTCTCTTATCAGAGCTCATGACTCTCGCTCTCCATAGACCATCTGAGTAGTTCTTCTTATAAGTAAAAGCTCTGTATCCCCAGAGATTTCCCCCTTTAATAGAGAGGGGTATTTTATCACTAATCTTCCAAGTCTTATCCCACTTCTCCCACTGAATATATAAATTCTCTTTAAATCCTTTAGGAGCAAAGATTCTAGCAAAGACGAAAACCTTATCGCCTTCTTTGTATTTAAATGAGTGTCCCTCGAGCCCAAAGTAGTCGAGAAAAGACTTCTCCTTATAGAGTTTATAAACACCTTCGCTCTTTTCTATATTGTGGTAGACACCTATCTTCTTCACACTAAGAGGAACAGGCGGGATCAAATTTGTTATATATCCCATTAAAAGAATAAAACTCATGGCCACGGCAATGATCTTTGACTCTAGAACGGCTTGGTGTTTTAGCCTTGTGAGAATGATAGGTAGAGTAATGGCCGAGAGAACGAGAGTAATCAAAAAAATGGTGACACCCATGAGCCCAACTATCACTGGAATATAAATAATAAAGAAAGCGCTCAGGCAAAATTGTAAGAGAATAAGTTTTATTACTGGCCCTGTTGATTGCAACTTAGGGGATTCGTTGGCCATGAGTAGGGCAAGAATAAGAAGGATGAAAAGACCAGATACGGATAGCGAGCTACTTTTAAAAAAGAATATTGCGAAACCACTAAGTAAACTACCCGCAAAGAAGTGGAAGATATCCTTTTGGTAGAGAGCGAATTTATTGAGCCATTGGTAGTCATACTTTCTTTCTAGGTGAAGAAAACTGGTGATTAGGAGAATGATGTAGATCGTATGACCAAAGAAATTGGCCAACTCATCGACTTGTCCTAGGGTGAAAATATCAAAGAGAAAACCGCCCGAGAAGAAAATAGCTACGAGGAGGTTGGGGTATTTTTGATGGATTTCTTTGCTCTTAGTGATAAAATTCATAAATCTTATTGTATTATAATAATTTAGGTAAAATGAATATTTCTAGGTAAAGAAATATACTATAATAGCAATATGTTAAAATTACTACTTATTGAGTCAGACGAAAGGGTATTATCCCTGCTAGGAAATGCGTTAAGCACTGACTTTGATGCCAAAATTTTAAGTACATTTATGGCCTTTGATGCGAAGGAGCTAATTGCTCACGAAAGGCCAGACCTTATTATTGTACGCAATCAATATAAAGTTGATGATGAGAAAGTCGAAATGGCAAATATCATCATGAATCATCTCTATGATATTCACTCTAAAATCCCTGTCGTTGTTCTTGGGGATTTTGAATTTCCTTCTGGAAATTTCGAAGTTCTGCCAGATCGCTTTAGAATAGAAGAGCTAAAAAGACTTATCATTAAGTTACTAAAAATAACTCCTGAGCAGCTTCGTCAGCTGAAGCTTCCTGATTATGTTCCATTGGCCATTCAAAACTTCTATTTGATGGAGTCAACTTCTTGTGACATTTACATAAAGCTAGAGACTAAGACTCAAGAGAAATTTATTAAGAGAATTAATAAAGGCGATACAATCGATAAGGCTGCTGTACAAAAGTATGAAGATAATAATGTTCAAAACTTCTACATTAAGAAAGATGATCACAATCAACTCTTAAACCAACTCTTACAGCAATCACTTGAGAAAATTGTAAAGAGTGCTAAGAGTGGCAAAGGTGTTCATGAGATTAATTCCGATACTTACAGCATTAGTCAGAATTTAATAGATGCTGTGGGTGTAACTGAGCACACGGTACGCCTTTCAAATTTGGCGATTGCTGTTATGGCCAAATCTATAGAGGGACATAGTGAAGTCTCTTCTTTAATTAAAGATATATTAGAAAATAAAGGAAGCTATGCTTATAAGAGAAATTATCTTATCTGCGCCGTCTGTAGGGAGATTGCCCCTTTAATGGAGTGGGGAGTTGGGGATCAGCTCAACCTGCAACTAGAAAAACTAACCTTTGTTAGCTTCTTCCATGATATCTACTTAAAGAGTGAATCCCACCTCAAAGTTTTCTCCAATGATGAAGTTAAGAATCTTGATCTCGAGGCTGGGGACCTTGTTCTCAACCACGCCAATATGGCCTCAAATCTAGTCCAGTCCTTTCCTAAGACACCTGTTGGAGCAGATATTCTCATTAAGCAACATCATGGAACGACTACAGGAGTAGGATTCGTTGAGAATTACTCTGCTAGTATTTCACCAATGGCAATAGCTTTTATCGTCGTTGAAAAGTATGTTTCTTATATTTTAAACTACAGCTCTAATGACCTAGAGGATCTGATTAATAGAAAAGCAATCTTTCACTCTCTCTATGAAGAGTTTAAGCTTCCAAGCTATAAGAAGATTGTCGATATCTTAAATAAGCTCTCTATCACTTAGTCAAATTTATAGGTAATACCAGAAATCGCAGTTAGATACCAATCTCTAGCGACAGTAGGAGAATCTTTAATTTTACTACCTAAGAATGTTGCCTTAACAGAGTTAAACCAACTTACATTCTTTGATATAAGCCAAATTGGACTAATGGCCACACTATTTGTTCCACTCGACTTTGGTGCGTAGTAGGGTCTATCACTTGTGACTTCATTGGCGCGAACCCCGTAGTAGTAATTGGTAAATTCTTTGTCATAAAAAGTATGAGAGAATGTATAATTTAAAATTACTTTACCAAGGAAGAGACGACCATTGTAGGAGATATCCATTATCTCGCCGTGAGATCTTCCTTGAACATCTCTAGAGTAAGAGAGTTTAAACATCAGTATATTTGCCCCAACTTCTGCAAACCATGAGTCTTTTCTCCACTCCATTCCTGGTCCGTAGTACCTTTCTCCATCTCTTCCAATACCTATATAGGGAGAGATGAATGTCGTTCCTGGTAACTTCACTTTTACATTTGGTCCAGAAATACTAACTGGTCCAATTGAGAGCTGGGCCATTGGGATTGGTGTAACAATCGAATTCTTATCTGCTTTATCGTACTGATTATCATCCCTGATATTTTGCTTGTAAATAACGCCTCCACCTAGGGAGAAGGAGTAGCCCTTGCCTTCGTTTGAGTATATTGTGTTAGAGGTAAGGAGTAGGATGAGGATTGTTAAAATTTTCATTTTATTATTATCTGATTATTTTAATTGAACTGCAAGGGGCATGGTTTCCCTTTTGAATAATTCTTATGTAGTATAAGGAAAAATTACTTAAGGAGATGAACTTGTATACTGATACATTAATGCTTGGCCATAGAGGAGCGAAGGGTGAAAGGCCTGAAAATACAATAGACGGTATAACTTACGCTCTTAATTTAGGTCTTAAGGCCATTGAAATAGACATTCATCTAAGTGCTGATAATAGATTAGTTGTTATTCACGATGATACTGTCGATAGAACAACTAACGCAAGTGGAGCCGTCGCTAAGATGGATAGTGAGCAACTTCGCGCTTTAGATGCTGGAAACGGTGAGAAAATTCCTTTTTTAGAGGAAGTAGTCGATTTATTAGATCAGTATTCTTTCACTCTCTTTATCGAAGTGAAGTCAAGTGGATGTGAGAAGTTACTTGTTAAGCTTATTCAAGAGAGAGAGATTCATCATAAAGTGATTGTAAAATCTTTTAACCATAGAATCGTTAAGAAAGTTAAAGAGATTGATGCTAAAATAAGGACGGCGTGTCTTGTCTATGGCCTGCCTGTAAATGCTGTGAATATGATTGAGAATGCACGAGCTGATGGTATTTCTATTTCTGTGGCAACTGTTGATCAAGCATTGGTTGAGCTTTGCCACCACCATAATTATAAAGTAACAGTTTGGAACGTGAATAAGAAAGAGGACCTAAGTGCCTACACTCAAATGGGCGTTGACTACATTGGAACAGACTTTCCTTCTAAAGTTACTCTATAGAGGGATCTAGCTGAAAGATCCCTATTTCATCGTTATCAACTAAGAGGTTTAGTTCTTCATCTCGATTGTCTAAGTAGAGCAATAGGTCAGTGACCCTTTCAACGATACACAAATATAAATCAATAAATAAACTCATATTCATCTCCTTCCTTTAGTTATACCTAAGTATTTTTTGGAATGAATTAGAGCTTTATTTGAATTTAATTATTTAGTGCTCCTTTAACGGGAGAGTGATGCTAAAGGTCGTAAATTCTGTATCAGAAAGAAGCTTCAATTCACCACCAAGAGTCGAGAGGTTATTCTTACTAATACTTAAACCTAGTCCGGTTCTATTATCTTTATCAGAGTAGAAGGGGTTGAATATTTTCTCTCTCTTATCTTCATCAATGAGCTTTCCGCTATTGCTTATTTTGATTTCAAGCAATTCATCTACAGTATTAATAAAGATCTTTATCCACTTTGTTTCTTCAATTAATACCGCATCATAGGCATTGTTGATTATATTTAAGAGAACGTGGCCAAGCTGGATGGGGATTCTATACTTATCTAAATTCTTAACATTATTAATTAGCTGAAACTGGATATTTGAATACTTCATTTTTGTTTCACATAGAGTTAATACATTTTCAAAAATATATTCAAAATTTTCTTTGTTACTTTTCTCTTGGTTCACTTGATTCTTAGAGAGGTTTTTCATGGATTTAACAATCTTATTAATTCTTTCGGCCATGGCCGAGATCTTCTCAATAGAGTCAAGAACCTCTTTATTTTCTGAGTTCAAAGCTTTTATCTTCTTTGATTTTACTTTTATAACAGCTAGAGGATTATTAATTTCATGGGCAATACCGGCCGCAAGCTCTCCAAGTTCTGTATTTCTAGCTGAGCTTAAAATACTTAATCTCTGTTCTTCTAGTTTTACTCTCATTTTCTTTCGCTGATCTTCGTGAAATAAGCAGAAGACAGTACATATAAAAGTCACAGATATATACACGAGTACTCTTGAGTAATCCTGTAGAGGAGTCGCTGGAAGATTTAAGTCATGAACTAAAGAGAACTGAGATGTGAATACGATAAATATAACGGAGCATATTCCTATGATAATGGTCTTACTTCTTGGTAGGAGAAAAGAGGAGATGATGGGAACAACTGGATACCAGGCCATGGTTGGAGAGGTTAGTCCCCCTGTCATACTTGCTCTAGCGTAAATGAAGATAAAAGCAAAAAGTAGAGTATAGAAAAGTGATGTTTCGTAGAATCTAGTTTTTTTTACATAAATTAATTGGCAAATTAAAACTATAGTTGTGCAAATAATGATATAATTTGATTTGTCGAAATGTGTAGAAAATATCAACTCAGATAGAAACCTTAAGAGAAGAACAACAGAAGCCGTACTAAGCCCTAAGATTGTTGCTCTACGCTTCCAAGCATATTCTCGAATACTGTCTATTGATTTTTCTTGCATAGATTATTATCGGAATTTATTTAGAATTTATTAAAAAAATATAATTGAGTATTATGAGAGGTTAAAATGTCAGAGATTAAAAAGGTATGTATTATTGATGGAACTAGAATTCCATTTTGTAGATCAGGATCTAAGTATATGGGGATGTCTAATAAAGAACTGATGAGCACTGCGCTTAAAGGACTTGTTAGTAAACTTAACTTAGAGGGAAAGGCCGTTGGTGAGCTTTCTCTCGGAGCTGTTTCTAAGCATGCTGCTGACTTCTCTCTAGCAAGAGAGTGCGCAATTGAGAGTGGTCTCTCTTTTGCGACTCCAACTTTTGATGTTCAAATGGCATGTGGTACATCGCTTGAAGCGGCTATTCTTGTAGGGAATAAGATTGCATTAGGTCATATAGACTGTGCAATTGCCGGAGGTGTAGATACTAATAGTGATGTTCCAATTGAGTTTTCAAAAAAGTTTTCAGACAGACTATTGAGATTGAATGGAGCAAAGACCCTAGGTCAGAAGCTATCTGTTTTAAAGGGATTTTCTCCTAAAGAGTTACTACCAAAGCTTCCAGCGGTGAAAGAGGCGAGAACAGGTAAGTCTATGGGGGAGAGTTGTGAGGATATGGCGAAAACTTGGAATATCTCTCGCTTTGAGCAAGACCAACTAGCGCTTGAGTCACACCAAAAAGCTGAAGCAGCTTATCAGCAAGGTTTCTTTGATGATCTTATTACATCGTGTGCAGGGGTGAAGAAAGATAATATTGTGAGAGGAGATACGTCTCTCGATAAGTTGAATAAACTTAGAACAGCTTTTGATAAGAGTAGTAAAGGCACACTTACAGCTGGAAATAGTTCTCCACTTTCTGATGGAGCCTCTTGTGTTTTTCTTTGTAGTGAAGAATATGCAATGAAAAATAAATTAGATGTTATGGCCTACCTTACATATTCGCAGTCTGCAGCTGTTGATTATATTAATGAGGAAGGACTTTTGATGGCGCCGGCCTATGCCGTTCCAAAGATGTTGGAAAGAGCAGATTTAACATTACAAGATTTTGATTTCTATGAGATTCACGAAGCATTTTCAGCGCAAGTTCTATGTACTTTAAAAGCGTGGGAAGACGAGAATTTTTGTAAAGAAAAGCTCGGTCTAGAAAAAGCTCTTGGTAGTATTGATAGAAGTAAGCTTAATGTTAAAGGTGGAAGCGTTGCCCTCGGTCATCCATTCGCTGCGACAGGAACAAGAATAGTTACTTCGCTGGCCAAGATGTTAAATGAAAAAGGTAGTGGTAGAGGATTAATCTCTATTTGTACTGCTGGTGGAATGGGTGTTACAGCTATATTAGAAAAATAGTATGCTAGATAAGAACGATGAACATTATCGAGTTATTCATGCAGAGGAGTTTTCAGCTTCTCTGCAAGAATTTCAATTTCCTGAGCTAGAACTTCTCCCTAAATCAACCTCTGTTATTGAAGCTATTTCTATCGTAAGAAAATCTAGAGTAAGTGTAATTGCTGTAGGAGAAAAAGATGTTGAGGGAATTGTTACAGAGGATGATTTCTTAAAGCTCCCTTACAGTGACCCATCTAGTATTGAAGGGATTCAACTTGAAAGTATAATGAAAAAATCTCCCTCTATTCTCGAAGATAGTGCAACTATCTTAGATGCAATCATCCATATGGGCGAAAAAGATTTAAAGCATCTTCTGATTAGAAGTGGGGGAAAAATAAAAGTCGTTCTATTAAAGGATCTTTTGAGTTTCACAAAATCTAGATTCAAAAATGATTTAGAGAACTTTGATGAGAAAGTGAAGTGGTCTAAAGATGGAGTCTATCTTCAGATGAGAACTCACTTTGATGAATTGAGCAATGATGAACCTGAGCTAACAGCTCATGTGTTTGAGACACCACTTCGAAAAGTAATGTTTAATGAATCCATCTATTGCGATGTTTCTGATAATTTAAGTGATGCACTCACACTGATGAGAAATGGAGCGACATCTACCTTAGTCGTAATGGAATATGAAACCGAGTTAAAGGGAGTTATAACGGCAAGGGACTTTCTTAATAAGGCATATTTGGATTTAGACTTTCAAAGTGTAAAAGTTAGTGAAATTATGACTCCAGCACCCCATAAATTACTTGAGCAAGACGTTTTGGCCGTGGCAATAAAGAACATGGCTAAATTTAACTACAGAAATGTGATAATATGTAATCAGGTAGGTTATCCAATTTCTACAGTGTCTATACTTGAGATCTTGAGATTTATTTGCTCTAAAATTAGTTAGTCCTTATAACGAATGGGCCATATGAATATCGATCAAGTTTTTTTTCATTTAACATATGCCTTTCTACTTGTCAGTGCTCTTGCTAAGCTTCCTCCTTTTGCCAGATTCATGCAGGTTTTAGTCGTTCTCTCGCTGGGATCATTTCTAACTATGACTGATAAATCTGAAATTGTTTGGCAAGTTTGGTCCAGTTCAATTGTCTTATTTCATCTCTTCTTTTGGAAAAACTACAAAAGTAATAAAAGTAAGTACGAAGACTTAGAAATAGAGATTTGGAACGAATTCTTTGTAGATACTGATGATGAAGACTTTCAGCTATTGCTCGATTGCTCTGAGTGGAAGAAATTTAGCTTCAGTGCAACTATAACTCTAGATAAGGATTACTTTATTCTCACAACTGGCGAAGATGAGCACACTTGGCTTAGTGCCAGTGTAGGGACAACTCACTCAGTTCAAAGAGATGATTTAAAATTATTTGTAGACAGAGAAGAGCTCAGAGAAGCAAATGCACTACTAGAGACAGCAATCTTACATATCCTTACAATGCCTTCTCAGAAATTGGCTTCATAAATCCAATCAATTGCTAGATCATCAATAATTATACGTGTTAAGATGTATGAATGGAGCAAGACCATCTTTTTGAAAATTTAAGCTTCTCCTTCTTCGATGCTGATGACTACAAAGAGAGCGCGAGGGAAGTGTTGCGCACAGTGTTTGGACATCACGACTTTAGAGACCAACAAGAGAAAATTGTTACTGAGGTTCTAGAGGGAAGAGATGCCCTGGTACTCATGCCTACTGGCGGTGGGAAATCTCTGTGCTATCAAATTCCTGCAATCGTAAGAAAGGGAGTGGGGATTGTCATATCACCTCTTATCTCTCTAATGGAAGATCAAGTTTCTACTTTAAATGAAATGGGTGTTGAGGCCTATTACTTAAATAGCTCCTTATCTAGAGAGGAGTCCAATGAGATTGAAGCTAAGCTCAGGCAAGGACAGGTTGAACTTCTCTATCTTGCTCCAGAGAGATTACTACAGCCCTATACTCTAAATATGCTCTCATCAATTGATGTTTCAGTCATTGCCATTGATGAGGCCCACTGTGTATCTCGCTGGGGTCCTGACTTTAGGCCAGAGTATATGAACCTAAATATATTAAGCAATAAATTTCCAAATGTTCCGAGAATTGCTCTGACTGCAACTGCGGATATGGAGTCGCGAAAGATTATTGCTAATGAACTCTCTTTAAAGAATGCAAGAGTCTTCTTGAGCAGTTTTGATCGTCCAAATATATCTTATGAAATAGAGCTTAAAAATGAAGACCCTGAAACACAATTATTAAACTTCTTGGAAAGATTCGATATTGATGACTCGGGAATTATTTATTGTCTTTCTCGAAAGAAAGTTGAGCAAACTGCGGCCTTCTTAGTTGAGAATGGCTTTATTGCTTATCCTTATCACGCAGGAATGTCTTCTACAAAGAGAAAGAAAGTTCAGCAACACTTCCTTCAGGGAGAGGGTGTGATTGTTGTTGCAACAATTGCATTTGGTATGGGCATCGATAAGCCAGATGTCCGATTTGTTGGTCATATGGATATGCCAAAAAGTATAGAGTCTTACTATCAGGAGACGGGGCGTGCAGCTAGAGATGGCCTTGCTGCTCAGGCATGGATGCTATATTCCAGAAGAGATAGTGCGGTACTTAAGCATTTAATTCGAAAAGGAACAAGAGACAGAACGCAAAGAAAGGTTGAAGAACATCATATTGAACTTATGCTCGGACTTTGTGAAACAACAAGGTGTAGGAGAGAAGTTATTCTGAGTTTTCTAGATGAAGATTCTCCTGAGTACTGTGGAAATTGTGACGTTTGCCAAGGCTCTTTGGAGGGGCGTGAATTACAAGATGTCACAGATGAAATACTGCTCTATTTGACGGCCATTTATAAGTTAAATCAGAAAATGAGTTATGAGACAGTTATTTCTTTTTTAACAGGAGACGAATCCTTTCGTTTTCATGAATATACCAGCTTGCCTCTTTACGCTCAGGGGCAGGGGATAGATAGTTCAAAGTGGAGAGAGATTCACAGAGTTGCTCTTACCTGTGGACTCATTCAAGTTAAATTTGCTGAGGGAGCCCGAATTGCTCTAACAGAAAAGAGTCTTAAGGTCTTAGATGGTAAAGACAGAATCTATATGCGCTTAGATACTTCTAGGAAAATGCCAACGCTTACTAAGAAAAGAGCACCAAAGAAGAAAAAGCAAGTAAGAAAGAGAAGCCCCAAGGTTGTAAGCTATCCAAGGGAAGAGAATTATCAATTAGATGGTGAACAGAGATCTCTCTTTAATAAACTTCGAGCACTAAGAAGTTCAATTGCTAGTAAGAGAAAGATTCCTGCTTATAAAGTCTTTCACGATACGACGCTAATTGAAATTGTAAAATATCGCCCACAAACACAAGCAGAGTTTTCAAAAATTCACGGCGTAGGAAAAGCAAAATTAAAAAAATATAGTAAGAAATTTATGGACCTAATTTAAGTAACGTGACAAAGAAAAGCCTCAAAATCATCCTATTCATTTTTGTAGTTATTATAAATTGTTCTTGTTCAGTTTTTAATGCTGGGACTGTTCATTTAAAGTATTCAGATATTGATGCTGGTCTTGAGGGCAATAAATATGAGCTAAAGAAGAAGTTGGGGAATATCTCTGCATCGGTTAGGCAATTGGAACATCCAAGCTTTTATAGGAGGTGGGACTATCTTGTTAAACTCTCTCCAAGTATTCACTTTGACCGATTCAACTTCCAGGCCGGGGCGGCGACTATTTCACCTAATACAGTTCGTCCTGCCACTGAGCTTAAGTATAGAAGACTTTCTGCACTAGGAAATGTCAAAGTCGAGTTCTTTACTCCTATAGGACAATTTGTCTTCACTGCTGGCTTTGGTGGCGGAATCTATAGTATGGAGGATAATCACGACCTGAAAACAATTAGAACACGAGAGGTTCGTAAGTTTGATTTGGCCTATAATGCCTTTCTAACTGAAAGAGTATTTCTAATGATGGGCCCAAGGTATTATAAGACTGCCTTTGAACAATATACTTTTATCTTTCGAATAGGATATTACTGGGGTGATGTTAACTAAGAAGTCTTTCAACGAGGCGTGGAACTTCTTTGGTGGCCTCGCCTGTGATTTGAATATCAAAGAGTCTAGCCTGCTTGGTTGGTTGTAGGTTTTGCTCGATTGTCATTGCGCCCAACTCTTTTACATAATTAATAAATGAGGCCGCAGGATAAACTTCACCCGATGTCCCAATTGAGAGAAAGAGGTCACATTTGCTGAGTTCAAGTTCTATCTCATCAAGCATGAGAGGAGTTTCCCCAAACCAAACTATATGTGGTCGTAAATTACCGGCCTCTCTACAGCAGGAACAAATACTGCTCTCATTAATATTCGTCTTAATAGTAAAAACTTTTTGCGATTTCTGACAGCGAGCCTTTAAAAGCTCTCCATGCATGTGGATTATATTGTGTGATCCAGAGCGCTCGTGGAGGTCATCAACGTTTTGAGTAATGATAGTGACATTGCCCTTAAACTTACTCTCTAATTGGGCAAGGGCGTGATGAGCAGCATTGGGAGATACTTCTGAGGATTGAAGTTGAGCTTTTCTAGCATTATAGAAATCGTAGACTAGTTTTGGATTATTTCTAAAACCTTGGATTGAAGCTACTTCCATAATATCGTGGTTTTCCCATAGGCCATTGCAGTCTCTAAAGGTTTTAATCCCTGACTCTGCTGAAATTCCGGCCCCTGTTAGGATAACAATATTTTTGAAATTATTAGGAATAATCATTGTATAATAATAACAAAGATACTGTTACTTATCGAGAGCTAATGGAAGAGATTGAAAAGAATCTAGAAGTGGAGAAAATGAAGAAGCTTATTAAGTATAGGCATTCGACTCAATTTAGGTTTATTTCATTTATCTTCTCTCTGTTACTGTCTATCCATATACAAATATTCTTAAAGAAACACTCACTTGTAGACTTCTCCACATTAGTTCATTGGAGTAGTGCGCTCTTGTGTGCATTTTTCATTTACTTAGTGACTTTCAAAGTGAGAATGAAGCTCAATATCCGCGGGCTCATTATGCTCTGTCTCACGATTGTCTTGCTCTCTATTTCACTTATCGCAATGTTTGAAAGCCTGATAGATTTATAGAAGCAACACTGCTAGGAGTAAGTGTACCTAGCTTTGAATTTCTAAGTGCTTTATTTGTAGTACAAGAAGTAAGTGTTAGAAGTAAAATGAGTCCTATTGCTTTCATGGCGTCCTCCTGGGCATCTTGCCCTCTTTTCCCAATTTAATTGCTAATAATATGCCAATTGTCCCTCAGAAATATCAACGATTTAGATGAAGCAATATGTCACTAGGGCATAACGCACCATTTGAAAATCATTTTGAAAAACTCATTGACGATAGCTTATAAGTGATTAGAATCATAAACCTTAGAAATACAGACCTATTGGAATAGAAGACTTTTGTTTATGCAGAATAAGAAGGGTAGCCCTAGGGCCACAGCAATCAATAAGAAATTAGTCAGAAATAGAGCGCAAGATGAATCTCAGCTCGACTTGCTGTCGTATATTTCTAATCAGAATATTGCAGTGTCGAGACCTTCAAATATTACATGTATTAGTAGTGCGAAGAGACCAAAGGCCATTACTAGAAATCGTAAATTCTCACTTCCAATTAATGTGGATAGGAATAAAGTCTTTAAGAACTTCATCTGTGGAGAGTCAAACTCAAGGGCCTATAAAGTCATGGAGTCTACTCTTAATTCTAAGAATATTGATTACCAAATCATCTATATATGTTCTTTGAGTGGATTGGGAAAGAGTCACTTACTCTACGCAACCGCCAACGCTCTCTTTGAAAAAACAGCTAAAAAGATTTGTTACTTTCACGGAAAAGAATTTATTTATAATTTCGATGCTCAAGTCGAGAATTTAGATTCTATTGCTGCAGTATTTGTCGATGACTTAGATGAAATTACTTATGATATTGATTTACAAGACCGCTTTTCACGTAATTTTGATTTGCTTAAAAGAAGTGGAGTTCAAATTTTCTTAGCGGGCTCAATTCTTCCAAAGCATATGAAGATGGCCAATGCTAAGTATGCCAATAGAGTAGGTGGTGCTCTCGTTGAGAAGATTAATAAAATTGATAGAGATTTGGCGTCTAAGATTTTAGATAATCTCTCAACAATTCATAATTACCAACTGAGTCCAGATGTGAGTGACTTGCTCGTAGATTGCTTTCACTATCATGTCTATGGGCTTGAGAGTGCTCTTTTAAAGCTCAAGAGTTATAGTGAAACTTTTAGTAGTAACGTCGATATCAAAATTGCACTAAAAGAGCTCAAGATTCTTGGACCTGTCTTAGATAAGAATATAAATTCAAAGAAGATTATCTGCAGAGTATGTGAATTCTACAAAGTAGATGTCGAGGATTTATTTTCTAAGAATAGAAAGAAAGAAGTTTCTTTTGCTAGACATGTTTGTATGTACATTTTAAAAGATAGAAATGGTCTATCTCTTTCTCGAATCGCAAGACTCTTCAATAGAGATCATACATCTGTTCTTTATGGTGTGAATAAGGTTATGGCCGAGATTCAAAATAATAAGAAATTTAGAAAAGATATTCACGAGTTGGTTTAATAGAAAGGCCTCAATCCGTGAGGCCATTATGTATTTAATCTTAAATTTTTGATTTTTCAGATAAGAAGTTAAGTGGTTGCTTAACGTCTACTACACCGCCACCCTTAGGCTTAGGGAATTGAATAAGTTTAAGAACACCTGTCATACAATTAGTTCCTTTATTAGAAAATTGTGAACCCTTTGTTTTAATTCTTACTCTTTGAGCTTTACCTGCTGAGTTGATTCTAAAGTGTAGATCCATTACACCTTTAGCGTGCTCGTTTCTATACTCAAGCTCTTGCTGGTAACAGTGCTTAAATTGTGGCAAGTACTCTCTTAGAATCTTTCTAAGTAATTCTGGGTCCATTGAACCAAGAACAACTGCTTTTTGATCTGTATAAGTCGTATCAATTCCAGATTTACTTGCAAGACCTTTAGATCCTGATGATGTGTCAAAACTTCCTCTGAAATCCTGACCAAGACCACTTGTGGCATTGTTATTTGCTGCCTTTATATCAGATGTTGTTGCACTCTTAGCAGAACTTCCTATCGCATTAGCATTTGAGTTTGAGTTCTTAACCACTTTTGCAGATTTTGAACCGGTACTTCCAAAGAATGAGGCCATTGATTTATTCATTTTGAATTTAAAGGACTTCATCTGTCTCTTACTTTTTACATTCTGAGACTTTGCCGCAGCTTTTGCCTGTTTTTGTGCTGGCTTAGGAGTTTGCTTTGGAACAGGTTTCTTTTGGGTATCCTGTTTCTTTGCAAATTGAGGTTTCTTATCATTTTGTTTCTCTTTCTTAACTCCTGTATCAACTTCAGTCTTGCTCACTTCACTTGAAGTTTTAGAGTTATTCTTTTCAGGAGCTTTTACTGCTGGTCTATAGATGACTGCTACTTTTTTCTCCTCCTCTTGTGTCGGAATATCTATAAAGAGAAGTAGAAGCATCAAACTCATAACAACAGAGAAGACCTTTGCTGTCTGTTTTTGAAAATCTCTGTCTCTTCCAAAGAATGGAGTACTTCTTAAGTGAGGAGGAGCATCAGCGATCTTAATAAGGACTTGTGTTGTCCCCTTTGTATAAGAGATTATTTCGTCATTCTTTAGGCTATAATTATTTGAAACTTCTTCATTTGTAAGAAGTGAAGTGCAATTATGTCCATCAATTTCTTTTATTTTAATATTGCTGTCACTTATGCTTAGAAATGGAATATTCTCTTCGCTATCAAAACTTGGTAGCTGAAAAGTATCTTTCTTTCTGTCGTGTGCAGAGACTCTGATGTCTCCATTCTTAAGTGGGAAGTAATCAATTGAAAGAGCAACTCCCATAGATAGAACAGTTATTTGAACTGCCTTAGCATCGTTCTTTCTTGCTATAGGAAGAAACTCTTTAGTTTCATTTACCTCTACATAATTCTTTGGATCAATATTTTCTACTAGATTTAATTCGTTTGCGTGAGAGTAATTCTCTTCGTCGAATTTGATGTCACAATATTCTCCATCAATAATTACAAGGCCAGGAACTGGAGGTAAAACCGGGGTAGGATGTCTATCCTCCAGCTCCTGGATTGTATGAATATCCATATCCTCATCTTCAATGACAGTATCATTCCTTTGAAGTTCATCAATTACTTCATCTAGATTAAAAATCTCATTTGCGAATTGAATATTATCTCCAGGATATAAGATTCCTGAGTCTACTCTTTCTGAGTTGATATATGTTCCGTTATTACTTTCAAGATCGATAATTTTAGCACCACCATCTTGGTTAATTATAAGAATGGCATGATAGGCCGAAATACTACTATCTTTAATTTGAATATCACATTTCTCACTTGAGCCAACTAAGAGCTTTTTCTTGGTCAATGTGAACTCAAGATTATGTCCCGTTAACTTTAGTCGGCTGTAGTCTTTAGTTTTTGACAGCAACACGATTTACCCCTTTTTTATTATTTGCATCCTTGCTGTCTTTTTCTTCCTTAATTCTTTCTAATTCAATATCAATTTTCTTATTTAATTCTCTTGAAGCTGTAGCGATTTCATCAATAATTGTCGCTCTTTGTTTTCCGATAATTTCTTTTGCTTCTGCGTAGTTTCCAAGCTCATAATAAAGGAGGGCGACATATAATGAGATATCTTCTCTAGTTAATTGCTTAGAATTAAATTTTCCCGCCCAGTAATTTGCTCTTTTATAGTCTTTACTAGCAATTTCGATGGTCATCATGGAAAGTATTAGGTCAACATCACCTTGATTCTTTCTTACTAGAGGAGTGATAAGAGACCTTGCTTTTTCTAAGTGATTAAACTTGATATAAAGCTGCGCCAAGTTATACTTTGGTACATTAGATGTAGGAGCTAATTTAATAGACTTTTCTAAAAGTGGAAAAGCATCATCAAAGTTTCTGGCCTTCATTGCTACTAGAGCTTTATTATTCAAAATAGCGGCTTGAGTGTATTTAGACCCAGAAAGGGCGTAATCATAGTAGAAGTTGGCCTTTAAGTGACTTCCATATAATTGATAGCAAATACCAATATAGAGCCAGTACTTTTCGTTAGTCTTATACTCACCAAGCTTATCTTGAAATGATTTAAGAGACGTCGAAAAGCTCCCACGATAGCAATTTGAGAGTTCTTTTTTTAAGAAGTCATTCTCATTTACCTGGGTAAGCCTTGTATGTCCAAATCTCATGAATGATTCATTTGAGAATGCATCATCGTTATTATCTAACTTACTCACAATCTTATGAGATCCACAACTTGCTAATAGTAGTAGAGATATTACTGTAAGTATCTTCATTACTTCATACCTTGGTTATCTAATGAAATAACTAATTGGGATGCTGGATATCTCATTAATACTTCAGTTCTTATATTTCTTTCATTTAAGAAATTATAATTGTCATAAGAGAGAATATTATTCGCTTTAATTGTATTCTTAGTCTGCTCTTTATAAGAGTCGACCTCTTTTTTGATCTTATGGTAGAGAGGGGCCATTCCTCCAATAAACATTTTTATTTCTTCAGAGTTAAATCCCTTTGGTCTATAGGCCTTAATGCTTACTAGGAATTCTTCATACTTCTTAGAGATAAAATAGCTAACTTTAGGAGTCATGATTTGATGTTTGAAGTCTTGAATCTTAGAGCCTTGTTGAACTATTCTTTTTATTAGTGCGAAATTTGACTCAATCTCTTTGTTAAATATATCCCCATTAAATTCAATATTACTGAATTTAAATTCTACTTTCTCGTACTGTAGAATATATGAGTTGTATGACATGATTTGATAAACTTTATTTGATTGATTACTTTTTAAAATATTAATCATCTCATTAGCATTCTTGTATTCGTTCTTTGCGCTATATTGCCAGTATCTATTTTCGGCAAGAGTGTTGATAAGATCTTTCTTGATGAAGTTAGGATAGAGTGCTGTATAAAATTTTAACTTCTTTAAATCGCCCTCTGTGGCGAAGTCTCTAGCGTATCTCTCAATATCAGTCTTTATAATATCGAGATTAATTGAGCACTTTGTAGATAGTTTATTAAGTATTTTAACTGCTTTATAATTATTCTCAATAATTGAATAATTTAAGGCCTTCTTAAAAATACTATTCTTTGATTTAAACTCTTTAGAACAATACTTATTTAAAGATGTATAACTTAGAGATAGTGCTTTTTTAAATTCCTGTGCTTGAGCATACTCAGTTATAACTCTGTCAATTGTTGTGATCTCTTTGAAGATCTCTTGTTGAGTGTCAATTGATAAACTATACTTTAGCCACTTCCAAGATGTTGCAATATCATTTTGTTTTAAGGCAAGTAGTGAAAGTCTAAAAGACGTCTGTATTTTAATCTTAAGAGGGTACTTTTCATTTTCAAGTATTGTTAAGTAACTTTGCTTAGCTTTTGCATAATCACCTGATGCAATTGTTTTATCAATTTCATTAAAGAGGAGACCAGCTAAAATTACGACTGCTTTTTTAATATAGACTTTCTCAAAAGATAGAAAACCTTTATTGAATTCTCCTATCCAGTGAGAGATTTCTTGAACATCTTTCATTTTTACATAATGATCAAAGACCTTAGCAAACATTCCTTTCTGTGATTTTATATCCTGTGGGAAGTGGAAGTTGTAGGCCTTTACAACATTAATTGCTTGCTTTAACTTCTTCTTTTTAAAGTAGATTGTGAAGAGCTTGGGATAGATTAGCTGACTTTTCTTATCTTTAGGCCATAGACTTACATGGTTACTGTAAACATAAGTTTTATACTTATAGTTAGATTGACCAGTCTCTTCTAACTTCGTTAATGTGGCCAAGAGAGAGTTTATGACTTTCTTTGAGAAAGCGTCATCCCATTTTTCTTTCTTTTCCTTTTTCACTAATTCTAAGACTGTAGAGTACTTCTTATAGGCCCTTTCAAATAGTCTCACTGAGTATAGTGTCTCGGCCTGGAAGAAGAGGTATTCATTCTTCTTGGTAGAATCTATATTGATCAGAATTTCAAAGTAGGTGAGGATATTATTTAATTTCCTCTCATTAAGTGCACCAGCTGTGAATTGTTCTCTTTTTGAGAGTCTAATTTGTAAATAACCTACGTATGATTTAATTGATGAAATTGAAACTTCTAGTTCTTCATCTTTTAAATGTTTAAGATCATATATTTTTGAAAGCTCTTTTGCTGAGCTTAAATGCATTTCTTCTTGCTTAAATGTTCTATAGAACTCTAGGTTATAATTATAATAAATAATTTGTTCGCTAAATTGCTTTCTTTCTTTTGCTTGGGCGAGTCCTTTTACTAGAATATCATTTACTTCTTCAAACTTCTTTGTCGTCTGAGCTCTAGTGGCCATTTTTGTAATATATTCTGCTGGTTCTTCAACATTTTCTAGGTAGAACTTTACCCCTTCATTTATTTTATCATTCTGAATATAGAATATACTAATGGCGTCTAAGACCTGAGATTCAACAGTTACGTAACGTGGACTCTTACTTATTTGATAGGCCTTAAGAATATGCTCAAGACCTAGGGCCAATCTCTTAACTTTCAATAAACACCAAGCAAGATTATAGTGATGCTTTGCATACCACTCGTCACCTTCATTCTTAATTACATCAATATAGTACTTGATGGCCCTGCTATACTTTTTGTCGTTATAATATAGTTCTGCTAGGGCCGTTTTAATACTGTGTACAATAGGGGATGCGTGAGGAGCTACTCTAAGGGATTTCTTTAAGTAGTACTCTGTTTTTTTACCCTTGTTGAAATCTCTCTCATTGAGAGCAAGTGTATAATAGATTGCTCCATTACTTCTATAGTTAGGCCATCTCTTTGTAATATAGAGACCAAGTTTCTCTACCTTCTTATTTAATAATGCTGATTGCTTGAAGAAATGTCTTTTCTTAAGCTTTGGGTTTCTATTCTTTAAAAACCTATTATTCTCTTCTTCTTTTATTATTTTTAAATTCTCAGAGTATAGCTCAAGTAGTCTATATTCTAGATTTGGTCCTCTTTTTCTTATCTTCTTAATTGTTTTGATTTCACCATGAATCATCTTCACCAGGCGATTTCTCTTGTTCTTTTCAAAAGAGAGAGCTTTCTTCTCAGCACTATAAGTGTTTAAAGATATTAAAGTTATGAATATGAAGTAACTAATAAATTTCATTATATTAATTCTCACTCTTTACAATAAATTTAAACTTTGGAAATCCTGCTGTTGCACTTGCATGCATTACTTTTTGCATATCTGCGTATGAGAGAGATTGATCTAGTACAATATTAATTTGTTTATTTGATCTCTCTTTACTCTTGATTAGATCTTTATCAACTGATGAGAGATTTCTACTTTTAAACTCTTTAAGCTCCTTATCTCCCTTCTCTTTTAATTCTTTTAGCTTCTTCGATAGAAAAGCTATATTAGAGTTAGACTTTGGAATTTTTCCTACCTGCTTATTGTCAATAAAGATCTCTCTACTCTTATTAACTTGTATTGTTACAGATTGGTTACCGTGTAGGGTAGAGATTGAATCTGGTAGTTCTAAATTATCAGTTAAGTCCAATTTTAGATCAGATGGGTTATAACTCTTTAATAGAAATACTAGAAGTATAACTAAGATATCTAGTAGAGATGTAATATCTATATCTAGATCTTTTTTACTCTTCTTTATAACTGAACGTCTCTTATTTCTAAGTGCCATAAAATCACCTTATATAACAGTTTCAAAAATAATTTGATCAAATAAAGTCTTTGTTCTTACAAGTTTTCCCTTCTTCGATTTAGCTGAAAGCTCTGGGAATTCACTTCCTACACCAGTTACTGAATCCATGATTTTTACAATTTGTTTGTAATTTACACTCTTTGAAGGGCTAATAATGATAGATCTCTCTTCAATATTCTTTAATTTAATATCAATTAAGATCTTTTTAAGTTTGGAGAGATCGAATTCTTCACCTAATTTTGTAATTTTTGACTTAGTTGTTCCTTCAACACCAGTCTTTATTTCTATTTCGTTATTCGATATCTTCAGAGTTAAATTGAGTGGCTTTTCATCACTTTTCTGAGTATCAATTGTTGCAATTGCAGGTGCATCACTTCCAATCTCATAGATCTCTACAAATTGAGCACTCATCAGTAAAAAGAAGATGAATATAAATACTGCATCTAGTATCGGAATTAAATTCAATTTAGGAATTTCTTTCTTTTCTCTTCTTGTTCTCATTTTCTACCCCTAAAAAATATCTCTATGCTGCTTCGCTAGTGCTCTTTGGCAATGGAGGCATTTTTCTTTTCTTTGTTCCTAGAAGGTCCACAAGCTTAAGTGAGTATTCTTCAATTTCAGCTATGATCTTTTCACTCTTATTAGAGAGAATATTATGAATAACCATAATACTGATAGCAGAAATAAGCCCAAATGCTGTCGTGTTCATCGCTTTCGAAATACCAAGAGCTAGTAGCTTTGCTTTTGATGATGGGTCAGCATTGGCAACGGCTGCAAATGATTCAATTAGACCGTAGATTGTTCCAAGTAGACCGATTAGAGTAGAAACGTTAGCAACAAGCCCTAAATAACTCATACGCTTATCTACTTTTGGTGTAACCTCTAGTATCGTTGAATCTACGGCGTCTTGGATTTGGTCTTTTTCTTGATTGGCCCTTTTAAGACCTGACTTTAATACCATTGGTAAAATGGCCTTAGAGTTAGAACAGCTCTGTATGGCCTTCTCTACGTCATTATTTAGAACATGTTTTTTAATCATATTCATTAGTGAGTTACCGTCGATATCATAACTGAAGAGTGACTTAATTCTCTCTAGCGCTATTGCGATACCAAATGTCCAAGTTGCAAGAATAATCCACATGAATATCCCACCTTCATCCATGAAAATAGCTAATGTTTGTAAGAATGATTGATCCGTCACAGTCTGTGCTACTTGATTATCCATTTTCTACCCCTTATCTTAAATTTCTTATGTCTTTTATTGATTCTTCATTAAAGTCGAATTTTTCATAGAGCGCTCGCTCAAATACTTTTCTATCTCTTTCTTTAACCGATAAATCACCTGGGGCAAGGAGTTGACCTTTAACCTCTAGATTTCCTAAGTCAAAGCTTTCGTATTTCTTATATTCGACAATGACATTCTTATCATTTGCATATGTACTAAAGCTTAATAGCAAGATTATTAAAACTCTCATCTCTACCTCTTACTTACTTTCTTCTTAACGTTTACAGTCGTGCAATTAGACTTTAGACCGTATGAGTAATCTCCTAGTTCATCGGCCCAGAACGAACCTTCAAAATTCCAGAAATCATCATCTATAGTCATTTTTACGTTATCTAAGCTCCCACGACTTCTATTTGAGATAAGCTCTTTATTGCTATATAAGAGACTTCTTTTCTTAGACATAATTTCTAATTTGATATTAAACATTTCATAACTATATTTATGAATATCGTTAATAAATGTGAACATCTCTTTTTTTACGTAATGATTTAAGTGTTGAGTACGCCAATTAATAGATCTCTCAACTTGCTTAATTAAATACTTTGTAAATTGATTTTGCTTTCTCTTATTTAAGTATTTCAGCTCATTCTTAGCTTTCTTAAAGCTCACTAAGTCGACACTAAACTTAACTTTCTTTCTGATTTGAGTTACAAGATTTCTAATATATGGGTTTAGCTCTTGCGTTTCCTTAAGTGAGCTAAATACTAGATTGATGAAGTAGGTATGTGAGTCTTTATTTGGTAAGACTATCTTCTTTAACTCATCACTTCTAGACTTAAATACTTTATAGTATTGATCAATAGTAGCTAAACTGTCATTGTAAAGACATAATCTATAGTAGTTTAACGCATTAAGAACCTCTGACTCTGGAAAGAAATAACTTGAGAGTAGAGGTGATCTATAAGTAACGACTAGACCAAGTGATCTATTAAAGTCTTCTAGGTAATAATTTGCCCAAGCCTTCTCAATTAATGTGTATGGCCATCTATAAGATGTTTTTGGTATCTCATTATAAGTTTGTATGGCCTTAGCATATTGCTTTTGCTTGTAGTAAAGTCTTGCAATATGCATTGTGCATGATTCACTTAATACAGTGAAGTATCTCTTTAATTTCTCTTTATCTGATTTTTTCTTATAGTCATTTGCGACTTTAATACATTTCTCAAATCTATCTTTAGATCTTGAGATATCACCAAGAATTTCTCTTGCTGTACCAGCTGTATATAAGGCCTCTGGTGCAAAACGGTTATTTAGAGGGATTCTCTCTGCTACAATAACTGCATTCTTATAATTCTTTTGTCTAAACATTTTCAATGCATAGATTAATTGTAGCGTTGGTGAATCGTGCTTTATAAGGTCTTTATTTGATAGACCGGCAAGAGAATTTGATCCCGATTTTAAAATTAAAATCTCAAGCTTTTCTTCAAAATCCTTATCTAGTTTCTCTGACTCTATAATGTGTTCTGCAGCGAACGCAAGTGAAGAGAAGTAGTACTTAGACTTAAATAATTCATTAAATATTTTTAGGTTCTTACCTTTCTCATTCGAAAAGAATGTTTTCTCTGCTACACCAAAATGGGCGTTAGCTGAAAAAGTAAATAAAAGAACCATTGATAGTAGTAATTTCATTTTATTTCCTTAAAAGCTAAAGCCTACTGATAAAATAGCATCTGTTGTTCCTCTCATCTTAGAAGATGATGGAACAGAATTGATAACTGGACCTGGTGCCTTATACATCGTTCTTTGAAGATCTATTCCGATAAACCAATTCTTAGAAGCGTGTACTCTAAGTCCTGTCTTGGCAACAGCACCTGTGTAGGACTCACTTGTAAATGTTGAAGATAGGTTAGGGTCTGATACAGTATCCTTATTTGACTCTGTATCTATTTTAGCTACACCTAATCCGAAGCTCCAATCAAAGTAGATAATTTTATTGAATGTATTAATCTTTCCATAGAATGGAGACCATACACCCATAATCCCGTAAGAAGATGTTAGTCTTCTAATGAATGGAACACTTTGATTAATTCTTTGAAGGTTCTCATAAGCTTCATTATTTTTATTTGAGTAGCTATTGTAGAAACCTTCGATGGCCCACTCTTCATTTAGGTAGTAACCTGTTCTAAAGTTAATACCTGATGTATCTTGGTATTCTCCACTTAAGTTTGAAAGATATCCAAGTTGGGCATAGATAGTATTTTTCTTCTTATATAATTTATTTTGTAGAACATAAACTTTCTTGTCAGGATCTAACCAGAGAAATTTATAGAGATCACTTTCATCTGCTTGGACCTTGAAAGATGACGCTCCGATTGTGAGCGCCATCATTGTATATGTTAATTTTCTACCCCTAGATAATTTCATTAATTAAACTCCTGTGTTTCAACAGCATAGCTAATCTCAATATTTGAACCTTCGTTTGGAACTTTATCTTGTTCAAACTTGATCGATCTAGACTGATTGTCATAGGTATAACCTGAACTTACTTTCGAACCATTAACACTTACTTCTACCTTGTCTTCATATGGTTTATTAGAGAGTGCAAAACTATCGATTAAGTTTACAATTTTTCCACCCATCTCTCTTAAAACTTGGTAGAAGTCATTCTTAATATGAGATGTCACACCACCAGTTTTATCACTTACCTCAAGGTATCTATGTCCAATGGTCTCCCAGCTATTTCCAGTCTTCTTTGTATTAACAATTGAATACAACTTGATTAGACCCGATGACTTTTTAAGTTCTTTAAAGAAGTCTACATAAGACTGTGCTGTTGAGGATGATTGATCTTCTTCATCAGATACGTAGACAACAACAAGATAAGCTTCATTTCTCATCCAATTCTCTAGGTATCTATTTACAAATGATTTAGACGTTCTAAGTCCTTGCTCTCTACCTGACCCTCTTGTCCCCACTTTAATACAGCTTGCAAAGTCTTTTACAAATTTGCTTTCATTTGAAGTAGCAGCATTAGAGTCAAGAATTCTAAAATCACATACAGATCGACCATCTTTACTACTTGTTCCATCTGTAGTTGTAATCGCCATTTTAAAGTCGATTTTCTTTTCTAAGAATTCATGTATGAAGACATCAAAGTTATAGGCCAGAGCTTTTTGCTCATCACCCATTGAACCTGAGTCATCCACAACCCAAAGAATGTCTACTTTACCTTCTTTAGCCTCAGTCTGAGTAAACTTCTCAACCACATTCTTTAAAGTAATACCTGGTTCAGTAGGCTCAGTTGGTTCTGTCGGATCAGTTGGTTCCGTCACTACTGGGTCCGTTGGATCAGTAGGATTTGTCGGATCAGTTGGTTCTGTTACGACTGGGTCAGTTGGATCCGTAGGATTAGTAGGATCTGTTGGCTCTGTTACAACAGGGTCTGTAGGATCTGTTGGAGTCGTAGGGTCAGTAGGTTCCGTTACTACTGGAACTTCTGGCTCACTAGGATTTGGAACTGGGATCTCAATTTCTGTTGGGAGATCATTATCAGCTACACCTGCTCCATTTAAAAACTTCTTTTCATAGAACTCTTGTTCATTACAAGAAGTCAGATTAATTAAAAGAGTTAAGAGTAAAAAGGTATCTCGTATCCTTGATGTTTTTAAAACCATTACCGTCTCCATAACGGTCGCGAGACTTATCTCTATTTGTAGAAATAAATGTGTCTTGCATATCCGGTTTTTCTGAGATTTTGTGGCGGCTTACATACTTTGATAACGAACGTACAACAAACAAAATCGGAGAAGTTCTTATTCCTTTTCTTACTTGTTAGATTAGCAAATTGAAAAATAGAGTAAATTTTTGAAAATATAATTTTGGACTTTTTTCTTTTTTTTAAGACACTTAGCTTGGAAAAAAGTGCTAAAAATGTGAAATTTTATTGATAATCTTTTTATCAAAAAATCGCCACGTATTTGTGTGGTAGTTTTATAAGTTGTTAATTTATAATAATTTTAGAGCTTCATTTACCATATCTGCATCTAACTCATGTGCAGAGTTTTCTAAGCAAATATAGGAACTTTGCAATTTCGTCCTCTTTTTTAGCTCTTCAAAGTGTTCTCTAGAATTATCTATTTCAACAATTTGATCCTTTTTCCCATGAATAGAGTAGATATTGTAAGGAAGTTCATCAGGGAGAAATTGCCATTTATAAGTACAACCAATACCTATAATAGATTCCACTTGATTTAACTCTAGTGCTGCAAATGGGCTTAAGTAGCCACCCTGAGAATATCCTATAATGGTCTTGGAAGTATTTGCATAGCCTAGAGACGAGACTAACTCTTTAAGTAGGTTAGAGGGAAAGCTATAGTCTATATCATACTTTCCTGTGTGACGATCGAAGAAGTACCAGGCGTATCTCTTTTCAATATAATCTCTTCTAATTTTTGGAATGGGGAAAGGTCCATTGGGAATTAGTATATCGAAGTCCTCGGGGATTAAGTTATGAAAATACTGTTTCATATACTCTGCACTTTGAGCAAAGCCATGGAGTAGAATGAGAAGTTTCTTGCCCTTTCTCTTGTCTAGTTGGTAATTAATAGGAAAGGGTAAATTTATTTTCAATGCATGTGTTTTCATGGGACAATAGTAATTCATCAGTAATCAGAAGAGTAGGAATAAATTTGAAGCTAGAAGAAAAAATTCTGGAAACATTATCATTCTTTAACCCAATGACATTGGAACAAATCTACTTAGATTTTGATGAAGACTTCTTGCTCGAAAATTCAAACTATACTTATGAAGATTTAATTTCTGCTTTAGCTCGTTTAGAGAAGTGCGGAAAACTCAAGTCTAGTGGAAAAGAAAAGAGTAAGACTTGGATTCGTGTCTATCCAAAGAAAGGATTACTTTCTAGATTGTTGGGATACCTAAAATAGCAGCAAATAACCATGTCATAAGACCAGTTGCAATTGGAATGGTTAAGTTATCATCAATTCTTACTGGAATCAGCTCTAGTCCAGTCATTACACTTGCAACGATAAATCCAAGTGCAGAGATGATTATTATATCATTTTGATAGAGACCACTAAATACAGTGATCAGAATGAGAAAAGTTGAAATGAAAAAAGCGAGAGAACCCTCAAGACTTTTTCGTTGCATGATCTTTCTCTTTCCAAAGCGAATTCCTACAATAGCAGACATAGGATCAGCTATGGCCAATGTAAAAATGGCACAGAGAGCGACCACTTTTGGAAAACTTAAAAGTGTGAGTAGGAGACCCATGACAAAGGGCATACCAGCAGACTCTTTAAGTTGCTCTTCTGCTCTTAGAAGATACTTATTAACAATTTTAAATGTCGCTGCATACTCTGGATAATTAATTCTTATTTGCTCAACAATATAGACGATACATGCAGCTGTTCCAAGAATTGAAACTGCGAGTTGGTGACTAAGAAAACTATAGTAAATGACACCTGCAGCTGTTCCCATAGACATGTGAAAAAATCTTCTTGGAAACTGAAGATCGTGTCTTGTTGAGGTTGGCGTAGACTCATTTAATTTCTTATCTTCTGTTGAAGATTCACTAGTTTCTTTACTCACATTTATTCCTTTAATAAGTTATCGGAATAAGTAGTAAATCTTTTAGAGATTTTGCTTACTCGACTATCGTCTGAGTCTTCTGGTCAGAGATAGCTTGCATTATATCTTTTCTATTAATTGAGCCCAGCAATTCTCCACTTGTTTGATGAACAACTGGAATAGTATGGTATTGGTGGCCTTCAAAGAATTGAACAACTTCTTCCAAAGAAGAAGAGCTATGAATTGTAGGAAAAGTAATAGTAATGGCCGTCGCAGTGATGAATGAGTTTTCATCCTCTTGTGATAACTCCATGAGTTGAGTTAAATCGATAACACCTAGGAATTTTGATTTTTCATCTACAACTGGATAGTAGGGAAAGCTATGTTGATAAACAAATTTTTGAACATTGAGAATACTTGTTTTCTCTTTTACGGAAATTATATCCGTTTTAATAAAGTGCTTAATTTCTCTTTTTAAATCTTCATTGACTTCTTTTTTTATATTGAGGTTCTCTTGTAAGTTATCCATGAGCTGGCCAACACTTACAGAAGTTTTCTTCATGTAATTCTTCTCATCTCCCTTCGCGCCCTTAACTTCACCAGACTGGAAGAGACTATACTTCAAGCATAGAGGGCCAAGTATTTCAAAAACAAATATGGAACTCATAATAATTGTAACGAGGAGATTAGAACTCGGTGTATCTATGGGCATGATCTTACTGACAATTGCTAGGGCAATACCAGCATGAGAGAGAGTTGAGAGTCCAAAGTATTTTGACTTAGGAGCAAATGAGTCAATCATCTTCCCCGTAAGAATAGATCCAAAGTAGAAGGCAAATGTTCGGCTAAGTACATAGACAATTGCCATCATGAGAACTGCAGGGGTGAATTCTCGCAAATTAATATGAGCTCCCGCCAAGATAAAGAAGATTGCATAGATAGAGAGCCCCATTTCATTAATCCCTTTATGAATCTCTTTACCGGATGTTGTAGAGTTTACGACAGTAAAGCCAATCACTGTCGAAATAATGAGTGGATCTGTTTTTAAGAAGTGCGAGAGAGTTTGCCCAAAGAGAATAGTTGAACCAACGAGCATTAAAAACTCAGATGACTTCTTCTCCTTTTGTTCCCAGTAGGAGAGGAAGAATCCTAGGATAAAGCCTAAGACTACTGATCCTACTAATGACCATACAAGAAGGCCTAGTTGCATGAGAGGAGTAACTCCTTCTTTTGCAGGCCAGATATTTAGTATCTTTAAAATCACTTCTATGATTTGTGTTCCTACAAGCGCAACCACCGTGGCCAAGGCGAGGTAGGTTAGAATAGATCTTTGGAGAGGTCCATTGGCGTTGTATTCTTTCATCACGAGTAGAGTTGTCGGAGGAGCACACTCTAAAGCTACAAAGGAGAGAAAAGCCGCCACAATGACAGCGAGTTTATAGTCTCCAGTAATTTGCGAGTAGGCCAAGAAAGTTAGAGTAAAGACGATGAGTAAATTAAAAAGTCCCGCGAGACCGACTTCTTTAAAATTCTTCCATCCAATCTTCTGTAAGAGGTCTCTGTCGAAATCTCCTCCAATATTGAAGAGGATAAGTCCCATGGCAATATCTGAGAGAAAGTGAAAGCTATGTGCGATATGGGAATTCATTAGGTTTAGTCCAGTTGGACCAAGAAGAATACCGGTGAAGATAAAGGCCGTAACTTTTGGCACGTTGAGTTTTTTGGAAAACTTTCCAAGGATAAGCGCCGCAATGAGGGCCAGGCCAAGAATTGGAATTTTATTTTCAACTATGGCCGCTGCTGCTTCTGTTGTTTGCATAATTACCCACCCGCAATTTTAATCTCTTCAATTATATAAGTTTAGGCCATTTACAGCAAATTTGCTCTTAAGAATCAATGTAATTTAAGTGATTTACCAAATTGTCTGGCCTAATTTAATCTCTAAATAAAATCTAGAGTTCTATTTACCATGGGTTTTTAATTGCTTAGAATATAAGCTCAACTTACTTTTGAGGATATATGAAGAAGAAAATATTTTTTACGCTGGCCCTTATTGTCTTAATTCTTGGCGCTACTAGTTGGGGTCTTTTAAATTATAATTATTCAAAGGGTTATCGTTCTGGAACATTAGTTAAGATAACAACTAAGGGAATGTTCTATAAAACATATGAGGGGACTTTGGACTTAGGCTCAGGGGATCAACTTACGTGGGACTTCTCAATTCATGATCAAGAGTTGGGTAAGCAGTTAGAGAAGAACGCAGGACGTATGGTACGCTTAGAGTATAGGGAGCTCCTCTATAAGGTTTTCTACTCAACTAAGTATGATGTCACTTCATGGGCCGTTGTAAGAGAGGCCGGTACGGAGAATTTCTGTCGCTTAGTTAATATTATGAGAAAGAGCCGCATTGTAGTTGAGAAAGTGAAGTCTCTTATGTCTACATATGATGCCTCTCTCTTAGAGCAAGTGAGAAAGTGTCAGAATTAGATGGCACTATTTCTGAGCTATTGCCAATGATAGCAGTCAGATTCACCTTAATTTCACCCCTAATTATTTAACTTGTTCTCCTTCTCTCTTTTGCCATAATGGCAAGAGGTGGGGGGAATCTATGCGTGAAAATTCAGTGAATAAATTCTATACAGGTCATATTAATAAGTACTTTGGTTTTATTCCTGAGTTTAGAACTAGTGATTTTGATAGTATCTTAGAGAAGTCCATCTCTCATAAATGGAAATTCATTCACCCGAGCTATCTAAGTTCAAAAGAAGCTCTAGTTCTTGGAATTAAGATGATGAATGGTCGCGGTGAAAATAACTTTGGCCATGAGCAGGCCCACGATATGTTTGATCTGGCCTTAAATAAATTTAAAGATAGTGGCGAAGGTCATAAGCTCTATAGTCTCGCGATGGGAATTTACTACTTTCAAAATGCTCTAAGTATTAATGAAAGAAATAAGCAAGTGAAGATTATTCGTCTTGCTAAGCACTTCATTGATGAGGCCATAGCAGAGAATGAGGAGTGTTTACTAACAAGGCTTCACTTAGTTTTAGTTCATGTAGCATTGGACAATATGAATATGGCAGTTAAAGAGTTGGTCAAGCTAGGTAGGGAGTTAAAAGATAGAAATATCTATAACGTCTTATTTCATATATACGAAAAAATGGGGCATTCAAATATTGCTCTCTTTTACAATCTTAAAGCTTCAAAAACTAAGGACAGGGTTGAGTTAAGACAATCGCTCGCGGCTTAGTTACTTTTCAATATACTCAATGGGACTTTTCGTCTTCCCTT
The DNA here is from genome assembly GCF_000210915.2 of Halobacteriovorax marinus SJ. Classification (NCBI taxonomy): domain Bacteria; kingdom Pseudomonadati; phylum Bdellovibrionota; class Bacteriovoracia; order Bacteriovoracales; family Halobacteriovoraceae; genus Halobacteriovorax; species Halobacteriovorax marinus. The sequence continues at coordinate 1,360,180 of NC_016620.1, forward strand.
CAAGACTGAGTTCAATCATGGACTCAGCAACTTCACTGGCCCAGATAGGGGCCTTTTCTTTTAAGATTTTCTTAAGCGTTTTGTGAAAGGGTTCTACAAGGAGGGTAGATACTTTTTCAAGCGCTCTAAATTCGTCTCTCTTACCTAAGAGAAGAGAGGGTCTAACGATGATAATTCTTATCTCTCCCTCTAGTGAGTTCTCCATCTCGCCCTTAACTCTATTATAGAAAAAACGTGAGTTATGATCTGCACCAAGGGCACTAATAACACAGAAGAACTTCCCGCCACTTTTCTTTGCGTAGTCAAAGCATTTTAAAATATAGTGATAATCGACTTCTCTAAATGCTTCTTTAGAACCCGCCTTTTTAATAGTGCATCCAAGGCAGCAGTAGACACCATCGTATTCTTGAAGGGAGAATTCTTCAAAACGTCTATAGTCTATTTCTCTTGTAACAAAGTTTTTCGATTTAATATTAGGTGTTCTGACCGCAATGTGAACTTCGTGTTGAGTACTTAGTTTTTCAACTAGAGATTGTCCAACGAGGCCTGTTCCACCAAAGACGAGAAACTTCATAGAAAGATTAATAAGAGAGCGAAGAGAATAATTCCAACAACGAGTAGAGGAATGAAGAGATCTCTCTTCTTTTCCACGGCAAATGAGCCGTGCTCTCTTAGATGAGGATCATTTATATTTTCGATTGTATATTGCAAATCTTTAAAGGGAGTCAGACCTGTGAATTGAATGATAACTTCTCTATTTTCACAGAAAAACATAGTGGGAACAGAGCGAATCCCAAAGTGGGCAGCTAGTTCGGGGGATTCGTTAGTGTCAATTTCATAGACTGGAAAGTCAGGGTTTTCGCTAGCGAGTTTCTCTAGAACAGGTTTCATCGCGTGACATGGGCCACAGGTAGTTGATCCAAACTTTAAAAGGTAGGGACCAACGCTAGTGTCGACAATTGTATTAAAGTTTTCGCTATCGATTTTTTTCATATCTAGTGCTTCTTCCAGTCAATATGAGGTTCTGGTCTATTATTAGTGATAACTTCAATGGACTCCATCAGCTCATCGTCTAGGAGATGAATAAAGTCTAAGGCCTTTAGATTATCTTCTAATTGCTCTAGTCTAGAGGCTCCAAGTATGACTGAGCTCACATTTTGATTCTTAAGACACCAAGCTAGAGAGAGGTGAGTAAGTGTTAAACCTTTTTTAATGGCCAACTCGTGAAGCTCATTGGCAATTTTTAACTTCACTTTACCTTCTGGAGTGTCATACATCTCTTTAAGCCATGAGAATTTTTCTAAAGAGAGTCTAGAACCCTCTGGTATTCCTTGACCATATTTTCCTGTTAGGATTCCTGAGCTCAGAGGTGACCAAGTGGTTGTTCCCATTCCATATTTCTCATAAAGAGGAGAGTACTCACGTTCAACCCTTTCTCTATGGAGAAGATTGTACTGAGGTTGTTCAACTGTTGGAGGAGTAAGGTGGTATCTCTCTGCTAGAGTGTAGGCCTCAGTTATTTGTTCTGAAGACCACTCACTTGTTCCCCAATAAAGAATTTTTCCTTGTTGGATAAGTGTATCCATCGCTCTTAGAGTTTCAATAATTGGCGTGTCTACGTCAGGTCTATGACAGTAGTAGAGATCTAGGTAATCAAGTTTAAATCTCTTGAGAGCATTATTACAGCCTTCAATCACATGCTTTCTATTAAGTCCTTTTTGAGTTGGCTTATCTCCACCCCAAAAAACTTTTGAAGAAACTAGGTAGCTATCTCTACTCCAATTTAACTTCTTAAGAGCATCGCCCATAATTTCCTCGGAGAGGCCGTCGGCATAAACCTCTGCATTATCAAAGAAGTTGATTCCTTGATCATAGGCATAGGACATCATCTCAATTGCTCCATTGAGGTTGACTTGATTTTTAAAGGTAACCCACGATCCTAGGGAAAAACTACTTAGAAAAAGACCTGAGTTTCCAAGTCTTCGATACGTCATTTCTGTCATAAAAACTCACTTGTGAGCTTAAATTCTACTGCTAATTTACTTATATGAGAAGTAGAGTGTTAAACCTGCGCTTAACAAAGGAAGAACTGCCAGAAAGAACCAGAAAAATATATCAAACATACGTTGCTCAAAGCTCAATTTCTTTTTTTGAGTCATATTGATATCCTTTAATGGCAGTGTGCGCCATTAACATAGTAGAAGTTCCAGAGTCTATAAGTGACTGTACTGGCCCCTAGACAGATTAAGAGAAGTCCACTGGCCTTAGGAGCAAAATTTTGCATGGGCGTAAAGACTTTCATCATAAGTGTAGGAGCAAAGACCATCGCTGGGAGAGTTCCAAGCCAAAAGCCTATGACTCCTAAAAAACCTACAAGGGGAGATTGAAAAGTCATCAAAGTGATGAGCACTCCGTAGAGAAATCCACATGGAAGCATTAGAGATAGCGATCCAATGGAAAAGCCTCTAAGAGATTTTGGAAATTCATTTGAGTTGAATTTGCTAAAGAGTCCTTGATAGATTCCAGTGACGGCCCTTGGGAGTTTCATCTCAAACTTTCGTCCTCGAATACTCTGAGCGCCCCAGAAGACAAAGAGAAGTCCTAAGAAAACTCCACCAATCAGAGGGATATATCTAGTGACACCTGATTGCTGTATGAGGCTTGAAGTTAACATAGCTATAAAGGCCAAAATCAAGTAGCTAAATAATCTTCCAAATTGATAGGAGATATTGCTCTTTGCTCCTTTTCCTACACTGAGGACTAGTCCTCCGCACATTCCGATACAGTGAAGACTTCCCGTTAAACCAATCATAAACGCAAGCATTGGCGCAAAAACTGGTAGGGCTGATTGTATTTTACTCAATTGGTCCAACAAGTTGTACCTCCACTTCTTTTATTAATTTCTTATTCTTAGGATTAATAAAGTTTAATTTAATTTTCTTAGATCCATGCTCAAGAAGCGTTGGCGAAAATCTAAAGAATATATTTGTTTGGTTAATTCTCTCTTTTAGTACCACTGGGTTTCTTGGAACAATGAGTTTTATTTTTTTATTTTCTACAGCGAGAAGAACTTTATCTAAACTATTTCCTTCATAGGATAAATTCACTTTAAAGTGATTCGCCACCACCTTACTCTCTCCTGAGCCGATGATACTAAATGGTGTTTTACTTCCTCTTAAAAGAACAATATCTAATTCCTTAGTTCCTTGGATTTGTAGAAAGAAACCAAGGAAGAGTAGAATTACAGTAGAGAGGTAGAAGATATTTCTGATAGAGAATGTCTTCGCCTTTTTTCCTTTTAAGCCTTGTTCAGTTTCAAAACGAATGAGTCCAGTGGGCTTGTTAATTTTTAACATAACCTCATCACAAGCATCGATACAATTAGTACAGGCGATACACTCTAGTTGAGTTCCTCTTCTTATATCAATACCAGTAGGGCAGGCCTTTACACACGCGTAACAATCTACACAGTCAGCGTGCTCATCTTTCTTTTGACCTTTCTGTCTTCTTGGTTCCCCTCGGTTATAATCATAGGCCACAACCATTGAGTTCTCATCCATCATAACAGATTGAAATCTACCGTATGGGCATGCAATGAGACAGAATTGTTCTTTAAACCAAGCAAAGTCAAAGAGGATAATTCCCACAGCACTCCAAGTGGCACCAAAGAGAGCAATATTATCAAAAGGAGATTTTAGAGTGATTCCTACTAAATCTCTTACTCCTACAAAGTAGCCAATAAAAGAGTGCGCAATATGCATAGATGCAATGATAAAGAGCGTCCACTTAATAAACTTCTTAATAAACTTTTCTAAATCCAGCGCAGATTCATCAAGCTTCTTGCGCTTTCTTGCATTTCCTTCAACGAGGATTTCAATTTTATTAAAAATAGCGTCGATGAAGACTGTTTGCGGACAGGCCCAACCACACCAAACTCTTCCCCATATACTTGTGACAAAGCCAATTAAAAAGACGAAGCCAAGGAAGACAAAGATGAGTAGAGGTGCATCGTGACCCAAGAGTGTCATCCCAAAGAACGTAAACTCTCTTCTAGAAATATCTAAGAGTATAGACTGTTTTCCTCCAATATTAATCCATGGAAGAAAGAGGTAGAGAAAGATTAGGAAGTAGTAGACGAAAGTTCTTCTCGTTCTCCACTTCCCTTTGACATCTTCTGGATAAAGATAGACTCTGTGTCCATCTTCATCAGTTGTTGCCAATCTCTCTTCATGTAGTTCGAATGGATTCTTTGTGGCCATTTTCTTTTCCTAGATCTCTTCTACCTTTTCACCTTGGGCCTCTTTCGCTTTAGGCGGAGTTGTACCCTTAAGTTCCATGATGTGAGCAATGGCCGCATAGATCTCTTCTTTACTTAGGATTTCGCCCCATGCTGGCATACCTTTTTCTTCAAAACCATCTCTAATGAATGGAAAGAGCTCTTCTGGTGATCTATTCTTTAAATGAATCCAATAACCATCTGTTAGGTTTGGTCCAATATCACCACCACCTCCAGCGGCGTGGCAACTAAAGCAATTCGTCTCATAGACTTCGTCGCCCATTTTCTTAGAATCATTCTTCTCTAGCCACTCATTATAGTGAGCGATATCAAAGTTTGAAACATCGGCTGCGGCAATGGCCTTAAGTTCATTTATTTTAACCATATTTCTAGCCAGCTCTTCTGAGGAAGTTGGACCTCCCGCGAAGTGGTAGAACATAACGTAAGCGACACTAAAGACAATGGATGCCGCCCAACACTTCATCCACCAACTTGGTAGAGGGTAGTTGAGCTCTTGAATTCCATCGTAGTCGTGGTCAAGTAGAAGGTCTCTTTCGCCTTCAAGGATATGGAGTTCTTCTTTATTATTTTCTTTCATTTCTTACTCCTTCCTCAAGAGCTAGGTTCTGGGCCTTTTTGTAATATCCATTTGATCCTTTTCTGTTGATCCAAAAAAGCATAGATATAAAGAGGGCCACAAAAGTAATAGTTACTAAAGTTTGTAAAAGAGAGTAGTCAAAGTTCATCATTGTTTCTTTAATCATTTTGATTCTCCTCTTTTGCTTTAGCTTCCTCTTGCATCTTTAAACTCTTTGCCCCATCAACACCAAGTCGCTGAAGGTAGGCAATGAGAGGAATAATTTCTTTAGATTGCATATTCATATCGACGCCATCAGCACTTAGACCTTTAGTGATCTCAAATGCTTGTTTACTAGCACTATCAATAGAAGAGGCAATTTCTTCATCGCTATATGGGACTCCGAGAGATTGCATAACTCTTAATTTCTTCGGGAGTGACTTTAAGTCATACTTCTTTTTAAAGAGCCAAGGGTAAACTGGCATAATAGACTTTGGAGTAACTTCTCTTGGGTCTAGCATATGGCGGTAGTGCCACATATCATTGTATTTACCGCCAACTCTTGCGATATCTGGTCCAATTCTTCTAGAACCCCATTGGAAAGGTCTGTCATATACAGACTCTGAAGCCCTAGAGGCAGCACCGTAGCGCAAGATTTCATCGGCCATAGGACGAACATGTTGAGAGTGACAAGTGTAACAACCTTCTTTGATAAAGATATCTCGTCCAACGATCTCTAGTGGAGAGTAAGGTTTAATATTGGCATCTTTCTCAACGAACTTATCACTAATAAGAGATGGAACAATCTCAACTACTCCGCCTACAAGTACAGCGAGGAAAGTAAGAATTGAAAAGAGAGTAGTGAGCCCCTCTAGCTTTCTATGTCCCGATTCTCCTGGCTCAGTGTGAGAGTGGTCAATTGCTGGTGCCATATACTCGTGTTCTTGAACCCCATCAGAACTCTTTGCTGTCTTCCAAAGGTTGTAAATCATAAGAATGAAACCTACGAGAACGAGTACTCCACCAATTCCTCTTACCCAGTACATTGGAACAATTCTAACTACTGTTTCAATGAAGTTTGGATATACTAGTTTTCCTGTCTCATCAATTGCACTCCACATAAGAGATTGTGTGATACCTGCTGTCCACATGGCCATCATATAAAGAAGAAGTCCAATAGTGGCCAACCAAAACTGAGTGTTGGCAAGCTTAACAGAGTAGAGCTTAGTATTATACATTTTTGGAACTAAGTAGTAGAGGATCCCTGCAATCATCATGTAGTTCCAACCAATTGTTCCTGAATGAACGTGGCCAACAATCCAATCTGTATAGTGGGCCATTGCACTTACTGATTTTATCGCTAGTAGTGGACCTTCAAAAGTCGCCATACCATAGAATGTTACTGATGTAGCAAGGAACTTTAAAACTGGATCTGTTCTAACTTTATCCCATGCTCCTCTTAGAGTGAGAAGACCATTGATCATACCACCCCAACTAGGCATCCATAGCATAATTGAGAAGACCATCCCTGTAGTTTGAACCCAATCAGGTACAGCAGTATTTAGAAGGTGGTGAGGTCCTGCCCAGATATAAATAAAGACGAGAGACCAGAAGTGGATAATAGAGAGTCTATAAGAGTAGACAGGTCTATTTGCCGCTTTAGGGATAAAGTAATACATGAGCCCTAGAAAAGGTGTTGTTAAAAAGAAAGCAACAGCATTGTGTCCGTACCACCACTGTACTAGCGCATCTTGTACCCCCGCATAGACAGGATAAGACTTCATTAAGTCGACTGGTAGTGAAATGGCATTTACTACGTGAAGTAGGGCAACTGTGATGATTGTTGCAATATAGAACCAAATAGAAACATAGATATGCTTCTCTCTTCTTCTAGCTAATGTTCCAAAGAAGTTGATGGCAAATATAATCCATACTACTGCAATGGCAATATCAATAGGCCATTCAAGTTCTGCATATTCTTTTGCTTGTGAAAGCCCAAGAGGTAGCGAAATAGCAGCAGCAACAATAATTAATTGCCATCCCCAAAAGTGTACTCTACCCAGAAAATCACTAAAGAGTCTTGCTTTAACTAATCTCTGTGTTGAGTAGTAGATTCCTGCAAACATTGCATTACCTACGAATGCAAAGATTGCTGCATTAGTGTGTAGTGGGCGCAGTCTACCAAAAGTTGTCCACTCCATCCCTAAGTTAACCTTCCAACTTGCAAGCTGGAAAGCGACTGTAACCCCAAGTGCAAGAGCTATGAAACCCCAAATGATAGTTGCATAGACAAAGAGCTTGGGGAGATCTTCATCATACTTGAATTTCTCCATTTTCACTTCACTCATTCTTTTCTTCCTTTTCTTTCAGTTATATTTTTATTTCTAATTAAATCGTCATCTAAAACTATTCTTGCTGCGGGAGTATCAAGGTCATCAAATTGTCCTTTCTTCGTTGCCCATATAAATGCACCTACAAAGAAAACTCCAAGTAGTAGGGCGAGTGGTACAAGTAGGTAGAGAATATTCACGACTTCTTTACTCCTCTTATCTTTACGATTGTTGCAATAAGCACACTCAAAGAGCTGACAGGCATTAAGACTGCTGCTCCCAGTGGAGTAATAAGCCCCAACAATGAGAGTGTGACTCCAATAGCATTGTATATAAGTGATATTAATAGATTTAGCTTAATAGAAGTATTGGTTAACTTTGCTAGTTTTATGAGAAATATCATACTTTTAAGAGGTGCTTTTGTTAGGTAGATATCGCTGGCCCTAAGACCTATATCCATGGCGCCAGAAACAGCAATAGAGACGGTCGCCTTCTTCATGGCTATTGCATCATTGGCTCCATCTCCCACCATAATACTCTCATTAAAGTTCTCAATAAATTCAGACTTTGTCTCAGGTGTTTGGTTTGCGACTTGATTACCCAGAGGAATACTTAAAAATGTTCCAACTTGAGAAACGGCCCTTTCATTATCTCCAGAGAGAATATAAGAGTTAAATTTTTGTTCCCCTAGGAACTCTATTAATTCATTTGCATGAGACTTAATTTGATCACTTAGATAGAATGTTCCAATAATTTCATTATTTCTTACTAAGTCGACGGCACTAAAAGATTCACATTTTTTAGGACTTTTAATAATTTGAAAAAAATCTCCCTTATATTTTCCGCTAACTCCTTTAGATGGGAGTTCTTGAATATCATCAATATGAATTTGACTCTTATCCCTTGTCCAGCTCTGAAGTGCTCTGGCGATAGGATGATTGGAGACTTCTTCTAAGTTATAGATGACTTTTTCAAATAACCTTAACTGTTCTTCGTTGTCGACTTTGGCGACACTGAAGTTTCCATCAGTGAGAGTTCCTGTCTTGTCAAAGAAGATATTCTTAATACGAGCAATGTCTTCGATGCTGGAATCATTTTTAATAATGATGCCATTTTCAGTGGCCCTATTCATTGAACTTGCTATGGCAAGGGGAGCCGCTAGTCCAAGTGCACATGGACATGAGACAATAATAAGGGCTAGAGTCCTTTCTATAGCTGTATTTAAGTCGTAGAAGTAGGCGAAGTATAGAAATGAACCAAGTGAGAGTGTAAAGACAGTAGCTATAAAGTAGCGACTGATTTTATCAGTGATTGATTGTATTCTCTGCTTAGACTTTGAGTCGGTCTCAACCTTTTGAATAATATCTCCTAGCACACTATCCTTAAAAGTTTTTTCAACTCGAATCTTTACCTCTTCTCCCAAATTTACTGCACCAGCAAATACTGTTTCATTTTCTAAAACTTTTTGAGGCCTACTCTCTCCTGTGATTAAAGAATTATTAATATAGGCCAAAGAGTCTAGGAGCACACCATCAGCAGGTATAGTCTTAGTCTTATCAATAAGAACAATATCTCCTCGTTCAAGATATTTTGTATGGATAACTTCGTATTCATTACTTACTTTATTTAATCTCTTTATTGATGTTTGCTCAAAGAGTGCTGAAAGTCCATTTGAGTTCAATCCTTTTTGAATTGATTTCTGCACCAATAGTCTTGAAGATAAAAGGAGAAAGACTAGAACACTCAATGAGTCGAAGTAGTAGTGAGTACTTCCTATTATCAAATTGTAGAGGCCAAAGAGAGAACCAAGGATAATTGCAAAAGATATGGGGATATCAATATTGAGACTCTTAGTTCTTATTGCAGAAATTGAACTCTTATAAAATGGTGTCGCACTATAAAAGATAACTGGAAGGGAGAGAAAGAAACTTACCCAGCCAAAGAGTGAAGAGAATTCAACTCCTGCTCCAGCGTATATAGCGATAGAGTAGAGCATGATATTGGCACTACAAGCGCCGGCCACACCTATCTTTATTAACTTTGTATGTTCTTCTGATTTTTGTAAGTTTTGAGCCTCAGTTTCATTCTTGATTGCGTGAGGTCTATAGCCAAAATTAAAAATCTGATTCGCAAGTAATTCTAGATCACAATTATCAACTAGCGTGAGCTCCATAATAGAGCTACTCATATTAATTCGACTGGATAGAATTTCTTTATTAATAGAAGGAATTTTCTCTAAAAGCCAGATACAGGCCAAGCAGTGTACACCTTCAATATATAACTTTAAATGCTTAAGATTATCCCTCGTGCTTAAGAACTCTTCTCTAAAGCGCGATTCATTCATATAGCTAAAGTCTTCTCTATTTCTATTTTCAGGAGTTAGATTCTCAGATATACCGAGCTCCTCTCGAACTCGGTAGTAGTCTAGAAGACCCCCTGATTCAAGGGCGAGATGAACCGTATGACAACCATGACAGCAAAAAACTTTTTCGTTCTCATAAATTGCATCAATAACAATTTCATTACAGTGATGACAACTTAGAGTTGAGTTCTTATTCATGGCCTTTGATTCTTCTTGCCCTTTCATAACATCAACTTTCTTTTGGTCTTAATATATGAACATCGCAAGGTGAGTACTTAACGAGATGCTCTGTAAAAGAACTAGAGAAAAGTCCTTCTATTCCATGCTTTTGCTTTGAGGCCACGACAACTAAGTCCGCACTTACGTCTGAGAGATACTCAGTAATTTTCTGCTTTGGACTATAGGCAAAGTAACATTCAACTTGGGATTTAGAGAGTTGATTAGGTGTACAAATAGACTCTGCAATTGTTTGCATGACATTCTTAGATGCTTCCTCAATTTCAGGGTATTTCTCCTCTGACGGAAAAATATAGGGAGAGAAGTCCGAAGTGTAGACATGGATTTCAAAGATGTGAACAAAGTGAAGAGTGGCATTTTCAAGTGCCGACTTTCCTTTCAGGGCCTTTAGAAGCTCTATGTTTTCATCCTCTAAAGAACAGCAAATGACGACGTTTTTCATAATTCCTCCAAGATCAATTTTAAGTAGTTCTTAAATGATCCGTAAAAAATATTGTTTAGTCTAGTTTAAAATCGATAAGTTAGGTGAAATTTGGGGTTGTATCTACATTTAAAAGGTTTTGGACAAATTCCTTAAGCGGTGTTTGTCCACTCTCTTTCAAAATCCCCAAAATGGTGCTTCTATCAATAAAGCAAACCTCTGTACCTGGAAGAATTTGAGCGTCTACGCTTATAGGCGAGTTCGTCATAAGCTCTTTTAATCCTATGACACTACCTCTAGTAAAAGTTCCTACAACCTTACCATTCTTTGTAAAGTGCACGAGCCCATTTAGAAGAAGATAGGCCACTATAGGTGTTTGTCCTGAATAAAAGAGATTCGATGGACTTGAATACTTGAGTGGACGTGCGATATCTAAAATCGTCTTAATTAAAGTCTCTGGAATTTTAAGTTTTTGATTACTATCATTCATGACTTAACTCTAGTTTAAAACTCTTTTAAAAAACATGTTCTGGGTCATGTTTTTATCTACTTTTAGTAGGGTAGGTTGGCCCACTCTGAAAGCTTTTCTTCGTCCTTAATAATGATGTGCTTACCATCTTGTTCAATAAGGTTTTCGTCTTTAAATTCAGAGATAAACCTGATTAATGTTTCATTGGCCGTACCAATCATTGTCGCCATCTCTTCTCTTGTAAGTTTAAGATTGAGTTTTATTCTACCGTCGCTAATAGCTTCTCCGTGTGACTTCGAAAGCACAATAAGGAGTTCTGCCAATCTCTCTCTCACATTCTTTTGATGAAATGAGCTGAGCTTAGTTTCGGCCTTACCCATATCGACTGAGAGCTTATTGATAATATTTAAAGAGACAGAAGGCTTTTCATTTATCATTTTTAAAATAAAGCTCTTGTCTATGAAGCAAACTTCAGAATCTTCAATCGCCGTTGCTGTCGCTGTATAGTGCTCTTCAGTAAATAGCGAGCGGTGTCCGATAATATCTCCACCGTGACAAATTCTTACGATTGATTCTTTTCCATCTGCACCAACCTTTGTGACTTTAATATTACCCTTTGAAATACAGAAGATACCAAATGGGTGATTTCCTTGTACAAAGAGGGTTTGTCCCTTTTTGTACTTATTAATCACTTTATGTTGGTCGACATCTTCAAGATCAAACCCATGGAGCTCACAGAAGATTCCACTTGAGTTTGAAGGGCAATTTTCACACTTTATAGGTGCTTTCATTTCTTATTCCTCATTAAAATTAGAGATACCTTTAATCTAACATAGATTAGTTTATTAAATATGATCTAAGTCAGATTATTGATTTATTATTCTAATATTTATTGCAATTTGTACACGCAATTTCAGTTAGATAGGTCATTTGTCTTAGACCATAGCCTTTGCCTTGGCATAAAACTTGAGTAAGATGTGCAAAAAATAGATACTCGGAGTTATAAAAATGCTTAGTGCAAGCGAAGCACATAATGAAGTTCTAGCGGCTGATATTGATAAAGAAATCTATAAGGTAATTACTAGAGAAACGACCTCTTCAAGAGGATATGTCTTGGCCCAAGATATTGTGGCCACTCGCAGTCATCCTCCATTTAATAGAGTGATGATGGATGGCATCGCAATCTCATTTGATGGTGTTTCTTTAAGAGAGTTCAAAAAACAGGGGATTGCTCGAGCTGGAGAAGAGTGTAAAAGTCTTCTAAGCAGTGATCACTGTATAGAAGTGATGACGGGAGCACCTCTTCCTATGGGATGTGATTGTGTTATTCCTTATGAGGAGATCATTGAAAATGAAAAGAGTTTTCTTTTAAGCGAAAGTTCTCATCCAAAGAGGAATCAATTCATTCATCCTCTTGGAGTTGACTATCAAAGAGATGACAAGCTTATCTCAAAGGGAACTCTTATTAACTCTGGCGCCCTCTCTATTATTTATTCTCAAGGACTCTCTAGTGTAGAGGTCTATCAGCTTGAGAGTGTTGCTATTATTAGTACTGGGGATGAACTGGTAGATCTAGGTGAGAAAGTTCTAGATCATCAAATCTATCGCTCAAACTCCTACGTTATAAAAAATGAAATAGAATCTTTCTTTACTGGGGCGAAAGTATCACTCTATCACTTCAATGATGATAAAGAGGAAATTCTAGAGGGCCTAGCTTCTATAGTTCAAAAGTATAAAGTGATTATTATCTCTGGGGGAGTGTCCAAGGGGAAGTTTGACTTTATCCCTCAGTGCTTAGAAGAGCTTGGAATAAAGAAAGCTTTTCATAAAGTTAGGCAAAGACCTGGAAAGCCACTCTTTTTTGGAAAAGGAGCTAGAGGGCAAGTCGTCTTCGGTCTCCCTGGTAATCCCGTTTCTTCTTTTGTGAATACGAGAAGACATATAATTCCTCTTTTACAAAAGTCTTTTTTGAATTCTGAAGTCACTACAGTCGATGTATTTTCTGATCGAGAGTTAGAATTGGGTTCTGATTTCACTTTCTTTATCCCCGCAAAGATAAGCTTCCTGGAGGGGAGAGTTGTGGCCTCTCCAAGACTTGGGCATAACTCAGGTGATTTTTCTAAGTTAACTGAAACTGATGGCTTCTTTGAAGTGCCAGCTCCTTTGGGAAGAATCGAGATGAATAAACAATATCAATTCTATCCTTGGGGTGGAGGCATTGGGCCTGTTTAACAAGATTAGAGGCCTGTTCATGGCCATGGGGCGTATAATTTGCTATATAACGCCTTTATTTTAAATGTCGGAGCATTAATGAGTAAGAGTGGATCTAACTTAATTACAAATATACTAAAAGAGGCGCAAGCCTACTCCTCAATGGACATCATTGAGTCTTATATTGAAAAAGGGGAAGACCTCTCAAATCTTCCTGTACAACCACTCTATACGGCGATTAAGTCCCTATCTACGGATCTTGTCGCTTCATCACTTTCAAAGTTTAGCCCTAAGCAAAGGCAAGTCTTTTTGGACCTAGATCTTTGGAAGAAAGATGATCTCGATCCAAACTCATTCTCATATTGGATTGATGTTTACTCTAAATGCAATGATGACAAGATAAAGAGCGAGTTTTTAAATAGTACTGAGTTTGCTCTCTTCTTAAAGGGAAGAATGAGTATTTGGACTTTTGATTCTGAAGATCCTCAGTATCCAGATCACGATTTTTACTTTCTTACAGAAGATAATCTCCTCCTCTTTGAATTTGAAGAGGACTATCCCTATATAGGAGAAGTTAAGCAATTCGTTGCAGACCTCTATACCGAGCATGGAGTTGAAGGAGCCTATCAGTATATCTTTAAAATTGTTTCTGAAGGCTTCTTAAATATGCAAGAGGAAGAGTACCGCTTTAAGAAGCACCGTTTAAATGATTTTGGTTTTGTGGATTACTACGATGCTCTTGAATTATGTAATCCTTTTCCAAGCCTCTCTCATATTAACTTCTTTATCTCAAAGAAAGAGGCCCACACGCCAAATATTGACCGCGAAGCTCAGAATCAGTGCCTAGATAATAACGCACTCATTGCTTTTAAAGATAGAGTTGATGAGCTGAGTGAAGAACTTTCCAAAGTTAACTCTCAGGAGAGACTGAGCTACCTACAATTTAATTTTACGAGACTTATTAATTCTAGCCTGACAGTGGAAGATGCTCTTAAAGATGGAGCGCTGGCCATGACTCGAATCGGGAAGAAGACTCTCGCCTATATGAAGCTAGGTTTTAGTTATATTTTAGAAAATACTAAAGATAATTCTCAAAATATCTTCGCCGATGAAGGTGTCTTTTCGGCCTTTGACTTTGTTGAGATTTATAATATTGGTCACTCGCTCATTCTTTTTGAACAAAAGAGAATTAAGAAGGCCATGGCCCAAAATGGCTTTAATGCAGAGAATGACACTTTTTTAGGAGAAGTGATTGGCACAATCTTAGACGAGTCTTTTAATGAGCCAGTTCAATTTATTAGCAACAAGATTGATAATACTAAGAACACAGTAGATAGCTTTGAGGAGCTTCTTAATCTTCAAAATGATATTTCACTCATCGGTGGAATACTTCCATTTGCGAGAGGGTTCTTTACAACATTTAAAGAATTAGAAGAGTCTAATAAGCTAATGGATGAGTATTACTTAAATTTCACTGTGGCCGATATTGATTTTGAAGCACTGCTTTTAAGTACATTTGTAAATTTCTCAAATGGAGTTAAGCTCGATGGGGACTCTGGAAAAATAGGTTTACTGGTTAGCGAACTTAAGAAGTTCTCTTTAGAGACTATGTCTAATCAAGGGACTTTAGAGAGCAAAATCAAAGAGTTTACTCAATCTTTTGGTTTAAGTAGTGTTCACAAAGTTGAAGACTATCTCCAAACACTTGTTCAATTCCACCTTAGTGGATATGATATAACACATCTCACTGAAGAAGAATTTCGCCACGTCGGTGGTCCTCTTCTTCTCAATATAGGGAGCAATTAGCACCCTTTTTCATGCGCTGCGAGGTGCTTAATGACATTATACTTAAGTGAAAGTGTCAGTTAAGCACCAGAATCACTTCTTATTTTTGGCACGCTAAATGCAATAACAATTTTTAAATGAAAATATTTCAATGATTGAATTAGTTTTTGTGCAAGTCGTAAAAAATTAGATATGACTTGGATCTTATATTTTGTTTAGTACGACTCTGACCATTTCGGAGTATTCACATAGAAGTAGAGGGAGAAAAAATGAAGCGTACACTTTTAGAATCGACAAAGAAATCCTTATTAGCATTAACTGCTTTAACTGTACTTGCTAGCTGTGGTGGCGGCGGAGGCGGTGGTGGTGGAGGTGGAAGCACTTCTACTTACGGGGCAAAGAATAGTCCTTATATCTCTGCTAATGGTTTTGTAAACGCTCTTAATGATGTTGATGGTTACTCTGATAATGAGCTTGTTAAAGATGAGTGGGATACAGTTAGATCTGACTGGGATGGAGAAGATTGGTTCGTCATCTATGATGCTGAATACGGAGAGTACGTAGCTGTTTCTTTACAATATATCAGAACGATTACTTATTATGATTACTATTCTTCAAACTACAACTTAGCTGATGAGTTTAGAGATATCCAAGATGATCATGACTTTTACAACGGTCTAATTGGTGATGGTTACGGTGATGATTATGAGATCGTTGATTATGAATACACTGATACTTGGGGAGAAGACTACTACCGTGGATTCGACTCTGGTTACCTATACGAAGATGGTGAAGAGACTACAGATGTTTCTTTAATGGCAGCTGAAAAAGAGAATAAAGAATTCTTCAAAAAAGCAGCTGATGTATCTTTTGCTTACTCAATTGATATGAAGACTTCACTTTCACTTGTTACGCTTGGAAGTAAAGTTGAGAAAATGATTGATAGAGCAAGTGGTGAGAAATTAACTCAAGAAGATGAGCTAGCTCTTGCAAATGATATCGAAAAAGTAACTGGTGCTAGCTTTGCTGCCTTCAATGAAGCTGCAAATAACCCAGAAGTAAAAGAAGTTCTTATCGAAGATATCGCTAAGAAAATCGGAACGACTGCTGATAATCTAGAGAATAGATTACTTCCAGAAGTTTTCGGAATTGATCTTTAATTAAAAGAAAAATATTGAACAGGGCCAATCGGCCCTGTTTTTTTAGCCACTTAGAATTATACACATCCACTAAATTTTACATACTATCTGGGGTCTAGTGACTCACTGTGTTACTGTGTGTAAATACTTTTTTTCTAGGAATTAATTTAGATGTATAAGCTGTTGAAAATACTTATTTTATCTTCATTTCTCTGTCACTTTGCGGGAGCAGCTGTCGAGAGAATACCACTAGATAGTTCTAGAATCCCAAGTAATGACCTTGTTCATCCAGAGTTAGGTGTCTTAGATGCTGAGCAAGCATGGCAGTTACAAAATGATGAAATTAACCCTTTAGATTTATCTAAACTAGATCCTCAGGCAAGTGCTGTTTGGAAGAATAAAGAAGATCTCTCACTGGATACGAGTTCTGATTATTTCCCAGTAACTACTAATGGCCTTATATACTTAGGAGTCATTGCCTCACAATCTGGCACTCTTAGATTTAGTGTTCTAGATGAAGGAACTGGAAATGTTCTCACTATAGTTATTGATAAGAACCTTCATACATTCTTTCTTAGAAGAAATTTACTTAGAAAGCTTGGTTACAATATTGGGCCTATGAAGTATGAGAAGAAAATCAATGTACGATTTAATTCTACCGAGGAAAAAGATCACTTCTTAGAGAGAGTCATTCCAGAGAATACTTTTGGAGCTCCTTCTAGGTGGTTAGTTGGTGATAGTGAATTTTCAATTGATCTTCAGGATGCGATGGTTATGCTTCCTGCTTATAATGAACATTACAATGTCGCTTTTGGAGTTCCGCCAAAGTCCCTGAAGTCGAGAACTCTGAGATCCCTTATCATTCCATATGCACTTTTAAACTTAGATGAAAGTGTTAATGTCTTAAGTTGGAAGGCCGCAAGAATTGAAGAAGAGTCAGTTGAGTTAGAGCATTTCACACTAGCAGATATGAATCCAACAATTGATGATGCAAAGTGGATGTTAAATAAAATTAAATTCATGACTAGAAGAGACTTTGAAGAAATTGTCTACGCTTCTCATTATCCAAAAGAAGTAGCAATGCTACTCGTTGAGAAGTTAATCTCTAGAAGAAATAGTTTAATGCGAGTATTTGCCATCGATATTGATGATATTACTTTTAATTCAAAAATTTCTAGTGGAGAGATTTTAAAAGAAGGTCGCTTACTTCAAGAGCGTTTTGAGGGATATGGATCAAGGTTTGCTTATGGTGATCCTGATTCTCCATTTAAGGAATTTAAGTATTCTCTATTAAGTAAACTTCAATCAGATGTTCTTGAGAACTTAGTCGGAAGGGCAAATAGAGAATTACAAGTTTTCGATATTAATGATGCTAGACTTGATTATTATAAAGAAGAATTTCAAAACGGCCTCGACCACTTTGTAGAGACAGGTGAATTCCTAGAGCAAGAGGTAGGAGCATGGGTTTCTCCAATTGTTAATGGGAGTTTAATCCTCTCAAGAGATGTTGTGGTAGGAAACCATCAAGGGAGTGATGACCTCGTTCAGACGGCCGATACATTTGGATACGGTGTCTCTCTAGGAGCTAATGTTGGTTTTGAAGGTCTTCCTGTAGGCTATTCAGCACTAATGAAAGGTGAAGTGAATTATGTCAAAACATATACTCACTTAAAGCCTGTTCAGTCACTAAAAGCTTCTTTAAAAGAACCTTATAAGAATATGGTGGTAACTCTATTTAAGAAAGACGTTCTTAGAGAGTTAGAGAATTTATCAAATATTGAAAACCTAAGTGACGAAGAAATTAGAGAAGAGAAGACAAAGGCCATAATTGATGACCTAAGTAAGAAGCTAGGTGTAGGCGAATCATTGGTAATCTCTGATCGATTAACACCAAGTTTTATGGCAAGAGGCGGATATTCTTGGGCCAATACTAAAATTTCATTAACCTTAAGTTCGAAGTCTGTTCTCGTTAAGAGAATTCATATCTACCGCTCTAGTGCTGATCTTATTCAAGTCTATATTGATAAGGGAGAGCTTGGAGAGCTTGGTTTTGTTCTAGGTCTTGATAATTATATTCCGATTACGAGAATCGACTTTAGTAGAGCAAAAGGGAAATATAAAGTAGAGCTTTATAATGTAAATATTGATTCTGATATCACTACTAATCCTGATCTCTATAAGGGAGCTTCCGCTCTTCATCAACTTATTCAAGATGGTGATAAAGAGTTATTAGAAAATTACCAATCTCCTTATAAGCTAGAAAATAATTTTAGAGATACTAGTACTAAGTACTCTTTCCTAAACTGGCGTCTTAAGAAGCTAAAGAAGAGAGGAAAGATCGAAATAACTACACCAGAGAACTATGAGACTCAATTTTATAAGTACACTCATGAAAAACAAGTTGGTGCAAATAACTGGGCCTTTGGTAGAGATATTGTAAATTACTATCTTAATCAGATTACAGAGTTTATTACACTTAGAAATGAACCATGGAAGAACCCGGCCAGAACATTCACAGGTGTGAGTTCTACACAGAGCTTTAGATTTGAGTCTCGTTTTCAAGATCAAGCAAGTGGAAGAAATAAGTATGCTGATTCATTTCTTGCAATGGAAGTTAGAAAAGAAGGCTGGAAAATCAAAGAGAAGAAATTAAAGAAAGTTATCAGAGAACTCAATGAGCAGTTCGGTGCAGATATCTTCTCTGACGATGATGCTAACGACGCTACAACACTTAAGCTCT
Source organism: Halobacteriovorax marinus SJ (assembly GCF_000210915.2). NCBI lineage: Bacteria > Pseudomonadati > Bdellovibrionota > Bacteriovoracia > Bacteriovoracales > Halobacteriovoraceae > Halobacteriovorax > Halobacteriovorax marinus. Next base: position 1,378,727 of record NC_016620.1, read on the forward strand.
ACTCTATATTTGTTAATTTAAATATCTATGAAAAAGGTGTGTGGAATTTACTGAATTTTGACGAAGATAAAATTAAAGAGATGGCCAGAAGATATAGAAGACTTAATTATGACAGACGTCACTGTTCGGCCACTAGACTTAATGGGGCGCCGATAGCTAAGAAGATTAAGTGTGGAAATTTTCAAGTTTTCATTGATAAGAGAGATAAGTGTGAGTCTAAATTCAATAGTAATAAAGACAGTGCTGTATCATGCTTAGTCGATTTAGCGATTCTCTATGAGAGCTACTTAGAGTTTAAGCATTTTAAAGAAATTCTAGGTAAAGACAATATCTTTATCTATGGAAAGATCACTGGATTTAGAGAAGAGAGTGATATTTTAACTAAGCCAATCGATGGTAACTCACAAGGTAAGATCACTGGAAAGTATTGGAACGGTCCAGTTGAGGAAGTTAGAACAAAAATGAAAATGCAGGCAAATGAATTCAATGGCTCGTGGCTAAGGGAGAGTATCTAATGAAATCTCTTTTAATTTTACCATTACTTATTTTCTCTTCACTTGCCCATGGAAATGACCCTCTAAGTAGTATGCAGTGGGGAATAAAGAATATTGGTCAACCTATCTTTAGAGCAACGGGGGAGCTGACACGAGAGCTCGTTCGAGGAAAGCCAGGGGTCGATATTGCTATCCCATCTGACTTTGTTCAAAGTAAGAGAAAGGTTATAGTTGCAGTCATTGATTCAGGTGTAGATATTAACCACCCTGATCTAAAGGATAATATTTGGTTCAACCCTAAGTGTGAAGGGATGAGCGATGAAGATATTGCCAAGACTGATTGCTATGGTTGGAATTTCTTAGACGGAAACCCTGATGTTAGTGATGATATCGGTCACGGAACACATGTGGCGGGGATTATCGGTGCCGTTAAAGACAATGGTATCGGAATTAAAGGAGTCGCCGCCGATAATGTAAGTATTATGCCACTTAAGATACTCAACTCTAAAGTTAGTACATTTGTTTATGATAAGAAGGTTATTACTAATATTATAGCAGATGCTATTGCTTATGCTGTTAGCAATGGAGCTGAAGTTATTAATTTAAGTTTAGGTTGGCCTGCTCTTATCCATACTAAGAAAATTAGATACGCTATTGAAACGGCCATTAAGAGAAATGTTGCCGTTATTGTGGCCGCGGGAAATAACAATAAGAAACTTCCTGTTTATCCATGTGCAAATGATGAAGTTATTTGTGTTGGCGCTATGGATAATGTGGGAGAGGTTCCAGAGTTTTCAAACTTTGGTGGGAAAGTTGATATTATCGCTCCAGGAGAGAGTATTATTTCTACTTACCCTAGAGGTCTTGAGTCTAGAACTCTTAGAATTTCAGGCTATGAAATTAAGAAGGGATCCTCTCAAGCAGCACCATTCCTTGCAGGTATTGTTGCACTTTTAAAATCAAAGAATCAAAGTATGAGCTTTGATGAGATTAAGTATAGATTGTATAAAAGTGCTGAGAGAGACTTTTCGCTTAAAGATGTAAAGTACGGAAAAGTGAATGTTGAAAAAGCTCTTAGTCTAAAAACAGAAAAAGGTTTTCCTCTTTTTAAATTCAAAGGTCTGACAGAAGTTGGAATTAATGAAGATGGTAGTGTAAAGTTCTCCCTTCCGTATAGAGCGCTTTTGAAAGATATTTCACAATTAGACTTTAAGGTAGAACTTGAAGATAAAATAAACGGTAAAATACTTTACTCAAAGAAATTTGAAGTTTCGAATGTCTCTAGTGAGAAAGATCAAGCTGTTGTTATTGATACTGTTATTTCTAATTTCTCTACTTCATCTCACTTAGGACTTAAAGTTTATTACGAGGACAAGGTTAGCGCTCACGAGATAGCTCTCGTTAGAAATATGCTAGATATAGCTGAGAAAGTAAGTGTAAAACTACCTTTTAGAGACAGTGAAGTTCTTTTAAGCAATAATGGTCGACTTTCTTCTTCTCTTAGAAAGGTCGTCTCAAATAAGTTTAAGGGCCAAAGTTTAGATTACTACGTTAGAAGAAGTGCTAGTGCTGGAAAAACAAAGATTGATCTATCTAGGGTAACACTTTCAGATGTAGAGAGAATTCAATTTGAGATTGATGAAGTTGGGAAGATTGTTAGTATTGTAAAGAATGACTTTAATAATGATGGTGTTGAAGACTTTATGATTTACTCTCTCTCAAAAGAAGAGAAGCACCTTGTTCTTAGCTTTGTTACAAAAGAGGGGAGACCTCTCTATGGAAACCTATATCAATGGTACTTTGAAATATCTACTTTTGAAGGTCTTCCTTTTTTCAATGGTGACATTAAATTTGATTTCATTAATTACGATTTTTCTACATTTGGAAAAGTTAAGATACCAGTCTTTATGAAAGATTGGTCTATGCCTGAAGCGGATAATACTCTCGATCCTCTCGATAGAATTGATGAGAATTATATCTCTAAGAAGCCTTATTTATTATTACCAAAGATTAAAGCAAATAATGTTGAATTAGAGATTAGAACACTGGCCTCTGTTAAGTTCTTGGAAGAGGTTAGAAAGAAGTACTCTCTTCCTATTCGTGATGGAGTTCTATTTGATCAAATCGTTGAGCAAGATGAGTTCTCTTCTACTTTAACTGGCCTACTTATTTCTGGTAGAGAATTTAATAAGAGATACTTTCAAATTGAGTATGAGTCTGTTGATTCATATCAAATTACAGAAGTGGATTTCTATGGGTTAAGTCTAGAGTCTAATCGTACTCTCGTAACACGTAGAAATGAAAGTATTGCCAATGCCTCATTTGCGCTTAATACCAGAGAGGAGTTAAGGGCGATCTTTTGGGATTTTGAAGGGAATAAGAGAATTCAAAACTTCAGTACTGGAAGTTGGGGAGATATTATAATTGATATCTTCGATTACTCAAACCGTGATGGGCGTGATTTAATCTTATTAGAGTCTAGATACTTTATTCATGCCATTACTGGTGATGGTAAGTCGTCTAAACTTCCAATTAATAGAGAAAGTAGTTTTCCTGGGGTGAGCTTTTCAGAAACCTTTAAAAAGGTAAATGTAGAAACAAAGTCATCAAATGCCCGAGGTATCCTAGTGGACTCCACACTCATTTATGGAGATAGAATTTACTCCATGGTTCAAGATGGAGATGTCTTTTCTTCTCCAATATATGCGAGCTTTTCTTTACCAAAGAATTGTAAGTACTTGGACGTCGCAGAGTTTGAAGGAGTAGGTCATATCGTTGTTGCTTGTCATGATAGATTTCTAAGATCTACAATTGAGTTGATCCCACTAAAAGAGAGCGTTAAATAGCTTTTCAAGATGCTTATTAAGTGGGCTATACTCACTCATTTGAAACTCTACTAGATCTTTCTTGATTTGTTTTCTTTGAATATCTTGCTTTTTAAGTATGTGAGAAGTTTGATTAAAATTTTTATAGTTATTAATTTTTGTACCAAAGAATTTAGATAGCTTTTCAAGTCGATGAGCTTCATCTTCCAAGAAATTATAGAGTAGGTAGGAGTCGTTCAGTTTTTCGGCTTCTCTTTGTTTCTTCTCAACTTCGAGCTTCTCATGTTCATCAATGACTAAGTCCATGATTTCTTCAAAGCCTTTTATTTCATCTAATTTCTCTTTTGATATTAGCTTTTTCTTAACCATTAATCCCTCTGCTTCTCTTGTAAGGCGAAGGCCACTTCTTCATAGAAGTTGAGCTCTTTAGTTTGCTTGTAGAGATTTCTCTGATCATTGGCCGAGTCTCTAATGACTTTTTGGTTATCGTAGAGAGGCATATTGAGTACTTTCTCACAAAGAACTCCAACTTTGCTAAGTAAAAGTAGCTCTTTATTCTTTAATCGCTTTGACTTCTTAAAGTAATGTGATGGTAATTCATCTACTGAGCTAAATACACTTATAGTTGTTCCTCTAACAGGAGTTTCACTTACAATATAGAATGGGTATGGGAAGAGTGGATTCTTATGTAAGTCTTTTAGTGCTTGTTCGATATTTGTAATCGCACTTTCTTTTTCTTCATCTGTAATATTGTAAAGACTTGTGTACATGGGAAGAGAGCCTATTCTAGACTCTTTAAATTTCTCTTTTAAATATTCTAGAGAGAAATTATCAAGTACGAGTTCTTCATAAATTGGAATACGCATAAAAACCTCAACTTATTATAGCATTTTTTTAAAGGGGAAACATAGTCGTCACTTGTTGCCCAAATTTTAAAGAGTTAGAATAGAATAAAAGTATCTAAGAGGTAGAGATTGGATTTTCATTTTGCAAATTTACCAGATGACTTTACTCATCTTTTAAAGGTGAATATGCAAAGTTCTGGTAAGCATTTTTCTGATTTACAAAGTTATATTGTAGAGCGCAAGGGTCTCTATCTTCTCTTTAGACAAATTTTCAAAGATATTGATAATAGTGGCAACGTTGAAAAGGTTCTAAAGTCCGCAGGCTGGCACGGCATTAGAGATCGTCTATGCTGTCTGTATATAGAGAATTTAATAAATGGTGAATATCCCAGCTCTGTTCAAACTGGAAATTGCTACGGAATTCTTGGCTTTGAAGATATTTTAAAACCATACTCTATTGGGGGGTACTCTAGGGCCTTCTTACTGGGCTTTTACTTGAAAATGTCTTCTATTGAGCAAAATCTCTTAGGCAAGTCTACAGGAGCCATTAATTTTAATATTCATGAGGTGGTAGAGATTCTCTCTATATCCAGTGCTAGGACTGTTAAGATTGATTTACTTGTTATTTTAATTAAGCACTTAATTGACTTTTTTGGAAAGGATCAACTCAAAGAACATATAGGGCAAGGGTTAAAATACAAAGACCTTTATGAGCGTTTGAATCTCGAACAAAAGAGTCTAATGGTAAATAACTTTCTATCTTATGGAAGTTCAATAAACGAAAAAGAAATATTTATTATGGAGCATATAGGTTAGCGATGAGTAGTGAAAATTCAGTTTGGAAATTAATTAACGACCTCAACACGAAGAAAGGTATTACTGAAATAGTTATTAATGGACCAAAGTCTGTTTTTGTAGAAAGAGGCGGTCAATTTATACAATTAAATATTTCACTTACAAAACAAGATATCTATAAATTCATTGAAGAGGTCGCTGACTATAATAAGAAAGTGTGTAATCAAGAGAAACCAATTTTAGATGGTAATCTTCCAGATGGTTCGAGAATAAATATTATTATTGAACCCTTTGTAAGTGGCTTTCCTTCAATTTCGATTCGTAAATATATTAGAACAATAGTTGATTTTGATAGCTCTCCAGGAATCTTTAGCATTCCTCCTAATTGGGTAGAGTTTTTAAAGGCCGCTGTCTCGGCCCGAATGAATATTATTATCTCTGGTGGTACGGGAGTTGGTAAAACAACTTTCATGAATTTACTTCTAAAGGAAGTTAGTCCTGCTGAGAGAGTGATCACAATAGAGGATACTTTAGAGCTTAATCTCACTAACCCAAACCTTGTTCGCTTAGAGGCGGGGAGTAAAGTGGAGGCCAGTGATATTTCGGTACGTGATCTTGTTAAGAATACTCTTAGAATGAGACCTGATAGAATTATTCTTGGTGAGATTAGAGGGGGAGAGCTCTTTGATTTATTACAGGCCATGAATACTGGTCACGATGGAAGTATGACATCTCTCCATGCTAATTCAGCAGCAGAATGTATTAATCGTATGGAGACACTATTTTTAATGGCGGGATATGATGTTCCCTACCATGTTGTAAGAAGACAGATGAGTACTGCGGTAGATTTTATCTTTCAACTTTCTAGAGATAGAGAGGGTAACAGAGTGTTAAAAACCATTCAGGAAATTACTGGAATGGAAGGAAGTAATATTCTCTCGCAAACAATCGCTACTCACGAAGATGGAAAGCTCGTAGCTACAGGCATCACTCCAAAGAATATGGAAAAGCTCCACCATATGGGAGCTCTTCCTCTAGACTTTATCAATAAGTAAATTAGGCGGGATTTTGGCTCTCAATGAAGAAGCACTCTAGGCCAAATTCTCGCTCGACTTCTTTCATAAGAAGCTGAACTCCGAATTGTTCTGTGGCGTTGTGACCTCCTGCAAACATTGTTACACCGCCTTCAGCGCTTTCATGCCAGTCGTGTTCACTCATCTCTCCTGTAAGGTAAGCATCTAAACCTAGGCGCATGGCACCTGCCCACTCACTATTTGCCCCGCCAGTAATGATGGCCAGAGTTCTTATCTCTTCCTGTTCCTGTGGGATAGAGAAGATGACTTTATGATTGAGAATGCTTTCTAACTCTTTAGCTAGTTCCTCTCTCTTATATTTCTTTGGGAGTTTTCCCCTAAGTCCTGTAGGTGAGCCTTTATAGTCTCCAAATGGTGTTACGTCTGTCATCTTTAGAAGTTTTGCAATTCCAGCAGCGTTACCAACTTCAAGATGGGCATCGAGAGGAAGGTGATAACCAAAGAGGTTAATCTCATTTCTTACGAGAGGGAAAACTCTCTTTGCAAATGGTCCCTTTAGGGCACGTGTGCCGTGAAATTTCCAAAAAAGTCCGTGGTGAACTATCAATGCATTGGCTCCATTTTTTGCGGCTTCATTAATTGAGTGTCTCGTTGCCGAAACAGCGAAGGCCACTTTAGAGACTTCATCCACACCTTCGACTTGTAAACCGTTTGGTCCATAGTCTTGGTACTCATAAATATTAAGGAGGTTATTTAGAAATTTTTCGAGATCTTTTCTTTTTACAACTGACATAATTGGCCTTTTTAAAGTTCATTATGTCAGTCATTATAGCATTAATTTACTGGAGAGTCGTCAGTTTCTGAATTTTCAACTTCTTCACTGATATCCCAATTCACTTTAAACTCTTCTTTGTTTGAGCTTGTGTGAATTGACTTCTTCAGTCTTTCAACCGTTGCATGAAGTTCTTCGTGATATGGTGCTAGTGTCAACGCTTTAGAAAATTCCTCTAAGGCCTTAGGAAGATTCTTTACCGTCATATAGGCGCGTCCAGCATTGATATAAGGATATTCTCTATTTTGGTAGTTAATAGATTTCTTGGCCATTTCAAACCACTTCAAACTTTCTTCTACCTGTCCTTCACTTAATAAATAAGTTCCAAGGTCATTATATGGAGGCCCATAGTCAGCATCAGTTTGAATGGCCTTAAGACAGAAAGTCTTGGCCTTATCTAGGCGACCATCTAGAGAGTGAACCCAACCGATAAGAGTAAGAACTTCTGCTGTCTCTTTATAGTTTAAGGCCCTTGTAAATTTCTCAAGTGCTTCAGCGAAATTCTTTTCAAAAACTGCCTCATGACCTTCATGTAGGAGCTTGTCGTACTTCTTATCTCTTTGCCACTCTAAACTTCCAATTGAACCAAGTCCGGCTCCTTGAAAGCGAATGATATTTTCTTTATCTAATTTAAAGAGAGGAATAATTTTATCTTCTTCTCCCTCATCGTCATGATCACTATCTTCATCGATATCATCATAGTCATCTTCAAGACTTAATTCATCATCCTGAGCACCACCGTCAATAATGGAGAATCCACTTTGGTGCAGGCGAGGAGTAGAGTCGACAAGTTCTTCACTCTCTTCTTTAAGAGTGTTGTTCATCTCATCTTCCATATCCATTAAGTATTTTGGAGAAGTCACTACCGCCTCAATGAGGTTTACTCTTGGAAGCTGAATACTAATATCTGTAAAGTCTGAAAGTAGGTGATGCCACTCATGAGCATATTCATAAAGGAGGTTAATGAAGTTAACCGTTGTATCAAGAGTTTTTTCGCTATTTAATTCTAGACGAATCATTCTCTCTAGAAGATCAGTAGTATCTTTACACTTATACTTTAATTCTCTTAATGTAATATTTCTGACGTTCTCATTGATGAAGTCTTTAGAGAAAACATGTACCTCTAAAAGCTCAACGATATCGAAATTCATTTTCTGAGTTAGTTCTTTAGACTCTGGGAGCTGAGCAATTTTTGAAAGATCGGAGATCGCGTGGATGAGCCTCTCGTAATATGACCAGGCACAATGCAATTCACTAGTTAATAAATTTCTAATATTTTCTTCCATCAAAATGAGCGTTCCTTTATTCTCTTTCAAGTGTCATTCCTTTGACCAATCTATACGTTAAGAGTTGACATTGGCAACCCAAGTCATCAATGTTTAGCTAAATTTAATAAGCCAGTCGCCCATTGTAAGTGCCCAATATGTGAATAATTTCAATGAAATTACTCCCAGCGGCAGTTTCCAATTCATTGTTTTTGCTTTTGCTCTAATTCTGTAGTTCTTCTGTCTCATTGTTTTACTCCTTTAAACAATGGGTCTTAGAAGAATATTATACAAAAGGTATGCCAAGAGGCTGAGGGGTAAGTAGTTGTATTCACTATGCCTATTTGGCACCATGAAAAAAAGAAGGGCCCAAATAGGACCCTAAAATGATTTAATCTTGATGTGATTTTAAGGCCTGGTGACCTTCGTAATTTATAATTTGAATTGGGAGATCCTTATACTTTTCTCCAGCCTCGTTCAAGGCTTCTGAGTCAATTGGGCACCCAATTGCAAAGCCTCTCTCTTCATCGTATTGGGCCATACGCTCTTTTACTTTTTCCACCATGCTCTCAGTTCTAAACCATGAGCAGTTGATTCCTTCATCCCATGCACTATCAATATAGTCACTGAAGTCGATATCTCTTACTTTATGCCACTTCTCTTTTTCACAGACAATATATGGCTCTACCTCTTCTTGAGTGAGAACATCTGGGTTTTTCCCAAGCATTGTATTCCAAAATCGCATTCCATTGAAATTTGCGACCATGTCAGCGTAGCTCATCACACCTGTCATTGTGGCGCCAAGAATTCCCGTCTCGGCCCTGTAGCCAATATCCATCGCGTCTTCAAGACTTCCATTTTTAAGGTAGTATTTCTTAAAGTAATTATAGCCAGAGCCCATGAAGTGCTCGAACTTATCTGTTCCTATATGTACTCCTGCAACTTTCATTATCTGTCCTGCTGGGTCACTAATTTTTGCAAAAAGCCCAGGGACAATGGCCTGAAACCATTTAAATTCTTGGTAAATAGAGTCACTTGTTCTTGTCGTAACTTTATCTAATTCATCAGTTTTCACAACCCACTTAGAGAATTCTGAAGTGTATTGATTTCTAAACTTCTTTCTAAGGGCCTTATATAATTTCTTTTCAGAGCACGAATGATTCTTCTTATTTAGCTTAGCTAAAGCGTCTTTCATCATGAGGTTGGCCTTGGCATTGATTGGTGCAAGAGAGTCCTCAAGTGACTTCGTTCTATTGTTAAACGGATCAATTTCTGATGAGTAGGCATTAGATAGTGTTGCCAAGGCAACGAGTAAAACGACACTTTTCTTCATGGTTTATAATCCTGTGATAATTTTCTTTTATTTATATCACAGGATTAATGTTGCATTGCGTTCTGTGTATTAATTACAATGGGTGTAGGATTATTTCTTAGTGTACTCCTGAAGGCGATTATCCTTATTAACGGCAGAGTATCTCTTTGAAATCATTTGGAAAATTGAGCCATTCTTAGACCCTACATCCGAAGCTACTCCTCTGAAGTTAAGAACACCATTCTTATTGCCATTCTTCTTTCCAAAGAGCTTAGAGAATGGATTTTCGGCCTTTGACTTACTGGCCACTCTTCTCTTTGATCCCGAGCTAAAGCTAAGCCCACCACCTGAAGAGTATTTTAACTTCTTTGAAGAACCAACATATGGCTTATTGGCTCCCTGTCCACCTGTTCTAGCAGATCCATTGGCCGGAGCTGAAGCTCCACCTGAGGCTCCGCCGCCACCGCCACCTCCGCCGGCACCGATTCCATTAGAACCTGTTGCCGCAACAGAAGCTGCCGCCACTGGGTCGTCGGCCAATCCGCTTCCTTTTCCAACTGGATCAATTGGGGCTCCAATTCCACCAACACTACTTCCTCTATCTGTGCTGTCGCCAGCACCATCGGTATTTCTCACGGCTGTATCGTCTGTTGGAAGAGTTGAGTCAGAAGTCGCAAATTGCATACCACTAACGCTTATCCCATCGTTATGATAACCAACACCTCTTTCATATTGAGCGCTAACACAATTTTCTGAATTAGGGTTTACCTGACATTCAGTTACTGCGACATCTTCGCCAGTATAGGCGAGAGATTCTGGCTCGTGATCTTCAACTAATTTAATAGCATCACCAACTCTTCCGGCCTGCTTATCTAAAATCTCAGCAGTCCCTAGCATTGTCGCAATATTCATACCGGCATCAATAAGTGCTTGTTGAATAACTCCCTTCGCTTCTGAGTTTTGAATGAGGGCGTGGGATGCAGTTTGTGTATTTCCAACGTGCGTTCTACATGCTCCATCTATATTTCCTTTAATTAAATTACTTATGTCGTTACTTTCATCCGAAAGAAGAGCAAGCTTTTTAGACCATTGGCCATAGTAATCGCTAAAACTATTTAGTTGGTTCTCTATTTGGAGTCTCTCTATTTTAGCATTACACTCTTTTGTAAGTTCTTCGAGCTCTGGAATTTTCTCCATTGCTGCCCAAAGAGCACCAACAGCAGCAGTTTCTGTCGCTGCTCTTGTTCTAGCCATCTCTGCTTTAGTTTGAATATCTTCTTTTTGAGCTTTAAGACCAGCGGTAGCATCTGTCTGAGCATTCTTGGCCATATCAGTTTGGATATCCATAGACTTATCCATGTATTGGAAGCCTTGTGCAGTCTCTACGGCCTTTCTTCCAATGAAGACAGCATCGTAGAAAGTAGTAGCTTCTTTACAAGCTTTATAATCTTGAGTTTCGTAGCCATAGCTTGAACATTTTAATTTTCCATCAAATGACTTGGCAGACTGAGTTTTATTATAATCACTATAGTCCATTCCTCTTGCTTGCACACCATTAGAGACAACAGAGTAGAGGGCTGAGCATCTTGCGACCTCACTTACAATGTCTGCCATTTTTGTTCTAAGCCTTGCTCTTGCTGTCATAACTTGCTTAAGAAGAGGTTCAAGCTCTTCTTCATTCATTTTAGGAATTTGAGCAATGCTCGATCCTTCCTTTAGGACATGGCATGAAGTATTGGAACTCTCTCTTTGAGGACACTGATTTTGATCTACTAAATTAAGGTCTAGGTCACTTTCTTTAAGGAGATAATATTCAGCTCTTGCAGCACCTGGCACTACTACAGTGACGTAACCAGGTTGTATTGATCCACTATTAAAGTCTATAAGTGTATCTAGACTTTGATCTTTAATTAAGTTTTTCAAACTAGGGGCATTGTCTTTTACGATATTATTAAAATCAATGGCAGCTTCTTTCGCAGATCTAAGTGCATACTCATTAAAGTCAGGAGCACTCGCTTTCCAGCCTCCACTCATTTCCTGACAAGTGGTAATCTCCGGACCATAGAGCTCTCCCTTAACAGCTGCTGGGGCATCATCTACCTGAGGAAGAGGCAGAATATCTGCATGTACCTGAGATTGGCATAAGGCAGATACTAGAAGAGAAGCCATGATTAATTTTAAATGTTTCGATTTTGATTTTTTCATAAGTTTTAACCAGTTAAGTTTATACTCTATGTATATTATACGAAACTTGTCGGTTATTTCTGAGGATATCTTGAGTGGAAATGGGTGTTAAGGGGGAATTTATTAGACAAATACCTGAAATAATTTACAAAACTTCTAAATTAGATCAAGATGAAATTCATAATGAATCAATAGCGAATGGCATAGAAAGTTGCCATTATTGAAGAACAAGGACTAAATCGATGATTTCTTTTGAGTACCCATTAACAATCTTAGAAAAGCACCTGGATACTTTTGGACACGTAAATAATGCGGTCTATCTCTCTCTATATGAAGAGGCGAGATGGGACTTTATTACTAAAGGTGGCTTTGGTCTTAGAGAGATTCAAGAGAAGAAGGTTGGCCCTGTTGTTTTGGAACTCAATATTAAATTTTCTGCAGAGTTAAAAAATCGTGAGGATATAGTGATTCATTCTAAAGTTTTAGGAATGAAGAACTCTCTAGTAATGGAGATGGAACAGTCCATGATTAAGAGTGATGGGACAGTGGCCTCTACGATGATTATTGCTTTTGGACTCTTTGATTTAAATAGAAGAAAACTTATCCCACCAACTGATGATTGGAAAAAGGCCATTGGAGATGAGAGTTAAGAAAATTAACTTTAGTTAAATAAATTTTAATTTACTTAACCACAACTTCACTTGAGAAAAAGAGGTCAAAACCGTTAAATAATGTAAAGGAATACATTATGGCGGAAATGAATCAAAATTTTTCAATACAAGAAGAGCAGATTTATACTAAATGGACTGAGCAGGCTGAAGCTTTCCTTGCTGCCAATGAAGCGCTAGAGAGAAAAGAGCTGGCCGAGATTGAAAGAAGCCGAAAGTTTAAGTTGGGTGCTAATATTCTCTTTACTGCTGTTATGATATTTTCAATTATTCAGATATTTTTTGGAATCGTTTTAATTCTCATTCAATTTCCTGAGATGAGCTGGTTAAAGAATTTACTTATTAGCTATTTTTAAAAACTTAAAACTTCCACTTTTTCATTATCATTAAAAATTTCAATTTTCTTTTTCACTTTATCTAAGCAAGTTGCAAGGGGTTCTCTCTTTTTCAACTCTTGATAGCAATGATGAATGGCCTTAGCACTAGCAATGGCACAGGCGCGGCTCGTTCCTTTAAAAGAATCATTAGCGCCACCTCCTTCAAAGAAGAATTTCATTTGAGTAGGGTTAATGAGAGTGTAGTCAGGTCTTGCCGGGAGGTCACTATCTTTAGGAGTATAGCTGCCAATAGTAAAGACATTTGGAAGCTTAAACTGACTCTGTGGCCAGAGAATGGACTTGTACTGAATGCCTCTACCTAATGTTGCTCCAGCGACTACAATAGGGATCGATATTTTAATATTTTCTAATTGTGGAGTTGATTTTATTCCAGCTGCAATAATGAAGAGGTGGTAATCATTCTGCTTGGAGAATGCACGACTCCAATATACTTCATTTTGTTTGGCATATTTATCAAAAATAATAAATGGGGTAATTTCAATTTCATGACCAGAAGGAAGCTCTTTTAGAAATCTCTCTAAAACCCAATTACCATGTAATCTTCTATTCTTATTTTTAAGTTTCTTACAATCAAAGTGATTACTCTTCGTGAGGTCAATGCTTTCTTTGAAAGTGATATTCTTTGAGTAGGAGAGTTTGTCTGGGCAAAAGCCTGTGTCTAAAACTGCAATCTTAAGGGGAGAGGCGATTAGTGGGAGTGAAAAAAAGAGAAGGAGGGATAAAATCCCTCCTCTAAGGTAAACCTTATTCTCTCTCTTCGGCCATTTCAAATGGCGCATGAATTCCCTTATTATTTGAAACTTGCTTGTAAAGTTTTTTGTCATACTTCTTAAGTGCCTTGTAACTCTTATCAACTTCTTTTAATGCCGCTGAGATAAAGAGTGCTCCAAACATTCTATTTTGAATCGCAAACTTTACTCTGTCTTCGATTGGATCGTAGAACTTAAGCGCGTTTCTCATAGTATAATAGAAGTCGTGAGCAAAGAGAAATAGTGAAACATTGCTATCTCTAGTTTTTCCGTCAACTAAGTCTCCAAGTCTATTATGGAAGAGTGACTTGTCATCTTTTAAAAGATTAGCAATATCTTTATCTCTACCTAATCCACTACCACTTAGGTCGTAGTGCTTGTTGATTCTCATCGTCTCATCAATACCTCTGATAATACCCATTTGCATTAATTGCTTATTGGCCGTTGATGAAGCAAAGAATGAGCTCTTGTTTACATTTGACTCAATCTTCTTAAGAATTTGGTCATTTGAAAGCTTCATTAACTCTGCAAGAGCAAGGTACTTCTTATAAGATCTGATATCTGAAGCAAGTACTGGTACTGCTGTCTTTAATCCAGATGCTCTTAGTGGATTTGCAAAAATCATCTTAGTATTTGTATCAACTCCTGCAACATTAAAGTTAAAGCTCTCAGCATCTTTGAAAGTTGAGATTGATTTAACTCCACCAAATCCATTCTGTAATTCATCAATTAAAACAACTGAAGTATTTGCAGATTTCTTTAGCATCCCATCGATATCTTTAATTGCACCTTTCTCTAATAGAAGAAGAGTCTTTCCTTTTACTCCATTAGCAAGTGGAGTTTTATTTAAACTTCTTAAACTTGTATCTAGAACACTTGCACCCTGTAGTCCGCCCATTGTTGCAAGAAGGTCTACAAGATCATTTGCAGCGTAATCAGAGTTTGCGACTACAACTGGCTTTCCAGCTTTCTCTACGTAAGGAGCCTTGGCCATTGTCGTAAGGGCCCTGTCGAGAACACCTAAAGTCACTCCATTCTTAGATACTTTTACATTAAATGTAATTGGCGTGTAGATATCTGCTTCGTCAGAAACGTTTACTACTGAATCATTTAATTGAGTTGAACGATCTAACTTAGTTAGAGAATTAAACCCTTTTGTGATGACTTTAGATCTCGCGTTTGAAGAGATATCTAGCTTCAATTCACCTTGGTAACTTCTCTTTGAGTTATTTGAAAGCTTAACTGATAGAGAGTTATTCTTTCCAATAATGATTGTACCATTTGTCGACAATGAACTAAGTGCAAGAGGGTAGTTAACTCTATTTGATTTTCTATCTCCAGAGTTAAGTTTTCCCTGTGCAAGGTTAGCGTAGTGACGACCTTGGATGTCAGCTTGTGCATTTAAAGGTAGGTATACATTTACGACCTTTGTATCTGTCTTTCCAAGAGAAGCATTAACAGTAGACTTAGAAGCACCCTTAACTTTTGTTATCGATTTTGCTGGGATAGAAGCAATTGTTGATTTTGCTCCATTTTCCATAACTACGACAACATTCTTTGCTTCTGTATCTCCAAAGTTCTGGATAACAACATCGTGGTAAGTTGTCTCTCCTGGTTGGAAGATACCGTCTTTTGCTGCAACACCATTTATACCTCCATCAGTGATTGATGAAGAAACAAATTTAAGAACTGGATTTTCAGAATAAATCTTTGAAACACTTTCAAATTTCTTCTTTCTAAAAATTTCAGTTTGTTCTGCTATATTAGTATTGAAAGTATTGGTTTCAACTCTACGGTACTCTGTCGCTCTGATGCTCTCATACTCAGATTCATAAACATTACTTTCGACTCTTGCATAAGTACTTTGATACTCTGGAGCAGAAGTGTTTGGTGAAATACTGAATTGAGTTCTAAAGCGGTTATACGCATTATCATAGTGAACACCGTAATCTCTATTGTAAGCATCTGACTGACCTTGCTCATAACCAGCTTGTCTATCAGTAGGGTAGGCTCTATTGTAATGAACATCATAGTTGTTATTATAGCTAGCCGTATAAGTGTCATTATAGATTCTTGGGATGACAGTTTCATATGTTGAACGAAGTCTTGCTCTATACCTCTTCTTATAACCATCTTTAAAAGCTTGCTCTACAATCTTTCTAGCGAAACCACCTTGTGGATTAAAGTTTCTACCTTGGTGCTCGCTTGGGAAAGCTGGGATCACTCTAGCGAATGAGCCTGCAAAAGAACCATTTACTTCTTTTGAATCTAATTTTCTTGTCTCAAATTTCTTGATCGCTTCATTTTTACCATTTTCAGTACCGATTTGATCACCTGTTCTGATTGCTCTCTGCATACCAGCGGCAGATCCTTGATTGGCGCCAACTACTGCAGCGTCAGACGCTTGTGCTCTATTGGCCCCATCAACCTGAGCAGTCTTTGTAGCAGCATCTACATTTCCTGCATAAGTCCCTTCAATCGTACCTGCAGCTGTTCCTTCTTGTTCGGCCCTCGCCGCTCCGTCGTGTTGACCTTCTTGATATCCGATATCTCTTTGACGCTCGCGTCCTGCTCTTGTACCTTCGTTGATTCCGTCATTCTCACCATCTCTTGATCCATAGTGAGTTCCAAGTCTATTAGAAAGATAGCGACCGTCAGACTCACCGTCTAGCGATCCTTCATTGGCTCCCTTCTTATTGGCGTCAAGTACTCTTGCGATAAGTCTTTCTCTAAATTTCTCCTTATCTAGTTGAGCAATATTTAGAGCATTACTTAAATTCTTAGTTTCATTTTGTAGTTTCGTTAACTCGGTCTGTGCTACTTTTAACTTTTGAGTTAAATCTTTTAGTGATGCTTTACTTTGAACTAGTTTTTGATTCTTTGTCGCTATTTCAGTTCCTAGTTTATCAACCTGTGCTTTTTGCTCAGCGATCTTCTTTTTAAGTTGATTAACTTTCTTCTTCTCTTGCTTTGCATTTTCGCTAAGATTCTCTAACTGCTTCTGTGCTTTAGCAACTGATTGTGTGTAAACTTCTACATCTTGCTTAAGCTCAGCAACTTTCTTCTTACACGCTGGAGTAGGCTCTGCCTCACAGGCCTCTGATTGTTTTTCAAGCCTCTGTTGTTTCTTCGTTAGCGTTTGCTCTAGCTCTTTAACTTCTTTTGTTTTCTTATTTACTTTATTATCTGCTTGAGCTTGAAGGCTTTCGGCCTTTGGAAGCTCCTGCTCATTCTTAGTGATTTCTTTTTTGAGATTACCTTGTTCAGTGATGGCCTTGGAGATTTGATTGCCAAGCTTTGTCACTTCTTGATTGGCCTCTTGCTTCTTTGTTTTTAAATTATTTACATTCTGCTTCTTAGCTTTCTCTCTTTGTTGTGCTTGATTGAGAGCTGTTGTTGCAACTTCTACTCTGCGAATTCTTTGACTAAGGTCTTCATCTTGATTCAGTCTAAAGTTTAGATTACCAATATATCCACGGGCCCAGTTGGGGTTATTATCTGCTAAGATTTTTGGTGAAATTGATAATAAGAGTGCAAGTGTGATTGATGTTGCGATCTTAGACTTGTTTCCTGGCCCCATTAGCTGTTTCATTTTGAGATGTCTCCTTAAATTGTGGTGTCACGCTGGTCGCATTAAAAGTACGCAGTAGCAGTTAGACACCGTTTTAGTTGCATTCTGTCCCTAAAAAGATGTCCATTTCTTCTTTAGATGGGTGATGTAAATAGTAATAGCAACCACTATGCCACTTTTGGGTACGCAATAAAAGTAGTTGTTGTGCAGCGTGTAAAAACAACTCGGTATAATCTGTTATAATTTCTTATGAGTTTTTATGATCACCAGTATAATAATGTATTATCAAATAGTTATGAGTATTCTCCCAATAATTCACTCTTAGATCTTATTCAGCTTTTCAAGGGACAGTATCCAAGTTTTGTCCCAAAAAAGGCCCTTGAGGTGGGTTGTGGAGCTGGGCTTCATCTTGTTAACACTTTTGAAGGCCTCCAGCTTGACGGTCTCGATATTAGTGAAGGTGCTATAAATTATGTCTCCAAGGAAAATAAAGGGCAGTTTTATTGTTGTGACTTTCTTAACTTTGAAAGTGAGCGTAAGTGGGATCTTATTTTAGATGGACACCTCCTTCATTGTTTAATAGGTGCAAGCTCTTTTGATAGTTACTTTAGTAAGGTGAGTGAACTGCTTAGCGATAAAGGTTATTTGCTTCTAGAGGTTATGTGCAATACTAGGAATATGGACTTTGATGAGGGGTTTTATTTTGATGAGAGGAGTTCTGTGCTTAGTGATAGCACTAAAGAAATTCGTACAATCCTAACAGCTTTTGAAATAGAGCAATTAATTCAGCGAAATGGCCTTAAAATTGTTTACTTAAGAGTTGATGAAACGATAAAATTTATACCAAATTCAATTCGAAATGAAAGTCGTCCAAGTGATCCAGATAGAATGAGGGTTATTTGTCTAAAGGAATAGAAATGACGTGGTTGCAAACAACATTTAAGTATCTCTCTATGCCGCTTTTTGAGATTAGCGGAAATAAAATTTCTCTCATATCAATTTTTCTCGCCGTCGGGGTTTTCTTTCTAACAACGACTCTCGCAAAGATGAGTGAGCGCTTCATTGAGCGAATACTCATTGATAAGCAGATAGACTCAGGAGTTAGAGGCTCAATCGTTAGAATTTCAAGATACGTTGTCCTCTTTGTGGGAATTCTCATCACATTAGATACAGTAGGGATTTCACTCTCTTCGCTAGCTGCTTTAGGGGCTGTCTTAATGGTGGGGATTGGTTTTGGCCTCCAAAATATTACTCAGAACTTTATCTCTGGAATAATTATTCTCTTTGAGAGACCTGTAAAGGTAGGTGACTTTGTTCACGTTAAAGATATTTCAGGTAGAGTTGTAGAAATTGGTGCGAGATCAACTCTTATTCACACGAGAGACGATGTGGCGATTATTGTTCCCAATAGCCAATTTATTTCAGAGCAGGTCATCAATCAAAGTTTCACTGGTGAGAATATGAGAATGACGGTTGATGTGGGTGTTTCCTACGGCTCTGATACTGCGAAGGTTAAGAGTGTACTTTTAGAAGTTGCCAGTGAAACAGCTGGAATCTTAACAGACCCTGCACCAAAGGTGTTCTTTGAAAACTTTGGTGACTCATCACTAGACTTTAGTCTTGCCGTCTGGATTAATGATATTTGGGATAATCGAGAAACCCTTTCTAATGTTCGTCTAGAAATTGATAGACGTTTTAGAGAAGAGGGGATTTCGATACCATTTCCACAAAGAGATATTCACATTATAAAAGAAGCATAAATGAAATCAATTATTACGTACTTTACTAAGAATCACCTTGTCTCCAACATCCTCTTCGTTGGAGTCTTTCTCATGGCCATCTTTGCTTGGAATCAAATAGGTAAAGAGGAGATGCCAGAGTTTGAGAGTAATTGGATGAGGGTCTCAGCTTCTTATCCTGGTGCAGCCGCTGAAGATGTCGAACTCTTCGTGACTAAGCCCATTGAAGACGAACTTAAGGAAGTAACGGGAATAGAAGAAATTTATACGACTTCTTCAACAGGCTCATCTTCTTTTAGAATCGTCATAGATGAGGATTCAGCAAATTATAGTGAAGTTGTTCAAAATATTAAGGACGCAACTCTAAGAGCAAGTCTTCCAAGAGAAGTTGATACTCCGACATTTAGACAATTTAAGTCTACAGAAAAGGCCATAATTGATGTTGGGTTCTACCTAGAAGGTGAAAGGGCCCTCGACTATGCAGCGAGAAAGAAGTTGCAAAGTATGGTTCTAAACTTTGAAAATCAAATTAAATCTTTAGGTGTTGTTAGTGGCATTGATAAGAAAGGATACGACGATCCTGAGCTACATATATTAATTGATCCAGATAAGCTTAATGAAAACGATTTATCTATAGATAGATTGGTAAGCATCATAAGAAATAACCATATAAGAGTTCCTCTCGGAACTTTAGAGGATAAGGATCAATCTAAAGTTACAGCTATTCATGAGTTAGAGGATAAGGAAAGTTTAGACTCACTCTTTGTTGTGGGAAATTATGGTGGGAAAGGTGTTCGCCTAGGAGAGATTGCCCACGTTGAGCCTCAATTCAAGAAATCAACAACCATCAGAAAGCTGCAAGGACATGAGGGAATTGTCATTAATGTAAAAAAGAAATTCTCTACAGATATCCTAACCGCTCAAGAAAATGTGGTGAAATTTGTTGAAGAGTTTAAGAAGACTCACTCTGAGAGTGGGCTAAGAGTCGTGCTTATGGATGATGAATCCTATGATGTTAAGAATAGACTCTCTATTGTGGCGTCTAATGGAATTATCGGATTTATTCTTATCTTTCTTGTTCTCTTTGTTTTCTTAGACTTTAAATCTGGTCTATGGGTTGGGATGGGAATTCCATTCACTCTGGCCTTTGCGATTATAAGTATGACTCTTGTAGGTTATACAATTAATAATATGACTCTTGCTGCCGTGATTATCGTAATGGGAATCGTCGTTGATGATGCAATTGTTGTTGCTGAAAATATCTCTAGGAAGAGATATCTGGGAGAGAGCCCCATTGATGCAGCTGTGAATGGTACACATCAAATTATTACTCCTGTTTTTGGAAGTATTCTAACAACATGTGTGGCCTTTGTTCCTCTTCTTTTCTTTGAAGGTTTCTTTGGTAAATTCGTTGAGTATATTCCTTTTGTTATTATATCAATGTTAGTGGCCTCTCTTTTGGAGTCTACGACTATCCTTCCATCGCACTTATTAGAGAGAAAATCTTTCTTTTCAAGATTTAAATTCTTAAGTTTTAATTCAAGTTGGTTCTTTAAGTATGAAGAAAAGTTCTCTGTGCTACTTGAGAAGTGTCTAAGGTGGAGAGCCGCAGTTCTTTTAGTCGCTGTGCTCCTTTCAGGTATATCAGGATATTTATTTAAAACGAAAATGAAGTTTGTGATGTTTCCTAGAGAAGAAGGAAAAGAAGTTCATATAAAAGTTATCGGTCCTAAGGGGGCAAATAGGTTTGAGATGTCTAAGCTGATCGAGCCTTTAGAGGAGATGATTCTTAGGGATAAGAAAGATGGTGTGGTTGCTGTTCAATCAACTATTGGGGAGAGTAGAAGAGGCTCTGGTGTTCTTGAAAATCAAGCGAGTGTTAATGTAGAGCTTGTTAATAAAGATGACAGGGAATTGGGTCTAAATGATTTTATTGAGCGTTGGGAGAAAGAATCTCAAGAAATAAAGGGGCTCACTAAGATTAACTTCTTAAAGTCTCGCTGGGGAAGAAGTAGTGGCTCTGCACTAGAGATTCAAGTGCAGGAAAATAATGATAAGAATCGCGATGAAGTCACAAAACTTATCGAAAAATATATGCTTGAAGACGAATCTCTAAAAGATGTAGAGATCGAGAAACCTCTAAATAGAAGAGAGTATAATTTTAAAATCAATCAAGAAAGACTTGTAAGGTTTAACCTCTCACCTGAAAATATCACAACTTCTCTAAGGTCTTTTGTTGAAGGCGCAATCCTCTACACCATTAGTAAAGGAGATGAAGATGTGGAAGTCCGTCTTACGGTGGATGATAAGAATAAATTTGATCTAAGTAATCTACGTGAGTTAAAAATTGAAAATAATTCAGGTGGTTTCATCACTTTGGATAAAGTTGTCTCTATTGAAGAGTATATGAAGCCTGCTAATATTCAACGTAAAGATTACAAGAGAACGACAATTGTCTATGGGAATATCAAAGATGGTGTTGCCATTACTCCAGTTGAAGTGGCCGAGAAGTACGAAGCTAAAGTTTTTCCTAAAATTATCAAGGACTATCCTAGTTCAGTCATTACCTTTATTGGTGAAGTTAAAGATACTCGAGAGTCAGGCGGGGACTTTGTTATCTCACTTATAATGGTTATTGGTGTGATTTATATTATTCTCGTTATTATGTTTAACTCTCTCGGTGCACCATTGTTGATTATGGCAATTGTTCCCTTTGGACTTTCTGGCGTCGTCTACGCACTCTTAGCACATGGTATGTATGTCTATGGCTTCTTTGCTGCTGTTGGGGCCCTTGGTATGATTGGTGTCGTCGTAAATGATGCCATTATAATGATTTCTAAATTAGAAGAAGATATCTCAACTATGGAAGAAAACTCTCTGGCTAAAATCGCTTCGGTTTCTTCTACGAGACTTAGACCAATTGTTGTTACGACTCTTACGACGGTAGCGGGGGTCTTACCAACGGCCTATGGAATCGCTGGCTATGATTCTATGTTGGCCGAGATGATGCTCAGTATGGGGTGGGGTCTATTGCTTGCCACGATTGTTACACTCTTTTTAATCCCGTGTCTTTACTCTTATTTCTTTAGTGTAAGACTATTTATTTTGAAGAAAACTCATATTCACTTGGAGGACGAATGAAACTTTTAAAGTTACTACTCACTTTTCTTGTTACTATCAACAGTTATGCCATTAATGTTGAGCTTGTGGCCAGAGCTGATGAATATGGTTCATTTAATCTTCCAGAAACTAGCTTTATTAGTAATTCAACGATCCAAAATAGCTCCAGTGGCGCAATTTCGTTTAATTTTGCCACTCTTTATAATGAGGAAGTGAGAATGGGGCTTTGGATTCAAAATGTCCTTCACCCTAATGGGAAAACACTCTATCTGGCACAAAGTGGAAACTATATAAGCGATCCTTCTCTTAACGATAGAGGGGATATTACTTTTGTTGTTTATAATGAATTCGATTTTATAGGACTTTTTCTCTATGACTTTAAATCAGATTCGTTAACTAAAGTCATGGCACCAGATTCTTCTACTCTTATTTCAATTGCTAACCCTAGAATCAATAATAATCAAGATATTCTCTTTCGCGCTGGTTATAAGAGTGGTGAAAAAGCTGTTGTGATCTATAAGAGTGGTGAGTTACAAACAATTGTCTCTGATAAGAATTCAGAAATATCTTATCTCTTCAATGCTAGTTTTATAGATGGTGACAATATTGCTCTGAAGGTAAGAGAAGGCTCTTCTCTCTCTGATTCTTCTCCCGACTCGCTACGTGTTTATAAGGGAGAGAATAGTTTTGAAAGAGTTAACTACGATAATGATTATAGTGAAGAGTCCACTTTTAGTGACTTTAATAATTCTCTTGGTTCTCACTTTTCTTCAAAGTACATGGCCTTCATTGCTAAGATGAAGAGCGGTAAAAGAGTTCTAGTTAGACAGCTTGGCAATCGCTATGAAATCATTGCAACTGAGGGAGAAGGTGGTATTAAAACACTTGAATACTTTGCACCTGCCATCAACTCAAAGGGATTCATCGCCTTTAGGGCCATCAACTCTACAAATAAGAGAGGAATCTTCTTCTATGATGGCTTTGTTATTAGAGAAGTTCTCTCCGAAGGAAACTTAGTGCAAACAGATGCCTCAACTGCTGTGATCCACGCTGCCAAAGGACCATGCTTTGGAGGGGGACTCTCTTTGAATTCGGCCAATGAGATAGTCATTCAAGCGAGAATTTATACGAAGTATAAAGAAAAGGCCCTTGGAACTGCAGTTCTCAAAATTAGTCTCTAAAATTAAGGGTGTGCAGGGTGTTAATAGACCCTAAACCCCCTACAAATCATAGTTTTTATGTAGGAAACTTGGTAAAGTATTGACCCTATAATAGATATATTTAGGGTTATAAAATGTTACTCAAAAAGAAAGATAAAATTACAAAAGATTATGATGTTATTGTTATCGGCTCTGGCCTAGCGGGAATGACTGCAGCAAATAAGTTAGCACAGAATGGCCGCAGTGTTCTTCTATTAGAATCTCATAATAAGCTAGGGGGATTTGCTACTTGGTTTAAGAGACAATCTGGTGATCATATCTTTGATGTCTCTCTACACGGTTTTCCTGTAGGCATGATTAAGACTTGTAAGAAGTATTGGTCTAGAGAGATTGCAAATCAAATTGTTCAAGTTAAGAGTGTTAAATTTTCTAATCCCCAATTTGATATAGAGACAGACTTCACTAAAGAGCACTATATTGAAGTTCTCACTACTAAGTTTAATCTTGAACGCGATAATGTAATCTCTTTCTTTGATCATCTAGCGGCCATGAATTTCTACGACGATAGTGGAATGACTAATGGAGAGCTATTTGAAAAATTCTTCCCAAAGAGAAATGATGTTCACCGCTTCTTAATGGAGCCAATTGTCTACGCTAATGGATCAACTCTTGAAGATCCTGCGATTACTTATGGAATCGTTTTCTCTAACTTCATGAGTAAGGGCGTTTATATTTTCAAAGGTGGAACAGATAAGCTTATCTCTATGATGAAAGAAGAGCTTATTAAGAATGGCGTCGATATTAAGTTACATTCAAAGGTCGAAGAGATTGTCGTTGAGGATAAGAAAGTTCAGGGCGTAATGCTTGGTGGAGAACTTATTAAGAGTAAGTCTGTGCTTTCAAACTCAAACCTTTTAAGCACTGTTTTTAAATTGGCCGGTGCCGATAATTTTGATCCTGAATATATAGAGAAGGCCAAAGAAGTTAGACTTAATACTTCTAGTTGCCAAGTCTTTATGGGAATTAAAAAGGGTGAAACTATCCCTGATATAGGTGAGTTGGTATTTTACTCAGACGATCAAGATTTTAATACTGATCTCATTCTCTCTCCAAAAGTAGGTAGTCAAACATTCTCAGTATACTATCCAGAGATGAGAGAAGATAGAGAAGGTCGTTACGCCGTTGTTTCTTCAAGTAATGCGCGCTATGAAGACTGGAGTGAATTATCAAAAGAAGAGTATCTAGAGAAGAAGAAGTTCACTATTGAAAGGGCCCTAGTTACTTTAGAGAAAATCATTCCTGGTGTGCGAGATAAAATAGATTACATAGATTGTTCAACACCTCTTACAGTTGAGAAATATACTCACCATAGAAAAGGTGCGAGCTTTGGAACGAAGTTTGAGGGCTTACCCATTAGTATGGAAATGCACAAGCAAGTCGACGGTCTCTTCCATTCTGGTTCTGTTGGAATAATCATGTCTGGATGGCTTGGAGCTGCAAATTACGGTGTAATTCAGTCTCACGAAGTAGAAACATATTTATCAAAGTAGGTAATAGATGATGAATTTTAATTTTAATGAAAAAATTGTAGTTGTGACAGGCGGAACTCGTGGAATTGGAAAAGGTGTGACAACAGCATTCTTAGAAAATGGTGCTAAAGTTATCGCGACCTATACTTCTAATGATGAAGCTGCGAATGCGTTTAAAGACTCTTTAGGTGAGTTAGCCAAGAATATAGATTTAAGAAAGTTTGATGTCTCTCTTGAGAGTGATGTGACTGATTTTTATAATTACTTAGAGAGTGAATATGAGAGAGTTGATATTTTAGTCAATAACTCTGGAATTAGAAAAGACCATGTCTTAGCTTTAATGCCAAGCGAGGATTGGGATAAGGTTCTAGATGTAAATCTTAAGGGAACTTTTCTTATGACTAAAATGGCCATTCCTCTAATGATGAGAAATCGTTTTGGACGAGTTATTAATATGAGCTCTGTTGGTGGAGCACTTGGGCTTTCTGGTCAGGCGAATTATGCAGCCTCTAAAGCGGGTCAAGTGGCCTTATCAAAGTCTTTATCTAAGGAAGTTGGTAAGAAGGGTATTACTATTAATAATATATGCCCTGGTTTTATTGAAACAGAACTTATTTCTGACTTACCTGCTGAGCAAGTTAAAGAGTATAAGAAACAAGTTCCACTTAAACGTTTTGGTAAGGTTGAAGAAGTTGCAAGTGCTGTTCTGTTTTTAGCTAGTGAGCACGCAGCTTATATCACAGGAACATCTCTTGAAATAACTGGCGGTCTTTAATGTCTAAGTTTAGTGCTGAAGTCCTTGAACTACTACCACAAAAACCTCCATTTCTATTCGTAGATAAAGTTATTGAAAGGGGAGAGGGTGTCATTACAACTTCTCTGACATTAACTGGTGAGGAAGATTTCTTTATGGGACATTTTCCAGGAAATCCAATTATGCCTGGTGTTTTACTGCAAGAAGCTTCTTTTCAATCGGGTGCTCTTTTAATGGCCTCTCTGTCTGGAAAAGGACTAGGAGTTGTCACTAAGGTGAGTAATGCAAAGTTCAAAAACTTTGTGAAGCCTGGTGATGAATTAATTATGCAAGTGAGTCTTGTTGATCAAGTGTCCAATGCTTACTATATGAAGGCCAAGAGTACAGTGAATGGTAAAGTGGTTATGGCCATTGAGTTTAGTTGTGCACTAATTGAGGAATAGAAAATGGATTTTGGTTTTAAAAATAAAAACTTTGTAATATCAGGTGTGGCAAATCGTAAGAGTGTTGCCTACTTTGTTGCTAAAAGCCTAAGTGAGTCCGGAGCAAACCTTATTCTAACTGTCCAATCAGAGGATCATTTAACTAAGGTTCAAAAACTTATCCCAGAGGCACTCACTTATATTGTTGATGTTGAAAATAGTGATGATATTTCAAATTTTGGAAAAGAGATTTCAAAATTAGGTCGAAAGATTGATGGCTTTCTTCACTCTATCGCCTTTGCCAATTACTCAGAAGGTATTAAGCCTTTTCATGAAACGAAATTAGAAGATTATTTACAGGCAACTAATATTTCTTCATTCTCCTTAGTTGCCTTATCTAATACTCTGAGACCTTCTTTTAGTGAAGATGCTTCAATTGTGACTGTATCTATCTCTGATACAAGGGCCACTAGTTATGGATATATGGGTCCTATTAAGGCCTCTCTCGATGCCACAGTGGCGTACTTAGCAAAATCTCTAAGTGCTGAGTCAAGAATTCGATGTAATGCTGTTTGTGCGGGACCTTTGAAAACTTCTGCTTCAGCTGGAATTCCAGGCTATATCAATAATTACCTCTTTGCTCAAAGTCTTACTTTAAGAAAAGAGAATTTAAAGACAGCAGAAGTCGCGAATACTATTTCATTCTTATTGAGTTCTCTTTCAAGTGGAATTAATGCAACTGGTATTAAGGTTGATGCAGGTATGAGTTGTAATCATTTTGATGCTGATGTTGTAAATACAGTAGCAAATAATTTATAAAGAAAGCCTCGCCCGTAGTGGGCGAGTTCTCTTTCTATGAAAAATACTTTTCTAAATCATCACTTCCACCAATTCTCTTTCCATCTACAAATACTTGAGGAACCTTTCCTTGCCCTGTAAGTGCAGCTAAAGAAACACTGGTCGCATCTCTTCCAAGAATCACTTCTTCAAAGTCTAGCTCCTTGCTTCTTAATAACTCTTTCGCTTTTGTACAAAAAGGACATCCCGGTTTCGTGATAACTGTGATGGCCTTTGGAAGCTCTGCTTTATCATTAATGAAGGCAAGCATTGTATCAGCATCACTGACTTCAAATGGGTCACCTGGCTTATCTGGTTCAATGAACATTTTCTCAATAACTCCATTATTTACAAGCATTGAGTAGCGCCAAGATCTCTTACCAAATCCTAAATCTGACTTATCTACTAATAGACCCATCTTCTCAGTAAATTCACCATTACCATCCGCTAGTAGAGTTACCTTATCTGCTTCTTGACTTTCTCCCCAAGATTTCATCACGAAGGCATCATTAACAGAGAGACAAACAATTTCGTCGACACCTTCTTTTGCAAAAGTCTTTGCTAGTTGATTATAGCGAGGAAGGTGAGTGGAAGAGCATGTTGGTGTAAAGGCACCTGGTAGTGAAAACAAGATGACTTTCTTATTCTTGAATAAATCATCTGATGCAATACTTTGTAGTCCTTTTTCATTTATTATTTTAAAGTCCGCACTTGGAATTCTTTGTCCTTCTCTATTTTCAAAACTCATTTACGCCTCCTATTCTTTGCGTTTCATTCTGATATATAGTTTATAAAAAATGGCGATATAGTTAAAATCGAAATAATCTAAAGAGCGATAGATATTCTCAATCTTGTAAGTGTTTGATTCTTTGTTTGTTATTTTAACAAAGAATTAGCTAAATAGGTTAAAAATGGGGAATTTCTCATATTGCTTAACCTATATATTAAGTCAACAATTGAGCTGTCCGAAAAGTCTATGATAGAATTCACGAATCGCTGATTGTTATACTGCACGTTTGATCACTAATCATCAGTCCCACGAATTCTGTAATAGGTAGTGAGATGAAATTAGTGCAGTATGTTCTTATTAGTGTCATCCTATATCTTTCCACAAAGGTATTGGCACAAGAAGAGAGCTTCGAACATTTTAAAATCGTAGACAAAGAGAAGCTTCATTCTCTCTATGGTGATGTGTTTGTAGGCCTCAAAAGTTCTGACATCGAATTAAAAGATGATAATGCTCTCTACCGAAGTATTCTTAATGAGTACTCTAATACCTATGAGAGTATTGGACAGAGGCAAGCAGCAAATGTCCTAAACGATAGAAATATCTCTGTCTTTGGAGGACTTAATAATATTGGAATTAAGTATTCAAAAGACTTCTTAGATTTCTCTATTATTGCTGGAAGGACTGTGGCCCCTGATTTATTTAGTGATGATAAGTGGATCGTTACAGATGAGTTCACTATTGATATCAACGCCTCAAAACTGCTTTCAAATTTAAAGGATCAAGGAGTAGTTGACTTCAGTGAAAAGCAATATGCAGCTTTTGCTGGAGTGAGCTTTAAGAGAACGTTTAGATCTGTTCACTTTGCTGATAGTTATGCAAGTGGACTTACAATGCACTTTGATAAGCTTTTCTTATCCTTTCAAAAATTTACTAATAAAGAGTATTTAAATTTATCGGAGTATGAATTTCTTCAAAAAGAAGATTTCATCTCCCTTAAGGCCGGAGCAATTGCTGGGGCACCTATTTATGGACCTATCGTTGGTAGTGCAGGTGTCCTTGCTAGTTATGAGTCCCTATCTCGTGTTGATATACAAGCGGTTCATGACAATGAAAAGACAAGTGCTCATGAAAAATTAAGAATCAGTATGGAAAAGACTAAGTCGGCCAGTGTAGGTATCTCGGCAAGCATTGGTCTTGAGTTTTTAAAGCTTCTTAGGATGACTCTTCTTAAGTATGACTTTACATATGAATTAGAAGATTCAAAGAAAACGTATCTAAGCTTCTATGAACAAGACTATGAAAGACTTAAGAAAGATAGCTATTATGCTGCTCAAGTTGATAGAATCTTAAGGTTTAGAAAGTCTGATCTCTATGTCTTAAAAGATAATATTGTGAGTCTTGAGCAGAGAAAAACTGAGAAAAAGGAATCAAAGTATAGTCTTCTCTTTTGGGGAGGACAAAAAGAAGCAAGTACTCAGCAGATTGAAATCGTCAAAGAGGGAAGCGTTCATAGATTTTTTAAACACTACTTTGAAAAAATCAAATATAAGCAGAATATCTTCTCTCGCCTCGTTTCTGTATTAGTTAAGTCCCTACTTAAACTTGATACTGTAATCAATAAAGATAGTAGTGATTCTAAGAAGGTTATTGTTGAGTATTCCGCTGATGAAAATTTAATTGAATCTAAAGGTGATGTTGATATGAAGACTGAGGAGAAAGTCTCTATCGGTTTCTCTCATAACTTCTTCACATCTTCAACTCAGGGTAGAACAAAGAAGAGTCAAAAGAAGGTTGCGCTAGAGATACTTAATAATTACTCAGGTGTTGATCCCCTCGCGATAAAATTATTTGAGAGAGATCAAATCGTTGGTCCAGTTAAAATAAATGGTGATTATAAAATCAATCGTGACGGGCTTAATTATCTACTTAGCTTCAAACAAAGTGATTTGAAGAATCGTTACTACTCTATGTGTGGAGCAAAATCTAAGGGGATTTTTAAGTGGTTTAGAAATCTCTTTAATAATTGCCTCCATAAGATGAATAATTCATCAAAGAAATTCTATACCGAGTGGGCCCTTAATGATTTCACTGGAGATTTATACACTTATTGTAAGAATAAAACGAAGAAGTATAGCTTCTTTAAGCGCTCTAGAAAGAGAAGAAAGTGCATGGAAGAGTATTCATATAGGAATAACCCAAGTGATCTGGCACAAGTTCCTCTTTGGAGACTTAAAGATATCATTCAAACAATTTATTTAGAGCATAAGAATAAGACACAAATTCTCTCATTCTTTGGACATAATAATGTATTTTACTATGGCAATTTTCAGGCCAAAACCTCTACAGGTAGTCCTTTTGTAAGCTATTTTAATGAGGGGAGATTTGATGGTCTTGGAGTTGTTGATAATTTTCGTAGAGAAAATAACTTAAGAAGTCCTGCATCTTTAGAATAAATTAATAATTGTCAGCTAAAATTGGCCATATAAATACCGTAGAGAAGTTCATAGGGTATTAAATGGCCGTAAGTTCAAAAGTTATATTAATTAGTAAGAAGTCTACATTTTCAGATCTTGTGACATTTTCATTGCAAAGTAATTACAACTTTGAAGTCACTCTTCTTTCTGAACAGGAAGAGTTTCAATCTGCAATAGACTCAAAAAATCAATACGCTCTAGTCGTGTGCGATGGCTCAATTCCACTTGGAGAAAGTGAAGATATATTCATCTCTTTTTGCGATCATAGATTAAATATTCCATACTTTGTTATCGGGAATCAGGAATATATAAGCACCTTTAAAGGAAGAGGCCCTGAAGTTTTTAATAGAGATGATTGCCTAAATGAAATGAATGACTCTCTTAAGAAGTATTTTGTAGAAAATCCGCTTGTTTCACCCAAGGATTATTGTCCAATAGATTTTTCAATTCTCACTGCTTTTGAGGGACTAAGTTGTGATGTCTATATTAAGTTGATTACTGGTAGACATCTGAAGATCTTTAGAGAGAGTGATTTGATTGTTGAAGAAGATGTGAAGAAATACGAGTCAAAAGGAGTGGATACTCTCTATCTCAAAAGAAGAACTGCTCACTGGATTCTAAAGCAGGTAAATTTAAACTTTAAAAAAGTTCTAACAGCGATAGAGAGTGGTGAGAAGGTTGAGATTAATGAACAAACTAATTCGAGCAATAGTTTCGCTGATCTTGTAAATGAAATAAAACAAGAGAAGAATAGTGAAAAAGAGCAAGAAGAAGCTGAAGAAGACTCAAGTGATAAGAAAGAGCAGAGCTTTGCAGACCTTCTTGCGGAAATAAAGAATGAAAAGGCCGCAAAGAAAGAGAAGAAGATACAAGAAAGTGTAGATGGCACTTTTAAGTTATCAGATGAGTTCAAAAAAGACATTGATAAGAAAGTTCATAAGGCCATTAAGGTTATGACTAAGGCCAATAACTTAAAGAAATTCTTCCAAAAACTAAGTGTTGATAGAAATCCTGATCAATACGTTAAGATTCATATTAATCTTCTTTGTAAAATCACTTGTGCGATTGCAGATATAATGGAGTGGAATCACGAATCTACTTTAGAGAAGTTAATTTATGTGAGTTATATGCACGATATAACCATGGTAGAGATGCCACATGTTGCCCGTATAGAAAATATGGAAGCCTTTGAGAAGATAAAAGACACTTTGAGTGAGACTGAGCAGAAGATGTATCTTAATCACCCACAAATTATTGCTGATATGGTGCTAGAGACTGATGATTACCCTGTAGATGCTGAAAAAATTATTCTTCAACATCACGAGCTTCCTGGTCAGAACGGATTTCCACACAAGATTCAAACTACACGAATACTTCCTCTTTCGTGTTTATTTATTATTGCTCATGACTTGGTCGACTATATAATTGAAAATCCTGAATGGACTCTTGAGGAGTATATTCCTATTTGCAAAGAGAAGTTCTCTGGGCCAGGGTTTACAAAAATTATTCGTAAACTACCGGAGCTTAAGGCGTAATTCTTTTAAGTGATTCTTCAATACCAATGTCTGGGTGATAATTAAAATCATTCACAGCTTTATCGTGCTTGAAATAGTGACTTTTCCCAAGTTGTAGAGCAACAAACCTTGTCATTGGTGGATGAATATTCCAGATCTTAAAGAGGCGCAGAATCTTCTCAATGATAGTTCCAATAAAGTAGGCCTTCTTAACTGAGATGGACTTTGTCACTTTCGATTGTCCGTTGACCTCTAAGATTTTATTAATAAAGTCCCAGAGATTGACGGGTCTTTCCTGTGCTATAAAGTAGGCGCTTCCTGCTACAGGAGAGTCTACACTTAGTTTTTCAAAGGCCTGTATATGAGCTTTGGCGGCATTCTCTACATAAATAATATCTACGAGATTTTCACCATCACCAATTCGCTTGAGCTTCTTCTTCTTTTGCGCTTCAACCAGTCTTGGAATGATATTCTTATCTCTTGGACCAAAGATGAGGTGCGGTCTTAGGGCGCAAGTGAGAAATTCTTTTGAGTTTTGTTCTAAAACAAATTGCTCTGCAAGCATTTTAGACTTTGCATAGAGGCTAAGCGAATCATCAGGGTAGGGAAGTGATTCATCACCATTTATTATATCTCCCTCTCCAAAAACTACACTAGGTGTAGAAGTATAAATGAATTTCTTAATAGATTTCTTTTTGGCAGCATGGACTAGGTTCTTCGTTCCTACCGTATTTGTCTGGTAAAAATCATCCCATTTTCCCCACATCGCTACTTTTCCTGCAACATGGAAGATCGCTTCAATCCCATCGAGTGCAGCCTCAATTGATTCAGGGTCATTGAGATTTCCAGTTCGAGTCGTAACTTCAATTTGATCTAGGTCAGCATGGTGGGTTCTTGAAAAATTATAAACTTCATGGCCAAGACTCTTTAAATCTCTCGCTATATAGAAACCTAGAAATCCACCTGCACCAGTAACTAGAATTTTCATTGTAGCTCACCTCTGCTTGCCATATCTCTTAATTTTAATCGATCAATTTTGATATTATGTCTCACATCAACAGGGAAGTTGTCATGAAACCAAATGGTTTTAATTTCTTTTGTATGATCATAGGCCTGCCCCATCTTTAGAAGCTCTTCTTTTAGGGCACTGCTTTTCTTTGACTTGTCTCTTAATTGCACAACGAGTTGAGGCTCTTCGTATCCACCTTTAACGATTCCAACCAGAGCACTCTTTTCTACATTCTCATGTCTATTAAATATCGCCTCACATTGAATCGAGCTCATTAGGCCTTTCTCGCTTTGAACTCGGTGAGTCTTTCTTCCGCAAAACCATAATTGGCCATCATCATCTAAGTATCCAATATCCCCAATACGATGCCACAAACTCTCTCCATCATAAATTTTTGCCTCAAGGGTTTTCTCTGGCATTTCAAAATACCTCTTAGTTACTGTTTCACCCTTAACAATAATTTCTCCAATTGCGCCTCTTTGGAGCTCTTTCATATCATCGATAGTTGGAATTATTTCATCTGTGATTTCTATGATCTTTATTTCCACTTCATCAATCGGAGCACCAACGCAAGTTCCAAGTCCTTGTAGCGATTTTTGAGCAGTATTCTCTAAAAGATACTTACCTGAAATATTTGCTACTGGAAGAGATTCAGTTGCTCCATAAGGAGTATAGGTAGTTCCGCCGGTTAGTACCTTGCTAAAATCGGCATGAATCTCTTTACTCACAGGAGCGCCAAACATAACCATATATTTAACGCTTGGAAGAGTTAAATTATTTTGGACACAGTACTTAGCAACTTTATCCCATATTGCCGGGGAGCCTGCTACGAATGTGGCCTTATTATCTATAATATTTTGTATGAGTTTTTTCGGGTCTGCTTTGGCCGGCTTAGATGGATCCATATCTGGTATACAGCTTGTCATCCCCATGGCGATGGTAAAGAGAGCAAAGAGTGGAAACCCTGGTATATCAGTATCTGCAGGTGTTAGAGAGAATATCTTTTGTAGCAACTCTGTTTGCTTAGAGAAAATTCTATGAGTATATTCCACTCCCTTAGGGATGCCCGTTCCTCCCGAGGTGAAGAGAATGGCCGCAAGCTCATTTTCATCTATATCCGATTGGACTGGGGCACTTGGATAACTCTTTAGCTCTTTTAAAGACTTTAGTCCTGGCCAAGTAAGTGAACCTGTCGTGATAAAGACTTCAACCGATTTAAAAGCATCTCTTTTAAATAATCTAAGAAAGTGAACAATAGGAACTGCTATCAGGGCCTTAGGCTTCACTTGCTTAATTGATCTTAAAAGATTTTCCTTTCCCATCCCTGGATCTATGAAGACGGGAACAATACCAAGAGAGAAGAGTGCAAATGTAACTGCTGGGAAGTCTAGACCAGGTCTAATAAAGACTATGGCCTTATCTCCTTTCATGAGACCTTGGGCCTTTAGGCCATTAGCTATTGATCTAGATCTATCAAGAAGATCTTTAAAGCTAAGGGATTCGTAGTGATATTCACCATTACTCTTTCTACCTTTGGGTGCTCTAATTGCATCTTTAGTAGGGTGTTCTTTAGCTCTTTGTTCCAGCAGTTGTGCAATATTCATTAAGATTCTCTTAGAAAATTAAATATATCTTTATTGATCTCTTCTTTGGCATCCTCTAAGACGTAGTGTCCAGCTCCGCTAAAGACTTTTGTCTCTGCTTTTGGGTAGATCTCAGTCCATCTCTTAAAGAATTGCATATTAAAACAAAAGTCCTTCTCTCCCCAGAGAATTAATTTAGGACACTCTAGAGTGCTTAAATTATTTTCAATATTTTTTAGCGTACTCCAACTTGGGTGTTGGTCATCCATTGGGATATCTCTAACAAATCTTGCAGTCGCAATTCTATTTTCATAATTATTGTAAGGTAGAAGATAACCTTCTTTAACGACTTGGCTTAGACCTTTGCTGGTGGCCATAAATGTCGCAGGCCATGCAAAGGCATTAAACTTTCTAACCATCCACTCCCCAAAGATTGGGTTCTTACATAGATTAATTGTCTTTGGAATTAAGTTCGAGGTAAAGGCCGCGGTATTTAGGATTACGGCCTTCTTTAGATTCTTAGGCCTTCTTGTACCAAGTCCCATTCCAATGGCTCCGCCCCAGTCATGAACAATGAGATTAAAGTCTTCAATTTTTAACTCATCAATAAGAGATTCAAGATTATCTATATGGTTCTTTAGGGTGTAATCATAGTCTTGTGGCTTATCTGAAAGGCCACAACCAATATGATCAGGAACAATAACTCGAAAATTTTCTTTTAGTGTTTTAACTATATCTCTGTAATAAAATGACCATGTCGGATTTCCGTGGGCCATAATAACTACAGGGCCTTCTCCTTCATCTAAGTAGGAAAGGGTGTGCCCTGAGGATAATTTTAATTTCTTTGGCTCAAATGGATATTCTTCCCTCAATGAAGCGGGGATACTTATAGCTCTCACCACTGTACTCCTAACATTATGGAAGTAAGTCCACTTCCTATTCCAAGGAGGGCAACTTTCTCGCCCTTCTTTATCTTTTGTTTTTCACTTAATTTTGCAAGAGTAATAGGAAGTGCGGAGGAGCCAGTATTTCCTAGAGTCTCATAAGTTGTAAAAGTTTTATGATCTTGTAGCTCCATGGCCTTCATGGTTAAAGTTTCATGGGCGGTTCCAACTTGATGACCTACAACCCAATCTATATCTTTATTCTCTAGAGAGAGTTCTTGCTTAGTCTTAGTCCAATTCTTCTTGGCAAGTTCTAATCCGTGCTTAAGCAATTCTTCTGAGTCTGTTTCCATCATCAGGGAAGTTGTATCTCCATCGCCCTGACAAAGTATATTTGCACTAGAGTCTGTACAGACAGCACCACCAAGAATTCTTGGAGCATCTGGCGCGAGAGAGCTATCACATAGGAGATAGGCCACTGCTGCAGAACCAATCGTTAGATTTGCTATATATTTTTTTATACTCTTTCTTGTTAGCGTTTCATCATTATTGAGATGCTCGATTGTTTGAGTCAAGAGTGGTCCACCATTTTCGCCAGAGACAATGAGAGCATACTTTATTTGACCAAGTTCAATCATATTAGAGGCCATGGCCATGGCATTGACAACACCAAGGCATGCATTAGAGAGATCATAAATCATTGCGTCTTCATTTAACTCTAGATTGTGATGTACAACCGATGCTGTAGATGGTTCTAGAAAGTCACGGCATACACTTGCGTGAATAAGAAGACCAATTTCATTTCTATTAATACCAGATTTTTCAAGTACTCTTTCTGCTGCTCTTGTTGAGAGTTCACTTGGTCTCATTCCATTGGCCCAAAGACCTCTGGACTTTATTCCTGTCATTAACTCTAATCGTCCAGCAGGCAGATTGAGCCTCTTATAAACTGGAGCAAGCTTTGTTTCTATATCGTCTGATGTAAGAAACTCATCAGGTTCTAAGTAATCAAAGCTATGTATTGCGACTTTTGTATATTTCATTCTTAGTTCCTATTTAGTCCATTAATCCGTAGAGATTTGCCATTGATATTCCTGATAGCATTGAACCTACAATTCCTAGGAAGCCTTGATCTGTCCCACAAATATAGAGTCCCTCTACCTCAGTAGAGCCATCTCTTGTCTTATCTGTTGATCCATAGACCGTACCTCCAAAGTGGCCAGTATATTTCTTTATTGTTGTAGGGGAGAAGATATCTTTAAAAACTATTTCTTCATTCCACGCAGGCATAATTTTTTTAGTAAGCTGGCAGGCACTTTGAAAGACTTTTTCTTTTTCTTCTTTATACTGTGGTCGCTCAAGCTCATTCCACAATTTGAAGTTGGCCATATTTGTAATTCGAACCCAACCCTCATCAAAGTCATCGTGACCAAAATTATTAGGGAGACAAATCACTGCCGACTTATCGTCAAAGAGCTCACTTGGCTCTCGGTAAAGATACTTTGGTCTATCGTTATAAAAGATAATTGTACTGTCGAGGTTAAGCTCTCTTGGCTTTTTATCTAAGACAAGAATACTCTCACAGAAAGTCATCTTTCCTGTTGCAGGAGTTGTTCTTGGATTCATTCCCTCTACTACTGAAAGTGTTTCAGGATATCCCATACTGGAGATGATTTTATCACATAGAAGCTCTTCACCACTTTTTAATGTGAGGCCTACCACTTTACCATCTCTTGTGTTAATTCTTTGAACTTCACTTCTAAAGCGAACAATTTGCCCAAGATCTTCTAGCTTTTTGAGTAGAATATTAATAATAGTTCTTACTCCACCTTCTGGTCTTGAGAAGCCTTCCATGTAAATACTTTTAAACATGATGACAAATTGAGAGAAGTCCATGTCATTTTCCCAAGCTGATCCATAGATGAGTAGGGGACAGAAAATCATTTCTAATAATTCTTCATTGGTTATATATTTTCTAACAACTTCTTTGGCCAAGATATGTTCATTATCTAGTGCCGTCTCGCTGAAGTCATTTATATGTTCTAATAATTTATTAAAACCATCTACTTGAGATGGAAAGTACTCGGCGATCTCTTCAATAAAGTCATTGAGATCGTTGGTAAAGCGCAGAGTTGTTTCTGGGAAGATAATCTTTGAATGTCTCTGGGGTGAGAGCTTTAAGTCTTCATAAGGTATTCGTAATTGTTTAAGAAGTTTTGAAAGAGGCTTTCTTCGCTCACCTTTTTCAATATAATTGGTAAGAGCGTGCAGCCCAACGTCGAAGTCTCTTCTGGCCCTCTTGTAATAGCTATTGAGTCCACCTGAGATGACATGCTTTTCAAGAAGTAGAACTTTCTTATCAAACATGGCGAGTCTTATGGCCGCGGCCATGCCACTCATTCCTGCGCCAATAATGATGACGTCGTATTTTTCCATAGATAAAACCTTAAAAGGGCCACGCTAATGTGGCCCAGTTATTCTTATGCTAGTGCAACAAACTTTGGAGTTAGGTACTCAACACAGCTATTCATACTTGCTAGCTGAGGATAATCTTCCTGAGGTACTTCGATCTTATGTCTCTTCTTTAATTCCATTA
The DNA here is from genome assembly GCF_000210915.2 of Halobacteriovorax marinus SJ. NCBI lineage: Bacteria > Pseudomonadati > Bdellovibrionota > Bacteriovoracia > Bacteriovoracales > Halobacteriovoraceae > Halobacteriovorax > Halobacteriovorax marinus. The sequence continues at coordinate 1,416,050 of NC_016620.1, forward strand.
CGATATCAAGGAAGTCCATTGAATCTAAATCTAGTTGATCTCTAAGCGCAACGGCATCATCAATAGTTGTTACATCATCATCTAGAGCAACGTCAGCGATAATATTTAATACATGTTCTCTTACTTGTTCTCTTTCCATTGTAGTCCTCCTAATGGATATATTTTTTTACGATTAATGAAGAGTTAATTCCCAGCATGCCAAATGAATTATTTAAAATATAATTCACTTCCTTTTGAACTTTCTCGCCATTAACGAGATTTTTCAAATTACATTTTGGATCTATATTTTCAATTTTCTTACATGGGTGGATAAAGCCATCCTTAAAACTAGGAAGATTACCAGCTAGCTCAAGTGCCCCGGCAGCTCCCATAGCGTGGCCAATAAATCCTTTGGCGCAATTTACATAAGTATTGTCACTATAACCAAAGACTTGGCTTACAGCTTCACACTCTTGGATATCACCCATCTTTGTTCCCGTTGCATGAAGACTAACGATATCAATATCACTGACTTCAAGTCCGGCCTTTTCAATGGCCCTATTCATACATTGAATTTGTCTCTGTGTATTTGGAAGAACAAAATCACTAGCGTCACTATTAGAGTGGAAGCCAACGATTTCAGCGATGATCTCTGCCCCTCTTGCTTTAGCATCTTCTAGTCTTTCTAGTGTATAAATAGCTCCACCTTCTGAGATGACAATTCCATTTCTATCGACATCTAAAGGTCTTGTAGCTAGAGTAGGGTCTTCATGTTCCCCTAGGGCCCCTTGTGCTGCAAAGGCTGCAAAGATACCAAAGGTTTGAGGAGATTCACTCACACCACCTGCTAGGGCAATATCAACTTCCTCTAATTGAAGCATTTGTGCTGCCTGAATAACTCCTAAGTTTCCAGCCGCGCAAGCCGCACCAATAGTATAGTGAGGTCCAGTAATATTTAAATTAAGTGTCACTTCACCTGCAGGGTTGTTGGCAACTGTTCTAGGGTTGTGATGATGAGACCAGAACTCTGTATTTAAATCATTTTGGTAGAGGTCATGGATTTCATTCTCAGTTTCAACGTTACCGTGTTCTGTAATACCAAGATAGACACCAACTCTATCCTTATCAATATTTTCCCAGTCTAACTTGGCATCGACGATGGCCTCATTAGCACAATAGATGGAGATGGCACCGACTCTAGTTCCGCGCTTTCTTGTTTTCTTTGACTGATACTTAGCTTCATCAAAGTCACAAAGTCCTGCGGCCCTAATTCCCATATGGCGAATTTCTGTGTGAGTAATTCCAGACTTACCCTCTAATAGAGCATTTCTAAATTCATTGATATTATTTCCATTTGGAGCAGTAAGGCCTACACCAGTGATGACAATTCTATGTTTCATTTTGTCACTTCTCCCGATAGTCTTTCCAGACCACCTTTTAATTTATTTGTTAAACTCTTTTTGACTTGATCAGTAAGATTGGCCATAGGTACAACTCCCGAGGAGAGTAGGCTAAGGGTCTTAGGTAATTGCTTTACAATTTGAGGGTACTCTTCTGGCAGTTTACTCTTTGTAAGCTCTACAACGAAACTCATAACACTCTCGGCGATCTCACAAGTTGAGATGATAGACTTGAGCCTCTTGGCCCTTGGATCATTGTCTGAGGAGATTTCGTTAGATATTTTTTCTAGGCGAAGGGCCATATGCTTAAACTCTTGGATCGTTTCTTGTTCTCTCTTTCTAAAGACACTTGAGACAATTTGTAAGCTATCTTCTTTTACTGAGTGGACTTTAACTCTTCTTTCAAACTCTTCTTTCTTAACATCTCTAGATATGACGGCCCCATAGTGAGTAAGGACTTTAAGAGCATTGGAGACTGCTGGTTGTGAAAGTGAGAGGGTCGTTTCAATCTCTGAACTCATTAAAGGTCTCGGTGAGAGGACTAGGAGTCCATAAACTGAGCCCTCAATTCTTTTAAAGCCAATCTGATTGAGAAAGTTTTCAAAAACTGGTAGCTCTTTTAAGAGAGCTTCTTCTACAATTTCTTGATCATTCATCACTTAAGTTCCCGTAAATTTTAATTTATTACAAATATGTAATATATAAAATTTTTAAAATATTAGACTAGAGTGATGCTGACACTACGTCAACGAGAACCGTTAAAAATAGTTTCTTTTTAATGTTAGCAAAGCGTTGAATTAGAGTGGCTTAATCAAGTTCTATTATTACGAGAGACTTTGAGTTTAGTTTCGGTCTACTTGGAAGCACTGCAACTGAATCAGGATTTTCTTCTACAAATTTTAGGATGTCTTGAACTTTTTGAATTTGCTTTGGTGGATGGGCCCTACCTGAGAAGAGCTTCCTTCGCCAGTAGGATAGAAATTGATTGGTATCCATCTCTACAATATTCATTAGAAAAGTATCGAAGGCCTTATCCTCAATGGGTAAGTGAATTGGCTGAATTCTAGAGCCATTACTCCAAAATAATTTACTACCGAGATAGATATCTTTCACAGTTTCTCTATCAATACTCTTAATTTCTGAATTCTTCTTACTCACAACGAGATAGTCTTTGGCCACTAGGCCTTGGCAGGAGAAGAGAGTAAAAAATGTAAGTATTAATTTAACCTTCATTTAGTAGTAAATCCAACTATAATTATTTGTATAACTTTATGATAGCAGTTAATATTGTTTAGTACACAACTATTTAGGTTTATATGAGAAATATAATTTTTATTTTTAGTTTTTTATTGTCCTCACACTCTATGGCGCAATTTGATTTTAATCGAATTAACTTGAATGGCTTTGGAACTTTTTCTTTTTCTAGAAGTACTAGTGACAAAGAGTACGTCGCCTATGCTGGTCGAGTAAAGAATAAGAATAACTTTGTTGCTGGTAGTAGGGCAGGTTTAACTTTAAATAAGCGCTTCGATGATCACTGGGATTTCACTCTTCAGTTTTTGGCCAAGCCAGATAGAGATGGAGAGCTCTCTCCTCAAGTTGATTTATTTCAGCTCACTTGGACTCCATACTCTATGTTATCAATTAGAACAGGGCGAGTAAGAATGCCGCTTTGGATGATCTCAGAGTATTACGAAGTAGGTGCCTTAATACCTTGGATTAGACCACCAGATGAAGTGTATGCAAGCTTACCTCTCGAAGAATTAAATGGTGCTAGTGTTAATTATAAGATGGAGAAGGGCGCTATTCTTGCTGAGTTTGATCTCTATGGTGGTGCAGGGAATATGAACACAGATGGCGCATCCTCAATTCGTGGTGAATTAAATAATGCAATTGGTGCTAGCTTCTCACTAGGGCATGATCTTCTTTCTCTTAGAGTTTCATACTTACAAGGTACCTATACTGCTGATGTCTACACGGATGCCATTTCTGCCAGTTCTACACCTGGTACTTCTATTGTCACTAATACAAGAAGCTCCCTTGATTTAGGACATACTTACTTTCTCTCATTAGGGCTAAAGAGTGAGATCGAGAATCTCTTAATTATGAGTGAGTACGCCAAGTGGAAGTCATCCGCTAGTATTCTAAGGGAGAACCAAGCTTACTATATTCTTGCTGGTTATTACTTCTTAGAAAAGAAACTACTAATGAACTTTACTTATTCCGCTCTTACTAAATTAGACTCTCAGATTAATTTCTATAGCGGAAGACAGAAGTCGAAAACTATTGGTGCTAATTACCATGTTAATTCCAATATTGTTCTTAAGCTTCAGGATAAGATCATCTCTCCTGAAGGAGTGACTTTCTTTGAGAGTGACCCAGGCAGAAGTGATATTCATATCTACGAATTTGCTGTGGATTTTGTCTTTTAAAATCAATAAGTTAATAATTTTTCCACATTTCTACTAAATAATATATGTGATATTTCCGACAAGATGAGTAGGTTAATGTGGGAATTTTATGAACCAAAGAGAATTATTGCCAAAGAATTTAATTATCTTCGCAGTACTCATTAGTATGGTGTACTTAGTTGGTGTGCTCTTTTTAACTTTAAAGCTCTCCTCTCATTTTAAATCTATCAATGATACACACTTACCCCTTCTAGAGATGAATGCAATTAATATTCGAATAGGAGATTCTCTAACAAGTCGAACCAAGGGGCTAATACAAGATTATAATTCAAAAGATTACGAAGAGTACTTAATCGATAAGGATTCTCTTAAATTTAATTTCATAAATTATAAGCAGACATTAAAGAACACCCGTCTCAATTTCTCATCTAAGGATGCATTTAACAGAGACACGCTCTTTGATATGGAAGAGAAAATAATTGAATTAGCTAAGGATTCAAAGAAGAAAGAGGCCTTAGCAATTTTCAATTCTAAGAACTACCGAGAAGAGCAGACGCGCTTTACTACTTCTATTCAGATTATTGCTGAAAAACTAAGTGGACAGCGAGATTTCTTTTTCAAAGAGCAGGTTCGCATTATTCAAATGGGGATTATCTTTTCAATTATTACATTTGTTATTATAGCTCTAGCGTGGAGTCGAGTGTATTTGGCCTATAGAAGAAATTCTAAAGAAAGAAGTAGAGCCCTTAATGAATTGAATCTAGAGAGTTAAATCTTCTCATAATGCAAAGATGGCCTCTCTTGGTGAAATGGCCGCCGGACTTGCCCATGAAATTAACAATCCTCTCACTATTATCCAGGGATTTTCTGAACGTCTTCTAAAGATGTCTGAGCGAGAGGAATTAGATGCTCCTAGGATAGAGAGATATTCAGAGAAGATTTATAATACGACAAAGAGAATTAATACAATGATTCAGGGGCTGAAAGTCTTCTCTAAAAATAATAAAGAAGTTGATTTAAAACTTTCAAAAGTCTCAGATATTATCGAAGACACCCTAAGTTTTTGTAGAGAGAAATTAAAATCAAGTGGAATTGATTTACATATTATTTGTGATGAAAAAGAAGAGGTCTATATTATGGCCAGACCTGTAGAAATTTCGCAAGTCATTCTCAATTTACTTAATAATGCTTTTGACGAGCTACAGGGAAGTGATGAGCTCATTCACTGTTGGATTAAAATTGAAACTAAGCAAGACGAACACTTTGTCTATATAAGTGTTGAAGATAGTGGTCTAGGAATTAGTGATGAGCTAAAAGAGAAGATCTTTGATCCCTTCTTTACGACCAAAGAAGGGAGTCATGGAACTGGGCTCGGCCTTAGTATCTCAAGTACCATAGTAAAGAAACATGGTGGCCAATTCTATTTGGATAATAGTGTGACCACCGAATTTATTATAAAGCTTCCTCGACCTAAGAGTGATGAGCTAAAGGCAGCAGCTTAATTCTTCTTTGCAACGAGAGTAAGAATTGTCGCTAGGGCAACGACTTCATCAGTTTCATCGCTAACTTCTACTTGCCACTTTACAACACCTCTAGGCTCTTCACCTTCACGGGCCTCTTGATCAATTTTTTCCTTACACGTAAGCTTTACACTAATTGTGGCCCCAGCGTAGACAGGCTTGATAAATCTCAACTCATCAAGGCCATAATTTGCGAGTACAGGCCCCTTTCCTGGATCAACAAAGAGTCCAGCAGCCGCCGAGATAATAAAGTATCCGTGGGCCACGCGTTTTTCAAAAATAGTTCCCTCTAGTGAGGTTGTGTCTGTGTGGGCATAGAAATGATCCCAACTAACATTGGCAAAATTTACTATATCTGTTTCAGTAATTGTTCTCTTATGAGTTTGATGAGTATCTCCAATGCGAAGCTCCTCAAAGTACTTTCTAAATGGGTGAGTGCCTGGATCTAATTGCTCACTACCTGGTTGATAGACATTGGTAAGGGCAGTAAGTGTTGTTGGATGACCTTGGATTGCAGTTCTTTGCATATAGTGATGAACACCTCGAATTCCGCCCATCTCTTCTCCTCCTCCGGCCCTTCCCGGTCCACCGTGAACGAGTTGTGGCATTGGAGAGCCGTGACCTGTAGATTCTTTTGCACAGTCTCTATTTAAGACGAGCATTCTACCGTGGCTTGAAGCTGTCTCTAGAACAATTTCAGTTGCAAACTCATTGTCGTGAGTGACGACTGAACTCACTAATGAACCACCGCCCATGTGAGCAAACTCAATTGCTTCTTCAGTTGAATTATAAGGAATAATTGTGCTCACTGGTCCAAAGGCTTCAGTTGAGTGAACAGCGCTAGCTTTCATTGGGTCTTGGCATAGAAGAAGTGTTGGAGATACGAATGCTCCCTTATCAGCATCAGCACCTAAGATTTCCTTTGGTAGACTTCCACCATAAATGAGTTCGCACTCATTTCTAAGCTCACTAATCTTTGCTAGAACTTCTTCTCTTTGGTCTAAACTCGCAAGAGGACCCATGCGAACATCTTTATTTCTAGGGTCACCAATTGTAACTTTTTCTAGTCTTGCACTAAGAGCTTTGCTCACTTCCTCGACGCTTTCACTAGGAATAATAATTCTTCTTATGGCCGTACACTTTTGACCGGCCTTAATAGTCATCTCTTTTGAAACTTCTTTAACGAAGAGATCAAATTCCGGTGTTCCTGGTTTTGCATCAGGACCAAGGATTGATGCATTTAGGGAGTCGGCCTCTAGGTTAAATGGAATATTATGATTTAAAATATTTTCATGAGACTTAAGCATTCTTCCAGTGTGTGCTGAGCCCGTGAAGGTAATAACATCAGAGGAAGTCGCATGGTCTAAAATACCTGATGCGCTACCCATAACAAGTTGTAGTGATCCTTCAGGGAGAAGCTTTGAGTCAATAATTTCTCTAAAGACAACTTCTGTTAAATAACTCGTTGCTGTTGCTGGCTTAACAATGGCAGGCATACCCGCCAAAATATTTACAGCTATTTTTTCTAGCATTCCCCATACTGGAAAATTAAACGCATTAATATGAACGGCACAGCCTCTCTTTGGTGTCCAAATATGGTGACCAAGAAATGTTCCATTCTTACTGAGGTGCTCAGGGGCACCGTCAACTAGAAACTTCTCATTTGGAAGCTCTCTTCTTCCTTTTGATGAATAGACGAAGAGGTTTCCAATCCCACCTTCAATATCAATCCAGCTATCAATCTTTGTAGCTCCTGTTTGATAAGAGATAGTATAGAACCTCTCTTTGTGCTCTAGGAGGTGAAGAGCGAGTGCTTTAAGGGCGCGTGCTCTTTCGTGAAAAGTCATATTTCGAAGATTCTTATTTCCAATTCTTCGACCAAAGTCGAGCATTTCTCCAAAGTCTAAACCTTTAGAGCAAACACTTCCTATGAGATTTCCATTTGAGGCGTCGAGTAGATTTGTTCCCTCTGTTTTTCCTTCGCTCCATTGTCCAAGAGCATAACTTTGTAACTTCATATTGATCCTTATTTGACTTATATTTTATGCAGTAAGTGTATAGGAGAGTGGGGTGGTGTGACTAGAAAGAATGCGTCATTAAAGGTGCTCTTTAGACATGCTTAAGAGCACCAAATTAAGTTATATTAGTTATAGAATTCCATTAATTCATCAATTGATGACTTAAGTGAAGCAAGCTCTTTGAGAGCATCTTCTCTCTCTGGGCCATCTACAAATCTATTTTCAGTAATAACTTTAACTAGAGATCTATTTAGTCTCTTTGTTGTATTCTTTATGGCCTTGAAGTCAGTTGTAAGTGGGTCTTTGGCCAAGACTTTTTCAATTGCTTCTTTCGCCCCAACATTTTGTACTTCTTTCACTAGGTCTTTAACAACATTAGAGGCCTTCTCTCTAATATATGGAAGAATTTCTTCTTGAATATCTTGTGGAAGCTTAATTAATTCATTGGCCTGTGTCGCGCCAAGCTCTCCATTAAGTCTAGCACTTTTAACACTGTGAGAAGAGTCTCTATCTCTAAGGATCGCTGCCTTTATGGCCCTTTCACTTAAGCCTGTTTTCTCTGCCGTATCTTTTACAAAAGTTCTTATTTCTGCCTGCTCAGTTTGGGCCATCATCTCTTCATTAAGCTCTTCTTCTACAACTTTCTTCTTTGATGGTCTGGCCAGATCCTTAATCGTGATTTCTTCTACTGACTCGGGGTTTAGTTTTTCATAAATCTCTTTTCCTCTTCTGAGGCAATTTTCAAATTCTAAATCAGTTAAGTTCTTTCTAACCAAGTTCTCATCAATTGAGATGAGCTCTTCTTTTAGGTCTCCTTCATCAACTTTAATGATTGGTACTTCTTCTCTTCCCATTTGCTTAAGGGCCGAGTAGCGTCTTCCACCAGCGATAAGTTTATTTTCTTGGTTAATGATTAGTGGACTAATGAGGCCAATATTTTCGATACTCTCAATAAGTGTATCTACGTTTGTATTTGTTCTGAGATATTTATTTTGTACGATGATGTCAGTGATGGGCATCATTTCCATAAGTGTGTCTCCATTTTTGTGTCATTGTGTGTGGCGAATATTTGAGCAGAAGGAGAGTGTTTTGGCGAGTCAAAAAAGATTTTTCTTTCTAACACCTAAGCTACTAAATGAAATTTCGTGAGGATAGTTTTAGAAAACAGTATCTTGGCGCAAGGCGTACTAATCGGAGTCCGTTAGGGGGAAGAATTGGATATTGAGCTGATACACTTCGTCGGCAGGGTTTTGCTCAATTTCTTCTGAGAACTTCATTTGAAATTCTCTAATTAATTCTTTTGCCTTGGGTAAGTCTTCCCTTAAAACAGAAAGGGTAGAGGCATGGAGCGCTCTCTTATTCTTATCGATATTAATCGCCTCGTAGGAATTTTCCATTAGACCCTTGTGGTAGGCCTTCGCTGCATCCATAGTGACTTCTTTAGTAGGGTGAATTGCACCCACTGCAACGAGAGTTTTCTTTCCTCCTATTTCACTTTCTTCTAGGAAGTTATTTTTTAGGAGAGCAGATAAGAGTTTATTGGCCTCATCTTTCTTTATTAAATTATTTGTTCTCTTCTCTACCCATTCTCCATCTGGTGTGAAGTCCTTAAGTTGAGAGAGCTCTTTTATACAATGGGCCTTCCAGTTAAAGAAGAGATCAACTTGTTCTGTATTCTCTTCGCGCAGAGATTTTAAATCTTCATTTTGCTCTAGTAGTAGAATCGTTAAACTTGGATCATTCTTACTACTCTTGGCGATCTTAACCAGTTCTTCAAAGTAGTAAGACTCTTTTGAATTGAAGTTAAAGTAGTTAATGAGGGAGGCTTGAATTTTCTTTCCCGCATGCCTCTGTCCATTGATAATCATGGTGATAGAGGAGATGCTATTTAGACCAAGCTTTGAAGCCCATAATCCAAATGACCATGAAGGATTTACACGCTTTTTCATATCGTTAAAATCCCGTAAAAATTCACGGTAATCACTATATTCGAATATATTAAGTTTCTTCTCTTTTTCCATAATTCTAGAAACTTATCGTTACTTTACTAATAGGACTTAAATTTATTTCGCATCTTTTGCGAATAATTCACAAAATTTGCGCAGGAAAACTTGACACGATTACTCAGAGGTAATTGTAAAAGGAAATCAATCATTCTAGAAAGCCCTACAACAAATTAAAAAATTTGGAGATTGTTTTATGAAGAAATTCTTATCAGCACTTTGCTTACTTACTATATTCTCTGTAATGGCAGACACTCAAGTTGTTTACCGTTATTTGAATAATGAGTTAGCAGGAAAGTTTGATAATAGAATGGAGAGAATTATCAGTAAGACAATCGTCAATAGATGTTTTGGCGGAGAAGTGGAGCTGCTTGATCAAAAGATGGATATCCTTATGACGGATTCTATGACAAGTATTATTCCAGTTCCTGAGAACTCTAAAACTTCTTTTGATACTAGAATCTCAATTATTTTTGAGTTCAGAAATTTTGATGCTGTTAGCGAGGAAGAGGCCTTTGAGACAGTTGAAGTATTTATTGAAACAAGTTCTAATCCAAATTTTAAAGAATTAATGAAAGTTGATATCTCTTCTTCTACTGGGTTGTGCCAGTAGAAAGATGTGTAGTGTGTGGGTGTCAGGTAACAAGCTTCGGCTTGTTACCTGACTTTTTTTATAGTGCTACAAATAAGTTTTGATCATGAAAATTTGGTCCATTTTGAGAATGCTCTATGGCCCAATAACTTAAGTCATTTTCTTTTATTACCGCCGTTAAATTCATTCTTAGGTCCTTTGAAAAATCAAAGTTCTCAATCAGCGACAATTTATTAATTTCCACTTCTAAAAGATAAGTTGTGCTCTCTCTTTTCTCAGATATATTTAAAATTTCGCATTCACTTTCTTTTAAAGGTGAGCGGTACTGATCAAAGTAGAAGCAATTCCACTGCCCGCATGGGGAGAAATTGAATTCATAGTAGTGTCCCGCGCAGTCTCTTAAGAAGAACTCAAAACAAGTTCTCTCCCATAATCCAATCTCTCTATTTGAGGAAACTCTTGTAGGTAAGCTCGTATTGGAGTTTAACTTTTCTAGTTTAAATTGTAGTAGAATGGAATCATCACTTAGGCTTGCACTCGCCAGAAGTTCTAGCGAGTGAGCTTTATCAAATGGTTTTAAATTGTAAATCATCTCTTAGATATATTATTTAAGAAGTCTATTGGTAGAGGGAAGAATGTTGTTGATTTTCCATCTCCTGAAGAGATTTCTTTCATAGTATCTAGGTATCTAAGAATGATTGCATCTTTTTCACTTCCTAGTATAGCAGCAGCTTCGGCCAACTTCTTAGAAGCCTGTAGCTCTCCATCAGCAGAAATAACTTTCGCTCTCTTATCTCTCTCTGCTTCTGCTTGCTTGGCCATGGCCCTTTGCATTTCTATTGGAAGGTCGATGGCCTTTACTTCTACCGCAGAAACTTTAATTCCCCATGGCTCTGTTTGGTCATCTAGAATTGTTTGAAGCTTTTGATTGATATCTTCTCTTTGTGAGAGAATTTCATCTAATTCAAATTGTCCAATAACTGATCTAAGTGTAGTCTGAGAGATTTGAGCAGTTGCTTGTAAGCTGTCTTCAACTGCGATAATTGCTTTCTCTGGATTATTTACTCTAAAGTAGACAACACCATTTACTTTTAAAGTTACGTTATCTTTTGAGATAATATCTTGTGAAGGAATATCCATAGTCACAGTTCTTAGATCAACTCTTCTCATCTTTTCAAGACCAGGAATTAAAATGATAAGTCCAGGTCCTCGTACACCTGAAAAACGTCCAAGTCTAAAGATAACAGCTCTCTCATATTCGTTGAGAATTTTGACTGTATTAAAGACTAGAATCAGTAGAATAACGATAAAGGGTACAAAGGGCATGATATTCATAATTTCTCCAAATTTATAAAATTTGGATCATTTTACCCTGATAAAAATAAGGACTTCAAGAAGATCAGGTACTCGTTGCGTTGCGACTTAAATAAAAACCAATTTGACCTAAACTTTACAATATTGTGACAACTCTATGTTTCGTGAATGTAATTATACTTATGAAGGACACTTAGACGCCACTAAGTTAAAAAATTCTAATTCCCTTCCCCAAATCCCACCTAAATTTTCCCCCCATCTGAGTGTCCTGACCCATTCTGGGTATTGACGTTCTCCTTGTGGATTGAGAAATTATTTCTACACACAATCAGGAGCAATAATGAACACACAAGAGTATGTAAAGCTAGCAATTAAAACGGAGTCAACTGACTTTGAATCTATGAATACAAGACTGCAAGACGATGGACTAAAGAGATTGCTTCATGCAGGGATCGGACTTTCTACGGAAGCCGGCGAATTCTTAGATGCATTAAAGAAACATATTTTCTATGGCAAAGAACTTGATCGTGTCAATTTAGCAGAGGAGATGGGGGATTTATTTTGGTATCTCGCTATTGTTGCTGATGAGCTCGGTGTAAATATGGATGATGTCATGGAGAGAAATATAGAGAAATTAAAGGCCAGGTATGGGGAGAAATTCTCAGAAGAGAAGGCCGAGAATAGAGATCTAAAAAATGAGAGATCAATTCTTGAAAAACAAACAATGAATTAAAGTAATAAGGCCTCAAGTACGAGGCCTTTTTTATAGGTTGATCTTTCTTAGTAGACCATTTGCCCACATAGAAAACTCGTTTCTAAGCCAGCTAATATCTTCAAACTTTACAACACCGTGCTGATTGAGGGCGAGTAGTAGAGTGAATACGTTGGATAATTTCTTTCTTGGTAGTGTCATATAAATCCTTTTATCTATTTTTAATAGATATGGGCGGGATTATCAAGTTCCCTTAGGCCTAATTTTTTTAAAAGATATTTTAATTAAACCGATAAGATCACTATGATAGTGAGTCTCTATAAATATATAGTATTTTTCTTATGCCTAGTCTTAATTCCATTAAGAGCTAGTGCGATAGATATTAAGATTAGTGAAGACTTGCGAGAAGCCTATGATATGTATAGAGAGATCAAGAAGGCCGGTGGATTTGAATTAGTCGAAGTTCCTAAGGAGAGTGTAAGAGAGACCGCTCTATGTGTCTCTTGTCATAAGCTATCTGGTCTAACAAAAGAAGTGAATAAGGTACTCTTAGCACTTGCTGAAAACGAAGATAAATTAGATCCTTCCAAGAGAACAGTAGAGGAAGTAGAGGGGCTTAGCGCTCTCTACCACTACACTTTATCTGAAGGAGATTTCTTTAAAGAGAGTGTTTGTGAGAGATTCGATGATTCTCATAATAGAGAATTCGATGAGAATATTGACTTTAGTAGGGCCCATATTCTCGCTTCTAATGAAATTCCCATCGCAAACTTAAACTCCTTTCATCTTCGCGATGGTAAGAAGAGAACTTTCTTCTATAAGGCCAAGGGCGAAGAAGATCTCTATATCAGAATTGATGTTCACGACCAAGAAAAGGCAAGAATCACTTATTACAAATTAAATACTGTTGCTGCCTCTGGTTCTAATGGCGCAGGAAGTAGTGTCGCCCAGGAGCCTGCTCGTAAGAAAAAGAAAAGGGAGAGCTGGAGTCTATGGACAGGTAGTAGTGAGGATGATGAACCACAAACTGAAAGTGAGTCTCATATAAGTTATGGCGCAGGAGTTTCTATTGAACACAAAGATCACTTGCCGCGCAAGCTGACTCTTATAAAGGGAAATTCATTTACAACTCTAGGGAGTGCTCTTGGAGTAAAGACAAGTACAGAGCTTAGTACCAAAGAGCAAGTCGCCTCAATTAGTTTGAGCTCCAGTAAGGGTGATGACTACGCTAAGTTAGAATTAGATAAGGATGTTTTAGAATTACAAGTCCCTACTAAAGTAGATATTCTTGATAGTGGGCTTAAGCTTGAGACAGTCTTTTCTATGAACTCAAACGAGGAGCAAGAAGTTTCTTTTAGTCTCGCGGGAGAGCGCAGGGCCAGCACAAGTCTTATTCTTCGCCGAGATGAGAGAGGAAACTCAGGCACTCTGGCAAGGACTCAGAGATTTGGAGAGTCACAGTCTTTAAGTGTTCAATTCACTGGCGGTGACTCTAGGTCTAATGAAGCGTGGATTCGCTATGAATTAGCCTTTTAGAGAAAGCTCCGTCTGCTCAAGAACTTCTACACTCTCACCAATATCGTATTTCTTAGAACTTTCTAAATTCCAAACTTCTCCATGTATTTTTACTTGGTACTTAAAGTTTGATCCGTCTTCGGACTCTGAGAGAATGGCCAGAATTGTCGCCTCTTCACCAACCTGATTATTAAATTTCGTTTGACCAATATTCTTATGGTCTTTAACTAAGTAATAGCCTACAAGAAGAAGAAAGAAGCTAATGGCACCGGCCGCTGAATAGATAAGAGTTTGACTAACAACAATGTAGCTATCATCTGTGCGCAGTAAAAAGAGCGATCCCGTAATAAAGCTTCCTAGACCTGCAAGTGAGAGTATTCCATAACTCGTGATATAGATTTCAATGATAAATAAAACAAAGGCCAGAATAATAAGTCCCATGGCCCCAAAGTTTAATGGGAGCACTTGAAAGCCAATGGCCGCAAGTAGTAGGGCAAAGGCACCGAGAGATCCAGCAATAAATCCTCCCGGAGCTTGAAACTCTAAATAAATTAATGCCGCACCAATGAGAAAGAGAATATAGGCAGTATTTGGGTTGGCAAAAATATTGAGAAGCTTTTGACCAAGATCCATTTCATAGCTTGTGAAGTTAATATTCTTTGAAACAATTTTCCTATCTTCTCCTAGGATATGGATAACTCTCTGGTCGAGTACTTTACTTAGTTGGGATTTCTTATTTAAAATTTCATCGATTAATTTCTTTTCTTTCGCAACGTTTGCCTCGAAGCTTGAAGCCTTCTCAATCATATCTCCAAAGAGTGTTGCATTTCTTCCTCTCGTTTGGGCCAAACTCTGCACTAGGGCCTTTAAGTCATTAACAGACTTAGATCTAAGATCTGATTGTTCGATATTGCCCGACATCTGAATGGGAGTAGCGGCACCAATATTGGTTCCGTCTGACATGAGGAGAACGTGGGCAGCACTGGAGATGATAGCTCCTGCACTCGTGGCGCTCGCTCCCTCTGGTGAGACCCAAATAATAACTGGTTTATCGCTATTGCCAATGAGTGTGAGAATTTCCTTCGTTGTGGAAACAAGACCACCAGGAGTATTCATTTTAATAAGTATGGCGTCACTTTTTTGTTTAGTGGCCCGATTAAAACCTTGTTCAATGTAGTTAAAAGTTGCAGGAGTGATAGGAGAGTTAATACTTAGTTCTAGAACTTCTTCAATATGTATATCACTGGCCTTCGCATCTTTAAAAAAAGTGAGTAGAGATATTGTTAAGATTAGAAGTATTTGATAGGTTTTCATACTTTTTATCCTCAATTTCTATGGAGTTACACTTGCAACCATTATTTAAAATAATATTATGTCATATTTTAAACCCTAAATCAGATAAGTCATGCGATTTCGTCAAAAATGCGGCCTTAGTCTTAAAAAGATCTAAAGATGGCTATAAAGTTGTTGAATATGGAAGGGAAAAAGATATTCTTCCACAATATGCTAGTAAGAAATCTATTGAAGTTATGGACACGCTTGGAAAAGTTGTGATGCCTTCTTTCTTTGATACTCACTTTCACTGGGTTCAGGATGATGTGAGATTAATGCCTAAGAAGAATCTTCTTCAATGGCTTATTAATTACACGTGGCCTTATGAAGCTAAGTTTAAAGATAAATCTTATTCAAAATCAAAAGCTCAGAAATTTTCCGAGGAGCTAGCTTCAGTTGGAACTCTTGGAGGAGCTTGTTATGCCTCTATTCACGCGCACACTGTTGATGATGCTCTTAAGTACTTCGTTGGTGATTTTGTTGTTGGAAATGTTTTAATGACAATGGAGTCTCCTGACTATCTTACACAAACTAAGAAGCAGGCCATCTCTCTTGTAAAAAAACAAACTAAGAAGTTTAAGGAGAAGTATGCAGTAACTCCGAGGTTTGCTCCTACAACTCACCCTGATGTTATGGAGCAAGCAAGTAAGCTGGCCAGAGAGAATAAATCATTTATTCAAACTCACTTAAGTGAAACAGAAAATGAAATTGATTACGTGATGGGACTCTATAAGAATATTGAAGGATATGAAAAAGTCGCAACTTATACAGATATCTATAAGAAAGCAAAAGTCTTAGGTCCAAAGACTATTATGGGTCACGGAATTTACTTATCAAAAGATGAGATGAAAACACTCTCTAAGACAAGAACTTCTATTGCTCATTGCCCGACTTCAAATGCGCCTGTTAAGCAATTGGGTCTAGGTTCTGGATTATTTAATTTTAAATTTGCTGAAAAGCACGGAGTTGATTGGTCTCTAGCTAGTGATATAGGTGGTGGTCCTTTTGTTTCTATGTTTGATGTTATGCAGTCTTTTGTTGCTCAAAATAGAGCGGCGAAGGTGAGTGGGGCAACTTATACAAAGGCGCTTTTCCGCGCCACTGTAGCGGGTGCTAGGGCCCTTAAAATGGAAAAGAAAGCTGGTAGCTTTGAAGCTGGTAAGTTTGGTAATTTCATTGTCGTAAACACTCCTAAAGATCTCACTGGTGGAGCAGAGAAAGTCCTAGAGAGAATTGTCTCTAGCCAAAGAAAGTCTAGAAAGAAATATGATGCCATGGTTGAGCAAACTTTCTACCGTGGTGAGTGCATTTTCCAGCGAGACTAATCCCTTTTTGGGCCCTGCGGGGCACGGGTCCCATGATTTTTATTTAAATCAGAGCTTCATATTGAGGATTTATATAGTTTAGTTTCTTAACTAGTTGATAATTTGTGGTTAATTTTTAAGAAAATCTTAACTTAAGTGGAATTTGTTTCCTAATTATCAAGAAAATTTAAGGTTGAAATATAAAAATTATTCACCTCTATTGAGTCTAAGTGTTTGATATAAATGAAAAGTTAAAAAATCTTGATAAATATAACCAAAAGTTATTTGGAATTAACCATGATTATTTGGTATTTTATTTATAAATAAATGTGATGATTTAAACACAGGAGAAAACATCATGCGCTGCTTTACAAATATTGCAAAATTAATCAGAACTAAGAGAATCAACCATCCAAAAGGTTACTCTCAATCAGAACTATCTCATCTTCTAGGATATAAGAATGGTCAGTTTATCTCTAACGTTGAGAGAGCTCTATGTAATATTCCTTTAAAGATGCTTAAGAAAGTTTCTGAAGTTTTAGATATTAATGCTGACGAACTTAAGGAAGCTATCCTTAAAGATCACGACCAAACTCTTGATAACTACCTAAAGCTTGAAGGTGCTTCTGAAATGATGCCAAATACTGTTAAGAAAGCTTCTGTAGTATCTGCACAAATTTAATTTCATTTTAATTAGATTAGAAAAATAAAGGCCGCATTCTCTGCGGCCTTATTTATTTATAGATCTTTATTCTTATAGACTTTTATATTGAATCTCTTATTCTTCTCTAGCTTTTGTGGGATAGAGTGAATGAGGTTCGCTGGCATGTCTAACTTAACAGTCACATCAACTTCTAGTTTTACACCTTTTCCTAGGAAGCCTCTGAGTTGATCAAAACCAAAGCGCTCTAGTTCGATACTCAGCTCTTTGTCAGAAACTGTGAAGTCTTCAAACTTAAATTCTCTGTTAAAGTGAATATCATTATTAGACTCTTTTCTTACTTTGATTTGAATACGCGCTTTCTTTAAAGGGTTAGTCTTATCAAGCTTAAGTTTAAAGTCTCCGGCCTTATTCATCCAAAGAGATTTCTGTGTTGCTTGCATAGGCTTTAAAAGCTTTTTAAGATTTCCAAAATTAATCTTAACTGTTTCTCTTGTTTGCTTTTCGCTATCGTTATCTAAGACTACTTCACTTGCTTTGTGCATTAGTTGCATGTAAGTCGTTTCAGTTCTTAGGTTGTTATAGTTAATAACTAAGTTTCCACTTGAGTTAAGAGAGAGGTTGATCTCCGCTTTACCTAGTTGATCTTTGTCAGTGAATTCAAAAGATACAGTATGAGAGAATTTCTTATCAACTTGATAAGGAACTTGAACTGGTTTCTTACAAGCGTAACTTACTGTTCTATATCTTGTAACGTCTCTACAGATATATTCTTGGTATGGAACTGAGTTACATTCATTTCTCGCTGGTACCCAGTCACAAACTCTTCTGTTTACATTGCTACATTCTCTATCAGTGTAAGGAACATTTCTACAAACTTGAGGACCGCTTACGTCGCGACATCTCTGTCTTCCTGGAACGTTAGTACATCTCTCAACACCGTTTCTCGTTCTACACACTCTTCTTGCTGGCTCATTCACACACTCTCTACGAGTTCTACCTGGCTTACATTCTCTACGTGTTCTTCTTACGTCGCGGCACTGGCGATCAGTTTCAGTTCTACAAACATTTCTTCCTGGTACCCAGTGACATTCATTTCTATAGCGAGTCTCATATCCACATTGCGTGTCTTGGTAGGGCTCTTGTCTAGTACAAGTACTATCGACATACTCAGTTCTATAAAGAGTAATTGCCTTAACTTCTTCTAAAGTAACTTCTTCAGTTGGTTGTAGATCATAGTCTACAGTGGCGCTCTCTGTGGCAAGAGCGTTGAAATTTAGGGTCAACATTAGCCCTAGAAAACATAGAATGTGTTTCATTTTTCTCTCCTATTTTAATAATAGAGTAATTAGAGCAAGAATTATGCCAGTAATTCCAAGGGTTTGCGATGCGTCTAGTGGTTGAAATTATTTTTACGAGGATTTGGCACTTTGGACCTAGGGATATTTTGTCACTAACTAAGTAGTGGCAAAATACCCGTCAGTTTTTCTTAGAGACCTTTGTATTGCTTATAGTCATCAATTGAGCCAACACTCTCTTCGGTATCTTCAGAGTATTGTGTCTTGGCCTCTTTTTGAAGTTGCAAAAAGTGAGGATCGTCAAAGTCACCTTGGTGAGAGACATGTTCAGCAATAGGTTCAATCTCGTGATTTACAGAGTAGATATGATCTTCTTTAAGAGAGTTGAAGTGCTTTTGGAAAATATCTAGTTTATCCCCAGAAAGACCGCGCTCAAACTCTCTTAGTTTAGCAATCGTATTATAGTAGATTCTCTCAAGTTTGGCCTTCTGCTTTGGATCCGCTCTATGGTAGAGGGCAAAGTATTTCTTGCGGGCCACAAGGTGTTGTTCTAGGAGATTATTATACTTAAGGGTAATTTGATCTTCTAGAGAGAGCTTAGGCCCTCTTCTATTATTGTAGCGTTTCTTGCGATTATTATTATTGCTTGGTTTATTGGAAGCTTGTTGCGCGTTTGGATTCTTCTTCTTAGGTCTACCGCGATATCTTCTGTTTCGGTTAGACTTTGGCTTTGCTTGGTTTTCGGACATTGATTCCTCATAGATTCTTCATCATAGATCAATTATTATTAGATCTTCAAAGCTTTGATTTTATAGAGTGCTGTGGTGTTAGTCAATTGATGGAGTTGATAACACATTGAGACTTTGAAAAGCGTTGAAAAATGATTACAAATATTAAGACTTAACATGAGTTTATAAGGAGATATATATGACAACTAAGCGCGTTAGAGTAGCGGTAACTGGTGCAGCTGGACAAATTGGATATGCCATTCTTTTTAGAATTGCTTCTGGTCAAATGTTTGGGACAGATACTGAAGTTGAATTAAGTTTATTAGAACTTCCTGTTGCCCTTGGTGCACTTGAAGGTGTGAAGATGGAATTGGATGATTGTGCATTCCCACTTCTAAAAAATATTAAGTGTACAGATAAGATGGAAGAAGCTTTTGATGGAGCTAACTGGATTTTAGCAATTGGTGCAGTTCCAAGAAAAGATGGAATGGAAAGAGCTGACCTTCTAAAAGTTAATGGCGGAATCTTTGGACCATTAGGTAAGGCGATGGCATCACACGGAGCTTCGGACTGTAAATTATTTGTTGTAGGAAATCCATGTAACACAAATTGCTTAATCGCAATGGAGAGCTCAGGACTTCCAAAAGAGAGATTCTTTGCAATGACTGCGCTTGATGAAAATAGAGCGAAGACTCAACTTGCAATGAAAGCAGGTGTTGATGTTACTGAAGTAACAAATATGACAATTTGGGGAAATCACTCTGCAACTCAATATCCTGACTTCTACAATGCTAAGATTGGTGGAAAGAGCGCCGCTGAAGTCATCACTGATACTGAGTGGCTAAGTGGAGAGTTTATCTCAGTTGTTCAAAAAAGAGGTGCAGCTATCATTAAAGCAAGAGGAGCTAGTTCTGCTGCTTCTGCTGCTAATGCCTGTGTTCAGGGTGTATACAACCTGACTCACGACACTCCTGCTGGAGAAACATTCTCAATGTGTCTTGCTTCAAAAGGTGAGTACGGTGTAGATGAAGGGTTGATCTTCTCTTACCCTTGTAGAGTTGAAGGTGGAATTTTAAAAGTTGTTGAAGGTGTTGAGCACAATGCTTTTGGACAAGAGAAATTCCAAACGACACTTGAAGAACTTAGAAGTGAAAAAGCTTCAGTTAAAGAAATGGGATTAATTTAATTTCAATATGAGGGCCTAATTTAGGCCCTCTCTATTTTAGATGGCGTTAGTACGTTGCATCTGATGATCTAGTCTTCGAATCTCTTTTTCTATTCTCTCAAATTCTCCCTTAGAACTCGGCGTTCTAGAAGTCGTTGTACAAGAAGTTAAAAAAATACAGATCAAAGCTATTGGGATAAATATTTTCTTCATAGTTGAGCTCCTTAGTCAATTATACGGCTAAAAGAGTCAACTACTTAAATATATTTCTATGTTTTAAATGATTCTAGAGACTTAGAATTTACTCTAAATGATTCTCTTCTTTGAATTTAACTAGGGCCTGGTAGTACTCTCTCTGCTCTTCCATAGAGAGTGAGGCCATGGTCTTTACATTCTTTTTGCGAATACCTTTTTGGGCCAAGAGCGCATCGGCACTTCTTAATCGCTTAGTAATATTCTTAGCGATTGTAATAAGCCATGGTGGGAATTGCTTATCAACTTCTTCAACGGGAACCTTTATAAGTGTTGTATCTTCTAAACATATGGCGCAAGCGCTTCTATTAGTCTTGTCAAAGAAGCTTAACTCCCCAAGGTATTCACCGCTCTCTAAATGGGCAAGTGGAGTAACCTGAGTTCCTTTATGGACAAAAATAAGAATCTTTCCCGAGTGAATAATGAAGAGGTCGTGATCGACTTGTCCTTCAGCACAAACGATGTCACCTTTCTTTAAATTTAATGTAAGCGGTCCTGATATCTCACTCATTTTACTTCCCAAGGTTATGAAACTCTAGATTTTAAGAATTGTCTTAATCGCCAATATGATTTCTTTTTGTAACTTCTCATAATAAATTGTCTGCGGGTAGTGCTCATCTACAAAAGTAATATTTCTTCCAAGACCACTTTCAACAATATTTGCAAAATCAATTAGCTTGATACCATTCTTCTTAGCATTATTTTGAATCAACTTGTTGAAGACGGCATTAGATCTCCAGTTTCCACAATCAAAAGTTGCTGCCATCTGAAAATTCTTCTTGGCCTCTTTTAGAATTCCCTGATTAAGTTGAGCTCTTGCCATTAGATAGTAAGTCTGAGCATTCCCAATAGATTTAGAGAGTAACTTCTTTGATCTGGCACTTGCTTCTTTTGACCTTCCTGACTCAATTAATTTCTTTATATCACTCTGCTCATCTAGAATTGTACTTGAGACAGCGTTATCACACACAATTCTTGGCGGGATTTCTAAATTCACAGGAGGGGTAATGTAGATAAATGTAGAGCCTTTCTCTCTGGCCAAAGATGCTAGCTCTTCAAGTTCGATCATATAGTAATTGTAAATAAGCTCTGCTCTTGTTTGAGAAACTTTAGCACCAGAGGCCTTCGCAAAGGGCTTTATAGTGTGGTCGAGATAGAAGTACTTTGTCGGTTTCTTATAAATGATCTTACTCACCTGAGGTACAGTCATAAGCAGAGAAGAAAAGCGATCGTCTTTGAAAATTTTCATATTATAATCGTAGACATCTTTATCTGCCGTGATGACTCTATTTTCAAAGAACTCTTCACTTCCTCCAACGTAAATTACAATTGGAGGTAATTTCTTTAGAACTCTTAGCTTTTTAATTGTTCTGTGCAGACCTTCATTAGCAGCTGACCAATTATAGATATTTAATTTATTTCTAAGATTCTTAGAAAGAGTTTCATTCACGGCGGGAATATATTTTTCTAAATATTCACCCATGCGATCACCCACAATGAGTATATCGCTACTTCGAATTTCTTTAAGATCAGCACTCTTATATTGAGCTCCATCCACGATATAGGGGAAGGGATAGATCGTCGTTGGTTTATTCTGAATGCGAATGATAAATAGGGCGCCAACGGCAATAGAGGCGACTGTGAATAAAATAAATAGTTTTTTAATCATTATGTACTTTTAAACAGTTATATAAGTAAAAATTTCTCTGTTTCCTTTATTGTATATAAAAATTCTGCTACATAAAAGCTCTGATATATTAGGAAAATTGTAATAGGCAAAATTATGCATAGCGTCCCAGAGCTGCTGTCGCCGGCAGGAAGTTTAGAAAAGTTAAAAGTGGCCATCCTCTATGGTGCCAACGCCGTTTATTTGGGCGGACAGAAGTTTGGACTAAGAACTGCGGCGGATAACTTCACTAGCGCAGAACTAGAAGAGGGTGTTGAGTTTGCACACTCAAGAGATGCTAAAGTCTATGTGGTTCTAAATAGTTTTCTTCACGATTCAGACTTAAATGAATTACCAGAGTTTCTAACTTTACTAGACACTCTTAAAGTTGATGCAGTTATAGTTTCTGATCTTGGTGTTATTGAAACAATTAAGAAGTACTCTAATATTGAAATTCACCTCTCGACGCAAGCGAGTTGTTTAAATACTGAAGCCGCACTTCTTTGGAAAGAGATGGGTGTGAAGAGAGTTGTTCTTGGAAGAGAGATCTCTTTACAAGAGGCAAAGAAAATCAAAGAAATCTCTGGGCTTGAAATTGAAATGTTTATTCATGGTTCAATGTGCATGGCCTACTCTGGAAATTGTGTTATTTCAAACTATACGCAGGGAAGAGATAGTAATCGAGGTGGTTGCGCTCATAGCTGTCGTTTTGAATATTCTCTTGATTTTAAAAATATAGATAAGGCAACAGATGAACAAGTTAAGGCCTACTTTATGTCTTCTAAAGACTTAGAGGGGATTAGGGCCCTTCCTGAGTTTATTGAAGCGGGTATTGATTCTCTAAAAGTTGAGGGACGAATGAAGAGTCATCACTACGCAGGGACAATAAGCAAAGTCTATTCCGATGCCCTTAACCATTATAGAGACAATGGTGACTTGGTCTCAAAGGAAGTTCTCCACTGGGAGAGTGAACTTAGAAAAATTACCCATAGAGATTATACTCTCGGATCTTTGAGAGAACCGGCCGGTGCAGACTCTATCTATACGGAAAGAGAGCACGAGTCTTCTGACTATGTTGTGGCAGGAATTGTTCTAGAGGTTGTTAAAGATAAGCACTTACTTGTTGAAGTGAGATCAGCATTCTACCCTGGAGATACATTAGAACTAGTGCCTTTTAATGGTCCATGCGTAGAGTTTAAGGCAGATATGATGGTTGAGACTGATGGTGAAGATTGTCAGAAAAGTAGACCAGGCATACTTCTAAAAATTCCTTATGTGAAAGAGGCCATGCAGTGGAATCTTATTAGAGCGAAGGTGCTACAATGAGAGTTTGTACATATGTTGACCACATAGATGAAGCAATCCTTGCAAAAGAAGTTAGAGTAGATGAAGTTATCCTTGGAAATATGCTCTTTTCTCGCTTTGGTAAGATTTCTCCAAAGAGATATTATGACTTCTGTGTTGAAGTGAAGAAGCTTGGCCTTCGAATTGTTTTTGATTGGGATATTCTCATGACAGAGACAACTTTTGATAAGAGAGTGGAAGAGCTCTCTCATATTGAATGGGATATTATCGATGCTATTAGAGTTCAAGATCCTGGAGCGCTCAATTGGGTAAAAAAGAATCTTCCGAATAAACCAATTCAACTAATAACTGAGACTGGTAATCATAATTTAATTGGTCTTAAGAAGTGGAGAGAATCAGCAGGTGAGATGTTGGAGAGAATGGTTCTCTCAATTGAGCTACCTAAAGATAAGCTTTCTAGCTATATTAAAGAACTCGGTGTTCCTGTAGAGATCTTAGTGGCTGGAAGAATCCTTCTCTTTTATACTCCGAGAAATTTAATCTCTCCCTATATTCTAGATCACGATGACGATAAGACTAAGGCCACAATGGAGAGCTCTTACGAGTTAGAGGGCTCTAGTGAGGAGAGTCCACACAAAGGCTTTCCTCTCTTAGAGAATATACATGGAACATTTATGTTCAATACTAAGGATCAATTTCTCTTAGACCATTGCCACGAACTAAGTGAAATGAATCTTTCGGTTGCTCGTGTAGACTTTAGGCATATTGAAGATAAGAGCTTTTTAGCTAAGGCGGTTAATGCGATTAGATTGCCACTGGCCAATTCAAATGCACCTCTAAAAGATATCTATCCCCTTCCTATTATAAGAGGATTCTTTCACGTTAATAAATCAGACGTTCTCTTTAAGAAATTAAAGAATCAAAGAACACTTAGAAATGATGAGAATTACCTTGGTGATGTACTAGATGTAAAAAAGAAGAAGCACCTTGGGATTATGATTAAGTCTAAGAATCTCACTTTAAACTTAGGTGATGAGCTACTTCTTAAAACTCCAGATGGTAAGGAAAAGACGCTGAAAGTGAGTGATATGAGAAACTCTAGTGGTGAAGATATTGATTCTGTGGAAATAAATAATATTGCCTTTATAAATCATATTTCTGGAATTAGTGTAAAGACCCGCGTTTATCGCCAAAAATAAATTGCACTTCACAAATGGCGCAGACTCTTTTTTATTCTATAGTGCTTATTTAGTAATGATAGAGCACTCCTTCTAAGTCTTCGAAAGTTTATTCATGTTTAAATATCATTAGTTGTATTTAACTTTCGTTAACTTTTTTTAACTACAATTTAACCTGGGTACAGACCTAAAATCGTTAAAGAGAAACATTAAATCTGACGATTTAAGTAATGTAACTTTTGGAGAGATTGTGTACAACCGCGCTGCTAAATTTATTTTAATTACTCTACTGAGTTTTCAGGCCATGGCCCTACCGGGTATGAGTAATGTGGTTTATGACTTTTCTGTCAATAGTGGACTCTTTTCTAGCGCTGCTATTAAGTGCCAAGATAGCTCTACTAAATCTAATACAGGACTTGATCAAATCGCAGAATTTATGAACCAAATGAACTGTAATAAGATTACGGATCCTACAGGTTTTTGTAATTGTGTTAATTCTGTATCAAATAAAGGAATTGCCATCTCTGATGAAGAGGCCGAACACATTAGAACTGTTATCGATAGTGTAGCGACTAAGAAAGTGATGGAATCTCTTGCAAATGAAGTAGATAAGATTGAAGGATATAAAGATGTCGTATCTATTATGTCTTCAGAGTATAAGTCGGCACCAAGATGTTTTGATGCAAGACCTGGTGACACTCTCTTTGGAAGATTTAGTACAAAGCAAAGAAGAGGAATACCTCTTGATCAAAAAGATCAACTCTTAAAAACTATTTTTAATAAGATTCATAAAGATGTAGCAGATCATCCTCTTGTTCCACTAGAAGATGTTCTTTCTGATGCAACTCATGTGAAGTATGAAGCATTAAGACACAATATTAAAAGAACTGGTGATGGTTTAATGCAAAGTAGTGCTACATACGACATAAATAACTTAGACTGGAATCTTTTCAATGATAGTCCCGTTTCAAGGCTTCTTAAGAGAAATCCTGAATTGCCAATCCAATTGGGACATTTTAGAAAAGTTCAAGCTGAGAGATTTTTATCTCCTACTTCAGTCCTTCCTTTTTCTCCTGGAGCAAATCAGTCAATCGCAACAGATGAAGAGAGAAGAAGAGATGAGTTATTTAGAAGAGCTCAATTTAATCATTCTGATGGTACAGCTGAAGATCTTGTGAATTCTGCTGTAGAAAATGCATGTTCTGATATTAGAAGAGAGATAAATAAGCTTGTTGAGAGTCTTGATATTGAAAAGAATGTAAGAAGTATTAAAGCCGCTCTTTTTAACCCTACAACTGAAAGAGAAATGGCGTCATTTAGAATTATTGAAGATGCCTTTGCAAAGAAGTTAAGTGGTTCAAGTACTGATGACAAGAAAAGAGTCCAAGAGTTTATCTTTAATATGGATATTCTTTATTGTAGAGATTTAAAGATTTCGCAGGATATTGCTAAGAATGAAGAAAGTATGAGTGAGGTAGAAAAACTCAGAACGGAACTCCAAAGAAGAGCAACAGAGGCGGAAGTTGCTAGACAAGAAAAAAGTGAAGTCTTTAGCAAACTAGAAGAAGAAAGAAAGAGATTAAGAGATTATATGGACGCTTCTGATAAAAGTAAGCAGAAGATCGCTCTTTACCAAGAAATGGTTAATGGTAAGTATTTAATAGAAGTTAATGGAGTTCTACAATTTGATTTGAAAAATATTGAATTCTTAGAAAGAGTTAGGGCCGCCGATAAGGATTTCTTTGCTATCATAAGAGAGTATAAGAGAGCAATGCGTCCATTCCCTATAACAAAGGAAAAGCTCTTAGATAAAATTGATGTTGAATTTGATTCTATTGGAAGATTCAATAATGCTATAGCTGAAGTTCGTGAAAACCTTCAGAGTCTAGACACTCAATACCTAGAGTCGCAGACCAAGTTAGCACTCATTGAAGATGCTCACTCAAAGCTTTATTCTCGACTAGAGAAAAAGGTTGGTAGTGGTAATGCTATTAGTATCGTAGCAAGTGCTGATAAAGAAGTTAATAGAACTTTTGGTGTGAAGTCTGGTGTGGACTATGTTGTTGATAATGAAATCAGACAAGGGCGTGATGTCTTTGCTGAAATTGAAAAGAGTAAGAAAGTAATTGCCGATTATAATAGTGAAGAATTTGAAGTAAAGTCAAGGCCAACTCAGTTTGAAGATGTAGCCTCAGTAGAGGAGCAGGTTGTCGCTTCTACAAGCACGGATACTGAAAGTGTTACTTCTCCAGAAGAGAGCTCTAATACTTTTTCTAACAATACAAGTCCATTCGATAGAAAGCCTGCCTCACTTGATCCAACAAGTATGAATACAAACACTATGGCACAGAGGGATTCATTAAAGGCAAGTGATAGTAGAGAAAATACTACTAATCAGGGTAGCAATAGACAGAGAGAGCTAGAAGAAAAGTTAAAAGAACTTGAAGCTCTAGCATTTAGCAATAATAACTCTGCTACTTCTAAAGAAGAAAAGAGTGAAAGCGCTATTGATAAGCAAATTGAAGAACTCAAAGAAAAAATAAATATTGAAAAAATCAGATCAGAAAAACTTAAGGTCGCTAATGAGATAAAGGGACTTAAAGAGAAAAAGAATCAATTGACATCTGCACCAGCAGTAAGCGCTCCTGTCGCTCAAGTTAGAGATTTCTCTTCATCAACAGCTAGAGCTGTAGGAAGAAGACCTGCTACGGCGCAAAGAAGCTCCTCTGTTAGTTCGAACTCTAGTGCAGCAAGCTCAGGTGGAAATTTTTCAAGTGGAAGCTTATCTTCTACATCGAGTTCTTCTTCAAGTGCTGCCGCTTCAACAGCAGGACCTAGCTCTTCACGTGAGAGTGTAAGTAGTGAAGGTAGTAATTTTGAAAAGAGTAAGACTCTTTCTCTAAGAGGTGTGGCAAGTTCATCAAGTAGTTCAAATGAGTCTGCTTTAGAGATCGCTACTTTTACAGGAGATACTAATACTGTTGATGCTAGGTTAGTAAAAGTTGATTTTAATTTAAACGGCGATGTTACTTCGAAGGAAAAGCTCTTAGAATCCTTATTCATTGATGGGGAAGAAGAAATTATTGTAGAGACTCCTGAAGGCGAGAAAATCATTGTTAAAAATAACACAAGAAAACCTGCTAGTATTAAGAAAGAAGAGAATAAGAGTGAGGAAAACACTAAAAAGATGAGGCATCAAAACCTGATTGATCTTTTAAAAATAGGACAGATTGATCAGTAGATGGGTATTATCTTAAATCAAGAATAGTAAAAACAACTTCAATCCCACCATTGGAGAGGAATGTCTTCTCCATTACCTTTACATCTTTTAATTTATGAAAGGCCCAGCTTGGGAAGATGAGACCTACGAAGTCTAGATCGATACTTTCTTTAGCGTGAGTAATGATTTGTTGAACAAATTCATCTAGCTCGTGCTTAAGTTTAATTCTCTTTCCATATGGAGGGTTGATTATGGCAACTTTTGATTTTGCGCTTTGAATATTAAAGTAGTCACATTGTTCTATGAGGGCCTTATCTCCAATATTTTTTAAATTATCTCTGATGGCGGCAATGGCCTTAGGAGATAGATCATAACACTCAACACGGCTAAAGAGCTCGCTTCCAATTTTCACTCTCTTCATTAGTGGGAGTTTTATGAAGTAGGGGGCGTATTGATAGTCAAAGTCTCTAGAATCGTTGTAGCTGTAAAAATTCAGGGCCTCAAGAGAGAATGTCCCTGTTCCCGACATTGGGTCTAGGAGAGTTTCTCCTTTAGATGAGTATTTTGAGAGCCTATAGATTAGAGCTGCCGCCAAACTTTCTCTAAGTGGCGCAAGGTCGGTATTTAATTTATAACCCCTCTTATCCATGCGATCTCCTGTAAGACTCAATTCAATTCTTACTTGGTCATCGTAAATATCAATATGAATTTTATTTCTAAGGGTCTTGTTCTTTGGGGCCGACTTGAGCGGATGCTTTTTAAAGGCTTCCTCAATAGCACTCGTAGCACTTTCCTCGATACCTCTTGTGTGAATGAGTTTTGACTTTTTCGTAGAGACCTTTATAAGAGGGAAGTCTCCTCTAAGAAACTTGTGCCACTCAATTTTTGAAATCTTATTAAAGAGCTTTGGTCTATCCTTGGCCTTAAATTCTGCGATAATCAAATAGGCATTGGAAGGAATTTTTAAGTAGGGAATAAGTGGACAGATATTGGATACTTTTGCTTCTAGAAATATCTTTCCCTTTTTAATCTCAGCTTCAGGTACGTCACTATTTAAGATGAGCTTCCACTTTTCACAAAACTCTTGGTGAGCAGTTTCTTCAAGTCCGGGGGATACCGTAAGGCTAAATTTCATATCTCTTTCTTCTGACATTGTGATATTATAGAGCTTAGAAACCTACAAAGCTAGCAGAGAAGATGTTTGAGTACAAATTACAAGAGAGTTGGCAAAACTATAGATATGATTTTGGTTTAGGTCGAAATTGTCTCTTTGTGAGCTTCTTTAATTTATTTATTTTCCTCTACAGCCTAATTTACTTAGGTTCATTTCGTTTACTCTTATTGCTTCCCTTTGTTCTCTCTATGAGCTTGGCGCTCTTTAATAAGAGTATTAAAGAGCTTAGTTTAACTAAGACATTTATTCTTAATATTCTCTTTTTAGCTTTTATTATTCCCTTTAATTATTCACTTACTGGAATCGTAGATAGTGATGCTCATGCTCTTATTCGCTATGACGAATTCTTTGCACGAGTGGATGTCATTCTCTTAGGTGCTACTTCAAGTGCGAATCTCTTTTATGAGACTTTTGGTAAGGCATTCTACAGTAAAGCACTATATTCTTGGCTCCAACTCTCTTATCTCTCTTTCTATATTTTTCCCTTTTACCTTGGGATTGTTTACTATTTAAAGCTAGAGAATCGAAATAAATTTCTCATTGGAAGACTTCTGAGCTCTATTACTATTTTCTTTAGTATTAACTACTTTCTCTACCTAGTGGTTCCCGTTACAGGGCCTCAGTACTTTATGCCCTCTGAATTTCAATTTGATTTACCCCTCTATGATTTTGCTGCTTATATAAATTCTTCTATAAGGGCCGGACAGCCTACTTACATTGATTGCTTTCCTAGTGGTCATATGGGAGTTTCGCTCTTATGTACTCTGTGGTTTGCTAGAATGAAGTCTCGCCACTTCTTTGTTTCTTTATTTCTAACAGTAAGTATAGGTGTTGCAACGATTGCTCTTCGCTACCATTATTTATTAGACTTGATTTCTGCTGTTCCCCTAGTATTATTCTGCTATAAAGTCTCAACTCAAGTGATCCCCGTTCCCGTTTTTAGGAGAAGAAGATGAGTGGCCAACTATTTTTAATTCCAACGCCTATTGATGAAGAGAGCCCACTGGAGAAGTGCGCACTCGATATGCTCCTAAAGGCCTGTGAAAAACCGGATGAAAATATCTTCATCATTGAAGACCTTAAGCCGGGAAGAAGGCGTTGGCTGCGCTTTGGTCTTCCTAGAGAGAGGGTTGAGAGCTTTACACTATTTAATGAACATACTCGAAGAGATGAGCTACCAAAAATTATGAGCGCTCTTAAAAGTGGAAAGAATGCCTATATTATGAGCGATGGTGGCCTTCCCGCTTTCTGTGATCCTGGGGTAGAGCTGGTTAGAAGTTGTCATCAAGAGAATATTAGAGTGAGTGCAAGCCCCTTTGCTAACTCTATCTCCCTCGCCTTGGCCCTGAGTGGATTAGATCACAATAAATTTAGCTTCGGCGGCTTTCTTCCCATTAAGGACCCTGAGAGAAGTGAAGAGCTAAAGTTACTCACTCAAAGAAGGGAAACTCTTATTCTAATGGACACGCCCTATAGAATGAAGAAGTTGCTCGAAGAAGTTCAATCTCTAAGACTTGGTAGAGTTTGTTTTCTGGCCATGGACCTCAATTGTCCAAGCGAGGAGCTTCTCTATGGCAAAATCGAGAAGATTATCTCTAAGATATCTGATTTTAAGCGTGAATTTATTTTAATATTAGGGGCTTAAAGCCCTGTAGGTCTTCTTTTTCTTAGACGGTTCTTAGGCTTTGTGCTACCAAAGCCTATGGGAAATTTATCAGATAGAAAGTATGCACATATTCAGTTGGCCGATGATGCTCAATTAGAAGCTGGTCATATAAATAAATTATTCGATTACGAACCTCTCTTTAGCTCACATCCAAGTACTATTGACCTCTCAACAAGTTTCCTAGGTAAGACTCTTGGGGCACCATTGTGGATTTCAAGTATGACTGGGGGAACGGGTGAGGCGAGAATTATCAATCAAAATTTGGCCACTGTAGCGGCAGAGTTTGGGCTTGGTATGGCGCTTGGTTCATGTAGGCCAATTTTAAAGAGTGATAATGACTTTGAAGACTTCAATCTGCGTCCAATACTGGGTGCTGAGCTGCCTTTTTGGGCAAATTTAGGAATTGCTCAAATCGAAGAGTTAATTGAAAACAACGAGTTGGAGAGCATTAAAGAGATGCTCTCAAAGCTCTCAGCAGACGGTCTGATTATTCATATCAACCCTCTCCAAGAGTGGTATCAGCCAGAGGGAGATGCTTTTGCGCGCGCTCCAATTGAGACAATTAAAGATGTTATAGCGGCGCAGATTCCTGTGATGGTTAAGGAAGTGGGGCAAGGAATGGGACCTCGCTCTTTGAAGGCACTATTAGAATTACCTATTAAAGGTCTCGAATTAGCGGCTTTTGGGGGAACTAACTTCTCTAAGTTAGAGAAATTACGAGAGAATGAAGCTCTTTCACACAAACATTCTGAGCTAATGTTTGTTGGACATACTGCACTAGAAATGATAGATCAGATAAACCTTTTACGTAATGAACTCGGCGATAAATGTCTTTGCAAAGATATTATCATCTCTGGGGGAATATCAGACACTCTCTACGGGCACTGGCTTAGCGAGAGATGTACTCTAAATAATGTTGTTGGTAGGGCCAAGAGTTACTTGGATCACGCCACAGACATCGAAGAGTTAAGAGCGTATGTCAGAGGTCAAATTGAAACACTTAAGATGGCCAAGGCCTTTTTAAGAGCTAGATAAGGGGTTGTATCTTGAATATTATCAGTGGATTTTCAAAGCTCACTAAGCTTGAAAAGATAAACTACCTAGTAGAAAACTTCCTGGAAGGAAGCCGTTTCTCAAAAGAAAAAATTAAAAGCTTCTGGCATGATAATGCTCTCGAACAAAAAGTCTTCGACGACTTTTCTGAAAATACAATAACTAACTTCTATGCACCATATGGTGTTGTTCCAAATTTCTTACTCAATGGAAAAATCCACTGTATTCCAATGGTGATTGAAGAGTCATCTGTTGTTGCAG
This sequence comes from Halobacteriovorax marinus SJ, assembly GCF_000210915.2. NCBI lineage: Bacteria > Pseudomonadati > Bdellovibrionota > Bacteriovoracia > Bacteriovoracales > Halobacteriovoraceae > Halobacteriovorax > Halobacteriovorax marinus. The sequence continues at coordinate 1,447,777 of NC_016620.1, forward strand.
CAAGTGCTAAGGCCGCAAAGTTTTGGCTGGACCGTGGTGGCTTTAAGGCCAGTGTGGTTTCAACTATTAAAGTTGGTCAAGTTCACTTTATTTGGAAAGGTGAGAGTGCGCAGTTGTATTCATTCTTTAATGAAGTTAAGAGCGAGCTCATTGAGAGTGTATCTCCACTCGTTCAAAATATGAAGAAGCGTGGTGGTGGACTGCTTTCACTTGAGCTTAAAGATTGCACTGACCTTGAAGAGGGTTACTATCAATTTCACGGTGAGTTTGAAACATGTGATGCCATGGGCGCTAACTTTATTAATAGTGTTCTCGAAGCTATTGGAAAGAAGTGGCAGGAGTTCATCTCTCTCAATAATTCTTTTGAACAAGAGCAGAGAGATGTCCAAATTGTTATGTGTATCCTCTCTAACTACACACCTAAGTGTTTAGTTAAAGCTTGGGTTGAGTGCGATATTAATGAACTTAATGACTCTGGTCTAGGAATGGAGCCAAGTGAGTTTGCAAATAAATTTGCTCGCGCAGTAAGAATTGCTCAAAAAGATGTGGGACGTGCAGTCACTCACAATAAAGGAATCTTCAACGGAATTGATGCCGTTGTTTTAGCTACAGGAAATGACTTTAGGGCCATTGAAGCCTGCGGTCATGCTTATGCTGCCAGAGATGGTCAGTATAGAAGTCTAAGTAATTGTAGTATTGAAAATGGAAAGTTTAAATTTGAAATAGAAATACCTCTCGCTCTAGGGACAGTTGGTGGCCTAACGTCACTTCACCCAATGTCTAAAATATCACTAGATATGCTAGGCAACCCAAATGCTAGAGAGTTAATGATGATTACAGCGGCTCTAGGTCTTGCGCAAAACTTTGGCGCAGTGAGATCTTTAGTTACTACTGGGATTCAAAAAGGACATATGAAGATGCACTTGATGAATATCCTCAATCATCTTGAGGCCAACGATCAAGAGCGCGAACTCGCTAGAAAAGAGTTTGAAACACAAGTGATCTCTTTTAATAGTGTGAGAGACTTTATTGCGGGATTAAGGAATTATCAGTGATTATAGAAAATAGAGAACCAGAGTTTATTAGAGAAATTAAGTCTAATAAGACATTAGTTCAAAAAAATAACGATCATATCTTCTATGGTCATGGAAAACTTCTACTAACTGGAGAGTACTTTGTTTTAGATGGAGCAAAGTCTTTGGCGTTACCAACAACTGTAGGTCAGTCACTCTCTGTTAAATATTCTCCTTCTTTTTCTCCTAAGCTCTATTGGAAGAGTTTTGATGTGGCCGGAAATCTGTGGTTTGAGACAATCTATGAATTTTGGAGATTTGAAATTACGAAAGAGAATCCTTCGCCTGAAGAGTTAGTTCTTCAAAAAGTTCTAAGACAGGCCCGCAAACAAAATCCTCACTTTCTAAGAGATGATATTGATGTTCATGTTGAAACTCACCTTGGTTTCCCGATTGAGTGGGGGCTAGGTTCTAGTTCAACTCTCGTGCATAATATGGCCCAGTGGGCGTATATTAGTCCATTTGAGCTTCAATTTGAGACTTATGGTGGTTCTGGATACGATGTGGCCTGCGCTCAGTCAGAAGGTCCAATCTTCTACTCTAAAAATACTAATGGGCCAAAGTGGTCACCAACTATATTCGATCCTAAGTTTTCTGATAACCTCTACTTTGTATATAGAGGAAAGAAGCAAGACTCTAGAAAGGCCATAGAATATTACAATAGTCTAAGACCAATTGATCCAGGCATTATTCTAAGTATCTCAGATATTACTAATGAAATCTCTAAGACAAATTCACTTAAAGAGTTTGAGTTCCTTATTGGAGCACACGAGAAAATAATTGGTAAAACTCTTGATCTACGCCCAGTAAAAGATGAACTCTTTTCAAACTTCTGGGGAGAAGTGAAGTCTCTTGGAGCATGGGGTGGAGACTTTGTTCTGGTGACAAGTGATAGATCGTCTACAGAGACTAAGAAGTACTTTAACGATAAAGGATATGATGTATTCATTCCTTATAATGATTTAATTTTAAAGACAGAGAAGAAAGACCTAACGAATGAATACCTACATTAGAAATTATAGTAAGAATGAGTTAATTGAAGATACTGGTAGAATTTCGTGGACATCACCATCTAATATTGCCCTTATAAAGTACTGGGGAAAGTATGGTCACCAGCTTCCTTGCAATACATCTATCAGCTTTACTTTAAATGAGTCTAAAACAACGATGGACTTCTCTTGGAGTTCAAAAGACACTCCAAGTGATGAGATCGTTTTAGATTTCTATTTTGAAAATAAGAAAAACCAATTATTCGAAGATAAGATTAGGGCCTTTCTAGAAAAGAATAGAGAACTCTTTCCTATGCTTAAATTTTTAAATTTAGAAATAGAGTCGACGAATTCCTTTCCTCATTCGGCCGGAATAGCTTCTAGTGCTTCGAGTATGTCAGCACTTGCTCTAGGTCTTTGTTCTATTGAGAATCAGGCATTTGATCTCGATATATGTGAAGCAGATTTAATTCAAAAGGCAACTTATGTTGCAAGACTTGCTTCTGGTAGTGCTTCAAGGTCTGTATTTCCAGAGGTTGCTAGTTGGGGAGAAAACACTCTAACATCAATTAAATCCAGTGATGAGCTAGCTGCTCCTGTAGAAGGAGTTCACGAAGTTTTTAAAACTTATAGAGACTCTATCGTCATTGTCGATGGTGGTGAGAAAGCGGTGAGTTCTAGAGCTGGCCATGCTCTTATGGAGGCGCATCCTTATCGTGAGGAGCGTTTTAAAAGGGCCAATGAATTAGTCGAAACTCTCTACAATATTTTGAAGAGTGGCGATACGAAGTCTTTTTGCGACCTCGTTGAAACAGAGGCCCTTGAGTTACATGGGCTTATGATGAACTCTAATCCAAGCTTCATTCTTATGAAGCCGAATACTTTAGCAGTAATTGAAAAGATTAGAGAATTTAGAAAAGAGAGTGGACTTGATCTTTGTTTCACTCTTGATGCTGGACCAAATGTTCATATTCTCTATCCACAAAGTATAGAAGAAGAAGTTCAGAAATTTCTTTCAAGCGAAATTAAACCGTTGGCCCAAAATGGATTGATCATTCATGATAGAGTTGGGCAAGGGCCTGAAAGGTTTCTATAAATGCGCTCTTTCTATTCTAAAGTTCTACTCTTTGGTGAGTATTCAATAATTAGAAATTCAATGGGACTTGCTGTTCCTTATCAACTATTTGAAGGAAAGTTAACTTTCCCAAGAGAGAAGAAAGACCGTTTTGATAGTGAGCTTAAGGCCTTCTGCCAGTACTTGAAGAATCTGGATACGAGAGGTGAGCTACTCTGTTCATTTGATCTTTCAAGTTTTGAATTTGATATAGGTCAAGGGCTTTACTTTGACTCATCTATCCCTCAGGGTTATGGAGTGGGTAGCTCTGGAGCTGTGGTCGCTGCAATTTTTGAAAACTACGCACTCTGTGAAGCAGATCAAAGAGATAACCTAGATTATCTTAAAAATGTTTTCTCACAGATGGAGTCTCATTTTCATGGCTCAAGTAGTGGCTTTGATCCTCTAATCAGCTTTCTAGATAGCCCAATTCTCATCTCTGAATCTAGGGAGTATCAGAAAGTCGATATTGAGAAAAACTCTGGAGACGGAGCAATTTTTCTCTTAAATACTGGTCGTCCAAGAAGAACGGAGCCTCTGGTAAATCTCTTTCTAGAAAAGTGTAAGGCCGCTTCTTTTGAGAACCTCTGTGACAATGTTCTTGCACCTATCACTAATAATTGTATCGAGGCCTTTATTACAAATGATAAAGAGAGTCTATTTGAGTTCTTTAGAGAGTTATCAGATTTTCAATTTAGACACTTTGGTCCGATGATTCCAAACCTCTATAGTGACTTATGGAAGACGGGTCTTAAGCATGAAAATTTCTATTTGAAGCTATGTGGTGCCGGTGGTGGTGGCTTCTTACTTGGGATGACCATGAATTTAAAAGAGGCGATGAAAGAGCTTGGCCCTTATGAAATTCGCCCCCTTTATAGATTCTAATTTAACTATTGCTACTCATTTGTTCTGCACGCTCTCTCTTAAGTCTTGAAGAGAGTTCTCTAGCACTTGTCGTTTGTGCTGCTTCACCATGTTTTGCAATCTCTTTCCAGTCTCCTGTACACATACCTGCAATACTAAATCTCTTTTCCCATTCAAGTCCGTGATCAAGGTTTTTTAGAATAGGCTCAAGTAGACTTCTCTTTGTTTGAATTCTCGCAACATCTGGTTGTGAGCAAATAGTTTTTAAGTACGATGGAATTGGATTAGTTTCTGTATAGTTCTCGCTAATGATGTGATGTCTAAGGAGTTCTTGTGAGTTAAGTGTTTTAGAGAGGAGGAGCCACTGTCTTGCACTAGCGTTATTTAAAACCGCACTAGTGAAGTTGACTGCGCCACATGAGGGAACAATTCCCTTTTGAAGATGATTGAACTTTACTTTTACGTCTTCATTCGCAAATCTAATATCAGCTCCCATGGCAAGCTCCACACCAAGTCCCTCACATCCCTTTCCTAGGTCTGCAATAATTGTCTGTGGTAGAAAGTACATGCTATAGATGAGTTTTTGTAGTTTCTCAAAATTCTTCTGTCTCTTCTCTTCACTCCATGTTGCAAATTCCTCATCATCGAGTCCTTTACAAAAATAATCTCCACTTCCACTTAAGTGAATGGACTTGATCTCTAGGTGTGTTGAGATCCAGCTAAAGAGAGTTTCGAGTTCGAAAATCATCTCTGTGTTAATGGCATTTTGAACTTCAGGACGATTTAATTTGATGCTGATACTTCGCGTTTCTTTGCTAAGATCAACACTGAGTGTGTTGTAGCTAAAAAGTGACATTTATACCTTCCTTGGTCTTGCTGGAATCTATCCTTGATTCCATGAATAAATTTTTTCAAAAAAGGCCAAACTCTGTCAAAAAAAAATAGGGAATAGGACCATAAATCTATGGATATTTAGTGATTTCTAGTACTTGCTTGTTGTTCTTGCTAGCTCGATTCTAGGAGAGATTGAAGGTCTTCATATAATTCCCGATCTTGAATGTCGGACTTTGAAGGTGATATTTGTGTTTTCTCAATGGCCTTCTTTCTAAGTTTTAAGATTTTAAGATCGTCGTTAAGAGCAGTGACGAGCTTTTTATTTTTATAATATTGTATTTCAAAGTTTGAACCGTGGTAGGCGCTAGGGTTATCTCTGATATTAACAATGACGCCCACTTTCTTCTTCTCATAAGCAGGGTCTCTATAAAGGCGAAGATGTCCTCTAATAAGACTTAAGAGACGTACTCCATCAGAGTTAGACTTTCTCAAAATAACCTGTGTATTTGGTGCGAGGATGACGGTACCAATAACTTCATCATTGAAATCAATGACTGCACTTCCATCTCTTGCTGTTGTAATAACCTCGTTGATGGCCACAGGGGTTTGTGTGGTGACTTTTCTAATATCATTTCTTACTTTGGAGTATTTTAATGTGTGACCTTGTAGAGGGGAGACATAGATCTCTGCGTTTGTGATATTAACTAGTGTTAGAAAGAGAAGTGATAGAGCTACTTTTACGATACCTTCTTCTCTCTTGTTTCAGACTTTATCATCTTCATGATCTTGTCTGGGTGTATACTTGTATCAGCACTGAAGATTAATCTCTCTTCTATATTTTTGAAACCATGTATTTCTTCTTTTTCAATATCTATCACTTCACAGTCATGACTCGTGAGCATAAATGTCTTCTTAATGACTTTCTCAAGTTCAGTGATATTACCCGGCCAATAATGTGAGATGATATATTGCATACTTTCAGGGCTTAATTCTCTTGGAGCAAGACCTCTCTTTACGCACTCAATTCTAATAAAGTAATTGGCAATAGTAAGTATATCATCTCTTCTATTTCTAAGAGGAGTGAGGTGGAATCTAGATTGTGTGAGCTTCTTATAGAGTTGCTTGTGAAAGAGGCCACTTTTAATTTCATAAATTAGATCTTTGCAACTAGTCGTTATAAACTTACAGTCTTGAAATTGAATCCAATTATATAGTCTAGACTGATCACTTGAAGATAAAGAATCGATATTCTTAAAAATTAGTGTTTGTTCGCTAGAGAAATTACTTGTAGAAGATAATATCTTTTCTAGGTGAGCAGGGTCTTTGCAATTAAAAATATCTTTCTCACTATTATTTGATAAGTACTTCGCAAAGAATTCCTTACCAAGCCCTTTCTCTCCAACAATGAAGACATTGGTCTTACCATATTTTAATTTCTTTAAAGTTGTTCGGATTGCAGATGATTTCTGTGTTGAACCAAAGTAGATAAATGAATCTTTTAACTCAGGGTTTAAGTGAGCAATGCTCGTTGACTTAGATTTTACTATATAGTTCAAGAATCGCTTTGCAATTACAAGCGAGAGGAAGTGTCCCATATTCTCATCTATAATAGAGAATTGACCGCCCTTTTTGTTATTAAATTGTAGGACACCAATACACTTTCTTTCTTTATTTAATAGCGGTAGGCATAGGGTATTGTTAAGAGTGAATTTATCTTCATCTCTCTCTTTTGGCTCTTTTAAAAAAGTATTGATACATCTAGAAGTCGTAAAGCACTTACCAAGTTCTCCCTTATTAAAGGAGTTGTCTTTTATATGGGTGCAGTTGGAGCTGTGATAGATGTTTTCTAGTTTATCTTTTTCTAAATTAATTTTCCAAACTCTAACCTCCTCGCAGTGAAGTAGGTGAGCACATTCATCTAGTAGAGATGAAATATCAGAGCGACTAAATTCTTTATAGAGAACATTTAATAGACCAAATAACTCTACTCCATCATCAACATTAATTTCTCTAACGGAGAGTGAGGACTTAATGAGAAAGTCCTTAAGCTTCTTGCCTGAGAAGCCAGCAATATAATCAGTGATGAAATACTTTAATTCCGATTCTTCTGATTGGTTAATTAATTCGACACCGTAATTATATGTTTGTTCCTCAGAATTTTCTTGAAAGCTTCGAATGATAAAGCCTTCAACTTCAAGGTCCCATTTATTGAAAATCTTCTTTGTGAAGATCTCTATTTTTACTTTTGTTCCAATAGGTATATGAATATTTGATTTGAAAGAGAGACTAAAGAGATTGAAGTCAATGAGTCTCGTATCTTGTCCAAGTGTTTGTCTATTTCCATTTTGATGTAGCAGAGAGATTCTAAGGAAAATCTTATCATTTTGCTCTGAACGTACTCTGAATGATCTGTAGAATTTGAAATTTTTTAATCCATTACCCATAAGTATTTTATCGGTTTTTATCTAATAGAGTTTAAGAAAAAAGAATATTTTGCCGATAATATTAAAGATTAGTAGGGGAATAGAAATCTATGAATAATATTGTAAAACTTAAGTCATATCGCTCGTTTAGGATACCTGTTTCGGATAGTGATAAGATAAGTATGCAAATTTTAAAGTATAATTCTAAGACAGTAGATTACCCTAGCTCAGCTTGGAAGCTCTCAAATGTCAGTCTATCTGGGGTTGCTTTTGAATCTAGTTTGAAATTTGAACCAGATGGAGTCTTGGAGTTAGAGTTCAAGTTTAAAGGTCATACTTTTCACGTATGCTCTAAAGTAGCGAGATCTATTCCAAATTATAATGTTTTTGGAGAGGTCGAGAGCTTTATCTATGGTGTTGAGTTCTTCACTGAGGATCAAGACAATGGAAAGGAATTTATCTCTTCTTATATCTCAAGCTTTAGTACTAGAAGACTGAAGAAGCATCTCATTAATCTCTTAATCAATGAGAGTCGAATTAATACTTTCTCAGATGGACAGAAGCTCTCTCTTTCCTTGTCGTTATTCCTTGATATGAAGCAGTTTAAAGGGATAGGAGATTTTCTAAGGGTTGTTTTTAAAGAATGTTGTCGCTTCTCTCACTCTGATATTGGAAATATTTATTTGTTAAATATGAAAAAAGATTCTCTATATCTCTACGATATGGAGAAAGAAGAATTTCATAGGTATTCAGGATTAGAGAATCAGGTTTTGGCCAATGATATTCTAGATCAAAAATCTTTTAAGATTATTCGATCAAATGGAAAATTAAATTTAGAAAACTTCCCCTCAACGCCAATGAGTGAAGATGGAGTTGAATTCTCTAGTGCACTATATTTTCCTTTATTGGACTCTCAAGGTAAGTGTTGTGGGTTCTTTGAATTTATTAATTTTGATAAGAATAAGAGTTTTAGCGAGAGAGATCTCTCAGCAATTGAACTCTTTAGTAATGTATTTACTCTATGTTTTGGCGATCTTGATAAGACTGAGTTTGTTTCTCACTTAGAAGATAATATTGGATACGTAGATAATGCAAAGTTAATTGGAAGAAGTAAGGGCATTGATGTTGTTGATGAGTTCATACATGGACAAGGTGCTCATGTAGAGAATGTTCTTATTCAGGGTAGTAACGGAGTAGGAAAGATTCATATTGGAAAGAGCATTCATCATAGAAGCGCTACTAGTAATATGCCTATAGGAACTCTACTTTGTGAAACAATTGTTGATAGAGCTGACCTAGAGCTCCAACTCATAGGCGATGAAGAGCATGTTGGAAAGCTTGAGCTTTATTCTGGAGGTTCTCTAATTATTCATGAACCCTCAGCTCTGAGTAAGTCTTGCCAAGACTTCCTATTTGAAACTCTCTCTAAGAGATCTGATGTTAGATTAATTACAACAACAACGAAGTCTTTAATTGATAAGTGCGATAATAATCTATTTAGTAGGGACTTATATGAATTTCTCTCTAGAAACTTTATATCAGTTCCCGACTTATCTGAGAGAAAAGAGGATATTGGGCCTCTAGTGAATCACTTTCTAGATCTACTATGCTCTCAGTACGGTCTTCCTTCTAAACGTGTGTCCAATTATGTCATGAGAACTTTTGAGTCTTATTCATGGCCTGGAAATATTGAAGAGTTGAAGGTGACGATAGAGAGACTTATTAATTACTATCCTTACTTAAGATACTTAGATGAATTGCCTGAGAAAGAGTTTCCAATCATTGGAGAATATCCAAGGCAAAGTGGTATTGTAAAAGAGGTTATGCTAGATGCCACTCATGAGTTAGATCTTACAGCTGTCAAAGAGGGGATCATTACTAATTATTGCAAGGCCCATGGTTTAACGCGAGAAGAGTATGACAATCTCTATGCTAAAGAAGAGGAAATTACAGAGAATCAACAACTTGCTTCTTAAGGTGCCACAAGTTGTTGACGGCAATTTTTCTAGAAAATTCTAATAGATAATCTTTAACATACCGAAAAGACGATAAATATAGTTTTGAATCAATTATTTAGCTTTATTGAGACTCAATTAAGAGACAATAGAAGAGAATAATTGCGCTTAAAAGTGAGTAAGTTATGAAAACTAAAAAGGTGATTTTAACAATTTTTGGACTAGGTATCTTCTTGATGTCTAACTCCCTTGTTCTGGCAAATGAATGTTCTGATGGTCTTATTTGGAATGAAACAATTAAAGACTGTCTAAATGCCGAGGACGATAATCGTGTTAATGAAAAACAGCGAATGTGTGACTCAAAAGCAGAGGGAGCTGCCAAAGATGAATGTAATCAAATGGTTCAAAGTTTTGATAAAGACCCTGCCAATTATGTTTCAACAACGAAAGTAGATACTTCAAAGAAGGAAAAATCCCTAAAGAAAATAAGTACTGCAAAGTCTGCTGTGAGTGCAGGGATTGCTGCTTATAAATTATTTGAAGCTTACAATGCAGCAAAGAGTGCAAAAGATGTTTTCAGTAATATGTGCATGTCGGGAATGCTCTCAATTGCTACAGGTGTAATGTCATTTATGAATGACAAGAATATGGATAAGCAAGTTAAGCAAACTCTAAAGCAGGCCAAAGATAAATTAAAAAGATTATTAGATGAGAATAAGAGAACTAAAGGGACTAGTTACGAAATGCAGATAAAGCTCATGCAGGCCTATAAAGAAATGCTAGATGCTGGTGCCCAGGCTGCCGGTATTCGTGAAGATGGTTATAAGCAAGAAGTTACTATGTATTCTATCTCTCTAGGTATTGCAGCAATTGAAATTGCAATTTATTCAATACCTCCAGTTGCTGCAGCTGCGGCCGACAAGATCAAGTGTGCTTCTTGGGTAGCGGGTAGTGCGGCCATTTCACTTGTTCTTGGAAACCAAATGAAGAAAGCAGCTTCAAATGCTAAGAGTAAGTATGAATCTGAGTCAGAGAAGTTAGGAAAGATTTTGAAAAAGTATATGGATTTCTTTAATAAGAAACATATCGATCAAATGTCTCTAGCGACGAAGATGGCGGTAAATGGTAGTGCTGGAGCTCCTATAAATGCAAAGAACAATAATGAAGCTACAAATTTTAATAATAAGAATTTAACTGAAGCTGAAAAGAATATGTGTGAGGCCGCTCCATCAACTGAATGTTGTAATGACTCTGGAAAGAAGTGTCCAACATTCAATGTATCAATATCTAATCCAACGATTGCTGGTGTTATGGAAAAAGCAGGTATTGATGGAATTTTGGATCGAGGAGATCAGAGACTCAAAAGTGGAATTGGGACAGATGATGGAACTAGTAAGGCGCTAGATAGAGACTTAAAGAGATCTAGGGCCTTTAAGCAGAGAATTTTAAAGCAACTTGCTGACCAAGGGAAGTTAACGAGTGCTCAGGCTGAATTATTTGATGAAAAGAAACAAATGAAGGCCTTTCTTAAAAAGCAATTTGGTAATGAGAACGTGAGACTTGGTTCATCATTCAATGACAATATGGCACTTCCTGACTCAGATAGAATTTCTAAGCTTATAGGTGAAGGTGATATTCCAAAAGAGCTCAAAGAAGAGAAGAAGAAATCTTCATCTTCATTTAACTCTCTGGCAGCTCTTTCAAAAATAAATAATTCTCTTGGAGATTTAGACCTTGAAGATGAAGATGATGCCTCAAGCTCATCTCTTAATGGTTCAGATGATCTGGCCATGAATGCAGGTCTAGATGCTGATGAGGAATATGTCTATGATAGAGAGCAAATCGTAGAGAAGCCTGAAGTTTCAATTTTTCAGGTAATAAGTAATAGGTATAATGTTTTAAGAATAAATAAGCGCTTTGGACAAAGAGCTAGTAAGTGATAAAAAAAGAGCTGGAAATTCCAGCTCTTTTTATTTGTTTAATTTTCTTCTAAGAATCTTTCGGCTCTAATTGCGGCCTGACATCCACTTCCTGCAGCACTAATGGCCTGTCTGTAGTAGCTATCTTGTACATCACCACAAGCAAATACACCTTCAACATTAGTATCTGGATGCGCTCCCTTTGTAATAATGAAGCCATGATCGTCGAGATCAATCTGTCCATTTAAGAAGCCTGTATTTGGAGAGTGTCCAATTCCCATAAAGAGACCGTTAGTTGGACGCTCAGTAACTTCACCTGTCTTTAGGTTTTCAACTTTGATTGATGTCACACCTGTTTGGTCAGCAATAATTTCTGTAACAGCGCTATCCCATACAAATTCGATCTTCTCATTGTTGAAGGCCCTTTCTTGCATTGGCTTAGATGCTCTTAGAGAATCTCTTCTGTGAACAACATAAACTTTCTTTGCAAATTTTGTTAGGAAAGTGGCCTCTTCCATTGCTGTATCACCACCACCAACAATGTGAACGATTTGATCTCTATAGAAGAATCCGTCACAAGTTGCACAGGCACTGACTCCTTTTCCGATTAACTCTTTTTCATTTGGCAGACCAAGGTACTTTGCACTTGCACCAGTTGAAATAATAAGAGATTCGGCCATTAATTCAGTACCATTTTCACACGTGAGCTTAAATGGTCTCTTTGAAAGATCAACTGCCGTTACGTGAGTTTGTAGATATTCTGTACCAAATCTCTGAGTTTGTTTTTTCATATTGGCCATTAGTTCTGGCCCCATAATTCCCTCTGGAAAACCTGGGAAATTATCTACGTCAGTTGTAGTCGTTAATTGACCACCAGGCTCATGCCCTTCAATGACGAGTGGATTTAAATTTGCTCTAGAAGCATAGAGAGCGGCCGTATATCCCGCAGGACCTGAGCCTACAATGACAACTTTTCTTGTTTCCATTAATTATTTTCCTCGATTTCTTTTTTGATATGTTCTGGACGATCGTCTTTTTCAGGGTTGAGTTCGTAGTAACCCGCTACAGATATTAATTCGTCTGGGTGTTTCGCCTTCTTTGTCGTCTTATAAGTTTCACCTGTAAGAGTACATTCATAGCGAAAGATTTCTTTTTTCTTTGATCTGGCCACGTGGTCCTTCCTTATTTTTCTGTATTTCCAAAAAGTTATAAGGCAAATAGAGCTATTTTTCAAGTTTGACGCAGGTGGACTTTAACGAATAAGGCTAAAATTGCCAAAATTTGAGAAAAATACTCACTACATGTTAAAATATTTAGGTATTTAATCTTTAAAGGGAATTGGAGATCACATCAATGACGCTTAGGTCTTTATTTATAAAGCTCATTCTTTCAAGTCTGATTTGTTCTAATATATTTGCTCAATCATTTAACGAAGCTCAAATTTCTTTGGCCAGCTCTACTGGAAAAAGTGCAGTCATTAAACTTGGAAGATTGCAGGGGCTCAAAGAAGGGATGAGAGCGACTTTTCTAGTTCAAAGCGGAAGTCTCGGATACCCAAAGCTTGAGAAGGTAGCACAGGGAGAGTTAGTTAGGGCCCTGGATACACAGTCTTATTGGTACTTTAAAAAAGTTTATAACCCGGCTCGAATTCGCGCTAATCAAAAGCTTGTTTTCATGGCAATGGAAACAGAGCTCAAAGGTGTTAGAGACTTTAAAGTCCTTAGTCGTAAAAGAGTTTTCCCAAAGAATAAGAAAAATAAAGACATTGATTTTGAAAATGAAACAGGCGTTCCTCCTGAGTTAGTTGTAGAGGGAGAGAAGTATGTTAAGTCAAAAGAGTTGATCGATAATAAAATGACTTTTGGTCACGACATAGAAATTCAACAATTCGATTTATGGGCAAAGAGAAACGGGCTCACTAAAGTTGATGACTTTTTGCGAGAATTTGAACGCAAGTACGTGGATGCTAACTTCAAAGAAAAAAGCAGCTATGACGATGAAGTTGAAAAAATTAAGAATAATATTTATCACGCTCAAATCGATGGGTTTATTTCTAAAATCAATAGTCAAAAATATGGACTTAGAGGTCTCTACCGAGATCAAAAGAGAGATCAAGATAATAAAACGCTTAAGGATAGAAACGATATCTTAAATGTCTACGAAGAATCACGTGAAGAGCTTAAGAGAAAGAGAATTCTTGGAGTTGAAAATAGTAAGAAAGTTGTTCGTGATGGTGCTCTTTGGTCAGCAGACTTTGATGATGAGGGCCTTAGAAATTACATGTTAAAGAGCGGTATTGAAGAAGAAGAGATTAGACAATACAGAAATCTTACTCAAAAAACAGGTAATGAAATTACTTTTAGAATCAGCTCTGCCGTTAGTAATCACTCTACACAAGAAGACGACAATCATAGAAATAAAGGTTACTCAGTGGCCGTCGGTTACGAGTATCACCTTATGAGAACTTCTCCTAGTTTACTTAGATTCTCGTTAGAAGTTTATGCTCAGAGATCAATTGAGAATATTGATATTGGTGGAATTAATGGACGCTTTTCAATGGGCTCTTTTGGCGGTCAGTTAATGTACTACTTCTATAATAACCCGGCCATCTTAAATCAGTGGGCATGGTTTGTAGGTGTAGGTGCGAGACGAGGAAATGCAGATGTCACATCTGTAGAGCTTTCGAATCCTTATGAATATCAAGTAGTGGGACTCCCAACTTGGAGTATTGGAACAAAGTATAGATTTAAAACAGGGGATTCATTTGAGGATGATATACCTGTTGGTGCAGGTATAAACTTACGTCTATCGGGAGAGAGAATGAGTCTCTCATCTGTCTCAACGAATTTAGATAATGTTAATACTGATATTTTATTGAATGATATTAAGCTTACAGTTGGGTTAAGTGTTTATTTTTGAGGTTTAAATGAGATTTTTGGCAATTTTTACTTTATTTATTCTTTCTATCAATTCCATTGCGCTTGAAATTGATGAGAAGTTAACGATCCGTATTTTAGGTCTCTCTGATACTAAGAAAACACTTCTTACAAATAGAGGTATTGAAGACGGTTTGGTTGTTGGAGATCACGCTAAGTTCTTTTTAACAACAGGGGTGATTGCTAGAGCGGTTGTAATAAAAGCTTCTCCTGGAAGATCTATTTGGTCAGTGTATAGAATTATTGACTCTGATAAAATTACTAAAGACAAAGTTGTAAATATTAAAATTGCCTCACCTGTTAAGCTTACTGAAGATCCTACTCGGGCCATTAAGTCTGATGATATGAGTGGAACGATTCCTGTTATGGCCAGAGGTAAGACCTCAGAGCCAATCCCTGAAGTTAGTGAAGAGGATAGGTCTGACTTAGACTCTATGATGGATGAGCAAGCTCCAGTGATCGTTGGAAGCTCTTCTGGAAGTAAGACTTTAGAAGTCTTTGGAGTATTATCTTTAAATTCTCTTTCTGGTTCGTATGAACAAGGAGATAATTCGGGAGACTCTTCAGTTGGAAATATTGATTTCTCAGTTGGTTTTGAAAAGTACTTTTCAACTAAGGGTTCATTCTTAGAAAATATCTCTATCTTTGCTCTAATATCTAAGAGAACTTCAAAGTCTGGACTTGAAGTTAGTACTTCTAGTGATTGGACTGAGTATGGAATTGGAGCCAATTGGCATTTCTATAATTCTCCATTTGTTAATAATAAACTTATTGGTTATGCCACACTTGCTGGCGGTGTTGGAAGTGCTACTACAGAGACTGAAGTTTCTTCAACATCAACAGCCTCAGCAGACCCTCTCAGTGGTTCAAGTAATTTTATGCTTCTTGGAGTTGGTGGAAAGTACTATCTTAGAAACGGTTTTGGTGCGAGAGTGACTCTTGATTACTTTAGATCAGGATCTACATTTGAATTCGATGATAGTGATGAAAACTTAACACTAAGTCTGTCTGGAATTCGCTTTAGAGTAGGGATGTCTTACCGTTTCTAGAGAGTGTGTTTCGTAAAGTATTCAGTGAGGACTTTATCGAAGTCTTCACTGTGAATCCTTCTCTTCTCTAAATCATCATAAGTTCTAGGAAGTTCATCTTTAATAATTTTTTCAATAATTTCTCTCGTCAATTCTGGCTTGTGAAAGAAGTTGTATTGACACTTTTTAGAAAGAGGCACCTTTGTCTTGTCTGGATTATACGAGATATTTTGAGCTTTAATAATTTCTCTTGTGATATCCTGGGCCATAGTTCTAAAGGTCGTATATTTTCCTCCGACAATGACATAGAGTTTAGAAAGAGGAGTGAAGACTTTATGCTCTCTAGCAGTTTTTCCTCTATTTTGAGCATCATCCTCCATGACAAGAGGCCTAATGCCCGCAAAGCTTTCAGTGATATTATCTCTTCCTATTTTAGCGCCTGGGAAGAATTCATTTAAATTAGTTAATAAGTAATCAATTTCATTTTCAGAAGGAGTGACATCAAAGAAGTCATCTTTGACTTCTTCTTCTGTTGTTCCTATTAAGACACGATCGTGGTGTGGAATAACAAAAATGACTCTTCCATCACTTGGAGTAAGAACAACTGGATGCTCTAGGGGAAAGTCAGTTCTTCTTACCCATATATGACTTCCTTTTGAGGGAAGGAGTTTATCACTCCACTGAACTTGCGGTAAGTTCTCTTTCATAAATCTATCTGTAAAAGGACCTGTGGCAATGACGAGATTCTCACATGTGACAGTGCGCTCTTGATCCGTAAGTTCATCTCTAAGAGTTAATTTATAGTGTCCGTTATTATCCTTAGAGATATCGGATGCACTAGTATAGTTGAGAGCACAGGCATTCTCTTTATTAATCGCATCCATGATAACTTCAAGAGTTAATTTACCATCATCGACAATTGCATCTGAGTAGATACCCGATCCACTGAGGTTGTGCTCTTTAATATGTATAATTTCTTTTAATGTCTTCTCTTTGTCAGCGAAGCCTCTAGTCGCATTTTGAAAGTTAGAGAGAAAGTCATAGAGATAAATTCCTAAGCGCACCATCCATAAAGGTCTTAGGGAGTCTTTGTAGACGGGTAGGTAGAAGTGCTTTTCTTTACAAATATGTGGAGCCAATTTAAGCCATAGATTCTTTTCACTTAGTGCCTCGTGTACTAGGGCGAAATCGAAGTTCTCGAGATAGCGAATTCCTCCGTGAAGCATTTTAGAGCTACTATTTGAGGTTTGGCTGGCAAAGTCCTTCTTTTCAACAAGGAGACTATCGACTCCATGTAGAGCAAGATCTCTAAGAATTCCAGCACCGACAATACCACCGCCAATGACAATTGTATTAAAGTGACTTTTTTCTAGTTCTAATAGAGGTGAGGTACTATGTATTAATTGTTGTCGATGACCCATACAGCACTTCCTGAGCAGCTTATTTTATACTTTGAACCATCGCCTAGGGGAGTTATCTGATAATTAATTCCCACAATGGCATTTGCATTCTTCTTCATACACTGAGGTCTAAGTTTTTCACTTAGATCGTTATATATGGCCGATTGGGAGACTTTAAGTTCAATTTCCTCTTGTAGTTCTTCATCTTGGTCTTGGTCAACGTGACCCTTTGCCTGACGTTCGTGGAAGTCAGTTAAATTTTGATCACTCGTAAGCTCGTCTTCGTCGACTATTGTAAAGTCAGAGACAATACCAAGGTATTCTATAATTTTATAATTTTCTAATGTAGGTGTTGTAGAAATAATAATTGACTCAATATCAACTGAGGACTTATCAATTCTCATTGTCTCATTCTTATTTTGATTTACTCTAGACTTTGAAACGAGACCCACACTATCGGCTTCATAGGACTTCGATGGATGGAGTTCATCTGAAAGACCCATCTGAATATCAAGGTCAAAACGTCTAAATTTATGAGTGAGATAGATAGCCGCATACTCAGAGATTTGAGAGATGAGTAAACTACCTCCCTCTAAAGACTGTTGCATGGCCACTTCCGTATCTGGGCCCACTAATTCATGTTCTCTAAGAATAATGAGAATATCTTCAGCGTCTTCTTCATATTTTACATTTCTAAGAATTACGCTAAAGGGAGGATTTCCACCCTGAGCAATTTTTCCGTAAGTTATATTCTTAGCAAATGATTTTACGTCTTCAAATTTTTCAGATCTATCGCTGTAACTACTTTGTGGAGTGGCCACAGGAGTAATCTCTGTGAGTGTACTCGTAGCGCTCTGTTCTGGAGTCTCTTCTGCTTGGAAGTCAGAGTTGCTATCGTTATCATCTTCGAAACTATCATTGAATTGATCGTATTCTTCTTGTTCTTCTTCTTCTTGTTCTTCTTCTACTTGTTCTTGCTCGCTATCTTCGGAGAAGTTATTGTCTCCAAATTGATAGTCTTCGGATTCATCATCTGCATCACTTTCTTCATCGTCACTTTGAAAGTCTCCACTATCAAAGGATTGAAAATCGTCTTCTTCGTTCTCGTCTTCATCTTCACTATCTTCATCTTGAGTAGAAAACTCGTCTGAAGAGTCTCCAAATTGATAGTCATCATCACTATCAAAGGAAGACTCATCCTCATCTTGCATTTGGAAATCAGAGAAGTCATCAGACTCTTCTGAGTCAACAGAAAAGTCTGGAGTATCATCTTCGCTATCGCCATCATCTGACGTACTATCGAAGCTATAATCTTCATCTGAGCTTGAGTCTTGGAATTCATCTGAATTATCTGAGAAATCTACTTGAGAATCATCGTCGGATTGAAAGTCATCTTCTGTTTCCGCGCTAAATGAGTCCATCTCATTTTCTTCATCGTCTTCAAGATCATCAAGTCCTGGAAGGTGTTCTGTAGAAGGAGGTTCGTCCTCTGAATTAAGAGCGGCATCAACTTCGGGATCGTCTTGGTGGAGGAACTCTGAGAGGTCCTCAATTCTTGTCATATCTGATTTTTCACCGATTTCGTCTTCGTCACTCATTATAATACCTGAAGTAATAGTTGATAATAATATTATAACAGAAGATTACTTTTAGTGAGCAAGAAAAAAAAAGGCCCTACCGAAGTAGGGCCCCTCACAAAGTGTTAAGCACCGTGACAGTGTTTGAATTTCTTTCCTGAGCCACAAGGACAAGGATCGTTTCGACCTACCTTCTGGCTTCTTCTAGCAACTGGCTCGCTTTTAGCCTGCTCTTGTTGCTCTGCTTGGGCCTGAGCTCTCTTGGCCGCTTCTAGTTGTTGCTCCAGCATCTCTTGTTGACGTTTCTTAATCTCTTCGATTTCTTCTGGAGTATAGAGTTTAACTCTAAAAATATTTTCTACAACTGCTTTCTTTACTTCCACTCGCATATTTTCAAAGAGGTTGAACGATTCTCTCTTGTATTCTGTGAGTGGGTTCTTTTGAGCATAAGCTCTCAAGTTGATTCCCTCTTTTACTCCATCCATTGAAAGGAGGTGATCCTTCCAGTGCTGGTCGAAGATTGTGAGTAGAATCTCTCTCGTGGCAAGTCTAACTTGATCATCGTCATATTGACTGAAGTTCTTTGCTAAGAGCTCTTTTGCAATTGTCTCAAAGTACTTCTCAATTGAGCCATCGTGCTTCTTGTAGCATTCATCAACATTGACTTCATAGTCAGTGTTAAAAGTATTTTGAAAACCTTTAACCATATCTTCCCATGGCCAAGTATCAATTTGTACTTTTCTCTCTGGTCTATAAGTCGCTACCAGCATGTCAGCGACATCCTCAATCATGTCATTAATAAAGCCAACGTTATCATTGTCAGAGAGAATATCTTTTCTAATTCTATAGATGACACGTCTTTGCTCATTCATCACGTTATCGTATTCAAGAAGATGCTTTCTAATTTCAAAGTTGTGAGTTTCAACTTTCTTCTGCGCCTTTGCAATAGCATTGGAGATCATCTTGTGTTCAATTGGCTCATCTTCTTCCATACCTAATGTATTCATGAAACCTTTGATCTTATCTGAACCAAAGATTCTCATTAAATCATCTTCAAGAGAGAGGAAGAATTTAGATTTACCTGGGTCACCTTGACGACCTGAACGCCCTCTAAGCTGGTTATCAATTCTTCTCGACTCGTGTCTTTCGGTACCGAGAATAAAGAGTCCACCTAATTCCTTAGTCTCAGGTGTAAGTTTGATATCCGTACCACGACCCGCCATATTGGTTGCAATTGTAATCGCTCCCTTAGTCCCTGCGTTTTTAATGATCTCAGCTTCTTTTCCGTGTTGTTTTGCATTTAAAACGTTGTGAGGAATATTAGCTTTAGTCAGGGCCTCTCCCAATTCAATAGAGCTATCGATAGAGATAGTACCTACGAGAACTGGTTGTCCTTTGGCGTGAAGATCTTTTATTAATTGAACAATGGCCTTCGTTTTGGCCGCTGCTGATTTATAAATAACATCCGCTTCATCAATTCTTGCAATTGGTAAATTTGTTGGGATAACTACAACGTCTAGGTTATAGATCTTTGCAAATTCTTCTGCCTCTGTATCCGCCGTACCTGTCATACCTGCAAGAGTAGAGTAGAGACGGAAATAATTTTGAAATGTAATTGAAGCGAGAGTCTGGTTTTCAGATTTGATCTCGACGCCTTCTTTAGCCTCTACGGATTGGTGAAGTCCATCAGACCATCTTGATCCCTCTTTCAGTCTACCTGTAAATTCGTCAACAATAATAACTTGTCCATCTTTTACAACGTAGTCCACATCCACTTTGAAGAGGTTGTGGGCCTTAAGGGCCTGGTTGAGATGGTGAAGCATCTCAGAGTGCTCAACATCATAGAGATTTTCAATCTTGAGCATCTTTTGAACTTCGTTGACACCGTCTTCAGTGAAAATTGCAGTTCTAGATTTTTCTTCAATAGTGAAGTGCTTCTCAATCTTAAGTTTGGGAATAACTTCATTGGCCACGTGATAGAGATCAGTTCTTCCTTCACTTGGTCCAGAAATAAGAAGGGGAGTTCTCGCCTCATCAATAAGAATCGAGTCAACCTCATCCACAATACAATAGTGATGACCTCTTTGAACGTAGTCCTCAAGGTCAAACTTCATATTATCTCTTAGATAATCAAAAGCGAATTCATTATTCGTTCCATAAGTAATATCTGAATTATAGGCGGCCTTTCTATCTTCGTCGTCCATATCTGCGATTATGCAACCGACGCTTAGACCAAGCCAATTAAAGAGAACACCCATTTCCTCAGCATCTCTTGAGGCGAGGTAGTCGTTGACCGTGATAATATGTGCACCCTTTCCTTCAAGAGCTATGAGATAAAGTGGAAAAGTAGAACAAAGAGTTTTACCTTCACCGGTCTTCATCTCGGCAATCGTATTCTTAGTTAGAACAACACCACCCATGATCTGTACATCATAGTGCCTCATTCCTAGAACTCTTACAGAGGCTTCTCTTACAGTCGCAAAAACTTCTGGGATAAGTTGCTCTCTCGTCGCTCCATTCTTAATCATTTCTCTAAACTTTGGAGTTTGCGCCTTGAGCTCTTCATCGCTCATTGACTTCATTTTCTCTTCAAGTTCGTTAATCTTTTGAACATAAGGTCTAAGAGCTTTTAAATCTCTTGAGTTCTTTGTCCCAAAAATAGTTTTTATAGGGTTGAACATTGGTATATTTCTCCTCTTGGATTAATCTAAAATATAGTAAAATGGGTCAACGGGAGTACCGTTCACTCGTATTTCATAGTGAAGGTGTGGACCAGTTGAGTGACCAGTGTTACCCACCTTCGCAATGATTTGTCCTCGCTTAATTAGTTGACCTTTTTTAGCAATCACTTGAGAGTTATGCGCATAAACAGATTCAAGTCCATAGCCATGATCAATCTGTACAAAGTATCCGAAACCGGCCTTCTTGCCAGAGAAGGTAATTCTTCCATCAGCAGAAGCTAAAATGGGAGTACCAATTGGAGCACCAATATCTAGTCCTTCGTGCATCTTTAGCCTATTAGAGGTTGGAGAGATTCTTGGCCCATAGTAAGAAGTGATCCAACCCTTCGTAGGAAGAAGTGTTGGAGTCGAGCGCATAAAGCTCTCTCTGTCCAATAAGTATTGATCTAGGTCGTGTATATTTACTTCGAGATCTTTTACATAATCTTTTAGTAAATTAAATTTATAATCGAAATCAGCAAAATTTTCAGCTAGGGAAAAACTTTGCTTAGTGAGATCAGACCATTCTTTAGTAAATGCGTAGCCAGTTTGCAGTCCAAAGTTGGTTGCAATTTTCTGCTCGTAGAGATTCTTTAACTCGACAAATTTCTCTGAATTCTGTCCATCTTTTAGCTTATCTCTAATCGTTCCTTTCTCTTGAAAAAATGTTTGAGAATTATCTTCTTTAACTTCGTGCTCATGACTATGATCTTCCATAACCTCTGAGTTAGAGTTTGGTCTAATGGCCGGTCTCGTGAGATCAACCTTTTCGAAACCAGAGATGACTCTGAGTTTCTTCTCAAATGTTTCAATTCTTTCGATATCCTCAGTAAGAGTATTTATTTTCATTTGAAAGAGCTGAATTTGTTCTTTGAGTTGTCTATTTTCAAGTGTTAGGTGTTTATTTTGGTGAACCTGTCTAAGGATTTTCCAGTAATCGTAAGAAAGGATTCCAAGAACGAAGATACCCAACACGAAGAGGAAAACTAGAGCGTGGAAAGCGAGCCTAGGTATGCGAAAAGACTTAACGCCTTTTTCCCTCTCGGGCACAACCATGACTGTAAAATATCTATCCAAGAACTACTCCATGTAATTGGTAAAATATAAATTAATGATCAATTCTAAAACTCCAAAGGCTGTATGGCAAATAAGTGTTTAATATTTGATTAAAAAAAATAAGACAAAGATGCGCTGTGTCTTTGGGCATTTATTTGATTCGTGTCAAATATTGCAATCATGCTTTTAATTTCATCTCTTTTCCTTTATTAAGGACACACAAAAGGAGAGTTTATGAAAGTATTGCTAGTTTTAATTGGACTAACATTTTCTATGCAGGTAAGTGCGAAGCATATCTTAGATAGATGTCGTGATGCGGCACTTGCAACAGGATATGTTTACGAGAATATTCTCAGTGCTACTGTTGATACGAAGAAGATGGATAAAGAAGATCAAGAGATCTTTTGGACTCTCTTAACTGATGACGTTTTCACAATTGTAAAGCATTACCCAAAGAGCTATGAGCTTGGAAATTACTTTCCAGCTAATTCACATTTAAAATTTACTTTTAAACTTCTTAGAGAGCGTGACTATTCTACGGATGCGAGACTTGAAGATAAGCAAAGAAATTTGATTCATTATATGTCTGAAGTTTCTGGCGTAAAGATCGACTGCGCATACGCTCTTTAAAAAAAAATCGAGTGGGAGTTTCCCACCCGACTTTGGTCTTAATTATCTATTACAAGTACCAGGGTATGTTCTTAGGTGTCTTGAAGTTGTGTTTGTAAATACGGCCGCAGAGTAAGAAGGGAAGTTTACACTTACAGTTGTAACTAGCTCTTCTCTACAGTAGCGATCTCTACCTTTCTCGTTGTCTTCAGAGATATTAGTCTTTCTTACTTTCTGAGTTTTTGTAGCGTCTGCATAGATAGTTTCTCCAGCGAATACACCTCTAAGTTCTGCAATTTCACCTTTACAGTTACTTCTTGAAGTACTTTTGTTTTTTAAGTAACCGTTTGCTGCGTTACCTAGTGTTTCAAGACCACTAACTTTAACTTTCATGTTTCCAAAGATAGTGCATTTTGCAGCGTCTAATGAAACTTCATAAGCTGAAGCTGAAAAAGAAAGTGCAAGTAAAAGTCCTAATGTTAATGTTTTCATTCTAATCTCCTTTTTGATTTATCTGATAAAATGAATCTACAACTTGTTATTTACTTTGAATTTAAAATTTATACTAATGGTCCTACTTTGTTCGCCACATTTTAAAAGTGATGAATTTGCCAACGAGTTTTTGAAGGGTTAAATAATAAGTTCATTTTTAGTGGGGACAAAGTGACCCGGAGGGATAGTTGAAAGAAGGATATGTTGACGTTTTAGCTCAAACCGTTGAGTGCTTTTTAAGCACTCATTCAAAGTACAGTCTAAATCGCTTGGCCAATAATTGTAGTGTTAGTGAGACAACTCTTAGAAGAATTGTTGCCAGGTCAATTAAATCCATGCCTAAAGTGACAACAACTCTCTCCCTTCTCTCCGAAATTCATGGGGTGCAAAGCTTACAGGAATTACTGCCAAAGATAGATATTAAACTTAGAAAGTACCTAGAGGAAGAATTAGACTTAAAGGTTATGACTGACGAGCAAAAGGAATTTAGATCTTCTTTACATGAAAAAGTTAAAGATCCAGTTTTCTTTCATGTTTTAGCTCTGGCGGGAACAAGTTGCGGTGTTAGAGAAGAGGTGGTTGAAGATCTTTTTGGGTTAGAGGGAATAAAAATACTTCTAAACTTATTTCAAGAAGATTATGTCCAAATGGAGAAGGGGCACTTTCATGCCTCAGAGAAGGGGATCGCTTTTCATCGCTCAATTATAAAACCAATAATCAATACGTCAGTTGAGTTTTTAGAAACAAAGGGGTCTTCTATAAAGACAAAGAATTTCTACTATCATTGGTCAGAATCATTGAATGAGAGTGGAATTGAGAAGCTGATTACTTTACAGAGAAATTTTTATAAAGAACTTAAGGACGCGCTGGCTGATCCCAAAAATCATGGAGATCAGCACTATTTCTTTTTTGGAGCAATAGATAGCTATAAATGCTAAGTGAGTTGAATATTTCTTCGCTCCATTGTCTTTTGTACAACGAGAGCTCCAATAATATCTCCTTCAACATTGACTGCTGTTCTGAAAGTATCTAATGGCTTTTCAATTACTAGTAGAATTCCAATGGCCTCAAGGGGGATACCTGCGGCCAGTAAGACCATTTGCATCCCAGACATTGAACCACTAGGCATTCCAGGTGCTCCAATACTTGAGATCATACTCATAAAGAAAATGGCAAAAATAGTAAAAGTTGTCAGCTCTACTCCATAGAGATGGGCCAAGAAAATCGCGGCAATACCTTCAAAGAGTGCCGTTCCATCCATATTCATTGTTGCACCAAGAGGGAAGACAAAACCACTGACGGCTTTTGAGACGCCTAGCTCTTCTTCACAGGTCTTCATTGTTACTGGAAGTGTTGCTGATGATGAGCTTGTTCCTAGTGCAATGAAGAGTGGGTTTGCAATTTTTCTAAAGAGAGTGATTGGGCCAATTCCACCAAATATTTTAGCGATAATTGGAAGGACGATCGCTCCATGGACAAGTGTCGCTCCAAAGACAACCGCTGCGAAGGCAAAGAGTTGCGTGAAGAGATCACCTGTGACTTTGAGTTTGAAATCAAAGACGATGGCAAAAATACCAATAGGACTTAACGTGATAAACCAACCTAAAATTGTTGTAAGTATTCTATTGATATCCTCGATTAAGAGAAAGAGCTGACTATCTGTTCTAAGCGAAGTGACCATGGCCAGCCCAATGAGAAGAGCGGCACAAACGAGACCGAGAATATTATTGGTCACAAGTGATTCGAGTGGATTCGTGAGCGATGTTTTTAGAATTTTATGAACAACTGTAATGATTGAATTATCTTTAGCATCAATCATCTTCTTTGGTTTCTTTGTATGGTAGTCTCCTCCGATACTTTGAGACTTTTGAACGTTGACTCTAACAGATGAGTTCTTCCAAGGGTGAATAAAGAAGACGACAGTTAGTCCAATAAGTATAGCGATAAGGGTTGTAGATACGTAGTAAGTAACAGCAATCCCTCCAAGCTTCTTTAATTTCCAAGCTTCTTTTATTCCAGCAAGTCCTCCTAGTAGTGAGAAGAAAATAAGCGGGGCCACTAACATTTTTAGAGACTGAATAAAGACGTCTTTAATTAGAAGGATTAACTTATAAAATTCTGGAGTATTTTCTGATGTGACCCATGTTGGATCGGCGAAAATGGCCGCAGACATATAGCCAAAGACACCAAAGATGGCGACCCAGACGGCCAAGTTTAATTTGATTTTTTTCACTTGTCTTCCTTAACAAATTTTTTGAATAACTCTAGTATACTCTAATTGAGATTAGAGCGCCATTGACTAATTTTCTGTCTAGGTACTAGTGCTATTTATGGATTATATCTATTTAGATCCAAAATTCCGGCACGGTAGTACTCAGTCTCCAAGTATTTCTCTTTTATCCAATCACTATAATGCCAAAAGTTCGGATTCGTTCTCCTTACACCATACTTTGCGATGAACTTAGTATATTCAAGAGGAGTCGTTATATTGGCCATATCTTCCATGAAGTGGTGAATCTTATCTCTTTCAAGTTCTATGAAGAGGTTAGGATATGATCCTTCCACTCCTTTTATGAGTGTGAGGGTATCATTTTCCTGATCAAGGGAGTCTCTTGTTCTGGCATCATTTAAAAAGAAACTTACGTACTTATATTCCTTATTATGAGTGATGGTATAGAGCTCATCTTCAACTTTTAAAAGTATAATTTCTGGAAAGTAGCTTAGAAACTTTCCTTTCAGATTGTCGAGCTTGGCCAGAGAGGGATTAAGCTTTTGCACTGTAGGCGCAATGGCCCTCTTCACTCTTTTTTGAAAGTAATTATGAAGCTCTTCAAATTTATCTTCTTTCTCAAGTCCGGTAACAAAGTTTGTATTGAGCCATTGACTAGGATTTTCTACAAAGAACTTTAAGTGATTTCTATTTCCACCATACCATTTCTTGTGCAATACTTTTCTATCTTCAGAAGGGAGAAAAGAGAGAAAGAGGTTCTCTCCTTCCATTCTTAAGAAGTCCATATAGAGTCTTGTCTTTAGTTGGTGAGCAACATTGCCATAGACATTAAAGCCAGCAACTAAGAGGTAGTGAATTCGCTCGAGGATTGGGTAGTCAATGACCCAAGCTGTCTCTGGAGTTTTTCCGTGAAGTCCCTCTCTAACAGAAGCACTGTCAAGGTGTCTAAAGATAGTGAGAGCAGCATTTCTATTGTGATTATCACCATCCCAGATGATCTTACTCGCTTCACTTATATGAGACTTCTTCGCATCCTTAAAGTGTTGACTTCGGGCCTCTAGGAATTTCTTTTGCTTCTTCCAAAACTCAGACCATATACTTAAAAACTCTATATCACTTTCTTCTGAGGCCGGTAGCTCCAATAGGTTTTTACTCTTGTTGATAAATTCATCGTTATTAGTGTCGATAGGAGAGTTGGGATCAGCGAAGTAAACCCAGAATCTATCTTCTATAACATTGAGTGCAATTTGCCCTCTACACACAGGTCCCTTGATGAAGCCTTCAATAAAGAATCTGGCATCGTCTAAGAGAAAGCTATACTTTGATTTAACTGGAATTTCTTTAAATACAATAAATGGATTAGAGGCCACTTCTGGGGCATACGAAGGAAATTCTGTGACTTTGAATTTCTTATCGTAGAAAAGCTCTTCATAGCGCTTTAGCTTCTTATAGTTTAGCTTATATAAATTGTGTGATTTCGCTACAATGCTCGGCTTATACAGTTTAAAGCGGTAGTAGAATTTAGTTTTAGGGTCATCATATGGTCTTAGCGCATCTATCTCATCAGGTTCACCATCTCTATTTGTAGCTCTTACAAGACGATAAAAAACTCTCTCTGGTGCTGTATCAAAGTGAATATGAGCAAGGAAAATATGCTCGTAGATATAGCGAGCAATAAGTTTCGATTTTAAGTCATTTTTATTAAAGAGATTTTCAAAGATCGCGATTAATTTCTTGGTCGCTTTTGACTCTACCTTTTTATCATGTCCTTTTGATCCTTGTGCTACCCAATGTGCGAGAGTTGAAAATTCACTCTTTGTTAAGTTTGGTAGAGCAAAGGGCATTCCCATATAGCTATGATCTTCAACAAAGTCTTCGAATTCATCGACTTGAACGCAGTACTGTTCTCTGTTTAAAGATGTATCGATTTGTGAAGAGATGAGTCCGGCCCTTGGTTGAGGAAACATTTCTTTTAATTGAAGAAATTTATAAATAAGCGAGTTGTCTAGGTTGGCATGTGGATCTGTAGAATCGTCACTTACTACGGGATGAAAGCCTTTTTTTCTCCAGGCCTGTGTTGACTTCGCATCAATATTTAGACGCGATGGTTTCATCGAAAGAATTCTTGAACCATCGTAAACTCTTTGTGGATTGGCCCCTCTTTGAATACCATCAATACTAGTGAGCTTTAACTGGCAAGGAGCATCGTAACAGCCGTGGCAGACGACACATCGATTATCTAAAATAGGTCGTACTTTTTTTTGATAGTCAATATGAGCTTCAGGCAGTGTTGCCATTGTATCAGCGTGAATGACTTCATTATTAGTAACAACAAATTGTTCCTTATTAGAAAGTGAACAAGATGCTAGAAGTAAAAGTGTACTTAAGATAGTGAGGATTTTTTTCATGCTGAAATTATAGGTTAAAATTTCAGCATGTAAAATAATTTACTGAGCGACTACGACAATTACAGAAATATTATCATTACCGCCGTTGGCATTGGCCTGGGCAACGAGTGTTGTTACCGTTTGTTGTACAGTTTCAGGAGTGGCCTTAGCTGGATCAGGAATATACTTATTAATTATGTAAACAATATCGGCATCGGAAACTTTTCCGTGTAGTCCGTCAGAGCAACTTAGAAAAATATCTCCCTTACTTACTTTATAAGAGAAAATATCTACTTCAACATCTGCTTCAAAACCTACTGTTCTAACCAGAACGTTTTTTTGTGGGTCATTAGCCGCTTGTTCTCTGTTATAGATTCCAAGATTTAATTTTTCTTGAACTAGTGAGTGATCTTTAGTGAGTTGAAATAATTTATTTCTATTCACTAGATAGGCCCTAGAGTCTCCGACATTTGAAATGTAGAGAGTGTCACCTTTAAAGTAAAAGCCAACAACTGTTGTACCCATACCTTGTAAGAGTTGGTCTTGATCTGATTTTTTCTTTATTTCATTATTTGCATAGACTACAGATTGGGAGAGAGCTTGTTTAGGGTCTTTGCCCATATTCTCTAGTAAGTGAGCTGGGATGAGATTAACTGCCATTTGTGAAGCAATATCTCCACCATTGTGTCCGCCCATTCCGTCGGCGACGACAAAAATATTTTTATCGGGATTTAAATAAATAGAGTCCTGATTTGTTTTCCTCTTTTGTCCAATGTCTGTTAATCCCGAAGAGATGAGACCCATTTTTCTTGCTCCTTAAAAAATATATTCTAAAATTTTCATTGATCCCATTATTTTTGTCAAATAAGAAGATTCTTCAATTTGTAGGTACTTGAGTAGTAGTGTCAGTTTAACACTGTGTAATTTTAGCCGAATTTTTTAATATTCTTCTTTCATTTAGAGCAAGTATAACGATATAATATTAATAAGAAATGGCCCCTTAATTTTTCTACGGATGGGAGTTGAATATGGCCCAAATTAATATCGCAAATTTCATGAAAGACAATTACAGAGTTGAAGACTTTACTCATTTAAATTGGAGTGGAGGATTTCAGGACTATGTAAATCTCGTTACCGAAGATCCTAAGATTGCTAGAAATGCATTCCAACGTGTTTATGACATGATTATGTCTTATGGAACTTCAAATTACACTGAGTATAAGAAAGATATCGTTAGATATCACTTCTTCGACGATCCTAATAATAATGGTAAAGATGCTGTTTTTGGGATTGATGTTCATTTAATGAAGTTAGTGAATTTCTTTAAAGCCGCTTCTTCAGGTTATGGTACAGAGAAAAGGGTTCTCTTACTTCATGGTCCTGTTGGTTCAGCTAAGTCTTCAATTTCAAGAAATTTAAAAAAGGGTATTGAACACTATTCTAAAACTGATGATGGAAGAATGTTTACTTTCGAGTGGTATGACGAAGATGAGTCAGATATCCTTGGTGGACAAAAAACATTTGCATCACCAATGCATGAAGAGCCACTGAAGCTTCTTCCATTGGATGTGAGAAAAGAATTTCTTGCTGAAATTAATAAGGGAAGAAAGGACGGAGATATTAAAGTAACAGTAAAGGGTGAAGTTAACCCAGCTGATAGATTTATTCTCAATGCTTATCTTCAAAAATATGATGGTGATTGGACGAAGGTTATTGATAATCACGTAAGAATAAAGAGATTGATTCTTTCAGAGAAAGATAGAATTGGAATTGGAACTTTCCAACCAAAAGATGAGAAGAACCAAGATTCAACTGAGTTAACTGGTGATATCAATTATAGAAAAATTGCTCAGTACGGATCTGACTCTGATCCAAGGGCCTTTAACTTTGATGGTGAATTTAATATCTCAAATAGAGGGATTGTTGAATTTATCGAGATGTTAAAGCTTGACGTTGCTTTCTTGTACGATCTCTTAGGTGCTTCACAAGAGCACTCAATTAAGCCAAAGAAATTTGCTCAAACAGATATCGACGAAGTTATTCTAGGTCATACAAATGAGCCTGAATTTAGAAAGCTTCAAAATAATGAATTCATGGAAGCCCTAAGGGATAGAACAGTTAAGATTGACGTTCCTTATATTACAAGACTTAGTAATGAAGTTAAAATCTATGAAAGAGATTTTAATGCAGAAAAGATTCCTCATGTACATATCGCGCCTCACACTTTAGAGATGGCCGCTATGTGGGCAGTTCTAACAAGATTAGAAGAACCAAAGAAAGCTGATCTTGCAAAAATTCAAAAGTTAAAACTATACAATGGTAAGACATTGCCTGGTTATAACGAAGAGAATGTGAAAGAGCTTAGAAAAGAAGCTGTAAGAGAAGGTCTTGAAGGAATCTCTCCAAGATATATTCAAGATAAGCTTTCAAATGCGCTTGTTAAGTACGGTCATACTGGTTCACTAAATCCATTCATGGTCTTTAATGAATTAGAGTCTGGTCTTAAGCACCACGGACTTATCAATAGTGCTGACCAGCTAGATCATTATAAAGAGATGTTAGCAGTAACGAGACAAGAGTATGAAGACATTGTAAAGAATGATGTTCAAAAAGCAATTTGTCTTGATGAGAGTGCAATTGAAACTCTATGTGCTAATTATATTGACAACGTTAAGGCCTATACTCAAAAAGAAAAAGTTAGAAATAAGTATACTAATAAGCTTGAAGACTCTGATGAGAGATTCATGAGAAGTATCGAAGAGAAGATTGATATTGCTGAGTCGAGAAAGGATGACTTTAGACGTGAGATCATGAACTACATCGGTGCTCTAGCAATTGAAGGTAAGACTTTTGATTTTAAAATGAATGAAAGACTTCATAGAGCTCTTGAGCTTAAATTATTTGAAGATCAAAAAGACTCAATTAAGCTATCAAGTATCGTATCTAAGGTTGTGGATAAAGAGACTCAAGAGAAAATTGAGGTTATTAAATCTCGTCTTATCAAGAGTTATGGTTACTGTGAAATTTCAGCTACTGATGCTCTAAACTATGTTGCAAGTATTTTTGCAAAGGGCGACTCGGCTAAGTCATAGCACAATGGCGAGCACTAGATTCAGTGCTCGCTCTTACTCCCCAAAGGAGACCTAATGGATCATCCAGTCAAAAGAGATCATGCACGGTTTAGAAAAATTATTAAAGGCCGTATTCGTGACAATTTAAAGAAATATGTATCGGGTGGAGAGATGCCTATCCCAAAAGGGAAGGGTGTCTTCAAAGTTCCTATGCCACAAATCGAGACTCCAAGATTTAAGTTTGGGGATAAGCAACAAGGTGGGACTGGTCAAGGTGATGGACAACCAGGTGATCCGGTAGATGGTCAACAAGGTGAAGATGGGCAACCAGGTCAAGGTGAAGCCGGAGATAATGAAGGTAATAAAGAGCTTGAGGTTGAACTAAGTGTTGAGGAATTAGCATCAATCCTTGGTGAGGAGTTAGAGCTTCCAAATATTGAACCCAAGGGAAAGAAGAGTTTAGAGTCAACAACTAATAAATACTCTTCGATTGGAACAGTTGGGCCTGATTCTTTAAAGCACTATAAGAGATCTTATAGAGAGGCCTTAAAGAGACAAGTTGCTACGGGAACTTATGATAGTAAGAACCCAGTTATTATTCCAATTAAAAGTGATATGCGCTTTAGAAGTTCCAATACAACTGTAGAGTATGAAAATTCAGCTGTTGTTATTTATATGATGGACGTCTCAGGCTCTATGGGTGATGAACAAAAAGAGATAGTGAGAACGGAGAGTTTTTGGATTAATCTTTGGTTAAAGTCTCAGTACAAAGATATTGAGATTCGCTATATCATTCACGACGCTACAGCTAAGGAAGTTGAAGAAGAAGTTTTCTTTAAGACTAGAGAAAGTGGTGGAACGCTTATTTCTTCAGCTCTTAAATTATGTAGAGAAATTATTCAAACTGATTACAACTCTAGTGAGTGGAATATTTATCCATTCCATTTCTCAGACGGTGATAATTGGTCAACAGATGATACGAAGCTATGTCTTGATATTTTAGATAAAGATATTCTGCCAAATTCCAATGTCTTTTGTTACGGTCAAGTAGAGAGTCGCTATGGTTCGGGACAATTCTATAAGGATCTGCACGCTAAATACGGTACAGATAACGAGGGAGTCATTCTTTCAAAGATAAAGAATAAAGATGCTATTTTAGATTCCATAAAAGAGTTCTTAGGAAAGGGTAAATAATGAATAGATCAAAACCTATTCAAGGTGAATTATTAAGACTAAAAGAAGAAATCGAGCAATATGCAATTGACTATGGTCTCACTTATTATCCAGTTGTTTTTGAAGTTTGTAATTACGACACAATTTGTATTTTAGCTGCTCAGGGTGGTTTCCCGTCTCGTTACCCACACTGGCGATTTGGTATGGAGTACGATCAACTCTCGAAAGGTAATATCTATGGCTTTCAGAAAATTTATGAATTGGTGATTAATACAGATCCTTGCTATGCCTACTTATTAAGTTCAAATAGAATAGTCGATCAAAAACTCGTTATGGCCCATGTCTATGGTCACGCTGACTTCTTTAAGAATAATGCTTGGTTTAGAACAACTGATAAGAGAATGATGGATGTGATGGCCAATCATGGTACTAAGATTAGAAAGTACATGAATAAGTATGGCCAAGATAGAGTTGAGGCATTTATTGATGCTGTTAACTCGCTTGAGAATCTCTTAGATGTAAATGTTCTCTTTGAAACTGCAGAAGTGGTAAGAAAGAGAGAGGAGCTAGAGAGAACTGCCCAGGAAGAAGAGTTAAGAGAAGATGACGATGACGTAAGATCAAAAGTTCTTAGATCATATATGAAGTCTAAAGAAAAGGGCGAATACTCTGCTGAGGAAGTCGTTGTTCCAAACGATAAGTATGACTTTAAAAAGATCGATGAGAACGTTAAAGGAACTCGCGATATAATGAAGTTTCTTATGCAGAATGCTCCGATTGAAGAGTGGCAATCAGATATCATTGGTTGTCTGCGTGAAGAAGCCTATTACTTCCTACCACAGAGAATGACAAAGATTATGAATGAGGGCTGGGCCAGTTATTGGCACTCCAAAATCATGACTAATAACGCTCTAAAGTCTTCTGAGATTATTGACTTTGCCGATGTTCACTCTGGTGTAATGGCAATGAGTCCTCAGAGTATTAATCCGTATAAAATTGGTATTGAGCTATTTAGAGATATCGAGCACCGCTGGGATACGGGTAAGTTTGGAAAAGAGTATCTTGAGTGTACTGATATGAATAAGAAAGAGTCGTGGGATATGAAGTTAGGGCTTGGAAGAGAGAAAATCTTTGAAGTTAGAAAAAGTCACAACGATATAACTTTCTTAGATGAATACTTTACCGAGGAATTCTGTCAGAGACAGCAAATCTTTACTTATAAATTCAATCCTAGAACTGGTCGTAATGAAATTGAAACGAGAGACTTTAAGGCCATCAAGGCGAAGCTCTTACAACAATTAACGAATTTTGGTCAGCCGTTAATAGAGATTGAATCGAGTAATTATAATAATAGGGGAGAGATGTTACTTCGCCATGTTCACCAAGGTGTTGATCTCGACTTAAGTTTCGCTGCAGATACGATGAAGAATATTTTTATGATTTGGAAGAGACCTGTTAATATTGCGACTGTTACTGAAGAAAAAGAATATATCTATGTCTATGACGGTGAGAGTTTCAAGCCAGTTAAAAATTAATCTTTGTTGACGATAATCTATGTTTAGAGGAAAATAGTTTTAAATTAACTTTTTCCTCGGAACATCTAATTATGCACAAAATTATTTTTTGTATCTTATTTCTATCTTTAAATTTCAAAACTCTTGCTAAGGTTAATATTGCCTCTGTTTCAAAAATTCGAGGCAATGTAAGTGTTCTTTCTCCAGGTGATCACAAGGCCCACAGATTAAAGTTAAATGATCAACTAGCTGAAGATGCTTCAGTTGTGACCTATAAGAATTCATTTGTGCGAATTGTTTTTAAAGATGGTTCATCTGCGTCTCTTGGGCCAATGAGTAAGCTGATCGTAACTAAAATGGACGAAAAAGGGGAGGGCATTATAACTCTCTTAAAAGGTCAGTTGCGATCAAAAGTAAGTAGGTCTACTGAAAATAAAAAGAAGCATAAATTCTTAGTTCGAACAAAGAGTGCAGCCCTCGGTGTAAGAGGTACAGAATTTCAGACTATTTATAATCCCTCTAATAATATAACGAATCTTCTAACTTATGAGGGAGAGGTCGCTATTAGTAAAGGTGAGCATAGAGTTCTAGCAGGGAGAAGTTATGAAGAGAGAGCGTCAGCACTTTCATCTAATAAACTTAGTCGCAGTCAAAAGCATAGATTAAAGAATAAGCTAACTAATGTCGTTGAGAACTCTTTAAACTCAGAGAAGGCAGTTGTAGTTAAGGGTGGGCAGTTTTCAAGCTCTATTGGTGGTGTTAAGTCGGCAACCCTTCCTGTAAATATCTCTCCAACTCAGCTCAATATTCTCTATGCCAATGCCGATCTTGTTGAGAATCAAAGTGCAAGTGACGCGGTAGCTATTGTAGATGATTCTAAGCCAAGTACTTTAAAGATTGTACAACAGGATGCACCTAAAGAAGGACTCTACGATAAGAGCTCTTCTAAATATGCTCAAAAATCTGGGGGCTTTATTGATATTAAGTCTGGACTCTATATTCCTCCTGCTAAGGATTCAGAATTCTCTCACACAAAGAAGACATATATCGCAAAGAATGTTGGAGGTATCGATCCAGTGACTGGTCAATATATTGCTCCAAAGGGTCTTGCTCTTGATGCTGAGAGAGGTTTTGTCTCTAAAGATAGTGGTTCTGACGAACAGAGAAAGAGATCCCTTGCTCAAGCAAAGGCATTGAATGATGTTATTGAAAAAGATGTTGTCATTAAGAATCATGAATATGAAAAACCAGTTAGAGTTTATTCACAGCTAGAGCTCTTTACTAAAGACTCTATCTCTGTGCAGTTAAGTTCTATCTCAAATAAGATTGAGCACTCAAATAGCAATACAACTGCCAATAAAGTTTTTGAAGAGAGTGGAAAGGGGTTAAGCGTTGGATGGAATCATTCTTCAAG
Source organism: Halobacteriovorax marinus SJ (assembly GCF_000210915.2). Classification (NCBI taxonomy): domain Bacteria; kingdom Pseudomonadati; phylum Bdellovibrionota; class Bacteriovoracia; order Bacteriovoracales; family Halobacteriovoraceae; genus Halobacteriovorax; species Halobacteriovorax marinus. Next base: position 1,482,555 of record NC_016620.1, read on the forward strand.
CGGTAAGTGGCAGCCAGTTACTAATTTTCACTTTAAAAATATTCGCTTCTCTTCAACTGAGTTGACTCCTTTTTCACAGGGGAGTTCAAATCTATTTGGAGTTGATATAGGGATGAGAAGATACCTTTCGGAGAGGTTTAATTTTAGCGCTCTATTAAGATTACATCAAAACTTCTATACAGCAGCTTCAGAGGCCCTTGTCTACAGACTACAGAAGTCTACTTTCACTAATCTTGAGATCGGTGGACAATTCTTTATTATCAAGTCAAAGCGCTATGATATAGATATTTCGCTGGCCTATGCATTTGCTCCAAGTAAGACAGCAAGAGATGTAGAAATTGAAAGCTCTTCTATGCTCTCTATTGGTGGAGGGTTTAGATATTGGGCCAATGACTTTCTTTGGTTAAAGCTAAATGCTCTAAGCCAAAGTACAAGTTATGATATTAAGTCTTCACACTATACAGCTACAGATGACAACTCAATGTTTAATCTTGGGTTAGAGATTGGGTTTGTTCTTTAGTTTTCTTCACCGGGAGTAATTCGAACGAGCTCACTATCGAGCTCTTCGATATCTCTTTGATCTATTGTTGGTATCTCCTGAATAGGAGTAACTTCCTGAGCACTCTTTAAGTTTTCTATGAAGTTATTTTGAGTGACTTGCACTTCTTCGTCTCTATCAATTGTTTGACCAAGGTTTTCCCACATTATAGATTGCATAAGTGTCCAGCATGCTATGGCGTCCATTGCCCTACATGCGATATTGGAGTATTCAATCATTTGCTTTTGATTCTTGATTCTCATGGCGTTGTAGTACATCATTTGGTTTAGCTCAAAGGGAAGCTTTTCTTTATACTGAATATTTAGAATATCGAGATATTTCTGTGTCTCTAAGAATTTATCTTGTCTCATTTTAAAGAGAGTTTTTAGAGTTGTTTTCTTTCTCTCTGGAAGGTTCTTTTTTATGAGTCTGTCTAATAACTTATTTCCTTCCTCCCATTGTCCGAGAATCCAGACTAAGGGAAGAGATCTCTCTATAGCGTTTAGAGAGTTTTTCTTTTTTTGAAGTGCTAATTTATAGTGTCCAAAAGCTAATTCGTATTTCTTCCTCGCAAGGTTGTAATTACCTTTCATATTCTCAGAGTTAGGAGTTTCAATATCTTCAATGAAGCTCATTGCCTTTTCTTCATCACCGCTTCTAAAGTAGAGGAGTCCAATAAGCTCTCTCGTTCTCTTAGACATGTAATAACTCTCTGGCATTGATTTAATAAGGTTTAATACAAGATATTCTTTATTTAAGTAAATTCCAGTCTTAATCCAAATTCTAAAAAAATCTTGATTTTGTAAAACGTATTGAGTATCGGCAAATGAGCTGCCTTTGAATGTTTCTTCTCTATCGAATTTTAAATTGAAGAGGGTGTCGAGCCAATAGTGATCAGTTTGTGAGTATCTAAGAGTCACTCGATCACAACCATCGAACTCGCGGTAGAGACCTTCGTTCTTATTTAAGGCCATCATATTTATAATTTTTAATATACATGTTTTAGTATAGTGTTTGTTTTCATTTAGGTTCACTGAGTTGAGCGCCTCAAGTGAGGATTCATACTCGTCATTGATGAAGTGAATGATAGCGAGATATCTTGCTTTTATGTAAGTAATGGTTCTATTTTTACTATCTAGCCTATCTAAGTAGTACTTCGCTGCCTCGACATCGCCGCCAATAATTAATTGTTTTACTTTTCTTAGAGTTGATAGATCTGCTTTTCTCGATTTGATGAGATTTCTTCTATTGAGTTCATCTACTTCAATATCGTCGAGTAGACCCCAGTCGGTATCTAATTCTTTGAGCTTAGACATATCTACAATTGCCGGAGTACTTTGGGCAAGTACTTTGAGGTTGTGGGCAAATAGAATACTCAGGATTATTAATATTTTCATATACTTAATTTTTCGGAGTATTTACCGATATCTTTATAAAGATTTCCAAAATAGGTGTTTTATGATCAGGGAATGGATCATTTTTCTTATATTCACTTTAAACTTCAGCGCTAGTGCTCTTGTGCCATTAGAAAGTATTCTTCTAGGAGACTTTGAAGAAAAGTACTCTAAGGAGTCTGCTGATCCCTTTGATTATTTATTTTTACAAAAAGTTGAGTTGCCTGGAAAGATGTCTGAGAAAAGAGATCTTACGATATATAGAGGTTACTATGAAGAGGCGATAAATCTTCAAAAGTCGTGTCGAGAAGACTATCAATTGGCCTATCCGACACCTTGGCAAGAAGATCAGGTGAAGAGAAGTCTCTTCGCTACTCTTCAATATATTGGTTTAGATATCACGATAAGGGCCATTCCAAAGTACGCTAAATATTTCGAGTTTTCTAGAGATGAGTATACTAACTTAGTTGACGGACTTGTAGGGAATTACTGTTCTAAGAATTTGAGCTTGATTAGTTTAAAGCAACTTAAGAGAAATCTCTTTAGTAAATTTGATAATGAAAATAATTTTAAACTTCCTGATATCTCTGAGAACTCTCTGTTTCCTAAGAGTGTAGCAACTCTTGCAACTCAAGATGATATTAAAGAGCGAGAGTTTTCTAAAACCCTTGAACTCTTTAAGACTTTTTGCAGTTGGGGTGGAGATATAGATAATTTAAGACTGATGGTACCACTTATTAAAAGTCCAATAATCTATGCGCAGCTAATAAGGCAATTAACAAATGAAAAGTTGGAGTGGAATAAGAACTCTCGAAATGTTTTTAAGATTAAGAACTCAAGTACTGTTCAAGTTCTTTGTGAGGGGCTAATTTGTAGAAAGACTGATGCTAATGAATTCTATAAGAAGTTTCCAACTTCTGTTGGGCATAAGTCCTACGATGATGATCTCTCAAGACTATATTGTAAGGAAGTCAGAGATTACGAATATAAAATTGCAGGGCAGGCACCTAAGATAGCAAAGAAAATTAAGACAATGTCCTTTGATGAAGAGAACCTTCTCATTTCGCAGTTCATAGCCTTGCAGACTGGAATGCCCGCTCTCTTTATACGTGCAAATAACTACTCTAGAGGAAAGGAATTTCTAAGGGCCAGTGTTGATAAGTCATGGGATCAGTGGGCCATGAATCAGATCGATAAATTTAAAGGCGAGGTCTATTACGAAGAGCCTCTAAGTGTTGAACTCGTAGATCGCGCTCTCTATTACAGAAATTTCTTACCTGATTTTAAAGTACACTTTGATGTGAACCTTGGTGAATTAGATAGGACAAATCAAATTGTTGGAAAACTTTCGACAAAGTTTAACCTTAATTTTTCAAGAAAATTTATTCGCTGGGCAAGAAATGAATGGATTAATTTAGATCCAAGAGATCAAAAGAGAAAAGATGAGCTCTTCCATAAAATGAAGCTTCGAATTGAACCAGTCGTTGAGAATATTAGATCAAAATTTCCTTATCCTCCTTGGGATGGAAGATTAGATATTATTATTAGAGATGAAATCTTAGAACAAATCTCAAAGTATCGTGGCAATCACTTTGATCAAGATGAAGCGGGTATGATCAATATCCCTGTCTATATCAATTTTGCACCTTACGCCTTAAAGTATCTGCGCTATGAATATAATGTTGAGCAGAATCAAAAGAAATCTAAGCGCGATGAGAAATTGTTTAAGTTAAATAGTATGGAAGTTAAAAAGTAGTTATGTTAGAGTTTGCCAAACTTTAATGGTCGAAATATGTCAGAAAATAAAAAAGATAAAAAGCACAGCGATACAGTTGTTGAGGTACTAAGTACTGAAGATCTTCTTTCAGAAAATGAGAGTAAGACGCTTGCAGATATTGAGATCTCCTTAAAAAAATCTAATGAAGATGCCCAAGACCTTCTTCCCGCACTAACGAGTTCTAAAGATCTCGTTAAGTATGATAGTAAAATTGGTGATCCTCTTACGGCATATCTTAGAGAGATATCCAAGTATGAGCTTCTAACTATTGAAGAGGAGAGAGAGCTGACTCAGAAGTTAGTTGAGACAGGTGATATCGAAGTTGCTAAGAAATTAGTGGCCGCCAACTTAAGGTTAGTCGTTAAAATTGCCATGGAGTATAGAAGTTCATTTCAAAATGTTATGGACCTTATTCAAGAAGGAAATATTGGTCTCATGAAGGCCGTCTCAAAATATGATCCAGATAAAGGCGCTAAGCTTTCGTACTATGCGAGCTGGTGGATAAAGTCCTATATCTTAAAGTATATTCTCGATAATTTTCGCTTGGTTAAGATTGGAACAACTAATGAGCAGAAGAAACTCTTCTATAATCTCATGAAAGAGAAAGATCGCTTGGCCAAGCAGGGGATAGAACCAGATCATAAATTGCTCTCTGAGAACCTTGGGGTTTCTGAAAAGGCAGTTGCACTTATGGATGGGCGAATGTCTAGCTCGGGTGGAGAACTAAGTTTAGAGACACCACTTGGACATGACTCTGGCTCGGGTGTACTTTCGGATATTCTTGTAGATCAGGATGAGAGTGATATTTCTGAAAAAATTGCAGATGCTCAAGGGCTTGAGATTCTCCAAGAAAATCTTAGAGACTTTGTTTCAGGACTTAAAGAGAGAGATAGAGATATCTTTAAAAAACGGTTACTTAGCGAAGTTCCTCCCTCCCTTCAAAATATTGCAGATGAATACGGTGTGTCACGAGAGAGAATACGCCAGATCGAAGAGCGACTCCTAAAGAATTTAAAGGTTTACATGTCTGAGTTTATTAGATAAAGTGCGCCCATAAGTTTATATCCTCTTACTCGGTTGCAATAATAACATTGCTACTTGGTTTTAGGTGATTTGGAGATTTTATGCTTACAACTGAACAAAAGAAAAACATTGTTGCTGAATTCGGAGCTGAATTTGGTAAAGGTGAGAAAGACTCTGGAAATGCTGCTGTACAAGTTGCACTTCTTACTCACAACATCAACGGTCTTAAAGAACACTTTAACAAGCACATCCATGACTACCACTCAAACCGTGGTCTTCTAAAGATGATTGGTCAAAGAAAGGCCCTTTTAAAGTACGTTCAGAAGAAGAACGCTGATCAGTACCAGAGCTTAATTAAGAAGCTTGGTCTAAGAAAGTAATTAAAAAAGGGGAACTATTTGTTCCCCTTTTCTTTTTTTGGGCCTAAAATATAGAAAACCCTGGATGGAAATAAAGCGCAAGGAAATTAGAGGATATTTGAAGTATTGGCGCTAACTTAAGAATCATTATTTGAAATATCTTTTAAATTCCCTCTTTATTGAAATCCTTAACATTTATAACTTATTGGCAAACGCTAATAGGTAAGGAGAAAATATGTTAAACGATAAGAAAGTTTATTCGTTGAACTATGGTGGCAAAGAAGTCACTGTTGAAACGGGTCGTCTTGCTAAACAAGCTGACGGTTCAGTTCTAGTATCATGTAATGGAACTCAAGTTCTTGTTACAGTTTGTTCTGCTCACGAAGTAAAAGATGGGCAAGATTTCTTCCCACTACTTGTTGAGTACACTGAGAAGTTTTACTCTGCAGGTAAGTTTGTAGGTGGATTCTTAAAGAGAGAAGGTCGTCCTTCAACTTCTGAAACATTAAACGCAAGACTAATTGATAGACCTCTTAGACCTCTATTCCCAGAAGGGTATATGTTTGACACTGTTGTTTCATGTAACGTTCTTTCATACTCTGATGAAGGTGATGCTGAAGTTCTAGCAGGTTTAGGTGCTTCTGCTGCATTAACTATTTCTGATATTCCATTCAATGGTCCAATCGGTACATGTAAAGTTGGTAGAGTAGATGGAAAGCTTGTTCTTAACCCATCTCACTCTCAGTGGGCAGAGTCTGATCTTGAGATCGCTGTAGCTGCTTCCGCTGATGCCATTCTTATGGTTGAAGGTGAAGCGAAGGTCGTTCCTGAGAAAGAAGTTCTTGAAGCGATTTACTTTGGTCACGACAATATCAAAGAATACGTTAAGCTCATGGAGCAAATGAGAAGTGAAATTGGTAGACCAAAGAGAGAGTTTGTCTCAGCGGCAGCTAATGAAACAATGATGAGTAAAATGAGAAGTGACTTCGCTAGTGGAGCGAGAAACTGTATTTCTATCGATGATAAAATGGATAGACAAAGAGCTGTTAAGGCACTTGAGAAAGAAGTTAAGAATGCAATGAGCGAAGCGCCTGAGGCCTTCGGACTTACTGCTGATGATAGCTTTGGAAAAGAAGCATACAAAGGTGTAGATGAGCTTCTCTATGAAATGATGAGAGGAGATATTCTAAACGAAGAAAAGCGTATTGCTGGAAGAGGAATGACTGAAGTTAGAGAGATCGAAACTGAAGCAAACCTACTTGAGCACGTACACGGTTCTTCACTTTTCACTAGAGGTGAAACTCAGGTTATGGCCGCTGTAACAATCGGTGGTAAGCACGGTGAGAAGATGGAAGATTCTATCAGAGGAACTGAGTTCCAAAAATTCTACTTACACTATAATTTCCCTCCATTCTCTGTTGGTGAGGCGAGAGGTGTAAGAGGTGTAGGACGTCGTGAACTTGGTCACGGTAACCTTGCTGAAAGAGCTGTTAAGGCAGTTATGCCATCTGAAGAAGAATTTGCTTATACAACAAGAGTCGTATGTGAAGTTATGGAGTCTAATGGTTCTTCTTCAATGGGATCTGTTTGTTCTGCTTCAATGGCACTAATGGATGCTGGTGTTCCTATTTCTAATCCAGTTGCAGGTATTGCGATGGGGCTAATTACTGACGGTGAGAGATTTAAAGTTCTAACTGATATCCTTGGTGACGAAGATCACCTTGGTGATATGGACTTTAAAGTTGCAGGTACAGTTGACGGTATCACTGCAATTCAAATGGATATTAAGATTACAGGTCTTACTCGTGAGATCGTTGAAAAATCTATTGAGCAAGCTAGAGAAGGTAGACTTCATATTCTAGGTGAGATGGCGAAGACAATCTCAACTAAGAGAGCTGAGTTCAAAGATGGTGTACCAAGAATTGTTACTGTTCAAATCCCAGTTGATAAGATCGGTGCTCTTATTGGTCCAGGTGGTAAGAATATTAAGAAACTTCAAGAAGACTTTGATGTTACTGTGGAAATTACAGAAGAAGGACTTGTTAAAGTTCTTGGAACTGACACTGATATCCTCAATAACTGTGTAGCTTCAATCGATCTTCAAATCAATGGTCCAGAAGTAGGATCTATTTACGAAGCTGTTGTTGTTACAATCAAAGAGTACGGTGCATTCGTAGATATTATCCCTGGTGTTTCTGGTCTTGTTCACGTTTCTGAGCTTTCTGATGAAAGAGTTAAAGACGTAAGCGAGTACCTAAGTGAAGGTGATAAGGTTTCAGTAAAAGTTGTTGAAGTTGATAGAATGGGAAGACTCAAGCTATCTGCCAAAGCTGTGAAGCCAGTAGAGAAGAAAGCTGATAAATAAGAATAAATTATTTATGCATAACTAGGGGACGTAACTTACGTCCCCTTTTTATTGGAGAGAGATATGGTTCAGAAAATTGAGCTTAAAGTTAAGAAGCTAGAACACTTTGATAGCGAGCTTCCCCTTCCTAGCTATGAGACAGCGGGTGCTGCAGGCGCAGATCTAAGGGCATCAATGCCAAATAAAGAGACTTTAGTGATTCCTGCCGGTAAGAGGGTTCTTGTCCCAACTGGGCTTAGCTACGAGATTCCAGAAGGTTATGAAGTTCAAGTTCGTCCTAGATCGGGAATGAGTCTTAAGACAAATTTATTGATTGTAAACAGTCCAGGGACGATTGACTGTGACTACCGTGGAGAGATAAAGATAATCATTGGAAATTTCGGTGATGATGAGGCCCATATTGAGCATGGGGATAGAATTGCTCAGATGGTGATTGCTCCGGTAACTCAAGCTACAATAGTAGAAACAACATCTTTATCAGAAACTGAAAGGGGCCAAGGCGGGTTTGGCTCAACAGGTAAGAAATAATTCAGGGAGTGAAAAATGGATTTGTCTGTTAATTATAATAAGGCTACAAGTAAGAGCGAAGCTTATGAGCTTGCGAAAGCACAGATCACGCCAGAGTATGTAGATAAGTTTAATGTAAAAGCTGATATCTCATATAATGAAGCTGCTCATTCGATGGAAGCTACGGGAAAAGGATTTACTCTTTCTCTGAAGTTTGAAGATGATAGGTGTGATGTCTCATTGAAGCTTTCAATGTTATTAAAACCTCTTAAGAAGAAAATCTTAGGAACAATTGAAAAGAAGTTAGAAAAAAACGTTTAGAGGATATTATGTACACTGCGACGCTAATGCCATCAGGTGAGAAAATTGTAATTAATGAGAAGAAGTCTCTCCTAGAGAATCTTAAAGATAATGGGCATTATATTAAGTCGTCTTGTGGTGGACACGCTACTTGTACAGATTGCATAGTTAAGATTGTTACAGGGGAAGATAATGTAAATCCACCTGAGTTTAATGAACTGCAATTAATGGGAAATGTCTTTCATATTACAAAAGAGAGACTTTCTTGCCAGACATTTGTAACAGGTGACATCACTGTTGATATTTCTGCTCACGATAAGGCAGAGGATGAAAGAAGGCTTAAGAATAAGACTGCGGCCTTCTCTAATGCTAAGAAGAATGGTCCTCGTGTTAGAAAGAGAGAGGAAGTTGAAGAAATTCTAAAAGAGCGTCAAGATCGTTATGAGCAAAAGCAAGAAGACGGTCAAAAATGGTATAAGCACTGGGAGAAAGACTCAGAGCAGAGATCAAAGAGATATGGCGGTGGAAAGAGACCTCGCGAATTTAGAACTGATCACATTGACCACGAAAGAGACGCTAAAGAGAGAGAGCAAAAGAAACTTGAAAGAGAAAGAAGAGAGAAGCTAGCAAAAGTATCTCCAAGGTCTTTCAACGATTCTCTAAAAGATAAGTCTAATAAAGAAAACTTCTCTTCTAGACCAGCTAAAAAATCTAAAGAAGAAATCGCTGAGATGACTTCAACAGAGAGACCGCTTAAGTCTAATCCAGATAGAAAGAGCTTTAGAAAGAAGAAAGATTAAGACTCTTTATTTTATCGGCTAAAAAGTCAGTATAGACTTCATTTAAAAGAGCATTGGGATGTCCATCACTTGGAATCTGATAATGCTCTTTATTTTTCTCACTATCTTCGATAGTACCATTGTGCCAAAAGACAATATTATAATATTTCAATTTATCGATGAGATAGCTTCTATCTTCATTTCGCTTTAGGGCCATAAACGGGGCCATTTCTGTGACAAAGAATTTCCCCTCAGGAAATTGCTCAAGAAAGAGTGACTTTAAATAATTTATCTTACTAGCAAAGTTTTCAATTTCTTTTCTTCTATTATAAATCTCAAAGACTGAGGAGAGTTTATCGTGAAGAAAGTCTAATTTATACTTTTTAAAAAATTGAACTCTTTGGTACTTATCTTCTTCTGAGAGGGGATGTGAAAGCTTCCATTGACCACTTTTATAAGTATAAACTGGTCTATGTGCTGGAGCCCATCTTAGATAACTTGATGAGAGAGACTCACGGTTGAGGTGATCATTGAAAATTGTTAGAATCAGAATCGGCCTCTTTGTTTTAACTTTCTTTTGGAAGTTAAAATGCTCCCATAGAAAAATCTGCTCAGTAATTGATGTTCCTGGTAAACCAAAGTTCAAGACTTGGTGATCTTTAAATTTCTTTGAGATTTTAAAAGAAAATATTTCTTCTAAATTTAGTCCATGGCCGTAGGTAAAAGAACCTCCTGCAAAAATGATAGAGGCCTTTCTCTTTAAAATATCATTGCTAGAAATTTTTCTAAAACCATATTCATCGTGCTCATAAGAGACTTCCTTTGTTTCACCACCATGGATAGTGAAACTCTGTTTAAGGGTCTTTATTGTTGAGTTTGAATGTCTATATTTTTGATGTTCTTTAAAATGATCTAACTCTCTAGGAGGCTGTTGAATCGTTTCTTGGGCAGAATTGGCCAAGCTAATAGTAGAAATTAAGAAAAAAGTCAGTAGTCTAAAGAAGCTCATTACTTTCCAATGGAGTACATAAAGGGCGACTCCGTTGAGGGGTCAGAGAGTAGAGCGATTATCCCTAGAATAAGGAGTAGGCTAAATAAAAATATAAGGGCCTTTTTCATATAATAAGGTTAGCGTCATCGAATCATGGTGTAAATAGCTGTTTTAACGCACTTTTTTTGCTATTTTTTTATCTTTGCCAATTGCCAAACCAACTCTTTTCACTTATCTTTATTACCTCACCAACAATAAATGCCCGGGTGGTGAAATTGGTAGACACGCACGCTTGAGGGGCGTGTGGCGCAAGCCGTGCTGGTTCAAGTCCAGTCCCGGGCACCATTTAAAACTTCACTCAAAATTCACTCGATAGCTTCTTCTACTTCTATAGAAAAGTAACAGGTATCTCTTGTCTCAATAAGGATTTGGGGAGAGGTAAAGCATAAACTTTGCAATTATTTCATAGTGATTAGCTCGTTCTTGCGCTGCGTTATTTCTCATGTTAGTTACTCTTTGCAATTTAAATACATAATTAAACAAGGGATAATCTATGAAATTAGCACTTTTGACTTTTGCACTATTTACGTTAGGTTCACAAGCATTTGCTTGTATTGATATTAATGATAACAAGATTTGCAGAGGTGATACTGTGTACCCTGATTCATGGGATCATTCTCGTGGTGGTGTAGTAAAAGCTATAAACCCTCACACTCAAAAGATGACAGTAAAGTCTAATAATACTGGTGACACTTTTCGCTTTAGAGCAAATGAGGTTTCTCTTGCATTAGGTTGTCTTGAGAATGTTTGTGTAGGTGACAAAATTTACCCTGATTCATGGGATCACTCTCGTGGTGGTGTAGTAAAAGCTATAAATCCTCACACTAAAAAGATGACAGTAAAATCTAATAACACTGGTGACACTTTTCGTTTTTTTGAAGAGGAAGTCTCTATTGGTAGAGGGTGTATAGAGGGGATATGTGTAGAAGATACCGTTCTTCCTGACTCTTGGAATCATACTCGTGGAGGTGTAGTAAAAGCTGTTAATCCTTATACAAAAAAAATAACAGTTAAATCTAATAACACTGGTAACACTTTTCGTTTTACTGCATATGTTCTTGCTGTCTTAGATGAATGTCTTGATTATGATAACTCTCAAAGATATAACTACGAATTTTAAAAAATAATTTACTGTATATTACGATGTCCTGACTAATTGTAATAGTTAGGACAAATATAAAATGCCACCTCTACGGGTGGCTTTTTATATTGAAATAGTTTTGAATTAAAACTCTACTTCATCTAAGTCAATTGCACTATCACATCTATTTGGATCATTTATATCAAAGATAGGTCTTGAAGGACTTGGAGCAGGCTTGCAAATATTATTGCTACATTCACCGTTTACGAAACCTGAAAAACATCTTAAGGCACAACTCTTTTGGCCTTGAGCATCCTGACCAGTTGAAATAATAAAGCACTTTGTTACTCTTTGCTTTGCGCAGAAGCTATCATCTTTACAGCTTTCTCCAATTGGCTTTGAACAAAATAGTTTAGTGGCAGGGTTATGTACTTTACATTGACCTTGAGTCGAATCACAGCACGAACTTGAGCATTCTGAGTCCTGAGTACAGCTCTCTCCCTCTGATAATCCAAATTTATTACACTCTAGAACTGCCTTAGAAATACTGAGCATATTAATTTTTAAGGCCTCATTTTCAGCACATTCAAAAGTGGATCTATCTAATCCATTTGCATGAGAGGAGTAGAAGCTTAATAAGAAGATAAACGACATCATTAATTTCATGATTATTCTCCATTAGATACTTTAGTAATGTATTTATTTTTATCTTAAATAGCTTTTATTAATAGCCGGTAAAATTACGCTTCTCTAGCAGTGTCGTCTGGTATCTAGATCGAAATTCAGTTACTTATAGGGCCAAATTTACACTTTTGAGCGCTCATTTACTTTAAGTAAATTGACTAAAAATCATACATACTGAGTAAGGCTTACAAGCGAATTGTTTATTTTTACGAGTGTGGTTAAATGGGGCATGTTTTTATCAAAAAATTGGCCAAATATACTCGCTATTTTACTGGTTCTCATTACACTTGAGCCCACACAGGCAAGTGCTAAGAGAAGCTGTATGCCCAGTGCTAGAGAGCTTTCCTATAGACCAGAGATTGGACGTATAAGAGATAATCTAAATAATCAAGATTCATCATGTACTGTATTTATGATTTCTAATTCCTGTGCTGTGAGCGCTGGACACTGCAAAGAGCACTTTCAATTTGCTGAATTTAATATTCCAGCTTCCTTTGGAGAAGAAATCTCAAACTCTGCACCTGAGGATATTTTCGAAGTCGATAAAGCGAGCATTCAGTCTCATTATGGAGACTTTGGGAATGATTATGCAGTCTTTAAGCTTAAGCCAAATAAGGTGACGGGTGAGCTTGCCGGTCAAAAATATGGTTACCTTAGCACTTCGTTTATCATCCCTAAGATTACTTCCAAAATTCACATCATCGGTTATGGGCTCTCTTTTCAAGATGAGTTCTCATACTTGTCTCAAAAAAAATCTGAGGGTGAAGTTATTGGAACGAATTATAGGCGAGGGCTACCGTTTATCCCAAACCTTAGCTCTGTAAGTTATGATGCAACTACTTCAGGCGGAGACTCTGGTTCTCCTATTATTTTAGAGAGTACTGGGGAAGTCATTGGTATACATACTCGAGGTATGTGCTTCAATGGTGGGCGCCACAACGGTGGAACCTTGTTTAAGGATCATAAGAGACTTAGTAAGGCCATTGATAGCTGTCTTAATTCTAAATAATTCACTTATATATTTGCAGTTTGAGGGATCTCTTAATAGAATTTATTTTATCTATTTATTTCTAGAGAGGATAAAGTGAAATTTCTAATTACATTCTTCATATTACTAGCTTCTACTTTTGCGCAGGACTTTACGATTCAAAGATATAAAGGCGAGGTCTTCGTAAATAGTACTCTTGTAAGTTCTGCAAACGAAAAGACTATAGAAATAAAAATAGGTGACACTTTAGTTGCTAAAGGTAAGAAGTCCTTTCTTCAAGTAAAGTCTAATAAAGGAAGTACATTCCTGGTTCGAGATGGGGAATTAGTATTACAGAAATTTAATTCAAAGCTAACAGTGGTTAAACTTCTTAAGGGGAAGTTCTTTCATTTTCTTGATACGAAGAAAAATAAGAGAAGCTTTATTGTAAAGACTGAAACTGCTTCTCTTGGAATTCGCGGAACAAAGTATATGGTTGAGGCCAGTGATGAGAAAACTTATCTCTGTGTTTGTGAAGGGAAGGTTGCAATTAAGAGTAATCAGACTAAAAAGCTCTACCTTACTAACGCTGGTGAAGATATCGATATTCTCTCAACTATGGCCGACTTTAAGGTTAAGAAAGCCTCTCTAACAATGATTGATATGACCGCGAAAGAATTCTCAGATATGGGGCATCCCTTATAAGATTCTACCTTTGGTTAGCTGATTGATTTTCTCAAATACTTTCTCATAACTTTTTAATTTTAAAGTAAAATTCTTTATTAACTTGTCGATAAGAACCTAAAGAAAACATTAAGAGGAAGAAGTGAAGAAGGCTCCAATTCCAGAAAATGACAAATTAAGAATAGATGCTCTAAAGCGTTTTCAGATTTTAGATACGGAAGCTGAAAAAGAGTTTGATGATATCGTCATGATAGCGGCAAATCTATGCCAAACTAAGATAGCACTCATAAGTTTAATTGATTTAGAGAGACAGTGGTTTAAAGCAAATTATGGACTAGCAGCAAAGGAAACTCCAAGGGATGTTTCTTATTGTGGTCACGCTATTATGTCAGACGAGCCTCTTATTGTAGAGGATGCAAGTTTAGATGAAAGATTTTGTGATAATCCTCTCTTAACTGGAGAGCCCCATGTTCGCTTCTATGTAGGAATACCTCTTGTAACTGAAGATGGTTTTAGGCTTGGTACTTTATGTGTCATAGATCATGAGCCAAAGAAAATAACTGAAGAACAACTAACCGCCCTTAAGGCCCTTGCCCGAAATGTTATGGCGCTCCTAATCCAAAGAGTGAAAAATCTTGAGCTAGTTAAGACAAAAGAACAACTGCAAGAAGTTGAAAGAATGGCTTCCGCTGGTGGTTGGGAATTATATATTGAAACTAATGAAGTTAAGTGGACAGATGAAGTTTATAGAATTTATGGAATTGAACTAGGGACGCCAACGAGTAAGATTGATGGCCTTAAAAATTATACGACTGAATCAAGGGAGAAATTAGAAGTTCTTCTAAGTAAGTGTATAGAAGATAGATTGCCCTTCGATGGAACTTTTGAATTTGTAGATAATAATGGTGAGAAGAAATGGGTTCGCTCTGTAGGAAGGGCCGTCGTGGAGAGTGATCGCGTGGTTAAACTCGTAGGGACCTTTCAAGACGTCACTCAGTACATAAATAATGAAGTTAAACTAGTTGAAGTTAATAAGTACCTAGACCTAAGTTTGGATAGTGCCAACTTAGGAATATGGGATTGGAATTTAGAGACAAACTCTGTGTTATATGACTCTCGTTGGGCAAGAATGTTGGGTTATGAATTGAATGAAATTGAACCTTCTATAGAGTCTTGGGAGTCTAGAGTTCATCCAGAGGACCTTGAGGCTGCACAAAATGATATACGTAGGTATTTAGAGGGTAAGACTGAAAAATATAGAAATATTCACCGGATGAGAAATAAGCAAGGTGAATGGGTATATATACTAGATCAAGGAGTTGTCTCTCTTCGTGATGAAAGTGGAAGGCCTCTACGCTTTACAGGAACACATTCAGATATAACATCTCTAAAAAAGAAAGAAGTTATAGAGACAGCTATTGAAGATTTAAGAGAGAGATATATTACATTTAATGATGATCATCAAAGCTTCTATGAGTATTGCTTAAAAACTCTTCTCGAAGCTTGTGACTGTTCTAAGGGGATTTTAGGTTATTATCCTATCAGTGCAGCTGATGAGCGATATGTTTATAGTGTGGGACTCTCGGACTTTACTTCTAATCAAGAAATGATGGAAGAGATGCTAGGGAAGATCATTGCACATGGAGATCACTATCTAAGTGATTACTCTACAGAAAATGAGATATTGATCCCAGGTGCAGAGGACTTTATTGCTTTTACGATTCATAGAGATGAGCTTAGATCACTCTATATATTAATAGCTTCAGATGAGAAGAAGTTCGATCTAGATTACTACGAATATCTCTATCCTCTTATCCAGGCAATTACAGAGATGATCGCCTATTTGAAATTAGAAGAATATAAGAATGATAAAGATTATGAAAGGAAAATCATTTTAGAAAGTACTGGAGTTGCTCTTTGGTCATATTACCCTGTAGAGAGAAGATTAGAGCTTGATGATAGTATGTATAATCTTTGGGGTTACTCCAAAGGTGACTATGAGAATGATATTGTAGCATGGGAGAGTACCATGCATCCTGAGGATAAAGATAAGGCCTTGCAGGAATTTATAGAGATGATCAAATATAAGGATCATTATGAAACGAGCTTTAGAATTATTACAAAATCAGGAACTCTTAAGTTTATTAAAGCAAAAGCTGATGTTGTAAGAGATATGAATGGCAAAGCCATTAAAGTCTTAGGAGTCAATTGGGACTCTACTAATGATGTCATAATTCAAAAAGAATTAGTAATAGCAAAAGAAATGGCCGAGGCATCTGAAGAAGCAAAGTCGGAATTCCTTGCCAATATGTCTCACGAAATTAGAACTCCTATGAATGGTATTCTAGGAATGATTTCTCTTTTATCAGAGTCAGACTTAACCAAAGAACAAATGGATATGCTTGAGACGATTCAATCATCAGGTGATATTCTTATGACAATCTTAAATGATATTTTAGATATTAGTAAGCTGGATGCTGGTAAGTATGAGCTTGATATCAGAGATTTTGATATTAGAAATTGTATAGAGAATACAACTTTTCTCTTTTCTACTCTAGCTTCAGAAAAAGGGATAAACCTTACAAGTACAATCAGCTCTGTTGTGCCGCTCTTTTTAAAAGGTGATGTGACAAGAATAAGACAAATCCTTGTAAATTTTCTCTCTAATGCAATAAAGTTCACTGAACGTGGGGAAGTGAAGATAGAGGTTGGCGCTATCAAAAAGAGCGACAGAGATGTCTCTCTTGTTATTAGTGTTATTGACACAGGAATAGGTATCCATAGTGATGCACAGGAAAATATTTTTGAGGCGTTCTCTCAAGCCGATTCTTCTACGACGAGAGTTTATGGTGGAACTGGTCTAGGGCTCTCTATTTGTTCTAAACTCATTGAGATCATGGACGGAGAAGTGAAGCTTGAAAGTGAACCGGGGAAGGGGACTAATATAACTTTTTCACTTCCTTTAGAAATAGGTGTTGAAAGTGATGATATAAGAGTTGAAGATGAACTCTTAAAGAATCAAGATGATGATAAGTTCTCTGAGCTAAATCCTCATACTATTCTTTTAGTCGAAGATAATAAGGTTAATCAAAAGATTGCTTCTGCACTACTAGCAAAACTTGGCTATTTGTGTGACATTGCTGAGAATGGTCAGGAAGGTGTAGAGATGGCCTGCTCAAAAGACTATAGTATCGTCTTCATGGATATGCAGATGCCGGTAATGGATGGATTAAAGGCCACGGAGGAGATTATAAAGTCTCTAGGTGATAAGGCTCCGCCAATTGTTGCGATGACTGCCAATGTTTTGGACGATGATAGAATCAAGTGCTTTGAAGTAGGGATGGTCGATTATATCTCTAAGCCTGTAAAAAAAGAGGATATCAAAAAAGTCCTAATTTCACGATATAGATAAAATCTATCGCCTTATTGTTTTTAAGTATTAGAGATGATGAGCGTATAGTGCTAAATTACTCCTATCGATAAACCTTAAAGGAGTATATATGCAGACTTTAATTAATTCAAAAATTCAAGAATTTAGTGTTCAAGCTTACCACAACGATGACTTTAAAACAGTTACTAATAAAGACTTAGAAGGTAAGTGGTCAATTCTATTTTTCTACCCAGCTGACTTTACATTTGTTTGTCCAACTGAGCTTGGAGATATGGCAGATAAGTATGCTGAGTTCCAAAAAATGGGTGTAGAAGTTTACTCAGTTTCTACTGATACTCATTTTACTCACAAAGCGTGGCACGACACTTCTGATACAATTAAGAAAATCAACTACCCAATGCTAGCTGACCCTACAGGTCTTCTAACAAGAGCATTTGGTGTTCATATTGAAGAGGAAGGTCTAGCTTATAGAGGAACGTTCCTAATTAACCCTGCTGGTGAGATTAAACTTGCTGAAGTTAATGATAATGGAATCGGAAGAAACGCTGATGAGTTAATGAGAAAAGTTCAAGCTGCTCAGTTTATTGCTGAGCACCCTGATGAAGTTTGTCCTGCTAAGTGGAAGCAAGGTGGAGAAACTCTAAAACCAGGTCTAGATCTTGTAGGTAAAATCTAGAGATCAAAATTACTTAGGGCCACAAAAGTGGCCCTTTTTTAAGCATTTAATAATGAGGATAATACTATGTTGGATTCACAGATATTAGATCAGCTAAAAGGCGTCTATCAAAATTTAGAAAATCAGATTGAGCTCGTTTATAACAATAGCGAACATGCTAAACAGGCAGAGCTTGTTGAGATGCTAAACTCTCTAGCGCAGACCTCTGATAAAATATCTGTAAGTGCAAGTAGTGAGAGCGCAAATGCTCCATCATTCTCTATAAAGTATAACGGAGAGTTTAATGGTGTTTCATTTGTAGGTATTCCAGGTGGACATGAATTTACTTCACTTGTTTTAGCTATTTTAAATTCAGATTTAAAAGGTAAGCTTCCAGATGAAGGAATCATTCGAAGAATTAAGAGTATTAAGGGTGATGTGAAGCTTAGAACTTATATTTCTCTCTCTTGTGAGAATTGCCCCGAAGTGGTTCAATCGCTCAATCTTATTTCAATTTTAAATTCAAATATTTCTCATGAAATGGTTGATGGTGAATTTGAACAAGAAGAGATTGAAAGACTTAAGATTCAGGGGGTTCCTAGTGTTATGGTAGGGGACGAGCTCTTTAGTTCTGGTAAGACAAACCTTGCGGCCCTTTTAACAAAATTAGAAGAGAAATTTGGTTCAGTTGATTTAAGCGATGAAGATAGAGAGCTTGGAACTTTTGATGTTGTAGTCGTTGGAGCAGGGCCTGCGGGTGCTTCGGCCGCCATTTACTCTGCCCGTAAAGGTCTTAAGACAGTTGTCATTGCAGAGAAAGTTGGAGGACAGGTAAGTGATACTAAAGGTATCGAAAACCTAATCTCTGTGCCATATACAGAAGGCCCAGAGTTATCTTCTAAACTCCTTGGACACATGAATGAATACGATATAAGCATTCTTGAACATAGACTTGTCAAAAAAGTTGAAAACTCTAGCTTAAAAGAGCTGACTTTAAGTAGTGGCGAAACGTTAAAGACAAAATCTCTCATTATTGCAACTGGTGCTAAGTGGAGAGAACTTGGGATTGAGGGTGAAAAAGAATATACCGGTAGAGGAGTGGCCTATTGTCCTCACTGTGATGGCCCATACTATAAAGGAAAGGATGTTGCCGTAATTGGAGGAGGAAACTCTGGAGTGGAAGCGGCGATTGATCTCGCAGGTATAGTTAAGTCTGTAACGCTCTATGAATTTCTTACTGAGCTAAAGGCCGACGAGGTTCTAGTGAAGAAATTGGAGTCACTAGACAATGTAAATATAATAAAGAATGCGAGAACATCAAAGGTCATTGGTGACGGAGATAAAGTTGTTGCTCTTGAGTATGAGAACCGTGAAGATGGAAGTTTACACGAGCAAAAGCTTGATGGTGTCTTTGTTCAGATTGGGTTGAGTCCAAATAGTTCATTCATAAAAGATGTTGTGAATACAAATAAGTTTGGTGAAATTGAAATCGATACAAAGTGTAGAACAAATATTGCTGGAATCTATGCTGCCGGCGATGTGACAACAGTTCCTTATAAGCAGATAATCATTTCAATGGGCGAAGGGGCGAAGGCAGCTCTGGCCGCCTTTGAAGATAATATGACTTCTTAAAAAGAATTTAATAAGAAATCTAAGTCGTCTAAGAAGAGAATCTCTTTTCTTAGGCGCAAATATGTTATGTAGAATAAGTCCGGCGATGAAGCTGAAAAGTTTCTATATCTAAAGAGAGAATTTTCTCTTCCATCTTTTAAATAAGCAGCGATCGCTTGAAAAGTCCTAGAGCTGAAGGCATGCTCTTCTACATTTGAATGTGCGATGGCCATTAATTCCTGCATAGACTGTTTTCCTCTTCTAAAATCATAACTTTGAAGAGTGTCATTAAGCTTTATTAGTGTCGGTGATAGATAATAGACCACACCCATTTGCTTAGCACTTGGATGCATTACAATTGTATCTTCATCACGAATAATATGTCTTCCCATATAACGAGTATAGAGGCCTCTAAGTATACTTCTCTTTAGAGCAATATTTCTAAATTCAAATCTCTTGGTAAGAATAAGTGCAGCAAGATTTTCTGCAAATGACTCTGCCATATGAATATGGTGACCATCTGTAGCAAAGCTATCAGGTATATACTTTTCATCTAGGCAGTGTGAAAGTTCATGATAGAGAGAGAAAAGTTTTAATTCTTTAAGTGTAAGTAGCTCAGTTACTCGCTCCACTGTGTCCTTAGGATAGGGATTGAGTGAGTCATGAATTCCTAGAATTCTCTCTACTTCTTCACTATGATTTGTCTTCGCTCCAGAGGGAAAGACGGCACAGAACTTATAGTCTTTTGAGCGCTTTTCTTTAAAAGGAAGTGCACTGGCCGAGTTGTTTAAAACAGTGTGATAGTCGAGAATACTTTCTGCTTCAAAGTGATCTATCGTAATATTGAAAGTCTCTTTCATATAAAGAGTAATACTCTTTATATTTTGATTCTTATCTTCAACTAAAAGACTTCTAATCTTATCTTTATTAAAAATAATAATTGGATATTTTTGATATTGATTGAATTCAGTATTGAGTTTTTCAATTTCACTTGTCGTATCAAAGGCAAGTGTAGTACTCGATAGAGCAATTAGAATGAGAAGAGCTTTAATATATCTCATTATCTATTGACCTTCTTTGGAAGAAAGTCTTCTATCTCATCGATTAGGTATTTCATTCTTTGGGTTGTATCTTCTAGCTTCTTTAGTTGTTGATGAATCAGTAAAATTCTCTCCAGTTGTCCGAGCTTTTTTTGTACTGGAGCAGACTCTTCGATTAATTCATCTTCATCATAGATTTCATCTTGAGATGGAATATGTGCAAACTCATTTAAGAGCGCCTCGAGTGGGTCGTTATTTATTAATTCTTGTTCACTTGATGTCTCAACAGGAAAATTTTTAGCCGCAGGGAACATAACCAGATTGTCTGCTGAGTTTTGAATGCTTTCTTTCATTTCACTTCCAATTTTAATTCAATTTATATCTTTGCTAATTTAGTGCCAAAAAAATCCATGTAAAAACAGTGATTTACGTAAGAGTTATTCATTTGCATTGTCTAAAGTTTTGAGATTGTTTGAATTTTAGTCATTGCGAGATCACTCTTTTTTCCATTCTAGAGGAAATGGAAAAACGGATAAAGATAAGTGAATTAATTACAAAAGCTAGTGCATAAATATTGGACACTTACTGAGGCGGAACTTTCTTCCCTGTGGTTTTTGAACTTGGCGCTTGAGAAGATTAGAGAGCGTGTAAAGCGCAGGAGTAAAAGATGAGTGATAAACCAGCATGTCTTAAATGCGTCCATTACAAAGCTTCTTGGGACCCCAAGAACCCGCGTGCTTGCAAGCTCTATGGTTTTAGCTCTAAATTTCTTCCGTCTCAAGTTGTAAAAAGAGAGACCGGAACTGAGTGTCAGGGCTTTAAAATGAAGGATCACTTCAAGAAGTCTAAACCTCTAGATTTAAATGATGAATCTCTTTGGTAGCTATCAGTAAATACATTCCTTGACTCGTTTAGTTAAACATTTTTACCAGCTACTTTTTACCTTGAATTCTTAGTAAAATTATTTAGAACTCCTCACCAAGGATTACCCTAATGAGCTTATTTCAAAATTTAAATATTACAGCAAATACTTCCAAGCAACTTGGTCGAAAGCTAGAGATGGTTGGCGACAATATTAACAATGCTGGAACGAATGGTTTCAAAGGAAGTCGTGCAGAGTTTTCTGAAATGCTCAACACTGCTTCAATGGGTGCTGACGGAGGAGATCAAGTTGGTGCGGGTGCAATTATAGATGCTTCAAAGAGAGATCTCTCGCAAGGGACTTTAGCGCATTCAAATTCTGCTACAGATCTCGCTATTGATGGTACAGGTCTCTTTGCTGTAAATACTCCTTTTGGGCAGGCCTATACAAGAGATGGTTCATTTCGTTTTGATAAGGACGGCTACTTAGTGACAAGTGATGGGCATAAAGTACTTGGGTATAACGGTGAAGAAGGACAGGAGTCTAATACTGTTTCGCCTCTTCAACTTTCAAATGGAAGTATGAACGCCAGTGCAACTTCTAATGTGTCTATGACTATGAACTTAGACGCCAGGGAAGATATAAAAGTTTTTGATATTCAAAACCCTAGAGAGACAAGTAGCTTTGAGAGATCAATTACGGTTCTTGATTCTAAAGGAGAACAACAATCCTTAACAATGTACTTTACTAAAACGGCTCAAGGAGTTTGGTCATACAATGCTGTAGGTAAAGGTGAGGATTTAGACCCTGCTGTTGAGGGAGATGTTTTACTGGGAACAGGTACTGCGAGCTTTGATAATAAAGGTGTTCTCGTAAATGATTCTGGTCTTAGTGCTAATGTAACGTTTAAAGAAAATGATGAACAGGCCATAAATTTTTCTCTTACAGATAAGGGAGTTGCGACAACTCAATTTGGAACAGACACAAGCGTTAGCTCTAATACAAGAAATGGTAATGAAGCCGGTTCAGTGGTTGGTCTAGGTTTTGATAAAGGCGGATCACTTACTCTGCGCTATGATAATGGAAAGAGTGTTCAATTAGGAAAGATTGCTGTTGCAAAGTTTACTAATGAGCAAGGTTTAAGAAGAGTAGGACAGAATCTCTTTGTGGGTAATCAAACTTCTGGGCAAGTATCTCTAGGAAAGAGTGGTGAGCAGGGGCGCGGAGATATTCGTACAAACGCTATAGAACAATCAAATGTAGATATCACTAATAATTTTGTAGATATGATGAAGACGCAAAAAAGTTTTTCAGCAAACTCAGAGGCCATGAGTGCAATTGATGGCCTCCTTAAAAATGTGATTGCTCTTAGATAGAATGACTCGTAAGTCTTTGTTCGAGTTTAGGCTTCTCCCCCTTTAGATCTAATTCCGAGTCAGGAGTGAGCGTACTCGTAAGGGCGGAGAGTCTAGTCAAAATATCATCTGGGATATCTTGTGGATAGAATCTCTTCATCAAGTCCATAACAAATTGCGAGTTAATCAAATTACTATAATCTATGAAAAAGAGATCACTTACTTTCTGTGATCTAATAAATGATTCAAACTCAGCTTTGCCAAATTTTTCACAAATAATTTTAATGATAGGAGCAATTTCTCGCACACTAGTATTCGCTTCATTGAGATATTTCTTTGGGAGCTTAAAAGGGTTGCCAGTTGTTTGTAGTCTAGGCCTACCCTTTCTCTCAATAACACCGCTCCAAACAGAGTCGGCCGGGATATCCAGTAATTTACTTAGTAAAAACCAGTGTTTAGCCGAAACAGAGCATTGATACGATTCAATTTTAGATAGCGTTCCTTGAGTGATTCCCGTTTTCTTTGAGACTTCAGATTGTGTAAGTCCACTCTTTTTACGGGCGCTAAGAATTATTCTTGATAGTCCATATTCATCTACTTTCATAAGCTCTCTAATGTTGTATAGTACTTTTGTCCTATGAGTATAATAGAACAATTTCACATATGTACAATGCTATTTAGACATTTTTGTGAAATTTTGTTAAAAATCTTACATTTATTTACACCGAGGAATGATATGAGTGCCATTGGCGATAGAGTAGACTCACTAGTTGAGCAATTTGAGAAATTTTCAAATTGGGAAGATAAGTATAAGGCCATTATTGGTCTTGGAAAGGAATTAGAGGCCTTACCAGAGGAATATAGATTAGAAGAGAATAAGGTAAAGGGCTGTCAAAGCCAAGTTTGGCTCTACGGTGAACTTAAAGATGGTAAGGTTTATTTTCACGCAGATAGTGACGCTGCTATTGTTAAAGGAATTATTGCCCTTCTTCTAAAGGTTTACTCTAACGCTACACCTGATGAGATTCTTGTGACGAAGCCAGACTTCTTAGAGACAATTGGTCTTCGCCAGCATCTTTCTATGAGTAGAGCTAATGGACTTAGTTCAATGGTAAAGCAAATCTCTGTTTACGCACTAGCGTTTAAAACAAAACTTAGCATGGGACTATAAAGATGATGACCTATAGACCTAGAAGAAATAGAAATTCAAAATCTATTAGAAACCTTATCCGTGAAAATGCTCTAACGAGTAATGACCTCATTGCTCCACTCTTTGTTATAGAAGGGGAGAATCAGTCTGTGGCCATTGACTCTATGCCTGGTCAATATAGATTGAGTATTGATTTACTAGTTAAGGAAGTTGAAGAACTTTGGGAATTAGGTGTTCCATGTGTATCACTCTTTCCTGCTTTAGATGATTCTAAAAAAGATAAGTACGCAACAGAGTCTTATAATGACGATGGACTTTTTCAAAGGGCCATTAGGGCGGTAAAGAAAGCTTGTCCAGAAATACTCGTGATGAGTGATGTGGCCATGGACCCGTATTCTAGTGATGGTCATGATGGAGTTGTCTCCGATGATGGAGAAATTTTAAACGATGAGACACTAGAAATTTTGGCAAAGATGTCCCTCTCTCAGGCCAAGGCCGGAAGTGATATTATTGGCCCTTCTGATATGATGGATGGAAGAATTGGTTATATTAGAGACGCACTTGATGAAGCAGGATTCACTAATACAATTATTATGTCTTACACTGCTAAGTATGCCTCTGCATTCTATGGCCCATTTAGAGACGCTCTAGATTCAGCGCCTAAATCGGGAGATAAGAAGACTTATCAAATGGACTTTGCCAATAAGAGAGAGGCCATAAGAGAAACAATTTTAGATGAGCAAGAGGGAGCAGATATTCTCATGGTAAAGCCAGGGATTAGTTACCTCGATATTATTAGCGATATGAGATCTAATACAACTCTTCCTATTGCTGCTTATAACGTTAGTGGAGAATACGCCATGGTAAAGGCGGCAGATGAAAAGGGTTGGATTGACGGTGAAGCTGTAATGATGGAGATGTTAACTTCATTCAAAAGAGCGGGCTGTGATATGATCCTTACTTATTTTGCGAAAGAAGCTGCGACTCTTCTGAGAGCGAATAGATAGTCCTTTGGGACTATCTATTATGTCTTTCATATGACTTTTGAATTTCCTGCTCTAAATTATCAACTTTTAAAATTCTAAAAACTTTCTCATCAGACTCTTTAGATTTATTCTTATAGTGAATTGACCTTAGACAATCTTCACCTGTGTAATAAAAGTCTTTCTTACCCTGAATAAGAATTCCTTCAACATCTCCAGTCTCCTCATTAAAAACTGGTGAGCCACTATTTCCAATATAGGTATCAGTATTAGTGACAAAGTAATTCTTTCTCTTTTTGAGAGACGTTATAGGATGAATTAAATCCGCAAATTTAAAGCCACTGACTTTTGCACCGTCAGCAATTTTTAAAGGAAGACCAACCGGATGTCCAATGACGATTAGAGGAGTGTTACGCTTCACTTTTCCATCTCGTCTAAGCTTAAGAGGCTCTCGGTTTGTGACTTCTCTATCTAATTGAATAAGAGCATAGTCCTTAACATTCACTGTATTAGTATTAAGTTTTCTATCGATAAGCTTTTTACACGAATAGGCATTGTCTTTATTAATTGCTTGTGTTCCTTTCGTATAGTCAAAGATCCAAGTATTTTGCTTACATTGAGTCTCATCGTTAATACAGTGACCCGCTGTAAGAAGAAGATCCGGCCCTACTAAAAAGGCAGTACAAGTTGGAAGAGGAATTTGATCACTAAAGCGCTCTTCTTTGCACACATTATAGTAGAGCTGCATAGAGAGTTTCTTAAAGTTTAAAACTTCTGAATTGTCTTGGGATTGAGTTAACTTCTTATTCCATACCATACCAGCTACGGAGCTGGCCGCTGAGCTAAATCTTTGATCAGAGAATTCCTCACTCTCAACACGATTATCGATTCCGTATACGACCTTAGGTGCATCTGCAAATGAAGAAGAAATAGTGATGTAAATAAATAATATTACTGAAAAACAGCGCTTAAATGTCATTGATCCTCCGAAGCCAGAATTGTAGATGAAGTCAAAATTCCAAACAATGCTATGTGTAATGTTTTCTTCGAGAGAACTTATTGACTAAGAGCTAAGTCTTGATTTTTACTTATACATTCACGGAGTTTGCAAATGATATTTTCAAAGAAAATTACAGTACGTCCATTATTTGAAAAAGAGTCCTCAACTTACACTTATCTTATTTACGATAACGAGACTTTGGACGCGATCATCATTGACCCTGTAAAGGAAACATTGCAAAGAGATGTGAACCTCATAACTGAGTTAGGCCTAAAGCTGCAGTGGATTTTAGAAACTCATATTCACGCAGACCATATAACTAGTGCCTTTGATCTTCACACTAAATTTGGAGCAACAATTGGGTTAAGTAATCACGCCATTGTTGATTGTGTTCAAGCAAAGTGCTTGAATGACGGTGAAGAAATTCAAGTGAGCAACGATCTAGCTTTTAAGTTCATTGAAACTCCAGGTCATACTAATTGTTCAGCTTGTATTCTTATTGATAACTTTCTCTTTAGTGGGGATACACTTTTAATTAGAGGGTGTGGCAGAACTGATTTTCAACAAGGCTCTAATGAATCCCTCTTTAAAAGTGTAAGAGAAAAGCTCTTTACTTTAGGTGATGAGACAATAGTTCTACCGGGTCATAATTATAAGGGAGAGTTCTTTTCAACTATAGGTGAGGAGAAGAGTTTCAACCCTAGACTAAAGATGGATAATAGTTTTGAGCAATTCGCAGAAATTATGGATAACCTCAAGCTTGCTGCGCCAAAGAAGATTGATATCGCACTAGCTGGTAATAAGTACTGTGGAAGGGAGCAAGTCTAATGAAATTACTTCTTCCTCTTCTATTGCTCATGCTTGGTCAAAATCTATGGGCCAAAGAATATATAATCAAAGATAAGAAAACTTCTTTAAAGGTTAATGTTAAAACTCCAAATGAGTTTGAAGCCAAAGAAAAATTTCTAAATACTCCACTTTTGATTTGGAGTAAGGAGCTTAAGCACCATGGACCAAGTGTTGCTCTCTTTCCTTTAAATAAACTTCCTAAGCATGCTCTTTCTAAGGGCGCGCAAAAGAGTAACTTTGACTCCTTTCAAAAAAACAATAGAGAGAATCTTGGAACTCTTAAGGCGAGTGAGCTAAACTTCTCAGCTCCAAAGTTGGAAAAGGATAGAGTTATCTACTCTTATAATTATATTCTACCTGGAAATATAAAAGTCTACGCTCTAGATATTTTAAAAGAATGTAAGAGTGGTGGGCTCAAGATTAAAAGCGTTATTAGAAGTAAGGACCATAAGAAGTACGGATCCATAATCAATGAATTGATTAATGGTATTAGTTGTAAATAGACTTTTTCAGTCTACTTTCTGGCCTTAACTTTTACAGGGACGCGACTTTTTTCTAGGTCTCTTTGTCTCTTTAGTTCAATGGCCATGGCCGATCCAAAAATAATTCCTGCGATAATAACGATTTCCATGGGGCCTCCTCTTAGTTCGCTATTCTATTATAGCGTATATTCAAACTTTTCGACAGCTGGCCTCGATTTGTTAACGAAATAGATTAAAAATGAAAGTATTTGAAAGTTTTTGCCAATAAAATATGGCGAATTTCACCTTTTTTGGCCCTAGGGTAGAATTTATTTTTATTGATTTCTTTCTCTTTGCACCTTTTGAGATTTAAAAAATATTGCTATTATTGATAAATATCTAATTTTTCAAAGGCAAAGAATGAGTTTTAATCTTCCTCTAAATCCTGAGCAGAAGGCCCTGGAGATCAATTTAAACGATAAAATTTATGGAACTATTGCAGAGATTGGTGCAGGTCAAGAAGTCGCAAGATACTTCTTTAGGGCCGGTGGTGCTGCTGGAACCATTGCAAAGACGATCTCTGCCTATGACATGATTGTCTCGGATACGATTTATGGAAAGGAAAAGAGTGGGCGCTATGTCTGCGAAGATAGATTACATAAAATGCTTGATCGCGAATATGATCAGCTAGAAGCCAGACTTAGAGAGACGAGAGGAAAGGATACGCAATTCTTTGCTTTTGCTGACACTGTCGCTGCGAAGAGCTTTAAGAGTACTGGTGATGGTCATGGTTGGCTTGGTGTTAAGTTTCAGCACAAGAAGGGAGCCAAACCAAGTGAATGTATTATTCACGTAAGACTTAAAGATAAAGAGAATCTTCAACAACAAGAGGTCTTAGGAATCATTGGTGTTAACCTTATTTACGCTTGTTTTAATCATGCCTGCGATTCTATTTCTTTTGCGAACTCTCTTGAGGAGAGATTAACTAGTGAGCGAATTGAAATTGATATGATTAGAGTTTGTGGTGACGCTTTTAAGAATGTGGACAATAGAGTCCTCTCTCTTGAATTTGTTAAGAGAAATTTCTGTAAGGCCATAATGTTTGATTCAGATGGATCTGCTGTACAAGCAACAGATGCTCTCTATAAGAAGAACGTTCTCGTCTGTCGTGGGAGCTTTAGACCGCCTACTTATGTGAATATGGATATGCTCGATACAGGGCTTAGAAAATTTGAAACTGACCTTGAAGCTGAAGAGCAGAAAAATATTATGGTACTTCCTGAGATCAGTATGTCTAAGCTTAAAGAAAGAGGTGAGGTGGATAACGCTGACTTCCTCGCACGAGTAGATATTCTTGCGGCCCTAGGACACAAAGTTCTCATCACGAGTTTTGAAAACTTCTTTGAGTTAAATACATATCTTGAAACATATTCCAGAAAGAATGTTTCATTTGTTCTAGGTGTATATAATCTTGAAGAGATTTTTGATCTTCAAAAATATGAGAGTTACTCTTTTGGCCCACTGGCCGGAATAGGCGCGCTCTTTGGTAAGAAAACTAAGCTCTATGTCTATCCTGGGCATGACGAAGAGAACCCAGCTGAGATGATTACAATTGAAAAAATTAAAGTTGATAAGAAATTAACTTTCTTATTAATGTATCTTATGGAAAATGGGCTTCTCGTTGATATCGAAGACTACAACGAAAATTACAGTACGATTTGGTCAAGAACCGTACTTAGTATGATTCAAGATGGAGTTGACGGTTGGGAAGAGATGGTTCCTCCTCTTGTCTCTAAGACTGTGAAGAAGAAGTGTCTCTTTGGCGCAACTAAGTGTGATATTTAAATCTTGAAGAGATCTTAAGTTAGGCCTGTGAATTTTATTTCCGAATAATTACTAAAATAATTGATGGGAATAATTTATGGAAAAGAATCAGCTCGATTGTCTTATTATTGATGATGACCCAGGTATCTGTAGGGTTCTAAAATCTTATTGTGAAAATCTAGGTGTCTTTAGGCATATCATCATTGCTGGTGATGGAGTGCTTGGCTGTAATAAATTAAGAAATCAAAAATTTGGACTTATTCTTCTCGATGTCAATATGCCAAAGAAGAGTGGTCTCGATGTCATTAATGAGCTTGGTACAGATCAGCTCAACCGAATAGAAGATGTAATTATAGTCTCGGGTGAGTTAGATAAAGATAAAATCACATCTATCCTTGGTAGTGGTGTTAAGAACTTCATTATTAAGCCCTTTAAAGAAGAGCAATTTCAAGAGAAAGTTCTTCCAATTATTAAGAAGAACTTCTCAAAGAATTCAAAGTGAAATTTCATCACTTGTGATTTTTCCACTCCTATGGTGTTTTGTGCTAATAGGAGTCTCAGTTATTCCCTTTGCCAATTCCTTACCATAGACTAGCGCCTCAAAGTCACAATTCTCCTTGGCCTTCTGTTCTTCATTAAAGAGATGAAGAGTCTGTGTTGGGAAGGCGAAGTCAATTCCAAGCTCTCTACCAAGTCTTAGAATATCAATGAGTAATCTATGTCTCTCTTGAAGCTCCGCACTCCAATCTGGTACACGCCAAAAGAGATAGACTAGAATCTCTAGACTAGAATCACCCATTCCGTTGAAGTAGACGTGAAAGTAATCCTTCCTAGTCCACTTGTGAGAGAGAATAATTTGTCTAATTCCCTCACAGAAAGCTTCAATTTTTTCAACTGGAGTATCGTATTGAGCACCCAATTTCGTTGTATATCTTCTGTAGGTTCTCTTTCCTAAATTATCTACAGTCGCATTTGTAAGTGATCCGTTTGGGAGGGTGATAATTGAGTCATAAAAAGTTTTAATTCGCGTAGATCTAAGTCCAACTTCAATAACGGTTCCCTCAGTCTTTGAATCAACAACGATCCAATCTCCAATACTAAAAGGTCTATCAATTAGAACTGTGAGCGAGCCAAAGAGGTTAGAGATCGTATCCTTTGCTGCTAGAGCAAAAGCAATACCACCGATCCCTAGACCGGCCAAGATATTCTTCATATCTAGAGTTAGTGAGTCCCCAATAAAGATGATTCCAAAACAATACACAAGAAACTTGGCAGATTTTCTAATGAGCGGAATGAGCACATCATCAAATTTATTCTCTGACTCCAACGCCTTCTTTTCTAGGTACTGACAAATGACATCAATGATCTGTGTAATAGTAAAGACACTTGCAATTGTGAAAGCAATATAGCCAATTCGAAGTAATGGTCCAAGTATCGTGTCCGGAAGCTCTAGAAACTCTAGTCCAAATATCCAGAAAATGGAAAAGAAGAAAAATCCCTGTGGAGAGAAGAAGCCCTCTCTCTTTTGTGTAAAGTGTATATTTTGGCTTTCAAAGATTGACTTGATTCTTGCTATGATTATAAGTCGAATAAGCTTCTCTAAGATATGCCCAAAGAAGACTAAGGCAAAGAGGGCGATCCACTGGCCATTGAGAATAAGAAATGATCTCTGAGAAGTCCAACTTGGAAAGAATGATTTAAACTTCTCCTTCCATGACTTGAGTTCAATAACACCCTTGGCGACATTATTTGAGCGTACACTCTTTTCAAAGTCTTCGATACTAGAGAGAGTCTGAGGTGTGAATCTCCACATCTTATCACTATCTCTTGCAATAGATATCTCTAGGAATATTTCATTTCCATGATCAATAATTCTCTCTTTCTTGTAGATCCAAAGATTTGAATCTTTCATTTTATCTGGAATCTTCGCTATATTTATATACTCCAGACGGTCTAATGTATTGATCAGTCTCTTGGCCGCTAACTTAGCTGTCGAAACTCTAGAGGTCTGATCTAGCTGACTTGTGTTTAGGGCCTTTATGGCCAGATTAAGACCTTCTTGATCACCTTTTTTAAAACCTTTCATAGTTTTTAAAAAGTAATTCATCGTAGATCTTGGTGACTCTAAAGTTGGTGCAGGATAGTTAGAGGCAAGCAAGTTAAATTGAGTAAAAAGACAGAGTATAAGAATAATTTTTTTCAACATTTATAAACCTTAAGCATTAGAATTTATCTTATTTTAAGGGGGAAAAAGGGCATTGAAAACAAAAAATCTAGGGCCACCCTTGACGAATCTCATATCGATATCATCTTTATTAGGAGAAATAATGGAACGAAGGAGTTTCTATGAATAAATTTGATTCGATTATTACAGGCTCTCTAGATATCGCTCAGTCTGAGGCCTTAAAGAGAAAGAACTCAACTTTGAGTGCAGTTCACTTATTGTGGGGACTTCTCACAAACCCTCAAACATTTTCTAAAAAGGCCCTGGCGGCTCATAAGAAAGAAGTTTTAAAGCTCTTAGAGGCCCTTCCTACGGTTTCTAATGCAATTTCTGTAGAGCAATTAAGACCAGACGCGAGTCTGAGTGAGTGGCTAACATTTGCTTCTAGCGATGTCGTGCAAAGAGGTGGCGAAAGTGTAGGAGAGAGAGACTTGTTAAAGTACTTACCAAAGATTTTTCCACAACTAGATATTGATTATAACGAATTTGCAAATGAAGAAAGTGAAAGCGAAGTCCCGAGTTTTTTAATAAATTTAAATGAACTAGCTGAGCAGGGGAAGCTCGATCCCGTTATAGGGAGAACAAAAGAAATTCGCGCAGTGATGGAGATTCTTGGTAGAAGATCCAAGAACAACCCTATTCTTGTGGGTCCTGCCGGTGTGGGAAAGACCGCCATTGTTGAGGGACTGGCCGAGTCTATTGTTAAAGGAAATGTTCCCGATGTCCTTGAAGGAAAGACTGTTTACTCCCTAGAGATGGGCTCTCTTATGGCCGGAACAAAGTTTAGAGGTGAATTTGAAGAGAGGCTTCAAGGACTTATAAAGTTTTTAAAAGAAAAAGCGGGAGAGTGTATTCTCTTTATCGACGAGATTCATCAATTAGTTGGTGCAGGTAAGACTGACGGTGCAATGGATGCTGCCAATCTTCTTAAGCCGGCACTTGCTAGAGGTGAACTCAATTGTATTGGTGCGACTACTGATGAAGAGTATCAGAAGTATATTTTAGGTGACTCAGCACTGGATAGAAGATTCAGATCAGTCCCAGTCTTAGAACCTAGTACAGAAGATGCTGTAGAGATACTTATGGGAGTAAGAGATAAGCTAGAGGCCCATCATGGAATAAAAATTTCTGATGAGGCAGTATATAACTCTGTCTTTCTCTCTGATCAATATATTAAAGATAAGAATCTTCCAGACAAGGCGATAGACTTAATAGATGAGTCAGCATCTGCACTCAAGTTATCAGCTGAGGCGATGCCATCTAAGCTTGTAGATTTGGAATCACTAATTCGCTCTAAAAAGATTTATTCAAAGATAGAAAAGAATAGTGCTAAAGAAAAAGAACTAGAGAGAGAAATTGCTGAATTAGAAAAAGATTTTAGTGAGCAAAAAAATCTATGGGAAAAAGAAGTTTTCTCTATGAAGCAAGTCTCCACATTAAAAAGTGATTTGGAGAGGTATAAATTTGAACTTGAGCAGGCCGAAAGAAAACAAGATTATGAGAAGGCCTCTGAATTAAAGTATTCACTTATTCCAGAGACAGAAGCAGAGCTAGAAAAGTGCGCTCATGAATGGGTATTAGGGGCAAAGGATATTGCCAACGTAATCTCCAGACAAAAAGGGATTCCTGTTGAGAAGATTCTAAAGTCTAAGCAAGAAAATATCTTAAAAATAGAAG
The DNA here is from genome assembly GCF_000210915.2 of Halobacteriovorax marinus SJ. Taxonomy (NCBI): domain Bacteria; kingdom Pseudomonadati; phylum Bdellovibrionota; class Bacteriovoracia; order Bacteriovoracales; family Halobacteriovoraceae; genus Halobacteriovorax; species Halobacteriovorax marinus. The sequence goes on from NC_016620.1 coordinate 1,515,146, forward strand.
ATTATCTAAGATCAAAAGTCTATGGACAAGAAGAGGCCCTACACGAAATAAGCGAAACACTCATCGCTTCCCATGCTGGACTTAGTGATCCGAGTAGACCTCTTGGCTCATTTCTCTTTGTGGGCCCATCTGGTGTAGGGAAAACTGAAACAGCTAAGTCAGTCTGTGAATACCTTTTTAACGGGCCAGATAATCTTATACGTTTAGATATGTCTGAGTTCTCAGAAAAGCATTCTATCGCAAAACTCATTGGCTCGCCTCCTGGTTATATTGGACACGATGAAGGTGGTGTTTTAACTGAAGCAGTGAGAAAGAAGCCTTATTCGGTTATTCTCTTTGATGAAATCGAAAAAGCTCATCACGACTTCTCTGATATCTTACTTCAGATTCTAGATGATGGAAGGCTAACTGATAGCAAGGGAAGAACAGTTGATTTTAAAAATACAATTATAATGTTAACGACAAACTCAAAGAATCTTGAACTGGATTTCAAGCCTGAAGTTTTAGGACGTATTGATGCTAGACTCAACTTTAACGAATTAAGTGAAGATGTTATGCATGAACTTGTCTCTAAGCAAGTCAGACTATTGAACGATAGATTAACTGAGAAGGAACTAACAGTTGAGCTTGGCGATCAGCTTATCGATCATATTTCTAAACTAGGCTATGATCCTCGCTATGGTGCTCGACCACTTCAGTCTGTCTTTAATCGAATTGTAGTTCGACCTCTCTCTAAACAGATACTTAAGGGCGAGCTTGGAAGAGATAGAATTGTTCTAAATTGGTCAGATGCTTCTGGAGGAGAGCTCACTTTCAACTAATCTTTACAGGCAGACAGAATTTGCTAAAATAAATAAAAAACAAATGAGGTGAATTTTGTCTGCTGATATTATCGAATTAAAAGCTGGTGAATATTTAATTAGAGAGGGAGAGGAGAGTGCTCAAATGTACTATCTTCAAAGTGGCTCTCTAGCCGTTTACAAAGTCCGTGGTGGAGCAGAGAATCAGATTGGCACAATCTATTCTGGTGAGCTTGTTGGCGAGATGTCTTTCTTAGATAAGGAACCTAGGAGTGCTTCAGTAAGGGCCATCAGTGAGGTAAAACTCTTAGTTATTCCTGTTGATAAATTCGAGAAGTATTTTAATGAACAACCATCTTGGTATAAAGCGCTTATCAATACGCTTCTAGAGCGACTAAGAAAAGCGAATGCTAGAATTAGAGTTTAATTAAACCAAATCTTATAATTTAAAAAGAGCTCATTCTTTGTCTCTTCGCTAAAGAGATTATTTTCTAATGAAAGGTGGTTGAGTTTTTTTAGCTGGGCCAACTCTCTTGGAATTGACGTTAGCTTATTCTTATCTAGATTTATTCTTTTCAAATTCTTAAGTTCACCTATGCCATTTTCAATATTATTGATCTCGTTGCCACTAGCAAATAACTCGCTAAGTTTCTTCAGATCATATGTCCAATTTGGAAGTGAAGTCATTTTATTATTACTAAGATCAAGAAGTTCTAAATTTTCAAAGTGAATACTCTTACAATCTAATGATGCAATTTTGGAATTCTTAATCTTGAGAATTTTTAAGTGAGGCATTTTATAAATAAACCCTGGAAGCTGTACAAGTTCAGGGATATTTATAGAGAGAGTTTCTAAGTGAAGTGCTGACTCTAAGAAATCGGGAAGCTCTGCCATAGAGCCTCCTATAATTTCTAGTCCTGAGTACTTTGAGAGATCACTAATTTCATCTAGAGGAAAACGATTTTGATTCTTTCTCAACTTAATGAGTTTTACTGCCATTAGAATTCCTCTTTCTTCTTTTTCTTTAACAGTACTGGCATGGCACTCATCTTATATCTCTCAGATAAAATCTTAAAGATACTAGTCTTTGTATTGAGATTAATTCCATCAGTGTCTCTATAGATCTGTCCATCTGCACCAACATAGGTCTGTGAGCTTCCCATTGTTGATCCAGTGCTACTTCCACCATTAGAGTTTCTTCTTCTATCTCTCATCTTATTTAACTCTGATAAGTCAATGTCAGCTTCAGAAACTTCATCACCATCAAGTCCAGAAAGATCTAGATCATTAACATTGAAGGCATCTTTCTTCTTACTTGCTTTGGCCTTTCCTGAATTTGCTAACACTCCTTTTTGTTCACCAGAACTTGCGCTTGCAGAGCTAACACTTTTTGAATCTGCTGAGTCACCATCTTTTGTTTCTTTGTCGTTAATGGCCTTATCGTTAGCATTTCTTGCAAACCTGGATGATCTAGAGTTTAAAGAATCAGAATCTAGACTATCACCAGGGGAAGAATCTGAAGACGAGTTCTTTTTCTTTGTGATTTTTGCACCGTTTTGAGAATTGCCACTCTTTGTTCCATTTTTTCCACTGACTTCTTTTGGAATATTAATTTTAAAGCCACTTAGCTTTTTATTAATGCTTGATAGGGCCTCTGAGTTATCACCCATTTTTCCAAAAGATGTCTTTCCTTTAGATGGATCTCCCTTTGCAAAGAAGTTTGCTCCATCGATGAGAAATTGCGAATTACTTGAGAGGTCTCCCGCCTCAAAAGAACCAAAATTTGGCATATTGAAACTGGTACAAGTATTAGCTGATTTACAAGCACAAGACTCGTCAATAGAAATCTCTCCATCGCCCGATCCAGACATACACACATTTGGATTTCTCTTAATCTCCATCGCTGCATCTGAGATACCTGTGCTCACGTCCATAGCTATACGGGCCTGCTTAAGTAATTCTGCATATTGATTATTAATGGCCTGAATACTTGCTAGACCCATGCTATTCATTTCAATATTCTTAGTTAGCATATCAACGACTGATTTTAAGTACGCGGCTCTAGTTTCAGGTAGAGGGAAACCAGTTTGCTCGATGAGCTTTCCATAGACTTCTGGAGAATTCTTTTGCATATATTCTCTAAATCCTAGCATCATCGGTTGATTAGGGTAGAGATGTTCAATAGTAACAGGGTTCTTTCTAAGGTCTACTTTTAAAGAAGCATTATAAGTTTGAAGTCTCCATGCTCCTACTTTCATATTTAGATATTGAGCAAAACTTCCCGACTGGTCGTGAAGTCCAATACCACTTTCTAAATTTACAGCAAATGCTTGTGGAAACATAACTCCTGTTAATTTATCACCAATATTTTCAGATTGATCTTTCAAGTAAAGTCCAACGCGCTTTAAAAGTCCTAGCATTTCAACTTTCTTAGGGATCCTTTCGTCATAGGCAAGTGAACTCTTGGCCCCTTGTAGATTTCTAATCCACTCGATAGTCTGTGCAATCTTAGTTTCTGACTCTAGGGCTTCGTGAGTAACCTGTGCCGTCACTTGTTGCATAATTCTCGATTTAGGGTAGATAAGTGGAATTGTCGAAGGTCTATTGAGCATTTCAAAGTTTGCGTCTTCACCTGGATAATTACACATCATATGTGTATGAATTCTTGCTTCCTGTAATTCTTTCTTCCACTTCGCAATATCTTGATTCGCCTTTGCTAAGTCCTTTCTATACATGGCAAGAAGGGCGATGGCCGCTGCAAGTGCTCCGGCCCTACAACCACAACAGCCAGGACATGTACTATTGATTGCGACTAAGATAGCGATAATAGCAATATAAATTGTAATTGAGTTTTGTGCTTTCTTCTTTTCGGCAATGGCCTTATCAAGCTGGGCCTGTGCTGCTGCCACTAGGGTAGACTTTGTAGAGACTTCCATTAAGGCCGCTGCATGAGCCGCCATAAAGAGTTTGAGAGCGTCTTGTTGAGAGCTTACCTTTGTCTCTGTGAACTCAGCAAGCTTTCTATAAAGTGCCGCCATTCTCTCGATTGAAGCGTATTGTTCATCTTCATCGTCAGAGGCCACGTTATCATTTTCAAAGAGACCATCTCTTCCGTCATCTGTTTTACAATTTGCTGTGGCATTTTCAACTTTTAAGTTTTGAAATTGAGGATATCTCTTCTGATCGCTTGGTAGTTTTTGGTCGGCAGCAATCTCTTCTATAGACACACACTTTAAAATACATTCCTTGGCCACCTTAGTGTATTCACTCGTCGTATTTAAATGGTTGGCAATATAGGTTGCAGTCGCGGCCTTAAAAAGAGGGTAGGACTTAGACTTCACTCTTGAGAAGTCGACACACTTTAAATTAGTCATACCGGCCGAGGCCATTGAAAGAATCTCTAAGTTAGAAATTGTATTTCTACCTTTTTGAGTTGATTCATCAGGAGATGCCTTTGCTCTTTCAAAAATAAGAAAGTCAGCGTTGTGTGATGACTCTCTTTGAACTTCAGCAATTCTCTCTTCTGCAATTCTAAGATTCTCTGCGGCCATATCTTCTTGACTTTGAATCTTTGAAATTAAATCTCTATATTGTTTCTCTTGAATGCCTGCTTGAACCCTAGCAACTCCAACGGCTTTATCAGCATCTTTAACAGAGTTCTTACCATCCGTTAGCGCATTCTTTCTAATCTCTGCTTTGAGTCTATACTTTCTTGTTTGTAATTGTTGTAAAACAGCGTTCTCTTTAAAGTGTTGAGCGCGCAACATACTAAGCTTTGCACGGTCACTAGAGTTTAGAAATGAGTCATCATATCTGTTTTGAAGACTTCTAATTTGATCTTGAATTCTATCTACGACAGCTTGTTGTGCTGCAATCTTTCCATCAATTTCACTTCTCTCTTTTTCAAGAGCATTCTGCTTATCAATATTATTGGATTGTCCTGGCTCTTGAAGACCGATCCCACCTGTCGCTGTATTAAGGGCTTCACTACCACTATTTAATGATCCTTCTTTGGCATCAATTCCGGTGAAGCTTTGATCGAGCTCACTAAAGCCTTGTTGAGTAAGGCTATTTCTATACTCTCTTTGGGCCTCTCTATTATCCTCAGCTCCTTGATAACCAGTTTCACACTTTGAAAGATTTCCATTAGTGAGGTTCGTGGCATCATTTCTTTGATGAGCATCGTAGTTGGCCTTGGCCTGTGACTCTTGTTGTGAATCAACAGTGGCACTAGAGACGTTTGACTGTGCGTAGATACTTCCAATGTCGTAGAAGAATAAACTCCAGCACATAAGCATAGTGAGTAGGTCTTTGATGAGTATAAATTTATTTGCCTTTTTCATAAGCATTTCCAGAAATAGTGTTTATATAGACTATTTTACGAATTTTCCTAAATATATCCAATGGGAAATATCGGATAATTGGGAACTTAGGAGATTATTCTATATGATTTTGGTCATTTATCACCTGAAAATACATTTAGTGCCCTCCTAGCATTGGTAAAAATGCGAGCCTCTATTAATTGGCAGCACTTTCTAGGGGTTCTCACCATTAATTATATTATTTTTGTTTTTTTCAATATGGATATAAACTATGAGAAGTTGATTCTTAATTTTGGAGTATTTATGAAAGTTATTTTCGTTCTTTTGTTTTCATTTACGGCCTATGGTGTTGACTGTGGGAATGAGATTGAAAAGCTCTGTGCAGGTGCTAAGAGTGACTTTGCAAAATGTGTAAAAGAAAATGTTTCTAAACTGCCAGCTCAGTGTCGCTCAGAGGTATCGAGCTTTAGTAATATGGCCAATGATCTTGGTTCAAATTGTATGGGCGATTTAATGAAGTTCTGTCCTATTGATATGAATGAGATGCAGAATAATTTAGAAACTGCTTCATTGAAACAAGCTGAGTGTTTGAAAAAGAATAAGAGTAAATTCTCTGCTAAATGTAATGAGCTATTGAATAAGCTATCTAAGGCATTAGGTGGAGATATTGATGGTGGTTCGAACGCTAAGAAAATTCGCTAATCTCAATTTTTAGAGATAGCGAATAAATTTATTCTCTTTGTCGACTAGGATACACTTTGGTTCAATTGGCTTTTCACTGAATTGAAAACCGATGATGATTACTTCTTCACCTTTTTTAATAAGGTGTGCTGCTGCACCGTTGATGCAGATTTCACCACTGCCACGACTTCCTTCAATCACATATGTTTCTAGACGAGCACCAGATGTGTTAGAGACAATGAGGACTTTCTGGCCAGGCCAAAGGTCAATTTTATCCAATAGATCAGGGTCGATAGTGACACTACCAACATAAGAAATATCGGCTTCAGTAATGATGGCCTTATGAATTTTAGACTGCAGCAATTCGCGCATTTCATCTCCAAAAATAAATTTCAAAAGAAATCCAAGTGAGTTTTAATACTTTTGGTCCAATCTTCCAAGAATTTTCTAAGAAATAGTGAAAAAATTCAAGGCCTTTTCTAATTTAAGGCCTTGAAATTATTTATAGCTTTAAAGTAATTCACTTGAGTCAGTGATGCCCAAAAAGTAGAGAATACTTGTCATTGGACCGTGGCTCATATGCTGTTCAGCTTCTTTTTTTACTACCTCTTTGGCGTGAAAGGCAATTCCAAGACCTGCTGTGGCCAGCATTGGGAGATCATTAGCACCGTCACCAATGGCAACTACCTGCTCAAGAGATATGCTCTCTTGTTGAGCGATGAGCTTAACTAAGAGGGCCTTTTGTTCGGCATTTATAATCGTACCAACAACATTTCCAGTTAATTTACCATTTACGATTTCTAGCTCATTTGCAAAAGCATAATCGAGTCCTAGCTTTTCTTTAAGAGCGTTGGCAAAGAATGTAAATCCACCTGAGATAACCGCAACCTTATAACCAAGAGTCTTGATAGTGTGGATAAAATCTTCAACCCCTGGAGTCAGTGGAAGAGAGTCTAGAATATCTTTCATCTTTGAAGCCTCTAGACCTTTTAGCTTAGAGACTCTCTTAATTAGACTCTCATCAAAATCAATTTCACCATTCATGGCCTCTTCAGTGATTTTTCTAATTTCATCACCTACACCGCAAGCATCGGCCAACTCGTCGATGACCTCAGTTTGAATAAGAGTAGAGTCCATATCAAAAACAATTAAGCGCTTACTTCTTCTAAAAATATCGTCTTTTAAAAATGCCACATCTACTTGGTGACCATTAGATGTTTTTAGAAGTTCGGCCTTGACCTCCTGCCAATTCATTCCTATTGGAACTTGAGTTGAGATCTCTAGAGACTTAAACTCATTTGGTGAGACCTTATCGATTCTCTTTATATTGATTCCATGTTTAGAAAGTATTGTTGAGATATCACAGACAAAGGCCGCGCTCAGAGGTTCAACACTAACGCAATTTAAAATAAACTTTTCCGTTTTCTGTGACTTTGCCTTAGGCTCCACCACTTTATAGTCTAGTGTTAAGTTGAGGTTATTGGCAGCAAAGAGTAGGTCTTTGAGTACGTGATCTTGTTCTGTATTTTCATTTGCGATATTAATCACAAAGCTTAGAGAGAGAAGTCCGTGAGTTACTGACTGACCCATATCTAAGAGTGAGTTATTTGTTTTTTTAATAATACTCATTAACTCTGAGGTGATCCCTGGATGATCGGGGCCAGAGACTTTGATGAGAACATCTTTTCCGTTCAATTCTTTTGGCATTACTTTGTTTCTCCTGGCGCTGGAAATGCTTCGGCTTGCTCACCCTTTGATTTTTCTTTAATTCTTTGGGCCTTGGCTTCATTTCGAGCGCTCTTTAATTTCTTCATAGTATTAAATGAATAAAAACAAGCTGAGTAAAGTGATAAAAGTGCGGCAATATAGATAAATGCTGTACCTAGTGCCGGAAAAGGTATTCCAAAAGGATGGTCAAATGCAAAGAGCATAGGAATGGATACCATCTGTAGTGCAGTTTTCCACTTACCAGAATTATCGACTGGAACTTTAAATCCTTTTTCCATGGCCAGTAGCCTGAGTGCTGTAATGTATATTTCTCTAAGCACTAGAATAATAACTAAGAGAGCGGGGATTCTTCCAAGCGCTTGTAGGAGAATAAGTGAGCTCACTACGAGAAATTTGTCAGCGATTGGATCTAGAAAAGAACCAAAGACTGTGACAATACCTCTTTTTCTAGCAATATAGCCGTCAAAGAAATCCGTGATGGATGCCGCAACAAAAGTCCACGCAGCCAAATATCCCAAGTGATAGTGATAGGGCTCAAATGTTTTGAAGTCCGAAAGAATCAGTAGTATCGATGTGACGATAATGGGAATTAAAAGCACGCGGAATATAGTCAAGCGGTTTGGTAGGTTATCTATATCCCATTCATTATTATGTGAAGTCATTAGCGACATCCTTAATCTTTATGTTTCTTTGATTATGCTACGGCAAGAGGAATAATAAAACCCGAAAACCTATTTTTTTTGAATCATTTCCCTTAATTAGAGCTAGGGGTGATGTTTTCCACCTTATATAAAAACTTAGTGCGCGGTAAAATTGAGCAAGAATATGAAGGAGACGTCATGGAACGACATTTAAACCTAATAAAGACTGATTTTGAACAAACTGAGAAGAGAATATTTCCCAGGTTTCCATTTAATTACCTCACTTTCAAAAACTCGGGAAGCGATGCGCTGGTTTTTGAAATTAAAGATATTTCTTTTACAGGTATGCAATTATGCCTAAAAGACGGCGGACACTCATTTACAAATGATTCTGATATTTCTGGAACACTTCACTGGCAAAAAGCTTCTCTAGACGCAACTGGTACAGTTAAGTGGGTAAGTGGAAAGAGAATTGGGGTTGAGTTCTCCCATAGCGATGAGTTCGAGGCCAAGGTAAAGAACTTTCTCTCTATTGAGAATATGATAGATAGCCTAAGACCAATTCATGAATTTTCCGCAGGAATTGAAGTTCCTGCAAACTTAAAATTTTGGCTCAGAGCCGACGGTCCATTTGAAGTCTTTGTATGGAGACACAATGACGGTGAACTTTCTCGCTTTCAATTTCTCATGATGGAGAGATTTGTTGAGTGGGAAGATGGTGTTGGTGTTAAAACTGGTCGCATTATTAGTAAGAGAGACCTAGACACACCTCTATTAACTGAGGATGAACTTGTCTTTAGCGTAGATGAGGGTGTAAACACTGACGCGATTTCATTTGCTCAAGATATTTTAGAAAATATTGGACCTGAGTTTCTTCCAGAAGAGGCCAAGGAATTTTTAAAATTAAAATTGAATTCTTAAAATATAGGCCTTCTTCGGAAGGCTTTTTTCGCATAGCTCCCACTAAAATGATCATTTTCTTTTCGCAATTGCTTTTCAGTTAATATCATTGCCCCTATAATTCTAATAATATCTATTATTTAAACTAATATTTTTATTAGAGGAGCTCATAGTAATGAATAGAAACTTGGCACTTGAATTTGTAAGAGTAACAGAAATGGCCGCAATCGCTTCAGCGAGATGGATGGGTCGTGGTGATGAGAAGGCCGCCGATCAAGCAGCCGTCGATGCTATGAGACAGATGTTGGACTCTGTAGAGTGTCAAGCGACAGTTGTTATTGGTGAAGGTGAAAGAGATGAAGCTCCTATGCTCTATATCGGTGAAAAAGTTGGTTCTGGAAATGGACCCGAGCTTGAGATTGCACTGGATCCTCTAGAGGGAACAACAGTATGTGCTCACGGTGGTTATAACTCAATTTCTGTGATGGCCATTGCTGAAAAAGGAAACCTTCTTCACGCACCAGATACTTATATGAAGAAAATTGCAGTTGGTCGCGAAGGTAAGGGCGTTGTTGATATCAATGAATCAGCAACTGAAAACTTAAAGCGTCTTGCAGAGGCAAAGAAATGTCGCCTACAAGATTTAACAGCAGTTATTCTTGATAGAGAGAGACACTATGATCTCATTGAAGAAGTGAGAACAACAGGTGCTCGTATTCAGCTTATCGGAGACGGTGACGTTGCCGCTTCTATTGCTTGTTGTAATCCAAATTCAGGAAATGATATTCTCTTTGGAACTGGTGGAGCTCCTGAGGGTGTTATTTCTGCTGCCGCTCTTAGATGTATGGGCGGAGACTTCCAAGGAATTTTACAACCGAGAAATGAAGAAGAAATTTCTAGGGCCAAGGCCATGGGAATTGATGATATAAATAAAGTATTCTCAATTGAAGAATTAGCAAGTGGACATGTTATGTTCTGTGCTACTGGTGTGACTACTGGAAACTTCCTAGATGGTGTACAATTTACTCCATGGGGAGCAAGAACTCATTCTATCGTAATGAGAAGTAAGTCGGGAACAATTAGACATATCTCGGCAGAGCACCACTTTGATACAAAACCACGCTATTAATAAAGGATGATCAATGGCAAGTGTAAGTAGAACTGAAACTTTTGATGTAGAAATTGAAAAACTCTATGACGTTATTGTTGACTATAATTCATACCCTGAATTTGTCGATGGTGTAAGTAGCATCAATGTTCTAGAACAAAGCGAAGATAATGCAAGAGTTGAGTACGGCCTTAACTTAATAAAGAAATTTAAATATACTCTTAGTCTTTCTCATAAGAGACCTACGTCTGTTTCTTGGGAATTTGAGAGTGGTGACCTTTTCAAAAAGAATAATGGTTCTTGGGAGCTAGTTGATCTTGGAAACGGTCAAACAGAAGTGACATACTCTTTAGATGTTGATGTAAAAGGTTTTGTTCCAAAGTCTATAATAAGCAAACTTACTGATAGCTCTCTTCCGGCCATGATGAAATCATACCGTGAACGTGCAGCAGCTAGATAGGGGTTAGTATGACGAATAAGAATGAGAAAGAATCTCCCCTTGGAGATGTGATTAAGAAAGTCGTCTCCATAGGTGTGGGCGCGGCTTTTATGACTGAAGATACTGTGAAAAATCTCTTGGGGGACCTGCCTCTTCCTAAGGATATTGTCTCTGGTCTTGTTCAAAATGCAAAATCAGCTAAAGAAGATTTCTCAAATTCTGTTCGTGAAGAAATTGCTCAACATCTCAGTAAAGTAGATCCAAAGAAATTAGTTTCAGAAGTCCTCGATGGTTATGATATCGAAGTTAATGCCAAATTCTCTTTTAAGAAAAAGGTCAAAGAAGATAACGAGTAGGACATGACTAGAGAAGAGCTCTTAGAAAAGCGCTTTAAAGAATTTAATTCTAAGTTACAAGAGAAGACGAATAAAACTCAATTCATTGCAGTTACAAAGTATAGTCCGGTTGATGATATCTTCATATCCTATGACCTTGGTCATAGGGACTTTGGTGAAAATAGAGTTCTAGACCTCCAGGAAAAGGCCTTAGAGTTTGAAAAGAAAGGCCTCGATGATGTTCATTGGCACTTTATTGGTCACCTCCAATCTAATAAGATTAATCGTCTACTGAAAATTCCAAATTTAAAATATATTCATTCAATTGATTCACTCTCTCTCTTAGAGCAAATACTTGCTAAAGAGGATCAATACCGTGGAGAGAGATTAGGTCTCTTTCTACAAGTCAATACATCTGCTGAAGAACAAAAGCAGGGCTTTAGTACCTACGATAGTTTGGCCGGAGCAGTTAATCACTTTCTTGATGAACACGGAAAGCGAATCTATCTCAAAGGCCTTATGACAATGGGGAAAATTCGAACCTCTGATATTGAAGGAGAGGCGAGAGAGTGCTTTAAAAAACTTCACCGCTTTAAAGAGCGCCTTGCCGATGATTTTGGAATGACTGATCTCTGTCTTTCAATGGGAATGAGTGGTGATTATGAAGTTGCCATTGAAGAGGGAAGTGATTTTATTCGCGTAGGCTCGGCCCTATATAAGAGTGAGGACCATTCTTGATTCGCTACTTTGAAGTGTGCCTTTGACATATCCATTGAATAGATAATTCTATCCTCTGTATCTAAAAATTGAAACTGTCTCTTCTAAGTTCTTAGAATTATTGATTTCTTTTCCCTGTAATATCTAACTACTTGGTTTTATGGGTTTGACATGGGTAGCTATCTCTAGTTAAAACCTAGGAATAAAATTACTTTAACAAAGCTGCCCATTTGGAGGAAGACATGAATGCAACAACTGAGAGAAAGGTTCCAGAGTTAAGTTTACTAAGTTATGTGAATGGAACAAATGCTGATCAAGTGAAATTTGTGGACGATATCATGTACGGACTCAAAGACTATGGTTTCATCGTTTTAAAAGATCACACTGTAGATCAAAAGAAAGTTGATATGGCCTATGAATACCTCAGTGAATTCTATGCACTTCCATTAAGTGTTAAAGAGAAGTATGCAGGCAATAATGGTGGTCAACGCGGGTATACTCCTTTCAAAGTTGAGCACGCAAAGAATAATGATAATCCAGACTTAAAAGAATTTTGGCACGTGGGAAGAGAGCTAGCTGCTACTTCTCAATATAAAGGAGTTTATCCTGAGAATGTTTGGCCAACAGAGGTTCCTGAGTTTAAAGAAACATTTCTTCAACTCTATAACTCTATGGATACGACTTCAGGGATCCTTCTTGAGGCCATTGGTAGGGGTTTAGATGTTCCTTCTAGTTTCTTTGCTGAAATGATTAATGATGGAAACTCTATTCTTAGGGCCATTCACTACCCACCAACAAAAGGTGAAGACACGAAGAATTCAATCAGAGCAGCTGCTCACGAAGATATAAATCTTATCACTATGCTAGTGGGTGCAACTGAATCTGGTCTTGAGCTTCTTGACCACGATGGTACATGGCTAGCTGTTGATTCTAAGCCTGGAGAAATTGTAGTTGATACTGGTGATATGATGAGTAGACTTACAAATGATGTGCTTCCGGCCACTACTCATAGAGTTGTAAATCCGACAAATGACGGTTCTAGAAGATTCTCGATGCCATTCTTTGTTCATCCTCATTCTAAGGCGAATCTATCTTGTCTACCAAGTTGTGTCGGTGAGGGAGCTAAGTATGAAGATATAACTGCTGGAGATTTTCTGGTTCAAAGACTTAAGGAAATTGGTCTCTACTAATTCCTATAGAATTCCAAGCGCTTATGGGCGCTTGGAGTTGTCAAAATCTTATACACCCCTCTATAACTAATTCCTATCTACTGTAATAAAATTCATTTGCTTCTAATATTAAGAGAAATAAATATTAGAGGTATATTGTGAAGATCGACATCTACGATGAGCAAAGACTTGCTCGTCAGCTTGAAATTCAAAAGAAGAAGTCATGGGATATCGAAAAAGATATCAACTGGGACCAAGGAATTGATTTAAGCAAATCTTTTCTTCCTCTAAGTAATATTGATTCGCTCTTTACTGGAGCAAGTAAGCCTCAGCTAAGGGCCATTTCACAGCTCATGGGACTCATTGTTGCTTCAACGATTTCTCAGTTAGAGGACGTTGCCTATAGATTAAAGGTTCCTGTATGGGAGAGTTTTCTAAGAAAGCATCCTGTGAACCCTGAACTCTACCAACTTGGTGAGCAATTCTTTGAAGAGGAAAAGAAGCACTCAAGGGCCTTTAACCAATATATTGACCTCTTTGCTAAAGAAGTAAATATTGATCCTATAGACTTAAAGAGAATTCTTCCACGCGCTCACAATACGAGCATTGAAAAAATATATACATTAAATTCTAAAATCGGTGGTATGGCCATGTGGTGGTTAATTGCTGCTGTAGAAGAAGAGTCTATACTCTTTTATCATCTTTTAAACGAGGTTAAAGATCATGTTGATCCTCTCTATTACAATTTACATCGTTGCCATTTTGAGGAAGAAGTAAGACATAAGAGTTATGCTCATATGATGCTTGAAGTTTATAATGAATTTTCAAGTACTCCTAGTTCATATGTCTTTAAGAAAGTAGACTTCATTTTGGCCGAAGTTCTAAATATGACGTGGACATTTTCTCAGCTTCTCAAGGTTAAAGAGTTTAAGAAATTTCGTCATCACCATGAATTCTTCAATACACTTGAGAGTAGTCTCGATTTATTAAAAGGGAAGTCTCAGTTAGATATCTTAGGCGCTCTCTTTACATCTACTCCATATATTACACATACGATTCATCTCTCTGAGCATGGACATATTAATGCTCTTTTAAATAGATATAGTACAACTCGCTTACCTATGCCTAAGTCAAAACTAGGGGAGATTAAGTGTACTGTGTAGACTCTAGATTTAGAAATGGACTCGAGATTTTCTTTATAAATGAAGTCAAAGACTTTGATAGAGATATTATCGTTATGCTTCACGGCTTTCCTGACGATGCATTTAGTTTTGAAGGGCAAATAGAGTCTCTTAAAGAGCGCTTTAATATCATAGCTCCCTTTATGCACGGAGTTCTAAATGATTCTGAGTTGAATAAGAATAGGATTTGCCCAAGAGAGTTGATTCACGACATTCTTCATCTCTTAAAAGAAGTTAATCCAAACGGTGAAAAGAGAGTTTATCTAATGGGTCATGACTTAGGCTGTTTTCTCAGTACGGCCATTGCTCAAATCTCTTCTCATCAAATCAAGGGGATCGTACATATTAATGGACTAGGTCTGCAACAATTCTATAGTCGTAAATATAATCTCAATCAATGGATTAAGTCATATTATGTTCTGCTTACTCAAGTAAATATTTTTCGCTTCTTTGTTACAAAAGTTTTTCCTGATTTCTTTTTAAATTTAATTTATAAACTCTCATATATTGAAAAAGATCATGATCTCTATCAAAGAGATAGAAGAGTCTTCAATTCTATTTATATTTATAAATATCTCTTTAGAAAGACCTTTTCTCTTATCGGTGCTCCGACGATGAAAGTGTCTGTTCCAACTTTATTTCTCTGGGGGAATCGAGATAACTTCTTAGAGATTCCAAGTTTAGTTGAAGTCGAAAAATTCTATGATAAAGCGCAAGTGAGAGTTCTTCCAGGTGGTCACTGGGTACACCTAAGCGCTCAGGATAAAGTTAATAGGATACTAGAGAATTGGTCGGGGTTTTGTCATGAATAAGTTTCTAAACGATAAATTCTATCTACTAAGATATTCAATTATTCATTGTCTTATCTTCTTTCTATTGTCTTTCGTACTCTTTAATTTCAGAGAAATTGATTTAGATCTAAGTTGGAGACCGATACATATACTTTATATTCTCACTGGGCTATCTCTATGTGGATTGCCTGCAGGTCTTTTACACAATTGTGCTCATCGCAATGTAGGTCCTAGATGGTTTAATGATTTAGTAGGAGAGTTCTTAGGTAGTGTAATGCTGTACGGATATAGAGGATTTTCTCTTGGACACATGTTTCATCATAAGTATCCGGATAATCCTAAGTATGATCCACATCCACCTCGTGGCTATAGCTTCCTACGCTTTGTTGTCTCTCCAATTGAGGCAACTCTAATTATAATTGAGCGCGCTTTCTACGAGCAATTTGGCGACAATACAAAGAATAGATCATTAATTAAATATTCTAGATTTTTCTTTAATTTATCGATTGTATTAAAACTAGTGTTCTGGTTTCTCTTTCTTGGTGCTAGTGCCTTTATTTACTTCTATATGGTCTTATATATGGCAAATATCTTTGTTTTTGCCCATATTAACTATGCTACCCATATTGAAAATGAAGACGGTAGTTCAGAAATTATAAATTTAGATAATAACCTCTACTATAAAGTGGTTAATAAGATATCTCTGGGTGGTTACTATCATAAGAATCATCACTTGAGACCGAGGATCTTTAACCCTTCTAAAGTCGTTATTAAAAAAGAGGTGCCGCTTATTTCATATACACCAGAATATGACTTAAGAACTCCAAAGCGTGGAAAATTATTTTCTCTCAGTTGGATTAATGGATTAGAAGAATTAACTCAGAAATTAAAATTGGATTAAAAGATGAATAAGTATCGCAAGGATCGAAATTACTTTTTAAGTTACTTCAATATTAATATTGTGGTCTTCTTAACTTTGAACTTATTGCTTCTCTTTGCAAAGAAGAGTTTCTTCGATTTTAATTTCTCACTCGAGTTATTACTTCTCATTCCAGTAGGATGTGTCTTTGGCCTTGTGGTTGCCACAGCTTTTCACAATGCTAGTCATGGCAATATTAAACCAAAAACTCTCAATACTATTGTCGGAGAGTTCTGTGGCGCTTTCGCACTAGATGGTATGAGAAACTTTAGAGTGGGCCATATGCTACATCATATCCATGCTGACGATGAAGAGAATGATCCTCATCCTCCCCATGGTCTAAGTTTTCTAGAGTTTATTAAGACTTCTAAAGATAGAACTATTCAAGTGCTTATCAGAGAGTATTATAAGCATCATGGGCAAACTCGTGAATCAGAGAGAAATATTGAATTGCAGCTATTGTCTTATAAAATAGGATTCTTGTTAAAAGTTACTTTTTGGTTTCTCTTATTTGGACCCGCTCTCTTCTTACTCTTTTATATTCCTGCTTTTGCCAGTTATTTCTTTGGATTTGCACATCTAAATTATATTTCTCACGGGATGAATGAAGACGGTGAGTCTGAAGTTTTAAATCATGATGGTGGGATATTTTATTCTGTAATGAATTTTCTAACAAGTGGTGGTTACTACCATAAGAACCATCATAAATATCCAAAGCTCTACAATCCTTCGAGGTTGGATAAATTAGAATCTCACTCCAATAGCAAATTTAGAGTTTACAATCCCAGTTGATTGCTCATCTCCAGTTGTAAAAGTTTCTTTGGCAACGATATTTTCAATTTGTAGCTCTGCTATAAATGAATATGATGATTTCTCAGGAGAGGTCTCATAACCTAATCTAAAGTAGGGAAGCAGTGTTGCTGAGCCAGTCTTAGTGCTGTCAGCGACCTCAGTTGAAGACTTTCCAATTCCTGCACCAAGTCCAGCATAAATATGACTTCTAGAATCTCTTAACTGATTGAAGTGGTATGTGATATCGGCAATAAGAAAGTTTCTAGTAGAAGGGATTGATCTATCGGGATTCGTTCCCTTTGCTGTATCGCTATCAAATCTTACACCACCACCAATTTCTAAGTGACGATTCATTCTCTTTGAATATGTTGCTTCAAAGTGTAGAGTTGTTCTTGAGTCCAGCGATTCCGCAGCAACTTCTGATGTTGACTGAGATAGAGAGACTCCCCATGAAGCCCTAAGAGAGATATAATTTCCAACGATATTTCTTAGATAACTCTCTTCTTGCTTTTGTTCTACCTCTCTTAACTTGGTTAGAGCGACTTCACTCCATATTCTTTCCAGAGAAGAAGTGTAAGTGACAACTTCTTCAGGGTTAAAAGGGACAGTGGCCTCTTTATCGAGCAGTGTCCAGAGTGAGTAAAAACGAGTTACTTCAGTTGCTCTAGCAGTAAATGAAATATCAGTTGTTGAGAAAAGGGATATCTGACCTTTAGAAATACCAAAGTCTCTCCCTTTTCTAATTACAAATGTCTTCTTGGAGTTTGAAATTGATTGGATAATAACTAAGTTATCACTCGCTTGTACAAATACAGGCGCAATTAGAAGAGAAAGTATAATTATCAATTTATTCATTATATTTATTTTAAGCCCCTAAATTAATTTGATCAAATAGGTAATGGATACCACTGCCATATTTATTTGGCATAATATTAGCAAAAACTGGTGTGTTTTTATCGGTTAATTCCTCCTATGTAACTAATATTAAAGAGATGTAGTTAGATAATTTAATTTAGGCCTTTAACTCCTTCAAAATTAGAATTAGCTAAGATTTTCTTAAAGATTGACCTCGAAGTTTCGATAAGTTGAGTAGAGTAATGGGAATAATATGAGGAATATTTGGTTTAAAAATTTATTAGCACTTCTAGTGATGGGACTAGTAGCTTCTTGTGTAGGTGAGAAGAAGGGGCAGAACCCTAAGTGTGCTACTGGTACAGCTTTTAATAAATTAAGCCAGACTTGTGTTGCCTTTGGTAAGGTTCCAACATCTACACTTAATACTGTTACTCTTACTGAGGATCAGGCACCAAAAACTTTCACTCTTCAATATACTGATGATAATAATGACGAAGCAGTCATGTGTGAAGTTTTTGATAATGAATCTGATATTGAAATCAGATCGCCGCTATTTTCATCTGTAACTCCAGATGTAATTGCAATTATGAATCAATTAAATCTCTGTGCTACAGGAATTGATCCTGTCACATATGCTGCTCAAAGTGCAACGGCACTAGCGCTGTATTCATCTGCACAAAATGCAAGAGATGGAATCTTATCAACAGACACAACAGTTGGTATGTTAGCTGCACTTGATACTTTCAATACAAACGTTAGGAACTTGGCCAATTACTGTGTGGCCATTTCTAATATTCCAATTGTTGTCTTCTACGGTCAGTCTGCTAATAACTCTATGGATGAGCTTCTAGTGAAGAGGTCTTGGGTTGAGAGAAGATGTTACTGTGTAGGCGGTGAGTGTAGTGCTGAAGTATCTGCTCTAAAAGATAAGTTTGGTTCTTACGGAATTTCATATAATATTTCAGATACACCTGATGGAACTTCTGTTACTAAGCAAGTAACTATTGAAGTTGAAAGTGTTAATGATCGTCCAATTGCTCAAGATGACCACTTTACAGGTACAGAGAGTGTAACAACAAGTACTTTGCCAATCGCATTTACTATTCCAATCGGTAGAGATGTTGAAAGTGATGGTTCATTCTCTCTTACTTATAGTATCGTTCAAGCTCCTCTTAATGGAATAATTACAAGTTGTGCTCTGGCCAATGATGGTTCTTCAGCAAATGATAGAACTTGTTTCTATATACCAAGTGATCCAGATGCTAATGTGGCCAGTCCACTAACTGATAAATTTGCATCTCTCTCTATTCCAAGTACGAATGCTTTAAACAATATTGTCTTTACAGCGAATGCCGCTGGAAGTGTAGGAGAGGGAATCTCAGTTATTATGGAGAGTGCAACTCTTTTAAATACTGCGAATAATGTTGAAATTGAAGTTGATCCAGTCGGTAAGGTTATTACAATCTATATTGATGACGATGTCACTCAAATTGACTCGGTTATCTCTGCCGTGAATTCACATTATATTTCTTCTTCTTTAATAACTGCCTCTAAAACAGGTGGTGCAAATGATGTGCTCTCAACAATGAGCTCTGCCGCTTCTTTAAGTGGTAGTTCAACTCCTTTTGATAGTTTCACTTATAGAGTGAGTGATGGTGAAAGCACGAGTGAGTCTGTGGGGACAATTTCTGTCGATGTTGAATCGGCCGACGATCCACCTATTGCTCAGACAACTCCATCTGCATCTCTAATTTTTACTGAAGATACTCCGCAGACAGTGAGGCTGACAATTGCAGACTCTGAAAATGATACAGCAACTAGTTGTACTGTAACACCTGCAAATGCAAACCTATTGATAAGTAACGCATGTACTTGTCCAGTGGGGCAGATGTATTGTGATGTTGAGTTTACTCCTGCTGAAGATTTTAGTGGAGCTGCTCTATTTACATGGAGTATCTCAAATAATGGTGTAGCTGGAGTTCAGTCTACTCCAAATAAAATTGAAACAATTACTGTTAACTCTGTAAATGATGCTCCATTCGCTAAGAATATTGCAATTGATCTAGGAACCGAATCAAATACAGCATTTCCTACTACATATACATTTAATCTCTCTGATGCTGGAGACGCTCTTGGTGTAGATATTGATGGAAATCCTCTGAGCTATGAATTGACGAGTGCTCTTGGTGGAGCAACTTTAACGGGCTGTATCTCTGGAACAATTCTTCTCCCTGGAGCAAATTGTCAATATACTCCAGTAGATGGAAATGTGAATGGAGTCTCTTCAAAAGCAAGTGTCACTTATGTTGTCGGAGCGGGAAGTATTCTTTTTGAATCTGTAGCCGATGGTCAAAATATGAATAGTACTCAAGTTATTATTCAAGATTCTCCTTTATCAGATGTTTTAGGAACATTTGTAAAGGTAAGTAGTACTTCTCCAACAAATGTCGATGTGAATATCTATATTGATCTAGGAACATCAACTCTTGCTGATATCCAAGCTGCTATTGCCGCAGACCCATATGCTAGTGAACTCATTACTACGCCGACAGTTATTTCAGCTGCTACAATTGCAACTGCAGGTTCTGTTACTCTTACAGGTGCAGCAAATGCAGTTGATATTTTAGAATTTACTGCAACAGACCCAAGTGGTGCGGTTGCTTACGGATCAATTCATCTAAACCTTTTGACACAAGATGATTCTCCTGTCGTTTGCCCTTTCTCTGATTTTGTAGATGCTCCAGAGTGTGGTTTAGCCGGATGTTTAGGAACTGCAACACCTATTGGAAATGTAACACCAAAAAGTATTGGTGTTCTTTATTACGATAAAGGAGCAGCGGTCTGTTATAGAAGTAATGGTATCTCATCAGCAAATGATTGGGAGATCGTTACTGACTATACTAGTATAATTGAAAAGAAAATTGTTAATCAAAACGGTTCTTTTGAAATTGATAATATTAGAATTGATGAGGGTGGTGCTGATACTGTTGAAGATGCAGATACTATCTCTATTACAAATATTACAATTGCTGATGGAGGTCTAGGTCTTATTCCACGAAAGGCCTCTAATATCCAAGTATTCTATGACAATAACCCTGTGACTATTACTCCCGCTGTTCCAGGAGTAGGTGTTCCAATGACTGGTACTCTCGGTGATGGCGGTGCAAGCTCAGATGATCTTGCTGTTAAAGTTAAAATTATTCCAAGTGATGGTGTAACGGGAACTGCTGTTGTAACGATCACTTTTTCAGATGGTACAAATAATGTTGATCTCGCGATTCCTGTTGAGATCACAGATGTGGCCGTTCAGCATAAGGGCTGGGCCAATATCATAGCAATGGGTCCTAAAGTAGATAAGAATGGTAACGTTAAAGACTCTAGCTATGTTTGTAACTTTAGTGAAACCAAGTGTAACGATGGAGAGTCTTGCTCTGGAGTAAGTGTTCCATCAGGTAGTGTCGTTGCTGACGAAGTGAATGCTATTTACTATGAACAACCTTCAGTAAGTAAGCCAGAAGGGCAGTGTTACTATGCAACGGCTACAGGAAGCTCAAATTGGGTTGCCTTTAATTCATATTGTAATATGACAGCGAGTTTCTATGACTCTGCTTGTACTAATGCGACTTGTATGGATAGTGCGCCTCCGGCCAACGAGCCTGAGAATCTAAATACATTCTTTACTGATCTTCAATATGACAGCGTTAATAATATAGCGCAGACGACTTGTTATAGATCAATTGGTAGAGCTCTACCTAGTGGGGCTGCTCTAACTCCTGCTCAAATTGCCAACTCATGGCAAGAATATAAAGGAACAGGATCAGTTGAATTAAGATGGAATACAATGCTTCTAACGGGGAGTGGAACAATTAGTGGTTTCAATGTCTTTAGAAGATTACCTCTTGAAGACTTTGATTATAAGAGACCAATTAATAAGAATTTGATCTCTGCCTTTACTAACGAATATATCGACAATTCGGCCAACTCTAACTTTGGTCCAATTCCAAATACAGTTTACTTCTATGAAGTCGTTCCTGTTGTATCAACTGGAACGCCTGCTCAGAATGTTCAGATTAGATCTTCAGATTTTGAAAAAATTGTTTTAAGAGTTCTAGTTCCGGGACAAAATAAAGTTCTAGTGCCAAGAGATATCGTTAATATTACTCAATGTGATAAGCTATTAGACTCATCAGGTTCTGGAAGTAACTATGAGTATGATTCAAGCTTAAAGACATTTACATGTCCTTATGAAGGTCCAGGTGATACTGGGGCAGCAACAGGATCAACTATTTATGACTTTGGTAGAGACTTAATCGTCGATAGATTTGAGGCAGGTTGCCCTTATACAAAGAGTAATGAGAGCATTGAATCTTGTCCTACAGGTTTATCAAATGTTGCAACAAGTGGAAGTTGTATTGGGACTGTTGATCCTACTGTTGCTGATGGTGGGGGACCAATCTCTTTTACTACTCCTGCTGATCAAGTTTACTACAATAGAGATAGTGGAAAGTGCTTCCAATATGATGGAGCAACATGGAATGAGTTTAATACTCTCTCTCCAGCAAGACTTGCAACATTAGCAGATCGCTATGAAAATGCAGAACTTCCACCAATAGTCTATACCACTCAAGGTTCAGCAAATAACTTCTGTGCAGAGACTCAAACTGAGGCAACTTTGGGGGTTTGTGTTGTGGGAGGTACTTTTTCAATTGATGGAGCAACTGGAAGATGTAGTGATTCTACAGGTGGTGCTTACGAGAATTATAATAATATCTCAGGAAGATTACCATCTAGAAAAGAGCAGGTGGCCTACTCAGATTGGGATTTAACAAAGATATCTGACTCTGTAGCAAGCACGAGAGAAGGTGGGCTTTCACTTAATTCAAATTCAAAGTGTAATACAAGCTCGGCCAACGGTCTTGAATCATTTTATACAGATTCTGTGACGCCAATTTCTAATACACTTTATACTTTACCTGGAACACTCTCAAGTTCAATTCGCTCACTGATGACTGGTTCAGAACAAACAGCACTTTGCTCGTCTAAGTACGGAGTTCAAGATTCTATTGGAAATGTGAATGAGTGGTCGAGTGATAGAATGTTCTGTGATTCATTTATGTGTAGTGGTCTAGCTTCTACTGTTGTTCCTGGTGGAGCTGCAGACCCTGACTATATAGGAAATGGAGATGATGATTTCTTCCCAGCTGATGGAAGTAATGCAAACTTTATTCGCTATGTCTTCAATGGAGATACAGGACCATGTATAGATAGTAATTCAGATGGTACGTGTGATGGTTACCTTTCTTCTTGGATTTTTGATCAGAAGTCAAATGGAGCTTCACGTTTCTTTACTCCAATGGGATTACCTGCGGTCACAACTTATATAGCTGATCATGGTGGAGACTTTGTCTCTAACTTCTTTGAACAGATTGGTATCTCAAGTGGTATCACTTCTACAAAGCTTCATGATGATACAATTGTTGTAAATCAAGAGCGACTTGATCAAACTAATAATCCAACCAATGTAAACGGTCTGGCCGGTATGACAACAGGTGGAAGTTACCTCACTAGTAATGGAGCGGGAACTTATCACTTGGAATTAATTGCAGTTGATGACCCAGCGTATAATAATAGGGTAGATCTAGGTTTTAGATGTGTATTCCCTGTTGATAATACTCAATATATTGAATAAATAGCGCTGGTGCCCATATCTTTTCCCGCTTTTGTTTCTAGTAATGAAAACTAACTTAATGTAGAATTTCTCTGTATTAGACTTGGAGGAATTCATGGGAATCTTTTTTAATAAGAATAAAGAAAAAAGACCTACTGGAAAAGGCAAGGTAATTAGTTTTCTAAACCAAAAAGGTGGTGTTGGAAAAACTACTATGGCCTTTAATACTGCTCACGCCCTATCTATGAACGGTGCAAAAGTTCTTTGCATAGATATGGACCCACAGGCGAACTTAAGCTATCTGTTTGGTATTGAGAATTCTACTGAAGATGGACGCTCAATCTTTCAATTATTAATCAATAGTATTAGAGAATTATCGCCTCTACATAGAGCGGCCCTTTGGACTGACTGTATTTGTAAGGAAGGTAAAATTGATATCCTACCTGCTGGACAAGATCTATCAGGATTTGAACTTACTGTGGCCGGTATCTCAGGACCAAGACAATTGATTCTTAAGAAGTTTATTGAGATGAATGCTCTTAAGACTGTTTATGATTATATTGTCATTGATGGACCACCAACTCTTGGACTTCTCGTTGTTAATATTCTCTGTGCTAGTGATGGCGCTCTTGTGCCATTTAGACCAGATGAGTTTTCATATAAGGGCCTAACACACTTTTATAAAGTCTTAGAAGATATCAATGATATGGAAATTTCTAATACTCCTGATGTTCTAGCTCATATTCCCAACCTGATGGATAGTCGCAGGAAGCAAGAGAGCGAAGATTTAGATATGATTGCAGAGCACTTAGGTGAGGACGCTGTTGTAGTTGAGCCATTTATGAATAAGGCCCAATTAGTGAAGGGCCAATCTCAGAAGAAATCTGTCTTTGAGTTCAACTCTAAAGAGTTTCTTCCTCTTCAGAATCAATTCTCTGAAATTGCAAAAATTATTACTGATTGGAAAGAGCAGGGTCAATATGAGTAAGTCAAAGAATCCTTTATACCATGTTTCAAATGATGGTAAAGACGTTGAAAGTGTAAGTGGGGTCGTAGAGCTAATGATTAAGAAATTAGGTCTAGATCCTATGGTTGAGTTCTTAGTGAGTCTACTAGAGATGATGCAAGAACAAGTCAAGAGCTATGCTATGTTTGTCGCGATTAAAGAACTCATTGATGAATTACTAGAGAAGATATTTAAAGTCATGGAGAAGGTGACTCCTCTTTTAAACTTTTAATTATTCTCCAAAATCGCTCTCTAAATATTTCAGTGCCTTTAGATGATTGAGAACCTCTGGCCTACTTTTAAGGCCAGAGTAAATGAAGGTGTTATTTCCAGTTCTATCTATAAGTTTTTTTACTTTCTTTATTTCTTTCTTATTCCAATACTTCTTAAGTAAGTTCTTTACTTCACTTCCACACTCTTTATTCGTGCAAAGAGTATAGAGTTTATTCTCACTTAACTTAATATTGTAAATCTGATTATAATCTGGGGCTTCTAAGCCTGTAATCTCTCTTCTAACCATCTCTATATAAGAAGCTGGAAGCTTACTAGCGTATAGGTCATAGAAGAGAAATTTATCTTCGTTGGATATATACTTTGAAATGATACTCCACTGATGTTCAGGGAAGCGGTAGTCTAAGAACTCCTTTGCTGAAAAGCCAAGTATTCTTGCAATTTTATTTCTTAATTTCTGGGCCCCATCTATGACAAATGATGGATAGGGAACAAGTAGTGAGCGACTCATCCACTTGTGTAACTTCACAGGGACCCTGCCCTGTATTCCTCTCGTTCTCTTATGAGGAAAGTTTGATTTCTTTAGAAACTTTATAACTGCTCCGGCGCAATTATTTGAAAAGAAAGTATACTTGCCTAGACCTTCAGAAGCAGCACTCTTCACTCTAAGATTCTTTACCAGTAAGGAGATTTCTACTTTTTTGAGAATATCTAGCTTTTCTAGATGCTCTTTTGTAAGAGCGTAGAAACCTGATTCCTGCAAGTTTCTATCGACAATTCTAAAGAGCTTAATCTCGCTGTGACCAAAGTGTGATATAGCTTCTTTAGTTGCGACATTAATATCGTGATTCATTATGCTTAAAATGCTTTCATTTTTCTTTATCTTCCACAGTTCTCCAAAGAGATTTAAAAATACTTCATCTTCTTTCAAATAAAGCTCGTCATAACTTCTTTGGTAGGCCTGTAAGTAGAGTGCTTTATCTCTTTGAGTATCATCAAGATAGGGAAGATCCCCTTTTTGAACAATTCCAAAAGATCTAGTCATATCAATTTGGTTTTCAGTGTCAAAGAACTTAAGTTCAAAGATCTCAAAACCATCTTCCCCAAAGAGTTCCCTTCCTTTTAGCTGTGCTTCTTTTCTGGCATTACTTAAAGATTCTAGATAAATTTCTTTTCTAGAGGAGAGTAGCTCTTCCCACCAAAGATCTAGAGTCACTATAAGGGAGTCTATCATTTCACTACTTGCTGGAATAATATAGCGCTCAAGTGGACGAGATTGATCTTTCACATATTGCTTTACAAAGAGTCTTAGAGATTTTACTTCAGGGTAGACACCATATTTTCCAACAACCCCTGCTAGATTGCTTGCCTTGGGTCCATCTACGTCTGCAACAAAGCTAATCGTTATATCATTTCCGGGGTCGTTATCGTTATCTACAAATCTAAAGAGTGAGTGACCAAATTTTGATTCAACTCTCTCGTCACTTGCCTCTGCGCTAATAAGCTCGAGCCCAATTATTTCATTTCTTTTAACTCTATTCTTTAGTCGTTTTATATACTTCTTTGAATTAGTGTAGAGTTCACTTTTTTGAAGATGCCATTGTAGAAATTCAACTGAGTCCAGCTCTTGAGCTTGAATATTAAAGAGAAGACAGAGAAGAATAAGAGTTTTTACAATCATAGAGAGTTCTTATCAATTACTCTTAACCTTGCAAATGTAATATGAGTAATTTACACGGTATAAGGTATCTATAATCAGGTATTTAGAGTCAAAAATGCTCCCTTTACCATTTGTTAAAATAAAGTATAGTTAAAATAAATATATTTAAGGACTCCTATGTTGAAATTAATCTTTTCACTTTTCTTTCTCTTCTCACTCTCGGCCGAAGAGCTATCTCAAGTTCAAGCTGAACATAGCTTCTCAAATACATCTGATGGATTGAAACTTAAAGAGTATGATTTAGAATATCGAACTCATCGCCGAGATCTTTTTTGGCTTTACGAAGATGAAGCGTCGAAGGCACATGATTTCTTTTTAAGAGTTAAGAAAGTTGATGGAGAGCATCTTGGAGAGATAGATGGTACAAGATTTATTTTAGGCTATGGACGAAAGTGGAATGAATCCCATAATTCAGAAATTAGTTTTGGAATGCACACTCTATCGTATAAGAATAACTCTTCAAAAACTCCCTATTTTAATTTTCTTCAGCAGTATAGAGCAAAGCTCTATACATTAGAATATTCAATGACTCATGATTTCTATTATCTAATTGGAGGAGTTCCTGGCCCTTATGAAGAAAAACTCAAGAGTTTAAAGAATTCAATTCGCCTTGTCGCAACACCGCGAGACTTTCTAAGAGTACCAGTTGAAATAGAATATACTAAAATCAGTGGAGATAATTCTAGAAATAGACAGTCGGCATCTATATTATTTGGAGATTCATATCCTATTTGGATTTGGTTAGGGTATAGGATAGAGCGACTAAGTTTTGATCGACTAGATTCTGGCTATTGGTCTCCAGATAAGTTTTTGGCCCATGGTCCACATTTAGAGTGGGCGCAAACATTCTTTTCAAATTACACATTTAAGTTAAGTTATCTTTATAACTTTATTAAAGAAAATGATTTTGCTTCAGGGAATTCCTACTACTTATCTTCAACTTTTGAATATGGAAATAGAAACTCTCTTCTTCTTGGATTTAATGTCTATCGAAATAAGTCGATGCAAGAGTCTAGTGAGTGGTGGAGCGAAGGCGGAAGAGTCTATTTAAAGTATTCATTTTAAATATTTCTTCCACACTTCATCTATACTCATTATATCTATATTAGACTCTTTAATGATCTTGAGTAGCTCTTTAAAGTTTTCAGTAGAGTAGTCGATTTCGTCTTTCGGTTGATCTTTAATATGATGAAACATAAGTATTAGCCACTGCTTACTTTTCTTCGTCTTATCAATAATCTCTTTAAGTTCTTCTGGTGTTGTTGTATTGAGAACATTAAATGCCCTTAGCTTGTGATAGTCGCCAGGAGGAATAGTTTCGATACCTCCAGAAGCCAATCTCGCAGTAGCAAAGCTCTTTCTAACGATATCTTCAACATTTTTATTAATTTTCCCAAGAGGGTAGGCCAGGTGAAAGTCGTCTTTCTTGTATTCATTTCTTTTAAAATATTTTTCAAGTCTCTCTATTTCTTCACTAAGCTGTTTAGAGGAAAAGAATGTGAAGGGAATTTCGTGATGAGATTCTACTTGCCAATATTTCTTTGAGAGCATTTTTAACTCACTCTCTTTTAAGAAATCTTTTGTATTAAGAGAATCAGGCATAATATATGTTGTAATAGGAAACTTATAATTGCTGAGTTCTCTGTCTGCTAAGAGGTTATCCTTTGCTCCATCGTCAAAGGTAATTGTTAAGATGCCACGGTCAATTTTCTTTGTCTTTTTCAAAGGCCACAGAGTAAGTCTCGTATTGGTTGTTTTTGCGGAGAAGTATATAGTCATATAGTTAAGCGACTTAGCACCCTTTCCTTTCTCTTTTAAATTTGCTCCTGAAATACTAAGTCTTGTAGGATTAGAAGACTGGAGGAGGTTGAATTCATAATCAGTAAAAAGAGGGATAACATAATATAGGTAGTTTTCTGAGACTTTAGACTCAGAAAATCTTATTTCGATTCCATTGACAGCTCTTAAGTCATCTACCATCAAATCTAAAACGATATTATCGTGATCAATTTTAAAGTCGTGTGAAGAGATGTCTACAGATAGGAAACTTGGATTTTTCTCGTCTTTAGAAAAGAGGTGAATATTATTCTTGTCGACTTGAAGATTGGCTGAGCCCCAAAGCGCTTCAACTTTATCCCTATTAAAGCTGGAATAAGTGTTTAAATTAAATAGTAGGGAACTAATAATTATTAAAAAAACTTTGGACTTCATACCAGGCCTTTCTCTTCCATAAATTGTAATCGGTTTCATTTGGGTTATATGTATTCATTTCATATTTATTCGCTGCAAGCTTTCTCCAAAGATAGATTCCTCGCACCGTTTTATCACTTTTTAGTGCTAGTAGAGTATATCTATAGGCCATTGCCTGTCTAAGTTCTGGCCCAGGTGTCATATTTCTCCACTCATAGGGCTCGAGCGTTCCTTTCTTTGAACCTGGATAACCAATTTCATTGATAATAAGTGGTTTTTTAAACTTCTTTGCGTGTTGGATATACTTTTTAAGCATTCTCTCTTGATAAGTATAGATTTCCTTTTTCTTAATTGTATTTGGAATTGGAAAATACATATCGAGTCCAAGTTCATCTACATATTTCCAAATTGGAGTTTCAAAGAATTCATTTACATTGTTTACGGCTTCCCAATTCGCCCCATAAGAGACTCTACCTTTGAACTTCTCTCTTACTTTAGAAATAATTTCTCTCCAATATAGTTCATAACTAGAATTGCTTAGTTGGCAATACTCAGCTCCGATAATAAAGTTCTCAACTTTATATTCTTCTAGAAGCTCTGCAAATACGCTCAGTTGATTTTGAATATTTTCAAAAGCGAGCTCTTTATCCTCTGGGTCCCAGTAACATCTCCACTTCTTATTCTCAACGTCAATATAGTGGCGAAGAGAGACTCTAAATCCTCTTTGCTTGGCCATTTCTATGGCCATTTTAATTGAATTTAATGAGGGCGTATAATTTGAACTACAGTCAACATTACTGGAGTAAAGAGTTTTTGTCTGGCACGAATAGAGAAAACTAGCTGTATTTAAATTTAAAAGTTTCAGCTCTTCTAGATAGGTCTCTATATTACCTCTAGTATAGCTATATCTTCCATAGCCAGTAAAAACTAAAGAACTCAAGTTCTCTTCTTTTTCAATGCGCTTATAAGAAATCTTATGAGCACAAGAGTAGAGAGAAATAATAACGAAAATAATACCCACAGATTTAGTAAACATTTTTATACTATACTATAATTACAATAAAAATCCTTTCAAAAAATGGAGTTCATTTTGTCTTCAACCGAGCTAAACGAACAAGTAGCTTTAAAAAAGAAAGTTGTTGTTATTGATGATGAAGCAGTGACACGTAAGTTAGTAGAGAAAGCGCTTAGCGAGCGTTTTGAAGTCTATATTGTTGATAATATATTTGAATCGATTCGAGTATGTGAACTACATATGCCAGATGTGATTCTGTTAGACTTACTTATGCCAAGTGTAGACGGTTTTGAGATTTTAAACCTCTTAAAGCACCATGCAATACTTTGCGATATACCAGTAATTTGTATGAGTTCTACTGAAGCGAGGGAAGATAGAATTCGAATAAGAGAACTAGGTGCCATTGGGTTTATTAAAAAGCCTGTAAGTATAAAAACCTTGGCCAGTGATATTGATCAATCTCTAGATTCAGTTACAAATATAATAACTTCGAAGAAGAATAATATAGAGTTTATCATTGGCTTTAACGTTCAAGAAAAAGATAAATTCATTTTAAAGAAAATTCAAAGAATTCCTGAAGGTGAAACTGTCGTCTTTCTCTCATGGAGTAAGGGAGAGTACTTTTACGAAAGTAATGAGAGTTTGAAGAAATATATTGATGACGAAAGACTTATATTCTTAGAAATTAAGCCAACACTCATTACAAAATTTCCTTACCTTCAAGACTTAACTCCTCTTTTAGAAGATGTACTCTCATTCTTAGGTGAAAAAAGTCGAGAAACTCACCTTGTTTTTGATGAGCCTAGTGTTCTTTTAAATTTTCAAAATACAGAGAAAACGACCTCTCAGGCATTGAAATTTGCTCAGTCCTTAATTTCAAATTTTAAGAAGATTTCGTATATCGATATTCGTCCAAAGAAAGAGGATGAGCAGAGCTTTCTTAATAAAATAGGTAAGATTTTAGTAGGTAATAGAGGGTAATGAAAAAAAGTTTTACTAGTGCTATTACAATTGTAACCATTACTATAATTTGTAGTTTATTAGTTATTATTTTCTATTTAAATATTCCCGATAATTGGCAATTTGATAACCCTTATGCAAATTTTGTTGCAAAGCTAATGCTCTATTATCTTCTATTTATTTTTGTGAGAACATTTCTCTTACTTATTCTCTCGTTTCTAGAGGTTATCTTCTATAAGAAGAGTCGAGATATAGTAAAGTATCCTCTGGTTACACTTATTATCCCTGCTTACAATGAAGAGAAGGTACTTAAAAAGGCAATTGAATCTGTCTTAGAGATTGATTATCCAAACCTTGAAGTTTTAGTTGTTGATGATGGTTCTACTGACGATACATTCTTTGTTGCAAAGGAAATGGAGAAGCACTCCCAGGTAAGAGTTATTCATCAGTCAAATGCAGGTAAGTCTAAGGCCCTCAATTACGGGATTTCGGAGGCCCTAGGGGATTACTTCGTTTGTATGGACGCAGATAGTGTGCTTAGTAAGAATTTACTGATTGAAGCAATTCCATATTTTGAAAGAGACGAGAACCTAGCAGCTGTTGCTGGTGCTGTTCAAGTTGGAAATGCTAAAAACCTTCTAACAATTTTCCAAAAACTAGAATATATTATTGGGCTTAATTTTCATAAGAAAGCGCAATCTTTTTTAAATATGGTTACCATCGTTCCTGGTCCAATTGGAGTTTTTGATCGAAGCAAAGTATATGCTATTGGTGGCTATAGCTCTGATACATTTGCTGAAGATAGTGACTTAAGTATGCGCCTTTTAATGGAAGGATATAATATTAAGTATTGTGATAAGATTACCGCGACTACCGAGGCTCCCGATGAGATTAATGCCCTCATTACTCAGCGCTATAGATGGTCCAGAGGAATGGTTCAGGCCATCTTTAAGGGGATGAATCTCTTGTGGGATAATTTCTCTGTAAGGGGAGCTCTAGTTATCACCTATATGTTCTTTGAAACTATTCTTATTCCATTAATTAATTTCTCTTTTATTATGCTGACTTTGGAGTTTGCACTTCTCTATAATATTGTCGATTTAATGGGGCCCTACTTTGTAGGTTTAACACTCTTGGATGTCGCTCTTTGCTTTTATAGTATTATTATGGAGAGGCAGGTTTTCTCTTTACTCATTTTAAGTTTTCTTAATCGATTGACCTATGGTCTCCTCTTGGAAGTTATTAGGTTCTTTTCAATATTTGATGAATTATTAAAAATCCCAATGAAATGGGGTGTGCTTGAAAGAAAAGGAATGAATTAGATGAATTTAAAAAATATTTTTAATATTCTTTTATTATCAATTTCACTTACAACTATTATTGTAACTCTTGTTACGTACATAATATTTAAACTTAGGCTTGGAGCTTCGAAAAAGAGTTTTTTAAAGAACCCTCTAGAGGGAGCATTTTTTAGAAGGTTCTCTCCTCTTATTCAAGCTGATTATCTAGAAAAGAAAGCACTACAAGAACAAAGTGAAGGTAAGGGAGTTTCATTTAAGGTTAAGTTCGTTTCATTGTCATTCTTTCTATTTGCTGTCATATCAGGACTCATCTTATTTGAAGATTATTTCAAGTATAGAGAACAACTTGCTCAAAGAGTGACTAGTGCTAGTAAACTTAGAGAGCTAGTGAAGCGAGGGCATTTAAAAACTTATGACTACGTTCCAAGAGAGGAGAAAGTTGTCCTAAGAAAACGCCCTTCTACTAATACTCAAAGACAGATAGATTATTTCCAGAAAAGTTTAGGCGAAAAAAAGTTTTGTCTAATCTCTACTTATAGAGCGAAGAATTACGATTCATCATATCATCTAAATGCCATTAAGCAGTGGAGAGAGTTCTTTAAGAGAAATAAACTTAGTTATAGAGTCTATTCACGTGTAAATACACCTCTTGGGTGCATATCTATTTATCCTCATATTCAATCTTTAAGTAATTCACAAAGAGAAGAGTTGCTTAAGAGTCAAAATCCTATACTCATTACTGGTGGGCTTGGACGATTAGATGGACTTGGGGGTGAGAGTAAGGATAATATTTTAGCTCAGCTATTAAGTACTACAATTCTCGCAGATGAAAGCAGAAACCCAACACTCATAGCTTCTGAGAAGGAGTACTTATGGGATATTGAGGGAGGAAGTTTTGTAGAGTGGCTACCTTTGGATAAGAGGTATTCTCATATTGGTGAAGATGGTGGCAGTTTGTTAACTTCTTCTTATAATGGAGAAGTTTTTTCTAGAGAATCCCATAGCTTTAGAAGGGAGTGGAAATCTAAGAATAGAGTATGGAGCTCACTTGATCCAATTAATGACTTTCATTCTGATATTGTTTTTTTGACAATATTTTCAAAACTAGTTCAGACACCAATTGCTAAAATAAAAACATTTCCTTTTGAGCAAAGAGCTGTTTCCTTCGTTTATAGACAGCTATCTACTACTGACCAATTAGATGAGGTGAAGAAGAGTCTTAAAGCATTTAATGGGAGTTGGACGCTATTCACTAGAGATGACCGCTATCCTGCAGCGGAGATACACTCTGAAGATCACACTGGCTATGAAGTAGGAATGCTTATTTTAGAAGATGATATTCTTGATGAAGTTGATACAAGGCTTACTTTTAATAGAGTCGAGGAGATGCGCTTATTCTTGGAAGAGTTGAGTTTCTCTGCTGTTGGTGGAATGGCCACTCATAATGATTATTTTTCAAATACTTTATTAGTTGTAAGTGATCAAAATAGATTGTCTTATATATATGGTAAGAATAAGTTTATTTCATATTCTCCTTTTTATCTTGAAAATCTTAGTTATTCACTTATTCCTCGAATGTTTAAAACAGTAGGAAAACTTCTTCAAGATAAGTCTATTTCTAACGAGAGTGAGATGGTGAATACACTTCAAAAGAATATTGACCATGCTCAGGACTTAGGAGTGGCCGCCATTGTTGATTTCTCCTCTACTGATATTGAAAACCTACTCTTTTCTAAATCTTTGAAGAAGTTAATTACTCAAAATAATATTAAGGCCTTAAAGTTAATGGATCTCATTAAGTATAGAAATGAGCAAGAGAACTTAAAAGTAGCTATCAATTCTAGTGTAGAGGAAATCACCATCACTAATACACTTAGCAAATCTGTTAAAGATATTGTGCTTCTTCTAGAAATTGGTGGAAAGAGAGAGAAAGTCTTTATTAAAGAGATTGCTGCTGGAGCAGACCTTAAATTAGATAAGGGAACTTATCTAGAGCGATAACGAATTGTCTGTCTTGTAGAGTTCTCGTCATTAAAAAGTTCTTCGAGTTCTTTATCCTCATCTTGGTCTTGGAGCTCATTTTTCTGTAGTGCGCTACTAGTAAGGTCGATAGAATCCTCAATAATTTCTTTTTTCTTTTTGACCTGGGGCTTTTGCTCTAGGTTCCAATCTTCAAGGTTTACAGAGTTTGAGAGCTCCTTGAGCTGCTCTAACTCATCTGAAAGTGAGAATTGAGCATAAATATTTACACTTAATAAGAAAATTAGGATTGTTCTCTTGCCTAGCATTGATTCCTCAGATAAAACTCAAACTCGGTTAAATACTTATATTTATTATGACAAAAGTGAAGGACTCTCGCAACTATGAGTAGCGCAGATTTAACATTGAGCAATTACGACTTCGATCTTCCAAAAGAGTTGGTGGCCAGCAGACCTATTGCTGGAAGACATAACTCTAAACTACTGGTTTATAAAGTGAAGTCTGGAGAGATTATTCACGAGCACTTCTATAATCTTGCCAATTACCTTCCGGAGGACTCTTTACTAGTTCTCAATCAAAGTAAAGTCTTCCCTTGTAGACTCATTGGGAAAAAGCCTACGGGCGGAAAGTGTGAGGTCTTCTTGCTCGAGAGTTACCCAAATTCAAATGGAGAGTATAAGTCTCTCATTAAAACCAGCTCGAAGAAGAGTGTTGGGGATGAGTTCTTTTTTGAAGATGAACTTGTCGCAAAAATTGAAAGAATTGATGAAGGTAATTTCTATATTAGTTTTAATAGGGAGAACCTCGCAGAGTACCTAAATGAATATGCTAAAATTCCCATTCCTCCTTATATTAGAAATGGTGAAAGTGATGAGTTAGATAAGTCAGATTATCAAACTGTATTCGCTAAAAATATTGGTAGTGTAGCTGCTCCTACGGCCGGTCTTCATTTTACTGAAGATGTTTTTAAGAGTCTTCAAGAGAAAAATATTGAGAGGGCCTATGTCACTTTACACGTAGGGCTTGGAACATTTGCTCCAGTTAAAACAGATAATCTACAAGATCATAAAATGCATTCAGAGAATTATTTTATAGATACAGAGAATAAAGAGAAAATTCTCTCTAAAAAAGAGATCTTCGCTGTGGGAACGACATCTCTTAGAGTTTTAGAGAGTTCTCACAACGGAGAGAACTTCGATATAGAGGCCAACGAGATAAAGGAGACTGATATCTTTCTTCATCCAGGAGTAGATGTCCACTCTATAAATGGTCTCATTACGAATTTTCATTTGCCAAAGTCTACGCTTCTTATGCTCGTTAGCTCTCTGATTGGCAGAGAGAAGACCTTAGAGCTATATAAAGAGGCCATTGCAAATGAGTACCGCTTCTTCTCCTATGGAGATTCAATGCTAATTTTGAGGGACCAATGACGACGATGTATAAGAATGTAGCTTACGATGGAAAGGCCCGCGCTGGGGTTGTCACTACTGCTCACGGAGAGATTGAAACTCCTATCTTTATGCCAGTAGGAACAAGGGCATCTGTAAAGTGTATGTGGCAACATGAATTAGAAGAAGTTGGGGCCCAGATTATCCTTGGCAATACTTATCATCTCTACTTAAGACCAGGACATGAACTGATTGAAAAAGTTGGAGGCGGTCTACATGGTTTTATGAATTGGAAAAAACCTATCCTCACAGATAGTGGGGGATATCAAGTTTTCTCTCTCTCTTCGATGAATAAATTGAGTGAAGAGGGGGTTCGCTTTCAGTCTCATATTGATGGCTCATACCATATGATCTCTCCTGAAAAATCTATGGAAATTCAACGCGCACTTGGTAGTGATATCGTTATGAATTTTGATGAGTGTCCAGCGCTTCCTGCAACAAAGGAAAGGCTTAGAGAGAGTATGGAACTCACTCTAAGATGGGCCAAGAGATGCCGTGACTACGAGCTTAAAGAACACCAAAACCTCTTTGGTATCATTCAGGGTGGCCTACACTTCGACTTAAGAACAGAGTGTATGGAGAGACTTACTGAGATGAACTTTGAAGGTTACGCTCTAGGAGGGCTTAGCGTAGGGGAGAAGAATGAGGAAATGGTAGAGTTTTGCTCTGACTTTGTTCACACAATGCCTAAGGATAAACCTCGCTACCTAATGGGTGTTGGGAAGCCTTTAGATATTTTAACTGGAATTAAGAACGGTTTAGATATGTTTGACTGCGTACTGCCTACTCGAAATGCGCGCAATGGACAATTTCTCACTCACCATGGACCTCTCAATATAAAGAAGGAAAGGTTTAAAGAAGATACATTGCCACCTGATCCAGATTGTTCATGTAAGGTCTGTAGCAATTATTCCAGATCGTATATTAGACATCTCTATAATACTGGTGAATATTTAGCTGGTCAGCTTATAAGTTATCATAATTTGCACTTCTTTTTAGATATGACAAAGCAGGCGAGGGCCCATATTATAGCGGGAACGTTTGACGAATATTATAAGACATTTTATAACAATTACACTTCAAATCAATGGACATAGATAGTCCAAGGCAATAAGGATACACGCATGTTAGATTTTTTAATGACTCCAGTTATGGCACAAGAAGCGGCTGCAGCAGCAGGTCAACCAAATGCACTCAGCTCATTTCTTCCAATGATTGCTGTTTTCGCAATTTTCTACTTCCTAATGATTAGACCTCAAGCTAAGAAGGCGAAAGAAGAGCAAGCAATGCTAAGTCAGCTTGGAAAAGGTGAAGAGATTTTCACAAAGTCTGGACTCTTTGGAACAATTACTGGGATTACTGATAAAGTTATCACACTAGAAATTGCTGAAGGAACTAAAGTTAAAGTTCTTAGAAGCCATATTGGTGGTAAAGCTGATTCTATCTTCAAGAAAACAGAAGAGAAGAAGTAAGAGGGTGCTATGTTTGGAATCGGTGGAGCTGAATTACTAATAATTTTTGTTTTTGCACTTCTCTTTATAGGTCCAAAGAAGTTACCTGAGCTTGCAAGAGGCTTAGGTAAAGGGATTAGAGAGTTTCAAAAGGCAAAAGATGATCTTCTTGATCAAGTAAATGCTCCTGCCGAGACTAAAGATAACACTCAGAACTTGGCATCATCTGACGCGCCAAGTGAAACCATCACTACGTCTGAGGACAATAAAAAATCTTCAGACGATTCTAACGCTTAGCCACCAATTCAATTATTTTGGTGGTTTGCCACTTCAATCATTGCTTTTTTACAAAGTTATCCTCTATACTTTTAAGTGTTTAAAATCGTATGCTTAATATAGGCGTTCTCGCCTACCAAATCCTATGAGGAGTATTGAATGAAAAGAAGCTGGTGGTATCGCTTTATTTTCCTAATTATTGTCACTATTACGTCTGTGGTAATCATTTTACCGACGGCTTTAGACTTTCAAGAGGAGAGTAATTACCCTGTAAAATCAAAAATTAATCTAGGCCTCGACCTTCAAGGTGGTCTTTATATGATTCTTGGAATCGATTTCAAGAAAGTATATAAAGATGAAGTTAAGGGTTATACTAGAAAGGTAGAATCACTTCTTGCCGACAATGGTATTTCTTCAACTCCAGGGGATCTAAATCTTGCGGATGAGATGGACCCTATGCAAACTCTTGTTCTAGCAAGTCCTGCTGATATGGAAACAGCTAAGGCCAAAATTCACGAGTTCTATCAAGGTTATATTAGAATTACTGGTGATACGGGAGCTAATCTTCAACTTGCCCTTACAAAGGTTTTAAAAACTCAGATTGAAGAGCAGTCAGTTTCAAAGTCTATCGAAGTTATTAGAAATAGAATTGATGAGTTTGGTGTAACAGAGCCGGAAATTATCTCACAGGGTAATGATAGAATTATCATTCAACTTCCTGGTGTAAAAGATATTGAGAGAGCGAAGGACTTAATTGGTAAAACAGCTAAGCTTACTTTTAATCTTGTTAATAATGAAGTTAGTCCTGTTACGATTCAAGATTGGATCACTAAGGCCGAGGCTTCTGGAATTACTTTTAAAAAAGGTGATAGATTTTCAAGCTACCTCAATCAGCTCAATGAGTACCTAAAGAATGAAAAACTTCTTCCTGCTGGTTGGATTTTAGCTTTTGAAAAGACTGTAAATAAACTTACAAACGAACTTGAATCTAAAATTCCATACCTTGTAGAAGAAAACTCTGCCCTGACTGGTGAAGCTCTTCAAGATGCAAGAGTTCAGATTGATCAGCAGAAGAATGAGCCATATGTTTCACTTGAATTTAAGTCTTCAGGGGCGAAGTTATTTGAAACAATTACTGGTGAAAATATTGGTAGACAGCTAGCAATTATTCTCGATGGGAATGTTTATAGTGCTCCAAATATTCAAACTAGAATTGGTGGGGGAAGAGCACAGATTACAATTGGTTCTGGTGGATTCAATAAAGTAATGAAAGAGGCGAGAGACCTTGCCCTTGTTCTTAGAGCTGGTGCTCTACCTGTTCAACTAGACTTCTTAGAGCAAAGAACAGTTGGTCCTTCACTTGGACACGATTCAATTGATAAGGCCCGTTTTGCCTCAATGGTTGCTTGTATTCTAGTCTTTGGATTTATCCTTGTTTACTATAGAGTTAGTGGTGCTATTGCAATTGTAACTCTCGCTCTAAACGTAATTATTGTTATTGCTTGTCTTGTAGGACTTGAAGCGACACTCACTCTGCCGGGAATTGCTGGTATTGCTCTTACTATTGGTATGGCGGTTGATGCTAATATCATTATCTATGAGAGAATCCGTGAAGAAGTTAGAAAAGGTGTTAGCAACTACAAAGCAGTTGAAAGCGGTTTTGAGTCTGCATTTTGGACAATTATCGATGCTAACATTACGACGGCTCTTGCTGGTTTCTGTCTCCTAAACTTTGGTACAGGTCCTATTAGAGGTTTTGCCGTGACACTACTCATTGGTATCTTTGCAACAGTCTATACTGCGTACTTCGCTGGAAAATTATTATTTGAATTCTACATGGACAAAGTTCAGGGAGAAGACCTAAGTATTTAGGTTGGGGGAATATTATGTTTGAAATTATAAGTAACAATACAAAGATTAATTTCGTAAATAAGTTTTCAATTACTACAGTAATCTCTTTACTCTTAGTTTCTGTTTCCCTCTTTGGAATCATTACTAAGATGAATTACGGTGTTGACTTTAGAGGTGGTGCCGAGATTCAACTTAAGTTTAAAGAGTCAATTAACCTTGATGGATTAAGAAAAGAATTGGCCGATGCTGGATTTAAGGGAATTGCTGCTCAGACAATTGGTGAGCGCTCACAAAATGAATTCTTAGTTAAGGTTCAAGGTGATGAGACAAATCTAAATCAGATCACTGAGAAGGTTTCTGAAACACTTCTAGCTTCTTACGCTTCTAAAGGTGTTGAAGTTCGTAAGGTTGATATCGTTGGTCCAAAGGCCGGTGCTCAGCTTCGAATCTCAGGGTTCCAAGCAATGCTCTGGGCCCTTATTGCCATTATGATTTATATTGGTCTTAGATTTGACTTTAAATACTCACCAGGTGCAATCGTTGCTCTTTTCCATGACGTAACAATTATCTTAGGTGTATTTGCATTCTTCAATGTTGAATTTACTCTGCAAACTGTTGCTGCTCTTTTAGCGGTTATTGGTTACTCAGTAAACGATACGGTTATTGTTTACGATAGAGTAAGAGAGCACGAAGAGAAGAATTCAGCTCTAGATCTTGCTTCACATATTAACAACGCTGTTAATGAAACACTTTCTAGAACAATAATGACATCACTTACAACGCTATTTGTATCTGTTGTTATGTACTTCTTTGGTGGATTGGCCATTAGAGACTTCTTCCTAGCTATTTCTCTAGGTGTTCTCATTGGTACATATTCTTCTATTTTCGTAGCAGCTCCTGTTACTCTCTTCTTTGATAGAGTTAAGGGTTCTCAGGAGAAGAATACTGCTAACGCTTAATTTCTTTAAATATTTAAAATTAACTCTCTTGACCCTAATTCTCTTAGGGTCAAGTATGAGCTTTGCTCAAGATGGCTACACTGATGATAGTGACGATAATCTTGAAGAGTCTCTGCACGATTTTAGAGAGCAGAATCAAAAGCTAGTAGAGCAGATTCAGAAAACTCACGGCGGTGCTGCAGGCGGGAGTAAGGGGAATTTAAATATTAAGCCTGAAATGGATGTAAAGAAGCTTAGGCCAATCGTTAAACAGCTCAATAGCGTTTACTCTAGAATGAGCTATGAATCTTCAAGAGCGCAAATTCAAGAGAATATTTCCAAGTCTCCAGCAAAGGGAATGGCGAAGGCCTTCCCTAAAACAGTGGATTTCATCACTCATCTGCTTAGAGATAATCAAGCTCTTCTCTCTCTACTTGATATGTTCAAAGACAAACAGAAACTGCTCTATTTCTTACTTGCAAATATTTTTACGATTATCTTAGGCTTTGTTCTAGCAAGAAGGGCCTCCAAAGAGGGAAGTTTATTTTCAAGACTCTTTAAGTGGATGTTTAGAAAATGCTTTATCTATGGACTAAGAATTTTTATCCTAATATTTTTCTTTGGCAGCGAACTCGCTCCAACATTCAATATTGTAAAAGAAGTTTTTCTTTAATCTAGGGCCGGCATACAACCAAATCTCTTATCTGGAGGAGATACAGTTGTTGGAATACCTGTTTGATCTTGTCCCACGTTTAATTCGGTAGGTCTTCTAATAGTGTAAATCTTTTGAGTAGATTTTCTGATATATGGATTATTAACATCAGCAGGCCAATAGAAGTGAATAGTCTTTTGTGTGGCCGTAATTTCATCCGGGACATAGTGCTGATTATTTTCATAATAGAACCAAATTTTCTTTAAAAGATTCTCTCTTACAATCATAATATCTGTTGGGGCAAGTACTGGCTCGTTATCGGCATTTGAGAGAAGCTCGGCCTCTTTCACTGCCATGTACATACCTTCAGTACTAACTCCAATGACTTCTTTTAAGATATTAAAGAGTTTATCATCACTATTGTAATTTGTTTGATTTGGACAGAATGCTCTTCCACTTACTGGATCAATCCAAGGAACCATATAGTAACCAAGGTTCGGTGTACTCCCGTCTATATTGGGCATATTAGGCCAAGTGAGAAGACCAAAGATATTTATGGTCTTATTAATCCCATAGTCATCTAAGAGTCTCTTTTGAATCGTTTCGTTAATATCTGATCTGGAGTCAGAGTTTTGATCTGCAAAGCGTACATCAGATAGGTCCCAAAGGGCCATGTGCTGAGGAATTAACTCAAGTCTATCATAGAGTGGAGAATCATCATTTCCATATCTATTCACATCGTGGCAAAAGAGGAATGGATCTCCAGGAGGAAGTGATGGAGGATTATTATTACTAGCAAAGTAGTAGTGAAGTCTCGCAGCGTTCTCGTAGAGATTTCCTGCATCAACCTGAGTTCCCGCTCTAGTTAAACATGTGTATTGAGAGATCGGCATAATCTTTAGAGGAGCTTCATCGTTATCGTCCCCAGTGCTATACTCAATTCTTCTGATTTGAAAAGACTTACTCTTTGCTTCTGAACCAGAGCCCTTTTCCTTAAGTGTTGCAACGTATGTCTTATTAAGTGCTAGTGAAGAGATATTCACCTTAAAACTATTTGCACCTGAAGCAATTTCAACCGAGAGATCAGTTGTTCCATTTCCATCATAAACTTCTAGAAAACATGCTGGCCCTGTTAGACCATCACTAATCTCAGCATTACACCAGCGATCAAGTGTTCCAAGTTCTTCGTTGAGCTCAATATTTGGACCAAGAGTTGTATTTACAAAGAGAGTAGGTGTCTCAACACTTTGAGACGAACAGAATGATTCACAATTATTAATGATATCTGGCACGCCACTCTTACATGCACAAAAGTCTTTTGTGATAAAGACTTCATCAGTTGGTCTCGTTATCTTGTCATCTAGACAAACACCGGTAGAGTTTTGAGATATCTCTATATTCTGTTCTGTTTCTTCAGCGAGGGCTTCGGCGAGTTCTGTTTCACTCGCTAGGAAAGTTCCTTCAGGACATTCAGTTACACATGTGTCACCGCTTGAGAGAAGAAAGAGATCTTCTTCACAACCTAGAGCTCCAGTGCCTTGATTACTTGATTTAATAACAGGTTTACCCTTGCGCCCATCACCAGATACGCAGGAAGTTAATCCGGCCATGCTTATGAGTAAAAGTGTAATTCCAATTATTCTATTCAAGTTTTTTCCTTTTTATCTCTTAACATATCGACATTTAAGTCTTTTACTTGAATTCTTTCCTATTATTTTAAGTCTTTAATAGTCTTTTTTCTTAGCTATTCTTTAAAAGATGTGATTTCATATAGTTATGTGTTTTTTTAGAGTCTTGAACTCAATGAAACCTACACAGATTGTGGGCAACTTAAAGTGAGAATAGGACGAAAAAACAGTGAATTAGGATTTTATAAAAAAATGATTTAAGCTATTTAGGAATTTGTTAAATGTGCCGATAGGTTAGTTAATCATACAATAATGTAAGTTGAATGTTTCTAAAGGAGAGACGTATGACTAAAGCAGATCTTATTGCTGCGATTGAAAAGCAGGCCAACCTTACTCATAAGCAAGCAGAGTCAATTATCAATATTTGCTTCGATTCAATGATTAAGTCTTTATACAATGACGAGAGAATTGAAATCAGAGGGTTTGGATCATTTGCCAATAGAAATTATAAGGCCTACGAGGGAAGAAACCCTAAGACTGGTAAAGTTGTTAAAGTTCCACCTAAGAAGGTTCCTTTCTTTAAAGTTGGTAAAGAACTTAGAGAAATGGTTGACGCTGGAAAAGATAAGTACGTAATTAGAGAAGCATAGTATGCTTTGTCTAAGCGAGCGCAGAACTTGTTGAAATAACGCAAGTTCTGTGTTGACTTTTTCATCGACTTCAATCATTATAAGGACTTCTAAATAAGAGGTCAGATGCCAGAGTGGTCGAATGGCGCAGTTTGCAAAACTGTTGTATCATCGGTTCAAATCCGATTCTGACCTCCATTTTTTACTCAATCCCTTACATTCCAATAAAACACGCAAACACACAAACACACAATGATGAGAGACTATTCTCTGAGCAAGTTAAAACTAAGAAGTTTAAAAAAAGAATTTAGTGCGGCACTTATGAAGTTTAGACTGGGCAACCAGAGAAAGTTGCCCAAGATTTTTTAGAATTTAATTTTATAATTTTTAATTTTAACTTTATCGTTCTTTAACTTTGCTTTGATAACTAAAGTAAAGTCTTGATCTGCTGTACATTCATACTTTAACTTCATCCAGATGAATTGAGAGGCTTTAGTTTTAAGAGGAGTACATACAGCTTCGTTTGTATACTCAACTTTCTCTACTAGATCCATGACCTCTGTACTAGTTGTTAATTCTTGATATGTTTGATCGAAGATCTCTTGCGCTCTTTCAAAATCTGAAAAGTCTGGGAAGTCAAAACCTGGATAGTTAAATGCCATGGCGTTCCCTGTAAATATGAACATAAGTCCAACTAAGATATTTTTCATATGTGTCTCCTTTTTTTATTGCTTTATATTCAACGAGTTATCTTTTCACAAGAGAAGGGGTATTTTTTATATTTCTTAGTTGTAATAAAGTTTTCACAAAAAAATATTTTGTGAAATTGGATATTTTTCTAAGATTGGCTATAATTTATTAACGAGGTCAAAATGGATAAAAGTATTGAGAATCAACTACATAGAGATTTACAACAAGTTAATTCTACGGATAGTGGAAGAAGGGCATTTTTAATTGCGCTTCCGATGTTGTTAGCTTCTTGCGCTAGTGGAAGTAAGCATCGTATGCGCGAAGGTGATAATACTGGTCAAGAGACTTCACTAAGTTTCAATGATGAAAGAGCAATGACCAAAGAGTATTTACCGCAAATGGAAAAAGAGTATCCAATGCTTAAAAATACATACGCTCAAGACTATATCCGTGAGCTAGGAAATAAAATTACTAGCTCTAGCTCTCTTGAAGGTAGGCCATATAATTATCACTTTAGAGTTGTCGAAGCGAAAATGGTTAATGCCTTTGCTCTTCCTGCAGGAGAGGTCTTTGTGACTGCTCCATTAATTAAAATGGCAAGTAGTGAAGCAGAGCTTGCAGGAGTTATAGGCCATGAGATAGGCCATATCAAGGCAAGGCATACCGCTGAGAGAATTGAAACTCAAAATAGAGATAAGACTAAGAATCTTCTCTTTGGAATCGGTGGAGCGATCCTAGGAGGAGCAGCAGGTTATGGGCTAGGTAAGGCGCTCTGTAAGAAAAATGATAGAGAGTGTATACAGAGGATTGCTCTCTATGGTGGGGCTGCCGGTGCTGGAGGAGCTCTTCTAATTCAAAAGTTTGCTTTTATGGCCAACTCTAGAGAAGATGAAATGGAAGCCGATAGAATTGGTTTTAATACATCTCTAGCTGCTGGCTATGATCCAAATCATATTGGGAAATTCTATGAGAAACTCCTTCAGATGGAGAAGCAATACCAAAAGAGCTCTAACCCGATAACAAAGACATTTGCAGATGCACTA
Source organism: Halobacteriovorax marinus SJ (assembly GCF_000210915.2). Classification (NCBI taxonomy): domain Bacteria; kingdom Pseudomonadati; phylum Bdellovibrionota; class Bacteriovoracia; order Bacteriovoracales; family Halobacteriovoraceae; genus Halobacteriovorax; species Halobacteriovorax marinus. Next base: position 1,559,201 of record NC_016620.1, read on the forward strand.
AGCACTCACCCTCCTAGTGAGCAAAGAGTGCAACAAATGCGTGAGATGAGCCAGAACGTCTCAGGTAGGAGAGGAATCATTAATACTAAGAGTTTTAATAAAGTTAAAAGCCTAGTTTAGGCAGCCTTCTTAGTTTTAAGTTCTCTCTCTCTTCTTTCTTCACTCTCAACAGAGAGTTTCTTTGAAGCCTTATTAAGTTTGTAACTTAGAATTCTTAAAAGAATCTTTTGATAGAGATAGGTTCTAAGTGTAATTCTTCCGACTTGGATAATATCTTCGCTATCATCGTAATTAATCCATACCTGACAGAAAGACTGATAGAGATAGTTTGTGGCCCTACTCAATTTATAAAAATTTGTACTAAAGCCCATTTCTTTAGAATTTGATGTCATGGTAAAACGCCTATCATCTATTTCTATATCTGCATCTGATGGAAAGTATTTATCCATATATTCCATTTTTAGTATGTGCAAGATATCTCTATAATGAGGTGGAGAGACTTTTGTATTCATTTTTGGAGATGGCCATACCTTAGATATTTGATTAGAGAAAACCTCTATGATTGAAGGTGTTGATGAGATATTTGTAACATAGACATTTCCATATTCTTCGTAGGCCATTGAGAAATTATTAAGTCCTGTAAATGCCATGAAGTCAGCACCTGGGTTTTTATTCATCATGATGAGCCCTGCATGAAGGATCACTCCCTTTTTTGATGAAATAATTGGACTTATTAAAAAACCAAATACTCTTTGGTTTTGATAGAGCAAAGTTAATATACACTTACTGAGATGTTCTCTCTTTTGTTCAAGTGTTAGTTCTTCGTTTAGAAATAAATTATCTACTTTCTTTGCTGCAGAATTATTTACACTAACTAAATCTTTATGAATTTTGGTAAGCTCTAAATCATTCATACTCTTACCTGGATTAATATAGTGACATGAGCTTATATTATTAAATTTAAATTCCCTTTTCATAAGCCCCCCTTACGCGGCCTTTTTTATCTTATTAATGGCGCCTTGAGTAAGCTGCATTTCATATTGATCAAAGAAGATACCTCTATAGTCAGTATGTGACTTGTTACAGGCGAGTTTAAAAACCTCATTGGCCATCAATACTCCACTTAGCCATACGACAGGAGCGAATGAGGGACGTTTTTCTCTCTTATAAACAATATCCTTAACGAGTTTTCTATCTATAATTTCATAGGGACTAAAGTGAGAAAATGTATAATCAACTTCAATATCGACAGCTTCATTGCAAATCTCAGGTGTGAGTTCTTCGAGTGGAATACCTTTAGTTGGAAGGTCTAAGAAATCTTCCCAGTGAGGAGAGTCTGGTGTCATCACGAAAACACTTGCATATGGAGTTAGCCATGCATCGACGATTGTAATATCTTTTCTTCTAGCAGTTCTCTCCAATATAAGTGAGTTGTACATTTCATCCATACCATTAACAACATAGTTAACTCCCTCTAAGAGTTCATTAATATTCTCTAGAGTAACTTTCTCAGTGAAGACTCTTATTTTTAAATTTGGGTTAATTTTTAAAAACTCTTCTTTAAGAACTTCTACTTTAAATTTACCAATAGTGTTTTTGTTGGAATGTATTTGTCGATTAAAATTAGTTTCTTCATAACGGTCGTGATCTATGAGTGTTAATTCTCCAGTACCCATACGAACTAGAACCTCAGCACATACTCCTCCCATTCCACCACTTCCTGCAATAAGCACATGGGTTGCATGTAGGTTTCTTTGATCTTCTTCAGTTATTAAACCAATATTTCTTGAAAACATAGTAATCTCCTTTGGAGATTTATCTTACGTCTTTTATTTTTATAATTTGCAGAAGATTTTATTTGTTATGAAAATATCTGTGTTTTGAATGACTTATTTTTGATAGGTAAAGATATAACTTCATATATTCTCAAGAGAAATTGAAAGAAATTATTGGCTAGTGAAGAGTAACTGAATGATTATCTGTAGGGAAAGTAATTTTAAATTCAGTGCCATGATTAACTTTATCGTCAGTATACTGTATGGAGTTGACATCTAATTGACCCTGCATTTGTTTAGTAAAAAAAGTTACCTGAGTGAGTCCTACTCCTAAACCCACTTCTCCGTTCGTCCCTTCTTGGCTTTCGCTAAGCTCTCTTTCAAAGAAGTTATTAATACTCGTAGGATTCATTCCTGTTCCACTATCTTTGATAGAGAAATGTATGAGTTCGTTTTGCTTAGAAATATTTATTGAGATAAGACTTCCTTCAAAGCTGAACTTGATGGCATTTGAAATTAGATTTGAAACAATTGAATTTGTGAATGTTGTTTTATTTCCTTTTATAAGAAAATATCTAGATTCGTCTTTCGTTATTTCTAATTGAATATTCTTTTCTCTGAGCACCTCTTCAAAATGTACTCTTGCCTCAATTGTGGCATCGTAAACATCAAAGTTATCCTCGCAGAGGATTGTTTTTGCGAGATGGAATTTCTTAAGATCTGAGATGACACCATTCATATTGGAAACGGCCCTATTTAAGATATCACTATCTTTAGTCGTAAATGATTCAATGTTATCTTTTAATTTCTCAGCCTTAAATTGTATAATGGCCATAGGGTTATTTAGATCATGCATGATTGCTCTAATAAGTGTTTCATTGAGTTTATTAGATTCATCAAGATTCTTATTTAATAATTCGAGCTCTTGGTTAAGTAATATTTGCTCATGTCTTCTATCTTCAATTTCACTTAGAAGTTTTGTTGTATTTGTAATTGAATTAACAAGTCTTCCTATGAAGGAGATAGGGTTCCAGACCTTAATACTATTTTTAAAGTAGAGATTAATAACTGGATTGACCTTATTAAAGTCGATGACACTATGAGCTGGTTTGAGACCTATGATTTGTGTAAATCCTTCAAACGCACTGGCGTAGGCCTTAATAAAGTTATCAAAACAGCGCTCACCATTATTTAATTTAACAGTGATTTGAATATGACCTTTTCTTATTTTTTGATAGTGAAATTTTAAGTTCTTATAGAATAATTTTCCAACAAAATTACAAAAGAACCAATAGATGGTTTCAGCACTTACTGTTGCAGCAACAATCTTTGCTAAAGGTGAGAGCTCTTTATTATCAACGCCAGTACTCTTTAAGCTCTGAAGGGCCTTTTCTTCACCTACAATTTGAAAGGTATTATTAGTTATAACTTGAAAGTTATCCCATGTAATCTTACCTTTGGGATTAACTATCTCCTCATAAGTTAGATCTGTACCGCCAATTAATATCTTTGGATCTAAGTTATGTTGTTTGAATGTATCAATATAGGCCACTAGTGTAGCGTTTGAAACTTCCATTAGGTTATTTATACTAAATAGAGTTAACTATAAGAAGAGTTTTGTAGAAAATATAGGATAATAATTACAATAATCTTCCATCTTTTCAGTTATTTATATAATTATGCCCGAATGTTTTGGAAAGAAAAGTCTTTAATTCAATTATCTGCTTCTGAGTGGGAATCCCTATGTGACGGATGTGGGAAATGTTGTCTGGTTAAACTAGAAGACCCAGACACCTTCGAGGTAGCTTATACGGCGTGCTCATGTAGTCTCTTGGATATCGAAAAGGTTCAGTGTCAAAAGTACGAGAATCGTTTTGAAGCCGTTCCAGAGTGCTTAAAAATTACTCCTGAAAATATTGAAAAGTTAGACTATCTACCTTCAAGCTGTGCTTACCGATTAGTGGCAAAAGGTGAGGATCTACCTGAGTGGCATCACTTAATCAGTGGTGAACTTGGTTTAGTGCATAGTCTTGGTAAGTCTGTAGCAGATTGGTGTGTTCCAATTGATCAGGTCGATGAAGATGATCTTGTCGATATGATCATTGAAATCGAAGATTAGAGAAATGATTTGATAAAGTCTCTTCAATGAATTTATAATTTTATAAATTTAGTTGAGGTAGAAAATGAAAATCATCATATCAATTGCTTTCTTATTATTAAGTCACAATCTATTGGCGTCTGAGGCCATTGGCTTTTATTCTAATGGTACCTTAGTGAATGCTGCCTCTATCGATGATTACTCTGGTCACTACGAAAAACTTTTTAGAAGTAGAAAGAGACTCTACGCAACAGACTATCTCTTCAATTTTCTCTTTGATTTTAGTGAAGAGTTTATTGCCGATCACCCTGACACTGAGAAATTTCAATTAGGTGATATCTCAGCTTTGAATGGTGGTAAAATCTCTAGACATGCCTCACATCAAAATGGTCTTGATATAGATATCGTATATCTACGAGTTAATAAAAGAGGTCAGGATGTAGATTACCCTGAATGGAAGGAATACTTTGTTAAAAACGGAGTAGTCACTAAGAATTTTGATCTCACTAAGAATTGGGAACTCTTTAAATTAATTGTTTCTAAGGGAGATGTGGGTCGAATCTTTGTTGACAAGGCCGTTAAGAAGGCCTTTTGCAACGAATATTCTAGCTCTAGGAATAGGTTAGATTTAGAGACTTTGAGACGTCTTCGTCCAGCAAAATATCACTTAACTCATTTTCACTTAAGACTAAAGTGCCACTCCAGCTTTAAGCGCTGTCAAAAACAAGCTGATCCTGCAAATAATAGTGGATGTAACGAGCTTTTAATTGAGAGTTTAGAGTAGAGGAGGAGACTTCTTTTTTTGGAAGTACTTCTCGATACCACTAGCAACTGCGTTGGCATAATCACTTTGAAATCTCTTAGTGATCATCTTTTTTAGCTCTCTAGGATTTGTCATAAAACCAACTTCAAGAAGAATAGAGGGTCTTTTACTTAGGGCCATAACGTAGAAGATGGCCGGCTTTACGCCTCTATCTGTTATTTTATACTTCTTGGAGATCTTGGTGCTAATTTCATGGTGAACTAGCTTTGCCATTTTTCTGGAACTAGGTGCGGTGCGATCGATAACTAAGTCGGCCAAAATTTTATTGATTATGACTTGCTCACCTTTTGTATTCTTATTCTCAACTTCCTCTACTTTCTTTACAGCTGCGTTATCGTGATTGTCTAAATAGAAAGTTTCAAGTCCATGGGAGGATTTTGAGGTCGATGCATTTATGTGAATAGAGATAAAGATATCGGCCTTGATTTTATCGGCAAGTTCAGCTCTCTCTTCTAGGGTCACAGTTCTATCGAGACTTCTTGTAAGATAAGTCGAATAATTCTTTGAAAGTCTTTTATGGATAATTTTAGCAATTGATAGGGCAATATCTTTTTCGCAAATAACTTTAAGTGTCTTCTTGATCCAGATCTTACCCCTAGCGCCGCAATCCTCTCCTCCGTGGCCAGGATCTATAAGAATTGATTGGGCCATGGAGGAAGTCGTAAAAAGAATAGTAAATAGCGCTATTAAATAAAACTTCATCAGCTATATTTTAGATTAATTATTTATTTCATGCAAACTTGATTCTCTTTATTTCAATTTCTTCAAGTTCTCGTACCATGCCCAACCTGTTATTGTTGTATCCTTAATTAAGTCACGATACTCAACTTTGAGCCAACCACCTTTCTTTTCAATTTCTATTAGAGATTGGTTTGGAGCAATCGTCTGTACGACATTACTCTTTGGTGAGTTTGAATCCCTAAGATTTACAAATTTTAAAGTAACATATTTTTGGATGAGCTTAATTTTTTGAATAGGCTTAACTTCTGCTACAGGAGCCTTTGGAAGTGGCTTCACTTCTCTTGAAGGAGTCAGGAAGTTTCCAAGTAAGAGGCCAAAGATTGTACATATACCCATGACGACATAGAGATAATTTCTCTTTTCCTTAAGAGAGTCGAATAAATTCTTTGATATCTCATTGTTAATATCTTGGTCGAGCTTATTCATTTCTTCAAAATGAGTGAGCTCATCTAATTTACTCTGAATTGTTGAGAGTTGCCCCGGAAGCTCTTTTAACTCTTCTAGTGTCTTAGTAAGCTCTTCATTTTTTTCACGTTCTATTCTTAAGAATTCATTATTAATCATCATATCACTAGGGTAGAACTCCGTAGTGACTTGCTGGATTTGAGTCTTAGTCTCTTGTAGTGGCCTTCCGATATTATTTGATAATAGACTCTCAAGTCCTTTAGAAGGTTTATCAAAAGAATTGCTTTTTATTATTGAGGAGAAGGACTTTCCTCCAAGTGGTTTTTCATCAATGGTCTCTTTAACCATATCTTCAATAGTGTCTTTCATAACTTCCCTGTTAAGTAAGATTAAATGTGTGTGAAAATATATTAACCACTTAGAATTACAATGGCAATCTTTTTGGTCCGATAATTAGCCCGGCCCTTTCTCCTATTTTTACACCTGCGTTTGGAAAAATTATTCTCTGCTCACTACCTAGTGCGGTGATTCTCTCTTGCTTATCACTAGAGATGAGTTCCTCATCTTTAAAGAGGTGGAAGTTGGGAGTCTCTTCTGAAAAAGAGAAAGTGAAGCTATCGTCGTGCTTAATAATCTCTTTTTCAATTTGAAAAGCTTGTAGCTTTTTAATTTCTCTTGGAGGTGAGTAATCACCACTTAAAATAAGCCTTAAAGAGTTTTCAATTTCTTTGAAATCCTCTCTGTTATTCTCACCAAAGGGTCTTACTTTTCCAAGCTCTAATGTAAATGATGTTGCTCCATAGAGAGAGCTCGTATGGTAAGAAAAAGTTGTCGCTTTATCTGTATTGAAAATAATTGCATCAATATTTGAATCGTCTAAAAAGTAGAGCTGTTCTTTATCCAGAGAGGTTGATGGGTTGTGGGGATAGATCGCAAATGTTGGAAGCGCCGATTCCTTTATCGCTGTGTGAAGATCATAGTGAATTTTCTCACTTTCTTTTTCAAAGAACTCATCTACGGATTGTCTAATTATTCTTGCTCTCAAAAGATCATAGCTCTCTTCTCTTTGTGATAAATCTCTTGCAAAGAGTCTGTTTAGGTTTTCATGGCAAAACCTCTTGCCTATATTCATGGCCCTAGGGTTACCAAAGATAATGAGAGTATGGTGTATGGCAATTAGGCTCTCATCACAGAGGGAACTGATTAAGTCGTTTATGATTTCTATAGGAGCTGTTTCATTTCCGTGTATGGCGCAGCTATAGATAATTTGCTTGCCACTTTTAAGTGCTGGAAGAAATTCTAGCACACCTGTATTGTGGACGATTAATTCTCCATTACTGAGCTTCTTCCACACGAAAGGTCTTTCATTATATTCTTCATGACTACGAGTCCAATCTAAGAAGTCTTGGTTTTCTTTTTTTATCATTCTATTATCCTGAATTTTTGTCCAAACTTAGGCGCAATGAACTCACTCTTCTTTATTTTAAATTCATTTAGTGCAGCATCTAGTTCTTCAAGGGGAGTGTTGACCCCTTCGTTAGTTAGTTTAAAAGTTCCAAAGTGCATACCTATTGTCAACTTAGATTGAAGATCAATATGCGCCAAAACACTATCTCTTGGATTCATATGTTGCTCTTTCATAAACCATCTAGGCTCATATGCACCAATAGGGAGAAGGGATATATCCATTTGTCCATATCTCTCTCTTTGCTTTTTAAAGTGTTCAGAGTAACCCGTATCGCTGGCAAAGTAGATTTTCTTCTTTGCTTCTATGATAAAAGAGCCCCAAAGTGTTTCATTTCTATCAAATAGCCCGCGAGCAGACCAATGTTGGCAAGGAACAAAAGTAAAATTGATCCCGGCTTTATTATAAGATTCGTGCCAGTCCAAGGGGATCGTTTTCTCTATGCCATGTTCTTTTAAAAGAAGCTCTACTCCAAGGCCAACGATAAAATTTGGACTATGGGATTTGTTAATTTTTATCAAGGTGTCTATATCAAGGTGATCATAGTGGTCATGACCAATGAGGACAATATCTATTGGGGGAAGCTGTGAGAGTTTTAAGGGAGTTTGTCTCACTCTCTTTGGTCCAATAAAACTGATAGGAGAGGCCCTATCGCTCCATATAGGATCTGTTAGAATATTTAAACCCATTGTTTGTATGAGAAAAGTTGAGTGGTTAATGAAAACAAGATTGATTCCATTATAAACTCTTTGTTTATCAATCTCTATTGGTGTCACTTCTATTTCATTTGGCCAGGGGGTATCATCGCTAGTGAATTTCCACTTTAATAATTCAAAGAATGATTTATTGATAATTTTATTTTCATAGCTGAAAGTAGATCCATTGAAGTTCGGACTTGCTTTCATTTTAGGGGTGATATCTCTGGTGCACGAGCAAAGTAAAAGGGTTAAAAGTAATAATCTCAAATTGCCTCCAATTTGGAAATTTTACTTTTAGTTTTGGGTTTCGTCTAACTTCTTTAGTTAGGCAACCACATAAACCATTCGCTTGGATCATTCTCTTTGATTCGCAGACACATTGTTGCAGACCAACCTGGCTTTTTGGGAGGTTTCATTAATTGAAATCCTGACTCCTTAAGTGTTTTGGCTCCTTTCTTTGAATTACATTTTTTACAGCATGTGACAATATTCTTCCAAGTTGTCTTTCCACCTTTGCTAACTGGAATAACGTGATCAAAAGTCAGCTCTTTAAAAGCGAAGCTCTTTGTACAGTATTGGCAGGTATAATCATCTCGGAGGTAAACATTTAATCTGGTGAATTTGACTTGTCTTTGGGTATTGTGGCGATTGTAGAGGCGTAGAATTTTGGGGAGGCTAAAGCTTTGTGAGGTGGATCGTATTTTCTTGTCATCGTACTCGGTGACAACTTCAGCCCGACCGGTGAGCAAGAGAATCATGGCCTTCTGCCAGTTAATGATTCGCACCGGGAAAAAGGTACTATCTAAGAGCAAGGTTCGCATGGTTAACACTCCTTTGGAGATCCTATACTCTTAAATTTTAACATAAATTTAATTGAAGCTACAAAAGAGGAAAAATAATATCTTCTGACATTCTAAGTCCCTAAAATAGCTTTCAATCAGAGCTGCTGACTTAAAATAAGAGTGAGTTTATTCCATGCCTTCTGACCTAAAGTCGCACTATCAATGGCCAAATGGTAGATTTTCTTCTCGTTCTTTGAAGGGGAAGATATCAATTCTTCCATCTGGCAATTGCTCCAAGATTTACACAAATCGCGGGTAGAGAAATAGTCGATAAGCTCGTCTCTCTTATCCATTGTTATTACTTTCTTTATATTGTCATTAAACTTAAGTTCCTGAGTTATTTCCCACATCCCTTTATAGGCCAAGAGACCTGTTGAATCCTTTGCTCGGTACTCAACAAAGTTTCCACTTGGGATTTCAAAAGTGAGCCCCATTTTAAAGAGCGCTGTTATGAACATGGTGTACCAACGGGTTTTAAAGGCCGGAGCAATATAGCTAACTGACTTAAAGGGAGCATTGAATTTTTCAATTGCGTGTTGAATGACTAGAGCGCCTAGTGAGAAGCCAAGTCCATACATAGGGATATCAAGCTGCTTTGAATTTACATAGGCCTGGCAAAGGGGAGAGTAGAAATCTTTGATCCATCTCTGCTTTGTCACCTGATCCCAATTTGTATTTTCTGTGTGCCCTGTGAGTCGAACATATATTGGAGCGATTTTTTTGGCCTTATAGAAGTTGCCAAGAGACTCCATTTTCTCGGGGTTGAGATTGAGTCCATGAACGATGAGAATGATACCCTTGATATCGTCTTCAAAAGTAATCTGTTGTTTGAAGTTATTGCAGCTTAACGCGAAGCTGCTAAAACTTGTTAGCATTAGGGATATAAATAAAACTATCTTCATTTTACAATCTTACCATTTCTATCATTGTTTGTACTTTATAAAAAATCCATCTAACATATTACTAAATTCTAATAAGGAGATAAACATGAAGTCAATTTTGAGCACGGTAGCTCTCTTACTTCTTAGCCTTCCTGTGCTAGCACATACTGGTCTTAAGGAAGGAGAGAGATTTGAAAATCACAGAATCCAAGGACAAATTAGAATCTCATGTCATGAGCGAGGACAAAGTGACTTTGCCTATGTGAATTGTAGAGATAGTTATCTAACGCCTTCTATTCGTTCTAAGTTTACTTTTGACTCTGGTGTTAACGCCGATAAAGTAAAGCTAACTTACACGAATTCTGATGGTAAAACGAAAACGAAATCTTCAAGAGTTAAAGGTAATGAGAGTAGAGAGAATTTCAACCTTTGGATTTGGACTCTAACGCAAAGACCTCTTCTAAAATCTGGTGAGAACACAATTGATTATAAGCTTACAAATAATGGTTCAGAAGTTGAGTCGGGAAGCTTTGACGTATTGGTTGAAACTCTTCCGGTTAGAACTTGTGGTTATAGATCATATACATCATCTAGACTAAGTGATTGTCGTAATGCTTCAATGGTATGTGCACAATACTTCAGACAGATGAACGATTGTTTATAATTCATATTTACCACCTTCTACGGAAGGTGGTCCTTTCTTCAGTGGCTACTAACGTGAAAAAAATCATTTTAATTACATTACTTTTATTCTCTAACCTCCTATTTGCCGAGACTCTCTTTCACGATATTGAGCGTGGAAGACTTCATAAAGGTGGAGAGATTAAGATTGAAGTTTTGGAAATGAATGATAAGAAATTCACCACTCGATTATCTTATAAAATTAAAAAGAAAGTCTATGTCCCCATAGGCGATAGTAAGCTTAGGGGAGATGTCGTACAGTCTTTACCAGCAATGTTCTCAAGTTTAGAAGGTTATCTGGATCTAGAGAAAATGGGCTCTTTAAAAGTTGAGAAGGCCACTGTTAAGTTTATTAAGCGAGAGAGTATTGGTGAATACTATGACTCTATAAAGATCCAAATCACTCCCGATAATAAGAAGTGGTCTGGCTATCTCTGGTACCATCCAAGTGTTCCTGGAAGTGGTTGGTTTAAATGTGAACTTACTTTACTGGGGATTCCTGTCTTAGGTGATTATTCACTTAAGAGTTTTATTCGATAAATTGCATCGTATTTCGTCACTTTTCTTATACATTGTTTAAAGTTTATACATTTTTTTTAGACTTATTTATGTAGGTTATTGTCTCTACGTTAAAGTTTTTGGCATGCTAATTGTATATAGAAATATAGCTTTATAAATAATGTTTTATTTAACTTAGAGGAGAAAAAACATGAAAAGACTATTAATTGCTTCTGCTGCTATGGCGATTATTTCAACACCAATTCTTGCTGCCCCTCAAGGGACTCTTTTACTGCAAGGACAAGTTAATCAAGTTCTAAACCTTGTGGTAACACCGGAAACTGGTGTAAACACATCTCTTGATTTAGTAAATGGTGAGTCTGATACTAAAGTTGCTACGGTAACAGAGGAAACCAACTCAAATACTGGTTATAAAATTCTAATTAGAACGGCCAATGGTGGTCTACTTAAAAACGGTTCGCTTGATCAAGTATCATACTCTATGAGCTATGACGGATCTCCTGTGACTCTTTCTACAACAGATACAGAAGTTAAGAATGTCTCAACAGGTGGTGTTTATGATCACGATAGTGATGTAGAAGTTTCTCTTACTGGAAGTGGTTCAGCTGCGGCACTAACTCAAGGCACTTATTCTGATACAGTGACTTTTACAATTCAAGTTAACTAATTGATATTAAGACAATCTTGAGTTCTTTGCTCAAGATTGTCCTGTTTTGACCGATAATACTCTTAAGGAGTTTATTGTGTCGAAATTTCTAATTGCCTTATCTCTATCTATTTTTACATTTACGGCATATGCTGGAACTTCTGGAAGCCTTCAGCTCTCATCTAGAATAGGTGTGAATATTGATTACCGCTTAGATGAAAATAATAATATAAGAATTATTTCAAATGCGCCCTTTAAGCAAAACTTAAGGCCCTATAATTTAAAATCTAAGACCATAAAGAATACTGATAAAAGTCATGCTTATCTAAAAGTTCTCGAGATTGCTGCTAACTAGTAGCTAATTGCCACTATTTTACTAATATCGACACCAAAACTATGCCCATAGTGCCAATTTGACTAAAAAATTCCCCCCTAAATTTTGGCACCTTCCTTGTATATACTAAAGGTAACTTATTCATATGGGGGAAGTATGAGAAAATTATTTTTAGGGACGATTTTATCAATTACAACAATTTCAAGTTTTGCAGCTCCTCAGGGAACGCTCTTGCTTCAGGGAACAATTAATCAGGTGCTCTCACTAACAGTCTCTCCTGAGTCTGGAGTGAACACAAGTCTAGATTTAACATCAACTCAAACTGATTTAAAGGTTGCTGAAGTTGGTGAGCAGACAAACTCAAATACTGGTTATAAAATTTTAATAAGAACTGCAAATGGTGGTTCACTTAAGAACGGCTCTTTTGATGAAGTTTCATATTCAATGAAATATGATGGATCTCCAGTGACGCTTTCAACGAGTGATACAGAAGTTAAGAATGAATCTACTGGTGGAGTTTACGACCATTCAAGTGATGTAGAGATATCTTACACTGGTCAGCCAGCCGCTAGTCTAACTCAAGGTACTTACTCTGATACAGTAACCTTTACTATTCAAGTCAACTAATACTCTAGGATTTCTAAAGGCTCTATAATAGGGCCTTTAAATCTATTGAGTCTTTTAGATTAGCAAGCTATCATTATTAAGTGAAAAATCTATTTATAATTACTCTATTTTTAATCTCTACTCATTCTATGGCCTTTAAATTAATGCCTATGAGTATTTCTATTAACTCTAGTCAGAAAGATAAAACTGCTCTTTTTACAGTTTTCAATGACTCTGATGAGCCTATTGCAATTCAATTGGATATGCGAAAGAGACTTATGAAGCCTGATGGCTCTGAAGAACATCCAGAAGTTGATGACTTTCTTGTCTACCCAGATCAACTTGTTCTTGGTGCCAAGAAGAGGAGAGTTATTAAAGTGAGATGGCTTAAGGGGGAAGTTAAAGATATTGAGAGGTCATACCGCTTGATAGCAGAACAACTCCCAATTGATGTTTCTAAAAAGAAAGATAAGAAGACTGATATAAAAATTCTTCTTCGCTATGTAGCGGCTCTTTATGTTGCACCTAAGACTAGTAGTGCAAAGTTAAGAGTGATAAGTGCTAAAACGACTAAGGATTTAAATCGTATAATTTTTCATGTTGAAAATTCGGGCAATAAGCATCATGTGCTCTTGTCTCCTAAGGTAAATATTATCCAAGAGGGGAAGACTTTTTCTTTAACTAATTTAGAGGGAATAAGGGGAGAGAATATTTTGGCAAAGACGAAGCGCTATTTCTCTTTTATTCCTCCAAAAGGTGTAAATATTCAAAAACCTTATCAAGTAGAACTTCTTATTGATGAATAAGTCATTAATTCTCTCGCTATTTCTATTAACTTCTAATGTCCGCGCTCAAAGTGAAGCGGAGATATTTTCTAAAGTCTTTAAGACAAAAACGAGATGGGTTCCAACTGCTATTTACTTCCAGGGAAGTGAGATTGGTGAAGTGCCTGTTAAGTATACTAATAATATTCCAAGTGATGTATTAAATATTTCTTCTCTTCTATCATCAATTGTTCGAGATGATGTGATATTAAAAGATGAACAAATGAGCTTTAAGGAGCTATCCGCTTTAGGTGTTTCGCTCTCTTTAAATGAAGAGAAATTTTATATTGAAGCCTTTATTGATCCAAAGAAAATTAGAGAGAAGGTTACAAATTTTAATTTAGAGTACCGTCCTAAGTGGGTTAATAAAATTACTCGTCCAAGTGATTTCTCTTTTTATACAAATCTCTATTACTACAACCCTTACAAGCACAATAGTAATAGAAATGATGGAAATGAATTAGATATTCAACCCAACTTCAATTTTAAAGGTCTAGTTATTGAATCATCTCATACTTATAAAGACGATGAACTACATAGAAGAAGCACTCGAGCGCTCTATGATTTTCAAACTAGAGCAACAAGGCTCTCTCTTGGTGATAGTACAACTCCTAGTACTGATTATCTTTCTGGAATAGGCTTTCTAGGAGCTAGTTATGGGAAGGACTTCTCTCTTAGGCCATATGATATTACTGTTCCTAGAGGTAAGGCAGAGTTTGAATTAACAGAAGCCTCTACTGTGAGAGTTTTTGTAAATGGAACTCTAATAAATATTTTAAAGCTTCAGGCAGGAACCCATAAGCTCGAGGATCTTCCTCTTATTCAAGGCTTAAATCAAATTAAATTAGTTATAGAGTCCGAACTTGGAAGGGTTGATGAGATTCTTATTCCTGCGGCTTTTAGTCAGGACTTATTAAAGGTAGGTCTAAGTGATTTCTATTACGGAGTTGGTAAGAAAAGTGAAATAGTAAATCTAGATAGAGAATACGCAGATGATGATTATATTTACACTGCTTTCTATCGCCGTGGAATAAGTGATAAATTTACACTTGGAGGTTTTTTCCAAGCTGATACAAAGGCTAGACTACTTGGTTCTGACCAAGTGTTCTCTACGAAATTTGGTCAATTTAAAACCCAAGTTGCCGCACTTGATTCAAATTTAGATACTGGCTACTCGGCAAAGGCTGAATATTTCTTCTTGGATCAGAGAACTGTCGGAACGGCCGCATCAGGTCATCTCTTTGGGTTTGAGCACAGAAATAAGAACTTCAAATTAATTGATCAACTGAACCCTCTAGGCTTTGATCGAAATATCTTAAGTTATGCTTTTAATAAGAATATCTATGGTTACTCCTATCGTATTGGAGGTCAATATGAGAGTAATGAATTAAATCGCGATACTTGGGCCCTTACTGGTAGTTTAGGTAAGACTTTCAAGAGAAGACTAAATGTAAACACTGTTTCAACATATAGAACATTAGTTAATGGAGATGATAATTTTGAAGTCTCTATTTACTTTAGTTGGTTTCTCCCTGAAAAGGGACATAATTTCTATGGAAGTTATAATTCTCTAAGTAAGACAACTCAGGCATCTCTTCAGAAAATTAAAACGTCTAGTAGTGATAAGTTAACTTATCAATTAACTGGGAGAAATTCATCTCTAGAAAAGTCTCTTGAGTTTGATAGTCGCTATGATCACGAGCGATTTGAAGTCGGTGTTAGACACTCTCAATTAGACAGTACTGCTAGAGATGAAGGTTGGAATTCTTATGAAGGAAGTGTGAAGTTTGCAACGGCCTTTGCTTATCTCGATGGAAAGTACACTGTAGGTAGACCTATTACAAATTCATTTGCCATCCTCACTCGAGATAAGCATTTAGAGGATGAACAGATTCTAATAAGTAGTAATGGAGATAATATTGCCAAGGGTGATTTATTTAATAATATTCTAATCTCTAAAATTCAGCCTTACCGCTACTATAAAGTTACTGCTGATAGTGCACTATTAAGTGATGGTCTTTCAATCGAAGAAAGTGACTTTGCTCTTATGCCTACATATAAATCTGGCTCTTTGATCTCTCTTCAGTCAAAAGGAGCGATGTCTGTCTTTGGAACTATCTTCTTACCAGATAGAACAAGAGTTGCCCTCGCAACTTTTGATGTTCTAGACGCTAAGGGGAGAGTTGTCTACGGCAGCTTTACTAATAGAAAGGGGAGAATTCTAGTAGAAGGCCTAGAAGAAGGTGAGTATCAAGTCTTACTTAGACATCAAGATGAGAATTACGTTTCTCGCTTTACTCTTCCAAAAGATAAAGTTGGATTTGTAGATATTGGAAATCTTAATTTAACCAAGGTTAAGAAATGAAGTTTTTAGCAATCATTCTTTTTTTTATCACACTAAATACTTATGCTGATTATTGCCCTATCTATATTTCTACAGGCAATGTGGACTTTGTTCAGTCTAGTAGTGATCAGAGTGTTGCTATTGATCTTCATATCTACCGTTTTAGCTCATCAAATCAATGTAGGCAATACGATTTAGGTGTAACAACTGGGTCGGCGAATAGCTACTCTAGAAAACTTTATAATGGTGCCCATTCTCTAAATTATAATATTTATAAAAGTGAATACACTTCAACTCCTCTTAGAAGTATAAACGATGCGAGAAATAATTCAGAAAGAATACGATTTAGGATGGACTCTTGGTATACAAGAATAACTCTATATGTACGCTTACCAGCACCTGGATCAGGTCTTCAGAATGGACTCTATACTGATACTACTCAGATTCAGGTCTATCCCAGAGGAAATAATACTGGTGGAGGATATACAAACCTTACAACTAATCTAAATATTCAATCTAATATCAATCTCTCTCTTGTTGCAAGAGGAGGGCAGTATGATGAAAATCAAACGGCCTATACTTTAGACTTTGGATCAATGAGTGCGGGGAAACTTAGAAGTTTTGATCTAATAGTAAAATCTAATACTGGGTATAGAATAAACGTTTCTAGTGAGTATGATGGAGCTCTCGCCCATAATCAAAATAATTCATACAAGGTCGGTTATAACTTTGGAGTGAATGGATCTAATATGAGTTTAGTAGGTTCCAAAAATTCCCCTAGGCAAATTTATTCTTCAAATGGTGCGAGTACTAATGGCCAAGTAATCGAGATCGATATCTCTCTTTTGAGTGTTAATGGTAAACTCTCTGGAAACTATTCTGACTATATCTACTTTACTGCTATTAGCAATTAGTCATTAGTAAGTAGTTTAAATTGTTATTAAGATATTAGGTTTTCCTAATAAGTTGTATAAGAAAAACTTTATTTTTTTGTTGCCACTTTATTGCCACTCTGTAAAACTCTCTTCATAACTTGAATGGAGAAAGTAAGAATGTGTGGTGTAACAGCTATATTACACAGCAAAACTTCCTCGAACGAATCGCTCAACGCTGATGCTACTTATGATGTTTATCGCTCCCTGCTCAAGTTACAACATCGAGGTCAAGATGCTGCCGGAATTGTTGCTTACAATTCTAGCGAAAAGAGATTTCACTCTCATCGCTCAATAGGGCTTGTGAATGATATCTTCAATGAATCAAATATTGCTCTGATGAAAGGCGACATGGCCATAGGTCACACTCGCTACGCTACGACTGGTTCTGATTCTTTAAATGATATTCAGCCACTTCTAACAGGATACCCCCTAGGACTTGCACTCGCTCACAATGGAAATATTGTAAATTATCATGACCTAGCTAGAGAAATAAATTCAAAGAGCTCGGCACAGCTTCTTACGAATAACGATATAGAGCTCTTTCAAAATATTTGGTGTCAGAGTTTTTCAGTTTGCAAGGATAATTCTCTCGCTGCATTGATTGATGGATCTAGAAGAATATTTAATGATCTAAAGGGCGCTTATGCATTAGTTGGTATTCTAGGAGAGCGAGGAATTTTTGGTCTCAGAGATCCGTATGGAATACGTCCTCTATGTCTTGGTATGAGGGAGTCAGATGGAAGAAAGAGCTGGATTCTTTGCTCTGAAACTAGCTCTCTTATTCAGCTAGGTTTTGACTATATAAGAGATATCTCTCCTGGAGAGTTGATATTTATAGATAGAGATGGAGAGATTTTCTCACGAGTTCTTGTAGATCAAAAAAGACCGTCGACATGTATGTTTGAGTGGGTTTATTTCTCAGCAGCTGAATCTTCAATTGAAAATAGAGATGTTTATTCCGTAAGGCTTGCTCTAGGAACACTTTTAGCAAATCAAATTAAAAGCAAGTATGGAAATATATTAAATCACTTTGATATTGTTTGCCCCGTCCCCGATACCAGTCGTACAGCGGCCATTGCTTTGGCGGAAACTCTAAATCTTCCTTACAGAGAAGGGCTTATTAAGAACCGTTATTCGCAAAGAAGTTTTATATTAAGTAGTGATCAGCAAAGGCAAAGAGCAATAGAGAATAAACTCACTCCCATTATTAGTGAGATAAAGGATAAGAATATTCTTCTTGTCGATGACAGTATTGTTCGAGGTACCACTAGTAGACGAATAATTTCTTTATTAAAAATGTATGGGGCAAAGAGCGTTACAATGGCAATTACTTGCCCTCCTATAAAGTATGGGTGTTTCTATGGAGTGGACTTTCCCGACACTTCATCATTAATTGCTTCAAATAAAATTATATCTGAAATTGAATTAGAAGTTGGAGCAAAGGCCATTGAGTATTTAACAATTGATAACTTGGAAGAGAGTATTTCTCATAAAGGAATTTGTGATGCTTGCTTGAGCGGACAATATCCTACGGATATTTCTGCAAGTGAAGAGTTTTCTAAAAGAAGAAGTGAATTAAGAATATAGGAGATAAGAAATGAAGAGAGCATTAGTTTTATTTGGTAGTGTGAGTGATCAATATATCTATGATGATATTATAAGTGAGCTTAAAAAAGAGTATCTTGTGGATTTTCAAGTTATTTCGGCCCACAGAAATCCTGAGGACTTAAAAGATAGACTAGATAGAGATGATTTTGATTTCATTATTGCTGGAGCGGGCCTAGCTGCTCATCTTCCAGGAGTTTGTGCTTCTTTAACTAAGAGACCTGTCTTTGGTGTCTATGTTCCAGCAAACTTTAGTGGCCTTGACTCTCTTTTATCTATTCTTCAAATGCCTTTTGGTGTTCCTGTTGCAACACTTAATCCTAATAATATAGATATCGTCGCAAAAGTATTAAAAGCGATCGATAGTAGGGATAAAAAATCTATCAATATTGTAGTAGGTAAAGAAGTTAGAGAATACGAATCGACTCAGAGTGAATTAAAGAGGTTGAGTCAGTTTGGTGAAGAGAATGGAGTTTCTCTAAATATTAATGAGAACTTTAGTGATGTTGAGTTCAATATAGTTCTTGCCCATCATGACTTTAAAAAAGAGATGAGAGAGGATGCATTCTATATTCCTCTACTTAATGCTTCTGAAAAAAAGTCACCTAGTTATGGCCTTAAAATTCTAGAAAGAGTTGATAATGGTGCCATTTGGTTTGGTGTCAACAACTCAAGAAATGCACTCAAATTTTATTTAAACTTAAGAGGAGAATAGTATGAATCTAATTAAGGAAGGGTCTGTTAAAGATATTTATCACTTTGAAAATGACTTATTGTTTAAGTTCTCTGATCGTTACTCTGTTTTTGACTGGGGGGAGATGCCAGATCTAATCCCTGATAAAGGAGAATCTCTATTAGAATTTTCTTATAATACGTTTAAATTTCTTGAAAATAGTGAGAATTGGAAAAATTGGAAACCTAAAGACATCGCGGTCGAAGGAAATTATTACCTCTGTAAAACTTTAAAAGATTTTCGAGAAAGAGGTGTAAAGACACACCTTCTAGATAAAGTTTTAATGGATGGAAAAAACTATTTAAAAGTAAAGAAAGTTCATGTGCCAAATATCGAGTTCAAAGATAAGTCCTGGGACTATCGTGAGTTTACAAAGAAGCCCAGACCTATAAATACAATAATTCCATTAGAGGTAATTTTCCGCTTTGGTGTACCTAAGGGAAGTTCGCTCTTGGGTAGGGTTAGCGATGATACATATCTTGAAGAATTAGGTTTAAGTACTAGGCCTAAAGAGGGTGATACGTTCAAGTCTCCTGTAATTGAATTTTCTACAAAACTAGAAGATAGAGACCAATATATTGACGGGGCGAGGGCCATGGATATTTCCGGTCTAAGTTTAGTTGAGTTTGAGAAATTAAAATCTATTACGCTTCTTCTCTCTTTAAGGCTTAGAGATTACTTTCAAGACTTAGGAATTGATATGTGGGATGGAAAGTTTGAGTTTGCATTTGCTGACTATGATGAAGAGGGAAAGAGAGAGATTCAGTTAATCGATTCTATTGGACCTGATGAGTTACGTTTAATAAAGGACGGGGTTCAACTCTCTAAAGAAGTTCTAAGGTCTTTGTACCTACAAACTCCATGGCATGAAAATGTAATGAAGTCTAAGAGCACAGCTAAGAGAGAGAATCGAATTGATTGGAAGGAAATTTGTATCAATGAACTCAAGAGCACTCCCTCTAAATTAGAAAGAGAAAAAATAGAAACAATTTCTAAGATGTATAAAGGACTAAGTCTTGCGACAAGTAAAAAGAGGGAATTACTTGATCAATGTATTCCCCTAATTAAGGAGTTCTAAAATGAAAATTGCTATCCTAGGTAGTGGTGCAAGGGAGCATGCCTTAGCCTGGAGAATACTCAGTGATCTCTCTGAAGGATATGTAACAGTTATTCCTGGTAATGATGGAATGAGTCTCAATGAGAGAATTCGTTGCGTGAGTTGGGATGGTGAAATAGAGTCTCTTTTAGAATCATTAAAAAATCTAGAAATTGAATTCGTAATTATTGGACCTGAAGATTTACTCTCAAGGGGCGTCGCAGATAGTATAAGAGCCATCGGTATTGATGTACTTGGTCCTTCTAAAGTTGCTTCAATGATTGAATCCTCTAAAGAATTTTCTAAGGAATTTATGCACGAATATAATATTCCTACTGCTAATTTCCATATCATCAAAGACTACTTTAAGGGAATAGAACTTATCGATAGTTGGAAAGAGTCTTCAGCTCCAGTTGTAAAGGCCTCTGGCCTAGCTAAGGGTAAGGGGGTCTTTGTTTGTGAGAGTAGAGATGAGGCAAAAGAGTCGCTCTATAATCTTATGAGAAATGATCACTACTTCCTAAGAGATAATACCATTTTAATTGAAGAGAGGCTTATCGGTAGAGAGGTATCAGCATTTGCTCTCTTTGATGGAAAGTCTTACAAAACCATCGGCAACTGCTTTGATTATAAGAGAAGAGATGAAGGTGATCTCGGCCCAAATACTGGTGGTATGGGTGCTATTTGTTCCGACTCTCTTATCAGCGAAGAAATACAGCTAGAGATTAATGAAAAAGTCTTTGATCGTTTTTTAGAGGGAATGAAGAAGAGAGGGATTGAGTATAAAGGAGTCCTCTTTGCTGGGATCATTCTCACTGACCAGGGCGTAAAGGTGATTGAGTTTAATGCGAGATTTGGAGATCCTGAGACACAAGCACTTATGCCATGTTTAAAAGGAAATCTATTAGAAAACCTCCATCTTTGCAGCAGAGGTGAGATGAACTCAACAAGCGATCTTGTAATAGAGGGGAGCTGTGTTCACACAGTTGTTGCAAGTGGGGGATATCCTTTTACAGAAGGTGAGAAAGCTCAATTTAATTGCCAAATACCAATATGTAATCTTCTTGGTCGTAATTCTATTTTCTATGCAGGAGTTAAATTTGAAGACTTCTCTCTAGTAAATACGGGAGGTCGCGTACTTGGTATCTCTTCTTTTGGCGATGACTTAGAGACAGCTAGATCTGAAGCCTATTTATCAATTCCTCTTGTCACATTCAAGGGGTCACAGTGGAGAGAAGATATTGGACTCAGTTAGAAATATTGCCATATTTGCTTCGGGAAGAGGGACTAATGCTCTTAATATAGTCAACTTTGTTGAACAGAATTGTTCAGGGCTAAGAGTTGTTTGTTTAATTTGCGACCTTGAAGATGCTCCCGTTTTGAATCTCTTAAGAGGGAGAGGTGTAGATTTGAGAGTTATTTCTTCAAAAGGTCTTTCTAAAGAAGAACATGAACAAAGAATTTGGAGTGTACTAGATTCTTTTGATATTGATTGGATTCTCCTTGCTGGTTATATGAGGATTTTATCGAAAGAATTCATCGCTAAGGGGATTCCAATTGTAAATATACACCCTTCTCTTCTACCTCTTTATCCCGGCTTGCACTCTTATAAGAAATCTTTTGAAAATAGAGATGAGTTCTCTGGTGCGACTATACATCTTGTGGATGAGGGAGTGGATACAGGGGCAATAATCTTACAAAAGAAGTTTCCAAGACTCAGAAGCGATTCCTTTGATCAATTCAGAAGAAGGGGGCTAGAGAATGAGTACGAGCTCTATAGACTCTTTTTATATTTTCTTAATAAGAGTGACTCAAAAGTATATTCACTAATAAATTACTTTACAGGAGAAAAAAGAGATGAACAGCTATCAAGTGGTGGCCTATCCAAAGGACTTTAGCTCATTTATAAACGTGGAAGTCAGTTATGATTGCTCAGCGATTAGCTCTTATGAGATAAATTCAAAGAGTGTTATTGATAAGGACATAATCAATAGAATTCTAGTCGATCAAGTTTTAGAAAGTGATATGCTTGATTATACAATGTATGAATTTACTCATATGTTAAAAGTAGATTTTAAAAGTGGCGTTACTGATAATACAGCTATTTCTACTATAGATGCCTTTAAACTTTTTGATATAGAAGTTGTATCTCTTCATTATTCTAAGATCTATTTTTTTAATACTTCACTAAGTAAAGACGATATTCTGGAAAAGGCAATGCAGGTCTTGTTTAATCCTCTTGTTCATGACTACCAAATTTTGACAAAGATCGAACTTTTAGAAGTAGGTATAAGAGAACGTATTGAGCTCACTCACAATCAGCTTGGTAAAGTTTCAGTCATAGATCTCGATATCTCAGATAATTTGCTCCATGAATTAAATACTAAGAGATGTCTGGCCCTTAGCTTAAAAGAACTTAAGGTTATTAGAGATTACTATATTGAAAATGAAAGTAAGAGAAAGAAGATAGGACTGCCTTCTTTTCCAACAGATGTAGAATTAGAGTGTATAGCACAAACATGGAGTGAGCACTGTAAGCATAAAATATTTAATGCAAGAATAAATTTTACTAATCGAAAAGAAGATAAAACTGAAGTTATTGATTCCATTTTTAGTAGCTTTATTAAAAAGGCCACTAAAGAAATTAAAGAGGAAAATAAGCTTGATTGGCTAATATCTGTTTTTCATGACAACGCAGGAATTATTCGCTTCGATGAAAAATTAGATATCTGCTTTAAAGTTGAGACTCACAATAGTCCATCAGCACTAGATCCCTATGGAGGGGCCTTAACTGGAATCCTTGGTGTTAATAGAGATATACTTGGTTGTGGTCTAGGTGCTAAGCCAATCGCAAATACAAATGTCTTCTGCTTAGGTGCTCCTGGTTTATTTAACCGATTATCTCCTGATAAAGTACCTCGCTCTCTTATTAGTCCTGAAAATATTTTGGCCGGAGTTCACAAAGGTGTTGAAGATGGAGGCAATAAGAGTGGTATTCCAACTATAAATGGAGCAATGAGTTTTCATGATAGTTATTGTGGAAAACCCCTTATCTTCGTAGGAAGTGTTGGAGTAATGCCTCAGCGAATAGGTAATAGAGATAGTTCTATAAAAGAAATTTCTGCGGGGGATTTGATCTATGTCGGTGGGGGTCGTGTAGGTAAGGATGGAATTCATGGTGCTACGTTTAGTTCCATAGACTTAAATGATTCTTCTCCATTAAATGCTGTTCAAATTGGGAACCCAATTATTCAAAAGAGATTAAGTGACTTCTTACTTGAGGCAAGAGATCTAGGACTTATCAAGGCCATTACAGATAATGGTGCTGGTGGAATGAGTTCTTCAATAGGCGAGATGGCGCAGCTCTCTAATGGTGCAGATCTCTTTCTGGATAAGGCAGCACTTAAATATAGCGGTCTTGATCCCTGGGAAATATTAATATCTGAGTCTCAAGAGCGAATGAGCTTTGCGATTGAGAAAGAGAATTCCACAAAGTTTGAAGAGTTAGCACTTAGGCGTGGTGTTGAAGTTTCTCATGTTGGGGAATTTACTAACTCTGGAAGTTTTAAGATTTTCTACCACGACGAATGTGTTGGTCATATTGACTTAGACTTTCTTCATGAAGGTGTTCCTAAGATGGAGCTCTCTGCTATCTGGGATGAAGCATATGTAGACTACAATCCATTTAATAGAAGAAAGGATCTTTTATCATCATCCGATTCCCTAGAGAATATTCTCAAAAGGGTTATGTCACATGGAGATATTGCTTCTAAAGAGAGATGGATACGTAAGTATGATCATGAAGTCGGTGGAAATAGTGCTCTTAGGCCTCTAGAGTCTATTGATAACACTAGTGTCAATCACTGTGGAATAATTTCGCTTGAGAGACTTGGTGGAAGAGCTGGAAATGGATTGGGCCTAGGAGTTGGAATGGCCCAAAGAGTAGGAAAGTATGATCCATATCTCATGGCCCAGCTAAGTGTAGATGAAGCGGTTCGCAATATAATTTGCCACGGTGTAAATCCAATGAAGATCGCTCTCTTGGATAATTTCTGTTGGCCCAACCCTGTTGATGATTCAAATGATTTAGATAGACAAAGGAAAATGGGAGCCCTCGTTCTTGCCTCTAAAGGTCTCTATGATATTTCTAAAATCTACTCTACTCCTCTAATTTCTGGAAAAGATAGTATGAAGAACGATTACTTTGGAAAGAGTCGAGATGGTAGTGATCTGAGTATTAGTGTTCTACCGACTCTCTTAGTATCTTCTATTGGACAGATTGAATTGGATAATATTACAGATTCTCATATACCTAGAGAAGGGCTCGATATTTTTGTAATTGGTAGTCAAAAGGGAGGTTTACTTGGTTCTATTCTTGAAGAACTTTATCAAATTGATTCTTCACTTCCACACTGTGACCCAGTTGAGAACCGTAGAACTTTCCAAGTGGTACATCAATTAATTACAGAAGGTATCTTATCTCACTGTGGGGATATATCTCAAGGAGGCCTTCTATGTGCATTAAGTGAGCAATTATTTCTAAGCCGCTCAGGAATAGATATTGAGCCTGAATTAAGTTTAGAAGAACTCTTTAATGAATCTGCTGGTCGATTTCTTATTTCTGTTGAACCAAAGCATAGAGACAAATTAAATGGAATTATAAACGATGATTCACTTCTTTACTTAGGTCGAAGTAATAAGAGCTTTAAAATTCAATGTAATCAACAGTATCTAGATTTAACAAATATCTATAAATCTTGGAGTGAAGGAGTTCTTCTCTTTAACAAGGAATTACAATATGGAAATTAAAGTTTTAGTCCTTTGTGGTGATGGTCTCAATTGTGAAAATGAGACGGCTTATGCTTTCACAAAGTATGGGGCACAGAGTGATATAGTTCATATTAATGATTTATTACTACGTCCTTCTTCTCTACTTGAATACGATATCTTTGTTATTCCAGGTGGCTTTAGTTTTGGAGATGAGATTTCAGCTGCCAGGATATTATCTTTGAAGTTATTAAAAGGTCTTCGAAGAGAATTAGAGAAGTTTATAGAGCTTTCTAAACCAATTCTTGGAATTTGTAATGGTGCTCAGGCCCTAATGGAAATGGGTCTACTTCCTTTTGGTGATTTTTCTAAGAGGGGTGTTATTACAGATAATATTCCAAGAGGCTTTATGGATAAGTGGGTATCACTAGAACTTAAACAGTCTATTTGTAAGTGGATATCAGATGATGACATTGGTGTTACTTCTATGCCAATACGGCATGGGCAAGGACGTTTTGTCTTTGATGAGAGCGTTGAATTAGATTCCTTAATTGAAGGTAAGCAAATTGTTTACTCATATTGTGAGAATCCAAACTCGAGTACTTTAGATATAGCAGCTCTCTGCGATCCAAAAGGACTAATTCTTGGATTGATGCCACATCCAGAAGCGTCTATCGACACAGATCTTCTACCTATAGGAATTTTAAATCATTCAAGTTCAAATATT
Source organism: Halobacteriovorax marinus SJ (assembly GCF_000210915.2). Taxonomy (NCBI): domain Bacteria; kingdom Pseudomonadati; phylum Bdellovibrionota; class Bacteriovoracia; order Bacteriovoracales; family Halobacteriovoraceae; genus Halobacteriovorax; species Halobacteriovorax marinus. Next base: position 1,584,746 of record NC_016620.1, read on the forward strand.
TTTAAAACTATTATTTCTTATATGGAAAATATAAAGAATGGAGTTAGTAATGGAAAGTAATTGGCCAGTCAAAAGGGCCCTTGTCAGTGTTTCTGATAAAGAGGGAATTGTTGAATTATGTAAGTTTCTAGATAAAAGCGGAGTTGAAATTATTTCGACTGGTGGAACTAGAGATATATTGACGAAGAACGGGATAGAGTCCCTCGATATTACTTCTGTCACAGGTAGCCCTGAAGCCTTCAATGGAAGAATGAAAACATTAAGTTTCAATATTTCTAGTGCTCTTCTGTTCAGGCGCGATTGTCCTCGTGACCTATCAATGGCCAAGGAGCTTGATATTGAAGCTATTGATTTAGTTATTTGTAATCTCTATCCTTTTTTAGAAACAGTTCAAAGAACAAGTGATCTTGATTCTATCGTCGAAAATATTGATATTGGTGGTCCAACTATGCTTAGGGCCGCTGCAAAAAATTATAAGTGGGTTACAACTATTTGCTCTCCAGATGATTATGATTCTCTAATTGAAAATTTAACATCTAATGAAGGAACAATAGATTCTACTTTTAGAAAGAATATGGCAGCAAAGGCCTTTCAACATACTAGTAGATATGAAATAGCAGTCTCTGAACATATGGGGAAACTATTAACAGATAGATTGCCCTCGGAGCTCTACTTTAGTGGTGAGAGTATGAATCTGCGCTATGGTGAAAATGCTCATCAAAGTGCTCGTTTTCTTGGTGATAAATCACGGTGGGAAACACTACAAGGAAAGGAGCTAAGTTATAATAATATTCTTGATGCAGATGCCGCTTATAAGTGCTGTTTAGAATTAACTTATGAATTAAAAAATAAGTATAGCTGTACAATTATTAAGCACTCTAATCCATGTGGAGTAGCAAGTAGTGAAGATGGATTAGATGCAATAACTAGGGCATGGAATGGTGATAAGATTAGTGCTTTTGGCAGCATTCTCTGCATAAATGATCTCTTCACTTTGGAAATGGCGAATTTCTTAAGCGATAAATTTGTTGAAGTTATTATTGCAAAAGACTTCTCGGCCCAAGCATTAGAATTACTTTCTAAGAAGAAAAATATAAGAGTTCTCAAAAGAGATTTTAACGAAGAACTCTCTAGGGACCACTCAGTTAGAGATGTTTTAGGTGGACTACTCATTCAAAAAAGGGACTGTGAATATTCAAATACCATCTCTAAAGTAAGTGGTGATCAAGAAATAGATCGAGATCTCTTTATCTTTGGTCAAATAACGGCCAAGTACTTAATGAGCAATGCTATATCACTTGTTCAAAGTGATAAGGGAGCTTTGGAACTTGTTGGTGCGGGAATGGGTAACCCTAACCGCTTTGTAAGTATCTCACAAGCGGTTACTAAAGCTAAAGAGAATGGAGTAAGTGATTTTTCTAAATGCCTTCTTACATCAGATGCTTTCTTTCCTTTTAAAGATAGTATCGAATTTATTTCTCAGACCGGTCTAAGAAATATTGTTCAGCCCGGAGGAAGTATAAGAGATGAAGAAGTTATTAGTGCTTCCAAAAAAGCAAATATTAATATGTACTTTACTGGTATGAGACATTTTAGACATTGAGGTTTTTTATGCAACTAAGTTATGAAGACTCTGGAGTAAGTATTGCTCGTGGAGAAGAATTTGTTTCAAAGATAAAGAAGAAGGTTCAATCAACTTACTCTCATCATGTACACGCAGGGGTAGGTGGTTTTGCGTGTCTTTATAAAATATCAGATGATAGATTCTTAAGTGCGGGGACTGATGGTGTAGGTACTAAGGTATTACTTGCGCAGAAATTTGATGATCATTCTTCTATTGGAATTGATTTAGTAGCAATGTGTGTGAATGATATTCTATGTACTGGAGCATTGCCCATGTTCTTCATGGATTATATTGCTTGTTCTTCTTTAGATATAGAAAGATCTAGTTCTATTATCGATGGGATCGTTGAGGGGTGTCTTCAGTCTGGTTGTGTACTAATTGGCGGGGAAACTGCTGAGATGCCCGGTCTATATAAAAGTAATGAATATGATCTGGCAGGTTTTGCTGTGGGTGAAGTCCAGGCGAATAATCTTCTAGATGGAAGTAAGGTTAGAGAGGGAGATTACATCGTTTCAATTCCATCAAGTGGTGCTCATAGTAATGGCTTTAGTCTTCTTAGAAAAATATTTAAAAATGACGAGCAGAGGCTTAAATCACTACTAAAACCTACGAGAATCTATATCAATGATTTAAAAGATATTCTCTCAAATACAGAACTCAGTGGTCTTGCTCACATAACAGGAGGAGGAATTCATAATATCTCTCGTATAAATTCAAATTTCTCTTACCAAATAGACTCTTGGCCAGATATTAATGGTTCTAGTTATCAAGAACACTGCGGAGATATTTTTTCTGCCCTTAGTTCTAATGGGAGTATCTCTAGGGAAGAGCAATTCTCTACTTTCAATATGGGGGTTGGAATGGTGGCCATTTCTAAAGAACCTGAGCAACTCCTATCCATCCCGGGATCTATGGTTATAGGAAGAGTTATTAGTGGAAGTGGTAGAGTGATCTTTTAATCAAGAGCTCTAATTTCAAAGCAGACATGAATCTTTCGATCTTTAAAGTCCTCTGGGATTGTCTGATTTGTGATATCTTTTATTTTGTATTTTTCAAATAGACTGGGATTCATTTTAAAGTCTCTTTTATTATTTGAAAAAATTAATAATCCATTATCATTCAATCTCTGCATTGATTTCTCAATAAGCTCATTGTGGTCTTTTTGAATGTCTAGAGTCTTTTCTGTTCTCTTAGAATTACTAAATGTTGGAGGGTCTAAAAAGATGACATCGTATTTATTTTGGTCTTTTGTTAAGAAGTCAAAAACACTCTCTCTAATAAAATCATGCTTAGAAAGATCAAGGTTATTTGCCTTGAAATTATCTTTGCTCCATTCTAAGTAGGTATTAGATAGATCAACATTTACTGTCTCTGCTCCCTCTAGGGCCGCATGGACAGAGACCATACTAGTATAACAAAAGAGATTTAGTAGTTTCTTATCCTTTGCTAGGGAGGCCATTCTTAGTCTCATTGGCCTATGGTCTAAGAAGAGACCCGTATCTAAGTAGTCAGTCAGATTTATAAGAGATATGGCAGAACCCTCTCTTGCTTCAAATCTATTCTTAGTAGAATCAAGCTTTTCATATTTCTGATTCTTGGTTTGTATTGCTCTCTTTTTTATAATTAATTCATCTTCAGTTATATTAAAGATTTCGCATAATCCTTGAATTACTTGATGGTGATTGTCGGCCATGTGGGCGTCAATTTTATCGATTCTTCTATCATAGATAAGTACTTTATCTTTATAAATATCTATAAGATAAGGGTAGTCAGGTATTTCTTTATCATAGAGCCTATAGCAATCAATATTATTTCTCTTGGCCCATTTTCTCTTATGCTTATAATTCTTGATCAATTTATTTTTTATTTCACTCATAATATTTTCTTATTTAGTAATACTTCTATTTACCGATACTTAGATAATGATATTTTCTCTTAAATATACAATTATTCTACTGCTCTTTGTCTCCCTTGCCAATGCTATGGCAGAGGATGCTACTGAGTCTACAAATATTCTTTGTCAGGAGCAAATAGGAAATTTTACTTCGAGCATTGCCGCGCAATTAGGTGATGATATTTCACAGATCGCTCCTAGTTCTTGCTTGAATTCATTGAGTTTTTCAGAGCGCTGCAAGTGTTTAAGTGATCTAGAGTATAAACTTGATAAAGAAGAGCAGCGAGAATTAGCAAAGAAGTTACACCGTCAATATCTTGGATACCATTTAAAAGAGAAAATGAATGATATTAATGAAAAGTACTTTTATTATAAGAAGCTCTATTCAATCTTTGAGTTAGAATTACCAACTTGTAAAATTAACCGAGAAGATCGTTTTAGATTAAGTGAGATTATGCCGGATAATCATAGACGTGAAAATCTTAGGGATGTCCCAGGCAATATATTTAAATCGAGTAGGTCATTTTCTCAGAACTTTCGTGGTCTTAATAATTCTAAAGTGATTTTTAATTCAGAATTAAGAGAAGATTCATTAATAGCTTTTCTGTCTAAGGTTCTAGTACTAAGCATAGAAGATGGTGTTATTGATACAGGTAATGTTGAAGAGGCTTATGAAGAAAATATTGATGAATTTATTTATACCTATACATCTATTAAGAAAGTCAATGAAGAGAGACTTAGAGAAGACGTTTTCCAATTATTTAATTTATTAGGTATGGCCCTTAGAGAAGCAGATATTGAAGCTGAAGAGATGCCTACTGATTATGATCAATTAAAGGAATTGGTGAAGACCACATTTAATTCTTTCTTAACCGCTGGATTTGATAATTACGAACAATCTTGTTTATCTTTACAGGAGGATGTTAAGGATACAATTAAGTATATCGATGCTCCCGTATTCCACCTTAAGAATATTCTTTTTGATAGCCTCAGTGGATCGTTAATCAGTGATGAATATCTAGAGGGGAACGGGAGGAATAGACCTCGAATTAACTTTCTTCTCTGTGAAGGCTTTAAGAAGTATATCCCAGAGGTCTTTGAAGATTATGATCAAGCATTTGAAAGGTTTTATAGTTTAAGAAGTGATTTTGAAATTAGTTATGATGGTGAGACTTTAAAGATCTTTCCAGAGAGTGTTCCACAAGAAATGGAAAGAGCTCTTGTTAAGTCTCTTGTTCAAGAGAGGGCAGCTGTAGAGAGTTTTATTTCGGAAGTGAAGCGAATCGAGCTCAATTTTATTGATATGGAAGATCCGTTAGATACTTCAACACCGACATCGGCTGTATATGATAATATGGATAATCCAACAATGGTTAGAATTAATAGAGAACCTATTAATGGAGAAAAGCCTACAAAGCTTCAGACTGCAAGGACAAAGATCCTTGATACTGTTACTAATATTGTCAATAGAGTAGATACACCAAGAAAAGTAGTATCTATTAAGGAATTAGGGACAAAGGCATCAGACAAAAGCTCTAAGAGTACATCGGATAAAAAGAAAGATATTAAAGAAGTAATAGAAAATGTTGAAGAGAATAAATATAAACTTGATTTAGCAAAGTCTCCCAATCTCTATAATTACTTTTCAAATTCTGGGATTACTTCTCTAAGTAATTTTTATAAGTTTGATTATAAAGATCCCTATTCTATTTCATCCGCTGTCAAAGTTGCCTCAACTAGAAATATTCCAATTGGAAGAACTTCAAGTCCAAGGGGAGCTAAGGTCAAAAAGCTTAAGAGAGATTCCAATAAGAGAATTCCAGACTCTATCAAAAAGTATAACGATTTAAATGATATTGATTACTCATACCTTGACGGCACTAAGAAAAGAAAGAGAAGTAATTACTCTATTTCTGAATTTGCTAAATATAGACCTCGAGTTAATAGTGAGGGGAAAGTGACTCAAGGGTCTTTTGCTGAAAATAAAACTAATGAATTTAATGTGATTGCTCCCAAAGAAGAAGAGAAGAAGAGCTTGGCCAATCAAAGTGGAAAAATCTCTAAAAGTGATGCTAGTAATGTAGCTCCTACATCGAGTTCTGGAACATCTGCTACATCGATTAATCCGACTGGTGTTATGGCGACTTCTGATAGCTCTAGAGAGGATTCTCCTTCTGAACGCCTGTCGAATGAAGTTTCTAGCGTAGAGACTACGTCTAATCCTAAGGAGAAGATTAATGCATATATTTCGAAGAATTTTCTTATGGAAAGAGAGTTTAAGGAAATTGAAGATCACAAATTAAATGACTATAAGACTAGTGATAATCTTGTCTATGTCTTCATTGAAAGGGAAGTGAAGCATATAAAGATTAAATACTTGCAAACGTATAGAATAGACTACGTCGATGGCAAGTACTATAAGAATTTATTATCAACTGAAAGTTTATACAGGGTTGAAATGACTCCAAGTAAAATTAGAGTCATTAATGATTTCTTTGATCTAAAAAGAAAAGGTGTGATTCTATAAGACTTATGCAATCCTCTTTTAGAAATCTAGCACTCAATGTTCGCACATTAATATCACTATCAAATTCCCAATTAGTCATAAGATAATCATCAAACTTTCTTCCTGACTCCTTGATTATTTCAAGTACCTCTAGTCCATTCAACTTTCCTCCCTGAAGATTTAAATTATAGTCACATAGTAGAAGAGAGTTCGAGTGCTTATCAATATTTTTGAGTAGCTCTTCGCCACTAGTGTAAGAGTGAAGTGAATAGTTTAAATCTGAGAAGTTCTCTTTTATTGCGATTTCGAAAGTTGTCTTCAAATTTAAATTTGTTAAAAGGTCATCATTGCAAGTAATAATATCAATTCTTTGATCTGATGAGTAAGTTTTAGGGACTTCATCAGTCTTATTTTCTATTTCTTTGTTTAGATCTGAGTCTAATTCAAAGAAAAAAGATGTTGAGTTATTTTCTTTGTTGGAATCAACCCAAATATTATTTCCGTGAAGTTGTATTGTTTTCTTACAGCTTGCTAAACCTAGCCCTGTTCCATTAGGTTTTCCTTTTGAGTAGAAATTATTGAATATCTTTTCTCTATTTTCTTTTTCAATATAGGATCCAATATTTGTAATTTCAAACCTAGTCTTCTTTCCTATGTCAGAAATATGAATGAAGATCTTTGAAGTACTCTCAATTTCTAGTGCATTTTGTATGATATTTGCGATGACTCTAATTATTCTTGGAGCGTTACAGTTTAAGCTGCTCTTTGAATCATTTTCTATACTGATTTCAACACTCTTATTTTCAATCGCTATTAGGTCTATGGCCTCTTCAATAATTTGTTGAGAACTATGTGTGCTTAATTCAATGGCACCTTCCTTAGAGAAATCAAGTAAGCTCGAGAGCATCATTTCAGAATGAGATATATTAGCGTTAATTTGTTTTGAAATCTTCTTTAAAAGCTCAGGGCTTTTTTGATAAGTTTCAATATTTTCTAAAATAGAAGAGATTTGAGAAAGAGGCTTTCTAAGATCGTGGGCCATAGACTTTGCTGTAAAACTAATGGCCTTATCTTGAGCAGAGGCTATTAGCTGCTCTCTTTGCTTTTCTATGGTCTTTTCATTAAGTCTAAACTCTAAGATGCTATTAATTGCTAAGAAAATAAGTACAAAGAAATCGTAGTAATAAAGTTTAGTGAAATCTTGGAGAGTTACAATGATGAGAGAAAAAATGAGAAGAGTGAATAGTATCGTCATTATATAAGTGAGATAGACACCTTTCTTTTGTCCAGAGATTGATTTTCTAAGTTTACTTCCAACGATGTAAAGGGAAATGAGAACAGGGAATATAAGAAAGAATGAATTTACAATTTTAAATGAGTGACCTTCTGGATTAGGCATTAATTGAATAATTGTGACAATAAAGAAAAAGAGACCATGAAGGATGTAGATATTTCTTATAGTGTTCTTAGTATGTATTTTAGCAATATCTGCAAATACACAGATAAATACAAGCGACCAAGAAAGTCTTAAAAGTATGAAGTAGTAATAGACATAACTATGATCAATAAATTCGAGTGATAAGTAACTGGTTAAAAAGATACTTAGGCTTGAAAAGAGGGCTAAAATTCCTTTTTTCCAATAGAGCTCTTCTTTTTTAGAGAGAAATTGAAAGAGAAGAAAAATAATAACAAAGGTAAAGCTAAGCATTATATAGAGTAGAGGAGTTGTAACCTTCTCTCTCTCTGTATGAAAGAAAATATTTGTAAGCGCGCTTGATTCACCAAGGAAAATAAGAGTGTTAAAAAGGTAGAGGTTCTTGTCCGCTCCCTTGGTAACGAAAATATACTCTAATGTCTTATCTTTCGCTGTTAGCTTTAAAGGGGATTTTATGAATTCTTTGACTCCTGCTCCGCCTCTAAAGTCCCCGAGATGTCCATCTTTGGACCAAATGGCGACCTCTTCAACATCGAGATAGCTAAAGAGTATGGCAAGGGGTCTTTCTATAAGATTAATTTCAGGTAAGAGCTGGATAGATAATTTAAATATATTCTCTCTGTCTTTTGGAATAAAGTCTTTTTCTATCTTCTTCCACTTAGAATTAAGAAGTTGTGAATGGCAATCTTCGCTGCAACTCTTTACTTCTTCATGAACCTCAAATTGATAGGTATAGCTTGGAAGAAGAATGATTTTCTCTCTCTCGCTTTGAGTAAGTGTTGCGTTCAAACTTGAGACTGTTAAATAAATGCTAAGCCCGACTACTGCTAAAATCACAATAGATGAGATGAGTCTAATTTTCTTCATAATTTATTATAGTTGGGACTATGGGAATGAAAAAGAGGGGAAGAATTCCCCTCGAAGAATTCTATTATAGTGGGTAGATTTGGTAGGCGTGATTAATCAATTGCTCGGCCCACTCATACTCTCTTAAAATCACTGGAGCATTTAAGTTTGTCTCTTCTCCTGAGTTCGTTAAGTCGTAGTCATAGAGAGGCATATCAGGGTCTGAGTAAATAGAGTCTCTAACATAGAAAACACCTTTAGAGCTACACCCTCCATTTGCTTGGTAAGAGTCTTCAACTTGCTTACCTCTTCTTCTGAAATTCTTTGCTTTTCTTAAAAGCTTCTTCTTCTGCGCCTGAGTTTGAGCAAGATTAGCTTCTTCTACGATCTCATCAGCACGCTTATTCATTCTCTCGTCATAAGTTCCAACAAATGGGCAACCCTCTGTGCTTGCATGATCGTTAAATCCTACAATCATAGTTGCATGCCAAAAACCAACGTGATTATAAATAGCAAGTACTGGGGCATTTCTCTTTTTTATCATTCGCTTGATTTTAGAAACAATATCTTTAGGCGCTGTTGTAACATTCCATCTATTTTCTGCAGGATCTTTAAAGATGATCTCTCTTTCAAATTTTGGAAGTTTTACCATAGGAGCATCTAGGTTCTTATATAAACTAATCCAACTAAATGGAACTCCATAATAGGCACCATCTTCATTTTCTAGTGCAGGAACTCTTTTTCCATTAACTTTCTTGTACCAACCTTTAGTGTATCTATAATCTTCATTTCTATAGATTTTACCTCTCTTATTAAGAGCGTAAATCATATCTGTTGGCCAATAATTTAAATCATTATCGAGTCCTTCTTTAGAGAGGTTCATAAAGTATCTCTCTGAAAGGTCTCTATCCTCTGATGAAGTGAGTTGTGGATTCATTTTAGCATGCCACCATTCAACAATTCCTGTGCTACTCATAAAGAGACAGCTACCTGCATTTTCTTGATCTGGTGAAGCTGTTACAAATGGAAGCAGGTCATTATATCCACCCTTAAAAGAGTTGTGATCAGGGGCAATGGCCTTAGAGTATACAGGTCTTGTTCCCTCTGCTTCAGTATTTGGGTACTTTGCGCCAATGATAAAACGTGAGTTTGGCTTGGCCCAAGTTGTGTTTAGAGTAGTAAGTGATAGTGCTAGCAATATAAATAGTTTAGACAATTTCTCTCTCCTTGAAGTGGAGCAAAATCTTAAAATTGATATTTTTATATGTCCCGTTGCTTTGCGTTGTATACGAATTGATAGCTCGTAATTTCATGTACTTATGCAAAAAATAAAAAATAATACTATAGTTAACTACTCAGGTAACCGTTAAGACAGTTGAGTATTCATTTATTCAATTAATTATTTGGTAGTGAGAGACCAAAGAAGGGGTTTTAATGAAGAAATGGAATAGGAGTCTTCCTAAGATATTAGGTGTTGTAGCGCTTAGTTGTTCTCTGCAATTTAGTGCATCAGCTTCGAGTATCAAGTTAATTGATATTCTTGCTAACGAGTCAGGACTAGGACAATACTTATCCAAGTTTGGTATTCGTGGCTCAAGTGCTACACAGGTTAAGAGTTATGTGAATAATTCTATTGCTTCGCTCTATAAGTTTGGAAGTGCAAAGCCAAGTGCTGCAACTTTAAGAAGACATGTGGCGAATCTTCCGACAACATCCAGTAAAGATAAGAGATATAAAGACGCTCTTTTAAAATTATTGGCCAAGCCTGAAAGTGAGCTTACTGAAGCCGATATTGTAAACTCTATTAATTCTCTAATTTATCTCGCCAATAGACATGGAAAAAATAGTGCCGCAGTTTTAGCGTGTACAGCATGTGTAAGTGAATCATTAAGCGCTAAGGGTTTTAAATTTACTTTAGAGACAATGAATAACTCAAAATCTAAGGAAGTACTTACTAAAATTCTTCCATCTAACCCTAGAAGTCTTACCAATTATATTAATACAAAGTTAGCAAAGCATAAGATCGGTGATCTTTCAAAGTCTGGAAAGTTAGTTGCTTCTGAAGAGGAAAAGGCCCTCGGACTTTTTCTAGGTTTAAAGGAAGTGGGTTCTAAAGACCAGAGAGATCTAATCCGCGCGATAGAGAGTGTTTCTACAAACTCAGCAGGGAAGATCAATATCGTTGATACTGCTAATCCTCATAAACTTTGGAAACTTTTTAGTGAAGATATTTCTGAAAGTGAAATGGAAGGGTGGACAAAGCTCTTAGATGAAGTTGCTGCAAACTCTAAAGGTGTGGATAAGAAGAGAGATGTATTCTTTGAAATTCTAGAGAAGAGGGCAAAAGATAGCCCTGAACTTCAAGATAGAGTTCAAATTTTAAAGAATAAGAATTGTTTTTTTCAATAAGAAATTTTTTAAAGGATATATAAATGAGTAACAAAAAGAAGAATCATTCGTGGAAACAATTGCCAGCATATATGGCAATGTTATCTCTTCTCTACAATTGTTCGAGTGTAAGTACAGGGCCTAGGTATCTTGCTGATGATAGTGGAGGCCCTAAATCGGCGTACGATGTGTGGGGATTATTGCAGCAAGGTGCAACCCAATATACGGCCAATGCTGTTCAAGTTGGTGGTGAAAATATTGATGGCTTTAATGCTGGAATTACCTTTGGTGCTGAGAAGGAAGCATCATCAGGTCTGATCACTAGGATTATGGGGCCAAATGGAGAGGACTTTAAGAGATATATTTCTAGTCTACCTGATGAGAAAAGAAAGGAGTTTATCTCTGACTTCTTAGATAATTATATTAAAAATGCTAATGGCTATAGAACATACCGCACTGAAGAAGGTGTGAAAGTCGATCTTGCAAGTGATGTTAAAGATGTTGATGGAAATGCGAAGGTTATTGATCTTGAACAACTCAAAGGCATCGATTACAAGAATGCAAGCTTAGAAGTCTTAGATGAGAAGTTTGCAAAATTTATAGATATGACTGAAGACAGGCCAATGTCTTTCATTAAACCATCAGTAAAGATGAAACTCTTTAAGGCCCAAATGCCTGGTCTTTCAGGAACAAATTTTCCAAAGAATTATAGATCATATATTACGAACTTTGGCCTAGCTCAAAAATATATTGAAGACGCCCACGGCCACTACGGTGGTGTTGGTGGTGGTTGGGAGCTAGGCTTCACTCCACAAAATAGTTATGCTGAATTTGAAGAAATGGTCGCGTGGTTTAGAAAGTCTCTAAAGAACGCAGGACAAATTTTTCAATCTCCTGGTCACCAGAGAATGGTATTTAAGGCCCACGCCGATTTGCCTGAGGCAAAATTAGCAGAACTCTACCGTGGGATTCAGGCCCTTATTGTCATTGACGGAATTAAAGGTGGAACTGGAATTGAGAAGGCCAATTACAAAGGCGTTCAAACAGATAATGGTCTTGCGAGTCTTAGAACTTCAAGAGGCGTGATTCGTCTAGAAGGAGCCAGGTGGAAAGAGGGAACTCACGGCGTAGAATTTAGAGCAGGTACTAAAGATCTAAAGCTTGCAAGATTCTACCAAACAGTCCTCGCTTCAAGAGTTTCGGCCAATGACTTTAGTGGGCTAAGCGATATTGGAGATTGGTCTCTATGGGATGGAAATGTGCCTTCGGCGCAAACTCTATCAGAGAGACATGGTATTACTACTGATGTCGCACAGAAGGCCTTAGATAATATCAGGGCCGGTAGCTTGAAGTATGAATTTACACTTCCTCTTTGGGATTGGACAGATGCTAATAATCCAATTGTTAAGGCCAATAAGAGAGCGATTATTAATTCTCTTTCAAAGGACTTCTTTGAACAAGTGGCTGCACTTAATCCAGAAAGTGCTAGTATAGAGAATGAAGTGAGAGGTCTTTTAAGATCTTGGACAAAAATGACTCGTCTATCTGATGAGTTTAGAAGATATTTACAGCCTAGAAGAGGTCTAGATACAGCAGCAGATCTTCTCCAATTTAATTTGCCAGAAGATGGAAGAAGATTCGTGCAAGATATCGTTGATGTAAATAATATTGATCTTGGTATCGAATATTCGGGTAAGATGCCGATGATGGTAAATGCTGAATTTACTCCGGATAAGCTACCAGATAATAAGAAAGCGTGGATCCAGACATTTGGTGATCTCTCTGAAGATGAGAGAGAGGCGATTATTAAAAATGTTGCTGAAGACCTACACCGCTCTCTAGGTGGAGATGGTGTTGCCACTAAAGTTGAAGGTGGTGGAGGCCATGGTCACGGTCTAGAATTATCTTATGAAATTCGCGATCCAAAAAATAGAAAGTGGATTGTCGAGTGGGATGGTATTGGTAGAACTTACACTCCAAATGGAGATGTGATTGATGGTTCAGCTAGAGGTGGTTCAATTGAATTAGTGACACCGAAGTTCACACCTGAGATTGACGATATTTCTGCAGTCTATGATTCTTTTAGTAAGAATAATATTCTGCCTAATCTTCTCTCTGGTGGTGGCCACATCAATATTGACTTAGCTGCATTTGATGGAAAACCTAAGGAATTAGCAAGATTTCTAACGATCTTTCATGAGAATAGATCAATTATGTCTCTTATGTTTCAACACGTAAATCGTGTTAAAACTTCTGAGCCTATAGCTATTTCTGATACCCTAAGGAATCAATTAAAAGATTTCAATGGTAGCGAAGATGATTTAAAGAAACTTCTTTATAATGAAGAGTACTTTAATACTCGCTATGGAAGAAAGTCTAGATATTTACAGTTAGATATGTCGGCTTACTTTCAAGATGTGATTCCTGAAGAGTTCTTAACGGACGACTTTGATATCTCTAATCCTACTGTGCCTTGGAGAAGACAATTTAGAGTTGATCCACGAATTAGAAAGGCCGAGTTTAGAATGTTTAACGCTCCAAGAGATGCCGCTGAATCTGCACTTCAGATTAGACTTGTAAGAGCGATGTTATCTAAGGCGTTAAATGAAACTGATTCTCTATCTGGTAAAGTACAGAATGTTGGTCACGTTGATTATCTAAAGAATCCAGCTAAGGCCTATGAAGACTTAGAAAAACTTTGTGCTCAGCTCGGTCTAGAGGTTGATGACTTCAAGCCAGCTGTTGCTGAAGGTTTATCTGAGACTGACTTGGCCACAAGATCAATTTTCTTTGAGCCATTTGAGCAGAAGATGAGAGTTCACCCTAAGCAAGTTGGTTGGGGAGACGCTGTGGCACCTAGAGAGACGGCCATTGCCTCTGAGGGAAGAGTATGGGAGCCTGGAGCAGCTGATGAGTTAAATACTATGACTCACGAGTTTAGAGTCCAAGCTGCTGAAGAAGGTGAGCGTAGAAGGGCCAATATCAGTCCTGATCGCCATGTACCAGGGCAGTTTAAGCGTACTGATAGCTGTGTTGATGCCATTGGTCCACTACTATAATTAAAATGAGTTTATATCCTAATGAAGGCCCCGTTCTGGGGCCTTTTTTATTTGAGTTTGACAGAGTGTTATAATGATATAAGAATTTCCTCCTCTAAAAAGGAAATTCTATGTACGCAATCTTCTTATCACTTTTAATAAGTTTCAGTGTTTTCACATATGCCGATGATATTGGTTATGAATCTCCTTATATTTATGATTCTCCAGCGCTCAATGATCTCGCCTATGCAAAGTATTTGGCGCCCAAGTCCAATACTCAAGATCTCATTGCACTACAGACCTCAGTTAAATCACAAAAGTCTCGTGGCACATGTACAATGTTTACGGCCATGGGCCTATTGGAGCATATTTTAATTAGAGATCATTCCTATCCAAGAGATATAGATTTCTCCGAGGAATGGATGGAATATATTATTATGAGTTCTAAGACAACTGAGGGCTCGTCTATTTCTAAGAATTTAAAAGCAGTACATAAGTATGGAGTTGTTTATGAGAGCACGCTTCCTTATATAGGTAAGAGGTGGCGAGAGCTTAGTGATTCACCTCTAGCAATGAGTAGGTGTGGAGAGTTTAGTGGTACTCGTTTACAGAGCTGTCTTCTTGGTCATAGAGATCCCTATTTACTTAGAATGTCAGATGAGCAGGTATTAAGTCTTGGGGACGCAGAATTTGTGACTATTCGAGATGAGGCAACGGCCCTTAAGGAAGAGATTGTTTCAAAAATTCTCCCTCTAAAGAAATCTTACAAGATAAAGAAACTCTCTAAGGTAAAAGAGTTATTACAAAAGAACCAATCAGTTATTATGGGTATAAAGCTCTTCTATGGTTCTTGGAATCATAGCAAGACGGATAAATTAAATATCCAAACTCGAAATAAGAAGAAGTGGTATGAAGGGATTGTGACTTACCCCGAAGTTGGAAGTTTTGATAGAAGAATCTCTATGGAAAAGGGTGGAGGTCATAGTCTTATTCTAGTTGGCTATGACGATGAAAAAGTCATTCATTCAAAAATGAAGATGGAAGATGGAACTTGGAGAGAGTTTACTTATAAAGGCGTTTACTACTTTAAAAATTCATGGGGTGTTCGCGGAAGTGGTAGAGATTTCACTTTGGATGGAGAGTCTTTCCCCGGATATGGGATGATTTCTCAAAAGTATGCCCATGAATTTGGATCATTTTACGCAATACCAAGTAAGTAAATTAAAATTTCTCTTGGCGCATTTTCTTGATATGTCCTTTGAGTTTCTTATTTTTTATTCTCTTTTCTTTTGAAGATCTCGTTGGTTTAGTTCCTATTCTCTTTTTTTCAAACTCTTTTGCTTTTTTGCACATCTTTAAAAGTTTTCTCATGCACTCTTCTTTATTTAATTTTTGAGTTCGATGTTCTTTGGAAGAAATTGTAATACTTCCATCTTCTTTAATCATAGATGGAAATTTCAATTTGAAGTTTTCTTTCTGGCGATAAGTGAGAAGCTTTGTATTGTAGATATTCCAGACGAGGGTGGCCTTAGTATTTAATTTATTAACATTTTGGCCACCTTTGCCAGAAGCTTTTGAGAAGCTATATTGAATTTCTTTACTGAGCTCTTCCAACATCAATTAAGGTAAGAAGTACTCAGCGATTCCATAGAGCCCGTTCTGCTCAAATGGGAAGATGATAGAGTTATTAGTAGGGTTATAATCCATTTTCAGTCCTCTACAACTGAGGTTTGAAATTGGCCAACTCATTACATTTAAGTCTGTATTCGTTGTTATATTATGCTTATAGATCTTTCCTCCATAACAGTAGTAGAGCATATCTGTACCAGACTCATTAATCCACAGTGCAGAATCATCAATATTTCTTGCTGTTTGAGCAAGCTTAACAGCATTTCCACCAGGTGTAATAGACCAGATATGGCGCTCAATTCTATAGCGACCAGCTAGAATCCATCTTCCATTGGCAGCGTCCCACCAAGCATTTGATCCCCAAGAGTCGTAGTAAGGCATCTTACAAGTAGCCGCAGGACTTCCTGAACTACAAATTCCAGAGTATCCACCTGTATAGGTCTCTGTTCCATTTGTTCCCGCTACGTGAGACTGAGTAAAGTTATTTGTGGAATCATAGGCCTTAAGGGCAAAGTCTTGCCAGTGCAGATCTGGAGAGTAATATCTCATTCTCATTGTTAAGACTTTTCCATCTCCGTATCCAATTGGAAGAGCGTGAGATTGATTTCCTGATGTTGATCCGTGAATACTTAGACCTGCTACGTCATCTCCGTCCCAGAAGTTAGTAGATCCACTACCAATAATTCTCTCCCAGAGATTATTTGATCTATTTAATCGAACAATATCACCGTTATAACCTCTTCTAACCATAATATCACCTGTGGCCTTATCAACTACCCAGTATGACCCGTTATAGAACGGTTGTAGTTTGGGATCAGTCGTGAAGTTCTGATGACCGTAGTTCCCATTACCTGCTAAAATATTGATATTTCCTTCTATAGTGAACTCTTTAAAGTAATACGATCTTGGATCTGCTGTAATAATTTTTCCGTTATCAAGTCTAGCGACAGTATCAATATATGAGAATCTCGCGTTAAGAGCATTTACATTATCCCCATAGGCAGGGTGTTGCCCAAAGAGAGTGACCACTTTTCCATTAGAGTCAACGGTTCTAATCTGACCTGCATCAGTAAAATATATCTTACCTGTCGCAGTAACAAAGATATCTTGGATGTCCATATTACAAGAAGTAGCATTCGTTCCATCGGCACAATTTCCTCTTGTACCTGAACCTAGAACTTTAGTATAAGTTCCATCCCAATTATTTCTCATAACATAATTTCTATCAATAATCTGGTATGAGTTTCCATCCATACCTGTCACTTTAAAGTAGCGATAATATCTATAGCTATCACTGTAGAGGTCATTTCTCGCTACAAATGTTTCTGGGTCTAAGAATGCTCTAGTGTAGCGGTCATTATAGTCGTTACAAGTTCCATAACTATCTTCGTGATAAGTTTGAATATCTACACCTGTAAGGGCAGATGTCGTAGGGTTGTAGGCGAGACCAAAGTGAGAAATTCTACACTCAAGAATATTTTGTGACGCATTTAGGCCATCCCCAGTTCCTGTCACGTATTTAGAAGTAACTTGTCCTGTGGCCGCTTTATAAATTCTAAGTCTATAGCTTGCTGCATTCCAATTTTTAATTCCATAGTCAGACATAAAGTAGATATCTCCATTAGGAGCAGCAAAGAATGGCATATTTCTAGAAGACCATGAATTTGAAGAATGGGTATAGATACTTAAATCTAGTGGATTTGTAACTGTATCCCCAGTATCAGATCCTCCACCAATGATAGTTTCAATAGTAGGAGTCGCTTGGTTGAGGTCAACTCTTCTAATTCTATTTGTATCTAAAATAAGTAGTCTATTTTGAAAGTCTAGAGCGATCTTCGTCGCAAAACGAAGTGTTGCATTGGTAGCAGCACCACCGTCTCCAGTACTTGTACCCGTTTGTTTGATAAAGATTTTTTGCTTACCATCTTCAGGATCTACAACAAGAATACCTCTCTTATAGTCAGCAAAGTAAATTGTTCCATTCTCTGTTACAACAAGTGTGCCTGGATCAGATTCAGCTCCATTTTTTCTAGTAAAGAACATTGCTGAAATTGCAGAACCACCAAGACCTGATTCAGTATTACCTGCAATAATTTTAATAGTGTCAGAGTTTAGTGGGTTAGAAATTGACTGTGCACTTAGAGCGGTATCATCAGTAACCTTAACTCTTACTTTATATGAGTCATTAAGAGGCGATCCACCAGTCCACTTAAAGCAACCTTCGTCCGCCTCAAGAGTATAGCCTGTACATCCATAATTAGTTCCCGCATCTAAAGACTCAGCACCTGAGATGAGAGTAAAGTCGATCTCATTCGGTGTATAGTAGATCTGTACAGCACCTGATGGAAGTGCAGAGTTATCTGTTATTTTATAACGGATATAGACGTCAGAGCCTGCTGGAACTGCTGACTGTGCTCTCGTTGGTGGATTTGGTGTATTTGGTGCATTGGCAGCAATAACATCTGCTACTGCTGGCGGCACACCCGGATCGTAGACTCTTGTTATCTTATCTTGAGTATCAGTACCAATTCCAGAATTAGAAAGAGTTGAAATATTAGTCGCCTCATCTTTAACCCAAGCATAGACAGGAATCGATACATTAGTATTCCATCCTAAGAGGTGATAGTAATTACCACTTAAATTTAAATTCTGAGAAACAGCTAGACCAATAGATGGGTCGTTAACTGCTATCCAACAATTATCATCAACAAGAGGAGCTGTCGTATCATTACTCTTAATACAAATATGAGAAATACCAACATTGGCGTTCTGACTCGTTGCCGTCATACTCATCGGTATATTCGGGTTCTTTGTCGGATTAGGAGCCGTTGATGAGAGAGCACTTATTGTTGGAGCATCTGTTTCTCTATGCCACGTCCCAACTACTGTCGTTGTATTATTAACAGCATTTGTTTGCCCAAAATTATAAACTCTCTCAGCGTCAGTAGTCTCACTTGTTGTGACCCAACTCCACGTTCCAGAGGCACAAGAAGTTGTTGTTGTCTCTGCTCCTGTTATATTGATCGTCAGTCCTGCTTCACAGGCGCCTTCAAAAGTAACACTGTCACCATTTGTTTTAAATGTATTGCTGGCAATAGAGAGAGCTGGACCAGTCGTATCTCTTGTCCATGCGATATTAATTACAGAAGTATTTCCTGCTGGGTCACTTTGTGTAAGAGTAAAGTTTCTTAGACCGTCACTTGAGTATGTAGGAGTTGTCCAATTCCAGTTAGTAGATGAACAACCAATTGTACCTGATGCATCACCTGAGATAACAATAGAGTTCGTCCCCTCACATGTACCACTAAATGTTAGACTGTCGTGGTTTGTTGTCTCTGTAATTGTATCGCCTGCATTAGCAGTATATGGACTTGTCGCTGTAAACGGAGGTGGAGTCGCATCTCTATCCCAAGAGAGAGAAAGTGATGTCGATGTATTTCCTGCACCGTCAGTTTGTACTAGAGAATAAGAATAGCTTCCATCTACTGTCTTAGGAGATGGTGTCCAACTCCACGAACCTGATGAACAAGGGAATGACGTTGTCTCATCACCAGTGACTGAAATTGTATAAGTTCCTTCACAAGTACCACTCCATTGATTAGGAGTATTATTCTTAGTAAAATCAGGTGAAGTACCACCTGTCTTAGTAAGAGTAGGTGCAACTTCGTCTCTAATAAGAGTTCTTGTTACTTGAGTAATATTACCTGCAGTATCTGTTTGAGATACATTAATAACTTTATTGCCGTCTCCGTTAGAGAAGTTAACAAGCTGTGAGAATGTTCCTGAAGAACAGGCTATATCAAAACTTGTTTGGAGATCACCACTGAAGTTAACATTAATACCGTCTTCACATGTACCATCTATTGTTGCTGATGATGTGTGGTAACTTCCGTTTGCAGGGCTTGTAATAGCAACACTTGGAGCAGTAGAGTCAACTTCAAAATCAACGGAAGAGACACTTCTTGAGTTACCAGCTAAATCTGTGAAATCAACTTTGAATTTAGCATTTGTGATATCTAAGCTTGGAGTGGTCCAAGAGTAATTAAATGGAGCGCTAGAGAGTGGACCATTTGAGGAGGCCACTGTTCCTAGTGTCGACCAAGTTGATCCGTTGTAGAACGAAATAGTGTAGTTAAGTGAAGTACTAGAGTTTAGCTCAGTCGTTGTCCAATTCAGTGTATTGCTCGCGCCACCTTTAAGAGCGACTGGGTCTGTCGTTGCAATAGATGGAAGGACTGTATCATATGTTACGTCAATATCATTTGATGTAAGAGAAACATTCCCGTAAACATCTTTTGACCAAGCTTTAATTGTATGAACGCCTTGATTCGTATTTGCTAGTGTGTAGGCCATACTCGCAGCGCTTGTATTACAACTTTGCCAGTTTGCATCTCCACTGGCCGGTCTAGTACCTTCATTAAAGAGAAAGTCTGGTGTATCTGTACAACTTGTTGCTGTGAATGTATTTGCTGTTGAATTTGTATAGAGTGCGGAAGCAAGATTAAGAGCAGGTGCCGCAGGTGGTGTCTTATCACTGACATTAATAGTAACTGTTTGTGTTGATGCAGCATCGATAGTGCCGTCGTTAGCTATGAATGTGAAGCTATCTGTACCGTTGAAGTTGGCGTTAGCATTGTAATCACAAGTTAGATCACTTGAGTATGCACCAGTGGCTATACAATTTGATAATGTTCCATTTGATGGAGAAGTGATGATTTTATAGCCTAAAGAGTCTCCGTCTATATCAGTTGCATTTGAGAGTGTGAGCGATAAAGTCACATTGTCATCTGTACTAAAGACTTGATCACTTGCCATGACTGGTCTGTCGTTTACAGAATTTACTGTTATAGATACCGTTGTATTTGCCACACTATCAAGGGCCGAGTCATTAACTTTATAAGTGAATGAATCTGCACCATTGTAATTCGCATTTGGTGTATAAGTACATGATCTATCTGTACAGCTTAAGAGTCCATTACTAGGATTTGCGACAATAATATATGTTAGAGCGTCACCGTCTACATCTGTACCTGCATTAAGCGTAAATCCATGAGCAGTATCTTCATTTGTTGCAATAGACTGATCATTCGCTTTAACTGGAGCGTCGTTTACTGGTGCCACCGTGATTGTCACTGTGCTTATAGTTGAGTCATATTGACCATCATTTACTTTATATGTGAATGAATCACTTCCATTGAAGTTTAAATTAGGAGTGTATGTACATGAGCGAGATGTACCTTCTGTACAGTTTAATATTCCATCAGTAGTACTGGAAACGATAATATAATTTAATGTGTCACCTTCTAAGTCACTACCTGCATTAAGATTAAAATTTAGAACTGTATCTTCATTCGTTGTCTCTGCTTGAGTTGCAGCTAAAGTAGGAGCATCATTAACAGCATTGATCGTAATAGTTACAGTATTTACCGTCGAGTCTAGGGCACCGTCATTTACCTTATATGTAAACGAGTCACTTCCATTATAATCTGCATTAGGAGTGTAAGAGCAATCTCTAGCAGTACCTCCAGAGCATGTTAGGGTACCATTAGACGTAGATGAAACTATAATATAGCTTAGTGTATCGCCATCTATGTCACTACCTATGTCTAAATTAAAGTTAAGGGTCGTATCTTCATTTGTTGTTTCACTCTGTGTCGCAGCAAGAGTAGGAGCATCGTTAACAGCATTAATTGTGATACTTACAGTTGATGTCGTCGCCGATTCAAGAGCACCATCATAGGCCTTATAAGAAAATGAATCAGATCCATTAAAGTTAGAATTAGGTGTGTAATCACATATAATATCACCATTCCAGCTTACATTATCAATACAATTTGTAAGAACACCATTAGTTGGTTGTGTTGTAATTTTATAAGTAAGTGAGCCTATCGCAGTTTCTTGATCGGTTGCTCCGTTAAGAGTTACAGAGTAGAGTGTATCTTCATTCGTTGTGAAACTCTGGTCCGCTAGCATTACTGGTGCATCATTTACAGCGTTTATTGTAATAGTTACCGTTGAAGTCGTTGAGTCAAGTTCTCCATCATTCACTTTGTAAGTAAAAGTTCTTGTACCATTTTGATTTGGTGCCGGTGTATACGTACAGGCAGTACTCGTTCCCCCTGTACAACTAAGTGTTCCATCAGATGGGTTTGAGACAATAATATAAGAAAGAGGTGAAGACTCTACATCAGATCCAGCTGTTAAATTGAAGTTAAGCGCTGTATCTTCATTTGTTGAAACACTTGAAGTCGCTGCAAGTGTTGGAGCATCGTTGACAGCATTTATAGTAAAGCTAATTGTTTGATCGCTTGAGGAGTCAGTTACTCCATCATTGGCCCTATATGTAAAGGAGTCTGATCCATTGAAGTTTGAGTTAGGTGTATAAGTACATGTTAGATCAGTAGAGTATGTTGCTGTAATACAATTGCTTAGTGTTCCATTTGTTGGAGGAGTGATTAGCTTATAGCTAATAGTTTGTGATGGAATATCAATATCGGTCGCATCATTTATTGTGAAATTAAGGGCCGTATCTTCATTAGTTGTAAAACTCTGTGCATTGGCAACGACTGGTGGATCGTTTTCTGCACTGATATTTATTGTCACTGTCGCAGTAGGAGAGTCAGCACTACCATCATTTACTTTGTAAGTGAAAGTCTCTGTACCATTATCATTGTTATCTGGAGTATAAGTACAAGCTCTAGATGTTCCTTCAACACAATTTAGTGTTCCCGCCACTGGGTTGGAGATAATGATATAATTCAATGTATCACCATCAACATCACTACCTGCGTTTAAGCTGAAATTTAATACATTATCTTCTTGTGTCGAGACCGTTTGAGTCGCAGTAAGTGTAGGCGCATCGTTAATCGGATTAATAGTGATATTGACACTCACTGTATTAGAGTCAGCAGTTGAATCATTTGCCTTATAAGTGAATGAATCACTTCCATTGAAGTTCGCTCCAGGGTTATAAGTACAAGTTCTTCCTTCTGCTCCTCCACAACTTAAGACACCATTTGTCGTTGTAGAGACTACACTATAGCTTAAAGTATCTAGATCAATATCTGTCGCAGCGTTAAGAGTGAAGTTTAGAGTTGTATCCTCATTCACTGATTCAACTTGACCAGACGCTAGTACAGGAGCATCGTTAATTGCAGCAATATTTATTGTAACTGTAGCATCTGATACTGAATTTGTTTCACTATCATATGCTCTATAAGTAAATGAGTCACTACCATTGAAATTAGCATTTGGCGTATAGACACAATCTCTATCTGCAATCCAATTTGTTGTGTCTATACATCCACTTAGTGCACCATTTGTTGGTGGTGTAATGACCTTATAGCTAAGAGTTTGGGCCGGAATATCAACGTCTGTAGCCGCATTAAATGTGAAGTTTACGGCAGTATCTTCATTAGTATTGAATGATTCATTACTTCCTATAACTGGAGCATCATTTACAGAATTTATAGTTAATGTAACAGTTGTTAGTGTAGAGTTTGAACTTCCATCATTTACTCTATATGTGAATGAGTCACTTCCATAGTAATTCGAACTAGGTGTGAAATCACAATTTAAATCTGTATCATTTTGTAAACAATTAGCGAGAACACCGTTGCTAGGGGCCGATACTATTGAGTAGGTAATTGGGTCACTATCAATATCAGAACCGGCCGTAACATTAAAGTTAAGCAAGTTATCTTCATTAGTTGAATGAGAACTATTGGCCGCAGCAGTAGGAGAGTTATTAATAGAATTAAAGTTTAGATTTGTCGAGACAACATCACTGCCACAACTCCAACTTAGAGTTGAAGATTTAGCACCTTTTGTATTTGGTTTAGGTCTTACTTCAATCGTACAATTACTAGAAACCGCGAGATCATTTACACCACAATTATCACTTATTAATTCGAATTCAGTTGCATTAGCACCGCTCAATGTTGCATTAGTACACTGATCAGCACTGGCCTGACCACTATTTGTAACTGTAAATGTATGAGACGTACCGTTAGATAAATTCAATGTATCACTATAGTTGTGACTTGAAGGAGATATTGCTAATACTGGCTTATTAACACTAATATCTCCACTCTCAAGAATAGTTTGATTTGAAAGAGAATCTTCAAAAGTAACTCTAAATCTTGCATTATTTACAAGAATATTTGGGAGCGCGTAATCCATATCAAAAGTTTGATTATTTATCGCACCACTAACAGAGTTAACACTGCCAATATTTGACCAACTCGAACCATCAAAGAAGTCTACTATGAAATTTTGAGTGCCGTCATTATTCTTTTCTGTAACATCCCATTTTATATTGATTGTTCTGTCAGCCCTGTAATTTGTTGCTAATGAATTAAACGCCATTGTAGGAGAGGTTCTATCAACTTCTAAAGTAAGGATACTAGCAGAACTAATTTTTCCATTGATATCTCTTGCCCAGATATTTAAGTCGACATCACCATCTGTAGTTTTTTGAATAGTGTAGTTTAGAACCTGAGTATTTTCAGATGTACAAGAGATGTTAAAATCACCATCAGCAGGATAGTTATTGTCTTCTGTGATGGCCAAGTTTTCAAAAGTCTCACAATTTGCATAGATTGACGGAGAAGTTTCAACTCCCGTATTTATATCTAGTGCGATATTTAATGTATTAGTAGGATTTGTATTTGCAGTATTAAGTGCAAAGCTAGGTGCTGTAACACTAAATAAGTCTTCTACTGGGATTGTATATTCGAGTTGGTGATAAGGATTTGAAGTATTGATATTTAAGTCACCATCGTTCTTCTTACCAACTTTCAAAACAATATTATACTCATCAATTGAATTTGCACTTGGAGTAAATGTCCATGAAGCAGTATTGGCCACTAGTGCTCCGTTTAGGTGCCACTCATAAGCCGTTGTGTAGTCACTGCTCCAGTGTTTCGTATTTATAGTAAAAGTATAATTTGATTTTTCTTTTATGCTCTCTTGTACGTCAATAGAGAGAACTTCAGGGGCAGCATTTAATAAATGTTCAGGACCATTGCCTTCAAATGATTCTTGAAATTTTGCTTTTAGGGCCAAGCTATCTTTAAGCTTTGTATATACTTGCTCCTCAGTATAGTCGGGTGCTGTATTAAGCTCTAATTCTATTGTCGCTGCATGCAGTAGATTAGAATCAATTTTTTCAATATCAATTTCAATACTTGTTCTAAGAATGGTCGAGATAAGTGTTGTTGCTGGTCCAAGGTTTTGCTCATCTTTAAAGCTTGTTACAATACGTTGGTAATTTGTAGGACAACCTGAAGTTCTAAGAATATATCTCGTCGGAACTTCAACTTCGAGATTTAATGCAAAGGGATCAAAGCTAAATTCTGTATCTGCTTTTAGATCTTCTTGGTTAATTGGGTTATCCGCTATTACTGTCATTGTATTAACATCAAATAATTCAATCTTTGGATTCACACAGGCTGCTGCATAAGCAGTATTAATGAGGTTATTCCTTTGATGATGAGTAATAGAGCCAAGTAGTGCTGGAATTCTACCCTTGATAATTGTTGGAGTTGATTTACTTCCACTTGTGGCCGCTGCTTTCTTAACTGATGTAGTTGGTGCAGCTTCTTTATTTGTTGAAGAATCACTTGTATTACTTATTCCAAATACCTTAGTTGCTTTCTTTCTCTTTTTCTCACTTCCCTCAACTAAACTAAATGAGTCATCAGGCATGTAAATAGCACCTGAGTCGTTTTCAATAATACTTTCAATTTTATTAGCTGTTGCAAGGGCCTTGTTTAGAGATGGTTTCTTTTTACTAGATTTCTTCTTTGATTTTAATAATGGAGTAGGAGTTGCACTTTCTTTCTCTGAACGGCTTGAAGAGCTGATAGTCTTTTTAAATTTATTTGTAGTTGTGTCTTTTACAGAAGCTGTTGATCTCTTAATGAGTTTGTAATTCTTCTTAAATTTTCTAACGACTTCTTTTTCTTCTCTATTACTTTTTGATGTTAACTCATTCTTAATAACGACAGAGCTAGCTATAATTATAGCGAGTGAAGCAAAGGAAATAATAATCTTACTTTTTAACACTTAGGAGTCTCTCCGATAATTTACTACTTTATTTTAAAGTTAGCTCACCCAACTATTAACTTTGGGTTTAAAATTAGTAACTTATCGGTTTGATAATCAAGAAACTTAAAAAAAATTGCCAATATTAGGACACAATATTGGCAATAGGTAACGTGTTTTCAATAGGTTAGTGAGACTTCTTAAAGTCAGAGGTTGTGAAGAACTCAACTTCCTCATTTTTCTCCATAACAAGCTTTAGGTCCCACTCACTTCTAACAGCAAAGCAAGGTCTAGCTTTATTGTCATAAACAATATTGATGGAATTTTTTTCAATGAATTTATCTTTTTGAATATCATTCTTAAACTTTAGCCAGCGAACACCTACGAAGCCATAGCCTTCATATTCCCCACGTACGCCATATTCATCTTCGAGACGATGCTTTACAACCTCAAACTGGAGTACTCCGACGGCCCCAAGTATTTTCTCTGGGCTAGTATGTCTTCTAAATAATTGAACAGTACCTTCTTCAGATAATTGTTGAAGTCCTTTATCGAGTTGTTTCGCTTTCATTGGATCTTTTAAAAGTACTTTTCTAAAAATCTCTGGTGCGAAGCTAGGTATACCTGTGAATTCAATTTTTTCACCGTTCGTGAAGGTGTCGCCTATTTGAAATTTTCCAGTATCGTGAAGTCCGATAATATCACCTGGGTAGGCCTTCTCTGTAATCTCTCTATCTTGAGCTTGAAAAATTAGTGGGGAAGCAA
This sequence comes from Halobacteriovorax marinus SJ, assembly GCF_000210915.2. Classification (NCBI taxonomy): domain Bacteria; kingdom Pseudomonadati; phylum Bdellovibrionota; class Bacteriovoracia; order Bacteriovoracales; family Halobacteriovoraceae; genus Halobacteriovorax; species Halobacteriovorax marinus. The sequence continues at coordinate 1,610,918 of NC_016620.1, forward strand.
TTTTAATATCTTTTCCCGTTCTTACGTGATGAATTTTAGTATTTCTCTCAAATACACCTGAGCAAACTCTCATAAAGGCCACACGGTCTCTATGTTTCTTATCCATATTTGCTTGTATCTTAAAGATGAAGCCAGAGAATTTCTTCTCATTAGGTAGAACTTCTCTAAGGTCTGAGTTTTCATCGAAGGGAGAGAGGCGAACTTCTCGTGGAGCCGGTCCTGGTCCATGAGTGGAGATCATATCTAGTGTTTCTTTTACTCCAAAATTATGAAGGGCAGTCCCAAAGAAGACTGGAGTCATGATTCCTGCTAAGAATTCTTCTTCAATAAATTCAGGCATCATTTCTTGAATCATTTCTAGATCTTCTTCAAGCTTCTCTGCTAACTCTGTACCGATATAGTCTAGAACTTCTGCAGAATGTAGGTCACTAGCATCAAGTACCTTCTCACTTTCCGGGTCATTGCCTTCGTCAAAACTTCTAATAGTCTTTGTCTTAATATCGTAGACTCCCTTGAAGTCTACACCACTTCCTACTGGCCATGTCATAGGGACACATTGAATTGAGCAAATCTTTTCAACATTATCTATCAGCTCAAATGGGTCCATAGCATCGCGATCAAATTTATTCATAAAAGTGACGATAGGTGTGTCTCTTATCCTACAAACTTCCATGAGCTTCTTTGTTTGTTCCTCTACACCTTTGGCGGAGTCAATCATCATAAGAACGGATTCAACTGCAGTGAGAGTTCTATAAGTATCCTCTGAAAAGTCCTTGTGTCCTGGAGTATCAAGTAAGTGCATGGCGCGCTGATTATATGGAAAAGACATTACAGATGATGTAATCGAGATCCCTCTCTCCTTTTCCATTTCCATCCAATCGGACTTCGCGTAATTGCCTTGCTTAGATTTTACCATCCCTGCTTCACGAACCACTCGTCCAAACCACAGAAGTTTTTCGGTCATGGTCGTCTTTCCAGCATCGGGGTGAGAGATAATTGCAAAAGTGCATCTTGGGTTTTCATTCACAGGGAGTGTCATTATTATTCCTTTATAATTTTCATTATTTATAGCTTAAATAATGACACTCGTAAATTGAAAACCTAAAAGAGAGCGTAGATGAAGGGGGTAACTGCTGGATTTCCGGCCAAAACAATTACTGTTGCTAGGAGAATGAAAAGAGTTAGTATCGGAACAAGCCAGAGCTTCTTTCTTTTCTTTAAAAATTTAAAATATTCTTTTAAAAAAATCACTCTAGATACCCTTTATTAAGAAGCGCTCTTGCTACTTCCATGGCAATGACTCTATGTCCTTTGGTTGTTAGATGCCCAAAGTCTCCTGCAAAATTATCTGTAAATAGTGTATCATAAGAATGCTCTTCTAGTTTTTCTTGAAAATTTCTTTGATTAGATATGAAGAGGTTTGGCTCGATATCTGAGTCTTCAAAGTAATTCTTTATTTGAGAAATTGGCAAGTTAGGATATTGAATTGCAATAAATGGAATCTCGCTCTTTTCTAGAATTTGTCCAATTTTTCTATAATTATTCATTGTGAATTCATCACTCTTTTTAATTTGTTTATATTCTAGTTTAAAGTGGGATAAGAGCTTTTTCCAAATTTCTTTCTTATTTTCAATTTTACTTTTAGCGTAACACTCATAGAGTCTTCTAAGAGTGAAATATGTGAGAACTTTTTTATTTTTATCTACAAACTTTGATGCCATAAAGCACCTGTCATATTGTTTTGTTTGATTCAAGTAATAGAGGTACTGATCAAGTGCTATGTTGATATTAGAGGCTCTGATTAAAGATTCTTCTAGCAATTTAAGAGGAATCGTTGCTTCACTTGCCGAGTGCATTTTATGTCGATTATATTTTTGGGCCATATAGGCCAATTGAATTGCTTGATCTCTTGGTTCTGTAATTCTATCTTCAACAGAGTTGATATATTGATTAACATCTTTTTCTTCTAAATCTCGAAGAGAGTCGGATAGTAAATTCTTAGGATGATCATGAAAGAGACAGAGTAGGTGATTTTCTCTATCTAAGTAGTGGACCTGATAGTCCATTAAAAATGGATCGATAACTTTTAAGACTTCGCTGAATAATTTAAATACTCTTAGTCTTTTCATTGAATCAATGAAACTTTTTCTATTTGGATTTATATTATATGGGGATAAATCATTTATACCCATAAGAGTAATTACGATATCTGGATCATATTTTGCTAAATTATATTTGAGTGATTTTTTCAATGCAAAAGTATTTGTCCCGGCCTTTGCCTTGTTAATAACGGAAACCTCTTTATCTTTATTGTTTAAGATTTCTTGAAGTTGAGTCGGCCATGAAGTGTGTCCTAGGTAATTTACAGAAGTTGATTCTCCAAGGACGAGTATCTTTGTCTTGCTCGGATTAAAGTCTGATTCTTGATAGAGGTCTAGAGATTTTGCAACTAGGAATAAGCTTGCTTCTGTCACACAGATAAGTAGAATAAATGTCGTTGCCCAGAATAGTATTTTCTTCAAACCAAAGTACCCTTAAGTATAAAATTTATTAGCAACAAATTAATTATAAGGGCACTCGTTTCTTTGTCAATTATGGGTAGATATTAATGGGTGTATCTTTATCTACTAATTCAAAAATTTCATCCATCTCTTCGTCTGTTACAGCGACACAACCATTTGTCCAATCAAAGAATGGGTAGAAATAATCTCGTGCCCATCTTTCAACTGTATCAGCTTCTATTCCAAGTTTTGCTGCGTAATCGCGTACTGTCTTATTAACTCTGTATGGATTTCCATGAATTAGAATCATTCCTCCAATTTCATCTTCGGGAATCCCTCTGATTTTAGCATTGTGCTTATCTTTCCAATTTGGATAATTTATTAGTAGTGATTTTGGAAAATTTGTTCTCTGTCTCTTCTTACTTATTTTATAAAAACCAACAGGTGTTTGATTATCACCTTCTCTTCTTTTTTCGTGGGCCCTAAAGAGGGGATTGTTATAGGCTATGGAGAGTTTAATATTATAGACTTTATATATTTCATTACCACTCCAGAGCTGCATTTCTCTCTTGTCTTTAAGTACAACAATTTGGGTGATCTTGTCCTTTGCAAAGCCACTAAAAGATAAGATCAGAAGTGTGATAAGTGTGCAGACTTTTTTCATAATTCCTCTAAGCCGATGGTCAAATTTTCTTAATCAGTTAAATATACTATGTATTTTCTTAGTTAGATTTATGCCTTGCTATTTTTACACCACTGTCAAATATCTAGACAGTTTTCGCCCCTTAAATATGATGAATTCTTCAATATTTAAGTGTTTACTTATGCTATAATTTTCTCATGGAAAATCTAAACGAAAAGAAATGTATTCCGTGTTCAGGTGATATTCCTCCTCTTGATATTGTTTTAAAGAGAAAGTTAAAAACACAAATCGATGGCGAATGGGAATTCACCCACAATGAAACAAGGCTTTATAGAAGTACAAAGTTTAAAGACTTTGCAACTCCTTTGGCCCTCGCTGCCGCTATAGGTGCCCTTGCCGAAGAGCAGTGGCATCACCCTGAGCTGACTATTGGCTTTGGTCATATTGACATTGAAATCTGGACACATAAAATAGATGATCTAGTAGAGAGTGATTTTATTTTCGCTGCTAAGGTAGATCAAATAATTTCCAAGGTTTTAAGTTAAGTGAAGGTTCTAGTTTTACTTTTTTTTATTTTTCCAACTCTTGCCCAAATGCCTCAAGACTTTAGAGATATACTCTCTGGTAGTGCCCTTGAACAATATGAAAAGATGATGCAGCAAATGCAAAAGGATATGGAGGCCTTAGATCAAATTCAACTTGAAGAGTATAATCAATTTTTTAATAAGAACCTTCTACTCCAATTACAAATGTTTGGAGGGCAGCGTAGTGCCTATAGTTGGAGTGAAAGTGAAAGTGAGCGTATTTTAAAATTTAGTGGACGCTTGGATGAAGAGGCACCCACAAAAATTGAAATTAAAGACGGAAATTTTGAAATCAAAGGTACTTTCATTAAAGAAACTAATACCAATGGACATAAGAATATCAGCAAGACTCTCGTAGAGTTAAAGGTTTCTCTACCTAGAGATATAGATGCTTCCAGAGTTCGCTATGAAAATAAAGAGAATCTCTTCACTGTCATTTTTCCTAAAATTGGAAAAGCTGATGCTAGTACTAGTCCAAAGAAGCCTAAGCCTCTAAGGTCACCTCTAAAAAAGAATAGTTCCGACTTAACCATCTAGCTTGGTACAACGATACTCATATAACTTGACTCACTCGCTAGAGGATTCTCGTAGGAGTGATGAACATCACCTGGAAAAGCAAGGACGTCATTTTGTAGAAGGTGAAATTTCTCTCCATTCATTCTTATAACTATCTCTCCCTTTATCACTGTCATATACTCTCTCGTACCAGCAAGGTGAGGGGTTCCTCTAAAAGTTTGTCCTGGATCTAATTTCACTCGGTCTATATCTAGTCCTTTAATTTTCTCGGGTAATAGCTTTGTTATGCTAGCACCACCTTTAATTTCTAGTGGCAGTTCATTTTCTTTTAAAAGTATAGTCTCTGGCCTAGGTGCCGAGACAAGAAGGTCGATACTTACGTTTAAGGCCTTGGCCAATTTTATAATATTTGAAAGGGATGGGTTTCCTTCTCCACTTTCTATATTGGTCAATGTTGTTCTAGGAATGCCAGAGACTTCTGAGAGTTGTTTTTGAGTATAATTTCTCTTGGCCCTTAGGAATTTAATATTGTGCGAAATATAAGAGTTAAAAGCATTGATATCTAGTTCGTTCTGAGACATTCTCACCCCCTATGTCTATATCTTGACATTTTATCTCCACTAAAATTGCTATTAAATGGGCTTAATGTCAATATATGGACATTATTATGTTATTTACTTGGAATATGAGAGAGCTTAGGTCTATAGTTATTTAACTGATTAATTTATTAAGAAAGGAGTCTTTTATGGCACACGAATTACCAAAACTGCCTTGGGCAGACAATGCACTTGAACCACACATTAGTGCTGAAACAATTAGCTTTCACTATGGTAAACACCACAATGCTTACTTAACAAAATTAAATGCTGCTATTCCAGGTACTGAATATGAGTCGATGACTCTTGAAGAAACAATTATGAAGTCTGAAGGTGGACTTTTTAATAATGCTGCTCAAGTTTGGAATCACTCTTTCTACTGGAATTGTCTTGCTCCAAACGCTGGTGGTGCTGCTACTGGTGCAGTTGCTGAGAAGATTAATGCAAAGTGGGGATCTTTTGAAAAATTCCAAGAGGACTTTACAAATGCAGCTGCAACTAACTTTGGTTCTGGTTGGACTTGGCTTGTAGAAGAAGGTGGAGAGTTAGAAATCTTCAACACTGCAAATGCTGATACTCCAATGAAGCATGGTAAGAAGGCCCTAATGACAATTGATGTTTGGGAGCACGCTTACTATGTTGATTATAGAAATGCACGTCCTAACTATATTGAAGCTTTCTGGAAGCTTGTAAATTGGGATTTTGTTAACTCAAATCTTTAATTTCTATTCTAGGCCCACTAAGTAGTGGGCCTCTTTCTTTCTAGGACATTTATGAAATCAACATTTTTTAGAAAACCACTTGAGTTCGCACTTGAGATTGAAGGTGAGAATTGGAAGCAAGGTGATCCAGTTAATGGAAGTATTTCAATTTCCAATCACTCCAACGAAGAAGTTGATTTCTCTAAATTCTCTATTTACTTGTGTAATGGAGATCTTAAGAAGATCCAAAAAGGTGACGTGAAAGGATTAGTTGTTGTTGATGAAGTTGTACTAGAGGGAAGTGATACAAGTTTTTCATTCAAGCTAGATGAGAATTCTCCTATAAGTGAAAAATCTAGTGGACCATATCTAGTCTGTGCCAAGAAAGATCAACTCTTAGAGGGAGATCTAATGGCCCTTCGAGTAGGTCCTTCTAAAATTATAAGTGAGATTCTAGAGGTCCTTGAGAATTTCATGCGCTTTAAAGTGAAGAGTTTAAAATCAAAGAAGAACTCTTTGGAAGCTCAGATTATACTTCCTAGTACAAAAGAATATAGCTCTATCGCTAATTTTAAGCTCTCCTTTGCAACAAGTGGTAGTGATATTGAATTGAATTATTTATTTAAAGTTAAGAAAGTTTCCTTTGATGGGGGAGTTGCTCAAACCAAAGATGAAACTAAGAAGTTTAAAACACTTTTAACTAGTAAAGAGTATCTTATTTATGGAGATTCTCTCAATCAAGATGCTATTACTTCAACTGTTCAAAAAACTTTGGATGAAGTTAAGCTCAAGCCCATTATTTGATGTTTAAAATTATTGCTTCAATCTATTCTTTCTTTCTACTATTTTACTTGATGTCTTATCAATTTTATTCGACTACCCAGAGAGAGGCACTTCTTTCGTTTCTCATTCTTGCAGCAGTCATCGTTATTATGGTTGCTCCTTCTTTTAGTGCAAAAGATCGTAGAGAGAAAATGAAGGATGTGAAAGAGAGAGAGTGGAAAGAGGGTGAGTATCACAACGATTTCACCAGAGTTGGCTCAGCAGAGGACTACACTCCTGTTAAACCCATCGATTTAGCTGGCGATGCTGCCCTACATGCAAGAGAGCAATTGGACGAGGACTTGAAGAGGCTTTTTCCCCCTGAAGATCTAATAGATGATCAGGGAGAAGATATTGATAGTCAGAAAATTAACGATTCAAAAAAGATCACTAAAGACGAAGACTAACTATAAGCATGGGCCACATTCTGTGTATGGCTTCTAATTTTTCTAAGGGCCACAATCATATCTGAGTATGTAAGAGCGCCAAGAGCATCGAATTCACCTTTTGAAATTCTCTCCAAGTGTTTCGCCCTAATACTTTCTGCCGTAAGCCTTAGTTGTTCTGATTTTCTCATTACAACACTGAGATCTAACTCTGCCTCGCTAGCACCTTTGATAGTATCTTCATAGAAGGTCTTCACTTCTTTGTAGTACTTGATGAACTCTTCTCTAACTTCGCCTTTTAGCATTTTCTTAATAGGTGTTCTCTCACTATAGCTAACTAATTTCTCTATATAGTCTGCAATACTTTCAAGCTCATCCACTTCTTTAAGAATTCCTCTAGCGTGAATAGATTCCTTTTCACTTAGTGGGCTCTCCATTAATTTCACTGTATAGATAGTGACTTCTTTTTGAATATTATCAGTAATGGACTCGTAGTCCTTGGCCTTAATAATGAGATCAGAATATGACTTCTTTGTATCACCTAGAAATAATTCATCTGCCAGGGCATAGAGTCTTCCCATAATATCTTTTAATTTATTCATCTCTAAATCTGCTTGGGCCAAGGCCGTCGCTGCAACCATTGTACTTGGATCTGAGAGCATGACTAGATGATGCTGTTCTTTTTGACCATTGTCTGGTGTGATCTTTGTAACAACTCTAGCGAGTATTCCTAAGAGAGGAATAAAAATAATTGTAGCTGTGACATTAAAGATTGTATGTCCTGTAGCAATGTGAACAGCAATATTTTCAAATTCTCCAGCGGCATTTCTTAGATTGGCCTCGCCCGGAACAACCCAGTCGATGAAGTTTACATAGATAGGAAAGAAGCTAAAGACGATAAGTACACCAAGAGCATTGAAAATTGCGTGGGCCCTTGCCGATCTCTTTGCCGTGACGTTAGCTCCAACACTTGCAAGTAGTGCTGTAATTGTCGTACCGATATTTTCTCCAAGAACGAGTGCTGCCGCTGTGTGAAATTCAATGACACCACTTGTGGCCATGGCCATAGTAATACCTAGCATGGCCGAAGAGGATTGAATCACTACTGTAAGAATACAACCTACAATAATACAGGCAAAATAAGAGCTGTAATTTTGTGCAGAAAAGTAGCTAATCATATCCAGAAATTCTGGCATTGTTCTAAGAGGTTTAAAGGCGGCAGACATTATGTCTAGTCCAAAGAAAATCATCCCAACACTAAAGAGGATTCTCCCTATTTGTCTCGCTTTATTAGTTTTTCCAAAGAGTAGGGGAAAGATTCCTAGTCCTATGAGAAGGAGACCATACTTTCCAATCTTAATAGAGATGATCCAACCCGTGATTGTTGTCCCGACATTGGCCCCTAAGATCACGCCTATGGCCTGGGTCAAGTTCATAAGGCCTGCGTTTACAAAGCCTACCACCATAACAGTTGTCACCGATGAACTTTGAACAAGGATAGTGACTAGTGTTCCAACAATGACTGCTGAAATTCTATTCTTTGTAATTGTATTAATCGCAGTTTTAACGACATCTCCGGCCACTGACTGTAGGCCTTCGGACATATTCTTCATGCCGTAAAAGAAAATACCAAGTCCACCAAGGACGGTGTAGATGATTTTAAATGCTTCCAATTTTCCACCTAGATAATTTGTATTGTTAGGCTAAGATTAGGGTTTTGTTAGGGTTTTGTCACGGTTGGAGTGAGAGATACTGAAAATAATATAAGTTATTCGCTCTTTGCTAAGTCGCAATTCATCTTATCTAAGAGTTCAATGAGCTTGAGACCGTTCTCATAGTCTAGGGACTCTAAGCAAGACCACATTTTCTGTGGGACAGAGAGTGCCTTATCCTTTAGGGAGAGCCCTTTCTCGCTTAGATTGATGATGCGCTTTCTCTTATCTTCTTTATCTTTATGAATCTTTATAATTTTCTTCTTCTCTAATTTAGTGAGCATTAGGCTAAGGGAGCCAGCATCGATACCGGTCATCTCTATAAGTTCCTGAATAGGGATAGAGTCCTTTTCCCACAAGGCCATGAGCACGACGTATTGGGGGTAAGTTAGATCAAGCTCTGCCAACATTGGTCGGTAAACCCGTGTCATGGCATTGGAGGCCATATAGAGTCTATGGCAAATTTGATTCTTAAGCTTGAGGTTATCGTAATTCATAGCTTTATTATACTTTGTATACAAATTAGTTGCAAGGGGTGGAGTTTTGAAATATAATTTGTATGCAAACTAAATGGAGGGCATATGAGCAATTTACTAGATATTAAATTTAAGAATAATAAGAATGAAGAAGTCAGCATTAAAGACTTTGATGCTAAGGCGTATCTCATCGTTAACGTGGCTTCAAAGTGCGGCCTAACACCACAGTATGAAGGTCTTCAATCTCTTTACTCAGAGTATAAAGACAAAGGTCTAGAAATTTTGGCCTTCCCTGCCAATGAATTCCTTGGGCAGGAGCCAGGAAGTGATGAAGAAATCCAAAGCTTTTGTTCTCTAACTTATAATGTAACATTTCCTGTTAACTCAAAAATTATTGTTAAAGGTGAGGGACAGCACGAACTTTATAAGGAATTAACTAATGCTAAAGTTGATTATACAAAGAATGAAGATGGAAAGTTTGAAACGCTTCTCACAGAGAAAGGCCTAATTACAGGTGGAGAAGAAGATATTAAGTGGAACTTTGAGAAATTCCTTGTCTCTAAGGACGGCGAAGTTGTTTCTAGATTCTTCCCAGATGTAGAGGCCAGTGATGTGAGGCTAAAAGAGGCCCTAGAAAATTTAATAAATTCGTAAAGTTATAAAATAACCAACGCATAAGCTAAAGTATTTAACCTACTCCACCGATAACTAATCAAAGGAGTAGGTTATTAAAAATCTAGCAATTTTACTTACATTCTTAGCTTCCTTAAATGTGTACTCTCTAGAAGAGACATATTTACAAGGCGAAAAATTCAATAATCCAAAGAGATTACAATCTGTAATTGTGACTCATGAAGGATTTTATCCCAATGTTATTCATCTCTTTAGTGGTGAGACTTTGAACTTATTCGTCACGTCTACGACCAATAAACCTAGTTGTCTTACCATTCCCAATAAGAGTGTTTTCCTTTCAGCAAATAAGGGCCAAGTGTCTGAAAGCACTATTGTTTTCTCCACACCAGGGGTCTATGAAATTAATTGTCCCGTGGGGGGAATTAAAGGAAAAATTGTTGTTCAAGAGCACCCATTAGTGCGCCGTGAGCGTATCCGCAGAGAGATCGCCTCTGAAAAAAGAGTAAAGATTTGGCGCCCAAGAGACGAATAGTAGGTGTAGAATAGACTTTTAACAAAGGGTTAGAATGTCATCAGTTTTTAGTGATGCTATATCATCGTTTCTTGCACCAATTGTAGACCTCCTCGAAGACGAAGGTGTTTCTGAGGTTATGATTAATGGTCCAAGCGAAATCTTTGTTGAAAAGAAAGGTCTAGTCTTTAAAGTTCCAAATACATTTCATAGTGAAGATGCACTGATTTCGGCCATGAGAGCAATTGCTCAGTCTGTGGGGAGAGTCTTTGACGACGATAACCCACGTCTAGATGCAAGACTTCCTGATGGTTCAAGAATTCACGCTGTTCTTCCTCCTATGTCAAAGAATGGAACGACTGTTGCCATTAGAAAATTCTCTAAAGAAAAGTTAACGATTAATGACCTTATTAAATTTGGATCTCTCTCAAAAGATGCTGCGAGATTTTTAGATATTTGTATTTATCTTGGTAAGAACTTAATTGTCTCTGGCGGAACTGGTTCTGGTAAGACGACTATGCTCAATGTTCTTGGATCTAGAATCCCTAAGACTCAGCGATTAATTATTATTGAAGATGCGGCCGAGCTTCAAGTTAAGGCGGAACACGTAGTAAACTTTGAAACAAGAAAGGCTGATCCGACTAAGGGGACAACTGAGGTTACGATTAGAGATCTCGTGATCAGCTCCATGAGACTTAGGCCGGATAGAATTATAGTTGGGGAAGTTAGGGGTGATGAGGCCCTAGATCTGATTCAGGTTATGAATACCGGTCACGATGGTTCAATGGGAACAGTGCACGCAAATAATCCTGAAGATGCCTGTACCAGACTTGAGACTCTCTGCTTAATGGGTGATACAAAAATACCACCTGATGCTGTTAGAAAAATGGTAGGCTCAGCGATGCAAATTGTTGTTCAATGTAGCCGTTACCATGATGGGGGACGTAGAACGTCTCATATTTCTGAAATTCTTGGTATCGATGAACATGGTAATTATATAAGTCGTGATATCTTTCGCTGGGTTCAGACGGGAAAAGATCCTGAGACTGGAAAGTATATTGGAGAAATGGTTCCTTGTAATTATGTACCAAGTTTCTTCGAAGATATCGTTGTCAATAAATTACCATTTCCAAAGAGTAATTTCATTGCTCCGGATTGGCTCAATAAGTTGAAGAAGGATGCCGCTTAGATATCGACTTCGATACCTTCGTCATTAATTTCAAAAACAAAGAAGTCTTTTTCTAATTCAATGGTCTTTTCTACGATTTCTCTCATATCTTCATGATCGAGTTCAGGATCAAGGTCATAATCGTTAGAGAAACAAGTCACAGTGGTGACGGCCATCTTATAATCATCAGGAGATTTAAAGTTCTTAACTTCAAACTTTAATAAATAAGATTGGGAGAATTTATCAATATCTACATCAACTTTCATATTTGTAATTATAGTTAAATTTCTTAAAGAGAAAACAAAAAAAGAGTAAAAAACTTACTCTTTTTCTAGGCCTATCTTCTAAAGTCTTTACCAAATATGAGATCAATTTTCTCTTCTGGTGTTAAGAAATCATGTTCACCAGTTCTAATTGTCATATACTCTGTATTGAATAGAAGTTGATCTTGTACATAACTCTTAAATTCCTTTTGCATCCATTCGTGCTTAAGTAGATTTCTTAGAGCATCATTTGTCTTAAAATCAGTGTACTCAGCAAATTCTACTCTTACTGGTAAAGTACTTTCAAAGGCCTGCTTTCTTATTTGAAACTTAATTGAAAAAACAGAGAGCTCAACCAAAGCTTTTTCAACTTCATTTAAGTTTTCATAATTAAGAGCACTCATTAGGTGTGTCTCAAGGGCTTCGCTTAATACTTCTTTAGAATCAGAGCTAGCAATAATTTGATTTTTAAATTTAATCGTTTCTTCTCTTAGAGAGTCATTAATCCCTTTTGCCATCTCACTAATTGATTTTTCTAACGATGACTCTTTAGACTTAGCAGCTAATTTAGCAATGAGTGCACTCATATAGCTTGCAAAGTTAGACTTATCTTTGATGTAGATCTCAGTATACTTCTTTGCTAAGTCATTGAGCTGCTCAGTAGTTAAATTCTTCTTAAGAATCTCCTCACTCTTTTTGTGATAGCTCGTTGCTCTTTCCCAATTCTTCTCAGTGATATTATGAAGTATTTCATCAGCTCTATTTTGCAGTGGGAAGTCTTTCTTGATATTTCTAACTGGAGAGCTATCGATTTGTGTATTGCTAATTTCTTTAACAACAATTTTCCAGTCACTATTTTGATTTAAAAGTGTGTAAAGTGCTTGGTGTGTTAATTTCTTATTTTCAATATTCTTGGCCACCTGAGCTCTTAAGTCTTTGTAACGGTCATTTAGAGCTAAGTAGTCAGTGTGATAGTATTTTTGATTTCTAAGAGCAATATAAGCTTCATAATTCTTTACTTCTTTTAAAAATAGCTCAGTTTTAATACGAGCCTTTTGGTCTTCGTACCAACGCCAATAGACATCAGTTGCTGACTCACCACTTTGGTGAGGGTAGGCCTGAGAGATAAGGAATTCTCCAAATTGTTCTCTCGATTTTACGATTCCAATTCCTGTGTCAAGAAGATGTCTTAGAACTTTTGTCTCATTATCTTGAATAGCTTTGTAGAAAGTGTCTTCTGTAACTTTAAAGGCGACACGCTTACTACCATGTTTTCTTTGATGGTCTTTTTGCATCATATGCGCATAGATGAGCTGACCAGCAGACTTATTAAAATTCTTTTTAGCAATTTCACTCTTTAGCTTTTGATACTCAGAGTAGTTCTTATTTGCTCTTTTAAAGAGAATCGTTTTTAGAGAATCGCTAATTTGTGTATGCTCAATAAATTGATCTACGTCATAATTTGTGATGACTTCATTTCCAACACTTGTTACTTTCCACGCAATGAGCTCTTTCTCTCTTGCACTAGTAAAAGGTGAGGCTAGAATTCCTGTTAAGCATATGAGTGTGGCGATTCTCTTCATAATTCTTCTCTCTTAATTAATTATTATTCTGCTCCAAAGAGGTAGTTTTCATTTTCACTATAGCCAGTATTTCCAAAACGGTATGTGAAAGTGATTCCAAAACTTAAGTCGCTATCTCTTTGATCTACGTAATTTGTATATCTAACCTCAGCCCCAACAGAGAGGTTTCTTGTTAGCTCTGTCTTGACACCAGCTCCAATTTGGTGAAGCTCTTCTTCAACATAATTATATTCAACAACCACAGCAGTTGATTCAGCAATTTGGTATTGACCACCAACAGTGATGGCAAAATCTGAGTTTGGATATTCTGGGTTATTTGAAAAGAGAACACCTTCTACCCAACCGACAAGACTTCCGTCTTCTGATTCCCCGATAAGGCCAATACTTGTTCTCTTTTCCGTTCCTGAATTTAAATGGTCATTACCCTGTCTTGAATGTGATGCCGTTAGGAGCCACTGCTCTGTAAGCATCTTACTCATTCTAATAGACATTCCATCTATCTTTCCAATTTCCATATCTCCAGCTTCTGATTCAAAAGCCGAAATTTCTACTTGATCAAATAGTCCTAGAAGACCTTCTGTCAGATCTACAGTTAAACCATAGACCTCATCAATCTCTTGTAACTCTACAAGTGGGTTACTTCTAAACATTGGCATGGCTTGAACATTTTGACCAAATGGAATAGGTTGCTTACCTACAATGATTGCAATAGGAGTTCCACCAACTTCTCTAATTTCAATATACGCTTCTGAAACAAATGCTCCTAAATCGAAATCTTCGTTTAATTGAACATCGTTATTTTGAAACATTTCTTCGAGCTTACCAGTAAGTACAAGACGAACTTTCTCTCTCCACTCAGTGGCCAGTGAAACGTAAGAACCTTCTAAATTAATTCCTGTCCCGTTAGCTCTAGCATCCACTAGGTTTGTGTTTACCTCTGCATCGTACTCAATAGTAAAGTCATCACCTAAGTAAATAGGTTCTACTTCCTGTGCACTAGAGGCCATCGAAAATGTCATAGTACTTAGTAGGAGTGGGATCATTAATTTCTTTTTCACGTAAGGCTCCATTGCTGAAATCTGTTTTCAATTCATTTTTATTTAGATCGATTGTATAGGAATGTGTTGTGCGCCGCATTGTGGTGTGTACAATTTACACTGCCTATCTATCTTTATGACACTATTTAAGTCGTTGAATTTATGTGAGCAACTAAAGACAATTAAAGATTTCTTGCCTTTTAGCCGATCAATTAGCTCGGGTAAGGTGAGATTAATGAAGAAATTGTCATTTATGTTTTTTTTATTTACATCAACAAATCTCCTAGCTTCGGATATTACTTTCCGTGTTGATGATAAGAAATATGAGCTAAAAGCTAGGGGCGCTAGTGGTCAGGGACTCTTTAAAGACGGAAAGTTTATTAAGTTCTTCCCTGTGAACTCCAGGCAGAATCTAGAGAGTATGCTCGAAGATTTAGATGAATTGGGAATTCCCAAAGAGCATAAAACGACTCTATCAAAGAATTTTAATGATTCTCTAAAGCCCGCCAGTGACGAAGAGCTCATTGCTACCTCTATTGCATTATCTAAAGTTGCAAGTGAGGCCCTTAGCGAGCCTGAAGTTGAATGTAACGAAGAGAATGGCCAAGTCACAAATATTATCCCAAAACCAAAGCATGAAGAAACAATTTATTGTGAGTGTGAAATGCCAGAAGGGGTTAGTGCGTCTATTGGCTCACAGAAAGTTCCATCTTTTGAAGGAGAGTATTGGGATGATTACTCACTTCTTGGAGAAATAAAATCCAGCTCTCTTACTATAAATACTACCAATGACAATCACCTGCATGGGGTTTATGGAGCATTAGGAGGTGGTGGAGATGGGAATGATAGGGGAAGAACCTTTGGCCTAAATATTGACTATAAGTTAGTTGGCGATGAGGGAGAGTTTAGAACAAGTTTTGAATCTGTAATCTTTACGGAATTAAATGAAGCAGAGGAAAATAGGTTTTATATAAATGATGAGGGAGAGTTTCTACAAAACCTTATCGAGAGAAACCGCTTAGACTTAAGTTTAAGAAAGAAGTACGACGTAGATAAGTATTACATTGCAGGTATTGAGTTAGAACAGATAACAGATGATGGAAATATATCAGGACCCATTCAACAGGCCTGGCATAAATTGTCTGCCACTCGAAATATTCAATATGATAATCAAGATTTCAGAGGCAATGAAGTGAACTTAACTCTCTATGGTGGTTTAGGAAGAGAGTGGGTAAGTGATCTTGGAAATTGGAAGTGTACATCACGCCTTGAAGGTACTCTCGGTCATAATATTTTAGATACGAGTGATGCCTATGCGAAGGTACGTGGAGAGGTTGAATTAAATAGTAACGAATTATTCGGTGGAACTAAAGAGAATCCTTTTGTATTAGTTTCTCTCTGGGCCAGTGGAAGTTTAGAAACTAAGAGTGCTCCTGAAAAACAAGCGGGGATTAAGATGTCCTTTCCTGTTGAAGTTGGGAAATGGGAAGTTAAACCTCATGTCGGTTTTTCCATC
The DNA here is from genome assembly GCF_000210915.2 of Halobacteriovorax marinus SJ. Classification (NCBI taxonomy): domain Bacteria; kingdom Pseudomonadati; phylum Bdellovibrionota; class Bacteriovoracia; order Bacteriovoracales; family Halobacteriovoraceae; genus Halobacteriovorax; species Halobacteriovorax marinus. The sequence goes on from NC_016620.1 coordinate 1,626,566, forward strand.
AAAGATGAGAAAGAAGATCGCTACTTCACACAAAAGCAATCAACTAAGCTTGAGCCGGAGTCACATATTGGAATTACTTTTAGTCGAAAATTCTAAATTCACTTTTCTTAAAAACTTCAAATATGAGTTTGATAAATTCATCTAGAATGAGTGGGCGATTATTATAGAATTCTCCACTATAGCTTGGCTCTTTTGAATGACCTCGCTCAAAGTTCTTGTCATCATAAACACTGAGATAGATTTTTCCATTCTCTAGAAATGTTAGTGAATAATCTAGGTTATAACACTGAAGGCGAATATTATAATCTTGATGACCAGGCCTTACACCCATAAATATTTTTGCATTTATACTGAGATGCTCTTCAGAGCTAGCTTTTTTTAGAGACTCTTTAAGGACATGATTTGTAACCTTGAGCCACTCTTCGCCTTTTCTCTCCCCGTCATCTGGATTTTGAATATTGGGAAAGAGGTGGATGAGCTCTTTTGCTCTTTCAAAAGAAGTGAGTATCTTCTCTTGAATTTGTTGCTCAATAAGATCTTTAAGCTTTTGATCACTTTTAAAGCTCTTTGTTTTCTTGTCTCTACTGGTTAGAATTGTTTTATTTTGACTATAGTTAAGTCCTATTTGAGATTCATCACTAAAGAGCCAGACCGTTTTTAATTCTTTGTGATCGAGATCGACACTAAAGTATATTGGCTGTTCACAGTCTACTTGTTCTTCAAACTTCTTTAAAAATTTATTGCCAAGGCCTAGGAGTTTACTAATCACAACTCTCTCTCCTTAATCTCTTTTAAATAGTCTAGAAAACTAGAGCTAGCACTTGTAATGGACTGAGTTTGATAGTCAAAAAATAAAAGTGCCGTTTTAACTCTTGCTATCTCTGCTCCACTTTCTGTGTTGGAAATAGAGTAGTAGAGTGAAAAGGATTTCGAATTAAATTCTCCAAGAGAGAGATCAATTTGAATGGAGTCTCCAACATATCCCTGTGACTTATACATGATCATGGCATCTGCTTGAATAAGGGCCTTTCCGTCTATATCGAGCTCAGTGTGATTATTTTCTCTCAACCACCTCACTCTGGCCTCATGACATAGTGTTAAGACTTTATCGTTGGCGAGGTGGTTACCATAATTCATATGTTCTACGTGCAGCTCTAATGACCACGAAAAAAATGTTCTACCTTGAATTTTAAATTTTACTCTATCCACACTATCACCTTATTGATCAATGGCATGATTCTAGGCTATATTAAGTAAATGGGCCAAAGAAAAGCATTATCTATAGGTATTTTTGATTCAGGTATTGGAGGATTTTCAATCTTAAAGAAAATTCATGAACTAGCGCCTGAGTTAGAGGTCTATTATATTGCTGATCAGGGCTTTGCTCCCTATGGAAATAAATCTAGAAAAGAGGTGATCGATCGCTGTCACTACCTTTGCCATGAACTCATGAAATTTGATTTAGATTTAATTGTCGTTGCCTGTAATACGGCAACAGGTGTGGCCATTGATGAGCTTAGAAATACTTTTACCATTCCGTTTGTAGGGGTAGAGCCATTTGTAAATGCATTGTCTAAGCACACTTGGAAAGAGAGTGATAGGGCCTGTGTTATTACCACTGAATTAATGTCCAAGAGTGAGCGCTTTCAAAAACTTGTTAATAGACTTGACCCAGATAAGCGACTCTTCTACAAAGTCACTCCAGGACTTGCTACAATAGTTGAAGACTTCTTTATTAATAAGAATGAAGAAGAACTCAATCTAAAACTTAAGGAAGAGCTATCATTTGTGGGGGAGAGTTCTTACTCTCATCTTATTCTTGGTTGCACACACTATCCCCTGATTGCTAAGTATATTGAAGCAACTACAGGAGCAAGTGTTCTCTCTCCATGTCTCTATGTGGCCAATAGAGTTCTCTCCCTTTTAGATTTAAGTTCAGGTGAGAATTCTGAGACATTCCAATTTGCAAGCACCGCTAAGGAAGATGTCCTACGCTTTGTGTCCAAAGATTTTTCCAATTTGCCCTAGTAATTGCTACCGTGGCCTTGTAAAATTCTATTCATTATTTTCTTAATCACTATGGGGGAACCATGTCAAAGATAACAAATATATTTGCGAGACAAATTTTAGACTCTAGAGGAAATCCTACTGTTGAAGTAGATGTCTTTACTGAAGCTGGGAATATGGGAAGAGCTGCCGTTCCAAGTGGTGCTTCTACTGGTTCACGTGAAGCCTTAGAGCTAAGAGATGGAGATAAGTCGTACTATGTTGGTAAGTCGGTAAGAAAGGCCGTTGCCAATATCAATGAATTAATTAAAGACGTTGTTCTTGGTATGGACTCATGTGCTCAAAGAGAAATAGATCTGGCCATGCTTGAATTAGATGGTACAGAGAATAAATCTAAACTAGGTGCCAACGCTATTTTAGCTGTTTCTATGGCAGCTTGTAGGGCAGGTGCTCTAGATAGTGGAAAGCCGCTTTACCTTTATATGAGTGAAACACTAAATATTCCTAATCCAGTCGGGAAGATGAGACTACCTGCTCCTCTTATGAATATTATTAACGGTGGTGAGCACGCATCAAATAACTTAGATATTCAAGAATTCATGATTGTGCCTCATTTAAAGTCTTCATTTTCAGAAAATTTCAGAGCTGGTGTCGAGATCTTTCACGCACTAAAGACTGTCCTTAGCAAACAAAATTACTCAACTAATGTGGGAGACGAAGGTGGCTTTGCACCAAATCTTGGCTCACACGAAGAGGCCATTGATTGCATTATTTCGGCCATCAAAAATGCGGGCTATAAACCAGGTGAAGAAATCTCTATCTCACTGGATTCTGCAGCTAGTGAATTCTATAAAGACGGTGTCTATAAGATGCAAGGAAAGAGCTTTACAAGTGAAGAAATGGTCAAATATTACTCAGATTTATGTGAAAAGTATCCGATCTACTCTATAGAAGATGGTTTGGATGAGTCTGACTATAATGGTTGGATAAAATTAAATGAGGCCCTAGCTGAGAAGATTCTCTTAATTGGTGACGATCTCTTTGTGACTAATAAGAAAATTCTTGCAGAGGGAATTGAGAAGAAATGGGCCAACTCTATTTTAGTTAAAGTCAATCAAATAGGATCTTTAACTGAAACATTTGAGGCCATTGATCTCGCATTTAAAAATAATTACCAAGCCGTAATTTCTCACCGCTCTGGTGAAACGGGAGACGCTTTTATTGCTGATCTCGCAGTTGCTTGTGGATCAGGTCATATTAAGACTGGTTCAGCTTCAAGATCAGATCGTATTGAGAAGTATAACCAACTTCTAAGAATTGAAGAGGCTCTTGGAGAGGCGGCCATTTACGAACCAGTAAAGTAGGCCATAACCGACAGGGGCCATAAATAAGGGTCCCTGTAATGGTATATGCAAAGAAGAATTTTAAGCAAACTCATACATTGGTCAATCTCTATTTGAGCCAATCTTTCTTCTTAAGTTTTGCACTCTTTTACGCATTAAATTTCTTACCATCTGCGGGTACGCTCGAGTTCTTCTCTTCAACTCTTCTCATTGCTCACTATCAATTCTATATTTATGCCAAAGGAAATTTAGAGAGCCTAAGTTATAGATGGGAAGTTCCAACTTTCTTCGTTTTTCAAATTTTTTCTTTTATTGGACTTAGCTTTTCACTGCAAGCATCAGCTCCTTTATTCTTAGCGATACTTCCATGCTTAGCAGGAATGTATTACTTCCTCTATCAAGATGGAAGGACACCTGCTAGAGCTGAGCGCAAGAGTTGGACTCTTATTGCAATTGGCCTGAGTTCATTCTTTATTTTCCAAGGGGTGAGAGAGTCAAACTTCTTAAATTTTCAAGACGGCGTGGTGCTAACTATTTTTAGTCTCTGGTGCCTTGGCACTGTTTACTTTGGTAGTGAATTCTTTTTAAGACAAAAGAAGAATCTCTTCCAAAGACTAAGAGCTGGCAAGCATAGTTTTGAGCAAGAGTTTAGTAATAAAGAGAGATACTTCTTTCACGATATTATTAATCACACTCATGGACTAGGTCTTTTTCTCTCAACAAAGATCGCCGAGAATAAGGGATTAGGCCCTCTTGATACAACAAGAGTTGCAGATGAAATTAAACTCTTTCAAACTCTAATTAGAGACCACTTTGGTTATGCTCACAAAGACCTAGGCGGCGAAGGAGAGTTTGTAAATTTTGAATTCGCGAAAATGGGTCTCTTTAATTTGATAGAGAATTTCCTCTCGAGCGAAGAGATAGACTGTCACCTTATTTTTAAAGGTGATATCGCTTCTGATTTCTCTTATCAAGAAAGTAAGAAGGCAGTGGTTCACTACCCAACCTTTCACAGAGTGATGAATAACCTAATAAAGAATATCTCAGAAGAGGGATCAAAGTTAATTGAATTCACTTTTGATTACTGCCCTGAAGGACTTTATATAAACGTAAAAAATAAAATTCTCTCTCTTAAAGAGAGCGATTTTCAACTGGAACAAGAATTGGAAGATATCATTCTTGAAAGTAACGTTAGAAAATTGGGAGAGAGAAGATCCGGTCTTGGACTTGAGAGTATTCAGAGCCTAGTTACTGATATCGATGGAAGCTTCAACTTTAAAGTTGAAGGAGAGTATTGGGTAAGTGAAGTTTTCTTACCTAGACCAAGCGAAAAACATCATAAAACTGCCGCATAATTAGCACTTTATTTATAGGCCGACTAAAGTTATTCTATTATAAAAAGAATAACTAGCGAGCTTTTATGAAATGGATTTCATCGGCGATAGTCTTAATCCTATGGCAAAATACCTTTGCTGCAAATGGACTAATTAACGGCACGGATGCAGAAGTCATCAATAAAAAGAGTTATCAACTTGAATTAGAGGCCAGAAGCTGGAGTTCCTCTACAAGAGTCGATGCTGATGGTGAGGAAGTTGAGTTTGGTGAAGATGAGGGGTTCTCAAAATTAGAGGCCGATCTACTTTTTAGATATGGTTTTAGTGAGCAATTAGAACTTCGTGGTGGGGCCCTATTTAGACAAGTTAAATCAACGGATCTCGAGGCCACAAAGTCTGGTGCAGAAAGTGTGCGCATAGGTGCAAAGTATGCTTTTAAACCTCTAGGTAATTGGCAATATGCCGTAGACCTTCAATATAGTGCAACTCTCTACGAAAATACTGACTATACAAATACTTCGGAGATTCCTGAGGGTGAGATGATCTTAGGAGATGCTGGGAACTCCTATCATGTCATGGGTATTCTCTCTTATAAGTCTCGCACAGGTAACTCCCTCAATGGCTCATTTGCCTACGTTGGCGCTCCCAATAGTTTAAGTTCAGAACTCTTCTATGATGTTAACGCTAAATTAGCTTGGAAGAGCTTTGCTCTCTTTGCAGGTCTAGAGGGCGTGAAGTCACTTAAGAATGATCCATATACTGATGAGCCAGAGAATAAACCACCACAAGGTCTAGGGGAGTCCTACCTGTATAATTCGGTAAATAGATCTTATACAAAACCTTATGTAGGCGCTTATAAGTCATTTGGTCGAGTTAGAGTTGGTATTAGAGGGGCACAAGTCATAAGCGGTATTTCCACTGATAAAGGGACAGAGGTTGCACTTAATCTAGCATGGAACTCTAGAGGCGAGACACGCTCTGATAGAAAGTTATCAAAGTTTAAAGAGTATGATCTCGAGGCCTCTGTTATAAAGGTTTCACCGAGAGGGAAGTTTTTAAAGATAGATAAGGGAATTTCTCAAGATGTTGAGAAAGGTCAGCTCTTTGATATTTATAAGACAGATTATTTTGGCGGTAATGATCTTGTGGCCCAAGGGCGAGTTTATGAATTAGGTGCTGATTGGGCAATAATTAAGCTAGCGAAAAAATTTAAGAAAATGACAATAAAGTCAGGATTTACAGCTAGAGGGCTTTCAAATTAAAAAGGGAAAATTTTTTCTTTTTTGTAATTTCAATACTCTAGGTTAAGATATTATTAGACTAACTAAATTTTCTAAAGGGAAGAACCCATGACGTTTTGGAAGAAATTATTTTATTCGACTTTGGCACTTGGCCTATTGGCCACCAATGTTCAGGCCAAGAGATTTACCAATCAATACTCTCAATTTGAGTTACCTCCAGGTTGGGGTTGTGCTCTAGAGGGAACGGAGTGGGTTTGCCAATCTGAAAATAAAGATAGAAAGAAAGAGGCCATCATTATTTTGGCCGCAAAGATTAGAGGAAATCAAGATTCTCTCGAGCAATACCAAGCTTATTTAAAGGGAACGAAGACCTTTACTCTTCCAGGTGGAAAGACTCAGGTCTCTGAGCCAGTTTACTCTAAGAAGAAGTCTGTTAATTCTCAGCAATGGATTGACTCACTTCACTTAGCATCAGAAGTTCCAGGTTTTTATACAAGATATATGGCAACTGTTAAGGCCGACTTAGGTGTAGCAGTAACTTTCTCTGTTGGAAAAGATCACTATAATTCATATAAGCCAGTCTTTGATAAAATTATCGAAACACTTAGAGTGTTTAGACAGAAGAAAGATTCAGGTGAGTGGACTGCTAAGACTAAGTCTGGTTCAGCACTAGATAATGCTGATGGACTTATTGATGATGGTGGTATGACAGGTGATATTTCTGCGAGACGTGCTCAAAAATCTAAATCAGGTTCTGGTGGTGCAACTGATTATCTCATCTATATTGTTATCGCTGCCGCTGCTGGATTTGTTTTAATGAAACTTAAGAGCGGTAAAAAAGGTAAGAAGAAGAAAAAGAAGAAATCAAAGAAATCATAATTCATCATAGGCGCTAGAGTCCTTCTCTAGTGCCTACATTTTATCAAAATCAATTTTCCATTAGATAATATTTAATTTCTTGCTAAGAGAATGATTAGCGGCAATTTCGTTATTGTCTTCGCTAGTAATCTCTCGTAATTGATCTTCTCTAGAGAGGGCAACTTTCTTCCACTCCAATTCTCTCTGTGTACCCTTGATGCGCTCAGGATTATAATTAGGTCTATCTGAAACGTATGGAGAATTAGAATCCCTATTTGGAGGCGAGGCAATTTTCTCTGTGAGGTTTTCAAGTTTATGGAGGCTATAGCTCACAGACTCAAGACCTTCTACGATATCGTTGCTTCGTCCGTTGCTGGTATCAAAAGTTTTAATAGAGTTGAGTCTATTTATTTTCATAGTTAACTCATCGGTTACCCGATGAAAATACTTTAGTATTTGTGGGGATTTTCTAAGATTCCAAGAATTTACAGATTGTATTTGCAAACTCTTCCGGGCGCTCGAAATGCGTGTTGTGAGAGCAATCGGAGATTTTTTCAAAGTTTAGGCCATACCTTGTTTTTAATTCCATAGAGGCCGCTAGATACTTATGATCTCTTTCACCACAAATTGTGAGGGCATTTAAATCTTTTCTTCTTTGTAAAAAGGGTCTGTAGTCAGGCTGAATCCCAACACTAAAACTCTTAAGTGCCTCTGACCAGAGCTTCCAATCATATTGAGATCGCTTATTTATAAAGTGTTCAAAGTCTTGGTGCTCTTTTATTTTTCCAAAGAGCGGATTTTCATACCAGTAAATGAGAAATTCTCTGAGATCACTTTGATTTGAAATTCTACTAAATAATTTCAAATCACTTTGATAGCGCTTCTCTCTCTCGTCCTCATCAACAATTCCTGCTGAAGCACTTTCTAAAATGAGTGATTCAACTTCTAGTCCTCGCATCACAAGCCCTAGAGCAAGACGACCTCCCTGCGAGTAACCAAGTAAGTGAAATGGTTTGGCCAAGAGTTGTGCAAGCTCGGCGAAGTCCATTTGTAATTTTTCTAAACTTAGAGAAGTGAGATTTCTATTCTCCCCGTGCCCAGGTAGATCTAGAGCAATAGTAAAGAATTTAACTCTTAGTAATTCTTGTATCTTATTCCAATCTTCCTTTTCTCCCATAAAGCCGTGCAGAAGAATAATCCATGGTCTTCTAGGATCACCACTAAAAGTTAGTGGAAAAAGCTCTCTCGCTCTTTCAATACTTACCAGTAGTGGTGCAACTTCTTTTAAAATTGATTTCTTAAGCTTAATACCCGTAAAGGCATAATCAGGAACTTTAAAATAATAGCGCGGTCTTTTAAAGGGTGGAAGATTAGAGCTGGCCAATTGCTTAATCTCTGCTTGATCTTGTTTCCCCGTATAGAATAGCGTGGACATCATTCCTAACTTCTCATCTTCTACGGGAATAACAAAGGCATCACTAATACCAGATTCAATGAGAGTAGACTCAACTTCTAAGGGGTTGATATTTTCACCGCCACTGATAAAGACATCATCAATTCTACCTTTGATATAGAAAAGATCTTCTTGAGTATAGGCCATATCATTGGTGACGATCACTCCGTCTCTAAAAATAGGAGAGGTGCTATCAGATTTAATTATTAGAGCAGAGCGCGAGTCTAGAGAAATATCAACGTTCTCAAGAGGCATTCCGATAGAGCGCAAAACACTTGCTTTAGAAGTTACTTTCGTGGCCATAACCATTGCGCACGTTTCACTCATGCCATAAGTCGATGAGGCCTTGAACTTATATTGCTCGATTTTGCTAAGAGTTTCATGTGAGGTCTTCGCCCCACCAATAATAAAAGTGCACTCTCTATAGAATTCATGTTGCTCTTTATTGTCTAGTATTCTCTCTAACTGGAGAGGAACAACAGACATGAAACTTGGGCATTGGGGAAAGTCCTCTGGAGAAATCTTTCCTGGATTATGTAGTGAGAGCTTTGCTCCTTCGGTAATTGATCTTATAAAAATCATTAAGCCTCCCACATGATAGAGAGGAAGCGTTATAGGAAGGTAGCATTGATCATTTACATTAAAATGCTTACAAAATTTCTTAGAAGCACTGAAGAGATTTTCAAAACTAAGGGGAATTGGTTTTGGCCTTGCAGTACTACCTGAAGTCAGTATATAGCAGGCAATAGTTTTATCTTTTAAAAGCTCGTTTGTTTTTAAATCTTTTGAAATGAGAGCTTCGTATTCTTTAATGAATTCTGCAGATGTCTCTGGTGCGTGAAAAATGAGCACTCTACCTGCTAACCAATATGCGAGAATATTAATTAGATCTTCTCTTGTATTATTAGGTGTGAGTGAGACTAAGGAGTTCTTCGTTTCTTTACAAGTTTCTTCAAAAGACTCATTAATATTTTGTGCTTTATCTTTTGCTAATTGAAAGAACTCTTTGTAAGTAAGAGTTTCATCTTCAAAAGAAGATAAGAGAAAATCATTCTCTTTTGAAAATAATTCTTCTAGAAATTTTATTGGCCCTATTATGTTCATATTAAATAAGCTTCAATTGTTTTGGGCCAATGGGGCCGTGCTCTAGGCGTATTCCTATTCCTATCAATCTTACTGGCCTTTGTCCTCTTTGATAAGCAATCTTTGCTAGCTCGTCTAAGTGGAGAGTGAAATCTTTTGTGAATTGATGATCCTTCCATAATTCGAGATAGAAGTCCTCTTCTTTTTTCTTTTCTACAGTGACTGTTTGAAAATCGAGAAACTTTATCTTAACAAAGGCCTTGGCCACTTTCTTATCGTGTCCATACTTAACTTGGTATCTTCTAATTCTCTCCAATAACTCACTTCGAAGTTCGGAGATATAAGTTAAACACTTGTTAATATCTTCTATATCCTTATTGAAGGTATGCTCAACAGATATAGATTTTCTATCGTGAGTGGAGATGACTTCACGCTGATCTATTCCGCGGCACTTTAAATAAAGAGAAGCACCCATTTTCCCAAAGATACTCTCAAGTCTCTCTCTCTTCCAGGTCCTTACTTTTTCACATGTACTTAGGCCATAGTCATAGAGCTTCTGAGCACTAACTTTTCCTATTCCAGGAATGAGTCTTACGTCCAGTGGTTTAACAAATTCATCGACCTCATCTGGAGTGATTACAAAGAGACCGGCCGGTTTCTTCCAGTCACTAGCAATTTTGGCGAGAAACTTATTGGGCGCCACACCTGCTGATGCTGTAAGTTTAGTTTGTTCAAGAATTTGTTTTTGAATCTCTTTAGCGATAAGTGTAGCGCTTCCTCCAAAGAGTTCACAGTCTGTAACATCTAAAAAGGCTTCATCTAAACTTAGAGGCTCAATTCTATCTGTAAACTTTTTGAAGATTGTATGAATGATAGAAGAAGCTTCTTTGTACTTTGAGAAATTAGGAGGAATGATTTTTAAGTGTGGACACTTTCTGATGGCCATTGATGATGGCATAGCGGCCTTCACTCCAAACTCTCTTGCTTTATAATTACTCGTGCATAAAACACTTCTAGAGTTTGGAGGGCCCCCAATTGCTATGGGGATATTTCTCAGGGAGGGATCATCTCTCATCTCAACAGCTGCGTAGAAGCAGTCCATATCAATATGGATAATTTTCCTCTCCATTGCTACTCGTATGACCTCATTAGACCTACGAGGATTCCTGCAATAGAGAATTCGCTCTGAGTAGGATCTACTTGAATAGGTTTCATTGTGCTATTGGCAGGAATGAGTTCAATAGTATTCTTTAATGGTGAGTACCTCTTAACTGTTGCCTCTCCGTCAACAATAGCGATAATTGTTTGTCCTTTACTGGCAGTTTGTTGGTGGCGGCACACGATAATATCTCCATCTAAGATACCATCTTCAATCATTGAGTCTCCCTTTACATTGAGAGCATAATAGCGCTTAGAATCCCTAATCATATGAGTGGGAATAGCTATCGTATTGTCTGGGTTTTCGATGGCCTCAATGGGAATACCTGCAGCGACATCACCAAGTAGGGGGATCTCAATCGTATTTTCATCTACGCTTTGGGCCTTTGTCTCTTTGGGCCTAAGTCCTCTTCTCGCGTTCCAATTTGAATCAATATGGCCTGCATCTTTTAGATATTTAAGGTATCTTTGTACAGAACCAAAAGATTTAAGGCCAAAGGCCTCTTTGATTTCTTTTTGGGTAGGAGCAACTTCGTGCTTATCCCAGTAGCTAGTTATGAAATCGAGAACTTCTTTTTGTTTCTTTGTTATACTCATACGTATATTTTGAGCGTAAGTTTTGCGTAAGTCAAGCGCTTATTTTTAAATGGACTGAAATGGATTTAAAAAATTTAATTTTCGATAATTTATACTTTAATAAAATATTTCTAAGTGTTGCTGCTCTCATCATCATTATTGTCTTTAGACTCTCTATTGCGAGGGCCTTAAATAACGCAACTAATATGAAGATTGAAAGACGTAGAAAGTGGTTCGTAAACTTGAATTCTTTCGTCTCTTTTCTCATCGTACTAACTATTTTTATTCTTTGGACAGACGAGCTTAAGACCTTGGCCTTCTCTCTTGCCGCTATCTTAGTATCTCTAATTATTGCCTCGAAAGAATTTATTCTAAACTTCTTTGGTGGTGTATTTAAATTAACTCAAAAGAGTTTTCATATTGGTGATCGAATTGAAATTAATGGCATTCGAGGTGACGTCATCGATCGCTCTCTCTTTTCTACAAAAGTTTTAGAGATTGGTCCTGGTCACGAAACACATCAATTGACAGGAAGAAGTATTGTTATTCCAAATGCTATTTTTCTAACCAATTGTGTGATTAATGAGTCGCATTTAAAGAACTATGTCCTTCATACATTCAAGATTCCTGTTAAAGGAGATACTGATTGGGAAGCAAGTGAGAAGTTGCTAATTGAGATTTGTGAAAATCACTGTAAGGACTACTTTGAAAGGGCCCAGAAGCACTTTGACAGAATACAAAAAACATCACATCTAGAAATTCCTATTCTAAAGCCTAGAGTTCATATAAATGTGGTTTCTCCAGGGCAATTAGACCTAATCGTTAGGTTTACCGCACCGGCCAGTCTCAAGGGAAGAATTGAGCAGAGGATTCTGAAAGACTATTTAAGAATAGTTTCACAAGAAACAGCTGCAGATCAATAAAAACAGTATATTACTGATTAATTTATTAGTATTACTAATACTTGCTATTAGCTGTAAGTTTTTATTAGATTGACTTAATCTCCTCTTTACTTGTATAAAGTCGTAACAATTTCACTCATAGAGAGGAGAGACTCGTGAAAAAACTATTAGGCGCCACCTTAATTACTTTATTTGCATTTTCTAGTAGTGCAGCTATGCACTCTCTACCATTCACTCAAACAGATTTAGAGTACGTAGATGAGTCAAAAACATATGATGTCGACTATCATACAATTTCAGAGATCACTGTTGAAGAAGTTGAAATTGGTGATGAATTAGTTTGGGCCCCTCAATATAAGGGATTCGATAAGAACCTTGGTGAAATCATCATGGTTGTTGATAAGTTAATCGCACTAGGAAAAAAGATTTGGACAATTGTTGAAGCTGGAAAGCCAGTTGTTACAGTAGATATGGGAAAGCCAATCAGTGTTCTTCCTAAGACTGATAGTGGTCAATTAGCTGCATTCTATGACATGGACTCATGGAGTATGCCAATGGCCAGAACTTATAAAGTTAGCTTCAAAAATGGTTTTGGATCTAGTGTAATCGGTTTTGATTATACAGTGAACTTCCAATGGGGTGGTAGATACGAAAATAAAGGCGCATACCTCACAGGTCTAAACGTACAAGCAAGTAATGTAAGCGTTAGTTGGGGATTCAACTTTGATGCTAGCTCTGAGCTCGTATCAATTGTTAATCACGGATCTAGAGACAATCCAGTTGCAGGCGCAGCAGTAAGAGTTAAATACACTGCCAAGAGTGTTCTAAGAGAGATTAAAACTTCTGAATCATTCCACGTAACAGGAAATGGTCAAATTCAAAAACTCTACTAATAAAATTCGGGTACGTTTTAAAACGTACCCAACTTTTTCTACCAATGAATTAAGCTTCCATCGATATCCCAATACTTCATATTATTTTCTTTATTCATTTTAGACATTGAATCGAATAATCTTTGACTCGACTCCGTGGGAGTTAGATCACCTTGATTTGATGTCATCTTAGTTTGAACAAAGCCTGGGTGAAAGAGTCCAAGGGTAATACCTCTTTGGCCAATGGCCTTTGAGAGGCTCATTGTACCCATATTAAGAGCGCATTTACTCATTCTATAACCATAGTACCCACCAAATCCATTATCAGAGATAGATCCCATTTTAGATGTGATCATCGCTACTTTTGAATCTTTTATTAAATAGGGAAGAAGCGTAGATGTTACTCGAAGTGGAGCGATCGTATTGACTTCAAACTGCTTTCTCATATTATCAAAAGAAGTCTCATCAAATGGGACTTCCTCATTTAAAAAGAGTCCAGCATTATTAATAAGGAGATCTATTTTGAAGTTATCCTTCTCTTTTGCGATACCTGTAAAGAAGTTCTCTATTCTTTGGTAGGCTTCGTTAGTAGTGAGGTCAACTCCTTCTAAGATTTGAATATTAAGTTCTTTGAGTTCAGTAGAGGCCTTTCTAACAATAGCAATAACACTATCTTTATTCTCTATATGTCTCTTGGTGAGCTCAAGCCCAATTCCGCTGCTGGCACCTGTAATGACAATAGTTTTTTGCATAAAATACTCCTTACTTTTTATTTTAAAGAGTATTTTACATTTTAAAGCTTAAAGAAATCTAGGATTAATTTGGTCGCGGATGGACCTTTCTCTTGATTATATGGGAATTCTTCATTTCCCCCTGACCATTCATGCCCTAGAGAATTAATAAGAATAGATTTAACTTCCACATTCTTCTCATTATTTTTCCAAGAATGCTCAGAATAAGAGTACCCATCTTCTCTTAGAACTTCTCTTGTACTCTGAGTGAGTTCAATTGAAGAGAGTTTGTTATAGATAATAAATTGTTCACTAATATCATCTAGATTTAGAGGGGCAACAACTTCATCTTCGCTACCTTGAATGATGAGAGAAGAAATTCCTCCGTTATATTGTGAACTACAAATTCTTCCCTTAAGGGCTGTTAAATATGGTGTTGAATCCATACCATTTTTTAAGACGTACTTTGCAAGTAGTGGATTAACTGTCGACGCGTAGGGAACACCTGAGTGACTCGCGCCCGCTTGAAATCTTTCAGGGTAGCAATTTAGAAGTATATTGCTCATCCCGCCACCAGAGCTCATACCCATGACATAGAAGTTCTTTTTATCGAGACTATATCTCTTTGTGGCGTCATCCATCGCTTTGATAATAGAGTAGGGCTCTCCTGCTCTTAGTTGATTTAAAGCGAGAAACCAATTCCAGCAATTATATGGATTAGAAGTTCTCTTTTGCTCTGGGAGTAGAAGATTAAAACCTCTCTCTCTAGCTGATTTAATAAGGTGAGAGCCGAGTGCAAAACTCTCTGCGTCTTGTTTGCAACCATGAATTGCGACAAGAGTCTTCGCTTTGTGAGCACCTTTAGGTGCAGCAAAGAATTTATAAGTTCTTGAACCATAGATGGTAGAAACTTTATGAGTACTTAATTGGGCCAAGGAGCTTGACCCAAAAAGAATACAAAAGAATATAAGGGAGAGTTTGCTAGTCATTAGAACCAGAAATTTACACCTGAACCAAGGGCCCAAGCATCTCTAAATCCTGCGTAACCGTGAGCGTAACCTAAGTGTGAAAGAGCTTTCCACTCATACTTTCTCTCGTAGAGAGCACCAACTTTAAAGTTTACTCTCTTTGCCATTTTCCAAATAACACCGAAGTCTACTTTGTAGTTATTAGTATGCGCATTTTGACCACGGTTGAAGTTTTGTTGACCAACACCATTTGGAATATTGTTCTTATTAAATTCTTGTGAGTTTACAAGAGCAAATTCTGTATTAAGTTGTAGTGTTGTAATTTCTGTTAGCTCATAGAGAACTTGTAATTGTCCAAGTTGTTCGTACTGATGCTCAATTGCATATCTATCATTTGGATGGTTACTTACATACGCGAAAGTATATTCAAAAATAAATTCCCAAGCACCAGTTTTATACTTACCTGAAATATCTGTTGCCCAGTTAAGATTGTAGTCAAGGTCTCTATCTTTAATTAAACCACCGATTGCAAATTCAACTCCTCTCTTAGGATAGAAGTAAATCTTATTAGCAATTCCAATATCTTTTCTCGTATCAATTTCTTTTTCTGTTTCGTAGATAATCTCACCACGTCCAGGATTTGAGCTGTTGTCTGTTTCGTAACCAACTGGGTTTGATGTGTCGTAATCTTCTTTTGGTTGTCTAGAGTCGGCGTAGACATTAAAAGTATTTCTAAATCCTTTTCTGTAACCACCGTAGCTAATTTCACCAACAATTTTTCTATCTTGATCTCTGAAGCTGTGCTTTGTTCCTAGAAGTGATCCACCATCGATATAGTGTGACTCTAAAACACCGAAGGCCATTTGATGAATTCTCACTTTTCCTTTTCCTATTCCAAAGCGCCAATTCCTCATCGGTCTCCACGTAAGCATTGCTTCTTCATAGAGATTATTTGGTTCATCTAACTGTCCGTCTAAGTCTAGCTTTATCTTTGCACCAAAGTCTTCATGGTTAAAATAGAACTTTAAATCAATAGTTCCAATTCCCATTTTCATTGTAGGGTCTCTATCTTCAACAGACTCATAAGAAAGTGTGTTAAGGGCAATAAATCCTTTTACCTCAGTGTCTAGGGCATAGGTTTTTGTGGCTAAAAATAAGGTAATAAAAAAGGAAATGAATAGGAATTTCACGAAAGCTCCAGCTATAAATTAATACTGGTGCATTGATTAACATACTAGAAATCTAAGTTAAAGTGAGAATATTGTTAGGGAAAACTTAACGCGCGGCAAGTGGAAATATTACAGAATGTAGAGACTAAATGTCTCTACATCTCTCAATTGTTTCAAAATAAGTATGCTCACTAGTGTAAAAGTTATCAGAACACTTATCGTTAGCAATTTCTCTTTTTGTAGCAGAGCTACAGGCCGCAATTGTAAGTGCAAATGCGAGCAGTAATAATTTTTTCATAATCTTCTCCAATTTCTTAGCTTATCGACAGCTTCTGCGATTTAGCTTAAGATAAAAGCTTGTAACATGATAGATTTCAGATACTTAGGGTAGGTGAATTATCCGGTTACAAAAGTTGCCCGACTTATGCATCCCTAAGATGCAGTTCTATTATATCTTAAATTCGTGTGGACCACTAGGGAAGAAGATTTTGTCTATCTAGTAATAGAGAGGACTTAACAAAAGAAAGGCCGCATACTTAGCGGCCTTAGTGGATTACATTTTCCCTTTCGGGCTTCTGTGAATCTTACATGTATTGAGGTCACATTCCTCAGCACTCATTTTTGCATGATCTTGATTGTGCTTATGCTTCTTACCTTTTTTCATATGACATTTCTTTGAGTCACATTTCTTTTTGTCCATCTTGCATTGCTTATCTCCTTTAGCGCAACAAGACTTGTCTTTTGTAGTGTGTGCACATGAAACGAAAAATAGTGCAACTGAAAGTAATAATAACTTCTTCATTATTTTCTCCTTAAATCCGTTTGAAATTATTCTAGCAAAGAATCAAATAATATTAAAAGGTGAAATATTGAGCCTATCTAAATTAAAGTACTCTAATGTATCAAGTCCTGGAACTTGGTCGCCTTCGGCCGCAAGCATCTTTAATATTTTCATGTTGTTGGGAGGCTCAAAGGCGCTTGAAATAACGACTTCTTGGTTTTCTAGGGCCAATTCTTTAAGAGTATTTCTTAGAGAAAGATTCCAAGTTGGTTTGACAATAATGTACTTTGCAAAATGAAAATCTCTTCTGTGCCCAATATTTTCGTCAAGGGCGAACTCTAGTTCATGAGATCTTTTTATTAATTGCCACTCAGTTGCATTTACTAGTGGTTCTTCTATATATTGCACTCTATCTAGTTTTAAGTCTTCTAGGTATGCATTGAGTTGCTCTACTGTGAAAGACATATTTCCATCTAGTCGAATCTGAGTAGACTCATTTAAATTTTCTAAAAAAATCTTTAGCCACTTTCTTTCAAGATCTAAATCACCCCTTCCAATTTTTACTTTGTAGATAGTATTCACTTGGCAAGTGTTTGCTGATTCTTTTGGGTCATTACTTAAATCTATATAGAGAAGTTTATTACTCTTTATTTCAATATCTTCTACACCGGTAAAGAAATCAAAACACTCCTTAGCAAAGAGTGCACTAGGAGTTTTAAACTCTGCATTTTTAAAGTCTAGATATGACTCTTTAAGAGTTTCTTGGTGAAGACCTGGAAGTGGAGCGAGATCGACTTTTATAATACCGTTATCTATTTCAATCCACTCTCGTTCATGAATGATTTCATTACCAATTTTAATTTCTCTTCTTAGAGGGCAGCTTCCCTTTCTATATGTGTAATTCACAGTAGCGCTCCAAGACTAAAAACTGCGCAGTAAAGAAAGAGATACTTTCCAGTGTTGGCCAGAGCGAGGTTAAGCTTGCTATCAATAGGCGCTTTAGCAATTTGCTTCCACGTTAAAAAGAAAGGGTAACAAGTTATTGTCGCTAAAATAGACCATGAAAGATTTAACTTTAAGTAGGCATAGTAAGGAATGAACGTTGATAGAAGTACAAGTGAGAGTGTAAAGGCGCGAGCAAATTTCTCTCCTACTAAAGTTGCAATAGTTACTTTTTGAGTTTTTGAATCACTCTCAATATCTCTTAAATTATTCACACTCATGATAGCGGCAGAGATTAGCCCAGGGCCTAGACCTAGTATAATAATATCTAAGTTGAACTCTTTATATTGGAGATAGTAAGTTCCCCAAACAGCTACTGGACCAAAGAAGATAAGAGCAAAGAGCTCTCCTAGAGCGTAATGACTAAAGGGAAAGGGGCCACCAGTATAGCCATAGGCCGCTAGGATACAGAGAATCCCCATGATGATAATTGTACTACCACCGATATACATAAGATAAATACTCACAACTACTGCAAAGAGAAAACAGAGAATAAATCCTCTCTTTACAACTGGTGCAGGTATAAGTCCTGCTTGTGTCACCCTCGTAGGTCCAAGTCTCTTTTCACTATCAATACCTCTTACGGCATCATAGTAGTCATTAACAAGGTTCGTTCCAATTTGCATGGATACAGCTGCTAGTAATGTTAGGATGAAAATTAGAGGTGAGAAATTTTCGCCCATTTCATAGGCCAGGGCGCTACCTAAGATAACTGGACCACAGGCCGCTGGTAGTGTCTTAGGCCTAGATGCTTGTATCCAGGCACTGAGTTTATTATTCATAATTTAACCGTTTTTAATTTATTATAGACTTCAATATTTTCTTCGTTGGAGACAATCGCTTCGATTAGGATTGTATTCTTCTTTTTCTGAGCATTTTGAAATGCTTCTTCAAAAGAAGATGTTGAAGTTACTTTTATATAGTCTATGGAAAATTGTTCTGCTGCACTCTCAAAAGTAAGATCGTGTGGAGTTGTGAGGTAGGGCAATAAGGCCTCTTCCTTTGCAATTGGAAGTAGAGTGAAGATTCCTCCTCCGCTATTATTAACTAAGACGATACACATTGGTGTTTTAGAATCTTTAATAAGCTGTAGCGAGTTTAAGTCATGTAGAAAACTTACATCACCAATGACTAGAGTCATATACTTATTCATACTCTCGGCTGCACCTAGAGCACTGGCCATTAGTCCTTCTATCCCGCTAACACCGCGGTTAGTGAATATATCAATATCCTTAGTGCTCTCCATTGATAAGTAGTTATCAAAACTTCGAACTACCGTACTATTTGCAATATATAGAGACTGCTTGTCTTCTATCTGATCAATTATTTTCTTAGAGATAACAGGGTAGCTTAGAGGCGACTCTTCAATTAATTGACATTTCTTTTGTGTGAACTCACTCCAATTGATTCTAATTGGATTCTCACTTGGTTGAATATGTTCACACATCTCAAGACAGAATTGATCTACTTCGCAGATCATTCTGTAGTCTGTGTTCTGAGAAGGGTCTTCTTTTTCTTCACTCCAGTTAACACTAATAAGTTCAATGTCAGCAAACTCTTCTAAAAATCTATAGTAGTGTTTACTTGTTGTTCGACCACCGAGGTGAATGATTGCCGAAGGTTTAACTCTGCTCATTTGTTCATAGACTTCGCTATGATCAAAAGTTGGAATGATATTATCTCTTATTGAGTAATTATATTTTAGTGAAGAAGATATATCTAAGAATACTGGCCAATTTAACTTTTGGATAAAGGCCTTGATAATTTCCTTATCGAGCGAACAAGGAAGGGAGCCAACAACAAGTAGGCCTTTTGGATTATCCTTGATAATCTTTGCAATGCTCTCTTTGGCCAATGGACTAAGCCCTTGGGTTGGAGGAAAGTACTTTGTTTGAAAAGATTTCTTAAATCCACTCTTAGCTCTTTCTACATAGTCTTCATCAATATGAACCTCTGTCATATCAATTGGCTCTCTAAGAGGTATATTTAAATGTACTGGCCCTTTGATAGGGTAGCGTGATCTGAAAATAAGATGGTCTACAGTGTTTCTTATAACCTGTGGACAAATTTCTGTTGTTGGGGCCCCTAAGCAATTGTCTGCTAATATATGGTGCCCATAAAAGTGAACCTGATTAATTGTTTGATTGGCATCACTTGTGGCAAGCTCAATTGGTCTGTCGGCAGAGAGAACAATTAGAGGAGTTGCTGATTTCTTAGCTTCGATAATTGCAGGTGTATAATTTGCTAGTGCCGTTCCAGAAGTACAAATAAGTGCTGATGTTTTACCTGTGGCCTTAGCATTTCCAAGTGCTCTATAGGACTGTGCTCTTTCATCTACTCCTAGGAATAGTGAAACCTCATCTCTTCTTTGTAGTAGAGATTGAACCAATGGGGCATTTCTCATGCCCGGTGAAATATAGTAATGGGTAACATCAGACTTGATTAACTCATCAATAATTATTGAAGACCAAAGTGTTGAGAGGTTATTGGCCAAAATCATTTTATACCTAGAGTGTGATCTCGAAGTTCTTCATTTTATTTTGAGTTTCTACCCACTCACTTTCAGCTTCGCTGCCAGTGACTAGACCACAACCTCCAAATAAATGTAACTTCGTCTCTTCTGTAAGAGCACTGCGAATTGCAACTGCAAATTCACATGACTCTGCAGAGATATAGCCCATTGGACCTGCGTAGAGTCCTCTATCAAAAGGCTCTGCCTGCTCAATGCACTTCTTTGCCATCTCCCACGGTCTTCCGCCTACGGCCGGCGTAGGGTGGAATGTATTAAGAAGAACTGCAAAGTTACTTCTCTCTGGAAGAGTTGCATTAATATGAGTGTGCAAATGCTGAATAAATTTTAACTTGAGTATAGACTCTTTATTTTCAACTCGAACATCTGCACCAAGATTTGAAAGTTTTTCTTGGATTTCTCTAGTGACGATTCTGTGCTCATTCAACTCTTTCGCTGAGCTCATAAGCTCACTTTGAAACTTTAAATCGGCTTCAAAGTCATTTGATCTAGGTCTAGTACCAGCAAGACAGTCGAGAGAGATCTCTCTATTGTTTAACTTAAAGAGCTTCTCTGGTGTGAAGCTCATAAAGACTTTCCCATCGCCTGGATCGAGATACATGAGGTAGCTATCATTAGCATTTTTCATATTCTTCTCAAAGATGGCCATTGGGTCAGCTAGTCTATCAAATTCTACAATTTCTTTTCTAGCAATAACCACTTTCTCTAAAGGTGTTGTAGAAAGTGTATTTAAGCAGTAATCAACCATATTAGACCACTGATCTTTAGAAGGGTAAGTGGCCACTTCTCTAGGCTTTGTCACTGTAAATTCATGTCTAATGAAGTTTAAGTAAGCTTCGAGTTCAAAGAGAGCATTCGATCTCTTGTCTTCTGTTGAAATTGACTTCTTATTAAAAACAACCTTTAGAACAGTTGATTCAGGTGTTGTTTCAAAAATAATCTTTGGCAGTGTGAAGTGACATTCGTCAAAACCTGACCATGCATCATCGCGCTTTGTGTTTGAGTCAAATCGCTGTGCTCCAAGGAATACGAGGTCGTTGTCAGACTCGATAAGGCCTAAGAGTTTATTATAATCATATTTCTTTGTGTAAGTAATATGAGAGCCAATACCTAGGATCTCTTTTGAATTATCTTTACTCTTGAAATAATTTAAAGGCCTATGAATAACGTGACCAAGAAGGTTTGATAATTTTGTCTTTTCGATTTTAAATTTATAAGTAACAAAACGCTTCTTATCTTTTGATAGATTATCAAAGTCAACTTGCTTCCAATGCTCTGAAAGCTGTCTTATTACTGAATGTTTCAACTCTAATAGATTAATCATTTATTTCTTATCACCGATATAAAGGTTTGAGATTCCAAATGTTAGCTCTGTGAAGTTTGCATTTGAAAATCCTGCTTCTTTCATCCAATTAGTAAAACTTTCACCATAAGGAAAGTCTTCAACTGTTTCGTTAAGATATGTATAAGCATCTTTATGCTTTGAAAGTAAGTTTCCAACAAATGGAAGAAGGTGTCTGAAGTAGAACATGTAGACGGCCCTAACAAGAAAATTCTTTGGTAGGCCAAATTCCATAATCATCACTCTGCCACCTGGCTTTAAAACGCGAAAGATCTCTCTTAGGGATTTTTGTGGGTCTGGGAAGTTTCTAATACCAAAGCTGATTGTTACAACGTCCATTGTTTCATCAGCGGCAGGAATATTACATCCATCGCCAATATGAAGTGCAATCTTATTTTCTTTACCAGCTTTCTTAACCTTCTTCTTACCAAATTCAACCATTCCTTTTGATAGGTCGATCCCAGTAACTTTAGAAATATTCTTTGATTTTACGAGTACGAGAGGAACATCAGCTGTTCCCGTTGCAAGGTCAAGGGCCTGCATATTTTCTCTTTTAGGTAGATTCTTTAAGAGCTTACTTCTCCAGTAGATATCGATACCACAGGAGAGTAACTTATTTAAAAGATCATAAGTTCCTGCAATCTCATCAAATATTTTCCAAGATTCTTTTTTACGGCCTTGAAGCGCTGTCGTCATAGGTTCCTCTTTTAGGTATTCTAGGCCCAAAGATATAACTTTTTGTGCCTAATGTTGCAAGTGTTGTCTAAAAAAAGAAGTAATGATTTCATGTAAGTTTAGCAACTGTGTTATTTCTCATTTACATTGAGCGCTGGGCCTGTTAAAAGAGTGTGTTATTAAATCACTTTTAATTATAGTATGTTACAAGACTTTCTATCTACAATTCCCCTGAAGACCCTAAAGCATGTCAAAGATATGGATCTCAATATATCTTCGAATAACTGCTCAAAGGCCGTAAATGAGCTCCTTCAAAATAGTGTGCTCGTTGGTGGGAAGAGACTTCGTCCGTTGCTCACTTATTTAGTGGGTCATCTCTATGGTGTAGATTTTAAAACTCTTGATCCATACGCAAAATCTATCGAATTAGTCCACGCTGCAAGTTTGTCACATGATGATGTCATTGATAATGCGACAACAAGACGTGGAGTTGCCTCTATCAATATACAAGCTTCAAATAAGAAGGCCGTGCTTGCAGGAGATTACCTTCTCTCTGATGTTATTGTGAATCTCACTAATGCTGGAAACCTCGAATTAGTAGGGGAGATGGCTAAGGTTATTCAAGACCTTGCCATTGGAGAATGGATTCAGGCCGACGCTATTGAGACAAGAGATTATACGAGTGAGCTAATTGAAGAAATTGCTATCAAGAAAACAGCATCTGTGATGAGTTGGTGTTGTTATGCTCCAGCTATTTTAGCCGGGCTCTCTCGCTCTACAATTGAGAAGTCTAAGCAAATGGGAATTGATCTAGGCATTGCCTTTCAATTAATGGATGACACTCTAGACTTTTCTTCAGAGTCTCAGAAAGATGCAAATCTTGATCTAGATAATGAATTGGTAAATTCAGTAATTTTTCAGTGGCTAAGTATGCATCCAGTAGAGTTTGAAAAATATAGAAATGGAGAGTCTCTCTCTAAGCTCTATAATGGTGAGAAAATTGAAAAGGCAGTTGAAGTTGTTCGTGAAGCTGCTAATAAGCATATTGAAAGTGCGAGAAATCTCTTAGAAGAAATCCAAAAAGATCTTTGCACGAATGAAAAAGAGATGAAGGCCTTTAATAAGAATAAAAAGCCTATTCTCTATATCTTTGACTACTTAACTCAACGTCGTCATTAATCAATTACTTTTTTAGAATACAGTGGGGAAGAGCTCTCGTGGCGTCTCTTATGGCCCTTTTACATCTTTCTTTGCCAGATGGAGTGTGTCTTGGAAAGCTTCTTTGTTTTGAGTCCTCAAATATAATAGGATCACTCTTTCTGGCCCGGTCTAGTTCTGATTGATACATTTTTATCTCAGCGCTACAGTCCTTGAATAGCTTTGAACCGCTTCTAAGCCATGTGAACTCTAGGTGGTAATCACCGTTGATGATCTTTCTACTTTCACCAAGTGTACTCACTTGGTAATTTTTTTCTTTAAGATATTCGAGTAGTAATTCTTTATAGTCGAGATCTTCATCGCCTTCAAAATTATCCCATAACTTTAAGCGACAAGTTTCATGTTCTCTCTTGTAGAAGATATGCTTTGATTTTGCACTTACCTTGATTGGTAAGATAAGTGCAAGCGCGAGAATTAAAGAAATTGTTTGTAGTCTTCTTGGCATGCGGCCTCCACTTCTTTAATTTCTTTTGGAATCATCGCTGTGAGATTTTCATAGAAGCTATCTGTAATAAGAATGTCGTCTTCAATCCTTACTGCCAATCCTCTAAAGTGCTCTGGAATCTCTAAATTATCTCTTTGAAAGTAAAGTCCAGGCTCTACAGTGAAACACATTCCTTTTTCAAATTTAATAGGATTGAAGTCCTTATCTAAATATGGATTTTGATCGTGAACATCGAGTCCGATCCAATGGGAAGTTCCATGTGGATAGAATTCTCTAAATAAATTCTTCTCTATGATTTCATCAACACTTTGCTTGAAAATACCCAGTTCTCTAAGTCCTAGAGAGAGCTCTTTGACTGATTCCATATGAACTTCTTCCAATGTGTGGCCTGGGCTACACTTTGAGAAGCTTGCTTTCATTGCACGAAGAACAACTTCATAGATTTCACTTTGAATAGTTGTGAATTTTCCGTTGATAGGAAAAGTTCTAGTGACATCACTTGCATATGTTCCAAATTCACTTCCAGCGTCAATTAATAAAGTCTCACCGTCTCTTAAAGGAGCATTATTTTCGATATAATGAAGAATCGTTCCATTCTCACCACCGGCGACAATTGAACCATAGGCTTCACCACTTGCTCCATTTTTCTTAAAGACATAATTCATGAGGTTATGAATATCTGCTTCACTGTGCTCAGTACTTGCCATGGCCATGGCCGCACGATGGGCTTTAGCTGTTGCCTTGGCAGCACTTTTCATAAGTAGTAATTCATTTTGATCTTTAATGAGTCTTTGTTTTTCAATTATAGGGTTAAGGTGTCTAAAGGCACTTGGTGTTGGTATCTTTAATCGTCCTCTTGGATCTAGACCCATTGCCATCTTTCGTACTTTATTAAAGAGTTTAAGATTTTGATCTAAGTCAATAAATACTTCACTATGACCTTTCATTAACTCAGGAAGAATTTTATCAAATTCATCTAGAGTGTAGACTTCGTCCATTTCAAAAATCTCTTTTGATTTCTCGACCCCAAGTCTTCTTCCGGCCCAGATTTCTTGCATACGATCTTTGGCCCTAACAAAGAGGTGATCTTTCTTTTTTCCATGTGGAGTAAGAACGAGGATTGATTCAGGTTCATTACTTCCAGTGAGATACTTAAAGTTTGAATTTTGTCTAAAATCAAATTCAGTATCGTGAGATCTAGTCTTATATTTAGCGGCAGGAAGAATGGCGATTCCATCTTTTAGTTTAGAGATGGTTTGTATTCTTCTACTCTTGTAATTTGTTTCTTCCATAATTAACTCCTAACTAAAAAGGTATCATATCCTCGGAGGTATATTCAATATTTTGAGTGAGATTTAATGCTTTGTTTGACATAAAAAAGGCCCTCAACGAGGGCCCTTAGGAAATATTTATTTTAGATTTTTTTCTTCTTTATTGTAGAGCTCAATCGCATTGTTAAGCACTTCAATTGCGTGATCCTTATCTGTGAACTCATTAACTTCTACAGATTTTTTCTCTAAGGCCTTATATGTCTCAAAGAAGTTCTTAATTTCTTTAAGAGTGTGCTCTGGAATATCTTTAATTGAGTTAAATCCGTTGAATTGTGGATCGTCAGCGTGA
Source organism: Halobacteriovorax marinus SJ (assembly GCF_000210915.2). Classification (NCBI taxonomy): domain Bacteria; kingdom Pseudomonadati; phylum Bdellovibrionota; class Bacteriovoracia; order Bacteriovoracales; family Halobacteriovoraceae; genus Halobacteriovorax; species Halobacteriovorax marinus. The sequence continues at coordinate 1,651,874 of NC_016620.1, forward strand.
ACTGCGATAAGTTTATCATCAATTTCTCCACCATCAATCATATGCATATTTCCAATAACCTTAACTTTCATAAGGCACATTGGAACAACCTTCGCTTGTCCTAATACGAGAACGTCGAGAGGATCTTTATCATCACAATATGTTCTTGGGATAAATCCGTAATTTGCTGGATAGTGAACCGCACTAGAGAGGATTCTATCAACTTTAATAAGACCTGTTGTCTTATCTAATTCATACTTTGTCTTCTCTCCACGAGGAACTTCAATAATCGCGTTTACAATTGCTGAACCTTCAAGTCCAAGCTCTACATCATGCCATGGATTCATTATATCTACCTTTTTTTAAAATTTTGGGCATTTTAGACTTAAATTTATAGAGAGTAAATTTCTAGAAGGGCAATTGGGCGATTTTTTACATGACTATGCACAAAAAAGGCCCTCAAAGAGGGCCTATATGGTTTAAAAATAAGGTTTTACTTATCTTTGAGTACAGTATTGGTTTCTCACAACTGTATTTTGACACTTTCTCATGGCCTTAGAACAAGCTTGGGCCTTAACTCCTGAACCTTGTCTACCAGTTGCCTGTGCAGTGAAAGAATCTCTTACTCTACCTTGTCCACCTCTTTTATCAACAGTACATGATCTAGTTACTTGTTGTCTTCCTGGGTTAGTAGGTGATGAGTATCCTCTTACACATCTTGCTCTTAGAGCATTTCCGTTTCTATTTCTTCTTACAAGGTCTCTCATACAAGCATCTTCAGCTGCTCTACAGCTTTGTCTGCTGAATGTATCGATGATTCTTCCATTTTGTCTTTGAAGATCAAATGAACATTGCTGATTTCCTTGTCCTGGGTTTCTACCTTCTAGTGAACAAGTAAGGTTAGCGAATCTATCCCACCTTCTTCTCTCTCTCATTTCCTGCCTACAGTCTTGCATTGCATCGTTACAAGCTCTCTGCTGGTAGTAGTCAAATTTTACAAATCTTTGGATAGTATATGAGCTATATCTATCGTGTTGTTCAAGTTTCGCCGTACATACTTCTGCGCTTACGCTAGATACAGTCAATAAAGTTACAAGTGCCATAAAGATTTTTTTCATTCTGCTTTCTCCCTCTTGGTTGTTTCGTACTTATGTTTTCTCTGATGGGAGATAGAGTGGCAACGCTTGCCTGTAAATAATCGCTATTTTTTGTCAAATGTAATACTTTTTTCTGAAATGTAAGAAAACACATTTTTTGTGAAAATATGTTTTCTTGTAAATTGTTGTAATTATTGCTGGTGTCAAAGTGCGCATAGGGTCAACCCGAACCATTCTCTAAAATCTTACTTTTATAGGAAGTCTTATAGATTTTATTGACGCGTTCGGTTAATCCTAATTAACAAAAATATAGGCCGGATAATTTAAGATAATACGCTTTAATAGACGAAGGTAAAACATATCTAAATAATGAATTTAATTGAGGTTTAAATGAGTAATCAACAAGATTCAACGATGAATCGGCCGGTTTTTCTATCGTCCGCTATCTTTATCGCCATGATCACACTCTTTGGCGCCATCTGGCCAAAGGAAGTGGAGCAATTCTTTAAGGCCATTCAAGGCTGGCTTATTACAAATACGAGTTGGATATATATCCTATCTGTTGGGATCATTCTCTTCGCTTCTCTGTGGCTTATGCTCAGTAGAATGGGTGATATCAAGCTAGGTCCAGATCACTCAGAGCCGGAGTATACTAATCTGTCATGGTTTGCCATGCTCTTTAGTGCAGGGATGGGAATTGGACTTCTCTTCTTTGGTGTGGCCGAGCCGATGATGCATTTTACCTCGCCGCCAATAGGTGAGCCAAATAGTATTGAAGCGGCTAGAGAGGCCATGAAGATTACTTTCTTTCACTGGGGATTACATGCTTGGGCCATCTACTCAACTCTAGCAGTTATCTTGGCCTACTTTTGTTATAGAAAAGAATTACCACTTCTTCCAAGATCGGCATTCTATCCAATTATTGGAGATAAGATTCACGGAAGAATTGGCGATATGGTCGATGTCTTTGCCATTATAGGTACTATGTTTGGTGTCGCCACTTCACTAGGCTATGGGGTCACGCAAGTCAATGCAGGTCTCAATTATCTCTTTGGTGTTCCTCAAACTCCTGCTATTCAAGTTGCTCTGATTGCTGGGATAACTCTCTTAGCGACCATTTCAGTTGTTTTAGGACTAGATGGTGGTATTAAGAAATTATCAAATTTAAATCTATTCTTGGCCCTCTTACTTTTAGTAGCGGTTATTGTTCTTGGTGACACTGTATTTCTTTTAAAGTCTTATATTCAAAATACGGGTGCGTATCTCTCAGATATTATCTATAAAACATTTAATCTCTATGCTTATGAGAAAAAAGAGTCATGGATTGGTGGATGGACTCTTCTCTATTGGGGGTGGTGGATTTCATGGTCTCCATTTGTAGGAATTTTCATTGCTAGAATTTCAAAGGGAAGAACCATCAGAGAATTTATGGCCGGAGTGGTGTTTGTTCCTGCTGCATTTACTTTCTTGTGGATGTCAGTATTTGGAAACTCTGCCATTTCTTTGGCCCTACAAGGCAAGGCAGATAAATTAATTGAAATGGTTAATACAAATGTTCCTGTGGCGCTTTTTCAATTCTTTGAATACTTACCTGGAACAACTTTTCTCTCAGGGCTTGGAGTCCTTCTTGTCATGACTTTCTTTATTAGTTCATCTGATTCAGGTTCTCTTGTTATTGATACTCTTGCCTCAGGTGGTGAGCAAGAGCCGCCAGTTTGGCAAAGAATTTTCTGGGCAGTTATGGAAGGTGTTGTGGCCTCTATTCTTCTTCTTGCTGGTGGTCTTGGTGCACTTCAGACAATGACTATTGCTTCTGCCTTTCCAATGATTTTTATGATCCTCATTGCTCTGTTGGCCTTTATTAAGTCACTACGAGCTGATTATCTATTGATGACTTCAGTGCAAAATCATACGACAACAATTCAATATACTCAGGCCTCAATGACGTGGAAGGAGAGACTTGGTACTCTGGTAGATCATCCAACTCACGATCAGGCGCTCAAATTTGTTAAAGAGGTAGGTTTTCCGGCCATTGATGAATTGGCCCAGGAATTATCTAAGAAGGATCAGATTGTTGAGATCTCTAAAACTGATCAAAGTATTGATTTGACCATTAAAAATCTCAATGTTGAAGACTTCCAATATTCAATTAGGCTGCGTGAATTTATTGTTCCAGAGTATGTGGATGAATCGCAAAAGTCTTATTGGAGGGCCGAGGTCTTTCTCTTCTCTGGTGGACAGCACTACGATATTTATGGCTATTCAAAAGAGCAAATAATCGCTGATGCTATAACTCAATATGAGAAGCACTTTCACTTTCTTCATGTTTATAACTCTGAAGAAGTCTAATATAAAAAGGGGAGTCATGACTCCCCTTATTCTTATTTAAATAATTTTAAAACTCTTTCTTTACCAATAGTTCGAATAAAGCCAGCAAGTTTTGGACCTTTCTCTTTAGAGATAAGTCTATCGTACATAACTGGGAATACATCATTTGGCTGAACTTCAACGGCGTGAATGATTTCATACATTTTTTCGTGAAGTTCTTTGTCTGTTTGAATACTATCCCATTCACTATCAAGGAATGTTGAGAACTTATTTAGGAACTCAAGTTGCTTCTCTTCACATTGAGAGTCCGTAGGATTTGTATTGATTTTGAATTTAAACTCTTCTGGAGCGTAGTTCTCTAACCAGTGAAGTGCACAAGTACTTCTCTCGTTAAAGCGTCTCTCATCTCTTTCGTTTTTAATTTCACTAGCGTAGTAGCTCTTGGCCTTTTCAATATTTCCATCATTAATTTGTAGAACATTACAAAGGTGTCTAAACGATGGTTGGAAAGGCATCTCTTTTGGAATTTCACCAATGCTTGAGAGTTCATAAACTCTCTTTGCCATATTTACTTTCTTCTCATTTCCTTGTTCAACTCCAAAGGCAAGTCTCTCTTGTCTATCAAAGTCTTCATAGGTCTTAAGAACATCTAGATCAAAACTAACTGCAAAGTCTACGTTTGATTTATAACTCGCAAAAATCCATCTCACCATCTCTGGCTCGTATACTTTAAGTACGTCGTTAACAGTGATGAGGTTTCCTTTAGAAGATGACATCTTTCCGCCAGCACCTTTAATAGATACGAAGTCATATTGTAGGTAGACTGGAGCTTCACCGCCGTAGAGTTTAACAATGTCTTTGGCCGTCGTGTAAGATCCGCCTTGAGATGAGTGGTCTTTTCCACCTGGCTCAAAGTCTACTCCTTCATATACCCAGCGCATAGGCCAATCAACACGCCATGGAAGCTTAACTTTATCAGTTGTTTCAAGATCAATTTCACCTGTGTAGTCATGAACTTTGTGCTTATAAGTAATTTTATTCTTTCCATCCCAGTCGATGATCTCAGTTTCGTCTGTGAGATACTTCTCGCAGTAAACTGAAATTGGATAGTACTCATCTCCATATGGAGTTGAGCGGTACTCATTTAAAATTCCCGCAATATCTTTTTTCATTTCAAGAGCTTTTCTAATTTGCTCTTTATAATCACCGGCCCTATATTTCTTGGCCTGATAAATTGGTTGTACTTCAACGCCAACTTTATCTAATTGCGCCTCAAAATTTTGCTCGTGGTGAGCAGCATAGGATTCGGCCTCTTCAAATGGATCTGGAGTATCGACAATTGGTCTAAAAAGATACTCTTTGAGCTCTTCTTGTTTTGGAAGGTTGAGTGGAACCTTTCTAAATGTATCATAGTCATCCCAGCTAAAGATAAAGCGAACTTTCTTTCCTCTATCTCTTAGGGCCCTTGCCACGAAGTCTACCGTAATAACTTCTCGGAAATTTCCAAAGTGCACGACTCCAGATGGTGTGATCCCACTGGCCACAGTATATTCTTCTTTATCGCCTCTTTGTCTGATAATTCTATCTGCCGTGAAATCGGCCCAGTGAATTAATTTCTTTTGATTATCATCACTCATTGCGTAATTTTCCTTTTTTCTTTATTCCATACATTGACAATGGGAGAAAGGTTACCATCTTAGCTTCAAGGCGAAAAGATACTAATTACTGTTATTTAGATACTTTTTTGTAAAAAATTGCGCTTCGTTGACGAATGTGCTCAAAGCCTGTTTTAATGGCAGAGCATCAGAGGATGATTATGGTAATACAATTCTTATTGAAATTAATATTCTTCTACTTTCTCTTCACTCTTGTGAGATCACTTCTTCGTTCTTACTTGCAGGGGAAAATGGCCAGTAGCTACAATGGTGCGGGCACTTCTTCGCAGGGTCATGCCAATAGAAGCTACGAAGATCAAAACTCTCATCAAAGAAGAACGGCTTCAAATTCGGATACATTTGAAGCCGAGTACAAGGTTGTTAAAGAAGAAAATTAGTTGGCAATTGGGCCACTAATCTTGCAACAGGCGTGATCCTCTCGTGGGAGATGAGATCTAGAATGAGCTCGTTTCCTCTGACTCTTAGAAACCACTGCTCTATACCAATCTCAGGTAAGTGATGATTTAAAATCTCCCCGCTGTCTCTGTGAAATAGTGCAAAAGTCTCCACTTCACTCATTGGATTATCACTATAGTAAGAACTTAGATCAAAAGTATTAATTCCAATTAATTTATAAATTCCTTTCACTTTATCTGTTGCCCAAGGACGAAAACGGCTTTTAAAAACGGTCTTATTAGAATTTTCTCTCAATTTATTTAAATCAATATTTCCAAGGGAGAGATTAAAGTCTCTGTCTCCAGAGAGCTTAAGATGCATTTTATCACCACTTTTAGAAATTTTTAAATTCTTAAAACTATAAGCATTTTTAAAATCAAATTTTACTCTCACTTTATCATTCTTTAAGAGTTTTAAATCAAATTCAGTGGTTTGCTGAAGACTAGTCTCTCTATTTTGACCAGTGTAGACACCATCGACTTCAAACATAGATAGGTGAACTTGATACTTTAAGAGGTCTTCATAGTGAAAGAAGTTAATAGGTGTAAAAGAGCATGTTTTCTTCTTCCAATATTCCAAACTATTAGTGTCATAGAGTGGTTTTGGCGGATAGAAGTGCTTTGGAGGATCTTGTTTGAGATCTTCATCGTTACATGGAGTCTTAACATAGACGAGGGGAGTTTTAATTTTATTGTAACCCGACTTCATTCGAGTCTCGACTGGGAATTGATCGTAGTGAATTCTTCCCATTTCGTATTTAAACTCTACGTCTACAAAATCAGTTCTATTCTCAGTTAGGTCTTTTTCTATATTTTCGATAGAGCAATTCTTTGTTCCCTTAGAGAAATCATTGATTGCGTACCATCTATAGCCTTTTTCAAAGTACTTTGACCAAAGTGAGACGGCCTTATTCTTTAGACCAGGAGAGTAGTTTTGATCATTGTATAGGGCCTCGTAGAATTTAGAAGTTCTGCTCTCTACGCCAAGATCGAAGAAGCTACCCTCTGAATCTGTCATGTCTTTATAGATCTTATCCATAACAGTAATTGGAAGTTGGAAGTATGTTTTCATTATACCCGGCCATTCAAATTCTATATTACCAGGACCTCTACAATTATTAGTGATAATGATTTCCTTAAGCGGGTACTTATGAAATTTTCTCTCATAGAGAATGAGCTCATCTGAAATAGGGAGAGAATCTGATCTTGAAAAGACAAAAGACTTTCTCTCGTATTCATTTAAGTGTTTCATAACTCTATCTGAACAACTCGAGAGTTTGTTCTTATAATTCTTCCAGTAAATATTTTTAAATTGAAATGGGCCTACTTCAAATTGAGCTGGATCTTTTTCATTAAAAAAGTAGAAGAAGTATTGTCCGTTGCTTTTGTGGAGAGCAACTCTTGAGATGATAGACATATCTAAATACTTATTTGGTTTAAAAGCATCGCGGTCGTCTGCATCTTTTGAAGTATCAATTGGTATATTTAATAACTCTTCTCCCTTTCTTAAGTTTGATGAGAAGATTCGTCTCACTCTAGAGCTATCATCGTTTGAGAGTTGATCTTTTAGAAGTGATGTTAGTAAATTGAACTTTTCATTTCTGCTCTTTGACTTCATCGACTCTAGTTTTGCATTTGAGTAGATGAGAAGCTTTGCCAAATGAATATCTTTAAAGAATTTCTTATGCTTCTTTATAGTTGAAAGTGAGATGCGATCACTTAAGTAATCATCGATTAATATTTGTTGGATGCTCTCTCTAAGGGGAGCTAAACTCTTAGGCCAAAGACTTGGAGAGTGAGTGATATCTCTAGGGGAGATGACCTTTCTTAGGCGTGGTAGATTCTCCTCCATTCTCTTGCAGCTAATAGTATTCTTTATAAAAGCACTATTTAAGCTTTGAATGATTCTTGTGAGAAGTGAGTACTTATCATTGTATTCAATATAGTAATTTGCACTAGTAATGGCCCTAATATTCTTTGGAAGTCTCCACGTTCTATGAATAGGAAGTCTTGGATCAATTGTCTCTACAGATATGCTTGGAAACTTCTCTCCATTTTTGGTAGTGATAAGTATAGGAGAGAATTCTAATTTAGAGAGATTCTCTTCAGTTAGGTATCTCAACTTATATGTATGGGATTTTAATCCTAGCGAGCTTCTAAGTTTATCCAAGTTGATTTTATAGCTGCCTTCTCCCTCATTCCAACTCCAGGTTTTATCATTATATTGATAAATGGTGTCCTCATCTTGAGATGAGAAGTTTTTAAAATATCCAGCGCTTGAGACAGAAATAACCTGGTTCTTTAAAAAGGAATTTACTACACCGTTTTTTACTTGAGTATTTTCACAAATAAAGTGGATATTTCCATAACTACTACTTATTGAGTTTGCTAGGATTAGAGTGAAGAGTAAGGGCCTAATGCCCACAAATTTAGACATGAAGTTTCTGTTAATTATTTTCATTTAATCAATATAACCTATTGTTAATATAGGTAGAATAAGGAAAAATATGTCTATAGCTTGTATCCATTTCCAACAAATTTAATCTAATGTTAAAATTTAGCTATATTTTAATACTTTATCTCCTTATTAGGTGGTTTTTATGAAAAAGCAATTTCTTATAATCATTCTATCTCTCCTTTGTTTTGGTAGTTATGGACAGACGAATCCAATTCAAACTAAGCCTGATGGAAAAATTGATCCTCTGGATAATTACATCGACCCTGCAACACAGATCGATTATAAAACTCAACTCGAGAAGTTAAACGGTGATCAAAAACAAGTTCTCATTGAAAGATGTATCATGTTCACTATTCAAAATGAGATGGGTCAGTCAGGTGAAGATTCGATGAGTCCATCTGAGATTGAGTCTTATGAAAACTTAATTGAAACAAAGTGTAAGTGTATTCAAGATGGTCATACTTGGAAGAAAGAGTCCAATGTAAAAGGGCAGTGTGATAATGGAACACCTGCTGAGAAAGACCTACTCCTCTATACAATGGATCAATGTGTTGACCGTCTTAAATTATCTGATCAAAGCTGTAAGAATTCTATGACAGATAGCTGTTTAGCTGACTTTAGATATCAATGTTATCAATATATGACTCAACCTCATGAGTTTTCAGAGAAGTCGAATCCAATCTTAAATAGATGTGATTATGATGATCAAACTAAGAATATTAAATTAGAGTGTCGCTCTTATTGTTATATTAGAAATGAGTGTGATGTTACTCAAGAAGAATTTAAAAATAGAAAGATTGGAAATGTTTATCTATTAAAGAAGAAGTCTAGATCATCATGTGTAAAGGGAAGTACTTACGGTATTAATGATGATAATACGATTTGGGTGACAAACTCATGTCACGGGGACTTCGCCATCCAATATAAAGATCCAAAGTGTGGGTTTAGACCTACATGTACACCTAAGCCACATATCACGGACTATATTCCAGAAGGTGGAACTCAGACACTTAAAATGGTTTGTGATGGTGAAGAAAACGAAACTGGTGGAAAGCACTTTTGTAAAGTCACTCCTTTTAAAAGAGATAAGGCCGGAAAACTTACTAATGAGCCAGATCCAATGAAGGAAGTTACTTATGTTCGCGATCTAAAATTAGTTAAGAAAATTGGTCCTGCTAAGTGTAACCCTGGCGGAAATGGTAGTGCCATTGACTATGGGCCAAGAAATAAAGGCCTTGATGGGGGATGGGGAATTGAGACACAGAATATGTGTAATGCTCAATTTGAAGTTACTGTAAAGTGGCAGAGAAAGCTTTGTACTCTCGCCGGACAAAAGGCAGAAACTAAAGATACATGTTGTAATGGTCTTTACTGGGATCCAAAGGATAAGACTTGTAATGTACCTGCCTACGAACCACCTGCTCTCTCAGATGAGACAATGATCGCAAATCAAGCGGCTAGTATTAGAGGTGGAGCTGAATGTAATCCAAAAGTATCTGATGATGTAAATCAAGTTGTAGATAAGTACTTCTTAGAACTTGGTAATTATGAAAACCTCTTTAGCTTAATTGATAAGAAGAGTGATGCTGTAAGTTCTATTGAAGTTAAGACTGCTGATAGTGAAGAGGAGAGTTCAAACTCAAATTCACCTGAGCCAAGAGAGTCTACATATGACTTAACTAAACAACTTCATGATGCTGTTGTCAGATATAGAACTTCCTTTAAAGAAGCTTTTGATCAATTTAAAACTGCTGAGGATTATACAGCTGAGCAGTATAAGGCCTATATTGCTTATCTAATGAAAGTTGATAAGAAAGAAAATACTCCTGAAGATGATAAGTCTGTTGAAAAGAATATGTTCTTAGGACTTGATGTTCAGTCAGCTGCCTTTAAAAACCAGAGATTAACGAAGGCGTACCAAAGGGCCTATATCACTTCTTTAAAAGAGATGACTGGTGAGTATAATTTAGATCTTTCTAAAGCTGCCCACGCTGGACAAAACGCTGTTTGGTATTGTGCCCATAATGAGAATTGTTCTGAAAATAATTGGCTAGTAAGAGATCTTAATAAAGACGAAGTTATCGACTTCTTACACGATCCTTCATATGCCTATAAGGCCCTTACAATCAGAGGGAAAATGCTTCCTAAACTCGCAAAGGTTAATAAGCTCTTAGTTGACTCTAAGACATATTTAAAGTTTGAGAGTAATCCTATTGGTGACAAGGAAGAGAGAGGACTTGATAAATTAGACGTTTATTCAAAGTACTTTAATTATAGAACGAGTGAAGAAAATATTAATCCAGTGGCCAAAGGTGCAACTCTCGCTGGAACTGATAAAGAGCAAGAGTACTATATGACTCTCGATCTCTTTAGAAAGTATTCTCACGAAGTTCCACTAAGATCGAATAGTTTAATTACAAATGGGGATTACCTGAAAAAATCTAAAGAAGGTGATCTCTCTGCAGGAATACCTCAGTACTGTGCCAAACAAGATGAGTACGAAGTTCGTGTTCCAATTGGAAAGGCGGTAGAGCCTCTAAGAATGTTACAGATTACAGGTGTTATTAATGCATACTACGACTTAATCTCTGCTGTTTATGAGAAGAACGAAGGTTGTCTTGTTGATGTTGATGCCAACCACGATAAGAATGTTGCAGACTTAGATGTTAATCTTGGACTAGAGTCTCGCTTAATCGGTGGTGCGCAGGTTGATACTAAAGGAAAAGGTGAGAGCTCTAATTTCATTAAGAATGTAAGTGGTTCTCTTCTTGGAGTTATGAATAGTAAGTATGGTTCTGCTTCTTCTGGATCATTTATGGATAATCTCTTTGGAAATAGAGTTTCATCCGGTGGAAGTTTAGATGATTCTACTAGTGGAAGTAATTTCAATGCCATTAAAAAGCAAGAGGCCGATAGAGTTTCTAAATTAATTGATAAGAGAATTAAGTATAAGAAAGATAATGCGCTGGCCGATTATCAGAAATCATTAGATGCTGCCTTTGGTGAACAACTAAAGAGTAAGGCCAATACTTTTGCTTCGCTCTCTCCAGGCCTTGGTGGAGCAAGTGGATTAAATACTGGTTCTTCTAATAGTAATGCTCTTGGAAGCTCTTCTAGGGACTCTAGTGAAGAGGGTGATAAGAAGGTTTCACCTAATTCTGGAATTAACTGGGGAAGTGGTTCAGGCTCAGGAAGCGGAAGTTACTCAGGTTACGGTAGCTCATCAAATAATGGTAATTCAAATTCTTCATCTGGATCAGGTTATGGTTCTGGTGGAAGTGCAGGTAGTGGCTATGGAACTACTTCTGCTAACGCTACTAATGAAATTCTCGACAATATTAATGACGAGAAATTTGAGCCAAATGATGGAGATAGTCTATTTGATAGGGTGACTAAGCGCTATATCAAGTCGGCCTACCCAGTACTCTTAGAGAAAAAGAAAAAAGAATAATTAATTGGCCCTCTTCGTGAGGGCCTTTTCTTTGGTCATTCAGTTAAATCTTTCCTATAATTTATCTATGTTTAATTTCTCTTCAAAGCTTCCCAATGTGGGACAAACAATTTTTACTACTATTTCGGCCAAGGCCACTGCATGTGGTGCTCTTAATCTAGGTCAAGGTTTTCCTGACTTTGATGGTGACGAATTTCTAAAACAGAGAGTGACTCACTATATAGAAGAGGGCTTTAACCAATATGCTCCTATGACTGGTGTTCAAAGCCTTAGAGAGTCAATTTCTACTTACTTTAATAAGAAATACTCTCTTAAGATTAATCCCGATACTGAAGTTACTGTAACATCTGGAGCTACAGAAGCTCTTACGGCAAGTATCTTGGCCTTTGTAAAAGAAGGTGATGAAGTCATTATCTTTGATCCTTCCTACGATAGTTACGCTCCAAGTATTGAGTTGGCAGGTGGTGTGGCCATTCGTCTTAATCTAGTAGGTGAGAATTTTTCGATTCCCTTTAAAAAATTAGAAGAATCTCTTAGTGATAAGACGAGGATGATAATTATAAATAGTCCTCACAACCCTACGGGAAGCTCTCTAGGCGAAGCCGATTGGAAGAGAATAGCAACACTCATCGCTGAGAGAAATATTCTCATTCTAAGTGATGAGGTCTATGAGGGAATTTACTTCAATGAAGGGAATCACTTTAATCCAAGAAAGTTAGAGGCAATCAGAGATAGTCTTATTAGTGTTTATAGTTTCGGAAAGTCCTGTCATATGACAGGATGGAAAGTGGGCTACTTTATTGCTAGTGAAAACTTAAGTTATGAAGTGAGAAAACTACACCAATATATAACTTTTTCTACATTCACTCCTGCTCAAATGGCCTTGGCGGATTATCTTGGTGAGAAGATGGACAATTTCCTAGAGCTTGGAGAGTTCTATAAGAAGAAGTGCAACTTCTTAGTTGAAGGGCTTAAAGAGTCTCGCTTTAAAGTTCTTAAACCTTCAAGTACTTACTTCTGCCTCTTAGACTATAGTGAAATTTCAAGCCTTAGTGATGTAGATTTCTGTATGAAATTAATTGAAGAGCACTCTATTGCGGCCATTCCTATATCTGTATTCTATGAGAATGCGCCTAAAGATCAAAGGATCATTCGACTATGCTTTGCTAAAAATCAAGAGACCCTAGAGAGGGCCCTTGAGATTTTAAATACAATTTAATGACCTAGGTAGGCCTTTTGGATTTCTTCATTTGTGATTAATTCACTGGCCGGACCTTCCATAAAGATTTCACCCGTGGCCAGAACATATCCTCTATGAGCAATTTTTAGTGAGGCGTAAGCATTTTGCTCTACTAAGAGAATGGTCATACCATGCTTATTTAAATCAACAATTGCATCGAATATCGCCTGAACAAGAATGGGCGCAATTCCAAGTGATGGCTCATCTAGGAGTAGAAGCTCTGGAGCTGACATATAGGCCCTGGCGATTGCAAGCATTTGTTGCTCTCCACCTGAGAGAGTTCCTGCAAGCTGTGTTGATCTCTCTTTTAATTTTGGAAAGAGGTTGTACATATACTCATAGTCAGACTTTACTTTATCAGTGTCCTTTCTAAGATAAGCACCCATCTCAAGGTTTTCTTTAACCGTAAGATCTGGAAAGACCATTCGACCTTCTGGAGAGTGTGCAACACCCATACCTACAATTTTATTGGCCTTGGTTCCATCTATTCTCTGTCCTTTGTAGAGGATCTCTCCACTACTAGGCTTTAGAAGTCCTGAAATGGTGTGAAGACTTGTAGTCTTACCCGCACCATTTGAACCTAGAATAGTTACGATTTCACCTTTATTAACTTTTAGATCTATTCCATGAATAGCGTGAATGGCACCATAGTGCACATGCATATTCTTTACTTCTAATAATACTTCTTCACTCATACTTTCTTCCTTAGGCCTGCTCTGTTCCTAGATAGGCCTCGATAACCTTAGGGTCATTTTGAATTTCTTTTGGACCACCTTTTGCGATAAGCTCTCCGTGATCAACAACATAGATCTGCTCACATACATCCATTACTAAACGCATATCGTGCTCAATGAGAAGTATCGCAATTTGAAATTTATCGCGCACCCATCGTATAAGTTCTGTCAGATCTTTTGTTTCATTTGGATTCATTCCCGCAGCAGGTTCATCTAATAAGAGAACATCTGGCTTTGTGGCAAGGGCCCTCGCAATCTCAAGTCTGCGCTGCTCTCCGTAGGGGAGATTCTTAGCCAAGTGATCCATCTTATTTTCTAGACCAAAGATTTTTAAAAATTCGATGGCCTCATTCTTTAGGCGTTCTTCTTCTGCGTGAAACTTCTTAGTTCTAAAAATACTAGAGAGAAGCCCGTAGTCCACGCGAAAGTGACCTGCGAGACGAATATTATCTAGTACTGTCAGATCTTTAAATAATCTAATATTTTGAAATGTTCGTGCGATACCTTGTTGAGTAATAAACGCCGGTCGAAGACCTGAAATATTCTTACCTCCAAGGAGAACTTTCCCCTCTGTCGGTTCATAAATTCCAGTGATCATATTAAAGATTGTTGTCTTACCCGCTCCATTTGGCCCAATCACTCCTACGAGGTCATTTTTTCCAATAGAGAGGTTAAAATTATCAACCGCAGTCAGACCACCAAAGCGCATTGTTATGGATTGAGTTTCTAAGATTGCTTCGCTCATTTAGCACCTCTTAATTTTTTGAAAAATAAAATTGGATTAAATTCATGCTTACCAAATATTCCACCTGGGCGCAGAAGCATTAGTGTAATGAGAAGAACAGAGTAAATAACCATTCTCCACTCACTTATAGTCTCTCCCATAAGTCTTAAAACTTCTGGAAGAAGTGTAAGGATAATGGCCCCAACAATTGATCCCGTAATAGATCCAAGACCACCAAGAATGACCATCAGTAAAATAATAACGGACATCATAAAGGTGAATCCATTTGGATGGAGAAATTGTGTGTAGTGAGCGTAGAGTGCTCCGGCCAGACCCGCAAATCCTGCTCCAATCACAAAGGCCATTGTCTTATACTTGAAAGTATAAATTCCCATTGAGTCGGCCGCGATTTCATCTTCTCTAATACTGATGATGGCCCTTCCATGAGTTCCTCTCATAATATTTGTAATGATAAGTACGGTGATGATAACAAAGAGATAAACCCAGTAGAAATTTGATATCTTTGGAATACCACTAAAGCCTCTCGGTCCACCAATGGCGTCAGTATTCATAATGACAATTCTAATAATTTCACCAAAGCCTAGAGTTGCAATGGCCAAGTAATCGCCTCTTAGTCTAAGACATGGGACACCGATGATGAGTCCCGCTATGGCCGCGACAATGAAGCCAATAATACAACCTGCTATAAGTGTAAGCGACGGCGGTAGTCCTAGGTTTGAAAAAACTGTAAATGAAGCCGCTGTATAAGCTCCCACTGCCCAAAAACCAGCGTGACCTAAACTAAATTGTCCGCATATACCATTAATGAGATTAAGTGAAACTGAGAGAATAATATTAACTCCACAGAGGATACTTAAGTGGATAATTAAATCTAACATTAAACTTTCTCCTTTCTATTCTTTCCAAGAATTCCGGCAGGCTTAACTAGGAGGATTAGAATTAAGATTAAAAAGGCGATTCCATCTCTATAAGTGGACTCCCAAAAACCTACTACTAAGTTCTCGGCCACTCCAAGAGTAAGACCTCCAATAACGGCACCAGGAATGATTCCAATACCTCCAAGAACTGCAGCGATAAAAGCCTTTAGTCCCGGTATTAGTCCCATCATTGGCTCAACTGTACTGTAGTACATTCCAACTAGAACTCCCGCAGCACCGGCCATGGCCGCACCAACAAAGAAAGTGAATGAGATTATTTTATTTGTATCAATACCCATTAACTCTGCAGCGTCGTGATTATAACTAGTCGCCTTCATGGCCTTACCAATTCTTGTTTTATTAACGAGCCACCAAAGAAAGATCATTAGGATAAAAGTTGAAACAAGAATAATGACCTGAATATTTGAAATCATTAATTCTCCAACAAACCAAGTATGTTGCTTAATGGCCGTAGGAAAGGCCTTGGCGTCAGCGCCTATAACTAATTGTCCTGTATACTGAAAAAAGAGAGAGGTTCCCAGTGCTGTAATTAGGGCCGGGATTCTTCCCGCTGATCGGATCGGTCGATAGACAATCCTCTCAATGATGACTGCGATGACTCCAGCACCTACCATTGCAATTGGAAAGGCCAGTGTTAGAGGAACACCAGCGGCAATAGTATAGAAACCAATAAAACCACCAATCATATAGAACTCGCCATGGGCGAAGTTGATTAACTTTATAATTCCATAAACCATAGTGTAGCCCAGGGCAATTAGGGCATAGATGCTACCTTGGGTGAGTCCATTTAATAGGTACTGACCAAGGTCCCAGAAAAAATACATTGTATCTTCACTCATTATTTAACCTTCATAAAATAAAAGGCCCAATCATTGGGCCCTTAGATAATTTAAAAATGTAATTAAGGATTTACCTTCGTGTTGAAAACGTTTCCACTAGGAGTCGTCTCAAGAACAACAGCACTCTTACTTGCGTTTCTATTGCCATCGATTGTGATTGCACCAGTTACTCCAACAAAACCTTTTGTCGCCAAAATAGCCGCTTGAATATCTGATCTCTTTGTTGATTTTGCATTTGAAATGGCATTGGCCATTACTAGGATTCCGTCATAACCAAGGGCCGCCATTACTCCTGGCTTTTGTCCGTAAGCAGCTTCATATTCCTTAACGAAGGCCTGAACTCTTGGATCTTTATCATCAGGCGCAAAGTGTGAACTGATATAATTTCCACTTACTGCTGCTCCAGCTAGCTTTTGAAGAGTAGGTGAGTCCCAACCGTCTCCACCTAGGAAAGGCATATTTAATCCCATCTGACGAGCTTGCTTAAGGATAAGTCCAACTTCAGTATAGTAACCAGGAAGAAAGATTGCATCTGGCTTTGTTCTTTTAATTTTTCTAAGAAGTGATCTAAAGTCAGTATCTTTTTGAATATAAGCAAAGTCTTCGTCAGAAACGAGCTTTCCACCTAATTCCTTAAATTTCTTTTTGAATACTTTAGAGAGACCCTTAGAGTAGTCAGATGAATTATCAATGATAATGGCCATCTTTCTCTTCTTTAAATTCTCATATGCAAACTTTGCCATAACCACACCTTGAAAGGCATCAGTAAAACAAGTTCTAGAGATGTAATCACCAGTCATTGTAACTTTTTCGTTAGTCGAAGCTGGTGTAAGTAGAGGAACTTTATTTGTTTGAGCAATAGGTGCTCCGGCAAGAGTATTTGATGAGGCCACTGAACCAATGATAGCATCAACTTGATCTGAATTAATAAGCTTAGTAACAGCGTTAGCAGATTCCTGAGGCTCACTCTTATTGTCTTCAACTGTTAAGTTGATTGAGACCTTACCTTCTTGATTAATTTTCTTTAGGGCCAGTTTAATTCCATTTACTGACTCTTGTCCGTATGTAGCAACAGGTCCTGTCATTGGAAAAACAGCTCCAATCTTTACTTCACGTTTTGCGGCGATACTAACAGGTGCTAGCGATAAGGCCAAAGCTCCAATGGTAAATAACTTAGTTAAATGCGATTTTTTGATCACTTTTATCTCTCCCTGATATGTGTGTATGAATTTTATTGTCATAAAAGTATAGCAAAGCACTCTAATATGTAAAGGTCTAATCAGGGGGGTTCGGTTAATATTTAGTAAATAAGTGCATCATTTCGCATGCTTTGATATGCGTCATATCCCTTAACTTCTAGCGCCAATAGCTCATTTAAGTCACCATTTCGCTCGATCCAGTGACGAACTTCGCTCGTTCCATTGATCAGGTCGATGGCCATTTTGTCGTACTCGTACTCATAGGCCGCGTCCTGCCACTGAAATTCATTTCCGAGAAAGTTTTTGAATTCGCGGCATAGAAGTTGTGAAATTCTCCAAGGTCTGAAGTCTTTCTGTTTTAGAGGATGGATATGGACTCCTCCACAAGTGAGTCCCGCGTGCTTTTGAAACATCGGATGGAAAGTTACTGGGCGTAGGACAAAACTCCCATCGTTTTCTATTTTCTCATTGAGGTAGTCTACAAACTTAAAGGGCTCTATGGACGGATGTCCTATGACTTCTAGGCTTCTAGTCGTACCACGACCTTCTGAGAGCTTCGTCCCTTCAAAGAGAACAGTTCCAACAAAAGTGAGTGCACCAATAGAAGTTGGAAGATTTGGTGAGGGGTTTACCCAAGGAAGCCCCGTTTCCTCCCACATCATATCTCTTTTCCAACCTGTCATTTTAACTACATCATAATCAACGTCGATATTGAAATTCTTCTTAGCAAAGTATCCCACTTCGCCCATAGTCATGGCATGCCTCTGTGGCATGGGATATCTTCCAACAAAGGACTTAAACTCATCTTCTAAGATTGTTCCCTCTATGATTTCTCCGCCTACAGGATTTGGGCGATCAAGGACTACAACCTTTACTCCAAGAGTCGCACACTTTTCCATGGCGAGAGTTAGAGTCGATATATATGTGTAGACTCTAGTTCCCACGTCTTGAAGATCAACGACTAGTGTATCAACACCCTCAAGCATTTTCGTGGTAGGCACTCTGGTTTCGCCGTAGAGGCTATGAACTGGAATATTAAAATAAGGATGAATAAAGTCCTCGGTCTCAATCATATTATCTTGAACGTCAGTAACAAAGCCGTGCTGAGGACCAAAGATTTTGATAAGTCTTTTCCCAACCAAGTCTTGAAGGATCTTTACACTATGCTTGAAGTTTCGATCTACTGAAGCACTATGACAAAGTAGGGCGATATTGCCTTTTAATTTATTTAGATGCGTCTCGCTAGAGAGCAGTTCAATTCCATTTGTAACCATTTAATCTCCGATATTTATATCTAAAAATGGTAACGAAAAGAGAGACTTTTTAAAAGGAGTTTTTACCTCAATGTGTCTAAAAAAATTGCTTAAATCTCGTGGCCAAGTGGTCTCTAATCCTAGAAAATATAATCACACACACAAGGCAAGGGAGAGCAAATGAAACAATATTTAGATCTGATGAAGCATGTTTTAGATAATGGGGTCGAGAAATCTGACCGTACAGGAACGGGAACAATTTCATGTTTTGGTTATCAAGCGCGCTATGATCTAAGTGAGGGCTTTCCTCTAGTGACAACTAAGAAGTGTCACCTGCGCTCAATTATTCACGAGCTTCTTTGGTTCTTAAAGGGCGATACGAATATAAATTACCTAAAAGAAAATAAGGTGACGATTTGGGATGAGTGGGCAGATGAAGATGGAAATCTTGGTCCAGTTTACGGGGCCCAGTGGAGAAAGTGGCAACGTCCAGACGGAAGCCATGTCGATCAGATTTCAAATTTAGTTGAACAAATAAAGAATAACCCAGACTCAAGAAGATTAATCGTTTCAGCGTGGAACCCAGGTGTTATCGATCAGATGGCCCTACCACCATGTCACGCTTTCTTTCAGTTCTTTGTGGCCAATGACAAGCTCTCTTGTCAGCTCTACCAAAGATCTGCTGATATTTTCTTAGGAGTACCTTTTAATATTGCCAGCTATGCTCTTCTTACGATGATGATGGCACAGGTTACTGGTCTTGAGGCAGGAGAGTTTATTCACACTCTTGGTGATGCTCACCTTTATTCAAATCACTTAGATCAGGCGAAGCTTCAACTAAGCCGCGATCCTCGCCCTCTTCCTCAGATGAAGATTAATCCAGAAGTAAAAAATATTTTTGAATTTAATTTCTCTGACTTTGAACTTGTTGGTTACGATCCACACCCACATATTAAAGCACCGGTAGCTGTTTAGTGATTAGCTATTTTATTGTTGCTGGTATGGGAAGAAATAGAGAGCTGGGTCTTTCTAATAAATTACTGTGGCATCTTCCAGAAGATTTAAAGAATTTTAAAAGACTGACAATTGGAAAGTCTATGATTATGGGGCGCAAAACTTTTGAGTCTATCGGGCGCCCTCTCCCTAAGAGAGAGACGATTATTCTCACAAGAGATAAGAATTACTCTTATGAAGGGTGTAAAGTCTTTCACTCTATGGAGGAGATAGAAGATTATCTAATCTCAAAAGGTGAGACTGATGCTGCTGTTGTTGGTGGGGGAGAGATTTATAAGCTCTATCTTCCAAAGTGCTCTAAGATGTATTTAAGTTATGTAGACTTTGCGGGACAAGCAGATACATTCTTTCCAGAATTTGATGAAAGCGAGTGGGTAAGAAGTGAGGAGATTTCTCACGAAGCCTATGAGAATTTCTTGGCCTGGGAATTTGTGGAACTCTCTAGAAAATAGAGAGTCCATTCTTCATCAAGACGCTAGCACTACTCATTAGTGGCAGCCCGATAATGGCAGTGTAATCTTCACATTCAATACTCTCAAAAAGTGCAATACCACTACGCTCTAGCATATATGAACCACAACAACTTAGAGGGCCCTCTTTTTTTATATAACTCTCTATTTGATCGCTCTTTAAACTTCTCATCTTCATCTTCGCCACAATAGTAATGGTCTCACAGAAATTTGCACTCATATAAGTTGTCGCTGTGATGAGTTGGTGAGTCTTACCACTTAGTCTCTGTAATTGCTGGGTGGCCTTTTGTTCAGTCCCAGGTTTTCCTAGAATCTCTCCCTCAATACTTAAGACTTGATCCCCGCCTATGACAAAGGCATTTGGGCGTTTATCAAGTACAGACCTGGCCTTTTCGTATGAGAGTTTCTGGGCCAATTGATGAGGTTCTGTGATGGAGTCTTTGAAGCTATCTTCATCGATTCCTGGAGGGAGGGACTCGAAGTCGCTAACAATTCTCTGTAATTGCTCTCTTCTATAAGGAGATGTGGAGGCGAGTATGATTTCCATAGCTTATAATCCTAACTTGAGTAAATCTTATGGTTATTCATGTTATAATAAACTATTGGAGGGGATTATGGCAGAGGAAACTTTAGAAGTCCTTATTACGGCCGTATGGTTTTTAATTCCAATAGTCTTTACCATTGGGCTGATTAAGCAGTCTCTAGGTGAGCAAGATGTCCACCCTGAGAATTACGAAAATACAGAATTGGAGCAACCCGATGATCATGATCGGGCCGCTTAGGATTTTATCTACAGCGCTCTAATCTCTTAGTTGCTTGGAATGACCAATTCACTTTCCAGTTGCGCCCAAGTGTCTTAACTCTATAGCCACCGATGAGAATCGTTTCACCAGGTGAGACAATTGTCTTACCACCACGTAGGTACGTGTTGATGGTATTTGTTGAGTGCTTTAAAGAAGCGATTAAACAATATGGTGTTGTTGAGATATTAGTAATTCTCTGAGTAACTGCAACGATTGTGTTCTTATAAGTTAAAGACTTTTCTTCTACTTTAATACTTTGAGATCTTGCTGTTCCCATTGTGATATATTCTTGCCATGGACCAAAGTCAGTATCTTCTTCATATAGCCAAGGAGAAACGTCGATTTCTGCTTGTTCAAATTCCTGCCAAGAGGCCTTAACTTCAAATGCCATAAGCATAATGGCAATCGTGCCTAAGTAAATTAAAATTCTCATGTCTATCTCTCTCTTTTGTTGTGTGTTCTATAATTGTTTCTCTTGCAAAACTATCCGTCAATGATTGTTTATTTTTTTATTTAGAGCTATGATTTACTTATTTAACTTGGAGATTTTATGAAGTTTTTAACTCTTTGCGCATTTCTATTATTTGCTCTACCAGCTATGGCCCTTCCTACCGCCAAGATTACAAAGCTAAGGGGAGAAGTGCTCTTTAATGGCGTAGCGCTTAAAAAGGGAAGCGAGATAACAAAGAGTGGTGTTTTAAAAACAAAGGGCAGAAGCTTTGTAAAACTTGAAATTTCAAAGTGGAATAACTCTATCGTTCTTGGTCCCAATGGTGAGATGAACTTAGATCTCTCAAAGAAAGAAGTTTCTAAGAGCTATAATTTTATTAAAGGAAGAATGCGCTGGCTCACAGGTAAGGGAAAGAAGTCTTCAGGTGTTATCCACACAAAGCAGGCCAGTGTCGGTGTTAGAGGAACTGATTACTTATTAATTGCAAACTCTCTACTAGGTGAAACTGAAATTATTGTCTTTGATGGGAGAGTACAATTTCAAAACGCTAGTGATCTTAAAGACTCTAAAGTTTTAAAGAAGAATCAATGGGGTGGTCTTGGTGGACGCTATGGAGCTTCTATTGGTAAGGTACTTGACCTTCCACCCAATGTGATTAATGCATTTTCAAAACAGTTGAATTGGTAAGTTTTAGAGATCTAGGATGCTTTACTTTTGTAGTCCGAGCTCTCTATTGTAAGTTTTACTTGAAGATCAAAGACCTTCTTTGTGATCTTTATTAACTTATCGCTGCTCCACCTTTGTCTCTTAGAAATAAAGTCTGAAGTTTGAGATATTGATTGGCCTGAGAGTTTAGCAAATTTTGTTAAACTCATGGCCTTGATAACCTCACTGATGGCATCTTCAAGTGATAACTCTTCCTCATTTACTAGATTTAAAAGATACTCTCTTGCGTATTCCTTATCATTGAATTTCTCTGATAGGACTTCGTTATAACTACCGTGTCTGTTCGCCATATTCTCTCCAGTATTTCTTTGCTTTTTCGATGTCTTTGGGTTGAGTTTTCTTATCTCCTCCTACCAATAGTAGAATGATCTCTTCTTTGGTCTGTGCAAAGTAAACTCGTATGCCTGGACCATGGGGTATTTTTATTTCTGAGACACCATCTTTTAAATATTTTATAGATTTTCTAGCACTTCCTGCCGCAACTCTTTGAATAAAGCGATCTACAATAACCTGAGTTTTAATGTCTAGTGAGTTAATCCAATTAATAAATGGGCTTCTTCCATTCTTAGTAACAAAGTACTGTATATCTCGCATCTCTGTACTCCTATAAACTACATGGAAATATGTAGTTTGTCAATATCGCTATTGTATGTGATGTTGACACTTGTTCATAAGAGCTTATGTACAGATAGAGATGTGTTGATTAAAGCATTGCTTTAAGAGTATGACTGACTATTTCTTTATTGAACTTCTAGTTTAAGAGAGTATGAATTAAAAAGGCCCAGCTATTTCTAACTGGGCCCTTCACTTGTAACATATTTCTACCAGCTCGCAACTGGTTGAAAGGTTTTGGTAGAGCAATCCATCGCTTTGTCTCTAGAAAAACCTCCACCTCCTAGGGGTGGAACTAGGCTCTTATGTCCTGAACCTAGTTTCTTTGGATCAATGATCCTTTGCCTATGCACTGCTGTCACTGACGTGACACAGATGCATAACGGTCCAAGTCCGTTAGGACTTGGCGGGCGCTTCGGGTACTACGACCCTCCGCCTATGACCCGCACATAACGCAGTCGTCAGGGTTTTCGATAGAACAAACCATCGCTGCCTGTGCGTCTTCCTTATTAACTTTTGGTGTATCATTCTTAACAGTGAACTGAACTGCATTAACAGCTGCTCTCGCTCTTAAGTAGTACATACCTGTCTTAAGTCCGGCCTTCCAAGCATAGAAGTGCATTGAACTTAATTTTCCAAAGTTTGGCTCTTGCATGTGGATATTAAGTGACTGACCTTGATCGATATAAGGTGCACGACCTGCTGACATATTGATCACTGTCTTTTGACTAATTTCCCATACAGTTTTGTAGAGACCTTTTAACTCTTCTGGAATTCTCTCAATTGCTTGAATTGATCCGTTGTTTGCAATGATTTCATTTCTCATTTTATCATCCCATAGTCCCGCTCTGATAAGATCGTTTACTAGGAATTTATTAACAACTGCAAATTCACCTGAAAGAACACGTCTTACATAGATATTTGATGTAATCGGCTCAAAACATTCGTTATTTCCAAGAATTTGAGAAGTTGATGCCGTAGGCATTGGAGCAACGAGAAGTGAGTTTCTTACTCCGTGCTCAGCAACTTCTTTTCTTAGTGCACTCCAATCCCAGTTCTTCGCTGATGGAGTTACTCCCCACATATCAAATTGGAATTGACCTTGTGACATTGGAGAACCTTCGTAAGTTTCGTAAGCTCCATCTTTCATTGCAAGATCTTTTGATGCACTAAGGGCCGCAAAGTAAATTGTCTCGAAGATTTGATTGTTAAGCTCTAGGGCCTCTGGACTTTCGAAGTCGTATCTCATCTTAAAGAATGTATCGGCCAGACCTTGAACACCAAGTCCAATAGGTCTATGTCTCATATTAGAATTCTTCGCTTCAGGTACTGGGTAGTAGTTGATGTCGATAATTCTATTTAAGTTAAGTGTTGCTCTATAAACAACATCATATAATTTCTTATGATCATAAGTCTTAGTAGCTTCATCAACAAACATATTTAATGCAATAGAGGCTAGGTTACATACGGCAACTTCATCAGGAGCAGTATATTCCATAATCTCTGTACAAAGGTTTGATGACTTAATTGTTCCAAGATTCTTTTGATTCGACTTCTCGTTGATAGAATCTTTGTAGAGCATATATGGTGAACCAGTTTCAATCTGTGATTCAAGAACTGCAAACCAAAGGTCTTGTGCTCTAACAACTTTCTTGGCCTTTCCTTCTGACTCATACTTAGTGTATAGAGCTTCGAATTCAGCACCGTAAGTCTCGGCCATACCTGGACACTCGTGTGGGCAGAATAGTGACCACATTCCATCGGCTTCAACTCTCTTCATGAAGAGGTCAGAAATCCATAGTGCGTAGAAGAGATCTCTCGCTCTATTCTCATCTTTACCTGTATTCTTCTTCATTTCTAGGAAATCGAAAATGTCCGCGTGCCATGGCTCAAGATAAATTGCGAAAGCACCTTTTCTCTTACCACCACCTTGGTCTACGTATCTAGCTGTATCGTTGAATACTTTAAGCATTGGTACGATACCATTTGATGTTCCATTTGTTCCCTTGATGAAAGAACCCTTCGCTCTAATATTGTGAATAGAGAGTCCGATTCCACCAGCTGATTGAGAGATAAGTGCACTTTGCTTTAAAGTGTCGTAGATCCCTTCAATACTGTCATCTTTCATTGTTAAAAGAAAACAACTTGAAAGCTGAGGCTTAGACGTTCCCGAGTTAAAGAGAGTAGGCGAAGCGTGTGTGAAATATTTCTCACTCATGAGATTATAAGTTTCAATGGCCGCTTTCATGTCATTCATGTGAATTCCAACAGAAACTCTCATAAGCATTTGACCAGGTCTCTCGGTAATCTTTCCATCCATCTTTAAAAGGTATGATCTCTCAAGAGTCTTAAATCCGAAGTAATCGTAGTTAAAGTCTCTCTTATCATCGACGGCCGTATCTAGCATTTCTGCATTTTCCATAACAACTTCGTAAAGTTCTTTAGAAATAAGTGGCGCCATCTCACCTGTTGCTGGATTTACGTAGTTGTACATTTCTTTGATATTTTCAGAGAAACAACCACGAGTTTCTTTATGTAAATTTGAAACAGCAATTCTACCAGCTAGCTTTGAGTAGTCTGGGTGCTGAGTTGAAAGATAAGCAGCTGTTTCACCGGCCAACTTATCTAGTTCTGGAGTTGAAATTCCGTCAAAAATACCTTCGATAACTTTACTTGTAATAAGTGAAGGATCGATGAATTCTTTATCTAGATCAAAAGCTAAGCTCTCAATTCTCTCCGTGATTTTATCGAATTTAATCGGCTCTCTCTCGCCACTTCTTGTGATGACATACATTTCTAAAACTCCGCGTCTAATGTGAATGTGTTTTGAGCTCTGTCTCCTAGAACCCCTGGTTTTTGATATTCTGATACTCTCTTTTCGAAGAAGTTTGTCTTACCTTCTAGAGAGATTAGCTCCATCCAATCAAATGGATTTTCTGTATTGTAGGCCTTTTCACAACCTAGTCTATTGAGCCAGTAGTCCGCTACGAATTCAATATAGCGTGACATCATATCCGCGTTCATTCCAATAAGTGATACAGGAATGGCTTCAGTAATAAATTCTTTTTCAATTGAAACGGCCTCAGTAATAATTTGAGTAATCGTCTCTTTGTTTAATTGTTCTTCTGGAGTAAGAAGCTCGTGAATATGACAAGCGAATTCACAGTGAAGTCCTTCGTCACGACTAATAAATTCATTAGAAGTACAAAGACCTGGCATTAAGCCTCTTTTCTTTAACCAGTAAATTGAACAGAATGATCCTGAGAAGAAAATCCCTTCAATAGCAGCAAAGGCAATAAGTCTCTCTGCAAATGATCTCTTAGATTGCATCCATTTCATGGCCCAATCAGCTTTCTTCTCAACAAATGGGAAGTGAGTCACTGCGTGGAAGAGTTCATCCTTTTCCTTTGGATCTTTTACATATGTATCAATCAGAAGAGAGTAAGTTTCTGAGTGGATATTTTCCATTGCGATTTGGAATCCATAGAAACATCTAGCTTCTGGAATTTGAACGTCGTTATAAAAACGAAGTGCAAGGTTTTCATTAACAATTCCATCACTAGCAGCAAAGAACGCTAGAATGTGCTTGATGAAATGTTGTTCGTCTTTGTTTAGCTTTTCCCAGTCAGTAATGTCTGAAGCGAAATCTAGTTCGTCAGCTGTCCAGAATACGGCCATGTGATTTTTGTACATCTCAAAAATTGAGTGGTACTTGAGTGGAAAGAGTACGAAACGATCGTCGTTTGGTGCGAGAATTGGATCCACAATGCCTCCTTAATTGTGTGTGCGTTTGTTACAAGTTTCTTATATGGGCCAAAATTCTTCAGTCCCTATATATTGTGTTTCTCATTTTTATATGGGCAAAAACTGAGCGTAAAAATCCGTTATTTCGACAAAGTCAAAATCTCTTACTATTCTCGAATATGCCATTATCAAAGGGTAGTGTGTGTCTTTGATTTTTGGATATTGTGTTTTATGTCCCTATTAAAAGAGTAGCAATTCTTACCAAATTTTCAAGCTGTATTTTACAAATTATTGTGGTTTTTGATGAATTTTTTTAAAAAAACCACTAGACGAAACCGTTTTATCAATGGGAGACGAGGGGTTGGGCCTTTGTCAAACCCCCTGCAGCAACGTACTTTTTTTTCTAAAACATTCTTACACCTCACTTTGGAGCGCTGCATTTGTGCAAAATTCGGCAATTTTTATCAAATCGGGCACAATATATAGTGTCTTGGTTTATGGGTTGGCGGATATATTGTGATTAGGTACCGCTTAATCGTCTGTTTCGTCTCGAATATCAAGGCCTAGGATTTCTTCAATGATATCTTCGAGGGTTACGATGCCCTTGAGTTCCCCGCTCTCACAGTGAACACTGGCCATATGCTCTTTTCTTTGAATAAGTTTTTGAAAGACTTTTCTAATCTTAGTGTCTTGGGCCACTTGTAGCATTGGTTTAACCAGATCACCCAGGGGTGTTTCTGGGTCGAGGATAATGGCCTCTAGAACTTCTGAGCGAAGGACGTAGCCACGTATATCGTATTGGTAATCTCCAGTAATAGGAATTCTTGAGTATTTATGATTTTGGCAAAGGGCCGGGATATCTTTTGTTTTTGTTGTTATAGGGAGAGTAAAAATATTCTCCGGCCTAAGGGTAATATGAGAGATAGACTTTCTTGGAAATGAGAGCATACTTTTAAAAGCCTCGTACTCCTCTGGAAAGATCGCTCCATCGCGCATTCCAATCTCGGCCACTGCGTGAATTTCATCACGAGAAAGTTTATCGTCTTCACCGCTCTTAAGTGCCTTGGAGATCACTTCACTTAGCCACACTAGAGGAAAGCTAACGAAGATAAAGAGTGGGAGTATAAAGGCCACTGGGGCCATTAACTTCTTCCAATGTCTGGCGCCAATAGATTTAGGAATGATCTCTGAAAGAATGAGAATGGCAAAGGTGAGAATCACAGAAAAGAGTGTGAGGTAGGTCTCGCCAAAGAGAAGCTGAACTTGTGCTCCAGCTCCGGTTGCTCCAATAGTGTGGGCAAAGGTATTGAGACTAAGTATTGCCGCCAAGGGGCGTTCTATATTTTCAAGTAGTGGTTTGAGTTTCTTGTAAAGTTTTGGATCTGAATTCTCAATTGAACCAAGGTAGCTAGGAGTAACTGAAAGAACTACCGCCTCAAGTACTGAACATAGAAAAGAGATGAAAATTGAGATGAAGATAAAAAATATTAAAAGTGTCATGTATTAAGTATAGCAAATTGAAAGAAGAGTTGCTCGAATATCTGACTTTGTTTGGCCTAATATTTGAGCTTGAAAATGGGGCTATCACTTAGTCTTTTTCGCCTCTTATCGTACTCTTGGGTCGTTTTAACTGAGGAGTGATTGACTTCTCTTGCTACAGAGTAAATATCGACACCATTTTCAAGGAGTTCTCCAATGAAAGTCGCCCTACATGAGTGGGGAGTGACTTTGAAATTGAGGCCAATTTTCTTGGCATAGTAATCAATAATTTCGTTGATCGTTCGCGGGTTAAGAGGCTTATTTAAATTCTGTGGATTAGTGGGATTGTGGGATGGTTGAAAGAGCCAGTCCTCTTGGCCCAGCTCACGACCTTGTCTTTGCATCTCCACTAGGTAGAGGTCTAGCAATTCAACAGCGTCGGGGTGCAAAACCTTTTGTCCAATCTTTCCACCTTTTCCAATAAATTCTAGAACTCTGTACTCATTGATTTCTCTATAGTCTTTGAATTTGAGGTTTAATATTTCGCTCTTTCTCAGTCCCGTTGTAAAGAACATCATAAGAAGGGCCCGGTGAAGAATTCCCGCAGGAGTGTCTCCAGGAATGGCCTCTAAGAGCTCGCGCACCTGTGTACCACTAAGAGCATTAGTAGGGGTTTTAACGTCTCTGCGTGGACGCTTAATTGAAGTGACAGGATTAAATTCAAGAATACTTCTCTCTACTAGAAAGTCACTATAGCTAGAGAGGGCCGCTAATTTTCTGGCCACCGTCTTAGGAGCGCAAGGGGAGCCATCTCGTCCACCAGCTTCTTGTAAGAAGTTTCTATACTTGATGATATGGTCTCTCTCTAAATCGCCATAAGAGGAGATATTAAACTGCTCATGGGCCCAAGAGAAGAAGTGGCGAATATCAATCTCATAACTTCTTCTAGTATGAAGTGAGTTGAAGTTATCAAAGAACTCTTGGTAAATTGTAAATGGATGAGCGCTAGACTCAAGTTTTCTTTCTCCCATATATTAATTATCGGCCAAAGGTGCATAAACATATAGTTCTCCCCTAATTTTCCAGTAGTTTCTGAGATTCCTTGGGCAAATAATTCTAAAACTAATCAATAGAAATCAAATAATAAGAAAGTTCTTTAGATTTCCGAAAAATAGATATGGATCTAATAAGACGCAAAAAATCTATTCTAAATTTTAAACAACTCAAAGAGATAGGGCTTAGAA
Source organism: Halobacteriovorax marinus SJ (assembly GCF_000210915.2). Lineage (NCBI taxonomy): Bacteria > Pseudomonadati > Bdellovibrionota > Bacteriovoracia > Bacteriovoracales > Halobacteriovoraceae > Halobacteriovorax > Halobacteriovorax marinus. Next base: position 1,680,788 of record NC_016620.1, read on the forward strand.
GCTCACTCATTAATTGTGATGGACCTTTTCTTATTCAAAAATCAAAGAATGGAAAGCAGATCTTAAAGTCTTCAGATCCTTTTGAAAGAAATCTCTTTAAAAAAAGTCAGGGGATTTTTGGCTTTAGAGAGAATGTCATACTTAGAGTAAAGACAACTCAGGGAACAAGTATAGAGTCCAATATTTTAAAAGGTGAGTTTGACTCTTTTAAAAATATGGAGCTGCTTGAAAGAGAGATAAGATCGCTTGATTTTAAAGTGAGAAAGAATTCATTTGATATTGCTTACTTTGAAATTATTCATACTCATCCTACGGGATGTTATCTACAAAGAGATGACGAGTACGAGGTTATTTCTCTCGGCGGACTTAGTGAAGCTGACTATATGGCCGCAAATTATTTAAGTGAAAAATACGGTTACCACTTTAAGTTAAAGGCCATTTGTCCAGGTGAGATAACTTATTGTTCAGCCTAATTTATTCCCTTTCAAGAGACTCAACTTTATATCTAAAGTTTAACCAATCCTCAACTTCACTCGTATAGAGTTTTGAAAATCTACGATCACTTACACCACCTGCAAGCACTGTATGGGATTCTCTAGTGGATAGATCTGTAACAAATCTCATAGATGGACAAAAAGTTGAAACCCTTCCATGGGACTCATAGAGTGCTCCTTGTACGATTGTGGCCCTAGAGCCTTCAATACTAATTGGGCCGTAATCAAAACCAAGAATTGAAGGAAGTTTTCCATCGAAGAGAATATTATTCATTTTCACTCTTCGAAGCTCTCCCCAACTAGGAATATCTTTTCTTGAATATTTCTTCTGTGTCTTTGCTAGAGCATTTCTAAAGCAATCCATCTTTGAGCGCTCTTTAAACCACAGAGGATTTTCCGTAATGATGATTTGATCAAAGAAGTGATAGAAGTCTACTAGGATTGAAGATCTATTTGCTATAAATTTCCAAGCATCAGTAGGATAGAAATCTTTTGTGAACACTTCTTCTAAAAGATTAAAGTAGAAGTCCTCAAAGAGTGTGGCACCCCTTGAGTTTCGATCATAGCAAAGATCCCATTGATCTAATTCTTTACTGACTTTATCTGAGCTAAGCAGTGCTCTTAGCTCCTCCATAAAGTAGTGGCCCTGAATTGAATAGAGGTCCGATTGCATATTCTTTAGTGCTTCTAGAGAAAATTTCTCTTTCTCACTAAGCAGATGATTTATTCGATCTACTCGGTAAGGACCCATGGGAAGATTGATTGTTAGAGGTGAGGACTCGTTTGCAAAATCGCAAAGGTCATTATTAGCAGTGGCCAAGAATCCTTTCTCTGGGTTTATTACGCTTAGGAGGTCTTGAGTTTCTAGTAAGTCTTGCCAGTGGTTAAGTGGATCACTGGCCCTTAGGGGATAGAGTCCGCTAGAATTTCTCTTGGGGGCCATACCAGATTGTTGATAGGCGATATTGCCCAAGCTATCTCCAAGTAGCCAATTACATGAAATTGAAATCTTACTAAGAGCTTCTTTCATTGTATAAACGTCATCACACTCTATCATTTCATAGAGAGCAATAGCAGATCCCTTTGCTCCTAGGTGGTGTGCACTCCATGCTCTTGTTAGATAGTAACCATCTTCAAGCTCTTCGCTAAATGGATTACTTTCTAAAATACCACAATCATTTTCATAAATTTTAAATTTAAAGTCAGAGGATTTCTTTCGTAGAATAACTTCTTCTCTAATCGACTGTTCGCAGTACTCACCATCTCTAAGGCATCTCTCACCAGTAATTTCTTCAATGAAGTAATCCACCATATCCATAAATCCATAGGTGAATCCAAAACTAACTTTATCTGATCGTCCCATAATAATTCCTGGCAGACCGGGCATCGAGACACCTTGTATGTTTCTCTCTCCAATATGGACAACTTGCTCATACCAAATGGCCGGCAATCGATTAACTTCAAGGTGAGGATCATTACAGGCGATAACACTGCCTGTTTCAGATTTAGAGGGAGCGACAATCCAATTATTGGAGGCCATCATCTTAGGTAGAAATTGATTGAATTTTATTTCATCAGGGATGAGACCTTCAAAGTATTTTAATTTCTTTAGGTCTTTTACGATATCTTCAGTTAACCCATCTAGATGGGGAGTGAAAAGTGATTTGAATTTCTCAATTTCAACTCCCTCTCTAAGAGATTGAATAATAAATTTTTCCGCGTCACCTTGAGTTTGTGCAAGACCGATAAAAGACATTATCTTTATCACCATTAATGAGTCTTGAATGCTCCAAGGGTCTAGGTGAACGTTTAAGAATTTAAACTCCCAGCTCTTACCTCTTTTTTCTAAGTGGTAATTAACTCCATCTGCATAGGCCTGAAAGTAGTCTAATACCTCTTTTGGGAGCTGGTTCATATCCTCGTGAGTAGCGCCATAGAAATTCATCTGTCGCATGAAGATATCAATTTTTAAACTCTCATCATCATCTTTTAAGAGTTCACATATACGTCCGCGACCAATTATTCGAAGGAGAAAGAGCTGCATGAAGCGATCTTCACAGTGGCATAGTGCCTGTGCAAAAGCGCTAGAGTTCTTATCTTTTGCTGTAACTTCAGTGATGCCACTTTTGCGTCGTTTGATTTGAATTTGGTGATTCTTATAGGTGATACTTTGGGGCTTATTAGAGATTTTAATCAAAAGAATTCTCCCTGTTCCCCAAGTTCTTAAGCTAATTCACTATCGAGTTGGGCCACTTTATTTTTAACTAATTGATACGTAGTCTCACATAATTGTCCAACATCGCGCTTTGTAAGTCCCTTAGTTGGAATTGGATCGAGAACTTCAATAATCACTTTACCAGCTTTCCACTTACTAAAGTCTAGGCCAGTGTTGTAAGTGCTGATGCAAATTGGAGTAATTGGGATCTGAGCATTAATGGCCGTAAAGAAAGCACCTTTTTTAAAGGGGAGAACTCCACGTCCGTGGCTTCTCGTTCCCTCTGGCATCATCCATATAGAGGTGTTTCTCTCTCGAATGGCCTCGCCTACTTGATCCATTGTTCCGTGGGCCCTGCGCTTATTCTTTCTATCAATGAGTACATTTCCACTTAGCCAGTAGAATTGTCCAAAGAGAGGGATCCAGCGCAAGCTCTTCTTACCTAGAGAGACTGTTCTATCTGGTAGAATTTCGCAGGCAAGAAAGACATCAATATTATGTTGATGGTTAGAGATGAATAGACCGGGACGGTTCTCCTCCATGATCTGAGTATTTCTTTTGATGACTTCGATTCCAAGGATCTTTGTTCCAAGTCTAACCATGCGAGACATAATATAAACATTATTGGGATTAAAAGGTCTTAGGGCACTAACAATCGTTCCTACAATGCCTACGCATGCCAGAAGAATAGTTGCTAGAATGAATCGAAGTATTTTTAAAATCATAAGCTCTCAAGTTGTAGGAAATAGGTTACTTGAGAGCATCTTAGAAGTCTAGTCAGACATGTACTTTACTCGTCAAAAAGTCTCTTAAAGCCTGACTTGTAATATCTATTTGAGAGAACTTGAAAAATAGAGACATCTTTATTTGTGACAACGTCAGCGTTCTTAGTCTTATATTTCTTATTCATATACTCTGGGTATTGCTCTACATTGCTTGAACTTCCACCTAAATTTAGGGCAAAGTTTTGCTTCTTATTATTCTTTTTCGCTGCACCCTTTCCACCTGTAAGTTTTAATTTCTTAACTTCACTTTGAGCCGACTTTTCATTAAATTTCTCTGACATCTCTTCTTGAATCTTATTTAACTCTCTGTCAAAGTTATCTGCAGAGCCAGGGTTGGCCGCTAATTGTCTAGTAATTCCCGATAAGAGATTTTTTTGAACTGCTGCTAAATCTTCCGGTGTTCCTGGGCGAACTCCTTTCTTATCTTCAAAAGGAATTTGTCTGAGAATTTGATCTCTAACTTTCCCACCTAGAGCTTGTGTTTGCTCTGGAGTCATATCAAATCCCGTCGCAGAAGTTAGCCCACTTGAGATATTATTTAAATCAGTCTCAAGCTGCTTAACATCTATTACTTGTCCAAGTCCTGCTAGTTGAACAGTCGAGAAATTAGTCTTCTTACAAGCATTATTTCCCTGTGTATCTTTAAACTTTCTACACTGACAGCTTGGATCAAATTTTCCGTTAAGAGTAAGACATCCAACTTTTGTCGTATCACTACCACTCTTTCTTGTTTTATCAGAACTTGCGGCAAAGAGGTTTCTATCATTCTTCGCCCATAAGGCCTTACAAGAATCAGAGTTTGTTCTATTGGCCTTCTTCTCTCCGTTTTCATAGCAGTAGCACATAAGATTATTCTTATCATCGTGTCCATTTGGACAATACTTCTCCATTGATGTGACAAATTGATCGCGGGCAACTTCTGATCTCTTGGCAAGTAAGTCCGCTTTCTCTCCCTGTTCTTGGAGTTTCTTGGCCTTAATAAGGTTCCAAGTTACATTTGTTAGAGCAAGCGTTGCAACACCAGGAGGAGTTCCAAGAAACTTCATAATACTTTTACTAGAAGAAGAGATGTAACTTCCAGCTACTGAGAGACCTCCTAACATCATCTGCTTATACTTTGCAATTGGGGTAAGGCCTTCTGTATTAGTTTCACTCTGTGCCGGGTTATCATTTGCTGGAGTTTCATCAGCATATTCTCCTGAAGCTGTTGTACAAGTTTTTATTGCAGAAGGACCAATCGATTCATAAGCAGCGTAGGCGGCAGTTGCAGTATAACAAGCGGCTATGAGTTTATTGAGTTTTTGCTTTTTATCGTAGTACTTAGATAGAGATTTTAGTTGTTTAATTTGCGAGTCGTAGGCGAGAACTTGGGCATCGTAATTTTCCTTATCTGCTGCTTTGTCTTCAAATTCTTTCAGATTATCTTTTGTCTCTTTCTTGGCCTCATTCATAATGTAGAGAGTTTTTAAGATGGAAAGACCCCCACATGTGGCCCCCATTTTTATGGAAAGACATGGGCTAGATTTATCATCTTCTACAAAGTTAATATTAGTAATTGAAATTCCTGTTGTAATAGTATCAATTAAGAGAGCATCCCAGTTTGTATCTTCTAGCTCCGCGTCTCCACTAACTTTTTTAACCAGGTTGAACATACAACGGTCACGATCTTCTTTTTTCTCATGAAGAGTACAATTTCTATATTCTTCTAGACCTTCTTTGGATCTCTTTGTCGTCATGCAGCGGTTTAGCTTACTATCCCACCTCTTAGAGCTATCTTTACTACAGGCCTCTCTCTGTGTATCAAACTCATCCGCAAAGGAGAGATCGACCATGAGTAGGCAAGCAATTGCGAATATGGACTGTAGTATAAGTTTCATAATTAAATCCTTATAATCTAGATTATACGAAAGTTGGGCCAAGCTCTTAAGAACTTTATTAAATATATGTTATCTATCTGTAATCACATGATCAAGAGGTGTAAATACTGCCAATACTTCATTGCACTTGATGCTCAAGATAGAGGGTGTTGGTATCAATATAAGTTTGGGTCACTTTAGCATCTGAGTGATTGAGGTAATCTCTTACAAAGAGAAGGTCTTTAGTTCTTTTGTAGAGATTGGTGGCGCAGGCCTTTCTAAAACTATGAGGGCCAATATTAGCTGAACAATTGGATCTTAAGAGTAATTTCTTAATAAGTGAGTACATAGATCTCGTACTTATTGCTCTATTGGATTTATTAACAAAAATATATTCACTCTTTGCACTTTGCTCCATAAATTGGATATTCTTAAAGATCTCATCAAAGTTTTGTATCTTTAATTCGTGTCTATAGCCGCCTTTTCTTCTAAGTGTAATTGTCTTTCTGGTGGCCTGAAAATCATTATATCTAAGCCCACTCAATTCGCTAAGTCTTAAACCTCCCCAGTAGAGAAGTTGCAAAATAACTCGCTCTCTAGTTCTATAGGTCGACTCAATAAGTGTGCGCCACTGATCGTAGGGCAAGATTGGAGTGTGCTCAATATCGATATCTTTTACTTTAATAGAGTGGATTTTCTCTTTTACTGGATTAATGGAAAAGAGCTTTGAATGATCTTCATGATTCTGTTTTAAAAACTCGTAGAAATTTTTAAGAGTACTTAAGTGCCTTTTGGCAGAATTATTTCCAAGAGGTTTTTGCACGAGCTTCTTTCTTCTAGACTTAAGAAACCAAAATAGTCGTCTAAAGAGGTGAGCTCTTTGATTTACTTCGCCTCCATTTAAGAGGAATTCCTTATATCGACCGATAGTATCATTGTTTTTCTGACTAATGGGGCCTCGAAATTGGTTCTCATACCAAGTGAGATATTTCTCTAAGTCACTGCGATAATTTTTAATAGTGTGAGGGGATTTATTTTGTCTCTGACAATTATCTAAGAACTCTTGCAACCATCCCTGATTTTTCTTATTCAATGTTATGCGCTCCTTGCGTAACAATAAATTTCTACGAAGTAACTTCGTATAATTTATATTATATGAAATTATTTGAATGTAAATAGCTGAATATACGAAAAATCGATTCTAAGCGTTTGGGGTATACCTAGACCTAGATAATTTGAAACTTTAATTCTCTTAAAAACTCTGTGCCATATGGAGTGTAGCTAAATATTAGAAACAGAAATGAAACAACAAAACTTAATAGCATAAAACCAATCACACATTTTCCAAAGAGAGAGATATTCTTTGAAAGATATCCTCCATAGAGGTCTGAGTTTTCGCTTGGAGATGAGTCGGCGAGTGAGCCTAAGCCTCTTTGGTCTGAAACTTCCATATACTGTAAATTCTTAGCTGCGTTATCGTCTGACATTTATTCTCCTAATTTTTTATCGTCATAAAAGGAGAGGCACTTTAATTGGATATACTTGAATAATTACTTCAGGTTTGTATGCCTATTCAAACAAATCTTACCTCTGAGATGTAAGTATTTTAGTGAAATCAATTTAAAACATACTGGAGTAGTTTTTAGGCTTTTTTGACGGATGTAAGAATAAAGTTGCCCTTTTTTAGGTGTTTACACCCATGTTAAGATAAAGATAATCAAAATTGATAAGAAAATTAATAAAGGAAGTTTAGATGTCTGAAGTTGATCACTCCAAGATTAGAGAGTTGGAGCACCGTAATTTTAGAAATGATGATTTTTGGAAAGAGATCCCAGCGTGGGCCGATGTTTCTAGGGGAGAGTTTGCTGACCATAAGTGGCAGTTAAAGAACTCAATCAGAAAAGTTGAGCAAGTAGAGAAGGTTCTAGGGTCTAAAATCTCTAAGGAACATATGGATGATATTAAGGCCGGTCAAAAGATTACTCCAATGAATATCAGAATTACTCCTTATATCTTTGCCCTAATTGATTGGAGGGACCCACTTAGTTGTCCACTTAGAAAGCAATTCCTTCCAATGGGAAGTCAGTTCTTAGAGGATCATCCTTACTATCAATCTGATTCACTAGGTGAAGATGTTGATTCACCTGTGCCAATGCTTACGCATAGATATCCTGATAAGGTTCTTTTTCTTCCAACAACAATCTGTCCTGTTTACTGTTCTTATTGTACGCGCTCTAGGATTATTGGTGGCTCAACTGAGTCTATTGAGAAAGAGACTTATGGTGCCAATCAAAAGAAATGGGATGATGTCTTTGAATATTTAAGTAATCATCCAAAAGTTGAGGACGTGGTTGTTTCTGGTGGTGATGCATTCATGCTTACGCCAAAACAGATTCGCTACATTGGTGAGAACCTACTTAGAATTCCACATATTAGAAGAATACGTCTCGCTACTAAAGGTGTCGCAATTTTTCCTCAAAAAGTTTTAACTGATGATGATTGGTTTGAAGCAGTCCAAGATATTCATAAGCTAGGACGCTCATTTGGAAAACAAGTTGTTATCCATACTCACTTCTCATGCGCTAAAGAAATTACGAAATGGTCTCAAATGGCCATGGATAGACTTTTTCAAGCGGGGATTGTGGTAAGAAACCAAGCAGTTCTTCAAGAGGGAGTTAATAACCATGTAGATGAAATGGTTCTTTTAACAAGACAGGTAGGTTATTTAAATATTCAACCATACTATGTGTATATGCACGATATGGTTCCTGGATGTGAACACTTTAGAACGACTCTTAAAGAAGCCGAAGAGCTTGAAAAAGCGGTTAGGGGAACAACTGCTGGATTTAATACTCCAACATTTGTTTGTGACCTTCCTGGTGGTGGTGGAAAGCGCCATGTGGCCTCGTATGAGTACTACGATGAAGAAAATGGGATCTCAGTTTGGAAGGCCCCTCATGTAAAGCCAGGTGAGTTATTCACTTACTTTGATCCAATTCATAAATTATCAGCTGAAGCTCAAGCGAGATGGAAAGATCCGCAGAAGAGACAAGAGATGATTGATGCAGCTATTGCAGTGGTAAAAAATCAAGAATAAAAAAGTGAGGCCCTTTTAGAGGGCCTTTTTTATTGGTAGCAAGTCGCTTCACAAGACCCGAAATTAGACTTGGAACTCTCGTGGGTTAGTCTCCACTTTCCATCTTCCAACCTTTCAAGAGAGCACGTACCAGTGTCGTAATTCTTATAAGTAATTGAGCAGTATTTAAATGGCCTAGGTGTTGTGGCTAGCTTAATTGGGAGTGTCGCCCTTAGGGCATACGTTCTTTCTTGAAATGCAATGGGCTCATTTAATTCGCGCCAAATATAATTTCTCTCACTGCAAACTTCTAGCTTATCGCTATTTGGGTTATACCTAATGGCACCGACAATTTCCTTTAAACATGAAGAGTCTAGATCACCAACTCTAAAGCTCCCTCCAATATTAATAGAAGCACTATTTTTCTGTGTTTTAATAGAGAGATTTCTTTGATTAATGTAGTGACCCTTGGTATCGGGAGTTCTATTCCATGGAGAGGTTTTCTTTGAAATATCCTTACCAAGACCAATACCTCTATTAGAGTAGCAAGTTTGAATTTTCTCAGCATTATCAATGGAAGCAAATATCTTAACTCTTCTCTTTAAGAGGTGTGTACGATTATTTCTAAGGTCTTTAAATTCAACTTCTAAATGCAAGAACGTTGTTCCAAAATCAATCGATGATTCTTGGTCATCACTTTGGAGATAGAGATTGGAAAGAGTTAAGGTCCAAAACTCTGATCTCTTTATAATACTTCCCTTTGAGAATATTTCAAAAGAGTAAATTTCTCCAAATTCATCTTCAATAACTTGATTTATACTTGTCGCACTCATATCTCGACGTGCATTCTTTGAAGTGAAAGTTTCTTTACATGCATTAGGGTCAGAGAGAATATTTCTAATTTCATCAACAAAGTAGATCATCTCAAATTGTTCTGTAGTTTTAGCAGATAAATTATTTTGCATCTGCAGTAGTCGAATTATTGATGCACTAACTACACTAAAAATAGCAATGGAGATCAGTGCTTGAATAATGATAGAGCCTTTATTATTTAGAAGCTTCATCGATGGACTCTCTTCCACGTAAGGTCTCTCTTACATTGCTCAAATTGTTTGCGTACACTACTAAATTGTATGGCCCCAATATTTTCCTGAGAACAAGATGTATCGCTTGGAGTAAGCTGAAGATTTCCTCCAATATTTAGGCTCGTCTTCATTTCACTTGTATTAACCCCAATAAAAGGAGAGGAGAGCCTTGTACCAAAACTTTCTTGTACTTGAATTGTTTCACCCTTTGGGAGACCCCCAAAAGCACATTCTTCAATTCTACCTTCACGCTCTCTTATATAGAGTTTAATACTTCTACTTACCTTGGCAGCACTTTGGCTCTCTATATCTTTTTGAAGCTCTATAATAAGATTAATCATTCCAAGCTCTGCGATATCTTCGTCGAAATTATTATAGATGCTCGTAGAGTATTTTAAGATCTTTGTCTTACTTGCACCTATGGTTGTATGAAGGGCAAATTGTTCGATAAGTTCATCACCTTTATAAAATTTCATCGAAGTAATTTGACCATTATTTGTTTGGATCTTAGATAGAGTTGCATTGCAATTCTTTGCAGAGGAGAGTTGTCTCTTCAAGTCACCTAGAAAGACTTCTATTTCTGCCTCTGCCGTCAAGTCGTTTAAAGAGTCGGCCTGCTTTTTAATTGTATGCATAACTAAGAAGACGACTAGGCCTAAGAAGAAAACTCCCACCATGAGGTTTAGGCCCGAAAATCCTTTTTGATTATTTACTTGAAACATAAGAATGTACAACTCCCTATGTCCGTCTTGGCCACATTTAATTCCCACGCAGCTGGTGTTTTAAGACTTGCTCCGCTTCCTCTTAGTCTGCATTGAGTGTGGGGAACATCTGTGGCCTTTCCCAGTGCACAGACTCGGTATAGCCCCAAAGGTCGACTCTCAGTTTTAGAAGGGCTTACCTCAACTTTAGTGAAGACTGACCAGTCTATACTATCTGCTCCCCAAGTTAGCCATTTCTCACCATTACAAAGAAGTAGATTCTCAATACTCTTGTCGTAGCGAATCCTACCTGCCATATCTTGATTACATTCATTTTGCTCTTGATCTTCTGAGAAGCTTAGGGCGTTTGCTATATCGAGGGCGATATCTTTTTTAGCAGGAGTATTAATTCCTAGATTGTTTTCAATCTTTAGAGAATTATCCACTTCGGCCAAAAGTGAGTCACTGGCACTTTCTCCTAAGGGGAGGGCATTACAATTTTGAATCTTAGAGGACCTAGTACTATAAATCACAGGGATAGTCTTCGTTACAAAGCGGCTTCCATAAGAGTTTTCGCCCTTATCAAACCTTATAGCTAAGTCAAAAGTAGGCTCGGCGCTCTCACGTCGATTTCCAACGTAAGAAATGATTCTTAGATTCTCAACACCATAGAGATCTTGGTCCATAGAGTAGCGCTTATAAATTTCTCTATAGAGATTGATATCGGCTTTAGAGGTTTTCTTTCTTATGAAGCGAGTCTTTCCACTAGTGACTTCTTCAAGTGTCTTTCCCGCAAATGTAGCTTCACAATTGTTTACATCTTGAAGAGCACGCCAGATCTCTTCATGAATATAGGCCATTTCATACTTTTGATTAATACTCTTGGCCATCTTCTCTTGATTGGCCATCATCTTGATACCAACAAGTGCAGCAGCACCTAGAAGACCTGATGAAATAAGTACTTGGACTAAAGAAAAACCCCTATCATTTATATTCATAATTATATGATAGGGGGGATTGAAACCTTAAGCAATAGATTATTCGCCGGCCACACTTAGTGATGAGAATCTAATCAATGGAGAGAAGAAAGTCGCACTCGTATTACTCTGAACATTGTGACCAATATTAGAAATTTCTTTGATTACTTGATAGAAATTACCAGAGACAGTCACACCTTTAATTGGCCTAACTCTCTGTCCATTTTCTACTAAGTAACCACTAGCTGCGAATGAAAAATCACCAGAGATAGCATCAGATCCTGAGTACATTCCCTGCTCAGAGATGATTTCAAAGTAAGTACCTTTATCAAAGCTTGAATCATCAGACTCTACCGGTTTGATAAGCTTATTTGTTCCACCAACTCCTAGAGAGGACTTTGGGGATCTCGTTGCATTGAAAGTATTCTCGTGTCCGAGCTTCTTTGAAGTATATGAGTTGTGGTAGAAATTTTTCAAAACACCATTTTCAATTAATGTTGTATCACTTGTTGTATTTCCTTCTCCGTCAAAGAGAGAGTAAGCAAAACCTCTTTCAAGAAGTGGAGCGTCCGTAATCGTTAAGAAGTCACTGGCCACAGACTCATTTAATTTATTCTTCCACGGATTCATATCATTGATTGCTGATTTCGCAGAAAAGAGAGTAGAGAATACATTTAGAAATTGAGCTAATTTATCAGTTGAAAAGACGATGTCATAATGACCTGTCTTAAGCGCCGTCCCCTCAATTAGTCCATTGGCGTGCTCGTAAGAAATATTAATGCAGTCATCTGGACTAAGATCAGCTAACTTTCTACTAAGCGACTGATGAACGTACATACTCTGCTTATTATCTCTTTCAAGTAGAGCCGCTGTATAACAAGCGTAGGCCTTACTCTTTTCAATACACTTTGTTCCTAAGTGATTGAGATAGAGTCTTTGATCAATATATTCACCTACGCCATTATATGGAGGTGTTTTAAGATTCTTATCTTTGGCCATTAAGTCTCTTTCAATTCTTAGGGCCATATCAATAAGCTCTTCTGGACGAGCGCGATCACTATCGTATTTAAAGTCTCGTGTACCATCCATGATTTCTTTTCTTTGAACTTCTATTTTCTCTAGCTCTTCTTCTTTAGAAAACTTCGCGTTGTCTAGGGCCTGCTTTACGAGAACTTCTATTGTTTCATCGTCTGTAGCCTCACAATAAGAGCTTCCAATTTTATTATCCTTGATAACTCTAAGTCCTAAGACCTGAGAGCCAGAAACTTCATATGATGAAATCTCTCCACCCTCTGCTTTGACTCCGATACTCTCACCAGCATCTACAACGATGTCAGCTTGTTCAGCACCATTTTTAAGAGCAATATCAATTATTTTTTCTAAGGTTTGCATCTCCATTACGCTTTTCCTCCCACTAGGATTTCATCTACTTTTAAAGCAGCTTGTCCCACAGTTGTTGGAACGGCTCCCGAGACAGAGCCACACATTCCTGCAGCGAGCTCAAAGTTATTACCAACCATACTGATCTTCTTAAGAACATCCGGACCTGTACCTATAAGTGTGGCACCTTTTAGAGGTCTATCAATTTTTCCATTCTTTATGAGATAACTCTCTTGAGCAGAGAAATTGAATTCACCTGTTCCAGGTTTAACTGAACCTCCGCCCATTTTCTTGCAGTAAACACCGTTGTCGATAGTCGCGATAATATCGTCAAGTGAGTGTTCACCAGCTTCGATATAAGTATTTCTCATTCTTGAAGCAGGAGCATATTTATAGCTCTGTCTTCTTCCTGAGCCAGTTCTCTCATAACCTGTCTTCATGGCGCCAACTTTATCTACGAGAAAGCTCGTTAGTTTTCCGTCTTTAATAAGTTGTGTCTTTTGAGTTTCCATACCTTCGTCGTCAATATTAATTGATCCCCAGTAGTTTTCCATTGTCCCATCGTCAACTGCACTAACTGCAGTGTGAGCAATCTCCTCCTGCATCTTGTCCCAGAAGACGGAGGCTTTCTTTTGTACTGATGTTGTCTCAAGTAGGTGACCGCAGGCTTCATGGAAGATCACTCCACCAAAACCGTTATCAATAACGACAGGCATTTTCCCCGCAGGACATTCGTCGGCCTTAAGCTTAATCATTGCTTGCTTAGCAACTAATTCACCCATCTGATTTGGATTAATTCTATCGACTAACTCCCAACCACAGAGAGCACCAGGCGCTTCATAACCTGTACTTTGCTCACTACCATCAGTGGCAACGGCATTGGCCATAAGGCGCGTGTAATTTCTGGTATCTCCAATATGAAGACCCTCTGAATTGAAAATTTCAATATCTTGAAGTCTTTGAAGAACACCACAAGTGACTTGAGAAATCTTATCAGATTGACTTCTTGCTGCAGCATCGATTTTAAGTAAGTACTGAATCTTCTCTTCCATGCTAATAGGGTCATTTCTAAGACCTTTCTGAGCTTGGTGATGATCAACAGTTTTAATGAAATTGAGAGCTGTCGAAGTGGCAATAGGATCTCTTCTATCTTGAGCCGCTAGGGCCTTTGTAATTCTTAATAACTCTTCTTTGTCAGCTTTATTAGTGTATCCATAGAGAACTTTTGTTCCATAAATAAGACGAACACCAATTCCAAAATCTATGCCTGATTTAATTTCATGCACTTTAGAGCTTAGAACACTGAGGTTAACTGAATTGTGTTTTTCAACAAAGATTTCTGCAAAGTCAGCGCCTTGGGAAATAGCGTAGGCGATAACTTCATTAGCAATTTGTGGATTTAACATTTTAACTCCTTTTAAACGCTATCATTATAGCGGCTATTTAGAGTTTTTGTTAGTCAATATGTGTTAGAGTTGTGATTATGCTGCTTTGCGCCTGTCACTTGAGCGACGAGTAGTCACTTTCTGCATGCTCTCTAGCAGGTCTGGGTGCTTGATGATTATCTTTGTGAAATCTTCTTTATTGAGTATGTAGAGGTCACAGTAGTTCTGGGCCCTTACGTCTGCATTTCTAGTAGTCTCACGCATAAGGGCTGCTTCTCCAAAAATCTGCCCTTCGTGCAAAGTCGCTACAACAGTGCCGTCACTAAAAATAACGTCCACTGTTCCATGTCCAATCATAAACATTTCATTACCTGTCTCACCAATACGAATAATATTTTGTCCAGGTGAATAAGACTTTTGTTCAAGTGCCCTCGCAACATCTTTTAGACACGAGTGCGAACAATTTTTAAAAACTGGTACAGTTCTAATGAGCCTCATATTCATATATGTTTGCAATTCATGTTGAAGAGCAAGAGGAAGGTCTGCAATAATTGTTGTATCATTTTCTGTGAGTCTCTTATTCAAGAGATGATTATAATATCCAAAAACTTGAGTCTGCAATCTCTCAGGAATATTGTAGTACTTCATAAAAGTAGCGACATCACCAAGTCTCTCTTTTGATTTTTCTTTGTATCTATCAGCTGTCGTAAATAGGCGAGTGACATTGGCAATAACGAAACCATAAACACCAACACCTAAGACCATTATTGGCATTGTGTAGAGTCGTCCAATTGTTGTTGTTGGAGTGATGTCACCGTAACCAATAGTTGTTAGAGTTGTCACTGCCCAGTAGAGAGATTTTATATAGTGAGCTGTAATATCTCTCTCTAGAGTTGGATGAATCATTGACCATCCACAGGCAATCCAGTGAATAACCATTATAGAAACACAAAAGAGCATGCTTACACGCAGGGCCTTAGGCACTAGAGCGAGGTTACTCATTAAAGCATAGAGTCTAGCGACTCTCACAAGTCTTAGTAGCCTTAGAAGTCCAAAGAATTGGTAGCCATGAAGATCGAAGCCATAGCTAATAACGTCGTAGGGAATAGAGGCCATAATATCGATTGTTATGAGTGACCACCAAAGTGTTCCATTACTCTTTGGTTTTTGACCATGCCTATGAATTTTAAAATAGCGCTCTCTAAATTGATAAATGACATCAGTGATAAAAATCGTTGATATAATAGAGTCAGACCACAATTGCCACGTTTGTATATTCGTCTTATAAGTAAAGCTAAATGGAGCTTCTAATGCCGTAAGAAAAACGGCAATAAAAATAAGTCCGTTCCAAACGAGCTCATTAATACTTAATTTAGATTTGTGGATATGGATCATTTTTATCTTATATATAGAGGTTATTCTACCTAAGCTCTATCGGTACTTAGCTGCTTTTCTTTAAGCATTTCTTGTTTTTATTCACTGAATTGTAAACTTATCGCAAACTCGTACCGCCTTTTCTTGACAACGGTTATTAAAGGCCCAAAATAGAGCTATAAACTTTAAGAGAGGAAATTTATGTTACGAATTGGTTTATTTATTCTTACGAATTTATTAGTCATATTTATGGTTAATATTGTTCTAAGTATTTTCAATGTTCAGCCATACCTTCAGGGGACCGGTCTAAATTACCAGTCACTATTAATCTTCTGTTTAATCTGGGGATCGGTTGGTTCATTAATCTCATTGATGATGTCTAAATTCATGGCAAAGATGGCCATGGGGGTGAAGATAGTTGACGAGAATAGTCAGTATGGTGAGTTAGTAAGAACTGTTCACAGACTTGCTAAGAAAGCTAATATTTCAAAAATGCCTGAAGTAGGTATCTATGATAGCCCAGAGGTTAATGCCTTCGCTACAGGTCCAAGTCGAAATAATGCTCTCGTGGCCGTTTCTACAGGTCTACTTCGCAATATGAATCAAGACGAAGTTGAAGGTGTTCTAGGACATGAAGTTGCTCACATTGCCAATGGAGATATGATTACAATGTCTCTAGTACAAGGGATTGTGAACGCATTTGTTATGTTCTTCTCAAGAGTTGTGGCCTTTGCAATTGATAATGCCATGAGAGATGAAGAAGGTCGTGGTGGCCTTGGTATGTTTGCACGTATCGGTGTGACAATCGTCTTAGATATTATCTTTGGTATCGCTGCCGCTCCGATTGTTGCTTGGTTTTCAAGATGGAGAGAATTTAGAGCTGATGCCGGTGGTGCACAATTAGCAGGAAAGCAAAAAATGATTGCCGCCCTTCAAGGACTGCAAAGAACATTAGAAATTGCGGACGCTGAAGATAGTGATAAGGCCTTTGCTAGTATGAAAATTTCTAGTAAGTCGAGCCTTGCATTTCTCTTTAGATCTCACCCTCCACTTGACGTAAGAATTAAGGCCTTACAACAAGGGAATTACTAAAATAAAACTGGGGCTAGCTCTTTGCTAGCTCCGCTATTCTTCTCTGGGATATATCTGCCCAGTGCTCTCTAAGCTCAATACCTGAAATCTTTCTCCCTAGCTGAATACAAGCGGCCGGAGTTGATCCACTCCCTGTGAAGGGATCTAGGACTCTGTCCCCTGGACGAGTAAAGTTTCTAATCAACGGCTCAAGAGATGAGAAAGGTTTATGATTAGGATGATTATCCCATTTTGTGGCCTCTCCTTCTTCGTCGTACTTAGTTATAATTGACCACTGAAGTGGAAGGTCAGAGTTTGAGAGCTCTTTCTTTGGGATTTTTGAAAAAACAAGAGCAACCTCATAGAGTCTTACGTTGGTCTCATTACCACTATTGGTTTCCTTAGCTAGTTTTCCCCAGAGAAACTCACCATAGAAGTGCTCATATCCTAGTTCTAGAGCGACATCTTTAATAGGTTTTATTCCTAAGTAATTTGTCCAAATAACTAAAGTACCATCCTCACTGATATGCTTAACAGCTTCTGAAAGCCAGTTGCGAGTAAAGTACTTATAGGCCTTAGTGTTTTCATAGCGAGTCACGGCTTCGTGGTTAATCTTAGCTTTCTTAGGGTCTCTGAGCGCGCCAGTCTTCTTATTTCTTCGAACTAAGAGGCAGTAGGGTGGGTCTGCGTAGAGCATCTGCGCCTTCTCTCCCTGCATGATAGATTCATAATTTGACCCAATAGTTGAGTCACCATTAATGTGGCGGTGTGGACCGACTTCTAGAAGTTTTGTCATAGAGCACCTTTTATCGGCCAAGAGCTTAAAAGTCTCTACCTGGTGGAATTTTTACTTATATAACTGCCTAAAACCACGATAGAATAATCGCTATCTTTAGAGAATTAGGATATATGTACTAGGCAGAATTTATTTATAAACTTGAGAGAGTAGAATTGGTGTTATTATCTTTATTATGAAGCTCTTTGCTCTATTATTACTTTTTTCAATGCCGCTCGCTAAGTCCAATGAGCTGCGCTTTGCCTATGGAGATCATAACTCTCCTCCCTATATTATTGTAGATAGGAATAAAGAAGCTACCGGTGGGCTACTCTTAGATTTGGCCAAATTTATCTCTAAAGAGCTTGGATTAAAATACACAATGGTTCACACTCCAAGAATAAGATTAGAGGAGCTTCTTAAAAAAGGCGCAGTTGATATTTATTGCAATTCAAATAAGTCTTGGGTGTCTAATCCTGATGAGTTCTATTGGAGCGAAGGGATTTTTGATGATGCCAATCTCTTATACACTCTCACAAAAGAGCATTCTCGCATTGAAAGTACTGAAGAGATCGTTAGTAAAATAGGAACCATTAAGGGCTTTTCTTATCACCCCGAAATTGAAAAACTAATAGATCGAGTTGGAAGACATGATCTAAAAAGTCATGAGAAATTATTGAGATTTTTACAATTGGGAAGAGTTGAAATTATTGTAAGTTCAGAGAGAGTTTTAAAATACTATTTCAAAAGCCTTAATACTCCATTCTACTCAGTCTCTCGTTTTAGAGATGAGTTTAGTTATGCTTGTATTATTTCTAAAAAAGCAAAAGTTAATATTAACTTACTACTTGCCTCACTTAAGAAGTTTAAGAGTAAAGAGAATTAAAACTTTTCAAGAGTAGTGCGGTACTCATTTAAAAGTCTGTCCACTAATTGCGCTACACTTGGTATATCGTCAATGAGTGCACTCACTTGTCCAATTTCAAGTTCACCCTCAACCATATCACCCTCAAGCATTCCATCTCTGGCCCTACCTGTTCCTAGTAGTTGAATAAAGGCCTCTTTGGAAGCGCAGCTCTTTTCTAGTTGCAGTACTTTTTCATAGAATGGATTCTTCAATAACCGCACAGGTACAAGTTCTTTCATCGAAAGAGAAGTATCTCCAGACTTAGCCGCCATGATAGCGTTTTTAAAATTTATATGAGCAGAGGACTCCTGTGTACAAGCGAAGCGAGATCCAATTTGCACAGCGTCTGCACCCAGAGCGAGTGTCGCTAGTATTGATTGACCACTGGAGATGCCTCCAGCTGCAATTATGGGAATATCTACCGCCTTTACCACTTGTGGGATTAGACTCATCGTCGTGATCTCATCTCTTCCATTGTGTCCACCGGCTTCAAAGCCCTCTGCTACAACGGCGTCCACTCCCGCCTGTTGACACTTAAGTGCAAGCTCTGGGGAGCTTGTGACGTGGACAACAATGCAGCCCTTTTCTTTTAAATATTGAGTGTACTTCTTAGGACTTCCGGCACTAGTGAAGAAAATCTTTATACCATTTTTAAGAGCGATCTCAATATGTTCATTAGCATACTTATAAAGTAGAGGAATATTGACTGCTAGGGAATTATTAGTGAGACTCTGCGCCTTCTTGATTTGTTGATCGAGAAGGTCTGGTCTCATACTGCCAGCTCCAATTATTCCAAGACATCCAGCATTGGCACTGGCCGCTGCTAGCTTTGCACCTGAGCAATAGACCATGCCTGCTTGTATAATAGGGTACTGAATCGAGAAGAGCTCTGTTATTCTACTATTTTTAAATGGGGTACTCATTTCTTAACTGCTTTACTTCTTAAAGTTGATTCAAGGGCCTTGATTACTCTCACCATATCTTTTGATGAATATGTCTTATAGAGCTCATCTACGATAGGATGGGGCTTGCCGCCTTTTTCTTTAAAGTCTAATAATTCTCTTACGAATTCACAAGCAACTATAAATATCTTTGACTCAAGTGGAAGCTTATCAATTGTTCCGGTAGAGAAACCTTTACCGTTTGTTGTTCCATGATGATTTTTAATAATTGTATCTACATCGATGGGCGCTTCAGGATGCTTTCTAATAAGAAGGGCACCGTCTAGGGCGTGATTGAAGACAAGGTCCCAATCCTCTTCATTTAGATTTGCTTTTTCAAGCGTCTCAAAACTAGCGATCTTTGCTAAGTCTTCATTATCCACAAAAGTAATATCTTTAAAGAAGCTAGCATAGGCGAGTCTAAGAGTAATCAACTCTTGGTCTATTCCTAAATTCTTTGCAATCTCATTGGCAACGATCGAGGTCATATGTCCATGCTGATAGAGATAGCCACTCTTTGAATTAATAACTTTATGTAGCACGTTATTAACTTCAGGAGAGTTTTTGGATGCAGAAATCATACTCTTTACAATGCTATCAGTTAGCTGAATTGTAGCACTATTAAAGCCGAGGTTTTTAATTTCTTTGAGTGCAATATCATAACTCTGAGCTATGACTTCAATCTTTTGATCTATATTCTTAAAATTATCTTCATCTAGTTTTTGACAAAGGTGATCAGAAACATAATTTGTAAAATTATTTTGAAACTCTTTAGGAATATAGAAGAAATTGAGGCCTTGTTCGATATACTTATCAACTAGAGATCTAGAGTAATTATCTCCTGCATGAATCCTCTTTATGAATTGATATTCTGTGGCAGATTTCTTAATACGAATAAAGACATCACAACAAGACGAATCTAGTGGAAGGAAATAGCGTATTTCAATAGGAATAAACTCTGGTAACACTCTCTTTTCAAGAGACTCAACACTCACTCCTAGAACTTGAGCAGCCGTGGCTATAATTTTTTCCCAATCTTTTTCCTCGGGAATAACAATGAGCTTTTCTTCATCAACATGATTAAAGGCTCCATTAACTATCATAGAAATTTCAGAATCATTCTCTTTTAAGTATTCAAAGAGAACTTGCGCTGTTTTCTCATCACCAACTTCATTTTGAGTGATGATAAGATCGACATTGGGTAAAATATTGATGAGATCAATGGCCTCGGAAGCACTTGAGCGTGGAATAACCTCGCTCCCTACATAGGTTTTTAAATTTATGGCCAGAAGATCCCTTAAATTTTCATTTTCTTCAATGAGAATTACTTGAGACACGATTTCTCCTAGATAATATATCTAAGATTATTTTACTCGTGATTAAAATATTTATCTATAAGAAAAGATTAATTTATCTTCAAGACATAGGTCTGGAGAGCGTAAGATATTGTCTCTAAATTGCTCTTTCATTGGAAGATCACTTCTGGCAATAGTAGTTGATCTTTTTTCTCCGTAACCTTCGCGTCTAAAGACATTCCAATTGGCTTCCATGAGAGCTTTTCGTACGCCCATTGCAGCAGAGTAAGTGCTAAGTATACACCTTTCATCAGAGTGCTCTTTGAGTTCAGTGAACCACTCCTTAGTCCAGAGGCTAGGGTTTTTCTTAGGAGAAAAAGCATCTTGGTAGATGGCCATAAGTGGCGCAGTGGCAAGGTCGTGCATTGCCTTTGAAAACTTCTCTCTAATATCACCAATGATAATTGTAAGTGTAAAATGATCAAGCTTACTTTGATAGTAGATCTCTCCATCAATTAGAACTTTTTCTAGAGATTGAATAAGTGGATGTTTTTGATTTTGAATAGTCCATTTTACTAACTCTTCATCTAGCTCACAGCTTATAAAAGAAATTTGTGCTGGCTGTTTATGACGGCTAAGTTCAAAAGTTCTTAGAGCTCCTAAACCTACACCATAGCCAACTTCAAAAATAGTGAAGGGACTATCTATTTTAAGTCTCTCTAGGACTTCGCAGCCTTGAATATAATTATAATCTGTCTCAGAAATCGCACCGGCACTGGAGTGACACTTCTCATCGAAGTACTCACTATAGAGCGTAACGCTTTGATCAGCGGTAGTGACGCTAGAATATGACCCTAATTGACCTGTGAATATAACGTTATTTCCGCTACTTATGGTGCTAACCTCTTTAAATATTAAAATTTCTCAATTTTTATAAACTCTGACTATAAATATCCGATAAGTTCTAAGATGAATACCTTGAATAAAATAAATTTCTTATCACTATCGCTTTTACTTACTTTAAGTAGTTGCGGAAGTCATCATGGTAAGAAAGAGCGCTCAATTGCCAGTATTGGAGAAGAGTTCAGCCAAGAGATGAGTGTGCTAGATAGTAACTCTCAAACAATTGCTCTGAGGATCTGTAATGCTCTTCGTTCTAAGAGAAGCTATTGGCACTCAAGTGTAAAAAATAAAAAGGCAACTTTTCAGCTTTCTTCAAACTCTTGTAGCAATGAAAAATTTGATAAAGAGCTAGAGACGACTGTATCTTCTTTAAGACTATCCGATCCAATTGTCTTTGATTCTCTGAGCACAGATTACTACTATAAAGAAGTTGTCACTGATGTGCACGGACCACTAAAGCAAGTTTGTCCTGCTATTTTGGGTGGTGATGCGCCCCTGGCCTTCTATATGGATTCAAATGGGCAGGACCGAATCTATACACAATTCTCTAGAATTGATTCAAGTAGTGACAGATTGATACTGAAATACGCAGAGCTCAATTCTGACGATCAGCAAGAGGTGAGTGGTTATAAATCCTATAAAAGTGTTGCTTACGATATTGTAACTACTAGTAAAGATTCAACTTTTCTTGGATCTGTCTCTGTTATTAGTGAAGTTGAGGCCTGTGAAGAGAGTGGTCGCCAAGAAGAATTCTCGCAAATTCTAAAATCAATTCTTTAATTTACTTACACGCGCTTTACGATAGATTCCTCCTCTGTAATATTCATTAATATTACTAAAGGGAGAGAACATGAAAAAAATCTTAATCATTGCAGGCCTATTACTGACTTCAACTGTTTTTGCAAATTCTAGGGGAGAATATGTCGGAAATATTCTTAGACTAGCATCAAGGATTCAAAATATTGCTCAGGATACTGATCTATCTAATCAAGAGCTTCGTGATGTTCAAAGAGACCTAAGTGATATTGTAAAGAAACTTAATGGTAGAGGTAGCTCTAATAATTGTCTCGAATTTGCTATTGAAGTTTACGAGACAACTTACTCTAGTGCTTCGGCCCTTCGTTACGCAAGAGAAGCATGTAAGAGAATCACTGATATTGAATTAGTTCAATTTGTTTATGAGATCTACGTACAAAGCTACACTCCAAAGTACTCATTTGAGCGCGCCATCGATAAGACAGAAAACCAAAACTTCAGAGGTAAGAGTGAACTCTTAGAGCTCGTTTACAGTGCTTATATCAAGTCTTATACACCAACTTACTCTATTGAAAGATCACTTGATAAAGTTGCAGAAATGCCTAGAAATTCTTTTTCTTGTGTAGAGATCTCTTATAGAACTTACTTAGGTTCATACACTCCAACTTATTCAATAGAGCGTGCTCTAGATGATTGTAAGTAGAAAGTAAAAACGAGAAATTCTTAAATAAAAAAAGGGAGGCTTAGACCTCCCTTTTATTTTATCGAATTGACCAATCTGTGTAGATGGCCTCAAGACGAGGAAGGATGAGTTTTTGATATCTAAAGAATAAATCTTTTCTGCTCTCATCTTTATTGGCGTGTTCACAGAGAACTCTCGCCGTCTCCATGTAGCTTAGCGCCTGACAAAGCGTTTCAGCATGCTCCATTAGCTCTGAGATATTCTCATCGCTGGCCCAAGATTTAGGATTAAATAGTTCTCCAATATCTGGTCTTAAGCACTTCACTAAGAGTTTAACCATATTCTTTTTGAACTTATAGTGAGTAGAGCTAAAGGCCTTCTCTTGAGTACTAGATCCATTTAAAAGCTCTTTGCTTGGATGTTTAAATAGTACATTGCTAAAGAATCTCTTCGGATCTTTCATCGCGTACTTCATAATATCTTTAAGCGCCATGAGGGCCTGAATCTGAGAGGTCCCTTCATAGAGCAGAGGTCCAAAACTATCTCTGTGGTATCTCTCAACTGGATACTCTTCCATGAAGCCATAACCACCTAGGACTTGAATTGCCCTTTGTGAGAGAAGTGTAGCTTGCTCACAAGCATAGTATTTAACGAGTGGAGTTCTCTTTCTTGTCCATAGAGAAGATTCTTTTAGTAGTTCTTCCTCTTCCTTGCTTAGGTCTCCTGACTTCTGCTTCTTTAAGTCTAGTCTTTGGAAAATATCGTAGTGAGAAATTGTATCTACTAGAAGGGCCCTAAGAGCATCTCTCTCAGTAGTAAAGTCCTCTAGGTTTCTCTTCATTAGTGGAAGCTCTGTTAGAGGCTTTCCAAATTGCTCACGCTCACTGGCGTAGCTTATAGCGTATCCAATAGAGCCCTCAATTGTACCTAGGGCCTGCATTCCAACGGCAATGCGAGCTTCGTTCATTAAGTGGAGCATATACTTAAATCCCTTGCCAGCTTCTCCTACAAGTGTGGCCACAGAATTCTCGTAAACAACCTCGGTTGTGAATGAGCCATGCATTCCCATCTTTTCTTCGTTTTTAGCAATGCTATAGTTGAGTCCTTCTTTCTCAGGGATATTCTGCTCGCATAGGAACATTGAAATTCCTGCCAGACCTTCTTTATCTCCCTTGATTCTCGCTAGAACAAAACCTAGACCGCCACCACCATTAGTGATGAATATTTTAGAACCATTTAAGAGGTATTTTCCGTCTTCAGTAGGTGTCGCACTTGTCTTAATCATCCCAAGGTCTGACCCACAACCAGGCTCAGTCAAACACATTGAACCTGAGATCTCGCCACGAGCAATCATTGGAACTAAGCGCTGGGCCGTCTCTTCATCACAGAATCTATGGATCATCTCACCAATAGAAGTGAAGAACGCCATTTGAGTAGAACTGGCCAGACATGCTCTAGAGAGTTGAGCTAAGAGCATTAAAGTAATTGTAGATGGAGCTCCTAGACCGCCTAATTCGGCAGGAAAGGGGAGACCTATGGCATCTAATTCGATGGCCTCTTTGTAGAGTGCGCTTAAGGCTTCTCCAGGAATCGTTCTGCCATCAACAACAGTACCGGCTCCCTCTTTATCAAGTTGCGCTGCCCTTTGTGCAACAGCATTACCTGTCCACTCTCCAGTATTTTGTAAAATTTCTTCGAAAAAACTAATGACTTCTTCTTTTGAATTGAAACCATCTTCTGTAGGGAAGCTTTTGTAGTACAGAGGAATAATCTTGTCCCAATCAATCCCGTTTCTAAAGAGCCATTGCCAGTCGTTTTCATCGCTGTAGTAATTCATATTGTAATCCTTCTATTACGGGGTAAAAGAAAAATTTTACTCTAAAATCTTAAAGTTTCAAGTTATACAAGTCTGGAAAGTATGGCGCTTGGTTTAGAGACTAAACTTAGTTCCCTGATTCTTCATCGTAGTTAAGAATAACGTTATTTATCTTATCTACGCCAAGAACAGCACCCTCAGTATTGCCGGCCCTTTTAGAACCGCTGGAGAGATCAACTTGATTGGCCTCAAGTGATTTTTGAATATTTTCATTTTGATTAATATAAGTATTGGCGAACTCTGGATTGGCCTGAAGGTTATCTTCACTAAAGGCACTATTTTCAACTTCTCGAGAGATAGAAGCAGTGTTTCTTCTTGCATTTTCTTGATCTTCACCAACTTCAAGGAAACCAGCGACAATATTATTGAAATGAATTAGTTGAGCATATTGTTCAGTTTTAGAAGAGAGCTCTTTGTGAATCTTCTCTAATTTTTTAATATCTTTGCTTCCAGCGCTAGTGTCAATCACTCCATTATTAGTCGAGGCAGTCTCTTCCATTCTCTTATTCATACTCTCAATGAGTGCTTCTTTTTCATTTTCGTATCGTGCAATTATCTGCGCTTTTAATTTCTTAATGTCTGTATTGGCTTCAATGGTTTGACCAATTTGATCTTCAGTGTAGCCTTGATCTTTTAAGAAGGATTCTACACCTTTAGTATCATCGCTCTCTTTATCAATTAGATTGGCCTTCTCACTTAGACCTCTAAGTCTTAGGGCATATTCTGATTTAATGCGATCAACTTCTTCACGATTTGTATTTAAGTACTTCTTACAAGACTCCTGGGCATTGGGTGCGAGAATATACTCACCAGTATCAGGATCTTTAGCTATACAGCTCTCAAGTTCCGCCAAGTCTTCATTTACACCTTCAGAGAATTTAGAGTCGTTTACAAACTCATTAGAAGTTACAGCAGTGATTTCATCTAATTTATCATCAGTGCTGACATTCTTAATAAGGTTTTGGTTAGGGTTTAATTTCTCTCCAGTTGCAGCTACGGCGAGTCCTCCTGTCTTAGCGATTTCCTGATAGCCTTGATCAATTTTCTCTACCGCCTTTAGATTTTGTCTGGCCACTTTGAGATAATTGGTAAGCTCACACGCTCTTCCCTTAGAGTAGTTATAGTCTTTCTTTGTTTCCTCACACTTTTTCTTCTTATCCGTATCACTTATGCTTGAACAATCTTCTTTGTAACCAAAAACAGACTTAGCAGTAATTTTATCGTAATCACCGGTCTCTTTATTCTTAGTTGTTTTCGTTCCGCCATGACAAACATATTGTGCATTGATAAAGCAGCTCTGCCAGCTCTCTGACTGTATTTGCGCTCCAGACTTTTCTCCGTTGCCCTTGTCGCCAAGTTTTTTGATATTTTCTTTTCTCTGGCTCTCTCTCTTTGATTGAGTATTTGAGAGTAGGGGAAATGCATTCTCACCAGTTCCCATCATTTTTGCTTCAATACAAAAAGAACTAATGGCGGTTAGGATATTATTTGTTAATTGATTTTGATAGATACTATTAAAGCGTGAGTGATCAATCACTTTGAAAGTGCCGTCACTATTTTTCATAGACTCACCCTCACCAAAAATCTTTTCTTTCATACTCTTGTAGTAATACTCTTCTAATTTTTTCTGAGCATTAGAAATTTTCTTATTGGTAGGGAGAACGTTTACAGATTCATATTTAGTATTTTTCTTATCGTCTAATTCACTTAGAGAAGAAGTTATCTTTTCTTTAATTCCTTCTTGGTCTTTGACTCCTGTAATTCCATTTGCATTGTCGCCCTCCCAGATACACTTAGATACATCTAGGTTTGGATCAACATTTGCTTTGACTTGATTACATTTCTCATAGATCTGGCCGACCTCTGGAATTTCTAAGAGCTTTTCTAATTGATCTCGTTGATCATTGACTTGATCATAGTTCTGATACTCCACGGCCTCTTGCTCATTTGCCAATAGAGGTGTGCCTAGACCACAGAAGCCTAGAATTAATGCAGAAATAAGAAAGCTCTTTCTTGTACTCATATGAATATTATCGCCTATTTAGGCCATAAACTTGAGTAAATTAGGTTAAAATAAGGAAAGGGTCATATAATCAATAGATTAGACCCTTCCTCTCTTTTTATTTAAAGGCCCTAAGGTGCCAATATTTAGTACCAGACCTTGCAAGACGTTCTTACACCAGGCACTCCCCATCTCGCGGCGAGAGAGTCATTTGGATGTGAAGATAGAGCACCCGACTGTACTCTCTCCCAGATCTCGGCCAGATTATATGTCTTTAGACCTTCCACTTTGATTGGGCAATACTCAGTTACGAGATCTCTATCCACGTAAGTAGGGTTCACAATACTTTCAACCAGCATTGCGAGATGATTATCTGAAACTTTACTACCAACTTTCTTCCAATTGTAAACGAGAGCTTCAAAAGAGGCCTTAAGGGCTTTATCTCTTGCTGGAGTTGAGTAGATATCGTAGTCAGTGTAATTCATGCACTTTCCATTTCTAGAAAGATTGTAGGCAACACCTTGATTAACGTAATCAATACGGGCCACAGCCTCAGCACAAGCGTTATCTAAGACTCTTTTAATAATTGAATTAGGAGTTTCGTTCTCAGTCTTTAATAAGTCTTTTACGTAAGAGAAGAATTCATTGCTTCCAAGCTCTCTGGCCAGCGAGTACTGCTCTTCACTATAAGAAAAGTGTGAAGCGAGTGTTGTATTTGAGTTAGCAAGAGTGCTCGGCCATTTAAATCTTCTAAAGCCCCAGACAGTTTGTGGAAGATTTACTAATTCTTTTCCCTTTCTATAATTCATAGGAAGGTTATCTTTTTTAATCGCTTGAGTTGAATAGATTAAATCAAAGCTTCCCGTCGATTGAATATTTTTAATTGTATAAGCATGACGAATGACCTTACCAAATCTTCCCTTAATTTTATAAGTGTAGAGAGTCGCCGGTCTAATACTTTTTAGGGCCACTGGGTATGTATCTAATCTTGAAAGATTCTCTGTCCCAACACTTTCACCAAGATAATCTAAGAAGGCGACAACTCTCTTGTGAGAGTCTCTATATTTATCAAAGGCATTTGTTGCATTAGTAAGGGTCTGACTAGCTCTTCCTCCAGATGGATTACTAATGGCAAAAGGAAGTGAGTTTTCAAAACTAAAAATTGCTCTCATAGCATAGGCCGCATCCGCGCAATCAGCTCTTAGACCATAATATTTTGAATTCTTATCTACAAAGATTCTGGCGTGAACAGCTTGGCTCGTCATCCATTTCGAATACTCACTTTCATATTGAGGTGTCCAGCTATTGTCAGCATGCCAAACAGCAGAGAAAGCGGTTAGAGAAAATAGAAATGAGATGAGAATTTTACTTACGTTCATGAATACTCCTAGCTTGAGGAGGGAAATGTAGATAAACTTTCTTGTTTCGTCATTGCGCGAGGCTTCCACTACTTTATCTAAGTAACCGATATTTAATACTTTTTTGACAATAAACTAACTAAAAGTGTCAAGCTTTCCGTAAAGTAGAGCAGGAGAGAGATGTGAAATTTATTAAGATATTAATTATAGCTCTATTGAGCTTGTCGTTAGCGGCCCAAGAAGGTAGCGATTACTCTGTTTGTGAAGATCAGGCGATAAGTTTTTATCAAGATGTTCTCGCTAAAGATGAGAGCAATATTTTGGGAAAACAATTTGAGCTTACGACGCTTAAGCTTGCCCGAATGACCATCTCACATAGTAGGCCATCTCTTGAAGATGCTATCTCTAAACTCTCCAAGTCTATTGATAAAGATGATCCAAAATTAAAGCACGTTCAACAAATGTATAAACAATATGGCTACGAAAAAGATTTAGACTCTCTCATGCAAGCCATGGAGTCTGCTAGTTACTGGAATAAAGACACAAGATTTTATAATGATGATGTGAGTGCATTTATATTGCTAGCAAAGGAAACAAATCCCGAGGCGGGTCTCGATGAAAGAGATGCGGCGATTACATGGTTCATGAGTTATGTAGGAGATAAGGCAAGTGATAAATTTGGTGCAACTAGTGCCACCAGAAACTTAACGAATCTCTCCTCAAGGCTTTCTAGATTTACTGGAGCATATAAAGAAAATAGATCTCTAACTGATAGTGAGATTAAGAGTAAAATTGATGAACTTGAATCAGATATTTCAGTAACAATGAAAGCTCTCCATAGAGAGCTCGTAATAGAACTTGGAGCTGAGTGTTTCAATGGTGCACTCTTTGGAGGGGCCTGTGCCTACACAGATGATCTGAGTAATCTACTTTACTCTCAGGCATTAATGGATCTCTCAGATGATCTTAAGAAGAATAGAGTTCAAGGATTAGAAGAAGAAGTCTTCCAAAGTGCTAATAAGTATCAGCTAAAGCTCATGGCACTACCATCTAGTTCTGAGTATCTTAGAGAGAAACCTCTAAGTTTAATTCCACCTAAAATTGATTACTCTTCTGTTGCGGATATTCGTATCCATGATGAGTATTGGATTAACCGCGAAGACATAACAAAATTAGAAGATAATCTTAATCTTCTCTCTGATAAGGAAAAGATCAAGGCCTTTGAGCAACATGCCCAGAGTGGCGTTTTCTTCATTTTAAATAAAGAGGATCAAACTCTTGAGAAGTATGATGCCAACGGCGATTTATTAAGCTCGCAGAAGATGGATTTAGAAGGACTCTTAAGTGATGAAAAGCAACTTGGCGGCGCAGGAAATTACTTTATTCACAGTATAAAAAATGGAGTTCTTTATCTTCAGGATGATCGAGGTAATGTTAGGCCCTATCATGGAGTGGACGTATCTAATGTCGCTCCCGGAGCAAGCTTCTATATCTTGCCACAAGACAGAGATCACCACTTCAAAATCAAAGGTGGAAAGTTACATTTTACGACTAAGGGAAGAAAGAGCGATTATCTGCCTTATAACTTCTCTAAGAGAGACACTAGTATAAAAGAGATAAGATCAGTTATTACTAATAAAGACTATCAAACAAAGACGGCCGTACAATTTATGGGTGAAATTGATTCAAGAAAATCCGAGATCACTAAACTCTATAATTTAACTGATCACGAATATAATGAATTATCTAAACTAGCATTTGGAATTCTTGGCAATGAGTCCCAATTTGGAGAGTCCTCTCGCTATCATGTTAAAGAGGCCCTACCATGGTTAGTCGCTATCGCTAAAGGAAACGGAACAAATACTTCCATGAACTCTAGAGGGCCTACTCAGATAAAGAAAGTGCCGCCTAAGATTGCAAAGAAGTATGGCGTGACCAAAGAGAATTTAACTGATCCTAAGAAGGCCGCTGTTGCAACTATGGGCTTCTTGGCCCAGGCGCTCGACGAGCTAAAAGCAAAAGAGAGATTTCATCCTGATATAAATGCCGACAATAGGTTTGATTATATTCACTATATCTATATGGGAAAATCTAGAGAAATTACCAAGGCCACTGCTACGCCAATGAAGAATATTTATTTTAAACAGATCTTGAATTTTAATAAAGGACTAGAAGTCTACGAGAAAATAGAATAGGGGAGAAAGTCTCCCCTAAGAGGGTGTTACGCTTTTTTGATGAAGCGGTCGATAGAGAAATCTCCTCCACCTGTACAGATCAATGCTCCGTAAATTCCCATATACATAAATGCTAATTCTTTAGACTTAAATGGATCAGCCCCGTGAACAATAAAGAAGGCCACGGCCATAGTTATAAATAGAGGGATTGATACCCAACGAGTAAGAAGTCCTAAGACAAGAAAAGCTGCACAGAATACTTCACTAAAGACTGCTAGAGATAGACTTACTTGAGAGCCAAGTCCAATGACATCGGGAAATTTCGCAGAAAGAGTTGAAAAATTTGTAAGTTTTCCCCAACCATGACCCATAAGCATAGTTAGACCTGCAAAAATTCTTAGAATTAATAAACCTAAATTTAGTTTCATACCGATTCCTTTTTTCGATTAACACAAAGTTATTTAATATGGTAATAGACATTTGAACTTTTACAAGTAGTTATTTATGTCTTCTAGATTTGCCAATAGAAATAAGAGGTGTCCCAATTGCAAGATTCATCCAAATCTTTGCTTTTGCTCCCTATTGGTTAAAGAGCAAAATAGAACGCCTATTCGTATTGTTATGCACAAAGCAGAGAGGACTTTGACAACCAATACGGCCTACTTCTGTGAGAAGATGCTTGCCGATTGCCAGATACACATTAGAGGTCTGCAGGAAAAGCCTCTTGATATAGAGGGGAGTTTTAATCAAGAAGATTACACTCCACTATACCTCTTCCCCGATGAAGATTCTAAAGAATTGACAACGGAATTTCTAAATGAACTTGAGAGACCACCTCTTCTTATCGTTCCCGATGGCTCATGGGCACAGGCCAAGAAGTTTAAACGAAGAGAGAGCTCTCTAAAAAATCTCATCTCTGTTAAATTACCCACTATTAATGAATCTATTTATAGACTTCGAACTTCACCCGCCCCTGGTGCCGTTTGTACTTATGAAGCCATTGCAATGGCCCTTGGAATCTGTGATGGCAGAGCAATTGAAAATAATATGTTAGAAGTTTTTAAAGTGATTACTGACCGAATGTATTATTCGAGAAAGGGGATTGTGAACTTAGACCAATTGAGTGAGATCTTAAAAAAAGAAGGGGTCAACTAAAACCCCTTCCTTGTTATCCATTAATGATGATCAACCCAAGCTGTGGCCAGCATTCCCACTAGAGTAATAATACTGAATAAGACAATAATATAAATACCTGCACGTGAAGTTGATTCAGGTTTAACTTCCTTTTTATCATTTGTTTCCATTGATAATCTCCAAATAGAATTAATAAGATTTTAAATTTTAAAAATTAACTTATTAATTTTGGAGGACTGCGAGGAAGAATACTCGGAGAGAAATAGGACTTAAAGGTGACAATATTACTTAAGTAATATTGATTAAACTTAACAAAGAGTAGAGGCTCAGCAAAACCTTGAGCTAGGTACTCAATTAGCGGAGCTTTAGTCTTTAGGCCATCCCTATCACTGTGGACTTGGGTAATTGCCTCAACTTGATCGACGTAAATGGCCGATTGGGAATGAGACGTCTCTTCAATACTTGTTATTGTAAATAGAGAGAAGAGAATAAATTGGGCGACTAAAAACCACTTCATAAGTAGATTATAGATCAATTATATTTAAAAAGATTCTTAAAAAAGAGTAAATTAGTTAATTATCTTCATATCTTCTATTAGTTAGCCGATAAGTCCTAAGTAAATTCAATAAGTAGGTCTAATGTTTAAAAATCTCTCATTCATTTTATTAGTGCTTCTATTTTCTTGCACCCATACTTCAAATTCAACGCGCAAGATTGCTTCAGAAGGAGATTTAAGAGACTGTAGAGATGTAGTTCAGGGCTTCATTCGAGGAAACCCTATTAAGAGTGGCCCAATTTTAACTGGTGCAAACTCCATGGGAATGAAGATTCCAGATTTTGAGAACTTTAGAAGCTCAATGCTAAATAAGAGACCATCTATTGAAAACTTTACTAAGAAATATAAAGAGCAGAATCAAAATCGTCTGCCTTCAAATCTAGAAGTTATAAATTTCTACGAGCAGGCCAGTGCTGATCTCGTGGCACATATCAGAAGTGCTAAGGGAATCAATGAGAGGCTAGATCTCTATCTTGAACTAAGCGCTGCCGAAATAGAGCTCTCTCCAAGTAAGTTAGAGAAGATTCGCGAATTCAAAACTCTAGCAGAATTTAGAGATGATCTTGCTAAAGAATATGACCCTAGAAATTCAGATTCAAAGCAATTTCTTGAGGCCTTGGGCTGGACTAATTACAAAGGACATCTTGGAGAGTTAGATGTTTTACTTAGGCTTGAAAATTTACAGGCCCAAGGTGTTTATCTAACAGAGCGTGAATTATTAGACCCTCTTGCTCAGGAGGTAAATACTATTCTCTCAAATGCCTTCACAACTAAAATGGCCCTCGTAAATGAGAATAATGTAGCAACATATATTGAGAAGTATCCTAATATCTTTAAAAACGTTGAAGGCCTCACTCCTGAGCAAGCAATCGCCAAGGCCAAGAACTTTCTTGAAACAAAGGAATTTGATCTCGTTATCAAGAAGAATAATAAATTCTCATTCGTTGAAGTTAAAAACTATAAAGAACCTATTTCGACCAGAGAGGCAAGGGTTGGCGCTGGACATAAGAAGACTATCCTCGATCAACAATTAGAAACTCTGGAGATCATTCAATTTCTAGGACTTGAGGATAGCTTTTATCCTACGGTTGCATTCTTAAGAGGTGTTACGCCTGAAGCTAGAGAAGTCTTTGAAAGTAGGGGTGTTTCTGTACTTGCAGAAGTCATCGATCCGCGTAGGTAAGTGTCTAACTATTAGGCACGCCTGTATTTTTTTCCAAAATTCCCTATGAATTCATAAATCACTGTATCGTGGATCAAATTTATACACGGGAATTTTATGAACTTAAAAGCATTAGGGCTATTAATCTTAATGGCCGCACCTACTTTCGTTTCTGCAAAGTCGGCCAATATCTGGTCATCTATACCTTTTATTAGGGGTGCAGATCTCTGTCAGTATCAACAAGCATACTCGCAAACGAGAAGTGAATATATGCACGATATGACCTCTATGGCGAGTGAACTCATGCAAGCTGGCGCTAAAGGGAAGGAAGCACTTGATATGCTCTTGGCATTCGATGCCCTCTACGACAAGAATCTACGCCTGGCCATGCAATATAAGTATATGGATGTGACACTTGAAAATACTCTCAAGTCATACTTAGATTCTTATTACACAAGCTACCCTGTAAGAGATAGAAAAGTTCGCTTTAGACATATGAATGATATTAGATCAGTAATTAGAGCGATTAATAATAATCAACGTATTGGCAATATGCCTGCAGATTCATATGAATTAGTAGATTACATCGCCTATGGTTCATACTCTCTGGCACCAAATTGTAATGGAAATATTCAAGTTACAATCACGCTTGTAGGAAGCGATGGATTTACAAAGAATTTTGCAGGTCTTGGAAAGCCGTCTGTCGTTATGTCACAGATCGCTTCTAGAATCTTCGAAGAGTTTGAAAGAACTAAGTTTCCAACAACTTTAAACTTTAACGGAAGAACAATCACGCTTCTTGGCTCACCAAATGGTAGTGTAGGTGAGACATTTAATCCAAACGATGCTGCAAGAACATGTCGTTATATGGGTGGACGCCTGCCAAATTCAAATGAGCTAGAAATGATCTCGGCCTACGGTGACTGGAACGGTGGTATCGGAATTGGTAGATCTGTATGGGCAATTTCAAGTGGCTCTGAAGCTCTTGTTTATCATCCAGGTTTAAGAAATCCTTCACCAGTTAGAAGAATGAGTGAAGTTAATACGAGAAAGTTTAAGTACTATTGTATTAAATAGGTGGGAGCATGTTCAAGAATCATGCTCCAATCTAATAGAATTAAAGAGAATAGATTAATTGGCCCTAAGCTCACAGATGAAGCTATGACTAGCTCCCCATGTACCAATAAGCATAAGAGTGTCCGCATCCCCTGTACTCTTGAACCAATATCGCATAATAGGAAGTTCTCCTGGATTTAGGTCAATATAGGCGAATTTTGATGTGACAGTGAGCCTCTTTTCCTTACTATAAATATCAGTGAAGTCTGCACGTGCCCGTTCAATATCCCAGTTCTTATATGGATTCTTTTTAGCAAAGAAAGAGAATTTACCGCCCATATGAGTATCTTTTCCATTTCTATCTATAAGTATAACGCCGTGATGATTGACTTCATTGCTGTAGATAGGTGAGGAATGAAAGCAGTCCCCACTAAAAACTTGAGACTCTACAATATTAAATTGATCTAGCTCCTTATAAAAATCCCACATGACCATCTGTGGATTTGAGCAGCTATCTGCATAACAGAAGTTTCCATGATCAGGTATTTCAGCCTTGGCTGATAATATCGTAATAAATAGAATGATAGACCCAATGACTTTCATAAATTCTCCATAGTTTTAAAAAAATATAGAGAGATTGTGTCAAAGACATAGTAAAAGAACAAATGATTCAAGCAAATCTGTGAATACTTTTTTTGACCATTTATTTTAAGAAAATCATGAAGTATAACAGAGGGGATATCCCAAATATTTATTAGATTTATATTTAACCCCATATAATTACCATTATATGGGGTAGGTATTGGGGGAGATATAATACCCCTATTTCTAGTAATTTAGCTCAATTCAGCACTATCGTCTAGCCGGTATATTTAGTACTGTTGTTGATCCAGATGAATTCCTCTGCATAAAGTTTCGTTCTAGATAAATTGGATTCTCCGGCCCAAGTGGATTACGTGGTCCATTATTTCCAAGCGGATTTAAAATCTCTGGATAAATTCTTCTTCGTCTTAAAATTTCTTTGAGTTTATCCTCATCAAAATTAAGCTCTATATTACCTTGGTAAAATAATTGGTGTGTCCAATCCACAGATTCTAAAATCTTTCTACCTAGTTCAGATCTTTGTAAAATTTCACTGTGTAGTACACTGTCACTTTTTACAAGTTTTGCTAGAGTTTCATAGTTCTTAATATCTATATTATTTTGAACCACAGAATATTCTAGAATTTGAATATTTCGCGTAATATTTGAAAACTCATCTTTTGTTTCTTGACCATAGAATCCGGCCTTGGTCATTTCAATACATTTTTCTCCAGCGGATTTCATAAAACTTCTATTTTCAATACTTGTTAAACTTTGGCAGCGCTTGGTCGCGGATGATCTTTGATTATCTAATATTGAATGAAATATACCACTATGTGTTTCTCTGCGATTATTTAAATCTCTACATGTACTTAATTCATAGAACTCATAATCAATCTCAGTATTTAAGCAATGATCTACCCAGAAATCTTCAATGAGATTGTCGACTAAAATGTTTTGCTCAGTTATAGCATTCATTTTTAAATCAATATCTTTACTTAGATCTGAATTCTTAAGTTCTGCCTGTGCATATTGAAGTTCGTAACCCCAGTCCTCAGAGTCTTTAAATTGTTCAGCATCGAGAAGTTCATAATCAATTGCATCTCTATTCCAAACACGCTTATAAACATTATTAACAATACTATTTTCAACAATGGTCTTTAATTGTTCATCTATTTCAAATAACGGATAAATAAAGAGTGTCGATTCGCTAGGGCTTGTGAAGCTATTTAGAATTAAGGCCTCTTTCTCACTATCTAATTCTAAACTTCTTCTAAAGAGAGATTTATTCTTATAGGCGTTTGCTACAAAGATAGCTTTCTGGCATGGTAGTCCCTGGTATGAATTTGGCAATGTAAAGGCCCTGAAATTTTTTAAAATTCTTTCAGGCTCAAGCATTTGATCAGAGTATTTTTCAATTGCTGATTTTTCAATCACCGTTAATTCATCACCTATTCGCGTTGATAACTCTCCATATAAATTAAAGTCACAAACTCTAGACTCTTTGAAAGAAACCACTGGCGGGGCTCCTTTATAGGTAATACTCCCCTTTGATCTAAAATCCAGTGTCATCTCTGTATTCTTTGATTCAAAATTAGCGTCCATAACTCTCACGTTAAATTTGTGAGAGATAAGACTTTCATCTTGCTCTTTAACTTCAATTTCCGTAGCAGATAAATTACTCGCTATAAGTAGTGGTAAAAGTAGTTTTATCGTATTCACATTATTCTCCTTAAAAAATCTTCATTTTAAAAAGCAAGTCCAGTGCCAAGAATCCCTCTTTGGAAATCAGTAGTTTAAAAGTTTTTGTGCGTTTCACATCTGGAACGTATTTCAGATATGGAACAGACTCAAAATGTAATTTCGATACTTTAGGCAAGAAAGAAATTGGCACAGAACACGCAATAACCAGCACCACAAGTGAGAATTTTATTAAACCAATCCAAGGGATATTTATGACAACTAAGAAATTACTTACGAGTGCACTTCTCTTACTAAGTGTAAACTCCATGGCCGCAGGTGGCTTTGCTGAAGCGAGATGCTCAAGCTGGGGAGATAATTTAAACCAACCACAAGCTTCGCAGAGATGGAAGTGGGCCATGAAGTGTGATGTGGCCAATAGTAGATTGCTGTGGACATATAGAGAGTATACAGCACCAGATGGTTCAAAAAGACCTGCATACCCTATTTATGGTGTTCTTCATGAAGACTTTAGAAAAGACCCTACTAACCCTCTACGTTGGTTTCCACCTAAGAGCGAGTCAGCAGATTGTTATATTCCAGAAAATTACGAGATTGTAGGATTCTGTGCTGGTGGTTGCTACACAGCTGACCAGATGATTTTAGTTAATAATAGAGAGTTTTCAATCAAAGATATGCAAGACACAAATATGAAAAGTGTTATGACTCTCGATGAAGACTCAGCACTTGGTTCAATTAAGACTAAGAACGGAAAGGTATTTTCTTATATGAAGTCTATTGTTTCAGGAACTCATCCAGTCATAAGACTTGAGACAGAAAGTGGAAAGAAGCTTGAAGTGACTTTAGAGCACCCTCTTATTGATAATCATGGATCTTATATTAGCGCGCAGGACTTAAAAGTAGGTTCAATGATTCTCAATGAATTTGGTGAAGGCGAGAGAGTAACAAGTGTTGAAAAGACTGAAATCGAAGGAAAGGTCTACAACCTTAGAACTGATGGATCAAAAGAGTCGGACAGAATCATTGTTGCTGGTGGACTTTTAAATGGTGATCTCACTATCCAACAAAGAAAGGCCAATAAGGCAAACCAAGTTCTCCTAAGAAAGAAAATGATTCGTGGAGAATTAATTAAATAAGCTTAAGACTTAACCCAAGGCCCTTTATTGGGCCTTACCTTAATTTTAAACGCTGGATTAACTATGAATAAGAAAATTACACAACTCCTCTCAATTGCTCTTATAAGTATGAGCTGTAATAAGGCGCCGGCAACAGAGGCACCTACGACGAATAATAGCGGTAATAGAAGCATTCAAAAGCTAAGTTGTACGACACCTTCTATAGCAAATAACTTTGATATCGACTCTTGCGCCATAGACGCCTGTGAAATTGCAGGTGGAGAGTATACGCAGAATGGTTGTGAGTGCCAAAGTGGAGAGACTTTCATAATGGAAGAGGAACCTAAGTGTGTTTCTTATACAAAGTCAGTTGGTGTAAATAGAAGAGAAAAAGAAGAGCATGAGTATATTAACTATTCAAGCTTTACTGAAGACGATTTATATTCAATTGATATATATAATTATGATGTAGAAAATGAAGTGGAGGATTTATTCCTTCCAAATTTTGTTGCACCAAATTTTCTTACTCTAAGATATCTTAATCCAGCTAAGACAATAGCAAAGAAATTTGTAGATAATGCCAGAAAGAATCCTAATATCTTCATTAGAAAGACTTTTGGAGATATCTCCCCTATTGAATCTATTCGCTTTAATGAATACTCTGAGCTCTCTTTTGAAGCACCTTTCTATGACTATATTTCTCATGTTATGGATACTGATTTTGAGGCCAGTGAGCGCTATTATTTCTCTGAAAAAGGATGTCTTGAGCATTGCAAGAAGTCCATGAGCTTTGACTTTGATCAAATCATTGCCAAGAGAACGAGAGAATACTTTAAGGGGATCCTTGCTTTTGACTATATCGAAATTAGAAATCGTGAGGAGTTCATTCTCTCTGCTAAGGTAGATCTACTTGCTAGAACTATTCTTACTCTCAATAAGGGCAATGCTGATTCCCTTAAAGTAAAATACACATTATTCCCGTTCTCAATGCAGACAAGTGGTGAGTCGCTAGAGAGCATTATAGATGAAAATGAAGACCTTCAAGTAAAGAAGGTTAAAAGATATAACTGGGGTAACGTCATTCTCTGTGACAATGGTGTTCTTCCTAATGACAAGAATCTAAGTAGAGATATAAACTTAGAGAGAGGGCCAAATGATAACTCTCTCTACGGTTGGCTTGACCAGGTTAGAGATCAGTCAGATTTCTACAATGGAGCTATTAATATTGATCAACTTGCTTCTGGTGTGAAAGGAGCCTCTGAGCACGGAAGATCTGTTGTAAACTATATGAAAATGGTCAACGTTGCCTCAATCAGTCTAAATAGTTGCTTAGGTGACTTTGATAATTGGGTCAATAATACTTTTGAACATGACTATAAAGTTGTTAATTACTCATACTCTGATTACCTAGATAATAAGGCATGCCTATCTAATCACCATTGGAATAAGGTAAAGAAACACCCAAAGGCCAAGAGAATGTTATGGGTCTTTGCTGCTGGTAATGAGAAGTCTTACCTTACTCCTGAGACAGCAACTCTATGCCCTCAAAATATTGTAACAAGAGATACCAACGCTCTTATAGTTGGAGCATCTCCAGAATTTGGTGGTGTCACAAATAGAGGAAAGACATTTGTTGATCTCTTTGCTGACGCTCCATCAACATCGACTGCTACGGCCATCGTGAGTTCTCTAGCTGCAAATCTGTTGAAGCTCTATCCATCACTAAGTGTATCTGATGTAAAAAGAGCCCTACTAGCATCAGTTGAAGATACTGG
Source organism: Halobacteriovorax marinus SJ (assembly GCF_000210915.2). Lineage (NCBI taxonomy): Bacteria > Pseudomonadati > Bdellovibrionota > Bacteriovoracia > Bacteriovoracales > Halobacteriovoraceae > Halobacteriovorax > Halobacteriovorax marinus. The sequence continues at coordinate 1,719,937 of NC_016620.1, forward strand.
TCTTAGCTCTAGAACTGGTGGAGTACTAGATAAAGATCTTGCCTACAAAGCTGCAAAAGAAATTAATAAGAATAGAAATATTAACAATCTAGATCTTCTTAGAGAAGTTCACTGTAACGGTAGAAGATACTTCTGCAAGGTGGATGAGTCATGGGAAGAGAGATTTTAAAACGAGGTTTACTATGAATAAAAGAGATCAAATTATTTTCTCTGTTGTCTGCTTGGCCATTGCCTTTCTAACACTTAGAAGTGATGGGAGTAAGAATGATGAAAGAAAATTAGACACGAATAAGAATGAAGTAAAGTCACTTGAGAAGACTTCTAAAGGCAAGAAAAGGTCCCACTTCAAAGTGATCGAAGAAAAAGTTGCAAAGAAGAATGATGTGCTTATCTCGCATTCAAAGCTTAGATCTAAAGCAATCTTGAATAAGAAAGAGAATGAGTTATTAGATCAATACTTCACAGATCACAAGAATATTCGCGTGGCCTTTCTAACTCTTTCATCTCAAAAGTTTGATGATTTGGATAAGGCAATTGATAGAAGGATTAATGCCACAAATTTTTTAATGGATGGGCTTAGTAGATCACATATGGACAGAAGTGAGATCATCAAGGCAACAGAGATGTTTCTTTTAAGTGAGAACGAAGAGCTGACAGAGAATCTAGATATTAGAAGGGCGATTATTGGAGACAAGGTAGATCTCTATAATGCTCTAGTTAATTATGCTCCAGAACAAGTAGAAATTTTTAAGAGAAATTATATGAGCGAAAGGCTCAAGAAAGTTATTCAATATGTAGAAATGAATAAACAAAGAAATAGAGGTTAGTATGAAGAAATTAATTTATGTTTTAGCATTAGGTCTTCTGACTACTCCTGTTCTAGGAAAAGAGTATGTTATCACGTCCAGTGATAAACTCTCTGATTCTCTGGGTGCAGGTTATAACTCAGAAGAGGAAGCATTTGTTGGAAAGTGTGTCACTGGAGACGTTGTCTATGTTGGTAAGCAAGAATCAAATCTTGATTTCTCACAGACAATTAGTCAAAGACAGCTCTCTAAAGAGCTTGGCATATCAGCTGGCGGTAGGGCCCGTATGGGAGCAATCACCCATTCAGCTTCGGCGAATTTTCTAAAGAATTCTAAGAGTAATTCATTTTCTATATCATCGATATATTCAGGGAATTATTCTTTTAGACAGAGAAAATTAAATAACCCTAGACTAAATGACATTGGAGTTAAGCTCTCCAATAATCCAATGAGATTTCAAAATACTTGTGGGGATAATTTTTCACATAAACAAAGTATTGGTGCAAAAATTTTCTTTAGTATTAGGCTAGACTTTACAAGTAAATTGGCGAAACAAACCTTTGAGGCCAATTATAGCATGAGTGGGCCAATGGCGTCTGCAAGTGCAAGCTTAAGACAGGCAAAGAACTCTTTCTCTAAAGATACGAAGGTTACAATCACTGCTCTTCAAGTCGGTGGAGATATTTCAAAAATCTCAGATATTTTCTACTCTGCTGATGGGAACGGATCTAAAGACTTTGTAAGTTGTAGTTTTGGAGATCTGGCCAAGTGTGAGAACGTTCTATCTAATGCTATTAAGTATGCAACAGATACTGAAGTGGGATTCCCATCTCAGATTAAGCCAGACACTGATATGAATTCAGCAATAGGTCCAGCCGTTTTAAAAACTTATGCTTATTCCTATGAAATGATGGGAGAGTATATTAACTTCTCACCTGCTCTAACTAGAGCAATCAAAGCAACGAGAAAAAATTTAAATAATCTCTTTGAAGATATTTTTGCCCAACATAATTTAGTTGAGACACTTATTAATAGTGGAACAATCAGATTAAGTCCTAGGCAATATGGTAAGTTTACACAAATGCAGTCAAATATCTTTACTCAAATGTATTCTTTAGCTGAGGGAATTGAGGACTGCTACCAAAAGCCTCTTGAGTGTAGTGAGATTTGGCTTGAATTTGAACCAACTAATGATGAAGGGGTTAAGCTCTACGCCGAAGAAGAATTTGAAGTTGAAAAAGAGACCTTTGCCCAGTGGTGTGACTTTGGTTATACACCATTTGCTACCGAGGGAACTTTGAATAGTGTAAATGCTCTTGTGAGTAGGGCCAAAGAAATTGACCCTGATCTCTTTGCTCCTCCAGGTGCAGGTATGGATGTTGATCTATGCTATATTGCTGGAAGTATTTTAGAGAAACAGAGAAGTCTTAGCGTAACTGAAAGCAATTTATCAGACCTAAGGCTAATAGCGACTCTAAAGAATTTAACTGAGTTAGATCTTGGAGATAATGAGATTGAAGATATCTCACCTTTGAGCTCTCTAGTAAATTTAACAAAGTTAAATCTAAGAGAGAATAGAATTTATAATCTTCAAGCTTTAACAAGCTTGCTAAATCTTACGTCACTAGAGTTATCGGATAATGAGATTGAAGATGCCTCACCTCTTTCAAGACTTGGTAATATTACTTATCTAGATCTAAGAAATAATGGTGTTGATATTGCTTGTCCATTTCCAGAAGAGGGAATTTGTTTAATAGCAGATTATAGATATAACAATGAATTTGTACCACTAACGAGAAATCACACAAACCTTCCTTCAAGATTAGGTCATCGTGTTTCTAAGCTAAGTAATGGAGATTTAATTGTAAGTGGTGATCTGTCTATGACAAATAATTCGGGGGCCATTGGTGCGCTTTCAAATTATCAGACAGAGTTCTTTCACAGCGGATCGATTGCAGTAAAGAGATCTTTTCACACATCAACAACTCTTGATAGTGACGAGGTTCTTCTAACTGGTGGTTGGCACGCCAATACAAGTGCAGAGCTCTACAACGGTAGAACAAAGAGTAGCAAGGCAATAGGAAATATGAATTTTCCTAGAGTTGAGCACGTAGCAACTAAATTAGATAATGGAGACGTTCTTATCACTGGTGGTTGGAAAGGTCGCAATCAATTTTGGACAGGGAGAGACTCACAGGCAACTGCTGAACTCTTTGATGCTACTACAAGAAAATTTGTAAATATCGGCTCAATGCGTGTTCCAAGAGCAGGTCATACTATGACAAAGCTAAATGATGGTCGTGTTCTTATCGTAGGAGGCTTCAAAGTTGATCATGAGAGTAACGGTCAAGGAATAGCTAGTGCCGAGATTTTTGATCCAAAATTCAATAGATTTACAAAGCTCACTTCGAGGCTTCGTTTTGGAAGAGGTCATCACACAGCAACTAAGTTGAAAGATGGACGAGTTCTAATTGTTGGTGGATTTTCTAAAGAGAATAAAGCAACTAATAGAATTGAGATTTTTAATCCAAAGAATAACTCTTTTCACTTAGTAGAAGAGACAATGAATGAGCAAAGGGCCTACCATCAAGCTGTACTTCTTCCAGATGGTAAAGTCTTTATCGTTGGTGGTGAAGTTGAGCACTTTGCGAGAAGAAATCCTCAAGATGAGTGTAAGACATGTTCAAAGACAGCGGAGATCTATGACCCTTACGCAGGTATTTCAACTCAGACATCGGCGCAAATGAATGTTCCAAGGTCACAATTTAGTGCGACTCTTACAAATGATAATAGAATAATTATTATTGGCGGTAAGGGTAATGATGCTAGATTTAGTGCATCTATGTTTGAATTCTCTGAATTCTAATTCTTTCAGTAGGCCAAGTTATTACATTGCTTGGCCTTCTCTCCATACTTGCTCTGACAATTAGCACTATCTATAACCGTCTTCTACAGAGACGAGTCAACGAGAATCCCAAGCATTCTTCTCACAGGCTCAGCTGCACCCCAAAGGAGTTGGTCGCCACAAGTAAAGGCATTGAGATATTGTTCTCCAAGATTCATTTTTCTAAGTCTTCCTACTGGAATATCGAGGGTTCCACTTACAGCGGCCGGTGTGAGACCACTTCTCGTTTCCTCTGGCGTATTGCCTATGACCTTAACCCAATCGTTATGAGAGCTAATCATTTGTGTAATCTCATCCATTGGAATATTTCTCTTCAATTTAATTGTAAAGGCCTGAGAGTGACATCTCATAGTTCCTATACGCACACAAGTTCCATCAATTGGAATGATATTTTCACTACGACCAAGAATTTTATTGGTTTCAGCTACACCTTTCCACTCTTCACGAGTCTGTCCTGCTTCAACGGCAGAGTCTATCCATGGGATTAGGTTACCAGCAAGAGGAGCTCCAAAGCAGCTAATGTCCAAAGACCCATCTCTAAGCGTATTTGTCACGAGTTGATCAACTTTCATTATGTCTTTAGAGAGTGATTCATCCATTTGAGTGAAATTTGTTCCCACGACCTTCATTTGAGTGAGAAGCTCTTTCATATGCCTAGCTCCACCACCAGATGCCGCTTGATAAGTCATTGAAGTAAGCCATTCAATCTCATCGCTCTCAAATAATCCGCCAAGGGCCATCATCATTAGGGATACTGTACAATTTCCTCCAACAAAGTCTTTAATACCGTCATTTAGCGCCCTATCGATAACTGATCTATTTACCGGATCAAGAACAATAACACTATCGCTATTCATTCTAAGTGTACTTGCAGCATCTATCCAATAGCCATTCCAATTCTTTGATTTTAGCTTTGGGTGAACCTCTTTGGTATAATCTCCACCCTGACAAGTCACAATTATATCCATTTCTAAAAGCTCATCAATATTGAGGGCATCCTTTAAGAGTTCACTGCTAGAGTAATTAGGGGCCTTCTCTCCTACTTGAGAGGTAGAAAAAAAGATCGACTCTATTTTCTTAAAGTCTCCTAGCTCATTCATTCTATCCATAAGAACTGAACCAACCATTCCTCTCCAACCTACAAAACCAACTTTCTTCATACTTGCCACCTTTTAAAGACAATATTGATAAAACAAACACTAATATTGATAGTTTTTTATCTTTTTGTAAATCTTAGTTGAATATTTGATGATAATTGGTTAGCATTTTTAGAAATGAAGAGGCGCATCTCTTAGGTAATTTACTGGAAGATTTTTGGATCTAGCGAAAGTAAGTGATGGAAGATTTGCCGAAATAGGGCCTTGCCAAAGAAAGGTGCTATTGGTTGCTAGGGCTGAATCCCTAGGACTGTCACAGGCAATGTGGAGTACTTCTAGAATCACTTCTAAATTATTTCCCTTTGCCATTAGATTAAATAATATAAATAGATATTAAGTATCCTGGGAGAAAGTATGTCGAAGTTGATCGTTGCTAAATTTGGTGGAAGTTCTATGGCCGATGCCGTGGCCATGAAGAGATCTGCTAATGTAGCGCTTGAGCATAGAGCAAATCTAATTACTGTTTCGGCCACATTTGGAACAACTAATAACCTTATTAAACTCTCTAAACTTGCTCTTGAATCGAGCTGGGACGACTGTGAATCTCTCATTGGTGAAATCGTAGAAAAGCACCATTCGATTGCAAAGGATCTGGGGCTTGAAGACTTGAGCGAGTTAAACAAACTCTTAGAAGAGGCTCGCACAATTGCAAAAGGAGTAAACCTCTTAAGGGATTGTTCGGCAAAGGCCTTTGACACAATCCAATCACTTGGAGAGAGAATGTCATCACTTCTCTTTTCCAAAGCACTCTCAGATACTTGGAACGCAGTAGAAACTAAGACTGTAGAGAACTTTGATGTTAGAAAAGTGCTTAGAACTGATGATCAATTTGGAAAGGCGCAACCTCTGGTAAAAGAGATTAGAAATCTTTGTAACGAGCACCTTAAATTATGTAAGAGCAACGATGTTGTCTACGTTACTCAAGGATTCATTGGACAAAGTGAAGACGGTCATACGACAACATTGGGTCGCGGTGGAAGTGATTATAGTGCCGCCCTTTTGGCCGAGGGAATTGGTGCAGACATTTTACAAATTTGGACTGATGTAGCGGGAATTGCCACAACTGATCCTCGCATTGTTCCAAGTGCAAAACTTATGAGTGAAATTACGTTTTCAGAGGCGGCCGAGCTTGCAACTTTTGGTGCAAAGATTCTACATCCAACGACTCTTACTCCAGCACTTAGAGAGGATATCTCTGTCTACGTTGGCTCAAGCTATGAACCCCACGCTCTAGGAACTTGGATCAAGAAAGAATGCGATGAAGCTCCTCTAATTAGAGCGATGGCCTTAAAGAAAGACCAGAGTCTACTTACGCTCAGTACACCGAAAATGCTCCACTCTCATGGCTTTCTCTATGAAATATTTAAAATATTCAATCAATATAAAGTGAGTGTTGATAGTATTACGACTTCAGAGATTTCTGTCTCTTTAACAGTTGAGGATTCTACTCTACTTAACAAGAAGTTAATTGCTGAATTAGAGACTCTCGCAACGGTAAAAATTGAAGAAAAACTTTGCTTAGTGTCTCTAATAGGTAACAATATTAATCACACTGCAGGACTGGCCACAAGGATATTTAATTCTCTCGGAGATATTAATGTGAGGATGATTTGTTTAGGAGCTTCCAAACACAACTTCTGCTTTCTAGTTGACGAGAAAAGGGCCAATGAAGCTGTAGTGAAACTACACGAACACTTTATTGGAGAATAAGTTTGAAATACGCAATTATTGGCAATGGCAAAACTGGTTCATATGTTTCAAAAATTCTTAGTGAAAGACAGTGCTCGTTTGAAATTTTCAATTCCACAAATAAACCGACACGAGAGAACTTAAGAGATTTTGACGTGGCCATCTGTTTTATAGATGGAGAGGTTTTTAAATCGTTAATTCCAGAACTTCTTGAAAGTGATATAGATATTGTCACAGGAGCAACAGGACTGGATTGGAGCGATGACATCAGAAATGCTGTTATAGAGAAAAAGAGAAAGTGGATCAAAGCATCTAATTTTTCTATCGGAATGAATCTTGTTCACAAAATGATTAGCGAGAGTTTTTCTAAGGCCCAAGATCTTTTTGAAAATTACACAATGAATATCCACGAAGTTCATCACACAAAGAAATTAGATGCGCCAAGTGGAACAGCTCTCAAGTGGCAAGAGTGGTCAAAGCAAGAGATGCCAATCACCTCAGAGAGAATTGGGGATGTGGTTGGAGATCATATCATTGAGCTTAAAACTGACAATGAAATTATCACGCTGAGACATCAGGCGACAGATAGAAGTATCTTTGCAAGTGGCGCTATAAAGGCATGCGAATACTTCAGTGAACTCTCTGTGGGCCTCTATGACTTCGAAGATTTAACACTTTCAAAATTATTAAAATAAATAGGATAGAGAAATGAATTTAAACGACTATAAATTATGGACTGCCGTTATCACACCAATGAAAGAAGATGGATCGGTGAACTACGATGATTTAACTAACGTTCTTAGAGATCAAGAGGCTGCGAAGAATGGAATTCTTATTTTAGGAAGTACAGGTGAAGCCCTTAACCTAGACGAAGATGAAAAAGTAAAAATTCTAGAGCATACATTATCTCTCAATTTGACATCTCCAATTATGGTTGGTGTTGGCGGTATTAATTTAACTGATACTGTTAAGTGGATAGACTACCTAGAAACTCTACCTGTTCACTGTTACCTTCTAGTGACTCCGCTCTACGCAAAACCTGGAACAGTAGGACAGTACGAATGGTTTAAAACTCTTTTAGACGATAGTTCTAGACCGTGTATGCTTTATAATGTTCCTGGTAGAACTGGAGTAAAAATGTCATTTGAGGCCATTGAGCTTTTAAAAGATCATAAGAATTTCTGGGCGATTAAAGAAGCAAGTGGATCCACTGAAGATTTCTCTAAGTATGTTAAGGCCGCTCCAGGGGCGATGGTTTACAGTGGTGACGATGCGATGTTACCTGACTACACTCCTCTAGGGGCCAAGGGACTTGTTTCTGTTGCTTCAAATGTTTGGGCAAAACAAACTCATAATTACGTTCAAAAAGCTCTATCTAATGAGTTAAACGAAAATGAAAAAACACTTTGGAGAGATTGTTCTAACTCTCTATTTATGGCCTCAAATCCTATTCCTGTTAAAAGATTGATGGAAATTGATGGGCAAATAACAAATGCAACACTAAGAGCTCCTCTTACTCACAAAGAGATCGAGGACGACTCACAACTAAGATTAGCACACTCTAAAATTAATGAATGGAATTCATAAAGGAAGAAATATGTCAGAATTAAATTGGAAAGAAGTATTAGATTTATTAGAAAAAGGTGAAATTAGATCAGCTGAAAAGAAAGACGGAAAATGGGTTGCCAATGTTGCCGTTAAAGAAGCCATCCTCGCCTCTTTTAAAGCTGGAACTCTCACTGAGTTTTCACATGAGCACTTCCATGGATTTGTAGACAAACATAACTTGCCACCACAGAAATTTACGCCAGAACAAGGGGTACGTATGGTTCCAGGAGGAACATCAGTAAGACGTGGTTCTTATATCGCTAAAGGCGTTATTCTCATGCCACCTGCATATGTAAATGTTGGTGCTTACGTGGATGAAGGAACAATGATTGATTCACATGCGCTTGTTGGCTCTTGTGCTCAAATTGGAAAAAATGTTCACCTCTCTGCAGGTGTTCAAATTGGTGGTGTCCTTGAGCCAGTTGGGCTTGCACCAGTAATAATCGAAGATAATGCTTTCATCGGTGCCGGTGCCGTTATCGTTGAAGGAATTCAAGTGCTAAAAGGTGCAGTAATTGCTCCTGGTGTTATCCTCTCTAAAGGTGTTCCAGTTTATGATTGCGTAAACGAGAGAATGCTAGAAAAAGGTGAACCTATTCCTGAGAATGCAATTGTTGTTCCTGGGACTAGACCTGTGAATTCAAAACTAGCATGGGCCAAGGATATGGGACTCAATATGAATTGTGCTCTTATTGTAAAATTCAGAGATGAGAAAAGTGATGCTTCACTGGAGCTAGAACAATTTTTAAGATAATTAATTGGAGTCTTCTTTGAAGTTAAAGAGCGAATATAAAGAACAGTTAAAGCGAGTTATCAAGAGACTAGATTCTTCATTCTACTTCTATGACTTAGACGGTCTCAAAGACCATTTAAGTTATATGAGAGATACTCGCGATGATTCCATTAAACTTTGGTATGCCTGTAAGGCCAATCCAATGTCTGCGATTCTAAAGATCTTTAGAAACTTAGACTTTGGACTTGATGTAGCATCTCAAGGGGAATTAGAACAAGTTCTTAGCGCTGGAATTCTTCCAGAAGACATCCTCTCTACTGGACCTAGTAAGTCTAGAAAATACCTTCGCTCGATGATTATCAACGAAGTCAATGTCGTCGTTCTTGAAAGTCTTAATCAGGCCTATTGGCTTGATGAGATTGCAAGAGAATTAGGAGCGAGACCAAAAGTTCTGCTACGAGTTCAGCTAGACTGGGATGAAGGAAAGTCAGTTCTTGGTGGAGATGAGATCACTCCTTTTGGTCTAGATGAAAAAGAGTGGTTAAAACTTGATAAGTCAAAATGCCAAAACTTAGACTTTAAAGGTTTCCATGTTTTCCAATGGGGAAATCTTCTAGAGCTTTCAAGACTAGAAAGAATTTGGAGAGGAACTATCGTCTCACTTCAAGATCTATCTAAAAAGATGGATATTGATATGGAAGTCATTGACCTAGGCGGAGGTCTTGGCATTCCTTACGCAGCTAATGAAACTCCCCTAGATTTTAAAGATGTAAATTCTCTACTTGTGAAATTAAGAGATGAGTATAAGTTACAAACGATCTGGATGGAATTAGGTCGCTACTGCACAGGCCCTTATGGTCACTACTTGAGCCAAGTTATAGATAAGAAGGTTGTTCGTGGCAGAGATATTCTTGTGCTCGACGGTGGAATTAATCATATTGCGAGACCGGCCCTCACTGATCAAGCTTTTCCCTGTGAGATGTTCAGAGAAAGTGACGCAAAAACTAAAGAGTTCACAGTACATGGGCCTCTGTGTACAGCACTAGATAAATTGGGAACATTTCAATTGCCAGAAGATATTGATGAGGGAGATTGGTTAGTTTTCTCTCAAGCTGGCGCGTATGGCTTCACTGAAGCGATGCCATTTTTTCTATGTCACAATCTTCCTGCAGAAGTCATTCTCTATAATGGAGATCTAATGACCCCAAGAACAATTAAATCATCATCGGATTGGTTAATTTAATGACAAATAAAATTAGTAAGAGAAAGATTGCACTTAGTGAATTACCAAGCGGAGAAAAGCTCTCTTTAAAAGTGATTGAAGTTGATGGAAGTTTTGAAGGTCCTCACTGCTATATTCAGGCATCTGTTCACGGTGCTGAACACCAAGGCAATGCTGTAATTTACCGACTTCTAGAGTACCTAGAAAATAATCCAATTATTGGTAAGATCACTATTCTTCCAATGGCAAATCCGCAGGCCATTAATACTAAGATTGGAACTTATACATTTGGAAGATTCAATCCCAATACTGGCGACAATTGGAATAGACTGTATTTTGATTTCACTAAAAGCTCTACTGAAGTCGTCGAATTTGCAAAATCTCACTTGCAGAGTGATGAAAAAGATATTTGCAAGGAATATAAGAAGCTACTTAAAGAACTTATTCTTTCACAAAAAGCAAAACATATTGAGTATGGCCCAAATACAAATGGTCTAGTTAATTTAACTCTCCAGGAGTTGGCCACAGACTCTGACTACGTTCTAGACTTACATACTGGACCTAAGGCCACACGTTATCTCTATGTACCTGAGTACCTCGAGCAGAGATCTGATGATCTTCATTTTCCTTTTAGACTAATCATTCCTAATGAATTTGGTAGTGCTATGGACGAGGCAACATTCATGCCTTGGGTTAATCTACAGAGTACATTTAAAGAGCTTGGTAGAGATTTTCATATCCCTTTTGAGTCTTATACAGTTGAATTAGGAAGTGAAGAGATCATTGATTTAGAGGAAGCCAGTCATGACCTACTCTATATATTAAATTACCTACATCACCGTGGAATAATAGAAGAGGCACCAGAACTTCCAAGAGAGAGCGAAAAGCTCAAATGTAAACTAAGTGATTATAAGACATACTACGCTCCAAGAGGGGCCCTCTATCACTACAATATTTCGCCTGGGTCGAAATTTAAGAAAGGTGATATTTTGGCAACGGGGATAAATTTTGAAAATCTCTTCAGAGATGAACCTGTTAAGTTCGAAGTGAAAGCACTAGCTGATGGGATTCTTATTAATCACTACCCAAGTAGCTCTGTTCCTAGTGGCGCAGAACTACTTCAAGTAATGCAAGAGTATTACTCTTAGTGACAGGCCTCAATTTCATAGAGTTCAGTATTTAGATCTTGGTAAATATCTCTTGGATTATTACGTCCAACTGTCCTTACATATTCTTTAACTGTAATTTCTCTTTGAGTTTCCTGTCTTATGGTAACCGGGATTTCTCTACATCTCTTTCCATTATTAGCGCAGACTGTTTTCTTCGACTTATAATTAAGTGGATATCTTCTAAAGTCATGACCGACTAATTTATTAGTCCAGCCATCGCGAACACCATCTTTATAATCTTTAACAGAGCCTACGTAGACATTCTTATACACAGGATACTTCTTCTTACTTCTAAGTTCGTCACCATCTATACAAGTATCAAATGCTGAAGCTGGACGACCAATAAAGACAGTATCACCCGCAATTCTATGCTCGTTAGATCCACTAACAACTTCTCTAACCAGTCCCCAATTTCCATCTAACATAGCATTTTCAATTTGCTCGGAAATCTTCCCTGTTGAACTTCCACCGGCCAATCCACCGATCCCTGAAGCAGCTTCAACATTCATGATTAAGATCATCGTTATCAATATTGTTATATTTCTAAATAAGCTCATATCTATTTCTCACTCATTGTATCTGTTACCATAAAAGTAAAGGCCCTAATCTCACCTTTTGCTCCCGCCTCATTGGAGAGACGTACTTTTTCTCTAAATGCACGCTCATCTATCTTTAACCATTCATCATAGGTCTTCTCATCCAGTCCATCAGCATAGAAGCCAATTAAATTTTCTCCACCAACTTGAGTATTAAGTGGTTTAGAGAATTTTTGAGTTAAGTTCAACCCAACTCTCTTTAATGTACTCGCACTAAGATTAGGAGAAAGACTCCCTTGAATATATAGGCCTTCATTATTGAGTTTTAGAGCTCTCATTTCACACATCTTCTCAAGAGTTTCCATACCGTGTAGTCCGTAGCGGTATTGAACGAGCTCGCGACTAAGAGGACTCGTTACTGCTAGAAAGTAGATTTCACAGAAAACTCTATCGTGAATAATTTCGCTTTCAATATCATCACTATAATTAACTCCATCCTCTATAATTGTTGGATTATGTTTTCTAATTTCTTTTTCAACAATTTGTGGGCAAACCTCTAGGATATAAGCATCGTTAGTACTATCAAAAATAACTCTATAGATCTTAAGAAGTGTTTGATAAGTTGGTCGATTTTCTAAATTGATTAGACGGCTTAGAGTTCTCTCGCTGATATTCATTTTCTGCGCAAGTAAACGCTGCCCGATCTTCGGGTTCGCGTAGTCCTCTAGCTTCTTTAAAAGATCCTTTGCAACTTGATCTTTTAAGGCCTCAAGAGAGTGAGCAGATGATAAATTCTCAGCCTCTATTTTCATAAATCTCCAATTTCAACCTATATAACATAGCTCATAGGCCTTAGGTCATTCCATGAAAGATATACATGAATAAAAAACGAAAACGGCCACCTAAGTGACCGATTTCTTTTATAGATTTGAACTCTTAATAACTAAATCTTAGTTACAAGCAGGTACTGTAAACGATTTAGTGAATGCTTTCTTATAAACTTTTCTCTCTGTTCCTCTTCTGCTACTTCCGTAAGTCGCAATTAGTTTATTTACAGTTAAAGTATTTTCGATCTTTTGGTTAACTGTATATGGAACTCTTCTACATCTCTTTCCGTTATTTGCACAAACTTCTCTATAGCTTGTGTATGTAAGTGGGTAAGAAAATTTCTTATAACCAACAATTACATCTGCCCAACCATCATTGTCACCGTCATTGTGGTCTCTTCCTCTCCCTACATATTGTCTTTCATAAACTGGAGACTCTTTAAGAGCTACAAATTTATCTCCATCAACACATACATCAAATACAGTTGTTGGCTTTCCAACAAATACAGTTAGATTAGAAAGAGTGTACTTATCTGAAGCAGATACAGTAGATCTAATTGTTTCCCAGCTATCAGTTGAGCTAAGAGCAAATGAGTTAACAGAAATAAGTGCAAGTGTTGCAGCGATAATCTTTTTCATTAAATACCTCCAAAGTATTGTCATTAAGTAATTTCTTTAATGAGTGGAATCTATTTAAATCAAAAGAGAATGTATATTTTGGAAGGGAAAATAAATCAATTACTCTGACATTGTCCGAAAGAGAGGGATTTTTTGTGACAGCAACTATTCCATGTCGCTTATAGATATTTAATTTTAAATACTTGCACTATTCGATATCGCAATGAAACCTGAAGTCTCTATTAAAGTCTGTAATGGCCGACAGACCTTCAATAAGAACATTATCCTCATTATCAAGAATAAAGCTTATAGGAGAGCGTTCCACATTGCTTAAATAGAATGTCACACCATTGGGAATTGACTCAACTTTTCTAAGTTCATTTAGATTAAAGATATCTCTACCTATAGTTTTAAAGGAGTGATGAATATTATCAACCTGTGACAATTCAATTTCTATATCTGCATTCTCAGCAAAGCAATAGATTCTCTCAATGCCATAGTCAGTGTAAAGGCCTTGCGCCAAAGTCTTAGGAATTCCCATAAAAATAATAGTTAAGAAAATTAAAAGAACTTTCATCTTCTCCTCCCCTAATAATCTTCTATAGAATAGGAGAAGAGAGTTGATAAAAGCATGATGAAATATGAAATTTCCTTAATTATTCGCCGACGTACTCAAAGATCTGGACGATATACATTTGTACCTTTTCTGTAGCAAGTAGTTCGCTATACTTAGGCGTGATATCTACAAACCCCTTAAGATTACTTTCAGGAACTCTTAAGTAGCTTCTAAGAACGACGATCGCTCCTTTCTTTAGAGATGGCCTTAGTTCTTGCATATAGTCTCTCTCAAGATCTCCACCAAAATAACTTGGAACATCACTAAGACTCAGAAAGTCTAAACTTCCACTAGGTACAGACTGAGCTGCGGAAACGAGATCAGAGTTTACATAGTTTACATTTACTCCATTACTTAAACCCTCTTTCATGCGATCAAAACACTCCTTCTTGGCCTCAATAGTATTGGCGTCCTCATGAGAGAGTTTTCCAAAGAAGCATAGATTGAGAAAGAAGCTCTCTCTTGCTAGTGAGTGTGTAAAGAGACTTTCAAAGGCGTCGAAGTAATAACTAAAGTGAGAACCTGGCTGATTCTTCTTTATAAAGTCTCCCTTGTAAAGAAGCGCATTAAAGACACTCTTATTCCCTAGAATAAAGAGGAGCGTCTTCCACTTTCGCATAGAGAATTTATTATTATAATAATGGATTTGATCTGAGAGGTTATGAAACTTAAAGATCTGATCAAATTCTTTTCCAAAAAACTTTTGAACGACTTTGGCAAAGACTGCAAAAGTTCTCTCCCACTTCCCCATATAAAGAATTGATTCCCACTGCATCTCTCCAAAGACTTTTAGAAAATAGTCTTTACACTCAAACGAGAGATCTAGGCCCTTAAAAATTTCTCTTCTCTTAATTGCATAGTCATAAGCAGCGTATGGAGGGAAACCCCAAAAAGCGAGATAGTCATTAAAGTTAAGGGATTCAATCGTCACCTTTCTAAGCTCTGTGATAAATAATTGGGGTCTAGAAACATCCACGCAATAGAGATTTGATACATCTTTACTTATGAGAGGCACAACTCTAGAGCCTGACCCAGCAATAGTTAAGATATTCTTAGGTTTGATCTTCTTTACAAGCTCATACTCAAGAGTCGTATCTTCATTACCTAAAGTATAATTGAGATCTGAAAAATATTTCTTAACCATCTTGATTCCTCTTCTTAAGTGCATGCTCTTTACAGAGTTTAAATTCATCGTTACTAATAAAGCCATTGTGACCCATGATTGCCGAGAGTTTTACTCCGTGTTCTTTGGCCATTCTATCAATTTCTAAGACTTTTTCATAACTAATATTTCGACCAAGGGTAAAGCTCTCAATCTTTCCATCCATTGCCAGAAGAGCAGTCTCAGCTAAACATGCATAAACAATATTTCCCTCGAGTCCTAGATCGACTTTGGATTTTACGTGCCCGGGTAACTGAACCTCACCACTAGCTATAACCATAACATCAGGCCTTGAGGCAGCGTCTTCTTCGCTTATATCAAAAGGTCTTGAGACATCACAAATTACTGCTCCAGGCTTGACTTGCTTAATGTCTAAAATCTTCTTTCCCCTAGCAGATGTTGTCGTAATGATAAGATCACACTCTTTTATTACCTTATTGGGAGAAGTACTAATACTTACTTTACAATTAGGAGCAATGGCCTCGATCTCTTCTTTTAACTCTAAAAGCTTATAGGCCCTTGGAGCAACTAATACGAGTTCTTTCCATCTAGTTGCCAAGACTTTAGCACTGACGGCACCAATAGCACCGGTAGCACCTATCACCATCACTTTTCCCTGCCATGTAGATGACTTCTTTTTTACGAGTCCAATCTTATCAACAGCAAATTTTGCGGCCCACAGTGTTGAGCAAGCAGAGAGAGAGTTCCCAGTAGTAACAGGAATAGGAGACCTTTGCTCTACACTTATTCCAGCGTCCCCTACAATCTTAGTAAACGCTCCAAGTCCAATTATATTGGCACCATTCTTCTTAGCATCTTTACAAATATCAACTAGCTTCTTATAAACTTTTTCTGGATTTTGCTCCATTAGCATCTTGGGAGTATCTGAGACAGTGTAAATCAGCCCCTCGACTTCCTTACCGTTACCATCAGAGATAATTCCACTAATTTTCCCATAGAAGAAACCAGGTGTATAAGTTAGGGCCTTCTCTAGTATTCCACCCAACTGTTTCTTCGCTGGTTTTAATTTTTTTAAAAGTGGATGCTTAAATAAGTAGTCCTTACTAAGGGGATGAATAATGAAAGCAAATTTATCTGTACTTTGAATACTCTTTGAGTCTTCACTCAATTGGTGGTGCTCTACTTTTAAATCAAGTTCACTTATCCACCAAAGGATATCATCAGCACTAAGACTATCGGGCTGAAGTGCCTGCATTAGGGCCTCTAGAACTGAGAAATTCACGTAGCGTCCCTTAACCACTTTTGGCATACAGCTAATACAATCTTTAACTCCCGCTTTAATGAGTCTCTCTTTCATCAACGTGCCCATGAAATCGAGAACGACGGTTTTTCCCTTCAGGTGATCTTTGTCAATAATCTGAATTGTTCCCTCATTGCCAACAAAAATCTCCCCCTTAAAGAACTCTTTTAAGCCTTTATAGATCTTTTGATCTTCAAGTCTAAATGTGGCCACAGTAGATTCTTTAAATTTCATCTTACTCATAACTGGAAAGAGTGTTCTAAGAAATTTCTCTAGACCATTATTAGAGTGCAGATTATAAGGCATACGTAGAAAGAAGTATGGATCGGCCAGGCAGAGATTCCCACCCAACTCTTCAATAATATCAACTAAATTCTTTTGGAGAGCACCGGTATACATACTTACACTCTTATTTTCTAGAGTCGATTTATTGGTTAGATAATACTGTCTAAATGCCCATGGGATATAGATATTCTTTAGTAATTGTCCATCAACTAGAGGTGTAACCTTGGCCAGTGATTTTAATTTTTGAGAAGAAGGATGTTCTATAACTCCAGACTTCGTTTGAATTCTTGGAGGAACACCACTGAGGCAAATCACATCACAGATCCCGTCGTACTTTTCAATAAGAGTTCTCGCTAGAGAGTAATTAAATCCAATTGCATATTGAGTAAGCCTTACTTTTTCACCACGAAACTCGACGATTTCATCATAGTTTTTATTCTCTTGTGCAAAGGCAATTGAGATCACTTGCTTCATTTAGATCCCCCAAATACAGTCTTTGCTTTTTTAAATATTATGTCTTTGTAACTCTCAAAACCACTTTGTTCATTAAGCCCTAGATACTCCATAGAGTTTTTGACCGAATACTCAACAGGAGTCACCATATAGTGGATAATCTCTTTTGGCAGACCAAGAAGAGAGAAGCTCTTTTCAATCAGAAGATGATTCTTAATTGACTTCACTCTCGTCTTAATTGAAAACTCTCTTAGGCTACTATCAATCAACTCTAAAGTGTTGGGACAAATATGTTCAACTAAATTAAAGCAAAGAGTCTTGTCTTCTTCATCTAGAAGAATCCCATTTCTAATCATTCTTGCAACATTATCAACGCTGATAATAGGAAGAGTTGAGGACTCGTCTATTGGCATTGGCAGAAACGGAAGTTTTTCAATTATCGGAGAAAGGCTCTTAACATTGGCGAGTGTTTTCCAAAAGTAATAGGGGCCATCCACTTTTTCAAAGTTCCCAGTTATTGAATTCCCAATGATAATACCGGGACGATATATTCTAACCTTTGCTTCACCCTTCCAGGTTCTCACCAAACGCTCGGCCTCCCATTTACTCTTAGAGTAATCGTTAGAGAAACTCTGCCCAAGAGAGAAATCGTCTTCTTTAAACTTGCCTGTACTATTGCCACTAATAGCGACTGTACTTACATAGTGAAAAGATTTGAGGTTCTTGCATAAACTAGCAAAGAAGAGCATATTCATAGTTCCAAGAATATTCTGTAGAAAGCAAGTCTCATAGTCACCTTCTAGGTCGTAGAAAGCACCCATATGAAGTATAGAATCAACTTGCTCTAAAAGCTCCCCATACTCACCTTCAATTAAATCCGGATGTGTTAAATCACCGACAACAAAAGAGATATTTGAGTAATCTGCGAAGTATTTCTTTGCACGAACTAAACTCTTCTTTCTCACTAAGAGATAGAGATGGTCACAATCCTCTGCGAGAATAGGAATTATTTCTTTACCCAGAAAGCCACTGGCCCCGGTGATAAAGAGCTTCATGATAGGTTGACCTCGTTACTAAGACTTACGAGAGACTTTTCGTCATCTTGTGTGTAAACCTTTAATAAACGAGGACATAGTTGGATATTCCAGATATGTGGGTTCTGACTTTTTAGTATTTCTCCGTCACCAAAGAAAGGTAACTCTTCACTAGGATTAAGATTCTCCACTTCTATCTGATCAGTTTCAAATGTAATGATATTTGGATCAGAATATGGATATTCACCTATTCCCATTTTATAACAGCATTGGATAAATTCTCTATGCGTTCTATGTTTAAGAATAGTCACATTAAATTTTCCATCATCGTGACTTGTGTCTGGGGCAATATTAAAAGTACCCGCCAAATGTGATTGGTTATTAACCATCAAAAGAGGTGTTTCAACTACACCAGTAAATTCTTTTGAAGTGACTTTTAATTTATAAGTAGGAAACTTCAGCGACGTTAGTTCGTTAAGGATAAAGAATGAATAAACAGACTTTCCACCAATTTTCATGAATTTCTTAAATGTCGGAAAGTTCTTTCTTATTTCATTTATATTTTGAGCAACTTTAGCGCCCATTCCGATTCCACCATTGGTGGCCATGTAATTATCATTAACTTTAATCAAGTCGATATACTTATATTCATTATTTCTTATAAAATGTGTGACTTTCTTAACTGACTGCTTATGTCCTAATTCACGGGCCAGATCATTTGCCGTTCCTCCAGGCATAACAAGAAGACCAATATCACTACCGGCCAACGATTGAATAAGAGTATTCACCGTTCCGTCCCCACCTACTGATACAATGGCGTCACAACGATTCTCTATATCAAAATCTAAATTTGTTTTAAGTTCTTTAAGATCTTTTGGAGTTCTATAGGTAATAGTGCTTCGAAAGAGCGACTTATCAATTTGCTCCTTCCAATGCCCAAAGCGCGTGTGGCTTGCCCTTTGATTGAGATAAACACTAATATTTTGCATCGAATACCTTTCCAAAAGTGATTTTCTACTATTATAGACTTAACAAGACTTTATTGGGCCTAGATTGGATATTTTTCATAGGGTGTATAGTTTCTAGACGATTTTTCTCATTTCAAGCAGAAATACCGAAGTCCTTGAAATTCCATATACATATTTGATCCATACAATGTTACGAAACAAAGTGTGTATTAATAGATCTATAACTATCAACCCTTCTAGTTACTTTGTTTTTTGCAATCTATAATTATCTCCAAAAGATATATAACATTTTTTCAAAAGACCCCTGTAGGAAATATTTAGTCTTACTGATTCTCTTACAGACGTAACAAGATTTGCTCTAAACACTTGATTATTCTTCTCTTTGGATTCTGCACTTTCAAAGCTATAATGAATGGGTGGCATTATATCCAAGGCAAACAACTTATTTACTCCAGACAATAACTTACCCTCTTCAAGCTTACCCATTTTCCCAATTCTATTACTATAGGTATCTAGATTACACACTTTCTTAATACATTCTAGACTCTTCTTAAGTGTACAATCTTTCAAAGATTGATACATTTCAGAGATGACTGGATGCTTACTTAAGAACCTATCACGAAGTACCTCTCCAGGCGGAGTATAGTAAAACTTCGAAACATCAGAAGGTCTAAAGTAAAAATCTCTTTTTAGGGGAATGTCCACTATCTTATCTAAAGAAAACTCCTTCGTAAATTTAGAAATCTTTGCTACACCATTCTTAAACTCGTCGGCGTAAATATATTGTACAAAACCTCCCTTAATATCTCCTGCATGAACATTAAGATATGGAACCTCTGCTTCTTTACCATCACTCCAAGGTCCCGGAAAAGATCGGTAATAACATCCTTTACAATGTCTAAAGTATTTATCAGAAGTATAGACAACTTCCCCACCTAACTTTATTGAATATTTATCAATCGTTGCAATGGGCTCCCCTTTAAGCTCGGGGTTATCATAGAATTTAATACTTTTTGGCTGAACAATAAGCTTTAGAATCTCTTCATTAGGACCCAGTTCAAGTTCATCATACTGCTCAAAGAAGAAAGTATATCTCGCTGGGTGAACTCGATCTCTAAGAACAACTCCCTCTCCTCCATCAAACCCAACATCAACTTGAGCAAAAGAAGAGATAGAAAAGAACAATAGAAAAACTAGCGTAAATACACTTTTAAATAAAGGCGTCATGGTAATACTCACAAATGAACTAAATTATATAAAATGAAAATATACTAAATCAGTATAGCTGATTAGTGAGCTGGAATGGCTTTATTAAGAAAACTAAGGGTAAAAATGAACTATCTCCATAATTCATCATCAAATGACCATGGTGCGAAATACGAAATGTAAAAACAAGACTCATCCTTCCTACTTACTTCAAGGTTAGCACCAGCACTCATCTTCAAACTCAGAGATACACTATGAATTCTATTTTTCTTAAAATATATATACACTTCCAGATTCTTTGAATCTGCCTTAAATAAATTTAAAACTCTCTCCTCTTCCTTATTTAGAAAATCTTGAAAAGATGTATAATTCACACCTTCAGGTATAGCAGAGGATACCTCCTCTCGATTCTTTGTTGTTGGAAAACGCTCATTTAGAAGTTTTCTATTTGCCTCTAGATCATTTTCTCTTCTTCTCTTATCAGAAATACATCTACTCATTTCCTTAAGTATTAGTTCACTATTTTTCTGCTTAATTATCTTCTTCAACCTATCCATATAAGAAACAATACTCTCATCTTTTAAAATAAATTTCTCAAAAACCTCTTTAGCTGATGGTCTAATTACAGCAAGCCTCTTACCTTTATAAATAACTTCGGACTCAACGCTATCTGTAATCGCCTTAACTTCTCCAGGAAGTCTAAAGTAATAAGTATCTTCACCTTTAACTAAAGAAGATTTAAAGCCGTAGATATCTCCTTTATTCTCTGAGAAATATATCTTTAACTTTCCACTTGTCATTCTTCCTTTGTGAATATTGTAATCACAGAAGTGACTTTTACCGTATCGGTGAAAATTCATACTATACGGGTCGATATCTTTCTCTTTTAAATGCTCCTTACTTAGCTTGCAAACTGTATCATTTCCAAGCTTTAGATCTCGACTTGAAAAGGAGCCAACAGGCTTCCCTTTTAGATCTCTATTATTAAAAAGAGAGATTCGTCCCTCAAAGCCCCAAATAAAAGAAAGCGAAGGTCCTAACCTATCTTTTATAATAAAATGTCGTACAATTTCGCCAGGGTCTCGATTATCTCCGTGGCTGCTAAAACTAAATAATAATGTTATCAAAAAATATTTCATACTATAAGTTCTCCAAACACGCAGGAATTGATACTGATTGCAAACCAGACCTATTCCCCTCAGGGTCTACAACATAATAATACATTATAGAACTATTTTTAACAGCTCCATAGGTGACTCTTTTTCTATTTGATAAAGTTCCCGTGATTTCTTGTTCAGGAGCATCCTGATGGGAGCCTACACTAGGTAACTGCCCTAGAGCTTCATAGAGAACTTTTCCATCACTACTTGCTCTCAAGTGCCCTACCCTTCGACTATCAACATCTGAAAATTCACACACTAACCTAGTCCAAACATTTCCTTCATAGACACTACCTCCTGAGACACAATCACTAAAGCAACTACCACTTGGAGGTAGTCCCCTAATGAAAGACTCAATATATTTGACAGTGCTATTTCCAAAGACGTCGGTAATCGTAACTTGAAAATTGAATCTTCCAGGGTACTTAGAAGTAAATTGAGTTCTTATCCCTGAAACTTCATGCTCTTCCACTCTACCATCAACCACTTCTGACCACTGCCAAAGTACGTTATCTATACCACGACCAGGTGTACTCTCAAAACCTTCGACATAAATATTCTCGGCATTAAGAGTATATTCGTTAGTAGAAAGCTCTCCAAGCACAGTAAACCTCTCCTCAGGATTGAGTATTAACTCTTTGGAAGAGCAAGTGTTTTTTGAATCAATATTTTCTATCGCTAGAATTTTAAGTTTATCTATTGACAATCCCTCTTCAACTTCTACTCGGTACTCAGCACCAATCCTCTCTAAAATAACAGGACTATTTTCTCTATTAATATCGACATACTCATCTTCAACATAAGGCTCTGAATCTAAAGGAAACCTTCCATCTCGATGGAAATAAACTTCCACCTTTTCTACATCTAAATTCAGTATATTATAAACTAGATATCTTTTCCCATTTCTCTCTACTGCTTCATTTGGCCCCTCATTTACTACCTCATCAAGATTAGGAGTTTTTGATAAGAAATCACTAGAGGGACTCCAGTAGTCAGAAGTTACGACTTTAGGATTTATATAATCTCTAAATGATAAATGAAGATGATCAGAATGTCCTCTCCATTGATATAAAACATCTCTAAAAAGTTCGCCTTTACTAGTACATAAGTGACGAGAATGAGCGAGAAATGGTGTTCTCAAGTCACTACTATTAGATTTACTAAAAAAAGTAACTAACCTACTTTTGTTAAAATCAAATTCATTATCAAAAAAAACCCCTAGCTGACTAACCTCTCCAAAATCAAATCGATTCACAATCTTAAATAAGTCGATAGCCGACTCTTTAGAGAGAATTAAGTCAGAATAACCATAGCTAAATTCTCCATTTTGAGGTCTATTGCCGTCTTCATTGGCCAGAACTAAATCAAAATGCAGACCTTGTTTGTGTCCAGAATGACCAAAGAAATAACCACCATTTATATTGCTTATTTCTCCAAAAAGGACATTACTACTTTCAAGTTTAGAAACCAACCTCTCTATATTTTCTCTAAAATACTGACTACCATAATGAAACCTCTCACCAAATCCCGCTCCAGTATAAGTACCTTCCGCGCTTCTCCATTTTAGAACATTAAAAAAAGAGGTTATAAGACTCTTTGACTCCCCTAATGTTCTCACTCGTCTAATAGGACCTGAACAACAATAACTTTTTAAATTATAAAAAGCATTATTTTCATCAATCCCTGTTGAAGCAATAGATAAGTAAACCTTATCACCTAGGAAGATTCCCGAAGGCACTCTAAAGTACGCTTTATCAAAATAAGTCATAAAAGGCTCAATATCATAACTATTGGAAATAGAATCGGCACTTGATATTCTTAACTTAATTTTTGGGATGATATTTAATGGGTAAGAATTGTACTTTAGAATCAAAGGATTGTACTTAACCGTCGCCCCCGATTTATCAACGTACTCTAGCTCATGTTGTTCAGGAAATGTCCCAAGACTTATGCCCTGCAACTTATCCCCTGAAAGCTCGTAAATTTCAACGTTAGATAGTCTTGACCTTAGATATAGAGTTTCATATATATAACCTAAACTCAAATTGCTATTATTAGCTAACACATTTTCTATAAAAAGAGATTTAAAGAATGAGAAATCTTCAATACTTTTTCTCTCAAATTTCTTTATAAAAATTTGAATACTTAAAATTTCATTTGGATCTCCTTCAAAGTGGAGTTGCATTTGATTCTTTGTTTCCCTTAACTCACTAACTGACCATGCATTAAATTTTCGAACAACACCACTTTCCTCTCTCACAACAAACACTAGAAAGTCATTCCCTTCTAAGCTTTGATCCAACTCAAAAGGAACGACCCCTCCATACATTTGAGAAGGAATCTTAACCTTTGTCTCTAAAAATAGCTCTCCTATACTATCAGAAGTCAAAGACGTACTATTTAAATGTGTATCTAAAGAACCTTTAATTATGTGCCAATCCACAAGCTCCTTTACTCTATTCGTATCGGGATTCAAAGATAAATTTAAATTTTCTCTATAAATTAAAGGAGGTGTAAATATTTCTCCCGAATTTAGATAAGAAAATGCAAAAAGATTTCCTATCTCTCCTCTCAGAATTAAGGTCTTATTAGAAGGAATATTTTCTAGTAGGACTTCACCATTTTCAAAACTCTTAACAAAAGAAACGCCATCCAGCACTTCAACTAGAACCTCTCCTCGATCAATTGTATCTCCATTGAGGTTACGAGCTAGGACCTTTCTGCTCAATCCACCAGCCCATATATCAAAAGAGTAGACAACTTCTCGACCAAGATCATCAATCCCCTCAACTTCTAGAACATTCAAACCGTCATTCCATGGCCCATCAATTGAAATCGCACCAGAGTTACGGTCATAGATAAAATTATCTATATAATTATCATTCTTCTTTATACCTATTATAGGTTCATCTTTTGTATTTACACCAAATGACCTTTCAGCAACCTTTAAAAAGACTTTCTCGTTCAAAGAGAAGAAACGAAATTCTTCTTCATCAAAAAGAAGTAGCTTTAATTTTGAAGGCTCAGAGGGAAGATTTGGTATATAAATTCGCTCAGTCTTCTCGATTTTTTCGCCTAGAGATGTTTTAACTGACAGCTTAACATCAAGCTCTCCCGCATCCATATTTTCATGTAAGATAACATTCCCGTAATAAGTTTTATCTTCAATTGTCCATTTAAACTCTTCAATAGTTCCGCTATCAACATCGGTAAAGTTACCATCACATTTTAAAACTTTATCTTCCAAATTTGGATTACAGAACATCATTATTTTTGTTGGGAGGGGCTGTTTCGGAGAGAACTCTTTCGAGTAGCTAGAAAAAGAGTTATTATCATCTCCTACAACAAGTCTAACAACAGAGCTTCCCAATTTATTTTGCTTATATATTAAGTCCTGATTGCTAGAAACCTCTACCTCATCAACTAACCATAAATAATTAACAATCTGTCCATCCTCATCATAAGAAGTAGAAGAACAATTAATTTCGAGTGTGTTGTTACTATTACATTCAAAACTAGAAACTGGGCCTATATTATTTACGACACTCACCATTGACTTCTGAATAGAAGTATTTCCATCCAAATCGGTAACCACTAGAGAAACCTCATACTCTCCACCTGAAATATTAGACTCTTCTAAATTTAAGGTGTTATAAATCGTATCATTCAGACGCCATTTAAATATAAGTTCATCAGAGTCCTCATCATTTGATTCATTCACACATTTTATTTTTTCAATTAAGTTATTACTGCATGAGAAACTAGCAACAGGTGCAATACTTTCAAGCACATTGACAAAAATAAACTTCTCACTTGTTAAGCCTTCATTATCTGTGACACGAACTATAATTTGTTTGAAGCCACCAGAATTTAACGTTGTAGAAAAATATGTTTCTTGACCTGATATACTTCCTTCATCCCAGATGAATTCTGTATTTACAATATAACCATCAACATCATAGGAAAATGATTCGCAGGATAGATCATTAAAACTATAACTTAGGCAATTAGCCTCCACTACAGGCATTTGATTTATAAACTCTAATGAATGACTTGACTCACCGGTTGCACCGTCATTATCTTCAACGATTAAATTAATTTCGTAAACGCCATTTTGAACATAACTGTGATAGATACTTTGTGGATTATCAACCTCAATTGAATTTCCATCGCCAAAGCTAATCATATACCTGATGATCTCACCATCAATATCTCTTGAGTTGGAAATATTACACTTAACTTCTCTTAAAGCACCTGTTTCATTACAATTCAATTCAGCTATAGGGGGCATATTTTCACCACCAAGGGCTATATTAGTACTTGTACTAGAAGTTGCACTCTCTCCTCTATTTGTTCTCACGGTAAATGAGATATTATACTCACCATCTTGTGAATACTCGTGTCTTCTATCTGTCCAAAGATAGCGCTCTCCTTAATCCATATTAAAGATTTCAGCTTCTCCGTCGCCCCAACTTATCTCCAATTCTGTTATTTCATCTTCTTTATCTACTGCTATAATTTCACACTCCACCCATCTCTCATCTTGATTCCAACAATCAATAGAAGAAATGACTGGTGGTCCAGGTTCACTTACTACAACCTTCATTGTTAACTTAGATATTAAACCGTTACTATCAACGACCGTTAAGGAAGGTAGATACACTCCTGGAGTATAAAAATGAATATGTTCTTTATCTGAACCACTATAGCTCGTTCCATCACCATGATCCCAAACTGTTGATACAATTTCACTTGTTGGTGAAACAGAGAAGTTACTAGAGAAAGTTACGTGTGGTGCGAACTCTTCAACATCAGCTTTAAAGTCTGCAATAGGTGGCATTGAAGGGACATCGCTATCTGTAACAACAACTGTCTTAATTGCTTCTTTCTGTATCCATTCGTCATCACCAATTTCTTTATTCACGAGCAGAGTAACTTCATACTCACCGACATTACTGTAAGTATGAAAGAAGCTTGTTAAACTCTCGGCATCAACTTCTGATGTCGTTCCATCTCCCCAATCGATTTCGACTTCTTCAATACCATCGTAGGGCTCAAAAGATTTTCTAAAATCAAGAAATGCCTTTTTAGGTGCCACTTGATAAATATCAAAATCAACTACAGGGAGGACCTGTCTCATCACCTCTTCTGGCCCAACAGTTACAATTCTTGAAAATATATATTTTACATTATTAATATCTACTAACTCTAGAGTTACTTTATGATTGCCTTCACTAAGTCCCGCAACCTCTGTACTTGTAAGATGATAAAACTCTGATACGTTCACTTCAGTGCTATCATTGATAATATACTTCATAGAAATAACATCTTCTATTGGAAGTCCCTGATGATAAACTAAACTTAGTTCACCATCCTCTACTTCATAATGAAAGAAGGCCTCCATATCTGAATCTAGTGAATTATTAACAGTAATTTTCTTAACTGCTGAATCTATATAACCACTAGCATCTCTAACAAGGAGTTGAACTTTATAGATCCCTTCACTATCAAAGCTCTTTTTAAATATTGGGTTACTTCCACTTTGAGAGACTTCTCCATTCACAATAAATTCATAATTTTCAATACCAATATTGTCACTGGACCTATTAGCGTTAAAAGTGACCTCTTCTAAAACTGAGACTTCTCTACTTGAAACTCTGAGCTTTGCACTAGGTCTATCTGAAGAGAAGCAATTACCACTCATGCTTTCATTTTGAACAAGTGTATTCAACTTACACTCTGGAGCTTCAAGAGAAATTTGTGCTGAATTGATTTGAACATTTTTTGAAACGACTACTTTTCTCTCGGATTCAATCTCTAGAGATGGTGTTGTAACGACAGTATCTCTCCAAATTGAAGCAAACTCATTTATAGACTTCATATAGATATCACTACTAACCTCGTAGTTAGAAGAGTGTCCAAGAGTAGCTCTATATTCACCAAAGAGCTCAAGGCTATCTGCTTTTATAGTGGAATGATGTCTGATATGGACTCTGGCCTCTGGAGTGGCCCCTAAGCTTTGTAAGACCAATTTCCTAACTTCAACATCAGCATTATTTCTTATAACGACTCGCTTAGTTGAATGTAAGGCAACTTCATTAGCTCTAAGAGTAAAGTAAGGATTAAAATAAACACCCTCTTTAGCATTAACACATAAATTTCCAGTTGATGTGAAGCTTCTATTCTTTGCAAACCTCACTTTACATGGGCTAAAGATATTTAAGTCAGTATCTAAATTGATATCAAAATCAATAATAAGATTCTTTGCGACACCAGAGACGCTATTGTAATCGACTAAGTAGTTATTAAGCTCCGTTAAACTCTTAACTCTCTTATTCTTATTACAAGTAATCCCCTCTAGGCCACTTGGTAACTGGCACTCTAGAGCATAACTAGAGTTAATAAAAAACAATGCGATAAATAGAAGACGTCCAACATTCATAGATCATTCCTAAGTTTTAGCAGCGCAATTGTTTCTAAAAGAATTAAATTTAAAACTAAGTATCGCCTTCTTTTACTCAGATATTTAAAAGAATATTTAATTAAAACTTAAATTTTAAAGATATGGGGGTGTTAGTAAAATGATCATCAAGATTTCTAAAGGAATGAGTTTTGAACTTTAAGTTACTGAATTTAAGAAAAGAAATCACCAACATCACCATTAACAAAGGATTTCAGAGGGTGGCAATAATTTGTGGAATAAAAATCTTCTTTAAAGAAATCTTAAGAAACAACTGAACAAATGGGGACATGCTGCTAATCATTTGATACAAATATAGGGTCAACTTAAAGGGAAAAATTATGGAAAGAGAATTTTGGGAAAATGCTTGGGATGAAAATAATATTGGATTTCATATGAGTGAAACAAATCAATTCTTAAAATATACATTTGATGAAGGTATTGTGTGCGACATTAAAACAGCGCTTATCCCTCTTTGTGGAAAGAGCCTAGATCTACTCTATCTAAGGGAGATGGGAATTGAGGTCTTTGGTGTTGAGATAGCGACAAAAGCTGTAGAGCAATTCTTCGAAGAAAATTCTCTTGATTTTGAAATAGAAGAAAAAGGCAATTACAAGATCTACAAAACAAGTGGTATCACAATCTTTTGTGGCGACTTTTTCTCTCTAAAGAGAGATGATCTTCCTAAAATTGATTTTATCTATGATAGAGCTTCTAACGTCGCCCTCCCTCCACAGATGAGAGAGAGCTACTATGATCAAATACGAAATTTAAGTTCCGACAATACTCAGATGCTTCTTCTAACAGCACATTCCGAGGAGGAAGATCAATTTGGTCCTCCCTTTAGTATCAGTAAAGAAGAAATTGAGATGGCCTATAAAGAGAAAGCGAAGGAATTTAAACTCCTTCACGAGCAGAAGAAGAAAGTCACAAGCAAGAGACTCATTAAGGCCGGACTCAAATCAAGGATAATGGTTGCCCACTACCTTAAGTTTTGAATTCTTCTTTGCTCGAAGTATGAAAAAACCACTGGAACAATAAAGAGAGTTATAAACTCTACTAGCATCCCCCCAAGAGTGGGGATTGCCATGGGCTTCATCACTTCACTACCAGTACTTGTAGACCACATGATAGGAAGCAGAGCGATTACAGTAGTGGTTGTTGTCATCACTAAGGGTCTAATTCTTCTGGTACCTGCATGAACGATACACTCCTTCAACTCACTCCAATTCGATGGGCAATTCTTTTTAATTGCCTCTTGGAGATAAGTCATCATGACAACTCCGTCATCGACAGCGATTCCAAAGAGAGCAATAAAGCCAACCCATACGGCGACAGAGGAGTTAAAACCTCCAACCCATAGGAGTATTAGCCCTCCAGCGAAGGCCACAGGGACAGCACTAAAGACGATAGCAGCATTTCTTAAATTCTTGATTCCAAGATAGATAAGGAAAATATTTATAAGAAGAGCAAATGGAATTAATATGAGAAGTCTATTATTTGATCTCACTTGATTTTCATACTGACCGGCCCACACAATGGAATAACCATGAGGAAGTTCTATATTCTTAGAGACTAATTCCTTGGCCTCTTCTACAAAACCAATAAGGTCTCTGCCCTGTACATTTAGAAGAACAAGGGACCTGAGCATACCATTTTCAGACTGAATCATCGCAGGCCCTGTAACGATATTGATCTTGGCCAACTCAGAAAGTGGAACATGCTGTCCAAGAGGACTAGGAACTAGAACCTTCTTGAGTTCATCAATACGATCTCTAAGCTCTTTCTTATAACGTACACGAATAGGATAGCGTTCACGCCCTTCAAAGAATTGCCCAATACTCATTCCCCCAACAGCTGTCTGTAGGATCTTATTAATAGTTCCAGTATTTATACCATAGCGAGAAGCGGCCACCCGATCAATATCGAATTCAATATAAGGTTTACCCGAAATCTTCTCCGCGTAAATTCCATAGCTCCCCTCAACCTTCTCTATCTCTTTTCCTATCTTCGCAGCAAGAGACTCAAGTACTTTTAAATCATCACCAAATATTTTAATTCCTATTTGAGTCTTAATACCAGTGGAAATCATAGCGATACGATTTTCAATGGGAAAGAGCCATGCATTAACCAAACCAGGGACTTGAAGTTTTGAGTCAAGTTCATTCATGATGTCATAAATTGAAACACCACTTGGCCATTCTTCCTTAGGTTTTAATTTAACAATAGTCTCAAACATCGCCACTGGTGCAGGATCAATTGCAGTACTCGCCCGCCCAAGTTTTCCAATAGCATCACTGACTAGTGGATGCTTAATCAGCTCCCTATCCGTATAGGCCAATAACTCTCTGGCCTTAGTCATACTAACGTCAGGTGTTGTCACAGGCATGTAGAGAATCTCTCCTTCATTGAGTGAAGGCATAAATTCCTTTCCAATTTGAGTATAGGAATATCCTCCTACTAATAAGAGAACGAGCGGCAGAATCAAAAACTTAAGTCTATTAGATAGCGTCCAATTTAAAATAGGCTTATAAGTCCTAACAATAAAGGAGCTAACAATATTTTTCTTAATTTCTTTAAGCTCCCCTTTTAAAAAGAAAGCACTAAGAGCAGGGACGAGAATAATTGCCACAACAACAGAGCCAAACATTGCAAGTGTCTTCGCCCATGCCAAAGGACCAAATAGCTTTCCTTCACTTCCACTTAGAGCAAAGACAGGCAAGAAGGTAACGATAGTTGTTAATACGGCCGTTAGAATAGCAGGGCCAACTTCTCTAGCAGACTTTACAATAATTTCAACTCGCTCAGCTTGGGATATATTACCTTTTCTTTGGGCCAGTGAAGAATAGATATTCTCAGTCATTATAATACCCATATCCACCATTGAACCAATGGCGATGACTAATCCCGATAGACTCATAACGTTTGAGTCGATACCTAGGACTTTCATGAGAATAAAACTAATACCTACGCCAAAAGGAAGAGTGAGAGTGACCAGAATTGAAGATTTAAAATGTAGAAGAAAAATTAAAATTACAATAATTGTTATAATGATCTCTTGAGCAAGAGCACTATAGACGGTTCCAATGGTGCGCTCAATAACTTCAGTTCGATCATAGAATGGTACAAGTCTAACTCCTCTAGGGAGACCCTGTTCAACGATAGCAATTTTCTTTTTTACATTGTCGATTACTTCCTTAGGGTTTTCACCAAAGCGCATCGTGACCACTCCCCCAACAGCTTCGCTTCCATTCTTATCGAGTGCTCCTCTTCTAAAAGAGGGCCCAGTCTGAACGCTAGCGAGATCACTTACTCTTATAGGAGTTTTATTTCTTACGGACACAACGACGTTTTCAATATCGCCAATGGATTTAAAAAATCCTTTACCTCTAACTATAAACTCCCTGTCTCCATCTTCAATGACCTCAGCACCAACGTCGATATTACTTTCCTGTATGGCCTTAATAAGCGCAGAAAAATGAATATCGAAGGCCATTAATTTATTGGGATCAACGTCTATTTGATACTCTTTTACAAAGCCACCAATACTTGCGACTTCACTTACACCGCTCACACTTTGTAGTGAGTACTTAACAAAGAAATCCTGTAACGAGCGAAGTTCAACCAAAGACTTTGGATGGGGGTTATCGGGTGTATTCTCTAAAGTATACCAAAAGACTTGTCCTAGACCTGTAGCATCTGGACCCATCTTAGGAGTTACTCCAGGAGGAAGCTCTTTTGTTGCTATTGATATTTTAGAGAGTACTCGTGAGCGACTCCAATAGAAGTCAACATCATCTTTAAAAATAATATAGACAATAGAAAAGCCAAAAGCTGAAGTGGCCCTAATACTTTTTACGCCAGGAAGCCCTTGCATAATAACACTCAGAGGGTAAGTAACTTGCTCTTCAATATCCTTTGGAGAGCGTCCCGCCCACTCTGTAAAAACGATTTGCTGATTTTCACCTATATCAGGAATAGCATCAATACGCGCTGTCTTTAATGAAAATACAGACAAGAGGGCCACAAAACAAAAGAGAATAACTACTATAGCTCTCTTTCTAATCGAAAATTCAATAAGGTTTTGAATCATAACTTACCTAGTGATTATGTCCTTCCATTGCTGGAGAACTTTCCATGTCTTCATAGCCACCAAAGAGCTGCGCCTGTGCATCTAGAAGAAAATTCCCTTCTATAACAACTTGATCACCTTCTTTAAGTCCAGTGACTACTTCTACATAACCGTCAGACTCAAACCCAGTTTGAATTGATAGCGCCCTAAAGTCTTTATCAGAAACTTTGAGCCAAACAACTTTTCTCTTACCTGTATCGATGATGGCCGAGCGTGGTACGACTAGAGGGAGTCCATCAAATTTAATTTCAAGTACAGCGTTAGCAATCATTCCAGGGCGAAGTTTGCCCGATTCATTCTTTATTGTCGCCCTAACTTTAAGGGTGCGAGACTGTGAATCAAGAACAGGGTTAATGAAATCAATGACACCATTTATCTTCACACCAGGAAGAGCACTAAACTCTAGCTCTACCCGTTGACCTAATTGGACAAGCGAGGAATCTTGTTCATAGACATCCATCTCCACCCAAACATCAGAGAGATCTGAGAGTTCGAAGAAATTCTGTCCCTCCTTAAAATAGGCACCAACAAAGGCGTTCTTCTTTCTAACAACACCCGTTGTATTGGAATAGATAATAATATTCTTTGGAATAGTTTTGTCTTTATACCACTTCTCTATCTGTTTGCTCCTAATTCCTAGGAGCCTAAGCTTTTCTTTGGATTGCTCAAGCATCTCTTTAAATTCACGCTTCTTTGTCTTAGAAAAACTCTCTCTTGCAACAAGGTACTCTTCTCCTGCAGTAATGAGCTTAGGGCTATAGATTTCAACAACGGGATCCCCAACGCGTATAAAACTACCACTTGATTTAACATAGACCTTCTCTACACGACCACCGATTCTAGCGGGAATATTACTCTCCTTTTCCTCAGATTGAAGTACAGACCCAAGTAAGCGAATCCTCTTTGTCATTCGCATTGAAGTTACGGGAAAGTAGTCTGGTTTAAAGTGAGAGAGTTGTGAGCTTCGAAGTTTTACCTTCGCTACAATTTTAGAAGCTTCAAAAAGTGAATCGTTAATCATCATCGTTCCATCAATGGGGCACTCTTCTTTCACTTCACTTGTGACTTCAGGATAATCTTTACATCTATAGATAACTTTAGGAGTATTGGACACTTGATCTTTACTCTCGATACTGTCATCAACTTCTACTTTAGTTAAATTCATATGACATATAGGACACTTTCCTGGAGCATCCTCTTTTACACTAGGGTGCATGGAACAAGTATAATAAGTCTTTACACTCCCTGACTTAGAGTCTGAATCATGAACGTGATTCGAGTGCCCGGACTTGTCGCAACCAAAGCTTAGAAATAGTAGAATTATAATTAGGTATCTATTCACTGAGTTTTTCCCCACGTTTATATTTGAGTTGAACCTTTATGCTATCTCGCTTAGAGAGGAGGTCAGATTTAAGCATCAAGAGTTCTTGTAATTTTAGTTCCGATTGTAGTAGTTCAACATAACTAGAGTTTCCTAGTCCATATGATTTAGATGTTATGGCCCTAGAGTCTTTGGCAAAGTTAATAGTCTTAGAACTTAAAATCTCTAGATCTTTTTTTATTTTCTTATACTCAATCTCTAACTGATCACTGTCTCGTCTCTTTGAATCTTGATAATTTCTATACTCAAAAAGTGCAGACTGATGTAAGGATGATTGCTCTCTCTTGTAAGCGTACATCTTAGATGAAATAGGAATAGAGAAGCTAATCGCTCCTGAAACAAAGTCTCCCTTTCCATCAATATTGGAGCGTTTAGTATGACCAACAGAAATGGTAACATCTGGGATAAAGTTCTTTCTTGAAGCTGATAGAGCAAGCTTCTGCGCACTGAGTTTTTCTTTTAGGGCGAGGGCCTTATAGTCGAAGTCAACTTCAGAAGTTGTCTTTAGAATTTTCCACGGTATTGTCTGTGCATCGATTTCCCCATTTCCTTCTCCTAGTAGATATTCAAGGGATTTAGTTAACTTTAAGAGATCGTAATCGACTTTACTTAATTTCATCTCCACTTCTGATTTTCTAATCTGGATTTCAAGTAGGGCCTGCCCTGAAACTTTACCATTCACATATAATTTCTTAGTGACTTTAATAATTTTATTTAGCCAGTCGAAATTCTCTTTTAGTATTTCTCTCTCTTCTTTTAACTTCCTCTCTAAGATAACTATATTCCACAGAGAAACCTTTAACTCTCTAAAAGCGTCTAGAGCACTATATTCTAGGGCCTTTGCCTTGGCCCTTATTGAGTCCCCCATATTGGAATACTTCGTAGTGAGGGCAATCTTCTGACTAATAGAAGTTTCGATACCAGACATTGGAGACTGATCCCTTTTTAAACTATCTTCAGGAAGATTCTTTGCTGCTATTTTAAGCACGGGATCTCCCCATGAATTTTGACCATCTCCCTTGGCATAGCTCGATTTTGAGAGTGATAGCATTGACTTAACACTTTGATGCTCACTTAGCATCTCTAGCGCCTCATTAAAGGAAGTGCCATAGGCGTTGAGGGTAAAGAGTAGAATTAAAGCGTATTTATACATAGTTAGAGTCTCATATTTGCGTTCTTCTTTGTATTCAATGTATTCAATGTATTCAATGCATACATCAATCTCTACGATGAGAACTCACAAATTGTGACAAAACTAGTAATTTTAATGGAATTAGAGAAAAAAAGGGAGGATACTCTCCTCCCCATAGAATTTATTTTAGAATTTAAACATTGATGGAAGTGGGATAACAAATCCGCTTCCCATTAATGGAAGAGACTTTGCCTCACCTTCAACAACAACATCTGCTACTTGTTCTCT
This sequence comes from Halobacteriovorax marinus SJ, assembly GCF_000210915.2. NCBI lineage: Bacteria > Pseudomonadati > Bdellovibrionota > Bacteriovoracia > Bacteriovoracales > Halobacteriovoraceae > Halobacteriovorax > Halobacteriovorax marinus. The sequence continues at coordinate 1,754,745 of NC_016620.1, forward strand.
AGCAGCTGAAATTGAATCTTCAACGCTTCTTGTTCCCGAAAGGATACCTGCCTGAACAGCTCTTCCAGGGTTTACAAGACCACCTGTTAAAACTTTATCAGTAAGGTAGTTCTTATAGTCAACTGTTCCCATAATAATTTTCTTAATATCAACAGGAGAAAGAGATGGGTTAGCATCTTTTACTCTCGCTGCAATATTTGCAACAAATGGAGCAGCTTGAGAAGTTCCAGAAACCTTTACGTACTCATCACCTGGAGCAGCTGAAAGAATTCCTACACCCGGAGCGGCTACATCAACCATTTCCTTACCGTAATTTGAAAAAGGAGCGATGGCCATTCTTCCCATAGTTGCTGCAACAGAGATTACGTTGTCAGCTTGGATATTTGTTGGAGAAGTTGGGAATTTATCATTATCTAATCCATCATTACCTGCGGCGAAAACAAAGAGAGTATTTGGTGCAACTTCTACAAGTCTTGCATTCTCTCTAACTGCTGCATTTAAAAATACTAAACTCAATTCATGATTAAGCTCTGGAGTTGGATCTTTTCTAAAAAGCGTCTTATAAAGCATAGCTGTAATTTGCTGAGCTTGTGGGTAACCAGTACCAAAAGAACCGTTGGCAACATCAGCCTTATGTCCGTCAACATAGTAACCAATCTCTTCCATCATGGTTGCTTGTTGCTTGGCCAAAAGTTCTAGACCTTTCTTAAACATCTTAAGAGCAAATCCATCTTTCTTAGAAATCTTGTCTTGACCCGGTAGCTTTACTTCCGTTGGAATTAATTTAACGGCCATGATTTTTGCGTTATTGGCCTTCTTTGCAGCGATACCAGCAACGTGTGTTCCGTGCATGAAGTTACCATAAATAGAGATTCTCTTGATGAATGCCTCATCCTTTAAGATTTCTCTGGCCCATTCAATTTCTTCTTGAGTAGCCGTTTGTCTCATCATCTTTTCTTGAACGATGAAGAACTTTCTTACGTCTTCGTTAAGAGTTCCAAGATACTTATAGTCAATAACTTGGTTATTGCTCTCAGCAAAGTTCCATCCATAGATATCATCTTGGTATCCATTGCGGTCTTCGTCTCTATTATTATCTGGAATTTCTACAGAGTTGATCCATGCTTTAGGAGCAATATCTTTGTGTTTCATATCTGTACCAGAATCAATAATGGCTACAGTAGAAGCTAGTGTGCTAGCTGAGAATAATAGTCCAAGTCCTAGGGCCATCTTTTTCATGGGTACCTCCTTGTTGGGACTTAAATGTTTAGTCTTTAAAAAATAAATTTATGTAGTTAATATTATGGAAAATTAATAGGTTTGAGTCTTTTGAAAAAACCTTTCATTTACTGTCATATAGGGTGAAAACATGCGAATTTTTATTACAAAGCCAATAATTGAGTCAGGAATAGAGATTCTACGCAGTGCGGGTCACGAAGTGAACGTCCACCAAGGTGAAAAAGGTATCACCAAAGAAGAACTATACAGCGCTGCAAAAGAGTCCGATGCTCTAATCACTATGCTAAGCGATAAAATAGATGAAGAATTCTTAGAGAAAAACTCGCACTTACTTGTCATCGCCAACTATGCTGTAGGGTTTAATAATATAGATATTGAAGCGGCCAAGAGGCTTGCAATCCCCGTGGCCAATACTCCCGATGTTCTCACCCATGCAACGGCAGAATTGGCCTTTGCACTCTTGCTCTCAAGTGCAAGAAGAATCACTGAGGCCCACAACTCCATTGCTTCCAATAATTGGAAGGGATGGGAGCCGATGGGATTTCTAGGACAAAGTCTGGCCAATAAGACTTTGGGAATTTTTGGTGCCGGCAGAATCGGACAAAGTTTCGCCAAAATGTGCCAAGGGGCATTTGATATGGAAGTGCTCTATACTTCTCGAACTGAAAAGAATGACTTTCCTGCAAAGAGAGTAAGCTTTGATGAGCTTGTAGAAAAGAGTGATATTATCAGCGTTCACTGTGACCTTAATGCTACAACAATGGGAAAGTTCAATAGAGATATTTTCAAGAAAATGAAGTCCAGCTCGATATTTATCAATACGGCCCGCGGTGAAATACACAACGAAGTTGATCTTCACTGGGCCCTTACTCATGGTGAAGTTTGGGGAGCTGGTCTTGATGTCACAAACCCAGAACCTATGAGCGCAGACTCTCCCCTTTTGAAACTTCCAAATGTGACGATAACTCCACATATCGGATCCGCCACACTTAAGGCCAGATCTGAGATGAGTGATTTAGTGGCAACAAATATCCTCAAAGGCCTAATAAAAGAGAAATTATTGACCCCAGTCTATTAATATGCCATGGTTAAATACACGAATTTCTGGATAGTTATAGGTTCTTCAAATCTTTAGAAAATCTATAGGTTGAAATACTTCATTCAGGAATAAAATATATTTAATATCAATAAATAGTGAGGCAATTATGATGAAATCTAAAATACTAGTCGTTGATGACAGTGAAGACATCAGAATCCTAGTGCAAAAAGTTTTAGGTGATAAGTATATTTTAGAGATGGCCCAAAATAGTGAAGAGGCCCTAACTAAGGCCATAGAGTTTAGTCCAGACCTCATTCTACTAGATATCATGATGCCCGATACAAGTGGCTATGAGATTTGCTCACAAATAAAATCAAGAGACGAGATGAAGAATACTCCTATTATTTTTCTCTCATCTAAAACCGGAAGTAATAGTCGTGTAACAGGCTATAAACTAGGTGCAATTCAATATATAGAGAAACCTTTTGAGACTGAAGAGTTAAAAGAAGTTGTTAACTCCGTTCTTAGAAATGTCTCTAGAACTGATCAAAATGAAATTCAAAACTATGAAGACATCACTCTCAACATCCCCTCTCAAGAGGTGGTCGTCATTGGAGAGCGCGTACACTTTACAAGTAGTGAATTCAAAATCATTCACTTACTTTTAAAGAATACTAATCGTGTTCTTAGTAGAGAGAAGATATTAAATCATATAGCTCCCGGAAATTTTTCGGCCAATGATCGCATGATAGATACCTATATCTCAGCTCTACGAAGAAAAATTAAGAAATCGAATTTTCAAATTAAGTCCGTCTACGGCGAGGGTTACAAGATTATTGCCTCAGCATAAATGATGAATAGAAATTAATTTTTGCTTCATATTTTTGCTAGGGAGTTACGCTTAAATAGTATTAATGCTTCGAAAGGGAGTTGATATGCTTGGTAAGAACGTTGTAATAGTAGATGACTGCAAAGATTATACAGAACTTATAGCGAAGAAATTAAAGCGCGAAGGCTTTTCAATAAAGTCTTTCACCGCTCCCGATAAAGCATTTGACTACATCATTAAAAATGGACAAGAAGTTGATCTCATTATTCTAGATTTAATGATGCCTAAATTAAATGGTCTCGAGTTTCTCGCGACTCTAAGTGAGAGACAAGTTAAAACGAGACCCCAATATAAAGTTTGCGTCCTTAGCGATAAGCACGATCTCCTAGAAATAGAAACTGCATTTAAACTTGGTGCGAGTGAATATTTTCTAAAGTCAGAACCACTAGAGATTTTAGTGGAGAAAATATATGAGTTCATGGAAGTTTCATCTCACCCAACACCAGATCAGAAAAAAGAATTTATCTCTCTTTTAGAGATCACAAATATTATTCACGATTTTCAATTAGTAAATTTTGACGAAAATAATGTCACTCTCTATTCGCGCGAAGAATTACCTATACATTCAACGATTCAGATAAATAGTGAGAAGCTTAAAAAGTTCAAGCAGACCACCATGCCAATCAATTGCATAGTAGATAATTGTGAAATTCTAGACGAGAGAATTCTCATTACTTGCCAATACCTAGACCAAGCTGCCTAAGTATCCGTTTTCTTATCCTGAAAAAATCACATAGTCCTATACGGCCCTTTTCTATTTGTGAAAAATTTCATAAGATCATCAAAAGTTTTTATTCATAGGAGAAAGCGATGAAACACTTGATGTTACTTATGACTCTAATCGGGTTCGTATCTTGTAATGACCTTGACGGTACATTTACAGCAAAACAAGACCTCGTCTTTAAAACAAAGAAGAGCATTATCTCTAGCAAATATGTGAGCGTAAAAGTTCCAGCAGGAAATTATAAAGCAGAATTTGATTTTACAAGCTTTGATAATTTAAAAATCGATCTGTCAGGAATTGATAAGAAAATCAAAATTAAACTTCCAGATGATTTAGACATCAATGATAGAAACGATGAGTTCTACATTCAAGGTGCTGACGTAAGACAGAAGTATGACTTTGAAGGAAGAATTCACACTGATTACTCAAGATCAGAAACAAGAAGAGAAACTGAGTCTTGTTCATACACAAGATATGAAACTAGATGTAGACAAGTTTGTCACGTTAACAATAGAGGACGTCAAATTTGTAGATCTGAATGTTCTCAATTTCCTGTGACTCACTATGGATATAGAAGAATTGAGTACTACTACTCAACTAGAGTTACAAATATGTCTTTAAACGTTCTTGAGCCATCGACATCAGAAAATGTTGGTAGCTTCACAGGAAGAGACTCAAGCACAAATAGAGTTGTGACTTGGGAAACTCCTTGTAGATAATTTGATCCATCCATGGCCTAAGTCTCTCTTAGGCCACTATTTTCTTCTTAAGTAATGATATAGATATTAGAGCAAAGGCAATAACCATAAAGAGTGAGCCACCTGCTGAGTTATTCTTTGACTCGTCTTTATAGATAACGCTTCCACAAAGTCCTCCAGAGTCCCCTGAAGTACTCATAGTCGGCGATTGCGAAATAGGAGCTGTCCCCGCTCTAGTCTCTTCCGTATCTCTAAAAGTAGAGTCTGGTGATTCAACTTGGGCCAACTCAATCGCTCTCCACGCTAGAGCAATTCCACTACCACACTCTCCATCTTCACATCCACTTGACCAAGGAAAACTCTTTGCGGCCTCTTTTACTAGGGCCATTAATTGATCTGGATAAAGTCCAGGGTTAACTCCTTTCATGAGTGAAACAATTCCTGCGACGTGAGGTGCCGACATACTCGTTCCACTTTGATAGACATAGCTCTCGCTACTAGGAGTAGTGCTTCCTGTATTTCCTAAACTCAATACACTTGAACCATTTCCACCTCCAGGTGCCGATACATCAACAACCTTTCCGTAATTAGAGAAATAACTCTTGTATCCATTCTGAGTACTAGAGCCAACCACAAGAACTCCCTGACAATTTGCAGGTGTAAAATCAGTTGTATCTAAATTGGCGCTGCTATTTCCGGCAGCAACGACAACCACTGCTCCCTTAGACTTCGCTTGATTAATCGCATCTTGCATATAAGCACTACAAGGACCACTTCCCCCAAGGGAGAGATTAATCACTGAGGCAGGATTTTGATTTGTAGGCGTACCAGCAACTGAAACACCGGCCGCCCATTTAACTGCATCGGCGATATCAGTCGTATAACCGCCACACTTTCCAAGGGCCCTTACAGGAAGTATTTTTGCATTCCAATTAACTCCAGCAATTCCTTTAGAATTATTAGAAGAGGCAGCGATAATTCCCGCCACATGAGTTCCATGCCAAGTAGAGTTTCGACTCTGACCTTGGTAACAACTATCCCCAAAGGAGATCCAATCTCCTGGATCACTTGGATCGTTATCACGACCATTTCCATCATTTGCAAAACTTAGGTCACTCACCATATCGTAACCTGGAAGCAACTTAGAATTTAAATCACTATGACTAACCACTCCCGTATCAATAACGGCAACCACAGTGCTAGAACTTCCCTTAGTGATATCCCATGCCTCTTGGGCCTCGATACCACCATCACTTCTCCCTAGCGACCATTGCTCAGAAAAGCGCGAGTCACTAGAGTTTGCCTCAGCATGAATCTGCTGTGTTGTAAGAAGAGCATCAACCTCTACGGACTCGACCATAGAGGAGTTCTTGAGCGCTTCATACTCTTTTTGCATCTCTTCTTTAGAGGCGAATTTCTTTTTTACGAATTCAGATTTTGATTTAAATTGGCTAGTTTCAATAACAGGTCTGTACTTGATAATAAGTCTATTCTTAGCGCTAGCTGAAGTGGTAAGAACCAACACTGCTGCGCCAAGAATCAACTTGGCTTTTGAGTCTCTCACAATCATCTTCCTTGATGAAATTTATCTCTTTCTCTAGACCCCCATCCTAGGAGTCTACATATATATAAGCATATTCTGTGCCACTTTTTACCACCCAATTTCAAGGCCATACATTTAAGAAAACGTCCCTGGTGTCAAAGTAGATGGTGGTTTTTTGACGCACATACCCGACTAAATTGATTGATGCACTCACTAAACTTTCTTGTTGCTGGCCATGAGAAATCCATTAAACTTATAAGTAACTATTTAAAAAGGATTTTAAATGAATTGGACTATACTTCTTGGTTTTTCAGCACTTATGTTTGCCATCTCACCAGCACTCAAACCAGGTAATCAATTAGCACAATTCTTCGGCGCAAAAAGAGAAGATGGATCAGAGATAGGACTAAAGACATTAACTTCCTCTCTTCTTATATCGTGGATCTTTGCAAAATCAATCTACAATACCGCGGCCCTTGGTTCTTCGTTTTCCATGGTTGGCGGCATCGCTTATGCTACCTATTGGCTCTCTTTCATTGTGGCCGGCTTTACTATTTATAGACTAAAAAAAGCTGGCTTTAGAAGTATCCATGAATTTTTAAATACAAAGTATGGGCAAGGGGCCACTTGGCTTTTCTCTTTTATTTTAGTCTTTAGGCTTTGGAATGAGATTTGGTCTAACACAATGGTAGTTGGACAATTCTTTGGAAGTAATGGCTCCTCTTCATTTATTATGGCCACTTGGGCCACAACGGGACTAGTGCTTCTCTATTCATTAAAGTCAGGACTAAGAAGTAGTATTCTTACAGATGTTATTCAAATGGGACTAACAACTTTTCTCCTCTTACTTCTACTGGGATTCATACTTCCAAAGACGGATATGACTATGGCCATGGCCAATAATAATTGGTCTCTAAGCGGTGGTGTAGATTTAATCTTAGTGGCAATGATACAAATTTGGAGTTACCCCTTCCACGACCCTGTCATGACAGATAGAGGATTTATCACTGAAGAAAGTAAAATGCTTAAGGGCTTCATTCTCTCCGGAGTCCTTGGTTTTATTTTTATTTTCATCTTTAGCTTCATAGGTATTTATTTTAAAACGGCGAACCTTGAGGGCAATGTCATTATAGAGACGGCCAAAAGTTTTGGAGTAATCGTAGTAATCATTATGAATGTAATCATGCTAAGTAGTGCAAGCTCTACCATTGATTCAACTTTCACCTCTATTGGTAAACTCATCTCAATTGATCTCTTTTCCAATATAAAAATGGATAAAATTCTTCTGGCCCGCATCTCCATGATCACTTTGGCGATTCTTGGAAATATAATGATTCACGCGGGACCTTCAATTCTTAGTGCGACAACTGTTAGTGGAACTATGGTAGTAGGTCTTGCCCCAATCTTTATATTTTCTAATTGGAGCAGACCCCACAAAGCATCCTACTACGCTAGTATTCTCACTGGGCTTGTCTTTGGAGTTCTTCTTGCCACGAAATCTATTGGAGGTACGATAGGGACTGGTAAGTATGGATCACTTCTCTATACAAATATTTGGGCCACTCTCATCTCTTTTGCTCTCTTTGTTCTTCTGGCCTTTATTTTCCCAAAGAGAAAAAGTGAAAAGAGCTAGAGTATGAAATTAGAGAGAAGAGATTCTAAGAAACTTATATTCTTTGGTGGAGCCTATAGTAATCTTGAAGCCACTATAGAGTTAAAAAACATTCTAGACTCGAAGAGAATCTCACCTAAAGATATTTTCTGCACTGGTGATATCTTAGCTTATTGTGCTGATCCTAATGAGACGATCGAAGTATTCAAAGAGTGGGGCATTAACTCTATCTATGGAAATGTTGAAGAACAACTTGTAGGTGATCAGGAAAATTGCGGGTGTAATTTCAAAGAGGGCACAGAGTGCGATATCCTCTCAAGAAATTGGTACGAGTATATTAGAAGTAATGTTACAGAAGAATCCATGAACTATCTAAGAACTCTGCCTGCGAGCTTTAGTATTAAATTTGGAGACCACTCACTTCGCATCATCCACGGAGGAGTAAACGATATATCTAAATTCTTTTTTAAAGAAACTTCGATAGAGATCTTTGAGAAAGAGGTTGCTCCACTTGCAGATGAGCAAATCGTTATCGCAGGCCATAGCGGTATCCCATTTCTAAAAGAGCTAAAGAACCACTACTGGATTAATGCTGGAGTAATAGGTATGCCAGCAAATGATGGAACAACTAGAGCGTGGTATCTAGAACTCACCCTAGAGGATGGACTTTGGGCTTCTTTGCACTCATTTAGCTATAACTCTAAGAGCACATCAGAGAAAATGAATAAGAAGAATCTTCCAAGTGAGTATGCGAGTACTCTCAAAAGTGGGATTTGGCCCAATCAAGACATTATACCAATCGCTCAGCGTGATAATCAGGGTATTGCACTAAAAGAAGAAAAGAGAAAAATAAAATAAAAAAAGCCTATCCGAAGATAGGCTTAAATTTATAAGTGTTAAGAAACTATTTCTTATTGGAAGAATTCGATTGAAGTTGTTCTTGTAACATCTTCTCCTCTACAACCGTCCATTGAACAGTACTCAGGAGCTTTACAGCTACGTCCATCTGGACCAGTTCTGTAAGTGTAGTCGTTGTGACCTCTAACTAGGATCCCTTCAACTTCACCAGTTCTTGCATTAAATACTGCTGAACCAGAGTTTCCACCAAAAGTGTCAAGGTTTGTAGCAAAGTACTTAGAAGGACCATTGTCTCTTACGTAAGCGTCACCAGCAACTTTAGTTGGAAGTCCTGAAGGGTGACCGATAACAAGAATTTCTTCTCCGTCATTTACTTTACCAGTTGTTCTGAAAGAAAGAGCATCTCTATCAGTTACAACTCTATCAAGCTCAACTACAGCGTAGTCATTGCTATCAAATCTATTTAATTGTCTATCAACAAGTGTCTTACAAGAGTAAACGCTTGAAGTTGCAACGTTGTGCTCAGTTTGACCAGCTTCAGAAACAGCGTAATCAAATACAAACTTAATTCCTTCACAAGCTGATTGGTTAGAAATACAGTGACCTGCTGTAACCATATATTGCTTACCTTCGTGGTTTACTAGGAAACCTGAACAGAAAGCTGCTGTTAATTGTCCGTCAAATTTTTCGTCAGAACAAACGTTTAAATTACCACCGCTAAGCTTTGACTCTCCGCTTCTCATATCTTGAACATTGTAAGACTTAACAAGTGCTGCTGTTGCCTTAGCAAGTTTTAAGTGAGTTGGGTTAGTTACTTCAAAGATATCTAATCTATTGTCATCACCATAGACTACTTTGTCTACCGATGCATTTGCGCAAAGCGCAGATAATGCAAGTGCTGCTGTCGCTGCGATCATCCTTAATTTCATAAAACCTTCCTTTTATAAATTGCCATTCAATTGGGTGAAAGCATTAAACCGAGTGAAAGACTCAATGTACACTAACAACTTCTTACATCTATTTTACAAAAGGATTGACAACGGGCGTCTTGTTCTCGCGATAAGAGAACTTCCATCGTCTACCATCAGTGTCTGACAGGAAGAAATAGTGGAGATGACCGACGTTGTGGATCTTTACTTCTTCAAGAACTTTTCCCTCATCAGTGACAAAAGTTATGCGGTAGCGGTATTTGATAAACTCAATTTTTTGAATAAGCCCTTGCAACTCTTCAAAAGAATCGGTGAAAAAATCAATAACCATAGAGCTCTTTGGGGACATGTCAGGGTCTTCAATAATGACGAGAGAGAACTCTTCACTAGTAAGTCTTACGGCCTCTCCACTAAATGAAATTTCCATATCTAATAGCTCGCTAAGAAATGAAGCTAGCGTTTTATTATCTTTTGAATGGAGCGCAATTTGTCCGATTCTTAAACTCATAACTATATTTTAAAAGAATTTAGACTGCTAGGAAAGTGGTATTGGAAAAGAAAGTAAGAAATAAAAAACGCTCTCTAAGATTAACCTAAAGAGCGCATATTGAATTAATCAACTAAGAAATCATACTCATCGTAGTCATCATACCAGTGATCAGGATCTGTCCACGGTGTATAGTTACGATAGTCAGTACTATCATTTGTGCTAGGAGTGTAAGTCGGTCCTGGCTTATCTGTTAGAAGTTCAATATTAGTGATTCTTGTAACGTCCTCACCTCTACATTCACCTTCTTCACATTCCATGACAACTCTACAACCACCATTTACATCGTCGCGTGATTCGTAAGCATAATCCGTTTCACCACGAACAAGAATACCTTCAACTAATCCAGTTCTAACGTTGATTACGGCCGAACCAGAGTTTCCACCGAAAGTATCTAAGTTTGCTTCAAAGAAGAAGTCGTGATCATTCTTTCTAATACTTCCCTTATCATCAATTATTGTTGGAAGTCCTGAAGGGTGCCCAATAACAACCATCTCATCATTAGCATCAACTTTTCCATCAACTCTAAACTCTAAAGGAGTCACACCTTCAACCTTACGATCAAGCTTTAAAACCGCGTAGTCATTCTCAGAGCTGTACTCTAGAACTTGATCAACAACCTCTACACAATTATAAACATTCTTGGCCGCTACAAATGCGCGATCATTATATTTGTCGGAGATAGTATCTGACGTAAAACCAAAGACCCATGAACTTCCTTCACAACTCTGCTTAGTTTCAACACAATGTCCTGCTGTTACAAGATATTGCTGTCCATTTTTTTCCACTAAGAAACCACTACAATTAGCAGGGTTTAGAAGTTCAGAAAATGTTTCCCCCTCACATAATCCATACTCCTCACCTAGTGGCGACTTATCGTAGATAGTCGCTGTATCAGGATAGAGGTCTCCCTCTTTTGGCATTCTGATATCAGACTTTGATATCATCGCCGCAGTGGCCTGTGACCAGCTTCTAAACTCTGCATTCGCAGACTCTTGGGCCAAGACACGGTTATCATCCCCATAAACAACTTTATCTATAAAAGCACTGGCATTAAACGCCGACAACATTAGCAAAGCAGATATTACTGCCTTTGATGAACAGGTCATATATTCTCCTATTTTTTGAATAGAGAGGTTCTACGGTACGCGTCAGAATTGCGCAAGGCGTTTTTTAAATACAATAATTAATATAGTGAAAACAGGGGAATTATTTCATTAATTGAGCGAAGTGAAAGATTTGTGGGTCATGTAACCTAATTAGGACTTCCGCCTCTGTAATATCTCTCATCCAATTTTTAAGGACTTGCCCATGGAGTAATTCACTAAAGAAGAATTGCTCACTTCGATCCTTTGAGTTAGAAAGCCCTCTAAGAAACGATTTTCTAGAAATCCCTAAGAGCCACTTCTGTGATAAATCAGTATAATTTTTAATACTCTCTAGTAACCTTAAATTCTGATCTGCTGTTTTAGAAAAACCAAAACAAGGGTCAAAGGCCACACGCTCTAGTAAACCACGTTTAGAGAACTCATCCCTAGCAGTGAGAAAGTAATTTCTAAGATCTAGCTCATCACTAAGGTAGTCCATATGAGATGAAGCTTGAGATCTTGTTGAAACTAAGGAATGTGAATAAATATAGTCAAAACTATAGTCGTTAAAAAGATTGAATAGCTCTGGATCGAGGGCACCAGATACGTCATTGAAAATAATTTTATTTCTAAGATTAGATTTAGCAACAAGGGCTGCAAACTCTCTAAAGACTTCTATCTTATAAGTGTCTAGAGATAGAACTTCATCTTCTTTGAAAGAGTTATTTCTTACTAAATCAAAGAGAATTTCTAGGCGCGAAAGTTCTTCTTCCAGAGAAATTGCATCGTTAAAAGGTGCTGTAGACTCGGCCCCAAAGTCAAAGACCTTGCAACCATACTCTCTAAATTTATCTAATTGCTTTTGAACATCTAGATGATCGTTAAAGCGACCACCATCTGAAAAAGAATTGGGAGTGAGGTTAATCACTCCCATCATTTGAAAATTTGAATATTGATCTAAATTAGACTGGAACAGCTCCGCCGTCCTTAGAAGACTCTTCGTTTGTGTCTTCATCTAATTTTACTTCTTCAGTCTTTGGAGCTTCTTCATCACTACTTGGCGTTGGCTTCTTCTTATCTGAGATAAGTGGAACACCAATATCTTTACCAGCAATAAGGGCCTCTACTTGTTTAAGATCAAGAGTTTCCCAAAGAATAAGCCCTTCAGATAGACGATCAAGTGCATCTCTATTTTCGTTAAGAATTTTAAGAGCTAACTTATAATTATCGTCGATAATTCTGTGGATCTCAGCATCGATTTCATTAGATGTCTCATCAGAGTAACCAATTGAATCTGAGCTTGGTCCACCAAATGGTGAAGCACCTGGCTTAGAGAAATTTCTAGGTCCTAATTTATCTGACATCCCCCAAGAACAAACCATGCTATGAGCAAGTTGAGTTGCTCTTTCAATATCGTTTGAAGCACCATTAGTAATCTCATTGAAAGCAATTTCTTCAGCACAACGACCACCCATTAAAAAGGCGATGAGGTTTTCAGATTTTGATCTCGTTAGATTGTGCATATCTTCACTTGGAAGAGTTTGAGTAACACCTAAAGCTCCGCCTCTTGGCATGATTGATACTTTATGAATTGGATCAGTATGAGGAAGATTAATTCCAACTAAAGTGTGACCTGCTTCATGATAAGCAGTAACACGCTTTTCCTTATCAGAGATAACCATAGACTTTCTCTCTGGCCCCATAAGAACTTTATCTTTTGCAGACTCAAAGTCACCCATTTCAAGTTTCTTCTTCCCTAGACGTGCAGCAGTTAGCGCGGCCTCATTAACTAGGTTCGCAAGATCAGCACCAGTAAATCCTGGAGTCCCTTTAGCGATAACTTCTAAATCTACTTCTTCATTTAAAGGAGTTTTTCTTGCGTGAACCTTTAAGATTCCAAGACGTCCTCTTACATCTGGAGGTCCAACCATAACTCTTCTATCGAAACGACCTGGACGCAGTAGCGCTGGATCAAGAACATCAAGTCTATTGGTTGCGGCCATGATGATAACACCTTCATTTGACTCAAACCCATCCATCTCTACAAGAAGTTGGTTAAGTGTCTGCTCACGCTCATCGTGACCACCGCCCATACCGTGTCCACGGTGGCGTCCAACGGCATCAATTTCATCAATAAAGATAATACAAGGAGCTTGCTTCTTTCCTTGCTCAAATAGGTCTCTCACTCTTGAAGCACCAACACCTACAAACATCTCAACAAAGTCAGAACCTGAAATTGAGAAGAATGGAACATCGGCTTCACCAGCAACGGCCCTTGCAAGAAGAGTTTTACCAGTACCTGGAGGACCAACGAGTAAACAACCCTTAGGGATTTTTCCACCTAGGCCTGTATACTTCTTTGGATCTTTTAAAAAGTCTACCACTTCAAAGAGCTCTTCTTTTGCTTCTTGAACACCACTAACATCGTCGAAAGTAACTTTCTTATCTTGTGAGCTAAGAAGTTTTGCTTTTGACTTACCAAAGCTCATGGCCTTTCCACCACCTGCTTGTAGCTGCTTTAAGAAGAACCAGAAAAGAACAAAGAGAATGAGCATTGGAGCCCATTGAATGAGAAGTGTTGTAAATAAGCTTCCCGATTGCTCTTTCTTATATTTAAGATTCACTCCATTATCTAGGAGGAATTTCTTTGTGTACTCGTCAGTCTTAGCTGTCACAGTGAAGTGAGAACCGTTTTCATAGCTGTCTTTATATTTACCTTTAATTGTGAGGTCACCTAGGAAAGTCACATCATCAACAAATTTCCCTTGAACTTGAGTCAAGAAAGTTGAGTAATCTACAATTTTCTCTTTATTAAGTGATTGGTTCGTGGCTTGCCAAATTAAGACCATGGCCAAGAAAAGAAAAATCCAAAGTGTCCAAGTTTTCTGTTGTTGTTTCATTATCTTCCTTAAAAGTTTTAAAATATTCTCTTCTTCTGAGATTCTTTATTTAAAGTTATGTATTTTAGTTATCTATTTACAATCATTCAAGTCATACAACTTTAAATAATTACAATTAGTGTAACAAAATAAAGCTCATGGCACATAGCAATTTAGAAAATTAAAGGTAAAATTTTAGGTTTTTGTGCGAAATATCAAGGATTTTACTCAGACTTTGAAACCATATCCCATGATCCAAACAATATTGTGTGCTTAAAGGTAAAAGCGGATGGGCCTTTTTAAGAGATTTTAGCGTCTTTTCATTAGCTACCGGTCCAAAGGCCAAGAATGGCCAAAAAGAGTCTGTTGCATAAAAGATCTTATTTCTTAAGCCACCATCAGGAATCTGCGTAGCTTTGTTATTATTCTTTAACTTATTTAATAATTCGAGATCATATTCTTTGTAGAATTTGAGCCCTTCTTCTCCCAGTAGAAAGAGACAGCCCTTAGAGCTATACCCCCTAACACCGCCAGAAAATATAAGAGGCCCTGACTTACCATTCTTACCAAGAGCGAGAAATTTATCTACTTGATCGTGTAAGCTTCCCCTACTATTTTTAGAGAGAGAGTAAATTGCTTTTAAAATCTCGGAGCGATCAACTTCAAAAGATGATTTAAAGTCTGTATTAATAAAACAGACTCCTCTTCCCTTCCAAGACTTCTTTAAAATTTTCTTCGAACTCTTCTTAGGTTTAAAAACGCTTAGCCCTAAAGTCTTGGCCAGAGAATTCGAGCGATTCACATAGTGCTTTAAATACTTTGGGTAGCGATCAGCTATGGAAGTAGTAATATTTTTTCTTATATAATTTCGATCAAAGCGCACATTATCGTTGCTATGATCTTCATACCAAGTAAGCTCTAACTTCTTAGCAAGGGTTTTAATTTGATCTTTAGTTAAGCACATAAAAGGTCTGATAAAAGATCCATTGCAAACGGGAATTCCTAGAGAAGTACTTGGTGTAGCACTTCTAAAACTTTGCATTAAACTCCACTCATATGAGTCATCAATATGCTGACCCAGGGCCATGAATGAATGAGGTGCCAATTCATTCTTAAATTCAGCATAGCGAAGCTCGCGCGCCTTCATTTCAAAATTTGTGGACAATAGATCGAGCGACACTTTTGATACCTTAAGTGGTACCTTTAATTCACGACAAAGCTCACGACAGAAATCTTCTTCTCGAATATTCTCCCTTCGAGTTCCGTGATTAATATGATGAGCACTAATTCGAGGTCCATTGAAGTTTTGCTCAATCCACTTAAGGCAATAGAGCAATGTCACAGAGTCCACTCCCCCTGAGAGCGCGACACAAATTGACTCCCCCTCAAGGTGGCCAGTGCTATTCATAAATTTATAGAGGTGGGAAAAGACACTTCGGCAATATCTCTCACGCACTGAATCTAGTGATTTCATATTTATAACTTATAGAAAAAAGGGAGAATTTTCTACAATTATCTGTTGACGGTGCTAAATTGCTCCATTAGTATGGCTCTCACTTCAAGATGAAATTGTGGCCAGGTAGCTCAGTTGGTGAGAGCGCCGGATTCATAACCCGGAGGTCGGCAGTTCAAATCTGCCTCTGGCTACCATTCATTTTGACTTCCTCCACTAAGAAAATCAGACTCAACCCTTAAAACTAACCCTATAAATACTAAAAACATAGCGATAAAGTGCCCAGATAAACGGATAGCTCAAGCATATGGTCACGATTTTCCAATCTAGAAAAATAAATTCTCTCATACTTACAAAATAATCAAAGAAGTAAGATAGAATTAAAACAAGTATTGCAATAGCAGGCAGAACAAAGGCAGCTTTTAAATCTGTCTTCAAGTTTGAAATAGCATTTTGCTGATGCTCTATATGTTTTTTTATAGTTAATATTTTAATAAAAATAACCCCCTGCTAATGCCATAACCGTATCTAATTTGAAATAAAGTTAACATTTACAACCTAGAGTTTGCTTTAAAGTTTACTAATTTGCTAGTGCTGCAATGTCTATATAACTTATGAGAATAAACTTAAGCAGTATTTATGAGCAATTTGTACTAATTAGACTTTCAACATTGAATTAAATATTTTGCTTCTATTTTCATAATCACCTGAAATTACTTTAAAAAGCTGCATATATACGAATAAGGTATATACAACTTGCGTACACATCCTCAAAAGGTTTATAATGAGAATTGGAAGAAGCCCAAAGTTACCCATTAATAGGAACTGGATAGCAACTGGCAAAGATGGAGAGACCTACCTTATAGATGTCTCCATTAAACAGACAGATGATAAAAATAAATATCCTCCAATCGGTGTAAAGTCAGTTTTTAGGGTACTTCAAATTGATAGCAATGGTGAGCAAAAGCTTGTGATTTTAATTGATAATCATAAACCTTTTGGCTTTCATGAGCATGACAAGCTCCCAGAAGTGCATGACTCAAGAGAAGAAATTCATACAGATGACTGGCAAGGAGCCTGGACTATCTTTGAGGAACGAATAAAGGAGTTACTCACATGAGTTTAGAAGTGTTAAACATTAACTTTCAAAATAAAGATGAATTCTTAAATGAAATAAACGGAGCTCTTTTCCATGGAAAAGAAGTTAAATTTCATAAAAAGGAACTGTCTTTTGACTCAATTGAAACTTTCAAAAGGGTAATGAGTCAAAATAAGTTACAAATACTGATGGCCATATCTCGCTTAAAGCCAGAGTCCGTCTACCAACTGGAAAAGAGTCTTCTCAATAGGAAATATCCTCACATTCTTAAGGATTGCAGGCAGCTTGAAAGCTTAGGCTTTATTAGATTGGTGGAAAGTAAAGGTTCAAAGAGACAACTTCGACCAGAACTGACATTTGCTTATGATATCATCAAAGTTAACTCTAAGAATCCTGAGCTCATAGAGATTTTCAACATATCTCTAAGGTCAAATCGTGTGCTCCTTGAGGCAAATGCCGGTTAATTAATAATGGAGATCTTTGAATAGCTCCTAGTACTTCTATAAATTTGGTCAAGCTGAACACTGTCAATAAATTCTACACCTCTAAAATTATTTCATTTAACCACCGCTATCTTAAGACTTATGTGAAAATAAAGACATAAACCCTAGATCTCACTGGAGCAGATATGAAGAAACTATTTCTAGCCGGATTATTACTTATTAGTTTTACTTCCGCGGCCAACACAATCTCAACTTTCTACTCCCCGGTAGTTGGAGTAAATTCTGCTAAGAAAGGAATCAAACTCTACCCAGAGCGTGCGATCGAGAATATGGAAGAGAGCTGTAGGGCCCTAAACGGAGAAATAGTTAGATATCAATGTGCTACCGAATCCAAAGAGAGCTTCAAAGTAGTTGCATGCTCTGGCATTTGTAAAATACATGCAGAGGATGAAGTAAATATCTTAATCCAATAACTAAGTACTAAGAATAAATATTCATATATCTTTACGGAGAATTTCAATGAAGACTTTTTTAGCATTTTTAATTCTAATAACCTCTTTTAGCTCAAGCGCCTATGAGCCCTCATATAGTCAGCGTCGTACTATGGCCAATTACTATAACTATAGTGAGTATAACAAGATGGCCAAGTTGCTAAAGGAAGGATACGACCCGAATGATATTATAGAGTCACCACTAGTACCTATGTCAGAAGAGTTTAGATATATTCATGGAATGTCATCTTCGAAAGTCGACTATGATATTGAAGAAGAAGTACTGGAAGTTCTAAACCTTCTTATCGAAAAAGGTGCGTATCTTGAAGCCTCCACTAAGAGTGGTGAGTTTCCAGTCTATCTTGCTTCGACTGGTAAGAAGTTGAAGATCTTACATAAAGCAGGTGCTGATATTTTTAGAAAGTTTATCGATAAAGAAGGAGTAGTCCTTCGTGCTAGAGAATACGTACGATCAGCAGAGGGACTAGATTATATGTATGAGCAGGGCTTGAAGCCTGACTGTGATTACATTCATAAGAAGTTTAGCGAAATAGAAAATAAGTGGTACAAGCACCACTACGGAGTTGGATACAAAGAGCGTTGTCGCTAATTTTGTAAGAAGACTTCTTCTACTTGCCTTAAGGTGTCGAGGTATCTCATGCGCTCGGCCCCTATGGCAAAACCACCACAATGAGGCGTCATCACAACTCTCTCATTCTGGATTGGAAAACGGCTCGGCATTGCCTCATCACTCTCTCTATCAGGATAATTAAACCAAACATCTGAACCATAACCCAAGAGGCTTTTCTCTTTAAGGGAATTAAAGAGATCTTCTTCGTTAACGATTGATCCTCTTGCAATATTGATTAAAATCTTATCTCTCATGAGGTCTAAAATACTTTTATCAATCACTCCCCTAGTCTCATCAGTTAGAGGCACACAAATAAAAATAATATCAGAACTCTCCACTAACTCAGTTAGTGAGCTAGTATTTATAACGTTCTCTTTCGTACTTCTTGAAAGTGCGCGTACCTCACAATTAAATGGAGCAACTAAATTTGCAATACACTTTCCAATCTCTCCATAGCCAAATATTCCGACTCTCTTATTAAACATCGAGTCCCATGAAGTACGATCATCAAAGTTTCTTCGAGACCACCTTCCCTCTCTAAGCTTTTGATCATATTCAACAATTCGTCCAAGCAGGGATAATCCGAGAGAGAGCGCTCTCTCAGCGACAAACTTAGCGTGGATACTAGTAGAGTGAATATTTATTCCCCTCTCATTTATAAAGTTTTCATCAAAACCATTGCGCCCAGTAAAAGGGATAAATATATCTTCTAGTTTAGCGCACTTTTCTACGACATCATTCTTAAGAGAGCCAACAATTAGAGAGTTCATCTCAGTAATTCGCTCATCTTCCACTCCATCAAGTTTGATAGCATCAAAAGAAAAGCTTCCCTCTCTATATAAATTCATTATTTTTTCTGAAAAAATTCCAACTTTCATTACTAGGACCTACTTAAAAAACTTCATAAAAAGAGAAACACCAATTCCCCACGCTCCATTTAAGATCAATGCAAAGGGAATCATAATTAAAGAAACTTCCACTCCCTTTAGAGGGAAGACAATGAGAAGGGCCACTGCACTTGGGCCAATAGCGCCAAAGATCAAACTTCTAAACCAGTGCTTTGCACCAGTATGACTAGAAATCAAACGCCAAATAATAATCCCCCACAAGCCACCAAAGAAAGAGAGAGAAATAATACTTGGTACACCAAGAGGTGGCACTGCTGTCATATTAAATGGAGCTCTAGGAACAAGACCTGCCAAATAAAAAAGTCCAAAGAGACCTTGATGAAAAACTAATGTGGATAAGAAACCTGCTGCAAATGCTTTTATATAAGTCAACATATAGATAAACCCCTTCTTCAGACTAATTTACTTCTTATAAGACTTAAGATCAATTCTTGTATAATTTTCATACCTAGTGCTGTCTAAGATTATTCTCTTAGCAATTGGTGATCCCCTTGCTACTTAGTCATTAAACATTTAACAAATAGGATTTATTAATGGCCCATCGTTTTACTCTTGCAACTTATGCAGTGGTTTTATTCGCCCTTTCAGACTCTTCTTTAGCACTCTTTTCAAATTATAGATTTGGTCTCACTCCAAAATGGATCAGACAATGTGAAAAGGCCCAGAAAAAAGAGGTCGATCACCTACTTGGCGATTTAAACGGATGTAACTCTAAAGGCTATATGGGCTACAAAGACGATCTGTCTTATTACTCAGTAATGGATGAAGACGGAACATATACATTCAATGGTATTAGGAGCGTTCACGTTGTTGTTACGGATGTAAAGCTAGATAGAAAAGCTCCTGACTACGGTTCTTGTACATCTAAAATGTGCTATAGGGCCTATGTTTATATAAATGGTGATGAGAATACTGGTAACCATATCGCAACTTGGGTCACGAGCCCAGGTAGACCATGGTACGATGGTTCAGGCGGAAACTACACACCTGAGTCTCTCTATGTTTATCAAAATAATCCAATGGAAAATCAAAATGAGAATGGATACTTCCACCTCCAACAAGATGGAGAGATGGGACTTGGTGGAGATGTAACTGATCGTATTCCAGGCTACTTTGTTATGGATCACTATAGAAATACAGAGAATGAAGATATGCCTTGGGCCACTTTCTATCACTTGGGAATTGCTTTTCACTCTTCAAAGTATGTGAGTGGAAGCATTGACTCTCACGGCTGTACACGCCTTAAGCATATAGAAGCAAAGAAGATGAATTTCTTAGCAAGACACGTAAAGAGAAACTTCACTGTTGAAACACGCTATACTGATAGAAGTCGTTTCTAGCTTGGAGAAGAAAATTGAAAGAGCCAAATATATCTATAGAGCTACGTGAATTAATGCAAAAGTATGAGGATCAATATCCTCATGGAATGATTTGCACAGGAGTACATGCTCCGACAACTCCCCACAAAACTGTCCATACAACTTTTGGAGGTTTTAATTCCCGTGACGTTCTTGAAAGCTCACTTGCCAATCCCCAGGCCATAGATAATTTTCTAGAATTGATAAAAGTATTTTCTAATAAAGAAATCATTCAAGTCATGAATAAACTTATTCTTGAAGACAGAGTGCCTAAATCACTTATTCAAAGTGAAACGCTAGATAGCCTCATTATGCACGATCTTCTACAGGTAGAAGAAGAGGAAGTCCTCATTACAGGTAAAGGGCGAATCTTCATGCTAAGTATCTTCTCCATTGTGAGTTAAAATGAAGAAGTACCCTGCGATCTCTATCGTCTCACCTAATGGAGAAAATATTGCCAGAGGAATCAAGACTATTGAAGTTAGATCATGGAAACCAACAATTGATCTAAATACTGATCTCGTCATTGTTGAGAATGAAATCTTTCTTCGAGGTCTTGGTCAAACAGATCCAAATGCAAGGGCTGTCGCCATCGTAAAGATTAGGAATA
Source organism: Halobacteriovorax marinus SJ (assembly GCF_000210915.2). Lineage (NCBI taxonomy): Bacteria > Pseudomonadati > Bdellovibrionota > Bacteriovoracia > Bacteriovoracales > Halobacteriovoraceae > Halobacteriovorax > Halobacteriovorax marinus. The sequence goes on from NC_016620.1 coordinate 1,775,783, forward strand.
TTAGAGAATTTACTGAAGACGATATTCAAGCGGCCTGTGCCTCATATTGGCAAGAGGGATATTACTCTTGGGAGCTCTATGATATCCGCCCCCTTAGCACTAAACCAAAGGTTATGGCCAAGAGAGGGATATACGAGGTCTCAATCTAAATTCTTAGAGATTAAGTGAATTCATATCAATAACATAACGGTGTGCTGGATTACTCTTTTGTAAACTCTCCCACGCCTTATTAATTTCCAAAGCAGTGATGGTCTCAACTTCAGGAAGGATTCCATGTTCTGCACAGAAGTCCAAGACTTCTTGAGTTTCTTTAACTCCTCCAATAAGAGAGCCTGAAATTCTTCTTCTTCCAAAGATCAGAGGTAGAGTCTGAGGCTCTTCCATTGCACCAATTTGCCCAACAACAACTAGAGAGCCATCAATATCTAAAAGAGGTGTATAGATATTGAAGTCATGCTTTACAGGAACTGTATCTAAAATAAAATCAAAGCTATTTGAGGCCTTCTCCATTGCAGAGGCATCTGTTGAGACAAGTATTCCTTTTGCTCCAATTGCCTTTGCACTCTCAAGCTTATCCTTTGACCTTGTGATTACTGTTACCTCAGCACCCATGGCCACTGCAAGCTTTACTCCCATGTGTCCAAGTCCACCAAGACCAATAACTCCCACTCTTGTTCCCTTAGTCACATTCCACTTCTTTAGTGGCGAGTACGTTGTAATTCCTGCACATAGAATTGGAGCGGCCTTAGAGATATCTAACTGCTTTGGAACGTTTACAACAAACTCTTCTCTTACAACGATATGCTTGGAGTAACCACCTTGAGTGATGCTTCCATCGACTCTATCCTTTGAACCGTAGGTCGCAGTAAAGCCATTACTACAGAATTGCTCTTCATGGCCCTTACACTGCTTACACTCTTGGCAACTATCTACCATACAGCCAACACCAACGTGATCACCAACTTTAAAAGTCTTCACATCAGCGCCAACTCCAACAACTTTTCCTATAATTTCATGCCCAGGAATGAGCGGATAAGGCTGCTCTCCCCAGTCACCATTTATTGTGTGTAAGTCAGAATGACAAATTCCACTAAATAGGATTTCAATACTGACATCATTTGAGCGCAGCTCTCTTCTTTCAAAATGGTATGGAACTAACTCTTCACTCACTCCGTGAGCAGCGTAGCCGATTGTCTTCATGCTATCTCCTTTCTTTTAATTTCTTATTTCCCTCACTATACACCCTCCACAAAATATTGCAGGGTTTTCTTATTCTTGTCTGGCCTTGCCATTCAACTTTTACGTCCATTCTTTAAATTTTCACTCGACTCAAAATTATCTATTCCCTTACTTTAGTAAGTTGCCATATTTGGCAACAGATGATATAATGACCGATGAAAGACTCTTATGTTGGCGTTATCAATGCATATAGAAGGAGTTAAGATGGTCATCCCTAAAGAGAAAGAATTAAAAAGTATTTCTAAGAAACTCACTCGCACCCAAGGGACATTGATGCTCCCAAATAACCCTACTCCACTTGAAAAATTTAGATGGGATATTTGCCAGATGTTTTTGAAGTACAAAATCGAGCACAACTTAACTCAAAAAGAATTGGCCGAAAGGATTGGCATAGATAAAGCGAAGATGAGTAAGATTTTAAGACATAGGATAGATGAGTTTTCAACAGATAGACTGATTAAACTTTTCTTTATAGTTGAACCAAACTTAACTTTAGAGGTTTGCTAATCTAACCTGCCCACTCGTATTCATAATGTGGGCGGTGTGCTTTTCCAAGAATTTGATAAATCTCTTCTCTTGATTTTCTCTCTGGGCTTAGCCAAGCATCTATCATATTCTCTTCAAGAAATATTGGACAACGGTCGTGTCCCATTTGCTCTATTTCTTTAGGGGGATCATCTGTGATAAGGGCAAAAGAATGAAAGAAAATATTCTTATCTTCACTCTGCCAAAAATCGTAGAGGCAAGGTGCCCACATGATTTCATAATCCTCTGGCGAGAAGTTGATTAATCTCTTATCTCCTTTATCACTTACCCACTCAAAGAATTTGATAAAGGGAAAGAGTCCGTGACTTCTCATGAAAAGTCCTTCCCAAGTTTTCCTCTTCTCTAGGGAGTCAACTCTTGCATTGAAGACATTGTACTTAGAAGGAATCTCCTCCTTACTGTGTGCTGGTCGAACACGGTAGCGCATGGGTCTAATCACTCGTTTATTATTTTCTAAAACGATCACCGGTGCAAATACTCCAGGATAAACTCTTCCATCGTCTTCAGGTGTTTTAAATAACTCTCCCTTGGGCACTCTCTTTAATCCCATCACTTTTTTGAACTCATCTGGCCCTAGAGCGTTTGCATACTCTCTCATATTCTTTAATTGATGGAAGGCGGCCACATCGATTTGGGAGTGAAATCTTGCAGCAAGATTCTTTATATTTTTATCAATTTGAACGCTAAAGCACATCTTTAAGTCTCCGAATTCATAGGAATTAATTACCTAACGCGTCACAGAGTTACGCATAACTTACGCACGTGTATAATAGAGCTTGTGAATATTATCCAAGTTTTTAAACCTAAATTCAATGAACAGCAAAAAGGCCTCCCCCTTTACTGTGGAGAGCTCTCCTGTGGCCTCTTTGGAATTAGTGACGACTTTGTCGAGAGCTATCTCTCCTTGGATGAGCTCTTTATGCGCAACCGAGAGTCAACTTTCTTTGTGCGCGCAAGCGGGGACTCCATGCTTCCTGAGATAAAGAATGGAGATATTCTCATAGTGGATCGATCCTATAAGGTTTTGGATCAATCCATTGTCGCCGTTTTTCACAATGGCAATCCACTATGTAAGAAGTTTTTGCAAAGAGAGAATCATATTCTCCTTCGATCACTTAATAAGAAGTACTCAGATATCCAAATTTGTGATGATGACGAGCTTCAGGTTTTTGGAGTTGTGATCGGAGTGGCAAGGGACTTTAGAAAATGAAAGAGCTCTCCTTTGCTCTTATCGATTGCAATTCTTTCTACTGCTCCTGCGAGCGCATCTTTCGCCCGGAGCTAGAGGGTAGGCCAGTGATTGTTCTCTCCAATAATGATGGTTGTGCCATTGCCAGAACTCCTGAAGCCAAGGCACTTGGAATAAAAATGGGAGACCCCTTTTTTAAAATAAAGAAGTTCTGCGAAGAAAATGAAGTTAGTGTATTTTCTTCCAATTTTGCTCTCTATACAAATATCTCCTCCAGAGTGATGAATACGATCATCAAAGAGTGCGCCAAGGTTCAAGTCTATTCTGTAGATGAAGCCTTTGCCGACTTTTCAGGAATAGAGAATAAGAGGGAGTTTGGCCTTCACTTAAAGACAATCATTAAAGAGAATATTGGTATTCCAGTTGGAGTAGGCATTGGCCCAACTAAGGTTCTGGCAAAGCTTGCTAATCATATTGCAAAGAAGTCTACTAAAGCAGGGGGCGTTGTAGATTTAAGTGAGCAGAAGTGGCAAGATGTCGCTCTCAAGATGACTCCTATTGAAGATGTTTGGGGCATTGGACGGGCCAGTGCAAGCAAACTCTCCTCTCTAGGAATACGCAGTGCCTATGATTTTAAAGTCTTCAAGGATGAAAAACTAATTAAGCGTGTCTTTACCAAGGTAGGACTTCAGATAAAGCATGAGTTGATGGGTATTCCATGCTTTGACTTTGAAATGGATATTGCAGCTAAAAAAGAGATTATGTGCTCTCGAACTTTTGGCAATAATTTGCAAACACTCAAAGATCTAAAAGAGTCTATGGCAAATTATATTAGTAGTGCAGCTCAAAAAATGAGAGGACAAAATTCCATGTGCACAGAGCTCTCTATCTTTGCGCGAACAAATCCCCACACTAACGCCCCTCAATTCTATCTCTATCAACGAGCCAAACTTGTAAATCCAACGAGTGATACGAGAAAGCTTATTGCCGAGGCCTTTGAACTCTTAGAGAGAAGCTTTAAAGAGGGTTATCAGTACCGAAAAGCAGGAGTAAAACTATCTAATTTTCACTCTAGCGATGAACTTCAAATTGATCTCTTCTCTCCCGCAGACTCTCTACTAGATATTAAACTCATGAATACTATTGATCATATCAATTCACTAGAGGGAGATGGAGCAATTAAGCTTGGGGCCTGTGGTATTAGCGATAGAGCGTGGCGAATGAATCGAGAGTATAAGTCTCCTCGCTACACAACTTCATGGGATGAGCTTCCTAAATTTATGTAGGAGAGCCTATTGCTCTTCTGTCGTAATATCTACAGCAGGTGAAGGGCGGTACTTATAATAGGCACTAATGCCAAAGAGGATGATTGTTATTCCCACTAAGAATTTAAGAATTAATTTTAGAGTTTCATTAGTGTCCATAACAACCTTTAATCAACTTATAAAACAGAAAGAAATGCGTTCATACTAGTATGACAGCTCATCTCTTTTCTAGAAAGATTATATTCAAAATTATACTTCTCTCTTTCAAATCTAACTGCCCATAGGAAATTTTCTCTCTTCTCTAAAGACTTCTCTAAAATATCTTTTATAAAATATAACTTTCTTCTATCGTATTGCCATTGTTCTTGTGAGAGAGGCACATATTGGTCACTAAAGTTAGTTATATCAGTGAAGCTTTCAAAGTGCTTATAAGTCTCACCCATCCAGAGAAGATTCTTCCTATAGCTTTCGCTCAAAAGAAAGCGCTGATCATCATCTATGAGAAGCGTATTAGATACATCTTGAGTAACCAAGCGAATATCTTTCTTAAACCTCTTAGAAAAAGATAGCCCTTCATCAGAGGAGACTTTAGTGAGGTCCTCATAGCTCAAAACCCTATAGGCCAAGTCAAAAGCATTACCGTGTCGGGTCTTAATTTTCTTTAAGAGCTCACTATTTCTGGAAAACTTTCCGCCGCTAAAGAAGCTCACTCTTATGCCTTGCTTACTAAAGAGAAAATCTAGAAGCTCTACCGCACCATCTCCAAGACGATAGATCTCATCTCCCACATGAATATAATTAGAATCATCTCCAACCACTGCATCCACTTGCTTAACAAGAGTCCAATCTAAATCAAAGATTATATCAATCTGAGAATTCACGCTGGAAGGAGCTCTTAGAGATAGAGAACAACTATAGAGAAGAGCAATAAATAGTATAGAAGTAAATCTAAGCATCAATATATTTTCGGTAATTTAGTCTATATCTTGAGATCAATTATCCGACAAAAACAATAAAGTTTTCTTAAAAAAGAGACGATAAGAGTAAAAAGGAAACATTTAAATGAGAAAGAAGCTCTATCAAAGAGAACACAATACCTTGGCCGAGGATAAACTCACGGTCAAAAAACTTGAGTTCAATCATAGAAAGAATAAAGAACAGGATCACACTGAGCTACTAGATAGTAGCGCAAAGAGTTTTAATTATCAGGACTGCAAAGGTGAGTACTGGAACCCAGAGAAATTCTCTCTACTCTATGGCACTCCCCTGTGGGATCAGGCCAGTGCAAATGAGAGGGTTCTTCTCAATCAAATATACTGGGTGGCCTATTACGCGCAAATTATTTCAGCAGAAATAGCAACAATCTTCTTTAATCAAACTGCGGCAGCAGGACTCTTTGGACTCGAAGACTTTAGACTTGTTTGTGAAACCTTAGATTTTGAATCTATGCAGGAGAGGGCCCATATCGATGCCTTCAAAGTTATAGGAGAACAATTTGAAGAGGAAGTCTTTGGAGAGAGAATATTTACTTATCCAATGAGGCCATATTTCTATGAAACAATGATTTTTCAAAAGACAAATATGATCAAGAAATTTTGGAAATCAATTCAGCTTAGAAGTTATTCCCTACTCTCTTCAGGTAATGCCTTTATAGGCTGCCAATACTTAACAGTAAGAGGACTTAGAACACTTAATGGTAAAATTGTTCAACACCAATTGAGTAAATACTATACAGACCATGAAGACAAAGAGAATGCACCAATTCCCTCTAAGGTGAGTTACTATCACTTTATGGATGAATCCTATCATTTCAATAGTTCAAATATAATTGGTAGCGATATCATTAAGAATTTAAAAAAGCCTACCGCCTTTGAGAGTTTCATTGCCAATCTAGGAATCAAAGGAACTCTTAAAGACCACTCAAACTTTAATATTAGTGTGAATGGGATTTTTTGGTATGAACCAGCAATTTTTGAAACTCTTTTAAAACTACTTACTACAAAAGTCTTTGGTATGAGTGAGAAAGATGCCATTCATATTCTTAAGGAGTGCTTCACTAAAGAGAACCAAGGAATTGTAGAAGCTTTTGAGACCCATCAAACGGCACTTGAGAGTTATAGAAATTACCTCTCCAATATAGAGTATGTTTCAAAGTCTAATAAGAATGGAGGCGCCATGAATAAGACCTCTATTGAGAATTACCTAACTGAAAATAGAAGGCAATTCTTTGAATTTGAGAGGAAGAAAAATGTCGCTTAATAAAGTAGAGATCGATGGACAGGCAAACTCTGTCGAAGTAGAGGACGGCAAGCACTTGAGTGAAGTACTTGATGCTACCAACTCACCTATCCTCTTTGGTTGTAGAACGGGAATTTGTGGGACTTGTCTAATTCAAGTGCAAGAGGGAATGGAAAATACTTCTGCTCCCTGTGAAGATGAGCGAGAGTTCTTAGAGATTGTGGCCGAAGGTGACTCGACAATGAGACTTGCCTGCAAAGTAAAAACAAGCGGCAATATAAAAATCAAATATATTGGAAAGTAGGATTATAGTTTGGAAAGTGAGAAGAAAATTAACTTTAAGAATTTTTGGTATATCGCCTGCGAATCAAAAGAGCTTGGAAAAAATCAAGTACTAGCTAGAACAATTCTAGATGAATGGATAGCTCTTTTTAGAGGAGATGACGGCGCACCAGTGGCGCTGCAAGACCGCTGTATCCATAGAAATAGTCAGCTCTCAAAGGGCTGGGTAAAAGATGGACAACTACAATGTAGTTATCATGGTTGGACATTTGATAAAGTTGGTAAATTAACAGGAATCCCATCTGAGGGTCCCAATCAAAAAAAAGTAGGATCTCGCTGTGCTAAGTCCTATGAGTGTATAGAGCAAGATGGATTTATATTCATCCGATTAGAGAAGAATGAAAACCTCGACATTCCACCCCACAGAATGCCTCACTATGGAGAGAAAGGCTGGCAGACGGTCAGACTTTTCAATGTCTTTAAAAATAGCGTTATTAACTGCGCAGAAAATTACATTGATGTCCCTCACACGGTATTTGTTCACGACAAAATATTTAGAGACGCACTAGATGAAAAGGTCACAACAAAAGTGCAAAGAAAAGACGGTGCAGTTCATATTGAATATATTGGAGAAACGGATAATCTAGGTTGGTTCTCTTGGTTTTTAAATCCTAAGAAAGAGCCAATTACTCACATAGATCACTACTACATGCCAAATATAACTTCAGTACAATACATCTTTGGAAAGAAAGAATTTTGGATCACAAGCCAATGTATTCCAATTAATGATGAATTAACTTGGGTATGGACAGATTTAACTTATAAGTTTGGCCCTATTGGAGTTTTAGCAAAGCCTATTGTCGCCTTTCAAGGGCAGAAAGTAATAGAACAAGATATCGTGGCCCTTGATAATCAAATGGAAGTCATCAAGAAATATGGAGAGAACTTCTCAAACGCTACAGCAGATATTATCCATGTCTTTATTGAGTCCATTTACAATGCCATAAAAGAGGGAAAAGACCCTAGAGAGTTGGCGGAAAAGAATAATGAGGTTACCTTTTGGATATAAAGTGGTGGATTGAGCTCAGCATTTTTTCTTCATTAGTCCTCTTCACCGCTTATGATAGTGAGAGAAGGGAGAGATTGTTAAAGAAGAAATTCGATGACTGGTTTTGCGATCTAATCAATTTAACAATCCAAGGAACCATTGTTCCCTTAATTCAAGTATACTTTATCGTTAAAGTACTAAAGCTCACACTTCCAAACTTTGAAAGCACATGGCAAATAGGTATCACTGGTGCCATATTCTTAAATTTAATAATTGTAGACTATGTCTATTATCTCACTCACAAAGCTCTACACAAAGATCGCTGGTGGGGCCTCCATCTACTCCACCACTCAGTTACTGACTTTGATATCTTTGCTAGTGCTAGAAATACAATTTGGACTACGTTTATATTTCCTTATGTATGGCTAAATTCAATATTCTACTTCTTTATTGATAATAAGAAAGCTTATCTTGTGTGTGCATCAATTACAGCGATGCTAGATCTGTGGAGGCATTCTAAGTTAGCTCCAAAAATAAAGGGGCCTATCTTTAATTTCCTCTCGCTAATTCTTATTACTCCCCATGAACATAGTTGGCATCACTCTAAAGGAGTCTCAAAGAAGAACTTTGGCGCGAACCTATGTATTTGGGATAAGCTTCACGGAACCTATCACAATAATCCACGCTTTCCTAAAGAGATGGGTTATCCAATAAAATCGGACTTAAAAACTAAGCTTCTAAATCCTTTTAAGCTAAAGAGAGAAAATTCATGACTATGTGGAGTAGAATATTCGCACTCTTTCCCCTCTGTCATATGGCCATTATCTTGGGCTCTATTTATTACTTTGTCCTATGCCCAAGCTTCTTTGCCCCAGCACTGGTTTTTAGTGCTATCTACTTATTCCCTCTTCTATGCTTTAGAGTTCTTAATTTCATCACTCCAATAGAAGAAGGTGTAAGTGATATATTAAATGATCGCTTTTCGCCGTGGTGGGCCTCACACCAGATTCAGACACTCTTTATTGCAGTGCCTTCACTAGAGGCCATTCTAAAAATAATACCTGGGGCCTTTTCACTTTGGCTCCGAATGTGGGGCTCAAAAGTAGGAAGAGGTATCTACTGGACACCCGGTTCGTGTCACTACGATAGAAACCTACTTGAAATTGAAGATGGTGTCATTTTTGGGGAGAGATCCACAACTGTTTGCCATGTCATCACTCCTAAAGATGGAAAAGGACTCCTTAGAATTAAGAAAATTAAAATTGGAAAGAGGGCCTTTATTGGAGCAGGCAGTGTCCTAAGTCCAGGAGTTGAAGTTGATGAAGCAGTCATGATTAGAGCGGGAAGTGAGATCTATCCAATGAGAAGAGTGACTAAAGACGGGGAAGTTAAAATTAATGATTAGATCTTTTCTAAGTTCACTCTTTCAATATCTCTATATATTACTCTTTAGTAGTAAGTACGAAAATTTTCTTAAGTCATTAAAAAATCCAAAAGAAACACAATTAAATACTCTAGAAGATATTCTTGAAATTTATAATCACTCTCCTATTTCTAAAGACTGTAAAGTTAAAACTCTAGAAGAGTTTAAAGCTCTTCCCATTAGAGATTATAACGAAATGGAAAGTGAGATTAAAAATAATCTTCTCTACCCAAGGCCATTTACAAAGTTTGAAAAGACTTCAGGTAGTTCAGGCAAGAATAAAATGATTCCCTATCCTGAGTCACTACTTAGAAGTTTTAGAAATTTATTTATCATATGGTCAATTGATATACTTAAGAATATAAAATTTAAGACTCTGGTGTTCTACTTCTCCATCTCTCCGCAGTTTAAAGAAAGTCCAGACGATGGGGCCATGAGTACAGATAGAGAGTATCTTGGAGCATTTCTAAGTACAATTGGTCACTCCTTCTTTATAGAAATTCCAAATCTAGAGAGAGTTAAAGACTCTTTAGAATTTAAAATGTTACTCTCCCTCCATCTCATATCAAATAGAAAACTAGAGATTATCTCTATATGGTCTCCAAGTTTTATGACAGAACTATGGTCATTTATTCTAGAGAATCAAGATGAGATCTCTCGCGCACTATCTAAAGGTAAGTACGAATCGTGGAGCTTTACTCCTATACAATTAAAAGAATTCTCTCCTAAAAGTTGCTTTCCAAGTCTTAAGTTTATTTCTACATGGGGAAGTCAAAATGCAATCTATCACTATGATAAATTGAAGACCATATTTAAAGATATTACCATTCAAAAGAAGGGCCTATTAGCGACAGAGGCCCCTATTACAATCCCAATTTTTGAAGCAAAGGGATTTACTCCCCTATTAAATGAAGTATTCATGGAGTTTAGAACAAAGGAAGGTCATGTCTTTAACCTTTGGGAGATTGAAAAAGGAGAAGTCTATGAAATCATCATCTCTCAAAAGGGTGGTCTTTACAGATACTGCTTGAAAGATCTCGTCATAGTCACTCACTTCTATAAGAAAACTCCCTGCATAGACTTTTATGGACGAAGAGATGCCCTAAGTGATCTTGTAGGTGAGAAACTTCATGAGCTAGATATAAGAGATGCCTTTAAAGGAACAAGCGCACAATTTGCAATCCCAGATCAAAGAGATTCTCGCTATATAATAATCAGCGAAGAAATACTCACACAAACGGAGTTACAAAGAATAGAAAAGAGGCTTAGAGAGAATTACCACTATAATAACGCTAGAGAACTAGATCAGCTAAAACCTCTAAAAAGTATTTCTATTCAAAACGGTGAGAAGAAACTAAGTGAGTATATGGAAAATATAAGAGGGATAAAAAAAGGTGATCAAAAGCTTGGACAACTCCTCTACCGTGAGAGCGACGGAAAGTTACTCGCCGCTCTTAGTTTGTGACCATATAGAATCTTCTAATTTATTTAAATAACCAATATATTTAACAACTGGTGCATCCAGCTTTAAAAAAGAAGTAGAATTGAATCTAATATTCTCATAGACCATACCATCTTCTCCCTGAAGCATTTTAAAAAACCTCTTTGTCATAAAGAGTTTTAAGAAATTAGAAAAGGGAGCAAATAGCCCAGTGGATCTCTTATTTACAAATATAGGTCTAACCAATATTCTCCCTTCCTCTATTAAAGAGTATGCGAAGATCATTTTAAGCTCAGGCAAAGTAAAGCGGTTAAAGAGCTTCGCTCCCTTGAGCATCGTAAGCGCGGCCAAACAGCCATCTGCGTATTTCATAGAATAAGAATACTCTTCTCCAAGTAAGAACTTCCCCATTCTCTCCTGTAGAGTTGCAGTAGGGAATTTTCCACTTAATGTGAACTCAATATGATTGCTCTTAGTCTCATCGATATCAATATCCATATCGATACTTATATTGTGAACTGTTCTAAGGTGTTGTGGGTCAATTCCATTGATCATAGTAATATGATAGTGACAACTTCTCTCGTAGGTCTTATCAAAGCTATAGATGAGATCACAATTTTCTAAGCCTGGTATATCTAGGACTTCTTCATCTGTTTGTGATTCAGGCCAAACCCAGATATGGCCATATTTCTCTCTTGTAGCATAGCTATTAAATTTTAAATTCTTTGGTGGATCTTCACCGCACGGGATGTGCACACACTTGGCCTCTTTATCGAATTGCCAGTGGTGGAAGAAGCATTGTAGTTTTTCATCTACAACTTTTCCAATTGCTAAATCAACACCCATATGTGGACAAAATCCATCTGTGCATGCAACACCATCTTTGGTTCTCCAAAGAACTAATTTTTGTCCATTTAAGTCTATGCTTAGAACTTTATCTTTACCAAGGTCTTTAGACCGGCATGCGATATACCAACCCTTAGTAACGACATTCCAATTATTAAAAATTCTATGCTTTCTCATGGGTTGAGTTCTTGTGTTGAACTCACTTGTTAATTTCTTAGTCATAATTAATTTTAACTCTAAGTGAATACCTAGAGTAAGAGGAAAAATTGACTCTTCTAGGCAATTGATAGCATTTGATCAATATCAAAGCTCTTAAGCTTACCAGAACTCTCCATTTCTCCTAAGAGTGTATGAGCACCTGATTTCTTCATTAGTGCAGATAATTGATCAAGCTTTCTTTGTGTTGTCTCCATGGCATTCATTTGAGAGAGAATATCTCTCTTATTAGATCTAGAAAGAGAATCAACTGATGAAATTAGTCTTGAGTAAACACTCAGTGGACCACACTGAACCATAGAGAAGAAAGTTTCTAGAGATACTCTCACATACTCTAGGTCTTCACGTGATAATTCACTTTCATTAAAAAGAATTAATCCACTTCCGTGATGAGAAGCTTCATCAGCAAGAATCGATGAGAGATCTTCCTTTAATGAATCATTTAGACAACTCTTTGCCATAGTATTGTAGTGATCCATCCCCCATCCTTCTAGGAGAACTTGAATCATAAAAACCAGAGACTTCTTAGGTGCAGTCTCAATCATTTGCGCCAAGAGCTGCAGGAATGGATTACACTCAGGCGTTAGATTTGTATTATTGATATATTTTGAGACAAGCTGAAAGTGCCTCGCCTCATCTCCAGTAAAAGTTCCATAGAGAAGTCTCTCTTCTAAGTTCTCACTTAAAAGAGTCATCTTAGCTCCATAGGCAATACCGGACTTTTCAATATGATATGCTTCTTCTACTCGGTCACTAGAGTTTTGAGTAAGTAAGAGACTTTGCTCTTCGATTGATAAATTTTTAAATACTTCTACATTTTGTAAGTCAAAGGCCTCTTCGTCCCAGAATACACCAGTAGTAAGAAACTCGCCTCTTTGCTTATAGCGAGTTTTCAATATCCTCTTCAAAGATTCATTACTTCTTTGGTGAAGATTATTCATATAAACTGATACATCTAGACTCTTGCTCATGATTAATCCCGACTAATATTAGAGACACCAAATAGAGAGAGGAGTCTTTGTTTATATGATATAGATATTTTCTTATAACTCTTTTTTATAATCTTTAGTTGATATTTAAGTGGCATTGAAAGAGTCATCACGGCCAGACAACATAACTCGTCACCCTTTTGCCAATTTGGATTAACTCTATCAAAGAAATCAACTCTTTTATTAGAAGATTTTAATTTTTCTGTAATTGGAGCAACTCCAAATTTTAAGGCATCTTTAGAACAGCCCTCAAACTTTATGAGACCACTAGCTCTATCAAAGTACTCTGGGTACATAATAGTTGAAAAACCATTAAGAATCTCTTGTTGATACTCTGGAGTTTTCACCTCATGTCTAGGCCAGTGTTCATCGAAGTTATTGGCCATAAGTAAATAAGTCTTAAATCCCTTGGAGATCAAGTACCAATAGAGAGGAGAGAAAGGTCTCTTTAATTTCTCTATGAAGAGATACTTTAAAAAGGCAACACCCAGTGTTCCTTGCCCCCAATATTCTTTTTCAATAATAGTATCACCACTAAAAACACCGCGGTGAATTTTACCTCCCAGGGAGACATAAGTTAAATTTACGATAGTAGAGAAACCTCTAATCTTGTTCTCTTTCTTATCCATTAAAAGAAAGACACTATCTTTTGAATTTAAGTCTAGACAGAATGTATTAAAACAAGAGTTTTCATAGTATTTAGAGAATACCTCAAACATACTCTCGCGTTGCTCTGGAGTGATCTCACTTACGTGAACTGTCTTAGAATATAACTTATTACCCTTCATGACTCATCTCCATAACTTCTTTAGAGCTATTAACTTTCTTAGACGCAACCAGAGGACCGTTGTGTAAATCAATCATATCTTCTACGTCATTATCAATTTTCTTAGCATAACCCCAATCACAGGTTTGTTGCTTTTCTGCGTGTTGAATAAATTTTATTATTGCGTGGTCTTCATTTAATGGGTGCTTGAAATCAAATTTTATCGTTTTAAAAACTTCCGTATCTCCAGCAGCAAAGTAATTACCTACAACTTTAGTAGCTGCCAAAAGAACTTTATTTACAAGCTTACCAATAAGACCTTTTCTCTTTTTAGTTATGAGTACTGTCTGTCCCTCGGCCTTTCCTTGTTCATTACTTCGAATAGCAAACATTATATGAAAGTGGAGAAAATCTGGTCCAATTGTGACCGTTCCAGTAGAAGCGTTAAAATAGCACATAGAATAAGTAAGTGCTCCAGCATAGAATCTTCCAATAAAGCGTGTGAAGATATTAGTGTCAGGAACTTTGGTCTCATTATTAAATTGAATCGTATTTGAGTTAATCACTCTTGGTCTTAGAAATAATTTAACTGGAAGATTGTGAACACTATAAAAGTGATGAGCATCAATTGCATTGATCATCATTACATTTGGATGACACTCTTTTACAAATGGTGTTCCGAGAGTTGAGTCAACTTCTTGATCTTCTAACTCAGGGACAAAAGGTAGCTTCCTCTTGGCCTGCTCCCCAGTCCAAATCCAAATAAGTCCGTAGCGCTCTTCAACTGGATAAGTTGCTTGCTTTACTTTAAGACCTAGCTTTTCCCTACAAGGGATATCGTTTAAATTTCCTTCACTATCGAATTTCCAATGGTGAAAGAAGCATCTAACTTCATTACCTTCTACTTTTCCTTCGGCCAAATGAGCGCCCATATGTGGACAATGGGCCTTAAGAGCTCGAACGATACCATCTTCTCCGCGGTACACGGCCAAGTCCTCACCCATAAGCTTAAGATGCTTAATCTTTCCCTTCTTGAGCTCCTTTGAGCGCAGTCCCCAGTACCATCCTTCGATGATGGCATGAGTATTATTAAAGATCTTCGTCTTAGATAGATTGGACATTATTCTTACCCTTTTAAAATTATATAAGTGAATTAATAAGCAGAAATCGTGCCAAGAATTAGTATTTAGAATTAACTAGTTAGAGAAAAATGGGAGTTGAATAATTAGACAGTGTTTAAAGCTTAAACAATTTACATGGATAGGAGAAAATCGTTCAAAGTTTAAACACTAGCAAAAGAGTAGACAGTATAGGGCCTTGTCAATTCTTTAATTACAGACACTTAACCAGCACAACAGAAGAAATAAGTTGGAATGGATATTGCTACATATATATGTATATAAAATAAATACAGCATATTGCAGAGCATGACGCGATATGTTAGAAAATCTTATAAAAGATATTAGAGCAGGTTAATATGATCAATTTTTCGAAAACATTTCTCACGATGACTGGAGCCTTGGCCCTAGCAACAATGCCTGCATTTGCGCAGCAAGCGGAGAAAAGTATTCAATCAGATAAAGACCTACATAAGAATACATCTATAAAGATAAGCTTTGGTCTTGGTGGCGTGAAGGCCGACAGTAGTCTTAATAAAGCTTCTGTTATGGGAGTTAATATTGGTGCAGATGCAGAACATAAATTAAGTGAGAACTTAAATGTAAAAATCTCTGGTGGAATGAATGTTCAAACAGGATCAAGCACAACTGCTAGAGAAAATAATATCTATAAGCCAGGAAATAGTAATTATCTAAAGGAAGCTAAGATTAGCTACACACCTTTTAATATCATTGATCTTGAAGCTGGTGTTATCAATCAAAGCAATCTTGATGCTCCCCTACTAGTAAGCTCTAAAGGTTTCATTGCTGCTAAAGAGGGACTTAACTATAAAATACTTGATACAAAGATTAGCCTCTTTGCAATGCAATCAATTCCAAATAATAGAAACCTTTCTCAAAGAATTGATGTAGAAGAAGATGGAGATCCAAGATTCTTCACTGAGACATTAAAGATAGATCAAATCCTCTATATTGGAGAACTAAGCCTATCAGCAACTCACTTTGCTTATAGTGATATTTCAAATGCTGTTGCCTATGAATCAATCCTACTAGGTAACTCTGGTTCACCTATTAACAAAGGTAATGGTGTTTTAAATAGCGAATATCAAGGTTGGCACTTAGGAGCAAACTATCAAGTTTCTTTAAATAAGAATCTTGTTCTAAAGACAAAGTTTAACCACTTAAGCAATACAGCAATTAAAGAAAATAACACAGGTCATATTGCGGCACTAGGACTTAGCTACACTAGCGGAGCACATAATTACTACGGTGAATTAGCTAATTTTAAAATTGAATCAGACGCTTCAATTGCCTATTACAACTCATCAAAATATGGGCTAGCAAATAAGAAGGGAAACAAAGTTTTATTGGGATACGCAAATTCAGAGTCAAACTTAAATGTTACTGCTGAGGCGATCCAAAATAAAGAAATAAACGAAAATATTTATCAATCAGACGAAACAATATTCATTTTAAGCTTAAGGAAACTCTATGATCTTTTCTAAGAGAATCTATTCTCTAATTCTTGTCGCAACTCTAACTGCGAGTTGTTCTTTCGGGGTTAAAGACAAGAAAGAAAATTCAAACACTAACGCTCTACAATTGAGTTCGTTCTCTAAAGTGAGTTCTCAGAATCTTATCTCTGCAAGCAGTGGTATTAACCAAGCAGCAGAAGATGTACGATTCACACTAAGGGCCTGCTTAAAAGATCCTACTGGAGTTAGAAACTTAAATGCGAAGACAGTAACAATTAGTGGAATTGGTGGATCTCTTCAGACTGATGCGAGCGGTTGTGTAACGTGGTCAGAAGTTAAGAAGATTGATTATTCTAAAGTAGTGAACTGTAAAGAAGAGACAAGAACACTATCAATTCCTGAAGAGGGAACAAGTGTTGTATTAAAGTATGCAATCGACCCTACAGAGAATACGTTTACAGATTTAACAAAAGTTGGAGCTAAGGGATGTCAAAATGAGAATAACTCTGCTCTAACTAAGAACGATATGGAATCAAAGCTTATTCTTGATGAAGTTAAGCTTGCTATTAAAGCGAATTCAACGATTCATAAGAGAAGTGATACAAAGTATCAAGAGTACCAAATGGAATTCTCTTCATGTCTCTACGCGAGAAGAACTGAAGCAGCAATTAAGAATAGAAATATTGAAGTAACGTTCTACGTTCCAGAAATTGAAGAAACGAATAAAATTAATGTAGAAACGAATCATAAGGGATGTTTTAAGTATAGAACAAATACAAAGTATGAGCAGCATAACTACTCACATTGGATGAACGCGAAATTTACTGCAAAGGTATTAGAAGGTCCATTAGCTGAGGAAGAAGTTGAAACGGGACTACTCTTAAACCCATGGGATAACGATCTTGTTGACCAGCGTTTTGGTAAAGCACAAGAGAACCCATTAAAAGAGACAAGTAGATTTCAAATTAATGGTGTGATGTATATCTTAATTGGTAATAATGTTAATAACTTTAGTGTAAATGAGCACTTAAACTTAACTGTATCAAAGACCTATCAAATTGTTCTTAACCCAAGAATTGATAGAGGACATAGATTTAACACTCCAAGATTTGCTGATGTTGAGGGTGGACGATTTAAGTTAAAGTTTATGATTCTTGCACCTAATAATGCTGAGATGGAAATTGATAAGAATAACTTTGAAAACTTCACATATATCACTGGTGCAGAGAAAGAAGTTGAAGTTGTAAATGGAACAATTAACACGCTTATTGATCTTCCAATTAAAGTATCAGATATGCCGAGAATGGCACTTAGAACAGTATCTGTTTTTAAATTAGAGCCAATTGATAAGGAAATTGGACTTAGACAAAGAGTTGTTACAGGTTTCTTTAAGGCGAAGATTCCTTGGATTAAGACAAATGTTATGAGTAACGACGCACTTAATGAGAGCTCAACTGACTCTCCGTCTACGAGATATACTCCAGAGGCCCACCAGACAACTACTGGTAAGGTAAATAACTCAATCCTAGAAGGTGAAGTTAGCGCGAGTGATTTCTTTGATGTTGAGAATCTAACTGATGTAGAAAAGAATGAAACTGATATTCAAGCAAAGCAATTTAAGAATTATATTGAATATCTCTTTGATAACTTAAACCTCTTCACTGAAGAGAGAGCTTTTACAAGTAAATTTAAGCAGAGT
Organism: Halobacteriovorax marinus SJ; assembly: GCF_000210915.2. NCBI lineage: Bacteria > Pseudomonadati > Bdellovibrionota > Bacteriovoracia > Bacteriovoracales > Halobacteriovoraceae > Halobacteriovorax > Halobacteriovorax marinus. The sequence continues at coordinate 1,793,563 of NC_016620.1, forward strand.
TCAAAAGACATTTATATAGCTCAAAAGCAAGCGACTACTGAGAAGTTTAAAATGCTAAGTATTTCTGAAGCACAAGAGCTCTTGAAAACTAAGAAGCTTGAAAATAGATTGATCTATATTGCTAAAGAATTTAAGAAGACAGGTAAGTTCAATCTACTAAGCAGTGGAAAGACAAGCGAAGAGATCAATGCTTTTAAGAAGAGTCTATGTACACTTGCACTAGGCGAGAAAAACTCTGTTCAACCAGCATTTCTTGGAGGAACAAAGCCTTCTGTACATATGAATAGCTGTATGAAAGATCCACAAGCTTATATGAACTTAGAAGTTAAGAGACACGTTGATACTGTAGAAAAAGTTAATCCAAAGTATTCAAACGGATTTAACTTCTCAGTAGGATCTAGATTTTCAATTTATGAAGGTCAAAGTACTTCTGAATACACAAGTATTAGATCGGGTATCGATGCTGCCGTAAAGATTCCATTTGGTGAATTCTTTGGACTTGGTATTAGATTATTTGATATCTCCAAGGGAGTAAATTACTCAACAAATGAAAATCAATCATTTGGTGATGATGTATCAGAGAGTAAGTCCATTGGAGTAGAGAAATTTGCAGTAGACGTAACAGCAAAGTACAACCACTGTTTATTAATTTCTCCAAAGACGTATACGACCACTTCATACTCTAACTATTCATATAGATATGGTGGAAGCTATGGTGGAGTAAAGAATACGACTTTTGACGGAAATACTTACTATATGTGCTCTAGGCCATACGAAGATACTCTTGAAGAGAGCTGGTACTACCTACAGTCATTTACTTCGGGAACAAGTTACTTTAGAGACTCGTTTGGGCCAACAGAGATCAAGTTGATCAAAGTTATCAGAGGGTACAAGAACTACTTAAAGTTTAGAGATGCACTTAGAGATGAAACAAAGCAATACCTCTATGTTGACTCTACAGGAATTGAAACTCCTGACAATAAAGTCTATGACAACTGGAAACATCTTATCAATGAAGATGAAGGACAGACAAAGGGTGATGTAGTTAATCTCGTCATAGATAATACAGAAGGTTCACTACCTGGAACAATTGAATAAAATTAAACATAATGCCTCTAAGTTTGTTATACTTACTTAGAGGTTTTTTATGAAAGTACTTAAATATATCGCTCCCCTATTTATCCTAATTTCTTGCTCAAGCAATAATATCCAAGAAGAAAAAGTCCTAAAGAAAGATAAAGAGGAAATCAATTCATGTATCTGCATGGAGATCTATAGTCCAGTCTGCGGCCGAGACGGTAAGACCTATTCTAATTCGTGCGTGGCCATGTGCCATAAGGTCTCTTATAAAAATGGTGCTTGCAGATAGCTTAGAGTTCAAAGTCTCTAATAAATTGATTCGCCATATAGAATGAGAAGGTAAAACCATTTTTATAGACGCCGTGAAAGGAGTAAATGCCACTGCTAATCTCTCCAAGAAACGGCATTCTCTTTCTACCTTTGTGCCTAAGCCCTTTTCTTATCTCTCCACTCATAAGTTTAGGAATATCATCAATAAACTTTGAAAAATACTGATACAATTCATCTAGAGGCATAAACTCAGTGGCGCTCAAATCATTCTTTAGCGTCGTTCCACCGATGAGGACTTCTTTTGAAAAGGAGCGGTACACTAAATTATAGTGCCCCTTAGTTAAGACAAAACACTCTTTTCCAAGATCAAGATTAGTAAAACTCACATAATCTCCTGGCACTTTCTTAGAGTAGCTCAAGTGCGCGTGCTCAATTGAAGGAAGAAAATGATTTGAGTAAGCTCCCATTGCCAGGATTACTTTCTTAGCGGAAATCTTCTTACCACTGGCCAGATGAATGACTCTTGAATCATCTATGTGAACGAGGGTGTCTTGAATCTTATTTAAATTTAGAGATGAATTTAGCTCCTCTAAATATTTTAAAAGAGATGTATTATCTACAACAAAACATTCGTCCTTATGAGCAAGAAACTCTCTCTCTAAAAGTTGGTGCTTTCTAGGTAAATCATAGCGCTTATTAAATTGATCGCTATTAGTGTCGTCTTCGAAAATATGATACTGAGAAGCACTATGAAAATAATCACTTAATTCTAAGCGAGCAAGCTGTGCTGTATAATCATAGGAGTCATAGATCAGATCACCCAAAGGACTGACCCCTTTACTCACTCCAGATAAGCTTACGACACTAGTAGTATTTTCTGAGCACGGAGATAGAAGTTTATCGTTGAAAACATGGGCGATTTTTAAAGTGTCAAGATTAAATCGAGGCGATTTTCTTATTTCAAATAAGATAGATTGAGCACAAATTCCGTTACCCACAATAATTAGATCATAATTTTCAATATCTTCTATCATTTCTTAGCTTTACCATTGTCAAATGAGGGTGGTCTATTTATCGTATATTGCTATTAAATTACAGTAAATAACACACGGTTTCAAGATGAGACTGACACATACTTTAAGGAGACCAATAAAATGGCAATTGATTCACAAGCAGTTGTATACGCCTCTACCAACACAGAAATAACTGCAAAACAAGTTATCGCTGTTCTCACAATGCTCATTGATGAAGAATGTACTATTCCCTTCATCACTCGATATAGAAAAGAGGCCACTGGTGGACTTGATGAAGTACAAATTAGAGATATTCAATCATCTTATGAAGAGTACCTAGAAAGAGAAAAGAGAAGACAATTCATTCTTGATACGATTAAAAAACAAGAGCAACTCACACCTGAGTTAGAGAAGAAGATCTTAGCTGCGCAAACACTTAATCAGCTAGAAGATATCTACGCTCCTTATAAAGTTAAGAAAAAGACCAAGGGAATGATCGCAACAGAAGCTGGTCTGGCCCCATTTGCTGATCTTATTCTCTCAACTAAAGGCTCTATGCAAGACCTAGCAAAGGAAGCCGTTAAATTTATAAACCCAGATAAGAAAGTGCAAAACTTTGATGATGCCGTAAAAGGTGCCTGTGATATCATCATTGAAAAATTTGCTCACGATACTGAAATCAAAGAACAATTAAGAGCAGACTACTGGAAAGAGGCCATCTTAAAATCTACGAAGAGAGATAAGGCCGAAGCAGTAAAAGATTTTGAAAAGTATAAAGACTACTTTGAATTTGAACAAAGAGTTTCAGAACTTAAAGACCCAAAAGCGTCACATAGATTCCTCGCAATGAGAAGAGGAATGACTCAGAAAGTTTTAAAAGTAGAAGTTAGCTTTCCTGAAGAGGTGGCCACAGGTCTCATCAAGAAGAAGTATTTTGACGATGAAGCCCTAACACTTGTTAATGTTCTCATGGACTGTTCAAAGAAAGCATTTAATAACTATATCCACGGCTCTCTAGATCTAGAGATGAAAACAGATTTAAAGAAATTATCTGATGAATCTGCCATTAATGTATTTGGTGTAAACCTTAAGAACCTTCTACTACAACCTTACCTTGGGGCCAAGGCAGTTCTTGGAATGGACCCTGGAGTTAGAACAGGTGTTAAGCTTGCAGTAGTAGATAATACAGGAAAATTCCTAGTTGATACTGTTGTTTATCCACACCCACCTAAGAATCATGTTGTAGAATCGGCAAAGATTATTGAAGCAATTATTGATCAATTTGGAATTGAATATATTGCAATTGGAAACGGAACTTATGGTAGAGAGACACTCGCCATAGTAGAGAAGCATGTTGAACAAGTTAAAGAAGGAAAAGTTAAGGCAACAATGATTTCAGAAGCTGGTGCCTCAATTTATTCTGCTTCAGAAATTGCTAGAAAAGAATTTCCTGACAAAGACCCTACAGTAAGAGGGGCCATCTCAATTGCAAGAAGATTTCAAGATCCGCTTGCAGAACTAGTGAAGATTGACCCTAAATCAATTGGTGTTGGTCAATATCAACACGATGTAAACCAAACAAGACTTAAGAAGTCACTTGATGGTGTTGTTGAGAGTTGTGTGAACTTTGTTGGTGTTGATATCAATACTGCATCGGCTCCACTTCTATCATTTATCTCTGGAATCGGACCTAGTGTTGCTAAGAATGTTGTAAAATATAGAGAAGAGAACCAAGGTTTCTCAAATAGAGAAGAGTTATTAAAAGTATCTCGCTTCTCAAATAAAGTTTTTCAACAAGCCGCAGGATTTCTTAGAGTTTACGGTGGGGAGAATCCACTAGACTCAACGTTTATCCACCCAGAGAGCTATGAGGCCATAAAGAATTGGTGTGATGGTAATGGGCTAGCAGTTAATGACCTCATTCAAAATAACGAACAAATTCTAAAAATGGAAAAAGATAGCAGCTTTAGAGATCAAGTGGGTGAATATACTCATAACGATATTATCAAGTCTCTAAGAGCGCCATCACAGGATCCGAGAACGGAATTTAAGACGACTGAGTTTAGAAAAGATATCTCTAAGATCGGAGATCTAAAAGTTGATGAATGGTATCCTGGAATTGTAACTAATATCACTCAATTTGGTGCCTTCGTTGACATCGGAATCAAAGAGAATGGTCTACTTCACGTTTCTCAGATAGCTGATAAATTCGTAGAGAATGCTCTAGATGAATTAAAAGTTGGCCAAGAGTTAAAAGTTAGAGTGAAGGATGTTGATTTAGATAGAGGAAGAATTTCTCTTTCTTGTAAGCAAGATGATGGGAATGCGGAGTTTAAGTCTAATTACGAATCAACTCCAAGAAGAGGTGCTAAGCCAAAGTCGGCACCAAAGTCTGATGCACCACTAAAGAATAATGCCTTCGCAGGATTAAAGAACTTTAAATTTAAATAGTGATTACAAAGGGGAGTTTAGCTCCCCTTTTTTTATTGATTAATACCTTAAAGCTCATTAACATTTAGTAAATGAAGAAATCCTATAATTTATTATCAATAATATTACCCGTGGCCCTTGGCCTAATTTTCTTCTTTCCACTTTACTTCCAAGGGAAACTCTTTCAAGAGATCACTCCCCTACAAATTGATTATTCACAAAAAGATTATTTCTTTAATAGCTTTAGCTGGATCTATTCTTTAAACCTCTTGGGTGAGCCTCTTCTTGCAAATCCTAATAATGGAATCGTCTCTCTACAGTCTCTAAGCTATTTATTCTTATCACCGCATTTGGCCTATAAGATAAATTTTCTCATTGGCCTAATTATCTTCTACTACTTCTCACTTAAAACAATAAGAGAGGATAGTGAAAAGTCTCATTATATAGATTATTTCTTGGCCCTACTCTTTCTAAGTGCGCCGCTCTTTCTCTCTACAACTCAAAGGATGAGCTTTTGGCCTTTAGTTTGGAGTGCTCCCTACTTCTTTACAATTAAAAGGGCCATTAAAAGAGATTCAACAATCTATTATATTCTTAGTGGTCTAATTCTCTCTCGAACATTTTCTCTGGGAGAGCCATTTCTCTTTTTATTTCTCTTCCTACTTCCCTATCTCTACTTATGGAAAATACCTCAGAGAAAGGCCTTCTATACCGTAGGAGTATTTATCGTTGGGATACTTCCTTTCTTAATCTATTATCAAGAATTACTACCTCTTACAGCGAGATACTACTCACAACCAGAAAGTATTGCCCTAAAGTACAGTTTGCAGATGAGAGATATTTTCTCAATTTTAACCAATAAACTCCTATCTTTTGAAAGAGCTGATAGATGGTTTGAAGAGATTTCTCTAGGGCTATTTAGCTCTATTTCATTCTTCTATCTATTAACTAAGCATAAGAAGAAAGTGAGCATATCTCTAATTTGCTTAATTATAATTGTCTTTATTATGAGTATGGGAGCAAACTCTTCAATCTCTAAGTTTATCTTATTAGAATTTCCAGTCTTTTCTCAATTACGCTACCCAGAGAAGTTTACGATTTATATCTTCTTGATTCTATCATCATTAATATTATGGACTCCTTTAAAAGGAGTGCATCTAAAGTTTTTAAAGACCATTATAGCAATAGCTATAGTCGAGAATTTAGTGCTTTCCCCTAATTTTAAATATATTGATCAAGACTTAATCATCAAAAAAACTTATCTTGGCCAATTTCAAAATATCCATACAAGATTTAAAATCTGCAATGGCCCAACTAGAGCTTCTGGATCAAGAGAGAGCATAAACCTCAGGGCCTTTGGAATTGCGACTTTAAATACAACTTCTAATATATCCTCCACTGCTTTAAAGATGGTTGATTGTAATGCTATCGTGGACACAAAAAATGCTAGAAGACTAGGTGTATCGCATATCCTCTACCGAAATATTACAGAAGTTGAAGAAAGAAATTTAATAAAGAATGGTTGGGAACTTGTCCAAAGAGAGGGAGAACTTTCAATCTTTAAATTATTTAATTCCTCACCGAGTATCTCTTACTTTACAAGTGAATTTACAGACACTCCCCTCATCCAACACAGAGGAAGAGAGTATAAGAAAAATGAAAGCCTAAACTGGAGTATCCCCCATATCTCAAATCAATTTTCACTTTTAAATACAAGGCTTAAGCTTCATAGAAATAATATAGAAAAACCCAGTTGTAGAGAAGAGCAAAGCTCACAACTTCTTATCTCCTACGGTGCTCAAAAGATCGAAACAAGAATTTCATCTCTATGTGGAGGTCTACTTCAAATCCCTTGGTACTTCACTACAGGTTGGAGAGCATACGTAAATAATGAGGAAGTCCCAATTTTAAGAATTAACGATATAACCATGGGTCTTATGCTCCCTCGTGGTGATCATAGAATAGAGATGCTCTACACCCCTAGAAAGTGGCCATTTTTATTCTCATATTTTCTGATTGGCCTATTAATTCTCTCTCCTATCCTACTGAAATTAAAGGATTCACATTTAATCAAAAAGGATAAAGTATAATTATTCATTAACCGAAGAGTTACTTATGAATAATCGAAAACTATCTAGAATTTTTAGCTTTTTATTACTGACCTTGGCCCTTAGCTCATGTGGGCCAAAGAAGTCTGCACCAACGACACAGGCAAAGGTCTTTCTGGGCGCGCTTACAGGTTTTTCTAATCCTGTAATGCTCTATGGTGGAAGTATTGAAGCGAATCATACTTTTGCTAAGAAAATTATGCCAACTGAAAATGATATAGTTCTCGATCTTAAACAAGGCGCATGGAAATTCTATGCTCTTTACTGGGATGGTGCTCAACCCTTTGAGGGAAATCTCTCTTGCTTTGCGACTGAGACGATAATTGAGGGAGAGAATATGGATGTGAATATCACACTCTCTCAAACAGGTTGTAATGATCCGGCCCTTTTTCCAGCATCACTTTCACCACAACAATCTTTTATCTTCAACGGCTGCTCAACTCTATCTGATGTCGTAGACGAAAACTCACTCTGTGATCTAATGTCTAAAGGTCATGGAGAATCTTATCGAATAATTTTTCCACAGTGGTCACCAAGCCCACTTGAGCTAGTAAAGGATAGTGCCACGGCCGCTATCACTTCAAATTGCTTTAATAAAGGTGCAATTAGTAATATAAAAATGCCTATTGGAAGTAGTGAAACTTTCTTTCACCCACTTGTCGTCTCTTATGAAAACTCTAATTGCTTAGGAGAATTTAAAGAAACAAGAGCTCTTCATACTTTCTCTAAGGCAGTAAACCTAGATACAAAAGAATTTAATAATGGATCAAATAATTTCTTATTCTTTATTGATAGAGGCCCAGAATCTTTAAAAGTCATTCACACTGCAATTGGTAATAGTTGTGATGAGAAATTTGATATGAAAACAATTGGTACCAAGACTGTCTTCTTTGGTCCTGATACAAATTACGGTTCAATGCCCTATGTTCTTGATGAAGTAAATGAAGTCGTTACAGAACTAGCGACAGGAAATGAAAATACATACTATGTTATGAAGTATGGAAATCAAGTTCTCTTTAACTCAGATGATGGGACAAATGGAAGTGAGTTATGGATTACTGATGGAACAATACCTGGAACGTATATGTTAAAGGATATTGATTCAGGTGCCACAGCTTCAACCCCCTCTAGATTTAAACTCTTCAATGGATTCGTCTACTTTGTCGCCAATACTGCTGGCGCAGGAATGGAGTTGTGGAAAACAGATGGGACAAACACAGGGACAATTATGGTGCATGATCTCTATGCTGGAGCATACTCAGGTCTTGGGTCCGTTTCAGAATTTGTTCTCTATAATAATGAGCTTTACTTCGCAGGTGATGATGGAGCAACAGGAACAGAGCTATATAAAGTTGATACTAGTGATACTGTCTCTCTAGTACAAGATATTTACACTGGGGCGACAGGATCACAGGTCTCTAATCTTGCAAATTTTAATGGGAAACTCTTCTTTCTTGCTGATGACGGAGTTAATGGTACAGAGCTCCACTCATGGGATGGTTCAACACTAACAATGCATACAAGTTTCACTAGTCCTACCCCATTTAGTGGAGGCTTTACAACGGCAGCAGGAAAGATCGTCTTCTCTGCTAATGCTGGAGATAGTGTTTATGGACAAGAGCTCTACGAGCACGACGGCGTGAGTGCCAGTGCTACTTTACTGCACGATATTTTTACTGGAACAGACTCTAGTTCCCCAACCTTTTACAAGAAGCTTCCAAATGGGGGTATTATTTTAAAAGCAAATAATGGCTCTAATAATCAACTCTACTACTTAGCGCCAGACCTAACTTTAAATCAAATATACCCTGGACAAGAGGTCTCAAACCTAGAGGATATGATTACTTATGACGGGAAGACTTATATGATTCTATCCTTTAACTCAGCAGAAAGTAAGCTCTATAAATTTGATCCTCTAAGTATTAATCTTATAGAGAGACAAGGCATCTGTCCTAGTGGATGTATGTCATGGCCTGCTGGCAAATTTGGAGTATCTGCCAGAGGTAAACTATACATTAAGAAAGTCTACTACAGCAGTCCTGATTACTTTTATAATATTTTCAGAATGGGACCATTATAATTATTTATAACACCCATACACTTTATTAATTTTATTTATTAATTTACTTTTTCTAAATTAGTCTCACCAACAAGGAGAGGCTAATGAAAACAATGAAAAAAGTAATTACCATTTTAACACTAACAATGACTCCACTCTTAGCGGGAGATTTCCCAAAAGAGCAGAAGAGAGTTATCAAAGAAGAGACTCATCAAACTCAGATTCAATTAGACACAGAGAATGTTAGATGCTCAGCGCTTGGCTACGGGGCATCTGAACTTAAAATAAGTGTTCCATCACTTGAGTGGTACGCAATCTTTGATCACTCAAATAGAGATGGGAGAGGGCCATGTGTAACTGCAGGCAGAGGCTTTTGCGATATCTTTGGTGGCATGGATGAAGAAGTATCTGAAGTACTTATAAGCGAAGAAAAGCCAACAGAAGATATATCTGTAACTGTTACACTGACAGAAGTTCTACATGAGACAAATGAGAAATGTTTTAGAAGCTTAGAAGAGAGTGTTGAAACGAATGTAAGAGGTATTCCCTTCACTCACCTAAGAATTAAAGACATAGGTGAGCTTCCAAAGGAAAAGTGTAAGTTCTAATCGACTCTATTAAAGTAACGATAGGCCCTAACTTCTAAATCTTGTATACAGAATTTTACATCATTAGAGTTTGGGTCTATTTCACTACAAGAATTTCTATAAATGTCATCATTTTCATAATTTTCAAACACAATCGCCATATCACATGACTTATTTTCTTCATCGCAATTGATAAACTCATAAGTTAAGTAAACTTGCGCCGGAGCATAGTCATAGTATAAGTCTGTACACTCTCCTACTTTCTCATAGAAGTCCCATACTAGACCACCATATCTTCTACCTGTATCCACCATATCTTCATACTTAGAAACACCCTCTATCGTACAAGTTACAGTAGATCTCTGCTCTCCTACAACATCCCATCCATCTTCGTTATGAGTATAACTAATGTAATCAAAGTTTAGAGCGCAAGTTTTTGTCTCGCTATCACAGTTGATTTCATTAAAGGAGTAATCGTAATCTCCCTCACACCATGTATCACCACAGATATTATCGATTTGAGTAAGAACTTCATTCTTCTGTGAAGAAGTGAGAAATTCAGCTGCGTGGATATTCATTGTAAGTGTGAGAAGCACAAAGGCGATAAGCGATTTCATTAGTATTCCTAGTTAAGATTTCCCCACTTATAGAAAGAAATGAGACATTCGTAAATAACATAGGTAACATGTTCACCATCTAATTTTTAGATTTATAACATTTAGGCAAGTGTAGAATCAGATACTTACTATCCAATAGAGCGCACGTAATCGAGATAAGTGCTCTCATCCTTTTTGAATTGAAAGAAGGCCAAGGCACTAAAGGCTATTGAAATTACATAAGGAACAAAGAATGAGATAAGCATTCCCTTGAGCGTAATATAGACAGGGATTTGGCGATCAACGAAGACATCAGGCATGATATTTGGAGCATAGATCTTTATGAGCCATAGGAAAATGAGAGCAAATCCCAGACCCGAGACTATACTTGAGAGGGTGGTTAAATTTAAAAATATTTTCATGGCAATTTCTAATTTATTCTTAGAGCTTCCAAGAATCCAAAAAGAGACAAGATCCCCCTTAACTTTTCCAAGGAAAATCATCAAACCAGAAGTGATACAAAGAGAAACCAATAAAGTCATACCCGAAAAGAGAAAGAGCATGACTCGATTCTCTAGCCTAAGGGCCCAAACTAAATTCTTAAACTTATCTGCCCACGTTACTAGACGAACCTTATCTCCGTACTCACTTTCTAACCATGACTTAAGCTCTGTGAAGTCGTGGTCTTTATAGAGTCTGATTCTATTGATGGCCCTCTTTCTAATTAAGTTCTGAACTACGGGAAGTCTCACCCACACATTGAACATATCACTTTCGGGAACATCAGTGCGAACAAAGCTACTGGCATCAACTTGTATAAGTCTAGGAATATCGTCCATCAAACTATCCACATGAGAGGGAGAGATAAGAGAGAACTCATCTCCTTCCATAAGAGAGACTTTATAGGCGAGGTCATGACCAACAATAGCGCCTTGTTCTAAATCTTTCTTATCTAAGAAGCTAGGAGTAAATTTAGAAGTATCAACTCCTCGCAAAACAACTGGCGTTATATAGTTGAGTTGTCTAAGAAGTAATTCAATTTCATATTCAACACTAGGATTAAATTGCTTATTTACGAGTTCGTCATAGAGCTTTGCAGACTCTTCTCTACTGAGATCAGTGATCTCAATAACAGCACTTCCATCTACAGTCTTGGATCTCGTTGTTAACTTATTTTGCAATCCGCCCATAGTACTTTGCAGAACAAGCAGAGCGAAGCTAGAAATGAAGAGGCCAACGATTGCTAGAAATAACAATCGTTGGCGCGTCTTGGCCTTAAATATATAAGTGATAAAATAGCGGCAGAAGTTTAATATCATTTATTAAACGTCGTAGAACTTCTTCTTCTGTGCTGCTAAATCTTTTAAGAAATCACAAGGAGTGTATCTGTCTTTATCAACAGACTCAGCTCTATCTTCCATCGCTTTAATAAGTCTCTCTAAACCTTCAGAGTCAGCGTAGCGAAGAAGTCCTCCTCTAAATGGAGGAAATCCAATTCCAAAGATAAGACCAAGATCTACTTGAGCAGCACTTTCGACAATACCGTCGGCCAGCACTGTAGCAGCTTCGTTGATCATTGGAAGGAAGATTCTCATCTGAATTTCTGTCTCATCCATCTTTTTCTTAGTCTTAGGTAGCATGGCCTGAACTTCTTCATTTGGCCCTTCTACCTTTCCTCTCTTGTCGTAGATATAGAAACCTTTTCCATTCTTCTTACCTAAGAAGTTCTTCTCTACAAGTTTAGAAGAGAACGGAGAAGACTTAACTCTATCACCTAGACCATCATGGATAATCTTTGCAACTTTCTCCCCTACGTCTATTCCTACTTCGTCTAATAGACGACAAGGACCCATAGGCATACCGAAGTTAAGACAAGCGTCGTCTATATCTTTCATAGGAACACCTTCTTCTAGAAGGAAACCTGCCTCATTCATAAATGGCATTAAGATTCTATTTACAAGAAAACCTGGTCCATCTTTTACGATAACTGGTGTCTTCTTAACTTTCATACACCAATTATAGAGGGCCTCAAGTGTTTCCGGAGCAACTTTATCATGAGTGATAATCTCTACAAGAGGCATCATATGAACAGGATTAAAGAAGTGGAGACCTGCAAAACGCTCAGGATTCTCTAGGGCCGTACTCATCTCCTGAACAGAAAGTGAAGATGTATTAGAAGTGATTACACAATCCTTTCTCACCTTAGTTTCTACTTCAGAGAAAACACTCTTTTTAATATTCATATTTTCAACAATGGCCTCGATAACAAGATCAACTCTTTCAAAACCATCGTAACCAACTTGACCTTGAATCGAGCGCTGCTTGCGTTCAAATTCATCGCGAGTCATTCTCTTTCTCTTCACTGCTCCCATGAAGTTTGAAGAAGATTGTTTATATCCAAGCTCTAGAGCTTCAGGAGTTAAATCTTTCATGAGTGGGGCCATTCCATTATTGGCCATAAGCCATGCAATTCCACCACCCATCGTTCCAGCTCCAAGGGCCGCGCCCTTTTTTAAGCGTGGAAGATTTCCAGAGCTCTCAGGTCCAGAGTATTTCTTAGCTGTTTCAGTCATAAAGAAGATATGCTGTAAATTCTTAGATTGCTCACTTACACAAAGCTCTCCAAAGGCCTGAGACTCAGCTGCAAGGTAGCTAGATCTTCCCTTCATAATTCCAGCTTCCATCACATCTAAAATCTTAAGAGGTGCTTGGTAGAATCCCTTTGTCTTCTTTAGAACACTCTCCCTAGCTTTTTGAAAAATAATTTTCTTAGCAAAGAAGTTATCAGATGCAATATGTTCAAGGGATTCCTTTAATCCACCCTTCTTCTCGTCTCCACCAAAGTGAAAAGACGCCATCTTTTTAATTCTCTCTTTTGGATAAACACCTGCCACAAGACCTAGTCGCTTGGCCTTTTTAGCCTTTAACATTTTCCCAGTTAAAATAACGTCCAATGCCTTTGGAAGACCTATCTTTCTTGGGAGTCTATAAGTTCCACCAAAACCAGGAATAAGTCCTAATTTAACTTCTGGAAGACCAAGCATTGTTCCCTTGTCATCAGAGGCAACAATGGCCTTACATGAAAGAGATAACTCAAGTCCACCACCAAGACATACACCGTGAACTGCTGCAATCGTAGGAACTTTAAGGTCTTCAATTTTATTAAAAATTGTTTGACCAGCTTCAGCACCAGATGCACCATCACTTTCCGTCTTCATTGATGAAATGAGGTTAATGTCAGCTCCGGCCAAGAAACATCTATCTTTATGTGACCAGAAGACAACACCTTTAATATCTTTATTCTTATGTAGCTCATCTAGACGATCAGATAACTCTTGCAATGTCTCCTCATCTAGAGTTGTCATTGACTTAGTACAATTATATCCAAAGCCTAAGTAAGCAATACTTTCTTCTATTTCAAAACTAATTCTCTTTGATTCCATAATCTATTCCTACTTAATTAAATTTTCAATGATACAAGCACCACCTTGCCCACCACCAATACATAGTGAGGCAACACCATACTTCGCTTTTCTTCTCTTAAGCTCATGCATAAGAGTTACGATCAATCTTGATCCTGTTGATCCAACTGGATGTCCAAGAGCGATAGCACCACCATTTACATTAAGTTTATCACTTGGAATTTCACCAAGAGCTTCGTCTAAACCAAATCTCTTCGCAAGCTCACCCTCTTTACTCGCTTGAGTAACAGCAAGTAGCTGAGCAGCGAATGCTTCATTTATTTCAAAGAGGTCCATATCTTTAACACCAAGACCTGTTCTCTTGAAAACACCGTCCATTGCCAGTAGTGGCCCCATTCCCATTCTCTCAGGCTCAAGTCCATGGAAGTGAAAATCAACTAACTTAGCAATTGGTTTTAAATCATATTTTTCAACAGCTTCTTCACTTGCAAAAATAAGTGCTGATCCACCGTCTGTTATTGGACAAGAGTTACCAACTGTAACTGTTCCAGATCTCTTTTCAAAGTATGGCTTCATTTTACCAAGCCCCTCTACTGTAGAGTTTGCACGAGGCCCAACATCTTTAAAGAGAAGCTTCGCTAACTTCTCACCGTAGAGAATCGGAAGAATTTCATCATCAAACTTTCCTTCCTCTGAAGCCTTAGTGGCCTTTAGGTGAGATTCATTTGCGTAGGCATCTTGCTCGTCTCTAGTGATTCCAAATTCTCTAGCTAAAACCTCAGCAGTTTGTCCCATATTTAAACCACAGAAAGGATCAGTTAAACCTTGTTCGATAGCAATAATTGGAGAGAGAAATGGAGGTCTAAAGCTACTTACGGCCTTTAGCTTATCAGAGACAGTTCTCGCTTTCATAACGTTTACAAAGAGATCAGTCATCTCTTTACTATAGATCAATGGCATTTGAGACATAGACTCAACACCACCAGCAATAATGATATCACTTCTTCCACTGGCAATTTTCATGAAGGCCTGTGAAACAGCTTCCATACCAGAGGCACAATTTCTATGAACAGAGTAGGCCGATGTCTTCTTATCCAATCCTGCTTCCAGAGCGATCACTCTTGAAATATTTGGATACTTAGCCGGTGTTCCAGTATTTCCGAAGATGACTTCATCCACTTCATCATAAGGAATGGATGTTTTATCAATCATATTTCTAACTAAGTACGCTCCCAAAAAAGGCGCATCCACATCTTTTAAATCTGTGCCTGCCTTCGCATGTGGTGAGCGTTTGCCATCAATTATATAAACTGGTTTCATGGCCATTTTTACTCCTCTAATTTTAAGTATTAAGAATTATAGGGAAAATTGTAGAGTAAAAATGAATAAAGGGAAAGAAGTATTGGGCCTGTTTAACGCAAAAAAAGGGGAAGAGGCGCCACACCACTTCCCCCTTCTAAGAGAAGAAAACTTAACTTTTCCCGACCCATTTAGGCCGGTATAAAATTAGAATTTAATTAAGATACCTGCATTTAGACTCATGTTATTTGCTTTCTCGATAGCAGTTCCAACATTTTCAAGTCTAACTTGATCAGGGTTTCTATTTGATGAAGCACTCGCAGTATTGAATGAGTCACCAAATCCTTTCTGATATTTGAATTCTAAGTTCGCACCAATTGTATCAGTGAAATGAATCTCAGAACCCGCTAATACAGAACCTGCAACATATGATGACGAGAAGTCTTCGTTACCAAGAGTTACATTATTGTAGTAGTATTGCTGGTTATTTTCATAAGCAAGACTATGTCTATTATATCCAACTCCTAAACCAAGGTATGGTCTAATAGTGCTCTCAACACTCATGAAGAATTTTGAATTAACTTCTAGACCTAATCTAGAGTAATTCATCTCTCTACCTTGACCGTAAGTATTGTAATAACCTGAGTTATAATACGGGTTATATACATTTGAGTTATAGTAATTTACCCCAGAGTACTGGTTTGCAACATCAGTGATACCCATTTTAGTATAACCAACAGAAAGACCAACACTTATTCTTGAAGTAATTTGATTTTCAACTGTTAAATTAATATTGGCACTAGACTCTAATTCAAGTCCATCTTCACCACTAATTGTCATAAGTCCGGCAGAAGGAATCACTTTATTCTTCTTTTCCTCTTTCTTAACAACTGGTGCTGGAGCTGGTGCAACAACTTTCTTTACTGGAGCTGCTTGAGCTGTACCTACGCTATCAATGGCCATGGCCTGTGCGTTGAATGCCTTTTGTAATTTCTTAGCAAGCTTTTGCTCTTCTTGAAGACGCATATCTTCAATCTTCTTAGAGACCATTTGCTCGTTACGCTCTTCTAACTTCTTTCTTAGCTTTGCCATTCTATCAGCAGCAGTCTCCTGCTTTGGAGTATTGAAGCTTCCATCAATGTCAATTTGCTCAGAACTAAGTACAGACTCAGCGTCGTTTAAAAGTGGGTCACCTTGTGCCATGATGGCCTGTGAGGATAGTCCCATTAACATCAGCATTAATAATGCTTTGTTTGCGTGGCGTGTTTTCATAATTTTCTCCTTAAGATTTTAGCGCTTAAAAAAGCACTAAATTATTCCTTAAAATAATGCATGTAGTCATATTGTTACACTTATACCAAATGGAGAGAAAATAGAAAGGCAATTGCGCACTGCGTGAAATCTTTACACGATGACACATCAAGGTGGAGATAAGTAGCTGAAACTACAGAATATTTTAACGTCTTATAGTGAAATAGCGCAGGTCTTCAATATTGAAACTACGCTGAAATGAGCAAACAATAGCAGTGGAATTGGGAGCACAATTTCTGGCATCACCTAAAATCGATGACTTAACTGTCTGTAAGACAGAACCCATAATTGTCACCATCACCGCAATAAGCATGACGTACTCAACAGATGTCTGTCCTCTTTGTCCCTTTAGAAACTTCATATCTTTATTATAGCAAAGTTTATAAATTCCCTCTTGGGGTAATTTTAACCTTAGAGAAATTGCTGGGCTTCCTTAATATCAACCAAGGTTGAAAAGAGACCTAGGTGGGAGTCTTTATAAGGGCCAAAATAATAGACATTATTCAATCTCTTTTTAAAGAGTGGATTAGACGTATCATAAATTCGAACTCGCTTAGGCATTTGAATTCCACTTCGAATTCTTCCGCCAACACCTTCGGCAACAAAGACTTCATGTCCAAATTCGAACTCTCCACTTTCCTTAAAAGACTTTATATTAGGAATTAAATCTCTAAGATCTTCTCGCAACCACTTTTCGAGCTCACCTTTAAAGAAGGAGATCTTCTGCCCCTTCTTCTTGAGAACATAGTGCTCAACTTGGCAAAAATGACCATACTTCTCTAAAACAATGAGAGCATAATTAGTCCCTATTCTAGAATTCTTGGCCATAATATAAACGCCATCTGAGAGATTGGTTTTCTCATCTAAAGAGATTCTTGTAGTGACATTCTTATAGCATTTATTATCTGGAAAAACTTTTAGGGGAAGCTGCTCTGGAATTCCTCCAAGTAGAGAAACTCTTTGAGGGTGAATAATTCCTTCAAAACTAGCGAGTTCAATACTCCACGGGCTTTCTTTATAGAACTTCCACTCTCTAACATGAGTTCTCTTAAGCTGACCACCACGCTCTTCGAAAATACCTTTAAGCTCCTCGTTGATCTTATCCTCTTTAAGTTTATAAAAAGGAGAGAGCATAGAGTGAAAGAGATGGAATAATTCAATCTCACTAGACTTAAGGGCCATTCGCGATTGAAAAAATCCCTTTGCACTATAGAGGAATGTCTTATACTCCCAGTACTTACTCTCACTTTTAAAAATGTTATTTACATTTTCTTTAAAGAGTAAGAAGAGCTCCTTAACAAGAACTGGACAGTGATTAAGAAATGTCTCTAGAGAGATACTTTGCAAGCTACTAAAGCGACACGTATTCTGCCCTACTCTTTGACAGAAACTTATAAACTCATTATTAAGCTGATCTCTAAAATCATCACTACACTCAATGGCAACACGTCCATCTAGTCTAGTGAAAAAGAGAGGTAACTTTCTCGTTAATTCTAATAGATTCTCATAGGGAGAATTTCCAAGTTGAATCATTTCATCATCAACATGAAAGAAAAGCGGTGATGGACTTAAATAACGATCCAAATTGATAAAAGGTGAAACTCTACTATCTTCACCCCATGTCTTTAAAAAAGCTCTCTCCAATTCACACACCTGTCTGCCAAAGAGAGGTCCATATTTTAGTCTCTCGTCATCGAGCATAAGAACTTTTCTATTCTTAGATAATAAATCAAAACTAAGAAGATAAGAGAGATAATTGTGACCTAAAAGGGCCATATCTATATTTTTTTCTAACATCTAAATAAATCCATTAATTGTTGAAAGCCCTCTTCATATTGAGCAACAACTTTTCTACGCTTCGCAGTTTCATATTCTCTATTATATTCACTTATTGAGCTAGTTATTTTTGAGAGATCCTCTACAACGATAACTTCCGAAGGAGAAATCTCTTTAGTAAAATCAAATTCAGTAGATCTAAAAATCTTTGGTCCACAATAAATACGCGCACCACAGAGAAAAGGCTCTAGCACCGAGTGAATACTTCTTCCATGACCACCACCTACAAGAACGTGTCCAAAGTAGCAGTAGCTCTCAAGAAGAACGCCCGGAGTTTTATTAATGTAGATATAGCCGTTTTCTAAAGTTGTATTCTCATCGATCACTTGTGAGCTAAGAGTTGGTGCAAGTTTTTCTATAGTAGATAAAATCTCTGCAATCGCCGAAGAACTCAGGGAGTGCGGAGCAATGACTAGTGTTAACTCTCCACTTAATATTTTCTCTTGAAGACTACTGGAGCGCAGAATATCAAGATCAACCGGCCACGCTGAGCCAATAATGAAATTGCTCTGTACGTCTTTTGCCTGGAGCTGTGAAAAAAAGTTGGAGATATCACGACTGGATTCAATAGTAGTTTTTGAATTAGAAATACGTTTAGAGATTTGCAATAGCCTCATCTCAAAAGTTCTTAGATGAACCTTCGATTTTAGTCTTAATTCATTAAAGTTTTTAAGCTCTATCTCTGAGGCCGCAATAATATAGTCAAAGCAATTATAAAGTGCTCTATAGAAAATTCTATTAAGGCCACTTAACTTCTTTCCCTTTAAGGATGCCGACAATAGCGTAAACCTTACATCTGAGCGCGCCCCATAGAGCATGAGTTCGCTAAAGAAATCATAGCGGCACATGAAGAAACTCTTGGCCGTAACCCAGCTCGAAAAGTTACGTCTATAAATTGTCATAAGTGGTAGCGGGAGAATATTTAATCTCTCATACCTCTTCGCAAGCTCAGTACACTTTCTATCAACTGATGGAGATGTGTAGACCAATTCAATATACAAACCCTGCTCTAGAAAGTGAGTTATTAGAGGCATGGCCTGTTCTAGCTCGCCTTCACTAGAAACATGAAAGCAATGAGACGCACTAATTCCCCTATCTTTATATGTAATAATTTTTTTTGACAGTTCAAAGGCCTTACGATTCTTAATTGGACCAACAAAGAGGGCCAATAGCTCAAAGAAAGGAGCAATAAGCCACTGAAATAACAGAGCAAATCTTTGAAAACTTAGATAAGTGTTTAACATCATATAAAAATTTTCTCAAAATGGTGTCAAACTGTCATTATATAAGTTTCACCGTATCTAAAAGTTGTCTAATCTTGTCAGAATATAACTTTTTCTTACATTTCGCGGTAAGAAACACATACCTGACAAAAATCTATTGTAAATCCAATAAAAAATTGGGACAAATGACCATTGCTAAAATTGAATAAGATTAAATTTAGGAAGGAGAGAATTCAATGAAACTTACGAAAATGCTTGCTGTGATGGCAATCTTTTCAGTGATGAGCACAGGAGCTGAGGAAACTACAGCTGCGAGCGCAACTGCTGCAACAACTACAACTTCAACAAGTTCAATTAAAAAACTTTACAACAAAGTTAAAGAATCACCATTTTCAATGGCCTACCTAAATGACTCTTTTTCTTCATTCAATATTGATGGTGTTAAAACTTACCACTACCTCTATGCTCACTATGGTCTAACATCGACTGATAAGATCTCTCTTGTTCCTACATTTACAACTGACTTAATCAGTAGAAATAAAGTAACTAGAGAAAGAGCGAATAATACAAGACTTCACTCTACTCAATTAAGATATACTAAGAGTAGTATCTTAAATGAAAAAGATCACGGTGTTAGCCTTTACGCACAAGTAAGATACTACCACTACTCAAAGTCAAACCAAGAAAGTGGAAGTGATGGTTACGGTAGAGCAATCATTAGTGCTTCAAAGGGATTTGGAAAATTTAGACTCTCTCTAACTTCTGATAACGTTGTTTACAATAGAAATGCTAACAAAGCATCTATGACACACTTTAATATGCTAGGTGTTGGAACAAGCTACTCACTAACTGATAGCTTCTCTGTATCAACAGCTACAAACTGGTACAAGTATAACTACAATAATACAGACAGTTTCAAAGAGTTCGCTCTTCTAGGTCTTTATACTGAATACTCATTTGGAAATGGGTTATCAGTAGGTCCATACTTTGAAGCAGAAATGCTTACTGCACAAGATGGTAGAGATGGATTCACAGAAGAATGGGTAAAGAATGGTTCAGTTGGAGCAACTCTTTACTATAGCTGGTTCTAATTTAAATTCTCAAATTCAACACTTATATTAGGCGATCATTTTGATCGCCTTTTTTGTGGAAAAATATTCCGATTTAAAGCAGACTAGTTCACTTGAATTAAGAATCTCCTAAGAGATACCGATTAAATTAATGGGTAATTTTAAAGGGATTTATCATGTCGAATACGCAATTTAAGGAAATGACCGTCAATATTGAAGAACTGATTCTCACAGAAGAACAGGTCTCCTCTGGACAATATCCCCTCAATGAAATTTACGATATAAGATTTGGTGATGAAAGCGTTGGCCCAATCTGGCAACAAGATATCAAAGAATACTTACAAAACTCTGGTCACTTTGAGCAGGGAACAGAGATAAAGTCATACGATAAAGATGAATGGGTTCATATTTTCGAACATCCATTCTTTCAAAGAAGAAAACCTCAATTAGTTTCAACAGGTGTATTAGACACTGAAGATATCCACTACCATCTCTTAATTGATGGACAAAAACACGGTCCTTATACTTCATTTGAAGTCACAACAATGCTTAAGGCCAATGAAATTCTAGTGACAGATGAAGTTTCAATTGATGATGGTGCAAGTTGGGGCCATCTCTATGAAATTGAAGATTTTGACAGAAGAGCACTGAAGTCAAATGAAGAGCTTCCACACCTACCAACTGATGATGTCTTTGTTAAATCAGGACAGAACTCTAGTTCAAAATTACAAAATAGTAACGACGAAAAAACGAACCTCATAGCAGGGCTCGCTTATATTGGTAACCTAAGATCAGGTAAGGCCAAAGAAGCTCAGGCCAAGGCCATGACTGATGAATACGAAGAAGAGACACAAGCTCTAGAGCCTGTGAATTATCAAGACTATTTATGGAAGGGTCTCTTTGCCATTTCAATCATTGGCCTCATTACTGTATTTGCAACTTGGATGAATAGACCTACTGAAAATACGAGAACACCGGCCAGTGCAAAGCAAGCTACGCCAAAGAAGATTGAGCCTATTAAGCTTAAGCCTATTCAACAAACGAATACACCTCCAAGTAGTTCGAATACAGAGTCTCCAAGAATTGAAAGCGAGTCTCGAGTAAATAGTAGACCTACTTCATTTAGAAGAAGTAAGGCGTTTAGACAGGCCGCAAGCGAGAAAAAGAAACTCACAGAAGATGCAAGATACCCTGAAGAGAACGATGACTTTTATTATGATGACAATACTGAGCCTGTTCAACTTGACCCAATAAGAAGAACTCTTAGTAAAGAAACAATCGATCCGGAATTTAATGAAGACGAGTATGTTGATGAAGTTGAGGGTGATCTTGACGCTAGGGAGAATTTCCAAGGCGAAGAGGTCTTTGACGAAGAAGTCGAGTACTAGTTCAAAAAATCAATAATTTCTGTGACTTCTAGAGTATTTATATGTTAAAAATACTCTATGACACTAAAAAATAGAGAAATTTTAAATAATTTTAGAACACCTGCTTTCCCTGGATCTTTCTTCTTAAGCTTTGAAGGAATTGAAGGTGCTGGAAAATCAACTCAAATTATTTCTGCAAAAGAATATTTAGAATCACAAGGCTTTAGAGTTCTTATTCTACGTGAACCAGGTGGGACACCATTTGGTGAAAAGCTAAGACAGGCCATTCTAAATTCTAAGTCAGAATTAGAGCCAATTTCTGAAGCCTATCTCTTTGCTTCTTCTAGAGCTCAATTGCTAACAGAAGTAACGCTAAAAGAGTTAAATACACCGGGTACAGTTGTCATTTACGATCGCTACTTAGACTCATCTATTGCCTATCAAGGGATTGCTAGAGGACTAGGCGTTGACAATATTTTAAATATTCACAATGTATTTCCACTTAATCTCATTCCTCACAAAACTTTCTACTTGAAAATTTCAACAGAAACTTCCTTTGGTAGACAGAGAGTGAGAAATGCTCCTAAAGATTACTTTGAAAGTAGAGGAAAAGACTTCTACGACAACCTAGTTCAGGGTTACGAGCTAAGTTGTGAATTATTTCCTGAGAGAATTAGTGTTATTGATGGAAATAGATCATTAGATGATGTTTTTGCCGACATTAAAGAAGAACTAAATCACCTAATCTTTAAAAGAGATGAACAATAGTAAGATACTAGATAAACTCATAGATCTCTGGGCCAAGGATAAGTTGGCCCACTTTTACATTGTTCAACCTTCACCAACTCAGGAAAATCCAAGAGAATTCACTAGGAAGTGGATTCAAAACTTCTTAGCGCAAACAATTGCAAGTGAAAAAGAAACTTCTCTTGAGAACGCGAAGTCTAAATTGGAATTGGGACTTAGTGATATATTACAGATCTCTAAAGAAGATGAATTTGAAAACTATAGTGTTTCAGATGAGCAATTTAGTGAATTTAATAAATTTCAAAATTATCGTCCTCTAGAATTGAAGCAGAGATTTATCACGATAGATGACGCTCATAGTATTACGACTATACTCAGTAATAAATTACTTAAAACTCTAGAAGAACCTGCTGCAAATACAACGATTTTTCTTTTAGATCCCTTTAGAAAGAATATTCTCCCAACCATTTCATCAAGGGCCATCTACTTACGTCTTCCATCGGCGCAGAGCGCTCAAAGTATAGCGAGTTCTAAGAACCTCTCAGAATTTCTAGGAGGGCTTGAGTTGAAAGAAGATATAATTGAGGCGGTCAAACTAATAGAGAGAGATAGATCAAATATAATGCCCCTCTTTGATACGCTCAAGGGTAAGAAGTCTCTCGAACTAGAATTTGTTGAGGGCCTTACACAATACGTTAATCAAAGAGAATTCGACTACTCTACACTGCATCGCTTCTCTCAAGCACTTAAGTGGTATGAGAAGGCCCAAGTCTTTAATAATTACTCTCCAGAGAAGCTCTCAGGCCTAATGCTGTCCATAATTTAGCCGCTTTGTACCTAGACAAATCACTGAAAATTCAAGACTATACTTATTTAAAATAAATAGACGGATTTTATCAATGCAAGAAAATGCAAACTCAAATATAGAGGAAGAGACAAAAGATGCTCCTTCCACAGTCAATAACGAAACTGAAAACTCTCCACAAGAAGATGGGAAATTTACTGAAGGTGAATTAATAACTTTAGTGCGAGTACGCTTTCCTGGAAATGCTAAATCATTTCCTTTTCTTATCGGTAAGAGAAAGTTCATGTACGGCCAAAAAGTTATGGCCATGAGTGACCGAGGGATGACACTTGGTTATATCAATTCTCTTCCCTACGAAGTTCCCTTCAAAAAAGATATGCTGCCTCTAAAGAGTATTAGTAAGGTGGCCACTGATGAAGATGTAAGTGAGCAGAGAAGTTATTATTTAAAAGAGAAAGAAGCTGAGAATTTCTGTAAAGAGCTCATTGAAAAGCATAAATTAGATATGAACCTAACACACGTTGAGTTCATCCAATTTGGTAAGAAAGCAGTATTCTACTTCAATGCCCCCGCTAGAGTAGACTTTAGAAATCTAGTAAAAGATCTTGTCGCGCAATTAAAGATGCGTATTGAATTAAGGCAAATTTCAGTTCGCGATAGGGCCGCGGCCATTGGGGCCATCGGCGTTTGTGGACTTCAGACGTGTTGTTCAAGCTTCTTAAAGAATTATGGCAATGTCAGTATTAAAATGGCCAAGAACCAGAATTTAGCGCTTATTCCAAGTAAGATTAACGGAATCTGTGGTCAGATTAAGTGCTGTATTAAGTATGAGGACGATGTCTACTCACAAAAGAGAGGGCTACTGCCTAAAGAAGGAATTTTCTTAAAGGCAAAGAACGGAGATATTGGTCGAGTGCAAAAGCTCCATCTCATTGTTGAGCAATTTGATATGATCACAGACAAGGGTCAGATAAGAAGATACTCAGTTAATCAATTCTTAAGAGATGATTCTAAACCACCAAAGGATTGGAAATTTCCAAATGATCTACGCCACATAGTTAATGAGACTAGTACAGTTATTGGCCTCACAGATGAAGAGCAGAGAAAGTCGGAAGAGTTCTTAAAGAAATATAGTGAAGAAAATCCTGATAGCGTTATGGAAGTCTATTTAGATGACGATAATGACGATAGCGATAATGATCTCAACGAACTTGACTCTCTAGAGGGTGAAATTCAAGTAAAGACTGAAAAAAAGAATACGCGCTCTAATGATCGCAGATCTAACTCTGGCGCTAAGAAGAATAACCAAAGAGGTAAGTCTTCTAATAGAAATACTGGTAACCGAGCACCTCAAAATAAAGAAAGCACTACTGAAGGCCAGAAAAAGTCTAACCCTAATAAGAAGAGATATAGACCTAAGAAAAAGAAAAATCCAAATAAGAAACCTGAATAAATCTTATGAAGATACTTCATACAAGTGATTGGCACCTAGGAAAGAAACTCTATAAAGTGAGCAGATTAAAAGAACAAGCTCGCTTTCTAGAGTGGCTAATCGACTATATTTGCGACAATGAAATTGATATTCTTCTTATAAGCGGGGATATCTTCGATGTCCCTACTCCGCCCAATGAAGCACTTAAACTCTACTTCACTTTCCTAAAGAAACTTAATGAGAGAAAAGAAATACCAATTTTCATTATTGGCGGAAATCACGATAGTTCAAACTTCATTGAAGCCCCTTCTCCTTTTCTAGAATTGAATAATATATATGTAGTGGGGAGTTTGGAAAAACTTCTTAGTGAAGACTACTCTCACTATATACACAATTTAGAAATAAAAGGTGAGAAGCTAAGTATAAGCTTACTTCCCTACTTTAGAACTCACGAGTTATTTAACCTAGCAAAAGCGTGGAATATAAATATTGAAGAAGGTCTCTTGCCAGTTATTGAAGAGTTGATGAAGAGATTCTTAGATAGAGCTAGCGGACAAAAGATCCTTATGTCACACCACCTCTTTGGTAGCTACGAAGAAGCAGGCTCAGAGCAAGGTCTCAATCTCTCTGGAATTGATTCCATACCAACAAATACACTACAAGGCTTTGACTATGTGGCCTTAGGACATATCCACAAGGCCCAAACAGTGAGAAAGAGTCAACCTATAGTTCATTATAGTGGCTCCCCACTGGCCTTTCGCTTTAGTGAAACCTCTACAAAAGAAGTTTCTATTATTTCCATAGAAAATGATGAACTAAGCTTCGAGAGAACTCCCATCAAAGAATTTGATAAATTGCTTCGAGTAAATTGCCAAAAAGAGGAAGTTGAAGAGTTTAAAAATCAGATAATTTCAAGCTGGGGTAATAGAGATGACCTTGAAGTTTTCCTAGAGCTTCGTATTAAGTGTGATACCCCTATTACATCTATGGCCGAGACTCTTAGAGAAGAATTTAGAGAGAATAAAATTCACTTGCTCTCCTTTGCTGCCATTGTTGGAAAAGTAGAAGATGAAAGTGAGAGCAAGATACTTGAAAAGAGCTTACGCACAGAAGAGCTCTTTGAATTATTCTATAAGAAGAAATATCCAGAATCCAATGAAATACCAAAGCCTCTTTTAGAAGACTTTAATGAACTTTTAGAAAGTATTAGAGAGAGTTATGAGGCTTAAGAGTATAGAAATAGAAAATATAACGAGTCTAAAAGGTAAGCACTATATAGACTTTGAAGATATTCTAAAAGAAGGAGAGCTCTTCGCTATCACTGGCCCTACAGGCTCAGGAAAGAGTTCCATACTAACAGCAATTAGTCTCGCACTCTACGGAAAGAATTATAAGAAGAGCTTAGATAGTAAGGACTTTGTCACATTAAATATGCCCTCTTCAAAGGTATCTCTTAACTTTGAGACAAAGGGTGAGAATTACTGTGCTTCATGGTCTATTAAAGTTCTAAAGAAAAATGGCGATCCTATAAAGAAGCCAACGACTCAGAGAATTGTGACAAAAGACGGAGTTGCAATCGAGCAAAGTGCTGAAGAGATTATCGGCCTTAGCTTCGATCAATTCATAAGAAGTGTTATTCTTAATCAAGGACAATTTTCAAAATTTCTGACTTCAAACTTTTCTGAAAGAAGAAAGATACTAGAGCGTCTCTATTCTGAGAATGAACTCTCTGATATCAATAAGAAACTCAGAGAAAAACTCTCCTATCAAAAACAAGAGATTGAAAAGCTTAGTATAAAACTAGAGTCATCCCTACCTTATACAGAAGCTGAAATTCTTGAAGCAAAGTCTCAACTTCCTGAATTAGAGAAGTCTAAAGGCGTTGTAGAAGAAAATTATAAAAAGATCCAAGAGTTCGAAAAACAATTAAGAGACATTCTAGAATTTAGTTCAAAGAGAATTCAATTTCTAAAAAAGTCTAAGGATATCGACCTTAATATTACAGACGTTAACAAGAATTTAAATAATGTCCTTGATAATCTTAAAAGTGCCACATCCACATACGATGCCTTCAAGCTTGAATATAATATTAGAGGAAAGAAGTTAAAAGAAGCTCTAACTCTGAGTGCAAAACTAAATAATACTCGAGAAAAAATTGCGACACTTAAGTCAAATAAAGAGAAATTAGAAGAAAAGTTTAAAAAGATAGAAATAGAAATCTCTACTAAGAGTAAAGAACAGAATGAGCTCACTAAGGAAAGAGAAGAAATCGATAAGAAAATAACCTATAAAGATATAGAGTCTATCGACAAGGTAGCTGATCTTTTAAATGATCTATCTAATACTCTTCAAAAAATAGACTACGAGAGAGAATCCCATAAGGCGCTTGAAGAAGAACTTAAGGCCATAACAAAGAATGGAGAAGAACTCGCAAAACAAAAGAACACTCAAGAAAGTAATCTTAAAGAGATCTTTAAAACCCTAGATTTTGAAAGCTTCTACGCAGAAAAATCCAAATATCTAGATACTA
This sequence comes from Halobacteriovorax marinus SJ, assembly GCF_000210915.2. NCBI lineage: Bacteria > Pseudomonadati > Bdellovibrionota > Bacteriovoracia > Bacteriovoracales > Halobacteriovoraceae > Halobacteriovorax > Halobacteriovorax marinus. Next base: position 1,820,748 of record NC_016620.1, read on the forward strand.
GATTAAGTGAATTAGAAAAACAGAAATTGCTTCTACAGCAAGATGAACAGAAGAAAATTGAGCTCCAAAAGAAACTTAAATCAATAAATATTGAAAAAGTAGAAGAGCAAATTAGTGAGGTAGAGAAGAAGCTCTACAATATTGAAAAAGAACTCACACTAGCAATCATAAAAGAGAAACAATATAAGAAGAACGAGGCCCTACTCATCTTAGTCAATGAATCAATTGATGATAGTACTTGTAAGCTCTGTCATGGAAAAGTTGAAGTTGATCTCTTAGAAAGTATCAAAAAAGATATTATTAAAGAATTAAAGAATAATGAAGGTCTCATCAGTACTGACAATATCAGAGAATTAGTCGCAAATGAAAATCAGAAATTAACAGTTTTGAAGTATGAGCTTGAAAACCTCACCAAACAAAGAAGTGAAAATCTTGAATTACTCAAGCCTCTAGAGGAAAGAGTAAAGGGACTTGAAAGTACCACAAATGAGATTCAAGACATAACAAAAGAAAAAGAAGTTCTATCTAAATCCTATGAGAGCGCGAGGTCATTGGCCAAGAGTCTGATTATAACTGAGAATGAGATAAAATCACTACGTTTAAGCTACACTAAGACGAAGAGTAATATTGATGCCATTGAGTCAAAGATTAAAGCTCTAGATAAAGAGAGTGCAGATCATTTAAAACAACTCTCAAAACTTGCCCACAGTGAAATTCAAATTGATGCCATTAATGAATTAAAGCAACAAATAAAGGCAATAAATGAATTAAACCAAATAGAGCAAAAATATAAATATAATCAATCTCACCTAGATTCTTTAAATGAGCAGACTCTCGAATTAAATAAGGATAAGAAATCGACACTTTCAGACTTAGACACTTTAAAAGAAGATGAAGTTGAACAAGAAAAAACACTTCTAGATCTCACTAACGGTGAAGATATTAATAGTGCACTAAAAGAGCTAGAAAGTAAGAGAGAAGAGCTTGAAGAAAATATTCAAAATATTAATAAAGAGAAGTCAACACTTGAAACAGAGTACACACGACTACTCACTTCAAAAGATTCCTTAAAAGATCAAATTACAGCACTAGAAAACTCCACTATCTCTGCCTACGGAAACCTTGCTAACACTAATTTAAAAACAACTGAGTTAGTGTCAAAGAATAAAGAGACAGAAATTTATATTAGTAAAGTAAAGAACCTCAAAACTTATATTGATGATGAGGCCAGCGTTCAAGGCCTTAAAGATGCGAGAGAGAAATTACTTCTCCCAGAATTAGAGTACTTTAGAGATACGTTAAATGAGATCCTCACTCAAGTTACTAAGTCTAAAGAGAAGATCTCTCTCTATGAATCGAAGGTGAAAGAACAAAAAGAAGATAAGAAGCTATATAAGGAATATAGAGCAAGCTTTGATAGGTTAAATAACTTAACAGAAGTTCTTGGTAAGAATAAAGATGAGTTTAGAAATTTTGTTCTTGGTTTTATTGAAAATCAATTAATACAAAATACAAATCTTGAACTATCAAAGATATGTGATGGTCGATATGGGCTAACTCAAAGAGAGAGCACTCATGGTCATGACTTCTTTATTTTGGATAAGTGGAATGGTGCTCTAGAGAGAAAGGTCTCCACCTTATCAGGAGGTGAAACATTTCTCGTCTCTTTGGCCATGGCCCTAAGCTTAGCAGAGATGACCAGAGGACAAGTTGATATTGATTGTTTCTTTATTGACGAAGGTTTTGGGAGTTTAGACTCTGATAGTATCGAAGATGCATTTAGTGCTCTAATGTCTGTTCGATCTCGTGGAAAACAAATAGGTGTCATTTCCCACATTGGGGAATTAACTTCAAGGATACCTGCTAATATTAATTTAAATAAATCGCCAGAGGGGCGATCAAAGATAGAATATATCTTCAACTAGCCTAAGCTAGTTGAAGAATTGTTTTTTCTTAGAAATCGCAATTTCCTGGATTACGAGGAAATGGAATCACGTCTCTGATATTCGACATACCAGTAATATACATGATGGCCCTTTCAAAGCCGAGACCAAATCCTGCGTGAGGAACTGATCCATACTTTCTAAGGTCTAGGTACCACCAGTATCCTTCTTTATCCATATCGTCCTTATCCATTTTGGCAACGATCTTGTCATAGTCCTCTTCTCTTTGAGAGCCACCAATAATCTCACCTACACCTGGAACAAGAACATCCATAGCACGTACTGTTTTTCCGTCTGGGTTTTGCTTCATATAGAAGGCCTTACAGTCGGCCGGGTAATCCGTAACAATCACAGGACCTTTAAAGTGCTTTTCAGCAAGAAATCTCTCATGCTCAGTCTGAAGCTCGTTACCCCAAGTCGTTGGGAATTCAAAGCTCTCACCACTTGCATTTAAGATATCGATGGCCTCAGTATAAGTGATTTTTGTAAATGGAGTATCTCTTACAAGCTTTAACATTTCTAAATGAGACTCATCTAGGTTTCCACCATGACGATTAACTAGGAAGTTCATTTCATCTTCACAATTCTTTAGAACTTCAGAAATCATATATTGAATATAATCACCTGCTAACTTTGCAACATCATCAAGATCGGCAAAGGCAACTTCAGGTTCAATCATCCAGAACTCAGATAAGTGTCTTGGAGTATTTGAGTTCTCTGCTCTAAATGTAGGTCCAAAAGTATAGATAGCACCTAAACCAGAAGCGAAACACTCACCTTCAAGTTGTCCCGTTACACATAGAGAAGTTTCTTTTCCAAAGTAGTCCTTTGTAAAGTCAACTTCTCCAGCATCATTTAGTGGAGGGTTTTTAGCATCAAGTCCAGAAACTCTGAACATCTCGCCAGCTCCCTCTCCATCAACAGATGTGATAATAGGAGAATTGAGATAGTAGAAGCCTTGATTAGAGAAAAAGCGGTGAGTTGCTTGTGCAAGCTCATGTCTAATTCTAAAAACGGCTCCAAATGTATTTGTACGTACTCTTAAGTGAGCTTGCTCTCTTAAAAACTCCAAAGAAGTTGCCTTCTTTTGAAGTGGGTATGTTTCATCTGAACGACCAATAATCTCAACTGACTTGGCCTGCATTTCAACTTTCTGTCCACGACCACCAGATGGTACGAGGGTACCAGTAATAGCAACTGAAGATCCAATGAGAAGAGATGAAACTTCTTCATAATTTTCAATTGTAGCATCGATAATAATTTGAAGGTCTCCCTGACAACTTCCATCGTTAATCATCATAAAAGAGAACTTCTTCGACTTACGAATACTTTTGATCCACCCTTTTACAACGGCGTCGCAATCTACAATTTCATCTTTAAATATTTTCTTTAGTAAAAATCTTTCCACGTTCTGCTCCAACAAATTAAAGAAGACTCTCTTTAACTGTTAATACTTGTTCTTTTGTTAATCTTGCTCCGAATTGAGTTACTAATTCACTTGAGCTATGACATGCCAACTTGGCAGCTTCATTATATTCCATTCCATTAGTGATTCCGTAAAGGAAAGCTCCAGCGAAGAGATCTCCAGCACCATTAGTATCTTTTGCTACGACCTTCTTTGTCTCAATGGCCATCTCTCTTTCACCATCATAAATAATGGCACCCTTATCACCCATTGTTACAGCAAAAGATTTTGCAACAGACTTAAGTAGATTTACAGCAGTGTCAATATTGTCAGAGTCAGTAAAACTCATGGCCTCAGCTTCATTACAGAAGAGAAGATCTACTTTCTTATCACCAATAATTTCTTTAAATCCATCCTTAAAGAAACCTACGATTCCTGGATCAGAAAAAGTAAGAGCAACTTTAACATCGTTTGCATGAGCAATTTCACGTGCCTTAATTGCAGCGGCTTTCCCAGTAGGTGAAGTTACCAAGTAACCTTCAATATAAAGGTATTCAGAATTAATTAACTCTTCTTCTACTAATTCGTTTGTAGAAAAAGTTTCAGTAATACCTAAGAAAGAATTCATTGTTCTATCAGCATCAGGAGTGATGAAAACCATACACTTACCAGAGACACCCTCTTCTCTAGATTCACCCATATTAGTTGTAACACCATTTCCAACAAGATCTTTGTAGTAGAACTCTCCGGTCTCATCATTGGCAACTTTACATGAGTAAAAGGCCTTACCACCTAATTGGCTTACAGCAATAATTGTATTGGCAGCTGATCCACCACAGCTTCTATCGTGAGAAACACCTTCTAGATTATTCAAGAGCTCTGTTTGTCTCTCTTGATCAACTAATGTCATTAAGCCTTTTTCAACTTTCATCTTTTCTAAAAAAGATGGCTCAACTTCAAACTCCATATCAACTAGAGCATTTCCAATTCCATAGACATGATATTTCTTCATTAATGACTTCCCTTTTTTTAAAATTTTGCAAATTCTACCTTAAATACTGTGCATTTGTCATGATTTTTTGTTTTAGAATCAAGGACTTAAAATATATGGCCAACACATTTACAAATAGTTACAATTTATAGCTAGGAACGTTAATTTTATGGATTAAAATAAAGAATAATCTACACAAAGGAATGAATATGACGATTCAAGACTTTCTCAAAAAGAAACAAGAGAAGTTGGCCCAGAAGACGAAATCTAAGAAGAAAGATTTTCGTGAAAAATGCGAAGATATACTTGAGCAAATAAAGACATATAACGAAGAAAAGCATAATGAGCTTCTAAAAACATTTAAGGACAGATACGACAAGGTCAATATTCAGAAGAAAAAGATTCTTGGTTTCTATGGTCAACTCGTAAATGAATTAAAAGCTTTGAGAGAACAAGCTGGAGAGAGCTTACTTCAAACACCTGTTGTTAAAAGGGCCCAATCCAAAATAAAAGATGTAAAAAAACAAAAAGAAAATATTGAGAAGAAAGTTGATAAAGTCGTCAAATCAACGAAGAGAAAAGTTACAGACGCCGTTAAGAAAGTTGAGAAAGCTGCAGATGAAGCGGTTGCGAAAAAGACGGCTACTAAAAAGACTGCAGCCAAAAAGAAAGTTACTAAAAAGAAAGCTGCTGCAACTTCTTCTACTGAGAAGAAGACTGCTGCCAAGAAGAAAGTGACGAAGAAGAAAACTGTTGCTAAAAAAACGACAGCCAAAAAGGCGACAGCTAAAAAGAAAGTTGCTAAAAAAACTGTCGCGAAAAAGACAGTGGCCAAAAAGACGCCCGCTAAAAAAACTGTCGCAAAAAAGACAGTGGCCAAGAAGAAAGTTACTAAAAAAGCATCAAAATAAGATCAACACTTATGGCCTAGTCATCATTTCTAGGCCATATAGTAGTTATGAAAAAAATAATCTCAATACTACTACTTTTATCTTCACTCTCTATTAGCGCATCAAATTGGAGGGTCAACTGGCAACACTCTAAAGTAGGCTTCCAAATTACCTATATGGGTCTATCTAAAGTTGATGGAGCTTTTACAAAATTTGACGGTGCATTTGATTTCGATCATCAATCAAAGAAATTAGAAAATGTAGAATTTCATATTCAGACTAAGAGTATCGATACTAATAATACGAAGAGAGATAATCACATAAAGAATCAAGATTTCTTCTACGTGAATAAGTATCCAAAAATCACATTTACTTCAAAGAAGACGGAATACACAAATGGTGTTCCAACAAAACTCATCGGAGAAATGCAATTATTAAATACTAAGAAAGATGTTGAATTCAAAGTCGACTACAAAGGTATGACGAATGATCCGTGGGACAAAGAGAAGAAGACTGTTTTCTTTTTGGCCAGTACGCAAATTAATAGAAAGGACTTCGGACTTACTTGGAATAAAGAATTAGATAATGGAGGCCTTCTTCTTGGAGAAATCGTAGATATTCAAGTTACGATCGAAGCCTTCGAAGAAGGAGTGAGACCGGCCTTCTCTAGATTTTTTCTCCCTACAGAAGATATCAAAGAAGAAATTGAAAATAAGCTAGCAAAAGTCACTAAAGAAAGTGATGCAAGTGGAGATGAGTATCAAGCTCCTGCTAAGAAAGAAGTAATTGATAGACCACCACTTCCAAGCAATTTAGATATGGTACTCAATATTCTCTTTGGATTTGTAGGCTTTGTAGTTCTTATTGGCGGAGGAATTAAACTTCAAATAGTGCTGACAAACTTTCTTGAAAAGAAGAACTTCAGTGAGAAGTGGACCTTTCTCATTCCTAATATTGTTGTAATGTTACTTATTATGTACTTTGCAACACTACTCGCTCCATTTATGGGCTATGGACCGCATCCTTGGGGAAATTAATCCCTAAGGAAGACCAGTTCATTTTCAGTAGATGAGCTTTCGTCAAAGTAGTAGCCATCAGTATTGAACTTCTTGAGCTTAGCAACTGAATTAATCTTATTCTCTACTATATAGCGTGCCATCATCCCACGGGCCTTCTTGGCATAGAAGCTAATAATCTTATACTCTCCATTCTTACTATCCTTAAAGATTGGAGTAATCACTCTTCCCTCAATAGACTTAAAGTCAATTGCTCCGGAGTATTCATTAGAGGCACAGTTTACAAGAATCTTCTTATCACATAGAAGTGCGTTCATCTCTTTAGTAAGGTCTTCTTTCCAATACTCATAGAGGTTCTTATTTCCAGCGATAGAGAATTTCGTTCCCATCTCTAAACGGTAAGGTTGAATCAATTCTAATGGAGCTAATACTCCATAGAGACCTGAGAGTATTCTCATATGATCTTGAGCGTATTGCATTGATTTCTCTGAAAGCGTACTCGCATCAAAACCAACGTAAGTATCTCCCATGAATGAGTAGATGGCCTGTTTAGCATTCTTAGGAGTAAATGGAGTTTTAAAAGACTGGTAACGTTCCATATTGAGCTTTGTGAGAGACTCTGAGAGCTTCATCATTTTTGAAATCTCACTGGCGCTACACTTTCTGAGCTCTTGAATAAGCTTTCTAGATTTATCTAGAAATTTAGGTTGCTCATATTGATCAATTGGTGGCCTAGAATCAAAATCTAACTTCTTAGCTGGTGAAACGATGACTAACACAGAAATACTCCAAATTTTAAATTATGAATCTATCTTACAAGCTCCCCTGCCAATTGGCCATGGCATCGAGTGAGTAAATAGCTGATATCTAGCTGTACATTTTGGCATCATATTTGATTTTTTAAAAATTTTAAAAATCTATATACTGACAGTATAGATTATTATTTTGAGGGTAGAGATAATGAAATATAGGCCGCTTCCATTTGTGATTTTGGGGATTTTACACCTTGTTGAACCGCTCTTAAAGCTTGCATACTTTAAAGCGACAACTCATTTTCCCATCATGAATATTATAGAGAATATAACTCATCTCAATTCGCCGAGAGCGGTCTTTGAGTTTTGGTTTCTCTTTCCCATCGGAGGGCTTGCGCTTCTAGGTGTTAAGAAATGGAGTTACCCAATATTTGTAAGTGTTCAACTCTATTCCATTTATAGGCATCTTAATTACGAGCCCTTTACTTGGCCTTATGCCACCTCAACTCCTCAGTGGCCAAGCCTTGTTCTACTCGCATGCAATATTGCTATTATTATCTACTTTCTCTTACCAGAAATACGTAAGCCATTCTTTAACAAGGAAGACCGTTGGTGGGAGCATAGAGAGCGTTATACAATTAGAATTCCATGCTCTTACACTCTTAGTAGCGGCAATACACTTAAAGATGCAGAGATTCTCAATATCTCTCACTCAGGGGCTTTTGTTACGCTGCCTGAGAGTGAAAATATCTGTCAGGAAAAGCTTATAATTAATATTACTTTTTTAAACGACAATATCTGTCTAGGGGCCAAAGTTATTTCCGCCCACGAGTTTGATTCAGAAAAGGGATTTGGAATTGCATTTGAATATGAAAATATTTGGGAAAAGCTCTATATGACAAAGATAATGAAGATGATTGCAAGGGCCGCCAAAAAGCACCACAAGCAGCAATTGGCAGCGTAATCCCTAAATGAATATTAGAAAATATAGAGATCGTAGCGAGCGCTCTTTCCTTTATACTGAGCAGATGGTTTTGCCCTTAGAGTAGGAGACTTTACTCCCCTCTTAACAACAAATCTCTTAACTCCACTTTGCTTGGCCCACTGATAGACTTCTTCTTCATCCAGATCCTTTCCCACTAATTCTCTAAAGACTTGCATCTCTTTTCTGGGTAGAGCACTCTTTTTCTTACCCTCTTCTGGATACATGGGATCGTAGTAGATAGCGCTAGGAGTAGCAGTATTTAAGAGTTCACAGTGCTGCTTGGCCTCCCCCGGATAGATTGTAAGAGAAGATGAATTAAAGTTCATGGCCGCCGAGAGCAAGAGCGCCGCGACTGAGGGGTTCCTCTCAAATCCAGTTACCTTAGCGCCAAACTTAAGAAGTAAGATCGCATCTTTACCACTTCCACAAGTGATATCCCATATATGGGAGTCTGCACTGGGCTTAATCCCTAGGGCCTTGGCCAAAGGTTCCTTATTTAAATGATAATTCTTATTAAAATGTGATGCCCACAATTGATTGAAATCAAAGGCAATTTCACCACGCTCACTAGAGCTATAGAAGAGCTTTCCTCCGCGGTAAATAAGCCCAGTCAGAGGTGGATCTCCCTCTACTCGCTCCACGTTATAAAATTTCTCTAAATTACTCTTCAGACCCTGATCTAGCTCAGAGTCACTGTAGATTTTAAGTGTCATCATATTGGCAATTATATCAGTTAATTTAAGTAGATAAAGTCATTTATTACATGATATTAATGAAGCTAAATGACAATTAAATAAGCAGAGGATATTTCCAATGAGTCGTATCGATAACTTACCATATAATCCCAATGAACTAGAGCGTGAATTAGCTCCTTACTACATCTGTGCTTCTAAAAATGAAATTCAAGAAATGATGGACACTATTGGAGTAAAAGAACTTAAAGACCTCTACTCACATATTCCAAAAGAAGTCCTCATGGCAGAAGGGCCAAAAGAATTGGGAGAGAGACTAGAGTATGAACAACTTGTTGCTCATGTTGAAGACTTAGCAAAGAAAAATAATCTAAAGACATCATTCTTAGGTGATGGACTACAACAATATAAAGTTCCAAGCGTAGTTCCATTTGTATGTGACATTAGAGGACTAACGACTGCTTATACTCCTTACCAACCAGAGCGTTCTCAAGGAACACTTTGGACATTGTGGATGTACTCAAGCACTCTCTCTATGCTCACAGGATTTGAAGCAATTAATGCCTCTTTCTATGAGAGATCAACTTGTCTCTTTGAAGCGTGTAACACGGCTACAAGAATTAAAAGAAAAACAAATAAAGTTATTATCTCAGAAGGTATCTATCCAGGAGACCTTGAGGTTCTAAGAACGCACGCAAAGGAAACTTCCTTAGAACTTATCACGCTACCAATTGATGAAGAAACAGGCCTTACTGATATTGATGCTGCAAAAAGCTTAATTGAAAAAGAAAAAGATTCTCTAGCTGCATTCGCATTTTGCCAAGTAAACAACTTAGGACTTGTTGAAGATGTAAATGCACTTACAGATCTTTGTACAGAAGCAAATATTCAATCGATTGCAATTATTGATCCTATGCTACTCGCAACAGAGGGTCTACTTGCTCCTAGTCTCTATGGATCAAATGACCAAGGTGCAGATATGATTGTTGGCGAGGGTCAACACCTTGCTATAGGTCCTAATTGGGGAGGCCCAGGGTTGGGTATTTTTGGAATTCGTTACAATGATAAGAATAAAACGGCAATTCGCTCAACTGCTGGTCGTTATATTGGAAAAGGTAAAGATGGTAGTGGAAAGACTTGTTTATCTATAGTTCTATCAACTCGCGAGCAACATATCAGAAGAGAGAAGGCCACAAGTAATATCTGTTCTAACCAATCTTTCTTGGCCTCAGCTGCAGGAGCGGGAATTCTAGCACGCGGTGAAGAGGGAATGACAGAGTCAATGATGGCCGGTAGAGAGCTTGCAAATCAAATCTTTGTCGAATTATCTAAGTACCAAGAGTTAAGTGCGACTTATCCACACTCTCCTTTCTTTAATGAAATCATCTTTACCTTCAATGGTGATCTCGATGTTCTAATGCAAAGAGCGAGTAAAGCGGGAATTCATCTTGGAGTAAAAGTAGACGAGAGAATTAAAAAGAACAATCAATTAAAGATGAGCTTCTCAGACCTTCAAAATGATGACGACTTAGAAAAGTTAATCAACTTCTTAGACGATCACCTAACTGCACAAGAAAGTGAAGAAGAACTCTACACACCAGAAATTCCGAGTGCCCTTTTAAGAGAGGGAGAAGTTGGACTTCCAAACTTCACTGAAGAAGAAATTAAAAACTTCTATATTCAACTTGGAGAGATGAATGTCTCCCCTGATGATAATATCTACCCGTTAGGGTCATGTACTATGAAGTACAATCCTTATATCAACGACTACGCTGCAAACCTACAAGGCTTTACAGACACTCACCCTCAAGCACCAATGGTTGATACTCAGGCCAACCTTGAAATTCTCTTTGAAACACAAGAGATGTTTAAATCAATAACTGGTCTACCAGGAGTAGTGACTCAACCAGTAGCGGGAGCCCAGGGTGAACTAGTTGGATTAAAATTATTCCAGGCCTATCACCGTGATAGAGGAAATGCGCAGAAGAAGAATATTATTCTTATCCCAAGAAGTGCTCATGGAACAAACCCGGCCACTGCAACGATGGCAGGTTTTGAAACGAAGAAAGTAGATGGAGTTCAATACGGGATTATCACTATTGAAGCTGATGCCAATGCTGAAATTGATTTTGAACAACTTAAAAGTGTTGTAGCTGAATATGGGGAAAGAATCGCTGGTATCATGGTTACCAATCCAAATACTGCAGGTATCTTTGAGACAAGATTCAAAGAGATGGCAGACCTCATTCACTCAGTAGATGGACTTGTCTACATGGACGGTGCCAATATGAATGCCATTGCCGGTTGGGTTGATCTCGGGGCCATGGGAGTGGATGCCGTACATAATAATCTTCACAAGACATGGACCATTCCTCACGGAGGCGGTGGACCAGGTGATGCCATTGTTGGTGTTAGTGAGAGACTACTCGACTATATTCCAGGCCTACAAGTTAAGAAAGAAAACGATCAATTTGTTGCTTTTAAAACACCTAAGTCAATTGGGAGTTTTCATCGCCATCACGGAAACTTTGCTCACAAAGTTAGATGTTATACTTACCTAAAGGCACTTGGCAGCGAAGGTGTTAAGCAAATGTCTGCTATTGCAGTACTTGCGGCCAAGTATCTCTATCATCAACTTAAAGATACTTACCCTACACTACCAGCAAGATCAGAAAACTCTCCAAGAATGCATGAGTTTATTCTCACTCTAACTGATGACGAGTTCTCAAAAATTGCAGCAGCTGGAACACCAAAGTCTGCGGCCATTGCAAAAATAGGAAAGCTCTTCTTAGACTTCGGACTTCATGCTCCAACAGTGGCATTTCCAGAAGTTTACGGCCTTATGGTAGAGCCTACCGAGTCTTTCACTAAGAAAGAACTCGACGATTTCATAAGCGTCGTTAAAGAAATTAAACTTATTATCAACGAACATCCTCAGGTTCTTCAAACAACTCCGCACTTTACTCCGATAAAGAAAGTTGATGAAGTTAGTGCAAATAAGAACCTCGATCTCTTTGAGAGAATTACAAGTTTTCCAAATCTTCCAAAGAATGTGATCGATCCAGGTGAATTAAGTGCAATGATGCCAAGTGATGTGACTAAGAAAATTCTTGTTGCTCACGAAGCTTCGTCTAATTAAATTTCTAAGCGCTCTCTTTTTTTTAGAGGGCGCTCTATTTTCATGTCCAATACAAAGAGAATCCCCTACCTCATTAATTTAATAGATAAAGAATACTCTTATATTTGGGATCTATGCTGTGACCACGGAAATATAGGGATAGGCCTTGGTCAGAAATTCCCAAGTACAAAAATTATTTTCAATGACATTATTCCAAGTATTACGAATGCTCTGAGAGAAAAATTAGAGAGTCTACCTAATCTTAATTCCAAGCGATTTAAAATCATCACCGCTTCCGCCAAGAAACTAAAAATTGATAAAGATAATAGTCTAGTTATTATAGCTGGTGTGGGTGGAAGACAGGCAAGAGAATTTCTAGAAGAAATCCTAAGAAGCGAAAGTCAAAACTTTGATCTTCTCCTGTGTACTCACTATCAACAAGAGGAGCTTAGAGAATTCCTTATTCAAAAAAACTTTGGACTCCTAAGAAGTGAGTTAATCTTTGATAAGTTAAGACCCTATGAAGTGCTCTACGTCTCTAGAGAGGTAGAAAATGACATCCCCTCTTTTTCAACAGAATTATTAAATAGAGATGATGTAGCAGCTAGAGAATATTTTACGAAGAAGTATCGATACTTAGAGAAGAAGAGAAATAAATCTGAAAATGAATTAAAGGCCCAGGAAGAAATCAAGGGCCTCTTAAAATTATAAGTCGATGGCCCTATATGGGATGAGAACCTTTTCTTTCTTTCTAGGAACTTTTAATACTGAAGTTCTATAGAAGTCATCACCAATTCCATAACTATAATCGATAATACCGACCTCTTGAACCTTTTTAGAGATCGCCTCCCACATAGTCATATCAGTTTTAGAAATTCTTCTAAGTAAGTAGCGAACAGAGCCAGTCATACCTAATCCACCAACGACGATTCCTTCTGGCATTGAAACACGGTACTGTCTATGTGGAAGAATAGGCTCACCGTGAACGCGAATATTTACAACATCAAAATCTCTATCAATGCCTAGAAATTGCCCTATAAGACCTAGAGGATTACTCTCATCATCGGCCTCACTTCTAGGAATAACAGAAGTATTGATATCAATAATTTCATTTCTATCGTCAATGAGATCAAATGTTACACCAGAGAATGTTACAGGGAATTGTCCTTTTAGAATAAGTCTAATAAGAGACTTTAAAATAACACCGTGGATATCAACTTTATAAATCGCCCAACCATATTTATCATCTAAATCAAATACCCTTGGGTATGAGTTAAAAACCATCTCTCTCGTGACCTTACCTACTGGTAAGCTCGCTCCACCAAACATTGGAGAATGAAATGAAATATCAGCATCAACAGCATCCTTGACTGCATCTGAAATGAGTCTTGTCCATGGAGTGAGAATGCTCTCACTATTTCTAAGCTTTATTCGCGTATATCCAAGTATCTCCGCTAGATAATCTTCCCCATACTCACTATTTAGCATTTCACGAGAGTCTGAAACAAATTGATCAACAGAGGCATCTCTAGTTTCACCTGAGTAAATTGGAATTAACTTATAATCTAAAATCTTTAATGGCTTACCTTTAATAAGTTCAAGTTTCATTTGTCCTAGGAAGCGAACATGGGCACCAGTTTGAACAATAGGTCTGAAGTTTCCATTCGCATTTCTTACCATTAGCGGTTGCATAATGGCAGTATGAGAATGTCCCCCAATGAGTAGGTCAATATCAGATGATTTCTTAATGATTTTTCTATCACCTGAAAGCCCAACATGACTAAGGGCTATGACAAAGTCATTACCTTTTTTCTTCATTTGAGTAGAGAGCTTATCTCCAACTTTAGCAGGAGCATCTATATCTCCTCCAGTAAAGCGCCACTTATAAGCAATCTCATTGGTAGTTAATCCCATAACTCCAATTGTTACACCATCTACATTAAAAGAAGTGTATGGCCTTATATGCTTCTTTATAGAAGTAAAAAGAGGGTTGACCGCTTTAAAATTAGCACCCAAATAATGGAATGTTGGCGGCTGCTCTTCGAGCATTTGATTTAATTCAGAACCACCCATGAGCCAATCGTGATTACCAACAGCAATAGCATCGTAACCCATACGCTCCATCATTCTAAAGCCTCTGCGTCCCCTATCGGCCATATAATAGAGGTTACCATCGAGGAAATCTCCAGCATCAAAGCGCAACGTGCTCACACCTTCACGAGCGGCCAAGGCCTCGAGTTCGTCCATCTTGGCCTTAAGAGCAGCGTAGCTACCTCTAGTAGGGTCTATAATTGTATGGTCATAATATGAATGTAAATCATTAGTATGGAGAATTTGCACCACGGCCGCAAAGCTATTGATTTGAAGAAAAGAGATTGCAAAAAGCAGTATTGATTTCAATGAACACCCCTGTAATTAAAGGCCCATACAATCACTTTCTTAATGAAATGACAATTTGATCAGTATTTATTTCACTAGAGTTTATTGAGTCCATTACAAAGGGCTAGCAATCATCTAGAGAGTAGACTTCATAGGCCGGAATTTCATAAGGGTGAGCCTCTATCATTTCTGACAATGCGCCCTGTATCAAATTATTTTCACAAACTAACTCAAGCTTAACTTCCTCTACCTTTTCTAGTTCGCCAACTTTTCCGATAAAGGCCTGAGAGCCTTTAAGGGGGCGGAATTGGCCCATTCCTACTGTTTCAAAACAACATTTATCGTAGTTTCCAATTCGACCAGCACCGGCCTTAAAGAGGGCTTCTTTTACTTGTTCAATATGGGATTTAGGAACAAAGACAATGATTTTTTTCACAATTTCCCTCGTTTTGATGCAGATTACTAACAGTTTCTTACATTCATCATAAATAGTTTGAAAAAATTTTACAAAGCATAACCGAAACCTAACAATAACATAACAAAGTAGAAAAAGTGCTTAAAAACATGTTTTCATGGAGGAACATAAAATGAGAAAAGGAATTCTAGCGACCCTAGTTGCTATGTTAGTTTTCGGTGGTCAAGCTCTAGCTTGTGATCAACACGGACAAGGTGGAATCGTTGAAGAAAATACTCTTAACATTCCAGTAGGTGCAAAATCTGTAAACTCAATGGATGAAGCTACATTCAACGAAACAATCGACAAAGTAGAAGAAATCTATGCTCCAATCGTTGCTGAGAGAGGAAAGAGGCTTCAAATTGAAAGAAAGTGGGAAGACGGAACAGTAAACGCATATGCTCAACAAATGGGTAATACGTGGAAAGTTTCTATGTTTGGTGGTTTAGCTAGACATGCTGCTATCACTCCTGATGGATTTGCAACTGTTGTATGTCACGAATTAGGTCACCACATTGGTGGACAACCTAAGAAGAAGTCATGGTTTGGTTCTTCACGGGCATCAAACGAAGGTCAAGCAGATTACTTTGCAACTTCTAAGTGTTTAAGAAAGTACATGGAAAATGATGACAATGCAGCAATCATTGCTGAAATGGATATCCCAGCATTCGTAGTAGAAAAGTGTGAAGCACAATTTACTACTGAAAAAGATGTTTTAATGTGTAAGAGAGGGGCAATGGCCGGTCTTTCACTAGCTGGTTTATTTAAGGATCTAAGAAACCTTACAACTCCACTTAAGTTTGATACTCCAGACACAAGAGTTGTTTCTTCAACTGATCACAATCACCCACAACCACAATGTCGTCTAGACACTTATTGGAATGGTTCTCTTTGTGAAATCGATGCTTACACTGACGTAAGTGACAGAGACTACAAAGTTGGAACTTGTGCTAGAGCTGATGGTTATGAATCAGGTGTAAGACCACTATGTTGGTTTAAGCCAGGAAACTAATCCAAAATTAAAAACGCGTGTAAATATAAGAGGGCCCCACAAGGGCCCTTTTTTATTTTAAGTGCAGCCAGAAGCTTTATTCAAAACCTCTCTATTCGAATAATATTTGGATCTAAAGAAGCGATGAACGCATCAATTTTTCCACTATATTCACTCTGTACCCCTACGATAAAATCACCCTCGTTAAATTGAAGACTATAACTCTTTCTCTTTAGCGCATCTCTAAAATTCGTATCGATATCAATAATGAGACAATGATGGATATCCTCTAATTTAAGTTGAGTGTAATACCCTTTTCTTCCATTAAAGAATAATCTTTGATTGGTTATATAGAGTACTCCATAGTCATGATGAGAGAAGTCCTGCCCAACACGTCCAATAAGCGCTCCTTCAATAAATTCATCTTCAAATATTATTGGCGGCCTATCCATAATCCAGGTTAAGCACTCTTTATCAAACATAAGAAGCGCTCTATTATCAAAGACTCTCACTCTCTTCTTTAAGAATTCATTCACACGACGTCTATCTATAATCCTCTCTTTTGTATGTAAGTAAAATAACTCGCTCTCATCCTCACTTTCCAAGAGATTAAAAGCAATATGTCCATCAGCAAGACATAAATCTAATATAGACTTATCTCCGATCTCTCTAAACCTTATATCTTTTAGACTCTCATAAGGAGTTCTATGAATGAGTTGATCTCCATTGTAAAAAGACATTCTCTTTTCTTCGGCAACTAGCTCACCGGGCATTCCTTCATAGATGGCCTTTACATGAAAGCTATCGTGTACAGGTAATAAGGTTGCTAATGACATGGGGAACCTCCATTAAGAGTATTTTAAAAGAGAAATTCCAGTAAATGTTTTATGAAGATGAAGAAATTTTAATAATTAGAATAAAAAAGGCCCCATGATGGGGCCTCTATATTTAAGAAACTAACTGCAATTTTATCCGTGAACCCACCATCTATAGAGTCTGTCACCAAGACTTACGTCTCTCTTGTGATCATCAATACAATCTTCGTAGGCCTTTTCTTTCTTCTTATTCATTTTCTTAACGGCCTTTTGGTATTTCTTCTTGGCCTTCTTAAGTTTTTTCTCACGCTGTCTTTGTGAGTCATCTAAGTCATACTCAGGAGCATAGTCTTCCCACTTAACTGCATAAGAAGGGTTGTCGTATGATCTTGCTTTACACTTAGCTCTAATTCCTTCCCACTTATCTTCTACTAGCTCAGCAGTACTGTAGTTAAAGATTTGGTGGTAGTTATCGCCGCTTCTATCATAGAGTTCTTCAACAGGAGCACTCTCTTTCCAGTTATTGTGAACAAGTACTAAGTTATCACGGTCAAGAGTGAAGTTAGGGTTCGCTCTAGAACCAGTATTTGCAACTCTTTTATAAGGCTTATTTCTCTTTGGAAATGGATGCTCTTCTGAGTTATTAGCAGTGTACTTTACTGTGATAGGTAATTGCTTAGTTGGACCAGCAGCTACTAAGTAATACATTGACCATAAGTCAGGTGTTTGCATTCTCATACAACCGTGACTATCGAATGCTCTGATGAACTCATTCTTATCTGGGAATGGTTGTGCATGGAAACCAATACCTGTGTAGTCTTCAGCAGCATCAGAACCTTTTAAAATTCTAATAAAAGGAAGATTTGCAAAGTATCTTGGCATTTTTCTATTTCTAATGGCTTTAGATTTATCTAAGTAACCATTCTTAAATCTTGGAGTAAGTAGTGAGATCTCATCGTTTAAAACGGCTTCATCGAATGATCCTACACCAAGAGGGAAAACCATTGTCATATCACTATTCTTATCTTTAACAACAACTTTTCTAGACTTTAAACCAACGTCAAATACAAGCTTTGTACTAGAGAGAGCTGTAAATTTCTCAGGAGTCACGATGAACTCCTTAACGTCAGTTGAGTTATACTCTACACTGATTTTCTTAAAAGCGATTGTGTCTTCATTGTATTTAATGAGAGCGGTAAGCTTGAGCTGAACTCTATTACCGTTCCACTTAGGAAGTTCATTAAAGAAAAGATTTAGAACTTCATCTACTTTTCCTTTATCACCAAAGTATTGATCTTGATCCTTTAGAAGTTCTTTACTTACGTGAGCAAGTCCTGGAACAAATGAAGGTAAATGTTTTACAACATCTTCTACTCTAACACCGACAACTTTATTTTCGGCCTGAGCAGGTAGGTTAATTTCTTTCCAATTCGACGTACGACCGAAGAAAGATGCGTTAGCAGATGGAATTAATTGTGTGTGCGACGGCGCACTTAAAAACGTAGCAAGTACAAATGCTGTACCTGCAAGCTTTGCAGTCAGTTTCATATTTCCCCCTATGTGTGTTTCTTGGGGGCAATAAACAATTCTTGGTGCATATAGTCAACAAATCTTGACACACAATGTAAAACTTACTTAGATAAAAAAAGGGGACCTATAAAGTCCCCTTCAATATTGATAAATCTTTATGAGAGATTATTTCTTGGCAGGCTTAGCGTGACCGTGATCATGTCCATCACCAGCAGAGTGAGCCTCTGGAGCTGGATTAACTTCGAAAAGCTCAACTTCAAATATTAAAGTTGCTCCACCAGGAATCTTTGGAGGTGCACCGTGATCTCCATAAGCAAGCTCAGAAGGAATTACTAATTTGATCTTTCCACCTGGAGCGATTAATTGTAGACCTTCTGTCCACCCTTTAATAACTCTATTCAGTGGGAAAGTTACTTCCTTACCTCTATCAACAGAAGAGTCAAAAACTGTCCCATCAATAAGAGTACCATGGTAGTGAACTTTTACTTTATCAGTAGCAACTGGCTTCTTACCTTCACCCGCTTTAATAACTTTATAAGCAAGTCCAGAATCAGTCTTTGTACCACCGTCTTTAGATACGAAATTCGCTAGGAACTTCTCACCTTCAACTTTTACACTCTTTGAATTTTCTTGGATTCTTCTTTGAAATTCTTCACGCATCTTACCTTGGTAAGTTGCAAGCTCAACCTGAGACTCTTTACCTTTGGCAGCGTCTCTTAGACCAGCGGCCATTGAGTCAATCTCTGCATCACTTAGCTTAAGGTCTTTCATTCTCTGTCCAGACATAAAACCAACTGCGTAGAAGATCTTGTCTTGCTCAGATCCACCCTTAACATCTTTTTGCTTGTTACAACCAGTTAAAATAGCTGTTGCTGCAAGCATACCTACAATTAGGCCCTTCTTCATAATTACATCCTTTGTAATATTTATTTATTCCATTAAAATACTATTTTTATAAAGTTTACTCTCGAGTTTCAAATTTTTCAAGTTTAGTTATGCGGGTAAAGATGCCCCTGTCTAAGTTTTCTCTTTCTCTCATCAGACTCTGAGAAATTGTAATTATACATCGCTGCTTCCCAGTCACCGTACATAGGATTTGGTAGAACAATAAATTTCTTACCAAAATCGTTGCGCATTTTATCTACTAAAATATTGCGATCATTCGTTCCCTTATTGTGAAAGACTTCCGAGAAGTCGGCCAGTGTATCACCAGCCAGAATGACAATCTCATGTTTTCTTAAAATATTTTGTCTTCTCTCTTCTTTATTTCCTGTTGTCGTTCTTAGAAAAATATTTTGTCTTTTAACTGGGAAACCAAGATTTAATAAATTCTTATAAGTGGCATCTAGTCCTTTAATTTTTCTATTAGAGATATAGATTACTTCAACACCTTTCTTATGGGCGTAATTTAAAAAATCAATTGAACCTGGAATGGCCTTCGCCTCAGCTAACTTAATCCACTCGTCCCAATACTTTCTCTCAAAATTTCTATTTTTTAAGATATTCATGGCCTGATATGGACTATTATCTAGAACGGTCTCATCTATATCCACTACTACAGCGGGCTTCTTGCGACCCTTGTGAGTAAGAAGTGCGCGGTCTAGGTATAGTCTCGCTGAATTAAACGCCTGATAGCTAAGCGCTCTAAACTCAGCTGCATTTTGAACCCACAAAGTTGCAGCTTCAGTGTACTCGGCCCTATTTTGTCGTCCCATAGACCCACAAGAAGTTAGGCTTAAAATAAAAAACGTTATCAATAAAACTTTCATCTTTACTCCTTAAAACCCACTGTCATCCAGTGCTTCATTGGCCAATTGATCACACAATTCATTTTGTGGATGGCCTGCATGCCCTTTAACCCAGAGGTACTGAATATTCTCAAAGCAACTTGCTATTGTATCTAGCTCTTTCCATAAATCAACATTTTCAGGAGTTTTCTTATCAGCCTTCTTCCAACCGCGAGACTTCCATCCTGAAACCCAAGATTTCATTCCATCCACAACGTATTTAGAATCACTATAAAGGAATACTTTGGATTCAGATAAATTAATTCCATGGTGCTTTAAAGACTTCATGGCCTCAAGAGCTCCTATCATCTCCATTCGATTATTAGTCGTATTAGTCTCAACGCCAGAACCTTTAAAGAGGACGGCTCCCGAAGAGTCCTGACCAACCATCCCCCACGCTCCTGGCCCGGGGTTTCCGCGGCAAGCTCCGTCAGAAAAAATGGCAAAGCTCTTGTCATTCTTAATTTCCTTAGGAAGAGGTAACTCTCCACCAACACTATTACTTATTTGTTCTTCTTCATCATCCCAGTGAGCAATTTGAGACTTTAAATAATCAATGGACTCTATGGCCTTGTGATCATCTGGGAACTTTGTCTTTAATTTATCAAAGAATGAGAGTGTTTTTTTCTTCAAAATATATCCTATAAATAGATTGTATTACTTTCTGGTCAAATATTTTACCTTCTTTAGCTCCACTGGGGAAAGCATTAATAAGAGTTACTCATGGCACGTAGCAAAAGAGATAAATCTTTAATTTTAAATTTTGAGCAGACATGCTAAAAAGGTCTCTTCAAATATTTTGAGATTTAAGGAAAGGTTATGAACTTTATCGATTTAAAACCTGGCACATCTGTGGAAGGTGAAAATATTGAAGCCTTTAAAACTGAGGGAAAGGCCAAGAAGTATGTCTACTTAATGGCGGGGACTCATGGTGATGAGGTAGAAGGCGTCTATGTAGTAAAGCAACTCTTTGAGTGGCTAAAGGCCCAAGTTGATATCGAACTCAATATGGTAGTCATACCAGTCCTTAATCCAGATGGGTATAGAAACGCTACAAGAGTAAACGCCAACGGTGTAGATCTCAATAGAAATTATGATAGTGGAACTTGGTCTAGTGAGGCTCGTGAAGAGAAGTACTATCCAGGAACAGAACCTCTCAGTGAGCCAGAGAATAAATTTCTCATTGGATTATTTGAAAAATTTCCGCCAAAGGTAATTCTAAGCTTTCACTCATGGAAACCTATGATTAATTACAATGGTGATTGTAAAGAGATTGCTGAATTTCTAAGCCAGTATAATGGCTATGTCACATGTGATGATATTGAAGGACACCCTACTCCAGGCTCACTTGGAGACCTAGGGCCTAAGAAGTATAGTAGCCCAGTACTCACTTTTGAATGTCCCGTACTAAATGATGAACTTAACCTAAAGCAAATCTGGCAAGAGAATGAAGCCGGTCTTAAGGCCTTATTCCAAAGCGACCTTCTCTAAATAAATTCCCGCTACACCGAGAGAGCATCTCGGTGTAGACAATCTGACACCGAAATTCATGGCACCTTTGTTGCAGTATTATACTCAAGTATTACTTAGCAAAGGAAGTGTTAATGAAGAGATATACCTCTACATTATTGATTTTACTTATGACATCGCCCGCAGCACTGGCAGCTTCAGTGTCGGCAACGAGTACATCTGTAAAAAAATTAGACAACAGTGCCGGATTGTCCCTGGATAATGTGGGAATTTCTCTATCCAATACTTTCGCAACGGATATAAAGACACCAAACGCGGCCAACAAGAGTATGGTTAATACGACTGCATTAACAATTAGTTATAAATTAGACAGCACTACTAAGCTAACTCTCTCTACTATTTACGATAAAGACCTAGAGAATGACCGTGAAGGCTTAATTAGAGATCCAAAAATTGGACTCTCAAAGAGCTTTGGAAAGTTAAATAAGTATCTCTCAGCAGCTGCTTCAACATCTGCAAAGATTCCACTAAGTAAATCGTCAAGAATTACTACGAGCTTACAGACTGGACTTAGTTTAGCGGGCTCTCTTACATATGATGCCTCTGAGCACATTCTTAGAGACCTATCGATTACTTATGCACCAGCTGCAATTGTAAATTTTCACAAGTATAGAGTGACAACAGCGGGTAGTTCAAATACTCAGTACACACTCTCAAATACACTTGCACTTAACTATGGATTGACTGACATCGTCTCTCTGTCGGCAAGTGGAACATATTATAGAAACTTTGATTATACAGGTCACACAAAAGACTTCTTTGGAATTGAGCAAACAGCATCGTTTGTTCTACCACAGAACTTCTCACTAAGTGTAGGACACGCTACTGGTGGATCGGCACTCGCCGTAAACGGTAGAGAATCAAACGTTAGTTTATTTGACAGAAATTTATCATCATATTTTTTAAATATTGGCTTTAGCTACTAAGAAGATCTAGGAGAAAACATGAAGAACAAAAACTATCTATTAACTTCTCTCATCCTTGCTGGACTTGTTGCAAGTTGTGCAAAGGAAAGAGAATTAGATACTGTTTACAAGGCGCCAGAAATCATGAGCAAGTCTGCCATCAATACAGATGCAGAATTCCTCTATGTACCAACATCTCAGGGAGTTCCTAGATTTACTAAGGCAATGGCCCCATTCGTTCAAGGTAACGAGAAGATCATCAAGTTTAAACTTGAAGAGGAAGGGATTGTTGCTTATGAAATGGAAAAGAATGAATCATTCGCCGACAATACTCTAAACAATAGACCTATTCTTACTATACCTGTTACGTATAAGTCTTATCGTTGTGCTGAAAATGCTGACAAAGAATG
The DNA here is from genome assembly GCF_000210915.2 of Halobacteriovorax marinus SJ. Lineage (NCBI taxonomy): Bacteria > Pseudomonadati > Bdellovibrionota > Bacteriovoracia > Bacteriovoracales > Halobacteriovoraceae > Halobacteriovorax > Halobacteriovorax marinus. The sequence continues at coordinate 1,843,341 of NC_016620.1, forward strand.
TACGAATAGAGAAGAAGAAAACACTGAACTAGAGTGGTTTCAAAAAGACCAAATCATTCCTGACTTTGAGAAAGTAAAAGTTCTTGAAGCTGATAGTGTTGGTCTTCCAGAAAATAACGATACTTGTTTCTCTCTCCAAGGAACAAAGCTCGTAGATTACGAAGTAACAAATACAGATCTTCATTTTGAAATTGAGAAAACATATAAGTTCTCAAATACACCATCATGTATCAACGAATTATGGTATAGCTCAGGAAGTGAGTACGATAAGTTTCTTGAAGGCCTAGACGATAACGGAGCATTTAACACGAGAGTGTTCTTCTCATTTGCTAAGCTTGATACAATTGCTTCTAAGAACTATAAGTCAATTGACTATCCTGTTGAAGAGCACAGCACTTTTGGTTTCTTTAAAACTAAAGAAAGAAAGAAGAATGCTTTTGGACAAACAGAGAGATTCTACAAATTAAATAGATGGAATCCAAAGAAGCAAGTTGTTGACTACTACTTAAGTAACGAGTTCAAGAAGAAAGAAAACAAGTATCTAAAAGATGCAACAATCTATGCGTTCGATAGAATGAATAGAATTCTTGAAGATAATAAAGTTAATCTTAGACTTAAACTACATATGCCTGCAGACAAAAGTCCAGGTAATCTAAGAAATACAATGGTTGTTCTTATTGAAGACATCGCCTCTACTCTACTTGGGTACGGTCCAACAGTTGCCAACCCTAGAACAGGTGAGATTGTAAAAGGTCACGTAAATATGTACAAGGGCTCACTTGAGTCAATTGCTCCAAGTGCCTACGACTCGATTGTATTCCTAGAGAAACAATTAAAGAAAGAAGCTATGAATAACGCTGCGATTGCACAGTCTTTAGTAGCACCGACAAAAAAAGCGACTGCAAATAAAATGCTTCAGAAGTTTGCAAAGAATAAACTTTCTCCAGAGAAACTTTCTCCAGAGAAACTTGCTGAGACTATTAAGTTAGTTCTAAGCAGTGGAGCAAAAGAAGATGCACACGGACATGATCACGGTCACAACCATGGACACGTTCAAGGAATCTCTCACTCAAACGTATCTGCAGCTGCAGCTGGTTTGAAAGATTTCAAAGCATCAATTGATAAGAGATTAAGCGCTGACTACCAAGCACTTGTACTAGGTAAAATTAATGGTGAATTAAATGAGTTCACTAGAGAGATGAAGAATAATCTCGAAATAAAAGAACTTCTTCACAAGAACAGTGTTTATACAACTGATATGGTTAACTTCCAGGCGCTAGGAAAGATTTCAGTTGATGAGATCAACACTGTTGCTGGAATTAGAGACCAAAGAGGAAACCTAAAGGACTGGATTCAATTAGAAGAATCTCAACAGAGAAAACTTATTAAGATTCTAGCACGTCATGCTTATATCCCAACTCTTGTTCACGAAATTGGACATAACTTAGGATTAAGACATAACTTTAGAGGTTCTCTAGATGCAGCAAACTTCTATAATGAAGAAGAGAGAGCGAAGCTTGGAATTACTAGTGGTTCAGTATTCTCTTCAATTATGGATTACTCTTACTCAAGCTTAAATGAGCTATCAACTTTTGGTAAGTATGATATTGCTGCTCTTAAATTTGGTTACAATAGAGAAGTTGAAGTACTAGACAAGCCAGGTGGAAAAGTTAGAAATATCTCTCTTGAAAGACAAGGTGTTGATGGGCAATCAACTGTTGAGATCAGTGTAAATAGTGTTGAGAACAGAGTTCAATATAAGTTCTGTACTGATGAAGACGTTAATATGTACGCTGACTGTAATAGATTTGACGAAGGTTCAAATGAACTTGAAATGACAAAGCACTACGCTGCTAAGTACAAAGAGTACTACCAATGGCGTAACATGAAGAATAGATCTAAGAACTTCAATGATAGAATTGGAACTTGGAGATATTACTTAGGTACATACTATACTCTACTTGATTTAAGACAAGCTCATGAGACATGGCAATTCTACAAGAGTTACCTTGCAGGATTTAATCTTGATCATTTAATGACTAATAAGTGTGGTCCACAAGACCAGATTGATCCAGCATTTTGTAATACAATCTCAGAAGTTGTAGATGCTAATGATGTTGCAACAACAACACTCATTGAAATTCTAAAGACTCCTGATTTAACTTGTGACCTTAACTACTTCTTAGTTGATAATACAACAGAAGAGAGTGTATTCTCACACAGAGTGGCCACTAAATTATCAGAAGCAACACAATATAAGTCATACCCACTTGCCAATGGTAAAGGTGAATATAGAGCAACAAGTTGTTTTGATAGAAATGCTTTTGGAGACATCGTTAATAATAGAGAATCTATTATGGAAGTGGTTGAAGCATGTAATGCTCAACTAGGTGAAGAAGTTTGTTCAGATGACAAATTAGGTTTACGTGTTGCTATTGTTGGACAGGTTGGAAAACTTCACAACGATGTTGATGCCGCTGATAGAGACGGTGAAAGACTTGAAACTGATGATATCGAAATTAGAGGAAACTGGATGGACAAAGTATTGGCCATGGAAATTCTAACTAATAGAGATAGATTAACATCTGCGGGAGAAAGTATTCACGCATCTTTTACAGATATGCCTAAGTACAAAGATGAAATTAAGAATATCATCGATCACTTAGCACTTAATAAAACACTTAAAGACCCGTTAATGGCAGAAGATGAAAATGGTGTTAAGTATCATATGCCATTTGATACTGACTTACACGCAAAGACAAAAGTGCCAACTATTAAGAGGTTCTTACAGCAATTTATCCCGTTCCCTGACTCAAAGGAATTCGATATTGCTCCAGTGCTTCTAAAGACTGCTGCTATTAACTCTTACGAAAGTGAGCACGATGCAGAGACGATTAGCCAATATGTTGCTAGATCAGAGTTCTTTGACTCGATTGTTGTAAGAAGAAATAATATTGCTTCATCAAGCATTGGATTTGGACCTGCAGTTGTAATGACAGCAAATGTACACAACTTCCAATACGGAGCAACAGCGAGAAATAAATTAGCACAAGAGAGTATTGCGAGAATCAATGGTCTTACTACAGCTAGAAAAGATCAGATTGAAGCGGTTATGAGAGACCTCTCTAAACCAGTAGCAACAGAAGAGACTCCAGCAGCTGAAGAAGTACCAGCGGCTGAAGCTCAAGAAGTAGCAACTGCCGAAGAAGGACAGGAAGAGACTACAGAAGAAGAAGTAGCCGAAGAAGTTGTAAGTGAAAAAGCTGCTGAAGAAGCTGCTCAGGAAATCATCGAGATTTCGGCAGAAGTTAGAAATAATGTAGCTGCTATCGCTGCAATTAAGAGACACATGGCAATTTTCAACAAGCCAATTAACGAGTTTGTTGCCATCATATCTGCAAATGACGGAACTCCTCAAGGTCAAGCTGACACACAGGCCAAGGTTGCAGCGTTTAGAGAAAGAGTTGGAGCAGAGACTTTCAATACTGTTAACCAAGTCTTGGCAATGTTTAACCAGTACGCATCTTTAGATGTTAGATACGCTCAACTTGCAACAGTTGATCTCTATGACCTAGACTTCGTTCTTTCAAGTGAAGAGCAGAGAAAAGAGATTTTAGAGAAAGAAGTTGATCTAATCTGGAGTCTACCAATCGTAGAATAGTAAAAAATAAGAGAGCACTTAGGTCTAACCTAAGTGCTCATTTTTATGTAAAGCGCCCAATATATCTTACAGAAATCCACCAGCAAAACATTCCCTAAATAAAAAGAAAAGAGCACCTAAATCCCTGAAACTAATGAACTTAGACTTTTATTCATAATTCTTCTAACAAGTAGTGTTAATATGTCTCATCTTAAGCCGTAGAGGTTCTAAGAATAAGTACCCCATCGCTGGAGTAGATATGAAGAACGAATACTATGATGAGACATTTTTGGAAACACAGAAGAATACTCTTCTACAAATGAAGATGAATATTCTAAACCATATGAAGACTCATGCAATTGATGAAATTGCGCCAGATAGAGATCAAATCGTAGAAGACGTCGATCAGTCTCAAATTCTTATGGCACAGTCACTTAGTATGGGATTAAGAGATAGAGAGCTTTCAAGACTTAGGCAAATTGAAGAGGCCTTAGCAAAATTTGAAGATGGTAGCTATGGACTCTGTGAAGAGACTGGTGAGCCAATTGGAAAGAAGAGACTGGAGAAGATCCCTTGGGTAAAACTCTCCATTGATGCTCAAGAAGAGATTGAAAGAACTCTTAGGGCAGCCTAGCTGCTTTTAACACTTATATTTACGCATAAAAAAAGCCCCTTTTATAAGGGGCTTTTTCTTTATTTAAATGATCTTAATCAAATTAAGCTTTAGTGAACTTGATAACTTCAACTGGACAGGCCTCAGCAGCTTCCTCAACCAGAACACCATTATCAAGAGGAGCTCCAGGACGGATGATACAGCTATCATCAGTAACTTCGAAAACCTCTGGGTAAATCGCTTCACAAGCATCACATACAATACAACCTGGCTCAATCCAAACTTTGCTAACGGCAAAGTTCTCAACAGGAGCAGCATCGGCTGCTGAACCAGCGAATGCACCAGCAAACTCAGGGTTAGAAGCAATCTTAAGTGCTTTATTTGAAGCTGGAAGAGGTTCAGCAATAAAGCTTCTCTTCGGTGTATGATAAAGTGGCTTAGCATAGTTAAGAGCATTATCTTCGTTGAACTTCTCTACGTCACCTGTAGCGGCATCGTATAGAGACTTAAATCTCTTTGCCTTGAACATAAAATGGTGAACAAGTGCATCTTTACTGGCCGTAAGCTCAACCTCAACAGAAGCAGCATCGTTATTACAAGCTCCTAGAAGCTCTTCTAAGTTCTTTCCAAAATCGAGGTCTCTAGCAAATGTAGAACTTGCAGCATCGAATGTTCTCGTAACATCAACCTGAGTTGGATTACTGAATGGGTTATAAAGTCTTAAACGAATAGAATCAAATTTAGCAGGCTCTCTAGAGCTATTCCACTTAAGTGAAAAAGCAAATCCATTAGAATCTTTAGCAGTTTTTAAAATAGTAAACTTAGGTCTCGCAAATAAGAAATGAAATGCTCCAGATAATAAACTAAAGACACCCACTGTAATTACTAGACCAACACCAGCTAAAAGCGCAACTCCCATTGCAATGAAGGTTGTATTCACCTAACACTCCCTGTATTAAGAAATTGAGATATCTGATATCCCAAAGTTGTATTTTAATTTCTAATTATTATAACTCTAATATAAACATTTTGAAGGACTTAGCCAACCTGTTTTAAGTGGCTTAAGCTAGTTTTTTTCTAGCGGTGTTATACCAAGTCCAACTTTTGTTCTCAATAAATTGTCTTCAACCATCCCTAGACCAAGTAATTCGCCTTCAAATAAGCACCAGTAAAGCCCCTCATCTGCTTCCTTAGGCAGGGGAAGGCCGTTAAAGAACTTATGCCCTTCGTCACTTGATAGCTCGATAGGTGAAAACTCTAGGCAGCGATCAACCCTCTGAGCGTATTTTGAAAGCTCATATTCCTCACCTCTTGTAGGCCAATTTTCTTGAGTAATAGAGTTCGATATATGAGCAGGCCCAATGGACTCTCTAACTAAAGACTTGAGAGCACCGTGAGTTCCTAGCTTCTTAGCGATATCCTCAAATAAAACTCTTATATAAGTTCCAGAACTGGCCGTGACTCGAATTGTGAGCGAAAGTTCATCAAGCTTAACTAGCTCAAGCGAGTGAATAAATCGCTGGACTGGAGGCTTCTCAATAATAACACCCTCTCTGGCCCACTCATAAAGGGCCTTTCCCTTATGTTTGGTCGCGGAGAATGCAGGAGGACTTTGTAAGTAATCGCCCTTAAGGTCATCTAGAATACGAGCAAGGTCATCTTCAGCAAATGGACTAACCTCAGAGTGTTTCAGCTCACTCTCCTCTACTGTTAAATCTCCAGTAGGGCTCTCCACACCTAGTATACCTGTAGCAAGATAGGTTTTAGGGTATTGATCGTGAATATAATCATTGAACCTAGGAGCATTTCCTATGGCCACAAGAAGAACCCCTTCAGCAAAGGGGTCTAATGTACCAAAGTGGCCAATTTTTCCAAAGCCCTTTGGAAGATGATACTTGAAGTGCCTAATGACATCAGTAGATGTCATCCCTTCTGGTTTATAGACATTAAAAACTAAAGGGCCAAAACCTGGCCCTCCATTCTTAGACTTTCTCTGTGAGCGTGAACTCATGAAATGCCCTTTCCCTTCTTTGCTTCATCATCTAGGAGATCTTCAATTTTCTTTTCTTCATCGTATTGAGAATCATAGACAAAAGTTATCGTAGGAACATGTCTCATTTTTAAAAGTTTTGATAAATGAGTTCTAAGCTTTCCAGTAATTGCCAAGATAGCCTTCTTTGAGTCCCCTCTTCTAGAGGCGTCGAAAGTATCCCAGTAAAGCTTAGAATTAGATAGATCATCTGAGAGTTCAACCCTAGTTATACTAACGAAAGTTAAACTAGGGTCAGAAACAGATGTTCTTATAAATGCATTAGCTGCATTGAGTATTTTTTCAGAAAGAATATTCTTCTTACCAGAACTTGCGCCCAAGCTTAATCCCTTGCTTCCATTGAAGCTTCTTCCGCTTCAAGTGCTGCTAATTCAGCTGCTTCAGCCGCAAGCTTTTCTTCTTTGGCCACATCGTCTAAAGTTCTCTTCTTCTCAACTAACATATAAGCTTCGAATTGATCGTTAACTTTAATGTCAGTATATCCCTCAAGACCGATACCACACTCAAATCCATTTTTAACTTCTTTAACATCATCCTTAAATCTCTTAAGAGAAGACATTTTTCCGTCAAACATAATCTTCCCATTTCTAAGAAGACGGATATTACAACCAACTTTAATTTTACCATCAATAACTGAAGATCCAGCGATCGTTCCAATTTTTGGAACAACAAATGTATCTTTAACTTCTGCTCTACCGATGAATTCTTCAACAGTATCAGGATCAAGCATCCCTTCGATAGCAAGAGTTACATCATTGATAAGCTCATAGATGATTGAATATGTTTTAATATCGATTGATTTCTCTTCAGCTAATCTTCTCGCAGTTGTATTAGGTCTCATATTGAATCCTAAAATAAACGCTCCAGAAGAGTCAGCTAAGTTAACATCGTTATCATTGATAGCACCTACACCACCAGCAATAACTCTAACTTCAACTTCTGAGTTAGAAAGAGCAAGAACAGCTTGCTTAATCGCTTCAAAAGAACCTTGAACATCAGATCTAACGATAAGATTAAGTTCTTTAGTCTCTTTTCCGTCATCAGCGGCCATAGCAAAGAAGTCTTCAAGTGAAACTTTTGCTTTAGGAGTTTCTTCAAGTTTCTTTCTCTCAGCAACTCTATTGGCAACAATTTTCTTGGCTTCTCTTTCATTCTTTACAACATCTACAGATGCACCTGGAGATGGAGCTTCATCGAGACCTAGAATCTGAACAGGTGTCGAAGGACCCGCCTTAGATAATTGCTTACCAAGGTGATCTGTTAAGCTTCTCGCTCTACCAAAAGTTTCTCCTACTACTAGTGAGTCACCTTTCTTAAGAGTTCCAGATTGTACAAGAATTGTCGCTACTGGACCTCTTCCGTGTTCGATCTTAGATTCAATAACAACACCTTCTACATTACCTTTGTCACTAGCTCTAAGCTCTAACATTTCAGTCTGTAGGGCAATTGATTCTAGAAGATCATCAACACCGTCACCTTTAAGAGCAGAGATAGGAACAAATTGTGTATCCCCACCCCATTCTTCAGGAGTGATTCCAATATCGGCTAACTCTGATTTAATTCTATCAGGGTTAATACCTTCTTTATCCATTTTGTTAACAGCTACGATAATTGGAACACCAGCATTATTACAATACTTAACAGACTCTCTCGTCTGAGGCATTACACCATCATCTGCAGCAACAACAAGAACAACAAGGTCAGTTACATCAGCACCACGCTGTCTCATAGAAGCAAAAGCCGCGTGACCAGGAGTATCTAAGAATGTCAGCGTACTCTTACCGGCCTTAACTGAATAAGCACCAATATGCTGAGTGATCCCTCCGGCTTCTTCATTAACAACCTTTGCGTTTCTGATATGATCAAGAAGAGTTGTCTTACCATGATCAACGTGACCCATAATCGCAATGATTGGGTTTCTCAGTGGAAGCTTAGACTTATCTTCATCACTTAATTGTTCTTTACCAATAACTTTATCTTCATCAAAAGCAACGTTCTCAGCTCTATAATCATAGAGAGCTGCGATCTCATTTGCTAATTGAATACCAATGTAGTCTCCAGACTTGATAAGTAAGTTAATATCTAAACACTTATCAATCATATCTTTTAATTTAACTTTTAATTTCTTCGCTAACTGATCGGAAGTAGCACCGTCGTGTAGCTTTACTACTCTCTTTGATTCCTTAACTTCCGTAATCTCAGTATCTTTAGTTGGACCTGAGTAAGTCTTCTTTCTCTTAACCGTAGAGTAAACAGGACGACCTATAGTTCCGCCAAGAGCGTAACTCTTTAGTTCTGTATCTGCTCTTTCTTGAGTAAGGGCCTGAGACTTGTTAACGTTCTTCTTACCAGACATCATCGATGCAAGCGCACCCATTCTACCTTTAGAGACTTTCTTATCATCACTTGATTCTGAAGATCCTTCCTCTCCCTTTTTCTCAGGTGGAATATAGACTGGTGTGAACCTATGAGGTGCATCTGCGGCTTCTTGCTTAGCTTTTTCAGCGGCCTCTTTCTTGGCCTTAGCTTCAGCTTTTTCCTTCTCGATTTCCTCTTTAGTTTTTACGTGTTCAGTAGAAACAACTCTCAGTCCAAAGCCACTATCAGATTTCTCTTCAGGCTTCTTCTCTTCAACCTCAGGCGCAGAAGCTGCAACTTCCTCAACAGGAGTTTCAACTTTCTCTTCAACTTTTGGTTCTGGTGTTTCTTCTTTAACCTCAACTACTGCAGGCTTAACTTCCTTTGGTTCGGAGTCCCCTGAGCTCTTCTTGCGAATAACGCTCTTTCTTCGAACGACAGTCTTTTTCTTAGTTTCAGTTTCCTCAGAAGCAGGTTCTTCACTACTATCTGCTTTCGCAGCTGCTGCTTTTTTAACAACTTTCTTCTTAGTAGTTTTCTTTTTAACAACCTTCTTCTTAGTCTTAGAGCTAGAGGCTTTCTTCTCTTCTTCAGCAGAATTATATTCGGCCATAACTTGCTTTACTTCTTCATCAGAAAGAACAGTCATATGGTTACGAACAGAAAAGCCTTTATTCTTCAGTTCTTCAACTAAATCTAAAGCACCTTTATTCAATTCTTTCGCCAATTCAAATATTTTCATAGGCATTATGTGGACTCCCTATCCAAATTCTTCTTACTTAAGTTTAAATGCTGCTAACTCTTCACGGAGTCTTCTTTCAGCATCAGAGAACTTATCTTGTGATTCATCATCAGATTGTTCTTTATTAATAATTCCATGATACGCAGGAACTGCAGAAGCTGAAACCAGCTCTTCTTCCTCGTCAGCTTGAAGCTGAATATTACCAGCGTCGATAGCAGCGATAGTATCATTGATAATTCCAGTTGCTTGTTCAGCATCTACTTCAAGTAGCTCTGCTAACTCAGTGGCATCTGCCGCAGCAATATCACCAATCGCCTGAATACCATTTTGAACCATAACCTGGGCCAATGTATCAGTGATTGAAGAAATTTGAACAAGGTTCGCAACAGACTTCTGAATTCTTTCCTGAAGCTTAGTTTTAGATATGATATTAATCTTATATCCACTTAACATAGCTGCCAGTCTAACGTTTTGACCTCTTCTACCAATAGCGAGTGAAAGCTGATCTTCTTCAACAACAACATCCATCGTATGGTCTTCGTGATCAATTTGAATATTAGTGATCTCAGATGGTGCAAGTGCAGCTCTAGCAAATGTATCTACATCATCGGCCCACTTAACAATATCAATTTTCTCACCCTGTAACTCATTAACAACGTTTTGAACTCTAGAACCCTTCATACCAACACAAGCACCAACTGGGTCAATATCTTTATCAACTGAAGTCACAGCAATCTTAGCTCTTTGACCAGGCTCTCTAGCTGCTGACTTAATTTCAATTGTTCCATCTTGAATTTCTGGAACTTCAAGTTCAAATAATTTAACAAGAAAGAGCGGAGATGTTCTTGATAAACGGATCTCAGGTCCTCTATTCGTCATAACAACTTCAGTTAAGAAGGCCTGAATTCTATCACCAGGCTTGAAGTTCTCACCAGGGATAACTTCTCTTCTAGAAAGAACTGCATCGGCCTTACCAAGGTCAACTACAATATTCCCTCTCTCGTATCTTCTAGCGATACCCGTAACAAGCTCACCTTCTTTATGCTTAAATTCAGCAAAGAGAATCTCTCTTTCAGCGTCTCTAACTTTTTGGAAGATAATTTGACGAGCAGTTTGAACATCAACTCTAGAGAAGTTAGGGTTTTCAATCTTGATACCAATCTGATCACCAATCTCAACTTCTTCATCTAGTTCTTTTGCATCAGCAAGCGTGATCTCAACAATTGGATCTCTTACTTCATCTACAACGTTCTTATATTGGTAGATTTCAATATCATCATCACCATCATTATATCTAGTTTCGTACTCACCTTGAATTCCGTACTTTTTTCTAGCAGTTACTAAGAAAGCTTGTTCTACCGCTTTTACAACGATATCTTTTTCAATCCCTCTTTCTTTACCGAGAGTTTCAATTACCCTACCTAGTTCAGAAAACATTTTTTACCTTCCTTTGAGTTGGCCCTAAACCTATTCGAGATTAAGCTCGGGCTCTAAATTTGCTTTTTTTATATCTTCGTATTTTAAAGTTAATTCATAATCATGGCTTAAAACCGTAATTGTTTCTTCAGTCACTTTTAAAAGCTTCCCAAGAATCTTTCTCTCTCCCTGTAGGGACTTTGGAATCCCAGGGAATAGATCTTGAGTAAGACGAGCACGAATCGTAAATTGAATATCCTCTTCAAGTGACATTTCAAAATGTTCGATCTTGCTTAAGTGCCTAAACATCCCTGGAGAAGATACTTCGAGAGTGAGTTCACTAGGCATCCACTCTTCTTCCTCTATATAGGGAGTTAACGCCCTATCGAGCTTAGAACATTCTTCAAGAACAGCAGTCTTAGTCTCAGGATTCATAATAAAGACTCGCAAAGTATGCGAACCTTTCAAGTAGTCTAGATCGTAAATCTCTAAACCTAATTCTTCACAAAGTCTTGAACATAGCTCGTAGAACTTCTTTTCAACGCCTGTGCTTTCAGCTTTTAAAACCATTTAACCTACTAAATATAGCTACTTAAATTTGTAGCAATAAAAAAGGGAAGATTAAATCTTCCCTAGTTTCAATAAAAAATTAGAAACCATAGATTAGCAATCGAGATCATTTTCAATATCAATTGTAATCTAAATACTTAATATCAAGTTTCAAAACATTTGGCAAATATTGAAAATCTTATAAGTATATTTCCATTATATGGGCATCTGCACCATTTGAATAGAACTTTTTGTGCAAATGAATTTTCTTGAAGCCACACCTCTCATAAAGGGCTATCGCCGGCGCATTGAGAGTCTCAACTTCCAATATTGATCGCTCAAATCCCTGAACCCTAAACTGCACAAACGCAGAGCGCAATAACTCTTTTCCAAGGCCCTTTCCCCTATCACTCTGTGAAACAGTTATTTTTAATAGATGGGCGAGCTTCTCTAGTGGACTCATTAAAAACAAACAAAAACAAGTTACATCTACATTATAAAAGACAATATACTCATCAACGAGTTGGGCCTGCTCCCAACTCTTCTCACTCCAAGGAAAGGGGAATTGTGCACGGTCAAGAGCCTTGAGGTTCTCAAGTGTCTTGTGGTCAACTTCGCTAAGTTTTTGTCCCTTAATAATCATAGGAAGTAAATTTGAGAGGAAAGTCTTCGATTTACACCTGAATAGAAGATACGAATCTTCTCAAGGAGGTGAGCATCGAGGGCCACAGGAGTTCTTTGTCTGAGAAACCTATCCCTTAAAAGAAATTCACTGCGGATAAAGAGCTTTAAAACAGTACTTAGCTCACCAGACTTATTGCACTTCTTAAGCCCAATAGCATCTAGTTCACTTTCAGTAACTTCTACATTTATTGATGCCGAGTACATTAGAACCTTATTCAGTAGAAGTAGTTTTTGCAGTTGCTCTTGTCTTCTAGTTAGAACTTTATAGTCACCAACAAAAGGAGAAATACTTTCATAATCTTTCTTAGATAATTCGATACTTCTAACCAAGTAACTCTTCTCTCCTATACAGCGAAAAACTTCCAGCGGGCGCAAGAACTTATTAACATCACTGAGATAGAAGATCTGCTCTTCAATTTTAAAAATTGCTGTGTCAGAAATATTTTGGGCCAACGAAATTGGCCCAAAGATTGTCATAAGAAATATTATAATAAACTTCATGAAGTCTATTATACAGGAGAACTCAACTCAACGTTAGCAATAGTTTTATCGTCAACGTTTTTAGTCTCCATGTGGAATCTAATTTTTGCACTTGGATTGAAAGTATAACCGTCTTTTCCACGGATGATATACTTGCGCTTCTCCCCTTTAGCAGCTTTTGGCTCAATTAGCTTTCTTAGTCTAGAAACACTTGTATAAATAAGTTTGTCATGGATAAGTGGATTATATTCATCTTTCCATATTGACTTTGCAAGCTGTTCCTTATCAAAGTACTCACCTGGGTTCTTAGCAAGTAAGAAGAGTATCTCAAGAAGAACAAATCTATGCTTAAAGTCAATTGAACCAAGTGATCTCTCTTTAATCTTTCTATTATTTCTATCGAGATATAGATCTACACTTGAATCATTAACTTCTTCGATTTCACTTTTAAGAAGATTAGATAATCTTTTGAATACATTCGGATCGATCGATTCACTTGCAAGATTGAAGTACTCAAGCGCTCTATCGAAGTCACCCATATTCTTATAAACATTTCCTTTTCCAAGGAGAATATAACCAAATAAGTTCCAACACTTCTTAGTCTGAAGAGTTTCGTTGGCCAACTTAAAGAATTTTAGAGAGTTTTCAAAATCTTCGACCTCTAAATAAACCTTGGCCGAGAAGAGATACATCGCTCCACTCAAGTAATCTTTCTTAATAATAGCAAGAAGTTGATTAAGTTGGCTTAGATAATCAAGCGCACCTTTATAGTCTTTTCTATTATAGCAATTATTTGAAAGAGCTAAGAGAGTTTTAGCAAGGATATCAGGTTCATTTTCTTCTTTAGATTTCTTGTATGCGAATTGAAAGTTGTCATAGGCTTCTTGAAACTTTCCACTATAATTTTTTACGATCCCAACATTGTAGAAGTACTCAGCATTTAAACTGCCAAGAACTTTAGTAAGATCGTCTACTAGCTCTTCAGCGTGAGCAATATAGGCAGTGGCCTTTTCGTCGTCTAGCTTCTCAGAAGAGATTCTAATTAAGAAACCAAGAATTTTAAAAATGGAAAAGATATCTCTCGGTCTCTCTGCGCACTTTAGAGACTTTAAAAAGTTTTCTTCAGCGGCATCTAAATCAGATTTATCGTAATGTAGTTTACCTAGCTGATAAAATGATCTACCAATCTCCCTCTTAGAAAGAGAGTCATCTGTCGGTATAAATTGGTCATTGAACTCGTAGAATGCGATGGATGTATCGGCTTCTTGTTGCCTTGAATTCATCTCTAAGTTCTCGTTCATCATAGTTTATTCCCCGAAAATGGTTATCACCTTGGTAAATTGCGCAGCCTATTCAAGCACTTAAGAAGTGAGCTTGCAAGTTCATATCACGCTATAGCGCCATAAGTCAAAAAAGACTCGAAAAACATGTAATTTTTCTAGCTCTAACTCATTGATTAATGGAATTGTCGTTGGTAAAGTGTGAAATTATTATAAAACACTATTTTGAAGTAATTTCGGAGCTTTAACTCATGGCCAAATTTGACCTCGATACTATTAGACACTCAACTGCACACCTTATGGCCCAGGCCATCTCTAGAGTGTTCCCAGATACCCATATTCAATTTGGTATTGGACCAGTGATCGAGCACGGATTCTACTATGATGTGGACATGGATCACCGTCTAGTAGATGAGGACCTTGAGAAAATTGAAGCAGAAATGCAGAATCTTATTAAAGAGAATCTCTCTATTGAGAGAAAGGTCATGTCCAGAACAGAGGCCCTAGACTTTTTTAAGGACAAAAATGACGAATTAAAACAAGACCTCATCAATAGTTTTGAAGATGATGCTGAAATTTCTTGTTACCAACAAGGTGAGTTTATTGACCTTTGCCGTGGTCCACACGTTGAGAGCACTGGTCAACTACCAAAGTTCTTTAAGCTTTTAAATATTGCTGGAGCCTATTGGCGCGGAGATGAGAATAATAAAATGCTTCAAAGAGTATATGCCGCGTGCTTTAACGATAAGAAGCAATTAAAGGCGCACTTAAACTTTTTAGAAGAGGCAAAGAAAAGAGATCATAGAAAACTTGGTAAAGACTTAGAGCTCTTTCACTTCAACTCTGTTGCTCCAGCTTCACCATTTTTCATGCCAAAGGGAGCGTTTGTCTACAATAGACTTATTGAGTTCATGAGAGAAATCTACAGAAAGTATGATTATCAAGAAGTCATCACTCCACAGATCCTCGACTCCGATCTCTGGCACACAAGTGGACACTACGAACACTACAAAGAAAATATGTACTTCTCTAGAATTGATGAAAGAGAATATGCCGTTAAACCAATGAATTGTCCGTGCCATATGCTCATGTTCAAACACTATAAGTACTCTTATAGAGATTTACCTATGAGATATGCTGACTTTGGAAGGTTACACCGCTATGAAAAGGCCGGTGCCGTAACTGGTTTAACGAGAGTGAGAACTTTCTGCCAAGATGATGCCCATATCTTTATCGACATGGACGGAATTCAAGATGAGATCACAAAGCTTATGGAGATGTTCTTCATCTGTTACGAGCACTTTGGATTTACTGGTATAAAAGTTAATCTCTCTACAAGACCAGAGAAGAAGTCTGGTGACGATGCCACTTGGGATAAGGCCGAAAACGCACTAGAAGAAGCACTTAAAAAGAGTGGTCATGAATACTTTATTAAAGAAGGCGACGGAGCATTCTACGGGCCAAAGATTGACGTAGAAATTGCTGACGCCCTTGGAAGATATTATCAGCTTGGAACGATACAATTAGACTTTCAACTTCCTGAGAGATTTGGCCTAAGCTATACAAATGCGCAAGGAAATGACGAGAGACCTGTTGTTATTCACAGGGCCCTTCTCGGATCACTAGAGAGATTCTTTGGTGTCTATCTTGAACACGTTGCTGGCGTATTCCCATTCTGGCTCGCTCCAGAACAGGCCGTAATCGTGCCAGTAAATAATGAATTCCACCTAGACTTTGCAAATAAACTTCAAAGTGAATTATTTGCTATGGGTCTTAGAGTAAAAGTAGACGATAGAAATGAATCGATGGGCTATAAGACGAGACAAATTCAAAAGTCTAAGGCGCCATTCATGATCGTTATTGGCGACAGAGAGATGGAAAATAATAGCGTCTCTTTGAGAAAGCACGGCGAAAAGAAAACTGAATCATTAACGATTGAAGAATTGAAGAAGCTCTTCAGTGAACTTGATGCAGAATTTATACCTGCAAAATTGAGACAAAGTTAATGAAGAATATTCTGCTCTTATGCGGAGGCGGCGGTAGTGAACACGAAGTCTCACTACGCTCTGCCAATTATATCTACGACGAATTAGAGAAAGTTAATCTCTACAATGTCTTTAAAGTTGAAATCAAGGCCAATGGCGACCGAGTCGATCATCATGGCCAATTGTGCGAACTTAGAAAAGCGGGTGAACTCTATTACCCAAGTAGTGATCAAACCCATAAATTAGACTTTGCCATTCCTTGTATTCACGGTCCTCCGGGAGAGAATGGAGTCATTCAATCAATATTTGAATTAATGGGTCTTCCCTATTTGGGTTGCTCTCCAGAGCCTAGCCAAACGTGCTTTAATAAAGTGAGCACTAAATTGTGGCTCGATGCTCTGAAGGTTCCCAATACCCCCTATATTTATCTAAGCGATGAATCGAGAGAAAGTATTTCTGCTGCAGAAGAATTCTTCAACGCAAATAAAGACGTTTATATTAAAGCTGCAAGTCAGGGCTCCTCTGTTGGCTGTTACCATGTAACTAGTCTTGAGGATTTAGAGAGTACAATTCTCTCTGCCTTTAAGTTCTCTGAGTATGTTTTAATCGAAAGAACTCTAAAGGCCAGAGAACTCGAAGTAAGTGCTTTCGAATATAATAATGAAGTCGTCATAACGGCCCCTGGTGAAATTATTTGCCCAGATGGTTTTTACGACTACGATCAAAAATACTCAAATGACAGCGCTACTAAAACAGAGGTTAATGCCAAAGGTCTATCAGCAGAGCAAATCAATGATATTAAATCCTATTCGCTCAAGGCTTTCAAAGGTCTAAAGCTTAGACACTTATCGCGCATAGACTTCTTTCTTACAGAAGAGGGCAAAGTATATCTTAACGAGATCAATACTTTCCCAGGTATGACATCAATCTCTATGTTTCCAAAAATGATGGAAAATCATGGAGTAAAATTCTCAGAATATCTAAGAAAAATTATAGAGGAATCCACATAAGACTTAAAAAAGGCGGATTAAAATGAAGCTTCCAATTATTGGTAAAGAAACAGAAGAACACTCTAAGGCAAGACTTGCCAACTCCTACGCAAATAACCTCATTCCACCAGAAAAGAAAAATTACTTAACTGATCTAAAGAAATCAACTGGACCATTTCTAGCGATAACTGATCATAACGATGAAACTAAATATCTAATGGACGCGGCTTCGCAAATTGCGACACTAGGCCTTGGCTTCTCCCCCTCTGTTTTCTTTGGAGCTGCCCACTACCTATCTAGCTGGACAAATGATTCAAATTCAAAAGAGTTCCACTCCATAAGAAAGGCCTTAACTGAAACTCTTAAGAGAAAAACGAATTGGCCAAAACTAGATTTAACAATTTGTAACTCAGGTGCTGAGGCTAACGAAATTGCCCTTGGATACTGTTATAAAAAAAGGGTGAATAAGAACGCCAATAAAGTTCTCGCCTTTGAGGGAAGTTTTCATGGCAGAATGATGATCACACTCTCTAGTACGTGGAACAAAGTAAAGCGTGAACCCTTTGAATGGCCAGGTCATGAAACAATCTACTGCACATTTCCTGAGTTAGAAACTGACCTAATTCACCAAAGTGCACCTAAGGACTGGAGAAGCTTTTGGGCCAGCAGCTGTGCGCTCGAACTTGAAATCCCTAAAGATTGGAATAAAGATTCACAGATTGAAAAAGAAATTAACTCTCTCTTAGAAGTTAGAGAAAAAATAAAGACAAAAGAAATCTTCGCTATTCTCATTGAGCCAATGCAATGTGAGGGTGGTGACCGCTACAGTAGTGGGCGTT
Organism: Halobacteriovorax marinus SJ; assembly: GCF_000210915.2. Lineage (NCBI taxonomy): Bacteria > Pseudomonadati > Bdellovibrionota > Bacteriovoracia > Bacteriovoracales > Halobacteriovoraceae > Halobacteriovorax > Halobacteriovorax marinus. Next base: position 1,860,966 of record NC_016620.1, read on the forward strand.
TTAACGAAGCCCTCATTCTCATGGCAAGATCCTTTGGTATTCCTGTTATCTTTGATGAAGTTCAAACAGGCTTTCACCTTGGAAAAGAATTCTTTTGGCATAAAGAATTTAACTTAAGAGATGACCAAGACAAAGAACTCTATCCCGACTATGTAGTTTGCGCCAAGAAAGCTCAAGTTGGATTAGTTCTCTCACATAACGAAGAAACTAAAAAAGAAGAGCTACAAGTATCTTCTGTCATTAGAGGCTATCTTCATGCTGTAGCACTAGATCAGTCACAAGATCTCATACACAACCTTGAAAAGTCAGCTCGAGTTCTCTTAGATGATTTATGTAAAAAGTTTGAAGGAAAGATCACTAGACCTAGAGTCAATGGAATGGCCTTTGCTTTTGAGCTTCCTAGTGCAGAGATAACGACAGAGTTTATCAATAGAAGATTTGATCACGGCCTTCTCTACTATCCAGCAGGGGCCAAGACACTTCGCTTTAGACTTAATACAAGTTTCACAAAGGGAGATATTGAGTTTCTCTTTGAAAGACTTGATCAAATGGCCGGTGAGATCTTAAATAACGAAGGTCCAAAGCCTATTAAAGAAATTGAAACTAGAGATAGAAATCTCGCGTCGATTTATGAATGGCAGGAACTTCTCCTACTCACAAAATTGAAAGTCTTAACTGGAGAGAAACTTGACAATGAAATGTTTCAAGAAAAAATCTACTCACTCTTTGAAAAGTCTACTGGTCATAAAATCATTAGAATAGACAAAGAGAACTTTTCAAAATGGAAGGATAAGATCCATCAAATGCAGTTGGATATCTATGAGCCTACGAGACAAACTGAAATTGAAAAGTTTGAATACTGTGCTACTAGCGAAAAAGGTCAGGCAGTAGGTATCATTCAAGGTGATAAGTTACTGGCCATGAGCTTTAGCTCTCCCCTTTCTCTCAATCCGTTTGAAAGAGGCGTGAGAAATGATCCTGACTTTAACAACCCAAATGCTCTCTACATGGTCGACTCCACAGTAGGTAAAGAGCTACAAGGAAAGGGTGTTGGAAGATTTGTAAAGTATGCCCTGAGCGCTTTTGCACTAAACGATGGAATAGAGCTTATTAACGGAAGAAATAGAGATCGAATGGCAGCAAGTATGCTAAGTATTAACTTATCTCTTGGAGCGCATGAGATCATGTATATGCGAGAGGACTACCCTGACTTTGAGAAGTATCGAAATGTTCTCTATTACACAAGTGCAACGAAGTTTAAAACTGATCAACTTAGTTTGAGTGATGCTATTAACTCTCCTCTTTCAAATTTAGACTTAACAGCAGAGAACTTAAGTGAACAATTACCATACTTAGTTAACAAGGTCTGTCTCTCAAATTTTGTCTCTCCGAGATTCTTAGATCACCTAGACTCTATTAAAAAATATCTTCCAGAGAGTTTACAGCACCTCTATACGACTTCAGGCCAATCTGAGTGTGTTGATAAGCTAGCAAAGAGTATCTGGTACAATCAAGAAGAGAAAACAAATCACATGATTACCTTTAAGGGACACTACTTTGGTAGCGGCTCTTTTCTTTCCAGATCACTTAGTAATAGTGAAGATAAATTCTTTGATGTCACTCATCTCGACCATCCTAATGCTTCAAACGAACAAAATGTTCTGCAAGATTTAGAGAGAGTGTTAAAAGAAAAGAAGACTATGGCCATTTGGCTTGAGCCTATTGGGTCTCAAACAATGGAGAGAATAGAGCGTGAAACATTAACCAAGATAATTGGATTAGCTTCCAAGTATGGAACAAAAGTTATCTTTAATGAAACTGCTGCAAGTTTTTACCGCTATGATAAAGAGAACTTCCTTTGTTCCAATATAGAGGGGATTACTCCTGATGCGGCCATGTGTTTTCTAGGTGGACAGTCGGGACTTTGCTACATGAAAGAAGAGAACTTTCTGGCCAAACCTCTTATGCTCATTAGTACGTGGGATGGTGATGAATTTGCACTTTCAAACTTCCACCAAGCACTAGAAATTGTTCACTCTGATTTTGAGAAATTTACCGAAATTCGTCTAGAGTTTACAAATAAATTATTAGAGGCCCTTTCAAATTTTGAGATCACAGAAATGGAACTTGAAAATGGATGCGGTCACTTTAAAGGAAATATTTCACTCTCTCTTGCAAGATACTTCAAGAAAGTTGGAGATCGCTATTTAGTGATTCCAAGCTTTAGTGCCATGAGAGAATTCCTAGGCAAGGAGTAATGAATGCAAGACTGTAACTTCCCTATCATTCGCTACGAAGAAGGAAAGAGTAATTTTGAGTGGGGAATTCAACACGCAGAAGAACATAGAACTGCAATCAGAGAGCTTGTTGAGATTCGTAGAGAATTGATGTTAAAGAGAAATCCATCTCTAGCAGGAGAATTACTCCCTCTTGCTAGCGCTCAGTTTGAAAGTACTTTAAAGTATTGCCCCAATAGCGCGAACGAAATAGAAGGTATTGCTAAAGGCAGTGGCCTCTCTCTAACCGATATCGTAATACTCAATAACTATACTGACTTTAGAGATATTTCTCTCGTAGATCAAGGGTGCTCAACAGTACAAATTCAAAATAGCCATTCTATACTCAGTGGACAAACGTGGGATATGCACGCAAGTGCAAAGAATTATCTCTGTCTCATTGATGTCCCAGCAACAGAGGAAAATAGTGCATCTCTTATACTCTCAGTAGTTGGTTGTGTCGGGCTTATGGGAATAAATACCCAGAGCTGTCTTATCGGAGTGAATAATATAAATACAAATAAGGCCGCAGTAGGACTTATATGGCCGGCACTTGTTCGCCAGAGCTTAGAGTCTGTGAATATATCACAGATGAGAGATACACTCTTAAATGCACCTGTAACCTCGGGCCACAACTACCTTATCTCAACACCAAAGGGTGCCGAGCACTGGGAAATTACGCCTACTCACAAAGACTTAATCCATGCCCACGGTGATGGGGAAGAAGGTTACTCTTTTCATACCAATCACTGCCTAGGTGAGAATGTATCAAAATTAGAAAGTAAGGAATTTGTTAGTGCTACAACCCACGCTCGCTACGAAATACTAGAGCAAAGTGTGAAAAATACCCACTCCATGCAAGAGTTAAAGCAATTGCTACAGAGTCATGAGGGTATGCCTAAGTCCATTTGTTCTCATTACGACAACGGAAATAGTAAGGACCCTTCACAGACTTGTGGTGGTGGTATTGCAAATTTAATAAGCGGTGAGATCAACTTCTGGAGAGGTTGCCCCGAATATGATCCAAGCTATAAAGAATATAGCTATAAACTAGATAGTGAAAATAAATCATTCTCACTTCTAAAGAATTGAGGCCATATGAGCGATCATCCATTTTACTTCACTTGGACGGCCCAATTGAAGGCCCTAAGAATTGAGATTGAAAAATCTAGAGACTGCTATTATTTAACTACAGAGGGTAGAAAACTCTATGATCTCTCTTCAACGAGTTATCAAGCGGCCTTTGGGCATAGCTTTAGTCCCATAAAAAAGGCCATTCAATCACAACTCAACTCACTACCTATCTCATCTCCTAAGGGCGTATTTGAATTAAAGCAAAGGGCCACCCAGAAATTAATTGAATACCTCAATATTCCTGGGAAAATTTTCTACACTGTCTCGGGAGCTGAGAGTATAGAAAATGCCCTAAAGATGGCGAGACAAATCTCAGGTAAGGAAATTATTCTTGCGAGAAAGAATTCATACCACGGTGCAAGTCTCGGGGCCTTGAGTGTTACAGGAGATTGGCGAACAAAAGATCATAAATCACTATCAAAGTGGACAAAGAGAATTCCTGACCCACAAGTTGATCCAAACGCAGAGAAGCTTGCACAATTAATAGAAAAAATTGGAGCGCAAAAAATCGCCGCCATTTGTCTGGAAACGTTCATTGGAGGCAATGGAGTTATCTCGGCCCCGCTATCGTGGTGGAGAGGACTCGCTAAGCTTAAAAAGAAATATGGCTTCTTTATAATTTTAGATGAAGTGGTGTGCGGCTTTGGAAGAACTGGAAAACCATTTGGGTTTCATCACTTACCTATTAAGCCGGATTTTATCTGTATGGCAAAAATCATAACAGGTGGATATATTCCCTTCGGTGCCGTTTGGACATCTAAGGAAATTGCTAGTTACTATAAGTCTAATACACTCTCCTGTGGTTTAACTAATTACGCGCACCCTCTCGGGCTTAGTGCAATGGAAAGTGTTATTGACTCTTTAAAAACAACTCAACTTAAAGAACAGATTAAAGAGCTTTCTCATGGTCTAGAGACTTATAAAGAAAAGTTTGAATTGATAGGAGTCGTTAATGAGGTCAGAGTCATTGGTACCCTCATGGCAATAGATCTTAAAAAGAATATTCCTTTTCAAAGATTTATTGATGAAGATATCCTGGTTGCCCTTGTTGGACAGAGAATAATCATTGCTCCTCCATTTACAATGAGGCCAAGCATTTTAAAGAAATTATTAAAAAGAATCGAAGGACTCCTAAAGGAAGATAGTCATGAGTAAAGTATATCTAAACGCCGATGATGCTTGTAAGGATATTCACAGTGGTGCACGCATTATGAGTGGCGGTTTTGGTCTCTGTGGTATTGCAGAGAATTGTATTGATGCGCTCACTAAATTAGATATCAAAGATTTAACTCTAATATCTAATAATATTGGAAATTCAGGCAGAGGACTTGTAAAGATCTTAATCCAAAATAAGATCACAAAAGCATATTGCTCATATGTTGGTGGAAACCCCGATCTAGAAAAACAAATGCTCGCAGGAACTGTAGAAGTTGAACTTGTCCCTCAAGGTACCTTTAGTGAAAGGATTAGGGCGGCAGGGCTAGGCATTCGAGCCTTTTATACTCCAACTGGTTATGGAACTTTAGTAGCAGAAGGTAAAGAAACCAAAGAATTTGATAGACCATGTATTTTAGAGACTGCGCTACATGCTGACTTTGCCATTATAAAAGCTCAAAAAGGTGATAAGTACGGAAACCTGTGGTTTAAAGAGACTGCAAGGAACTTCTCCCCTCTTATGGCCATGGCAGCAAAGACAACAATAGTTGAAGTAGAAGAGTTAGTTGAATTAGGAGATATTCCCGCAGAAGATATCCACTTACCAGGTATTTTTGTACAGAGAATCTTTCAAGGAAGAGATTATAAGAATGATATCGAATTTTTAAAAACTGAGGACGAACAATGAGCTGGACAAAAGAAGAAATGGCCAAAGAAGTTATAGGACTTTTTAAACAAGGCTCATCTGTAAATTTAGGAATAGGTCTTCCTACTCTTATTGCGGAACAAATACCTGAAAGCTTAGATATTATGATCCATTCAGAAAATGGAGTCCTAGGAGTAAAGGGGAGGCCTAAGAAGAATGAAGTCTCACCTACACTTATTAATGCTGGAAAAGAAACTATTTCTATAAATAAATCTGCAAGCTTCTTTGATAGTTCAATGAGTTTTGGAATGATTCGCGGTGGCCACATAGACTATTGTGTACTTGGTGGAATGGAAGTCGATGCAAGAAAATCTCTTGCAAATTGGATGATTCCGGGAAAGAAAGTCACTGGTATGGGCGGAGCGATGGATTTAGTCAATGGATCAAAGTGTGTCATTATTATGATGACTCATTTTAATAAAGACGGCGAGACTAAGTTAGTAGAAGAGTGTTCACTGCCACTAACAGGATTAGAAGTAGTAGATATCGTAGTTACTGACCACGGAATATTTAAACCAAATGGTAAGAAGTTTGAAATTATTAAATTGGCCGATGGTGTTTTAAAAGAAGATTTGAAAGCAGAGATTTATTCATAAGAAATAAAAAAGGGGGCCCCTGCAAAGTGCCCCCTTCTTTCGGCTTCCTGCCTCTTACGTAATTGACTTCCTGTCATTTACAAATAAAGTATAACCTGTTTTTGAAAAAAAATAAGAAAAAACTTTTCTAGGCAATTCTTTCCAAAGAGTTTCAATAAAGAGCTAACTATATTGACAAAAATAGATTTGAGACTATTCTATAAATAAGAAATAAAGTTTAAATAAGTAGTGTCACTATGGGCCCAATACAAAAGTTATATCATTCAATTAGAGAGTTTCTCTTTCCGGGTCACTACAAAATACAATCATTTACATTCTATGTCCCTTCTCCTCCGACTAGAAAGGTCGGTTACCGTGAGAAAGAATTTGATAAGATCTTCTACTCTTTTATTAATCGTGGATTTCAAATAATAGACATAAAGACTCAGTCTAATGCAAACTCTACCCAATCCGGTATGTGGATAATTATTATTGCAAAGTCTCTTAGAAAGTCCTCAGCAGCACTTAACTTCGAAGATGCAGAGTTATCTGAACACTCACTTGAGCCGATTCCAGAAATGGACCAAGAAGTTATTGATGGACTTTACCATATCAATGATTAAGAAAGTTACTCTCCTATCTATTCTGCTTTCTCTTCTCACAAGTTGTGGAGTTTTTATCAAGCTTGATCAACCTGACGAAGAGATTGTTTTTAAGAAAGATCTCACCAAGTTAATTTGTCCTATAAAGAAAGACGAACTTATATTAACTACTGCCTCAAGTGCTAACCAAGGACTATTTAAAGATAGGTTAGAGATCGCTGCTAAGAAGCATAACTTAAAGGCAATCGACATATTTGTCATGTGGGCCATTATTCAAATCTATATAAGGCCCAATAAAGTCTCTCCAGGTTCTTCACTGCAATTTGTAGATACTGATAAGACGAGTCCTTTTTATATAAATTATAATTTAAAAATAAATAAAGACCCTAACCTTCTATTTAACTCTCTAAAGGATCTCTTAAAGAGATACCGCTCCAAGAGATCATTACAATATTTATCTCGTATCGTAGATGACATACTTCCCTACCAAACTTCTGTCGATCATGAACTCTCTTTATTTCTCTCTGAAAATAGAGCACCTCTTTCAAAGAATAGCTCACTTGAGAAATTTTATTTTAAAGGTGATCAAGTACTTCGAACAGGTGAGGGCCTAAGAACTTTTAAAATTTGGCCTTTAGTTAGCCAAGCAGCCTATAAGAAAAACTCTGCAAATACACATCTCTTCTCGTATCAAATTGATAAAGACAAAGTGGCCAATTGTAATTTTGATATGAGAATCTATCAGAATGCGGTCTACCTCATTAATCAAACAGAAGGCGTGAACTCACATCCGTTTTCAATCTCATATAAAGGGAGTACTTTCCTAGGAATAAGTGCTCAAGTTCCAGATATCCAAAAAAACTACCACAACTCCTATTCATTTACTCCAAGTGAACTAGGAGAACAGAATGCCGTTTGCTTTATAAAGACGAAAAACTCAAATTTCTCTCTCATCTCAACAAAGGGAAGAGATAGCGGACAGCATCTCTTTAATATGATTGAATACAACTTGGCCCATGCCTCATCTGTAGATGAAGTTCTGACAATATTAGAATTTCCAAGATATCTTTTCCTATTAAATCCTGAGAGGATGATTTACGAGTCAGATAGATCTAGTGAAGCGCAGACCCAAACATTTTTAAACACCAGCTTTCCTATCTATCATAAATCAAATCTAGGAAATGTTTGGATTCACTATCAAAAACATAATCAGAAGACCTTACTTATAGATGATAGAATTCCAAGCTATAGATCATGCTTACTGTAGTTATCTATGGAGAGGCCTCCAAGAAGGTCATTAAAGAAATATCACTTCATGAAGACGATCTTTCCAAAACAATTCTAGAACTCTTGCAAGATCACAAAATTCCAATCGCCAGCTCCTGTATGGGCGAAGGCGTCTGTAAGAAATGTGTAATCAACGATAATATTCTCAGTTGTTTTAAGCTTGTAAAAGATATTACAAAGTGGGAATCGCCAATTATAAGAATAAGCTACCTCTAAAGCCCTAAAACATGTCCTAAAAAATTATAATTTAACCTTGGCATAGTGTGTGACAAGTTATTACAATATTTAAATACAAGGATGTATTCATTTATTACTTATTAAGAATTCTATTTCTGAGCTTTATTCTCGTGGATTTTGCGGGAGCAATGACTATGACAAGTTTCAATATTCGAAACTTAGAAGTGAATTCTCCTTACTCAACTGACCCAATCGTATTAAAGAAAATTCTCTCAAAGAATATTTCTGACCTCAATGGCTTTCAAGAAATTGTGGATACTGGCTTTTTCAAAAACTTCATTCACTCTAATTTTAAAGACCATGACGTTATCACATCTAAATGCGGTGGTTATGGTAATCAAAAGCTAAGTTTTGTTTATAACAAGAAAAAGTTTCAACATATAAGAACTGAAGAAGATCTCGCTATTACGGGTAAGAATAGTTGTAACTCTGGTGTTCGACCTCTTTTAAAGATTAACCTTAAAGACTTTACAAGTAAGAAAATTTTTTGGGTCTACCTAGTACATCTAAAAGCAGGCTCCAACTCAAAGGATATTCAATTTAGAGACACTCAATTAAAGTATCTTAAGTCTCAACTCTCCCCAAAGAACGCCTACGTCATTATGGGCGACTTCAATACAACACAATACTTCCACAGTGAAGGAAACTACTTTCATAAATTTATAAGAGACGCTAAACTTATTGCGTCCTCTAGTGAAATTGATTGCAGTAGCTACTGGTGGGGAGGTATTAACGATGGCCTCTATTACCCTAGTCTCTTAGATCATATTTTAGTGACTAAAGAGTTAGTAGGTAATTTTAATAGAATAGATTTTACAAATACCGAGCACTGCGCGCAGAATACCTGTCAAATAGCCTCACTTCAGGAATTGGGACAGAGTTATAATAGTGTTAGTGACCATTGCCCCATCAGGGCAGAACTTAGATAGGAATAAATATGAAGTACCTCTCATTTGATATTGAAGCAACTGGACTAGCAGAAGATGATTTAATTATTGAGTTTGGAATGGTTCCATTTTGCGCCGAAACGGGAGAGATTGCTCACGAACTTCAAAGGAATTGGTATATAAAGTGCCCCAGTTTTGAAGAGCTTAAACCAAAGCTGGATCAGTGGGTAATCGATCATAATGAAGAATTAATATCTAAGGCCCATGCACAGGGAGAAGAGCTCTCAAAATTTAAAGAGATACTAACTGAGTATCTTGAGAGTGAAGAAGTTATCAATTACTTTGGAAAGAGTGATAAGGATAAAATTATTCTCTTTGGTAAATCGATGAATGCAATTGATCTACCTTTTTTAAATAGAGACTTGGGGTGGGATTTTATGAGAAAGCATTTTCACCATCAAGTACTAGACCTATCAAGCGTTGTTATTGGACTTTGTGATATGAAGCTACTTCCTAATGAATGTCAAAGCGGCTCAGGTCTAATGAAGTATTTCAAAATGGGTGATGTGGCCCACACTGCACTTGAAGATGCAGTGAATACGGCCAAGCTCTATCTTATGATCATGGATTCAATTAAAAGGTAAGCCTACTTACTCTTGTAACTTACAAAGTTCTTTGGATTCAATGCCTTTGAGTTACGTCTAATCTCAAAGTGAAGGTGAGGCCCAGTTGATCTCCCTGTACTACCTACAAGAGCAATAACCTGTCCTTTATGAACTTTCTGTCCCTTAGCTGTGTAATTCTTAGATGCATGAGCATAGACAGAGAAAATTCCATTCTTATGAGCAACGACAGTAATATTTCCATATCCACCCATTTCTTTACCTGAATAGACAACAACTCCTGAATCAATACTCACAATATGTGCACCATTTCTAGCTGGAATATCGATTCCATCATGATGTCTTCCCCAGCGTCTGCCAAAACCAGAACTAATTCTAGAGCTTGAAGGAACTGGCCAAATATAGCGCCCACTTGCCATATACTGAACAGTACTTGCAGGCATACGCATATTCTTTGCACCGATAAGACCACGCTCAAGTGGAACGAAGAACCAGTCGCCCACTTTGAGCGACTTCTTATTATTGGCCTCTTCTAAGACCCACTTATCAACTTTAAATTCTTTGGCGAGCTTAGTGTATGAATCTCCCTTTCTTATCTGAACATATTGTCCACTCCCAAGGTGAGAGCAAGAAAAGCAAAACATTACTAGTGCCAATAATATGACTTTTAAATTCAAAACATTCTCCTAAAAAGCTAGGAGAGGGTTCTCTATTTTAAAGAATCTAAGAACTCACTCCACTTTTTAGGCTCTTCGGAACTTTGTGAGAGTAAATTTAGGCATGTGAAGGAAATTTTTTCCTCATCTATAACCGAGCAATCTGATCCAGCGTCATTATTATGACCATTATACTTACCACCAATCCAAAAATATTCTCTATTTCTAAAATCAGTTCTCATATCAATATTCTCAGAGTACCTTCTAAAGCCTAGGTGAGCTAGCTCAACGCCCTTAACCTCACTCTCTAGTACTTCTGGTACATTTATATTCAAAAGTGTCATAGGCTCGATTAATTTGTGTACATTGGCCTGAACTAACTTCTTAATAAAGTTTGCGGCGGTATAAAAATATTTATCATCTGGTTTCTTGGTAGATGCGAAATCCATTGCGGAGCTTACCGCAATACTTGGTATATTGTGAAATGTGGCCTCTCTAGCAGCAGCAACAGTACCTGAGTAATAGATATCTTGACCAAGGTTAGCTCCCCTATTAATTCCAGAGATAAATAGGTCTACGCTTTCTTTATTAGCAATGTGACCAAAGCCCATAAGTGCGCAATCTGCAGGATAACCACTACATCCATAGATATTTTCTTTAATTTTTACAACTCTAAGTGGGTGATCAAGAGTTAGAGTATGTCCTGTAGTCGATCTCTCTTCTAAAGGGGCCACCATAGTTACGTTGGCAATCTCACTAAGAACTTCGAAAAGAATATTTATACCTGGTGCATAAACTCCATCATCATTACTTATAACTATATTTAAACTCATAGAATCTCCTTACTTTAGAGCAATATTGCTAAATATATACAAAAAGTAAAGTAGACCTAGAGATCAATATTTCTAAGATATTCTATATGGCCAGAAACCTTGGAGAGGTCAACATTTCGGTAACAGATCTCTACCTTATCACTTATATTCAGTGATATATCTGTGAAGTCAAAGTGCTCTGAAATGGATGCAAAGAGATTGCTATCCCAATCTAGCTGGAGGATGAGCTTAAAATTTTCATCTTTTAAACAATTGATATAGAGCGAGTGAAAATTATTGCAGAAGTTAAGTAAAACTCCATCTTCATGAAGCTTTAATAAATCACTAAATTTAAAGATTATGCCTCTTAAATATTTTGCATTAGGAATTTTATCAATAAAAGGTGATTCGAAATTATAGTGCCAAAGAAAAGGTGTTTCAAACTTGTCGTAGAATTGATCTGAGTTCATATCTGAGAACTCTAAGTAAGTATTAGCACTACCACGAGAAAGCTTTAAATCATCAAGTATCTTTGAGATGACAAAGTCTGCTTCATTTTCAAAATGAAGATAGATTTTCTCTTGGATTTGTAGCTCTTGTTGGAGTTGCATAAAGATATGCTGCTGTAAAAAATTAAAACTCTTTGCCCTAAAATCAAAACTTAATTGATCTACGCCAACTTCTTTTAATCTTTGAATTGTTCTCTTGTCGTATATGCCTGCGACAATAACTGAGCTTTTCATCAAGTATTATTATACAAGAATTTGAGAAAATAATTCTTGCTGGCAAGATGTTCCAATAGACTCGCAGTGAAATTGGTAAGTCACTATATTCTTTGAAATACTGGCCAAGATTTCTCCTTCACTCCCAAGAATTTCTAAGTCAAAGTTATAATCTATATCTCTTGGTCTAACTGCCCAAGAATTATAGAGCTGAACTTCTAGTTCTCTAGATCTTAGTTCTTTAACTAGAGCACTTGAGTCAGGAAAGAATATACTCTGAGATTGCCCGTGAATTGGTGTCTCCAATCTAGAAATACTTCTGCCAAGTTCGTGTTGTATTAATTGATGGCCAAGGCAAATACCTATTAATTTAATTTTTTCACTTAGAGAGTCTAAAATCAATTTAGAGACCACAAAAGAAAAATCAACATAATCTTCTATATGCCCTGGTCCTGGACCAAGAACAATATGCGAGAAGTACTCCCCCATATCAATTTGAAACTCCCTAAAATGAAGGATTTCAACCTCTATATTCATAGATTTTAAGGTAGAGAAAATATTAAATGTGAAACTATCCTCGAAATCTAAAATCAATACTCTCAAGACTACTCTCCTCCAGATAGAGAATAGAACTTATTTTCGTTGAAATTAATATAGAAGTTAAACGCGATAGAGTGTTCAATCTCAGTAGTCTTATAAGAAACATCTGCCTTCCAACAATTATTAAGAGGTGAATAAAGAAGTTGGTAATAAGATTCAGTAAAACCTTTATCATCTAAATCATACCTTTGAATTGTTTTTAAATTAAAGAGGTCATTTAGCTTTAAACTAGCAGTTAAATCAGCTGTCTTATTAATTGGAGTTGTAAATGAATCATACCTAAAGGTAAGGCCGTAATTAAATCGACTAAGCTTATGAGCAATAGAGAAATTTAAGATATGCTCATTATTTTGATGATAGAAGTATTCAGAGAGAGAGAATGAAAAATTGCTAAGAGAGAAGCCCGTCCCAACATAGAGTCTTGTAAGCTTATCTACTGTATTATCTGTATTAGCATTTAGATCAATCCCCTGAGAGACATCAAAATAAGCAACTTTACTATAGCTAAAGTTATCTCTTAAATACTTACCATCTCTAAATACATTGACCTCTTTAGGATACTTTTTAATAAGAGAGTTGGACCACTGAAGCTCTAGTGTATTTGAAACAGGTAGAGATGTTCTTGATGATACGTGAGAGAGCTCAAACTCTTTTTCTCTAACTGAGTCGATAGAGTCAAATTGCCCATCACCACTTTTAATTTGGTTAGCAAACTTCTGACTTCCCTTTTGTTTTTGATCAGCTAGGTAATAGTGCTTAAGTTTATAGACTTGGGAGTATCTATAACTATTTCTCGAGATCTTATATTGATCTTCAGTAAAAGATTCATTTATCTTTGGAACACTCCCTACATGTCCCTCAAATTTGATATCTTCTTCCTTTGTTTCAATATCTAAGCCTTTAGACTTCTCTAGATCTATTCTCTCAAGAGGAATACTCTCGTCATAGGAGAGACCAAAAATCTTACTAATTTCAAAAGAAGCTTCATTCTCATAAACAAAACCACTCTTTGAAAATTTCTTATCCCCTTGCTCATGTGAGAACCAATAATCCTGTCTATCCATTGAAACCGATGATTTAAAGTTCACTGGTCCAAGATAACCTAAGTCCCACAATAATTTTGGCCTAAGGTTTAGTCTTGTGGCATTTCTAATATACTGTCCTTCATTAAAGTGATTTTGCTTGAAGACCACACCTTCAGACTTCCACTGAAAACTCAAACTCTTACCGCCAAAGAAATCCCCCTGCCACAGGTAGAAAGGTATAGAGTTAAAGTGAACCCTCGGTAGTGTTTGAACATAATCGTGATCAAACCCCTTCGGATTCTCAAATAAGAGATTTCTCTTAAACTCTACTTCGGCACCAATATCGAAGAGAGAATTATAAATATTTAGATAAGATTCTAGCCCTAAATCAGAGCTTCGAAGACGTTTATCATAGTAGCTCTCTAAATCTCTTACTTGATCAAGATCGCTCATACCACTAAAGTAAGTATGAAAATTTACGGTATTGTCTAAGAAAGAATGAAATTCAAAGTCCCCACCAAGTCTTTGATTGTGGGTTCCACTCACTTCATAGTCATCTTTTCCAGGGGTCCAAATTCTATCATTTACTCCTATTGTATTGAGCTCTAACCATGTCTCTCCACGAATGGCCTGCCTAAATTGTAGCTCACCACTTAGACCTCTTCGCCCCCTTACCATAGGAGTAAAAGTAAGATCATTGTGATCACTTATGGCCCAGAAATAGGGAAGGCCGAAGTGAACACTTTCTTTAGAATCAATTTTGATCTTAGGAAAGAGTAAACCACTTTCACGGTCTTTTTTAATCGGCAATACAATGTAGGGAACATACATTACAACGACACCATTTACTTTGATATAGGCGTGTTTAATTCTAATATATTCATTCTTTGTGATTTGAACTTCTTTTCCCAATATACTCCATGACTCAGGACAGTCACGACAAGTAGTATACTCGGCCTCTCGACCAATGAAGACATTTTCAGAAATCTTAGCGAGATACTTTCCAACGACAGTATAATTAGAGTTTATAATTTTACCGTTATACACACCTAGATAGGATGAGTTGAAATTGTATTCCATCTTAGAGCCAAAGACAGTCATATCACTACTAATATAGCGAACATTTCCTAGAACTTCGGCGTCTCCAGTTTTAAAGGAAATAGATGCTTTTTCACCGTAGATAGAGTTTCTCTCATGGTTAATGATAACATTACCAACTGCCTCAAACTCATTATTCTTAGAACGTCTATAGGCCTTATCAGATAGAACTTGAACTTTATTGCCGAAAGAGAAATTTACTCGTTTATCATCAGCAAGAGCTTTAATACTAAAAAAGATTAAAGCGAGTATTAAGATATTTTTGAACTTCACCAATGAAGTAGTATGAACCAGTGACAATCCATTGCCCTTTTTTAGAATTAATAACTTCATCCAAATAGCTCTTCCAGTCTCCACAAATCTCGTAGTCATCACTCATTGGAATCGACTGCAGATCAAGGGCCTTAAGATGATCAAAACTCGTAAAATTGATAGACTCCCATAAGCAAGGAGAAGACTTAAATATCTCAATACTTGTTTCTACATCTTCAATCTTTCTCTTTGAAAATGCACAAAGAAGATGGGACTTTTCGCTTTGTTTTTTACTTAGAAAGAAATCTCTCATCTTTCTAATTCCATCAATATTATGAGCACCTATAAAGATAAACTTAATATCCTTAATTGTCACTTCTTCTTGTCTACCTTTTGTCACAGTGCAACTAAACTCCGACGCTTTTGAAATAAGCTCTTCACGACTAAGAACTCCCTCTTGCAGATAAGTTGTAAAGTAGAGAGCAAGTAGCTTATTGCGAAGAAAGTAGTCATCATCCTCTAAGAGTACTCCACTCTCAAAGAGATCAATAAAGTGATGGCCTTTTAAAATCTCACCTTGACGCTTTCTTAGAAAGCTTTGCGAAAGAGCAGAAAAATGAGGAGCAGGGGCGCGACATACACCGAGTTTCTCTTGTAAAATTCCCGTTAAAGAGCTTCCAAGAAATTCTTCGTGATCTTTAGAGATAGAAGTTAGTAGGGTGTAATCGGCATCTAAGAAGTTAACTGCATCAAGTCTTCCACCTAGTCCAACCTCTAAGATAATATAGTCTAACTCTCTCTTTGTTGCGATAGAGCAAAAACAGTAAAAGAGAAACTCGTAGTAACTTAATTTAAAATCTTTACTATAAACACGCTCAAAGACTTCTTTTAGGTTATCGTGATCAATATTTTGATCATTAAATTTAAACCTTTCAGTCACACTTAAGACGTGGGGGGAAGTCCATAACCCAGTCTTAAATCCTTGACTCACTAAAATATCATTAATGTAGTGAGACGTTTGTCCCTTACCATTGGTTCCAGCTATTGTGATAATTTTAGTTTTTGAATGAGAGATCTCTTCTCTAAAAGAATTGAAGTACTGTTGAACTTCAGAATGATTTGGATTGAAGAACTCTGCCCCAAAGTAGCTTTGGAGCAGTTTATCTAAATAATCATCTTTAAATTTATGGTAGGCCATTCCTACTTTTCAAATAACTCAACAAAGTAGCTAAGTTCTTCTTTAAGCTGGTGACGATGAACAATTCTATCAACAAAACCATGCTCTAATAGGAATTCAGATCTTTGAAAACCTTGTGGAAGAGTTTGACGGATAGATTGCTCGATAACTCTTGGCCCTGCGAAACCGATTAGAGCTTTAGGCTCGGCAATATTTATATCTCCAAGCATTGCATATGAAGCGGCAACACCACCTGTAGTAGGATCAGTTAAAATAGAGATAAATGGAATACCTGCATTTTTAAGCTTCTGTCTTGCTGCTGATGTTTTGGCCATTTGCATGAGAGAGAGAATACCTTCTTGCATTCTTGCTCCACCAGATGAGCACAGAACAATTGCTGGAATTTTCTTTTCTAGAGCTATGTCCATAACGTGAGCAACTTTCTCACCTGTAACAACGCCCATAGATCCACCCATGTACTGAAAATTCATTACACAAAGAGCGACATCTTTCTTATTTATCTTACCAACACCACAAAGAGTTCCATCATAAAGACCAGTCTTTTCGTAGGCCTCACTTAGTCTTGTTTTATAAGATTTCTTATCTACAAACTCTAAAGGATCAGAAGAAGTCATATCCTCAAGATGATACTCAAAAGTCCCCTCATCAATGATAAGGTTAATTCTCTCATGAGCACTTAATCTAAAGTGATGATCACAATAAGGACAAACCTGATAAACTTCATCTAGCTTATCACTTTGAATAATTTCCGAACAATTTGTACACTTCTTCCAAAGTCCAGAAGGAGTATTTGTTGAAACTTTCTTTGCACTTTTCAATTTAGGGTTTTGAACCGTATCAAACCAACCCATATGGAATCTCCGTATTTATTACTATTTATGTATTGCCATGATGATATTGCAATTCTCTTTAGACAAGGTTTTTTTTAGACGCCTAGCGGAAATGCCATATATTTTTGGCTACTTAGTGAGAAAACTCAATAAAAAACTAAAACAGCTAAGGGGTTGAAAGTATGAGAATATTATATCTGAGTTTTTAACTAAACTATTTCTCATATTAGCCGATGAGGTATGAGAGGTAGAATAAAAAAAATGAGAAGAGAATTAAGAATAAATTTAAATTTTGTAAAACTATTGAGTTTTAGCTTAATGCTGCCTCTCTTTATACTCGTCTCAAATAATGCACTCGCAATGACTAAAGAGCAGTGTAGTCTAGAATACAAGAGCAATTTGAATCAACTTATAAATCAAGACGATGGAGCTGCAAGGGAATTAGCCGAAAAAGTTCTTGGCAGTAGTTTTCAAAAATTGGCCTATGCCAATCACCTCTTTGCAAATGGTAGTGAAGAGCAATTAAAAGAATTTGAAGATAAAATAGACAAGTATATTAGAAATAATAATCACTCACCTGCCATGGATGCATCAAAGGTAATGGAGCAGTTAACAGAGTTTAGCTCATCATTTAGAGATGCACGAGAAATGAAGGAATCATCTAGGGCCGCAGTAAGAAATGCGACAAAAGAAAAGTTAGAGGCCCTTATTGTCTTTTCAAGAAGCTTGGATGATAAGAAATTTCACATTGCAGACTATGAAAAAGAAGCTCTTAATAAGTTTAACTTCAGATCTCAAAGTAAGAAAGTTGATGGCTGGAATCTCTTTGTAGGAGATGTGGCCAGAAATTTCTACCAAAGAAGGTTTCATGATAGAGATGGAACTAGAGATGATGTTGATAGAAATTTCTCTGCCAAGAAAGTTTCGACTTATGATAGCGATGTTAGAAGTGCAATCAAGAAGCTAAAAGAAGAAATTATAGAAATGGCGAAGGATATGTCACAAGATTGCCATCAATTTCTAAGAGAGAATGCCTCTAACACTGGAATGTGTAGTCTATCCTCCCCCTTTGATCCTCCAACTCAAGGCCTAATTCTAAGTACTGAAAATATACTAAGTAGAATCAACTCTCCAGAAGCCACAAATATTAATAGACCTATTTCTGTTCACTATGCTGGGGCACAATTTAGTGTGGAAAGTTGTAAAGTAAGCCCAAGTGAAGGATTCCCGGGCAAGTATAAAATTGAAATGGCCATGGACTTTCAATATATTCCAGGTGCTGATAATCAAGACTGGAGTATGAACCTTTTTGACGGATCACAAGGTCACGATCACGTCATTAGAAATGATGGTGAAAACTTTGAAGATGGCTCTAATAAAACGCTTAAGAGATTTACAGATAGAGTCACATACGATGGTGTCAGTTTTCCAAATGACGACCCCCACTCTCAGCTTCAATTTCATTTCACCAATAGTGCTGGTGAACAAATTAAAATGCTCTCTATTGATGACAATTACTCCAATAGAGACTTAAATGGCAATGGATCTAAATACTTCATTGACTGTAATCCTAGACCTAAACCTGAACCTGAAGAGCCATTAGAACCTGTACATCCAACGGATCCTCTTATCATCTACGCTTTTTCAGCAAGTAGCGATAAGAATATTGTCACACTAAAATTACAAAAAGATGAGGAGCAAGCAAACTTTGAATCTGATGAGCTTAAAGCTTCCAAAGTAAACTGGACTCTACCTGAAGGCCTTACATGTATAGATAATCCTGAAGATCTACATAAGTTAATTTGTGCTCTAGATAAAGAGGTTACTGAAGAAATCGAAGTTAAATTTGAACTAGTAGATCATCAAATTGATACTAATAAAGCCTCACCTCCAGAAGCCTCATCAATTATACTTAAGCCAGAGGTACCTGCTGGGCCAACAATCAAAGTAGAAATAACTGAAGATATACCAAATGTCTCGGCCAAACTAAGAGCTGTCGTTACAGGAGCTCCAGAAGGATCTAAAGTAAAGTGGAAGTATAAAATTACGAACCTAGATAACTCTGTAGAAGAAAAAGAAGAAGAACAACCTATTGATTACGAACTTACTACAAATCTCTTTAACAAAGTCGAGTATACTGTTACCGTAGCTGATCAAAGTGACAACGGTGTGATGGAAAATAAAGTAGGAGTAAGAATTAGTAAAGATGGACAAAATAAACTTGAAGACAAAGAAGTAAAATTAAAGGCCAGTGTGGATGAAAAGTATAAAGACCTTCCTGGTAATTATAAATGGAAATGTGATGATAAAGAATGTGGTCAAGGTCCAAAGCTTGAACTAGAGCGTACAGAGGAAAAGCAAACTATTTCTGTTACTTTTGAAGTACCTGACAAAGTAAAAACAACAAATTCCTACACTGTAAGTCCTCTCAAAGAAGAAAGAGAAAAGAGTGATAACGACGAAGACGAATGTGAGGAAGAAGACGAAGACAGTGATCCGTTTAGCTCTCGTCGCTCTAAAGGCTGTACTCCAAAGGAAGAAGCTAAAACTTTTGCACCAAAGTATATGCCACCAATGCAGCAGCCACTAATACTGCCGCCTTCTACGCCATATATTACACCTGGCTTTAATTAGAAAACATAACTGGTATCATCGGAACCTAGAACAGATATTCTATCGCTTCCGATCATATCAATTTCTTTAAAGAGCTGATCCTGGAAGTTAGGCTTTAAATGTCCGAGAAAAATAGGAACGTCTGCAGGCATTTTCTTCATCTCTTCAACCATAGTACTTGGAGTATGGTGCTTTGAATCCAGTGCTACTTGCATCATATTATTTGGAAAACTCACCTCAGTGAATATCGCTTTTAAATTCTTCTTAGTTTTTGCCACTTCCCAGATTCTATCCGTAGGCCCTGTATCTTGAGTAAAAACAATGCATGAACCATTTTTTTCAATAATAAAACCATGCCCGGGACCATCGTGATTAACAGGAACAGGTGTAACTTTATAATCACCAATCTCAACTTCTTTCTCAGGCTCTAATTCATTGAAATGAAGAGTTGGATTCTTTGCACTTGGTAGCTTTGTAAAATCTGGCCAGATCTTATCATTCAGCAAGTGAGTCATTATTGTCTCTTTAACTTGTTTAACTGTATGGATTTCAAAAGGTCTTCCCTTTTGACCAAAGCAATTATCGGCCAAGAAAGCTAAGTCAGATATGTGATCTAAATGAGAGTGGGAAATAAGAATATTATCTATTAGAACTTGCTCGGGGATTTGAATACCACTGGCCACAGAGCCTGCATCTATTAATAATTTACCATCAATGAGGTAACTTGTTGCTCTAAAACCTGGTGACACTCCACCGTGTCCACCGATAATACGTACTAACATTTTTCTTCCTTAAAAAATTATCTAAATATATTTTAGCTTGCTTTCTTCTTAGAATCCAGTCTATTTGGAGAATACATTTTTGTAGTCTCAAACCACGCGGCAAAAGCATCAACCACCACTTCACTAAATTGTGTGCCTCTATGATCTAATATTTCTTTATAGGCAACCATTGGAGGTAAACCCTTGCGATATGGTCTAGTACTTATCATGGCATCAAATGTATCTGCCACCGAGATAATCATAGCTATAACTGGAATTTCATCACCCTTTAGTCCATACGGATAGCCAAGACCATCCGGCCTTTCATGGTGAAAGCGCATTCCATCAACTACAGCGCTGAGACTATCGACATTTTTTAGAATCTCATAACCAAGCCTAGGATGATCTCTCATTATTTTAAACTCTTCATCCGTTAAAGGAGCTCTCTTTTTTAAGATAGCGTCTTCGATACCTATTTTTCCGATATCGTGAAGAACAGCAGAGAGTTTTAAATCATTCATCTCTTCCCATGTTAGGTTAAGTTTTGCACCAATCTTCATTGCAAAATGGGCAACTCTCTTAGTATGGCCACCAGTATAAGTATCTTTCTTTGTAATTGTATCTGCTAGCGCCTCTACAACTTGAATAAATTGCGTATGCAACTCTTCATAGAGAAATGCATTTTGAATAACTGGTGTTAGCTGAGCCGCTACAGATTCACCAAATTGTATATCCTGCTCATTGAAATTCTTATTTAGTGAATTTGTAGCTTGAATGACACCAAGTAGTTCTCCATTTAGAACCAGTGGCAGCACAAGCATTGTTTTTGGTCGCAGTTTTTTAATAGGGGCCACTTCTCTAGCAAACCTAATATCACTAACCCCTCTATCAACTTTTAAAGTTGCTCCAAGATAAGCGCTACTTCCAACAAATGAGTTTTCATTGATCTCTAAGACGTGCTTGTGACCACTTTGATCAATCATTGAAAGGGAGTGACTCTCCTTTTCTTTGAGATAGATACATACATGCTCGCACTCAAGAAGTTTCTTAGTATGGCCTTTAGCCTTTTTGATAATATCTTTTAGTGAAAGGGAGCCAGATATAACTCTAGAAAACTTAAGCATTGATTCAAAACGATTCAATCGATGTGACTTCTCTAACTCATCGAGACCGTCATTAATTTCTCTTGCAATAAAGTTCTGTCTTTTCTCTTTCATAATTCATCCAATAAATTCATAAACACATAGAATTTATCGACTTATTAAGAAAAAACTTTACTCTAGGCTAGTCCCTGCTGAGCTTTTGATAAATATCCTTAGAGTTTTCATCAAGTATTTCGGCCAATAATTTTGAGAGATTCTTCTTATTTTGTTTCTTATCTAAGTAATCGAGTGCTAAGGCCTCTAGTTTCTTTGACTTGAGAGATTTTGCGCTCGCCTCATGGTGAATTAATAGAACAATTTCACCAACACTCTTAATTTCGATCGACTCAAAGTCCTTGGCCTTAAATCTATAAATAGTTTCAAATTTCTTCGTAAGCTCACGAGCTACTGCTATATCTGAATCAGGCAGTACTTGTTCTAGAACTTTTAGCGTCTTCATCAATCGGTGTGGGCTTTCAAAGAATATAAAAGTTCCACTTTGAGATAATAATGAAGTAAAAAACTCTCTTTTCTTTGAATCATCTCTTGGAGTAAAGCCATAAAAGGTAAAAGGCTGAGGTGGTAGTCCACTAAGCTCAAGGGCCGTTGTCACAGCACTTACACCTGGAGCAGTTTCTATTTCAATACCTGCATCAATACAGGCCCTAACCAGAGGAAATGCAGGGTCCGAAATTACTGGACTTCCAGCATCGGATACTAAGACATAACTATGCCCGCTCTTCATTTTAGTCACGTAGTAATCAACTTTATCTTTTGAGTGATCATGAAAAGAGTCGACATTTTTCTGACTTCCATCAACACCAAGTAGATCAAAGATCTTTCTAAGATTTCTCGTATCTTCGGCCAAGAACAGCCTCTCATTCTTTAATGTCTCAAGTGCCCTTGGAGTCATATCTGATAGATTTCCAATTGGTAGAGTTACCAGCTTTAAAGTGGACAAAGTCTATCTCCCTTTTCTGCGGTGCAGTGAAATTTATACCGGCTTATCCCAGTATCGGCGAAGTGCTAGAATAGATTAGTTCTTGTAAAGATTCAACGAGGAGTCATATATATGAGTTTAAAAGCACAAGTACGCACAGATTCTCTTGGCAATATTACTGTTCACATGGAAGGTGGTCTGGACTATGACAATAGCCTACCATTTAGAAGAGAGCTACAATCTCTAATCAAAGACAATCCCCTATCTACTGTAACACTTGATATGAATGGATTAGATTTCGTTGGCTCTTCAGGAATTGGTGTATTTGTTGAAACTTTGAAAATTCTTAATGATAAAAAGAGTCAAATTCAACTCTCTAACGTTAAGACAGAATTTTTAAAAGTATTTAAATTATTTGAGTACGATGCAATGGAGGCCATGATCATGGACTTCGAAAACGACGACACCGAAGATCTCAATACGAGATACGGCAATCGTCGCAAAACTTTTCAAAATTGAAAGTTTAATAAATTCATATAGAACATTGGGCCTGTGGGCCCTTTTTTATTTTCTAGCCTTTCAATAGATTTCATATCTAACCCAAAGTCAGCACTATATTCTTTCATACTGCTTACACGATTATAGAAACTCCATGAGTCACCATCAGAACCACCACCATTGCTATTTGGCGCGGCTTCATTATAAGGAGTATTTCCATCTTCAGGATAGTAATTATTATTTGCAGGTGCAGCTGGTGCATTATAGCGGCTCTTTCTCATCGAGTGAGAAATCACAACATAACTTCCAAAAATGATTCCGCCATAAAGACCTAAAGAAGCACCTTGTGCTACAGCCCTACCGCTAGTTCCAAAAGCCAGTGATGCTGCTCCAAGAAGTGCTCCACCAACAGTCCCATAAAGGGCCATTGAACCAAGGGCTTTCGCTCTAGCATCCATTGCATATGTATTCTTAGGTAGAAGACAAAGAGTTAACGCCATTGTAAGAATAAGTATTGAAGATTTAATTTTTAGTAATTTCATACATATAGAATAACGGTGCTTTTGAACTCTTGTCAATTTTACTTGTGAATAAAAGTAAATTTAGCACTCAGGTTCAAACACATTCCCAAAAAGTCCGTAGACGCTCTGAGTCTTTTTATTTGTTTGTGAGTAATCCACGAGCTATTCTTCACTTCTGCAACTTCAAGTAACTCACCTCTAACTCGAGCCAAGTCCACCTGCCCCATAGATCTTTCTCGAAGTACTTTAGCAGATATTAGAACCGCACGTGATGAGCGATGGAAACCCCTGCTAATTTCCCTTTCAAGCTGATCACCTTTTCTATAATTGTTGGCAGAATTCTTTAACACCTTTAAAGCTCTTTCTATGAATTGGAGTCACACCAAGTTTGGAGATAGCATCTTTATGAAATTTAGTTGGATATCCTGCATGCTTTTCAAGTCCATAGCCAGGATACTTCTTTCCCATCTCAATCATTAGATTATCTCTATATTCTTTTGCAATTATGGAGGCGAGACCAATGAGTGCCGACTTAGAGTCTCCTTTAATCACAAACTCTTCGCTTACATTTTCAAGACCAAGATCAATATACTTATTTCCATCAATAAGTAATTTTGTTCTCTCGCCAGAGAAACAATCTATGAATGCATCCCCCATAGCCTTTAAAGATGCACGTAGAATATTTAATTGATCGATGGACTCATTTGAAATCTCTCGCACACTAAAGCTTATTTTTAAATTCTTATTCAATGTAAGAGAATTTTTTGATGCTAATTCATATTTTTCAATTCCAAGTGACTTTAAGATTTTCTTTCGCTTGGTCGCACTTATTTTCTTTGAATCCGTAATCCCGTGTGACAGGAGGAAGTCTACATTTTCAACAGTCAAAGAATCTCTATCTACCAGAACACAACAACCTACGACTGGACCGGCCAAAGGCCCTCTTCCTACTTCATCGCAACCCGCTAAAAAATCAAAATCACCAATTTCTTCTAAATCAAACATCTACTCTTCTCTTTCTCTAATTACTTCACGCTAGGGCGCATCTCAATAATGTGATTTGGCCCAACACATCTGCCCGATCTCGGTCGCATACTGCTCCCTCGTCAGGGTTGTTCGGCGTTAAATAGCATGTGCTACAAAGCCTCCACCCGATCTCGTGCATCCTGCACTCGCCTGGGTTGTTCGGCGTTAAATAGCTTCACACTTCAAACGCTACACCCGATCTCGCGCTTCCTGCGCTCGCCTGGGTTGTTCGGCGTCATATGCCGTCATGGCATATGACGCCTCCAAAAAACAAAAGGCCACTCTATGAGTGGCCTCTGTTAAAACATTTTTTAAAGAATTACTTTCTATCGTAATCAATGGCAATTCTTGCAGACTTACCAGATCTTTCTCTAAGATAGTACAGTTTACTTCTTCTTGATTTACCACGTTGAACAACTTCAATCTTTTCAACGTTTGGTGAATGGAATGGGAAAACTCTCTCAACACCCATACCAGAAGAAATTTTTCTTACTCTGAAATGTCCGTTAAGGTCGTTTCTACTCTTGATTCCAATACAAACACCTTGGAAAACCTGAATACGTGACTTTTGACCTTCTGTAATTCTTGCATGTACAGCTAGCGTGTCACCTGTTCTAAACTCAGGAAAAGTTTCTACGTTCTTTGATAAGTGATCTTTTTCAACAATATCAACTAAATTCATGGGTCTACTCCCTAAAATCATTTGAACTTTCTAGAGGACTGACGATATGTCATTCTTGGACAAGTTCTATTTTTAAACTCATAGGCTCAATTTATTAGACTCTCTATGGCCCAATAAACGTAGATAGCATTCAGTTCGAAGTTGCAAAATTACCAGAAATAACCTTGCTCGTCAATTAGCATTTAATACCAATCATCAAATAGTTACAATTTATTTCTGCGTATATCTATCTAAATAGATCGCCACAGCACTTCTTACAGATAGGTGATTGTAACCACTTTCATCTGCTCCTAGAATAGGGTCCAACATGAAGTCAGACTTCTCTAGGACACTTTGGTGAAGGCCCCAACCTGTTCCAAATAAAAGCAAACATGGCCTATCATTTGATCCCATCAAATCTTTTAAATCATTCGTTGTACCATGAAAGCTCTCAAAATTTGCACCTGTTACGGCGAGTAGCGGCTTCTTTCCTTCTTTCTCTTCTATACTTGCTAGTGCATCCTCAACAGAGTCCACTAGAGTTGCTATTGAAAGTGCATTCTGTCTATCAGGATTATAGAC
This sequence comes from Halobacteriovorax marinus SJ, assembly GCF_000210915.2. NCBI lineage: Bacteria > Pseudomonadati > Bdellovibrionota > Bacteriovoracia > Bacteriovoracales > Halobacteriovoraceae > Halobacteriovorax > Halobacteriovorax marinus. The sequence continues at coordinate 1,886,385 of NC_016620.1, forward strand.
TCCATTCTTATCATCTTCCCAGTGACCAAGAATTTTCTTAACGAGATCGTGCTGGGCCTTAAGAGGAGTTACAATGAAGTACTTCTTCACCCCAAATGTCTTACAGCTTCTGGCAATATCGTGAATATCTAAATTTGTTACCGATGTTGTTACTGTATCCCCTCTCTTATTCTTAATTGGATGATGAACTAGGGCCAAGTATAAATTCTGCACTATTTATTTTCCTTTTTTATTAAATTTGGTCTCCATAACTTTGTCATTTCAACCTTCTTATCATGTTTCCATTTCTCAATTTTCTTATGATCACCACTAGATAAAACTGCGGGGACTTCCATGCCATCAAAGACAGCTGGTCTGGTATACTGTGGGTGCTCCAATAGATCTTGCTCAAAACTATCTTCCAAAGCACTCTCACTATTTCCAAGTGCACCTTCGCTAAATCTCATCGCAGAGTCAATGATTGCCATGACAGCAATTTCACCACCTGAGAGAACGTAATCTCCAATGCAATAGACTTCATCAATATACTTCTCTATAAAACGCTCATCAATTCCTTCATAGCGTCCACATATAAAAACTAAGTCCTTTGCAGAATCACTTGCGAAGTAATTTTTTGCAAAGCTCTTACACGTTTCATTACTCCAAACTTTCCCCCTTGGGGCCGTAAAAACTATTGATAGCTCTTCCTTAAAGTTCTCTTCGCTGTAATTTCCCTTCTTGATTACGCCTTCAACAAGAGCATTCTTTAAAATATCTGCTCTCATAACCATTCCAGGTCCGCCTCCATAGGGTGCGGAGTCGACGCCTTTAAAACCTCTTTCACTATAGTCGGGGATATAGACTGTTTCTAAATCTATCTTATCCCCTCTAAGACCTTGAAAGACTTGTCCAACGACACCGACTTCTTTTAGAGGTGTAAAGAAGTTGGGAAACATTGTAATGATCCATATTTTCTTTGCCACTATTTTCGGCCCTCAATATAGTCAGGGATCTTCATTGTTATATAATTTTCTTCAATATTAATCGTCGGGAAGAACTCTTCAATAAAAGGTAATTCAAGAACTCTCTTACCTGACCCTTTTACGACGAGAACAACTTGGGCAGTATTATCATAGAAGTCACTCACCTTACCGTATGGCTCCATACTTTCTTCTTCAAGAACATCTAAGCCTACAAGGTCGGACAAGTAGAACTCATCCTCATCTAAACTAGGAAAATCATCTCTACTTACAGAAATATTGAAAGGAATCAAATCTTCAACTTTGTTTCTATCAGTGACTTCTTCTAGGTAAGTGATAACCTTATTCCCAAAGGCGATCGACTTTATAGTAAAGAATTCGCCCTCTGGACTTAGCGAGCTTCCTCTATCTCTTGGAGTAAGCAGAATTTTTGACTTCTTACCAAGTACACTATCTTCTACATTACTTAAATTAAAGGTAAAGCCACCTTTAATACCATGTGGTTTAACACAGAAACCTAACTCTACATATTGCTCTTTATCCATAAAGCTCTTTTTAGAATAGAAACTCCATAGGGTCAATCTCTATACCAATATAGATACAATCTATTCTTCTTCTCGTCTTTCTTAGTCCAAAATAGGCTTAACATTAACAAGGACAAAGGTATGTTAGAAATAAATGCAATAGATCACATAAATATGAATGTTTTAAATTTCGAAGAAAGTGAAAAATTTTATAAGAAATTATTTGGAATGAAGGTTCTAGAAAGTGGACAAAGTGCCAAGAGTGGAAATGATTTCAAAGTAATTGGGATTCCTAATAAGATTGCTCTCTGCTTATATGAGACAGATGAAGTTAACTTTGAGACTGCCCCAATTGCACACTTTGGAATCAATATTGATAATTACTCTGAAATAGAGAATATACTTAAAGAATTAAATGTAGATGCACTCTATGGTGGGGAGATTCTATGGAAGAGTTCTTCGTCTATATATATCAAGGATCCATCAGGACATGAGATTGAATTAACAAAGAATTTTGCAGGAGGTTTATAATGTATGGATTTTTAGGATACTTTTATAAGACTAATCAGAAATAGAGCTTTAGGCCTACAAGAGCTGGGCTCCATTCAAAAAAGGCAAAAAAAAAGCTCATCCGAAGATGAGCTTTTTTAAAATAATGGGTGCATCGTGCTAGCCTCACACCAAGTCCCCCTGGCACTACTTTCGCCGCTGACGAGCTTGACTTCTGAGTTCGGGATGGGATCAGGTATTTCCTCGTCGCTATCGACACACCCAAATCGAATTTTCAATTTAGATGAACTCTTATAATACTCACAGCTGCCAGAGTCAATACAACCATGAAAATTTAATCAATCAATCTTTGGCATTCACAAAACAAAACCAAATAGAAGTGAACCTAAAATAAAATAGATAAAAGCAAAACGACAAATTAGTATTGGTCAGCTCAATGCATTACTGCACTTACACCCCCAACCTATCAAGCTCGTGGTCTACAAGCTGTCTAATAGAAATCTTATCTTGAAATGGGCTTCCCACTTAGATGCTTTCAGCGGTTATCCTTTCCGAACTTAGCTACCCGGCGGTACATCTGGCGACATAACCGGTACACCATAGGTTCGTCCAACCCGGTCCTCTCGTACTAAGGTCAGATTTTCTCAAATTTCTTACGCCCACGGAGGATAGAGACCGAACTGTCTCACGACGTTCTGAACCCAGCTCGCGTACCGCTTTAATAGACGAACAGTCTAACCCTTGGGACCTGCTCCAGCCCCAGGATGCGATGAGCCGACATCGAGGTGCCAAACCTCCCCGTCGATGTGAACTCTTGGGGGAGATCAGCCTGTTATCCCCGGAGTACCTTTTATCCGTTGAGCGATGGCCCTTCCACTCGGAACCACCGGATCACTAACACCGTCTTTCGACCCTGCTCCACGTGTTTGTGTTGCAGTCAAGCTCGCTTATGCGTTTACACTCTACAGCCGGTTTCCATTCGGCTTGAGCGAACCTTTGTGCGCCTCCGTTACTCTTTAGGAGGCGACCGCCCCAGTCAAACTGCCCACCAGACATTGTCCCCCGACCCGATCAGGATCGTAGGTTAGGATTTCAATTAACAAAGGGTGGTATTTCAAGGATGTCTACTCCTACACCGGAATGCAGGGATCAAAAACTCCCACCTATCCTACGCAATGTTAATCAAAACCCAATGTCAAGCTACAGTAAAGGTTCACGGGGTCTTTTCGTCCTTCCGCGGGTTGCGCGTATCTTCACGCGCACTCCAATTTCGCTGGGCCTCTAGTTGAGACAGTGGGGAAGTCGTTACGCCATTCGTGCAGGTCGGAACTTACCCGACTAGGAATTTCGCTACCTTAGGACCGTTATAGTTACGGCCGCCGTTTACTGGGGCTTCAATTCGAAGCTTCGCCCGAAAGCTAACCTCTCCTCTTAACCTTCCAGCACCGGGCAGGCGTCAGTCCATATACATCCTCTTGCGAGTTTGCATAGACCTATGTTTTTGATAAACAGTCGCTACCCCCTCTTCACTGCGACCTCGTTCAGCTTCACCAGCAAGTGATGTCACCAAGCAAGGCGTGCCTTCTCCCGAAGTTACGGCACCAATTTGCAGAGTTCCTTAACTAGAGTTCTCCCAAGCGCCTGAGAATTCTCTTCTCATCTACCTGTGTCGGTTTACGGTACGGATTGATAATTATCTTCATGCGAAGCTTTTCTGGGAAGCATAGGATCACAAACTTCGGGCTAGGCCCTCGTCATCAAGTCTCAGAGTTAACAAGATCCCGGATTTGCCTAAGATCTCCTCCTACACTCTTAAACCAACATCCAACAGTTGGCTCTGCTACCTTTCTCCGTCACTCCTTCATGTCAAGCGACAATTACCAAGTACGGGAATATTAACCCGTTACCCATCGATTACGCCTTTCGGCCTCACCTTAGGATCCGACTAACCCTGGACGGAGTCACCTGGTCCAGGAACCCTTAGATTTTCGGCGGAAATGATTCTCACATTTCTTATCGCTACTCATGCCGCCATCAGCTCTTGTGATGCCTCCAACGCTCCTTGCCGGTACGCCTTCATCAGTAAACACAATGCTCTCCTACCAATTATAAATAATTCCGAAGTTTCGGTACGTATCTTTAGCCCCGTTACATTTTCGGCGCAGAATCACTAGTCCAGTGAGCTATTACGCTTTCTTTAAAGGATGGCTGCTTCTAAGCCAACCTCCTGGATGTCAAAGTAATTCCACAACCTTTCCCACTTAGACACGATTTAGGGACCTTAACTGTCGGTCTGGGCTCTTTCCCTTTCGACTATGGACCTTAGCATCCATAGTCTCACTGCTTGACTGTACTTAACGGTATTCTGAGTTTGATATGGTTTGGTAAGCTGGTAAGCCCCCTAGCCAATTCAGTGCTTTACCCCCGTCAGTAATCATCAAACGCTGCACCTAAATGCATTTCGGAGAGAACCAGCTATCACGGAATTTGATTGGCCTTTCACCCCTTACCACAAGTCATCCCAACAGTTTTCAACCTATATGGGTTCGGTCCTCCACGAAGTATTACCTCCGCTTCAACCTGCTCATGGCAAGCTCATCCCGTTTCGGGTCTACGACATGCAACTAATCGCCCTATTCAGACTCGGTTTCCCTACGGCTACACCTGCGACGGCTTAACCTTGCTACACACCGTAACTCGGCGGCTCATAATGCAAAAGGTACGTGATCAGGCTTTACAATAACCCTTTCACCGATTGTAAGCATATGGTTTCAAGTTCTATTTCACTCCCCTTATCGGGGTTCTTTTCATCTTTCCCTCACGGTACTGGTTCACTATCGGTCAGCAAGGAGTATTTAGCCTTGGAAGGTGGTCCTCCCAGATTCAGACAGAATTTCTCGTGTTCCGTCCTACTCAGGATACCTCTCGGTCAATCAAATTTTCGGATACGAGACTTTCACTCTCTTTGGTCGTGCTTCCCAACACGTTCTCCTAATCTTCATGAATCCTAAATGAGGTCCTACAACCCCGGGCAGTAAACTGGCCGGTTTGGGCTTTTCTGCGTTCGCTCGCCGCTACTAGCAGAATCTCTATTGATTTATGTTCCTACAGGTACTTAGATGTTTCAGTTCCCTGCGTTCGCTCTAATACAGCTACTTTACTCACTGTATAGTCACTAGCATTTCTGCTAGCGGGGTTACCCCATTCGGAAATCTAAGAGTCAAAGCGTACTTGATCACTCGTCTTAGCATATCGTTACCTAGTAAACGTCCTTCATCGCCTCTTGCTGCCAAGATATCCACCATATGCCCTTAGTAGCTTTTATCTATCTAAAGTTTTTACACAAGTTTTTGTTTCTTGGTTTGAATTTTATTTTTATTTTAGGTTCTCGTCTTCTATCTGATTCTGTTATGTGAATGTTAAAGATCAAATGCTGTTACTTTTTAAAATACTCTTATAAAGAGTATTTTGAAAAATAACAACTAATATGAAGTTATTATAAGATGAAAAAAGATCCCAAAGCATAAGCGCTTTGACCGGTATAGAGTATCAATGATACTCGTATTCCTTTAAAAGGAGGTGATCCAGCCGCAGGTTCCCCTACGGCTACCTTGTTACGACTTCACCCCAGTCATCGGTCCGACCGTAGGCGCTCCCCTCTGCAAGCAGTTAGGGCCACGACTTCAGGTAAGACCAACTCCCGTGGTGTGACGGGCGGTGTGTACAAGGCCCGGGAACGTATTCACCGGAGCGTGCTGATCTCCGATTACTAGCGATTCCAACTTCATGGAGTCGAGTTGCAGACTCCAATCCGGACTGAGATACACTTTTTGAGATTTGCTCACTGTTGCCAGGTCGCTTCCCTTTGTATGTACCATTGTATTACGTGTGTAGCCCTAGACATAAGGGCCATGAGGACTTGACGTCATCCCCACCTTCCTCCCGGTTAGCCCGGGCAGTCTCCCTAGAGTGCCCAACTTAATGCTGGCAACTAAGGATAGGGGTTGCGCTCGTTGCGAGACTTAACCCAACATCTCACGACACGAGCTGACGACAGCCATGCAGCGCCTGTCACTGAATTCTCCGAAGAGCACTCCAATGTTTCCATTAGATTCTCAGGATTTCAAGCCTAGGTAAGGTTCTGCGCGTTGCTTCGAATTAAACCACATAATCCACCGCTTGTGCGGGCCCCCGTCAATTCCTTTGAGTTTTAGTCTTGCGACCGTACTCCCCAGGCGGTGCACTTAATGCGTTAGCTACGACACTGAAGGGGTCAAACCTCCAATATCTAGTGCACATCGTTTACGGCGTGGACTACCAGGGTATCTAATCCTGTTTGCTACCCACGCTTTCGCGCCTCAGCGTCAATACTCGTCCAGGAAGGCGCCTTCGCCTCTGGTGTTCCTTCGCATCTCTACGGATTTTACCCCTACATGCGAAATTCCCCTTCCCCCTCCGAGATTCTAGATTATCAGTTTCAGACGCAGTTTCGAGGTTGAGCCCCGAGATTTCACATCTGACTTAACAATCCGCCTGCGCGCGCTTTACGCCCAATAAATCCGAACAACGCTTGCACCCTTCGTATTACCGCGGCTGCTGGCACGAAGTTAGCCGGTGCTTCCTTTGAAGGTACCTTCAAATGTAAGGCCTATTGGACCCTACACCATTATTCCCTTCTGACAGAGCTTTACAACCCGAAGGCCTTCCTCACTCACTCGGCATTGCTGCGTCAGGGTTTCCCCCATTGCGCAATATTCCCCACTGCTGCCTCCCGTAGGAGTCTGGACCGTGTCTCAGTTCCAGTGTGACTGATCATCCTCTCAGACCAGCTAAGCATCGTAGTCATGGTAGGCCATTACCCCACCATCAAACTAATGCTACGCAGGCTCATCATTTGGTAAATGCTTCCAAGGAGAGGCATTCTTTCTACTGCTACTTTCAAAATTGCAGTACGTATGCGGTATTAGCCAGAATTTCTCCTGGTTATCCCCCGCCAAATGGTAGATCACCTACGCGTTACTCACCCGTGCGCCACTCTACTCACACCCGAAGGTGCTTTCTCGTACGACTTGCATGTGTTAGGCATGCCGACAGCGTTCGTTCTGAGCCAGGATCAAACTCTCCAAGCAAATATGAACTGTTGTCTTCATTATAAAAATTGAATTAATATACAGTGCTCTAAATCTTCCAAATTAAATTTGGCTCTTGGCTTTTGGAATTCAACATAAACAACATCAACTTTTTACAGCATCCAAGATTTAGTTACGCCAAGTCTTTAAGTTTGCACTTATACTTATTTGGGATCTTCTCATCTTGATATTTGGCCGAAGCCTCATATCTTTAACTATTATTCGAATTTTAAAGAGCTTCCAAAAAAGCGAAAGAAACCTTGTAAAGCGACGTTCGCTTTGTTTGTCAGTTTGTTTCGTTTCGGGAACAGGACGGATACTACGCATCTGAAACAAAAAGGTCAACACTTTTTTAAACTTTATTTCATTTTTTTTTAATTTTTTTTTCGAGGAAATAAAAAGTATTTCAAGAACTTAGCTTTTTTAAGGAGGTTTAATAGTTACTATTAGCTAGGGATTAAAAAAGGCCCCGATTGGGGCCCTATGAGAACGAATTATTAAGACTTTAGAGGAAAACCAGCTTTTTGAAGCTCATTTACGATTTTTTGAGAAGACTGTGTAATAAATTCACCGTCTAGGGTTTTCTCCTCATCCATAAAGACAGAACGAAGAGTTATGGCCTTCTCTTTAGTATCCATAGTGAAGATATCTACTACTTTAGTAGACTGAAGCTCTTTAATTTTGATCTTCTTTAAAGAAGAAAGCACTTCACTTACAGGAGTATGCTCCCCTGTAACTACAGTGCAGTCAAAAGTAGAACTAGGAAACTTAGAAAGAGGTCTATACTTAACTTTGTCTTTTAAAGGACGTGATTCCACTTGTGAGAGGTCTACAACAGCAATACTAAGATGACCTTTAATCTTATACTGCTTAAGTATAAGAGGGTGGATACTTGTAATAACACCTTTCATCTTCCCCATAATACGAATATTATAAAATTCAAAAGGGTGAACTCCTACCCACTCTTCACTAATTAATTCATTTTTAAATTTAGGATGTCTCTCACTTAAATCAAAAGGAATATTAGATGCATTTAAAAGTCTTGATGTTCCATTAACAAGATCCATAAAAGGCGTAGACTCTTTAGAGTACATTGCAATGATAAGTTCACTTTTCTCTGCTGCAAAGTTTGCTTTGTCTAAGTGATATGTTCTTCCAATTTCAAAGAAAGAAAAATCATCGTAGTTCTTCACGTTAGTAGCAGCGATAGCAAGAGCATTAGGAACAATTGAATCACGCATAATAGAATGGTCTTTTGAAATAGAGTTTAAAAGATTTAAACCAGATTGCGTAGGCCATGAACATTTACTTAAAAGCTTCTCTCCTATGAGTGGATATGAATTCACTTCAAATGAATTCATATTATAAACTAAGAAGTCTCTAAGTTTTCTATGTAGTGCTTGAGCACTAGTGAGACGAACAGGTTCGATTGTAAGCTTAGGTGAAATAGGATCGATATTATCGTAACCAATTATTCTTCCGATCTCCTCAATTAAATCTGCTTCACAGTCTATGTCTTTAGTGGATCTATAACTAGGGATTGTAACAGAGAGATCATCACCGTTAGCAGTTACTTTAAAATCGAGAGCATTGAAGATTGAGAGTATTCTCTCGTTACTGACTTCAAGCCCAAGAACTTTATTAATCTTTTTAAATGAAGTTTGTAGCTCTAGTATTTCAATAGCGCTTAGATCATCACCATCGTATTCTAATTTACCAACAACCTTTGCCTCTGGACAAAGTTCTAAGATAAGATCAAGCGTTCTTAGCATTGTTCTTTCACAGAGTTTAGAATCGAGAGTTTTTTCGTAGCGCTGAGATGAATCAGTACGAAGACCTAATCGTGTAGAAGTAGACCTAACCATTGAAGCATGCCAGTTAGCAACTTCGATAAAGACTTTCGTCGTCGCATCCGTAACACCACTACTTAGTCCACCCATTAAACCACCAATAACCAGAGGTCCATCAGCATCACAAATAACAGTGTCACTTTCAATGAGGTTTCTCTTCTCTTCATCAAGAGTAGTAAACTCAGCAGTCGTTCCTAGTTTCTTAATGATGATTTGATTGTCTTTAATTTGATCGCGGTCAAAGATATGAAGAGGCATTCCCAACTCAAGCATTACATAGTTAGAAATATCAACAATATTATTAATAGGTCTTAGTCCAACACTAATAAGTCTCTTCTTCATCCAATTTGGAGACTCTTCAACTTTTACATTATCAACACTCAATCCAAAGTATGCCTTACAAGCACTTTCTCCTTCCAACTTAGGAGTGATAGGAGATGGTCCACTTGCAAACTTTGCTCTTAAGTCATTGGCCCAAGAATCGTTATAAGGATTTTTAAGTTCCTGTTCAAAGATGGCACCAAACTCTCTAGCTAGGCCATAGTGTCCCCAGAGATCTGGTCTATGAGTCAGAGATTTATTATCTACATCTAGAATAACGTCTTTAGTTTCATTGTAGTAGTCGATCATATTTTGACCGATAGGAGCATCACTTGGAAGTTCAATAATACCTGCAGAGTCCTGTGCAAAACCAAGTTCTTCTTCAGAACAGAGCATTCCTTCTGAAAGGACGCCTCTAATTTTCTTAGGCTCAAGAACAAGTCCGTTAGGTAGGCTCACTCCAAGAGGAGCATAAGCAGTTTTAAGACCAACCTTTACATTGGACGCTCCACAAACAACGCGCTTATTTTCTTTATCACCAAAATTAAAAGTTACTAAGTTTAACTTATCGGCCTCAGGGTGTTTTTCAATTTCTAAAATCTCAGCAACTCTAATCTTTTCTAAGTGCTCACCAACAACTAGGACTTCTTCAACTTCAGCAGTCCCAAGAGTAAACTTAACACCTAAGTCCTTTGGTGACATTTCTGGAATTGAGACAAAATCTTTAATCCAATCTGTACTAATTAACATATATCTATTTCCTTAAATTAAAATGTTTTGAATTGAGTGTTAAATCTAAGATCACCACTTTGTAGGTGGCGAATATCATCGATTCCATATTTCATCATCACTAGACGATCTAATCCTAGTCCAAAGGCAAAGCCATTATACTTTTCAGAATCAATTCCACCGGCTTTTAAAACATTAGGATGAACCATTCCACAAGGAAGAAGCTCTACCCAACCAACCTGCTTACAAACAGAGCAGCCATTTCCACTACAAATAAGACATTTTATATCTAACTCAAAGCCAGGCTCAACAAATGGGAAGAATCCAGGACGTAGACGAACCTCTACATCTTTTTTGAAAATTTCCTTTAGGATTGTTTTCATAAAGTAGATGAGGTGACTAACGGAAATATCTTCACCTACCATCATCCCTTCTAGTTGATTGAAAACCATCTCGTGAGAAGCATCCGTTCTCTCACATCTAAATACTGTACCAGGTGCGATAAATTTAAAAGGAGGCTTTCGTGAGCGCATCCCTCTAACTTGAATAGTAGAAGTATGAGTTCTTAGTAAGAACTTCTTCTCATCAGACTGTGCATTTGGATCGTGGAACCAGAATGTATCTTGCATATCTCTGGCCGGATGATCTGAAGGAATATTTAATGCCTCAAAGTTATGGAATTCATCTTCGATATGTGGTCCATCTAGAATATCAAAGCCCATCGAAAGAAATATATCTTCAATCTCTCTTTGAATTAATGTCCTTGGGTGAAAACCACCGCCTAGAGAACTTCCCTCTTTCACATCATCAGTAAGAGAGATGTCGATTCGGCTTGAAGCGAGCTTTTCATTGATCTCTTGCGCTTCGATGGCCGTGAGCTTCGCTGCGACCATATCAGTAATATTATTCTTTATATCATTGGCCTTAGGACCGATGGCCTTTCTCTGTTCAGGAGTTGCATCCTTGAGAGATTTTAATACCTCTGAAATCAGCCCTTTCTTTCCAATGAACTCAGATTTTAAATTTAAAATATCTGCTTGGTTAGTAAGGCCACCTACTTTCTGCTCAAATTGAGCAAAAATTTCTTCTAACTTTTCAATCATATTCTATTTTCCCTTAAATTCTAGCTAGGCCAGAACATTGATTTTAAACGTCGCATTTTGTCATAGGAAGTTGAAATGATCAAGACGATGCGGGTAAAAGGGAGATGGGGAAATTGTGCGGGGGTTAACTCCCCCGCGAGACTAACGGTTTTAAAAGGTCCAAAGACCTTAATGAAAATGGCCAAAAAGTAGGACTTGATATTGTTCAGAGAAAGAGAACAAAGAATAAGTCTAGGCTAAAATCCGTGGCCATCAAATTTGAATGTTAAAAATAACTAATTCAAAAGACTAATCTCTAAGAGACCTCCTTAAAAAGTCACAATAGATTGATCGACGGATCAAGAGCTACAAGATCATTCTAACACAGAACAGCATGAACAAGATGAAGAAAATATGAGAATTTAGTGACTAAGAAATTGACGGGCCCATGTAAAGAAATCGATCACTTCAGGGTGGGAATAGTCTGGGTATGTCCAAGGAGTTGTCTGAAATTGACCATTCTTCATAATAAGTGTCAAATCTGCAAACACTCCCTGTCCAAGATAGGGTCTATGAGAATAATTCTTACCCGTGGCCAAAACAAGATTCTCTAAAGTCAAAAGACCCATGTCTAAATTGATCTCTCTCTTGCCAGCATAGAGAAAACCCTTCTCAAATTGATCCGCCCAAACTTTAGCCTCAACTAAGTCATCTCTTTGAACAGGTTTATGAAATGCGATGAAGACACGACTAAGAAGTTCACTTTCTCCCATTTCCTTTGAGTAATACTCTCTCATAGGAAAGTAGGAGTGATGAAATGTGACATAAGGGCCAAACTTTAACTCTAGTGTTTTAAGAATTTCTTTTTCACTATGAATATCGTGGCGAAAAAGTACGCTGGCAATGATGAGCCCAGGAGTGGGCCCAGTTAAATTACTCATTAAAATTCTTTGAAATATTATCGTAGAACTTTTCAAGCTCCTCTAGATTAACAGTTGCAGTCCCCTTCTTGGCCACAACGACACCCGAACCACAATTACCTAACCAACATGCGTCTCTTAGAGATGATCCGGCCAAGAGAGAAGAGCTCAGTAGAGAGATCGCCGTATCTCCGGCACCAGAAACGTCAAAGACCTCATTGGCCACTGTAGGAATAATATCAACTTTAGACTCTCCTCTTGAGAAGATTGCCATCCCCTCTCCACCGAGAGTAATCACGACTTGCTCGATATCTAGAGTTTCCGATAAGATCTTCGCCATCTCTAAAACATCAGTCGTATTATGACCAAGCATAGAAACCATTAACTCAGCTTCAATGCGATTAGGCTTTAAAAGATCTACACCTTTATAGAATTCTGGAGGTGTTGTCCTTGAAGGATCGACAAAGACTTTCTTATTATGTTTTCTAGCAAGAGAGACGACTTCCGAGATTGTCTCCCTGGACAAAGTCCCTTTGCCATAGTCTTCTATAATAATTCCACTATGAGTTGGAATAAATTCTTTAATTCTCTCAATCAATCTCTCTTGGGTTGCAGCCGAGAGACCTGATTTATCTTCATAGTCAACGCGACAAATCTGCTGACTAGAAGTTGTGACACGCTCTTTGAAGATTGTTGGTCTCTCACTACAGCGAACGACTCCCCAAATAGAGAGATCACTTTCCTCAAGTAAGCTCTCTAATTTTGAGGCCTGCATATCCTCTCCAACAACACCGCAGATAGTAGAGCTGACGCCAAGAGTGGAGAGATTATTAGAAATATTTGTAGCAAGCCCTAGAGTCGTCCACTCCTTGGTCACTTCTAAAACAGGGACAGGGGCCTCTGGTGAAATTCTCTTCACTTCACCAAAAGTATATTTATCTAGACCGATATCTCCAATAACTAGGATTGGCCCAACGTCTGAAAATTTATTTATAATATTCTTAAAATTATCTTTGCTAATTATAGAGCTCACTTATTCTCCAAATTTAATAAATTAATTAATTCATTCATTATATCTTGAACTTCAATTTTAGACATACACTCATAATATGGACAAGTATTTCCGGCACACTTGAATCTCTCACCACAAACAACATCTGGTACAACTAAGCGAAGAGACTCTTCGTCTCTATTAAATGGTGACCAGCGAAGCGTGCTTTGAACTTTTATGGGCGAGTAAATTGCGACCGTTTTTACACCAAGAGTATTTGCAATATGTGTAGTTCCTGTACTTGGACCAATGAAGGCCTTGGCGCTTGAGAGAATATTCATATAGTCTCGAAGACCTTTAAGTGCTCCGTCGAAGTAAAAGACGCGGCTTTTAAGATGATCACACTTATCAATATGATCTCTTAGTCCTACAAGGTATTGTTGATCACTAGGAGTGTGGGAAATAATCCAGTTAAATTGCTCCGGAAATCTTCTCTCCATTTTATCAATGAGTCGTCCATAGTTTCTAGATGACCAATTGAGGGTGTGACCAGTCATACCGGGATGAATGAAGATACTTGGAAGTTGTGGATTAAGTCCCTCAGCTTCAATAAGCTCACTGAACTCTTTAAGAGAGCTCTCTCTTTGCTCATCGTCTATAGAAATCTTTGGAGAGAATTCTAGAACCTCATCATTTTCATAGCTAATCCCAAGCCCCTTTAGGAGGTTGAGATTGTATTCACTCTCATGCATCGTTACCAGCGAGCGCTTCTGCCTTACTCCGGAGTTTAAAAAAAGAAAGCTCGGCCACTTGGAAACAAGTCCGCCTCTTTTATCAATTCCCTTAAGCCACATATAGAAGGAGACTAATTGATCACCTCCAACAAAGAGGTAAATGTCTGGAGTGAATTCATTTAAAATATTCTTTAAGCACTTGAGCTTCTTTAGAGGCCCGTCCTTTTTCTGATAGGTGAAGACACCATCGACATAAGGGTGATTATCAAATAGTGGCCTTGAAATGGGTGAAATTAGAAACCTAATATCGGCCGTAGGAAACTTCTCTCTAAGTAGTGCCGCCATTGGCACTGTTAAAATTGTATCACCGAGTGCATCTGTTCTATTGATTAAGATTTTCACAGAGTGATGCCAATCCCCTTGGCCCTGTCTTCGACTGAACTTTTTAATGAATTGAGAACATCTAATAATTCCATATCACTAGTGTCTACTAAGTCTGCGTCTTCGGCCATTTTGAGTGGAGCAACTTCGCGGTTCATATCACTCTCATCACGCTTTTTAACATCCATCATGATTTGCTCAAGTGAGAGATCAGAGTCACCGGCTTCGTTTAATTGATTTAATCTTCTCTTAGAGCGAACTTCAACTGAAGCAGTTACAAAGAATTTACAAAAAGCATTTGGAAAAACAACTGTTCCAATATCTCTTCCCTCCATAACACAGACCACTCTACTGGCGAGCTCCCTCTGATAATTGAGCAAGAACTCTCTTACTTGAGGAATTTGAGATATGATTGAGGCGAGTTTTGAAACATTGTGCTCGCGAATTTTCTTAGTGAGATTCTCACCGTCAATTCCAATGAGAAAGTCCTGAGACTTTCCATACTCAAGATTAATCTCAGAGAGAAAGTCATCCATTTCACTTCCTGCTCTAAGAGGTATATTTCTTTGATCACAACTATATGCTAGAGCACGGAACATGGCCCCAGTATCGATATATAAAACATTTAATGATTCAGCTAACTTTTTAGCAATAGTTGACTTCCCGCTACCAGAAGGTCCATCTATAGCAATGACTTTTGATAAAGACATTTTTTCTCACTTCCTTGAAATTAAGACATAACGGGAAGTAAATTTACCACTTTAGACAGAGCAAAACTAGACGCTATGTGAGATTTTAGAGGGATTTCTGAGATTGACCCGCTGAATTAAGAGCAATACGGTAGTCTAAGCTTGGCATTTCGAGAAATTCCAGAAAGTTATCAATCTCTGCGATTTGACTATATGTGTAACCAGAAATTGGATTTCTAACTACTAAAGTGCTGCGTAGAGCGAGGTAGCTTCGAGAAATATTGTGAGTAAAATTCTTAGAGATTAATTTATAATGTCTTCTAACTTTATCTAAATAAAGGTTTCTAACTCCGACGGGCTGATTATTTCTAAGTCTTCTATAAACACCACCTGGCCCCATATTATAAGCGACAGTGGCAAGGCGATAATTACCTTTGAACATTTTTAATAATCTCTTTAAATAAAAGACACCCATTTCAATATTGAGGTCGGGGTCTTGAATGCTCTTATAGATGACTTTCTCTTTAATAGGCATATTGAGAAGCTTGCTGAGAAAAACTCCTGTGGCCGGCATGATTTGCATTAAACCTGTCGCAGAAACAGAGCTCTTGGCCTTTAAATTAAAGTGGCTTTCAGTCCACATTATACTTAGGGCCCAAAATGGATCGACTTGATACTTCTCGCAAAGCTCAAGCGTTCTCGTCAAGTAGCGAGCGAGACGCTTTCTTAGGCGCGGGCTCTTCACTGAATCGAGAATAAGTCTTCTGCTC
The DNA here is from genome assembly GCF_000210915.2 of Halobacteriovorax marinus SJ. NCBI lineage: Bacteria > Pseudomonadati > Bdellovibrionota > Bacteriovoracia > Bacteriovoracales > Halobacteriovoraceae > Halobacteriovorax > Halobacteriovorax marinus. The sequence continues at coordinate 1,901,974 of NC_016620.1, forward strand.
TCTTTCTTTGAAAGATATTGCAGATCAACAACTGAGGCCTTACCAAAGGTTCTCTTAACTTTTGGGAATTGATAATATGTTTTCTCATCTAAGAAATAAGTAGATTCACCTTTACTCTCATTTGAAAGAACAGGATGCAAGCGACTGTCGAGCGTTGCTTCCTTAGAGAAAATAAGTCCTAAAATAATGAAGATCGCCAAAGTATTTGCATAACGAACAAATGAGCGAGCTCGACTTGAAGTGACAAGTCTTCTGAATAGGAGAAACGTTTCCTCCATAAATGAATATTCTTTTAGGCCGTTTTTAAACATACGAGGGGCTTTTACCCTCTTAAAATTTGATCTGTCTAGCCCAGTACATAGAATTTACTCAGTATTGATGGGGCTAAACGCGCCAAGCTAACCAATTTTCGAGATTTTAGGTGGTTTTGCGTGCAATTATCCTTTAAAATATTGGCAATTCAAAAATGGAGAAATTCACAATGACGCAAGACACTACATACAATAGACTCTCTTTAGAGAAATCTGCCTACCTACTTCAACACAAAGATAATCTCATTCACTGGTATAGCTATGGCCCAGAGGCGATCCAAAAGGCCAAGGATGAGAATAAGCCGATCTTTCTATCTGTAGGCTACTCAACATGTCACTGGTGTCATGTCATGTCTCACGAGTCTTTTGACGATCAAGAGACTGCTGACTTTATGAATGAAAACTTCATTAATATAAAAGTAGATAAAGAAGAACTTCCCGATATTGATAATTACTATCAACAGGCCTGTCACCTCTTTACACAGAGTGGAGGATGGCCTCTATCAGCATTTCTTCTCCCTGATATGAGACCTTTCTTTGTTGGGACATACTTTCCAAAGAAAGCAGTTGAGGGGCAGACTACTTTTAAAGATCTCACAGCAGAACTACTAAGGGCCTTCAAAGAAGAGAAAGAGCAAGTAGAAACTAATGCTACAAATGTTACTGAGGCCATAGCCAAGGGATTAATCCCAAAAGATAAGGTTGAATACCAAGGTCACTTCCCACCTCCGGCCGCTATTATGGATGCCGTTAAGCAATTTGCAGACGAAGAAAATGGTGGTTATGGAAAGGCCCCAAAATTCCCACAATTCTCATTCTATGAGTGGGCCATTGAGCAAATGCTTGAAGGGATGATTCAAAAAGATCAAGGTGAGCATATAATTAAGTCAATTGAGAAAATGCTTATGGGCGGAATTTATGATCATGCCCGCGGTGGAATTCACCGCTACGCTACAGACGAGTCTTGGCTTGTTCCTCACTTTGAAAAAATGATTTACGATCAAGCAGGTCTCTTAAGACTATTGGCCAAGGCAAGTGTTCTCTATCCTTCTCCAATAATTTTCGATGGACTGATTCAAACACTGGACTATCTTGAAGCAGAGATGCTGGGAGATAATGCTCACTTTCTCACAGCTCAAGATGCCGATGCAGAAGGGGTTGAGGGGCTCTATCATACTTTCTCATTAGAAGAGTTTGAAGATGCGCTAAAGAATTACGAAGACGAGAGTGAATCTTTAATTGAAAATAGTGAAACGATTAAGAAGTGGTTTGGCATTACAAAAGAAGGAAGCTTCGACAAAGGACTCAATGTTATTTCTCTAAATTATGATCTGCGCTCAGAGTTCTTTACTCAAGATGGATGGAATACTATTAGAAAAGTTAAGAAGGCCCTACAGAATGAGAGAAAGAATCGAATTCCTCCTATGACAGATAATAAGGGTGTTGCCAGCTGGAACTTTATGATGGTTACGGCCCTTGTAGATGTTATGCAATATTGCCAAATTGATATCATTAGACAAAAGGCTTCGGCCCTCTTTAACACGGCCCTAGAAGGTCTTTATAAGAACTTCCTAGTCTCTAAAGACGACGCCGGTATGAAGATTAAGCACTCAACAACAAGAGAGCAGAGCCTTCCTTACCTAGAAGACTATGTAAACTTTGCGGAGACACAACTTCGCGTCTACGAAATTACTGGTAATCCTGTTTTCAAAGGAAACTTTGCAGACACGCTTGAATTTATTCATAAAGAATTTATTCACGAAGGTGAAGTCTTAACCAGATCAAAGTCTAGTAGTGACTTTGAACTCTACCCTAACCAAGCCGTCAACTCTATGGACCAATCATATAAGTCTAGCGCCTCTACTCTTATTCAAATCACAAGAAGAGCTGCAATTCTCTTTGGAGATAGAGAGTACTTAGATAGAGTGAAAGATATTCAAGAAGACTTTATTCACGAATCATTGAAAAATCCACTCAGTAGTGCCGAGGCCCTTAGAGCTCTAAGTTACCCTGATAGTGCTTACAGAGTTGTTAAACTTCCGACAAAGTGGCTTGAGAATCCACAGTATATTAACTTCATGCCATACTTTCTAAGCCGCTTCGTCTTAGACTACATTCCTGGAGATGAAGATAAGTGGGAGATCTGTAACCTCAGCGAATGTGAGATTACTGGTAATGGTTTAGAAGAGTTTATCGAAACTCTAAGACCAACTGCTCAAGCTGAAGATGAGGGTGATAGTGCAGAGTAGGCCACTTGAAAATATCACAATTCTCGACTTCGGTCATCGCTTGCCCGCTCCACTAGCGGGCCAGATTCTTTGCTCACTTGGTGCAAAAGTTATTAAAGTTGAAGACCAAGTATTTAAAGATCCTTTTTGCGCGGGCGCATTTGCAGACTTCGACCCCTCTTTTAAACAGTGGTACGAACAATTAAATAAGAATAAGGAAATCCTAAGGCTCGATTTCAAAGGGCCTAATATAAGAGAAGAGATTCTAGAGCTTTTAAATAGTGCCGACGCTCTAATTAATGGACTTCCACTTAAAATTCAAGAGGGCTTAGGTATTGATGAGGCCTCTCTAAGAAAATTAGATAGGCCAATAGCGGCGATTGATCTAAAGGCCTCTAAGAATTCTAAAAGCTCAATGCACGACCTCAATGCTTTGGCCATTAGTGGCGTGCTCGCCCTACACGTTCAAGATAGAAGTGAAGATATTGTCTCCCCTCCGTTTCTCCCATTTGCGGGAATAAATTTTGGACATAAAGTCGCCACTGATCTCTTGGCCTTACTACTTAAGGTAAGAAGCGAGAACGCAACTCAATGTGGCGTTACTTATCTTCTAGAGAGTACCCAAGAAGTCTACAATATCTTTTGGCCTAAAGAGCTGCGCTCAAAGAGAAAGAAGTTTCTTCACAATGGTCGCTACCCTTGTTACTCACTTTATAGAACTAAGGACGATCAATACGTTGCTCTAGCTGCAGTGGAAGAAAAGTTTTGGCTAGAGTTCTGTGAAGTCTTCAAGTTGAATATTGCAAAAGAAGAGCGCTTTAGATTTGAAGATGACCGTGTCTTTAATGAGCTCAGCACTTGTTTCAAGAGCTATGATGCAACTCAACTCTCCAAGATTGCCGAGCGTCACGACTTTTGTCTATCTTTAATTTAACTTGCCAATCATGGCCCTTTTCACTAATCTTCGGCCATGGGATTAATGTATATGTTTCCAGTTTCTGAAGAAGAAGCTGATAGAGTCAAAGTTAAAGATCAATCAATTACTATCAAGTCTTACGGACTACCTATGATTTTCTGGGGCTATCTACTGGCCATTCTAGTTGTTATAGGCGCTATGTACTTGGCCGTTTCGGGACCAATTGATAAGTTAATCGCTACAGGTGATCAAATCAATGTGGTACTTGCCTATGCAGTTCTAGCGACTATTTATGGCCTTCCATTGACATTGCTCGCACTCTATTTCTATGAGAAATCAATCACGAAGAAATTAGACCAAATTACTATTACTCATAAAGTTTTTTGGATTCCCGTGATGAAGAAAACTATTGAATTAAAAGACGCAAACTCTATAGAGTTAAACCACTTTATGGACTCTCCAAATGTTGCCAAGATGCGTGCTCAACCTGAGCTTAGAGGATTTGAAAATAAGGGCTACTACGAGTTATTTGCCACTGATAAGCACGATAAGAAAATCTTTATTGACCGCCACTCGCGCAAGGCCGATATCTTAAAGATTAGAGACCTTTTAAAGAAATACTAGAAACTCCGGTAACTTCTTATCACCTTAGTCAGGCAGAGACATGGGCGAAGCTACCAGAGTTTTTACTTCAAGTACCTGAGATTATTCTACAAATAGAGAAAATTTAAAAATAAATTTAACCTTAAGCTTTGCCTTGGACAGACTTAAGAAATACCGAAACACATTCGCTTTTGCCTATGAACTTTGTTATAAATAAAAAATAACAAAGAAGGTAAATATGAAAGTACAAAATGATCACGTAATTGAAATTAATTACACACTTAAATCAGACTCAGGAGAGACAATTGATACTTCTGATACAGGGGGACCACTTTTCTATCTACACGGAAGACAAAATATTATTCCAGGACTAGAGAGTGCTCTTACAGGTAAAGAAGTAAACGACAAAGTTTCAGTAAGAATTGAACCAAAAGATGCTTACGGTGAAAGAGTTGATCAACTTATTCAAAAAATTGAGAAAGCTCAATTTCCAAACTTTGATGATATGAAAGTAGGACAACAACTTCAGGTTCAAACTGAAGACGGTCATCCACTAATTGTAACGATTATTGAAAAGAGTGATGATGGACTTACTCTTGACGGTAACCACCCACTTGCGGGAATGAACCTTAACTTTGATGTAGAAATCAAAAGTGTAAGAGTTGCCACAGAGAACGAGCTCTCACATGGACATGTTCATGGTGACGGTTCAAGCTGCGAACATAATCACTAAGAAAATACGTGCCCTCAGCTCATCTGGGGGCAATTTCCAACTTTCCCTAGAATATTTAAAATCATAAGGTAGAATGAGAAAAAAACATTCTAGGAAATCACTATGTCAAAAAATCTCTTTACTCTTCTGTGTCTAACACTCTTACTCTCTTGTAATAAACAAAATAAAGACGTTTCAAAAGGCGACTACTACCAAAGAAATGGGAAAGTAAAGAATGTCATTTTTGTAATTGGAGATGGTATGGGGCCACAGCAATTATCTATGCTACAGCTCTTTGCCAAACATGCTAAGAAAGACTACTTTGACAATAGAGTTACCAATTTAGAAAAACTTATGGCCCAAGGAAATCTGGCCTCAGTTATGACAAATCCAGGTAAGCACTTAGTAGTGGACTCCTCTTGCTCGGCCACTCAATACTCTACCGGTGAATACTCACTTCCAGAGGTTGTTGGACTTGATTATAACGGAGAGAGCTCAAAGACAATCTTAGAGTTAGCTAAAGAAAAGGGACTAAGAACAGGTCTAGTTTCCGATACAAGACTCACCCATGCGACTCCCGCCTCTTATGCTGCTCATAATATTTCTAGAAATGATGAAAACGCCATTGCTAAAGAGATGATTGAAACAGGTGCAGACGTTATGCTCTCTGGGGGCCTAAGATACTTTATCCCAAAGAATGCTCAGGAAGATGTTGAACTCAGAAATCTTGTTCCAAAGCATATTTCTCTCAAATCAAAACGTGTTGATAATCTCAACCTTTTAGAAGTGGCCAGCAATAAGAATTATCAACTTGTTTTTGATAAGTCTTCGCTCTTAAAAAGTGAGAGAGGAAAGCTTCTAGGCCTCTTTGAAAATTCCTCTATGCCAGACGGTATCTGGAACACCACTAATAAAGATAAGGCCGATAGAGTTATCCCTACTCTTAGTGAAATGGCGAAAGTTGCCCTTAAGAATCTAGAAGGTTCTAAAGAAGGCTTCTTCCTAATGATTGAACCTGGACAGATTGATTGGGCAGGTCATAGAAATGATACAGGACTCCTCTTACATGAAATGTTACGCGCAGATGATCTCTTTGGTGTACTCAACGAGTGGATGAAAGGTAGAGAGGACACTCTTCTTGTCGTGACAGCAGATCATGAGACAGGAGGATTTGGTTTTAGTTATAGTGGTTACAATGTTCTAACTCCGCTAAAAGTTAGTGGAGAGAAATTTAATGGCAATGACTACAGGGCCAATTATAATTATGGAGACTTTGATACACTAGACACACTCTACCTACAGTCTAAGTCGACTATGGAGTTAATGCTTGAGGTGAGCAAGTGGAAAGAAGAGAAGAGAACAACTGAGAATCTAAAAAAATTCTTCTCCTCTCATATGAAGTATGAATTCTCAGATGAAGACATTGCTATGTTGATGAAAAGCTCTAAGAATCAATTCTATAGACCTGATCACAAGAATCTAAAACTAAAAGAAGTTCCTCATATTGAAGACTTTGCGGCCTTCTACACTTATGGAAATATCGTAAGATCAAATATATTTGCTAGAGTACTTGCTCATAAGCAAAGTGCTGTATGGGCAACAGGCTCACACACATCGACACCAGTAACAATGATCACTGTTGGTCCTAAGAGTTTAACAAGTGAATTTGGAGGGCTTCTTCACTCAACGCAAGTTGGAAGAAAGACTATTGAGGCCCTCGGACTTAAGAAGGAATATAAGACGAAGATTAAATAATTCGTCTTATAATTCTGTTATAAAATTTGTTAATTTTGCTAATTTATCCTCTCGTTCAGGGAGGATATTGAGATCATTTATTCTAGCAACTAAGTACTTAGACTGCTTGCTCATTTCTAAGTCGGCCAATGTCCCACGAATCATAGCAATTTGAAAGGTAAGTTTACTAAACTTCTCACCACTGAGTTTTGGTGTGGCAATCATACGCTTATTAAGAGGATCCATCCAACGTCCGTTGGGTCTTTTAAATCCAAAGTGTAAATGGGCACCAGTAACTCTACCCGTTGCACCGACTCGTCCAATAACCTGATGTGAGCGAACCCATTGTCCAACTTTCACTCCTCTCTTTGAGAGGTGATAATAGTATGAAGTAGAGCCGTCTTTATGACGAATCCCGACTTTATTTCCGGCATATTTATTATAACTAGAAATGACAACCTTACCTGCTGCTACAGCATGAACTTTCTCACCAACTCTGCCTCGTAGATCGACCCCTCTGTGCATGGCCCTTCTTCCCGTCACAGGATGAGTTCTCCACCCATAACTTGAACGAATATGAAGTCTAGAAAGAGGATAGCGCAGTCCAGAGTTAATTAAGGCCTGTCCATTTTCAGTGTAGTGAGCAGTATAAGTTGAACCCTTTTCTTGATCTTCATAGAAGAAGGCCTCGTGTTTTCCGGCCCTCTTTCCTTCGTAAGAAGTGAAGAGAACTTTTGTACCAACAACTCTTTGTTCAAATATCTGTTCGCTTAAAAGAACTTTATAGCGATCTCCTTTTCGGGCATTCATTCTAAAGTTCACCTTACAAAGTAGAACATTTACCACTTCATTAACTACTGAGCGATCCAGTCCCTCTGCAATCAAATCTCCCTCAAGAGTTGAATCAGGTCTAAGTTCTCCTTCAAGCGTTCTAGGTCTCCAGAAAGTCTCTAAAGTTTCTAGTGAGTATTCCCACTTATCCTGCTTCTTATCATAAGTTACGGTGTGAGTTTCTACAGGATTTTGAGAAAAAGAGAATTTTATCAATTCTTCATTTTTAAAAGTCGCCTCTAATTTATCTCCAACTTTTATTTTAGAAAACTCTACTTCATCTCTAAGTTGATTGATCAACTTAAGCGCCCAAACATTTTCAATAGAAATAGATTTAAGGGCCTGAAAGAGACCTTGACCACTTTTAACTTCACCTTTTTTAATAGTGATAGAGTCATTAGCTGGTCTAAGTGGAGAGATAGAAGAATTTGTTGTACCGATAGGTCTTTGTGGGCTTTGATCACAACTGACTAGGCCACTAGATACCAATAGGATAATAAGTAATTTTAGCATATTAGAATATAGCATAACAAAATTATCGGAAATTTAAAGAATAACTTGATAGACAAAGTACACTTTAGAAGAAAATTTATTGACCTTGTTCGTAGTGGGACTTGCCGGCCCTAGAGATCATCGCCCCGCCTAAGCAGACTGCGTGTCCTTGCACTTGCGTATAGAAGACAATTGACTGTCTAAGGGCAACAGCTCTTTGCGCCTGATCAAATTGAACGTGTAGTTCTCCATCTTCAATTTTTGTGATGGTACAATCTTGATCTTCTTGGCGATAGCGAATTTTGGCCTTACACTTAAGAGGTAACTCTCCCTTAAATTCACCACTAACCCAAGAAATTTCATCTGCCCATAATTCATCAAAAAAGAGCGCTGGATGATCCTCTCCTCTTTCAACGATGACTACATTTCTCTTTGTATCTTTACCAACAACAAACCAAGGAGCACCCGGACCACCTAGTCCAAGCCCTTTTCTTTGTCCGATGGTATAGTATGCACTACCTGAGTGCTCACCAACTTCTTCACCGCTTAAAGTTTCAAATTTTCCAGGCTTTATTTGAATATAATTTGAAAGAAAATTCTTAAAGTTTCTCTCTCCAATAAAACAGATTCCAGTGGAGTCTTTCTTGTGCTTTGTAGAGAGATCAAATTTCTCTGCCAGCTTTCTCACTTCAGTCTTTGGAAGATGACCGATAGGAAAGTGAACGTGTTCTAGTTTTTCTTTCTTCATGGTGTAGAGAAAGTAAGTCTGATCTTTTCCAGGATCATTGCCTTTCACTAAGTGATTCTCACCATCAATTAGGATATTTTGACAGTAGTGACCAGTGGCCAAGTAATCGGCCCCAAGCTCCAACGCCTTATTTAAGAAGACTTTGAACTTGATTTCTCTATTGCATAGAATATCTGGATTTGGAGTAAATCCAGCTTCGTACTCATCAAGAAAGTGTTGAAATACATTATCTCTATATTCTTTTACGAAATCGACAGAGTAATAAGGAATATCTAACTTTTCACAAACTGAGATAACATCAGCGTATTCTTTAGAGGACTGGCAAACACCATTTTCATCTTGTTCCTCCCAGTTCTTCATGAACATACCAATCACATTATAGCCTTGTTCCTTAAGAACAGCGGCGCAAACAGAGGAGTCAACTCCCCCGGACATCCCAACAATAACGGTTGTCTCTTCGTTTGATTTCTTTTGATTTGGTATTTTTGCTGTACTCATGGCCAATATCTATCAGGAATTACACCTATCGAAAAGAGTGTATGATTAAATTATATCATAAGTCCAAGCAATGATACTGGCGCTTATAAAGCGAAATGCGTTGTCTAAGCTCCTAAAATTCAAGGTCTCAACAAAATCGTTTGAAGTATGATTCTTGGGATTAGGGTCTTCTTCCCAGTTTTGAGTAAAAGTCACGGCCGCAAGTCCCTCTTCCCAAAAGCTAACGTGATCACTGCGATTAAAACCGTTTGGATCTAATTCAAATCGCATTCCCGACAAAGACTTATCGCCTGCTTTAATAAGTTTATTGGCAAGTTTTAGATCAAGTCCATGGAGAGGGTCGCTCTCCTTTCTAGTATAGACTTTAAAATTATTAGATCTATTGCCCTTATCATTTCTCTTAGTATCGTGACCAAGCATGAGAAGATTAACAAAGCCTGCGAATTTATCACTCTTTAAATCTTCTTTATACTTTTTCACATAGGCACGCGCTCCTAAGAAAGCAAATTCTTGATAGTCAAAGAAAACAACTCTAACTGTTTTTGGAGTATTGATCTCAGTAAGGATTTCAATAAGTGAAAGCAGAGACGCTACACCTGAAGCGTTATTATCAGCACCTGGCTGTGGGGCTTCAAAGTTGATCACTAAGTTTTCTTTGTCATAACTAATCGTATCGTAGTGAGCTCCTAGGATAATAACCTCATTGGGAGAGATGGAGCCTTTCTTCTCCCAGATAATATTCTTACCCTTCACAGTGCGAAGTTTTTCTAGGTGAGAAGTCATTGAATTAGTAAAGTTATTCCACTTCTTATAAATAGGAGACGTGCTTGGGTAATTACTGGCGACTTCTTTTTGAAAGTCTTCGCGGTAAACTGACTTTGCGTATTCTATATCTGGTGTAAATTCGTCAACCACAACATTCGCTTTGGGATCAATTTGCTTTAATCTATCAACAAGCCAAACTGAGGCCTTAGCATGAGATTTTGTTCCAACCATTCGCGATGGTCTACAACAGGCGACAAAGTCGCGAAGGTGCTTAATTAATTTATCGTCTTTATACTTTCGTATTACAGATTTAATAGAGCCTATATTCTTGATATTTTTTTCGTAGTCACGAAGAACAAAGTGATCGGCGCCTAAAATACTAAATTGTAAAAAAAATAAAAATAAATACTTCATAATTAAAACTCTAAATGGATTTTCTTCTTCTTTGGTTCATCTTCATCAAACTCATCATCCTCGGCCCTAGTCTTAGGATAAGTTCTATACTCTTCATCATCAAAGTAGCCTGAGCTTCTCACAACACCTGAGCCAATAACTGTTGCCCCAATGGCCCTACGATTATAAAAAACAAGATATCCACCACGAGGACAGACTCCCTCTTGCTCATCTTCAAACTCAACAACAACGGCGCGATTATTTTTAAAGTAGAGTTTACAAGGAAGTTTCGCACCTGAAGACTTTGTTTGAACAAAGCACTGCAATGGCTTAGAGAGATCCATTGCTGGATCGTGAGAAAAACGCATAAGTCTGCAATGGGTATAGTGGTATCTTTCGATATTATCTACAATGACATCTTGTTGACGTGGATTAATTCTAATAACACTTAAAGTCTTGTCTACAGCAAAACCTTTCTTGCCAACAATCCCCTCTTGATTGAGGTGATAGAGGTGAACCCCATCGTGCTCACAAATAGTAGTGCCGTCGCGGTAGCTAAGTATTCTCCCTTCTTTTCTAAGAGTAGGTGCACTAAAGCGCTCAACGACTTCTATAAAGTCTGTTCGAAACAGAGACTTCTTTCTGCGCTTTTTATTTTCAATATCATCTTTAGCAAAAGTTATCCCAAGTAAATTTGCTATCTTTAAAATTTCATTTTGCTTTATTTCTGCCAAAGGAAAGATCAACTTTGATAATTCATCTTGAGAGAGTCGACTTAGTCCATAAGTCTCATCATTAGCAACATCTGCAGGAACAAGAAGACTATAAACACCACTTTTTTGATTTTTAAAAACCTTCGCTTTATGTCCGGTTGCAATACCCGTAGCTCCAACAACTTTGGCCTTTTCAATTAGAGTTTCTATGAGAATCTTATTCCAAGCGATTACTGGCTCAAATTGTTCTGCCGCCAACCTTGTCGATACAACAGGCTCCAATACTCTTGAATAGAAAAGGGAGTTGATATTTGTACCGTAGAAGGGAATTTCAAGTTGATTACAAATCTTTTTAATATTTTCTAGGGACTTTGGAGTCCAGACAGAGAGACTCTTATAGGAGTATTCGTGAAAAACAACGCCCAATCCAACCACATTGAGCCCTTGTTTCTTAAGTAAATAGGCTGCAACAGTGGATTCAACTCCCCCATCCATACCAACGAGAATTGTTTGTTGCTTTGCTTGATTACCTTGAAGCATTTTCATTCTTCCAATGGGTTATACGAGTAAAAAAGTCACCCAAAATAAGCTTTATAACTAATGATAATTATAGCAAATATTGGATCATTTTAAAGACTAGCAAATATCTCCGGCCCCATTTGGTAAAGATTATGCCCATAAAGACCGATAAAAAAGCGATGATATCAAGAAAAGCACCCAATTTTAGCGCAGGCGAAACTCTTCTCTTCGAAGTAAAGAACCAGCACCACAATCAAAGTCAACTCAAAGACTTTATCCACTTTATTAAATATTGTGGAAGACGAGGTGCCATTCGCTTTAAGCATATTGAAGAGAGTGCAGAACTTCTTGGTAATCTCACTCTTAAGGAAAATCTTCTACTCGATCTAGGACAGAGAAACCATACTGAACTAAAGTTGTGTGATTTACTGGAAAAAGAAAAGAGGCCAAAGCTTGCTCAATTGGCCAAAGAGATAAGAAATGAAAACTCCTACCCATCACAGGCATCACTTGAGGATAAGAAACTCATTTCACTCATCAAGGTGCTACTTGATAAGAGTGAGTATCTCTTTCTCGAAAAGCCGGAGAAGAATCTCTCTTCAAAGCTTCAAGATCTCTTCTTCGAAGCCCTTATGGCGAGTAAAGAAAAGTACAATCAAACAATTTTTATCACTAGTGAGCACCGAAACTTGTGGCAGAAATATATCGATAAAATTGTCACTAAGTCCCCAAGTGGTCATTTTAAGCTAGACGACACACTGCAAAGTTTTGAATCTTCAAATATTACCCCTCTCAAGATAAGCGCGGATAAGTTTAATTCTAAAAAAGCCGCATAAATCACTTTCATTAATTGACAGATTTACCACGCTAATTCGATAATATATTGTAATTATAAGACTAACCCACACTACTTAAGAGTTAAGATGACAAAGAATGTTTTAAACTTTATCGATATCTTTGCTGGTGCAGGAGGACTTTCTTGTGGCCTCGAGCTAGCAGGAATGAAGTGTGTTCTAGGCATTGACGCCAACAAACACGCTATGGAAACCTTCGCCCGCAATCACAAGCATGCACAAACCTACTGCGGCGACATTACAAAGCTAACAAAGAAAGAATTACTTAAGAAGCTTGATGGCAACCATGTTCACGTTGTTGTTGGAGGGCCTCCGTGCCAAGGTTTCTCCACTGTTGGACTGGGTAACCCAGACGATATGAGAAATACTCTCTTTCTTGAGTTTTGTCGCATTGTTAAGACGACTATGCCCTACTTTGTTGTAATAGAGAATGTTACTGGGCTACTCGCAAAGAAGAACGAGAAGACACTACAAAATATTTTTAAGAAATTTAGATCTCTTGGTTATGAGATGGACGTACAAGTTATGTCTTCACAAAACTACGGCGTTCCTGAAAAGAGAAGACGAACAATCCTCATTGGTTCAAGAGTCAATTGTGATATCGTCTTTCCAAAGCATACTCACGATACTGTTATGGCCAAGACATTTAGACCTCCAATGACAGTTGGTGATGCCCTTGAAAATCTTGAGACAAAGAAAGGTAAGCTCTACAACCACGACCTAGAGCAAGCGATGATTAAATCTAAAATAGATCTAAAGAGATTAAAGAGAATTCCTGAAGGCAAAGGTATTCGCTATCAAGCAGATGAAAAGAAGTACCTTACTCCATCTCTAAAGCTTGGTGTTGATTGGGAGAATCTCAGAGAGAATCGCTTTAGACAAACAAAGTATCAAAGGTTGGACAGATCACTTCCAAGTCCAACCATTATGACACATAGACATAGCTACTATCACCCTGTAGAGCATAGATATTTGACTCAAAGAGAAGCTGCCGCTCTTCAAAGTTTTCCAAATGACTTTGAATTTATGGGGCCACTCTCTGCGCAGTGGAGACAGATTGGCAATGCAGTTCCTCCGCTTATGGCCAAGGCCATCGGAAAGTCTTTAAAGAGTATGTATAAGTCATACTTACAAAATCAAGACACTAAGACATCTCAAAAGAGCAATCATAGAGATAAAATCAGAAACGTAAGGGAGAAGGCTTTTGTCTATAAAAAGTAAACATATCTATTTAATCCTCTCATTCGTTATTTTAGGACTTAGCTCAAGTTGTAGCTCGGTTGTTAAGAAGGAGAGCTGTCTCGTCAAGAGGGCCGCATTTGATATCGGCTCTGGCTCAACAAAAATGACACTGGCTAAAGTTAATAAATGTGAGAATAAAATAGTAGAAGTTTTCTTTGAAGACCAATCAGCCGTGGCCTATAAGCAATCGCTCTACGATAACGGAAATAAATTTAGTGATAAAGTTATCAGAGAAGGTATCTCAGAACTCAAAGAGCTAAAAGAGACTGCTGTCGAATTAGGTGTCACAGAGTTTAGTGCTCTCGCGACACAGGCTTTTAGAGAGGCCAGCAATGGTGCAGATACTTTAGAGAAAATCTCTAAGCAATCTGGAATAAATATTAGAGTGATCAATCAAGAGCTAGAAGCTAAGTTTGGTTACCTAGGTGCAAAGATTAAACACCCATTTACGGACGATGAAGATATTCTCATTTGGGATATTGGAGGCGGAAGTATGCAGATGACTTTTGTAGAAGATGGAAAGTACTTTCACTACTTGGGAAATCTTGCCAGCGTCTCTTTTAAGGAAACTGTTCTTAAGTCTCTCTTTAAAAATAAGAAGAGAACTTCTCCAAATCCTCTTGGGAAACTCAATGCAAAGAAGGCCACTGCTCTAGCAAAATTCTTCGCTAAGGCCAATGTTCCTTCCAATGTAAAAGAGTACTTAAAGAAAGCGAGAGTCTTTGGTATTGGAGGCGTCCACTATCACTCTTTAAGAAACCAGGCCCTAAAAAAGGGTCATATCTATAATCAAACTCAACTAAGAGTAGCACTCAATAAGAGAGCAAGACTAAGTGATAGATCTATTGGAGGGAAGTATGCTTCAACTGACGTTACCAATATTGCTCTTGTTCTAGGATATATGAGTGCACTACAAATTAGAAAAGTAGAGACATTGAATGTGAATATGTCCCATGGACTATTCCTAGATAATGAATCATGGTAAGAGCTCTTCTCACCCTTCTCATCTTCACACTCGCTTCCTGTGCTAACTCGGTAGAGATCAGAGAGAAGTGGACTAAGAAAGAAGATGGAAGTCGATTTGTTGAAATAGAGGGAACGTCTGTTCACTACCGCGATTTTGGAGAGGGACAAGCAATAGTTCTGCTACACGGTATTTGCGATAGTCTTCACTCGTGGAGACACTTTAAAAAGCCTATACTAGAAGCTGGCTATAGATATATTGCTCTAGATGTTCCAGGCTTTGGCCTTACTCACGGGAAGGAAATCCCCTACGATCAAGAGAATTATACTCTCTTCTTAAACAAACTCTTTAAGAAATTAAATATTGAATCTCCCATTATTATTGGAAATAGTCTTGGTGGATATATCGCCTGGAATTATGCCATTAATTATCCAAGAGAAACAAAGAAGATCGTCTTACTCTCTCCGGCAGGCTATCCCCTTTCACCTCCACTAGTGGTCAGAATTTCAGAGAATGGCTTCCTTCAATGGATAGCAAAGAATCTCTCCACAAGAATGAGTTCTGACTTTATTGCTAGAGGTGTGTTCTACGATAGAGATAAAATGGAAGAAGAAGATCTTGAGAGATTCTACGAGTTATTTAATCTAGAAGGTAATTTTGAGAAATATATGCGAGTCTTTAAGAGCATAATGAAGCTACAAAATGCTGTGCCAGATCTAACCAGATTAGAAACACCTACCCTCTTAATTTGGGGAGAGAATGATAACTGGATCCCTTTTAAGCAGACAAATCATTGGAAAAGAGATGTGGATCATTTAGAGTTTTTTCCTCTAAAAGAAACAGGGCATACTCCTCAATTAGAGAGACCAAAGAAGACCATTCAAATCATTTTAAATTCACTTAAAAAAGAATAGGCCAGCTAGAGTTCACTGGCCTTTTGTAATTTAGCGAAGTGCCCATCACTTTGAAGAAGCTCACGAGGTGTGCCACTCTCCACAAGTCGCCCCTTTTCAAAGACAAGTAAGCGATCACAACTCATCACTGTATCTAATCTATGGGCAATAATGAGACATGTCTTATTTTCCATTATGGCCTCAATAGCACTGTGAATAATCTTTTCGTAATTAGGATCAATATTGGCAGTCGCCTCATCTAAAATGAGAATTCTTGGATCTCCTAGCAGAACCCTAGTTAAACTAAGTAACTGCTTTTCACCAATACTTAAGTTTTCACCACCATCTAAAATTTCAGAGTCTAAGTCCAGTGCCCCCTCAAGCATAACTTGATAGAATCCCGTTTTCTTACAACAATAAAGAATTTGCTCATCGCTAGACTCTTTACCGGCCAAGAGATTCTCTCTTAGAGAAGCGTTGAAAATGATAGGATCTTGAGAAACGAAGCCAATTGAAGATCTAAGAAATTTTCTCTCATACTCTCTAATTGAGAGATTATCGATCAGGATATCTCCTTTTTGAAAATCGTAAAGGCGAGCAAGAAGACTAACTGTTGTGGTTTTCCCACATCCAGTTGAGCCAACGAGTCCAATTTTCTCCCCTTCGCTAATAGAGAAATTTATATCTTTTAGTACCCAATTATCATTGTCATAGGCCATCCAAGTATTTTTAAATTCAATTTTCCCTTGAATAACAGAATCGTTAAGAGCACCGTCCTCACCAAGAATACGGTCTTCATTCTCATGCCCAAAGAAGCTATGAACTCTCTCACTACTAGTAAAGGCCTGTTGAATGACGTGAATCTCTCTAGCGAGCATCATAATAGGAGAGAAGAATTTCTCACAGTAACGAATAAAGGCCACAAAGATTCCCACACTCATAGTTCCCGCAATCACTGCCTGTCCACCGAAGAAGACGAGTCCAATTAAAGGGAGCGTACAAAAGAAAGCTGTGAGAGGCCTAGTCCATGAGTAGAGAAAGTTTGCATTCAATTGGGCCTGTCTATGGTCGTTAACAGTCGCATCGAAATTTTGATGTGACCAATTCTCTAAACCATATGACCTAATAACATCAATTCCACTTAAGTACTCGTTGAGCTTTGAGTTGAGAGCACTTGATAGTTTTGACATTCTTCTATTTACTACGCGAACTTTATTCTTAGTTAAATAAACAAGAAGAACTGCAGGCAACATTGAGGCAACTAAAATGAGACCTAATCTTAAATTAGTTATACACATGGCCGTACCAGAGATGATGGCCATAAAGCCGGCATTTACAAATCTCCCAATAGTTGAAGTAAAGAACTCCTCTACTCCTTCCACATCGTGAGTCATTCTAGTAATCACTCTACCTTGTGGTTGTTTGTCATAGAAGCCTAGTGGTAGTTTTTGAATATGGGCAAAGAGCTTTCTTCTAATATCTAAAATTGTTTCAGATGAGTTGATAACAAGTATTCTTCTACCAAACCATTGAAGAGCAAGGGCCATGACTTCGCATAGAATGATAACTCCGGCCCACAAATAAGAGCGGTCAAAGTCCTTTGGAAGAAGTCCATCTTCTACGAGGTATCCCATTGCACGAGACGAGTAGATGGCCACTAGTGAACTTATGAGCATCAAAATAAGAGCGAAGATAAACTTCCCCTTTCTCGCTTGCCCCTGTCTTACAAGAAATTTAAATGATCGAAGATCGCTAAGAGCGTTCTTTCTTAGATTCCCATCATCTTGTTCATCTCTTTCTAAGAATTGATTACTCATGAATAACCTCCGCTTTATCAGAGAGATTGAGAACTTTATTACAATACTTCAGAGTTGAACTCCTATGGGCAACCCAAATAAGAGTCGTATCGCTAAGCTCGCGGTCTAAATTATTTAATATTAGATCCTCTGTCACAGTATCTACAGCACTGAGACAATCATCTAAGAAGAGAAGCTTTGGTCTACGAGACAGAGCTCTTGCCAGAGTTAATCTCTGACGTTGACCACCAGAGAGATTTATTCCCCACTCTCCTAAAGGAGTATTTAATTTATCAGGAAAATCTAGAACATCTTTATCTAGGCCAGCTAATTCAAGATAGTACCAGACATCATCATCACTAAGTTCCCTATCCATTTCGATATTCTTCTTAATAGTGTCGGCAAAGAGAAAAGGTTTTTGTTGAACAAAGCTCATAAACTCTCTTAGCTGACCATGTTCATAATTATTATAATCCTTGCCTTGAAAAAATAGCCTTCCCTCATAATTTCTCTCTAGACCACTAAGGATTTTTAAAAGAGTACTCTTACCTGTACCAATATCTCCAGTTATACCTAGACGTTCCCCAGGAAGAAGATTCAAATTGAAGTTCTCAATAAGAGGGGTCTTCTTATCAGAATCATAATAGCGAAAGCTCAAGTTTTTAGCGCTTAGAACGTACTGTGAATCAGAAATTCTATCGCCTTTTTTAAAGAGAAATTCTTCTTTCTTATTCTTGTAAATCTTATTAAGACGATCAAGACTAGTTGTCCCTCTCTTCCAGTCAGAGATAATGAAACCCATCTCCATTAAAGGGTCTTGCAAGAGAAAAATAAGTCCTTGCATAGAGACAAAGTCTCCGATTGTCATCTGCTGATCAATTACAAGTCCTACTCCAACAACAAAGAGAACTCCGTAACTAATAATCGAGGCTCCACCCATCATTGGAATATAATTCAGCGAAGTGAAGAGTGCGAGAAGTCTTGAGTTTTTAAACTTTGTCGCACTCTCAATTAATTTACCTTCCCAATAATTTCCAGTCTGAGTCAGGCGCTGAAGACGTATCGTACTAATGACTTGAGTAGAGAGATCATTAAAATCCCCAAGGGCCTTCTGTGAATCTTTATAGCGTTGGACTTCCTTACTAGAGAGTTTTTTCACAAAGTATGGAAGAATCGAAAGAGAGAGAACTGAAATAAGTGTCATCTTAAGGTTAATCATTCCCATTGTAACCAGAGTAAGTATCCCTAGAAAAATAACATCAACTAATCCCACAAGAGTGAAACCAAAGATAAAGCGAGAAGAATTCACATCACTATTAGACGCATTCATCAAATTACCTTTAGAAAAATCTGTTACTAAGTCTTTCTTATTAAAGAAGCGAGCATTTTCCCAAATTCTCTTTCTGAGCATGGCACTGGCCATATGAGTTTGTCGCGCAAGCGTAACTCTCCAGCCCATACGTCCAAGAGTAATAAGAACACGACATGCAAACATACAAATAAAGAAGAAGTAGAATGTCTCTATTTTAGAGGCCTTGCTAAAGAAGTGTGGGTAACTTACACCACTAAAGAAGTCGATGATCCAACCAATAATTCTTGTGGTAAGAACCTGGCAAATATTAGTAAGTAAAACCATCAGCGTACCTACAAAGTACACTGATTTATTATTTAAAAGATAGGACTTCCATATATTTAATGAAGAAGATTGAGAATTATTCATTAGAAAATACTATATGTACTTCCTCTATAAGAAAAGATGTTAGTGCACTTCTTTTGCTAGCCAACAAGAAAATTCATCGAGCTCTGTCGCAATCATTGGAAGCTCTTTCTTTGTCTGAGAAAATGCCTCTTCAATCCCTTCTGGAGAATACTTCTTTCCTATTAAATCTCTAGTAATATATTCAATCATCTCAGGATGAAGGGAGTCAGAAAAAATCTTGCAGTCAGTGATTAAACCTTTGTGCGAATCGATATGGGCCTCTATTCCACCCCATGCGAATCTCTCTTCAAGGAAGTGGTTAAACTTTGGTGTTTCTCCAAATCTCCAGTCCCAATCTTTTAACTTTTGATAGTAGTTATCTAAGTGAGTCACAGTTTTTAGAAATTGGTGATCAAGAATCTCTACCTCGCACTCTGCTTGATAGTGCTTTTTAAATTCTTCAATTATCGCACTACAAAGAGAATCGTGATTAATACTTGCATTACAATTTACTAGATTTGTAACTCGAGCGCGAACAGACTTAATCCCCTTGCTCTCAAGTTTCTTCTTAGAAGGATTGAGATAATTTCCTAGCTTACTTAAGTCAGCGTCAATGAGAAGAGTGCCATGATGAAAAGCCCTGTCTTTAGTTTCTTTAAAGGCCGAGCCCGATACTTTCTTATCTCCATCATCAGACTTTACGAGAATATCATTTCTTCCTGAGGCAAAGGCCTTAACATCAAACTTTTTAAGGGCATTAGAAATAATAGAATTATTAACGCTCTTATCATAGTTCTTCTTAGAACTTAAGAAGGTGAAGTTTGTATTTCCTAAATCGTGAAAGACAGCGCCGCCACCACTTTGTCTGCGGGCCAGCTTAATTCCATCTGCTTCCATCTTCTCAGTATTACACTCTGTCCAAGGGTTTTGATAGCGACCTATAACGACAGTATTGTCATTACGCCATAGAAAGAGAACATGCGTCTCAGGGTCCATATCTCTAAATATCCAATCCTCAGTAGCAAGATTGAACCACGGATCAAAAGTGTCAGATAATAAAACTCTAATTTTTGTCATTCGAGGCTCCTTTTCTAAAAAAACCTTTCATATAACGCGTATCACCTAGGGCATAGCAACGAGCGAAAGTATCATAAATAAAAAAACAAAGGTAACTATAATGAAAGTATTAGCTCTCGTCATTCTATTTCTCCAAACAAGTACCTTCGCAAGAGACTGGGTCAAAATTAAAATCCCTGGTGCTAAATGTGGTGATAGTTTAGATTACTTTGTTTTCTACAATCCTAAGAACTCTAAGAAACTCTTCGCTGAATTTATGGGTGGAGGAGCGTGTTGGAGTTTATCAACTTGTTTTGGACCAAACCTAAGAACTTGGATGCACCCTATTCCTGAAATCCCGGCCTTCTCTGTGTTGACTTCAGATAATGGTGAGTTGACTCCCTTTAATAAACACTCAGCACTCTACTTTCCATATTGCACGGGAGATGTTCACGCTGGAGATCATGCCATTGATTACCGCTTCAATATTAGGGCCCATCACAGAGGCTATAGCAATATTCAAAAATCACTGAAGTATTTAAAAGAAAATGAGATCATTCAATTCAAAGATTTAGATGAAGTTATTCTCTTTGGTGCAAGCGCTGGGGCCATAGGCTCTTTACTGCATACAAAAACAATCACTCCATATTTAGGAACTAAGACAAAGAAATACCTCATTTCGGACTCACCAGGTTTACACTTTGGACAAAATTTCTGGGATAAATTTACAAGAGAGATGATTCATGACTTCGATAGAAATTTCTCCAAGGTAGATCTTAATATTGATTTTTCAGATGGAATGATTGCCAGTGAAATTGAGCATGTTTGTCACTATCTCTCAGACTGGAAAGTCGGAATCTTGCAAGGAAGCCAGGACTTAGTCATGTCTAAAGTCTTTGGAAATATTAGTCCACAATTACATAGAGAATATGTCTATTCCGATGCTGGTATTTTTGAGACGTCTAAGAAGAATTCAAATTGCGCGGCCTTTACTCCCGACACAAAGATGCATACTTTCCTACTTATAGAGAAGAGTGCCAGGATTCAGGCCGGAGGAATTGATGCGCTCGAATTTGTAAAAAGAATATATTCTGGTCAAACTAGTCGCAGCTTTAAGTAGAACCTAAAGCTGCACTATCTCTATTGATCGATCGAAATTTTAACATTCACAAGTTTCGCTCTAATTCTCATCACTAGTGATGGTATAGCAGCTCCATCTTTCTTTCTGCCCGGAAGAGTGTATAAAGTCCTCAAGTAGAATTTCATATTATTAAATACAGTAGAAGTATCAACTTTGATATAGATTCCCTTTGTCTTAATTTCTAAGGGAATAATCTTTGTATTATCAATATAATTTTCAACGTCATATTTAATATCTTTATGAAGTTGATTTAAAGGTGGAAGCATTGAATCTGAAACAAGAGGAATCGTAATCTTCTCTGTTAAGAATCTCTTAAGAGCTTTAATCTCAAGTTTAGAATCCACATCATCAAAAATAATCTCGGCCTTATCTTTTATTCTAGCGTATTTAATTTCTTGAACCATTCCCTCTTCACTAACTTCATTAATTGGAATGAGAACACCTTCCTTCTTATTAAATGCAAAGATTTCTACTGCATACTTTCCACTATTCTTTCCGAATTTAAGTTTCTTGATCTGGGCCACGGTCTCATAAATTGTCTCATCTAACTTCTCTCCAGAGATTTTCTCAAAGGCAACTAAGAGATTGGAAATATCTTCATTGGTCAAAATATAATCACCTACCTCAGAAAGATATCTAAGAATATACATTGTAAAGGTAAGTCCATCCCCAACAGGGAACTCTTCACTCATTGCCTCTTTAACTAAGAATATTTGCTTGGCCACTTTCTCATAATCTTCTAGCCCAAGACCATGGAGAACTTGTCCCGAAGATGACTCACTCTGAGGCCTACGACTCTCAGATTGCACAGTATTCTTTGTAAGGGATTCACTCTTTGCAGCACTTACTTGTAAGTCTTTAATAATTGGCTTCTCACTCTTTGAACAAGAGATAGAGCCTAATGAAAAAAAGCAAATTAAAGAGAATTGAATCAATTTTCTTGGTGTCACACTTCCTCCGAATGTATAAATAGCATTCTTTTAGAAGCAAGAATCAGGCCAGTATAAGCCTTCGAAATTATATGAATAAAGAGTCGAATAATTTGACACTGACTACTAAAATGACACCACTTTTAGACGCCACAATAATTGTGATTAAACACGCGTGTTAAACTAAATTAATTTCATACTAGGCCTTAACATTCTCCAATATATGTTATATCGTTTTGTGAATAACAAATATTGGAGAACTAAAGTGAAATTTCTTACTATTCTATTTGCTACACTATTATCGTTTAACACATTTGCTTATAAGCCCACTCTTTCTCAAAGAATGGAAATGGCCGACTTACTAAGAAATAGCAAGTATAGCGAAATGATCAAGCTATTTGATGCCGGTTATGATCCAAATGATATCGTCTACTCAAACATTAACGATGAGGATATGGAAGTTAGATACATTCACATAATTACTTCGTCTGCTGTTGATAATGATATTAAAAAGGATGTGCAAGAAACGCTAAAGGCTTTAATTAGAAACGGCGCTTGGATAGAAGCCACAACAGGAACTGGCAGATTTCCCGTGTACCAGGCATCAACTTTCGAGAAACTTAAAATCCTTCACGAAGCCGGAGCAGATATCTTTAGAGAATATATTAGAAACGATGGATATATTCAGCCTGCTAGAGATTTCGTCAGAACTGCGAAAGGGTTAGATTATATGTATTCACTAGGAATGGAGACTGATTGCGACTATGTGCAAGTAAACTTCCCTGACATTGAGGACAAGTGGTATATGCACCATCACGGAATGGGCTATCAAGAATATTGTTTTCCTTGGTAAAAAACAATACCTTTGAGGACTCTGTGGCAAACCTCTTTAAAAAATTGCCACATATAAAAGCCACTGCTAAACTTATTTTTAAATATAAAAGACTCATTGACTAAGTATTCAATATTCATCATTCCTTTAAGAGAATAAGTAATCAATTCTATTAAATACAATTCAAAAACTCTTTAAAGAAATTTCAAACTTAATAATCCAATTATTTTTGTTATAAACTTTAAACTATGGCGTAAAGCACTTATTAAAGAACTGATAAAATCACATATCCTATAGTTAAAAATAAATACTATAGCTACATGTTGAACTAAACATTCAGAATAGTCACTGCGAATGGTCTTACGATAACTCTCTTTGATTAAACAACACATAATAGCATCTGAAGAAGATATTACTCCGTCGTCTAACGTCTTATTAGACTTCAATCGAGAATGACAAATTCTCTCAGAGAATAACTCTTCAACTTGTTCACTTAAGCTATTTAATAAGTCATTTGGTTTCATACTAATTTTATCACTCACAGAACCTCCTATTTATTGTATGTGAAGATGTTACAAATCTAAAAGCAAACTAGGGGCCAAGTTAATGAGCACATAAATTACTGATAATTCATCCTGAGCAAAGTCCAGAATATAAACTCTGCATGTAAAAAGTAAGCTTGCCCAATATAAAAACAACGCTCTACGAAATTACAAGTTTGGCATGGAGAATGTTGTTATATAGTAACACTAGATAAGAACCTGGTGCCTTGAACCTCCGTATACCCATCCCTCAACCTATCAGCTGACAACTAAGGCCTTTCTCCGATTTGCAGATAAGAACTAATACCCATAGATACCATTACATTTTATTAAATTGATAATCCCTTAGTGAACCTTCTTATTGTTATACGTGAGAAGATTAGCAATATCTAAACTCAAGCGTCATTGAAACTAATGATCTTTAAAGCACAAATTTCTGTATCACAATCAACAGACTTCTTTACTAAGAAAGATGAAGCACTGATAAGCTACCACTGAATAGTAAAGCATACTTACACTACTTGATAGAAATGAAATGATTAGGAGTCATCAACCATCATATACTACAATCAATTTTAACAAACTAAATAAATAGAAGCATTCAACAAAACCTTGAGACCTCATATTACAAAGCGAACAACATTAGAAACAACATCCATTTTGTAAAATTCAAACTACTCTAGAGAAAATTCTTCTTTAAGCTTTAGATCATCTTCGTTGATAGCATCAGGGTCATACTTAACTTCTTCGGCCACACTTAGATCAGGATCATATTTATAGCGATTCTCCCAATCCCGACCGTCCGTTAACTTCTTAACTCTCTGACGGTTTCCGATGCCACTTAAATTTCTTCTTTGGCGACTTTTAGCTCTCCCTTTTTCAAAATTTAATTTTTGCTTTTTTAGATACTCGGCCTTCTCTTTAGAGATAACTTTTGCAAGTGCCATTTTATCTAAAATATTATTAACTGTTTCATCAGCAAACTCAGTTAATTTCTTCTCTTTGAAAGATTGAGCATAGCGAACTGGAGATGGAAGGAGCATCGCCAAGAAGGCCCCCTCTTTTGCAGTTAAACTCTTTGGAGATTTATTAAAGTAATGCTTGGCCGCATCCTTGATTCCATAAATACCATCTCCGTATTGAATAACATTTAAATAAAGCTCTAATATTTTTTCTTTGGAAACCTTATTCTCTAGATACATTGTTGCACCCAACTCTTTTAGCTTTCTCTGTAGAGACCTATCATTAGAAAAGAAGAGATTCTTTGTGAGTTGTTGGGATATTGTACTTGCTCCTCTTAACTTTTCGCCCTTAATACCATCGAGTGCCGCTTCTTTAATCTGAGAAACATCAACACCAACATGTCTAAAGAAATCCCAATCCTCACTCAGCATAATAGCGGAGGTTGCATTGGGTGAGATCGACTTTAATGGACTCCAACCCTTAGGTCTCTTATCTACGATCGTATACTGAACTCCTAATTCATCACTATACGTTGTCTTCACAAATCCTTTTTGAAGTTTATTAATCTCTCCAAACGGGATACTTATTCCTATATAGCCAGCACTAAGACTTATTAATAAGAGAATGAGTGCAATGATAATTTTAGTTTTCTTATGCTTCTTCATATTTATTCCTAGTGAGTAAAGTTAATAGTTTTTTCTTCCATGCCATCTTTAACGGGAAACTTGGAAGTGAATCTCTCAGCTAATGCGGCAATAGTTAGAGATGGGTTTACGGCCAGGTTGCCTGGAATAATACTAGCATCACATACATAGAGACCTTTATACCCGTGAACTTGATTATGACTATTAATAACTGAGTCTTTTGCACTTTCTCCCATAATCGCGCCTCCAAGAATATGTGCAGTCGTTATACTGCCTAGACCAGCTTCAACACTACAGTTTAGAGCAATACCATCTAGTTTATCAGAGGCGATCTCTGCTGATTTTTGAGCGATAGGAATAGAGCTTTTAAGAGGTTCGCCATCAAACTCTCCCTGAATTGATTTTGTAAAAAAGGAGAAAGGACTTCTTCCTAGTTTAAAATTCATCTTGCTATCAATAGATTGCATAACTAAGAGAATAATAGATCTGCTGGCCCAATCCCTAGAGAACTGAGCTTTAATAAAGCGAAATGAGTTCCTAAATAAACTCAAGATCATAAGTATCGGTCTAAGAATTCGACCTCCCTCAGGAGTCAGGGGAGTTGTAAGTAATTTCATAAAATCGCTTCCTCGAGGGTAGCGAACGCCTTCAATCTTTGTAAATTCATCAGGGTTAATTTGTGCCCCAATGGCGAGACCTTTAGAGAGATCGTACTTACTATTAAAAGAGCTCGCCCCTACTAAACTCTCACCATTTGTTCTTATATTAAATCCTAGTGTATGAGAAATATCTGGAAGAGTTCTATATACCTCTTTATTCTTTAGAAGAAGATCCATTGTTCCCATAACACCAGCACTTAGAATAATATTCTTGGCCTTGAAGCTTCTTCTTCTCTTAAAAGTATAACTACCAGGTCTACAGGTTTCTATTTTGTAGGAGTCATCGACTTTGATTATTCTTGTTACTTTAGTTTGAGCAAAGACTCGACATCCCCACTTACGGGCAAAGTAGAGATAGTTTTTAACTAGAGTATTCTTCGCCCCTACTCGACAGCCGATCATACAGCCACCGCACTTAGTACAGGAGGTACGACTTGGCCCATCCCCAGCAAAGTAAGGATCTTCCATTTGTTCACCTAATTGATCAGAGCAGAGAACACCAACTCTTGCAGGCTTAAAAGTTGATTGGCAATTTAGTGTCGTTGCAACTTCTTTTAAAATTCTATCATTATCCTCTATATAAGGATTCTCTATTACACCCAACATCTTTTCTGCCATATCATAGTGAGGGGCAAGAGAGCTGGCGAAACTAGTAGGATTTGGCCAAGGAAGATTTGAGAGAACATCGTCCTTAGGTCTTAGAAGAGTATTCGCGTAGACAAGACTTCCACCGCCAACACCTACGCCATGGAGAACCATTAAATTTTTTAAGATTTTTATTCCTTGAATACCAAAGCACTTTAGGAGAGGGGCCCAAAGAAATTTTCGAATATTCCAATTGGTCTTTGGAAAATCGCTATCTGAATACTCTCGACCTTTCTCAAGAATAGCAACGCTATAGCCTTTCTGAGAGAGCCTACACGCACTCACCGAGCCACCGAACCCGCTACCTATTATGAGAAAATCATATTCATCCATATCCTACCCCAATTGGACCTATTGTAATATAGTGTAACAGGGAGGAAAGTGAGAGTCTAACAATCTGAATATCTATTAAAGTTGACCACATATCAAGGCAGTCCACCCAGAGAGAGAGGCAAAAAAAATGGCCGCTAAAAGCGACCATGAATATATCTTATTTTTCGTAATTAGCTCTTAGGTCGCATCGATATTGACCATAGAGGCTTTGTAAAAGACCGTTGTGGTCTCTGGTCATTTGAATATCTAACATACTCTCACCTAATGTGTAATTGTAATCGTCTTTTAGTAAGTCTATAGCTGCTGCAACACTAAGAGTCTTACCTTGCCACTCCACTGTTACCTTCTCGTTAGAACCCTCTAATTGATTCTTCTTTTGAAGCTTTAATGCAGAGATGATTCTTCTAGCAAAAATTGCACTTTGAGAGTTATTAAAAATCTTATCTCTATCATTACTCACATAAGAGCCTGTTTCACCGAATATATCTTTATTGGTGGCCAAGAAATCATATCCCATCTCGGCCCATTTTTGAGCATACTTCCAAGTGGCCCTAAGATTCTTCGCTGAAACACATGCCTTATCAACCTGATCAGAAGTGAGATCATCAATATTCTTAATATGATAATATCCACCACGCTCGTCTAAATTAGAGCTTGCAAACTTCTTGAAATCTTTAATAAAGAGCTTATTAACTTTGGCACTCTTCTTTCTCATATGATCCACAAAGTCTTTTCCATAATCACCATAGATGTAGTTAATTACTTTATCGTGTGCCTCTAGGATGCGAAGATCAGCACCATCTGCTCCATTCTCACTTGTAAATTCTTTCTTTCCAGTTATAGAGAGAAGTTTAGATTTAAGCTGATTAAGCTCTAAAAGTAGTGCATCTATTTGTGAATTTGTTTTAACACCATTACCACTCTTACTTAAAGTGTCTAGCTTAGAGAAAGTGAGATCTTCTCTTCCTTCAATATTGATGATTACATCTGCTAATTCCTTAGAGGCATCACTTCTTTGAGAGTCTATTTCATTTAATAGTCTTTTAAAGTGATACTTTAGATTCTTTGTATATAGATTAAAAGCAGAGTCACTTAAGTTCTCTAACTCTACGACTTTATCTAAGTGCGAAATTTCGTCAATAGACTCTAGTAAATCCCTTAGAGATCTATTTTGTCTCGATACTCTTTGTCCATTAGTTGGATTAATAAAGTCTGAAACATAGCTATTAATAAGATTATAATTAAAAGTTAATTTATCTAAGATAATATCTCTTTGAGCACTTACAGGAACTTCAGATGATGAGTTAAGCGGTTCAAGAATATCTAATATAGGAATGAAGAACTTTAGTCTCTCTTTTCCAATTGCATCGACGTGTGATTTTCTGATGGATTCAAGTTGAGCATTAATTGTGCTCGTACTTGTTTTAATATCAACTTGAAGTTTCTTTAGAATTACAATGAGTTCTTCAATTTTCGCTAAATCTTTATAGTGAGCATCAGTTGAAATATCCAGAATACCGGCTTCTTGCATCTTAATTCTAACATCGTAGAACGAGCAATTTAACTTTATAAAAGTTAATCTATCTTCATCCTTTTTGAAGTCAAAACGCCCTTCAAAGAGGTTATTAATAAATTTTAATATTGAGCTAACAACGAGTCCACCATATGCGACGGAAACACCAGCAGGAGATGGTGAATAGAGTCCAAATTGTGAGAAATTTTGAATGACATTGGCAGAGTTCTCTAGAAAGCTAGAATCATCTAGATGAGAACACTTATTCTTATTAAATAAAGTATTAAGCCCATTAACTAATGAGGCCATCTGCTCACCGCTTATTCCTGTATTGGCCAAACCATCTGTTTCAGGAACTGTAATTGGATCTTCTCCCCTAGCCTCTCTGGACTGATTAATAGAGTCTTGAATTTCTCTCGCCCCAGTTAAGACTTGATCGAGAGTCCCCTGACTTCCATCGAGACAATCGTCTTTAAAGATAGCTTCAATATTTTTAATACTATTTAAAATAACATCACTTCTAGA
This sequence comes from Halobacteriovorax marinus SJ, assembly GCF_000210915.2. Lineage (NCBI taxonomy): Bacteria > Pseudomonadati > Bdellovibrionota > Bacteriovoracia > Bacteriovoracales > Halobacteriovoraceae > Halobacteriovorax > Halobacteriovorax marinus. Next base: position 1,930,667 of record NC_016620.1, read on the forward strand.
TGAATTTAGAGGACAGAAAACGGGTCTCGTCTTAAGAGTTAGGTTTCTCTCTTTCAGTTCTTCTATTTTTTTAACAATACTTGGATCCACCTTCGCCTTATCAAGTGCGTTTATACTTGTCGATAGATCGCTAGAACCCATTACTTGTGAGGGTGTTAATGATAGTAAGAGAAATAAAGAGACGATACTTCGATTCACGGATACTCCAATTCATTTAATTAAATACAATGAAGTTAGAGCAAAAAATATACCATTTATATATATTGTGATTACAAATAATTATACCAATAATCTTGTAATATGATTTAACACTGTCTAATTTTTAGTCAGCTACTTATTCTTTGAGTAGAAGTATCTCTCTTTTGATTTCGGTATTTCTTTTCGTATGATGACTTCTTCATTTTGCATAAGTGTTATAGACGAAATGTCTAAATTCTTTGAGAGTAGAGATATAAGCTCTTCTCTATCCATATTACTTTCACGAAGCCTACCGAGGCAGCAGTGCCCTAGTCTTAAGCTACTATCCTCTAGCTCGATTCCTTTACTTAAAGCATAGGGTGTAATTGTATCTAGAAGATATTCCCGATCAGTTTCAAAGAAATTTATATTAAACGAACCTGTCAATCTAGAAAGAGGTCTAATATCATCTTCAATAATCACCTCATCCCTTTCGAGTAAAACCTCTAACCAAGTCTTTCCAATCTGATCGTAGTGAAGAGTAAGATCTCCAAATTGTCCATCTAAACTAAAGAGATGGTTCCAATCGTCCTGAATTTCGATCCCCTTGGCCTCGAAGAATCTACTCGTCACATAGGCCGAAGTAATTTCTTCATCCACTTCATTAACATCAACTGCACTTTGCCACGACTCCAGTTCATGAATATAGTCATTCAGACCACAAATTGCTGAGTGAATTGTCGTATTAGAATCGATCCAAAATTGTGATTTAGAAAACTCATCCCCCATCAGAGTAGAAAAGTGGTGATGAACTTCATGGAGGAGTTCCTGGGTAATCTCCCCTTCGTAGCGATCCTCAATAAAGTAGCGACCATCTTCATTTATCGTATCAATACATTCATTGAGCAAATTGCCTACGAAGTCCTGATCCCTAGGTCCTTGTAGAAAACCTACGTAGCGAGAATTGAGGGAAATTTCTTCACTTAAACAGGAGTGAAATAACTTCAACCAAAAGAAACTTACCGCGTGATCGAGTATATCCCATTCTAATGTAAGTGACTTATCTCTTCCCCACTCAATGGAGAGCCTGCAATCCGAAAATTTATCCTTCATAGATTAATTGTAACCTAAATAAGATTCTTTTTCATTAACTTTACAAAAATGAGAATAGAGCTATGTAGAGCTTCAAGATAAACTAAGCTTTAGAGTAAATTCCTACTTTAAGTATTTTTGATAAAGATGACCTAAAGCGAGAGTTCCTTCCATACAACCTTCATAGAGAACTCTTAACTTCTTAGATTGATCTTCTAACTCTTCATCTGCATGGTCAATTTTCTTAAATTGAGCTTGTAGAGGAAGACAAGACTTCTTTAAAACATTATAGGAAATATACTCATTTAGAGGAAGGCCTTGAGGATCGATTTGATCGACAAAGAACTGACTTAATTCAATATGATTCTTAGCTGCAAGTGTGGCCATACGTTCTTTATAGCTTAACTCTCTCGAACGGGCCGCCATAGATATAAAAAATGCGAATACTAGAACAAACGCTATCTTCATTTATTACTCCATTAATAAACAATTCTTAGATTAATACTGAGCACTAAGTTATGAAAAATCAAGCAAATTATTCAAGTAATTAGAAATTTTTTGACATAGTTCTTGACGGCTTTGACAAAGATCATTCGCAGGTGTGATTTCATAATCACCTTGCAAGAGAAGAGTTTTCAATCCCAAGAGATTAATTCTATCACTCTGCTTATCACCAATCATAAGACTCCCCTCAACTTTACACATTAATTGAGAAAGGGCCTTAAGATGCATACCTGGATTGGGTTTTCTAAGAAGAGAATCAAACTTCCACATCTCTTCTCCCTTGTCCTTGTGGAAGGGACAAATTTCGATATGATCAATCCTTGCACCATTTTCTTGATAGAAGTTCTTTAAATGCTTGTGAAAACTATCCACATCACTAACTTTATACATTCCTCTTGCTATCCCTGCTTGATTAGTAACAATGGCAACAGGAATCCCTAGAACGTTGGCCTCTTTTACAACTTCTAAAATATCTGGATAAATAATTTCATCACTGTACTTATAGACATAGCCACTATCGATATTAATGATTCCATCTCTATCTAAGAGCAGGGCCACTTTTGCAGATGTCATTTTCTTGGGATAATTTACCAAGGGAAGACTTCGACATGTAGATGTTTCTTTTAAAGTGTAGCTTAATCCACTATCTATAAAGCGATCTCTAGGATACTCCCCATCTGTGTACTCATCCAAGAAGACAAAGTTAGTATTCTCTTTAAGACCGAATTTAAAAATATAGTCCCAATCTACAAAAGGATAATCACTGATAGAGAGAGTATTAGCACCACTTTTGTGGACTTCTGTTATTTTAGCAAACTCTGAAAGTTCACTTAGTATAAGCTCACGATCTAACTCAGTATTCTTTATATAGATATTTAACTCACGCATTATCTTTCCTTAATTGAGCAATTGATTTTAAAGGCGGCACTGGTAAATTTATTCATTGGCTTTACTCTAATTTGTAAGCGTAGAGTGTCTAATAGAATTTCAAATGAACTAATTCCTTCTTTTAGAGGAGCAATTTGTACTTCTTTTGAAATTAAGTCTTTAGAATTGACGATATGAACTCCACCTAATTGATATTTCTCTTTTTGGATTTCTTTGTGAAAACACGACACTTGCATAATATCACTATTTCCAATTCCAATGAGTGGAAGAAGCGACTTTAGAAAAAGCTCTCTATTTTCTTCATAGAGACTTACAAGACATGAATAAATCTCTCCTACACAGTCATAGTAGGTTTGAACGACTATTTCATTCAATTCTTTTGGAAGTTGGCCCGGCAATTCACTAAAGCCTGCCTCTGTCCAACGATGATCAAAGCGTCCAAAGTACTCTAGAGAGGCACGCTCATGTAGATCTCTTGCCATTTCCTGAAATCTTCTCTCAACTCCCTCATTAATTAAGTCTTGAAAGTAAGTATTTCTAGAAAACTCTTTAAAATATTGAGAAATAAAACTCTTAACACCCGCACTCTTTGTATTGACGAAAGCATTGGACTTACACAATTTAAGTGAAATTGGAATAAAGCTCTCTTCGACTTGGATGAGAATATCAGCTTCGTCCCAAGTCTTATCGTGAGACCCTCCTGCACTCTTACCAATGACTAAAACCTTGGTGACACCATCTGGTACTTGCTCGACAATTTTTGAAGCGACCTGTTGGGATAGAATAGGCAGAGATTTGATAAGTGAGGGCTCATGAACTCTAAGCCAGTGATCATACTCTGTTAATTGACGTCTGATCTCACCACCAAAAGAGCGAATAAAATCCCCTTCAATAGCGAAGTGCCTGGCCAGACTTTGAGCAACTAAATACTCAAAGAGATTACCTTTAAATTCATTAATAAGGGCCTCTTTTTGGGCCTTAGTGTCAATGGGTTGATATTCGCGCATATTTTTTTCAACTTATCGGAAAAAGAAGTTTTCAATTTCATTATAGTCTACTAAACTTAACAACGAATTATCAAATTCCAAAAGAAACTTGGAAAGGAAGCGCATAAATGGAGAACTTCCCCTCTGTTTTAGAGTCAATTAAAGACTTGAATAAGCGGCAAATTGATGGAGTCCTTAACTTGGCCCATAAATTAAAAAACCGCTCAGACACCCGTTTCTCTTTTCCAAATAAAACACCAATCATTGCCACCTCTTTTCTCGAAAATTCAACTAGAACAAAACACTCCTTTGAAATAGCTATTTCAAAGCTTGGTTGTACTTATATTGATTTTGATGCTGAAACTTCGTCTCTAAAAAAAGGTGAGACCCTTAAGCAGACACTCCTTACTCTAAATGATCAAGGAGTAGATTTATGTGTGATCAGAACATCGGTTTCTAATCAGCTCAGTGAATTTAAAGAACAGCCCCCTATTAAGATCATAAACGGTGGAGATGGGACTAACGAGCACCCGACACAGGCCCTTTTAGATGTATTCACCTTAATAGAGAATAATATATCATTAGAAGGAAAGGTCTTCTGCATTGCTGGTGACAATATTCACTCTCGTGTAGGACATTCCCTTATTGAACTACTCCCACAATTTGGGGCGAAGGTTTTATTATTTGGTCCCAAAGAATATTTACCAAATATCACCACAGATAAAAATATCACTATCACTCACTCTAGAGATGAAGTTTTAGAGAAAGCGGACATCTTATACCTCTTAAGAATTCAAACAGAGAGGCATGGGAATTTAAAGAGTATAGAAAATTATAGCGAACAGTATGGCTTTACGCTTAAAATGATAGAAGCACTAAATAAGAAACTTCCAGTCCTCCATCCCGGCCCTGCCAATATAGGTGTTGAGATCTGTGAAGAGTTAATTAATTCAAAATACTACTTAGGTCATGAACAAGTGAGAAATTCAATCTACTTAAGAATGGCCCTAGTTCAATCTATGTTACAAAACGGAGCAAAGAACATTGGGTTCGAAGAAAATACATTTTTTAAATTCTAAATCCCACTTCTCTGATTTCATTATAAATTTCATATACAGCATTGTTTTCTTTAAAATAAGGGAGAGACTTACTCATGTCTAATAACTTTGAATTTAACACATCACTTGAACAATCTACTGTCTACCTCCATTTTGACGATGGCATGAGATTTAAGGCCACTGTAAATAGGCCTAGCGATGACCCTGAGTTGGCAATAGGAATCTGGGGAGAAGCTGCGTTCACTACAGGTATGAGTGGATATCAAGAGACAGTTACCGATCCATCTTTCTTAGGTCAGCATATTATCTTTTCAAATTCCCATATCGGAAATTATGAATACGATGAAAGGGTCTCGCAGTCAGATAAAATTCATGGGACTTCGATTATTGCAAGAAATATCTCTCCCAACCAATTATTCTTAAATACTGATATACCACTCGTCTCAAATCTAGATACTAGAAAGCTCGTAAAGTACTTAGTTAATAAAAAAGGTGCGCACAAGTCGGTACTTACAACGAGAGAAGACTCTCCAAGTGCTAGTGAATTTCAAAATGCAGAGCTCACTTGTAATAAATTGGAATTAGTCTCAAGAGAGAAGAAAGAAGTCCTCATTGAAGGAGATAGACCAATCGTCGTTATAGACTACGGTATAAAGAGTGCTATTTTAAATAATTTAAAAAATTTAAAAAGACCACTGATTGTCGTTCCTCACTCAGTAAGTGCCAAAGAAGTAAAGTCACTCGATCCTTCACTTATTTTCCTCTCCAATGGGCCGGGAGACCCGAGAGAATATCACAGAGAGATAGAAGTTGTTAAAGAACTACTTGTCATGGATATTCCAATGAGAGGTATTTGCTTAGGACACCAGCTCATCTCACTTGCCCTTGGTAGTGAAATCATTAAACTTCCCTTTGGACAGAGAGGTGTCAATCATCCATGTTTTGATAAAGTAAGTGGAGAAATTCTCATTACAAGTCAAAACCACGGCTATAGTGTTGAAGAGAAAAGCTTTGAAAAATTGGCCACGAATAATATTACAAAAAGAGATTTCTTTATCCAACATATCTCCCTATTTGATTTATCTGTAGAGGGTATCTCCACAACTGATCACATAGTAAAGAGTGTACAATTTCATCCTGAATCAAATCCTGGACCTAGCGACGCCCATATCTTCTTCACTGAAATTGAAAACTTTTTAAATAGTAAAAATCTAGAAATTATTTCTAAAGAAGACCTTCACCCAATGATCAATGTTCACAAAGGTGTGAAGAAAGAAGTTCCATATAAGAAGATTTTACTCATTGGTTCTGGGCCCATTAAAATAGGACAGGCCAGTGAGTTTGACTACTCTGGTACTCAAGCATGTAAAGCACTCAAAGAAGAAGGAATTGATGTCGTTCTTTTAAACTCAAACCCTGCTACAATAATGACTGATCCTGACATGGCCTATAGAACTTATATTGAGCCAATTACCAAGGACACAATTAAGAAGATTATTCAAAAAGAGAATGTAGATGCTGTACTCTCGACCATGGGAGGCCAGACAGCACTAAATATTTGTATAGAACTAGAAGAAGAAAATTACTTGGCGAGTAATGGTGTGGCCCTTTTAGGTGCAAATGTCGATACCATCAATAGAACAGAAGATAGAGCGCTCTTTGCTCTAGAGTTAGATAAACTTGGATACCAAACAGGAAAGAGATTTAGGGCACACTCAAAAGAAGAGGCCATAGAACTAGCGAGTACAAGTGTGGGCTACCCTCTCATTATCAGAAGGGACTTTGCTCTCGGTGGAAAAGGCGCTGCACTTGTTCACAATCTAGATGATTTAAACGAAGTTTTTACTAGTGATTTAAAATTTCCTATTACAATGGAGAAGTCCCTACTAGGTTGGAAAGAGTTAGAGCTAGAGGTGATGGTTGATAAGGATAGAAATGGAGTCATTATCTGCTCCATTGAAAATATTGACCCATGTGGGATTCATACTGGAGACTCCATTACAGTTGCACCTGCTCAAACTATAAGTGATAGATGCTATCAACAGCTAAGAACAATGTCTTTAACCATTGCCAAACATATGGGAGTAGTTGCAGGAGGGGCCAATGTTCAATTTGCAATCAACCCTATGGATGAAGATGATATTGTCGTTATTGAGATGAACCCAAGAGTCTCTAGATCTTCGGCCCTTGCTTCTAAGGCAACTGGCTACCCTATCGCTAAAATCTCTGCTCTACTCGCTATCGGATACACCCTTAGAGAAATATTAAACGATATTACCAAGGCGTCACCTGTGGCCTTTGAGCCAACTCTAGATTATGTTGCGATAAAAATACCAATCTTTCCTTTTTCAAAATTTCCATCCTCTTCACAAGAGCTTGGACCACAAATGAGATCTGTTGGAGAAGTTTTGGCCCTTGGAAGTTCATTTAATGAAGCCTTCTTAAAGGCCCTTCGCTCATTAGAGCTGGGACTTGAAATCCCTTCTCTTTCACAACTTAAAACGGCACCAGTAACTTTAAATAGAGAATATATCGAGCAGAGACTTAAGAACCCACTTCAGCTCTCACTGCTAAGTGCTCTCGAAGGACTTAGACAAGAGATGAGCGTAGATGAAGTTTACGAGCAATCAAAAATTTCTAAATGGTTTATTGAGCAGGTCATGCAAATCTATATTGCTGAACAGAAGCTTAAATTGGATAAAGAACTCTTAAACGATAAGGAACAATTACTAAGCTATAAGCGCTTAGGTTTCTCAGATAAATATCTCGCACTTCTTACTGATTGCGGACAAAGAGATATTTTAAAAAGAAGATTTGATCACAGTATTTTCCCTGTCTATAAAGCTGTCGATACTTGTTCTGGCGAATTTAATGCGAGAACTCCTTACTTCTACTCTACTTACTGGGAAGAGAACGAGGCCACACAACTTTCTAAAAGCAATGAATCAGAGTCAGTAGTGATACTTGGATCGGGACCAAATAGAATTGGGCAAGGGATAGAGTTTGACTACTCTTGTGTTAAGTCATGTCAGCAACTCAAGACCGATGGACTTAGCTCTATTATGATCAACTCCAACCCAGAAACAGTCAGTACCGATTATGATAGTTCTGATAGACTCTACCTAAGTCCTCTCTACTCAGAAGATCTCTTCGATATCTTGCTCAATGAGAATCCGTATGGAGTCATCACTTCATTCTCGGGTCAGACGGGTATTAATATTCGATCTTATATCGAAGATAGCTTTAGAAAAGAATTCAAGACTTTCAACTTTCTAGGTGCAGATCTAAACACTCTAAACTTAACCGAAGATAGAAAATTATTCAGTATGGTTTCAAAGAAAGTCTCCCTTTCTCATACGAAGTCGATGGAAGTACAAGGGTATAAGAATTTAATCAATGCTCTTACTGAAATAGGTCTTCCAGTAATTATTAGACCTAGCTTTGTGATTGGCGGAGAGAGTATGTACATCTTCCACTCCCATGACGATATAGAAAACCTACCGCGACCACTTCTAGACCAACTAAAGAATAGCTCTACTATTTTTCAAGTTGAGACTTATTTAGAAGAGGCCATTGAATATGACGTGGACTTAATTCGAGATAACCAAGGAAATTGTGTCTTCACAGTTTGTGAGCACATTGAATATGCAGGAGTTCACTCTGGAGACTCAGGAATGATTTCTCCACCAGTAAGGTTAAGCAAAGAGCTTCATGAACAAATGCGAGAGATTTCAGAAAGTCTTGCAAAAGAACTCAATATTATTGGACCTATTAATTTTCAATATGCCGTAAAAGATAATTCTATTTACTGTATTGAGGCCAATCCAAGAGGCTCTAGAACTCTACCTTTCTTAAGTAAAGCAGTGAATTTCTCTCTCCCTCAAATTGCAACCAGAGCAATGCTTGGAAAGAGTATCACACCATGGCACCGAACAGATAGTGACCACTACTGCGTAAAGCAATCTACTTTTCCATTTGACCGCTTTATACAGGACAATATTATTCTTGGACCAAAGATGAGATCTACTGGGGAAACACTAGGAATAGATAAGAGTAAAGATCATGCAATATTAAAATCATATCTTGGAAATTATCCCAATATTAATCGTCCAGGTAAGATCCTCATGTCCTTAGCGGATCACAGTAAGGCAGCTGTGCTTCCCTACTTAAAAATGCTGCAAGAGAAGGGATATACTTTCTGCGCAACTGGAGGAACATGTAGATTCATCAAGAACCAAGGTATTGAGTGTGAACAAGTTGCAAAAATTGATGAAGAAGAAAATCGTTCATTGATTGATGTATTAAAAGAAGAAGATATTGTTATGGTCTTTAATACTCCACTAGATAAAGGGGAATCTAAATCAGATGGAGAGCATATTAGAAACTCCGCAATTACTTATGCCATTCCTTGCTTTACGAGAGTAGAAAATATTGTTGCCGTGATCGAATCAATTACAGGAAGCGAATTAGAATCTCTCCAACCGATTAGTCTTCAGGAGATTCACTAATGAGTATTCTTGATAGAGTTTACGTTGCATTAGATAACTTAGAAAAAGAAGAAGTCTATACATTTCTAGACAGTAGTAATGGGCGAATCAAGGCCGTAAAGATAGGGCTAGAACTCTATAATAAATACGGTAGAGAGATTGTTGAGAGTATTGCAACAAAGTATAAAGTCGATATCTTCTTAGATTTAAAATTACACGATATTCCCAATACAGTTGCAGGCGCAATTGCATCTCTTGAAGGTTTACCAATAAGCTTTCTCACAATTCATCTAAGTGGTGGATTGAAAATGATTGACTCGTCATCAAAGGCAAGAGACAAATACCTTCCCAACTGTAAAATCCTTGGAGTTAGTCTATTAACTTCACTAGATGAAAATGATATCGAAGAGATATGGGGAATATCTGATCAAAAGAATCTCTTCTCTACATTATTTCTTCTCGCTAAGAAAGGTGGCGCTGATGGGATTGTTTGTTCTGCAAATGAACTCGAAATCCTTCACGCTTTAGACCTTGGACTAGAGAGTATGTGTCCAGGTATCAGATTTGAAGATGAGATTGCTCACGGAAACTTAAGTGACCAAAAGAGAGTTCTCACCCCTTCTGACGCCACTGAAGCTGGAGCTGACTACTTAGTAATGGGGAGGTCCCTTACTAAGGCCAAAAACCTAGCGAAGCGACTGGAAGAACTATCATCATAGAAAAGTGCCTACTTTAATTGGTAGTGAGTTTATTAATATTCTCCTGATTTAAGTAGCTTAAGTAAAAAGCTAACTAAAAAGCTTCTATTCACCGATACTTTATAGTGAAGACTATTAAGGAATCGCAATGAAAGCTTTTTTTACAACATTTTTACTTCTCATTAATTCTGGAGTTTATGCAGATCTTGTAAGCGAAGAACTGAGTGCGAAGAATGGTATTAACTGTCTAAAGCAACAATATGGAATATTTGACTCCAAGAATTTAGAGAATATTAGTAATAAAGTTAACTGTAACCAAGAAGTCTCAATTACTAATGAAAATAAAATTGTTAACTTAGACTGTCCAAGTAATCCGATATTTCAAAACTTCCTAAAGAATGAGTCATCTACGTATAAGAAGAATAACTGTCTAAGAATAGACAGAAATAAATCTCCATCAATATTTGAAAATATAAATTGTGATTGTGTCACTGAGTCGCTTAAAAATGATTACAAAGATAAGTATGATCAAAAAAGAAGAGAATTTAAAGATCAACTTCAAGCAAAGTTACAAGATAATATTGGGAAGAGATTAAAAAAGAAAATAGAATACATAAAAAACAGTCAAATACTTCTAGCTAGAGGTCACTCTAATAGAGGCTGTTTTAATAGCCCAATGTTTGCAAAACACTTGCGAAGAATGAATGAAAGTGACAATTGCCGAGCAGGAAGTGAAGAAGCAATTAAGAGAATGGGCGCTTTCTTTGGAGATGAATTTAATATTGCTGATACTAAGAATTTACCTGAGGCCATCAATTCACTTATAGATGGTATTAATAACCACTCTTCACTTGGTAGTGGAATGAATTATTCTGCCAATTCATGCTTTGCGGACCCAGCACAAATGGAGAGAAAATATATTAATATGAAGTATGATGCTAAGCTTGTAGGATTAAAGTCTACATTCTCAGACTTCATCAAAAATAATAGCTTAAACTCCCCTTACTTAAATCAGAATTTTAATAATTACGTAAAAGAGAAAGGCATTGACCTTCATCCTCATATTCGTTCCCTATCTAAAAATCATTTAAGAGACTTACTTATAGAAATCGATAATGACAAGAGAGATAAAGAGCTAACACTCAATGACCTTTTCAAAGGTGCAAACGGTCACAAGTGGTTAAAGAATCTTGGGATGGCCAGTAGAGGAGAATGTGTATCTATAGCAAACCAGATAAGTGACCTCATATGCGAAGATGCCGGCCTGGCCTATGACGACCCTACCCTCGTAGAAGAGTTCTTACAAAATGATGAAGAATATAAGAATAAGAACTTGTTAAACCTTAAGAGTCTCTACTGTGAAAATAAAGACCTACATTCTGTTGATCCAGAAGGAAAGTTACTAATTTATCAAAATAAATTAAATACAAATAGAGCCTTCATTATTGGAAACTTTCAAACGAAGCAGATGACTTCTATGATTACAAATATCTTCAATAATAAACCTGAAGATGCTCTCAAAGATATGCAAGAAGCGGTAGATCAAGGAACTGCTCACATACCTAGGGACTCACATGGCCTTAACTCTCAGAAGATGAAGAGAATTAATGGAATAATGAACTTTATGTTTGTGGCAAACTCAGACTTACTTAGAAATGAAAATAGATCTAAGCGACAAGGTGAAGAAGTTGATAGAGAGAGAAGACGCAAGTCATTTTCAACTTTCTTTGAAGGGATTGCTAAAGCGAGAAGATCACTACTCGACAAGCAAGAAAGAGATATTAGAAATATTGCAAAAGAAGTCTACGATATAAAGAAACCGAGTCAGGATCTTAATCAATTTACAGAAAGATTTGTAAATAATTACAAAGACAGACGCTATACCAAAAAGATTACAGATAAGCTTGAAAGCTTCTCTCCAGATAGAGACGATGAAATTAAATCATTAGAGTGTCAAAGTAACTTCTCAAATATCTACTGTTCCATTAAAGGAAACCTTGGTCCACAAGTTAAGGAAAGTTGTTTGGATCAAATTGGATCACAATCAGTTGTAGAGATGATCAATGGAGCAAGCCCAGATCATAAGTTTCAAAATTTTTGTAATGCCCAGTCTCTTATCCAAAGAGATACTGTTGCTGGTTTACTAACGTATATTAAAGATCAAATTAGTAAGAAGCCAGACCTATGTCTTGAGATGACAAATAACGACTATAGAGATCAATATGCTTCTCTAAATAGAGATTCTACAATAGGTAGTGCGTACTTTGAGTCCTATACTGGAGAGGTTACTTCCCTATTTGATGGCTTCACTGATAGTAAGAATTTTGTTGAAATCGATGATGTAAATGACGATTCAGCTATAAGTGTAGATCCTAGTGAAAATGCGAATATTGTAGAAAGAGCTCCAGCGAGTAGTCCGCAAGAGATCCCAAGTAGTAGTAGTGGTGGACTATTTTCAAATTTTAATTTCTTTAAAGATAATAAAAATGAAAGTAAGAAAGACTCATCTATAAAGGATGATGCAATAATATCTGAAGAAGATTTAAAGAATAAATCTAATCAAGAACTAATGGATTATATCTCTAAATTAGAGGATATTATTAAAAATAAGGAAAATACTGTTGCTGATATTGAGGCAAAAGACGAAAATTCTACCAGTATAAATCCAGAATTAGAAAAGCTTCGAAAAGAATTAGAAGAGCTAAAAGCAAAGTCGTCTCTTGTTAAGAAAAAAATTGAAGAAAATAACCAGCAAGTCGACACACCTAAAAGTATTGCTAGACCTAAGATCTCCAATACTCCATTTCAAGGTCTAGGAAAGCCATCTGCAAGTACTTCTTCAGAGAGAAAGAGTAGTGCTCAGCAAATTGAGGAAGTGCCAAGAAGTGAGAGTGATATCTCCACTCCACAACAAAGTACAAATACTCCAAGTTCTTCAACTGGAAACTCTATTAGTCTTTCCCTTAACGAGCAATTTGATGAAATTCTCAGTAGACCAAATAGCGATGGAGAAGTTGAAATATTCTTTAATGATCAGAAATTTACAATTGAAGTTAAAGAGAATGATAACGGTGAAATGGTTTGTAAATTTGCGGATGAAGAGCTCAATAGCGAAAATGCTGAGGAGTTAGATGAAATCTGTAAGAAGTACGTAGAATCTCTTACAAGACATAATGATGCTAAAAAACTGACAGCAGAAAAGAAGGATAAAAAAAGAGAGATCGCAACGGAGGCCCCTAAAGAGCAGAAGCGATCTCAAAAATTCAAAGTAGAGGATCTAAATAAAGTTTTAAATAATTAAAGATCCCAATAACTCTCTTCTAAGGACTGCTCTTTTGTTGGTAGTCCTTGATAGAGTCTTGGAGAATTCTGCTTCAAGACTTCATAACTTACCCTATTAGCATACTTACAAACCTGATGAATTGACGAATAAGTTAGAAACTCAGTCTCATGCTTAGGAGAATTAGGGATTAATTCTTTATGATAACTATTTGCAGATATATCATGTAATACTGCCGCAAGAGCAGCATCACCGGCACCATTGGTATTCTTAATTTCACCAGGGCCACCCATATATGGATTAATATGTGTATAAATCTTTATTGGCTTTATACAACTAGCTTTCTTCATGGCCCTTGAGTATTCATACTTATTATACTCAGAAATTGACTTACTATGAATAAGGTCTTTAGTCTCTCTGGCCATAGACTCATCAACATGACCACAAATATAGAGTCCTCTCTTTCCTACAGTCAATAAAGTCATATCAACGTAATCTAAACTCTTTTCACCAGCAAGGAGAGGGTCAGTTTCTAGAAATAACTCTTTTGCCTCTTGCTCATTCATGGCCACAATAGTTACATAATTCTTTAAAATATCCAGGAAGAACTCTCTCTTCTCAGCAACAAGACTTGAAGTTCCTAGAGAAAGGATTACGGGCACATTAGATTTTTTGGCCACTTCAATGGCCTTCATCGTTGATTTAAATAATGGAGAGCTCTCATCTCTTAAGAGATAAGTAGAAATCAGTAGAGAACTTGCTCCACTGATAACATTTTCAGGAATGAATTCACTATCTAGCTCATTCATTATCCCCTTACCTATAGCAAAACTTCTCTCATGATCAGGAGTGAGAAAACACATGGCCCTTGCCATCTTTCCCTCTTTAGGCTGAAGATATGAGAAATCAACTTTAGAACTGGTTGTACAAATATATTTAAAGGCATAGTCACCGACGTGAATATTCTTGCAGATAGTTCCAAGTGCTATGGATTTATCATCAGATAAAATCGAGTAATTATGTAAAGTATTTCCGATGGCACCACCAGCATACTCTCCAATAATTCTATCTTCATTTACGAGCGTTTGGTAAATCTCTTCCACCAATTTATCATCTAAGACACAAGACTCACCCTTAGGAATAGAATATTTCTGAAGAAACTCATCATCAACTTCAACTTCTATATCAACAAGAAGCTGATCAATTCCAACAAGGTAAATATTCTCCTTTCTAGAAAAATCAGTATCAAAAGAAACCCTCCCTGTATCGGCAACAGGAAAGTAGTGCTTGGTTTTTCTCTTACCAGGAAATCTCATATAAGCCTCAATTTTTTACGTATTATTAATAATTTATACTGAAAATACGTTTGTGAGAAGAAGGTGTAGTCATATTTTCATAAAGCAATTGTTTCCCCATTCAAACAATTGAAATCAGGGGACTTTCAGAATATAATTTTAGTAATGAAAATATTTTTAACAACGATCCTTTTTCTTACCTCCTCTATAGTGCCAATCATGGCCGCTCAAATAGCCATTGTTACAGTACCAAAAGCAGTTGTTTACTCGGATCAAAAACTCACAACCCCTATTGGCTATATTGCTTATGGCAAGAAGATCAAAGTAGGAGAAGTAGAGAAAAAAGATGGAACGATTCTTCCAGTAGTAGTTTCTGGCCGTATAGCCTACATACAAATTAAAGACCTCGCCCTTCAAAATGGAACTGACGGACTGGGTATAAATACTCCTAAAATTACTGAGCACGATGTTGAGCTCAGTTTTCAAACTGATCAAGATAAGCTCTCTGAGAATAATTTCTTCTCCGCTTCGATTGGACAAGCTTCGGCCGGAGAATCTTGGGAGAGCTATTCTGGAGAATTTGGAGAAGAGACAAGTACTTTTAGTGTCATCACACTTCAAATGGAGCATAGAAACCCTGCGAAAGATACTTCATGGGGATTTGGTCTTACATACTTCTCTTCTTCAACTGAATCTATTGCCGCAAAGTCATTGGCCATTGAAGCAAATCTCTATTACTCACTCTTTAACTTTAGATATATGACTCTCTCCGCTTTTGGTGGATTGCTCTTTTCAGGTGACTTTCAAGTCGTTCAAAATGAAGGTGAACAGAAGGCCAACGGTGTTCTCTATGGTTATAGCTTTGGTGGAATGGCGAGAATCCTTCCCTACTCAAAGTTTGGACTCTTTGCTGGTCTCTCTATTCGTAAAATTAAAGTTGCTGATCTAGAACCTCTTGAAACAAGTTCAGGAGCTGAGATTGGTATTGATAGCCTATCGGGACTAAATCTCTTCGCTGGTATTTCTTATAAGTTTTAATCTTTAAAGAGAATCGTTTTATCTTCTACAGTATCTTCTGCCTCTTTGGCCTTTTTTAGAAAGAACTCGACTTTCTTGTCTTCACTTTCAAACTCGCCTTCTACGTCACTTGTCTGAGTATTTGTGATTTTCTCATCTTGCTTCTTTTCTTCCTCAAGAGTCTTTCGCTTGAGTTTTTCGGCCTCACTCTCTTTGAGATTATCTTTTAAGATTGAGAAATTCGTTCCAAACTTCTTAAATGAATAACGATAGAGTGGCGCCAGATACTCATAGGAATTATTTCCTCTCTCAAGAAATTGAATCATCTCTTTCATAAACTCTTTCTTATCAGTGACATGACTCCAACCAGAGTAGAGATAGATCATTCCCTCTTGGGACACTCTCTTATAGTAAGGTAGGGCCTTATAGCGAGCATATATCTCAATGGCCGAAGCTTCATCATTGGCCTTGTACTCGAGGGCATTCATAATTCTCTTTCTTATAGAATCACCAATCACATTTTCAAATCTAGATCTAAGAAGTAATTTATGAATAAAGCCATCGCGGTAGACATAGATAAGCTCACTTCTAAAGAGCTCTTCTAAACCTAAATCTACTTTAGCCTCATCAACTAAGTGAATAACTCCAAAGCTCTTATTGGTATAGTAAGATAAATTTCTAGCATTCTTTGGGAAGAACTCAGATCGCATTTGCAAAATATAGAGGTTATAGACTAGCTCTTGATAAGAGATATTCCACAATTTCTTCCAATACTCTTTATCTTTGAAGTTACCTTTAGGAAGATCTAAATCTTTTGTAAAAAGATCCTTCCAAAGAACTTTATCTTCAATTTTTAAAAGATAATTTTTAAAAAATGGGAGTTCAAATATTTTATGGTGTTCAACTCTTCTATCGAACTTAAACGATTCTAAAACTTTAAAGCTAGATACCTCTGTACCACCTCTAGTCTTAAACTTAGCTCCAAGAATGGGCCTATCTCTTCGGTATTCTATAAGAGGTATCATCACAAACATTGGATGGCGAACAGGCAGAGGAATTTCAAATTCAGAAAAGTGAAAGACTTCCCACAGATCTGTGGCCTCAGAAGAAACTGACTTCATAGGATCAATATTATAATAACTACCTTTGTGAATAATATCTGAGGTTTTCTCTACGGAGAAGAACTTCGATTCCATACCAGAGTATAAGGCCCTGTTATAGAAGTGATATGGTGCAAATGCGCCTAAGAAAGAAGCACTAGCAAGAGTTACTAAAATAAGGAAGAAGAGAATTATTGCCTTCATAAACCTCTTTTCGGCAACTTATACTCAAACTGAAGAAAAATACTAAAATTTCTTATATAATATTCGATAAGATAGGAGAGATTAGATTTTATCTTAGGATTAGATTATGAAAAAATGTTCACTACTTTTACTTTTATCCCTTTTCATTGCTTCTTGTGATGCTCCAAGGGACAGGCGTACAGCTTATTCTTCAAACTCCTATGATCAATCTCAAGGCTACTACAACCTTCCAAACTCAAATGGAACAGTTACCACAGGTGGATCAGATAGTTCTTCTGATGACTCATCAGATGACTCTGACGATGCAAGTGATTCAACAATACCGACAGAGATCCAACACTGTAGCTGGTCAAGTGATGGTGTGAATGGTTTTGCAGAATCTAGCTCTCACCTTGGACAATATACTCTATGTCAAAGTACTAATAAGAAAGACGTATGGATTCAGGTAAAGACACCAATTACAGACTCACAAGTTTGTATTATTCCTACACATAACTCAGGAAGTGCATCTGTTTATATTGGTGAGCCAAGATGCTTAATGATTTCTGATTCAAAGAAAATCTATAAAGTAACTCTTTATACAAATAGAACTGGATATACTAACTTCTCTATTACAGGGGCCATGGTAATGAAAGACAAGGCGTACTTCTACCCTTCACCTTTCTATCAATATGTACTTTCACCAGATGCCTATATCTACTGTTCACAATTTCTTGATCAGTACAAAGACTCTTCTTACTGTAATGCTTTTAAAAGTGTAGGACAGTACGTTTACAAGGTATTTTAATTCTTAAGAGCACCTGAAACTTGCTCGCCTTGGTGATAACTCTTATACAACTCTCCATCAACAGTTGGAAAATTGAGGATAGGAATAATTAATTCCTGTCCCTCTTCGCTGGCAGAGTCAATTCTCATACAAAGAACAAAGTAATAGAATGAAATCCCTTCTTTATCAAAGGCCTTAATATAAGTGTAGATCGTATCTCCGGCCTTATCTTTATTCTTAAAGATCTCATCAGGAGAATCCATAGTGGATTCAATATAATCATTATAAAGTTCATAATTTTCGACTGGAATATCTGCTGGTGAATGAATCGAGATATGATTGGCCAAAATTTCAGACTTCTTTTGCTCAATCCCTACTATTTCATCATTGCTAATATCGAGGCCTTCGGCAGACTCACCTTCACTAAAGTGCTCCTCGACATCTATTTCCGTACCAATTCTAAATTCTTCCATTAAGAACTTACTCTCAGTTATAGTTGAGAGTAGGACATAACCAGGGTATGTATCAAAAATTGTACAGAGAATAATTACGTAGAAAGGTCTCTCTTCTTTGATTGCCACTTTCTTAATAAAGCAGAAAGTCTCCTCTTTAATTCCATTCTCATGACACCAGATCTCATCGGGAGCTGTCATGGATTTTTCCATAATAGTTACATCAGAAAGAAACTCAAGACAGTCTTCCTCTTCGACGGCGTACTTCTTTCTAAGTTTCTTCTCAATTTCTTCGTAGAAATTTGTAATGGGAGAGAAGTACTTCTCTATACATTTCTCACTACAATAAGACCTTGTAGAGCCGGCCTCAACAAAGAGAAGATCTTCTAAATTATCTACAGACTTTTTACATTCATAGCAGAAATAAAAGTCTTTTTTAAAATTCATATAATCCTTAGATTGATAGCTTTAAGCCAGCAAATAACGAATTCCCATAAGCACCAGGAATATTCCAAAGTCTTGCGCTCACTAGAGAGTTAGTATTGTGTGCCCTTCTCGTTCTAAATACTCCACCCATCTCAAGAGCAACACTTGGAGATAGGCCAAGAATAAGAGTTGGCTTAATATATGAGAACTTAGACTCTTCTTCAATTTTATTCACTCTATCTGTATCCTCGGCACTTGCAATATTAACCATTCCACCTTCAAGGGAGAAGCTAATATCATTGGAAACCATCCATCCAAAAGATGTCTTTAAAATACCAATATTACCAATCGCACTCTCAGACTCTGCATCAGGTGTTCCCGTTAGGTGATACTCATAACCAAGTGCCAATGCAAAATTATAGAATCGCTTTGAAGTTTCTATACCAACAACTTTATCAGTTCTTGTACTAGCGACGCCACCACTACCTTTTAAGTACGCTCCACCAAAAATATCGACAGTGGCCATCTCTTGAGCTTTACCAAAGCGCAGCCAATTAAACCCAAGAATAAACTTGAGTCTTCCTTTCTCATTTTCAAGAGACTCATCTACTCCGTCACTATTTCTAAGCTCAGAAGTTGCGGCCCAATAGGCGAAGTCCATATAGAGATTATATTGTGTTTGAAAGTGGCCGGAGAGACTTAGCTTTTGAAAGCTTCCAGATCCTTGATCAAGATTTAGAGATTGATGATCATAGAGGGCCATTAATTCGAAATTACCACCAAATAAAGAAGCTCCGCTCTTTGCTCCTGCTTGCGTAGGAGCGTTTCTCTTAATAATTGGTGCCGCTGCCGCTCTTGCTGGAGCAGGACGAGTCGCCGGAGTCCCTGAACCTTCAGTTTCTGAGTAATCAACTAATGCATGAGAATTAAGAGATAGGCCAAGGGCCAATACTGGGGCTAAATATTTGATCATTTTAATCTTCCTTGAATATTAAAAACAGAGCTCTTCATAAGCTCAAATACATTCTCTACTATTTTACACATAAAAGACTTTGCCTTTCAACTATATGTGGAAAAACTAAGCGATTGTAAGATTTTTTTGAGGAATTAATCCCTCTAAGGTGCTGAATATATGAAAAAAGAGTGGAAAAGCAAAACTTACCCTCTAAAGCTTGGAAGTTAATTTCTATAAGATTTAAGTGAGATTGTTAAACAGGAGAAAAGCTTGAACAATTTGGCACAAAGAAAGAACCCATCCATGAACTCACTTATAGAAATGGCCACACGTGGTCACTACCCTATTTTAGAAAGTGCTTGGATTAACACCCACCAAGATCAAGCTAAGAAGTTAACAGAAGCAGAAAAGAAGAGAGCACAGAAAATCTTAAAAAGAGTTTCTGAGCATAGATCTCTTGAAAGACAGAAGACGGTTATCTTTTCAATGAACGATCAAGAGAGAAACCTCTTTATAAGTGCATTTTTAAATTTAGTAGAAGGGAGAATTTTAGATGAGAACCCTACTCTTCATTAAGATTTTATTTCTATCATTTGTCTTTAGTAACTATGCAAATGCTGAGTATAGAGTTTACCAATATTACGTAAAATCAAAACTTAGAATGCCAATTGATCAAAATGGTTATCTTGTCACTTCGACACTCGATCCTGTTAGCTATATTAGTTACAACGGTGGCGCCAATGCCCTAAAAGTTGACCTACTTCGCTCATGGGTTTGCGTCGGACACACTGGAGAACATAAAGAATTATGTAAAGGTCCAGAAGAAAACTCAGGAGTTTTTGCTCAGAAATGAAGCTTAATAACGAAATACAATATTCAAAGAATAGATTAGAGCAATTAGCAGACTCCCAGAGAAATCTAATCTCCTCTCGTGAAAAGAAATTAATAAGCTTGGCGATATGTATGAGCTTAGAAAAGAGGACGAGCGCTATAACGGCGAAGTTGAGATACTAGATATTCGCGATAGAAACCAAAATGAAATAGCAGAACAACTCAATTTAAAAGAAGAGAGACTTAATAATATTAAGACAAGCTTCGATACTTCTAAGAAGAAACTTGATCTAGAAAGAGAGATTCTAGCGAATTCACACCAAGAAAAAATAGAAGACCTCAACGCAGTCTACGACAATAAGTACAAAACTAGCTTTGAAAATGCCAATCAAGTTGCAGAGGAAATAGACGATCAAACTCACGATATCATCAGACGTATGGAAGATGAGACTACAGAGAGAATTGCGCAATCAACTTTTGAAAATAAGATTAGGGCCGATGAGAAAAGCTTAGAGAATACAAGAAAGTTGGCCAATCAAGAGCGAGTTCATAAAACTCAACAACGTGCAGCGGTCAAAAATTACGATAGACGAAGTGCTGAGCTAGTTATGGAACATGAAAATCAATTGATGAACCAGAATTACCAGCAATTATCTCAAAGAAAAGAGCTCGAAAATATTCATAACAAAGAGATTGAATTTAAAAGCGAGCAACATAAGAATATCTTACTACAAGAAGATAAGAGCTTTAGGCAAAAGTATGAGGCCATCACTAAAGAACATCAAAGTGTTCTTGATAGAATTAAGCAGAAGTTTTCAAATCAAATTAATTCTATAGTTAATAGTCAAATGAGATCAAAGACAAGTGTTGAAAATAGAGGTGATGACGACTTCTATAAGATCACTTCCCTTGAGCCTGAGATTACTTCTCTAGAGAAGTCCTATCAAATATCTTTAAAAGTTCCAGAGCATGAAAAAGAAAATGTTCGCCTCACCGCTCAGGGACGAGACTTAACACTATCTCTTACAAGAAAATTCTCTGACACAGTTGAATCTGAGGATGGAAGCTCCAACCAATCAAGCCGTAGCGAAGTCTTCACCAAGAAGCTCTCAACAACAGACTTAATGAACTCAAGAGAGATTACGCAAAATTACAAAGAGGGTGTTCTCACCTTTAATATTGCAAAACTCTAGTCGTCACTTCCTGCATCGTAATCAGTGATATAGAAATTAACTTTCTCAACCTTTAGAATGGCCTTTAATTCTTTACTTAAAAACTTCATTCTCGAAGGGTGAATTGAGATAAAGGCATGAAGAATCCTCTCATCTGTCTCAACATTTACAACTTCTTCACTTAATTGATTAATGTCGTTAACCTCATGGAGGATAAGTTGTTTAACCTGTTGCTTAACGCGACCATGAGAGAGGATCTCAATATGATAAGGCTTATTATCTTTTTCGAGCATAATAAGGTTATAAAATGGATTTAATAATTTTAAGATAATTAAAATCGTTAAGGTAAAGAGAATTGCCACAAAAGGGTAGCCGGCCCCAATTGTTAGACCAATAGCAGCAACAACCCAAATTGTTGCAGCCGTCGTAAGTCCAATAACATGACCTCTACTTTGAATAATGGCCCCTGCACCAAGAAAACCGATACCACTTACGATTTGCGCTGGAATTCTAGAGATATCAGTCGTAGCGCTCTCAGTCACAAGAATAAGAGAGATGGCCGTATAAAGACATGCCCCAAGACAGATCAAGATATTTGTCTTAATCCCAGCAGACTTCATCTTACGCTCACGGTCAAGTCCTACTAGTCCACCAAGAAATAATGCCGTTAAAATCTGTATTCCCATCCCTATGTAGAAATTCACAGGACCAATGAGTTCAATATATATTTCGTTTGGCATTTGCATCTTTAAACCTTTCTTTTAGAATACTAGCAAGAGTTTATTATTACTGAGAAGATCTATTATGAAAAGACCAAACCTCGTACATTTTTTGGCCATTAAAACTGATGATTATATTTCAGTGAAAGCGTCTTGCACGATGAAAGAATGGAAAGGGCCTACGGCAGTAGTTGACCTTGGAGCATTTACGCCAAAGTTCCCAATCCAAGACTTCCGTCTACTGCGCTCTTCGCAGTTTAGAATTAAGCTCATCGGACTTGATGAAAATCAAAAACAAGTTTTTAAAAAGACTTATGACTCTGATCATTTTGGAAATTTTAATTTTAAGATTCCATTAAATGAAGAAAGAAAGAAAATTGCTGTCTTCCAGGCCTATGAAATAAAGAAGAATAAAGGCCTACAGATTCACCTTGGCAGTTATCTACCAATTACGATTCAAGGTGAGAAGAAATTGATTATTTGCGACTTTGACAAAACTCTAGTCGATACAAAGTACTCAAGCACCAAAGAAGTTTATAATTCACTTACTAAACCTCTTTCTGCCTTTCCAACTGTGACCAATAGTCTCAATCTCTTTACTGACTATATTGGAAAAGGATTTCATCCCTTTATACTTTCGGCCTCTCCGCACTTCTATGAAGATTCCATGAGAGATTGGCTCTATCAGAATAAGGTATTTACTGCGGGAATTTTTCTAAAAGATTACCGAAGAATTTTTTCAATCCTAGAAGGTGAGCTTACGCCAAAAGATCTAAAAATTCAGGGCCTCTATAAGCTCAATCATCTCCTAGATATTCTCATGATGACAGGTATCCCCGACGAGCTCGTTCTTATGGGTGATAATTTTGAATCAGATCCAATTATCTATCTCACGCTATATAAAGTTCTCAACAAAGAAATTGAGCCTTGGAAATTATGGAGTGCTCTTAAGAAAGATCCGGCCTTTCAATTTAATAGAAAACAAAACTCACAAGTTCTTAGTAAGTTCTATCAACTTGGATCTATGATTTCAGCAAAAGAAAAGAAATGTCAGGTGAAGATTTACATTAGAAAGAGGGCCAATGAAAAAGAGATTTCAATTAACCCTGTTTTAAAATTAGATAATAAAGTTATTGAGTTATACGAAGGCAATACGGCACTACTTATGCCAGCAGAAGCCCCGGCGCAGTAAAGACAATATAGCCAATAGAAAAGTATAGACCTGTTCTATGAAAACCTTTTCCATTACTCATCTTAGAAGTTATAGGAAGGTTTTCAAACTTAAAGCCAACGACTTCTAAATAAAGTCTCACGACCGCTAATGTGAGAAAAACAATTTGTATAGTTTGATTGCTTGGATCGTTAAAAACAGTTAAAATATCCATTTAATCCTCCTTAGGTCGTAGATGGAAGCAATTAAGCTCACTAAACTAATCGGTAACTCTGAAGAAAGCTTTTATCAGCTCGGTTTAAAAGATCGTGATGGGCACACTTTTCTGCTAAATCACATGCAAAGTGTTCTCTCCCTAGGGATTCCAAAAATTGACAAGATCCTTCGGGAAATTGCAGGTAATTTCTTTGACTCTCAACAAGAGAAGAACTCTCTCTATGAAGCTTGGCTTAGTAATTATGCTAATGGATTGGGAATTAGCACTAGGGAGTTAGTATTTACTCTCCTATTACCTGAGTTAAGTTCTTGCCTAAGTAAGTGGGTCCCATCACTAAGCAGTGCAATGCTTGGTTGCTCTAGCTTTTTTTTCTGGGACGATAAAGATCAATCACCCGTTCACGGTCGTATCTTAGACTTTCCGTTGGTAAGTAGTTTTGATAAGTATGAGAGAACAATTCTCTATCAATTTGAGAACCTTCCAAAGGTTTACTCATTTGGAAGTACAGGCTTTCCCTTTGCTAGTATTACTTCGATGAATGAATTCGGAGTCACGCTAGCTCTACATCAAAAGTTTACCGACGTACTTAATATCCATGGGCGGTCAGTCTTTGATATAGGCAATGAATTAATCTTCAATGTGAAAACAATGGAAGATGCTCTTGAAATACTAGAGCAGGCCCAGTCCATAACTACTTGGTGTTTTAATATGACTTTTCCCGACGGAAGATGGCTAAGTGCAGATCTGATGGGAGATAAATTACACTATGAAACAGGAGTCATTGAAAAGGGAAGTATTACCTACTTTAACAATGATCTCTTAGACTCAAATTTAAAGACAAGTGACTACCACCCCTATGCTATTGCTCCTCACAATCAAATGAGAAAAAATTCTGGGGAATCAAAAATTAAGAAGCTAGAAAAAAAGAAATCTCTAAGCTCATTTGATGTCTTAAAGGCCATGGGAACTCCAAATAAGGAAGCCTTTGCCCTTGGAGATAAGTGGTGTTTAGATACTCTCACGCCTTCCTCAGTGCAAGTTCTCGCTCTGTGTCCACAAAGAGCGAAGGCCCTCTCAATTGCAGGAGAGGCCCCAAAAGTCTTTGTAGGCGCATACGAGGAACATTTAGATATTTGGGAAGACCCGCAAATAAAACTTATAAAGAAAAAGATCAATAATAATGCGAGTGAATATAAAGAAGGTTTGAGTGAGTATATGCTTGCTCAAGTTGCTTTTGATCACAAAGACTTTACCTTGGCCTATCACCATATACAGATGGCCCATGATCTTTTGGCCCAAACAAAGTGGGAAGTCATTAGCGAGTTCTACTTTCTAGTTTTTCAGTTTATGAAAGAGAAACACAAAAAGGTTCGCGCAACTCTCCTAGACCAATTTCAAGTTCTCTTGCCTGACTTACCTGAAGTGCTACAAGATCATGCATGGCTATTTATTGCTCGTCTGGAGAGAATTCTACATAAGAGTACGCGAGTAAGTGAAAAGGATATTAAGCATCCTGCACTAAAGAAAGTCTTAGAGCTTGAGAGTAAAATCCCTACTCTTATTCTACATCCAACGATTACCCTACTCATGGCACCACGACTAGATCTCGTTGATATAATCTATCCACTCTCTTAATTCTTAACAGGCGAATCAACTCTCTTGAGCTGTCCATCAATTTCTTTTAGAGAATCTTCTAGGAGTTTAATTCGTTTATTTGTGTTTTCCTGGTACTCAACAAATTTGTCGATGAGTTTTTCGACTTTTTCTTGGTCCACAAATTCGATATCCCGCTTAAGTTGCGCCAACTCTTCACTCCTAAGGGAATTTAAATCATTTTGAATTTTCTTTTGATTTTCTTGAATTTCTTTAATGATCTTAGTGGCACTATCACGACCCTTTAGGTCTTTAATGGTTTTCTCGAGACTCTTTAAATTCTGGTCTACTTTTACGATATGAGACTCAATCGAATTAATACGCTCCAGCTTATTATAGCCAGCGTTTTCTTTTACTTGAAACTCTTGTCCAAAAGAGAGTTGTACCACTAAAAAGAGAATAATAAATTTCAAAATACATCCACTGCTAAAGTTCTAACTCAAAAGGAAGTTCTATTCCACGGGAGAAGAGTTCCTCTGTTTCAATATCATCATAACAATCAACTTTTTCCAAGACAAATCGCCCACTCTCTAGAAATGTCTCACCAGCAAATTCAATATTTTTAAAAGATATCACCTCATAGGTATTACCATCCACATGACGGGCACTGAATTGGCTCGTAAGCTTGATGACTTTATCGGGAGAAAAGCGGTAGCGAACATAGGACTTAAAATCATTCTTTAAAAGACCTCTATTATTTGAATTCGAGCCATCTTCAAAGTAAATATCTTGGTAATGATAATTTGAGTCTCCCTTATACAGAACAGCTGTATGAACAACATACTCCTCCTCATCCACAGAGATAAAGAAGAGAGGATTCTCTGACAAATTAATGACCGAATAATTTCTATAACTATTTTCAAGATAGGTATTATTATACGCGACTGTTTGATAACAACCTGCGATCTCTCTCCACTCTAGGGCATGTGCTTGCATCCCAAACATAGTGAGAATAAAACTTAAAGTGCAGACCCGAAACATACTCTAACTCCTAGGTAAGAATATTTAATTTCTTCTTCTGAGACTCCAAGGAATTTTCTAGATAAATATGATCCTCTTCACTCTCGAGAAGATGGTCTTTTTGAAGGTTCTCCTTAGCTGTATTTAACTCGCTGGCACTGGCACTAAGCTCAATGGGCTCGTCGTCAGGAAAACTAACGGGGGGATGATCTAATGGGAATAGAATCTTCACATTTAAGGCCATATATCATTATACTCCCCCAACTCTTAATGAATTGAGAGAGAATGTGAAAATTCTTTAATAATAAGGACTTACTAGATATTACTTAAATTAAGAAGCGGATCACCCTGTAAGTGATACCAAATAAGGTTTTCGAGCGCAGCTTCTCTATCATCAATATTTTCAAGAAGATAGGTCTGACCTTCAAAAATAACGTCAATCAGGCGCCTCATATTATTTTCACTTACCGCCTTATTAATTCCGATGGCCATAATTGCAGGAGGGTCCCAACTAATATCGACACTGCCGCCGTAGTAGGCCACGGCGCCAGAGTTCTGGCCATATCCTCGAATAAACATCTCCCCCATTCTACCTTCATTGCTATAGCGCCCATTTTGGCAAGCAACATCTATAACCACTGGCTTGACCTGCTCGCTACCAACTCCCTCTAAATCAGAGACGAGAAACTCTCTCCCATAGACAGATGGCCACTCAAAACCTGTTCCATGCCCAATATAATTTAGCCATATACTTCCCTCTTCGAGTTGAGAGACAATATTATCTGCACTGCCACTACTCTGTCCTTGGAAAAACTCATGGGACTTCCAAGAGAATTTTTCTTTGAGAGGGCGATGCATTTCACGAACGTATTCAACATCATCGGGGGCACTCCCCTCATCTGAAGCGATAGCAATCATTGAGCTCGAACCTGTCTTACTTGCCCATGACTTATTTTCAAATTCAATTGTCTTATTGATTACAGACTCGAGTTCTTCAGTTGAAGAGACAGAGAGTCTTGCGTAGAGAACATCTGGAATCACGTCTTCTTCACCGTCCATTGTGTAGTAGAAAATATCTGTAGGAGTTCTCGAATCAAATTGAGTCGCAGTGTAGTGAGTAGGAAACTCTTCCTCATGGCCTATGATCAATGCATAAGAAAATTTCTCACTTTTATAAAGATTGTGAATATATTCTTTTACTAGTGCACTATCGTGACCAATATCTTCTAGTGCATGTAATCTGACTTTAAAGCCTTCGCTCTCTCTTAATTCTACTAATCGAGCTAGTGACTGTTGATACTTTCTCTTTGAAAAAATATGATAATTCTTATCACTTGCTTTTAGAGAAAAAGTTTTAAGCTCACTCTTTGAGGTTATTGAAACTTCCCCCTTAAGTACCACTCTTGTTCCCTGAGCATGATTATAGGCAAAGGGATAGATTGATATTCGAGTAATCTCTTTGCCTTTAAAGACACCTAGAGATTCTTTAAAGACGTGAACTAGTTCACTCTTATTGTAGGATTCATCGTTATAGTCAGCTGAAAACTTCCACGGAACAACTTCACAGCGACAAGGCATTTTCTGCGCTGGAGTTGGAATGAGGTTATCAATAACCTCAACCTTCAATGCACTTAACTCAACTTTAAAATCTTTGGGTGATCCTTCAAAGAGAATTGACTTAAAAGGAAGCGAGGCCTCTCCTACGCTCTTTGAATTGAACCAATTTTCTAAATTAATCTCTTTAAAAGAATATGGTCTCTCCAACTTAGACTCAGTTATCACCAGATCAGATTTTTTGAAATTCCAATTTAAACTTGTAGTACGGGCTGACTTTCTTACCTGGGTCAACTCAACTTGTGCCAAGGTAGGCAGTGCAAAGAGTAGTAGCACTGTCGTCCACATAGACTTCGTCATATTTCTTCCTTTGATAAGGGTATAAATACAACTCGGATGAATGAAAGTTCCCCCTAAGCCAGGTGCCCCAGTGAGCACAAAAAAGGCAGAATCTTCCAAAGTTTTTCACAAGTTCTATGACGCAAGGCAATCTATAAGGTTAAAATTAAAGAAAATATTACAGATTCTTAAATTTCTGAGGATTTTTAGGAAATCCTAACTGACATTATCAAATATTCCATGATAAATAGGCCTAACAACAAAATTATAACTTATTGAATTGTTTTATATTTATAAATCTAGGAGACAACACATGTTTACAATGAAGAATTCAACACTTCTTCTTGCGCTTCTTACGACGTTATTCGTGGGATGTGTAAAGGAAGACAAGCTTGGTTCGGCCAACAACCCGGTTAAGCTCTACTTTACACCTTCAGTTGACGCCGACACTATTGCGTCTAACTCTCAAGAATTTATTCAATTCTTAGAAAAAGAAACTGGTCTTTTCTTTAAGACAGGTATTCCAACAAATTACATCGCAGTAGTTGAAGCTTTCGGTTCAAAGAGAGCTGACATTGGTGTTATGAATTCATTTGGTTACATCCTAGCACACCAAAAATACGGAGCAACTGCAAAGCTAAGAGTTCTTCGTTATGGACACGACTACTACCAAGGTCAAATTATTGCTCACGTTGATAGTGGAATCACTTCTGCAAAAGACTTACAAGGTAAGAAGTTTGCTTTCACTGATCCATCATCAACTTCTGGATATATGTTCCCACTTAAAATTATTAAGGATAACAACGTAGAGCTTTCAAATACAACATTTGGAATTAAGCACGACAACGTTGTAACTATGGTTTACCAAAAGCAAGTTGATGCTGGTGCGACTTACTACTCTGCTCCTTCTGAAGATGGAACAATTAGAGACGCAAGATCAAGAGTAAAAACTCAATTCCCAGATGTTGAAGACAAAGTAAAAATTGTAACAATTACTGAGAAAATCCCAAATGACCCATTTGTTTTTAGAAAAGACTTAGACCCAGCGATTACGACAAAGTTCATCTCTGCTGTTAAGAAATTCTTAGGAACAGAAGCAGGACAAAAGATCTTCAAGAACATTTATAGTGTTGAAGGTTTAGTAGATACAACTGATGCTGATTACGATGGACTTAGAGCTATGATTAAGTCTGTTGGAATTGATATTGAATCAAAACTTAAATAATAAACGGAAGACACGAAATGCTTAATGTTAAAGATTTGCATAAGAAATACCCAAATGGAACACACGCTCTTAAGGGTGTTTCATTTGATGTAACACCAGGTGAGTTCTTAGTAGTAATTGGACTTTCTGGGTCAGGAAAATCAACTCTCCTTAGATGTCTAAATAGACTTCATGAGCCAAGTCACGGATCAATCTCTTTTGAAGGAAGTGATATTACTCACATCAAAGGTCAGCCTTTAAGAAACCTAAGATCAAATATTGGGATGATTTTTCAACACTTCAACCTAATTCCAAGAAAGACAGTTATGACAAATGTTCTCTCTGGTACACTTTCTAGAAC
Source organism: Halobacteriovorax marinus SJ (assembly GCF_000210915.2). Taxonomy (NCBI): domain Bacteria; kingdom Pseudomonadati; phylum Bdellovibrionota; class Bacteriovoracia; order Bacteriovoracales; family Halobacteriovoraceae; genus Halobacteriovorax; species Halobacteriovorax marinus. The sequence continues at coordinate 1,960,233 of NC_016620.1, forward strand.
GGGAGTTTTTAAATCTATCTTCGGTATCTTCTCTGAAGAAGACAGAGAAAAGGCCAAGAGATTTATCAAAATCGTAGGTCTTGAAGGAAAAGAAAATCAAAGAGCAGACAATCTTTCTGGTGGTCAACAGCAGAGGGTTGCAATTGCTAGAGCACTAATGCAAAACCCAAAAGTTCTTCTTGCCGATGAGCCTGTAGCGTCACTTGACCCTGCAACTTCACACTCGGTTATGCAATACCTTAAAAAAGTTAATGAAGAACTAGGTGTAACAGTTATCTGTAACCTCCACTTCTTATCACTTGTTAGACAGTACGCTTCAAGAGTTATTGCGCTAAAAGGTGGAAAGTTAATATATGAGGGTCAACCTTTAGATATTGACGAGAACTGGTTTAAAACAATCTACGGTGAAGAAGCTGTAGAAGTGACAATTGACTAAGTAGAGGGAAAGATATGTCGACGTTAACACAAGAAATTATCCCAGGTGAAAATAAAGGCCAAGGCCTAAAGAAAGTGAAGAAAGTAGCAAAAGCATATGCTATTGACCTCTTCCTTTGGTCTTATTTAATTCTAGCTTCATGGAAAATTGTCTATGAGAAAATTGTTATTGGCGCTAGATATGCTGAGTTCACTTGGAACCAACCACTAATAGCTATTGGTTTAGGAGCCGTTGTTGCTCTTGGACTATTTTTTACAAGAATTTCAATTGGGAAAGCTGTTTCAGGACTTTATGAATCAAGACCAGAGAAAACAGTTCTTTCAGAGCCATTTACAATCTTAGGATATGTTCTACTTGTAATTACATTTATTTCTGGGATCTTTATCTCACAAGTAAGTATTACTGAGTTCTTATCTCAAAGTGGTCTTCACGGTGCGAGAAGAATCTTTACAGCTCTTTTCAATCCTAACTTTGCTATTATTGAAGATGCTCTATTTGCAGCAATCGAGACTATTTATATGGCCTTTATTGCAACAATCGTAGCACTTCCAATAGCATTCTTATTGGCATTCTTTGCTGCAAGAAACCTTATGAACGGATCTAAACTTACTATGGCAATCTATAGTATTGTAAGATTCTTCTTAAACGTTTCAAGATCAATTGAGCCACTTGTATGGGCGATCATCTTCTCTGTTTGGGTTGGAATCGGGCCATTTGCAGGTATGTTAGCGCTTTGCTTACACTCAATTTCATCTCTATCTAAGCTTTACTCAGAGCAGATTGAGAATATCTCTAACGGACCAATCGAAGCAATGACAGCGACAGGTGCACACCCAATTCAAGTTATCTGGTTTGGTGTTGTTCCTCAGATTGTTCTTCCTTACCTTTCTTTTACAATCTATCGTTGGGATATCAACGTTAGAATGGCAACAGTAATTGGTCTCGTAGGAGGCGGTGGTATTGGTACAATGCTTATGCAATACCAAGGTCTAGCAAAATGGAACGAAGTAGGACTACTCGTTATCATTATCGCGGCCATCGTTTGGATTATGGATTACCTTTCTTCTAAAATTAGAGAGGCGATTAAATAATCAAATTCTAAAATTTTAATAAGAGAAGGCCCTAGTAATTAGGGCCTTTTTTATTTCTTAATAAGAGATCTATAAGACTTAGATTGAATAACCTTCTTTAACTGCTCATTGAAATCTTTCAAATCAATTTTATCTTTCTTCTTAAATGCAAAGCCAACATCCATTGCTTTCTTTGCCTCTAAAATAGATTTAATTTCAATCTTGAATTTTGAGGCTATAAAGTGTGCGACTTTCTTTGGCATAATTGCAGCGGCTACCACACCGCTGGCCAATGCCTTCATACACTTCTCCTTAGTTTCCATATAAACCATACGAATAGGAATCTTAGAGAGGTTTACAATTTCATATTCTAAATTGGAATCTTTATCCCCACATACTACTCGCGCGCCCAAGTGTTTTAATTTCTCTATTTTGCTATTGGCGAGAACGATGAGGGCAGACTTTCGAGTGTATAGAGTGTCGGAGAATTTGAAAATTTTTAATCTACTTGGCGTCTTCTCCATCCCAATTAAACAATCAATACCACTTGTATGATAGAGCTCAGAAACTAAATTATCCCACTTATCTGATGAGAGAGTAATTTTATGAGGACCAATTTCATTGAATATTTGAACAAGTTCCACATCAAGGCCTTTCATTTCTCTCTTCTCTAGGTATTGAAAGGGAGCATAACCCTCTGCCATCGAACATTTGAACTCTTTAGTAAGAGCTGGAGTAGAAAGGATAAGAAGGAATAGGGCCAAGATGTTGAAATGCATAAGCTAAGTCTAAACTAAAAGAGATTAGCTTCCAAGTTAGTGTCACTCTTGCCGCCAACGCAGTGTCCCAATGACACCAGTTCAATTTGATACTGAACTCCGGACGTAATATTAATGACTTATGTTGTTTCATAGTAAATGAAATTTGGCATGGCACTTGTAATATAAATAACAAACAGATCAAAGGAGTTGGTCGATAATAGCGGAAAAGGAAGTTCGCGAAGGAAATCCCAAAGACTGGGGGCCTAAGGAGCACGCTATGGAAGTTTTAAAAGCTATATTATTTACGACAGTAGTTATCTTTGCTGCAACTGAAATGTCACACGCTAAGATTGAAAAGATCTCAGTAAAGAGAGTCAGCCCAATTACTAAGGCCGCTGGTTTCCAAACGTTTCACGGAAAAATCCTAAGAGCAGGTGATCTAGAAAACTCTGCACATAGAATTGTAAATGCTGCTGAAGTTATTAAAAAAGATTTTATAGAGATGAAAGATGGAGAAATCTTTTATCCAGAAGAAATAGAGTATGTATTTCAGGTAAAAGGTCCTGGTCATACTTCAAAAGCTCCAAAAGAAGATGAGAGAGCACCACAAGATAACGATTCAAATTAATCTTCAACCTAATCCTTGAAGTAAATTGCCAAAGAAGGCCGAAGTTAATTCTTCGGCCTTTTTTTTTTTAATGTAATTGATTTGAGTTATTCTCGCTTTCTTGATTAGCGACAAGAGGAATACTTTCTTCATTAGCTACAATAGAAACACTATCCACTTCTTCCATTGAGTTTTCAAAGTAACTTCTTAGGAAAGGAAGTTTAGCTAGAAGTCTCCATGAGTCTCTCTGAATCTCTAAGAGAGAAGGCAGAGCAAAGAGAGTTAAACAAGTTGCAAATAATAATCCCCACCCCATAGAAAGAGCTAAAGGCCTTGTAAAGCCACTATCTCCACCTATTCCATAGGCCATAGGAAAGACACCACCTAAGGTTGTAATTGAAGTAAGAATGATGGCCCTAAAACGACTGACAGCACCACTTAGAATATCTTCACGAGTTAGAAACCAGAGTTTAGATTTCTTTGAGTTTATAGTCGTCACCATAATCAATGAGTCATTAACAACAACACCGGCCATTCCCATAACACCTACCATTCCCATAACGTCGATAGGTAGAGAGTGGAAATAAAATGCCCAAACAATACCAATGAGACCAAAAGGAATTGCAGTTGCAATTATGAGAGGTTGAACAAAGGATTTCAAGATCAGAGCGAGAACAAAGAGAATGAGGAAAATACATGTAATCAACATAGATGACATTGCTTTAGAGTTTTTGGCTTCTTGAAGGTCGGCATCTTCTAGAGCAAAGCTAAGTCCTGGAACACTACTTTTAATTTCAGGAAATTTCTCTTTTACATGATCAGCAATCTTCTCTTTCTTTAAAACTTTCTCGTCATAGGTTAAATCAAAATTCAAGGCCCTCTTTCCATCTTCATGATGAATCTCTTTAAGAGAAGTCACCTTCTTCCACTCTCCAATGTTCTTGAGTTTAATAATCTGACCGTTTCCAATATTAATAGAGAGATTTCCTAATTCATTGAAAGATAATTTCTTTCCGTCATTAATATAACCATAGATATTAACGACCTCTCCGTCATGACGATATTCTTTGATATGAGACTTTCTAATAAACCCTTGAACCTTAGAACTTAAATCAATTGGGTCTATACCATAGCTATAGAGAACTTCTTTATTTGGTATGAACATCCAAGTTGTAGCAACAAGTCCAGGGTCAATATAAACTTCTTTAATTCCTTCGATTGTAGAGAAAACCTTCTTCACTTCATCAATAACAAATTGATCTCTGAGCTTTCCTTCAATGAAAGTTGAGAGTTTAAATGTGTTTTCTTTCTTATCGTCATATCCTTCTTTGGCAGATTTAACACTTAAGACCTCAAAATCATCTGTTTTAAGGGCGGGTAACTTCTGCTCAAGTAACTTAATAATCTCTTCTTTTGATTCGAGAGCGAGATCATCAGTTTGAGAAAACCTTATATTAATTCCACCATAGCGGTAACCTATTTGCTCAACACCATTATACCAATTGCGTCCAATCTGAGTTGTGACATAAGCATACTTATCTTTATCAATTGTTTTTATTAAATCAAATATCGGGAGAAGCTTAGACCTTGTCTCTTCAAGTGCATCAGATTTCTTTAAAATAAAATCTACTTTTACTCTTTCACTACCAATTCTTAAATTAAACTTGAAAGGAACTTTTTCTTTTGTAATAACGAATGTTCCAATAAGAGAGCCTACCAGTAGTGTCAAAACAATATATCTCCACTTAAGTGCGATAGATAAAGAAGCTTCATATAATCTTGTCAGTTTATTAAAGATTGAGAACTTCTTCTCTTTAACAGGAGTTTTTACAAAGTGAGCAAGGTGATTTGGTAGAATGAAAAAGCACTCTAGTAAACTCATAGTAAGAGCTGCAATAACAACCCAAGGAATGGCCACTAGAACATCCCCTACCCCTGACTTTGAGAAGAGAATAGGTGCAAAGGCTATAATTGTCGTGAGAACAGTGCCAAAGATAGGCATCATAGTCTCCATTGAAGACTCAATGGCGGCATCTCTAGGAGTCATTCCCTTTTCAAGTTTCTGCATATAGAGCTCAGAAACAATAATAGCATCATCAACAAGAATACCAACAATCAGAAGCATACCTACGACTGAAATTAAATCAATATTTATATCTAAGAGTCTAAGCACAGTGAAGGTTGCCAAGTAAGAAAGAGGTAATCCAAAGCTTGTCATCAGAGAGCTTTTAATTCCAAAGAAGATAAAGAGAATAAATACAACGAGAATACCACCCATGATACCGTTAGAATTTAGAACCTTTAATTGTTTTTCAATGAAAGACGGTCCGTCTCCAGTTAATAATATAGATAACCCTTTAGGAGCAGACTCATTGATATTAACAAGCATTTTTTCTAAGTCTTCTTTCATTGTAATAATATCAGAGTCGATATCTTTAAAGAGAACTAAAACAGCTGCAGGCGCACCATTAGTGAAGCTCACAGTCTCTTTCTCAGCAATCTTATATTCTACACTTGCGATATCTTTAACTCTTAAAACTTTACCACTTGCATTTGCATTAACAATTGTCTCTTCAATGTCTTTGATACCATCTACGTCATTATCAATCTCAACACTAACCTCATTACCGTTCTTAGTTATTGTCCCTAGTGGTAAGAAAGCAAAGCGGCGCACTATATTTTGAGTCAACTCATTGATATGAATTTGATATCTGGCCAATTTTTCTTGATCAAATTGAATATAAATCTGAGGCTTCGATGTCCAATTTCTAACCTCAACCACACCGTTAATTTTTCCAAGTTGCTTTTGAATATCACTCAGCCATTTTTGATGACGAGAGTTATGCTCATCGAAATTTAAAACTGAGAGAGTCGTAAACCAAAAGCTTGAAACTTTATTGTTAATAACAGATAGATTTTCAGTTTCATTTGGAAGATCTCTTTCTAGGTTTAGAATAATGGAATTGACTCGCTCGTAGAGGTCATCAATATCATCTTCCTCCATAGAGTCCTTAAGTCTCATATTAATAGACATAGAACTTGGAGATGATGTTGAAACCATCTTATCAACTCCTGAGAGTGATTTGATAGCGTCTTCTATTGGTGAAGTGAGGTATTGTTCAACCTGATAAGGAGTCGCCCCTGGAAGTGTTGCCGAGATGGTAATTCGCTTGTCTTTCCATTGGGGTATCAAGTCTCTTTGCATAGAGAAGAAGGAGATTAATCCGACAACAATCATACTCAAACTTAAAGTGTTCACAATGAAACTATTATCGACAAAGTAGCTTACTATCTTCTTCATTAGGACTCCCATTATTAATGGTCTAAACTATCAATGAGAGATATTGATAGACAAGCTAAAGGAGAGAATTTACACACTTATTTATCGGTATAATCTTTTTCGCTAAAAATCATACTCATGGCGATACGGACTCCATCTACAGCGGCAGAAGTGATTCCACCAGCATGTCCAGCACCCTCACCACATGGGTAAAGACCAGTGTGAGAAACCGACTCTAGAGTATGCTTATCCCTTAGAATTGTTACAGGAGCAGATGTTCTAGTCTCAGGTGCGAGTAAGAGAGCGTTCTTTGAAACAAATCCACTCATTCTTCTATCAAATTGAATGAGAGCATCTCTAAGGTGTGATGAGACGAACTCAGGAAGAATCGTGTTGAGTTGTGCCTCCACAATACCAGACGGAGTCGATGTTTTAGGCAGTGCAGTTTTACCAATATTTCCATCTAAGAAATCTCTCAACGTCTGAGCGGGAAGCTCCTTACCTGTAGCTAGCTCACAAGACTTCTCATAGGCCTTCTTTTCAATCTTTCGTTGAAAGTCTAGACCATTTAAAACTTTATCAGTGGTAAAGTCTTCTCCGCCTTTAACTGACACAACAAGAGCAGAGTTCGACCATCTTGAGTTCCTAGCATAATTACTCATTCCATTAACAACTATTCCGTCTGCATCTGTTCCCGAAGAGAGAACATATCCCCCGGGACACATACAGAAGCTATATGTTCCTTTATGAGTGGCCTTATTTTCGTAACTAAGCCTATATCTAGCGGCACCAAGGTAACTACCAGCAAAGTCCCCATATTGAATGCGATCAATCAACTCTCGTGGGTGCTCAATTCGAACACCAACAGAGAAGTCCTTAGCGGCCATTGAAACATCATGGTCCTCTAAGTGCTTATACATCTCTTTAGCAGAGTGTCCCGTTGCTAGAACGACTCTATCAGAATAGAGAGATCTTCCGTCACTAAGCTTAACCCCTTTAACAGACTGATCTTCGTAGAGAAGCTCATCTACTCTCGTATTATAATAAATCTCACATCCACTCTCTATTAGAGAGTCACTGATTTTATTGATGAGCATTCTAATTTTATTTGAACCTAAGTGAGGATTTGAAATATAGGCCGTTTCCTCAGGAGCACCAAAGTCTACGAGCCTATTCATCACATATTGAACATAGGGAGACTTCACTCTTGTTATAAGCTTTCCGTCACTAAAGAGTCCGGCACCACCCTCTCCGTAACAAACGTTATTCTCAGTATTGAATTCACCATAGCGCCAATATCTTGCAATATGCTTCATTCGCTTATGGGCCCTCTCACCTCTCTCAATGAGAATAGAAGGAATTCCGTATTCGGCCAGGCGAAGAGCACAGAAAAGTCCACCAGGACCAGCTCCAATGATAATGGGCTTATTTTTAAATTCACCTAAATCTTTAAAGACTTCTTTCACACCAGAGAATTTCTCACCAGCGCGAATAACTTCTATATGATAATTATAGCGAGGACGCTTTCCTCTATTTGATCCTCTCGCATCTAATGCCTTAGATAAAATACGATAATCCACCATTTTTGGATGGCGCTTATTTAAATAATTTTCCACGTCCTCTTCAAAATCGAGAACAAATTGTATTTTTTTAGACATAACTTCTCTTATCATTATCTTTGCTAACTGTCGGGCAGAGGGTATAATTTATAGTATAAATATACGAATTTAGGAAATTTTTATGAAATGTGCACTACTCATTATTGGCGATGAACTCCTGGCCGGAAGAACCAGAGATCTCAATGGGCATTGGCTATCTACATACCTACCAAGTATTGGAGTAGAGCTTTGTCAGGTAAAAACTATTAGTGATGACGAGAGCGCTATAACCTCTTCCCTTGATGAGCTGTATAAGAGAGTGGATATTGTTATTACAAGTGGAGGCCTTGGCCCAACAAAAGATGATATCACCAAGAATGTTTTGGCAAAGTACTTTGCTAAAGATTTAACCTTCAACGATTTCTCAGTAAAATTTATAGAAAATCTTTATTCTAAATTTGATAGAGAATGGAATACTCAGAAAAACTCATACCACTTCTTTCCAGAAGGCTTCACTCTTGTAGATAACTTAAATGGCTATGCACCTGGACTAAGTTACTTTGAAGATCAGAAATTACTCTTAAGTGCACCAGGGGTTCCGAGAGAGTTTTCATCCATGGTTTCGAACTCACTAAAAGAGTTAATCTCAAAACACTTTAAAAGAGATGACCTTAAGAGCTTTGAATATTTCTCTATAAGAACCAAAGGTGTTCCAGAGGAAGTCATCTTTAGAGATCTCTGCCCAGGACTTTGGGAGAAACTAAGTGCGATTGCGAAACTAAGCTCTCTACCTCACCTCTTAGGGATTGATCTCGTTCTCTATTTTAATAGTGATCAAAGAGAAGAAGTCATTCAGGCCGCGACTAAAGTCATTTCGGATTCACCGCTAAAAGACTTTGTATGGCAATATGGGAATCTAGAGCTTGAAGAGTTGATAGTAAAAGAAGCGATAGAAAAAAATCTAACTCTAGGGTTTGCGGAATCGTGCACAGGGGGCCTCAGCTCTTCTAAAATTACTGATGTCGCAGGAGCATCGAAAGTCTACTACGGCTCCATTGTCAGTTACGCAAATTCAGTCAAAGAAAATATTCTTGGAGTAAATCCAAATACTCTCTCTAAGTATGGAGCTGTCAGTGCACAATGTGCTAAAGAGATGGCCGTTGGGGCTCAAAAGTCACTTGGATGTGATATCGCAATTTCTTATACTGGGATCGCAGGTCCAGGTGGTGGCAGTAAAGAAAAGCCTGTTGGAACAGTTGGAATTGGTTGGTCGTGTGCTCTTGAGCAAGACTCAGAAATTATTTACCACAAGGGCTCGCGCACCGATTTGAAAAATAAATTTTCTAGAAGTGGGCTCTTTAAATTGCTTGAGTTAATACGCCAGTATAAATAATTACTACTGACACCAATCTTAAAATAGACAATATAACTAGGGAGATTTTTCTCTTTAAGATATTTTTTTATAAATAATATAATATTATTCCATGAAGAAAATTTCTCTAATCACATTACTAATTTTAAGTTGTAATCTTTTCGCTCAAGTTAATAAATCTATTTCTGGCCATATCTTTATAAAAAAAGAAATGAGCCTAGAGACTGCGCTTCAGTATCACGTTGGAGTTCCAAAAGTCTTATTAGAGAATAAAGACTTCATAAATAAGATATACGAGAAAAATCCATCCTTGATAAAAGGTAAGAAAATAAAAAAAGGTACCAAAATATTTATTGAAATCCCCTTTAAAACAGAGCTCTCTCCAATAAAAAAGGAAATAAAAGAAGTCACTGATTCAAAAAGCCAGTTGATTTTTGCCTATAGATATACAATTGCTTCTTATAAGGACGAAATCGGTAGTATAAGTGCAGAAGGAAATCAGTATTACCCTCTCTCCATAGAGTCCGAGTTTGCGTATCAACTAAACCGGAATTATAAACTAATAACAAGAGCAAGCTTTTCAAAAGCTGAAGAGCTTAAAACCTCTCTCTCCTCGCATGGAATTTCTCTATCTTCTGAGTATGAAGTCAATACAAAATTAAGTTTTAATAAGTTTGATATCCCTCTAGTTCCATATATTCAGCTTGAGTATGAAAGGCTCTCTACTCTTAATACAGATCAGATCGTTCAAGGTGAAGCTGTAAGACATAGAGACCATGGTCTAGTATTTGCGTCCATCGGTCTTTCCAGATCGTTTGTCCTACTTAATCAAAGGCTAAACTTTGAAACTGGCATATCACAAAGTGTTTTCAGTAGCTCAAAAGATCGGGGTAAAGATCTTTCTGGACAAAAGTTCAATCTAAGAATTACAAAGCCAGTATTGGATAGAGTTTCTATACACTTCTTATTCAATTACTATTTTCTTAATGGCCCTTCCGATATCTCCATAGCCCGTTACGGCCTTGGTGCAAGCTATAGAATATTCTAATATCCAATTCCAGCTTAATGTGACTTACAGAGTCTAATAAATTTAAGTAAAAAGTTATATTCAAGCTTAAAAAAATATAAAATATTCCGATTATATTATTAGTCAATTAAACTGAAAAAAGAGGATGCCACTATTAATCAAATTATAAAGTTATCATGTATGCTTCTTACAGTTTATTTAACATCTTGTACGGAATCAAGGGTTGAATTCAAAGGACTAAATAATAAGGTATCTGGTGCACAGACAAATCGAGCGCCCTCTCTTTCTGATATTTCAAATAAAATAGTAACAAGTGGTTACCCTATTACGCAAATTGATGCAAATGACGATGGAGATGACCTAGATATAGATAACGATATTATAACTTATACTTGTTACTACGACACTGTTGTTGACTCTTCCGTTACAAATACAACTCTTTGTACAACTCTCGCAGGTATTTCCTTTAATATTAATAATGGAAAATTAAATTGGACTCCAAACTTTAAACAACTCGGTGTCTATGAATTTATGATTACTGGATCAGATGGAACTCTAAGAAATAGTCAACTTTTTACTATAACGGTAGAAGGGGAAACGATATTTACAGCATCAGATGCAGAGACAGGAGATCAATTCGGCAATAACATTAGTATCTCAGGAAGCAATATATTAATTAGCGCTTCGATGGATGATGATAGTGGAACTAATGCAGGAGCGGTGTATCTGCTTCGAATCGATCCAGCAACTGGAAATTATATTGAAAATAAAATCACTGCTTCAGATGGAGCAGCAAATGATAACTTTGGTAGTGGACTTAGTATCTCAGGAGAAAATATTCTTGTGGGAGCATATCGAGATGATGATACTGCAAGTAACTCAGGTTCTGCCTACCTTTATCGACCAGACCCTTCGACTGGTAATTATATTGAAACAAAAATTACTGCCAGTGACGCTGCCGGAGGAGAATACTTTGGAACAAGAGTTAGCATTTCAGGGCTAAATTTAGTAATTGGTTCACCTGATGCCACAGGTAATGCAGCAACTTCTGGTGCTGCCTATTTCTATCGCCCAGATCCTGCTACCGGTAATTATGTTGAAACAAAGATTGTGGCCAGTGATGGAGCAACAAATGATAAGTTTGGAACAAGTGTAAGTATATCTGGTGACAGTTTATTGATAGGTTCATATAATGCCACAGGTAATGTAGCAACTTCTGGTGCTGCCTATCTCTATCGCCCAGATCCTGCTACCGGTAATTATGTTGAAACAAAGATTGTGGCCAGTGATGGAGCTGCTAGTGATGGATTTGGTAGAGTAGTAAATATCTCTGGAGATAGGTTAATCGTGTGCTCACCTTTCGATGATGACGTCGCAAGTAATACGGGCTCAGCTTATAGCTACAGAGTTAACCCAAGTACAAACGTTCTTGTTGAAACTAAACTCACTGCATCTGATGCTGCAGAAAATGACTTTTATTGTATTAATGCAAGTAACTCAGGAGATCGTATTCTCATAGGCTCGTACCGACATGACGGCGAATTTACAGACTCTGGAGCAGCCTATTTCTATCAAATTAGCCCAACAACAGGGAACTATGTTGAAGCAAAAATAACACCTTCTGATGGTGCTCTAAATGACTACTTTGGCATTAGCATAAGTATCTCAGGGGATAACTCAATAATTGGATCTAGTAGATATAATTCATTTCAAGGTAAAGCGTATCTCTATGAACACTCTACAACGAACAATGAAGAGATAATTTCAGGTTCAGATACTGCTACTGAGGATAGGTATGGAGGTAGTGTAAGTATTTCAGGAGATAGCATATTAATAGGTGCTAGAAATGATGATGACAACGGAAATAACTCTGGTTCAGCATACCTCTACCGCATTGACCCCGCCACAGGGAATTATGTAGAAACTAAAATTATCGCATCGGATGGCACCTCTAACGATAGTTTCGGATATAGCGTTAGCATCTCCGACAACAACTTGATCATTGGTAGTAATGGAGATGATGATAATGGTTCTAATTCTGGTTCAGCCTACCTCTATCGAATCAACCCTGTCACAGGAAACTATGTTGAAACAAAAATTACTGCATCTGATGGCGCCTCAAGTGATAATTTCGGCGTTAGTGTAAGTATCTCAGGAAATAATATTTTAATTGGTGCATCTTACGATGATGACGGGGCCATGAACTCTGGGTCAGCTTACTTATATAGAATAAATCCTACGACAGGAAGCTTAGTTGAAACAAAAATTACGGCCTCCGATGGAGCCCTAAATGATTACTTTGGCGATAGTGTAAGCATTTCAGGCAATAATCTTTTAATCGGAGCAGCGTACGACGACGATAAAGGTTCAAGTTCAGGCTCTGTCTATCTCTATCGTATAGACCCAGCGACTGGTAATTATAGTGAAACAAAAATAACTGCATCTGATGGCGCTGCTAATGATTACTTTGGTAAAAGCGTTAGTATATTTGGAAGCAACCTATTAATTGGAGCAGCAATGGATGACGATAATGGTTCTGAGTCAGGCTCAGTTTATCTATACCGTCAAGACCCAACGACTGGTAATTATAGCGAAACAAAAATTACTGCATCTGATGGAACTGCAAACGACCAATTTGGAAGTAGCGTTAGCATTTCAGGAACTGACATTTTAGTTGGTTCCTATCTTAGAGACGACAATGGTAGTGATTCAGGCTCAGCCTATCTCTATCGTTTAGATCCCGCAACAAATAACTATGTGGAAACTAAAATCAGTGCCTCTGATGGAGCGGCCAATGATCATTTTAGTAAGAGTTTGAGTATTTCTGGAACAAATATTATAGTTGGGTCAGATCAAAAAAGTACTAATGGAGCAGACTCAGGAGCGGCTTACCTTTATCCAGTGCTTGACCTTTAGGATTACAAAACGATGAGTTCAATAAAAATATATATCACACTATTCACTCTTGCCATTATATCCTCTTGCAACAGGGAACCTGATAAAGAAAAAGTTTTATCCCCTCAGAAAGGACAAGCTGATATAGCTTCCTTAAAAAAGAAAATAGTATTTGAGCCTAAGAAAGGAGATATATCCCCTAAGGGATATAATTGGGTTCATTTTGATCTTGCATCCTATTACTCTGGAGCACTTTATGAGCACGGTCTTAAAGGACGCTATAGAGAGTCTGTACTGATAAAAAAAAGAGAGAAACTCTTTTCCTACTTGAAGGAGAATGCAAATGTACAAGAAACAGATTTTAAAAATTGGAACCAAAAACATCAAACCTCTTTTCTTATAAATACCTACCATGCAAGCTTACTAAAGTTAATGATTAAAAGAGAGTTTAAAAACTTAGACAATACTCTATATGATGAAGAAGGCTCTATTCTCATATTTGATAACAAGTATAGCATTCAAGAATATATCCAAAATATTTTTCTAAATTATGTCAAAGACCCTAATGTTGCTTTTACACTAAAGTGCTTTGAAAAAAATTGCCCTGAGTTTAGAAATACAATTTATAATTACAAAAATGTAGAAACATTAGTTAAACAATCTGCGATTAGATACTTCATAGATAAAGACAAGGAAATTATCGCAAATGGAAAGGTTAAACTCCCCTATCTGCAAAAGCTTTTCTCTCCGATTCTTCCCAAGGACCAAAAAAGTTTTAAAATCTATATAGAAGATTTAACTAAACCAATCACTAAGAATGCTAGACTTAAACTAAACAAAGAAACTTCAATCTCTAAGTAATCGCCTCATTTAAGTGCCTATGTAGTCATATCTGCGTGCCTGTAACCTATTGAAAAACTGTATAAACTTTAATCTCTGAGATACACGACTCTTTTGCTTTAGAATAAAGGAGAAACTTACCTATCTAGGTAGAAATAAGGAGATGACTCTTTAGATAAGCTTAATTATTCCGATAGGTAAATGGTAGGAATTTGTAGAGATGAAACAAAATGGATTTTGGACATTATTAAAAGTGATGATTATAGCGAGTTTACTCGCTCTAGGGTCCAGTTGTGTAGAATCTGGAAGTGGAAATAAGCGCAAGGGTTCATCTAACTCGACATCAGAGGGCGGAGAATCAAGTACTCCAACAACTCCAGACTTCTCAAGTACAAGTAACTTCTTTCAAGAGGGTGCTACACAATCAGAGACAGGTATAACTCTTCCTGTAAACTTCACTGATCGCTTCTATCTTCGTGGAGCTCAAATAGATTTCTATATTAAGAATGGAAATACAACTTCTACAAAGTGTTTAGTATTCTCTTACACGGATAATACAAACGTTTTTCTAGTTACCACTGCAACACCACAGTACTTCTACAATTTCTCTACTAATACACAAGAGTACTACTTTCTCATCACGCCAGGAGATGACAGTAAGAACAGAACTTTCTGCCAAACTCCTGGAGTACAAAGCTCTCTTTCATCAATAGATGCAAGTAAGAGCATTGTCTATGATCTAAAAAATGTATGCCCTACCTGTTCAGCAGGTCTCTTCCAAAGTGTTGGAACAACTCTTCTCTCAGATGCTGGAAATATTGTTAACGATGTTGAAGTGTCATCGCTTAAGCTGACATTTTCAAATACTAATAGTAACCCTGGTGATCCAAATATTACTTGTACGAGTTCTAGTGCTTGTGCAGTACAGGGATTTGACTGTTGTGTTGAAGGGCAATGTGTAAATGATAAATCGATTAAGCCTAGTGTAGACACTAGTGACGCTGATTACTTAGCGGCCCTTGCTGCTGTTAATTTAGATCCAAGTTCATATAGTAGCTACCCACAATACTTCTATATGTGTCCAATTGTTATTACACCTGAACCAGATGTACCGCCAATTACTGATCCAGCAAATACAGCTCAAGAGCGCTTAGAACTTCTCTATGAACTTTATAAATGTACTACTCCGCAAGAAGGTGAAGTCTCTTATTGTACACTTACAATTGATGATATTTCTTCTAAGTCTCCTACTGTTTTTACAGGGGACGACGATAGAAACTTTAATAGTGATTACTACGGAACAGTAGGACTACCAAATCATTCAATTCATGAAATTACTTACGCTGGCCAAGACTACTTTAAAGATGGTGCCTATGTTAGACCAGGAATCACAATAGGACCTGGTGGAAATCTTTCAGGGAATGATACATTCACTGACCCACAACAAGTGAACTTTGCAGTAACGCCAGCGGCGGCCAACGATATTTTAAAAGTTTCTTATAAAATTGACGGTAGTTGTACAAGAGTTGGTAGTACATTGGCTAAGTGTGAAAAACACTATGTACAAGGACAGAATTTAGGTAAGGCCTCAGATCACTTCCCTGCATCTCAGACCTTCTTCCTACCTTATTATGCAGATGGAACAAGAACAATCTCAGTGACTGTTGACGATGCCATAGTTCAAAACGGAACAGATTGGGTTGCAACAATCTCAAGTCCATCTTTTGTTGAGTTTCAATCTAGTTTCCAAATTTTTGATACTCAAAAAATCAAATTAACTTACTACGTGGATCTTGATGCCTTTCCTGTATTAAATAGTAAATTAGTGGCACTTGAGCAAATTGGTGAGATGTGTGAATGTCCAGATCTAAGTTGTTCACTTAAGCCTGTTTTACAAAATGGTACAAATCTTATTCAAGACTTTATCTGTTCTTACCCACAGCCTGATACTCCTGAGCCACCTCTTCAACAAACTGTTGTCTTAAGTTCAAAAACAGTTCCTGTTAGATTCTTCGATCAAGACGGTGGAGTTGAGCATCAGAATGTTACAACAGAAACTCCTGAGCAAGAGGGCCTTGTTTTTGAGTATACTAATGGTGACTTAACAAAACCAAATAACGTAGATAACTATATTGGCTTCAATGAGATCTATGGAAGTATTAGTGGAAAAGTTGGAGCAGCAAAAGAGGCAAAAGAAGTTATCGTCAAAAAAGGAAAGACTTACGATATTTTTGTTAACACAGGAACTTTCTCTAGTTGTTACTACTGTGGAACAGACTACTTTAGTAATTTAGCAAAAATATTCCCAAGTAACTTTATCTTTAAAGGTGGTGGCTACTCCCCTGATCCATTTGCTACTAATGCTGAATCTTCTGAGATGAGGGCCCACGACTTAAAATTTGGAAGGGCATGTTTTGTTCCAGCGACAATGATTCCTTTCTCTCACGTTCCTAAAGCAGATAGACAATCACAACGTAGTGATAGAATGGCCACTCAACACTTCTATTTTGCCAATGGTTATCAAAGAGATTGGTATGGATTTGACTATGGTTCTGTTATTGGATCGTTTGACGGTGTAACGTGGTTCTCTGTAGGAAACCAAAGAAGAATCAAGGCCACAACCAATAGACTGTACCTTGCTCTTAACGCTTACTACGGAGATGTAACACTAGAGAGTAGCTATAGTGTAGATGTGAGTGATGCTTCTACCACTCCAAGCTCTGGTTCATTTATTCAAAATGATTACGAGAGTGACGGTGCTGAATGTCAGAAGTTTCATGCTTGTAATACAGATGCTGACTGTGCTTCGCAGTTAGGTTTTGAGTATGCTTGTGCCAATGTCAACTCAATGCAAACGCCATGGCCCGTGTTTGATCAAAATGGAAAAGAAATACCTGGACAGCAAAACTTCCTAAGAATGATTGCTCTTAGTGGAACAACAAATGGTCCGAGTAAGAGATGTGTTTATAGAGGAAGAGGAGCTGCTTGTCAGGAGAATTATAATAGTATTGCAAATGCTTCTGATACATTTAATAAAACAGATAACTCTCGCCTATTCTCATGTTCTGCGAATACTTATTGCCAAGCATTCACTGATCCAGAGAAAAAAGAAAAATTTAATACTAGAATTTCTAGATATGCAAAGTCTGCAAAGAGTCTTATTGCTTCAGAAGTTCTAAATCCAGAAGAAGATGATACATTTGGGCTCTCGACTAAAATACTTGGTCGTCCGCTACATTACAATGGAACAGAGGTTATTACTGACCAAGTTCTCACAAATATTGAGCAAGTTAATGTTGAAGGACTTTGTATTCCTGGAAAGAATGTAGATGCACAAATTGTTGAGAATCAAAACGGTACCGTTCCAGATATTATCCATCTAGGAGATAAGGTTAATGGTATAGGAATGACTTCTTCCTCTATCAATTTGGCGCAACCTAATTACTTGAGTTCATGCCCAGTAATGGATCAAAGTGGAAATTATATTCAACATACTACATACTCTCAACTCTCCAATACTGATGCAACCATTGCAGCACTTGCGGGAAGTCAAAATGTTTCGACCAATTCATTGGCCACATTCAATGCCATTGCAGAGCTTGCAAAAGACTTCGATCTAGAATTTATAAATTCAAAATCATTACAACAAAATAGATGTCTAAGAGCACCTGGAGCAAGTTGTAGTAATAATTTTGAGTGTGCGGCCAATAAGTATATTACTGATAAGACTTTATCTATTTCAAATGGCTCTGACGTTGGGGTATTAGATGATGAACTCACATTTTGGAAGAGTACTCTAGTTTGCTCTCAGGAAACTCCAAAAACAGATCCTGATTACGATCCAAAGAATAATAGATGTTGTCGTTTAATAGGAAATAAAATTACAATTTCAAGTGAGGTTTATAACGACCCTACTTCACCAAATACAAGTGCAACACCGGGTGTAGATATCCCTATTAATGACAATAGAAGATATACGGCCATTGCTCCAGCTATTGATGATATGGCCCTCAATCCAACTAATTACCCACAACTTCTTGTTGCTGAGGCAGATGGAAATAATAGGCCATCATCAGCTCTAAAGAGACAATTTAATACATTAAATGAAGTTGCCCAAAGAACTTGTTGTAGTGCGAACTGGGTTCGTAACTTTGACTCTTCAAATGGCGGTGGTGGACACAACTGGGCACCAAGTAAGATGCAGAATATTGATAAAACAAATCTTCGCTGCCTAAACTGGGCACCAGGAGCACAGAGTGGATTTACATGTGCATCTACTGATGAGCCAGATGATCCAAATTGTAATATGAGATCTATCTCTAGTTCTGAGGCAAATATTTACTTAGAGTGGTTTGCAAAGTTTGAGCTCCTAGGTGTAGGTCAGATCGCTATTGAAGATAGTACTACTCCTTCACTTAGATGTTCAGTAAACCCATCAAACTCTAGTACAGATGGATCAGCGGTCACTATACCTGGTTTTGTTAATAACCTTACGACTACTGAATACGACGGAGATAAATTAGCAGGAAATGATTTAAATAACTTCCAAGGAAAGAAGAAAGTCTTCTCTGAAAATGAGTTTACATGTTGCCAACCTCTTGGAACAGAGATGCCAGACGGTTCAGACCCAAGTTATTGTTGTTCAGGAAATATCAATCCTGACACTAATAAGTGTGCTCTTAAGAACTATACTAACCTATCAGTTTACTTTAATAAGTATATCTCTTCTGAAGCCAATGGACTTGCTGATAATTTAATTGATGAAGATACTGGCTATATTAAGAGTGCTTCAACAGTTCAACAATTGGCCTGTCAAAAAGATGCTTGTGCCTCTGGGTTCGTAGGATATGGGATTGCTCATACAGACTTAAAGGTTCCAGGACATGAGGCAAGTGATAAGCAAGTGAAGAGATTCATTGATGGAAATGATCTAAGTAATGACTTCAATGGAAAGGCAAAAATTTTCAATGAAGGTCTTAGATGGAATAACCAAGTTTACTGTATTCCAGAAGAGTTAGCTCAAAGTAGTGGTGACGTTCTTCAAATCTTTAACTGCGCTCAGTAATTACAAAATGAGAATCACTAATAGTGCAATAATAAATCTATAAATTGCAAATGGCAGTAATCCAATTTTCTTTATGAATTTTAGAAAGTAGTGAATTGTTAGAAGTCCAACCACAAAGCTAACAAAGACTCCCATAAAGCAGCTCATGAGATTAAAAGCTTCATTTCCTTTCACAATCTCTGGATACTTTAAGAGTGCTCCTCCAATGATAAGAGGAAGAGAGAGTAGAAATGAAAATCTAGAAGCTTCATTTCTTGATATAGAGAGAAATCTAGCAGTTGTCAGCGTAATCCCAGATCTAGAGACTCCAGGAAATAGAGCGAAAGATTGAAAGATCCCAATAAGAAGTGCACTTTTCCAACTCTCCTTTTTGAGTAACTCACCCTCTTCTCTCTCTTTAAACTTAACATCACTTATCCACATCAATGCACCAAAGAAAACTAGATTAAAGGCAATGAAGCTATTATCTCTTCCATAGTTCTCAGCAAAATCTTTCAAGCAAAGAGCAATTACACCAGTTGAAAAAGTTGCAATAATCATATGTAGGGAACTTCTCTTATCACTAGTCATTGGGGACTTAAAGTCCAGTAAGAGAAAAGCATTCTTAATTAATTTATAAATATCACGGTGAAAGTAGCACATTATGGCCAGAGCAGTTCCCAAGTGCATTGCCAAGTCAAAGCTAACACCAGGATCTTTAATAGTGAGAATACTAGGTAGAAGAGCGAGATGACCACTGCTAGAAACGGGGAGAAACTCCGTTAAACCTTGTATGATCCCATATATTGATGCTTCAACTATTCCCATTTATTTAACCTCAAAGAATTCTTTATTTTTAGTCGTAAGAGCATCTTTTAAATTCCCCATCAGCCTTGAGAACTTTTGACTAAAAATATCCTTCTCTTTTATTTTTACTCTCGCATAATTATTTAAAAGAATTAAGCGATTAGAACTTGCTATGAGAGAATTAATGAGAGTAGTATCTCCCCTTTTCATTGCATCTCCACCTAAGTCAAAGAAATATGAAAATGTTAGTTTCTCTAAGTTTTCTCTTTCATTTGACTCTATCTTTAAATCACTAAAGTGATCTAAGATAGTAAAAGCGCTAAACTTCTCTTCTTCAATACTTTCTTCAAATACAGAACTATAGTCGAAAAACCATTTACTCGCACCCAGAAATCTTTTCTTAAAGTCCTCTCGAGCAAGTGCATCTTTTACTGAAGTTCCCCATTCCAAAGTAATGACACTGCTATTCAATGTTTCTATCGGAATATAGGATTCTTTGTAGTTCTTGGTCGAGTCATCTATGCTCTCAAAACTCTGTTTAAAGCGCAGAAAGTTATAATTACCAAGAGTCACCATATCGACTGTCGGTGCGACTGTTGAATCCACTAGAGAAAGTAAGAGGTTTCTCACTTTTATTTTTGATGAAATAAATGGTCCGCCACTGAGGACGTTGGAGAGCAATGTCTGAAAAGATATCTCAAAAGATGATTGTATTAACTTCTTCATCTCCTCACGAGCGATAGGATTTAATAATTTATTATCTCCATAAGAGGAGTCATACTTTTTAATAGCGTAGTATTGAACTCCCCTATTAATCACCTTATCAAGTTCTGGATAGAAAATATGAAATAAAGGATCGTACTTGCTTGCGATCTGTATGACTTTGTATAGAGAGAACCTTCTCTTTAGTCTCATATCCCCTTGAACTTCTCTTTCAAGGTCATGGATAACCAAGTAAGGTCTAATTCTCTTCTTATTCTTTTCTCTAGTTATTTCAAAAGAAGGAATGAAAACAAGATTACTATCTTTAATGGCACTGAACGAGCTCATTTTAAAGCTCTCACTTGGGTAGTGCTTAAATTTTGAGAAATCAGTTCTATTGTCAATTTTCTCTAGCTTTACTTTTGAAAAGGCGATCTCTACGCCGTCTACAAATGTCATATTTTGAAGTAGCGGAGAACCAATAGCGATAAGTAGAACACCTATAAAAATAATAGGTGCAATCAGTTTGGATAAGATATTGCTCTTATATATAAGAGGAGCAGCGGAGAGAGTTTCTTTTATAGTCTTCTTTGACTTTAGAAGAATGAATGGATCAGTTAAACTTAGCGGAAAGATTAACTCTAAAAAACTTCTAAGTCCCCCACCAATTCTTGACCAAATAAATCCTTCTTTATTTTTAAGACCAAAGATGAGTTGAGAGAATGATCTTCCAAAGATGATACTGGTATAGAATCTCCAAGAAGTTGTGAGTAGATAAATTAAGCAGATATTTGACCAGATATTTGAATTCGTTTCAGAGAAAGAGAGATCCACAAAGCGCTGTATGATTTCCTCTCGTACACTAATGAAGACATCAAAAGATAGTAGATAGTTAAAGAATACAATTGCTATAAGAAAGTCTGTAAGCCATGCAATCAAGCGAATTATTAAAATATTCATATTATCAGGTAGTTGGCCCAAAAACTCTTAAATAAGATAAGTGCCTATAATTTCATTGATCAGAAGAAATAGCACAAATTCTTGGCAAATAGGCCCTCAATATATGCCCTTTAGCAAAAACTATACTAGGGCCGAAGTTATTAAAATTATTAACTATATTTTACAGCAAATGGTCATAAAGCCAAGAATTTTACTCTAATGTATAGAGTTCTTTGCCACAGGGCAACATCAGCTTAAAATAGTAACTATAAACTTAAATATTTCACTCAAACTCCCGATAAGACAGTGAAATATATGCGAAGAAATGAGCAGTTTTAGATTTTAAGGAAGTAAAGATGAAAACTCCAAAGAACCAAAAGAGAAATAAAGTGCAACTTCTTAGGAAGTTCAGTGCAACAGCATCGATCTGTGCACTTATTTATTCTCCAATGACTCTATCTTCTCAAGATCCGACATGGGTTGATAGAAGCGTTCAGATTATGGATACGGCCCTGCAGACAATGCAGCAGTCTATGCAACAATCTATGATGAGTAGTCAGCTCGCTGCTCAGATGAGTTCACTTCAGCCGCAAGTTATCCCTGCAAAGTACTTCCCTCACTGTAAATTATCTCAGGCGAGATCTGCTTTTCCAGAGGATATCTGTTCAGCCGAAATCTCTGATCCAAACGGTCTCACTCAGGCCATGCAATATAAGAATCTAGCAAGAACTTATACAAGTATGTACGAGCAACTTCTTTCACCAGCACAAAATAGTGCCTACCCTGTTGGTTTACAATGTTTAGAAGATGCTAAAAAAGGAATGGTGACAAGCTTACAAGATAGATTAAATTCTCTTGAAGCTCTTATGAGTAAGATTGAAAAAGAGTCTCAATTCTTTAGAGACGAGAATAAGAAGTTATTAACTGATTTAGAAGATGCTCAGCAAGAACTCTTTGGTGGTGGAACAGCTGACGTAGACTCTAAGACAAGAGATTACTCAAGTTACTTCTCACCTGCTTGTCAAAATATTATAGGAACAAAGAATTTAGCGAATGCTTCGAAGGTTGGACTCAATGGTCTAAGAGTTGGGCTTATTGCTACAAATAAAGATGCTGCAAACTTTGTGACAAATAAGTCGCAGATTGAAAATGATGTTAATTCTCAAATTCAAAAAATCAAAAATCAGATTGAGTCTCAAGGGATTGATCAGTGGAGAAAAGATGTCGCGGCCGGAGAGCAATCAATAAATGGTGCTGATCTAGCGAGAATGGGTGTCGCAACACCTATGATTGGAGTCATTAGTACAGAAATCTCAAGAATGAATAATAAGGTAGAAAGTATTAAGTCGGAGCTAGCTAAAATTGTTCCTGGTTATGAAATACCTACTATGGATAAGAACTTTAGAGTAGATTTTGCAAACTTCACAAGAGATGCCGACACTTACTTTAAGAAGCAATATATCAATGAATGTGTAACGATGGCAGATAAAGGTGTAGCAATTACTCCTGAGCAAATCCTAAGATCTCTAAGAGCTGGTGGAAATGGTGATAGAAGTGTTGCACTTAGAAATTACAAGAATGCACTTCAAAATATTTTAGATTCTGATGCCTTTATTGAAGATAAGCTTGCACAAATCCAAGCTCTAGACCAAAGATATGGTAGTTCAGATATTTCTATTCAATATAAGAATAGTGGTTCTCAAACAGTGACTACAACGCCATATGGTTTATTTAGAGAAACAGTTAGCGCTTGTGAGCAAAAGTATTCACAAGACGATACATTCTCTACAGGAAACTCAGGACAAGTATCTCAGAAGAAGAAAATTTCAAGAGCTAAGCAGTACTTGAATGATCTTAAAGAAATTGAGTCAACATTTGCTGCGACAATTGGTAACCAGATTTATGATTCTGTTATTAATTGTTCTGGAAGAACAGAAAAGACAAATACTTGTTCAGCTGAGGGTATCTTTGATCAAGGAAGTGACGCTTTTTGTGTAAAGCATGCGACGACTTGTTCAGCGAGAGTTCAATCTTGTTTTGCAGAGACAACTGCCCTAGTAGAAACGAAGAAGTCTCAAATGAAGTCTCTTCAAGCGACTTATAATAAGAATGTTACAGCACTAGTTGCCAGACAAGAGGCTTATCTTGCACAAGTTAAGCAACAAGTTCTAGCTGACGCTGATTATTTAAAGAAGTACTTTCCGGGAGCAAACTTCAACTTCCCTGAGAGTCTCTTCATCAAAATGCCTGAAAATCAAAAGAGTGAGTTTGGAGTTGACCTCCTCGGTGGTGGATCTCTAGATTTCCTTGCAAACCTTCCAGAACAAATTGGAAAACTTAAAGAAACTCTAAAAAATCAATCTAGTGATATTAATGATGTAATTGATAACTATATTAATGACCAAAAAACAGCAATGGATACACAAAAGACAAAGTGGAGTACACTCGCTTCAAATTGTTCTAGCGCTGAAAATAACTATAGAAGTTTTGTTAATAGTCAAAATATGAATATGCAACAAGAGCAAGCAACAAAGATGGGAGAAGTTGGTGAATTCTGTAATAAATATGAACAACTAGGTAACCTAAATCCTGCAGCTGGTTGTGATGACTCTGACTACTCCCCTAAGGCCCTTTATGAAACTATGGGAGGCGTTGCCAATTACTTATCTAATGAGACTGAGTACGCTGTTGCTGAGTATAGAAAAATCTGTGCTCGTGCCAATAATGAAAGAGAAAGAGGAACTGAAGATGATGAAGATACACCTAGTAACCCTTCTGTTCTAGCACAGGTTTGTGATGAGAATAATAACGTTATTGAAAATGTAGTTGATGATCTTACTAAACAAGCTATGGCCGCTCTTCCTTCTGATCTAGAGCAACATAAGAGAAAAATAGAAAAGTATATTGAGTCAGGAGATGATAAAGATCTTCCTAAAGCAGTTAAAAGTAGCGACTTCTATAAAAGAGTTGCAAGACCTCTAGCGAAGACAATTTCTAATAAGGATTTTCAAAAAGAAGACTATTACAAAACAGAGATTGAAAAAGCGATTAACGGTACGTCTAAGTTTGACGAAAATGAAATTAAAACAATGGCCGCAGGAATAAGTAATGTTACTTGTACAATAGCTCTTAAAGAGGGCGAAACTGAGTTAAGTGAAGAAGATAAGAAGAAGCAAGAGAGTTGTGAAAAAATAAAAAGTACTGTTAGTACAGACCCATTAAAAGCAATTCAAGATGCTATTTCAGGCTTAACAGATACTCAGCTACAAGCTGCAAAACTAAAGGGACGTGAACTAAGTGACTTTGATCCTACAGGTAAGGCCAAGGGAAAAGTTGCAAGTCAAATAGACTCAATCCTAAGAAGACTAGAAGATTCATCTGATAATTTCTGTGCTGCTCATAAGAACGATGCCATTCTTGCAGCAGTTAATGACTGTAAAGATGATAGCAAGTCTTCATGCTTTAGAGAGAAATTAAATTACCATATGCAAAGTAAACAAGACTCTACCAAGTCTGCAGATAGAGCGATTGCAAGTGTAACGAACAATTCTCTTGATGCTGAATGGAACAAAATTGGAGAATTATCTTCAAACTCACAATGTCAAGCAGCCGATAGTAGTCAAAGATCAGCAGAGGGTCTCTTTCAACAGATGCAGGCCATTGGTGGTGCTGACTATAGCGGTCAATTGGGATTTGGCAAGTAGAACGTAATTGGAAAATACATGGATGAAATAAAGAGAAACGGACGATTCAATTTAAAAGCAAGTAAGCAGACAATTTTCATGTCTGCTCTTGTAGTTTATACACTTTGCTTAACGTCATGTGTACCAAGTCAAAGCGGTGGCGGAAAAAGATCTTCTAGCGGAGGCGTTTCCAATACTTCAGCTTCAGTAAATATAGGGTTTGGAAGAGTGTTACATGACAACCCTATTATACTTTCAGGAAATCCAGCACTAGATCATACAATAAATCTAAATACTCTTTTGAAATCACAACAAGACGAAGTTATTAACGGACAATACTTACAAAAGTCTTGTATTGATGACCCTCAATGTTTTGAAGTAAAGAAAGATAATATATCTCCACTCTATCAATCAACAAATCAGAAGTGGGCTTTTGATGCAAGCACAGTAGAGTTTGATCAAGTTCAAATGTTTACACATATGAATTGGATGATCTCAAAATATAATACAGACTTAGTTACCGCCTACTCTTCCTATTACGGACCAGGAGCAAGTGGCCTATCCACATCAATTCCAATGAGCCTCTTCAATAGCGGTGCCACTTGGGAGAGCTCTCCGCTCAGAGGATATGCTCTCTGTGATGATCTGCCTAATAACGCATTCTTTAGTCCATCGACCTATTCGATATGTTTAGGCTTTGATAGTATTTATGAAAATGTAAAATTTGTACAAGATCCATCAGTTCTCTATCACGAGCTTGGCCATGCACTTGTTCACAATGCTATGAATTTTAGATCAAGAGCAAGTGGGACAGTTGCCATTGATTCTAACCTTGGTTACTTCGCCTACGACGAAGGAAAGGCAATAAATGAAGGTCTAGCTGACTTCTTTAGCTATTATATGAATGGTCGCTCTCATATTGGAGAATGGGCCATGGGAAGATTCTTAAACCTTAGTCGTCCAATGAGTGAAAGTGACCCTATTCACGCGGCCGGTGTAAGTGAAAGCTCAGAGGGAAGACTCTCCTACCCAACATACCTAGGATACGATCCAAATAATCCAGAAGATAATTCTGAAGAAATTCACTATGCGGGACAAATAATTTCTCACTTCTTAGTGGCCTTCACTAAAGACCTTCAAAGTGCATGCTCGTTTAATAATGACTATGCTAGAACATTTACTTTCAGATTATTAATCGAAACTTTAGCCTACCTAGGAGACTTCTCCTCTTATGGAATTGAAGGTGCTGGTAGTTATGGAGTGAATCACACTCCAGAAAATGCGAAAGAATGGTTACAGAAAAATAAGCCCGTCACTTACAGACGTTTTGCTCAAGTATTTTCTAGATTCGTAAAAGGCTCTGTTGCAACAGACTCAAGTCTATGTAACTTCAATTCGTATAATATCCAAAGACTAGAACAATTATTAGATGACTATGGTCTCCTACTCTTTAAAAACTATGATGTAAATGGCAGTAGATCTCTTGCTGAATCATTACAGAAAGTTGAAGAGTTAAATAGACAGAAGACAGTTCTCATCAAAAAGAATCAGGTTATTGTAGACAATAGAACAGGAAAATCTACAGCTTTTATTTTTGATAGCTACTCAGATATGAATGCAGCGGCCAAGAGTTTAACCAATGGGTTTATTGACGGCTCTTTGAGTAATACTATTTTTGAAAATGGTAACTTAAAGTACAACAATGGCAATGGACAAATCTCTCCAGGAGAGCTCGTTGGCGTACTTCTAAACCTATACAATAATTCTAATAGCACAATGGCCGGAGTTAGAATTCTCGCTAATGATTGGGATCATATGCAAGATGGAAAGCCATGTAATAATCTAAGCGATAACTTCCCTAGTACAAGTCAGGGTGGAGTTACTCCTACTACTCATCCAGGCTGTGCTGATGAAGCACTAGATAATGGTGTTGGCGTTCTTGATACACAAACTGTAGAACCAGTATGTTTTTTCCAAGATACTCAAGACGATGCGGCCGTATGGGTTAGCCAGGAAACCTATATGAATTCAAAAGCAATTGAGGCCACAGAGTGCTTAGGTGGTTCGTCATCGACGAAAGACTGCTTAATTAGAGCTCCAAAGGGTGCTGACGTTGCATGGTATTCTAGAATTGATGCTAAAAAGACATGGGCAGAATCTCTTGTCGATAGCAATGGAGAGAATGAGTTTAAAGCTAGTAATATCTTCTTTCTTGAAGTGAGTCCTTCTATTCCTCCAGGAACAACAGTTAATTGTAGATTAAGAGTGACATTTACTAATTGTGAAGACTGCCACAACTATTCAAGTGAAGATACAGGTAATACTTATTCTCCTAATGTCCATACTCCTTTTGAACAAAATGGAGATGAATATAAAGACTATAAGTACTCTGGCGCTGATCCATTTAAAGTTATTAACTTTCAATTTACGGTAATAGATTAATGAAATTATTTAAAATAATACTATTTATCTCTATTTTTTCGATACCAGTATACCTAGTCGTCATCAACTTAAATAAGAATGAAGACAAGAACTGGCAAACATATTATAAGTCTGAGACAGGGCTAAATGTTTATAAAACCACTGAGCGTGAAAAGAAGAAAGTTAAGATTTCAAATAAGAAAGAAGATCAAAATATTCTTAGAGCTCCTGCTTCAATTCCAAGACCAATTGATAAGAAAACTAAGCGTGAAATTCTTGGTAAGATAAATGATAGAACGACTTACACAAATTCTCCTAACCCAGATTGGAAGAAACTCTATGCTAACGACCTATTGAATAAACTAGGTGAAGATAGCAAAGTCTTTATCAAAAAAAATAGTGGAATAATTAGAGTTATTGCCAATAAAGCAACTTACATTGAGCAAGTACAAGTAACTATTCAAAGTGACCCTAACTTACCTGCCAACAGCTTTGAAGCACAAGTTGATGCCCAGACTGGAAAACAATTGACTGTGTGGAATAGAACAAATTTTGAAAATAAGAAGAATAGCTTTTCGATAAAAATGAAACTAGACCCTTAATAGAGGGCCTAGTTCATAATCTTTATAAATCAAGTGGAAGAGATACACCAAAAACAACTTCATTTGAACTGAAGTCAGTAGATGTCTCTGTACCAAGACTAACATCTTTGTACTTATCTAATTCAATCATTCTAAATTCTAAATTTAAACTAACAAAAGGAAGACCTGTAAAGCCAACACCAAGTGTAGTAGTGTTTCCACTGAGTTCGTCATTCGCAGCACCAATCCAAGCACCATTCTTATCAAACTCCCACTTAGTATTGAAAGTATATCCAACATAGGCCCTTAAAAGAATTGGAAGCTCATAACCTAAGAATGCACCAATTTCTGTACCAGAGTAGTCTTGATCGACTCCACTGTTTGTCCACGTTCCACCACCTGTATGCTTGTCGTAGCTTAGTGAACCAGACGTCTTTCTATACTCTAAACCACCCATAAAGCCAAAAGCCGTATAGCCTAATCTTGCACCAAATTGTGGCCCAGTATTTTTTGCATCAGCAGTTAAAGATCCAGTTGTGTACTCTGAACTTCCAATTCCATATCCAATGAATGGCTCAACAAGAATTCCAGCAAAGGAATTCGATGAAAGAACTAGAAATGTAAAAAGGGAAATAATTTTGATATTTTTCATATATCCTCCATAATTTACTTATTGGTCCTAACCTTGGACCCTTTGTAATTAGTATGACAAAAACACGCGCGTACTGGTGATTTTTGTAATTTCTTCAAATAGTGAACAAACTCTAACCATTATAGTATAACTCTTTCAAATAATCTCAGAAAGGAAATAATATGAAGTACTTAGTGACACTATTGATCTTATTTAGTGCCAATACAAAGGCCACAAGATTTGAAATTATTGACTCCTGTAAGAGTACTCCTATTTTTAGTACTGTAGTTACAGATAGTTATCAAAGTATTGGCGAATTAAGTCTCAATGTTCTGGGCCAGAACAATATTCCAAACCTTGCGAGTGATTACGGTATTTCACAAATTTATAACTCTCCTATTGGCCTTGATGCCATGGAAGTTCTTAGCGACACTATGATGAGATCTCATGGTTGGTGTTATTCAGTAGACGGAATGCTTCCTGAAGTTCTTATGAATGAGTACACTTTAACAGGCAAAGAGAAGGTCATCACATGGTTTATGGGCTACTCTACATATATTGGAAACCCAATGACTGGTGAAGCGGTTTGGGAAGGTCAATGTATTCCAAGTTACTCATTAGAGGCTGCACCATTTCCAGATCTATGTAACTAAATTTTGATTGCAAGTACCACTTATGGTTATTAAGATAGTATAAAACCATAAGTGAGAATTTAATGATAAAAAAATTGTTTTCAATTTTTGCTATACTTCTATCTTTCAGTATTAGTGCAAATCAGATAGACCTCTCCTCCTTTAATTATCCACCATTTCTACAACCAGACAATCAAGGCTTTGTAGATAAATTAATAAAGGGGTTTAGTAAGCACTCATCTCTAGACATAAAAGTCGTAAAGTTTCCCGCAAAACGTTCTATTAATTCATATAAGAATGGAACAAGTTTCTATCACTTAGGTGCTGACGATAACTTCTCTAAAGAAACATTGAATAATACCTATAAGATCACACTCTTTGACTTAAATGTTCGCTTATTATTTTTAAAGAAGAATGAAAATCATCTCCATAAAGATCTAGAGAAGTTACAAAATATAAAGATTGGAATTTTAAGAGGTTCATTAAAAGAGGAAGAGTTTGCTAAAAAGCACGGGTTTGAGATAACATCTTATATAGACTCAGAAAATGCGTTTAATTTACTTCTAAGAGGTAGAATAGACTTTATCATTTTCTCGCCGCTATTTAATTCAGTAAAGGATATTGTAGATAAGAAGAATTTTGATAAATTAGCCTACCACAGAAAGCTAGTACACCACGCTGAAGCGGCAATTTTCATAAATAAAACCTCTCCTAACGCAAAAGAGGTTTATAAAACTTTAAATAAGAAAATGACTCAATTTTTAAAAAGTAAGGATTATCAAAAACTACTTCACGAGACATTTCAATCAGATACTCCTGAAGAAATCACAAAGTACACACTATAGTTACAGCAGACTAGGTACTACTTTTTATACTTAGTAGAAAACTTAGAAGGTGAATAAATACACTTTGAAATAGTGTTTCTCTTTCCAACTATAGAGTCTGAGCACGACGATCTAATATCTTCTTTTAGACGATTACTCATTACAAGGTCAACACCTGTTGCACTTAGTATACCTAACGATAGAGCAACAATAGGTGTAGATAATGAACTACCTTTAACACTCTTAAAGCCTGAATTATTACCACCCTGATCGCATGTCCATATTGATTGATACTTATAATCCCCACATCTTCCTTCCCACACGAAAATATCAGTTCCGTAATAGGCCAAGTCTACATTCTTTCCGTAACCACTTTCAATAACGCCGTTAAAGTTTACATTCGCGACTGATAAGACATTCTCTAGATTACCAGGGATAGAAGGATCCAATACATGATCTCTAGCAGCTTCATTAGATACAGAGCCAACAACAACCGCTCCGCTATTCTTCGCTCTATCTATTGCTGACTGTATATAGGCCATAGACTTATTAGCATCACCATCAATAAATCTAAATGAGTATCTATTAAACTTAGAAACTCCCTGACTAATTGAAATAATTTTTGCGCCTCTTGCGATTGCGTAGTCAATAGAATCAGCTAACTTCTTAAATCTAAATTCATCAAATCTTCCATCAGATGTGTAGATATTGATGGGAATAATACTTACGAAACGAGAGAGATTATAATTAGAGATAATTGCATCCATTATAGAGACAATTCCATTCTCATGTCCTGTCATAACTGGAGTGAGCAGTCTCCCATTTCTCATATCTGAATCAAATCCAAAGATATCGTCTATATATCCATTTCCGTCATCATCAATTCCATTCCCCTCAATTTCTTCGGGGTTAGTCTTAATACTCTCAAACTCTTCAGGGTGAACATAATCTCCGATTACTGCGATCTTAACTTCTCGTTTGATATCCAAGCGAGAAACATACTCAAAGTCTTTCATTATCTTTGGATTATTCTCAATAAGTAGATCGACATTATTACCTGATGCTTGTGCAAAATTAGTAAATAATAATGAGAGAAGAGCTATAAACAGCATCGACATTCCTTAGGTTAATTGAATAGATTCTGAGATATTTTAGCGGCCATACCAGCTAAGTAGTGGGATCTTGAAATCTTTACACAATGCGTCATTTTCATAACTTTTTGAGCTATTGTATGCCGAAAAAGCAACTATAAAAGGAGACCCTGTGAAGAAAAGCTTAGCTATCTTATTGATATTACAAAGTATAAATATAAGTGCAGGGGTTCAACGAGATATTGTATTTGAACATAAAATTAAGAACTCTGACTGTAAGAAGAATGACAGTTGTACCCTTAAAAACTTTCATCTACAGGTTACAGACTATATTGTTTCTAGAGGTGTGGAGAGATCCTATGGAACAAAGGCAATAATCTCATATCAAACGGATCAAGTTAAACACTTAGAAGACTACGCTGTTGTCCAATTCATTAGAGGTTGTGTCTACAACGAAATGATAGATGAGAATGGTAAAGTTACTAAGTACAGTGGAACATCGAGACAATTCTTTGGGTCAATAGAGAAGTTTAACCATCCTAATTGGGTTATTGACTCTATAGATAAAGATCCTATTTATAATAGTTCTGATGTATCAAGTAGTCGACACGATTACTATAGATGGAACTCTAACCCGAATTCATATGGCGAAGATGGAGAAGAGTACTTACTTAGAGAGTCCCCTACTTTTCCTAAGGTTTATGTATCAGACTTACCTTCCACATCTTTTTATTCTGACGGTTCTGCCAAAAGTACAAACTTAGAATTTAATGTATGTATTTATAAGACCAGTGATGTTCCGAGAGAGACAACACCAGAGGATATTAACTTTGCAGAGCCGATTCATTGCATGAAGTGGAAGACATCAAATGTATTTAATTTTAAAACTAAGAAGTATGAAAAGAATGTTCCAATAGAAAAGTCTTGTAGTGGTTTATAGATAGTAAAATGCGAAGGCAGATGGCCTTCGCAATTTTTGAAATTAATTAAACGTCATCTCTGGAACATCACCACTTATAACAAGTTCAGCTTCTGTTTTCTCAACGATCTCTTCTACTGAAACACCCGGAGCTCTTTCAAGTAAGTGAAACTTACCATCAATCAGCTCAAGTACAGCTAGATCAGAAACGATTTTCTTTACACACTGAACACCTGTAAGTGGTAAAGAGCACTCTTTTAAAATTTTAGAAACACCATGCTTATTTGCGTGAGTCATAGCAACAATAATATTCTCTGCTCCAGCAACGAGGTCCATAGCTCCCCCCATTCCCTTTACTAATTTACCAGGAATCATCCATGAAGCTATATTTCCTTTTTGATCAACTTCAAATGCACCTAGTACAGTAAGATCTACGTGACCACCTCTAATCATGGCAAAGCTCTCGGCCGAATCAAAGAAAGATGCTCCCTTAGCGCAAGTTACAGTTTGCTTACCGGCATTAATGAGATCGGCATCTACATTTTCTTCAGTAGGAAATTCTCCCATCCCAAGGAGTCCATTTTCAGACTGAAGCATTATTTCAATATCTTTTGGTACGTAATTAGCGACAAGTGTCGGGATACCAATCCCTAAATTAACGTAAAATCCATCTTTAAGTTCTCTTGCAATTCTTTGTGCAATTTGTTCTTTACTTAAGGCCATAGTTCCACCTTTCTAATTTTGTTTAACTGTTCTTTGCTCAATTCTCTTTTCAAACTCCCCTTTAATTACGCGATTAACGTAAATTCCAGGAACTTGAATTTCATTAGGATCGAGTTCACCTGCTTCTACAATCTCCTCCACTTCTGCGACTGTGATCTTGCCAGCAGTTGCAATCATAGAGTTGAAGTTACGAGCTGTTTTTCTAAAAATTAAATTCCCTTGAGTATCAGCTTTCCAGGCCTTCACTAGTGCAAAGTCTGCTTTTGGATAAGCTTCTTCCAGGACATACATTCTACCATTAAACTCTTTAGTCTCTTTTCCTTCAGCAACCTGAGTACCATATCCTGTAGCCGTATAGAATCCTGGAATACCTGCACCTGTTGCACGGATTTTTTCAGCAAGAGTTCCCTGTGGAGTTAAGATAACTTCCATTTGACCACTCAAGAAGAGTTCTTCAAATAATTTATTTTCACCAACATAAGAGCCAATCATCGTTTTAATCTGTCTCTTCTCTAAGAGCTTTCCAAGACCAAAACCGTCCACACCTGCATTATTAGAAATACAAGTAAGACCTGTTACTCCAGCTTCGGCAACTTTATCAATCAATCCCTCTGGGATTCCACAAAGACCAAAACCACCAACCATCAGGAGTTGATCATTTGCAAGACCTGCTAGGGCCTCTTCATAAGTTTTTACAACTTTATTTAAACCTTTCATTACAACCTCTCCTATAGAAATTCTTTTAACTTCGCGGCACTACTCTCCTCTACCTTTGCATGGAGAGAACCACCGTGAGAGTCCATAGTTACAACAACAGGAAAATCCTTTACTGTTAATTCCCAGATTGCCTCTGGTGAACCAAGATCTTGCCAAAAAACATCATCTACTGATTCAATTTTTTCGGCCAGAACTTGTGCAGCACCACCAATCGCATGGAAGTAAACACAACCGTAATCCATACAACCTTGTAGAGTCTTAGGTCCCATTCCACCTTTACCAATAACGCCAAGAATGCCATGATCGCGCATCACTTCCCATTGGTAAGGTTCCTCTCTGATAGATGTCGTTGGACCTGCGGCCTTGACTTCATATTTGCCAGTCTTCTTATCTTGAATAATAACTGGACCACAGTGATAAATAATTTGATTATTAAGATCAACCGGAGGCTTCACACCTTCATGCAAGCGCTTATGTACAGCATCTCTTCCGGTGAACATTTTTCCTGAAATGAGAACCATATCGCCTACACGAAGTTCTCTAATTTGTTCCTTATTAAATGGAAAATCAATTCTCTTCATAGCAACCTCTTAGTATAACCAACGCTTAATTTTATTCGACTTATCAAGAAGGACACCCTGTCTTCTATAGGCCCAACACATATAAGAAATTGAAACAAAGAAACTTGCTGGAAGTCTATTCAATGCTCCGACTTTACAGCCTAGAAGTGTTGTCTTTCCACCAAATCCCATTGGACCAATTCCAAGTTTATTAGCAGTCTCTACAATATCTTTCTCTAATGCTGCTAGCTCTGCAATAGGATTAGTATCGTCGAGTTTTCTAAGGAGTTGCTCTTTAGAGAATACATAACCTGCTCCTCTATCTCCTCCAATTGTCACCCCAAGAACACCTGGTCCACAACCTTTTCCTTGGGCCTTAACAATTGCATCAAGAATAACTTTTCTAACACCGTCTAAGTCTCTTCCCGCTTCAAGTGCTGTATTTGGAAGAGAGTATTGAGCACCTACGTTTTCGCAACCACCACCCTTAAGCATTAGCTTAACTTCAATAGTACTCTTAGAGTGCTCATGAAAGTGAATATCTGGATGTCCAGGACCAATATTCATTGTATCGTTCTTACCAGTTAGTGAATCAACAGAATTTTGTCTTAGGTAACCAATTTCAGTTGCCTTTACAACGGCCTTCTTAACTACTCTAGTAAACTTAATTTGATTAAATCCAGCTGGGTGAGAAACGTAGAAGAGAATTGTTCCAGTATCCTGACAAAGAGGCTGAGACTTTCTCTTAGCAAGTTCAATATTGGCCTTAATAATTCCCATTGCATATTCAGCTGTCGTATTTTTCTCTTCTCTAGCAAGAGCTTCAAGAACAACTTTTTGTATGTCTGCAGGAATTTCAGCAGATGTTGATCTTATCAATTCAAGAATAGAATCAAAGAGTAATTTATCTGTATTGATGGCCACGACTTTCTTTGTGACTTTCTTCGTAGTTTTCTTAGCTATTTTCTTTTTAGCCGTCTTCTTCGCAACTTTCTTAGTTGTCTTTTTCGCGACTTTTTTGGCTGCCTTTTTCGCAACTTTCTTCGCAACTTTTTTGGCTGCCTTTTTCGCAACTTTCTTCGCAACTTTTTTGGTTGCCTTTTTCGCCACTTTCTTTGCTGTCTTCTTCGCTACTTTTTTCTTAACGACCTTCTTCTTCGTTTTAGTAGCTTTCGCTATTTTCCTTGCCATAGATAAGACTCCTCTTCCCTATAATTTATTGAGTTATGTTTAAAAATTAATGAAATCAGTTTGCCAAAGTATAACAATGGCCTCTTTTATTGCCTAGTTATATTCTCAATTTGTCATTGGCGATGGTTCCCATTTTAAGCTATTGTATAGCCTATGATTTCATTGAGTGGACTAAATGCTGCACAGAGACAAGCAGCAGAAACGATTGATGGGCCTCTTCTAATATTGGCCGGTGCAGGTAGTGGTAAAACTAGAACCATTACCTACCGTATTGCCCATATGGTGGACAATCTCGCTCTTCCACAAAAGTCCATTCTCGCTGTTAGTTTCACTAATAAAGCGGCCAAAGAAATGCGTGAAAGAATCATAGGCCTGCTGGGTAAGAAAAAGGCAAGAGGCCTTACCATGGCTACATTTCACTCTCTGGGAGTGAAGATTTTGAAAAAAGAAATTTCAAAATTAGGCTATCACAAGAATTTTTCAATTTACGATTCTGCTGATCAATCGGCCATTATGCGCGAGGCCCTAAAGAGTTTTAAGGCCGGTAAGCAATTTGATCAAAAGATCATTATGGCAAAAATTGGTAAATTAAAGAATCAGGGAATTGGACCAGATGACTATGCTGATAGTGAGTACTTTGATGACGAAGATCCTTATGATCACGCAACTCATTACGTCTATGACTATTACCAAGACAAATTGAAGTTTTACAATGCCATTGATTTTGATGACATTCTCTTTTTAACGGTAAAGCTATTTACAGATTTTCCAGAAGTGGCCAAGCAATACTCTGAGCAGTTTCGCTATATCATGATCGATGAATACCAAGATACTAATAATCTTCAATTTGATCTTATCACTGGACTGACTTCTACTCATAATAACCTCTGTGTTGTGGGTGATGACGATCAAGCGATCTACTCATTTAGAGGTGCAGACATTACAAATATCCTAAGCTTTGAAAGAATGTTCCCAGGAGCAAAGGTTGTTAAACTAGAAGAAAATTATAGATCTGTTAGCTCAATTTTAGAGCTTGCCAATAAAGTGATTAAAGAAAATATAAACCGAAGAGATAAGACACTTTGGTCACAGAGAAAGAGCTCACACACACCTCTTCTTTGGTCTATGGCCAATACAGAACATGAGGCAGAAGTTATTTCTGATGAGATCTCTAAACATCAATCCAATGGAGGGCACCTTGGTGACATTGCTGTTCTCTACAGATCAAATACACAGGCCCAACCTTTTGAAGAAGTTTTTAGAATGAATCAAATCCCCTACACAATTATAGGTGGACAGAAATTCTATGAAAAAAAAGAAGTTAAGGATTTGATGGCCTACTTAACAGTAATCCTAAATCCAAAAGACCAACTTCAACTAAGAAGAATTCTCAATATCCCTAACCGTGGGATTGGATCAAGAACTCTTGAGAAGTATTTGGAAAAGTCTGAGCAAGAAGATATCTCACTCTACGAAGCTCTCTACCGCTATCCAGACTTAGACCCAAATAGAGAAAAACATATTAGAGACTTCACGGGAATCATTACAAAGTTCAAAGAGGTCTTTGATCTTCAATCTCTGCCAGAGGCGATAAGTAAATTAGTTGAAGATATTGGATTCTACGAATTTATTGATAAGTCTTACGACAGTGCCAAACAAGTAGAGAGAAGACGCAATGATGTAAATTTCTTTATAGAGTCAGCGGAGAGATTTGTTAAATATAACGGAGCCCACGCGACTCTAAAGAACTTTGTAGAAAAACTACTCCTCCAAGATAACCAAGATACAGAAGAAGATGAGGACGACGACATTAGAAAGAACGAAGTCACTATGATGACTTTCCATTCATCTAAGGGTCTTGAATTTGATACGGTCTATATGGTTGGCGTAGAAGAAGAAAGCTTACCGCATAAGAATACCATTAAAAATGGAGAGGATATTTCTGAAGAAAGACGCCTCTGCTATGTGGGAATTACACGTGCTCAACAAAAGCTCATAATGACCTACTGTAAAGAGAGAAAGCTCTACGGGAAAGATACTCCTCGCTTCATTAGTCGCTTTATCAACGAACTAGATAAAGATGGTTTCTGTGTCCATCAAGATAGAACAACCTTCGGGCATATGACTGAAGAAGAGGCCGACGACTACAAGAAAGGATTCTTTGCCAACCTCATCGATGGACTAGATGATGATTCGATGTTTTAATTTAACATCTTATCAATGTGACTAAAATATTTATCTAATTCTTTAAACTTCAAGCTTATAGAGTTTACAAAATCATCAATATTACCAATTCCAGATTCTATATTACTATCAGATTGACCTAATTTCCCATACTCTATTCGGGAATTCATCTTTATCACCTTCATAACAAGTGAACTATTTTGCAACTTCTCAAATATATTGTTAAATTTTCGAGTTATGGCCTTCATATCTCGAAGGCTCTCTCGACTTTCTAATTGTCCGCTTTGTGACAACATATTGAGTAAATCAATATACTCTTTATTATTAGACTCTTCTTTGAAATAATCAGACATTTCATTCTGAAGAGAATATGTAGAAATCTTAAATCTAACTTTATCAAGAGATGCATTAAATTTTTTGTTAATACCAATAAAGGATTGTAAAATCTTTTGTATATCTTTGCTCCAAGTCGAAAAGCTTTCCACAATCACACGAAGCGGAGATGCTTCAGCACCGTAGTGTTCAAGCATGGCAAGTAACGATATTGAGACATATTTAATAGTACTAAAGTCTTTAGAAAGACCTTCAACAAGACTATTAATATCTTTTGAAATTTCTTTTAAACTACAGAACTTATTAATGTGCCTAAGAAATTCTCTATGTTGTTCATAGTTTGGATCTTTATTATTAATAATAATTTCAGATCTGCTTTTTAATTCGTCTACTATAGATTGAATCATAAAGTCAGAGTAAGAACTATAACCTAACGCCTTTATAGACTTAATTAGAGTACCAGATATCCCACCTACTTCCTGCTCAACTTTACTGCACTTATCATATAACTCTGATATTTTTTTTAACGAACTAGAGGTAGGCTTAACTCTTATTGATAAATGACCATCTTCAAGCGGTATGACCAATGCAAAAACCCAGTAGTACTTATTATTCTTTGTTTTATTTTTAACATAAGAACATACTGGTTTATGACTTTCTAAATAACTCCATAATATTTTGAAAACTTCCTTCGGCATTGACGGATGTCTAACAATATTATGAGGACGACTTTGCATATCTTCCAAATTGAACTCACAAATTCTTGTAAAAACCTCATTACCAAATTGTATATTTCCGTTAAGGTCTGTTTTTGAAAAAAATATTTCATTAATCAGTAAACTGGCCTCTATATTACTCACAAAAACTCCTTATATTTTATGAATAATACTTATTGAAACAACAAAATAAATATATTTTAAAATGATTTATATCTGGTTTAACATGTTGAGAAAAATCATAAAAAAATGGCCATCCTTGGCCATTTCGCTAAAAGCTAAAAGCTCCCTTCCTTGGGATCTTTAATTTTCTGTATAATTAATTGTAATAGTCTTCATCTCAACGAAGGGTAAAATACTTATCAGAGAGTCAATAGGTCCGCTCTTAAAAGTATAATTTACATTTTTTACTTTCTTGCAATCAATCTCTTTATTTCTAAAAATAGATTGCAACTCTCTTGAGTTATCATCTCCGAATGAGATGATAGTAGTTTCAAAACTTTTATAATCATCAACGTGAGGAATAACCATCCCTGTAGCGTAGCACCCCTTAGGATTGAGAGTTAATGAATGTGAGCAACTCGCAAAAAGAAGAAGACTAAAAATTAAAAGAGCTTTCATTCTTTTACCCCGTAGCCTTTAATCTCATAGCGAACAGGCTTATAAAGACCAAGTGTTACATATGTCCAAAAGACATCCATGAACTCTTGATATTCTCGAATTTCAATTCGCGCCGCTGAAATAAGTCCATCATTTTGGAGTTCATTATCTACATCTACAGTATGCTGTGGTGGTACGAGTCCCCAAAGGTAGAATCTTCGCACGCCACTATGAGACGCCTTTCTTGAGTGGTGTTTCTTAGGTGCAAAATATGTTGGGATATTTTCACTAGAAGTATATTTAATTTGAGAACATGAACTTAAAAAAAGAATGAGCGAAAAGAAAAAAAGTTTTAAAGTTCCGTACATAGATTCCAAAGAAGTAGATTATAATCTATTGTTTATTTAAAAAACTTCTCTGTCAACTTAAGCCTACTTACCAGTGAACTTCGCTTCTCTCTTTTCTTTAAATGCACTAATCCCTTCAAAGTGATCAGCGGTTCTTTGAGATATTCCCTGCATGGTACTTAATAATTCTAATTGATCATTAAGTGAAGATGTCCTACCTGACTTAAGGGCCATCTTTGTTAGAGAAAGAGCAATAGGTGCATTACTAGCGATCTTATTTGCTAAACTAAGAGTAAAATCTAGCAAAGTATCGTGAGAGACTTGATAATTAGACAATCCCATCTCTTTGACTTGTTCTCCACTGTAGATATCTCCAGTTAAAAACATCTCCATGGCCTTAGTGTAGCCAATGACTCTTTGTAAGAAGAAAGTTCCTCCGTCACCAGGAACTAGAGATAGTTTAGAAAATGTCTCAGCAAACTTCGCTCTCTCACTACTTACTCTTAGATCACACATCATAGCAAGATCGCAACCAGCACCAATGGCAGCGCCACCAACCATTGCAATAATAGGAGTTTTTAAACTCTCAATGGCCCTAGGGATCCTTTGAATTCCTCTATTATATCTGCGTCTAAGTTCATTAGACTCACCTGCAAACATTCCACTCTTACTTTCCATGGCCTTTATATCACCACCGGCGCAGAAGAATTTCCCTGCCCCTGTAAGAATAATACAGCGAATTTCATCATCTTCGTCGGCATGAGCTAAGACTGTCTCAATAGAGTCAATCATTGAGTCAGTGATGGCGTTTGCCATAGATTCATTATCAAGAGTTAGAATTAAAACACTCTCTCTCTTCTCAACGAGTAAATCAGAAAATTCTTTATTGTACATATTATTTTCCAGACGCAAGATAAGCTGTTAAATATTTTGAAGAGCTTTCTTTACCAAGTGCTTCGAGAATATATTTCGAGGCGTGGGCCATTTTTTCTAAATCAACACCTGTTGAAACACCCATGCTCTCTAACATATATACCACATCCTCAGTGGCGACATTCCCAGTGGCCCCTTTGGCATATGGACAACCACCAAGACCAGCAGCAGAGCTATCAAAATTTGTTGCTCCCATCTCAAGTGAAGCTAAAATATTGGCAAGCGCTAGCCCGCGAGTATCATGAAAATGCATTGCCAGCTCATTGGCACTATGAGTTTTAAAAACTCTGGATAGAATATTTTTCACTTGAAGAGGATTGGCAACACCAATTGTATCTCCAAGTGAAATTTCGTAGCAGCCCATATCTTTTAGAGCAGAAAGTATGTCCATTAATGAATCGACAGATGTCTCTCCTTCATAAGGACAACCAAAAACAGTAGAGATATAACCACGAATTTTAATTCCATTGTCAGTGGCCAGTTTTGCAACAGGCCTAAACCTCTCCAGAGACTCTTCAATAGTGGCATTAATATTTCTTTGATTGAATGTATTAGAAGTAGCGGTAAAGATGGCAACTTCTTTTACTCCATTATCAATGGCAAGTTCCATCCCCTTTGTATTAGGAACAAGACATGGGAGATTTAACTTATTGTAATAGTCTCTCTCTTTAATAGTCTTAAAGAGCTCTTTAGCGTCACCCATTTGTGGAATCTTATCGGCGCGAACAAAACTCGTCACCTCTATGGTTTCAAGACCTGTAAGAGCGAGACGATCTATAAACTCAACCTTAGTAGATAAATCTAGAACTTTAGCTTCGTTTTGGAGTCCGTCACGGGGACCAACTTCAATTATTCTCGCACTCTTTGGTAAAGTATTAAACATCAGGATTTCCTAGCTATCAAGATCCACTAAATCAACACCGCCGCCACATTGCTGACCTTCACTAAAGTGAATAGCACTAATAACACCGTCACTATTGGCCTTAATTGTATGCTCCATCTTCATGGCCTCCATTACAATGAGAGAATCACCCTCTTTAACAGAGTCACCAACGCTAACAAGAACTTTTAGAATCTTCCCAGGCATTGGTGATTGCATATGACCAGAGCCTGAGCTTCCATTTTTGGAGCGACTTCTTTGAACAGATTCAATCTGTATTTCTCTACC
Source organism: Halobacteriovorax marinus SJ (assembly GCF_000210915.2). Taxonomy (NCBI): domain Bacteria; kingdom Pseudomonadati; phylum Bdellovibrionota; class Bacteriovoracia; order Bacteriovoracales; family Halobacteriovoraceae; genus Halobacteriovorax; species Halobacteriovorax marinus. Next base: position 2,001,865 of record NC_016620.1, read on the forward strand.
ATTAGCGATAAAGAACTTAGAATAATTTGAAACTTTCGAATTAACTTCTCCAGAGACATAAGAAGAGAACTCTCCAGTGCGCTTCGTATTTAAAGAATATTTCTTTCCAGCATAAATGAATTCGGCCTGTCCATCTCTATTCTTTAGAAGCTCTATTTCAACTTTTTGTGAGTTTATAATAAGTTCTTTTTTCATATATTTCTAAATCCTTGTAATGTATTCCAAGATTGTCCATTTAGATTTTCGTCTTTAATTGCTGACGAGTTTAAAAATGTTGCAATAGCAGCAGCGATTTCATCATCCGTCGGCTCTTTAGGAGCAAGAAGCTCGCTATATGTTTCAATAAAGTGAGTAAATGTGTCACCCTCTCTAAATGGTTCAGTAGCAACAATTCTCTTTAAGTAGTCGCGATTTGTTTTAACACCAAGAAAAGTCACTTCATCTAATGAGTGAAGAGTCTTACTAATGGCACTATCTCTATCCACTCCCCAACAAATAAGCTTGGCCAGCATCGGATCAAAGTCGATCGTCACTTCATTACCATCGACGTAACCACTATCAAGACGAACGTCATTAAGAGTCGGTGACCCCACATGGCCAATCTTTCCAATAGCTGGCATAAAGTTATTATCTGGATCTTCAGAGTAAATTCGAACTTCAATAGCGTGACCAGTTTGAGAAATTTCCTCTTGCTTCATTGGTAGAGAAAGCCCTGCCGCAACAAGAATTTGCAGTCTTACTAAATCACTCTTTGTCACCATCTCTGTAATAGGATGCTCAACCTGAAGTCTTGTATTCATCTCTAGGAAATAGAAATTACCATCGGCGTCCATAATGAACTCAACAGTACCAGCGCCCTTATAGTTAATCCCAGAAGAAATTGCTACCGCAGTTTCACAAATAGACTTTCTTAAAGTTTCATCTAAAGCAGTACTTGGAGTCTCTTCGACAACTTTCTGATGTCTTCTTTGAATAGAGCACTCTCTTTCAAAGAAGTGAAGATGATTACCATGAGTATCACTCATAACTTGAACTTCAATATGTCTTGGGTTTTGAATAAATTTTTCAATGAGTACAATATCGTCACCAAAGGCATTCAAGGCCTCTCTCTTCGCTGAAGCGAGAGATTCAGAAAATTCGTCTTCCTTCCATACGACACGCATTCCCTTTCCACCACCACCGGCAGAGGCCTTAACGAGAACAGGAAACCCGATTTCAATGGCCGCATTCTTAAGCGTTGCCTCACTCTGATCTTCTCCGTGGTAACCAGGAATGAGAGGAATATTTATTTTTTCCATTTCTATTTTAGAAGTCTTCTTATCGCCCATTATCTCCATACTCTCAGGAGTAGGACCGATGAAGATAAGACCTGCATCTGTAACTTTCTTTGCAAAAGTTGCATTCTCAGAAAGAAATCCATAACCAGGATGGATCGCCTTAGCTCCACTAACCTTGGCAATTTCAATTATTTTCTCGTGGTTGAGGTAAGTCTCGCTCAGAGCTCCCATGCCAAGAGAAAAACTCTCATCACTTAAATATGAATGTGGATAAGTCTTTTCAGATTCTGTGTAAATAGTAACTGACTTAATACCCATCTCTCTACAAGTCTTCATTACTCTAAGAGCAATTTCACCTCGATTGGCGATAAGAATCTTATCAATCTTCTTCGTAATTTCTGAAATCATTATTTTTCCTTCTTCCAATTAGGTCTTCTCTTCTCAAGCAGAGCATTCATTCCCTCTTGCCCTTCAGCACTCACACGTCTCTTGGCAATTGTTTCACAAGTATACTTAGACTTTTGCTCATAACTAGCACTTGAGAGTTCACAAACGTTTCTTATCAATTCCTTCGCCACTCTCTGCGCTCCGGGAGCGGGCTTAAGAAATTTCTTAACTAACTCCTCACAGTCATTGTGAAAATGTCTATCTAAACTAACTTGATGAACGAGTCCTAATTCCATAGCTCTCTTAGCATCAAAACGCTCTCCAGTAAGAAAAGTCGCTCTTGCATTTGACTCTCCCATCTTGGCAATAACAAATGGTGAAATCACAGCTGGAACTAAACCAAGCATCACCTCAGTCAATCCAAAGAGTGCAGACTCACTCGCAAGGACATAATCGCATACGGCGACTAGGCCAACACCACCACCTAGGGCAGCTCCGTTAACTTTGCCAATCACAGGCTTAGAACAAGTATTAATAATATGAAAGAGATCAGAAAGGGCCTGACTGTCTTTGATATTTTCTTCTTCAGAGTAATTGATCATCGACTTCATCCAATTGAGATCAGCTCCTGCACAGAAAGACTTCCCCGCACCAGTAAGCACTACAACTTGAACTGAGTCGTCAGTTGAGATCTCTTTGAACTTTTGACTAAGGAGCTCAATCAACTCGTCGTTAAAAGCGTTGTGGATCTCTCCTCTATTGAGAGTTAGCGTCGCAACTCCTCTTTCATCACATTCGTATAGGTACAATTCGCTCACTACTCGCTCCCTACATTCTAAAGACGCCAAATTTACTTTCGGCAATCGGAGTATTTAGAGAAGAGCTAATGGCCAGACCAAGAATATCTCTTGTGTGGGCAGGATCAATAATCCCATCATCCCATAGCCTCGCTGTAGAATAGTATGCACTTCCCTCTTTTTCATATTTATCTAAGATTGGTTTTTCAAACTCAGCAACTTCAGATGCGCTCATAGGAGACTTCCCACGCGCTCTAAGAGCATCTTGTCTAACAGTTGAGAGAACACCTGCGGCCTGCTCTCCACCCATGACCGATATCCTTGCGTTTGGCCACATCCATAAGAACCTAGGTTGGTAGGCCCTTCCACACATTCCATAATTTCCGGCCCCAAAAGAGCCACCGATAATAACTGTAAACTTTGGAACTTCTACAGTTGATACGGCCGTCACCATCTTTGCACCATGCTTGGCGATACCTTCACTTTCATACTTCTTACCAACCATAAAGCCAGTGATATTTTGTAGGAAAACGAGAGGAATTTTTCTCTGTCCACAAAGTTCGATAAAGTGTGCACCTTTTTGAGCACTCTCCGAAAAGAGAATACCGTTATTGGCAACGATTCCTACTTTATGACCGTGAATGCGAGCAAAGCCAGTTACAAGAGTTGTTCCATACTTCTCTTTAAATTCATGAAATTCAGAAGAGTCTACAATTCTAGCAATCACCTCTCTAATATCAAAAGGCTTCTTAGTATCGTGAGGAAGAAGTCCATAGATTTCTTCCATATTATATTTAGGTGCTTCATAGGCTTCGATCTTCTTTTGACCTGCTAGCTCACCTAGTGAAGTATAATTTAAATTCTCTACAATATTTCGAGTGATGATAAGTGCTTCTTCTTCATCTTCTGCGTAGTGATCGGCAACACCAGATTCATGGGTGTGAACATACGCTCCCCCAAGATCTTCGGCGCTAACTTCTTCTCCAGTGGCGGCCTTAACAAGTGGTGGCCCTCCGAGGAAAATCGTACCATTGCCTTTTACGATAACAGACTCATCGGCCATTGCTGGAACATAGGCTCCACCAGCAGTACAAGAACCGAGAACAACAGCAATTTGCGGTATTCCCTTTGATGACATTTGGGCCTGATTATAAAAGATTCTTCCAAAGTGATCTCTATCTGGAAAAACTTCATCTTGCATTGGCAGGAAAGCTCCACCTGAGTCCACTAAGTAGATACACGGAAGTCTATTTTCAAGAGCAATCTCCTGAGCTCTCAAATGCTTTTTCACTGTCATCGGAAAGTATGTTCCACCTTTAACAGTGGCGTCGTTGGCGACAAACATACACTCTACACCGTGAACACGTCCGATCCCACAAACAACACCAGCACTTGGAACATCAGTTTCATACATTCCATTGGCCGCAAGAGACGATAATTCAACAAAGGCAGATCCCTCGTCTAAAATACGCTCAATTCTCTCACGAGGAAGAAGCTTTCCTCTTTCGTGATGACGGCTCACATATTTTTCACCTCCGCCTAATTTCACGCGATCGATGAGCTCTCTAAATTCACCGCGAAGCTTAAGGTGGTATTCTCTATTTTCTTTGAAGTCGACACTATTAACGTCAATTTGGGAGTTAAGTACATCCATCTTTGAATCCTAATTTATGATAAAAAAGTCTTATCATTTTAATAAGATATATAGGATTGTGACAAGGCGATGAGGGTCAATGACCCTGAGCGCATTAGGCGATTATCCCAAAATTCTATAAATTTAATAGATTTTGACAGTAATTGGCACTGGTTGCGATAAATTGACGATCAAATTTCACCCTATTCTTCACTGAATATTGCACAAGGCCAAAGAGATATTTAGAGTAAACATCTACCCATGGAGACTCGGCCTTAACTGTGTATGGGTTAAATTTCTTCTTTAATTTTGCCGCCGGCAAGTAGTATTTAGAAAGGGCTTCAATAAGTGGAACTTCAAACCATAGATCTTTTGCTAAATCTTTATCTTTAATCTTAGAGCAATTCTCTAAGAAGACTTTTGAGAAGTTTTCTTTATTGGTCTTACCTTGGCTAATGATGAGAGAGTGAATAAGCATTTGTGTTAAGAATTCCTCATCAATTAATTTTGCGTGCTTAATAGGGTTCATTCTTAGAATGACTCTTCCCGCTTGAAAATCGATAGAAGGCCTATCTGTCTGCGGCCACCACACAAGCTTAATTCGTCCTCCAACAATTCTATTGGTTGGAAGATCAAAGAAGCGATCTAGCTTCTTTATATTATTTGTAACTTTAGATTTCTTTAAAATACTTTCTAAGCGCTTTGCCTCTTGAGCAAGGAGACTACTCTCCCTAACAATAGTTGATATATTCTTCTTAAAGTGCTTATAAATCTTTACGAGGGTTTTAATATCTTCAACTTCAATTAATTTCTTCTTCTTTAAAGTAAGCAGGGAGCGATCGAGAGTTTTATAGCTTGCAAAAGTTCTAGATAGAATATCGGCAGAGAGAGAGACTTCGGAAAAAATACTCCCTTGTGCCTTTGGATAGGCCTTGTGATACTTCTCTCTTAAGGCCTTATAAATCTCTAGCATTTCCTTATCGGCACTAGAGAGAGAGAACTTCTCTTCATAGTACGTTCTATATTCTTTGGGTGTGCCTTCTCTCCACTGGGAGATTCCATCCACTAATTGAAAGACATCAAATGATTCTGAGTAATCAACAAAGTTTCCGCGGGCATTGATTGAAAAAGAACAAAGAAGTAAGAGCGAAAGAAATAGAGTCTTCAAGATTAACCATCCATAGTTTAAGTCATTTCTTCTATTATACCTAAAGTTTAAGTTTTTTTAAATGTGCCTCTATTGTTTTCATCGCATATTTATGGAGTCTAACGTCTAGCCCCTCATAGACTATCTCTAGAATTTCTTGATTCGTTTTACCTAAACTCTTAAGCTCTGCAATTTCTTTCTCGCGCATTTGTCTATGAGCGAGAGTTTTACTCAACTTATGCACTCCACCTATGGCAATCCCGTGAGAAGGGATGATAAATTTTGGGTCTAAATCAATCACTCTATTCAAAGAGTCGTAGTACTTTGCCATGTCCCCTTCTGGAGCTCCTATGACAACCGTTCCAACTGTCTGAATGAGATCTCCAACTAAGAACCAATTTAGAGTCTTAGGGGCAAGGGCAAGTTGTCCCTCATCATGACCAGGAACTTCGTAAATATAAACCTCACTTCCACAAGACTGTGTAAGAAGGTCACCCTCTTTATAAATTTTAATCTCTACATCTTTGAAATAATCTTCACCATGCTTATTGCGTATTCTCTCTAAAGTATCTCTACTTAGTCCAATAGTGACATTGAAATGCGTCGCTATCTCTGTGGCAAACTCGTGGTGATCCGGGTGATGGTGAGTGATAAAGAGCTCATCTACGCTGAACTTTGAGAGATGATTAATTAATTTAGCTAACTCTTCTCTATCTCTAGGAGAGGGATCAATGAGCACACTATGTTCATCGCCAATCAGAAAGCAATTAGTTCTATTGGCAGGAGGAAAGGTATGAGAGAGAGGGAGAAATTGTTTAACTCCATATATACTCTCAATCATCGGCACTTCTTTTGCTGGATTATGATCTAGAGATAGATCCAGTACTTCAGAGAAATTAATATCTCTTGCGAGATTTTGAAAAAGCTTCACTGTTGGAGGAACTGCTAAAATCTCGGCCCTTTTATAGCTATTTAATATATCTAAGGCCTTTGTCCATGAAGAACACTTGGCCTCGCCGGCATCGACTTCAAACTCAACCTCTTCACTTAATTCTATGCGAATAAAATGAGTTTTAAAGCGGTAAGGGTTGAACTCTGGAGTAATCGCAACTCCAACCTCTTTTATAGAGAGAATCTTCTCTAAGCTTTTCTCTAAATCAAAGTTAAGCTCCTCAACAATTTCTCTTCTTAGAGCGAAGTAGAGCTCCTTTGAAAGAGCGTTAAAGAGCTCCGGTATAATACTTGAATTTTCTCGGTCTTCTTTATCTACTTTCCCACCTGGAAAAGCAGTGTATCCAGGGAAGGCCTTTAAATAATTCTGCCTCTGAATTGAGAAAACCTTATCTTCAAAAGTAAAAATTACACTTACAGAATCACGCATAACTTACACTGTTTCCAGTTTTTCACTGGCCTTCTTATAGCGGATTTCTCTATACCCTTTTATATTTTCAAGCTTCTTTAGATATGTGTAATTTAACTCATCAGCTTTAACCTTATTCATAAGAGATTTTCTAATATCTAAATTAATCTCTCTTTCTCGCTTATGCCAAGCAGGAAGAAGGAGTCTAAGAATACGAAGATGCCTCATCGTCTTTAGCATCCACGGTTTAGGGCTAATATCAAATTCTATTTTCTTACCTAAGACATCAAAGCCTGGTCGATTAATGAAGACCTTCTTAAACTTTCTACCGAGAGTTGAATAAGACTTTCGATCAATTTCTCTTTGCATAGGACTCATCATAAGATGAGCAACATAGACTTCATCTTTAACCCAATAGGTTCTGGCCAAAGTTCTAAGGGCCATTTCATGGAGATCTTCTGAAACATTTTCTTTAATTAGAAGAGCATCTTGAAGAAATTGTGCAACTTCGTGCCCACGATTAAAGATATAGAGATCGTGCAGATAATTAGCTAAGTAACTCTCTTTGATCTGAGGGAATATTTTCACCAAGCGCTTGAAGTTATTATTAAAGATTTCAATAAATGTATCTTTATTTTGCCATGGAAGAAATGATTCTTTGATACTCATTTCATAGAGAGCGAATTGATTATACTTTGATGTTGTTTTCTTAAAGTATTGATCTCTAACTGATTGATCACCGTTTAAGAAAACTTTTCTTCCCAGATTAAATGCGAGCCAATTCGTTTCGTACTCACCTTTTTTAATTGCACTCTTAAAGGCCTCTTGCATATTTTCTAAAGTAAAAGGAAGCCTTCCACTTTGAAATGCAATCCCAAGAATCATGGCCGAAGCATAAACACTCTTTCCAAGAATATCATTACAGAGCTCTTTCATAGATGCCAAGTATACTCTATCAGCGAGTTGCTCACGAAGTTTAGAGCGAAGTTGCTCCTCTGTAAGTGTCGCCGAAATCTCTCCATTATCGAGGAGAATAGAGAGAGGAATTTGAAATTTCTTATCGATAAGTGCGAGTCCCTCACTTCCTAAGAAGTGTAATTGTCCACTTGCATCTAATAAGTCTGGTGAAACCAGAAGGTCGGCACTATGAAGAGGAGTTACAGCTCCTTTTGAAAGTCCCTTCTTATATATTGAGAGGTGACCTGTCACATTTCCATTTCTTTGTGCCAGTCCCTTTTGATCCATAAACTTGAAGTCTAGATCGTCTCTTCCATTCATCGTTTTAGCTGCGTGAGAGAGTACTCTAGAAATAGTCGTAACACCTGAGCCACCGACTCCAGTAACAACCATTCTCCAATCTGCGCCGGAAGCAATATCTTCGAAGCTCTTCGTTACCTTTGGTAACTCAATATCCTCTGCACTTAAATTAATTGAAGTAGAGTTCTTATACTTCGTTGGGTGATAATCCAACACTTCAACTAATTCGAAACTAGGGCAGGCCTTTATTTTTGTACAATAACTATCGGCCACACATATCTGAGGATCAATAGAAACTTTAGTTCCATAAGCATCGTGAATTTGAGTCAGTCCAGGGCAGCCAGTATTTTCAACGCAGGCCCTACAGTCTTCACAAACAGATGTATTAATTTGATAGAATGATTTCTTCTCTACAGTCTCACCTTTTGCAGTAGACTTTCTTTCAATAGACTTCATTCTACCGTGATAAGTTAGACCACACTCTTTATTAGAGACAATGACCTTCACTCCTTTTTTATGAACATAATCGAGGAGTAAGTTCTTATAAAAATAGCGATCACTAGGATTTACTTCTATTGCATCACTAACGCCAAGACCTCTAACGACAGAGAGCATACTCTGTCTTGGTCTCTTTACACCTTCAACAGAAATTCCCGACGCGGGTGTCATCTGGTGACCAGTCATAGCAGTATTATCATTATCTAAAAGGATATAAGTAATATCGTGTCCAATCTGGAGTGAATTAGAGATATCAGTTAAACCTGAGTGAAAGAACGTTGAGTCCCCCATCAAAACAACTGATGGATTATCTGCGAATATATCAACTCCGGCCCCAAGTGCACCACCTTGCCCCATGGCCGAGAGATTGTGCATTTCTTTAAAAGGAGGAAGAAAGGAAAGTGAGTAACACCCGACATCTCCATGGGAGAGAAGATTTAGTCCCTCCTGATCTTTAAGGACACTTCTAAGATCCTTTAGTAGAGATAGAGTTTCTCTATGGGGACAGCCAGGACAAAATGTTGGAAGCCTTCTAGGTAGAGAGATTCCAAGATCTACACCACTAAGTTTTAAATCACTACAAAGGTTCAATTCAAGCATAGAGAGAAGCTCTTTTGTCTTATCTCTTACGATTTCAAAACTAAGTCCACCATGAGCAGGAAAACCTTCGCTCTCTTTAAATTTCTTACCAAATATTTCTAACTTAATTCCATGCTCTACACAGAATGATTTAATCTCATTTTCTAAGAATCCTCTCTTCTCTTCGACGATAACAAGCTTATCCAGTTCCTTGAGATACGGGAGAAGTTGTGCTGTATTAAGAGGATAAGAACAAGCTACTTTATAGAGACTGAAATGGTCTATAAGACTTCCCTCTTCCAGAACTTGCTTAAGTGTTTCATATATAACCCCAGTAGAGATAAATCCTACTTTAGATTCTTTCTTTCCAATAATTTGATCAAGGGAGAGCTCTGCTAAAACTTTTTCTACTTTAGGAAATCTCTCTTTAATCATAGAGACATCGGCAAGGAGAGAATTGGGTGGAACCATAACATTTTTTGAGAGATCAAATGTCGATGGGTCAAGAGTAACAATATCCTTATCCACCTCTTTAGGCTCACTTACTTCAACTCTTCCACCACCTTCTGCCATATAAGTCGTAAGCAGAAGTCCTTGATAGACAGAAGTTCTCTTAGAAATCTCTAGAGCAATCTTCATCCAATCTTTTAGTTCTTGTGGCGTAGAAGGCTCAAGAAAAGGAATATGTAGGTGCTTATAAAGGTAGCGTGAATCAGCTGGTGTAGATGTTGACATCGACCAAGGATCGTCCCCGACAACAATAACAACACCAGGGTAAATCTCTTCCCCTGTCTTGGGATCAATAGTCGTTGCCCCCGGATTAGCAAAATTTCCAACAGAAAGTGCATCAGATGCGACATGTAGACCCATAGACTTCATGGCCACTAAACAATCTTTTCCAGCCTGCTTACAACCTGAGGCCATGGCCGCAGCGTTAGCTTCAGAGTTAGCAATAGAGACTCGAATACCACGATTATGGAATTCGTCTTTTCTCTTGTAGAGAATATTAAAATAATCGGCCAAGGGAGAACCTGGGTAGCCAGTATAAAGATTGAAACCAGCTTCAAGGCCACCCTGCACAATGAGCTCATTGCCGTTTAATATTTCTATAGACATATAACATCCTAATCAAATCAATTTTTTTTGAGCATAGTATAAGGATATTAAGAAGGATTTGTCACTTTCTGTGTATTAGCATATGTGTCATTAACTGATATAAGTCATTAAAATAAGAAGTTTTCACAAGGATGTCGAAAAGTGCGTCATTTCACCTATACGCACCTTGAAACTCCATTATTTCTATACCAAAATAGGCCCTAAAAAATAACTGATAAAAAGAAGGGGCGCAAAGTGTCTAATAACAATCATTCAAAAATTAATGATAAGAACCCACTCGGAATCTTGGCCATCGATCACTTAGAATTTACTTGTGGAACTATTGAGACTCCAACCAAAGATTTATTTTATAAATTTGGTTTTTCTAAGACTTATGAGAATGAGGAGTTAAATGCCCAACTATTCTCACAAGGACAAGTTCGCTTTCTTCTCATATCTGACAATAATCCAACTTCACATAGTACTCAATACTTCAAGGATCATGGAGAAGGTGTTTCAAAAATCTCTTTTCTTGTAGAAGACTGCGCTCACGCTATTAAAACAGCAGTGGCCAGAGGTGCTGAGATGATTAGTGACGCCAAAACAGTAGAGTGCGACGAAGGTGTTTTCATCACAGCAACAATCAAAGGCTTTGGAGATGTTGTAAACGAATTCATTCAAAGACCAAACTCACACTTTAGACCTGGATTTAAGAAAATTGAAACCGATCCTAAGGCAAACCCACTAGCACATAGAGTTGCTAGAATTGATCACCTAACAAATAATGTTCCAAAGGGTGAAATGGAGAAGTGGGTACAATTCTATAAAGATATTTATGGAATGGTAGAGACAAGATACTTCGATATAAAAGGTGCTAAGACAGGTCTGAACTCAAAAGTTGTTCAATTAGAAAATAACGCTGTCATTATCCCTATCAATGAGCCAGAAGTTGAGAACGGAAAATCACAAATTCAAGAATTCCTAGACCTACACAAAGGCTCAGGCGTTCAACATATTGCTCTAACTTGTGGGAAAATTTTAAGTACAGTTCCAGAGTTAATAAAGAGAGATATCTCTTTTCTAGATATTCCAAGCTCATACTATGAAATGATTCCAGAGAGAGGAATTAAAGTTGAAGAAGATTTAAAAGATCTTGAAGATGCTAAGCTTCTCGTTGATGGTGATGCTGAGGGATACCTCATTCAAAACTTTACTCAGACTTACGTTGGTCCGCTATTTTTTGAATTTATTCAAAGAAAAAATAATGATGGCTTTGGTGAAGGTAACTTTCAGGCCCTCTTTGACGCTATTGAAAGAGATCAAGTAGCGAGAGGTTACTTAGACTAATGAGCGAATTACTAACGACACATCCATATAATAATGATCTAAGGGTTGCTCTTCTACAACTTAATCGCCCCAAAGTTCTCAATGCTCTCACGACAGATCTTCTTCAAGAGATCGTTGATGAGCTAAGAAGGCTAGACGATCTTCCAGAAGTAAGATGTATTATTCTCACAGGTAATGATAAGGCCTTTGCGGCGGGCGCAGACATTCTAAAGATGTCTCAGTCCAACCCTATCGAACAACTAACAGATAAGAGGATGAGGCTTTGGAAAGAGTTTGCTATGATTTCTAAACCAATTATTGCAGCAGTTAATGGCTTCGCTCTTGGTGGTGGTCATGAGCTTGCCATGGCCTGTGATTTTGTTATTGCAGGAGATAGCGCTAAATTTGGACAACCAGAAATTAATATAGGGACAACTCCAGGGGCAGGCGGGACTCAGAGATTAACTCGTGCTCTAGGTAAGAGTAAAGCGATGATGCTTGCTCTAACTGGTGAAATGCTCAGTGCTATGGACGCCTATGAGTGCAACCTCATTGCTAGAGTTGTTCCGGCCAAAACTCTATTACAAGAATGCTTTGAAGTGGCCAAGAAAATAGCTGACAAGTCACCTATAGCTGTAAAATTAACAAAAGATTCCATCAATAAATCACAGGAGCTCTCCCTTAGTGACGGGCTTGAGTATGAGAGAAGAAATTTCTATTTAAGTTTTGCCTCTGCTGATCAAAAAGAAGGAATGAGTGCTTTTTTAGAAAAGAGAGCACCAGAGTATAAAGGAAATTAAATGAGTGAATATACTTATATTAATTATGCCACTGAAGAGATGAGCGCAATTATTACAATAAACAGAGAAGAAGTTTATAATGCACTCAATGCTGACGCTAAATTAGAAATTGTTAAAGCTATTAGAGCGGCAAATAGAGACGAAAATATTAGATCAATCATCCTTACTGCTGCAGGAAAAGCCTTTTGCACAGGACAAGACTTAAATGATCGAAACGTACAGGCCGGTGAGAAAGCAGTCGATCTAGGTAATACTCTAGAAACTGAGTGGAACCCTCTCGTTATGGCAATTAGAGAATCTAAGAAAATTGTTATCGGTGCAATTAATGGCGTATGTGCAGGCGCAGGGCTTTCAGTGGCCTTGGCATGTGACTATATAATTGCCTCACCTGGTGTGAAGTTTATCTCAGGATTTTCTAAACTTGGACTTGCTCCAGATGCGGGCAGCTCATTTACATTTACAAGAGCACTAGGAGAAAAGAGAACACTAGATTTCTTTCTCTTTAATAACCCTCTTCTATCTGAAGAGCTGGCAAGTGCAGGCTTGATCAACAATGTCTCAACAACACTCTTAGAGAGCGCAAAAGAAGTGGCCCAAAATATTAATGCCATGGCACCAAATTGTGTTGAGCTTATTAAGAAGAATATTCAATTTGCAGCAGAGAGAACATTTAAAGAAAGTATTAATAACGAAATATATGCTCAGAGATTTCTCGGAAATTCACAAGACTACAAAGAAGGTCTTAGTGCATTTTTTGAAAAGAGAGCACCAAACTTTAAAGGAAACTAGGAAAGGATTATGGCAACAGCAAGAGAGTACACTCCAGAGCAAAAAGCTCTTTTTGAAGAAATCAAAAATGGTAGAACTTTTGACAAGGGCGAAGAGTTACCAGAATTTTATAGAAAGCACCTAACGAATCTACTATGGATGCAAGGTGACTCTGAGTATTCAGGGGCCATGGGTTATATGCCTTGGATTGAAAAAGCACCTACTCTACGTGAGAAAGTTATTGTTGCTCAAATCGTTAAAGATGAAATGAGACACGCTTCAGTTATTTACAAAATCCTTGAAGACCTTGGTCACGATACAATAAAGCACGTTGAGAACACTGAACTTGAATATAAACTAGAAGAAGATGAAATCAATATTGGTTTCAAGAGATTAAAAGACGACTATAGAGTTAATATCTTCTATTACAATATTAACCATTGGACAGACTTTATTCTCTTTAACTTCTTAATGGACAGGGCAGCTGGTCACCAATTAGAAGATACGCTTCAATCAAGCTACCTTCCTTGGAAAAAAGGTATTGAAGGAATTTATAAAGAAGAAGTAATGCACTTAACTCACGGTGATAAGTGGGTGAAGATCTTGGCCCAAGAAGCAGATGATAAGAAATTTCTTCAAGAGCGTCTAAACCTCTGGTGGCCAAGAGTGATGAACGTCTTTGGTTCAACGAGAGGAGCTGCCAACGATCTCTACGTAAACCTTGGTCTTAAAGCAAGAACTAACGGTGAAGTAAGAGATGCCTTTGTTAAAGAAATTCAAGTTCTATGTGATGAAGTAGGACTCGTAATCCCTGAGTACAAAGAAGAAGATCAACCTAAGAGAGATTCATAATTTTATGAAATTAGATTCAATTCTTGTTATTGGAGCAGGCACAATGGGGCGAGGAATCGCCCAGTGGTTTGCTCAACAAGGAGTGAGTGTACAGCTCCTAGATAATAATGATGATATAGCCAAAGAGGCCATTCAATCAGTACAGGCCTCTTGGAAGAAATTAGAGGCCAAGGGCAAGTTTCAAGCTAGCGAAATTCAAAAGTTCAAAGAAAATCTCTCTGCCTCAACATGGGAAGAGATAAGGCCCGACACTGACCTAGTCATTGAGGCCATCATTGAAGATGCTAAAATTAAAACCTCAGTATTTACGAAATTAGATAGTATTTGTAATGAAGACACTATTTTCGCATCTAATACTAGCTCTATTCCAATTTCAAGTCTGGCCAAGGAATTGCCAGCAAAGAGAAGAGAGAACTTCCTAGGTCTTCACTTCTTCAACCCAGCTCCTATTATGAAATTAGTAGAAGTCATTAAGGGACATTGGAGTAAGCCTGAGATGATTACCTTCTTTGAAGAGTGGTTCACTGAAAAAAAGAAAGAAGTCGCAATTTGTAGTGACTCTCCTGGCTTCATCGTCAATAGAGTTGCAAGAAACTACTATGGGGAATCCCTTCGCATTGTTTCCAATTACGATGTCGCAAAAATGCAAGAAGTAGATAAGGTACTTAAGAAATGTGGTGGTTTTAGAATGGGGCCATTTGAATTAATGGATCTTATAGGAATCGATATAAACTATAGTGTTACTGAGTCAGTATGGAAGAGTTTCTACCATGAGCCTCGCTTCGCTCCACACCAACTACAAAAGAAAATGGTTGATAGTGGACGACTAGGTAAAAAGACAAAGGGTGGTTTCTATGACTACGAATAAGAAGTTTCTCGTTCTCGCCACGAAGAACCATCCTTTTTATCAAAAACTAAAAGAGAGTGACGTGATCTTCTACGATCTAGAATCACACGCTCCTTTTGAAGAGAAGTGGTCACACTATATGGAGTGCGACCTTGTACTCGACTTCACAGTGATAGAGCCTGAAAAGAAATTTGAATTATTAAAACACTTAAATATTCAATTTGATTTTCCAATAGTAAGTGATTTAAGCACATATTGGGGAGAATTATTTCTGGAGAAAATCTCAGGGCTTCGCGGGGCCATTTCACTGAATTTTCCCTCCCCTACGAATTGCTATGAATACTACGCTATAGACGAGAGAACAAATTCAGGCCTAACAGATTTCTTTGAACTTATTGGTTGTGAAGGACTACGAGTGGCCTGCCCGGGTGTTGGCTTCACTTATCCTCGAGTTATCTCTATGATTATCAACGAAGCCTATTTCTCACTTGAAGATCAATTAGCAAGGCCAAAAGACATAGACACAGCAATGAAGTTTGGAGTGAATTACCCTATGGGTCCATTTGAATGGGCGCAGAAAATTGGGCACAAGAATATTTTAAGGTTATTAGAAGAGCTCTATAAAGTAACTGGTGATCCACGCTATCGCCCAAGTCAAAAGTTACGACTAGAGGCCAACTTAATTTAAGGAAATACTATGAAGAAATCATATATTGTTTATGCCAAGAGAACACCTATTGGAAAGCTTGGAGGCGCTCTTTCTCATGTAAGAGTTGACGATATGCTGGCCCATCTTTTTAAAGATATTAAAGAATGGGCAACTTTTGACCTAGAAGAAGTTGACGACGTTATCGCAGGCTGTGCTAATCAGGCCGGTGAAGATAATAGAAATCTTGCCCGTATGGCCTCTACATTAGCAGAGTTTCCATTTGAAGTACCTGCGACAACTATTAATAGACTTTGTGGTTCTTCACTAGACGCAGCCATGGATGCTGTGGGAAGAATCAGCGCAGGCTTTGGAGACTGCTTTGTTATAGGTGGTGCAGAAAGTATGACTAGAGCACCTCTTGTTATCTCTAAAGGCTCTACTCCCTTTGGAAGAGACTCAAAAATGTATGATACAACTTTTGGATGGCGTTTTCCTAACCCAAGAATGAAAGAGCTTTTTCCGCTCCTTGGTATGGGAGAGACAGCTGAGGTCGTAGCTGAGCAATATAGTATATCTAGAGAAGACCAGGATAAATTTGCACTAGCTTCACACCAAAAGGCTCACGCAGCTTGGGAAGAAGGAAGGTTTAACGATGAAGTGCTTCCTATAGAAGTTAAGCTTAGAAAGAGTTCTCATACTGTTTCACGTGACGAAGGTCCTAGACCTGATACGAACCTAGAAGTACTTGGAAAACTTAGAACAGTTTTCAAAGACGGTGGTTCTGTCACGGCCGGTAACGCTAGCCAAATGAATGATGGTGCAAGTGCTGTAGTTATTGTATCTGAAGATTTTTTAAAGAAACATAACTTAACTCCTCTAGCAGAAGTCACTGGGGCGGCAGTTAGAGGCGTACACCCTAATGTGATGGGACTAGGTCCAATTGAAGCAGTAAAAAAACTATGTAAGGACTTTGATAAGAAAGTTGAAGACTTTGACGTCTTTGAATTAAATGAAGCCTTTGCAGCTCAATCACTTGCTTGTATTAGAGAGCTTGGAATTGATGAAGAAAAGGTCAATTTAAATGGTGGAGCGATCTCCCTAGGTCACCCACTTGGATGTTCAGGGGCGAGGATTCTGACCACCTTAGTACATATTATGAATAAGAGAGAGGACCTTAAAGAAGGACTCGCTACAATGTGTATAGGAGTAGGACAAGGAATTGCCCTTTCAGTTAAAAAACCTGAGTAAGAACTGAGATAGAGAAGTGAAGAAGAAATTTTCGACAATTATCATAGGAGCTGGTTTTGGTGGTCTCAATGCGGCCATAAAACTGGGAAAGAAGAACCAAGAAGTCCTCCTAATAGATAAGACCAATCATCATCTCTTCCAACCCCTTCTCTATCAAGTTGCTACAGCAGGACTCTCCCCAGCCGATATTGCCACTCCAGTAAGAGAGATTTTAAAGAAGTATCCATCAATCACAATTATAATGGATGAGGTCTTAGATATTTCTAAAGAAGAAAAGAAGCTCTCCCTAAAGTCACTTCACACACTAGAGTTTGATAATCTTATAGTGGCCACAGGAGCCAGGCACTCATACTTTGGAAATGACCAATGGGAGCAATATGCTCCAGGCCTAAAGAGCTTAGACGATGCTCTAAGAATTCGTGAAAATGTCCTCAAGAGTTTTGAGAAAAGTGAGCTAGAGAGTGATCAACAAAGAATTGAAGCTCTCACTACTTTTGTTATTATTGGTGCAGGACCTACAGGTGTTGAAATGGCCGGCGCGATCGCAGAGATTGCCACAAAGACACTGGCGAAGAACTTTAGCAATATAGACCCAAAAACATCTAAGATATATTTAATAGAAGGTGGAGACCGCGTACTAAGTACATTCCACCCTACACTCTCAGAGAAATCAAAGAAAGATCTAGAGTCTCTTGGAGTTATTGTTAAGCTCAACTCATTTGTAAAAGATATTAATGAAAATGGAGTTCTTGTAGGTGAAGATTTCATACCTACAAAGAATATTGTTTGGGCGGCAGGAAATAAGGCCAACCCAATATTGAACTCTCTAGATATTGAGCTAGATAGAATGCAAAGGGCCATTGTCCAAAATGATTGTAGTATCAAAGGACATCCCGATATCTATGTCATTGGAGATGCGGCTTGCTTTCAAGACGGAGAGAGAACACTACCAGGTCTTGCCCCTGTTGCGGCCCAACAGGGAAAGTACGTAGCAACTATCATTTCAAAGAGACTTCCTAAGGGAAAGAGAAACCCTTTCCACTATATGGATAAAGGTTCAATGGCAACGATTGGAAAAAGTAAGGCCATTCTAGAATTTGGAAAAATTAGAATCACTGGGTTTATTGCTTGGTGTGCTTGGTGCCTTGTTCACTTACTCTTTCTAGTTCTTTTTAGAAATAGAGTCTTTATCTTCTTTGACTGGGTCTATAGTTACCTCACAGAACAAAGAGGTGCGAGACTCATAAAGAATGGTCCTTCCAATAGAAATATTGACTAAATGGCTATCTAAAATAAATATATAGCCCATGTGCTTATCATATAAATATTAGATAAGTAGTTAAAGTTATGTGCTTATTAAATTTCATTATCAATTTAACTATTTCTCTAAGGTGTTGGGCCTATTGCATATATCTCATAGAGGAGTATTCTAAAAATGAGATGAATTTAGCGATTCCGACAACTGAATAAATTCTCCTGTCCCAATAGCTCTTTTCACCTTTTTACTAAATGAAAAAAAGTAACTAAGGAGAAAGAAATGAAAAATCTAGTTATTGCACAAATCCTTTCAGCACTACTGCTCGCCTCTTGTGGGGGATCATCAGGTGGTCCTGCTCCTGTCTCTCTTCCCAACTCGGTAGATAATTCAAGTGCCGAAAACTCTAATCAACTTTCTATTGATGATGGAGTCATAGCTCCCGTTAAAATTGTTGATAAAATCCCTAGCCTAGCACCAGTAGTAGCTGTAGCGGTACCTTCTATTCTTTACGAGAATATTGCACCAATCCCTCTTAGTGAGAGAAAAGAAAGCTCAAGAAAACTCAGCCAAGTGGGCCAACAAGTTAAGGCTCCAGTTTCTGCTGATCAAAAAATTGTTGATAAAGAGAAATTTTCAAATAAAGGACAAGGACAAGCTGTCGTTAGTAATTACCCTGTTCCCGTCCCAAATCCTTCACTAATTCCAGTACTACCCAATAGTGGGCAACAAGTACAAGTGATCGCTCCCCCAGTTCTCTACTCTGACATTGCCCCTTTAATTGTGGCGGATAAAAAAGAGGATAAGAAAGAACTTTCAATTGATGATGATCAAAAAGTCTCTGCTGCATTAGTTGATAAAGACGATGTTGATTTACTTGCCAATAAAAAGGACGATGATAGATACGATTATCCTGCACCTGCTCTAATTCAAGTTAACGTTCCAGATCCTATTGTTGATCAAGATGCTATTATTCAAAATAGTGATAATGTTAAAGCAATTGGAGTTGATCTCTATGAACTAGAGATTGCAAAATCTTACGATATTGCTGATGAAAAAGTTGCAAACTTTGTTATTCCAAACGTCTACTCAGATATTGAAATACAAGAAGTACAACTACTGGTAGTTCCAAACGGTGTTCCTGATGGTTATAGAATAGAATCAAATCTCTATAGTAAAATTCAACTCTCATACATCAACTCAGCAGGTAATCCACAAAGAATTTGTCTTATCCCAAACGCCCACTACTTTGATGAAGAAGTTGTAGGAGGAGTAGAGATTGTGGTTTCAGATAATGACTTTGAAGCCGTTTCATTTGAAGGAGTGAGCGATTGTAATAATATTCCTTACAATCACAACTTAGTTGAGCTTGGAGACTATATTGACTTAGATCAATCTGTTAGACAATCAAGTGTAGTCCTCTCTGTGGCCCAACAACCAAAATTCATTGTCTCCAATGACTTCATCAGAAATGATTCTCGCTTAGCAAGTAAAGTCGGAATCCGAGCGAAGATCATTTTAAAAGCGATTAAATAAATCGCTTACAAAAAGGCCTCTCAAAATGAGAGGCCTTTCTTTTTTAAATTAAAACTTATGCATTATTTCAAACCAAGGATCATCGTAGACATGAACTGCGTCTACACCTAGAATTTTCTTTCCTTGGCGATACTGCTTCATAGAGAGTTCGTACCTCTGAATAATCAGTTTCTTAATCTTCAAAGAAGTAATATCAAATTTTCGTTGGTCAAACTTCTTTGCTACAAGAGTCTTAAGCAGAACGGCCCTATATTCTCTAATTTGATCTTCTAAATTCAAGGCCTCTTTTCTATTAGCATTGTAAATAGCGATGAATTGATCCTTCTGCTTCTTAGTTAATTTCGAATTCTCTAAAATCTGGCGACCTTTATCCATAAGCTCTTTTTCATTATGAATAGGTCCAACTGACTTACGGTCCTGGGCAATTGACTTCTTTGTAGATGTCGCACAACCAGTAAGAGCAAGAGATGTTAAAATGATAAAAAGGAACTTCATATTTTACTCCTAATTAAATTATTCAAAAACGTAGAGTCTATTTCTAGAACTAAAAGCAGCTAAGTACTTATCTGCGAGTTCTAGTTCACCATGAACTCCACTATAGGCATGACCAAGTTCAAATTGATCTTTAACCTTAAAATTTACTTCGTCGAGCATAAGAATCTTTCCACCAACAGAACTCACTACAAGTCCTCCTTTCCATGGAACGATACTACTTACAGGAACCTTAGATACGCTTATGAGCTCTTTCTCTACTAAGTCCTTATCTAGAACCGCAATATCTCCAAAGATAGTTGGAACAAGGAGCTGGGCATTGTAGACAATTGGCGCGCGAGAAACTTTATAAGACAGCCTTCTTTGCACTTGTCCTGAGTCAGGATCTAAGATAACGAGATCACCGTTAATAGAACCAGAGAGAATACTATTTTTAAAGAGTACTGGACTTGAGTCAACATCAACAAATTTATTTCCTGTAGAGAGTCTTCTCTCCCAAAGAATAACACCCTCTTCTAAACTAAAAGCAGCAATTTGACCGTCTGCAAATCCAACATAAATCTTGTCTTTATAGATGAGTGGTTTTGATGCTCTTTGAATAGTCGTTAAATAAGGGACTGATCTCTTATAAGACCAAAGGATTTTTCCCGTGTTCACGTCGAGACAGAAAATTTTGTGATTACGTGTATGAAAGACAAGTCTATCTTTATAGATTACACCTTGAGTTTCAATTGCTGCATCTAAATCAACAATATACTCGGCCTTTCCAGTAAGAGAGTGTCTCGCAAAAACTCTTCCCTTAGCGTTTCCATAAATAACCCAATCTTTATAGATAACTGGTTTAGAATGGTAAGCACCGTCGTCGTACTTAGACCAAATCTCTTTCCCATTATCTAATTGGTAAGCTTTCATATAGCCTTGGTTATGACCAATATAGAGAATTCCATCATGAATAAGTGGAGAATTTAGAGCAATTGGAAGATTGCCTGTCTCGTGAAGAGGGTCTTGGTTTTTATTCCAAATAACTCTAAAAGCAGTTCTCTTCTCTTTAACTCCCTCAATATTTAATTTCTTAATTGTTGAGCAAGAAGCGAAAGAAAAGAGTAATGTAAATAATAGTAATGAGCGCACTAAGACTCCATTTGAGCAATGTAGAGCTTCGCTAACTTAACAAACTCAGCTTGGCTCATATTATCAATTACGTATTGAAAGTTAGTCTTTGCTTTTTCCTTGTCACCTTTCTTTAAATAAAGTCTTCCAAGGTCAAGGTAAGTCTTAGACTCCATAACTTTAATATTGGCCTTAACAATCACTTCTAAATCTGCGATTGCATTATCAACTTGGTTAAGGTCTTCGTGGTTTACCGCCATTCTAGAGTAAACAAAGTACTTAATATAAGATTGCGATTGATCCTTAACTGTAGCAAGTACTTTTAAAGAATTCTCTAAATCACCTTGCGAAGTTAGAACATCACTACTTGCAAGTGCAAGAGGAGTAAGACCGACAAATCCACTCATAGACTTTGCCATTTCAAGGTAAGCAGCCGTATAGTCCGCTCCAGTCATAGTTTTCTTAGTTAAGTTCTCTAGGTTCTTATTTTTGAACTCAAAAACAACAGAGCTAAGCTCATCGTTTTTGCTACCTTTATACATTGAGTAACCACCCCAAGCGAAAACGCCTAAAATAATCAGAGCAACAAATCCGATAACAGAAGTCTTATTCTTAGCAATAAATGATCCAAGCTCTGTTTCTTGTAATGCTTCATCTACAGGGTTATGAGGTGTTGTTGTTGTGGCCATAATTACATCCTTATCTTATATGGTCATTCACAATGCATAGCATTGATCCTTATTAACTTAATCTAATTTTGAAATTTTAGAATCCTAAGCCTAAGTTGTCAAAAATAGAAAGATTGGTTTATGATAAATAATAAGAAAATTATAATTATTTTGTGCAAGGAAGCATGATGAAGTATTTAAATATCTTTAAATTAGTCATTATAACAACTCTCCTCTCTCTATCACTGAGCAGTAAGGCCTTAGAACGTACTGGACGACTAGGGATTGGGATGTCCAATCAATTTCGAACAGATCTACCTGCAATATCTTTTAAAATACAGAAGTCAAAGTCGACTGCAATTGGAGCTCTTGCCGCAGTAGATACTGATGAGAACGAAGGTGGTTGGGGAGCTGGTTTTAAGCTCTATCGAAATATCTTTGAAGAGCCGCAACTCAACTTCTACGGTGCCGTTCTAGCAGCAATGATAAATGAGAAGCAAGGAAGTGGCAGATCGCAATCTGGTTTTCAATTTGACCTTACTATGGGGAGTGAATTTAGCTTCTCAGGTCTATCCAGTCTTGGATTTAGTTTTGAGTTTGGAGTATCATTAAATAAGATAGATGATTTTAGGGTCCAAACAGTTGGCGACTCTTTCATCGTCGCGGCAGCTCACTTTTATCTATAAGGAATAAATGCTTTTTAAAAATATACAAAAGATTCTCTTAGTTTTTATCATTACAACAAATATCTTTGGACAGGCCGGAGTGAATGACGGCTTTAGTATCGAAGAGGAAGACCTCAATATTGGCGGAGATATTTTCTCCGACTTCAATGAAGATATTGAAAGTAATCAAGTAATGGAAGATGAGAGATTTTACCGCTATGGACGATTCTTCACCTTCTCTTTCTCTCTTGGTCTCACGACTTTTACTGGAAATCGAGGAGTTGTCTACGAGAACGAGCATCCAAGTTACGGACTCCAATTAAGTATCTTTAAAGACTTTCAAACGGCCATTTCAATTGGAATTGGTTTTTCAAGACATAATATGTACTTTGACCAAACTAACCTAGAGGGCTTCAATGGTGAGGCTCCAAGCTTTGTCCAAGTAAGCCAGCTAAGAGTGTACACTGGATATAAGTACTATATCGACACATCAAATCTTGGAACAGCAATCACCTACTCCAACCCTTATATAACGGGAAGACTAGAGTATTGGTATACGACCAATAAATTCATCGACAATGAAAACATCCCAAATAGAAATGGTGGTGGACTTGGTGTAGGTCTTGGTGGAGGACTAGAGTTCCCTATCAAGCTCAAAGAGTCGTACCTAGGAATTGAATTCCTTTACCACAATGTAAATTTCTTTGATAAGAACACTGGCGCATATAGGCCAGTGATTGAAGACTTAAGTGGTGATGCTTTCACCACTATGATGTCATATATTTGGAATTGGTAGAGATTATCTACAGGCCTTCTTCAGTTTATCTTCAATAGATGAAACAAGTTTTTCAATATCTTTTGAAAGATGAACACTTGGCCTCTCGTAATTTGCCATAAATGGTCTACAATCACTCCACTCTGGTACAACTTGCTCATAGAGATCTTCATCACGTGAAGTTATGTAGCGATGAACTTTTGAAACAATATTCTTTAATTGCTTTTCAGAGATTAGCCCTTTTGCATAGAACTCAAGTGCAAGATCACTTCCAGTAAAGTATGCCACTTGCCCAGGAGCAAGATCTACACCTTTCTTCTCATCGTCATCTTTGTGACTAGGATTATAAACTTGATGAATATAAGTGGTAATCTTCTTATTTGGAAAAGCTTCACTTACAGCTTTATAAGCACCTACGTCATGCTGTCCATTATCTCCAATGAGAATAATTTCATCATAAGACTCGGCCTTAACAATCTCACTTACAGTACTTGTTTTAAACTCTAAAGTGTCTCTTCCAGTCTCTTTACCAATAACTGCAACTTGAGGAAATCCTGATCTAGAGATAAACTCACGACCAAACATTTGAATTCTTCCCGACGCCGCAGTTACATAGATAAGAGATCTATTTAAAGAGTGATTATGTCCTCTAAACTTCTTACAATAATCTCTCTTTTCCTGAGTTTCTTCCTCATTACAAAGAAAGTCATTATAGAGTTCTGGTAATCCGATGAAAGGATTCGTTGAACGAAGTCCACCAGTGAAATAGCCCAATACATTCGTTCGCTTCAATGTATCGTCTATATCTGAAATAACTAGCGTCTTAGCACTTACGCTTAAGTTAATTAAAAATAAAAAACTCAATAATACTTTCATCGTCTCTCCAGCTTAATCGTTTAACATCATTGCCATCTTAGACTTCTTCATCCTCTTTGCCAAATCGTTACCTGTTCTAAAGATAAGGTGAACAGGAGTGTTATAGAGTTTAAACCCTGAACGTATTGAATTTACGAGGTAACGTCTATAGTGCTCAGGAATCCCTTGAGACTTATTCGTAAACATCAGAAAAGTCGGAGGTCCCGATTTAATCATAGATGTATACTTAACCTTAAACCTCTTAGCACCCTGGCTTTTTGCAATAACAGGATTTCTCTCAACGAGATCAAAAACAAAGCGGTTCAGCTCACCTGTAGGAATATTTCTACTTCTAACAAGTATAGTTTTCTTTAAGGCCTCTTTAAGTTTCTTCATTCCCTTATTATGCTTGGCGGAAATTGTAATAATATCGCAGAAATCAAGCCATGGAATATCTCTTCTTAAATTGTTTAGCCATTCTCTCTTAGCTGCTTCATCAGGAAGCTGCTCTCTCATGAGGTCCATTTTATTAAGGGCCACAATTACGGACTTACCTTTTTCAAGTGAGATATCAATTAGACGTCTATCTTGGTGACCAATACCATTAGTGGCATCAATCATTACGATTACAACATCTGATTCTGTAATACTTCTTAAAGAGCGGTAAACTGATTGTGATTCAATGAAACCATTTACAGTTTTCTGTCTTCTAATCCCTGCCGTATCGATAATATGGATTGATCTCCAATGATTATCATCTTCTTTCTTCTCTACGGTCTCAGAACTCTCAGTACTTAGTGTGATCTCTTCTTCAGAGCTTTCTTCACTTTCTTCATTGAAGACTTGATCATAATTCTTATCAAAAGATTCACTTCTTTGTTGATCAAGCTCTTCTGTTACTAGAGTTGTAAGTTCATAATCAACCTCAAAGTGCTCCATTCCAACATTCTTATCCGAATCTTCTTCAATGGCATAAGAGTCAACCATCTGCTGATAAACATCGGCATTATTTCTTCTAAACTCTTCATACTGCTTAAAGAGTAGCCCGTCATTTGATGAGAAACCTTGATCTTCTTCTAAGATTTTTGCTTCTTTACCAAAGTAGAGATCAAAGAATCCTTCAATAGGATCGACTGTTGTCCCAGCAATATCACTAACGAGAGCTCTCTGCGCCCCAACAAGTAAGTTTAGTAATGTAGACTTACCAGCATTTGGTGCTCCAATAAGAGCAATCTTAGAAACAACTTCCTCACGTGGAGTAACACCTTTTGAAATTTCAGGCATTGACTTAAGCGCTCCATTTGAGAACTCGCTCGCCAATCTTTGTATCTTTTCACGAAGAAAAGTTACACCACGACCGTGAGTAGCACTCGTTGTAAAGAGCTCATCCGAATCAATTCCAAGAGAATAGAAGTCAATCTCTTCTCCGGCTTGCTTGTCAGAATCATACTTATTGGCAACAACAAGAAAAGGCTTCTTCGTTGTTCTAATATAATCAGCAATTGTATTGTCAAAAGGAAGTGCTCCTTCTCTAACATCTACAACAAAGAGTACAAGATCAGATTCACCGATGGCCATGCGAGCATGGTCAGTCATAATATTGAAGAATTTATTTGCATTCTCTTCTTCACTATTTCTTCCTCTCTCATCAATTCTCTCAGGATAAAAACCTCCTGTATCAACGAGAATGATGTCGGCAGCATCTACATCTTGAAGATCTTCAATTGTAGTAATTCCATAGTGTCTATCTCTAGTAACACCTGGTTGATCGTGGGTAATTGCTTTGTGTTGTTTTTGCATTAATCGGTTAAAGAGAGAACTCTTACCCACATTAGGTCTCCCGATTAATGAAACTACCATTGATCTATTTTTCATAATTATTTCCTATCTACTACGCCACACTCTATTTGAATTCTTTGCTCTTGGTAACCCAAGCTCTTCAAGAATATTATTATTCTTAAACCACTTAGGAGACACTTTTACGTGAAGGTTTAAGTGAACCTGTCCACCTACCATCGCTTCAATTTTCTTTCTTGAGCGCGTTCCAATTTCCTTAATCATTCCACCTTTTGAACCAACAACAATGGCCCTTTGAGAAGGACGATTAACTAGGATTGATGCTGAGATATGAGACTTAACTTTTGTCTCAGTCTCACCACGTTTTGGTTTCATATCTTTATATTCATCAATCACTACAGCGAGTTCATATGGCAATTCAGCATTTAATAATTCAAATGCCTGCTCTCTGATATATTCAGTTGCAAAGAATCTTTCATTCTTATTTGAAACAGATCCATCACCATAGTAGTGAGGCCCCGGAGCCGCTTCGTCAACCAGTAGACCTGTAAGGTTGTGCATATTAGTTCCATCTTTTGTAGAAATAACAATTCCCTTCTCGATCTCAGGCATTAGCTCTTGCATCTTATCCATAACAAGTGACAAAGGAAGCTCTTTATAGTTCTCTACGCGATCACATTTAGTGAATAGAACCCAAGTCTTAGCAAACTTGTCACTTTCCATATTCTCTTTAAAGTCTTCAAGTTGACCGAGAACAGGTCTAGTTAAGTCTACAAGTAAAAGATTTAAATCAGCTCCATCAACACCTTCTCTCGCTTGCTCATTTAATCTCTTATTTAACTCTTGGTTAGTCTTGTGTAGACCCGGAGTATCTACTAAAACAATCTCTGTTCTATCAACAGTGAATACACAGTGAATTTTATTTCTTGTTGTCTGTGCTTTATTTGTAACAACAGATAAGTCCATTCCTAGTAAGTAATTTACTAGTGAACTCTTACCAACATTTGGTGCACCAAGAACGGCGACCATAATAGATTTATTGTCTGGGTGTTGATGTTCAATTAACATTTGCGCTCCTTTTTGCGTATTCTTCAATTTTTATAATTATATTTTTTGCTAATTTCTGTTCACCTTTCTTCTTAGAAGAGAACTCTCCCTTTTCTAAGAATTTATCTAAAACACTTGCCTCTACTTCAAAATTTCCATTTGAAAGCTCTTTAGCCGAGTACTTTGGCAATGTTTTAAAAAGAGACATCGTCATCTCTTGTAAGCGACTCTTTGAATCGAATTCTTGCAGTCTCTTTTCATCTAAATAGATTTGACCGCTTAATTTTTCATAATTTTCAATAATAGAAATAAAACTCTTCTTAGAAACTTCAAGTGATGAGTCTTTATAAATAGCTCCGAGTACTGCTTCGAATACATCACTGAGTATAGAGCTCTTTAAGTTTCCTTGTGCCTTAAGTTCACCCTTTCCAACCAACACAGCTCTTTCTATCTCAAGAGAGCTTGCCAACTCTTTTAAGCTCACTTCATTCACTAAGGAAGCTCTTAATTTTGACAATTTTCCTTCTACCATAGCGGGAAATTTTTCTTGTAAGAGATCAGTAATGATTAAATCGAGAACACTATCTCCTAAGAACTCTAGTCGCTCATAAGATTTCTTTGAATCACCAAAACATTCGTGACCAAAAGACGAATGAGTAAGCGCTTCGTAAAGAAGGGCCATATTTTTAAATTTGTGGGAGATATTTCTCTGAAGGTTAAGAATGATTTCCTGATCCTTTAATACTGTATCTAATTGTGAAAAATCAGAGATACTCTCTCCAAAATTTTCATGCATAAAAACAGAAGACAAAGTCTTGTTCATATTAAAGGTCATCGATTACTCACTCTTATTCAAATTTTGCTAATAAATAGCAAATAAGCTCTTTGATTTCAATAGTTTTGAAAATATTAGCTTATATGCTTGTAAAAAATGGGTGCATTGAAATTTTTATAAAGCCTGTTAGTTTTCTAGCACCAATAAAAAGACTCGACCCCAATGCTTTTAAACACTTAGGTCGAGCCATTTTCACATATAAATCTTATTTAAGACGTGTGTGGATGTCAGGACAAGATTCTATAGCTTAGATGCATCAGCAACACACTGAGCTTGGTAGTAAGTATTTGTAGAAGTGCTTCTACAAGCTGCAATTACGTCAGCAGGAACTTTTCCCTTACCAGCAGATGCGACACAAGTTCCAGCGTATGTAGAGTTTTTGATCTTTACACACTCTTGTACTTGACGTGCATTTGTTCCAAACTCACCAGCATCGTCTACACACTGTGCTGCATAGTAAGTATTAGATAAAGTTGCACAAGCCTCAATTACTTTTGCTCTAACTTTATATTTCTTAGCGCTATTTACACAGTATGAAGAGTAAGTTGAGTTACTAATTCCACTACAGGCCCTAATTGAAGCAGCTAAGTCAAAACGAGGAGCTCTTGGATTAAGTTGATCTTGAAGATCTTGGATTTGATTTTTTAAGTCTTGGATTTTATCGTTCTTTCTATCGATAGTATTTTCAAGTCTAGTGATAGTAGAGTTAGCTAGAGATAGATCTTCTCTTAGTCTTCTAACTTCACCATTGTTTTGACCATTTCTAAGCTCTCTTTGACATTGGTTCAATTGACTTTCAGTCGTAGATAATAAGCTCTTAAGTGTTGCATTTTCACTCTTTAGATTTCTAACGTTTTCACGACAATTCTTTAGTCTTGAATTTGCGTTGATATTAACATCAATATCAAAATCTCTTGCCTGAGCGCCAAGAGCAACAGTGGCTAGTGCCATTCCTAGAATAACCTTTTTCATTCTAAACTCCTCTCTAGTGTTATGAGGACGCAAGATAACACCATGCAACATAAAAATAAATATACTTTGAAATTTATACATGACCCTTATTGGACAATGAAAGAAGCAAAGAGATAGAATAATAGTCTAAAGAGGAAAATCCCATGCAAAAGAATAGATCATTTAATGAATTAAACCTTAATGAATTACAGAATAACTTCTTTTCCAAACTTAAGGCCATGGGAAGAAGTCAAAATACATTAAAGAATTATAAAACTGATCTAGATTGCTTTAATCAATATCTAATAAAGAATGAAGGTGAAACTGACATCACACATTTTGGAATGCCCGAAGTTCAGCACTACGGACAATATCTCGAAAAGAAATATAGCTCAGATAACTCTAGAAGAAGACGAGTTCAGGCCCTTAGAATTTTCTTTGACTATCTTGTTGAAGAAAATCTCTTTGAGAGTAATCCTGTAAGAAAGCTACCTACATCTCCAAAGTTCTTAGATATTCCAAGGCCTACTCCTTTTATAGATGTAAAGACTCTCTGGGTTTCTCTTCTAGAAGAGGCCACTTCAAATAATGAGATGAATGCTCTCATTGCTCGTAGAAACCAAATTGTTATGTTACTTATTTACGGTGCAGGATTGAAAGTTTCTGATTTAAGTAAACTTAAAACAAGTAATATATTTTTAGAAAGTGAAACTCCAAGAGTTCTCATCTCTCACCCAAAGAGAGATCCATATACAATTGCACTGCCGAAAATATTCACACAAGTTTTTGAAGAATATATTTTAAAGCTAAGTGATATGAAGATTAAATCTTCTATTAATTTTGATGAACTTCTATTTAACGCAAACCCTTATCGCATCCTCTCGGGGTCACTTAGTCCTAGAGGTTTAGAAGTCATCTTCGAAGAGTATAGAAAGAAACTTCAAATTACTCTCACTCCTAAATCCCTCAGACAAGCTTGTATCTTTAAATGGCTTCACCAAGAACACGACGAGACAAGTATCAAAGAGTGGATGGGAGTTGCTCCTACATATAGCCTTAAGCTCTACAAAGAACATATGAATAATTATATTTATAATGAGAATTTCTTGGGCGAGCTCTATAAGAACTATCTCTCTAAAGCCTAGGCTTAGCTTTCCCTGGTCTTTTACCAACCGGAATTCCAAGATCATGGTCTAGGTGCCAGCGATCAATAGTTAATTCGTCTTTATCAATACGATAGAAATCAAGATCTTCGTCTATATTGTCGAGACGCTGGATAAGTTCTTTTTGAAGAACAATTTGATCCTTCTTATTAAGCTGTAATTCTTCTAAGGCCCTTTGCTTCTTCTTTCTTATGCGCATTATCTCTCTATCAAACTCTGCTGCAACTTTAACCTTCTGCTGGTTATAAGACCAAATGAAGTGGTTAACACCATTGAGCTGCTTAAAGAAACTTCTCTTTCTTTTAAGGAGAACTCCTCTATAAATTGAGGCCTCTCTCACTCTCTCAGCAAGACGAAACGACTTCACCACTAAGACAGTTCCTCTTCTAAAGTATTCATTCTTTCCCCAACAAGGAATTAAATCTTTAACAAAGACAACAAAGTACTTATCCTCAACTGATCTCACATAGGCTTCACACTTTTCACGCTCTTTCATACTGGCTATATTGAAGAGTATTTCATCACCTGCTCGAAAGAATTTAATATTTCTATTCTCTGAGGAGATCTTAATAATATTTGAGGTCTTGTCCCTATCAGTTACTCTGGCAGAGAAGGACGAGTAATCGAAATCCTTGTCGTAGAAAGAATCCTCATCCTCAAGCTGCTCCAACTTTGTAATATCTTGTTGTAGTTCCTGGGCAAGTTCTTTTGAGAATTTTGAATAATCCACAGCATCCTCACCACTTTTTACCTGAGCATTCTTTGCTAAACTAATGGGGCCTAAGAGGGCTATGATTAGAATCAAATATTTCATACTCCTATTATGACCCATAATCCCAGAAAAATCTCTAGGGAAGAGATATCCGACTTATCTATTTACTATGAAGACTCAGACGGTTAAGCTATGGTCATAAATTTCTGACAAATTAAGGAGAATATAATGGAAATTTTTCTAGACACTGGAATGGTTGATGAGATTCGTGAAGCTGCAAAATGGGGTGTTATTGACGGTGTAACAACTAACCCAAGCTTAATTGCCAAAACGGGTAGAAGCCAGGCCGACGTCATTAAGGAAATTTGTGAAATTGTTGATGGTCCAATCTCTGCAGAAGTTATAGCTACAGACGCGCAAGGAATGATCAAAGAAGGTCAAGAACTTGCTAAGATTCACGACAATGTTGTTATTAAACTTCCTTTAACTGAAGAAGGTATCACAGCTTGTAAGTGGTTCTCTGACAATGGAATTAAAACAAATGTAACACTTTGTTTCTCAGTTAATCAGGCCTTTCTAGCAGCAAAGAATGGTGCAACTTATATCTCTCCATTCATTGGAAGATTAGACGATATCGGACACGATGGAATGCAATTAATTGATGAAATCAGAACAGTCTATGACAACTATGGATTTACAACAAAAATTCTTGCGGCTTCAATCAGACATTGTACTCACGTTAGAGACGCTATGATGGTTGGTGCTGATGTTGGAACAATGCCAATTAATGTCGTCAAAGCAATGTTTAAGCACCCTCTTACTGACAAAGGGCTTTCTCAATTCTTGGCCGATCACGCTAAAGCAAACGCCTAATATCCCACAATAACCGACAATAGGCCTCCAGAACTGGAGGCTTTTTTGTCAGGAATTTCCTAAATTACCTTATCCTATAGACCGAGAAGTATTTATTAACCCCACCTGAAATTGGGGACTTACTAGGCTATAGGAAAATAACTTCATGAGGGCAATTCTTCTAATTACATTTCTACTTACTCTCGCTTCCTGCAATGGTTCAGGAGGGGGAAAAACTCAAGCCCTGGGCGGAAGATCACCAGGCAGTGCAGATGACGATCTCCCGATTCGTTGGGCAGACTCAGCTCTTCCCCTGAGTATTCAGATATCAGGTGACTTCTCATTTGCTCCTGCTGATATAGACGGGGCCGGTAGAAACCCGATTGAACAAATGCAAAAGGAATGGGACGACGCTGTTACAGGAAAAGTCCTCTTCAACTACCCTGCGCCAGCTGCCGCATCTAAAGGCAATGACGCCTTATCAACTTATAAAGATAGTGTCTTGGGTGTCTATATTTCTGACGACTGGTTTTCTAATATTTCAAGTAGCGCTCTTGCCATTACTCAGTTCTACGCCTACAAGATGACGGGAAGCAGAGGAGAATATTACCAACTCTCCCACGCAGATATTATTGTTAATGAAAGAGATTATGACTTTAGCTACGATCCAAACTCTAATACTGACTATGATATGAGTACAGTAATTCTTCACGAGCTCGGTCACCTACTGGGTCTAGACCACCAAAGCGATGGTGCCGTTGCTGCAGTCATGCAACCTTACTTGAGTATATGGGAATCAAACCGAGCGCTCTTTAGTGATGATGCAAGTAGGATTAGTGACAACTATACTGACTCTGCTCTTAGCGCTGGTAGCGCTAGTTATCTCCCTAGCGGAATTCCAGATGGCACGGAACTTCACGGTGTCATAGAGTTAATGGCAAGTGGAGAATGTAAGCACTATCACAATGGAAAGCTAGTTAAGAGTCACTTTTCTTTTTAAGTGAATCAAAGGCCCTTTTCTCGAGGGCCACAATATCTTCTTCGCAGGCCTTTCGATCTTTTACAATAGTTTTAAATTTAACACTCACTTCCTCAATACTCTTTGAGTAATTGCGACACTTACTACAAATGAAGAGGTGTAAATTATAATTAAGCTTCTCAAAGCTATTAAGCTCATCTTTGAAACAAGTTAATTTTGAAATTTCTTGGCACGTATATAACTTCACTATTTAGCACCCTTTCTCTCTATACACTCTTTTAACCGAGTCTTTGAGCGATATAGAAGCTGTCTTAGATTAGTGCTTGAAATCTCCAAAGTGTGACAAATTTCTTCACTACTAAGCTCTTTAACTACCTTCAAATAGAAAACTGACTTCTGTATTAATGGAAGCTTATCCATACACTCTTCAATAATACTTAAGCCTTGAGTATTTACGAGGGCCTCGTGAGGGTCGCTCGGCCACTCACTTTGCCAGTGACCATTATCCACAAAGCGAGCCTCCATAACTTCTTCAATGGGGTCGTACTTCTCGTACTTTAAAATCTGCCGCTTGTACTCACTCACCTTATTGTAGAATATTCCAAAGAGAAAAGTTCTAATATGACTTCGCCCCTCAAATTTATGAACGACTTCAAAGAATGTCAGCCAAGTACTATGTGCAATATCCTGTGATTTTTCGCGCCCAAAACCCATCCCCAGAGCTGCATTTAACAAATGTCCTGAGTAGGCAGAGATAAGGATCTCCATGGCGCTTTGGTCCCCTCTTTTAAGAGAGTTAATAAAGTTAGGATCAGAGAAGTTTTGCAAGAGAATTCCTTAATATTTTTCATTATTCTAAAGGAAAGTATAATATAATTCTAGTTATACTATTTATTTATAATCAGGGGCATAAATGAAATTATTCATTCTCTTACTTCTAAGCACTATCCAAGTTGCAAATGCATTTGATCACTCTCACGTTCTTTGGCAAAAAGTTTTAGATGAGAATTTGCATATTAAAAATAAGCAGGCCCTATTAGACTACAAGAATATAAAAGAGAAACCCTTATCTCTCAATCAATACCTTCTCCAACTCTCCTCACTTAAAAAAGAAGAATTTGATAATTTTACAAGAGATCAAAAACTAGCTCTTCTCATTAATGCCTATAATGCACACACTGTGAAGTTGATCATCGATCACTATCCGGTGAAGAGTATCAAAGATATTGGTTCACTTTTTACAAGTGCATTTAAAGAAGACTTCTTTTTCTTTCTCGGTCACAAGAGAAATCTAGATTGGATCGAACATGAAGTGATTAGAAAGAAGTATAAAGAACCAAGAATTCACTTCGCTCTCGTCTGCGCAAGTATAAGCTGTCCTAACCTTCAGAAGAAGGCCTTCACAGCAAATAACCTAGAAAAGCTATTTGAGTCCTCAGCACATTTCTTTATTAACAATGCAACAAAGAATGACTACAAAGATGGAACTCTCTATCTCTCAAAAATCTTCAAGTGGTATAGGTTAGACTTTAAAGGTCTTAGAGCTTTTATAAAAAAATATTCAAAGCATAAAGAGATTACAGATAAAACACCAATCCAGTGGCTCAATTACAACTGGGAGCTAAATGAATGGAAGTAAGTAAATATGCTAAGTGGGAAAATCGCTACACCACAGCTAAGAATGAAGAGCGAGGTAGCGTACCATTCACTTCACTAAAAACTCTCTGGTTTAATAGTGGAACCCTATGTAACCTTGCATGCGATAATTGCTATATTGAATCGAGTCCAAAGAATGATCGCCTCGCCTACCTCACTCTAGCTGATGTGAAGAAATATATTGATGAAGTCAAAGAGAACTCTTGGCAATTAGAGAGCATCGGAATTACTGGTGGAGAACCTTTTCTAAATCCACATATCATAGAAATACTCGAAGAGTGTTTATCTCTTGGAGTTCCAGTTCTAGTTCTTACAAATGCTCATAAAGTATTGAAGAGATGGGAGAAGAAATTACTAGCTCTTAAAGAACAATACTCTGATCTCCTTCGCTTAAGAGTTTCCCTCGATCACTATACAAAAGAAATCCATGAAGGAGAGCGAGGAGAAGGAACCTTCGCTCCTACTATGAAGTCCTTAGAGTGGCTCTATCTGAATGAATTTCATATTAGTATCGCTGGAAGATCTCTCTTTAAAGAGAGTCAGGAAGTAGCAAAGCAGGGTTATGGGAATCTACTTAAAAAGCATAAAATAGATATTGAAATCTCCCCAGATACACTTGTTATTTTCCCAGAGATGAAGGCCACAGAAGATGTTCCAGAGATCACAGTAGATTGCTGGAATATATTGAATGTCTCCCCTACAGACCAAATGTGCTCAACACAGAGAATGATCGTAAAAAGAAAAGGAGAGGCTTCTCCTAAAGTTCTCGCCTGTACACTCATTGCATATAACAAGGAATTTGAATTGGGCGAAACTCTCCTTGAGTCATTTAAAGATATTCACCTCAATCATCCATTTTGTGCAAAATTCTGCGTATTAGGTGGAGCAAGTTGCTCAAGTACTAATTAAATTTCCTTGAAAAGAGAGAATTTGTAAGTATACGCTCTGTTAGGATTCTTATAAGATTTTATTAATTAAATATTTCAAGGAGGAAGTATGTTAGTAAAATCTGCAGCGGCAGTTGCTTTATTCAGTCTAATTTCAATTTCATCAAATGCATCAGATAAGTCTATTTGCGGAAGAACCGACGATAGAGTTCCTTCTACAGATGCTAAGGTTGCTAGAGCACTAGACTCTAGAACTGGAACTGGTGGATGTACTGTAACAATGATTGGCCGTACATGTGCTATTTCAGCAGGACACTGTAAGTCAGTTTTAAAAATTGCAGAATTTAATACTCCAATGTCAGATAGCAGAGGAAGAATTCAACATCCAGGTGTTGAAGATGTATATGAAATTGACCAAGAGTCAATTGTTTATAGAAATGGTGGAGTTGGAAACGACTACGCTGTTATGAAAGTACTTCCTAACAATGTTACAGGTGCCTATGCAGGAGATATCCAAGGTCACTATAATGTAACTTTTGATAGACCAGTAAAAGGTGACGTAATCAGAATTACTGGATACGGACTTGATTACAATGATGACGAGAGAAATCTTGCTCAACAAACTCACACTGGTGAAATCATGAGTACATCTTCTCGTTCAGGAAGCGCTACTATGACTCACGTTGCAGACACTATGGGTGGAAACTCAGGTTCTTCAATCCTTAAAGAGTCTACAAGTGAAATCGTGGCCATCCACACTCACGGTGGTTGTTCTTCAAGAGGTGGATCAAACTCATCTACACTTATTGCTGATCACCAAATCTTAAAAGATGCAATTACAGCTTGTCTTGCGACAGAGCCACAAGACTAAAATAAAATTGGCCGCACGACTCTAGTGCGGCCTCTAATATTTTCACCTACAAAGTTCAAAGTAATTAACAAAGAGTTTTTACCAATACCTTATCTTGATAAGAATTCATCAAATAAATCTCTATTAATTTTCCCATATTTATCCTCGTAGCTTTTTATATAGTTAGCAATTTCATATTTCTTCATATTTCCCAAGTCTCTCTTTAAATACTCTAACGCTATTCTTCTAGAACCATCATCACTGAAACCACAAAATCTATTTGTATTTAATCGATGATGTAATGATTGCAGTCCTCCTAACTCAAAACTCCACATGTGAAAATGATCAAGAAATATTCTAGAAATATTACTTCTAAGAGCTGTATTCCTCGTTACTTCTCGAACTAAACCATCAATTGCATACAACTCTTTTGTTTTTCCGTCGTAGTCTCCAGTTGAAGAAGAATAATCTGACATACAGTCAATATTTATATTTCTCTCATGCCAATATTTTTTTTTATATTCCTCTGACGAAGAGTATATTAAAGTAGACTGTACAAGCACAGCTGCATTATAAATCATAATCAATTCGCTCTCATTTAGATCTTTGAACTCATTGTTAATATAGATCTCCACATCATCACGTATTCCATTCTTATTTTCATCTGGCCCTTTTAACGACCACATGACTTCGAACCAATTGGGAAATGGTGGCTCCATTTTTCCCATAAAAACTTTTGGCTCATATGTTATCCACATCCTTGTGTAGTAGATAAAGTCTCTACATCGGTAAAGAGTGACCAAAAGAATGAATATAGAAAAAGTAATTAGAGTTTTCTTCAATTTAAATTCCAGTTAAATATGCTTCATTAAAATTATAAACGAAGTTGACTCGAAATTTTAAAGATCAAGAAAAATTAAGGACAAAGCGGACTATCACCATACTTCATCATCAACAGTCCAAGGGGAAAGAGATGTAAGGTATGTACAAGAATCGCCCTTCCTACTTATTACAAGACTTGGACCTGCACTCATCTGCAAGCGGAGATATACACTACGAATTCTGTTTCTCTTAAACTCTAACCCCACTTCAAGGTTCTTTGAATCTGCCTTGAATAAATTTAAAACTCTTTCCTCTTCTTTATTTAGATAATCTTGAAATGATGTATAATTCACACCATCAGGTATAGCGGAGGATATCTCCTCTCGATTCTTTGTTGTTGGAAATCCTTCATTTATAAACTTTCTATTTTCCTCTAAATGTTTTTCTCTTCTTCTTTTATCAGAAATACATCTACTCATTTCCTTAAGTATTAGTTCACCATTTTTCTGTTTGATTATTTTCTTCAACCTATCCATATAAGAAACAATACTCTCATCTTTTAAAACAAATTTCTCAAAAACCTCTTTAGCTGATGGCCTAATTACAGCAAGCCTCTTACCTTTATAAATAACTTCGGACTCAACGCTATCTGTAATCGCCTTAACTTCCCCTGGAAGTCTAAAGTAATAAGTATCTTCACCTTTAACTAGAGAAGATCTAAAGCCGTAGACATCTCCTTTATTCTCAGTGAAATAAATTCTTAATTGTCCACTTGTTAACTTTCCTTTGTGAATATTGTAATCACAGAAAAGACTTTTACCATCTCGGTGGAAATCCATACTATATGGAGCTATTTTCACTTCCTTTAGATGCTCTGCTCTTAACTTGCAAACCGTATCATTTGCAAGCTTTAGGTCTCGACTTGAAAACGATCCTACAGGCTTCCCTTTAAGCTCTCTATTAGTAAAAAGAGAGATTCTTCCCTCAAAGGCTCTAACAAATGAGAGGTAAGCCTCTATCCGATTCTTTCTAGTATAAAGCCATACCACATCAGGAGACTCTCCATATGAGTTAAAGATAAAAAGCATTGTAATCAAAAGATATTTCATACTAGAAGTTCTCCAGTCATTCATTGACTTCACTATGTTTTAGTTTTTCTACATTAACTAAGACTATCACGTTTAAAACTAGTCTAAACTTTTAATAGAGACTTTAAGGTTAAGATTTCTAAAGGAATAAAGATCGACGTCTTCAGTTCTTATGACAGATTTGCTTGCACGCAAATCAGAGGATTATTCGGCGTTAAATAGCATGTGCTACAAAACCTCCTCCCGATCTCGCGCTTCCTGCGCTCGCCTGGGGTTTTCAGCATCATTTTTCCATCCTGGAAAATGATGCTTCAACAAAAAGCCCCGCTTAAAAGCGGGGCTTGATATGCTTACAATTATTTTTTGATTTTTAAATTACTTCTTAGATTGCTCGTAGATTGCTTTGAATGACTCGAAGTCAGTCGCTGCGATTTCAGCAAGCATTTTTCTATTTAACTCAGAACCGTTCTTCTTAAGGTTACCCATGAATTTAGAGTATGAACCATCAAGTTGTTTTGCAGCTGCAGAAATTCTTGTGATCCACAATCTTCTCATATCTCTCTTAAGTAACTTTCTTCCGATATAAGAGTAATGTAATGCTCTCTTAACAGTGTCAGCTGTTAATTTGTACTTAGTTCTTCTTGAAAAGTGAAAACCTTTTGCAAGCTTAGCGATTTTGTTTCTTCTTCTTCTGGCCTTAAAGCCTCTTCTAACTCTAGACATAAAATCTCCTTAACGAATACTTGGGGGCCTATATTGCGCTTCTTACTCTCTTTGGAATCCCAAGCCTCAGTTTTTTATTATTCTTTAATTATGCGTATGGAAGCATGGCCTTAACACGACCTAGATCTGCTTGATCTACGTAGTCTGTCTTACCTGCTCTTTTCTTACAGTCGTGAGCTTTTTTCTCAAGAATGTGTCTTAAGTTTGCTCTCTTTCTTTTAAATTTACCATTACCAACAGCTTTAAATCTCTTAGCAGCTGCTCTTCTGGTTTTCATCTTAGGCATCGCTAAATCTCCTCTGATTTCACCTACGATCTGATGATCGTGTCAAAACTAAATAATTGAAGCAGCATTTTATAACAATTTAGAATGAATTTGTAAAAGGAAATATTATATTTATTGAAAGAAAAATAAGGACTTAACGCAATGTTAAGTCCTTAATATAGTATTTTAAATCTATAAATGACTGAAATTAGGTTTAAGACTCTGCGGCTTCTTCAGTTGATTTTGTTGCAGCAGATTTCTGTAGAGCTTTCTTCGTTGGAGCAACGATAGTAATAATACGATTTCCCATCATCTTAGGCTCAGATTCAACTTGAGAACCCATCTCTTCAACAGTTGCAAGGATATCCTTGAACTTTGAAAGACCTAGATCTTTATAGGCCATTTCACGTCCACGAAATTGCATAACCATTTTAATTTTATCACCCTGACCTAAGAATTTCTCCGCTCTCTTAAGCTTTGTTTCTAAATCATGGGCCTCAATATTTGGTCTAAATTGAATTTCTTTTAAAGAAACCTGAGCCTGCTTTTTCTTAGCTTCGTTGGCCTTCTTTTGTTGGTCGTATTTGAATTTCCCGTAATCAATAACTTTAACAACAGGAGGTTTGGCCGTTGGAGAAACTTCAACAAGGTCTAGACCTAGATCAGATGCAATATCTCTGGCCTTATCTAAACTGACGACACCATAAGCAGTTCCGTCATCACCAATTAATCTACATTCGCTGATTCTTATTTGATCATTAATTCGAGGACCTAAATTCTTTCCTCTACCACCGCGATGCTTGTCTTTAATAAATCACCTCCAAGTGAATTTGATATTATCGCATAAGCCTATGAAATATCATGCTACCGCAAATAATTAAAGCTTAATTTTCTTTAATTTTGGCCTATTTTAGAAAAATAATCAACTTTTCCAAAATTCCATTCTTACCAATTCGCCAGAATTTGCAGAAAATGACATTCTCCAATTCTCGCTATACCCATCTCTTAAGATAATCTCTCTAGCAAAGCGTAAAAGCTCAGAAGCTTCCATTGGCCCTTGGTAGGTGTAGCGAAAAACTTCTCTAGCTCGCTGATCCATACTATAGAGGTCAAAATCCTCTAAGAGCTCTTCATCACAAAAGCCAACAACTTCATGCCCAACAAAGCAAACGCCATCAGCACTAAGAGAGCTTTCATTAAAGTAGACGAATCCATTTACCGTAGCTTTAGTGAGCCGCGGTGCCCTTTCAATAAAAGAGTCAATCTCCTTCCAAAGCCCTACAAGGTCTCCACCTTCAAGGGGAGACTTCTTATAAAGAAAGCGGCTATTGCCAACACTTATAGAACTCACTTCACTCATGACTATCCTTGTGAGCGAAGATTGAACTTTCTAAGTTCAAGAAGAAGATTTTCAAAATTGGCAATATTCTCTTCTAGTAATTTTAAATTCGTGACACTGAAAGAGCCTTCTTTATTTTCGATCATCTGCTCGTGGAGAAAATACTTAATAGAAGATTTCATCAATGGCTCAGAGTTAGATTCAGGAAATTTAACAATGACGGCCAACTCCTTTTCTTCTTTGTGTATTTCTTTAAACTTCTTATTGTAATCAGACATCTTAAATCCACTCTCACCAGCAGAGTCATTTAACGCCTTAAGAGTACAGGCACTAGTGTAATAGGCCTCAATAATATAATTGAATGATCTAGAGAAAACACCGAGGCTTGAAGCAATTGTATAGAGTTCTTTATGTGAAAGCTCTAAGCATTCCTCTAGAGAACTTATATCTCTACCAATAATATAAGAGAGAAGTATAAAAGACTTCTCCATAAAATCTTTAATCGTAGGAAGATAGAATTCGTGCTTAAGTAATCTTCTATGTCCTAGGAATAATTTCTTTAGATCACTAACTGTTTCAATTTTTCCACTAAAGAGATTTATCCATGCATAATTAATTACCCATGGAATTAAGAAGTGGTGAAGAATTGTATTCTTAAAATAGAGAAGCTCTTGTCTATGTTCTTCTTTGATCGCATAGAAAGTATGGCTTCTAGAACTCTTGCCTATAACATCTATTTTCTTATTTCCAATCATTATATCCAGAGCACGACCAAGGCTATCTTCTAACTTTGACTCTTGCATGGAATCTGTATAAGGAATTCTATAAGTGTCACAGAAGCTAATTATCTGACGACCTTTAGCAAGAATATCAGTCCAATCCAAAGCACCTGCAGGCTCGTCCAAGAGAATCAGACCAAGTAGTGCAGAAGGAGTCACACTCATATTTGCACCAACAGTTCTAAAGCACTCAAACGCTAAGTTCTGAACCTCTTCTTTAAGAGATTGATCACACTTCTTTTGTGCAATAACAGGCTCCCCTAATTTGATATGAACAGATCCAAATTGATAACTAAAGAGTTTAAAAAGACTAAGTAATTGTCCCGTACTCTCTTTAGTCTTCTTTGCACCACCAAGTTCTTTGGCCAGAGACTTTTGCTCTGGAACATACTCGTGAACAATACTCACTGGAACAAAAGCTAAATCTTTCTTCTGATCTTCAGGCAAGTGGCTGTGAGCTTCTAAGAGCATTTGGTAGAGGCCATACTTTGGAGAAAGTAATTTCCCCGTTCTTGACCTTCCCCCCTCGAAGAAGAACTCAATTGGCTTTTGATTCATTAATAAATAATAAAGATAGGCCTCAAGAGTAATCTTATAGAGAATATCACTCGCAAAAGAGCGCCTAATAAAGAAGCAACCAGATTTTCTAAAGAGTTTTCCGATAGGAAAAATATTAAGGTTATTCCCACCAGCAACGTAGAGAGGAAAACCATATTTTTTAAAGACCATATAATTTATGGCCACATAGTCTGCGTGAGACTGATGATTCGGTACCATCACTACAGACTTTTCTTTAACGAGCTTATTAAAATCTACACCGTTCTCTGAGAAGTTTACCCCGTCATAGAGTTTGGGAAGAGTTGAATCCAGTAATTTTTGAAAAGACTTTATATATGTCTTAGAAAATTCGGCCCTAATTTCGTGAAGAATCTTAATGGCCTTTTCTCTTTCTTCTTTAGGATTATCTCTGGATTCGATTCTCTCTTTCAACTTTGGATAAGAGAGAACGATCTTTTCTTGACTATTAAATAGACTCATTCAAAATTCCTATTAATTCTTTCCGTGTGGCCTAGATTCAACCATTCCAGAAGTACTCATCTCCATGAAGAGACCTACTTCTTTCATATCAGCAATATTATCTACACCTAGGTAAGTCATTCCCGATCTAAGTCCACCTGTAAGCTCAGAGATAACTTCCTCAACTGGCCCTTTACATGGCACCATTGTGTCGACACCCTCTGCGGCCATTCCCTTAGGTAGTTCTCCTCTCCAAGATACCTGAGCAGCTTTAGATGCCATTCCACGGTATTCTTTCATTCCACCCTTAAGCTCACCCGGAGTCTCAAGAGTTCCAGAAAGAAGTGAACCGGCCATAATTGTCTGAGCTCCAGCACAAAGGGCCTTTACGATATCTCCTGATGTTTTGATTCCACCATCGGCAATAACAGGAACATCATGCTTAATGGCCTCTTCAACACACATAGCGATAGCAGAGAGTTGAGGAACCCCATGCCCAGTAATGATTCTAGTTGTACACATTGAACCTGGACCAATTCCAACCTTAACGGCATCGGCACCAAGATCAATCATTCTCTTAACACCTTCACCAGTAGCAACGTTTCCAGCAATGACATCAATATGAGGCCATGTTTTCTTAACGTACTCAAGTGTTTCAAGCATCATGACAGAGTCACCGTGTGCGATATCAATCGTTAAAATATCAACACCGATATCTGCAAGTAACTTCGCTCTTAACTTTCCCTCTTCCTTTACACCGATAGATGCAGCAACAGGTCCGCTTAAATTATTATCTTTAATATATTTTTGAATTTTCTTAACGTCTTCAACTTGCTCTTCTGGAGACATAAAACGGTGTAGGATTCCAAGTCCACCTAGCTTGGCCATGGCACACGCCATTTC
The DNA here is from genome assembly GCF_000210915.2 of Halobacteriovorax marinus SJ. Lineage (NCBI taxonomy): Bacteria > Pseudomonadati > Bdellovibrionota > Bacteriovoracia > Bacteriovoracales > Halobacteriovoraceae > Halobacteriovorax > Halobacteriovorax marinus. The sequence goes on from NC_016620.1 coordinate 2,044,406, forward strand.
TACGCCTGTCACTGTATCCATATTTGCAGAAATAACTGGTGTCTCGATTTCAAAATTCTTTGTGGCCTTTGACCTTAGAGAAGGTATTCTTCTTGAAGCAATCTCTGAATGTCTAGGAACTAATAAGACATCATCAAAAGTTAGACCTTTACCACGCTTTAAAATTTGCTGTGCATTGAACACGAGTTCCATGTTTCTCTCCCAAAATTGTTAAAATGATGCCTATAAAATACCTTGATAATTTTGGATGCACAACCATGATGCAACGAGCATTACTTAAGACGGCCTACTTTAATTTCTCGAGTTGATTTATAAATTCTTTAAAGACATCAACTCGCCCCTCTCCCTCACACCAACGACGTAGAGCAGATTTATTGAACTTTTGTGCCTTTGCTACAAGAATTGCTTGATCGAAACACTCTCTTGCCTTGAAATAAATATAGCTAGAAAGCCTGTCCTTAATACAGTCTGTCGGTGACAATATTTTAATTCTAGAACCGTGAACTTCTCTTTCAATTTCTTTGATACTACTATCCTCTCCAATAGAGAGAGGACCTGGAGGGAACTCTATAAAGAGATGTTTGCAATCTGGGTGGATATAATTCTTTCCCTTTTTAAGGAAGCCAATTTTCTTCATTACTTCGGGCAATCTATCCTTTGATAAATTTTGAATGATAAAATCTAGATCTCCAGACTCGTAAGCACCTTCAGTATAAATAGAGACAACAGCACCACCAACCAAAACAGCCTCAAAACCATGAATGGCCAAATGCTTTCCTACATATAGCCAAAGCTCTTCCTCGCTACAATTCTTAAAATCAATACGCATCACTTTTTACGTCCAATAACAGGTTTCCCTACCCTTCGTGGCCTTCTTCTTACCTCAAACATTTCTTCTTTTTCTCTCAAAGGAATAGAGTCATATACTGCTTTAACCATCTCCATAAAAGGTTTAACAATGGCACCATTTCTTAGATTAAATTGGTAAACCCGAGTACGTCCTTGAAGTTTAGAAATTATAAGCCCTGCATTTTCAAATCTCTCAAATTGCTTTTGAACTGCACTAAGAGAGATCTTCATATCCTTGGCCACAGCTGAAGGATAAGTTTCCCCGTAGTGAAATAAATGTAAGAATATTTTCTGTGCGGTTTTTGAACCTAAAATCAAATCTAGCATATTTTAATTATACTTCAGAACCTTGACAACATCAACCTCTATAAGAGGTTATATAACCTCGAAAAGAGGTCAACTCCTGCCACCACTGGGCTAATAATAACAAACACTTAGACAGTTTCACTGTGAGAGACGAGCGAGGTAGAGCCCATAACAGTGAGAGCGGACTTTTCTAAGAGAAATAATCATATCTGAATAAAGAAGAGATGGGTTTTCGTTGCCGTGACGAAGATTCTCACACTCCTCTTTCAGCTCGTTAGAAATATCTCGTATCTCTAAAGGATCACTCTTAACTCCCGCACCTAAATTCTCGCAACAAATTTCATAGAAAGACCTCACTTTAGAAAGTAGTTCAACAATTCTCTCTAAGTGAACCTCTTCAAGACCTTCTTCAATTACGATCTTTGTTTTATTTGTCACAAAGTTATTGAGGTAATCTGCTATGGCCTCAAACTCTTTTGCCACGAAGAGAATAGATAGAGACTCTTTGGCCTGTGATGAATTGAGAGTGTTTTCCATAAGTGATCTAATAAAGACTTCCATCTCCTTACTAATACGATCAGTAATATCTTCATATTTTTTGATCTTAGCAAGTTGTCTAGGACTTCCCTCTGTATCACTTATATAGATAGCAATTTGATCAAACATTCGATCGACAATACTCTTTAATTTATACATTTCCTTGTGACCTTGCCACAGTGCTGTCGCAGGAATGAGTTCATCAGATCTACCAAACGCAATTAATCTCTGAGGGATCTTAATCTCTGGTGTTGGAATCATTTTAAAGACAATCTCTCTTATAAACTTAAAGAAAACGAGCGATACAATAATATTAAAAGCATTCAGCACTGTATAAAAGAATGGAAGAACAAAGTTAAGTCCAATATAAGACTGAACAAGTGCCAAGCTACTAGAAAAGAATGTAAGATAAATGAGAGCACTTGGAATTGAGAGAGAATTTAAAATAATATTAAAGAGAGCTGAGCGCTGACCTTCAATATTTCCCTTCTTCGAATTTAGGTACAACTTAATACACGGCCCTAGCGAAGCTCCCGCCATGACAGCACAAGAGAGTTCCACAGAGATATTGTGAGTATAGAAAAAGGCCATGAAGAGACCTATTAAAAGAACCGTACTATTTAGAAAGTATGATACTAAAACGCCAAGAATAATTGCGATAAGTAGAGAGAGAAATTCGTGACCTTCTACCAAAGAGGTTGGAATTCTCAGGGTATCTGAATTAAAGAAGTTAATACAGAGATCTAATCCTAAGTAGAGAAAACCTACTCCTAGAACAACTCTAGAAAATAATTTTACGGCCAATACTCTAATAAAGAAGTGGCCCACGGCACCTATGAAAAGAAATAAGTAAGACCAATGAGAGAGATCAAAAGTGAAGAGCCACGGAAAGATCGAAGCTCCTAAGTTAACTCCCATAATAAAGAGCGCCGAGATACTAAATTTAACAATTCCCGAATTAACCAGACCAAGAATCATATTGGTGCAAGAGTAAACACTTAGCACACTTGCCCCGCTCAAGAGTCCCATTAAAAATGAATTGCGAGATCGAATAACTGTCTTTGCATTTAATCCACGCAGGACTTCACCAAAGAGCGATTGCATGGAGAGCACTAGAAAGTTTATAGAGAAAATAAAGAGGGCAACACCGCCTAAGAGCGGCCAGATACGTTCGATGGGAATCATAATTAGCTAGTAGTCATCTTCGCAAAGAAAATTGGAATGATGATATAGAGAATTGTGTCTCGAACAAGATAGAATAAGAAGAAGTAAATGAAGGCCTTTGGCCCTTTATTCCACAATTTTTCAATTCCAAGATATTGAACTTTCTTGCTCATTGAAATCATAAATGGAGTTTTCCCCCAATGCTTCACGAAGAAACTAAGGGCACCATCAACGCGCTTGTCGAATCTAATAAAGGCATTTATAACAAATTGCGGAGTCATTCTAAGAAGAAATGCTTTCATCACTTCTCCCCAACGCTCCCAAAATGGTCTACTATCTTTATTTTCAATTGTATCTACGGCCTTATTCATGGGGATTTATTATCAAAAAATGTTTGCTATGTGAAACAATTTGAAAAAAAACAGTATTCTACATTTTTGTGACAATATTCCTTAACTATACAGATATATTGATCTAAGTAATTAAAAAGACACATCACAGCAAATCAAAGACGGATATTATGATTACTGGACTTAAAGTTATAAACCTCCCAGCAGGAACAAAAGTTGCGCCTCCAAAGAATGGAGAGCTCTTTATATTGGAAACTTGCCAAAGAACATTGGTCTTAGGCTATAACTTCGTACCATTTCACCATATTGACTGCACTGGCCTAGACATGGAGACTTTTGTTTCAGACAAGGCCTATAGCTACCTTCTAGAAACCATTTGTGGTTTAAAGAGTAAACTCCTTGGTGAGAATGAAATCACGTCTCAATTTAAGAAATCCTATACAAAGTATTTAGAGTACGGTGTCAGAAACTCTCAAATCATGTCCATCCTCGAAAAATTATTTATGGATGCCAAAAAGATTAGAACATCTTACTTGAGAGAAATCGGGCAACAAACTTACGCTGGAATTGCTAGAAAGCTTCTTAGAACTATTTCAGACGAAGGAGATGTTCTCATTCTTGGATCTGGGCAATTGGCTGAAGACTCAATTAAGTTACTGGCAAGAAAGTACCGCCTCTTTTTGAGTGCGAGAAACTCTCTAAAGGCCTTGGCCCTAAAAGAGAAGTATAGTGATTACAATATACAAATCGTTGAATGGGATGATCAAAAGTCTTGGTCAACATTTTCAAATATCATTAATACCATTGGTACGAATAGATACTTTATCAATCATGATTTCTTTTTGAATTGGGCAATTAATCAAAAGAGGTTATTCATTGATTTAGGCTCTCCTTGTATGTTAAATACGCCTTTTAGCACTACAGAAAGTGTCTACAGACTTGAAGATATCTTTGAGTTTGGAAAAGTACTTAATGAAAGTAAACAGCAGAAAGTTCAAAGCGCCCAAGCAGCAATAGAAACTCTTGTACAAAAAAGAATTAATTCCTTTGCTCTCAGCCTACCTTTCGGCTGGGAGGAAGTTCAGTTTGTCTAAGAAAATTTACAAAATCGGTACCCGCGGAAGTTTATTAGCCGTCACACAGTGTACTCAAGTAAAAGAAGAGCTTGAGAAATTAACTGGCGATCAATTTGAATTAGAAATCATTAAGACTCAAGGGGATCTCATAACTGACAAACCTCTATGGCAACTTGATGGTAAAGACTTCTTCACCAAAGAATTAGATGAAGCGCTCCTTACAAATAAAGTTGATATGGTTGTTCACTCTTATAAAGATCTAGGAAGTGAGAGACCGCAAGGAATTAAGCTCGCGGCCATTACCAAGAGACACTTCGCTCACGATATTCTCTTTATTAAGAATGAAACAATTAAAAACCTTTCAAATAAGAAAGAGTTTATTGTTGGAACAAGCTCCCCTAGAAGAATTGTAAATATAGAAGCTCAGTTATCAGAGTACTTACCTACGGATAATATTAAAGTCGAAACTAAAATGTTACGCGGTAATGTGAATACAAGAATAGGTAAATTAGTTGATGGTCAATATGATGCCATTGTCTTAGCTCTACCAGGTATTGAGCGTCTCGCTCATAGTGAGAAATCTTTAGAAGAGCTTAAAGTCCTTTTAAAAGATCTCAACTATATGATTCTACCCCAGAGTACATTTCCAAGCGCTGCCTCCCAAGGGGCACTTGCTATCGAATGTAACGAAGAAAACACAGAACTTTATCAAAAGTTACAACTTATCGAAGACAAAGTTACCGTTAGCGAAGTTTCTAGAGAGAGACAAGCATTCAACGGTTACGGTGGAGGTTGTCACCTAGCAGTGGGTGTGAACGTTAAAAGAGTCGGAGATAATTATATTCACTCGCACCGAGGAAAGAATGAGGATAAGTCGATCTCAGAACTAAGACTAGAAAGTGTGAGCGAGACTTTTAAAGGCGATAAGACAAATGCTTTCATTGGTCTGCCTCTAGAGAAAGTAAATGGAGAGAGTCACTATATTTACGATGAGTTCATAAATAAAGAACAGAGCTCCCCTATTTCTTTAAATGAGAAAGCAGACTTCTTTGCAACTAGTAATTACTGTATCAATCAACTTGAAAATAGTAGAGATTCAATAAATAACCTATGGGCCGCTGGAACTAAGACAATGAAGCAACTTGCCAAGAAAGGCTTCTGGGTAAATGGGACGAGCGATTCACTAGGACATGACGAATTAGAAATTCTAAGACAATCAAAATGTATTCAAGTGATGAATCCTAAGATGTCTCTAAATATTTTAACTCATAGAGATTCTGTATCTGATATTGGAAAAGTGATTGGATGCTACGAGCGCATTGAAACTCCTATGAGCGATGAGTACCGTAGAAAGCTAGAACAAAGTGAAGTCTTCTTCTGGACTAGCTTTAACCAATACCAGAGGTTCTGTGCACAAGTTCCATCTATAAAAGATAAGTTTCATTGCACAGGCTTAGGAAAAACAAAGCAAAAATTTGATGAGAATAATATAGCGGCCAAAGCATTTATAGGGATAGAAGACTTTAAAGCTTGGCTTAAGGAAGAGTAATGACGACACAGAACGAATTATTTGAAAAATCTAAAGACTTAGTACCTGGTGGAGTACATTCACCAGTGAGAAGTTTTAAAGGCCTCCATACAACACCAAGATTTATTAAAAAGGCCCACGGTGCATTTATAGAAGATGTTGATGGCAAGGACTATATCGATTTCTGTATGAGCTTTGGACCACTCGTTCTAGGACATAAAGACAGTGATGTTGAGAAGTCTCTAGTAGACGCTCTCTCTAGGGGTTGGAGTTACGGTACATGTGAACCCTACTCTCTGGATCTAGCGAGCTTTCTACTTTCAAAGATTGACTTCGTTGATCAAATTCGTTTTGTAAATTCTGGGACAGAAGCAGTAATGACGGCCCTTAGACTTGCAAGAGGAGCAACGAAGAAAGATAAGATCATTAAATTCAATGGCTGCTATCACGGTCACACTGATAGTATGCTTATTAAAGCAGGATCAGGTCTAGCTGGAACAAGTGAAGCCTCAAGCGCTGGAGTTCCGGAGGGAATCTCTAAAGATACTCTTATTCTAGAACTAGGAAATACTGAAGAAGTGATTCAATGCTTTAAAGATCACCCAGGGGAAATTGCAGCGATTATTATTGAGCCTCTACCAGCGAATAATGGTCTGCTAATTCAAGAGAAATCATTCCTAGAATTTCTAAGAAAAATCACTAAAGATAATGACGCTCTTTTAATCTTTGATGAAGTCATCTCTGGTTTTAGAGTTGCCTTTGGTGGGATGGCCGAGTTAACGGGAATAACTCCTGATATCGTGACTTACGGAAAAATTATTGGCGGTGGTCTTCCAGTAGGCGCCATTGCTGCAAAGAAAGAGATCATGGATAACCTGGCTCCAGTTGGTAGTGTATATCAGGCGGGAACTTTAAGTGCCAATCCTCTCGCGATGGTTGGTGGACTTGAGACATTAAAGAAAATGACTCCTAAGGCCTATGAAGAGATTAATGCTAATACTACAAAAATTATTAATGTCTTTAACAAGTGGTTAAAAGAATATAATGACGGAGAATTCTCTCATTACTCTTTGACGTCACATAGCTCACTCTTTTGGATTGTTGCTGCCGAGGGAGTCAATTGTATGGATAAAATTCCAGCAGATATTACAGAGAAATTTAACCCACTCTTTGAAACACTCCTAGAGAAGGGTATCTACCTCTCACCTAATGCCTACGAAGTTGGTTTTGTTAGTCTCGCCCATAATGATGAAGTTATTGGCGAATTAGAGAAGAGGCTTTGGAATTAATTGAAAAAAAATAGAAGCCTCATCATATTAACCACTCTACTTATAGGGACGACTTTGGCCTTGGCCATGTGGTGGACTTATTTACTCTATGTCTTTGGAGATAAATTAGATCAACTAACTGAGAGTATGCCCAATATAGGTTTAGGTGGTAATATTATACGAATGCTCAAATGGGAGGCCTCAACATTTATTGTTCTTATTCTCCTCCTCACGATAAGCTTTCTCGTAATCTTCTTTAAAGATCACAGAAAGACCAAAGCTTTACAAAACTTCTTTGCCAGTCTAACTCATGAGCTAAAGACTCCTCTGGCCAGCATTAGGTTACAGTCTGAAGTCATTACCGATGTGGCCGAGAGCTTAAAAAGTGAACAACTCACTAAGCTTACGAATCGACTGATTGAGGACACGGCCAACTTAGAAACACAGATGGATAAAATCCTACAGCTCTCAAGATTAGAAAGAGGAGGAACCCTCAATCTTGTCCCTGTAAATTTATCAACCGTCCTAAATAAAGTGATAAAGAACTACCGAGATCAATTTGAGATCACACTAAATAACTCATTAGATTTTGAAATACTCGGTGATGAACTCGCTATTGAACTCATCTTCAAAAACTTACTTGAAAACACAAAGAACCATACCAACTCTAAAACTATTGATATCCAAATGACAGAGAGTGAAGAAAATATCACTCTAAACTATAAGGACTATGGAAAGTTTAATGGAGATAGATCTAGACTTGGAAATATCTTCTACAAGTACGACAGTAAAAAAGGAAGTGGTATTGGACTCTACCTCATAAAGAAATTCATGCTCCTTATGGAAGGATTATTGATTTTAGGTGGTGATGAGTCCCTAGAAATTTCACTTAAATTTAAGAGAGTTCACTCATGATAAATGGTAAGATTCTAATAGTAGAAGATGAGAAAAATCTTGGTATTACGCTGCAAGAATATTTGAGTGGACTAGGTCACAACTGTAGACTCGCCACAGATGTTAAAAGCGCAAAAGAAATCTTTAGTGACTTCTCCCCTAAAATCATACTCATGGACATAGGACTTCCCGATGGGAATGGTCTAGATCTAGCAAGAGAGTTTCGTGCGAGTAGAAAAGACTTTGTTCTTCTCTTTCTCTCTGCCCAGAACGATCCAGAAACGAGAGTTGAAGGACTAGAGATAGGAGCAGAGGACTACATTACAAAACCTTTCGCCCTAAAAGAATTGGTTCTAAGACTAAATAGAATCCTAGAGCATCAAGAAAGCCTAGTGAGCTTTGCAGACGAAATTCAGGTTGGAGATCTCAAAATTTGGTTTAAGAAGTTTGAGATTGAAAATGCACTTGGTGAAACAATACCGATGTCACAGAAAGAGTGCTCTATTTTAGAATTACTTATGGCCAATGAATCAAAGGCAACAACAAGAGAAGAAATAATAGAAAAAATATGGGGAGAAGATAAGTTCCCTTCAAATAGAACAGTTGATAATTATATTGTTTCGCTAAGAAAGTGGTGTGAGACATCAAAGCAAAATGCAATTGAAATAAAAAGTATTAGAGGAATTGGCTATAAATTAATATGCAATTCTAAAGTTATAGAACGATAAGAGGAAGAAATGGGTTTATTTAACGACAGAACACAAAGAGACGGAAAAACAGGTGTACCTGTATGGTTCATGAGACAAGCTGGGAGATACCACTCTCATTACCAAAACATAAAGAAGAATTCAGACTTTATGACTATGTGTAAAACTCCCGCATTAGCGAACGAAATCACTCATGGCCCAATCGATGATTTTAAATTTGATGCAGCAATTCTCTTCTCAGACCTATTATTCCCTCTAGAGCAAATGGGAATGGGCCTCGTTTATAATCCAGGACCAATCCTTGATAAGAGAATCAACACATTGGATGATTTAAAACAACTGGAGCTAAAAGCTAGTGCTAGAGAGTTTTATAACTTTCAAAAAGAAGCATGTACCCTACTGAGAAGCTCACTTGATAAGAGTAAAACTCTACTCGGATTTGTAGGTGCACCTTTTACACTTTACTCCTATGCAGTGGAAGGAAGTCATGCAGGTAACTTAACGAGCTCAAAACTAGGTCTCTATGACGGACGTTTTCATGGATTCTTAGAAAAACTTATTCCGGAATTAGTTGAGAATATGTGTATCCAAGCAGAGGGTGGAGCTGATGCCATGTGCCTCTTTGATACAGCAGTGGGAGAACTACACTTCAATGATTTTAAGAAATATATAATTCCTGCACTAAAGTCTGTAACAAAGGCCTTTAGAGAAAGACATCCTGATAAGAAAGTCATCTATTACTCCAAACTGACTCATATGGAGTATCTAAGAGAGATTCAGGACGACAATATTGATGTTCTAGGAATTGATTGGAGAATGAATCTATCAAATGCTCTAAGTGAACTTGGAAATGATTACTATATTCAAGGAAATTTCGACCCAAGTTGGTTACATCTTCCTTGGGAACATGTGGAGTCTAATCTTAATGAAATGTGGCAGGGCCTACAAGATAAGAACCTACCACTTGATAAGTGGATCTGTGGTCTGGGTCATGGAGTTCTACAACACACACCTGAGAGTAATGTTAGAAATGCGGTAGAGTATATCCACAATAACTTTCTTTATTAATGTCCAAAGAACTTAAAGATTTACTACTTAATTTACACACCAGAGGAAGGAGGTATAGTTACTATCCCTCTCTTCCTGACTGGAATGGAGATTATGATAAAGTAGAAATCATTAAGTCTCTAAGCTTAAAAAAAATAAATCTCTATATACACATTCCCTTTTGTGCATCACTCTGCACCTTCTGTGGCTGTAATATAAAAGTCACAAGAAGTAGTGATCAGTTTCAAAGCTATATAGAAAAAATTCTTGAAGAGTGGAAACTCTATAAAGAAGAGTATCCACAAATTGAATTGGCATCTATTTATCTGGGAGGAGGAACACCAACTTATCTGACTCTAGATAATATCAAGTATCTTATCGACAATATTCTAGAGGGAACAAAGTGTGATCAAACTTTTTTTGGAACAATAGAGACTGATCCGCGCCTTCTTCAAGTTGAGAAGTTAAAATATTTGAGTAGTGTGGGCTTTAATGCACTTAGCATTGGTGTTCAAGACACAAATACAGAGACATTAGCGAATGTGAATAGACACCAGAGTTTTGATCAAGTTAGAGCACTTGTAAATTGTGCAAGAGAGAATGGTTTTTCAGAGATTAACTTAGACCTTATCTACGGTCTTCCCTTTCAAACACTCAAGAGTTTTGAAAAGTCATTAAACGATGTTCTAACTTTGAAACCGGAGCGTATCGCTAATTACCCTTTAGCTAAAGTACCTTGGCAAATGGACTTACAGAATGCTCTTGGAATATATCGCCCACTAGGAACTGAGGATATGTATGACCTTTATATTCATAGTGACGAGATTCTAAAAAGTAATGGCCACAGACTTCTGGGAATGGGTCACTATAGTAATCAAGAAAAGCATTATAATAGAAATATAACGGGCTATACTAGCGCTCTCAATGCTCCACTTATAGCACTAGGAACTTCATCAATTTCAAATACAGATCAATATCTTTTTCAAAATGATAAAATTCTAGAGAAGTATCATCAGTATCCAAATAGAATAGTCACTTCTCACAAAAAGAAAAAAAATGAAGTTATACTAGAGTCCATCTTTCAAGACATCAATTGTAATGGGACTTTTTCACTCTTAGATCTTCACAATCACCACACTGTAAATAGTAATGAACAAAAGAGTGAAACCCTAATAAGACATATGAATATGCTCATTGAATATAAGATTCTCGAGCACAAGAACGACGTTTATAAGATTACTGAACTAGGAAAACATTTCAATAAAACTATATGTCAGAGCATTGAAAAGGCCCACTCTTCGCCGCAAAATTAAACTCGGCGAACTCCACTATCTTAACTCATGACTTTTTCATCTCCTCTCCTCGCCACCTAAATCCACTGGCGAAGTTATAAATCTATAGGCCATTTTTCGATTGAAAGATCATCTCCTCACCCATAAAACAGCCTCACAAAAACAAGAAGACATTTTTACAAACAATAACAACGTTATCTTTACAGGAGATTAAAAAATGAAAAAATTATCAATGCTAGTACTTTCACTTCTTTCACTTTCTTCATTTGGTTACACTTATGTTGGAATGAATGTTCCTACAATGCTAATGGAAAACGGATTTGAATTTGAAAGCGTAAAAGTAACAAACATCTGTCAATTAGAAGACGGAAGCTTCAAGACAATTAAAAAAGCTACTAACAAGTGTGTTAAGTACTCTAGAAACTTCAGAAACGCATTTGAGTACAGAGAAGCTCAAAACGGTTGTTTAAGAACTGGAAGCCTACACCTTTTCGCAGCTGAGTCTAAGCCAACTTCATGGTGTGCTGAGTTTGGTAGAGATCACGATGGTGAGTACGGATGTATCAGAATTGGACGTGGATCAGAAGTTAGACCACTTACTTACACTGTTCAAAAAGTTAGATACAATACTAGAGGTGGACTTAACAATGAAACAAGAGTTATCGAAGAAGTTCTTGAGTCTTACACTCACACAATCCCAGCTTGTAACTAATTCTTAAGAATACTTACAATCATATAATAGGGCCGCAATTATTGCGGCCTTTTTTATTTATCATAATTTCATCTTCATTAATTCATTTTTTTAGTTTGCCAATTAATACTGCAAAACAACTCTTAAAAAAATTGTAATTCATTTACTTACTCATTCTTTCGAAAGCTTAAACAGAGCGTCTCTACAAAGTTACAAAAGAAAATAAGAATAAATTGTAATGACATTCTCTTCTTACTTTTAGAAAAAAATAAATTCAGAAGATAAATATAAAAAAACCTCTAAGCTTCGCCGCAAATATTTTACGGCGAATAAGAAATATGTAAGTAAGCAGTAATATCACATTAGTATTCGCCGCTTAGTTTTACTGGCGAAGTTATAATTTTGTAGCTCATTTTTAGATTGAAAGATCGTCTCCTCACTCATAAAACATGCTCACAAAAACAAGAAGACATTTTTATAAACAATAACAACGTTATCTTTACAGGAGATTAAAAAATGAAAAAATTATCAATGCTAGTACTTTCACTTCTTTCACTTTCTTCATTTGGTTACACTTATGTTGGAATGGATGTTCCTACAATGCTAATGAAAAACGGATTTGAATTTGAAAGCGTAAAAGTAACAAACATCTGTCAATTAGAAGACGGAAGCTTCAAGACAATTAAAAAAGCTACTAACAAGTGTGTTAAGTACTCTAGAAACTTCAGAAACGCATTTGAGTACAGAGAAGCTCAAAACGGTTGTTTAAGAACTGGAAGCCTACACCTTTTCGCAGCTGAGTCTAAGCCAACTTCATGGTGTGCTGAGTTTGGTAGAGATCACGATGGTGAGTACGGATGTATCAGAATTGGACGTGGATCAGAAGTTAGACCACTTACTTACACTGTTCAAAAAGTTAGATACAACACTAGAGGTGGACTTAACAATGAAACAAGAGTTATCGAAGAAGTTCTTGAGTCTTACACTCACACAATCCCAGCTTGTAACTAATTCGTAAGAACACTTACAATCATATAATCGGGCCGCAATTATTGCGGCCTTTTTTTATTTTAGAGAATCAATTGCAGAGAGAACAAAGAGAGGAATATCACCACGACTTTGTTCATCATTAAGAATAGAAATTATCTCTTTCAGAGCATTTTTTTGAACTTTATGGATCTTTTTAGCAGCATCACGATTAACAGATTCAGAAAGATTATAAAATAGATTTGGCACCTCAGTGTTCCCTTCAACTTTAATGAAGTCACTTACCGCCTTAAAGTTTCTCACAAAGTATTCATTTGAAACTTTAAATGTATTTAAATTAGAAGATATATTATCTCCGTCAACCTTAACTAAGTCATCACGCTTTAAATTTTCAAGAGCGCTAAGCCCCATCTGCCCAAAGAGTCTCTGAACTTCAGAAATAGTCGTACCACAGCTATTAGATGCCAGTTTAAAGACAAGATAGCTCGTCTGATCCGATACACTTTCATCTATAACTTTAATATCTATCTTCGATGAACCAGATGATAATAAGAACTCATTACTTAGGTATTCACTTAAACTTCCCTCACCTAAAGCCTCTCTAATCTCATAGAGATCAGTTGTCTTATAGATGTGGGAAAGTACCTTAAGTATGGTCTCATTCTTAGGAAGTCGCTTAAGTTCAGCTTTCTTAATTCTACGCAAGCTCGTCTCTGGCACTTTCATATTTTGCGCCAGAGAATTGAGACTTAAGTAAGACTTGCTCTCAAGATAAGTATTAAGAATGTGAGATAGTTCTTTATTCTCTTCCATTACTTCTTTGGTATAGTTACGTAAATACGGCTCTTGGACACTTTCTTATTTTCATAAAGAATCTTAGAGATAAAACTCTCCATCCCAAGAATGCGCTCTAACACACCTTGCTCAGGCCTAAATCTGCTAATATCACTAGCACTCATATTCATATTAATTCGAACACGACCGGCACCACCGCCACCACTTTGCTCTCCTCCAATAACCTTTCCAGATAGATCGGACCAAGAATTAAAATCTGAGATCTCATAATCTCTAGAAATTTTACTAAAGTCAGAAACTAGGCTAACTCTATCTTTTTCAGCGTTATATCTTAAGAAGCGAGACATATTCTCCCACTTCTTCCAATTTTCAAGAGCTGTATCGTTTACACCGTAGTTCTTTAAATTACCGTAGAAAATTGTCTCCACAGAGTTTGCTTCTTTTATGACTTCACTTTCTGGTGACAAACTTAAAAGAAGATTTATCTGACATTTACTGATTTCATAATTTTCAAACTTTTGAGAGTGCCTATTATAGAAGTTATGTATACGAGGTATGAAGTCGTTCTTTACGAACTCAGTTCCATTTTCAAACTTAAGAATAGTCTTAGCATGTACAGGAACAATATTACTCAAATCTCGCGAGTTCTTTTCTCTAATATAGCCATTATCAAAGCAGAGTTTATCAACAGAGACTTGACCGTTAGGTAACTCAATAATTGGTAAATAAGCAAAACTTGAAGCACTGGTAATAGTTAGTGCGAAAGTGAAAGCTATAGAAAAGAAGCGATTCATAAAACCTACTTTGTACACTCAAGGATATATGTTTTTCTGGCAGATACAGAAGATAGTCTCATTCTTCCATTTGAATCAAAATCACCCTTAAATAAGTTTCCATTTGTATAATCTGGTCCAAGAGTGATCATTGCAATGATAGAGTCATCATGTTGAGTAACTGAATAATAAGCTTCATCTATATCTAAAGTGAGCTTAACTAATCCTGGTATATTCTGATGAACTAGAGATTCTTTTGTAACCTTAACTTCAGTGCCGATTAATTCTCTTCTCTCTCCCGTGCACTCAATGGCAAATGAAGAAATAGAAGTGAGGAGTAAAAGAGAGGTAAGTCCCAGTAATTTCATATATTTTCCTTGTTTATTTGATGACTCAACATACCAAAAAACTGAAAAATTCGTAAGTAAGAACAGCAAAACAAGAACATTTTACAGCTTTACTAGCAATTAGTGCCACTCTATCATATAATAATTCAAGACAGGAGGTCTTCATGATTGAATACGAAGTCACAATAGATATTACTGATACAGACATGGAAGCTTATAAACTATGGCTAGAAGAATACTGCCAACAAGTCTTAGAACTTGAAGGCTTCATAGATATAAGGCCATCAATTACCAAGGTTCTAGAGAGATATTATGCTTGTATCCGATATATCGTAAAAGATAAGAAAGTCTTACAAGAGTTTATTAAGAATAAAGAAAAGAACTTTTCTAAAGTGGAGAAATCTATAAAGAAGAGAATCCTAGAAGAGGGAGACGTTTAGTCTCCCCTATATCAAAGCTAGATTATTGATTATCTAACTCAAACTTAATTCTTCTAAAATTATCATTAGCACAAGATATGAAGCTGTATGAAAGCTCGTTCTGGTTGTAGTTTCCACAGTGTGGTAAATAAATTGAGCGGTTCAGCTCTCTGGCCAATCTGCTAAAGTTATTATTGATACAACTTACAAAAGAATAGCTCACAGTGTTTCCAAAGTTAGAGCAATAAGAAATATAGATTGGTGTATCAAAATCTCTTCCAAGTGAATTAAAATTTGTATTCACACAGCTAGAGAAAGCATAGCTAACGGCTTGATTGCCATAAGAATAATTTGAACAGTAACTAACATAAGACTTTTCACTAGACTCACTTGCTACTGCTGCTTGAGAGAGACCAAAAATAAGTAAAGTCGCTAAAAATAAACTCTTCATATAAACTCCTAAAAAAATTATAGTTATATGAGAGCAAATTCCCTAACAAAAGTCAAAAAATCATAAGTAGCTATAGTGAATTTGGTTTCCTATCTCAATATTTTTACCAATTAGAAAGGAAGTTAGGAATACAACCCTATGCAACTGTGCATCACTAAGGGAGAAGCGGTATTGAATATCTCTAAGGAAGTCCTCTTCCAAGACCTCTACTTGATGATCTAAAAAAGAAACTTTAAGAATCTCGCAAATAAGAATCTCACCATAGGCACCATCAGTTTTACCATGCACAAAATTCTCAATTCTAGAGCTTAGACCCAAAGAAACCTCCTCTAGTCCATCTTGACCTAGAATGTGAAAGGCAAGATCAATAAATAGTGAAACTTTTGATCTTTCGTCCAAAGTGCATTTTGAAAAACCGAGAGCTTTGGCCACTTGCTCCTCTACTTGATCATTCACTTTAGTCGCCAAGAGTTTTCTAGAAGTTCTCCACTGGGCAAAGAGCTCCCAAGAATTATCAGGAAGTATCGAGAGCATTTTTTCAAAGTAAACTATATTCTCTTCAAAGAGAGAGAAATGAGATGAGATAACCTCAAAAAGAATGAGTGCATTGTCTCTAGAAAGTGTATGACTCTTAGCTAGAGACATAGAAATACTTTCTAACCAAAATATTTCGTTCTTATGGAGGACTCTATCTCTAAGAGAGACTTCAAGACCAAGAATATAGCAAAGAGCTTTTTCATCTTCCTCCATAGAGGCCACCAATTTATCAATATTCCAAGTCATAAGACTTGAGAGTAGATGATTATCTAGTCCTCTCAGTTGTTCTTTAAACCACTTCCCTTCTCGCTTATCAACATTACTATCACTACCAATAATTTGGAGAAGTACTGCACCTATTTTATGAATGGAGAGCTGTGAGTGATGAGAGTTCGTTGAGAGTTTTCCCTCTAAATAGTGAAAGAAATAATTCATATCACTTAAATTTGTTTCTAAGTTTAATCTTGATTTCAAGTTATAAAGAAAATCTAACTCTAAAGAGTCGAGAATATCTCCCGAGAGATGGGCCATCTTAACCCCACAAAGAAAGACGTGCTCTTTCTCTATATGATCTAGATCTTTCAGTTCAAAGTGTAGATCAAATTCCTCTACGACACACTCTCTAATGATTTGTGTATCACTAGATTCGATGTCCATACAATCAGCTAGCCACTGAATAAACTTAACTCTCGTTAGAATGAATTTCTTATCGACAAGACAAAGTAGAGAGAGACAATGATAGAGCTTAAGTTTTTGCTCATAATCATTATGGTTGATCTGATCAATGATACTCTCTATTGAGAAATAATGTGAAGACAGAGAAAACTCACGGCTTGGCAAAACAGTCTTTGTATCTAGAAAGCGATTATCTCTTGAGACCCAATACTTAAAAGTATCATAGTCAATCCCCTTACCAACTTTGCTCCACTTCTTTGTATCCTCAGACGAAAATTCATAGAACTCACTTAGCCAAATAAGAAATCTTTCACGAATATTTTTTTCCATGTGAAAGTGGTCCATGGCCAAGTCTATAAGAGTAAAAATTGCTTTGCGCTCAATTTCCATAATTACCTTTTCTTCTTCTTTTTGAATTTAGCTTTAATATTAGGTGGAATGATTTTCTCTTTACCAGCATAAGCAACACTGGCGCCATAGTAGAAACAACTCATCAAGAAATAGATCCAAATAAGGGCGATCATAAAATTTGTGAACTGCCCATAATCGGCCACAAGATCATCTTTGAAGTACTTTACATAGATCCAATAAGTACTGCGACCAATCAGAAAGCATAAGACAAATGTTGCCCCACCTCTAAAGGCATCTTTAGTAGCAACTTTAATTGATGGGCAATACTTATAAAATAGACTAAAGAATAAGAGAGAGAGGATCGAGCTGATGAAACTATTATCAAAGAGAATAACAAAACCTCTCCCCCAACTAAAACTTTGAAGGATCTCTTGAACTGGTCCTTTATGTCCAACACAGACCAATAAAACCATATAAATAGTTATTCCAATTCCTGTAAAGAACGAACGAAGATCGTCCTCTAAGAGACCTCCGTCAGGATCAACTTTGGATAGAATATTAATTCCAAAAACGATGGAAGTCGAAATTCCCATTGATGCAAAAATAAGAAAGGCCACTTTAAGAAAATCTAAGCCACTGTCGTGAAGCTGAGAATTTACAACGCTCTCAATTCCGTTATAAATCCAAGAGTCGACTTTAGGAAAAGACTCTAACACAACTCTCATTACATAATCTCTCGCCCCAGCATTGTCTGCGATAATGAGACCAACCATATTTATAAATAGTAAAAGAGCGGGTGCAAAACTTAGAAGAGTAAAGAATGTTGAAGCGCCAGCTATGACCTCTCCTTTTCGTCTTTTAAAGAGTACAAGGCCCTGAACTAACCTAAGGAGAACAGACTTTGTTAAGTCATAACTTTTCTTCTCTAATTTGAGCGAATAATCGCTTAGAGACTTTGCTTTTGCCATGCTTAACTATCGGAAATTTAAGGAGAAAACTTTAGGAACTCGGCCACTATAAAAATGGCCGAGAAATTTTATTTAATTATTTATTTAGGCACCCATTATATTGAGTCCACTATCGACGTAGAGGATCTCACCAGTCACACCATTACCTAGAGAACTAGATAAGAAGACAGCTGCTCCGCCTACATCTTCAGTTGTAACATTTCTTCTTAGTGGAGCTTTTTCCTCAACATCTTTTAAGAATCCTTTTAGACCAGGAACACCACTCGCGGCAAGAGTTCTGATTGGCCCAGCAGAAATTGAATTAACTCTAATTCCTTCTGGTCCTAGATCATCTGCCAGGTAGCGAACACTAGATTCAAGGGCCGCTTTTGCAACACCCATAACATTATATCCGTTTAGAACTTTTACTGATCCATGGTAAGTTAGGGCAACAACAGACGCTCCTTCATTCATAATTCCTCTTAGACTATTACAAAGTCCAATTAGAGAGAATGCTGAAATATCACAGGCCATTTTAAAACCTTCTCTAGAAGTGTCAGAGAATCTCTTCTTAAGATCTTCTTTGTCAGCAAAGGCAAGAGAGTGGATAAGGATATCAAATTTTCCCCACTCTTTTTCTACAGTCTCTTTTAACTGATCATAGTGAGCGTCAACTGTCACATCTAACTCAGTAAGAAAGTCTGCACCAATTTCTGTAGCTAGAGGTTCAACTCTTTTCTTGAGTGCATCGTTTAGATAAGTCATTCCAATATCTGCACCTTGTGCTTTAAGGGCCCTAGCAATTCCCCACGCAATTGATCTTTCATTGGCCACACCAAGAATGAGGGCCTTCTTTCCTTGTAGTAAATTCATATCTATTCCTTTGATTAATTAAATTTATTTTCAGGCGCTCAAGTTTACTAGGCCAAAATCACTCGCGCAACGACTAAAATAGTCGCTTTGCACAACTAAAAGTTCTACGGTGAAAAGACATAGCCAACTGACCTAAGTGACTTAAATATAACGGGATTTTTTGGATCTTTTTCAAAGTACTTTCTAAAGCGCACGATGAAGTTATCAACAGTTCGAGTAGATGTCTCACCATCATAACCCCACGCCTTCTCAAGAAGCTCTTTCCTTGAAAGTGGTATTTCTTGGTGAGCAATGAAGACTTGAAGTAGTTTAACCTCTTGCTCTGTGAGCTGTATCACTTTTGTCCCTACATTTGCTTGGAGTTTGATGAAATCAATATCTATATTAGAAAAACTAAAACTCTCAGCACAGAAATAATCTTCTTGCTCGTTGTCTTCTTTGTCAGGATTTGACCAATTTGAACGCAGTAGTAAACGCTCTACTCTTAGAAGTAATTCCTCTAAGTCAAAGGGCTTAGCGAGGTAGTCGTCGACTCCTTTTGATAAGGCCTTCACTTTATCACCTGTACCGTCTTTAGCAGAGAGGATGAGAATAGGGATCTTTTGATCTTCCTTTCTGATCTCTTCTAAAACGCTAATTCCATCAAGGCCAGGCATCATAATGTCCAAGAGAATAAGATCTGGTGACCACTCTCTCCACTTCTGTAAGGCGAGAATTCCATTGTCTGCATGCTCTACTGTATAATTTTGCAAAGTGAGGTTAAGTTTTAGTCCCTCTGCTAAGTGTTTTTCATCTTCAACAATTAAAACTTTCTTGCTCATGATTCAATTTCTCTCGGTAAAATAATCGTAAATGTGGAACCTTGTCCCTCACCTCTACTTTCAACTTCTATAGATCCTTTTTGTAACTTTAAGATCTGACTTGAAAGATAGAGACCAAGACCACTTCCCTTTGTCGACTTACCAACTTGATAGAATTTCTTAAAAACATTTCGCTGTTCACTCTTCTTAATACCCATTCCATTGTCAATAAAACTAATACTCATTTTCTTTCCAAGTGAATTGAATTCGATATTAAGTTGAGGGCGATTGGAATCATTATAGCGAATAGCATTTGTAATAATATTCATAAATACCATCTCCATGAGAGCGGTATCAATGAAAGAGAAATACTCTACGTGGTCGATCTTCTTAATATTTATTTCAATACTCTCAAATAAGTGAGGATTCTTTTCTAGGAATTCACTTGCAAGCTCAAAGAGCTCAACCCTTGAGTTATTCATATTGAAACTGCGATCTTCAATTTTTCCAAGATTAAGGATTTGGCCAACATTATCGGCCAGGCGATCGGCATCTCTAATCATAAAGTCGATATACTTTAATTGATCCTCTCTTGAGAGTTCATGTTTTTTAAACGTATCTAAAAAGAGTCTAATAGAGGCCACAGGAGTTTTAAGCTCATGAGTGAAGCCATTGATGAAGTTTTGCTGCATTCTATAGAGTTGAATAATCTTCTGATAATAAACAAAGATGATAATTGTTCCCGCTAAAATAATGGCAACAAGAATTGAAGTAATTAAAATCGTCACCCATGTATCAGTGGCCAAGAACTGCGAGGCATCGACTTTATTCTTCTCAACAAAGAGTCTTACACTATCACTCACCTGCAGATAAGATCTAATATAGAGAAAAAGCGACGTTATCAGTGCAACTAAAGAGAAGGTAAAAATAAATATGGGGTGAAAGTACCACTTAAAAGACTTCATAGGCATAGCTTACAAAGCACAACACATTAAGACAATTGCAAGTTTTTTGAATCTAAAGTAACGTATTAATCTTAGTAAGGAGAATCACTTGAAAGAGCTAAATAGATATATTGATCACACACTACTTAAACCTGATGCCACCAAGCAGCAAATAGAGACCCTCTGCCAAGAGGCTAGAGACTATAACTTTGCAACTGTTTGTCTAAATCCATGTTGGATCTCATTGGCCCACGAATTACTCAGAGGAAGTGATACTGGCGTATGTACAGTGATCGGTTTTCCCCTTGGGGCCATGCAATCTGCGACAAAAGCATTTGAAGCGAAACAGGCCATAGAGTCTGGCGCAAGTGAAATTGATATGGTTCTAAGTATTGGTGCCCTTAAAGACGGAGATGATGATTACGTCCTAGAAGATATTGCGGGAGTTGTTAGAGCATGCGGTAAAATTCCAGTAAAAGTCATATTTGAAACTTGCCTCTTAAACAGTGAAGAAATTAAGAGGGCATGCCAATTAAGTGAAAAGGCCGGTGCAAAATTTGTAAAAACTTCTACTGGCTTCTCTACTTCTGGTGCAACTATTGAAGATGTTAAGTTAATGAGAAGTTCTGTTAGTGAATTAGTACAAGTAAAAGCATCTGGTGGTGTACGCGATATGGAGAGCGCAAAGGCCATGATAGAAGCAGGGGCCACAAGACTTGGAACAAGCTCCGGAACAAAGATTATGCAGGGAGAGAAAGGAAGTGGCTACTAGCCGCTTCTACTTTCTCTTTAACGATAGCAGAAGAGAGAACTCTGCTACGATTTCATCGCCTAATTTGTCAGGACATTTTGCAATTATTTTAACAGGCATATGATGTCTTTCATCACTTGCAATAACTTTATCTACAAACGCGCTTATTTCTTCACCTTGCTCACAGATAAAGTGTGTATCGCCTTCAGCTCTCTTATGAAACTTAGCTTCAAATTCCTTAAATGCAAGAGAGACACGCTTACCAGATTTTTCAATCTGCTTCATGGCCGCTAATCCACCGGCACAGTCTGCACCAGCTGCGAGAACTCCAAAGTACATTGAGTTTAAATGATTCTTAGTTCTTCTTGAAAGAGGGATCTTTACCACACAAACTTTGTCAGTCATCTCAATAACTGAAGGCCTAATCCAAAAGAGAAGAGGAATCTTCATAAGACCAAAAATTCTAATCATGGCCGTATCACGGTATTGGGCAGGAATTCTATTTAAAATATTCTGAGTAAGTGCGCTCATATTAAACCTTTCTTTTATTTAGATAATTCTACAGCTCTATTATAGGCCGCATCGATGGCCATATCCACTATTTTCTCAAGCCCCTCACCTTTAAAAACTTCAAGTGCTTCATAAGTCACACCATTTTTACTAGTAACTTTAATTCTAAGCTCTTCACTAGAGTCACTACTCTCTAATTGAAGTTTACTACTTCCATAGAAAGTCCATTTAATCATCTCTGTGGCAATATCTCTAGCAATGCCCATACTCACCATCTTCTCTGTCAAAATTCTTGAGAATTCGAAAATATAAGCGGGGCCAGATCCACTAAACCCAGTAATTAAATCAATTTCTTCCTCTTTTTCAAAAGTAAATACTTTTGAGAACCCACTAAAAATATCATTAAGAAAATGCCGCTCTTCACTCCCTACTTCATCAGTAAAGTAGAAGGCGTTAACTCCAGCTCCTACAAGTGATGGAGTGTTAGGCATAACTCTTAAGACTTTTGATACTCCTAGACTCTTAGAGATTGTCTCTGTAGTTGTTCCAGCAAGAATAGAGATTATAGTAGCGCTAGGCTTTAACTTACCTTTGATACTCTTTGCGAGTTCTTCAAATTGTTGCGGCTTACATGAAAGCATATAGAAGTCACATTCAGGAATCTTAGAAAGATCAGCAACATGAGTTCCACTAACAACTTTTGCCAGTTCTATGGCCCTGGTGTTTGAAGGAGTGTAGAGAAAGTACTCCAGCTCCTTAGAACTCTTATTCATACCCTCGACTATTGCCTGGGCCATATTTCCACAACCGAAACTTAAAAGTGATTTCATAAGACAACATCCATTGGAGCGCCATGTCTCATTGTATTAACTGCAAATGATCTGATATTTACGTATTGTCTACAGATTCTCTTAAAGTCATTAATATCTGACATATCATATTTAGAAATAATATTTCTCATGTGTTTATGATCTTTATAATTCTCATAACTCCATTTTGAAATCTCTGCGACGTCCTCAATTGTTCCATCGATTAAGATATGCTTTAAGTCTGTCTCACCTAGAGACTTCTTTAGGAGTTCTTCACTTACAAAGTAGACGTCGAAATTCTCTTTAGAAATTCCGTACTCTACGAGAATATCTCTAAATCCCATCCACCAGTCATAGGCTTCATTGTTTCTACAATTCACAGTGATCCCTGCACCTGAAACCAACGCAAGAATAACTTCAAAGACAATCTCAAAATCGGGCTGCGTTCTAAAAGCCGCCACAAGAGCCTTATGTGATCCTTGAGTATAATCACAATAACTCAACTGCCCAGGGATTCTTCTATTCCAATGTTCACGGTTAAGAAAACTTTCATAATTTACATTTAGCCACTTATGAAAAGTACTTAGAGTTTGTTTCTCCTCTGCTCTAATCCCACTAAAGAGATGTTCAAAGTGTCTGATGACATGAGAGACGACCTTGTCCATTCTCTGAACACGCCCTTCACCACTGAGTCCACTTGGTCTTGAACTCTCGAAAGTATATTCACTTCCGGACTCTTTCTTTGATTTACAGCTCGTAAACTCTCTTACAGGATTTCGGTGTAGGTAACTTAAATATGATCTACTTCCGGCATTAGGTCCTGTACCAGACATCTTAAACCCACCAAATGGTTCAATGGCAACACGAGCACCGGTGATACTTCTATTTACATAGATATTTCCCGACTCCATTCTGGCAGTAAGATAATCTATATCATCTTGGGATTGGCTAAATACTCCGCCAGTAAGAGCGTAGTCTGTACCGTTATAAATACGAAGTGCTTGATCTAGATGATTGAAACCAATGATATGAACGACTGGACCAAAGAGCTCTCTCATTGCATAACTCTCAGGGTTTAGTGCTCTAGAAATTGGCAGCTCAATAAGAGATGGCCCTACACAGTAGCCAGGTAGCTCTTCGCTACTTCTATTGACATGAACCTTTCCACCAAATTCATTGGCCTCTTTCTGAGCTTCATTTACTTGAGCAATTAATCTCTGCTTATCTTCTTGAGTAATCACAGGATTAACTGTAGTTCTAAAACTATAAGCTTCTCCAACTTCAATATCTAAACAGGCTTCCTTGAGTCTTTCGATTAGACGATCCTTAACTGCATTATCAACTAAGACTCTCGAAGCAGCGGAGCACTTTTGTCCAGCATGTCCAAAAGAAGAATAAAGAATCCCTGCAACAGTTTCATCAAGCTCAGCATTGGCCGTAACGATGACAGCATTCTTTCCACCCATCTCAGTAATGACACGAACAGGATATGATGCCTTAGTTAATTTATTTTCATATATTCTAGAGTGGGCCTTACTTGCGATAAGCGTTCCCACATTCTTAGATCCAGTGAAGACAATTGTTGAAACTCTTTCATGAGTAACTAGAGCATCTCCTACAATTTCGCCAAGACCTGGTAAGTGGATAAGAACATCTTTTGGCACACCAGCTTGATGGAGAATATCGACAAGCTCTTGAGAGATCAGAGGAGTTTGCTCTGCTGACTTTAAGATAACGGTATTACCTACAACCAGAGAACTTACAACCATCCCACACGGAATTGCCAGAGGGAAGTTCCAAGGAGAGATCACAGCACTTACACCGCGCGATTCAACTCTATCATTTAAAGATTGAATTCTAGCCTCTTCACGAGCGTAGAAGTTTAAGAAGTCTACGGCTTCATCCACGTCTGCCAAAGCTTCATTAATGGCCTTTCCTGCTTCATAGACGATGAGCGCCGACAATTCATTTCTTCTTGCTAGCATTAAGTTTGCGGCCCTAAGTAAAGTAGACGCCCTAATGGCCCAGTCAGCGTTCGCCCATGCTCCAGAGTTATAAGATTCATCACAAACTTCAACAGCTCTTTTGGCATCACTTGCATCGGCAAAAATTATATCTCCCACCTTAATATCAGGATTAGAAGAAGAGAGAATTGTTTGCTTAACTCCCTCTTTTAGAAAATCATTGGCGTAATGCTTTCCAAGGTTTCCTTTAAACTTTTCTAACTCGTCTTCTGTCCACTTTCTCTCACTGTCGAGATAAGTTCTAACTGGTGTTATATTTGTGAAATCACCAAGTAAGTGAGTTTGAGTTTTATCTCTTTCTAAGTGACCGTCTCCAATCTTCTGCTTGTGAATTTCCTTAGGAGTAACTAAAGAGATATTCTTCTTATGAGATCTCATAATGGTAAGAACTCCAACCTGTGAAGAGTTCTCCATAATTCTTCTCACTAAATAGGCCATCCCAACAATGAGTGCTCCAATTGGAACATAATTTCTAACCACCCAACCCATTTTCGCCATCGCTGTTGATAGCGCCTCATAAGTCATGTGAAGACATTGGTGCTCAATTATTGGTAAGTCTTTATACTTATTTTCTCTTAGGGCCTCAGCAAAGGCGTGATCAGAGAAGTTATGCGAGGCCAAGCATAGCTGAACGTGAGGATTGAAATCAAAAATCTTTATGATGATTTGTCTAAAATGTAGATCTGTTTCTTCTTTATTTAAAAACTCAGGCGCATCAAATGAATGGGCGTCGGCCTCAACTGTTTCAGCGTCCCAATAAGCACCCTTCACGAGTCGAATTGGCATGATGATTCCACGCTCTTTAGCCAGTTCAACAATTTCTAATAAATGTTTATAAGCATCTCTTAAGTATGCCTGGAGAACAATTCCTGTGGCCTTATAGTCTTTGAGTTCTTCAGTTTCTAAAAGAACTTTTCTATACACCTTGAAAACGATGTCTCTATAGTCGTAGTGTTCAGCATCGATATTTATGAAGACATCTTCTTCCTTAGCGATAAGAAGAATCTTCTTTAGTCTTGGTGCCACATGCTCATAAGTGTAATCAAAAGCGTATGGTTTAAAATCAGAGCAAAGAGCAGAGACCTTAATTGAAACATGGGCCCTATTAATTCCCGCTGCATTTAACTCCCCTTTCTTAACATGAAGAGAGTATCCCTTGATTAGTTTTATAACTTCATCACAGTAGTGATCAGCTTCTTTTTCCGACACTACAAGTTCACCAAGTTGATCTAACGTAACATCTCTTCCCGTGCTAGCAAGAGTACTTAGTGCTTGTTCAGCTGTCTCAATTGTCTCACCAGCGATAAACCTCTTGGCCATAAAACGAACTTTAAAGCGAACGCTAAAAGCAAGAAGTCCAGGAGGGCAGATCTTACAGATATAATAAGCAATATTCACCCATACATATAAACTCTTAGGTAGAGCTTTATTTTGGCCTTTTAGTCCAAGCCTCTTGGCCTTCAATGAATCACTTAATAATCTTCTAAGTGCCTCTAAGAGGATTCTCTTTACTTCCCTTCCCTTGAGATCATGATCTAGTGAAGGCAAGATAGCTAAGAACTTTAAGAGGTGTATTCTCAAGAGAGCAAATTGAGCTGTTAATCCAAGTCCATAATCAGAAACGCGCTCAAATAAACTCGGCGTATATTTATTAAGGTGAATAAGAAGCTCATCAATGATGGTAGATGACTTCTGTTCAATCTCATCCATTTCTGTGTCTTCTAATAAATCAGTTAGTTGATATTTCTTTGTTGTTAATTGGAATATAGAAGGAAACTCTCTAGATGAGAGAGAAGCGGCCATCTCTGTATGAGACTTAAATGCTTCCACTTCATTCTGTTCACAGATTCTCTCCATCTCAGGAATGATAAAGAATTCATAACTAAGCATAGGTGAGTAAATTCTAATTTCCTTCACATCGTAGAAGAAGCCAACAAGATAAGGAGCACTCTTTAAAATTATCTGCTGTCTAAAGTCACCAAATCTTAACTTAGTAAAAGGGGCCAGTTCTTCTTTAACTGCACTATCTAATTGAGAATCAACAACTAAAGATTTTTCAAAATCACAATTAAAGATAACCTTCCAGTCATCAAGGGCAAAAGTTAAGAGATTAGGAATGAGAAATTCCTTAAAATTAAGCTTCTTTTCAGAATTCATTTTTCACCTATTATTTAAAAATTTTAACCTCTTACCTTTACCGTATTTGGCTAAACTAGACTAGCTCTGTCTTGAGAAAAAACACGTGTGCGCCCCGCGCAACAGAAGTCTAAAAATTTACCTATTTTCATCCAGATAGATTTGCATTAAAATATTAAACACTGGATATTTAATATGACTAAGAAAATACTTTTAATAGACGATGAAGAAAGTTTACTAGATTTACTAGGTGACTTTGTTGAAGATATGGGACATGAGGTTGAGCTTCATACAAACCCTATTTCTGCCCTAGAGATTTACAATAATGGTAGTGATAACTTTAAGATGATTATCACTGACCATACAATGCCTGAGCTCTCTGGTCTTTCGCTCATAAGTAAAGTTCGTGAAAGTGATAAGAATATTCCTTGTATTCTCACTAGCGGTACGGCATTTGATGAAATAGAGTCCCTTGTACAGAGTGACCCGAACTTCTTCTATCTTAAAAAGCCATATAAGAAAGCAAACCTAAAAGAGCTCCTGGATCAAATCTATAGCTAAAATTGACTCTGCTTACACAAGTGTTTTACAATGAGATATGATCAAGTTTTTCTCAATCATTTTCTCATTTATCGCTCTAAATCTTCATCCTGTATACGCAGCGCTCTACTCTATTGAAGATCTTGAACAGTTACAGATAAGTAAGAATTATACTGAGTTTCTAAACCACGCTCACGATATTCGTCCCTCTAGTAGAGACAAGCGTTGGAGAGAGATGGTTCAAACCATGGCGGTAGGACAATTAGACTTTCTACTAGAGAAGAGAATCTTCAATCAAAAGTCCTTTAAGCTCATTGAGAAAATTGCCTTATGGCCGATACTCTTAGAAGATGAGTTTTTTCAGATTAAAAGAAATCGCTTCGCAGAGTTTTACCTAGAGAATTGCTTCTCTAAGCGCGGGCGCACAGACAGCTGCAAGAATGAATTGCTCAACTTTTGGAATGCCAGTAATCAAAACCCAGATCTTGCCATGTCACTAGTCAATATTCTTAAATCCTTTACTAAGGAAAAGGATTTCTGGGGCTTCTATCAGAAAGTAACTAAGAGTAGTTCTGCTGAATTCTACTGTCCAAAGATTGCGGTACGAAAATCAATCTTAGATCACCTGAGAGTGAATTTGAGCCAAGTTGAAGATCCAAAGTACGTAAAGAAGTTTATAGACGATAACCTCGGATCCACATGTTGGCAGAGTGTCCTAAAGGACTTAAAGGGAATGCTCTTTGACAAGAGCTTTACTCTTAGAAGTTTTGCCTACAAGGCCTTAAATAGCAAAGAAGCTCTTACTCAAGTCGAGCAAGATTCCTACTTGGCCTTCTATATCTTAACGAACCCTATTAAAGGCGACACATTCAATGTTGCTTGGTCATTGATTGAAAAGGTTGGTGATGACTATTCTAGAAGAATGAAAGTCTTTAAGGTTCTTAAAAATATCGATCCCCTACCTGGAGATATTTTTAGTAATTATAATAAAGAAAAGAAAGAGGCGATCATAAACCTCTTTGCCAATAACTTCCCTGAGTATATTGATCACTATGCTAGAACTTGTGTGAATTTTCTAAAAGGAATTGGGGACTTCCCAAGGGGGAATCCAACTCTCTACTGTAGTGAACTTTATAGCTCTTCCAAGTCTAAGAGATGGATTCGTCAACCTCTACAAATACAATACTCTTCAATTAAGAAGTAATTAATTACAGTATTGCTCGTCGCTAAATTGAATTTCGTAAACATTGTCTTCTGTAGAAGGTACATCTTCTAGATCAAAAACTTTATGTCCCCAATCAAAGAGGTAGAGCTTAAGGTCTACTTTATCTGTAACATTAATTCCAATGGCCCTCATCGTTTCAGTAAAGTGCTCAGCAATTCTACACTTATAGTTCTTACCGTATAAGGCCTTTGCTTGCTTGATAATATCTTTGTAATCAACACCTTCAACCTCAATTAGAAAGTGTGTCTTATCTTCATCAAAGAACTCTGGATTTTTGACTTGTATATAGTCACCTCTAACAGGCATCCAACCAAATTTAATATAAGTAAATGGAGTGGACTCTACTTCAACACTAGAAAAAGCAGGTGCAATAGAGAGAGTCATTAAAAGAGCTAGTAAAATCTTCATGTTATACTTCCTTTGATATTAGTTATTTTTTCATATCAATTTACGTTTTACCATTTAGATGATAATAGTTTCATATGTCAAACAAATGTTCAAATAGTTTATATCTATATAAAAAACTACACGCTATGGCCCTTCTCATGTGTGCCAGCTCGCTATTTGCTAGTGAGACTATTGAAGCGCCATTAAAGCAAGAAAATCCCGATAACACAGTCTTTATTTATGGAGGACTTAATACCAAGTCCGGATTAATAGATTCTGCCGTGAAAACAGAAGTTTTAAGCTCTGAGGAAATAGAAGACTCTCACTATCAAAACCTTTCAGAAGCGGTTTCTGATATTGCCGGTGTTTCTGAAATCTCTGTCGATCGTCGTGGAGGAGCTAAGACGGCACTCATCCAAGGCTTTGGAGAAAATAGTGTCCTCGTCATGATTGATGGTACACCCGTCTCACAAAATTCTTCATTTGGATTTGATCTCACACAAATATCTACAGAGAATATTGAGAAGATCGAAGTTATCAAGGGAGGGGCATCGGCCCTCTACGGAAGTCAGGCCATTGGTGGTGTCATAAATATAGTTACTAAGAAGCCAATCAATAAGCGAAAGACTTTTATAGACCTAAGCTCTTCAATGTCTGCTGATTCAAGTGATGCTAGACAAGTAAATGCAAAGGGCCTCTACAGCAATAGACTTGGTGGCGTTGGTCACAAGCTCACTCTCTCCTACCGCAATCAGAACGACTATGATTTAAATGAAAATACTTACGCTAAAGACGGTCCAAAATTCTCTAAGTTCAATGGCTCTCTCTATCTAGATAAGAAAATTCAAAATAATACTCTCTCACTTGGTTATCTCTACTTCAATGACTATGTGAAATCCACATCTTCAAAACCATATGGTTCCAGTACATTTGGAGAGGTAGACAATGAGACAAAGACGCAAACTCACAATATAAAACTTCAAAATATCTATAAGTCAGGTAGTGCCTCTGTTAAAACTTATATCAACGCAGAGTTTATAGAAGATGACTTAAATTTAAACGATAACCCAAAGACTTACTTCAAAGAAACTCACAAACTCACTAAGTACGACTCTTATAGGGCCGAAGTTGTCTATGACGATACTATCTTTGATAATCATGCCATTACAACAGGTCTCCTCTATAAAGAAGATAGAGTTAATCAAGACACAATTACTCAGCAAACTGAAGATATTATTGTTGAGCATAGTGATATCGACCATAAGAAAGTTTGGTCACTTCAAGGCTATGTCCAAGACAATTACTTTAAAGAAAATTATGAAATCTCACCTGGCCTTAGACTTCAATACGATAGCAACTTTGGATATAACTTCGCTCCAAAAGTTAGCTTTAGCTTATTTAATGAGTTAAATGACTCTATTGAATCTAAAACCTGGCTCACGATTGGTACTGGACATAGATCACCATCAATAAAAGAGAGATACTTCACAATGGATCACTCTTCTGTGGCCAATTATATAGTCCAAGGAAATGAAAATTTAAGGCCAGAGAAATCCGTTAGTGTTCAGCTTGGAAATAAATTAGATATCAGCAGAGCGCACTCCATCCATGGAAATATATTCTACAATAGGATCTCAGATTTAATTGAAACTACTGAGTTACCAAGTAGTAATAGCACCAAAATATTCTCTTATGAGAACTTTGATAAAGTAGAGTCCTCTGGCATTGAGCTTGGATCTACATTAAAGGCCAATAGCTGGAATACACTTTCACTAAATTACTCATACACGGAAACCATAAATAAACAAACGGGACTTCAATTGGCGGGAAGACCTCTTTATACTTGGAAAGCAAAGCATAGCATTTCTCCAACAGAGAATATTCAAGTTATAAATTCCCTACGCTATATCGGAAGAAAGTACACGAACGAAGAAAATACAAAAGTATCTAAAGGCTATTCCTCTTTAGATACAAAAATTAATTACGCTTACAATAAGAGTATCAATCTATACTTTGGTATTAACAACTTACTCAACACGGTAAAAGATCCTGCCAGCGATACTGTTATTGCAGTAAATGATGATAGACCATCACTTGGGCGACTCTTTTACACTGGCATACAATTAAAGGATTTCTAAGTGAAGATAATATTTCTATGCCTCTTATTTCTTACGCTATCGTGCTCAAAAGTTGAACCCTTAACGGCACCTGTAAAAGAGCAGAGCTACACAGACTTTATAACTAATAAGTCACAATATATAACAGACCAATCAAGTGATATTTTTGAAGAAACTCCTTGGTATATCTACGATGAGAATAACCACATTATCTGGCCAACGTTCTCAGTCTACGCTCTTAGAACTAATTCGAAATATTATAAAGTTCAAATCCTTGATTACTATGATAGCAGTGCGAACCCTGGAAATTATACTCTTCGAATCGCCGCTGAAAATGAAAGTGAAAAGATTTATTCTTTCAATGCCGCAGGTTGTGGCAATGTCTATACCAATAGAGATTATGAAAGTTGTATGAATAATCCACTCACCAATATTTATAAGTATCTCAATATTGAAACTGGTGAAACTTATGACTATACAAGTGAGCAGGCTTTAGAGAGTAAGCAGTGGGATCTCGCCTTTAACGGAACGAGCATAAGAATTAATGCTGGAAAGTATGGAAAAAAAGGTGCCAGAATTGGAAGCCTCTTTATTTATACTGACTTCTTTCCTGGTGGTGTCGTCGATTACCAAAGAATTGCAGAGGTCTCATTCTCAGATAGGGGCTCACGCTTTTTCAATTTAGATATGGACCTTAGAAATATCCCCTACGCTCTTCCGCCAGGAGTGGATAGAGTCATAAATGAGCCTGACTGGTTTTCAAGCGACGAGGTAGATCCAGATCTTTTTAAGGCGAAGAATGACAATTGGTGGCTTATAAGATCAAGTAGTGCTGACAGCTATTTTAAATTTAACGTTGCTGATATAAATGAAGTTAAAGATAGTGACGGCAATATTGAAACGACAATAACTATAGAGAGCTACTACCAAGCCCCTGGAGAAAGTGAGTTCTCCCCATCTCTTCGCAGTTGGCAACTTGAATCCTTCTCTTCAGCTAAGCGATTAGTGCGCTTATGTTTGGACTTAGATCAGCAAGCTCTCGTTCATTGTTCAAAAGATAAGGCCAAGGTTGATTTAACTTTTATGGCCTTAAACCGAGAGCCAAGACAGTGGAAAATTCAGACTGCTAGTGGGGCCATAGGTCCACTCTCTCTCGAAGATATCTCCAGCAGAAGTACTGGAAAATTAGAATAAAAAAAGCCTATCCGAGGATAGGCCTTCTTATAAACTTGAATTTTATTGAATTAGCTTAAGTGCTTTCCAAGAATCCCAGCAAGTTCGAACATAGTAACTTCTTTCTTACCAAATACTTTCTTTAATAGATCGTCAGCAAGAATATTTCTCTTGTTCTTTGGGTTTTGAAGATTATTCTTTTTGATATAATCCCACATTTTCTTTACAGCTTCAGTTCTAGGAACTGCTTTATCACCAATTACAGCCGCTAGGTCAGCAGATGGAGTCATGGCCTTCATAAATGCTGCATTTGGCTTTCTCTTAGTTTTTTTCTTAGCCGCTTTCTTAGCTACTTTTTTAGTCGCTTTCTTAGCTACTTTTTTAGTTGCTTTCTTAGCTACTTTCTTAGTTGCTTTCTTAGCTACTTTCTTAGTCGCTTTCTTTGCTACTTTTTTCTTAGTTGCTTTTTTAGCTACTTTCTTCTTAGTTGCTTTTTTAGCTACTTTCTTCTTAGTTGCTTTCTTAGCTACTTTCTTCTTAGTCGCTTTCTTAGCAACTTTCTTCTTTGTTGCTTTCTTTGCTACTTTCTTCTTAGTTGCTTTCTTTGCTACTTTCTTAGTCGCTTTCTTCGCTACTTTTTTCTTAGTTGCTTTCTTCGCTACTTTTTTCTTAGTTGCTTTCTTAGCTACTTTCTTAGTCGCTTTTTTAGCTACTTTCTTAGTTGCTTTCTTAGCTGTTTTCTTCTTTGCCATGACATCCTCCAGAATACAAAATGACATTTTTCCAAACTAAATTTAACTTATCTATTAGTCTAATCGAAAGAATACAAAAACACTTGAGTTTTTTTCACTTTTTAATGAATTTTTTTTAAGAAAAAAAAAGGCCCACATAGGGGCCAAAAGCTATTTCAGATTTTTTATCCACTCTACAACCTGCCCATTTTCTCCTAGGCGCTTGTCGGTTTTGTGGTAACCGTGACTTTCATTGAGTGAATACATTCTGAAGTTATCAATCGAGCAGTAATGAATAATCTTATTTACTTTGTGCTCTTTAGCCTCAGTTTCAAAGAAGTCTTTTATCTTATGAGAGAATCCACTTCCTTGGTGAGAGATTTTAATCGAAGTATTCTTCGAATATAGGGTATTTTCTTTGATTTTATAAAATAAAGCGGCAATGATTTCACCGTTATTCTCTACACCATAGAGATTCCAGCCATCCTTAACTTCTTTTTGGATCTCATCGAGGTTCCAGTTAAATCCTGGAGAATCAGAGAAGGCATCTAAGTTATAATCATAGATCATTTTAATATCTTTAGAGGTATTGGCCTTTACGAAATCTAGACTCATAGCAATCCTTTGCTCTTTTGAAAGAAATAGAGGTTATTAATAACCTCTATTATAACTGAAAATGGAAAATTACTTTAGTGTACTAATATATGCCGCAAGATCTTCTATATCAGTATTAGACAAATTCTTGATGAATGGAAGCATCGTTGGATTCTTTCTCTCAACTCCGGCCTTGAATTGCTGAACAGAGCTAATAATATACCAATCGTGTTGTCCAGCAATACGAGGAGCTTTCATGGCCTCATTACCTTCACCATTAGCACCATGACACTGAATACATGTTTTATATAGAGTTTGACCTCTGGCCGCGTCCGCAGCAAGACTTTGAGCTGAAATTAAAGATGATAGGGCAAACACTGCCAATAATGTTTTCATTGCACTCCCAAATATAGACTTTGAATTAAGTTGTAATACATTGAATATTAACGATTCTAGAGCTACTCGGCAACCAAATTTATCTTTTCGCATTGAATAACGCTTCGAACTAATTCCTCTAGAGTTCCAAGAAGCTCTTTATTCAATGTATTTGGGGCCAATTTCATATTATTTATCCCAGATTTAAATCCGATAACGAGCTCTGTCTCACTTAAGTGAATACACTCTACTTCAATATTCTTCTCGCTTAGATACCCCAATGTATTCACTCTTAAAGTGAAAAAGTCGGAGATAGCATTGATCTTGTCTACGTAACTAGCTTCTGGTCCAATTTGCCACATTTCAAGACCGTCAGATAGCTCAACAGAAAAAATATGTCCCATCAATTTTGCACAAAATAGCTCTATAAATTCACTTGGAAACTCAGATCCTTCCATAGATGAGACGTGGTTTTGATCCCTAAGAAAGCTCTCAACTTCTCTCGCAGACAAAGACTCTACTCTCTGCATTTGAGAGTTTTCAAGAAGCGCACACAGAGCATAGCTTACGCTGTCAATGGCGGTATTGTGACAGGGTCTATGGTTAAGCTTCTTAACTCTACCTCGTTCGACAACAACACTAAAATCAACACTATGAGACTTTGCAGTTGCAAAAAAGCAAGCTTTGTCATCGTTCATTTTATACTTGTCAGACTTTGAAAACTCTAAGACTCTCCTAGAATATTGACCCAAGAAAATACCCCTTATTTAAGTTAACCCACTTAAATTAAAATAAAATGGACTATATAATAAGAGTATGACGAAGACAAATAGACTCCCTCAGAGCTTTACCAATGCCCAAGAGATAAATCTCATTGGTCCCCTCGATATCCAAGAGAATATTAAGTCCTCTGAGCTTCCCACGCTAATTGTAGACGGTGGAATGAATCATGGGCTGAACTTTCCAAATTCAATAAGTATTGGAGATGGAGATAGCTCAAAGTTAAGCCTTGATATTGAACTAAGCGCAGAGAAGGATCAAAGTGATTTGGCATGTGCTCTAGAGCTAATCCTAAACCAAGTAGAGAGTTGTAAGAAAGTTAATCTATACGGCTTTTTGGGACAGAGAAAAGATCACGAGCT
This sequence comes from Halobacteriovorax marinus SJ, assembly GCF_000210915.2. Taxonomy (NCBI): domain Bacteria; kingdom Pseudomonadati; phylum Bdellovibrionota; class Bacteriovoracia; order Bacteriovoracales; family Halobacteriovoraceae; genus Halobacteriovorax; species Halobacteriovorax marinus. Next base: position 2,079,528 of record NC_016620.1, read on the forward strand.
GATTGTTATAGGCGAGGCCTATGAGTTTGTAAGAAAGTCCTCTGCTCTACTTATATTTGATAAGAGTTTAAAAATTATTCCACCCAAGCCATATACTTTTGAGATTAATGGACTCTTTAGCATCATGTCTCTTCAAGAGTGCTTATTTAGTATTCAAGGAAGTGCTAAGTACCAAGTATGGCCTGCAAAGAAACTTGGAGTTCTATCGAGCCTAGGTCTTAGTAACGAGGGAAGTGGAGAAGTCACTATCACAAGCGACGCCCCACTTATTCTTTATAGTGAGGAGTGATTTCCAACCTAGTGGCCGCACTCCTTTCAATAAGCTCTTTAGAGAGAAGTTGTAGTCGATACTTACCACTTAGAAATCTCTCTCTTTGGTTTTGAAAAAATGGACTTAAGTAGTGCGCTGAAATACCAAGCGGAAGAATCCCATAAGACTTACCAGGCTCAGAAAAGTCAATAATTCTTCTCGTACTCGGCCCACTCTTAACTTGAAAGCCGTCCTTACACCCAACTTGTCTAAAGTTATTCACATTATTATAGCCGCCCATAACAGGGTAAGGTCCTAGGTTTAAAATTTTATTGAGTGGAAAGCTCTTCCCCAGTGGATGAGCGAACTCTAAAGTATGTAATCTCCCCCATGTCCACTTAGAAATATCGTCACCATATTCATTCTTAAGAATAGCGACCGCATCTTTAAAACTCTTAATCAGAATATCTTTTCGTGTCTCAATTTTGTCAGTTGTTTTAGAATAGTCCCACCATTTTGCATTTTCTCGCTTTAACATTCTTTGCATGGCGTACCAACTGGCCGAAAGACCGCAGTACTTTAGAGCATCGTCCCTTTCTAATTCATCAAATAAATTGAACTTCAATTGAAAGAGAGTCTGATGATAGAGCGAAGCTCCAACACGATTTGGAAAGGTTTGCATATCCCAGTTTTTTAGCTCGTCTAAAGCGCTCATCTCCAGTGGAGAAAAGTTAGCGGTATCAATTTCCTCAATGAGTTGTTCTCTGACCCACTCAACTTCGCTATTGAGAACACTTGTTTGCAAGAGCATCGTCTCTTCTACAGACCACTTATCTTTGGCCATCAGACGAGAGAGAATAGTTATGAATCGATCCCTTGGCTGCCACATCCCTCTAAATCTCTCATCCGCTGTAAGAGGACGGTTATTTGCTGAGGCAATAACACCACTTTCAGGGTTTATATTGTGAGGCATTTGCGAAAACTCATAGTAACCCTTGTAAGCATCTTCTTTTGAGCTTCCATCCATGACAACACGACTATCAGAGAGCTCACTCCTAATTGGATAACGACCAAGATTAAGTCTAGCTATATTATCATCAGCATCAGCGTAAATAATATTCAAGCCAGGAGAGCCCACCACCGAGACTCCTCTTTGAAAATCTTCAAAGCTTTGAGCTCGTCCCATCTGGTAGAAGCCTTGAATAGGATGATTATCAGGAAGATAATATGTCCACTTTAAAGCAATACCTTTATCTTCAATAATTTCATCTAGAAGAGGTCCATTGCGAGTTACACGAACAGGTAATTGAAAGTCATCCCCTCCCCTTACCTTAATTACTTCAAGCCTTCTCTCTATAGGTAATTCTCTTCCATCAAAAATAGTCTCATTACCAGAGGCCGAGAATTTCTCTTTATAAAAGTCCATATCATCTAGATAGGAAATAGTTATCCCCCACGCTTTCTTAAAGTCATGACCCATGACTGCAAAGGGAATATTTGGGAGGAAGTGCCCATAAATTTCGTAGGGATTACTAGGATCTTCAATTTTTAAATGGGCCTCAAACCATATCCCCGGAAGAGAGAAGCCAATATGGGGATCAGAGGCAAGCATCGCTCTTCCACTGCGAGTCTTCTTTGAACTTAAGGCCCAAGCATTGGAACCTTCAAAGCCACCAAAAGAGTTATTCAAATCATTGAACGCCTGAAAAATACTCTTTAATTCTCCATGAATCTTAGCGGTCATTATAGAGTGACGAGTGGGTTCTACTTGTAAATCATTCCACAATTTCTCATCTAAATCTCTTTGTAACTTATCCATTAAAAGATCGTGGCGCATAAACGCTGCAAATGAATAGGCCATATAGCCAACGACTGCATATGAGTCGTAGAGGTCGAACTTTCTAGGCGTAATTCCCCCTAGAACGAATTCAATAGGAAGTTTCTCATGTTCAATAAAGTAATTAACCCCTTCAAAGAATGACTCCATTTTAGTCTTTATTTCTGTAGGCAAAGGGCGCTCTTTAAGAGACTTTCTAAAGTGCTCAACGAGCCCAAGAGTTCTAAAAGTCTTATCTATTTCCAACCCTTTTTTACCGATAATTTCACTTAAAGTTCCAGATCCTACACGTCTGAGCATCTCCATTTGTAACAATCGCTCACTGGCCATGACATAGCCTAATACACGATAGGCATCTCTATCATTTTTAGCGCTGATGTGTGGAATCCCCTCACTGTCTCTAATAACCTGTACTTTTTCTTGCAGAATAGGCATTTCCAAAACACCATCTCCATAGGGGATCACTCTGATGAGTAAGTAGTAGAGACACCCAAGAACAAGTGCACCAATAAGAGGTATAACGTAGATAATTTTACCGAGGCATGACTTCATATATTCTTCTTTATTTTTTCATTTGCTTTAAATTCTAAGGAATATCTCGTAGAATTTAAGGATGAGTAAACGATTTCCATTAATTGACCAAATAAGAGGTCTAGCGATTATTTTAATGATCATATTTCATTTTTTTTATGACTTAAAGATATTTGGCCATAATAATATTAATTTTAATAGAGATTTTTTTTGGTTTGAATTACCGCGCTTAATTGTCTTTCTCTTTCTCATAGCAATGGGACTCTCTCTCCCATTAGTGCACTCTCCAAAAATTAATTGGAAGAAATTTTGGCCACGCTGGATAAAGATAGCTCTCGGGGCCCTAGTCATTACGGTCTACACTTACTTTACATTTAAAAACTCGTGGGTCTACTTTGGAACTCTACATTGTATTGCTCTTGCTTCCATCGTCTCTCTTCCCTTCATTCGCATTCCTAAAATTGCAGGGGCCATAGGAGTCTGCCTACTCGTTCTAAAATTATTCTTTGGAATTTCCATCCCATGGTTTGAACTCTCTCACGCAAGTATGGACTATATCCCACTCTTCCCATGGATTGGATGTATCTTCCTTGGCTTCGCCCTTTGGAGCTTCAACTTTCACCAATTAAATCCATTTAATTTTAAATTCATGCGCCCATTAGAAAAGATGGGACAACACTCACTGCTTATTTATATGATCCATCAGCCCATTCTCTACGGACTTGTTTATAGTTACACCTATTTAACGCAAAGCTAGAATAGCTTTCAACTTTAAACCTCTCCCATAAAACTAGTTTGCCTACAAAACTTTTGTCGAGCCGTTTGAAATTGCTAGACCCCTCTGTTCGTGATAGTAAGGGTGAATAAAAATAATAGGTTAATTCATACTAGAAGGTTAGAGATGTCTTTTGATTTTCAAAAGAAATTAGAAAAAACTGAGCGCTTCCTCGGAGGCCTTAAATTTGCGGTTATTGTTATTATCTTATTTTCAATTTTTATGATCGTGGGCACCTTCTTTGAAAGTTATTACGGTACAGACTTTGTTAATAGAACCATCTACAAACGCTTTCCATTTATGGCCGTTCAATTTGGGATCTTTGTCAGTGTCTTCTTCGCAATGCTACTAAGGCTGCCACCAAAGAAGAGACTCTACGGCTTCTATGCCATCCACACAGGCCTCATTATGATTGGCTGTGGATCATTTATTACTTGGTTCTCAGGAATTGATGGTACGATTTTACTTGAGCCGAATACTCCTGCTAGAAAAGTTATTCTTACAGATGATATTTTGAGAATAATCTATCACGACGATGGGAAGACCGTGACCAGAAAGCTTCCTTATATCGCTTTTAAAACAAATATTGATGATAAATATGAGAATGTCACATTAGAGGACTACTACCCTTTTGCTGAGAAAGAACTCTTTTGGAGATCGGGTAATAATCCATATTCACTCAATGCAAGTATTCACTCATCTTCCTATATATTGTCTAATCCCAATGTATCACAGGAATTTACCCTCTCACTCCACCCAGAGGCCATTGAATTTGAAGCATCAACAGGTCTAGGGCCACTTAATGTAACGTATCTTCCAAAGAACTTGGCCAACTGCTTTGCTGAAAATAACCCAAGTGGATATATTGTTTGGGATAGCAAAGAGAGTACGTGTTTTACTCCTGAGAGTAGAAAGGTAGAGATTAGAGAGACTAGTGAAAAGAATAAATTCTTTGTTATCAAAGAAGATACTAAAATCTATTCATTCTTCCCTGACTTCAACCCATGGCCAGTAGATGAGAAGCTTGAAGTCATCAAAGACTCTCACCTAAGAGTATTCAGTAAAAAGCTATTTGAAGAAAAGCCTAACCTCTTTCTCTTTGGTAGAAAAGCCGCTTTCTTTGAAGATGAGAAATGGCAACTTAGAAGTCTAGAAAAGAAGTCTGATATTGTTGAACTTCCTTGGATGGGACTAGAGCTTATTCTAAAGAAACACGACGAGACTAAATTCCCAAGCTATAGACCTGTGGCCACAATGCCAATTCAAAAAAATGGTAGCCTTATAAAAGGTCAAACTAAGGCCCTAAAGATTAAGGTCTTAGGTAAAGAATATTGGGTATTAGACGACAGGCCAGTAACTCTTAGAATCAATGGAAAGAAAGTCTCATTTGTTCTAGATAAGGAAATTCTCACTCTCCCATTTGAATTTATTCTTACAAAATTTAAAATGGAAAAAGATCCTGGAACAAATAAGCCGGCCAGTTACGAGTCATTTGTTAAATTATTTACAGACAAAGGTCCGAGTGACCATCATATTTTCATGAATAACCCTCTTAAGCATGCTGGTTTTACATTTTACCAAGCAAGTTATTCTCAAGACCCTGAGACAGGTGTCTATAGTTCAACATTGAGTGTGAATGTTGATCAGGGAAGATTTCTTAAGTACCTAGGTTCGCTATTTCTAGTCTTAGGGGCCATGGCACATTACTTCTTAAATAAGAGAAAGCTTAAGAAGACAGAGAGTTCAGACATTTTAAACCTAGAGTAAATCTAGACGGAGAATACATAATGAAGGCGATACTAAGTCTACTTACTATTTTAATTTCACTTAATTCATTTGCAATTGAGCAGCACTTCTGTGACCAATCTTTAGAGTCATTGCCAATTAGGCAAGATGGTCGTGTAAAACCACTTAAAGTCCACGCTAGCGAGATGCTTAAATACCTAACTGGTAAAACAAAGTATGAAGGACTCTCTTCAACAATTACTTTTTGTCTCGTCTCTTTAAAGGGAATGGGAATTCCAACAGAAGTAGATTTAAAGACTAATATTGAACACGTTGATTTAATAAAAACTTTAGAGCTTAAAGATGGTGAGCATAGAGTTAGCTTCGAAAAGCTAGAAGAAGAAATGGCCATTATCAGAAGCGAGTGGCAAAAAGCAAAAGAGCACAGTAGCTATAAGAAGTCGCTCTCTTCAGTTTTAAATAAAATCAATCTCTATAAAGACATTAAAACTGCCAATAATTGGTTAGTTCCTCTAGTGAATTCAAAAGATGATGTTGCTTGGCTCCCAGTTGGAGCGTACCTAACAGAGGAGAAAGTTCTAGCTGCTAAAGAAACTAGTGACAGACCATTTTTAAAAGTTCTTAAAGACTCCGAAGAACAATATGAAAAAATTGTCGATAAAGATTTTCTTATTGAGTTAACTTACGTCAATATGCAATTGCCAGTGGTCGCCCTTATTTTAACTTTCTGTGGCCTGATCACGATGACACTATTTAGAAAGTTTCATATTGCCCTAGTTTTCGCTGTTCTTACTGTTGTAGTTCAAACAGCGATATTGGCCTTTAGAGTTCATATCTCAGGAAGGGCCCCTATTACTAATATGTATGAAACAGTTCTCTTCTCTGGTTACGGTGCCCTTATTCTAGCGCTAGTAATTGGACACTTTAAGAAAGAGAAGATCTACGTCTTCGTAGGTCTTGCTTATAATGTGTGTACACTCTTAATGCTAAACTTTGCAGGAGGAATGCTCTCGAGTTCAATTTCACCACTCGTTCCTGTACTGAGAGATAATTTTTGGCTCTCAACACACGTAACAACAATTATCCTCTCATATGGAGCACTTGCACTTAGTTGGGTTCTCTCAAATACAGTTCTTATTCGTAAGAAGTTCTTCTTCATGAGTCCTGCCGATGAGAGATACTATAGTGAACTTGTCTATACTTGCTTAAAGTATGGAACGATTATGTTGGCCGCAGGTATTATCCTCGGTGGTGTTTGGGCAGATTATTCTTGGGGAAGATTTTGGGGATGGGACCCGAAAGAAACTTGGTCTCTTATTGTTCTTTGTCTCTATATGGCAATTCTCCATGGAAAGTATACGAACTGGATTCCACATAATAGATTCTTCCTATTAGTGGCCGCTGCATTTATGAGTGTTATGATGGCATGGTTTGGCGTGAATTACATTCTCGCAACAGGTCTACACTCTTATGGTTTCAGTGAAGGTGGAGCTATTTTCTTAGGTTCATTCTTTGCAGTACAGACATTGGTTCTTCTACTGACATTTTCAAATTTCAATATCAAAAAGGAAGACGGACCAAATGCTTAATATTGCCAATATTAGTAAAAATCAGGGAGGGGAAACTCTCTACTCTAAAGTGAACTTCCAAATTAATCCGGGAGAGAAAGTTGGTCTCGTTGGACCAAATGGTGCAGGTAAGTCTACCCTCTTTAGAATGATCATTGGAGAAGATCGCCCAGATGAAGGTCAGATCTCAATTCCAGATAAGCTTAGAATTTCATACTTCTCCCAAAGTGTTGGAGAGATGAAGGGACGCACGGCCCTAGAAGAAGTTGTCGAAGGTGATGAAAGCATCGCTAAGATGAAGGTCAAATTAAGAGAGTTTGAAGAGAAGCTCTGTGATCCAGACTTAGATCCAGACGAGATGAATAAGATCCTCGATCGAATGGGTGAAGTTCAAACAGACTTTGAAAAAGTCGGTGGATATGATCTTGAAACAAGAGCTGAGGAAATTCTCTCAGGTCTAGGTGTACATCCAGAAGATCATCACAAGAAGGTTGAAGACTTTAGTGGTGGTTGGAAAATGAGAATCGCACTGGCAAAAGTTCTGGTGACTAACCCTGATCTCATTATCATGGATGAGCCTACCAATTACCTAGATATGGAAACAATTCTTTGGCTAGAAGAATGGCTTAAGAATTATAAAGGCTCTGTCTTTATGACAACTCACGATAGAGACTTTATGAATAATGTTGTTAAAAAGATTGTTGAAATTAATCACAAGAGAGTGACAACATATACAGGAAATTATGATTTCTACGTACGTGAAAGTGCAATTAGACTAGAGCAACTCAAATCAGAGCATAAGAGACAACAAGATATGCTCGCTAAAGAAGAAGAGTTTATCGCAAAATTTAAAGCACGTGCCTCTCACGCAGCTCAAGTACAGTCTAGAGTTAAAAAACTAGAAAAAATAGATCGAATCGAACTTCCACCAGAGGAAGAGAATATCAGCTTTGATTTCCCTAAACCTCCTAGAGGAAGTGATGATGTAGTTATCATTAAAGAATTAGCAAAGAACTGGAATAACTCTAAAGGAGAAGAGATTAATGTCTTCAGTGGTCTAACCACAACGATTAATCGTCTTCAAAAAATTGCCGTTGTCGGAGTTAACGGTGCTGGTAAGTCTACTCTATTAAAATGTATTTGCGATCAAACAAAACCATCAAGTGGCGAAGTGAAGCTAGGACCAAGTATTAATCTTGGATATTTTAGTCAATTCTCACTCGATGTTCTAAAGGCCGAGAATAGTGTTTTAGAGGAAGTTCAATCAAATTTACCTCAAGCAAGTGATGGCTACCTAAGAAACTTATTAGCTGCCTTCCTCTTTAGAGGTGATGATGTTCACAAGAAAATTAAATATCTCTCAGGTGGAGAGAAGAGTCGACTTGTACTAGCAGTTATCTTCTCTACTAATAATAATCTTCTCGTCCTAGATGAGCCTACCAACCACTTAGATATTGCTTCAAGAGAAGTTCTCATGAGTGCACTAAAGAAGTTTGAAGGTACAGTTATCTTTGTTTCTCACGATAGACACTTTCTCCATGAGTTAACAGACGAAGTTTTAGAAGTTGATAAGGGTGGGATTACAAAGTATCCAGGAAATTATCAATACTACCTAGACAAGAAAGCATCTCTTTAAAAGAGATGCTCTAATTGTTCAACATAGCGAGTATCTTTCATTCCTACTAAGACATAGTCAATCTGGTAAGAGAGATACTTCTCTATTAGCCTAACCTGTAATGGAGCCTCACCATCTTCGATTAGACCTGCACTAATGGCCTGAGACTCAAAGTCCTTTGCCATCTCGTTCATATTATTTCTCGCGTAATTGAGAGAGACATCGTAGAGGTCATAGAATGGGCCACTCTCTTTTGCCGAGAGGTCTCCTCCCCATACTCTAGCAACAAATGGAAAGAAATGAGAGAAATAAACTTGGTCTACCCCATCAGGTGTTCTGGTATTATTCCAAAGATCATTGAATTGCTTAATCAGTGGAAGATTATATATCGACTCATCAGGCTCTTCCTCTTTAAACTTCTTTTCAAGGATCATCATAGCATTCACGAAGACTTTCTGTGCTACAGACTCTTCGATAAGTGGATGAGTTTTATCGTAAGTAGCTAGCCTTACTAAAGACTCTCCCTTAAAGGCATTCAAAGGTCTATTGACCATAACTTTTAAATCAAATCCCTTTGCCTTATTTAATAAACTCAGGCCATCATACCAAGCTTCTAGCGCATCAATTTCGATCATATTAAAAGGAAATTGAATATGTGTGAAATGATGACTAGAGCTCACTTTCTGAGCACACTCCATCACTCTTTCAATATGAGTTATTTTTGGATCTTCAGGAGAGAGAATAAAATTATTTGAACTTATGCCGTAAGATCCAATTAGTCCTTCACTAACGAGGGCCTCTAGTTCAAAGAAGGCCTTCTCTATTCTCTTATAGTAATCATCTTGATTTGCACCTTCTTCGTAGAAGTAATACTCAGGATTGTGTAAGAGGTAGACATCAATTTTCTCAACCTCTAGACGAGAGAGACTTAATTGAACTTGGTTCCGAATAAAATCTGGGTGAATCGAGTGCCAAAGACCATCGTTAACTTTTACTAAATCTTCGCTGGCCTGCCCAATACTATTGAGTTCTTCAACGACTTTAATATTTTCACCCTGAATATAACCTACTTTAGAAACAATAATTGGTTTATGATCTGCTTTTTTCAATACCTGAGCAATTAACTTCTCACTCTCGCCACCAGTATAATTTGATGAAGTATCAATTAGAGAACAACCTTTATTCACCGCCGATAAGAGCGCATCAAAGTGATCCGTTGAGTGATGAGTCACTCTATAAGCACCAAAACCTACTGGCATATATTTCCTCCGATTATGAAATTATCAATAAAAAATTCTTCAACTTCCGATATACTATTATAGGGAGAAAGAATGAAGATTTTTGTATTATTGATTTTAGCATCAATTAGTTCAACATTAAATGCTAAACCTTATTGTATTTCGCACAGAGGCGTCACTGAGAACTCTATAGAGAACTCAATGAGTTCAATTCAAAATGCAATAGATGTCGGTAGCGATGGTGTTGAGTTTGATATTCACCACACTAAAGACGGACACGCTATCCTCATGCATGACGAAGACCTAGTGCGAGTTGCGAAGTCCAGAGACGGGAGAAAGTGCCCAGTCACTAGTTTAGTAAAAGATCTAAGACTTAGAGAAATTCAAAATAATTGTGTCTTAAAGAATGGTGAAGAAATAGCTACTCTTAAGGAAGCTCTTCAATATCTAGAAACAAGGGATCTCTATACCTTCTTAGAATTAAAAGATTCACCAAATACAAGAAGTATCCAATTAATAGAAGAATATAATCGACAAAAACCTGAACTGCTAAGAGTGATCTCTTTTGAATCCAAGGCGCTTAGGGTGCTTAAGAAACTGAGAAAAATTTCAGATTTTTGGAGAGATGTAGAACTTATGAGAGTTTATAAATTTCTTCCTTTTTCATTTTCAGACTACGGTGTAGATATCTATTACAAGACTCGCTTCATGGCCTGGCTACCTCGCCTCTTTGGTAAAGAACTTGGTGTTTGGACAGTAGATGAAGATAAGGATCTTAGAAGAGTGATAAAGAGAAAAATTAAGTTTATTACGACAAATAGAGTTGAAAGATGTATGGAGTTAAAAGAGAACTAAGCGCTAATAGCGCCTAGTTCTTCTCTATATTTATTCAAGGATTAATGTTCTATCAAATGGATTTAAGTATTGCTTCTTAAGTTCTAACATCATCTCTCTATCTTCTTGAACTTCAAAGTGAGCAAAGAGAGCACCTTCAGTTATTTTCTGATCTTCATAGAATGACTTCATATAACTTGCAGCGATATTCTTAATAAAGTCAGGAAGTGGTAAGAAACTTACACCAAGTCCCGCTAATTGAAGAATCATTCTCTTTCTTCTTACTTTATGTGGCTCTGACTTGATATAAGCTACTGCTGGCTTAGCGTTAAACATAGAATCATTATTCATTAAGTTAACGATTTGATCTTGTCCATCAGCTACAACTTCTTGGAAAGCAAAATTAATTCTTTCATCAATTGAAGAGTATCTCATTCTATTGGCCCTTAACTTTGATGTAGCCGCTCTAAAGCTTGTATAGAATTTATTTGTTCCGTAAGAATGCCAATTAGCTGCTGCTGCATCAGACTCCCACTTCGCATACCAAGGAATTTGAGACTCATAAATTGAAGAGAAAATCTCATCCGCTTCAGCTTTTGTAAAACCTAACTCACCTTCAGGAAATAGCTCTAAGTAGTGAAGTAGCATATTCTGGTGATAGAGTCTTCTCTCTCTTACCATTCTTTCAACTTCAACTAGAACGTAGCTGGCAGTGTTAAGGATAGGAATTGAACTCAATCTCTTCTTTGCAAAATTCAAGGCCCAAGTTACAACTTGATAAGTCACATGTCTCTTGTAAAAGAATCTACTATTATTTGGCTTAGCTATAATAGATGGATCAATATAAGAAATAGCATCAGATAATTTCTTTTCGTATGCTGAAATAACATTTTTAAATTCAGGTGAACTGAAAACAGCATCAACATCAATTTGCTCTAGAGCTCTCATTGATCTAACGACGTAGGCAATATTCTCAGAGTTAGCATCACCCTTCTCCATTGCATCTGGAGCTATTAGCTCTTCAATTTCTAAATCGTAATCACCTTTTTGCTTCATTAAGGCCTGTTCATACTTTAAATTTTCTTTAATTTGCTCTAGATAAGGCGCTATAGAAAACGAAATGTTTAGACCTGGTTCTTTAACTGAAACAACTCTTCCTTGATCATCTCTTGTTATTTTAAATCTCTTCTCAAATGTTGCTGATGCAAAAACTTGAGATGAAAATAATAAGAGAGCTAAAAGACATGAAATCTTTTTCATCATTAATCCTCCTGATAAAATGAATTTATTCTAGTTTAAGGCCAAGTGCTCTTGGATTCTAGAATTAGATTTCTATGTAAGAAAAGAAAAGATTCTCCGAGTTTAAAGATCGACTATATAGAGAATAAAAATATAGCGCAAAAATTTTCCAAACCCCATGAATAGACTAAAAGTAAGAATGGAAGATCTCATAAAGCCATAGTACACGGCGAGAGGATCACCTATAATAGGAAGCCAACAAAAGAAAGATGGCCAAAGACCAAATCTATCAAGTTTCAACTTATGCGCTTCAATAGACGACTTTTCAATTTTAAAGTAGCGAGTTAACCAGGACCATTTACCGAGCCTACCTAAAAAGTAGCAGCTCATCCCACCTAGAAAATTTCCCAGTGTCGCCACAAGGATGAAGAGATAAGTTTCTTGTTCACTTCTATTTTGAAGTAAGAAACCAAGGTGGACTTCTGAACTAATGGGAAGAATAGTTGCAGCTAGAAAACTAGAGAAGAATAGAGATATTAACTTAAGGCTAATGAGTCCTCATTTGTGAGCTTCTTTAGAACGCCGTCCCATAGTTTAACTCTTAGCTCTAAAGACTTCTTACCTACTTCGTAGGCCTGAGCTAATTTCTCTTCATCTCCAGCACATAATTCATCTAGACACTTCTTTGCCAAGATAGAGTGCTCATCGCCATCTAATTCAATATGTCTCTCTATGTAATAGATTAACTTAGGACAATGAAGTGATTGTTTTTTTAGAAATGAAAGAAGACCATCAAACATATCTGGAATAAGCTTCTCTCTTCCATAGAAGAAGGCCGCAGCTACTTTATGGGTTTCATCTCCTAGGGCAAGACCAAGGTTGAATGATACGAAATTCTTAATCTCATCAGCTAGTGGAGATAAATCAAAATCAATAAGAAAAGAGTCTATTTGCTCAGTTGAGCACCCTACTTCGCGCATGGCCTCAAGATAAAGTGTAAAGTGGTCACAGGCCTTACCTTGTAAGTCCACATCACTCTCTTCTCCTAGGACAATTTCATTGATCATTCTAACTATTTCTTTTGAATAGGGAGATGGACGCCAAGGAAGCTCTACGCAAGTAATTTCTCTTTGGAGAGACTTAAGTAAAGACATGAAGTCCCAAACAGCAAAGACATGAAAGCTCATAAATATTCTAAGAGCATCTAAATCATTGATTTCTTGATAAACACGATGTGTCTCAAGACTTTTATGAAGTGAGTCAATTTCTTCTAGCAGTTTATCCATGAGTCTAGATATCAAAAAAATCAGATTAGGTATATGGAAAAGCTTAGTCGTCCTTTAACTTTCTAGAAAAACCAATCGATGAATTATCTTTAGGGCGGGCCTCTTCATCTCTATCGTTATTTATTTCTTCTAGAGTTTCTTCAACAGACTTCTCTTCCTTGGACTTCTTCTCTTCTAAAATTGAATTATTGAGATTCTTAAACTCTTGCAGCTCTTTATCTCTCTTTTCGTTTAGATCGGCGAAGAAAGTATCATTCACATATTTTCTAATTCCTTTTTTATCAATCTCATCAACAGAGTGAATAAAGGCCTTATAGATAAAATCTTGTCCGTCTTTTTGAAAATAATTTCCATCAGTAGGAACAATTGTTACTGAACACTTAAGGGGCACATCAAAGCGATAAGTTGAAGGAGATAATTGTCTTTCAGATTTAAAAGTAATTTCTGTTTCAGAAATTGTTAATACCTCTATATCATGAGTAAGAGAGAGAAAGCTCATGTCATCATTCTTATTCACATAGTAGCGCTTCTCTTCAAAATCAGCTTTAGTAATACGTCCATACTTCTTAGGATCTTTCTTTCTAAGGGATGCAATTTTGGCCTCAACCTTAGCGTTATACTTATCTACTTGTTTACGCTCAAAGATCTCGGCCATTTTTAAAATATAGTCGAGATCCATTTTACCTTTATGACTTATAATAAGTGGATACTCGTAGGTATCTTGTAGAGACTTTGAAGTAAAATTCAAACAATTAAAAACAATAATAAAAGGAGTGTAATTCTCAGTGTCCTTTACTCTCTTAACAAGTCTTCCCAAGTGATTGAGAGAATTTGTCTCTCGCTCTTTAAGCTCTTCTTCTAGTGCTTCTTTTTCAACGAGAGTGAGGTTTGGATTATTAAACTTATCAAGAAAAGTTTTAGAAATAAGATTCATTCCAATGAGGTGAGGAAATACTTTTCTTAAGCTCTCTACATCTTCGGTTAAAACCGTTTGCAATCTAATTGTATATGGGAATTGATCTAGAGAGGTCTTCACACTATCTAAGAAATTCATCTCTCCATCAAAAATAAGAATTTTAGTTTTCTTAGGGTTAGAAAAAGTTATTTTATCATTAACCCACGCTAGATGCTTCTTCTTGCACACTCTTACTTCATTCGCGTGCTCTTCTTGTTTAATCTTAAGATTATTTTGAAGCTCTGTTAAACGATTCTCTTTTGCCTTTGGATCTTCTAAAGCGTTAGCCGTCTCAAGGTCGGCTTCCGATATGGATGGCTCGCTTACAAATTGAATACCAAGTTCATAAGAGTAATCAAAATCATAATAGAGATCACTATCACTCACACTATTAACAATGAACTGCTTAGAGGGAATAGTCTCTTTAGGAAATGATGTAGACAATTCTAAAACATCACCTTTAGATTGATGAAAGTTCCCCTCTGCACGAATATACTCAGGGGTAATATAACCAACTCTGAAGTCATTAATCAATGAAGCAGATACAGGTGCTTTAAACTTCCCTTTTGCAAAGGTTGGTTTTGCAACTTGCTTTTCAAATGCTACGTACATCGGGTGATAGACAACATCATGAATTTCTCCACACTTTACGTGGGTAAAATCAACTCCTGAAGCCGAACATTCTCTCAAATACTTCTTAGACTCTACTAACCCAACAATGGGAACATGATCTAAAGTAGACAAACGCTTGAGTTGTCTAGAGAGCTTTAAGAAGGACTTAGTATTTACTGAGAAATCTATATAGATAATTTTAGGATTAAGCTTAAGAATATCTACCAGAAGTGAAAGATAAGAGGACTCATCTTCTGTAAAGCTAATGACAAAGGAAAAGTTCAAAGATTCATATCTCTGCTTAAATCTCTGCTCTAAAGACTGGAAATATCCTTTATCATTTCCGCAATAGACAATAATATTTGAACTTTTATTTATTTCCGCCATCTTACCTCTTCAATAAAATTATACGAGGTAAAGCAATTCTGTACAAGAATAATGCCTTTAACAAAATATACTTTGTGTTTTCAACGAATTACAGACCTAAAGAAAACCTTAAATTTCAAAGTCATCATAGGTCTGACCAAAATGTTCGTCAAAGTCCTTAGTAAAGTACTTGCGAACGAAGTATTGACCTGAGCGAATGGTAGAAATGAAATTGTAATCTTCCAGACTTCTAAGCGATTGGTAGATATCTTCTAAATTAATACCTAAATGCTTTGCCATTTCTGTGTGACTCATTAATTGAGAAATACCATGCTCTTTATAAAGGTTTGGTCTACACCAAACTCTTCTATATAAGTACATGAGAACCATAATCTCAACTCTAGTTAATTTGAAATGAGTAAGTATTTGATCAAAGAAAATATCAGGGATCTTTGAAATTGTAGGATTGGCATTGTGAGAGTCACTAAGCTTAGCACTCTCATCGGCGCTCTTAGATCTGTGATCAGCTAATATAGAATGTAAATCAACCATAGATATATCCTCTATTAAACCATACCTATAGTTATTGTCACATAGATTTAAATTTGAGGCTACACTATTTATTTAGGCAATAATTTCCCGTCCCATGAGTAGAAGTTCATGTTTTTTAAAGGGCCTAGAGACTTCGTGTTCAAATCCCAAGGCCCTATAGAAACCAAGATTATTCGCATCTGTAGAAGTAATTAAGTGTACACCATCTACTCCAGAGTTATTTAACTCGCTTAAGTAGTGCTCCACTAGTTTTCTACCAATGCCTTTACCTTGATGGTTGGGGCTACAATTAATGTGAAAGTGTGCAGGGAACCTTTCAAAACAATCTTCAAATGTTTCAGGTCCAGGAATGATAAACTTCGACAAGGCCTCTTTAGAGTTCAAATGACCAGAGAGATAGCCAGCGACTCTCTTATCTATTAAACAAAGAAAGAATTCTCTTGAGCTATACTCTAAATAGTCACCACACCACTTTTGAAAGAAAGACTCTCTATGATCACTATCTTTAAATGTCTTTATTGAACTGCAAGCGAAGAAGATCTCTTTTATTTGATTTAAATACTCTTTTTGAATGTCATTGCTTAAGCTTGCGTATGAGACAATTTCCATATTCTAATCTTAGCAAGAAAAAACTATTTTTTAAGGAGATGACAATAAATTCCTAGCATTGAAATTTCACTTCTTTTTATTGTAGGTAAGATTTCTCTGTAAAGGTCACTCTCCACAAAATCTTCAAAGAGAAAAGTCTTTAGTGAAGAACTTAGGTAGAACTCAATTAGCTCTGGTGAAATTCGGTTCACTCCCTTCTTAAGCCTTGCTAGTTTTAAAAATAAAGATCTAGCGCAAAACTGATCAAAGCTATCGTTTGCTATATCTTTTTCAAGTTTCGAAAGTTCGACGAGGTAGAATTCTCTTAGATTTAAAATATCATTTACTGTGGTTTTCTTAATATTAAAATTTGTAGCAAGCTGTTGTACTTCTTGGTCTGCTATTTCTCTTTGAGTTGAAAAATAAAGGACAAGATCAACTAGATGATAGCATTCTTTAAAAGCTTTAAAGTTAAACTTACTAAACTCCTCTGCCCAACTCGGTAATTTAAGAGCGAATTTTCTTCTAGAGAAATCCATTTCATAAGCAAGATTCTCTAAACCAATCTTTCTTCCCTCTTGAACAAAGTAATGAAGAGATAATTTATTCAAGTTAAAGTAAACCAAGTCATCTTTTATTCTTCTGCTTAAAGTAAGATTATGAGCAACTTTAAATCTCAATGTTCTAAGAAGCCTTACTGGATCTTTAAAGAAATCATCTGTAATAAAATCTAATTCTCTCTTTTGCGCGGCCTCTACTCCACCATATGGATCGATGAGAGAGAACTCCTCAGTAAACTCGACTCCAATTGCATTTAGAGTAAAGTCCCTTCGAGCAAAAGATTCTTCGTAAGTGAAGTTACTAGAGAATTCTGCACGAAAGTCAGAGTGCCCATAATCACCTATATTAGGTTCATAGACTTCTTTTCGAGGACTTGAGATTTCAAACTCAATTCCTTTAAATGTCACACGGTATATATTAAATTTTAAACTCTCTACCGCTACACCAAGTGGTTTCATCTCTTTAAAGAGATCTTTTAAAATACTTGGCCAAATTGCATCATCGACAAATTTCTGAGATCTGATTTCAAAATCTAAGTCATCAGAAAGTTTTGAATAGAGTATAAAATCTCTAACGGCACCGCCAATTAAAGTTAATTTAAATCCGCGATCATTTAATAATTTATTAAATTCTAATACTGGAGCAGGCAATGCATTTTTTAATTCAACTAGCATTGGAGTTCACAACTTAGTTTAGAGGGTTCTCGCTATTTGTTAACATAGCAAGAGTCGACTGAATTCTAAGTAGCTCCTCACTTCCCTTATGATAGACAATATAAAACTTACCATTAGAGACTTCGAACTTCTCACCAAGCGTGTTTAATTTATCTTTAAAGAATGAACGATTTAGAACATGCTTTGGAACAACTGCAAGTCCCATCCCCTGCTGAACAGCTTGGAGCATATTCCCATGTGAATTTATGATATAGCGTACGTTGAACTTCTTCGGGAACTTCCCAAAGATATCTTTACACCACTTTTGTAGTAGGTGATCTTCTTGTTCAAAAAGAATAGTAGGAAGTGTCGAGATATCTTCCAAAGTAATATTTTCTGGATCAATATCAAAGTCACAATCTTTTGGATAAACCACTGTTGACATCTCTTCACTTAATAACGTCTTCTCACCTACTGATGGAAGAGATTCTTCAGGAAGAATTAGGAAGTCTAATTGATAACTTTCAAAGGCCCTTACTAAGTCTTCTTGAAAGCCTAGAGTAATCTGCACAGTCAAATCATCCCACTTCTTTGCATACTCTAACATCTCGTGAGCGAGCCAAGACTTACCAACACCTGTTAGTGTTCCAATTCTCACTTTACCAGACATACTTTCTTTATCGTTTTGAATTTCCTCTAATGTGTCCCCAAGATTTCCAAGAAAACTAGAGGCCAAAGAAAAGAGTTTCTCACCCTCAGGAGTTAGAACAACTTTCTTTCCAGATCTTTTAAAGAGCTTAACTTCTATTTTATTCTCTAAATTTTTGATACTTTGTGAAATTGCAGATTGAGTAACATTTAAATCTTCCGCCGCTTTTGAGAAACTCTTAGCTCTTGCCACAGCAACTAATGTTTGCAATTGAGATGTCTCAATCATAGTAATTCCTTTATCATAGGTTAGAAAAGATTAGGTATAACTTATATCAACAATTAGTTCAAGAGAAATTCTTTAATATGAAAAAAAAACGGCCCAAAGAACTGGGCCGCTAGATTATTTACAATTTACCTTTTTCGAATAATTCCTGCAACGCTTTTAAGCGAGTAATTTTATAGACAATCTCATTGTGTCCTTGACCAAAATTACTACCTACACAATAGCCTGAGGTATCAAAGTCCTGGGCACCTTGAACTAGAATTCCTTCTACTTCACCTGTTTTTTCATTAAAGACTGGTGAGCCAGAATTTCCACCGTATGTATCTAAGTTGGTCTTAAATGTTTTTCCAAACGATCCCTTAACTGTCGCATTATCTGCAACCTTAAGTGGTAGCCCCATTGGATGACCAATGACAAAGACATCTGCTCCATTCTTTACTTTACCTTTTGTTCTAAACTTAAGTGGAGCGCGACCCTTTACTTTTCTATCCAATTTAATGATAGCGTAATCAGTTGTTCCAATAATAGGAAGACTCACTTCATCTCTAGCGATGATTTCTTTACAGCCGTATACATCCTGATCCTTAATTAATTCATCATCTACAGTGAAATTAAATACCCACTTATTATAAGTACAGTCGCTAACCTCTCGCACACAATGACCGGCGGTAACAAGAGTATCTTCTCCAACGAGGAAACCAGTACAGCTCATAAGTGTTGGTTGATTTACAAATCTCTCACCTGGACACGCATTTATACGCTCACCAAGAGATAGACTAGAGTATGTTGAATATCCATTATATCTTGAAGGAGATAGGTCGTAGAAATTAACCATACCAGCGACAGATTGAGAAAGCTTATGAACAGCTCTACTTGAGTGCTCTTTAATCTCTTTTCTATCATCTTTTCCATAAATGACCTTAGGTGTACTGATGGCCATTGCATTGCTGGCCATAAGTAATACGCAGAGGGCCTTAGTCACTACTTTCATATAAACCTCATTTTAAGTGTCTCAACACGGTGCAACATACCACTAAAAACGAGGATTCTGTGAAACTTAGTAAAAATTACTCTTAGCTAAGTATCTATAATTACTTACTCTAAATTATATTTTGTCCCAAAGAAGAGAAAACTCCCTCCCCTTGAGCTCGTAACTCCTCTACCACTTTGATCTTTAAAGCTAGCATTAATAAAACCTTTATTACTAGCACTAAGCTTAACCAATCTAACTTTGATGGCCTCACTATCTCCCTTAAGCGGTCGATCAGAGAAATCTATGGTGATTGAATCATCACGAAACTCAGAACTAGAATACATACAACTAAATCCAATTTGTCCCGACAAAGGATTTTGATGGGCCACTGTTTTCTTACATGAGCGGTAGCGCTCTTTAAATTTAATTGTAACTTTATCAGGAGAATCTTTTGTTCTAATAATAGTAAACTCTCCATCGTCTTTCCCTTTTAAAAAGAGAGTTCTATCCATTTTAACTTCTTCTCTATCAAGTTTAACGGCTTTAGAAAGTTCCACCTCAGAAATACAATCATGGCAATCGTAATTAATACTTGAATTAGGACCACTCTTAGCTTCCTTTAGGATATCAACTTTTTGAACAGTCTCTTTAAGTGATTCGTAATTCTCTTCATCTTTGCCCGCATAGCTTAAGCTCTGACAAAGGAGAAAGAATAGGATTAACTTAACTTTCATAATATCTCCTACATTGATTTTAACTCTTCTATTAATTCATTATATTTTTCTTTACTCATTGCAATGGTCTCACCGGCTTGATCTACAATAACAATGGTGGACATTGTAGCAACTGCACCAGCAGCTGGATAAACGGCTCCAACAACTGTAGGGGTTAAGACTAACCAACCAAACTCTGTCACAGCAAAAGTATTCCACTGCTCCTTACTGAAACCACCTGTCGCATCCGAAAGACCACCTTCTAAAGCACGAATGGTACTATGCTTGGGAGGTCCATATTTTTCACTGAGATCTTTTGCTAATTTCTTTATCGTTATTTTATCAAATGTCTTACTCACACCTTTTGGCATAGAGAGAACACCTGCTTCATCTAGAGCGACTCTTGCGTCGTGTGTACAAGCTTTCGAGAAACCACCCTTCTTAGCAACATTGTGAATGGTCTCTAATTGAGCAGGAGTAATATCAATTAAGTAGTGAGATCCTGGAACATAATTGTCCAAACTCTCAAAGCTATCTGCTTTCTTATTACTTGCTAGAGTTCTTCCATTCACTCTTCTTGGAAAGAGCCAAGAAGGTCCGTCAAATGAGAAGGCCTTCATAACTTTCTCACCATTCTCTTCAACCTCTTTAAAGTAGCGAAGAGTAATATGACCTCGTCCCGAATTGAATTCAACAACGACACTCTTTCCTCTAAGTTCTGAGGGAACCATATCTGATAACTTATAAACTGAATTATTATTGGCAAATATCTCAACTCCTACACATAGCTCTTTATGACTAGCAAGAATTTTAGGATCAAGACATTTTCTATGTATTCCTTCAATGGTGCTTGAATGCTCAAGTGAGAAGTCCTTACATTTTTTTGAACTTCTATTTTTGATACAACTCTTAAAGAGCGCACTACTTAAAACCTCTTCCTCTGCACTCGTGGCCTTAAATGAAGACTTTGGTATATATGGATTATTTATTGCCCTTGCAATTGGTCCACTTAAAGCTGGAAGAAATGGAAGTGCATCTAGTCCACTAAGAAGCGACGCCGTTACACAGGCCTTCATATTTCTCTTTTTTAAGTAGTGAGGAGAATCATTTAATGACTTACTTGGGCAACTAAAGTTTTGATCGCTTTCACTTACTTGTTCAAGTTTATTTAACTCTTCGTTACAGGTCTCTATTGAATTATCAATACTATTAACAAAGTAAGCACTATCTGCACCTATAGCAGCTGCTCTAGATGTCAGTGCGATTCTCCCTAACTGTCCTGCTCTTACCGCAAGAGCTGCACCACCGGTCACTACTGTTAAACCAATATTTAAACTCGTTTGAGCCGCAAAGGAATTGAAGTCATTTTTCAAATTACGACTTCGATCTAAACACTCTGGAAGTTGATATAACTCCTCTCTCGCCAATTGCCTCATTCTCGATTGTGGCCCAGCACTTAACTCTTCTCTATTGAATTGGTAGGGAGTACTTTGATAAGGAATTTCTCTAAACTTTTCCTCAAACTCATCACAATTGCCACTGTCTCCATAGAGAATACAATTACCAATTGAGATATTGCTCTTTATCTTCTCTCTCAATGCTCTCTTATTACTAATGAGCTGTTCTTTTAGATGACTTCTAAAAGTCGACGCAGACGTCTCTTCTCCATCTAAGATATTTTCTATATGCTGTGATAATTTATCCCCTTGTAGGAGAGGATACTCACCCTTTAAGAAATGGACACTGGCCTTTAATTCATTCACTTTCTTCGTTCTTAATGCAACAGCGCCACGACCACGATATTTTGACCTCACTTCTTTTATTTTTTTAGAAATTGCAATAATTGGCGCAATAGCATCTTCATAGAGATGCTCTGATAACTCACCCAACCCCATTTGAGGCTTACAAGCTTTCTTTTTAAGCTCTTCACATAGATAAGAATTCTTAGGTAAATTATATTCAGCACATGGAAGATCTAGGTCTAAGTTTCTTCCAAGTATGGAATTAATTTGAATCATTTCATTAGAGAGTTTCTGAGTGTTGTCACCGATCTTATGTAGATAGTTATAGCTCATGGCCACTGCAACTTTCTTTTGAGACTCGACTTGTTCATGATTTTTATAATTAGTATCAAAGCACATTGAGAGTGATTTTTGAAAATAATCCTCTTTAAGCCCTAAGTCTCGAGCAGATCTATTTGCAAGAGAGCGCTCGAGCTCTGCTGACGAAATTGAATTAATTGAAGGAACTGTTTTCTTACAACTTTGCCAAGGAGAATCACTGAGCATCCAAAAAAAGAGTCCAGTCTCACTATCATGCTCAAATTGCTTGGCCATATAAGGACAACTTCTCTCTTCTAGAACTCGTTGACCGCACTGTACTCGAAATGGCTTATTTAAAGAATTTAGAGAGCTCTCAACTAAACCTATGAGACTAGTATCCTCCATAGACCAAGTAGGACTAGCAAATAGAAAAAATAATAGAAATAATCTCTTCACTCTCTTCATAATAATACATGAGCGTATCGGTCAATTATACTATATGCTTTAGTGAAATTGTGATTTCGGGGGTTTACTTAAGGTATTCTAGGTTGAAAACGCTCTCGCCCATGCAGTCAGCATTACTTCTGACTCTTTCGCACCTATTGGCCACAAAGCATCCTCTCGATAGATCTTTTACATAATCTAGGGAGCCACGAACTAGAATTCCAACGACTTCTCTACTCTTTGTTAAAAGTACTGGAGAGCCAGAGTTTCCAGCAAAAGTGTCTAGATTTGTTTTAAAGCTCTCACCACTAATCTCTTCAACTCTACCATTCATTGCAAATTTTAGAGGAAGATTAGAAGGATGTCCGATAGTGAAAAGCTTCTCACCCTTCTTTAAAGACTTCTTAGAAATTCTTAAAGGAGTGACTCCAACTACAGAGCGATCAAGTTCAATGAGTGCATAATCTCTCTTTCCAGAAGATCTCTTTATAACTCTCTTGCAAGAGTAGACGCTATCTCTATGGATTTTACCTTCTCGCATCTTTGATTCACTTAGGCCAAAGCTCCACAAATAATTCGAGCATGCTTTCTTACCAGTGATACAGTGTCCAGCAGTCAAGAGCCTATTGCTTGATACAAGAAAGCCCGAACAAGTAGAAAGAGTTTGTTGAGAATGAAAGGCTTCATCAGAGCATAGGTACCCATTTCTAAATTGATTTCCCATCATCTCTTCACCCAGAGTTTTAGTAGAGAAATAGTAGCTTGTTCCTTGAAGACTAAGTTTTGACTTAGCGATCATTGCACCTGTGGCATCGCCCAGCCTCTTGTACTCCAAAGAGACCTCGCTATATTCGAGTCTATCATCCTCACCGTAGATGGCCTTCACAGAGGCATGTGAATATGAGGATAAAACTAGTGCAATAAGAAGAATAAATTTCATGTGCCATTACTAGCACCCTAGGTAAATACTTTGAATGAGCTTTGAAAAAATGACAAAAAAAAAGCCTATCCGAAGATAGGCTTATTTTTTTAAAATTTGCTTCCTTGCTCACACGACAGGCGCTAACGCTTCTGTCATGTGCCAAGGTGCGAGCGCGCAATCCACACTCACAATGCAACACTATCGTGATTGCAATGTGCTATGGCAAACTCAGCGTCATAGTCCTATCAGGACTATGACCGCAGGTTAGTCATCATTCGCAAGTTTTTCAGCTCTCTCTTTCATAACATCAGATTGGATGTTTGAAGGACAGTCATGGTATCTTGAGAATTCCATTGTATATGTTGCTTTACCAGCAGACATTGATCTTAGGTCATTTGAGTAACCGAACATCTCAGAAAGAGGTACTTCAGCATTGATGATAACTTCTCCACCTGGATCAGTTTCAGAACCTTGGATCATCCCTCTTCTAGAAGAAAGGTCACCAATAACACCACCCTGATACTCATCTGGAGTTGTTACTTCAACTTTCATAATTGGCTCCATAAGAACTGGTTGAGCAGCGTTGATCGCTTTTCTCATCGCCTGTCTTGAAGCAATTCTAAAGGCCATATCAGATGAATCAACATCGTGATACTTACCGTCTTGTAGGAAGATTTCACAGTCAATAACTGGGAACGCTGCAAGAGGACCTTTATCCATAACGTCTTGGAAACCTTTTTCACAAGCACCAATGAATTCGTTAGGAATTGAACCACCTTTAATTTCGTTGTTGAATCTAAATACTTGGTCTTCTTTCTCTTTTCTATCAGCTGCAAGTGGCTTAAGTACACCAACAACTTGACCGAATTGACCAGAACCACCAGTTTGCTTCTTGTGAGTATAATCAAAAGGAGCTTCAACTCTAATAGTTTCTCTATAGTTAACCTGTGGAGCACCAACAGTAACTTCAGCACCGAATTCACGCTTAAGTCTCTCTACGTAGATCTCAAGGTGAAGCTCACCCATACCAGCAATTCTTGTTTCACCTGATTCTTCGTCAGTGAAAACGTGGAAAGTTGGATCTTCTTTAAGGAATTTCGCAAGACCTTTAGACATCTTCGCTTGCTCGTTCTTATCTTTACAAGAAATTGAAAGCTCGATAACTGGAATTGGAACGTGGATACCTTCAAGAGAAAGCCCTACTGAATCAGAGTCACCTACGAACGTATCACCTGAAGCACAGTCGATACCAACGATAGCAATGATATCACCAGCGTGTGCTGAATCAATATTCTCTCTATCGTTAGAGTTCATTCTAACCATTCTACCAATTCTAACTTTCTTACCAGTTCTTGAATTGAATACTGTCTCACCTTTATTAAGTGTTCCTCTATAGATTCTTGTATAAGTTAACTGTCCAAATTGCTCGTCAGTAATCTTAAACGCCATAGCCAGAAGCTCTTCTGCTGGATCTGGAGAAATCTCAACAGTCTCATCAGAAGATGTCTTAGCAGTTGGCTTAGCACAAGTAAGTGGAGAAGGAAGGTATCTAGTAACAGCTTCAAGAAGAACTTGAACACCTTTATTTTTGAATGCAGAACCCATGTAAACAGGTGTAAGAGCTAGTGACTGAACACCAATCTTAATACACTTGTGAAGTTCTTCTTCAGTTGGCTCGTTACCTTCAAGGTATTTTTCCATAACTTCGTCGTCATACTCAGCAACGGCGTCAATCATAGTTCCTCTAAGCTCTTCAACTTGATCTGCAAGATCCGCTGGACACTCTTCTTCTCTGATATTCTCACCGTTGTCACCGTCGAAGTAGTAAGCCTTCTTAGTGATGAGATCAACAACACCGCAGAAACCGTCTTCTGCACCAATTGGATGTTGCATAAGAACTGCGTTGTGATTTAGTTTTTCAATAAGAGCATCTCTACCGTTAAAAGCATTGGCCCCCATTCTGTCCATCTTGTTTAAGAAAGCAAGTCTTGGAACATTATATCTTTTCATCTGTCTATCAACAGTAATTGACTGAGACTGAACACCAGAAACAGAACAAAGAACTAGGATAGCACCATCAAGAACTCTTAGTGATCTTTCAACTTCAACTGTAAAGTCAACGTGACCCGGAGTATCGATAATATTAATCTTAGTATCTTTTTCGATACCGTCAGCAAAAGTTGTTCCCTTACCAGAGATACCTTTCCAAAATACAGTCGTCGCTGCAGATGTAATTGTAATCCCTTTTTCCTTTTCTAGTTCCATGTGGTCCATCTTCGCACCGTCACCACCACCACGAACATCTTCGATTTTGTGGATCATGTCACAGTAAAAAAGGATACGTTCAGTAAGAGTTGTCTTACCAGAGTCAATGTGTGCCGAAATACCGATATTTCTCGTTTTCGCCATCAATTTGTTGTTGATCATGTCTTCTCCAATTGAGGTTATATTAGACTTATTTATATTAATAAAATGTATATTTTCAAAGTGGCATCTTAGAGAAATTAAGGGCATGAGTCAATCGGCAAGTTGAATCAAAACCAGAAAATTATTGCACTTTGTCCCCGATTTCGTTGACAATATGTTACATAGTCCTTAATTAAGGCAACATATTAATTTAAAAATTCAAAAAGACGGACCTAATTTTTTTATGAAAGGCGACATCAGCAAAGAAGATCTCTACGAATCTGTAAAAACCCTCGTTGAATGCGAAATCCCCCACATACACCTAAACCAACATAAATTATTCACTCTATTTAGCATTGCGTTCCAATATATACTCTTTCAATCGACTAAAAATCCAGGAGCTTACATCCTGAGAATCGAAGATAGTCAGCTGGCCGACAAATTGGCAAAGAAGTCCAAGGACCCTTCTACTAGAAAGTTCCTTCAATCACTTCTAGTTCCTAGAAAGTTGAAGTATGGAAAATCAATGTTCTTTCTAGACTTCTTTCACATTGGTTCATGGAATCTAACAAAGGATATTAAGTCAGAAAAACTAAAAGGTGCCATCATAGTTAAGAATACTTCTTCAAAACCTATGGAATTTATAGATACCGAAGAGGGAGAAGAAGATATTATGGCAAATCTTCCAAAAGATTACTTTCTTACGACTCTTCAAGAGAATATGCCCAAAACCATTACAATCGCTTTTGAGCAAGAATTTGAAAATGTTGAGTCACTCTCATTTCCCTTTATCAAGAAATCAAAACCTCAATCAATTTCAGGGGTAACGATTGGTAAAGATATTGATTGGGATACCTTCGATTAAAGTATAATTTTTTTTACCTTTACTAAATAATTTATGGCCATAGTATTGTAAGAAATGCTGATACAGAGCTATTAATGACTAAGATTTTTACCATATTCTTTTTAACTCTCCTATGCCACAGTCCCGTGGCCAAGATCTATCATTTTGTTGGAGCAAACTTCCCTGGAATACTTACTCAAAATGAGAGTGGTAAATTTCACGGCAGCGCAGTTGAGATCATTGAAAAAGCTTCGAAGAAACTTCGCTTTGATTACAAAATCTCTATCGTCCCTTGGATTAGGGCCATAAGAATGGTTGAAAATAAGAAAGCAGATGTATTGATTGGGCCCTATAAGACTTCTAAGCGCGAAGAGACCATGATATTCACAGAGAATTACTTTTATAAAGATAGTATTATCCTTGTTACTTTGGCGAAGAATAAATTCAAGTGGAACGGAGACCTATCCTCCATCAAAGAGAAGAAAGTTGGAGTAGTAAGAGGCTGGGCCCTTGGAAAGAAGTTTGAAAAGGAATCGGATAATTTAGATATAACATACTCAGAATCCACGACGAATTTAGTTAGAATGCTTAAACGTGGACGTCTCGATCTTGCAATTGTTCACAATCGCAGTTTTCTAGACGATCTTAACTCTCATACTGTTAATAGAGAGGATTATAGAATTCTCACTCCCCCCCTTTCTAGTCAAAAAGGCTACTTTGCCTTCTCTAAAGAAGAGAAACTAAAGTCATTTATTCAGAAATTTAACTCTGAAATTCCTCTTCCTAAGGACTAAGATCCATTCCTTAATTTTTCCTCAATTTCAAAAACTGACCATTAAAAGAGCCAAGTATCCCCATTACACTTACACAAAAACAGTGCCTTAGATATTTTTTTATTCTTTTCATAAATAAAGAATATTCTATAAATACCGATGAACTTACTGGTCTATATGGTTAATAAGGAAATCACCCATGAAGAAAATATTATTTCTAGCACTACTCTTAACGTTAGCTTCTTGCTCTAAGAAAGGAGCGGGAACGCCTGCAAAATTAAGGCTTTTATCTTCTGCAATGACAGCAGGACTCACCACTGCAGGTGGAGCAATCATAACTGGAAAGAGTTCTACCGGTGAAGCATTTCAAATGGGATTACAACTAGGGAGTGAAGCGACTGATATAGAGTTAACTCCAGGAAGTTGGGAATTTGCGGCCATCACTTGGGAAAATGAAAGTGGAAATGGACCAATGACAGGAACGAATAGATGTGCCCTCACAACTGCAAGCATTGAAGGAGAAGAAGTTGTTGTAGACCTGAACCTCTCTCCTGCTACATGCAGTAATAGCTTCTTTACAAAACCAATAAATGTATCAGGTGATCAATTTAATCCACTTGTCCTACATGCCTGCTCTAGCCTCAGCCATGTAAATTCTTTTTCCTCACAATGTGGTCCCGCTCAATTTATGGGAGGAAATAATTTAAGTTATAGAGTTGTCTTTCAAGGAAGAAATCTTTCTACAGGTAGTGATTTATCGAGCCTAGCTTCAGGATGTATTAACGCTCTTGGTGATCTAACATCGAGTTTCTTCTACACGAGCTATAAGCTTCCAATTAATGATGATGGAAATTTTCCATTTGTTATTTTAGCCTACGAAGACCTTAACTGCGAAGCTGATGATCTTGAGGCCACTTACCTCTTTCAAGGTTCAAAACATCTTCCTACAATTGAGCAGGCAGATTCCCTAACTTACGAAGAAGCTGGAGAGACTCACTTCTTCTTTGCAGATAATTATATTGGACATGGTGGTAATACATTTGCCAATAGTGGAATGCTCCCTCCTTATCAAATCCTAACTGATAGATATGATGACCCTACAGAAGGAGGAGGTCCTGGAGATGCGTACGATAATACGAGAGAGATTTTTACTAATATTTTAGGAACAACAAATTTGACAAGCCCATGGACTCTAGGAAGAAGAGCAAGTGCTCCTAGTGGCATCTTTGATGGAAATACAACAATCATTGACATAAAAACAATTAACCCAACTAGTGTTTACAATGGAACTCAAATTGACTTCTCGTACGGCGGATCTACTTGTGCGACAAGTTCTTCTCACACAACTGCTCCACTAAGTATAACAATTAACTACTGTGATAATATTGACGCTGTTCCAACAATTACAACAACAGACGACATCGTTACTGAGCTAAATACTGCTCTAACAAATGCAGGGATAGTTTCAGATTTTGTTGTGACTAATATTACTCCTGGTGCCAATATTGCCTCTCCAATTGCAAGTAGTGTGATAGTTGACAATGGCTATGAGCCAGAATCACCTTGGAGAAGAAATACAGGACTCTACGGAGAGATCGCTGGAGCCTATCATGGTCACTTAGGAGCCATTCTTCATAGAGCAGGTTTTTTAACTTGTAGTGAAATTCCAACTTCTGGCTCACTTAATTATGACCTAGGTGAAGGTGATATTATTACTTTTCAATTCTCAACGGGAAAAATTCCAATGGCAGAGTGGATGAACTCAAGTGGAACTTATCCGGTAAAGACTATCTTTGAAAAGAGAGTCGCTTTTGTTGAAGAAGGCGTCATGAGAGAATTCTATGAATTCAATTGCTCAGGAAATATTCTCGCGGGATTTTATAGATCTAATTACATCGATGGCGGAGAAGATCATAGAGTCGAAGTCTACTGGGATGCTCAGGACAATGATAACCTTATCTTTGAATCAATAGTCTATGACAAGAGAAATGAGCCTGGAAATAATTACGAAAGAAAAGAGTGGAACCTCTTAAAGAATGAAAATACCTCTCCTATTGTTGAGCTTTGGAGTGCTAGAAATTATAACGATATTACAAACTCAAATAATCAAGGTGATGTCTACTCTGCAAAGATCCAGTCTGGCTTCATTTATACATCAGCAAAGCATTATACTTCAGCACAACTTACAGTGGAGCCAATCGATTTTGTCACTGATATTGATGTGAATACAAAATACGGTCTTGATGGAACAAACGCAGGAGCCACAGGACATCAAATCAATCCACCCTATGACCCGTCAACACTGGCCATTAATAAATTACAATTTCCTAAAATCATGAGTGCTATTCCTGGAAACTTAGCACCTATGAGTTTAAATGACCCTAGACTATTTACTGGCTTTGGACCTAACGTAACTTACCAGGCCTATCAAAGAACTATGGACTTCTTTGACTATTGGAAGAACTTAGACTTTGGTAGTAATCAAGGTTGTATCTTTGATGGAACAGGTCTTAATGAAATCTTCCTAGAGCCAAGTTACTATATTTTTACAGGTTCTGAAAATTTAGCATATTCTCACTTAGGTCTTTCTATGATCTCTGATATCTCACTCTACTCTGATGCAGATGGATGTACAGGGATTACATGGGATACAAATTTTAATATGATTACTATTGATCCAGCTAGTATAAGTGATATTGCAGGGGGAGCTCCTATATCCAATACTGAGCTACAACCTGGAACAACTTTTGACTTCGCTCTTTCAGGAAATATTTCTGGAACAAATTATCCGAGTTGGGCCAATACTTTAGTTGCAACTAATGAAGATTTAACTGTTGTTAATAATGGTGGGATGAGGCTTGTGGGAGACCAGACTTATACACCTACTATGATCGACGGTGGATCAGTCCCAACAGTTACTGCTGGTCAAACTGCTGACTTCTTTATAAACGTTATTAACGCCTACCCTGGGACAACAGTTACAACGGGCACGACTGGTACAACCCCACCTGCATGTATGCTTCATGCAGCTTCTGGACAAATTACCTGTACTCCTGATGGGTCTCAGGCAGCTTCTGATGTATATACCATTACGATTGATAATACTGATCTTGGATATTCAGACACTGTTACAATTACAATTCCATAGAGTCTTTAATTAAATTTAAAAGAAGAGAGAGGCACACTTAAGAGTGTGCCTTTTTGATTTACTTAAGTGCTGTGGCCAAGTCAATGATTCCACCGGCCGCTGTTTTAGCAGAAAAGCTTCTACTCTTACTCACAGTATTCATAATAATAGTTTTAAGCTGAAGTGGAGAAAGCCCTGGATTTCTAGAAAGGATTTCAGCAGCAACGCCCGCAGTATTTGGAGAGGCCATTGAAGTTCCCGACATAGACGAATATCTATTTCCTGGCACTGTTGAATAGATCGAAGACCCCGGCGCTACAACATCTACACTCTTTAATCCGTAGTTAGAAAAATATGACATACCTAATTTAGAATTCGATGCTACGACAAGTAGATTTTCAGAATCAAATGAAGCTGGATACGTGAGTTTCTTATCAATATCCTGGGAACTATTTCCAGCAGCAGCAACAACTAAGACACCATATTCTTTTCCAATATAGTCAATTGTCTCTTTTACTAGCATTCCACCTTCGTTGTGAGACTTTCCAAATGAGCAATTTATAATCTTTGCTCCATTTTTAGCGGCATAGAGAAAGGCCTCTGCAACATCTACGTCTGTTTCATCTGAATAATTAGGGACTGTTCTAATTCCCATAATCTCAACATTAGATGCCACACCAGCAATTCCAATTCCATTATTTTGCTTGGCCGCAATTGTTCCAGAAACGTGAGTTCCATGACTATGACCATCCATTATATCCATTGTCGCATTCCCATCGCTATCTCTAACCAAAGTGTTAATTCCATGAATATCGTCGATATAACCATTTCCATCATCATCAATTCCATTACCTGGAATCTCCCCAGAGTTTGTCCACATGACATCTCTTAAGTCTTCATGATTATAGTCAACTCCTGTATCCACTACAGCGACGATTACTTTCTCCGTTGTTGAAGGATCAAAGTTGTCATAAGCGGCGAAAATATTCATTCCTTTTTTATTTGAAGGTCTAAAGCCCCAAAGCTTACTAACTTTTGGATCATTAAAGTACTCTGCATTTTTAAGTGCTCCGTGAGCAACTTTATGTGGATTGATGGCCTTTGGCATGGCCTCTCTCTTTGCGTAGAAATCTTTATTTACAGAGAGAATTGCACTTGAGTTTCTTAGTTCTTTTTCAAGATCAGAGATATTATGACTTCTAAGAACATAATTATTTTCAAAAAGATGCATTGAAGATTTAATTAATTCACTGCTTGGCAATTCATGGCCCTTATTTAATTTAACAATAAGTCTTCCCTGATGATAATCGGGAGTATTAGCAAATGAAGTTGCACTTAAAAATAGAGCGGCACTTAAGATAGATTTAGAGATCAAAACAATTCCTTTGTTTAAGATTGAATAGAATAATTGTAGAAATTTAAATTTTAAATGACATCATACAAATTCTGTCATCTCTATAATTAGACTATAATTAAAGTTAAACCCGACTATTATTGACAGCTATAAACCTATTTCAAAATATAAGAGACATAAGTACAATATCTTTATTAAATATATTAGGAGATTTCTTTGAGAGCTCAAATTGCTTTTATTTTTCTTATCTTACTCTCTTCAAACTTAATGGCCAAAACTATTAGAATTGGAGGTTTAAAACATATCCCACCTTATTTTAATAAAATTGATGACACAGGAATAGAGCTTGATATCTTAAAGGCTGCTTTTACTAAAATTGGATATGATTACACCCTCACAGTCTTTTCAAATGACAAGAGGGCCACTCAACTACTCAGAGATGATCATATAGACGCTATTGTGAGCAATACTCCCGATACCGTTTTTTCTAATGAGAAAACTCTTTATACATCAGATAATATTATAGACTTTGTAGACTGTGCCATCACTCTTAGTAGTGCAGACTTCCAGGTCACAAACTTTAAAGATCTCGCAAGTAAATCAGTTTGGGCCTTTACTGGAGCTAGTAAGGCCTTAGGTAAAGAGTTTTATAAAATGTCACAGGACAACCCACTCTACAATGAAAGCGGAGATCAGCTAACTCAGCCCCGCGCACTTATGAAAAAGAGAATTGATGTAGCGATTTCTGATATAAATATTTTCTTACTTCGTGCAAAACAGGATAATTATAAATTTTCTGATTTTAAAGTTTTCACTATTGCACCACTCACTCCGAGATCACTTCGTTTTAAGAGCAAGCAATTGAGAGATGACTTTAATAAAGGACTTAAAGTCATCCAAAAAAATGGGACCTATCAAGAGATTCTTAATAAGTATAAGAACCTCTATAGGCCTAGTTGTAATTAAAGAGCAATATAGAGCTCTCCTAAATTTTCCTTAACAAGATCGATAACTTCGTTTTGTGAATTTCTTATTGGAGTAGATCTATACCAAGAGGCTTTTCTCTCGTTATTTAAAGTCATCTCCTCAGTCTGTCTCTCTTCCCAAACACCTGCCGCAGACTTCCAGTAATGAGAACCATTCACAATTCTTGAATAACCGCCATCGGCATCACGCTCTTGAAAGTACGGTGAGTTCTGGCCTGTCGCCACAACTGTTTGACAGCCAGACATCTTTGCAAAAGAGTCTGCAAAGTATGTTGAAACATTACAAGCATAGAATTGAGCTATACAACTAGAGCAGAATTTAATCTTTCCCTTCTTAATTTCTTTAATAAGATCATCTTTAAAAGTTCTTGAACCCGTCTTAGCAATTTTCTCAGGTCCATGTTCATAATCAACATAGATACCATTGAATCCAGACTTTCCAGAAAGTCCATGACCCTCTCCAGTTCTGCCCTCACTTCTCCAACCATGTGAAGTAGAAGTGATCTTTGGAATACAACCATTGTCTTTAGTGTAATCTTTTAGGGCCTTAATAAATTTCTTTCCATTCTTCCATGAGACCAATGAATTAAAATTATTCTTGGATAATATTAAGTCAAAGGCAGGTTCGTCTTCATTAGATTTTTTAACAAGACCAAGTCCTTTATTATTTCCAGTATAAAGAGTCATTCCATCTCTTTCGAGCGCCTCAATCCCCATTGTCTCCATGAAATGATTTCGATACTCCACGCCCTCGGATAACTCTCCTACCTTTAGTGGTAGTCCCTCACCGTGAGAACTTGAAAATACTTTTGTCATATACTTAGCAATGAAGTCATCAATTACACTAGCGGAAGTTGACGACACTGAAAGAGAAGACAATAAAAGTGTAGTGATTAAAACTTTGGAATTCATAAAACCTCCATCACATTTTTAAAGATAGAGGTTTATATTATTTATTTACATGCTACGCAATGCAGCATGTAAATAATATTAGATGGTAAACATTTGAAATTAAAGGTTAGTCACTATTCACACAACTAATTAATTTATTTAAATTAGATCCTGTTGAGTTCATCAATGGCCCAAAGTGATTGTAGGCATAACCGGAATAAATCCAAGGAGACACACAACGGTCTTGCTTTGCCCTTCCACTATTAAGTGGATGAGTTGCACTGGATTTAGAAGAATTCGTTTGGATAGAGAAAGTTTGAACAACTTTATTTACTCCACAAAATGCATTCATGGTTTGTAAGCTCGAGCCAAAAACTTCAATTAACTCTCTCTTAGAAGCTGACGTCGAAACGCTACAACTTGGATAGAGATCATTCCACGATTTTAGACATGGATTTATATTTCCTCTACCGTTAGGGGTGAATTGAAAGAGCCCAATATTTAATTTAGACGCCTCATCTTGGTAAGGGTCTTCATAGAATTTAACCCCAGCGGGCTTTCTATAATTATCATGTTCATACTTAGCGGCAACTCTCCTACTACTACTTGTCTCAGACGAAGTCAGAGACTCCGTATACGCTAAACAAGAGAAGAACTTAGTCCAAGTCTTTACTAATTTCATTCTCGACTCTTCACTTCCCTCTAGCATTTCTTCACGCAAGAGATTCACCTTTGACTCAAAGGCATTGAGTTTAGCAATGACAGCGCTTG
This sequence comes from Halobacteriovorax marinus SJ, assembly GCF_000210915.2. Taxonomy (NCBI): domain Bacteria; kingdom Pseudomonadati; phylum Bdellovibrionota; class Bacteriovoracia; order Bacteriovoracales; family Halobacteriovoraceae; genus Halobacteriovorax; species Halobacteriovorax marinus. Next base: position 2,113,914 of record NC_016620.1, read on the forward strand.
AAGGAACTCGATTTGATTTCTTCAACGTCTTTACTAGAGACGATCTAGTGGAATGACATAGAGGTCTCTGGGCAAGTCCTGAGAGAAAGTAATCATTTTCATTTCTAGGAATAGAATAATAAGGAGCAAGAGCTGACAAGTGAGTTCGCGTATCTTCAAGTTGAGACTCTACAAAGTAAGCAATTCTCTCACTAAAATTATCGTAACTTTCTAAGTTAACTTCGCAGTAATCGCTATGTTTTTCAAAGAGGTCTTCCCTATCTTTTCTTAGCGCTTGATAGCTTCCAAAGTACTGGTCTACATCAGTACCAATTTGTGAAGCGACCTCTACAAAATCAGTTGGCACAGGCCTTGGATCAGGAGAGGGATCAGGTCTAGGAGTCTGGGCCGGTGGCTCAGACGGAGTTTGTACCGGCGGTTCTGGCTCCTTGGATCTAGATCTAAAAAGCCCCATGCCCATGGCCGATTCACATAGCAGAATAAAACTGAGTAAAGTAATCCCTTTTTTCACACTACCTCCGAAATAAATTCTTCACCTTGTGAAACTATTCGGATGCGCCTATAAGAGAGTTAGAAGAAGATTTTAAATAAGCTTAAAGAGAAAATAATTCTCCTAAGAAATAGGTCAAGTATGTACCAAGCATTTGAAGATACATTGAAATTCTCCATTACACTGATTTCTATTTTAAATCCCATAGGAATTATTCCCATCTTTCTAAATTTAACTAAGGCCAATAGTGAGTCTCAAATAATTAAGATAGCCCACTCTTGCTCTTTAGCCGTCGTCATAACTATCTTGGTAAGTTTAGTAGCGGGACAATATGTTCTTGAGTTCTTTGGAATTAGTATTGCTTCATTTACAATCGGTGGTGGAATACTCCTCTCTTCCATGGCCTTTAGTATGATCCAGGCCACTTCTTCCAATGCCAAAATCAACGACGACGAAATTGAGCAAATGCAAGACCTAAGAGAACTTGGAATTGTACCCCTAGCAATACCTCTACTCTCTGGACCAGGAGCAATTTCAACATCCATCATTCATGCTAAGGCCTTTGCAACTCCTCTTCACTGGGTGGGAGCAATTCTAGCTGTTATTCTCATTGGTATACTCGTAAGAAATGTCCTCGCCTACTCAAAGAGAATTGGTGAGAGACTGGGAACTATTGGACAGAACGTGATGACCAGAATCATGGGTATTATCCTACTCGCCATTTCAATTGAGATGATTGTTGGCGGAGTAAAAGAGATTATTCCTATCCTAAAAGGTGCCTAAGTAACTAATTTCTATGAATTAGATCATCGGTAATTTTTATAACGCATATTGTCATATGCTTTTATTTAGGCCATAAGTGCAGAGCTTTAACGAAAGGATCTGCATATGATGAAACGTATTCTTCTATCTAGCTCTGTGCTCTTAGCACTAAGTACACCGGCGATGGCCAACTTAAAGAGTGACTGGGAAAAGATATTAAATAACTACAATATGTCACCTCAGTATCATTCATTTTGCTATAGCAATGAAGCTGGACAGGCCCAGGGATCTAATCCTCATATGAAAGTAAGACTTGCGTCTGTTTCAAAGTTAATTACCAGCTACTGGGCAAGTGAATCACTTGGAGCTGATTATCAATATAAAAGCGAATTCTACCTAGATGGAAAACACCTACATATTGCTGGTGATAAAGACCCTATCTACTCAAAGAGAAAGCTCTTCTTTCTCTTATCTCAGCTCAATAACCTTGGGATACATGAATTAGATAAAATTACTTTTGATAGCAACCTCATTGTCTTCTCTAAAGCAGAAGAGTACACAGGTGATATTCTACGTATGACTAGCGCTAGAACAGCGGCAAACCTAAAGGACTTCTTTCACACTCCAGATTGGAATAAGTTGAAAGTGGCCTATAGAGATTTTATTAAATCTACGCCCAAAGAAGTTATCGATCACCTTCAAATTAGAGAAGAATTAGATGATTTAGATTTAAGTGTGAAGTCAGTGCAAGTTGTAAAAGAGAACCCGCTTAAAGATGTCTCCGAGGCAAAGAAGATGATTCACCTCTCACCAGAGATCATTAAGTACTTAAAGGCCATGAATATTCAATCAAATAACTTCATTGCTGACCAGGTCTTTAACAAGCTAGGTGGAGAGAGTGAGTTTGATAAATTTATCGCTCCAAAATTAAAAGAGTGGTTACCAAATCTCGATATTGATAGGGAGAACTTTTCAGCTAACGAGCTTAGTATAAAGCTCTACTCTGGTTCAGGACTGCCTGAGTATAAGAGCTCTCAGAGACTAGATAATTATGCAACTTGCTCAATCATTGTAAAAATCATTGAAGAGTTAGATAAGTCGCTCGATCTCGCCGGAAAGTCACTACAGCAAATGGTGGCGGTATCGGGAAGTGATATTGATAAGTCAGGGCCAACAAAGTCAACTATTAGAGCAAGGTTTCTCTCTCCTAAAGTTAAGAACTCGTTGGTCGTAAAAACAGGAACACTCTTTCACACTTCTACTCTAGCGGGGAAAGTCAGCACACAACAAGGTAGTAAGTACTTTGGTGTCTTCCACCAATTGAGAGGATGGAAGGGACATGCAAAGGCAAGCCAAGATGAGATCGTAAAAAAGATCGTTGACTCCTATGGTGGAGCTGAAAAGCTTGAGTATCAAAAAGAATTCTTCTTTCCTGCCCACGAGGTTTTGAGATAGAATATATGAATGAATATAAAGCACTTTAAAATTATTTTCATAGTGGCAACGCTCTGGTTAGTTGTTGTCACTATTAAGTTTACCTTCTTTCCAAAAACAGAACACAATCACCAACATCATTCACACGAAAATCCTCATCACGCTCCCCACACCCATGAAGAGCAGGTGGATCAAGTTGTCCAAGAAGTGAGCGAATCCACAAGCTTTGAGAGTCTTCCCTTTTCATTTCAAGTTGATCAATTAATTCAACGTGGAGACTTTGAAAACTTTAAGCGAATTCTATCGGCCAAAGAGAATGTAAAAGAAACAATAGACGCTATCTCTAGTGAAGATGGGAGAACTCTTCTCACTAGAGCGAGCTTTGGCGCTCCTCTGCCCTATATCAAGTACCTAGTTGATGAGATGGGAGCAGATGTAAATAAGGCCGACAAAGAAGAGATTACGCCTCTCATGGAAGCAGCTGCTAGTGAGAATATTGAAGTTCTAAGCTACCTACTTGAAAGAGGGGCTAAAACTGGGGCAAAGAATAAGCTAGGTGCTGACGCCTTAACAATTGCACTCTCCTCTGGTGATGCGGCCATGGCGAGACTTCTTCTTAAAAATGGAGCCGATCCCAATCACAAGTGGAATAAACATGGAGTCACCCATCTAATGAATGCTGCTAGAAATGGACACTTAGACGCCCTAAAAGTCCTTCTAAGCTTTAAGGCCAATATCAATACCCAAGACCTTGAAGGCAATACGGCACTTCACTACGCCGCTTCTGAGGGCTTTAAGAGTATTGTGAGTGAGCTTCTAAGAGAAAATGCGACTAAAACCATTAAGAACCAGCAGGGGAACTCTCCCTTAGAGCTTGCGCGGCAAAATAACTTCAAAGAGATCGAGGACCTTCTAAAATAAAAAGGAGGGCCTTGATCAGAATTAAAATTGTAATTGTAAGGTAGGATTTTTGTAGTTTGTGATAAGGCCAATTCTGACCATTATTATGAGGTTGGCTAAGGTAGGATTTAAGCAATTACGAGTTTGCTGATCAAGGCCATCGGTACCAACCAGTTACATTTATATATAGCAAGGCGTGTGCCAACTTTTATCAAACTAATATCTACTACTTAGATGGTGTCACTATGGTTCACGGGACAAAAGAGTTCCGAAATGGAACCGGTCAAAACGAAACCGGCCTAAAGCACTCGGAAATATTTTCAAGGCAGATGCGCACTGCATCATTGTGTGATAATAATCTTATATGCTTAAAGACTTTATAAAGATTCAAATTATTGCCCTACTCATCTTAGTAATGAATGCCGTTGCAACACAAGATTTTAAATTGATTGGAAAAGATGAATCCCATCGACAAGGGCCAATCCACAAAGTCACAAAGAAAAAAGAAGCTCCAAAGAAGGAGTCGACAACTCTTGCGGCTGCCCATTCTCCAAAAGAAATTCTTCTCGATGCCTTGAAGAAATCTCTTAATTAAATCTTAAAGATTCTAATAGAAATGTAACGATACTTTTTTTTAGATTTGAATATACTTCTTAGTAATTTAAGGAGTTCACATGAAAATTTTAAAACGTATTCTTTCTTTTCTTTTTTCAAAAAATAAATCTTACGAAGAAGTTAATGACTATATAGAATTAGAGATGAGAAAAGTCTCAAATCTCGAAGAGAAAAACTTTACTGAAAAGTTATTAAAGAGAGTTAATTCTTAGTTAGATCTTTAATGATACTTGCGGCCTTGTCCTCTTTTGTAAGAGTATGAACACACTCGATTGTCTTCCACTTATTTTTACAACTAAAGGCCGTAGTCTTCATGGGTTCACCTTCTTGAAAGGGACCGTCAGTATAATCAACTTGATTTAAATTTATATTCTCAACGCTAAAACTATTTTTCTTTCTGACAGTATAAGGAACTTCATTCACATCATAGCTCACAACACCAGAATTGAACTTAGGACTGATAAAGACGAAACGACCATCCTTTCTCATCAAGACATGATCTTCCTTTGGACCTGTGGCGAATTTCTTCTTACCGTGGAACCAAACCTGTTTATTTAAAGTATAGACACCCCAGATCTTCTTAGACCTCTTATAGGTTGTTTTAATATGAATACTATCCGCTTGTTTAGCATCAAGACTGATTCCCACTAATAGGGAAAAGGAAATTAAAAATATTTTCTTCACGCATACACCTCGCCCACCTAATTAAGAGCAAGATTGAGTCCAGAAAGTCAATGTATTATTAGACACTTAAGCCACTCTCTCCTGTTCAAACTTTAGACATCCGACACAGGTCTGATCAGAAATACGCTATTTAAATTAGAGAAGTAAAAGTTTTATAAAAGTTAAATCCTATCATCTTCCATAGAATCTGAATGATACAACAGCCACCTAATACCTATAAAACCAGTAAAAGTATGCTTCTGCTTAAAAAGCGGACTGCTTTCATTTCTAGAGTTTTGGTAGTTTTGATATCCTGCTTGAATAAATACCCCTAACCGCTTCCAGTCTCCAATGTAGCTTACAGCGGACTGTGTTCCCAAATAACCTCCAGCAGATTCGTACTCTGGCCTGTCTTGATTAGAGAACTCCCTTGATACATCAAAGAAAAACTTATGGTACTCCTTTGAAGCAAAATTAACATTCATCAATAGTTTCAATGAACCAAATGTACTTGGTAAACGAATATGAAGATCAAAACCAGGAGAAAATACTATTCCTCTATAATGAATACTAGAGAAATCTGTTGATAGAGCTCCCCTTATAGGAAATAACAAACGAGCTTTAAGCTCTCCTGCTTGATGTGCTTTTAGATAAAACTGGGGTCCTATCTCTCCTAAAATATCCAAGTCGGGCATACCTGCTCTAGTAGTATTTTCACTTGATGAAACAGGTAAGTTTCCAGCGCCGGTAAACTCTATTCCAAAACTAGGACTAGAAAGAACCCTCGCACGAACGCCATCTTCTTCATCAACTCTAAAAACTCTTCCTCTATAACGAAAAGTAGGAAGTATTAAACTTACAGTTTGACTTTGATCAGAGGCTGGATAATGAGGCATAAGAGCAGAACCCACCCCAACACCCAATTCAAATAAAGGCTTTTCATCGTTAAGATTCCGCCCTTCTACTCCTTGAGGAGAATTTAAAATTATGAAAAATAAAACCCCACATAAGATAAATCTTAAAGAGTTTTGAAGATTTCTCTTAAGTTTCAATATCATTAAAAAATTACTTTAAAAAAGAAACGTGCATATAAACTTGAGTCAAATGTTCCCTCTCCACGATCTTTATTAAAGAGACCATCACCAAGATATAAAGACCGATCAAACGAGCTCCCAGTCTGAAATTCAATTAGTGAACCTTTTAGAATGGGCTGTCTTATACCTAACTCAAAAAATTTCTCTTCAAATGTCAATCGGTCATCTTCATTTGTTCTTTCACTGTACATATACCTCTGCTGCTTCATACCTGAAGCAATAAAAAACTGTCTTCTGTTGACGACGCCATAAGAAGACTCGGCCCTTAAGTTTGCACCAAAAAGAGAAAAAGAGAATGCCCACGGATTAACAGGGGTCCATTGTAAAGAAAGAACAGGGAATCCAAAGATTCCAGTAAAAGTAGAAGTTCTAGTGATATAGAAAAAGCCAGGAATAGGAATAAAGTTACCCAACTGACCGTTGTTAGACATAAGTAGCATTAGAACCCAACGATTCCCTCCCTCAGTAGGAAAAGAATAATTGGCCCTTAAACTAATATTTTGAGTTTCGGGACTAAAGTTATCCCCCTCATAACCAAATGATGAACTAAGCCCAAACATTTTCTTTCCATCAAGCCTTCTAGAATAATGAATTCCTACTTCTGAGCGATACCAATCACGATCAATGACTGTTCCAGACCCTAAGGATACAGGGCTCTCTAAATTTAAATTCCCTCCCTTAAGGCTGAACGCTAATGAATTCTTATCTTTTTTATAAACAGGTAAAGAAATACTCATATTACTTTCTAAAGACCTAGGAGTCTTTGAAGTGTCGTCACCTTCTTGTATAAATCTCCCTTCATACGATAGAAGAGGAAGCTGTATGCTTGGCCCTGCAATACCACCAATTGACGAAGCTGCTCCTCCTTGTCTCGGTCTTGTTTGACGGCGCGCCTGAGAGAACCTCATAACTTCCTGCTTGCAACTCTGAGATAATTTATCAATATTCACTTTTAAACAGTTTACTATTTGCCTAAAGTCTTTTGACTCTCCAGAATCAGAACAGAAGCTATGTATCTGAGATTTGCATGACTTTATACTGTGAATATCTTCTTTATCTTTTGCATATACATCTCTAAATAATATAAAAAGTAGAGATAAAAAAATATACTTCATATAAACCCTTGGTTATTTTTTATTTAAAATAGTAAAGAAAGAAAGCAATGCAGGTAATGTTGTTATTGTTAACAAAGTTGCAACGAAAAGACCCCAACCGAGAACGAGTGCTATAGGCTGTACAAACGCATCAACTCCACCAACACCATATATTGTAGGAAACAAACCTAGGAGCGTTGAAATAGTTGTCATAATTATAGGTCTAATTCGATTGACAGAGGCTAAAACAATGGCCTTATCAAGAACTTCGCCAGATCTAATATTATCTTGAATGAATTTTAAATAAATGATCGACACATTTACAACAACTCCACTCAAACCGACGAGCCCAATAATTCCCATTAAAGATAAGGATTTTCCATGTAAAACCAATGCCCATACGACACCACTTACCCCCATAGGTAGAGCAGTAAGAACTAAGAATGGATAAATTACGGAATCAAAAGTTAAACTTATTGCAATATAAATCAATAAGATTGCAATTGCGTAAAGTTTTAGCGTGTCAATTAATGCACTAGCGCGATCTTTCTCTCCACCACCGATTATTATTTTCAGATTAGGGTACTTCTCTCTTAATTCTTCTAAGTAAGGAGCCAACTCCTGATTCACTTTCTTTCCAGAAGTGACTCTCTCATCCACCTCTCCAAAAAGCGTTAATGTACGAATTCCATTTAGTCTCTGAATAGAAGAAGGTCCTAGCTCTTCATATATTTTTACAAAGTTTCTAATTGGAACAGCTTGATTGTTTGAGTTTCTTACAGTCAAGTTAAGAATACTCTCAATCTCTTCACTTTTAACTAGATTCTTGTTCTTAAGATTAGAACCCTTTTCAAGCCCTACTAAGATATCTATTTTTTCACTATTTTTTAATATCTCACTTGAAACAAGGCCAGTTGAAGCAGCGAAAATTGTTCGTGAGATTTTAGATGGGTCGACACCCTGGGAAATCGTAAACTCATTGTCAATTCTAAACCTGTACTGAATTGAGTCCCCTGCAAAGTCAGTTTCTATAGAATAAGTTCCACTAATCGATTGAAGTTTCTCTTTAATTTTCTTTATTATAGATATGCCAAAATCAAAATCCCTAGTCGCGATTTGTACTTGCACAGGTTTTCCAACAGGAGGACCTGGCAAATCGAGAGTGATAGTTGTTTTAACATTGAACTCACTTGAAAAATTCTCAACTTCTTTAGAAATTCTTTTAAGAACTTCTTTTTCTTTATGTATGAAACTAGGATCACTTGTAAAACTAATATTAATCATAGCGAGGTGTGTTCCGTTTTGGCGACTTCCCCCACTCCCTCCCGTGGTTACTTGACCTAAGTCTGAATAAATATTGTCAAATGTTCCATCAGAGATATTTATTAATCTTCTAGATAAATTCTTAACTCGATCAGAAGTTGCACTTAATGGTGTGTTTTTATCTAATTCAAGACGTACGCTAAGTCCCTCTAAACCCTCGGATGGGACTAGAGAGAATTGATCAAATATTTTTTGGCCTTGAAAGAGTGAAATAATAAAAAATAAAACTAGAGAACCCACAACAAAAGCTCTTTTACGTATACTCCATAAAACATACTTCTCATACAAAGATTCAACTTTCTGCATGATTCCTTTTTTACTCTTATTCTCCTGAGGCTTCATTAGCTCTTCACTATGTACAGGAATAACAAAGAATGCCTCTAAAACAGAAACAAAGAGGAGTGCTATAACAGTTATAGGAATAACCCTTAAAAACTGACCTATAACATCTCCCATAAAGGCAATAGGCAAAAAAGCAAAAACAGTTGTAGCAACAGATGACATCACTGGGGCAGCGACTTCTCTAGTTCCCTCTATTGCTGCTCGTGCAGGCGGCAGACCCTGTTCAATTTTCGAATAAATATTCTCACATACTACAATTGCATCATCAACAAGCATACCTAAAACGATAATAACTCCAACTACAACTAATGAATTTAATGTAAACCCAAGAAGGAAAAGTATCAAAACTCCACCAAGAATTGAAACAGGAATTCCCAAAGAAGTAATCAGCGCAGAACGCCAGTCCAAGAAAATAATAAGAATCACTAAAACTAGAAGAAGTCCGACAATAGCATTTCCTGTAACAATTTTTAACTTCGTTCGAATATTAATTGATTCATCTTTATATAATTTTAAATTAAGCCCGGAGGGAAGACTCTTTTTATATGAAGTAAGTTCTTTCTTTACACTATCAACGGTTCGAATTGCATCAGCACTAGGTGATTTTGTTACAGTAAATAATACGGCAACTTGATCTTCAAAGAGATTACCTGTTTGATTCTCTTCTAAATCATAAATAATATCAGCAACATCTTTTAACCTTATTTTTTTGCCTGAGTCATTACTCTGAACAATAAAATCTCCCACCTTCTCTAAACTATTTAAGTCTTCACCAATAGTCATACTAGCGACAAGCTCACTATTTTCGAATATGCCTCCAGGTTTTTGTTTTGACCAATTTGAAAGTTTTGTAAAGATTTCATCAATAGTTAAGTCAAACTTTGTAAGTTTAACTCTCTTTAATAAAACCTTTAATTGTAAGTTCGTTATTCCGGTATAACTTACATTTGTAACACCATCTTGCTGCTGTAAAAAATCTTTTAACTTCTCTGCTTGAAACTTTAAGTCGAAAGGTTTTGCATCTCCATAAAGAGCAAGGTTTAGCACCGGCATACTTTCAGCTTTTAACTCTGTAACAATAGGGTCATCTACCTCAACAGGGAGCCCATCGACTTCAGAAACCTTTCTTCTTACCTCATTAATTACTTCGTTTGGATCGGGGTAGTTTTCATCAACGATGACTGATATAGAACCTGCTCCCATATATGAAACAGAACGATACTCTTCGATACCGTCAACCTCTGCAAGTTTATCCTCAATAGGATCAATCACTAGCCCTTCAATATCTACAGGAGATGCCCCGGGGTAAGCCGCGGTAATATTAACTCTATTGAAATTAACATTGGGTCTCGTCTCTCTTTGTAAAAGGAAGAAAGAGCTAATACCTAATACAACTGTTACAATTGTTGCATAATGAACGAAGAGTTTATGGGACTGTAAAAAAGATAAAATTTTCATACTTATACCCCTTCTACATTTTTACTAACAATATAATTATCAAAAAAATTGTGATAATCTAAGAATTCAACAACCCTCAGCAGTAGACTTATTCTATGTGTTGAAATTTTCTTCTGATCTTCTATTAAACCCTTACTAAATTCAGACAGATCATTAAAATCAAGCCGTCCATTATTAAAGTCTTTTTTCGCTTCTTTATAAACGTCTTCAGAAAGACTAATTGTATTTAAATATTCGTCATAAATTTTAAAGTCTTTCTCAAGAATATCTTTCAATGTTTCATAACGTTTTAAAGCACGATTTCGTGCTAGCGTCTCTCTCTTATTTATTGCAGCGACTTTGTACTTTGTTGCAATAGCAGTCGCATTAATTGCACGATTTTTGATAGGAAGTTCAAGTTTTAGTGCTGCTGTAATATAAATCGATTGATCTTCTAGCAAATTTGAATAGACCTTACTATAGCTCTCATTAACACCGACACTGCCTGCTCGAATCTCTAAATCTAGGTTTGGTTTATTCTTCTCCATCAATTCCTGATAATCATACTGGGTCGCCTCAGATTCTAATGCCAATAGCTTCATTTCACTTGTCAGTATTTTATCTTGCTGCTTAAAAGTTTTATTTTTTCTAAAAGAGTCTTTAAGAGTTTTAAATAATTGATCCGCCTTAACTACACTAATTTCTTGTATATTAATATTATATGTAGCTAGAAATGAATTCTCTAACTCAATAACTCTTTTTAAAATATTGCTAACGCTAACAGTACAAGTACTATTTTCTTTCATTCCCAAGAGGTATTCTCTCCTCGAAATTGATCTTTTTTTATATTTACTATTTAATTTACGAACTTGTTGTCCAACTTCAGAGCATATCTTCTTTTGAAAGTTAAGCTCCTCCTGGGCTTCTAGTAATTGAGCATACTCAGTTAAGGCTGTCACTAAAGTCAACTTTTGCTGATCTTCAGCTTTATAAGATATATAACGATTCTGAGCTTCATTTTTCTTTCGAAAATAATCATATTCATGCCCTAACAAAGTTTGAAACAAACTAGTCTTAAACTTAAATTCGACTGTAGGTGAAATATAAGAGTACTCTGGCGGAGAAAAAGAGTTTGGGTAGTCAGTAGAGCTATCCAAAACTCCCGCAGATAATTCGGTTTCAAATCCATATTCCCAAATCTTTGATACTCCTAAAGTAGTTTTAAAAGCGGATTGCCTAAGTGAAGAGACCGGAGAAAGAGGAGGAGTGTCTCTGCGTTCAAAACTTGTCTCAACAAAGCCTTTAGTTTCAAATAAAGTCAAATTACTTTCTATTATATGCTCATTAGACTTCTTATCATCTTCATAGGCCTGAATTGATAATGACTTCTCTCTTACTTTACTTAAAAGATTATCTACAATTCCATTTTCTGCTGCTTCTAACTGAGGATTACAATTAAAAGCTACCAATAAAAGAAAAAAAATTAATAACTTTATCATCCTACTCACCTTTATTTAAGTCTTATTCCTCTAAGGATCATTGATACTAATTGTGAGATATCTGAATCTGTTAACACTTCTGCCTCATAAGGGGCTAAGTCATCAAGATTATCTTGTTGAATGCGCTCCATTGCTGCAACCATAACGATAGGGCCTTTCATCGCTGAGTTACAAAATAATTCAATTTGTCGCACTGGTGTTTTTTCATCAATATATCCGTCCTTCTGACATTCGATAATTAATTGCCTAAGAACCTCAAGCTGATCATTAGATTTCTTCAAAACCATTTCAGATACATCTGGATCTTGATTTAAAATATCTTTAAATAAAGAGAGTACTAGCTTTCTTTGATCTCTAAATGTTTTTGCCATGAAGAATAAAAACTTCTGAAATTTTTCAATTGAGGTATCTGTATCAGAAAAAGTAAAGCCTACAGCACCCTGAGCATCTTCCCTAATTGATCTTAATACCTGCTGAATAAAGTTTGCTTTTGTTTTAAAGTGATAACTGAACATTCCAAGGTTAACTCCTGCTTCATCAGCTACCCTTTGTATACTCATCCCACTAACACCTAGCTCTGGAAGTAGTTTCTTACCTGCTTCGATTAATAGCTTGTCTTGATTTCTAGATGGTCTAGTCATTTATTAAATCTCCGTATATTCTTGTTTCACCTTCATGTAATGTGACAAAATCATCTGACGATACATTCTCTCTAATCAAAGCCTTCTCTAAGTCTTTTAAAGGCTCATCAATCCCCTCAGAAGAAAGCTGAAAAGTTCCATAATGCATTCCTATACTCAGCTTTGCTTCTAAGTCCTTATGGGCAATTACAGCCTCTAAAGGATTCATATGTATCGACTTCATAAACCAACGAGGGTTATATGCACCGATCCCCAGTAGAGCTATTTCTGGAGCTCCAAGTCGTTCCCTTGTTTCCTTAAAATACTTTGAATAGCCAGCATCACCACCAAAATAAATACTTCGACTTTTATTTTTAATATAGAAACTCCCCCAAAGGCTTTTATCTCTATCAAATACTCCTCGAGCAGATCCGTGCTGAGTAGGTGTAAAGGTAATTTGAATATCCTCAGAAATCCTTACCTCTTCCCACCAGTCAAGTTCATGGACGTCTTTTATTCCAATTGACTCGATCAACGACTTATCACCGAGCGGCACAATCACTTTAAATGGAGAAAGATCATTTAAAGTTTTTAGAGTTTTTACATCTAAATGATCATAGTGATTGTGACTAATGATAACTAAATCAATCTTAGGTAAGTCTTCAATTTTTACCCCTGGCTCTCTAACCCTGTTTGGGCCAATCCAACTAAATGGACTCGCCCTTTTCGACCAAATTGGATCAGTAAGAATATTAAAGCCTCTAAATTGAATGAGAAAAGTTGCATGATTAACAAAAGTAATACTAACTTCATTTGGGCCAAGACTCTCATTAATTCGAGGTGTTCCTCTATTTTCATTATTCTCTGGCCAAGCTTCTCTTCCCTCTCGTATTAAACTTAAAGCATCCATGAAGCTCGGTTTTGACTTTCCCTTCAATGTAGGATTAAAAAATTTCTTTCCATCATAATGATCTGACACTTTATACTCCTTGGTTTGAGCACAAGCGGTGATTGGTAGTAAAAATAAAGAAACAAATATTACTCTAAGAAAAATGCTCACTACTTACTCCAAATCTACGACTTTACTTCACTTAATAAATATTATTCACAAGTAAAGAGAACACTCCCATTACTAGTTGTGCTTATAATTATAAACACAACTAATTATAAACACAACTAAAAACTAACTCACTACATCAAAAGTTATCCGCCCTCACACAAGCTATTGAAAATATTAGCTTTTCACTTACCTTCTAATAACTATAGGTGTCTACGGTTAGAAGTTATATTCAAAGGGGTCTCATCAGCAACACTCTGCAAAATGCAAGATACAGATTAAGACCATAGACTTTAAGTATGAAATATTTCTTCTTAATTACACTTCTTTGCTCCCTACAAAGTGCTCACGCTAAGCGCGAAATTATAAAAATCTCTAACCTCAATATCACGACTCAGAAAAAAGATGGTGCTACTACAGGACAACTATCGGCCACAGAGCTTGATGTGGACTTTGGAGGAAATAAGTTTAAGGCAAGAGATGGTGGCAAGATCCTCAATGGAAGTGTCGAGATTAAAGATAATAAATTTAAGGCAAAGGTCTCCTTTGTTACCTATGATACAGAGTTGGCACCGGATAATCCTCTCGTAACCCTAGATCAACTCTTTGTAGAAAACGCTCAGATCAACTTTGATAAAGAAGAGATGTTCTTTACAACAAAGTCCATTAAGACTGGAACGAGGGAAACTAGCGTTTCGGCCATTGCACTCCAAGGAAGTTGTGACCCAAAGGGAGACGCCTCTACAGATATTGATATTGTGTGTTTGAATCACGGAGATTTAGAGGCCCAACAGGCACAGCTTAAAAGCCCTACCACAAATATTCTAACCCATAACTTTCGAGCTTTTATCTCTCCAGATACAATTGCTCTAGACTCAAATAAACTCATCTTTTCTTCCAATAATGACCAAACGGGAGTTGAGAGACTCAAGGCCAATTGTAATAACGGTATTAAGAAGAGATTTAGTATTGATGATTTCATTGCAGGTTGTATTGAGCAGTCTCATATTTTCTTAGACGAATTTTCTGAAGTGAAGAAGATCTCTAAAGTTCAATTACCCAATAAGGCACTGGTTGATTTAGAAGATATAAAGTACTTAAAGTTTGATATTAATAATGGAAACTTTGACCTGCGCTCTAAGATAAAAATCTTCTTTCGACTCAATCTAAAAGTCCTAGGAACAATTGAGCACTTAGTTGAGGAGCATATTATCAAATTAAATATTGATAAGGCCTCTATTGCAGGAATTCCGGCCAAGACTTTGACCTTGATGATTTTAAAATTATTTATGGAAGAGGATTCTATAAGAATTGAGGGCGATACAATCTATATCGCCCTATAGTTTAGATTAAAGAGCGTTTTCAAAGTCTACTAGGATATCTCTAGCAACTTCTTTCTCTTTTTCAGTAAATTGGTCGTTATCAATAATATCGCTTACAGATAAATAAATTCCTTCATAGCGAGTTGCTCTAAGTGCAACCTTATTAAAGAAGTTCACCTTAGGATTTTGATTATAGGCCCTAGTAAATGCCAGTACAGATAGGTCTAAGTTAAAAGCAATATTATCTCTAGATGTTCTATAGAGATCTAATCCTCTACTCATTGGAGGGTTTAACTCATTCCAAAATCTCTGCGCCGTAAGCATAATTAATTGCTCAACTTCTACAACCCTAACTCTTGGATACTTATCTAATTGATAGCGCTTGTGCATAACCATGCTGGCCATTCCTTGAACCATGATCCAAGAAAGGTATTCATTTGAAGCACTGTGAAGGTCTGGGTGAATAACAAGAAGATTTTCAAGTCTCTTAAACGCCTTATCATGTGGACAAGGATATTGATTAATATTTCCAGTTGGACAACCAATAACGTAATTAAAGAAAGGATAGAATTTATTCACTGCCCTCTCAACTTCTTGTCCAATTTTTTGCTGAAGAATATAATTATTCATTGTAATTGTGAGCTTATGTCTAGGGTTTGGATTTCTGGCCGAAATATTGAAACTAGTAAGCGTAAGAAGAGTTATCATCAATAGTGTTTTCATTGATATATCCTTTAAAAGTGTGAAATGTGTAGGCAAATATCTATAAAGATTCACACATCTAGTCAACGCTTTTCATTGAAACATAGCTTTAAAGCAGAACAAATTCGGAAATGTTTCAAAAATGGAACACCTAAGTCACTGTTATCTCATTTTTAAAATTGGTCTCATCCTTGCTTTATTTAAGTCATTAATTAGGAGTCAATATGAAGATCAAAACTTATTTACTGACGCTAATCCTCCTGTGCTCAAATTCATGGGCCAAGAGAGAAACAATTATTGCAAAGAATTTGGATATTTCATCTAGTAAGAGTGGAGATAAAGTCACTGGCGAGATTTCTGCTAACTTCTTGGATGTGGACTATGAAGAACATAACTTCAAGGCCTATGATGATGATATGGCCATGAGTGGAACTTTTGAAATCGAGAAGCAAAATTTAAAAACGAAGGTCTCATTCATTGAGTTCTCCACAAAATTAGAGGAGGATAATCCTCTTGCACAGCTAGATCGTCTAGAACTTGTAGATACTGAGCTTAAATTTAATAGAGAGAGCATGCTCTTTAACTCTCCCTCTCTGCTACTACAGTCTAGAGGAGATTCTGTTACAGCACTCAACCTTAGAGGAGAATGTGACCCATTGGGTGACTCAACCACAGATGTAGATATTGTTTGCCTTAAGAATGGAAAATTGAATTCAAGTGATGTTCATATTCAAAATCCATCTATTAATTTAAGAATGAAGAATTTAAATACAACGATCACTCCAAGCGATATCTCTTTAAAGACTAACCAAGCTGAATTTAGATCAAATGGTGAAGTTACAATCGTAAAAGATTTCAAACTTAGATGTAAAAACCTTATCAAGAGAAGATTTAAAGAAGACGAAGTCGTTGCAGGTTGTTTAAAAAGTTCAAATATTGATCTGGACAGATTTGATGAGAGAAAAGTTAAATCTATTGAAAAGGGAATAGTAGATCTTGAAGATATCAGAAATTTAAGAATTGAGATCAGAGATAGCTCTTTGGTTTTAAAATCTAAAATCAAGATCCTTTTTAAAATTAGTCTTAGAGTTTATGGAAAGATCCACTACATACCAGAGCAGAAATTAATTAGATTAGATATAACGAAAGCGCGCTTTGCAGGTATACCGGCCAAGAAATTAACCATGATGATAATGAAATTATTTATTGAAGAGGACTCTATTCGAATTGATGACGATACAATTTTTATTAAAGTATAAAAAAGGTAAAAAAAAGGGCCAATTAAATGGCCCTCCATATTCTAAAGTTTGGTAAAAACCAAAATTAGAACATATCTTTCCAAGCTTTACCTGGCTTGAACTTTGGAAGATTCTTAGCTTTGATTTTAATCTTCTCACCAGTCGCTGGGTTAACACCTGCTCTAGCAGCTCTTCTTACTTTAGAGAAAGAACCAAAACCGATTAGAGAAACATCTTCACCTTTCTTAACAGTTTTCTTGATTGTATCAATAGTAGTGTTAAGGAAAAGCTCAGCGTCTTTCTTAGTCATGTGGTTAAGTTCTTTGTTCTTAAGAATTGTTTCTAATAGTTCTTTTTTGTTCATAAATGCCTCCATACATTGGGTTGATAAATATAATGGTGACGGATTTATTTTAACTTGGCAATACCTTTAACACCTTTATTTAAAGGTTTTTTTATTTTTTTTTACTCTAACACCCCTACAGCAAAGGCCTAAGAAAATGTCAATATTGAAATAGCAATTATAGTGGTCTTTTAGACGATTATAAGAATCTTTTTAGAACAGTAATTATTTTTTCAGAATACTCTTTACTTTCTTCCAAACTTAGATCATAGGCAAAGGAAAACCTAAGTGCAGACTTAGCATCTTCTTCGTTTACTCCCATCGCCTGTAGTACACGACTTGGAAGAACTGCTCCAGAAGAACAAGCAGAACCAGAACTCACATCCATTCTAGCTAAGTCAAAGGCAGTAATAAGAATATCAGCTTTCTTTCCAGGTATAACGAG
Source organism: Halobacteriovorax marinus SJ (assembly GCF_000210915.2). Classification (NCBI taxonomy): domain Bacteria; kingdom Pseudomonadati; phylum Bdellovibrionota; class Bacteriovoracia; order Bacteriovoracales; family Halobacteriovoraceae; genus Halobacteriovorax; species Halobacteriovorax marinus. The sequence goes on from NC_016620.1 coordinate 2,131,294, forward strand.
ATAGATTGTATTTGCATTTCGAGACTTCGCATTCTTAGAAACAATAAACGCCTTAGAGTCTAAGACTTTTTCAATCTCACTTTCGATAAAAGTTTTTGCTTCATTTAGCTTAGAAAAATTCTCTCTCTCGCATAACTCTTCTAATGCCAACTTCAGAGAGTAGATACCATTTGTATTCTCAGTTCCTGAGCGCATTCCCTCTTGTTGTCCTCCTCCACGAATTAGAGAACAGAAAGGAAAATCTTCTTTAACAAAAGAGAAACCTATTCCTTTCATAGCACCAAACTTATGTCCTGAAAAAGTATAGGCATCAGCAATTAAATTAAGCTTCTTCCACTCTTCAATTTTTCCAATTGATTGAACGGCGTCCACATGAATATAACAATTAGTTTCTTTTTTAATTCTCGAGAGGTCTTCTAAATTCCAAACCACTCCATTTTCATTATTCACCCAAGTAAAATTTAATAGAGTTGGAGCACTAGATTTATTAATTAAAGAGATCACCTCTTCAATGTCATACTCACCATTAGCATCAACTCCAAACCTAGAAACTTCATGGCCATAGAGTTCAAGCTCGTCTTTTAAATTAAAAACACAACTATGATCAACGTGAGAATGAATGAAGTGAACTTTCTTATTTGCAGCAAATGACTTTTGAGCAAAACCTTTAACTAAAGAGTTCACCCCCTCAGAAGCTCCTGAGTGAAAGAATATTCTAAAAGTTGAATCTAGTGAAAAGAGTTTTTCAAGATACTTCTTAGTTTCATTGATAAAGCGTTTTGATTTCTTTCCAGAACTGTGAATTGAAGAAGGGTTTGCAAAAAGCAAATCCCCGTTAGGGAACCAGTCTTTGACTGAATCCGCTAACGGGGACGTTGCATTATAATCGAAATAATATCTGTTATTGATTAATCTCGCCAATTGGATTCCTGATTGCGGAAGTCATTCCAATTGTATTTTCAAGTGAAGATGTATTTGTTACTTCAGCTTGATTATTAGTTTCTTCCGTCTTAGTTTCAATTTCAATCTCATTAGATTTACGCATTAAATCACCAAGAGATGTCGTTGACAAGTAATCTCTCATGATCACGCCTAGATTTTGAAAATAGTTCTTAGACAGGTGAAATTCTACTGTAGAAGCTTGCTCAGCCTCTGTACCAAGAATATCCTTAGCTGGGTTGATATTTTCACCCACACACTCAAGAATATCCTTAACAGTGATTTGGTCCATGCTTCTAGCAAGTACATAACCACCACCTGGTCCTCTTACAGACTTAACAGCTTGCCCATTTCTAAGCTTTCTGAAAAGTTGCTCTAAGTAGTGAAGTGAAATGTTTTGTCTTTGAGAAATTTCTTGAAGTCTAACAGGGTTCCCGTTTGAGTGGGTAGTTAGGTCAAGCATTGCTCTTACTGCGTAACGTCCTTTAGAAGTGAGTCTCATTGGTCTTCCTCCATAAATCCAATTAAAAGCTTAATAGCTCGGTGTAGTTGCATAATACAAGTTCTGTGTCTTTACTTGCGTGTTGCTCTCTTGTTGGGTTCGCTTCCAGTGCTACCCAAAAAATTGATTCAATCCAAATCAATCTTCGCTAAATAGTATGACAAGTTCAGGTGTCCAAAGTCAACTTGATTTCGGTGTATTTACTAAGCTTTTTTTCTTTATTTTTAAAATTAAGAAATACTTGAGTTTTCTTTTTCAAATTGCCCAATAAATCTAGAGAGTTAGACTGTTTTTCTCAAGAACTTAATAATTTCTTAAGATTAAAAGTCAGACTTTATTGGAAATAAACCGTGTTTTTAGCTCGGAAATATTTTCCACTAGAAGCCTCAAGTACTTAAAAAATATTGATTAAAAATGCTTAAAAAGTTGGATTTTTCTTGAAGAAATATTGTCTGAATTAGAAAGTTGTGAATTTATTTCAAACTTTAACTCGAATATCTCCCATTGTTCATCTAGGTTTCGAGAGATCTCTTTTAAAAAAGGCGCGCCCCATTCAATTAAAAAGTAGTCTTTATCTTCTAAGTACAGACCTAGCTCGAGGTGAATAACCTCCTCGCTATCTTTTAAACGATAGAAATCAGCGTGAGCGCAATTTCCATTTTCATTAATGACGGAGTAAGTTGGCGAGCAGACCTCATCCCCTTCATCACTATCAATAAATGACTTAGTAAAAGTTGTCTTCCCTGCACCCACAGCTCCAGTAAGAATAATGGCACTTTCAAGGGGAATGATACTTTTAATCTCTTCAGAAAGACTTTCTAAGTTCTCTTCAAAAATACCATCCCACTCTTTAATTAATTCCACTCTGGCCTCAGTAAATATCGTCTTCGTTCAACTCTTGAAAAGCGTCGCTTAAGTGCTCAATGATTGAAGTTGCTGTCATGGCCCTAACACCGTATTTCTTGGCCGCTATTTTACCTGCCACAGTGTGAGCTCCAACTCCAAGACATATTGCTTGATAGAGCATTGTCTTATCCATGAAGATTCCACTTTGATTTCGGTCTAATGGATTTTGAGCGAGCAGCCCCCCTAAAATTCCGGCGAGAACATCACCTGAACCACCAGTGGCCATCCCATCATTTGGATAATAATTGATAAAGACATTACCATTTGGAAAGCCAAGAAAAGAACATGGTCCCTTCATAATAAAACAAGAATTTGTTCTATCAACGACTTCCTTTAAGTAATCAATAGGTCTTTGTAGAACTTCATCAACGCTGGCTCCAGTGAATTTTGCAAACTCACCCATATGAGGAGTGAAGATTGTTGGATACTTTCTCGTATGGAGAAGTTCTGAATCTTTACTTAAATCAAGAACCTTAATAGCGTCTGCATCGACAACAACTGGTCCAGCAAATTGGCTTAAGAGTTCGATGACAATATCTCTAGATGTTTCATTCACACCTAGTCCAGGACCAATTACAACAGCGTCGTAGCGGTCCAATTCATTTATAATACTTTCCTTATCTTTAGCACTTGAAGGAATCAGACCAGTCATCACCTCTGGAAGAGATCTTCCAGTAAGCTCATAGTAACTCTCTTTCCAAGTAGCAGCAGTCACAAGACCTGTTCCCACTTTTAGCGCACCATTAGAGGCCATTATACAGGCTCCTGTAAGCCCTGGAGAACCACCTACTACAAGAGTGTGACCAAAAGTATTCTTGTGAGCAAATTTATTTCTAGCTCCAAAAGTGTGACCAATAACATCTGAAGTTAAGAGAGCTTTATCTCCTCCAGAGATTAAGGCCTTTGGAAAACCAACGTCTAACGTTAGAACTTGTCCTGAGTGGCGGGCACCCTCATCAATATAATGACCTGTTTTTGGTAGTCCGATAGCGAGAGTAAAGTCAGCAGAGATGGCCACAGAACTCTTCGCTCCAATATTTGCCGTAATTCCCGAAGGAATATCAACAGCGATAGTAATACTCTTAGAGTTATTTACACAGTTGAATAATTCAAAGAGGTACTGAGAAAGAGGTAATTTAAATCCCGTTCCAAGAACTGCATCAATAACTACATAGCTATCTTGAGTCTCTTCAAAATAACTTTGAACCTGATTGATATTTTTTACTTCGTTAATACGTACACCGTAAGATTTAGCGAGGTGAACTTGTTTTTGTTGCTCTTCACTAGATTGATCGTCGTCAGGAAAGAGAATAAAAGCTCTCACACGATGACCACGGTTAACTAAATTTCTAGATATGGCCAAACCGTCGGCAGCGTTATTTCCTCTACCTACAAGTAGAACGATTTCCCCAACATAGTCTAATTCTTCTAAGATTGAATCTTCAATAAAGTCAGCACCTCTAGTACCAACATTTTCAATAATAAGAGACTCAGTAAAACCATATTCTTCGATGGCTACCTTCTCAATTTCTTTCATCTCATTAATATCAACAACTCTCATAATCTAATCCTTTAGAGTGTAGGGATATTCACTCATTGATGTAACCATATCTTTGACAACCTTTGAAAGTCCATCAAATACGGCCTGGCAAATAATCCAATGCCCGATATTATATTCTTCAAATAAATTATTTTCTAATAATGGCAATAAGCTTTGAGAAGTAAGTCCATGACCTGCATGACATCCAATTTTCTTGCTTACAAGGAAAATCTTAGCATCTTTGTACTGAGCTAAGAATTTCTCATAGTCTTCATCATTTAGATGCGCTCTAGCGTAGTCACCCGTATGAATTTCAACTGCGTCGATTGGCATTTCACTAGCAAGAGTCAATGTCTCTAAATCGGCCTCGAGAAAGAGAGAAATTTTAACTCCCTCTATTTTTGACTTTAAATACTTACATGTAGAGAGAACTTTGTCGTAGTTAGACTTAGTCTTTAGATCAAGCCCTCCCTCAGTAGTCTTTTCTTCGCGCTTTTCAGGAACGAGGCAGATCCAAGATGGTGCTGTAGCAACGGCTATCTCGACGATCTCATCATTACACCCCATTTCAAGGTTGAGAGGCTTTCCAAATTTCTTAGTCACTAAATGTACTGCTTCAACATCAGTGTCTTGAATATGTCTTCTATCTTCGCGCAGATGAATAGTGATCTGATCAGCCCCATCTCTTAGCACAGTGCTGGCAGCATCGACGATACTTGGATAGTTCTCGCCACGCGCCTGTCTCAAAGTTGCAACGTGATCAATATTAACACCTAATCTTGCTTTCATTATAGCTCCCTAGCTACCAATTTCTTTTGAAAGAGTTTTTACTAAATTCTCACAAATTGTATGCACATCTTCCAGCTTCTCTCCCTCGACCATCACTCTGGCCAAAGGCTCTGTTCCCGAGTAGCGAACAAGAACTCTCCCCTTGTCGCCAAGTTTCTTTTCAGCTGCTTTTAATTCTTTTTGAAAGACAGGAATTTCCTTAAAAGGAACCTTTTCCTTAACTACTTTATTCATAAGTAATTGAGGGTAGAGACTTACCTCTCTCACTAAATCTCTAATCGACTTATCATAGAACTTCATTGCCTCAATGGCCTTTAGGGCCGCAAGGCAACCATCACCAGTTGTTGCGTACTCACCAAAGATAACGTGTCCAGAAGGCTCGCCTCCTAGAATGCACTTGTGATCGCGCATATACTCTACAATATAGCGGTCTCCTACTTTAGTGCGGTGAAATTTTAATCCTAGAGATTTAATATAATTTTCTAGTCCTAAATTAGACATAACAGTTCCAACGACCGTGTCACCTTTTTTTAACTTTCCAGTATCCAGTAGAAATTTAGCGAAGAGACCAATCAGAGCATCACCGTTAACGACTTCTCCCTCATGATCAATCACAGTCAATCTATCAGCATCACCATCAAGGCAGATACCAATATCGGCACGATATTTCTTTACGTGATCACAAGCTAGTTCTGGATGAAGTGAGCCACAATTGGAATTAATATTTTGTCCGTTGGGATTAACCCCAAGTGAAATCACTTCAGCACCAAGTTCGTCAAACATCATTGGAGCAACTTTATAACCTGCTCCATTGGCGCAATCTAGAACCACGCGCATATTATCTAGCTTACAGCTATTATCTAGAGTTGATTTTACATTAACTAAGTAGCGCCCAAAGACTTCTTTAAGCCTTTTTGCATTTCCTAATTCACCACCAATTTTAACAGGCATTAATTGAAGATTTAAAACTAACTCTTCAAGTTCTAGCTCTACTTCATCAGGAAGTTTATTACCTACAGAATCAAAGATTTTAATTCCGTTATCAGAGTAAGCATTGTGAGAAGCACTGATCATAACACCAGCATCAGCACGCATAGACTCAGTTACAAAGGCAACACCTGGAGTTGGTAATGGTCCAGTGAGGATAACTTCTCCACCCTGTGAACAAACACCGGCCGCGAAGGCCTGCTCGAACATATAACAACTTAATCTAGTATCTTTACCCACGATGATAAGTGGTTTCTTTCTCTTAGTGTGGCCTTGAAAATAATGAGTCACTGCTCTTCCAAGGGCGGTAGCAATTTCTGGTGTCATTGGATAGATATTGGCCTTTCCACGAATTCCATCTGTCCCAAAAAGTTTTCTCTCTGACATACTTTCCTCTTAATTCAACACTCTGGTGTGATTAAATATATTTTGGAGATAAATCCATATTATCGATTGCTTACATTAATAGATTGGGGGTTGATTTGCAAAAGATGAATGCCTTCAGGCAGCTTTGCACGCAACTTAACACTATGCACCCCTCGCTCATCTGGCACATCGGCAATGACCTGCACACTTGATGCTGTGAGACGTACGCCCTCAGGAGCGAGAACATCTAGAGAGACAAAGCGTGTCTTAGAGGAAATTCGATTAGAACTAGATAGAAATCTAATCTTTACTTTCTTTAGAGTTAAGTTCGCTTTTCTTGGCTTAACGACATAGGCAAAATCCAATGGAGTGACTCGCTTGGATTCAATACGTGGATCAATATCACTGAGAGAAATTTTCAACTCTCCACTTCCCTCGAGTGTCGTCAAATCTATGGGGGCCGTTGTTACACGAGAGATTTTTCTCATGACCTCTATGGGCCCGGAGATAAGAACTTCAGATGGTTCGATCTTTGTCTCCATTAATTTTAAATCACTAGGTAAGGCCCCAACCAGATTCACTTTAACAGGAACATTTTTTCGAATTTCCTTCTGTAATTCAACTTTGAATTTATCCGGTTTTACATCTATGACCTGTATACCAAATGGAACGGGAATATCCTCTGGAGAGAGAAAGATATTGAAGCCACCCTTTTTTTGATAAGGATAATTTTGAAGCTTTAAATATACACTCTCTTCTCGCTCAACCATCGTTCTAATAAAGGCCCTAGAACCTTTTATTTTAACACTTAATTTCTCTGGCGTTAGATTAGAAACACTAAGGCCTTTGGGTGAAACTAAGTGAAGAGTCATATTATGTGTAACCTCTTGAGGTTCAGAGTTTAGAACGTAGAACCAAATAACAACTGCAAAAAGAGCACTTACAACTTTTAAGAGGTGTCTTGAATATTCGTGATTCTTTTTTAAAACCTTTTGCCAGCCTTTCATTCTAGTCCTTCAACTTTATAGGTTTTAACTTCTCATCCAACTTCTCATTGGACCAAACGTGCTTGAGGTATTGACGCAATTGATTTTCATTTCCACAAGAATAGAATGTTCCATCAATACAGAGATTAATTCTTCCTGTCTCTTCACTCACTGTCACAACTATGGCATCAGAGATTTCAGATATCCCTAGTGCTGCTCTATGACGAGTCCCAAGGTGGCGATCAATTTCAATATTATTTGAAAGCGGAAGAAAACATCCCGCCGCTGCAATCTTTCCATCTTGAATTAAAATGGCACCGTCGTGAAGTGGAGATGATGGTTGAAAGAGTGAATAGATTAAGTCGGAGTGTATCTCTGCACCTAATCTTGTCCCAGTTCCAACTATATTTTCAAGTCCATGCCTTCTTTCAAAAACAATGAGGGCACCAATCTGCTCTCGACTTAAAACACCTGCCGCCTCTACGACTTCTTCAATTTCTAGATACTCAGATTTATTATTGAAGATTCCAAAAACTTTTCTTCCTGTCCCCACATTGGCAAGGGCCGAACGCAATTGATCTTGAAAGAGAATAATAAAAATAATCACAAAGTAATCAAAGAAGTGAGTAAGAATCCAATTCAGTGAATAAAGCTTATAATAAAGGGATACACCATAGAGTCCAAGAACGAGAACCAGACCAAGCATAACTTGTAGGGCCCGTGTCCCCTGCACGATTCTTAGAATTTGATAAAGAATAATAGATACTATTGCAATATCCATTACATCTTTAATACCAATCTGTTGGTAGAGAATTTCAATAATTCCCAAAGGGGCTCCAATTTTAAATTACTATAATCAACTATCGACATTTTGCGACTAAATATTGAGAATATTGTGATAAATTAACTAAAGGAAGGCAATTGAATTATTCAACAATCAAGTTAAACACTCGTGGGAGAGATTCTACAATATCACTGATGAAGTCCAAAAAGAGCTTTTAAAGCTCAATTCTAAGAATGAAAGCGGCATCGCTTATCTCTTTATCACTCATACAAGCTGTGGACTAACAATTAATGAATCCTACGACCCGAGTGCTAGAGAGGACCTTGAGAGTTTCCTAGATCATATTGCTCCTAGAAATCTTCCTTTTATAAAGCACACAGACGAAGGTGAAGATGACTCTCCCTCTCACATGAAAACAATGCTCGTAAATCAAAGTATGTCATTTATTGTTGATAGAGGGGAACTTATTCTTGGAACTTGGCAAGGGATCTATCTCTGTGAATTTAGAGATAGTCCCAAGCAAAGAAATATTTTGATAAAATTTGTGGCCGATTAAGCTGCTTTCTTTTCTTCTGTAACTGTCTCCTCTTGAATTCCCTCAAGGACGTTACTAGATTGAAGAAGTTTCTTTCTTAAGGCCTCTCTAGAGATTCCCATCTCTTTTGCGGCCTTAGACTTATTGCCATTATTTCTCTTAATTTCGGCCATGATCATCTCTCTTTCAATGAGGGCCACTCTATCTTTAAGAGGAAGTTTATAATCAGCAACATGAGGTACATTGCCAAACATTCTTCTCTTACTACCTGTATCTAGTAATGGAGAAGCATTATTTTCTAGGGCAACCTCTGTAATAATATGGGCCTTTGGATTGTAAAGTACTGCGCGCTCAACACACTTCTTAACTTCAGCAACGTTTCCAGGCCAATCGTAGTCTTTTAATTTATCAAGGGCCTTCGGAGAGAAGTTCTTAAGCAGAAGACCTTGTTTCTTACACTCTACTTTTAAGAAGAAATCTACGAGTAAATCAACGTCTTCGATTCTTCTTCTAAGAGGTTCCATATAAATATATGCACTCGATAGATACTCATAAAGATCTCTATCAAACTCTCCCTTATCGACTAGCTCTGCGAGATCCTTCGTAGAAGTGGCGATCACGCGGGCATCGATAGACATAAATGTCCCAGGAATTTTTCTCTCGTTAAATACACTCATTAACTTTCTCTGCTCTTTAATAGAGAGAGAACAAATATCGTGAAGAACAACTGTTCCACCCTTTACTTTGGCAAAGACATTCTTATCCTCTGCTCCCCAGAGTTCTTCATAGAGATTATCTCTAATAGGCTCTTCACAGCGAATCATTTCAAATCCCTTTAGTCCTCTACATCCTTCGTGGTGAAGAATTTTAGCAAAGAGAGTTTTCCCCACACCTTTTTCACCATGAACAAGCAGAGGTGAATCTAGATCTTTTGTTTTTATGATGGCACTTCTAAGAGAGGCCACATGAGGCGTCTTACCAATGAGAGCATGCTTTCTATCAAACGGAGTCGAAAATCTTCTGATCTGACTAGACTCAGACATTGGATTATAGTTATGAAATACTGAAGAGAAAACAAGTGCGAGAACTTTCATCGTCTTCTCATCTTCAACAGTAAATCTGTCTTCATTTCTCTTATTGAGAATTTGAATAACACCTATAATTTTATCTTCACGGTTATGGATTGGATGACAAATGATTGACTTTGTCTCATAACCAAACTGTAAATCGAATTGATCGTTGAATCGGCTCTTATCATCTTGAATATCAATATTAAGAGCAACACCAGTAGTAAAAACTGATCCAGCAATTCCTAATCTATAATCAAATTTTAATTTATCTTTATCTACACCGAGTGCTCCAACCGCCTCAAGTTCATTACTCTCAGGATTGATCAAAAAGATTGATGCTCTCTGCGCATTTAGAATACGGATAACTTCTTCTAGCATTGTATCTAAGAAGCCTTCTTTGTCTCCAAAGAAAGTAATATCTTTAAATAGTGATAGTAGTAGAGAGAACATTTCAAAACCATCACTGGCCTTAGTGTACTTCTCTTTAAGAGCTGAATCGATGAGGCACTCTTTTAATCTATCTGTAGAAAAGCTCATTACATATTGCTGTAAGAACTTACTCAGTTCGCGGTCCGCCTCTAGCTCAATTCCATAAATAATATGTTCATCTTCGATTGAATCTGAAAAGGCCCTAACTACAGTTCCTGTAATATCCAAATGATGACGCTTGAATTGCATTGAAATTGTAAGCTCGTCACCTACACTAATTCTCTGCCTGGTAGAAAAACCAAGACCCGTCACACTAATGTCGATAAGTTTGGCGTCATCGATATACTTTCTCTTACCTAACTCATCTTCTTCCTCAACCAGGAATCTTAAATCATCAGCGTCCTCTACCGGAATTCTAAATGATTGGTAGAATTTAAACTCTGAAAAGCTAGCAAGCATAATATCTCCTAATGGATGTCTAATCCTCTTGGATTACGTGAATTATCTCTAACTATTTCGGAAAATAGAGGAAAATACTTAAGCAATATGCCTAAAAATTGTGGCAATATTCGTAATTTCAATAAATTAGCATAGATAAATGCTCTTTTTTACTCTATTCGGGAAAATAGAGTTACGAAAATATCTAAAAAATGATATTTAGGGCCTTATATATATATTTGATTTTTTTACATTTAAGGAGTGGGCCTTGTTCTTTGAAGGATCTGAAAAGAAGGCAGAAGTTATTGTTAATCTCGAGGGAAAATCTCTTCGTGAAATCGATCAAGACTTCTGGTCTAAGTTAGTTGCAAAGTGTGAAGCGACTATTTTATCTAAAATTTCTAATGAAAAATGTGACGCCTATTTATTAAGTGAATCTAGTCTCTTTGTTTTTGACGATAGATTTACGATTCTCACTTGCGGTCAAACTATTTTAATAAACTCAATTCTCTACTTCTTAGAAAATCACGATAGAGATTCTATTGCACAAATAATTTTCCAAAGAAAGAATGAGTACTTCTCTCACCTTCAAAAAACTCACTTCCTTGATGACGTTAAGAAGATCCAGGAATTCTTTGAAGGGAGTTCACTTCGCTTTGGACATATGGACGCTCATCACAACTACCTCTTTCACCTTGATAAAGAGTATAAACCACAAAGTGATGATAAGACCTATGAGCTACTTGTCTACCATATTGCAAGTGACGTAAGTAAAAACCTTACAAGTGGTAAGTTAAATGCAACTGAGATAAGAGAATTATTGAAACTCGATCAGATTATACCTGGTTTTGAAATCGATGACTTCGTCTTCCAACCTTTCGGTTATAGCTTAAATGCTATCAATAAGGATGGTGAGTACTTAACTATTCATGTGACTCCGCAGGAAGAGTCAAGTTATGTAAGTTTTGAGTCTTCAATTAATCTTGTAGAGAAGGCGCCAATTATCCTTGAAACTCTGCGCCCACACGCTTTTGATTTAATGACTTTTAATCCACAAGGATATGAGAATAGCTTTGAATCAATTCCTGCAATTTATCAAAACCAAACATTAGTAAGAGAAAGTATTAGCTGTGGCTATAATGTAGAATTCGCACATTTTTCTAAGAATGAGCGCGAAGTCTTTGCCGCATATAAAATGGAGATATAAGAAATGAAATCTAGTCTATGGATCGAAGAATTTCAAAGCGATCACTCATCATATAAATTTGAAATTGAAAAAACTCTCTTTTCGGGACAAAGTGAATTCCAAGCTGTCGACGTTGTTCAAACGAAGGGACATGGAAAAATGCTCTTAAATGATGGACTTATCATGGTCACAGAAAGAGATGAATTCGCTTACCACGATATGATCGCTCACGTACCTCTCTTCGTTCACCCTAATCCAAAGAACGTACTCGTTATTGGCGGTGGTGATGGCGGAACAGCTAGAGAAGTCATCAGACATCCAGGCGTTGAAAAGTGTACAATGGTAGAAATAGATAAAATGGTTGTGGACGCTTGTATTGAGTTTATTCCACAAACGTCTAAAGACCTTACTGGTGATAGAGTCAATCTTATCATTGGAGATGGTGTTAAATTTGTAAAAGAAACGAAAGAGAAATTTGACGTTATATTAGTAGATTCAACAGATCCAATTGGTCCGGCGACTCCTCTCTTTGGAACTGAGTTCTACGAAGATCTAAAGAATTGTTTAAGTGACGATGGAATCGTTGTTTCTCAGGGCGAGTCTCCTTGGTATCAAACTGATATTCAAAAGGGACTCATTAAGATACTAGACGGTGTTTTTAATGACGTATTCCTCTATACTTTTTCAAACCTCACTTACCCTGGTTCACTTTGGTCATTTACTTTTGCTACAAAGAAGTACCATCCAGTGAAAGATTTTAATCCTAATAGAGTTACAGAGTCTGGATTAGATTTTGACTACTATAATAAAGGGATTCATAGTGCGGCCTTTGCTCTACCTAGCTTCATCAGAAAGAATCTAGAAGGACTCATCAAGAATGACTAAGAAGTATTGGCTCATGAAAACTGAGCCCGATACATTCTCGATTGACGACTTAAAGTCTAGGCCAAATAAAACTGAAAGTTGGGATGGTGTGAGAAATTATCAGGCCAGAAACTTCATGCGCGACGAGATGAAAAAGGGAGATTTAATTCTTATCTATCATTCAAGTTGCAAGATTCCAGGAATTGCTGGAATAGCAGAGGTCGCCAAAGAGTCTCACCCTGATCACACCTGCTTTGATAAAACATCTAAATATTATGATCCAAAATCTAGCGAGGAAAACCCTCGCTGGTTCATGGTATCAGTTAAGTTTAAAAAGAAATTTAAAAACTTTCTTCCACTCAATGAGCTCAAAGAGCAAAAGAAATTAAAAGATATGCTCCTTCTTCAAAAAGGAAGCAGGCTCTCTATTCAGCCTGTGACTAAGAAAGAATATGACTTCATAACTCAAGAACTCGCAAAATAATATTTACATAGAACTAAAATCTTTAGATGTTCTTTAGTTCTCCAATATAAATAGGCCTAGACAGAATAATAGGCCTTTTTTTTATTCTATCTATAAGCTCAAGAAATCTTTATAATAAGTAGGCATGGAAACAAAGAAGAAGCTCCAATATATTTACATTCTCACACTTACACTTGTTATTGGGACTCTAATCTTCTTTGCACGCTATCTATTCTATTCTCAATTTGAAAACCTCGAATATAAGAAGATAAGTATTAATAACGATCTCGTTCGAAATGAAATTCTAAAAAACCTTGGTGAGATCAATTTCAAAAATAAAGAATGGTCCAGTAGACAAACAATCTATGAGCTCATGGAGAAGAAAGACTATAGAACTCTTGAGAAGAACCTCAACCTCTCTGCACTAAGAAATTTAAATATCGATTTAATTCTCTATGGTGACGAAAGAGAATATATCAATGGATATAATCTAAGTTATGATCACGATTTCTCTTCAATAGGACTACAGCAAGTACCTACTGAACTAATTAAGAAAATCAACTATGATGAGTATTTAAAAAAGAACGAAGAAATTTTAGAAATCTATGACCTAAAAGATTTTGGAGTCTGGCTTATCTCTGAGATACCTATTACAAAGAGATACCAAGTCAATTCAGTTGGAAAATTACTAATGGCAAAGAAAATAGATGCCAGCTACTTTAGACGCCTTAGTCAAAACCTTGCAGTTAAAGTCTATTTCAAAGGTGTTGAGAATGAGAAGGCCGACAGTACCTACCAACTAGATAATTTCTTAGTGAGCGACAATTCACTTGAGCTCGCAAATAATAAATTCTTTGTCTACTCCATCTTTCATACTCCAGAAATACTTATCGCAGGAAAGAGAAGTTTCTCTCTCTTTCTAGTTACTTCGTCTCTAATGATCATTATTATTCTAGGACTTACTTACTACGTCTTAAATAGAAGTCTCTTTAATCCAATTCTAAACTTACAAAGAGAAGTTTCTAAACTCGACTTAGATAAATTAAAAGAAATAAAACAACTTAGTCACGACAAAGAAATAAGTGAATTAACTCAGACAATCAACTCACTGATTAAGAGAGTAAAGGAAGATTACGAGCTTCTAGTACAAAAAGGTAAGCTCGAGTCCCTTGGTCTAATGGCAGGGGGAATTGCCCATGAAATTAATAATCCCCTAACTATACTCAAGACAAACTCTTCTATTATGCTTAGACACTTAAAAGAGAGTAATGACCTAGCTAATCAAAATATAACCACTAAAGTTGAAAAGAATTTAAAAACAATTGATCGAATCGCTGATATTATAAGTGGGTTGCAGAGAATTTCTCGTCACTCTTCAGAGGACGAACTTATCACTGTTGAAGCAAAGAATATTATTAGAAATATCGAAAACCTTCATACAAGTATTGTAGAAGATAGAAATATTGTAGTTGAGTACATCATCTCAGAACATAGTCTCAAGTTTAAAGGTCTCGAGCAACAAATCACACAGATTCTTATCAACCTCATAATGAATTCAACTCACGCCATTAAAGATATGGATGAAAGATGGATCAGAGTGGAATTACTTAGAAGAGATCATCTTGTCATCTATAGAGTGATTGACTCAGGACATGGAATTGATAGTGAAATAAAAGATAAAGTTATGGAGCCATTCTTTACAACTAAAGAGATAGGCAGAGGTACTGGCCTAGGTCTAAGTATCTGTAAGAAAATTGCACATTATCACGGTGGAGATCTCAAGTGTCTTGAGGGCGAAGCCAATACAACCTTTGAGCTCTCAATTCCAATTCTAACAGAGAGCTCAACGAGTGCAGCTTAGTTTAAGATTCTAAGTAAGTATAACTTCTAAGACAGTCTTCATAGAAATCAACTAACTTCACACCTCTTCTTGGTTGAATCTTTCCTCTTGCAACTTCTCTATCCACAACCTTCTTTAAAGAGTAGGCCATATACTGTGGATTGTACTGCATTGTTGAGAGGACTTTCGCACAAGACTGTCCCTTTATAACTTCTTCAATATAGAAACCACTTTCATCTTCTTCATCTTTAAAGACGTGAACTTCATTGAGTCTTCCAAAGAGATTGTGCATATCCCCCATCACGTCTTGGTAAGCTCCAGTTAAAAAGATTCCTAAGTAATAATCCTCTTCACCTAATTCATGGACCGGAAAAGTCGTACGATGGCCAGTTTCATCAATAAACTTATCAATCTTACCGTCACTATCACATGTGATATCAGCAATTGAGCAATTCACCGTCGGCTTCTCATGCAGTCTAGTAATCGGAACAACAGGGAGAACTTGCCCAATGGCCCAGCTATCCGCGGCCGATTGAAAGACAGAGAAGTTACATAGATACTTTGCAGAGGTATCATCAACTAAGGACTGCAGCTCCTCTGGAACTTTATCTGAGTCAATAAGCTTTGAAGTAATATAATTTAAAACTCTTGTATAAATTGTTTCAATCTTTGCTCTTTCCTCTAGAGAAAGAATCCCTAGCTTAAAAGCATTGAGAGCACTTTCTTTTAATTGAATAACATCATTATAAGTTTCTTGTAGTCTCTCATTATTGTGAAGATCTTCTTCTAGCTCTCGCATATTGCTAACAAAGATATGCTCTCCCGTAACTTTCTTCGTATTAAAATCTGAAGTAGCGTCAATCTTACCAATTACATTTGTTACAACACATGAATGGTGAGCTGTTACTGCACGACCAGACTCAGTTACAATATTTGGGTGAGTCACGCCTTCTAAGTCACAAATTTGTTTTAAACTATAGATCACATCAGCAACGTATTCACTTAGAGAGTAATTCGTAGATGAATCATTAATCGTTCTCGTTCCATCATAATCAACACCGAGACCACCACCAATATCAAAGTACTCAAGAGGAACACCGGCCTGAACAAGCTTAGCGTAAATTCTTCCGCCCTCACTGATCGCCTCTTTAAAAGATCTGATCTCAGGAATCTGTGAACCTATATGAAAGTGAAAGAGCTTAATGCAATCACCAAGACCGTTTGCCCTAAAGAGCTCAACAGCTTGAAGCATTTCTGAAACAGAGAGACCAAATTTGGCCCTCTCACCAGAGGAGCCAGACCATCTTCCACAGCCTGGAACACTCATCTTTCCACGAAGACCAATAAGTGGCTCTACACCAACTTCTTTACTGAGGCGAATAATCTTCTTTATCTCTGAAAATTTCTCAATCACGATGATAATCTTTCTTCCCACTTCTCTTCCAAGAAGAGCAAGCTTCATATAATCATCATCTTTATATCCATTTAAAATAGTCAGGGCCTTTTTACTGTCGTTCATAGCAAGTACTGCTAGTAACTCAGGCTTACTTCCTGCCTCAAGGCCGTAATCATACTTAAGACCAGCGTCGATAATCTCTTCAACGACCTCACGCATTTGATTCACTTTAATTGGGTAAACACCGTAGTAGCGACCTTCATAATCATATTCTTCAATCGTTTCTCTAAAGACTTTATTAATGAGTCTAACTCTTGAGCGAAGAATATCGTGGAAGCGAATAACTGCAGGAAATTTTACTCCCTGCTCTTTCATCTCTTTGATGACTGAGGCAATATCAAACTCTCCAGACTTCTTAGACTCTGTTCTAACAGTTAAATTACCAAGAGAATTTACAGAGAAGTAACCTTCACCCCATTGATTAATCTTATATAATTTCTTTGAATCATTTATAGTCCACTTACTCATGGTCATTCCTAATTTAGTGCAATTAATAATTCTCGTACAACCTTGGCCGCAAAGACATCACTATTTCCTGTCGGATCAATAACGGGAGATAATTCCACCACATCACAACCAACAAAATTCTTATTCATCAAGATCTTAACAAAGGATATGAATGAATGGAAATCTTCTCCACCCGGCTCCGGTGTTCCCGTACCAGGAAAGAAGCTAGGGTCAAAGTAATCGAGATCAAAAGTTAAATAGATTGGTCTATCGTTAGCAATAGAGCTTACCGCTTCTAAAAAATCAGCACGAGAAGTTTTAATTGTTCCATGCTCGTGCATCCAATTAAATTCATCTTTAGTACCAGAGCGAATTCCATACTGAATCAATTCATGTCCATCTTTAAAATGGTCAAGTGCTCTTCTAATAATAGAGGCATGAGAGTAATGATGTCCCAAGTAGCCGTCTCGAAGGTCTGCGTGAGCATCGAGGTGAATGACCACCAGATCATCATATTGATCTAAGTACGTTTTTAGAGGAGCGAAACTAATTGAATGCTCTCCACCAAGAGTGAGAGTTTTGATTCCACTCTCTTTTAGATCTACATCACTGAAGATCTCTAAGAACTCATCTGTTGCCTGCTTCCAATTAGCGTCGGCATCATCACTCGTTCCCACATTTAAATTTCCAAGGTCGTAGAACTTACGAATTTCATCGGTACCACTTTTTAAGTAGGGAGAATAATCTTCGATTCCATCACTGATGATTCTAAGAGCATCGGGTCCGTCTTTTGTTCCCTTTCTAAAACATGCCGTTCCATCAAAACCAAAACCAATCAAATGGGTAGCATTTGCATGAAGCTTATCAGTCCAATGAGAGTTCAAATAAACTTCTTCAGGTCTTTGCAACTTAGGTAGAGAATCTTTAATAATTTCAGTGCTCAAGCGGCGAACTCCTCTCGTCATTTTAAATGTATTGTCTTAATTTCTTTGATTAATTCACCTTGTAACTTACGTCAAGGGAAATAGCCGAAGTCGTTAAAAATACAGATAATTCTTACGAATAGGTTAAAATCTAATTTGTTGAGACATCATCTTCATCTGGAAGAGTCGCCACCTCAACTTCCTTCTTCATGTCGTGAAGAATCGCCGAGTGAATGGCATCTTTAAATGTGGCCCAATACTTCTTGTGCTTTCTATTATCTGATGTAGGAAGCTCCAACGTATAGGTAGGAATATTTCTCTCATTTCCAGCATAATTTCCAAGACTACCTGGAAAGAAAGGATAGTTTTTTATCTTATATCCATTGGCCATTTTACTCATCTGTATGAGGAGCTCTTGGGCATTGGGAACAACAATCTGTGCGCCATCGTGATTGTGGGAGTGAAACTCTGGTCCATCATAGTCGAGAATTGAAAGTGGAGCATGAACCGTAATAATCTTTGATGGGTTATATCTTTTGATAAGGTTAACTTGAAAAATGGTCTCTTGTTCACTAAGAGGTCTCTCACCTGGGTAGCGGCGCTTGTCACTTCTATATCTTGTCTTCCATAGTCTTAGTGCGTCCCTATTCCAGTCCTTAGTAGGAAAGTTTCTATTTACATCAACACCCCTAGCGTTTGTTCTCGTAGGACGTCTCTTAAAGAAAGAGTCTGGTGTTACAATTGGGGCCACAACAACAAGCTTATCTTCTAATTCTTCATGGCCTGGTAAGTGACCGTTTACGACTTTTTCTAAGTGGTGAATAATATCGAAGCAGAATTTAATTGGCGTAATCTCATCACCGTGAACTCCACAAAGAATGAGAGTCATATCTTTAGGGTTAGATGACTTTTGAAGTTCTTCACTTCCATAGACTGTCCAAATCAAAGGATCACCTAAGTGGGACTTTCTCACATTATTCCACTTAATATTCATGCAGCGGCTATAACCCCAGCCCCAGTGACGAAATTTCTTCTCTATTTTCTTACAGTAATTTGAAACCACTTGGTTTTGAGGAAGCTTCTTATCCCAAAGAGGCTTCTTTACAACTTTCTGGACTTTTACAGGTTCAGCAACAGGAGCCTCTTTAGCTTCAGTAGTGCTGATCTTCTTAGACTGTGCACTCGTATTTGAGTCATCTTTATCAAGAGTCATAAAGTCTGTAATACTGGAACATCCGTATAGTAAACTCAATAATATTAGACTGATATAAACTCTTGTCATTTTCTACTCGATTCTTGTGTTAAAATATATCCGTATTATAACCTTTTAATAACACTAAAAACACCCTTTTTGAGGGACTTAACTATGAAAATACTCGTAATTTCTAAGAATAGTCAACTCTACTCCAGCGCTAGATTGCTGGCAGAAGCCCAATCATTGGGCCTTGAGTCGAAACACCAAGATATTTACCAATCAAGTCACTGGAGAGAGAATGAGCGCAGTTCTTCCACTGTGGTCTTTAATCGCTACTCAGGAATTCTCTTCGACGACTACGATCTACAACTGTGCCAATCTTGGAAGAATAAGGGCTCACTTATTTTAAACCCAATTGAAGAGTTGCAAATTTTTCGAGACAAACTTTCCTCCCATATCTTCTTAAATAATCTCGAACTTAGTTGCATTCCCACTAGGGCCATTAGAGGAGCGCTCTCTCGTGAGGAGATCGAAGAGGTCATAGACTTTAACGATATCCCGGGCCAGTGCCCAAATGAATATATTATTAAACCCACTAGAAGTAATAAAGGCCTAGGCATGAGTTTATGCCGTGGTATAGACTCTCTCTACACTCAACTAGAGAGCTACTACCACTTTGGTGACCAGCGATTTATTATTCAGCCTAGGATGAGAGGTATTAGAGAGTACCGCCTCTTTTTCATTGAAGATCAAATTATTGGGGCCTTTGAAAAACACGCTAAGAGACAGGATGAATTCAGACTCAATGCCCAGCGCAGTGAGTGCTTTGCAATAGAGCCCGAAAATTTAAGTGAAGAACTTATCAGTTTCTTTCAAACAATCAGACGAAATACTCACCTCTTCTACGGTGGTATTGATATTCTTGAAACCGAGAATCAATTCTTTATTTTAGAAGTTAATCCGTGTCCAGGCTTTGAGACATTGGAAGAAGTTTGTAAGGTGAATGTTGCAAAAGAGCTCATCTCTAGAGTCCACCAGAGTATGGTTAACTAGAGCATGAAATCAAAGAGATTTGATGGTCCTTTGAGAAGATAGTAGAGAACTTTCTTTCCAAAGCCTACTCTGTGAAAGAGTCTCTCATCAATTGAATCAGGATCCTCTTCAAGATCTTTCTTAGTAATGAGAATTGAATCTCTCTCTCTTTGCTCAATATCAAAGCGAAGAGAATCAGCAAGAGGTCTATTTCCATCACAGAAGAAGGCCAATTCAGCGGAGAAGTTATAACTTCTTGGATCAAAGTTAAATGAGCCAATCATAATAGAGCTGTAGTCAAAAACTACTGACTTGGCATGTGTTCCCCAGCGCGAATACTGAACTTCATGATTAATGGTTTGATAATCAGTCTGAGTATCTCCACCGTAGAGGAAAATATCCATCCCAGTATCTAACCACTCGTTGGCAATAGAATTAAAAGCCGCGGAAACATAAATAGCATCAGTACTGTAGAGATAATTTGTAAGTAGAGTTGTCTTAACTCCCCTTTTAAGTGCATTCTTTAGAGTTGTCTCTGTTTCATCATTAACAATAAAGTATGGACTCTCAATTTGAAGAGAACTCTTAGATTCGTTAATTCTCTTATAAATTTCTTTCTTTAATATTCTCTTAGTCTTACCTGTATCGTGTGAAAGTGGTCTATCAGAAACAAAGCTTGCATTAGTACACTCACCATAGAATTGCCCGTGAGCATGTAAGATAGAGAGGTTTCTAATTTTCTCTCTCAGATCAACTCTCTCATTATCTAGAGAAACAAAGCTCTTGGCGAAGTCCTCTTTCTTAGTCCACGCTCTTAAATCACTCTTATACTTTGCGCGTCCTCTTGCCGTGCGAGAATTTCTTCTATATTGAATGTCGTTCTTCTCTGGCATCTTCTTTCTCTTAACCGCCACAGACTCTTTTGATGTCCAGATACTTTCAAAACTAAGCTCTACGGCATCGACTAAGTCACCTTCAATCCATACATCGCGATCAACAAAGTTATACTCCGGACTTAAGTCAAAGTACTCATCACCAATATTTCTTCCACCAATGATTGTTTCTTTACTATCGATCGTGAGGGACTTCTTGTGATTTCTCCACTGAGCTTCAACAACTCTAAAGAGTGGAGTTGGGTTGTAGTATCTAACTTCAATCCCCTCTTTTCTAAGCTCGTGAGCGATGAACTCAGTATAGTCCTTTGCCCCAACGAAGTTATCAATGAGAAGTCTTATTTTTACGCCCTTTCTCGCTTTTTTAATAAGTGCGTGAGTGAGCATCTGACCTGAGTCATCGGCCCTCCAGATGAAGGTTTCTAGATCAATAGTCTTAGTAGCCTTTTCAATTAGCTCTAATCTCTTTTCAAGAGCGCTATATCCGTCATTTAGAATGAGAACTTTTTGGGGATTTTCAGATCTAACATCAAAGTCACTGTCACTTCTATCTAAACCCCCATTGCTTGCATGGGAGAATTGAAGCCCTAGAACTAGGAAAAAGAATGTTATTAGAAGTGGCGATCTAAACATAATAGGTATTTATAACGGCCACATGCGCGCCGCACAACTCACAATGAAAAGCTTACATAGTAGAAGCAATGCAAAATCAGCTATTTATTCAACGCTCAAAATAAAGTTTGACCAGGCAAACTTTTACATAGTATTATTAACAAGTGTTAAGCTAATTAAAGTTATGTCCGATTAGCTAACAGGAATTTAACTGGTAGAAAACTATGTACATCTGCATCTGCAAAGGCATTACAGAAGAACAGCTCGAACAAGCGATCAAGCCTGACGCAAAGCCAACTGACGTTTTAAAGGACCTTGGAGTTGGTGATAGCTGTGGAATTTGTCTAATCGATGCAATCGAGAAGATGACATTAGCAAAATCAGTGGCCCATCAAGAAAAGAAAAAGAAATAACTTCATTGCTCCTCTAGCACCCATTCTCTATAATAATTCTAATTATTAAATCAATAAATTTTGAAAGGATCTTTTATGAAAGGTGATAAAGAAATTATCGAGGCCTTAAATAACGTTTTGGCCAATGAACTCACGGCCATTAACCAATACTTTCTCCACGCCAGAATGCTAGATGACTGGGGACTTGAGAAGCTTGGTAAGCTTGAGTACGACGCTTCTATTGATGAGATGAAGCACGCAGATGAGATTATTAAGCGTATTCTCTTCTTAGAGGGGCTTCCTAACCTTCAAAAGCTTAATAGACTTAAAATTGGTCAAAATATCGAAGAGCTTATCGCTGCCGACCTAGAGGTTGAGTACAAGGCCGTTCCTGAACTAAGAGAGTATATTTCTCTTTGTGAAAAGAAGCAGGACTATATAACAAGAGATATCTTAAAGAGAATCTTAGATAGCGAAGAAGAGCATATCGATTGGCTAGAAACTCAGCAGAGCTTAATTAAGCAAGTTGGAATCCAGAATTTTATTCAATCACAAATTTCTGAATAATTGCGAAAAAGTAGATGTGCTAGATCCCTAACACATCTACTTCTCTTCTTTAGAACTAGTACTCTAGTTCAAATGTAGTGTGGAGCACTTCTGTTTTCGCATCAATAAATGAACCATTAACATCAAAGAAAATTGAAGTAATAGAAGTTTTCTTCTTTCCAATTCTAATTGCGTTGGCCGGAAATTGGTCGTTTTCAGACGTGTATAAGTAAATATAATTAGTATTAATACTTTCAAGAGCATGAGTTTGAAGCTCTCCATCCTCTAAGAAAGTTGTGAAAACTTTCACCGTTTCTGCGTTTGGATGGGCATTAAACTTGTAAGTTTCTAGGCTACATCCACCACCATGACCAGGAATAATACATGAGAATTGAATGTTAACATCTGCCGTAATCTGTTGATTTGACATTGAAAAAGCAGAAATTGAACTTAAAAATAAAAAGATTGCGATTAGATTTTTCATCTAGAACTCCAAGTGTTAATTTTCACAAAAACTTGGATCTCTTCATAGCTTATCCTACAAACTGTGTAAAGTAAGAGCTGCTAAATAAAAACCATTAACAGCTCTGAGATTATATAGAAAAAACTAGATGGCCTCGTTTGGCTTCTTCAACATTGAAATGAGAATTATTGGAATAATTAAAAAAGCCGAACCAAGAAAGTATGGTGAGCTTGATCCAAACTTCCAATAAATGATTGAAGCAATGATCGGACCGATAACCCTAGATAGTGCTCCAAGAGATCTGAAAATCCCAATACTGTGCCCCTGCTCTGCTGCTGGAGTATAGAGAGAAACCAGAGAAGTTAAACAAGGGATGGCCATACTCGAACCTACGGCCAAAAAGAAAAGTCCTACGTAGAGCAAGAAGCTTGATGTTGAAAGTCCAATCGAAATAAGCCCAGGAATAAGACAAATAAGTCCCATGAGCGCGACTTTCTTCTCCCCTATTTGACCGGCCTTTCTTCTGACAAAGCCACCTTGAACCATTGCTATAATAAAGCCGATAAAAATGAACATATAGGCATTATCCATAGAAGAGTAATTCATTCTCTCTACAGCTAGGAAAGTTAGAGTAAACTCCATTCCACTAAAGGCCATTAAAAATAAGAAGTGACCAAAGTTTGTAAGGTTAACTCCCTCATAAGGAAGTGGTTTAAAGAGTTGTAGTGGATTAAATGTTCTCTCGCTAGAGTGAGCATTTCCTCTTTTCTCTTCCGGTAAAGACTCCTTGAAGTTTCTATAGAGGAAGAAGAGATTAAATGCACTTAAAATAAATGCGATCCCAGCGGCCATTGAGAAAGGATTCACACCATAGGCTGCAAGCTCAGGAAAGCTCTTCGTTAAATCGATCAAAGACATAATCCCACCCATAGCAGGACCTATGATGAATCCAAGGGCAAAGGCAATTCCAATAGTCGCCATTCCCTTTGATCTATTTCCTTTAGACGTAACATCGGCAACGACGGCAGTAGCAGTAGAAATATTTCCCCCCATGATTCCTCCAATAAACCTCGCGATGATTAGAGTTGTAAATGAACCAGAGAAGAACCACAGGACATAACTAAGGGCCAGACCAAAAACTGAAACAAGTAACACTGGCTTTCTACCAATGCGATCAGAGATTCTTCCCCAAACTGGAGCGGCAATAAATTGAAGGAAAGAATAGAGCGCTCCAAGGGCCCCTCCAAAGAGAACAATAGAAGAGAGTTTACCGGCACCACCTGTCGCAGTGAGGGTTTCAATTCCATTGAAGATGAGATTTAAAAAGAAGTTATCCCCATCAACACTTATGTAGTGTTTTGCAAGAGCAGGAAAGAGAGGGAAGATAATTGAAAATCCTACTAAGTCTAAGAATAGTGTTAAGAAAACGATCTTTAGTGAACTCTTTGCATTTGCTGATAAGGGTTCTGATTTCATTGAAGGTTTTTCCATCTGCTTGTAATCCTCTTTTTGCATATAATAAAAATCTTGGGCCTTAGTTTCTCCACTGCCCTCACATTGATTTTCAACAAAGTGTGAAAAGTCCTCACACCACTTCTTGTCGTCATTTAAACACTCTATAAATTGAATTTCTCCACCTAGCTCTTTTGCTTCTTCAGCAAGCTCAGTGGCAATTTCATCAGTTGTCTCTAAACAATCGGCGACGAAACTAGGACAGTAGACAGCAATATTCTTCGCCCCTTCGTCTATCAGCTCCTCCATCACATCTTCTGTGTACGGAGTAAGCCACTCCTCAGAACCAAAGCGAGATTGAAAAGTGATAACAATATCTCTTGCATCAATATTTTTCACTCTACTCTTAATGAGAAAGTACGTTTCAAAACAATGCTTATAGTAAATATCATTCTTATAAAGAACTCTTCTCTTTGGAATGCCATGAAAAGAGATAATGAGCTTATCGCTCTTCTTTCCATCTCTCTCAAAGCGCTCTAGGAAATTATCAATTTGTACAACTGAGTTATCAATAAAGGCCTTACTTCTATGGAAGTTAGTTAGAAATTTAAAAGGAGGTATTTGCACCCTCGTCTTTAAAACACTGAAGAAGCCGTCCATTCCTGAGGCCACTGTACTCTCGGAGTACTGAGGAAACATTGGAATGATAAGAAGCTCAGTTGCCGCAGTCTCAGGGGAGCTAGAAACTTCTCTCTCCCATCTATCCCACACTTCATCTACTCTAGGAGATGAAAGAAGAAAGGCATACTCAACTTCAACCTTATCGCTCTTAAGAAATGAAGAGACTTTGTCACTAAAGCTCTTTGTATTATCAATGAGCGGAAAGCTCTCTCCATTCCAGATTCTTGAATAGAGCTTGGCCGATCTCGCCGGTCTAAATGGAATTACAAAGAGGTTTAAGATAATTTTCCAAAGAGTTGGATTTATATCTACAACTCGTGGGTCTCCAAGAAACTCTTTTAAAAACGTTCTTACATCACTCACTTTCGGTGACTTGGGAGAGCCTAATTGGACAAAGACAACTTTTGTTTTTCGGTGTCCAAGTGAATCATAGACACCTAAGAAATTTTCATTTTGATCTGTCATATTTTCACATCTTTTTGACTATTTAGAGCGCATAATGTACCTGATTTATATAATAAGGGGAAGAGCTGATGGCAAAAGTTAAGACAAAGAAGAAGAAGACTGGAACAGGTGCAAAGGGACGCAACGCAAAAGAACTTGCGAGCTTCACACTTGGAGAGGCCGAGACTAAGTACTCTATGACATACTCTCCCGAAGTCCTAGAGGCCTTTGATAATAAGAATCCTAATAGTGATGCATGGACTACTTTCCTATGTACAGAGTTCACAAGCCTCTGCCCGAAGACGTCTCAGCCAGACTTTGCCAGAATTTATATAAATTATATTGCGGATAAGAAGATGGTAGAGAGTAAATCTCTTAAATTATACCTCTTTAGCTTCCGTAACCACGGTGACTTTCACGAAGATTGCATACAGAAAATCTGTGATGACCTAGCGAAACTCATGAAACCGAAGTATATTGAAGTTATAGGAGAATTTACTCCTAGAGGTGGTATAGCTATTTATCCATACTCTAGTTATTCAAATAGTAAGGCCCTCTACAAAAGTATTAAGGCCAAGAGATTTGCAGAGTATTCTCCAGGTAAGTACACAATGGATATGTCTAAGATCTATTAGACTAAGGATGAAAATATGGGATTTGGAATTGGTGAGAGTTTAGTCGTTCTAGCAATTGTTGTTCTACTCTTCGGAGGTAAGAAGCTACCACAACTTGGAAGTTCACTAGGAAAGGCCATTCAGAACTTTAAAAAAGGTCTTGGAGAAGAAGACGAACAAAGCACTGATAAAGACGACGACAAGAAAAGCTTAAAATAATTTAAATAAGGCCCTCTAAAGTTTTAAGAACAAGAGGGTCATCTTTACTTGCTCCTTCCATAGCTTCAAATAATTTTTCACATATCTGCTCGTAACTTCTTTCAATATTTCTCTCACGCAAAAGTATATCCACATAGCGGATCGTTCGATCAATCAACTTATTATTACTTGGCCTAACCCATGTCATGATATTACTTTCATAACGACCAAGTCTTCCCATAACGAGAGTTGAGTGAGTATTTAATAAGATTTTTGTAATAATATGAACGCTTAAAAGATCAAATCCAGAGAAGTCAATTTCACACTCCCTAGAGTCGAGAGCAATATTTAATTTTTCTTCATTCAATTCTAGAGAAAAGATGTATTGCTCACCTTTGCAATAACTTCTTCTTTTATTAATCAATTCACTCGATATATCGAATCGGTATAGGCGATCAACAGCGGCCAGTCCCTTTATTTCATCCCACTCTAGCGTCCTAGGATCTCTTGAGAGTAAACTCTTCCAAGCATCTTCAATACGACTCTCTCCTAAAAGTGAGAGATAACATAGAGAGTGATGGGAAATCGCTGAACTAGAATTTTCTTCAAAAGGCAGTAAACTAAATGTTGGTGATCTTTCAGTCGTGTCTGTAAGAACACTAATTCCTAACTTTGAATCACAATTATAGATGATTCCTCCACCCTCTTTATATATCTCAGACTCCCTCTCTATAAAGGGAGTGAGTAGCGACGAAGAAAGCTCTTCAAACTTCTTCATTAAATTTAGAGGCCAATCCTTATTGTAGTTAAATAGGGCCATGCCAGTGACCAGCATTTGTATCGTACTTGCCTGCATTCGCGTGCTGCCGGCCAAGACCATTTCTCCGGTAGTGAGATTAAGCTTCTTAATGGACTTATTTTCAATCACTCTTCTTGAGCGCTCCACTGTCTCACAAAGAATATCGTCTGGATTGCAGTAAAGAAAATATGGGTTTCTCTTTGAGGTTCTTTGGGCCGTCTCTGCTGCACCTATAACAAAGGGTGTTTCACCTCCCTCAGTTATAGCAACGAGAAGATCGTTATCGCTAAAACCAAGATCAAGTAATTGTCTCTCACCGTACTCTGGGTGATCTTCAAAATTTTCTATCGAATGAATTAGCGCCACATCCCCACCGGCCATAAAAGAGATAACCCTTCCCTTTTCATTGCCTGACTGATTCCATATGGTCTCTAGAGCGAGTGATAATCTTCCTGTCGCCCCACAGCCACACAGAAAAATTCTTCCTCCACATTCTAGAGTTTCTTGAACATCTCTTTGAAAGAGCTCTATCTCACTTTGTTTTTCTAAAACTGTAGAAAATAGAGATAGATCTATCTCCTTTATGGCCTTTAAGGCCCTCTCTAAGTCACTATTGGCCCATTCAGAGAGACCAATTGTCTTAGGATGAGACTTCTCTGTAGTTAAGCGCCCAAGCTTAAAGCTCTCAGCTATTTTTAAAAAATCATTTGATTTACTTTGATACGACATAGTCTCTTTCTTCTATAGAATTTATTACTGTTTGAAGTATCTCATCAAGACCAAAGGGTTTCGAGATGAGAGCAGTTGCCCCCTTCTCTTTTACTTGCTCATCTGTTAGAAAAATATCCCCAGAAAATAGAAAAAAGAGTGGTGACTTTTCGGCCATGCTTCTCACTTCTCTCAAAAGTTCCAGCCCACTTAGTCCCGGCATACCTGAGTCGGAGATAATGATATCAATACTCTCACTCTTAAAGATTTCAAGAGCTCGAAGTCCATCGTTTGAACCATAGACCTTAAAACCTTTCATTTGAAAAGCTTCCAAGCAAAGTTCTAATAAATCTTCGTCATCCTCAGCAATGAGAATACTATAGTCACTAAAATTCATAGAGATATGATAGGAGAAAAAAAAGAATTAAGAAAGTTTAGAAAAAAAAACCTCACTGAAAGTGAGGTTTAAAGATTGCGTCTTTTAGTTTTAGTCTATTCGATAATTTCTAGAACAGATCTCTTCTTAAGCTTTGTTGATGCAGCATTAAGAATTGTTCTAAGGGCTCTGGCCGTACGACCTTGCTTACCGATAACTTTACCTAAATCTGTCTTATCAACTTTAAGTTCGATAACTGTAGTTTGTTCTCCTACAATCTCGTTTACTTCTACCGCATCTGGCATGTCGACTAGTGATTTAGAAACGTAATGGATTAGATCTTTCAATTCGCTCATTTAGTACTCTCGCTTTCTACAGGTATCCACTAGGAATACCTTTTCCATTAACATTGTTTCGCCAAAGGCGACCCTCTTTCTAACGAAAGCTAAAAAGAGGAGAAAAAACTTAACCTAATTGGATCTTGTTTTTCTTTAAAAGAGTTCTAACTGTATCTGACATAGTAGCTCCACTCTTAACTAGAGCAGCAATTCTTTCAGCTTTTACGTCGATAAGTTGTGAACCTTCGATATGTGGATTGTATTGACCTAATCTTTCAAGGAACTTTCCGTCTCTTGGATTTCTTGAGTCTGTGGCAACAATAGTGTAAATAGGCATATGAACTCTACCACCGCGTTGCATTCTGATTGTTAGCATGTATTAACTCCTACAATAACTCTTTATTACACTTGTAAATAGGCTATATTAATTAATTCATGACCCGTTAGATGTCAATGTTTTAAGTAATTAATTCTTATAAGTCACCGCATTTAATACGATTAAATAATGAGCTGAATTCATTAGAGATACTCTGAAGAATTCTTGGCTTAACCTCAGTCTGGTTTCCTGTAAGCACTGAGAGAACCTTAATTTCCTTTCTAAGAGTCTTATATCTCTTCTTATAAGCCTGAACACAATTCTTATTTCTTGGACTCTCTACGGCCATACAAATCGCTCTAACGGTTGATACCTTAGTTGAGATTTCAGCAACTTGGGCAGAGAATTGGAACTTATCGCTATAACCTTGGTTAAAGTCAAGTGAAGCGCTCACAAGATCTTCAAAGGCATTATTATAGACATCTCTACACTCAGCATCTGAAAGTGCATAAGCTGAATTTAGACAAAGTAGTGACATTAAGATTAGTAGACCCTTTTTCATAGTAACTCCTAAATTAAAAATTTAGGTGAATTTATCAATAAATTAAAAATCAAACAATGCATCGCGTCATTTTTACATATAAAAAAGGGAGTCTCTACTGACCTCCAAACTTTTACTGAGCTTGCTCTCTAAATTCTTTTCGAAGCTCCATCCAAATCTTATTGTAGAACCACGCAGGAGGAGCATCTCCCATAATATGATCAGGAAGAAGTTTCAGATCTCCAGTGGAGAGAAGAATCTCCATCACCTTTGGATTCTGAATGGCCTTTGTTCTCAGAGCATCTTTAATCAGACGGTAATGAACACCTTTAGATACTGTCCAAAACTTGATTTTCTTTCCTTGGAAAGTCACCCAGTCAATTCCCATCTCTCTCATATTTGCATTGGCATAACCGCCGGCCTTCTTGGCCAGAAAGCCTGTCATCAATTCAACTTCGGCCCTTGAATATGGCCACTCTATTCCCTCGAAAGTCGCTCTCATGTCATCTTGCGACTCAGGATACTTTAGCGACTGCCAGAAACCTTCAACTGACTTGTACAGAGTTCCTTTGTAAACAAAGTCTGTGGCCGCAAAATTTGAAAGAATTCCAAGTTCATTACGCTTTGAAAGAATGACTTCTCCCTCTTTAGCGTCCTGTGGAAGAACTTCCCAGCCTGGAGCTGTTTGACGATCTACCTCTTGCCACCAATGGGCAGGGTAATCAGCGTTGGCCGCAAATGTTAATGTCGAAAATAAAAAAAGGATGTGTAGTGCGAGATTTTTCATAACGGTATTAAATAAGTTGGATCGGACTATGTCATGACCCAAAGCAAAGTCTCCTAAGGCATGAAAAGTAGTCAATTTGAAGTTTTCAAGATCCAGTTAGAAAATATAAATAGCTGAAATTTCGTAAACAAAATCTAACACTAGAAAATCATTTAAACTAAAAAAGACAAATATCCGAGAAGATTACTATGTTTAACGAGTTTAGAAATTATCTCATAAAGACTGCGGCCCTAATGGGAGCTGCTGCTTCGCTCGTCTACTTCGTACCGAGGGTCAGTGAGAAGTTTGAGGAACCAAAAAAAGAGAAGTCTTCCAAAGAAATAGCCCTCACTGATAGCGATGGCCTAAGTAAATATGATCGCAGGGCGAGAAGACCTGCCTCAGTTTCTCTTGATCTTAATGAAGAAGAAAGCGCGATACTCATAGAAGAAGACTCTAATAAAGAAATTGAAGAAGACTTTAGGGCCGACGAAGATCCCGCCTTAAAGGCACTTGTCAACGCAAACTTTAATAATGCAAGTGAAGACGAGACGTCTACTCCTAGTAGCACTCAAGATGCAGTAATCAACTATGGAGACACTTCTCCTTCTGGGGGCGCCAGCGAAGCAAATGGTCCAAGAGTCAGTAGACGTGAACCATCCCAAGAAAGTCAAAGTAGCTCTAGCAATGATAGTAGCGAACAAAGTGACTTTAAGTCTGTCGCTGACTTAGATAGTGCGGATTCTAGTGACGACAATCTCTATGGCATTTCAAATTGTACGACAAATTGTAACTCTAGTGATGTGAGCGATAACTCAAGTAGCGCAGACTCTAGTGGTTCACAAGTGGGTGGAAGCTCTGATACAACTGATTCAAGTAGTGATGTTGCTCCTACAGTAACTGCAGATATTGGGTCGGGAAACTTTTCATCCAATCCAAATGTAACTCTAAGCTCTGCTCAATCTGGAGATATTTATTATTGTGTTGCCAATGGTAGCTGTTGTGATCCAAATCCTAGTGCAGGGGGAACTCTTTATAGCTCTACCTTAAATATTGGTAGTGGTGATGGAAATTACTGCTTAAGCTATGTAGGGATTAGCCCTAGTGGAATTCTAGGAGAGAGCGCAAATCAAACTTACCTCGTAGATCAAACTCTCCCCGATATGGATTCAATTGTAGATATTCAATATCTTCAAACAACACAGCAGTCGAGCATCGCCATTGACTCTGATAATTTTGGAGAAAGTGGATATGATTATGGACTCTATGGCCTAAGTTCAGATCCTTCTGCGCTCAACTGTAAGCAAGTTGAAGAGAACTTTCTTCACGGAACTTATGGTGTAGACTTTGATGGAAACTCTACTCCGGACCTATTCGATCTAAGTTCAATTTTCACAACGATTACAACTCCACTAAGACCAGATATTATGCAATATGGTAGTGCTGGAAATTTCTTTGTCTCTATTCTCTCAAATAGAAACCCTACTGATGAGGCCAAAAGAACTTGTGTAACCCATAGAGTGATTCTACAAGACTTTGACTACTTTGCCTTTGCACCTACGACGACTTCTGCTCCTGCTGTAAATGGGTCGGGACATATGGAAGTCAGTGGAAGCTTTAATAGTTTTGGAATCTTCAGAGAGCCTGCGGCCATTGGGGACAATTCTATCACCAGTGGAAGCTCAAAGTATGAACTCGACTCAAGCAATATTCTTGAATCTTCAAAAGAAGAAATTATTTACTAATTCCCCCCTACACTGTCTAAATATAATTGTTACAGTCCTTTGATTAATTTATTTTTAATAAAAATCTTTATTGCTATAGCTATTTATTCGAATCAAAAATGAAGGATAGAAATAGATGAAGATGAAATTAATAGCGATCTTGGCCCTCCTTACAACTTCAATTCACATTAGTGCCGCTGTTGGATTTGATGATGTTAAAGAGATGTTTGTAAAAGGAAGCCCTCTTACTAAGAAAGAAATTCTTGATGACGCCAGCAATAGAGTTTGGAATGGTCGATGCTTTCAACCACAGGCAGTGAATGAAAAGTTGGGAAGTATTCTTTTTCTTAGAAAAGCAAGTAAGAGAAATTCATATGAACTCTTAACAGTCATCTCAAATTATATAGACTATCTTGATAGCATGAGTGAGTTTCAAATTATGGATACTCATGGGGATTCTTTTACTAAGGCCGTTATCAAAAAAGATTTCTATACTCCTCACGCAAATGGACAAAGAACTATTTATAGATATTCCAATCAATATATTATTTCTAAATCTCAAAACTTTAACGGAGCAATGAGGTACTGCCTCTTCTTTGAAAGATAAGAATTCCAAAGTATTAAAGATAGAAGAAAGGGTAATTGCCAAGTTTTATACTCAGGTTCTATTATCCTTTCTATATTTTACCTAAAGGTTCCCTCCCTAAACTATCGAATTAATTCACCCACAAGTTTTCTTAATAAAATTAACCATCTACCGAATAGAATAGTATGAAAGACCTACTACTTTCAGCTACTTTGTGGAACGTTTGATGAATAATATGCTGCTAAAAATTTTCTTACTTTTTCTAAGCACAAGTATAACTTTTGCTTCTGAGAAAATTTCTTACTCAGGAAGGCTCACTAGCGCTAACGGTGCACCTATTTCTGGGCCAGTAAGTATTACCTTAGACATTGTAACTTCTACACCTACAACTCTATGTTCAATCACTGACACTTCTGTTCCACTCTCCAATGGGGTTTTCCATTTAGAAGTAGACTACGGAACAACTTGTGATAGCTCTAGATCGTTGAAACAAATTATTTCAGATGCTGTAAATGCGTCAGAAGAATTATTTATAAGAGTGACGGATAATACTCATACAAAAGTTTATCCGGCCCAGGCCATCACATCCACACCTCTAGCGACTTTTGCCCTAGAAGCGGCTTCTGTTAGAGAGGGATCAATTGTTAATACAGACTTAAAAGGTGTTGCGGCCAATTGTGCTAATAATGAAGTTATTGCTGGAGATGGTTCTGGTAACTTTAAATGTATTTCAGCAAGTACTGGTTCAGTAACTTCTATTACAGCAGGAACTGGGCTTACAGGTGGAACGATCACTTCGTCAGGAACAATAGCTGTTGACGTAGGAGCCGGTGCTGGAAATATTCCACAACTTGATGGTTCAGGAAAACTTGTAACTTCTGTTGAAACTGACCCTAATGTACTGGCCTTTGCCAAAAGCTCACTTCCAACTTGTAATGCGGGAGAAGTTCTAAAATCTGATGGTACTAATTTTTCATGTGTAACAGATGATGTTGGAACAGACTCAGATACGACTTACACAGCGGGAACAGGGATTGATCTCACAGCAGGTCAATTCTCAATTGATGCCAGTGCATGTCCAGCTGGACAGAGAATGATTTTTGGAGCTCCAGGTTTTGGATGTGAAGATGCCGATGCTATTTCTCTTCAAGGTAATGATGTTGATAATGCAGCTCCAAACGACAACGATGTTTTGACATGGAATAATGCCACATCTAAATGGGAACCGAGAGCAACAGCTGCGACAGTTACAAACTTAGACGATCTCTCTGATGCTGCAACAACAACGGATAACTTATTCCTTGGTCATAGTAATACAATGGGAACTTCAAATACAGGAGTTGGTATTACTTCACTCGACGCTTTAACTACAGGTAACTTTAATACGTCTATTGGTGATGGCTCACTTACTGCTAATCAAAGTGGATCAAATAATGTGGCCATTGGTTACAACGCTGGTGCCAGCAATATTTCAGGAAGTGGAAATGTCTTCATAGGAAATGCCGCTGGAGAAAATGAAACAGGATCAAATAAGCTCTATATTGATAATTCAAATACTGCGACTCCACTTATCCAAGGTGACTTCTCTACTGATATCGTTACGATAAATGGAAAGTTAAAAATTGTTGATGGTACTGAGGGTGCTACAAAAGTTCTTACGTCCTCCGCGGATGGAACAGCAAGTTGGACTTCTCTCTCTGGTGCCGGAAGTGTGACAAGTGTTGATGTAACTGCTCCTCTGGTAAAAGGTGGTACAGCATCAGATGTCGATCTCTCAATTCCTGCGGCGACAACAACTGCTGACGGTTACTTAAGTTCAACGGACTGGAATATTTTTAATATGAAGCAGGACGCTCTACCTAGTGGTGGAACGACTGGACAATACCTTCGAGGCGATTTAACTCTTTCAACTTTTGTAGATGATGTTCTAGCTAGTGTCCTAACAGGATATAGTGCAGGTGCAAATACTCCCCTAGCTGCAACAGATAATGTTGTAGGAGCTTTCTCTAAAGTGCAGGGACAAATAAATGCCAATCAAACTTCAATCTCAACTAACGCATCTGATATCGCTACTAATACAACAGATATTGCTTCAAAAGTTGACAAGACTACAACTGTTAACGGAGTCGCCCTCTCTTCAAATATTGTACTAGACACTGACGATGTTGCCGAAGGTTCTACAAATCTTTACTTCCAAGACTCTCGCGCAAAAGCAGCGGCAGTAATTAATGCAACAACAGGAAGTGAAACAGATAGGGCCCCTTCAGTACAAGCAATAAAGAATTATATTACAGCAAATACTGGAACTGGTGACTTCATGGCCGATGGCTCAGTTCCAATGACATCTCAGCTTAAACTGGCCGATGGAACATCTTTTGCGCCGGCACTTTCATTTAACAACGATCCAAATACAGGTCTCTTTTCATCTGGTGCTGACGCTATTGGATTTGCGACTGGAAGTATAGAAAAGATGACACTCGCTTCAAACGGAAATTTAGGTATTGGAACACCTTCTCCGTCTTCAGGTCTTAACCTACACGAAAAGAATAGAATTCAAATAACAAATTCAACAACAGGTAATGCAAACTTCTTAGATGGTATTTCAATTGCCCTACTTAGCAGTAAGGATATGGAAATTAGAGCTTCAGAGTCAGGTGCAAAGATTGATATGATTGCTGATGACTTTATTAAATTTAATACGAGTGGCTCTAACGAGAGAATGAGAATTATTCAAAATGGTAATGTTGGGATTGGTGTCACTGATCCAGATGCAAAGCTAGAAGTTGCAGGACAAGTTAAAATCACAGGCGGAACACCAGGCGTTGGTAAAGTACTAACTTCAGATGCAGATGGTCTCGCCTCTTGGACAACTCCAACTTCTGGAACAGTTAGCTCAGTTTCGGCGACAGCTCCTCTATCTGTTACAAACCCTACGACAACTCCTTCACTCTCTATCTCTCAAGCGAATACATCTACTAATGGTTACCTTAGTTCAACTGATTGGAATACATTTAATAATAAACAGAGTGCTCTTCCAACAGGAGGAACAACTTCACAGTACCTAAGAGGAGATTACACTCTTTCAACTTTTGTCGATGATGTGCTAGCAAGCGTACTTACGGGTTACACTGTAGGCGCAGATACACCTCTTGCGGCAACAGACTCAGTTCTCGGGGCATTTTCAAAAGTTCAGGGACAGATCAATGATAACAATACTGATATCAGCACCAATGCAACAAATATTGGAACGAATACGACAAATATAAGTAATAATGCCAGTGCAATTTCAACTAACACTGGAAATATCTCAAGCAATGCAACAGATATAGCAACTAATGCTTCAAATATAGCAAGTAATGATACAGATATCGCTCAGAATGCCAGTGATATTGCAGCAATAAATGAATCGCAGTGGACAACAACAGGTTCAGACATTTATTACAACACTGGAAATATTGGGATGGGTACCCCTACTCCTAGAACAAAACTTCATCTATTTGGATCAGCAGGAGCAGCGGCATCAGACTTTTTAACTATTGAAGGCGCAGGTAATGCTGGAGTAGGAAGAGGAGTTGGAGTTTTAATGAAAGTTCCAGCAGGCAGTGGAACAACTGTAGATGGTGCCCGAATCGTAGCGACTCAAAGATCAGGAACTTCAACAGATATTGCTTTTGAACTAGGTACAACTGGAACACTAAGTGAAAGGATGAGATTTACTCATACTGGAAAAGTAGGTGTTGGAGTTAGTAACCCTATTTCATCTTTAGACTTAAATAATGAAGGCAAGATAAAATACAACAATTTTAAATTAAATGGACAATCGCAAACTGAAGATAGTCAAGGTGCAAGCTATATTATACTCCATCAAGCATACGATGGTGCATTAATGAGTGACCATAGAGTAGAAGGTAGAATTACGGCAAGAAGAGGAAATACAACATCGTCAAATAAGTCGATTAATTGTCTAATTTCGTCTTCTACCGCTTATAACACAGATCAAGCGACCCTCTCTTGTTTAAGAGAAAATGTTAGATTAGTTTATGTTGATGTAGCTTCCGTGAAGTATATTGCACTTAAGCTCTTGAATACCTCTACAAGATATGACTTTAGATTTGATGGATATGCATCTGTGCCTAATGGCGAAGAGTTTTTAAAACTACTATATGATCAACAAGTATCTAATGAAACCGCTTTTACCTCTAAAGCAAGTAATATTATAGATGGTAAGTTACT
This sequence comes from Halobacteriovorax marinus SJ, assembly GCF_000210915.2. Taxonomy (NCBI): domain Bacteria; kingdom Pseudomonadati; phylum Bdellovibrionota; class Bacteriovoracia; order Bacteriovoracales; family Halobacteriovoraceae; genus Halobacteriovorax; species Halobacteriovorax marinus. Next base: position 2,167,653 of record NC_016620.1, read on the forward strand.
TGTATCTGAAAATATAATTGGAGAAAAGAATATTGCGATCTCCACAGGTAGTAGCATTAAGTTAAAGGGTGAATCAGACAGTACTCATAGAATCTACCATCAAACTGCAACTGATAGTGATGTCATAGAGATTTCTGCAAACTTTAAGATTGACGACTACAATTCTGGAACGCCTCAGACAAGGTTCAGAATATTAGCAGGATCAGGTAATGTTGGTATTGGATTAGGAGAAACCGCTCCTACAGAAAGACTAGAGGTTTCAGGAAATGTGAAGGCCACTGCTTTCTACGGTGATGGTTCCGGCTTAACAGGAATTACTGCTGATAGTTCAAGTAATAATGTAAACGCAATTATTAATGCTGATGCCGACTCAAACTCAAGTGGTGAGATCCTTCTACAAACTGCTGGAACAACAAGAGCAAGTATTTCTAATACGGGAGATATGACTCTAGGAAGTGCTGTTAATTCAGGTACAGGAGTAACGAGCTTTAGTGTTGGCTCTGCTACTGAGCCAAGTGTAATCTCTCTAGGTGAAGATGCTAGCAATAACTCCGCCATCACATGGAATAATACAAGTAACTATGTCTCTATTGGTACTACTAATGCCAGTACGGCTTACAATGAAACTCTCGTAGTTAGAAATGGTAAAGTCGGAATCGGGACAAACAACCCTGTTGATAAGCTCACAGTTAAAGGTGATACATCATCTCTAAGACTCGAATCTACAACTGCAAATATAAATAACTCAAGTAGTATCGTCTTTGCTGAAAATGCCACTGATGATCACTTCATACTTAGATATGACGGTTCAGACTCTGTTGAAGGAAGTGGTGCTCTAACCTTTAGTGGAATGAGCTCCGGAGATATTTTATCTCTTAATAGAGGTGGTAAAGTTGGAATTGGAACAACTGCACCGTCAGTTAAATTTCAAGTTCAAACTGAGAGTTTAGGTACAGGTTGGAAAGCTGTGAACGACAATTTTGCCTTCCTCTCACAAGATGCGTGGCAAACACTCGTCTCTACATCAGCGGACACTTGGGGTTCTTCGATTATGCTCAAACAAGTTGATCATGCGACAAAAGCATACGAAAATAGTTGGGCCATCTCAAGACAGACAAACTCTAATGGGACTGGTGACGGATCTCTAAGATTTACTTACGGTACAGATGTCTCACCTACTGAGAATCCGGCCATGGTAACTTTTGAAACTAATGGACGTGTCGGTATTGGAACAGTTGATCCAAGCGAGCAACTAGAAGTTAATGGTAATGTAAAGGCCGCGTCTTATCTCTATACATCAGATAAGAGATTTAAAAAGAATATAACTCTAGTTGAAGCGCCACTTGCTAAAGTTGATGCCCTTAGAGGTGTTCTCTTTGATTGGAGAAATGATGAGTACAATGATTTAAACCTTCCTGAAGGAAGAGATTACGGTTTCATCGCTCAAGAAGTTGAAGAAGTTGCACCAGAGTTAGTACACACAGATGACTTTGGTTATAAGTCTGTTAAGTACGCCAATATCACATCTATCTTAGTGGAGGCAGTTAAGTCGCTCAAAGACAAATTCAATAAGTACTTTGAAGATAATGATAAGGAAGTAAAAGAATTAGGAAGAAAGGTTGCCTCACTAGAAGAGGAGAATAAAGAATTAAAGAAGAAGTCTCTTGAAAATGAAAGAAGAATTGAAGAGATGGAGAAGAACTTAAAAGAAATATTAAAGACAATGAATTCTAATAATAAGAATAACTAAGAGAGAATGAAATGAGATATAGCTTAGCTCTATTCATGACTCTCTTAAGCCTTGAAACCTTTGCAATTAATACAGTTGCAACAGGCTTTCAACTTGCTCCTGACAATTTAAAAACAATAGTCGCGCACGGTATCTGTAAAAAGGTTTGGAATACTGGAAGTGAAAGCCACTTTGTTGCAACCAACTCAAGCCCTGAGTGGCTTAACTTTATCGCCAATCACCCAAGTGATCTCACGGTTAGATCCTGCCAAGCAAACTGCTCTAACCTTCAGGCCATGGGAATAACAACTTCTGGTGTCTATAATTTAGATATAGATGAATCAGGACCAATTCCCGCACTTGATATGTACTGTGATATGACAAACGATGGCGGTGGATGGACGCGAGTCTTTAAGCACAATACAGTTGGAGGCTACTTTACAGACCTAGACGACGCTAAGTTAAAAAATCAAGCGACACCAACTGCAGACCTCTACTCTATCTTACAATACATAGAAAACCTTAAAAGCTCCCATGGGCTTACCTTTAAGTATAGGGATACAACTAACTCTCTTCAAAATATCTGGTTTCAAAGAAGTAACCCACTCTACGACACTAGTGTCATGGGTTATAGACCCATTGAAATTGCCTACTCAAGTAACTACTGGGGAGGACTTGAAAATGGAAATAGAGATAGTTCAGGACGAAAGAATGCAGACAAGTCTCTCTTTGACGGCTCGGTTGAACACCCTAATTGGTGGTATAGTGTTGGAGCAACAACTGATCACAATGGAAATATTCCAAGCTTTAATAATTTAAGTACAGATGAAGTAGAACTCTGGGTTCATACGGCGGGCTTAAAACCCATGAGTTGTTCTCACATTGTTCAGATGGGAGATCATAAAGGAGATGGAATCTACACGATCTATCCAGATCAAATCAATGCCACAAATGTCTACTGTGATATGAGTACTCTTGGTGGTGGCTGGACTCTCTTCTATGCTAACGCTGCAGCGAGTACGATACCGGTGAAGAAATCATGGAATGAGTTTAGAGATGAAAAGTATGGTTTAGATGTTTCGACACTTGGCTACTCTTCTCCTAGTACAGTAGGAATGTTAGATGTCACAAGATTTACAACTGCGACTCAGGTCATGGCAAAAGATATTGGTAATTGGGCCGCCACAGATTACTCAGTTATTAGTTTTCATGAGAATCAGTCGCTACAAGATATGGTGACTCTTAAAATCGTGAACGAAAATGGCAATTGCTACAATATGCCAGGTGGCCAATCTTTTCATTTTCAAAATAGTAATACTGCTGACTACTACTTTGATAAAGTGAACGGTTGGTCTACAGGAAAAGTTAGTTTTGGTTGGATGGATTGCTTTACTGGCTCTGATGCTCAAACACCTGAGCCAGATGTACAGAACCACCCTAGGCACTTCATGTACAATACAAATAGTGCTGCCGATGGGACTCGAGTTAGAGGTATCGGAGGCTTTAATAGTGGTGATGCTAACGCTGTTGCAAGATTTTTCATAAAAGATAAATTAGATCGTCCTCAAAGTTGTATGGATATTCTTCTTAGTGGTGAATCAAAAGGAAGTGGAACTTATACAATCTACCCAAGAGGAAGTGCCATCAGTGTTGAATGTGATATGACAACTCATGGTGGTGGATGGACAAAAGTTTGGCACGGATATCCTACAGAGGCCTACGCAAACTCAACTGCCAATGAAGTATACTCACGCTCTAATAAAATTCCTTTTAATCAAATGATGATGAAAGGTGAAAATACAGGGGAAACAGTCGTCGATCAGACAACGGAAACCGCCTATCTTGACGACACGATTGTTGCCTACTACCAAAGTGTTATCTCTCAAGCAGACGCGGCTTTTCCCACAGTGAGCTTTCATGACTTTGAAGGGAATCAAGATGTAAAGTTAGTGGCCGGAAATTTTATGAGAGGCTATGGAAATAATTGGAGATACTTCTGGACATGTATTAATGTAAGTTCATCAACAAGAATATTTACTGGCGGAAGCTATGCTCCTGGTTGTCAAACAAGACCAAGTTTTAATACAGCTTCAATTTCAACCTGTACTGGATCAAATAGTGACTACTGTGAAGATGCCTTTACCAGTACAGAGATAGACACAGGACTTGGATTAACTCTTAAACAATATCAAGAAACTTCCACATGGGTTAGATCTCTTCCAAGTATGACTTCTTGTAGAGATATTCTCGATCACAATTATTCTCACGGTAGTGATGTGTATCAGATTGATCCAGATGGACCTAATGGAGAAAACCCTCCATTTAAAACTTATTGTAATATGACAACAGACGGTGGAGGTTGGACACTGACGTGGTCAAATACAAGAGAGGGAACAAATAAACCTGTGACTGGTATCTCCTACTCTGATGCTGTTAACACTCTACCAAGATGTTCAAAGCCAGCTGCAGCAAATGCTCTGGATTCATCAGGTGATTGCTCATACTTATCTCTTCCAACAATGCCTTATAGTGATTCAAAATACGTTAATTACTTCCTTGGACTTAAGCATTGGAATAATATTGCTAAGGACGATGACTTCGAGCTCCTTTATGAATGGGAATATGACTACGATATTGGCACAACTAATTCTTATAAGGCGAGTATTAATAAATTTGAGGCCTCAGATAATTACAGGCTTACAATGACTAACTACCAAACTCTAGTTGGAGGATTTGACTCGGCCCATGGAAGTACCCATAACGGAATGCAATTTACAACCATGGACGCGGATAACGATAACCACGGCGATAATTGTGGAACGCTCTATTCCAACACTCCTTTTTGGTATAATGCCTGCTGGTCTGGAAATATAAATGGTGGTGGTGAAAATAGCGATAACGATACACTTCATCACAACGGAGCCTACTATAGTGGTTCAGTAAGAGCATGGGCAACCACTAGTGATGGTGTGGGAGCTGGCAATGGATGGTTCTTTATAAGAGAGAGAAAGAGTAAACGCTTTCCAAGAAATTGTAAGGACATCCTAGATAATGATCCTAATGCGCCGTCAGGAGTTTATAGTGTAGACTTCTCCCCTGGAACACCAGCGAGTAGAATGACAGTTTACTGTGATATGGAAAATGACGGTGGTGGATGGACACTTATTTTTAGTCATAATGTAAGTGGAGGTTTTTGGACAGATGCCACTGAAGCGAGCTTTAAGAATAATAATGTACCATCTCCAGACCTAGAGAAATACTCTCTTATGACACAAATAAAGTACCTTAGATCTTCTGGTAAATTTACATTTAAAATGGAGTGGCCAGGCAACGCCCATAAGAATATCTGGTCTCAAACAAGTGATCCAAGTGTTGATCAGCCTATTGCTGGATATCAGGCGATTAGTGTAAGTTCAACTGGAGCATCTTGGGGAGGACTAGAGAGAAATTGTACAGCAGGATGTACTTCTTCCTTTGCTGACGGTTCAGTGGGAACAAGTACTTGGTGGTATGCTATTGGTTCTTACGCCGACTATAGCCCTGGTGGTATGCCAGGGCCGAATGATGGAACAGGAGATGTTACTCAACACGTTCTCCTGTGGATAAAGTAATTCGCGAGACTTATTTTAAGAGAAGAATCCTCCTCCCCACTTTCCACCTTTCTTACGAGGCTTCTTTTGCTTTTGGCCAGGCATTCCCGGAAGTCCAGGCATTCCACCACCAGGCATACCTGGCATCCCCGGCATTCCACCGCCTTTCATCATTTGCATCATTCCACCCATCATCTTTTCCATTTGGCGAAACTTTGCGAAGAAGTCCTTAACTTGTGCTTCAGTTGTCCCCGAACCACCTGCAATTCTCTTCATACGAGACTCTTTCACTATTTTATAGTCTTGTCTCTCTTTCTTAGTCATAGAATTAATTATCACACGCATGCGCTTCATTTCATCTTCCGCTGGAGAGAGGTCACCAACTTGTCTTAGCATTCCCCCCATTCCTGGAATCATTTTTAAGATAGAAGACATTGAGCCAAGGTTTTTCATCATGTCCATCTGCTTCATGAAATCATCAACAGTGAACTTTCCCTTTTCAAGGTTCTTCATCATATCTTCAGCATCGCGCTCATCTATAGCGTCTTGCGCTTTCTCAACTAGAGATACGACATCACCCATATCTAAAATTCTACCGGCAAGTCTATCTGGATGAAAGAGTTCAAGATCCTTCATCTTTTCACCAGTTGAAATATATTTGATTGGAACGCCTGTTACATGACGAATAGAAAGGGCCGCACCACCTCTGGCATCAGAGTCCATCTTCGAGAGCACAACACCTGTAAGATTAACTGTCTCATGGAAACTCTTGGCCACATTTACAGCTTCCTGTCCTGTCATAGCGTCGGCGACCATTAGAACTTCAGGATCAAACTTAGCGAGAGAGTCCCTCACCTCTTTAATCTGCCCCATTAGCTCAACATCAACGTGTAGACGTCCGGCCGTATCTATAATGACCACATCATACTTATTTTCTTTCGCAAAATTCATCGCGCTCTCTGCAATGAGCTTTGGATGAGTAGAGAGATCAGAGTCAAACCAATCCATATCCATACTCTTAGCAAGCGTGATCAGCTGATCCTTTGCTGCCGGTCTAAATGTATCGACCGGAACTAAGAGGACTTTCTTATTTTTCTTCTTCTTTAAGTGTAAAGATAATTTACCAGAGAAAGTTGTCTTACCTTGACCGTTAAGACCAACAACAAGAATAGGAACAATCCCCTCTCTTTCAAGATTGACCTCTTCGTTAGCAGAACCCATGATAGAGGCCAGTTCATCATTTACAATTTTAATAAATTGTTCCTCAGGATTTACACCCGAGATAACTTTCTCTCCAAGGGCCTTCTCTTTAACGGCACCAATAAATTGCTTAACAACTTTAAAATTAACATCGGCTTCTAAAAGAGCTGTACGCACTTGCTTGAGGGCATCTTCAATATTGCTCTCAGAGATCTTTCCCTTACCTTGTAGGTTTTTAAAAGCATCTGCAAATTTCTCACTTAAATTATCAAACATTTCTTCCTCTATTTTTTATGACTTTATTTCTCTTTCAATTATTTCAAAACAATCAGCAGGCTTCTTCGCTTTAAAGTCTGCACCCACTTCATCTAAACTTTCTTCATTCACATGACTACACCAAAGCGCCGCAATGGATTTAACTCTATACTCTCTGGCCCCTTGAAGGTCAGTGAGGCTATCGCCAATGACAAAGACTTTCTTTTTATCATATTCACTGAGCATCTCTTCAAGACCCTTAGGGTGAGGCTTTGGAATAGTGTCATCCAAGCATCTGAACTCATAGAAGTACTTAGCGGCATCAAGTGATCTAAGTATGGCCAAGGTACTCATTCTGTCTCTTGCCGTCCACACGTAGAGTCTATAGCCAGCAGCACTAAGTTTTACGAGAAGCTCCTTGATTCCATCAAAGAGAATATATTTAAGCTGATCTTGGTTTGAGATCTCAATCCAACGATTTAAAATAGTCTCTCGAATCGTCTCATCGCTAATATCTAGACCAAAACGCTTTCCCAGCTCAAACATATCGGCAGTATACTTCTCAAGTACCTCATCCCTTGGGACATCACGCTTGAGAACTTCGCCCATAAGTTGCTGAATTCCTTTTATGATCCCCTCTTGGCTTGAAATCAATGTGCCATCGCAATCAAAAACGATATGTCCCTTAATTTCATTAGTGGTGGTCATAAAAAAACTCCATTACTGCTTTGCGAATCAGTGAGATTTTGCTAAAAACTCGCCATGAATATTACACAAGTTACACCATTTTCAAAAGGTCTGCAGGAAAAAATTGATCTTCTCTCTAAAAGAAGGGAATCCATCAAACTAGGCAGTGTGTCATTTGACTCTCCTCTTCTGTTAGCACCTATGTCCAATATTTGCGCCTTTCCATTTAGACTTCTTATGGAGGAACTGGGCTGTGGTGGAACTGTTAGTGAGCTTATTTCATGTCACGGAATTAATTATGGTAATGAAAAGACCATAAGAATGCTAAGCATTCACCCTGACGAAAAGAATATTGGCATCCAGCTCTTTGGTGAGGACGCAGAGAGTATGGCCAAGGCCGCAAAGGTGGCCCTAGAGAGTCGTCCAAAATTTATCGACATTAATATGGGGTGCCCCGTAAGAAAAGTTGTCAGCAAAGGAAGTGGCTCTGCTTTAATGAAAGATACAAGTAAGCTTGGAAACTTTTTTGGGACTATTAAGAAGGCCATCGACGTTCCGCTTACAATAAAAATAAGAACTGGTTGGGACGATGACTCTATCAATGCCAATGAAATAATTCATATCGCCAAAGAAGAAGGCGTAGAGTTTGTGGCCATCCACGGTAGAACAAGAACTCAGCAATATAAGGGTAAGGCCAATTGGGAGCTTCTAGAAGAGCTCGCAAGCACTAGTCCCCTACCAATTATTGGAAATGGTGATCTTCATAGCGCAAGCCTCGTTAAAAAGAGAATGAGAAATTCTAAGTGTGATGCATTCATGCTTGCCCGTGGGCCTCTAAGAGATCCGTTTATTTTTTTAGAGAGCTATATTGAAGAGGGTGAGAATATTAACTTTACTCCAAGCGATTACTGGGAAATTACCAATAGGCTCTTTGAATACAATCAAATGTATACTGATAGAGAGAGAACTCTTCTCGTTATGATGAGAAAACATATGGTCTGGTTTGCGGCGGGACTTAGCAATGCAGCCAACTTTAGAAATATGATTTTTAAATGTCCAGATCTTGGCGAATCAATGAATATTGCAAAGGATTACTTTCTCTCGCTTGATACAGCTTGTAAGCAGATAAACCCCGACGAAGCATTTATGACATCGGGGCATGGATAATTACTTCTTTTGTAGCATCCCAACAAATCTAGTCTTTGAAAGAGAGTTTACGTATGCAGCAATATCTTTGATTTCTGCTGGCTTTAATTTCTTAACTTTTGCCATCATCATCGAAGTATTCTTTGTCTTTCTCTTCTTTCCTTGAATCGCAGTTACTTGCTCAACAATGTAAGCCGCATCTAAACCAGCAATTTGTGGTCCTTTAAGTAGAGCGATTTTTCCATTCTTCGCCTTTCCCATACCATCAGCGTTGTGGCAAAGAGCACAGTTAACCTTTTTAAATAACTTCTTTCCTTTAGCAATGTCCCCAGCAAATGAGTTCACCGATAGTAGAAGAAGTGATGCCATTAATAATGATTTCATCATAGATATCTCCTTATCTTTCTTATTAATTCTTATCAGTTTTCAAGATTACTTAAATCGAACCTAGCAAAATGCGCACAGAATTTGAATTTAAATTCAAAATTTGCAACGATTTGCTGCGGCTAAAATATAAAAATCTTATTTTAATTTATTTCTAAATACATACAATGAAATTGAAGATTTTATCTATGATATTCATCAGTTTAGTTAAATTCTCCCTAAAATGACCCAATTTGTGGGCATTAAAAAAAAGTATTTATTTATATAAGTAGTAGTAATCACAGACACCATACCCGACCTTTCCACTTAAGTTTTTAAATTCTTTACCGATAAGAGATAATAGAGAAGAACGATTTAAGGAATGAACTTAAAATGAAAAGAATGAAGTCAAATAAATTAATTTTAATTGCAGTGGCCCTAGGCTACTTCTCGACTTCTTCTATTGCAGAGGAAAATCCTCGCTGTGTCGCCTCCAAGAGCGCCCTTAAATCTCTCGAAGACAAAATCTTTGATCAGCCAAGAATTAAAGATGGTGAAACTCTTCGCCAACTCGAAATAAAAAACGCTGAGCTAGAAGCTGAAATGGCCATCTTAAATTCATTTAAGAGTATTCATAAACAGAGAGAAGAGTTTTTAAAAAAGCTAAACCCTACTCACCCAGAGTCTATTTACTCTGATAGATCTAGCGTAAAGAGTGCAGTTCAGGGAGTGCAAACTCAAATCATTAGTAATTATATTCTCACATCAATTACTTCTAGTATTTCTGCAATTCTTGAAAATGAGAATTTTCTACGCACCTCTGACACAGCTATTACTTCAAGTCCAGAGTGGATTGCTGCTGGTGATAGTCAGTATGAAAAATTTAAAATTCTAGCAGACGGAAACCCTTACGATTTTATTAAGAATAGATGTAAAGAACTCGGAAGAGGCTCTAGTCCTAGTGATCCTTGTCGAAACTTTTCAGAGATTGAAGATAAGGCACTTATCACTCTCTTTAAGCAAACGAATCAAGATATGGTTAGTGATGTTACTGATAACTTCTTTAAGGCCTTTGAGACTGCTCGAGGAAATAAGGCCAATCTTGATAAAGAACTTAGAGAGATACAACATGATCATATTACAAAACATATCGACATTAATAGTCTAACGAAAGAGAGAACTATTCTCATAGGCTCTCTCTTAGATAAACAAGAAAAAACTGGTTTCTTTGATAGTGACAATCTATCTGAATTCTTCAAAGTCGACTCTATTGATCCTAGAAGAGATCAATTTATTGATAACCCTCTCAAAGCCGCTACTACAGGGGCTAGAAGTAATCACTCTATTGAAGAAATAAAAAAGCTTGAAGATAATTTTGAAGCAGCTAAAGAGTGTTTTGCAAAGTCAGCTTTTGGTATTATGAGCAATTGCCCAAAAGAAAGTGGTACAATTAATAATTTCTTTAATGGAATGAATGCTCTTGGATTCAACCAAATTGAAGGTGTTGCTGGGGAATATGACTCGAAGCTCTTTGATAACGACGCAGTAAAGAACTTTTCTTCAGATAAATTAGTGAAGGACATAGCGAAAAAAGAGATGAATGAACTCAAGCTTCTTGGAGTTACGCCAGAGCAGATGGATAACAAGAAATTCGCTGTTATGTCTAAGATTTGTCCGGAGCTACAGGTAACATCTGATCCACAATTTCCACAGACTCTTTGGAGTTGTCTCGACAAATTTAAAGATGGCGAAGAACAAAACCAATTTTATAATAATGAAAAAAATAGAATTACTAAACTATTAGAGGATAATAAAACTAAACTAGACCAAGCTCATCAATTCGTAAAAGATACTTATGGTGACATTGTTAAGTATTCTGCGGATATTGCGAGAGACTCTTGCGGGCAAGCGATTAAGACTTGTGGTGGTTCAAATTTAAAGCTTACAGCTCTAACGATTGGAACAGATGAATTTTTAACAAACTTAAATAAAGTTGAATGGGAACTCTCTGGTAAGAAAGAAACTGAAGAGATTTTAGAAAGTACAAATAAGCAGTGCTCCCCTTTTATTCAAAGAGCTAGGCAAGCGAGAGCGGCCGCTTCACAAGGACAGGCAGCGCAAACTCCTTCAACAAATGAGATACTTGATATTTGTAAGTACGCAAGTAATGATTTGAAAACTCTTCAAGCGAATACAGTCACAGAAGAGCAAAAGAAATTTAGAAGAAGCTATCACTCGAAGTATAATAGAGCGACAGGAAAGATGGAGCATATTAAGAAGACTGGTATAGGAACAATGATTGCGAAGTCAGCCGGAAACTCTCTAGTTAATACTGGGCTTCCACTCTATATTCAAAATATGGGATTTAAGAATTCACTTGCCTACAAGACAGATATGGCCATCTATCAGAAAAACTATATGTATATGCTCAACAATCCACAATTTTGGAGTACGAGTATGTTCACAGGCTATGGTGTTTCAAGTCCTCTAAATGGTTACGCAAGCTCTAGCTACTATAGCTTTGGCAACTAAAGCTATACAATTAGACAACTAAAATAGGCGCTTATTTTCCCCCTTTTTTAACCTATTGCATGCACTTATCCTTAGGGCACAATTTCTTCAATACTTTCAGTAACCTATAGCACCAAATAACAGAGTAAAATAATCCACCTATAGGTCCTTAATGCCCTTAAAATAGAGAAAAGACAATTTTTCCTAGGGTGCATATATTAAGTCTTTTTTTAAATAAAGCTCATAAATACCCGAATAGATATTGAGGAGTAGAGCTTCAAAATGAATTTAAAACGCGTATTTAACATTCTTATTCTCTTATTTGCTGTCACATTAGTTTCGTGTGTTGATGCAGGCAGTGGTGGAAAGAGAAAAGCAAGCTCATCTAGTCAAGGTGCGACCACTGATGATGTGGACGATTCAAATAGTAGTGAAACTCTTGATGCTTACTGGTACTTCGATGGGCAAAAAATCGAAGGAACAATTACCATCAATCAGAATATTCAGACTGTAGGTTACCTTAGAGGAAAGACAATTCATAACTTCTTAAATACAGACACTAATGCTTCTAAGAAATATTGTCTTGTAGGAAGCTTCCAAGATAATGCACTTCCAAAAAATACATTGAATGTAAGAGCAGTTCCAATTGTTATTACAAACTTTTCAACTAAGAGTATTGAAAGACTATTTAGAATAGACTTCATCGACGAAGCCGTTAACTCAAGTCAATGTGCAGGTGCTGTTAGCGTTCTTGATACTAACGGGGAAATAGATTCAACAAGAGTCCCTGCTCCGGCCTTTAGTCCTGAAAATGTTTGTCCGACTTGTGTGACTTCTTTTACGACTAGTAATATTTCACTCTACGAATATGCCTCACTATCGATTAACGATGGAACAAAAGTTGATCCATCTCTAAGTGGACTGGCCACAACTAACCTAAGAATTAATCCAGCAAATAATACAACCGATCCAATTAATACTTGTAGTAATACAGAATGTGCTGCCAAGGGATTTGACTGCTGCCTTGAAGGCCAATGTGTCAACGATAGTGCAATTAAGCCAAATGTTAATCAATCAAGTGCAGAGTTTTTACAGGCAAAGGCCGAAGTAGATGCCGACCCACTCAATTTCTTAAAGTGGCCAAATATCTATTTTATCTGTCCAAATATTGTAAGACCAAATCCACAAGATCCTGTGATTACAGATCCAGATCAAGATGCAGACGAAAGATTTCAAGCACTCTTAAAGCAGTACAACTGTTTAGAGGGTGTAGCAAATGAAGAAGGTCCTGACTACACAGCTTGTGAGCCATCTTTTGATGAAGCCGCATACGATGTTATTAAAAATGATGTTTGGGATAAGTGTGGTTGTGAAGCAGTTGGAGATGAAGAGAGAGAGCAAAAGTGTCCAGACTTTGGACTCAAGGCCATCCTAAACGATAGCGATGAAATTATCGAGATTGTTTGTAAGGTACCTGCTCCACCAAGTGACCCTACTCCTATTCAGTATATTAATGAACCTGTTTCAGTTAGAAGTGTTCCACATAGATTCTTTGATACTACAGGAAAGTTATGGGATGACATTACTGAGATTAAAGACGCTACGACTATTCAAGAAGGTCAGGCTTTCTCTTATACAGACACTTCTAGTAAGACTGACCCTACTCCAACACAATTTAGTATGAACGCCATCCTAGGGCCAATGAATGTACAACTTACAGGTGCGATGCCAGCAAAGCAATTAGATGTTGAATTTGATCAAGTCTACGTCATCTCAGTAAATAGTGGTTACTATACGCCTTGTCCACAATGTGCTGATGACTCTTGGTTTTCGACTTTTAAGTCTCACCCACCTTCGTACAATGGAACAGGACTGCAGGCAGTTGGTCATACGACTTCGAGAGATAGTTATGGCAATAACACTAATGCGGGTAACTATGAAGATACTATTTTTGGAAGAGCATGTTGGTTACCACCAACAATGATTCCACTATCACACAATACAAATACGAATTTAAAAACTCAGAGAATGAATCGTCTCATTACTCAGTCGGCTCTCTATGTTAATGGGTACCAAAGAGATTGGTATGGATTTAATAAGGGAGCTCTCATTGGTTCTTTCAATGGTATTAATTGGTTTGCGATAGGAAAAGGAAGAAGAGTGACTTCTACATCAACGAAGCTCTATCTCGCTATCAATGGTGCCTACGCTGACCTCGCTGATAAGACAGACATACTAGTTAATGTAGTTACTGATCAAGGTGGTGGAACCGCCTCTGACTACGACTTTGACCCTAATCTATCTCTAGACGATACGAGACAGAATCAAGGAGCTTCTTGTCAGGAAGCACACCAATGTCAAACAGATACAGATTGCGTAACGAGCTTAGGTTGGGAATACGTTTGTGCTGATGTTAATCAACATAAGTCAAAGTGGCCTCAATTTGATCTCAACGGAAACGAGAAGCCTGGTTTAGAAAATGAGTCTCTCTCATTTAGTGAAATTATTTTTGGAACTCAACCTACAAGTGCTTCAAGTAAGAGATGTGTTTATAGAGGTTCTGGTTCAGTATGCTCTACTTCTAGAACAGATCTTGGAACTGCATCGAAGCTCTTTCAATGTGCTCCTAACTTCTATTGTGCAAAAATGGATGAAGCAGAGTTCAACGCAGAAGTAGTTCGATCGCCAAATATTATTTCTAATATCCTCTTTGGACAAGAGGCCGATGTTCTAGGTAGACCGATGTACTACCTAGGAGGAAACGGAACTCAATCCCTGGAGTCAAACCTAGAAGTTAACGCTGATGGCACTTTAAAATTTAATTTAAGTGAATCACCACAATCTATTGTTCTTCAACAGATTAAACATAATATGGCCTCTTACTTCGGTGGCAATGAATCAGACGTAAGATTAAATGATATTGGTGTATGTAGACCAGGTAAAGATATTACACAGCCTACTCAAGAGCAGATGCAACAGAGTAAAGATAATCTAGGAAGAACGGATTATATTAATCAAATTTCTTCTTGTGACTCAAGTGCCACGAATGGAACGTTGAGGGCCAGAGCATGTCCAGTTATCGACAGCACTACTGGAGACTATGTTGACTCTCCACAAATTGAAGATATTAACGAGCAAAATATGTGTGGTGCTGAGTCTGTTTCCTTTATAAATGGAAACCAGCAATCAGTATTCTTTGAGATTGAAGCACTTGATATAGGCTCTCTCCCATCTCTAGTTGACCCTAGAATTGTTCAAAATGCGTGTCTAAGAAAAGCGGGCGCTGTATGTCAGACAGACTTAGACTGTGGACCTGGAAAGCTGCACTCTGAGACAGCACTCTTCTATGATCAAACTCACTTTGGTAATACAGAGGCCGAACATAAATTTTGGCAAGAGGGACTTATCTGTGCTCAGGCCCAGAAGAAACCAAATTTCAATAGTGATAACTTTGATAGTTATGACATGTCTTTAAATAGATGTTGTCGTGAAACAGGTGCCACTATAACAATGTTTACTGAAGGACCGACATCACTAGTTCCTAGTAATGTCTCTAGTAATAACCCAGGGGCTGAACTTACTGTTACTCGCTACCCTCAAAATGGACCATCTGCTGCTGGTAGATATTCAAGATACTCAATTGTAACTGCACAAGATAATAATAATGCAGCACTGACAAGTGCAATTATCACAGACACTGCCCTTCACCAAGCTCCAATTGTTGCGACATCTACAGCCCCTAAGGCCTATCAGTGGAAAACAATTAACGACACTGCACAGAGAACATGTTGTGGACGTGGTTGGGTAAGAAAGTTTGCCGATGGAACAAATGATTGGTCAAACTCTTCTAGACTTAATATTAATCCAAATGAGTTTAATTGTTTAAATACGCAATCAAAGCTTCAATTTACTAACGACCCTGAAGCTGATCTCTTAGTGAATAGCGAAAACTACTACGGAGACTTCGCAAAATTATGTCAATCCCCTGCTGATAATGGTGGTTGTATTCAAAAACCAATCATCAAGTCAAATGAGTTTGAAGTTATTGGACCGACTGATATTGCTGGTGGAAACTTACTGCTCTCAACATTACCTGATGAAAACCCAACTAGTGGGACACTATTACAAGTTAATGGGCTTAGCTCTGATATCCCTTATATGCCTACTCCACTTAGACATGTTGAAAACCTCTCTAGTGAAGGGCCATATAACTACTTCCACAATAGTGATTTTCACTTGGCAATCAGAGTCATTATTCCAACATATATCTCTGTGCTAGACGATACTGCTCTTGGATTCATTCAAGATGTTAGAGCAGTAAGAGTTAAGGATGGTTCTTCGACAACGACTCTATCACTTACACCGAAGGCTCCTATTACTTGTGATGCTGCCGCTCAAGCAGAGAATACATACTGCCTAAGAACTGTTAATGGAAAAGTTGTTATGGATGTTAGAATTTCACCAGAACAAAGTGGTGGTCCAGACGATGCGACAGACGATAATAACTTTGACTACGCAGGGCTAGAAATAGTTTTCACAAACCAGAATACTCAGGTGGCCACAAGCAATCCTATGACTTCAGGAAATGATCTCTACTATCTAACTAGACTCGGAAGATTAGAGCTTCTTGGAATTCCTCAGATTGTCTATGAACCACTCTACTGTAATTCAGATAGAAGCCAATTAGTTGGTGGCATTTATAATCAAACAAATAGAACTGACTTTGATGCCAACTCATTTAACTATAACGCTAGTAATGACAATGGTAGAGATATTGCCAATATCTACGACTCCTCTACTAACGATAGTGAAGCAAACCCAAATAGTAGAGTCGTTAATGCTGATGGAATTATCCAGACTCAAGTATGGTCAGATAATGAATTTAAGTGCTGTTTAAACTTAGGTGAAGAGACTGAAGATGCAGGACTATGTTGTTCTGGCTATGCTCCAGACCCAGGAAATGACGCCTCTTCTGATACAAAGAGAACTTGTAAACTTCCTTCGGGAACAAATTTAAATGTCTACTTCAATAAATTTGTTTCAGGTGATGGAATGGGAGAAGATCAGCCAGGTGGTGGACTTGAGGATTCTGACTTTGTTCCAGAGACTGGTGAAATTAAATTAAACTCTACGGCCTATGGAAAGATTCGCTCTCTTGGTACTGCTTACTGCGACTCTGGTGAGACTAGAGGTGGGGCAGCATTTGGTTACTTCTACGCTGAGCCAAATACAGGGAACTACTTCCAAAATGGATCTCTAGAAGATAGTAAGATGTGGTCAATCACAGATTCTAACCTCGACTATGACGACGCAAACGATAATGGATTTGTGAGGTTTCTAGAGGGTTATAGATGGAATCACCATACATATTGTAAATAATTAATTTTACAGTAGACTCTCCCCTAAATCAGAGGCTAAAATTACTATATGTTTAAGATTCTATTTATCTTTCTTTTTTCAGTATTTGCCGAAGAAGTAAAATTTCTTCCCTACATGGCAGAGCACGAAAATCTAGGGTGTCCTTCTAACTCTCAATGCTCTAAGAAAATAGGCCTCATCCGACACCAATGGATAAATATTGCGAAATCAAATTCTCCCAATAAACTTAAGCGAATGAATAATTTTATCAACTCCTATGGAGCTCTCATTCCAGTTTGGGGGCGAGAGAGTTCACAGGCCAATAAAGAGCTTATCCTCTGGGACTCATCTTGTAAGAATCACAATAATGAGAAGCTTGAGTCCATGAAGTTAATAGAAGTCTATTCTAAGAATATTAACTCTCTAAAAGATCAAAAAGATATTTTCATTCCCAATGCCCTAAGACTTAATAAGAAAAAACCAACGACGAGAAAAGTGATCAGAGGTGATGCTCCTGTTCTCATCGATGGTGATGATTTTCTCTATATTAAAGAGTCTGAAGGCTTCTACTATGGACTTAGATTAAAATCGAATGGAGAGATACGAGTAGAAGAAACTCCCAAAGTAACCAATTATCCAAGTGAGATAAAGTGTAGTGATGAGCACACGAAGGCCCTACTCTCTATGAGCCCAGTAAAGAATCTCTATCAAGGAAGTTATTGTAAAATTATTTGGAATAGAAAGAGCAAAAGCTATGAGACATTGGCCTTTGGATGGAGTTGCGACTAATGAGTGACTTTTCAATCTGCTCTTTCAATGTTGAAAATCTCTTCCTTCCTCCCTATAGCGATGAAGCGAGCTACACTCTCTATAAGTACGAGAAGTCTAAGGATAAGGTTGAGAGATTGGCCAAGGCCATTCTAGATATTGATAGCGATATTTACTTTCTCTGCGAGGTTGGCGGTGAGGATTCTCTCAAAAACTTTGTTTCAGAGTATTTAAATGACAACTACCACTACTCTTTAATACCTGGAAATTCAGAGAGAGGTATTGAGCTTGCTTACCTTGTAAAAAAGGGAAGCCCTTTTAGCTTTAAACATTTCACTCACAAAAGACGTCCCCTTAACTTCAACTACCCTCACGAAGAAAAAGAAAATAAATACCAAATGAGTATGGGAAAGAAGAGAGTATACAAATCTCACCTTCCCTCTAGAGATATAGCTGAACTTAGAATCTTTAAAGACGACGAGACTAAACCTTTCTTAATCCTATTGGGAGTTCATTTAAAGAGCCAACTCGATAAAGATGGAATTGATTTTGGTGGCAAGCTTAGAAGAGCTGCAGAATTCAAGCAATTAATTGAGACATATAATGTCTTAAATAAGCGCTACCACAATAAGGTGCCAATCCTACTCTTAGGTGATTTTAACGGGAAGGCCTGCAAGGAAGAAACTGATATCGAATTTAAAACTCTCTATGAAACGACTGATTTAGAAGATGTTCTAGAAGTTATAGAGGAACCTAAAGAAGCCAGAATCAGCATTCATATTTTTGATAAACAGGGTGTCGATCAAGGCCACCAACTAGACTATATCTTCATCCCAAAATCTCTCCACTCTCAAATTAATGCTAAACTTAGTGGATTGTATAACTACAAAAATGAAGAGGGAGCTCCCTACCCAAGGCCCACCTCACTCTATGAAAGATACCAGCTCCCCTCGGATCACTTTCCAATTGTCTGCACAATCAAGAATTTCCCTAACTAATTACAACAACTTAACTCTTTGCAAAATGACGAAAGCATTTGGCCTTGTCATAGTGCTCCAATGAATTTGAAATTGACTACACTCCTACTACTTTGTTGCTTCAACATTAACGCGGCAGTTATCGCAATCTTAGATAACGGCGTCGACCACTCTCACTATAAATTAAAGAATAATATCTATAAGAACTATGTCGAAGTTCAAAATAATAGAGATGACGATAGAAATGGCTACGTAGATGACGTGATGGGATGGAATTTCATAGCTATGAATAATGTCGTTTTTGACTTTGAAAGAGAGATTTATCTAACTCATGATATTGAAAGATACTATCACCTCCGTGCCAAGGACTCACTTGGAACTATCACTGAAGTTGAAGATAGAGAGTATAGCATCCTTAAAAAAGATAAAGAGCTAAAAGAGAGAAGAAGTGAATTTACCTCTTGGATGCATGGAACTCATATAGCAGGAATCGCTGCTAATACTAGTGAGCTCCCAGAAGAACTTGAAGAGGACGACATCCTACTTCTGCCAATCGTTTACCTAGGCGACGCGACTTCAGGGCCAGCTCTAGCTCCAGAGTTTAAACCTACTGCCAGTAGAAATCTAAGAACTCAAAGAAGACATCTTAACTCCTACTGGAAAGAGTTCATGGCGTGGCAAGTGAATAAATTCAAACTTGGCGCCCGCTACGCTGCCTCAAAAGCACAGGTTGCCAACGGATCTTTTGGACAAAGCTTTGGCGGAATACAAGATCGCATGAAGTCTTATTACAAAGAACAAATAGGACAAGAATTAAGTGAAGAAGATTCCTTTAAAGCAGCACAAGACTTTATGGTAGAACTTATGGTGCAGACAGAGAAAGTTTTAAAGAAGTTTCCAAATACACTCTTTGTCTTCTCTGCTGGAAATAAGAAGAATGATTCTGATATCTATATTCACTTTCCAAGTGCGGCCAGACTTCCAAATGTTCTCTCTGTGGGAGCTTCATTCGAATATAATGAAATGGCCTATTTCTCAAATTTTGGAAAAGAAACCGTAGACCTCTTCGCTCCAGGTCTGGCCATCCACAGTACGATACCAAGGCAAGGTCATCTAAGAATCAATGGAACAAGTCAGGCATCACCTTTTGTTGCCAATACCGCTGCTAAGGCCATTGCTTTGGCCAAGAAGTTAAATATTAAAATCTCTATTAAAGATATAAGGAAAATCATCCTTCTCACTGTAAATAAGAAAGATGAATTAAGAGAAAAATCAGTGGCTGGTGGAATTATTCATCCAGCTAGAGTCTATAAAACGATCCGCCTACTCAGGCGCTACAGCCTGAGTAGATCAATCAACTATGCCAATTCATGGATCCCTGACATGGCCATAACTCATGAAAAGTCCGATCACAAAGGGCTATTCATCGAACTTCCTACGCCTTAATAAGGAAATATATTCGCTCAAAACCAAGAGAGGAATTTGAATTTAAATTATTTAAATTCCTCCGCAATCTCCCGATAAGTAAGTTAGGAATATCTTAGATTAAGGAGCGATCTTCCATGGTTAACAAAAATAACTTAACGACAATTCTATTCTTGGGAACATTTTCTCTAGTTATGAGCTCTTGCTCATCAGGCTACTCCTATAAGAAACCTGAGTCATTCGAAGAGAAAATTAGCCGCTATGAAGCGAGAAGTTTAAATACAAACCTAGTTCCTGAAGTTCAGGTAAGTAAGAGCTTTAAACATACTTCTAGAAAGTCTAGAGGACCTGCTTCAGTCACTACATCTAGTAGTGAGGATAAAGGCTATAACCAATATAATAATAAGAGACTGTACTTCCTTACACTCTACTCTCAGTACCAACAGATCAAGCCGCTGGCGTCTAATGAGAGTGTGGCCATCGAGCTTAACCACTGTCCTAGCTTTCATACAAGCTTTCTAAGCTACAATGAGTCTAGTCCAAAGAGTACGAGTGCTAGAGACTATAAGATGCCATTTAAGTCAATGGAGAGCTTAAGAGATGCTGACAATATGACTCGTTATCCAGAGTTCTTTCTCCCAGTCTCTAGATCTTCAACTCGTCCAAGAGTTATAGATATCGCAATAAAAGATAACTTAAGTGCCTCAAAGACTAAAGAACTAGTAAAGAGTGCAATCAATATTCACGTAGCAAAGACTTATAGTGAGTTGACTGAATTATGTGAGACAGGCTCAAGCTCAAATTACTATATTTATGAAAATCTCATGACTCATATTAAGACAAGAGACAAGATCTCTGCTGACCAAATTGGCCTTAAAACGCTTTTTAAAACGACTCTCTTTTCCAATATGGCCCTCACAACGTCTATTAAGAGAAATCAAAGGCAGAAATCTAGAGGAATCGCTTCTGTAGGCGGCCAATACGGGCTCGATCAGGAAGTTATTAAAAGGCTCGAGGTTCCATGGGTTGAGAGCTACTTACAAAGTAAATAATTCATCATTCAAGGCCCTTATAGGGCCTTTCTAGTATCCTATGCTATAATCCCAGACATGAGTAAGAAAGTAGTCGTAAGCGCTTGCCTAGCGGGTTTAAACTGCCGTTATGATGGGGACAATAAAAAGCGCGATGAAATAGTAGAAATGATTAAGCGCGGAGAAGCGATTCCCGTCTGCCCTGAGCAATTGGGAGGCCTTAGCACGCCAAGGGATCCTGCTGAATCAGTCGACTCAAAGGTACTTACTATTAATGGAAAAGACGTCACATTCGAATATAATAAGGGAGCGAAAGAGGCCCTCTCTCTAGCACAAATCTTTGGTGCCAGTGAGGCTCTACTCAAGAGCCGCTCCCCTATGTGTGGCGCGGGCGAAGTCTATGATGGAAGTTTTAAGGGCAAGCTTAGAAATGGTGATGGAATCTTCACTAAACTCTTAAAGGAAGCTGGAATAAAAGTAGATCCAATCGATTAAAGGTCCAGAGGAAATTCAAGGGTAATCTTAGTATTCTCGCTATTATTATCGATAAATAATCTTCCCTTATGCTCTTTAGCTGTGGAGGAAGAGATACTAAGTCCAAGACCGGTTCCTTCCCCAATATCTTTGGTGGTAAAGAATGGCTCAAACATCTTCTCCTGAACTTCTCCAGCAATGCCTGTCCCACAGTCAATAACAGAGAAAGATATCAACTCATCACTTTTAATAACGAGAAGTTTTATCCAAGGTTTCTCCATATTTTTTACTTCATCTCGAGCATTATTTAATAGATTAATAATAACTTGAGAGACCTTCACCTCTTGGCACTTAATCTTAGTTGAGAAATCAAAGCCTATAAATTCTGTAGAAAGTTCAATCCCTTTTTCATTTAGAGACATCTGGCAAAGGTCTAGAACTCGCTCTATCATATCGTAGATAACAACATCTTTAAATTGATCAGTCGATGTATCCCTAGAGAGTCTTTTGAGCGACGTAATAGTCTTTGTCATTCTATCAACGGTTCGATTGATCATACTTGCAAAGTGCTTTATACGGTCTCTATCCAGTTCATCTGCTCTTAATAAATGAAGAATTTTCTTTCCACTAAAAGAGAGAACAGTTAGAGGATTATTAATTTCGTGAGCAATATTAGCGGCCATCTCCCCTAAGCTTGCAAGCCTAGCTGAATTAATTGAGGCCGCTTTTTGGAGCTGAATCTCTTTTTCTTGACGAAGAAATTTATCATTAGTTTCTAGGTTTGCTCGCTCTACTCTCTCAAGCATAAGGTTGATTGAATCAGCAACGTAATCAAGCTCATCTATAGACTTAGTATTCTTGGCCAGAGAAATTCTCTCTATTTTAAGAGAATTAAAATCTGAGAACTGTAAAAAGCGAACAATATAATCAAGATGTTTAGTAATGAAGATTCTAAACAGATAGAGCATCACAAAAATAACCATAAAGGTTTTTACTAATTGTGCTAAGAAGAAAGTAGTGAGCCTTGAAATCAAATTTTCAGTAATATGATCCCTAGTGGCCCAAATAACTAACTCACCAAGCTTGTGGGTATAATTACTTTCGTTCAAATCTAACTTAAATCTTGTTTCAAACTTCTCTAATGTCTTAAATTCATGATCAGTATTTTGATAATATACTTGTCCATCCTCATCATAAATAGCAACACCAATCAAATCTCTTAGTTTTAAAATAGCATCCATCTGCACTTGAATTTGCATATCATCTAAATTCCAGAGGGACCTAGACAGAGAAGAAGTATTGGAGCTTCCAATATGCTTAATTGTCTGTGATAGATAAGTAATATCCCTCTGGTACTCTATATAGTACTGGAGCCCAGTCGTGATCAAAGTTATAAAAGAAGACGCAAAGAGAATAGCGAGCATCAACTTCTTTCTTAGGGAGGTAAATTTCTTAGTTTCAATCTCTTTGAACATTAACTATCTTGATTAATTTAACAATGGATTTATTTTACCTTAAGAAGCTTGTATATGATAATAAAAAAAGGCCCCGTATTCACGGGGCCACTTGCAGGTATAATTTTCTTAAATTTAATTAACCGATAAGTTTAAGAGCTGCTTGTCCTTGAGAGTTAGACTGAGCAAGAACTGAAGTACCAGCATTAGTAAGAATATTAAGTTTAGTATTCTTAGCTGTTTCAGCCGCAAAGTCTGTATCTCTAATACGAGAGTTAGCTGCACTTAAGTTTTCACTACTGATCTGTAAGTTATTGATCGTAAAACTTAGTCTGTTTTGCTTCGCACCTAACTCTGCTCTTTGTCCAGATACCATCTGAATCGCATTATCAAGAGACTCAAGTCCTGACTGAGCATCTTCTTTAGAAGAAACGCTTAATCCCTCTACTCCCATATTAGAAATTGAAGAGTTAAGAACTTGTGTATCAAATGAAATTCTATCCTGGAATTCATCATTGTTAATACCGATTTGGAAGTCATACTTCTCTCCCGCACCGTTTAGAAGCTTCTTCCCGTTAAATTCTGTAACTTGAGAAATACGCTCCATTTCTTGCTTTAAATTTTGATATTCTAAATCTGTAAACTTTCTCTCAGAATCACCTACTGTGTCTGATGCAGATTGAACAGAAAGCTCTCTCATTCTAACAAGGATATTTCCAATTTCTGATAAACCACCTTCAGCAGTTTGAATCATTGAAATACCATCGTTAGCATTTCTTTCAGCTTGATTTGTAGATCTTAACTGAGCTTTCATTTTTTCAGAAATAGCTAAACCTGCCGCATCATCTGCTGATCTTACGATTCTAGTACCAGAAGATAACTTGTTTAAAGTTTTTGCTTGTTCTGTGTTGTTTGCTCCCAAAGTTCTTTGAGCAGCTAGTGATGTTGTGTTAGTTGCAATACGCAAACCCATATGATTCCTCCTTGTTAGTCCGTCTTCTTCTAAGACTTGATCACCGTACCGTGAGGATCAATAAGCATACTGCTATAGATATAATGTGAATTGAAACAGTCATTGTGACCTTTGTTTCATAAAACTATTCGGTGGATCGTAAATATACTTAACACTATTTTTTACTTTTTTTAAAAAATAATACCCGACAAAAACACTCTCAAGCTTTTAAAATTATTAACTATAAAGGTGGTAAATCCTTTTAACTTTCCCTCTAAAATGACGATAAATTCTCTATGAGTACAAAGCCACTTATATTCATATATCCCCTATCTGATACGATGAAAAAACTCAAAGAAGCAGTTGAGGAAATTTCTGAGTCGGAAGGAGTTGAAATCTACGAGGTCGATGACCTTACTGAGGTGGCGCAATTAGTTCCTACAATTGGACAATCTCTTTCAATATATGGGGCACCTAAAAAGTGTGCCATGGCCCTTAAGCAGCTTCGTAAAGTAAATGCGAAGCTGAATTCAAAGGTTCTTCTACTTAGTGAAAAAGGAATTCCTAGAAAGACATTAGATAAATTCTCAAAGATTGGATTAACTGAATTTATTCAAGAACCAGTCGCTGCCAAAACTCTACTCTACAAAGTAAAGCTACAACTTAAGTCTATTGTAAATGATGAATTTGGAGATGAGGATGAAGATGAAGTCGGTGTTAAAAAGAAAGGTGACGAACAAGTAGAAGATGAAGAGTCTCTATTTAAATCAAAGTCAAAGAGTGGTCAAAGTGAAGATGACGAAGAAGGATTAAATTATCTCACAAAGAAAAAGAAGAAATCAAATTTTGAGATAGAAGAAGCTCCAGAGAAGAAAAGGAAGAATAACTATCATGAAGAAGAGATTGATTCTCATTGGCAAGGTAAACTTACCAAAGAAGAACTCTCATTAGATGACGTTGAAGAGCCAAAAAAAGAAGAGAAAGACGAAAATATAATAGATAATTACCTCAGAGGTAATACAGAGAAGAAAGAAGAGACGTTAGAAGAAGAGGAAAAAGAAAGAAGAAACTATAAAGATGAAATCCTTGATGAAAACCTTGCTAGCAACGCTACAAGAGAAAAAATGGAGGATGATTATGGTATTCACAAAAAGAAGAAAGAAGTTAGCCTAGACATAGAAGAAAATAATAATAGATCTAAAGAAGACTTTGGTAATAGTGATACTCACTACCGAGGAACAATTACTAAAACTGAAGAAGAAATAGAAGAAGAGGAAGAAAAGAAAAAGAAGGGTCTATCCGTCCTTGAGATAGAAGATAATAAAGAAGATATCTACTTAGACGAGGATGAAGAATACGAAACAAGAAAAAAGAAGGAAAGTTTAAGTATTCTAGATATTGAAGATGAAGGAATTACTCAAGAAAAAGAAGAAGAGCAAGCTGAGGGCAAAGATTATAGTGAAAAGAAAGAAAAGCTCTTAGAAGAAGATTCTCATAAGAAGGGTGATAGTAGTGTCGAACATTTAGATAGTGAAGATGAATCAGGAGAAGGATCTACTGATAAGATTGACATGTATTTAAGAGGTGGGGCTGCAAAGAAAGAAGAGGAAGAAAGCGAAGAAGATGAGGACCTCTATAAGAGAGAAACTCCCCTCTCTTTAGATGAAGAAGATCGAAGTGACGATAACAATTCAGAGGACGAAGATGAAGAAGGTAATCAAAAAGATAAAGACTTCCATTTAGATATAGAAGACACTCAGTCTAAAGATAAAGATATTGAAGAAGAACGAGAAAAATATGAAGAAGATGATGATCACTATGAGCGTCGAAAAGACACTAAATTAGATTTAATTGATAGTGACTATAAGAAAGATGATGAAAGTGAAGAAGAAAACGATAAAAATTATAGATCAACAAAAGCATCTTTAGTCGAAGAAGAAGACGAAGATGACAAAGAAAAGAGAAAGAAAGAGGCTGAGCTAGAGTTTGAAAAAAACAAGTCGCATGATTCAAAGGTTGACGATCTTACAAAGAAAAAGCTTCAAGCTGATAGCAAGGTAGATAAAATTCAAACTCACTACAGTAGTGAAGCAAGTGTTAGTCATATTGATGATGACTGGCACTTTTCCAAAACAAAGAAAAACGAACAAGTTGAAGAAGAAAGAAAGAATGATGACTCATTAGAGATGAGTTATGGTGAGAAGCTCGATTTAGGGGAGCAGACTATTGATTACCGCAAACTAAAAGATGAGTTTGGTGGCATTACAATTGATCGCTCAGGAAATAAAGAGAAAAAGCAAGGCCCTAAATACTACGGTGACGGAACAGGAAAGAAAAAGAAAACACCTAGCTATTATAGAGATGATATTGAGAATGAAAGTGAACAGCTAGAAGAACAAGATGAGAACCAAGAAGAGTTAGAAGGAGAAGAGATCTTTGAACCTAACTCAAAAGGACTTGAAAATATAGTAAGAGTCTTAAGTTTTTATGACAAAACAGAGAAAGCTGATGAAGAATGCTATCGCTTCATTTCAAAAGTTATACAAGAAAAGTTTGCAGGAGAAGTTGCCCTCTTCTATTACGATGAACGTAAATCGAGAGTCACTGAAGCGACCAATTCTCTAAACCTTTTAAATGATCTTGAACTAGAAGTTAAACGCCCTCTTTGGGATAAGCTCTTCTCTAAAAACTATAGAGATTGGAAAGAGATGAAGCTTCCAACTTGGAGTGATCCTACCTTTCAAGATAAGAATATACACTTTATATACCCCTACTATGAGGGAGCAAGCCTTATGGGATTTAGCGTTTCTTGGTTCAGTAAAGAATTTAATGAAGAAAGGTGTGGCGAGCTAGAGGTTACTCTAGAATCTTTACGTGGTTTTGTAATTGCTAAATTTAGAGAAGGTAAAAATAGTGGAGAATATAACGGGAAGGCAGCGAAAGAGGAAGTAAAGGAAAACCCAATCAAATCTTTCTTTGGAAAATTCTTTGGAAAGAAGGCATCGTAAATTATGAGTAAAGTTAGAGATTATTTCTTTATAGATATAGAACATTTAGGAGATAAAAAATTATTTCCTTATCATTTATTTGTTTACAACCCAAATAGTGATTCGACGAGCCCTTTCTTAAAGGCCAATACTCCCCTAGTAAAAGATAAGTTAGACTTTCTTGAGTTTATATTAAGTAAAGGCGGTAGGCTCGCAGTCGATAAGAGACAAAAGAATACATTTTTAACAACTCACTCTTATAAAGAAGATGATATTGAAGATCTACAAGAAAAGGTTCATCATCTTGAAGAAGAAAGAGAGAGAAAAATCAAGGAACTAGAGAAGCAGACTCAGATTCTTGGAGAAGTAAAATTTAAAGAAGAACTTCTAGGTGCAATTGAAGACAATGACTTTTCAGCACTTATAGAGAGAGTAAGGCTAGAAACAGACACATTTAGCGTGCGCGTATCTCATACAGTAAGTCTCGCCAGTTATTTATGTGGAATACTACTAAGAGAGGATAACTTTATTAATAGAATTGTTGCAGTATCATACTATTTAGCCAAGAACTGTGACATGAAGGATGAAGAAACTCTGGGAGATTTAATTTGCGCAGCCTTCTTCTCTCACCTTGGTATTACTCAGTTAGATTATAAGCTAGGGAGTAAGCCACATTTAGAATATAATAAAGCAGAACTAAAAGAGTATAAGAAGCACCCTAACCTCTCTCATCACCTCTTAACAAAGAGTGGTGTTGAATTGAGCGACAGATGTATGAATATAATATTTCAACATCATGAACGAAATGATGGTTCGGGATACCCAATGTATAAGAAAGGTGAACATATTGACCAACTTTCCTTAATACTTGGTGCCGTTTCACATATTTTTGAATATTCACAGGGAAAGGTCACTGGAACAACAACAGATCTTAAGACTGTGATAAGAAATTTAAAAAATAAGACTTTCACTGCTGGACTCGAGTTCGAGTTTGGAGATAAAATATATGAAAGTTTAACAACAATTATAAATACAGAATCAAATAGCGATAACGCAGCTTAGGAGAAAAAATGGCACTAAAGAGTGATATGAAAATTCTTGTTATTGACGACATGGCAACGATGAGAAAAATTATCAAGAATATGCTTCAACAAATTGGTTTTAAGAATATTACTGAAGCCGATGATGGAGCCACAGCATGGCCAATGATCCAAGAGGCAATGAATAGTCCTGCCCCTTATGAGTTTATTGTTTCCGATTGGAATATGCCGCAAATGAGTGGTCTAGACCTACTAAAGAAAGTAAGGGAGACAGAAGAGCTTAAGAAATTACCTTTTCTCATGATTACAGCAGAAGCTGAGCAAGGAAATGTAGTGATTGCAGTTAAGGCCGGAGTAAGTAATTTCATCGTAAAGCCTTTCTCAGCGTCGGTACTAAAAGAGAAAATAGAAAAAATCTTTTAATTAGGAAATATCTATGAGCTTATTAAATGATCCTTCAATGAAAGAAGTTGTTGATGAATTTTGTGATGAATCAGCGAAACTCTTTGATGAACTAGAAGAGATTCTAGAAGAATTTGAAGACGATCCTTCACAAACAGAAAAGCTCGAACAATTTGGACAAATCATAGATAGAGTTATGGGTTCAGCTAAGACTATAGGAGCTGATGAAATAGCAACATTCTGTGAACTAGGAAAAGTTATAGGTTATAAATCAAGTCAAGTCTCAGATGAAGCCTTACTTGAAGTAGTTTGTGCCATAATGTTTGACTCTCTTGAACTGCTTAAGAAAATGATTAAGCAGATAAAAGAAGGAAACACGTCGAGTCTTGAGCAAACAAGCTCAAAGGCATTCATCACTAGACTTAAGTGGCTTAAAGAAAAATTTAACGATATAGAGCGCTCTTCTTGTGCTGCTGATCCAGATGGCAATCTCTCTCAAACATCAATTGATGACCTGATGAGTAGCCTTGGATTATAATTGGAGTAATAATGACTAATCAAAGTAATTTTTTAACATTCTCAAAGCCGTTTATAGATGCAGCAAAGAATGTTTTTGAAACCATGGTCTTTACAAAGCTAGACCCTCAAAAACCAATGGTAAAAACGGATAGTGTCTCCAAAGGAGATATCTCAGCAGTTCTTGGGCTAAACGGTGAAGTGGAAGTAGATGGCGAACAAAAGCCTTATAGGGCAATGCTTGTTATCTCTTGGCCATATGATACATACTTTAAGGTAGCTAGTGCTATGCTTATGGATACTTTCACTGAATATAACGATGAGATTGCGGATGTTGGTGGAGAAATTTGTAATATGATAATGGGTAACGCTAAAAGAGATTTAGCGACTCAAGGTTATACATCTAATATGGCGATTCCTTCAATGATAGAGGGCTCTAATCATCAAATCAAGTACCCTGCAGGAACGACTGTAATTTTAATACCAATCAAGTCGGCCCATGGTGATATGTATATCGAACTCTGTTACTCACAGGCCTAATTAAGAAAATTCTTCAAAGGGGAGCTCTGTCCTCCCCTTCCAATTATTCAAATTAATATCATAAGTTTCTTTTTCTCTATCTAAAATATCAACTTGGGCAAATGAGAGTTGCTCTCCTGACTGGTTCTTTCCAAAGTCTAAATTATACATTCTAGTCCAAGTACCAGTATTAATGAAAATACCACCATCTGTGAACGACCTGAAACTAGGGTCATGAGTATGACCTACAATTAAGCATTTTACTTCTGGTCTCTCTTTAAAGAAGTCCATAGTCATAGTTTCATAATCTTTGAATAATTCGAGTTCATTCATACAATGCTTATACATCTTTTTTAAACTTCTCTCTTGTTTAAAAAGATAGATAGATCGAACCATTATAAAGTAATAACTAGTGGCAAAGAGAAATCTAAGAGTAAAGAAAGTGTCATAGATTAAACCATTAATAATGAATTTTCGAATCGGCCTAACTGCATTTACATGATCACGTTCTTCTTTAAATTTATTGATCACTCTGGTCACATAGTAAGATCCCCAAGGAGGAAGAAAATACTTCTCACCACTCTCTGATTCAACAATAGACTTCACAGGATGAAAGTGGTGCGCCAGTTCATATTCATGACCGTGTTTTAAGACAACACCTGGAGTAGGAATATACTCTCCGTTATTATTCAATTGAATCTCTACACGCTCTTTATTCTTATCTTCAAAGAGTTCATAAAACCTATTTCTAAGAGACTCAAAGACAAACTCAGCATCATGGTTTCCAATAATATAAACTAATTTATTATTCTTATGAGAAACAAAGTTATTAAGGGCATCAATAACTTCCCTGTGGGCCTTTATAATCATTTCGAATTTACTAAGAGCGGCCTTTTCACTCCAAAACTCATCATCAAAGTAATTTACAAATGGTACGGCAAGAAGATCAAAGAGGTCCCCATTAATAATTAATTCAACTTCCCTATTTAGATAATCGCCAGAGGAATAATAATCTAGAAAATCGACAAGCTCTTCATCAAAGTGAAAATCTTCAAGGTAGTTTCTTCTTCCATTGACTACAACTCCTGCACCAAGATGAATATCAGAAATGACAAGAATAGTTTTTTCGATTTTATTCTTTCGAAGGAATCTCATAGGCCTTTCTACCGAAATCTAACACCACTTTTTGAAAAGATGGAGAGAGAGGAATAAAGTAATACTTTGAATTTTTATAAAACTCTAGTTCAACTGACTTATACTTACCAGGCTTTATTGTAACCATCTCTTTCAATACACCTTTATCAGTCACAACCTCCCCGATTAATTTAACGAGAGTTTTATTTTCGATTATGACACTTACTTTATTAGTGCGCTTTACTGGAGAGAGAACTTTAAATTTATTCGTATAGGCCGTCACAATAAAAGCTTCTGACTTTTCAAAAGAAAATGAATATAAACTAATTAAGAATAGGAAAAGGCCCAATAACTTCATAGCCTATAGTGTATCAAGTTATTGATATTATTTGGAACGGAATTATTTACCCTTTCGAACTAGAAGATAACTTATAAGTCGACTATGCCGAAAAGATAGTATGAATAACTTCTTTGAAAAACTTAGATTCAAGAATAAAAAAGGCCATTTACTGGAAAAACCAGAACATAAGTGGATTGCTGAAAATAGAGATATAGCTGACGTTTTTAGTGAGTTATCTAATATAGGCTCAAAGTACAAAAACTTAAGTGAACTCTTAGAGACCACAGTATTCATCAATAGCTCAGGTCAATATGCCTGTGCTATTAAGGCCGATGTAAATATTATTATCATTTACCCAGAATTATGCTTTTTAATGAGAAATAGGCGTAAGGAGCAGGCCCTAGCTATACTTCTTCACGAGCTCGCTCACCTCATCCTAGAACATCAAAAGAATGGGGTTGAGAATGATAAGGCCCAAGTTGAGGCAGACCTTTTCTCTGCACAACTTGGATATGGTGAGGAATTACTTTTATTTCTATTAGATCAAGTGCAGACATCCCAGGTCGAAATGAGAGTATCTGCCTTAAGAAGATTTCTTAATATAAAGGAGAGAGCTTCTGTCCAGAGTCTTCAAAATTAACAATAACGTCACTTGAAAACTCCATTTCATAAGTCCCGCTCTCACAGAAAACAAATCTTACGTCAGTAACTTTCTTCGTAACTCTAGATTTTTCAAAAACGACAATTGGATATCTTGTTCCATCGGTACAAAGACTTCTGAAATTTCTTCTAAGAGTTGGCGAATTAAAAGAATCAACATGATTGTAAATACTACGAGAAGAGAATGATACAAATCTTCTAGATCTGATGAGGTCCCTTACACTAGAAGAGTTAGCCTCTACACCTGTATTTGTATAGGCCTTTCCCATATAATTGAAGATATATGTAAGATGAATTGAAGTCCCAATACAATTATGACAAGTCTCTTCTGGAACTTTACACTGTTCAAACTTTCCGCAAATATCGAAACAAAGGTAATCACCTTCACTACAGTAGAAGTTCAATTCCTTTTCATAAGAGTCATTCCAACCATTTTCAACAACTGCAGCATTGATATTAAATGCAAAGAGAAGAGATAAAAAGAGAGACACAAAAAACTTCATTATTTCCCCCTCCTCATATTTTGACACTTCTTAGGTACAGTGTACTTCCCTACTCTACATGAGTAGTTATTTGAATGAGTTGCGTTTGAATATGTTCTTACCGAAACTAGATTTTCACAACTCGACATTTTAACAAGTGCTCCACTACTACCTGCAAAAGTAATTCTCTCAATACTCCCATGGAGTTCTTCAGTTAACTTTTCAGAGATATTTTCTTCACAGCTATTCTCAAGACATCTTTCCCCTTTAATAAGAGAGCGAACACACTTCTTAGGAATTTCTCCAAATCTTCTATATGTCTCAGAAACAAAGTTTGGATTCGTTTCCCATGAACGAGGAATATTGTGAGGATCTTTCAATCCCTTATAAAGTCTGTAGATTGCTCTAAAGAGAAAGAACGAAGGTCCGACTTCACTAGAGAGATGAGTCAAAGAACTTGCAACACTTTCAAAGTTTAATCTACAGCTAATACACTCCGAATGGGAACGAGTTGCGTTGTCATCCATATCTGAAGCAGTACGTACGTTAAGATTACTATCTTCACTTTGATTACAAGCACCAACACTTACTCCACTAAATCTATAGTTATCGTATGGACTATTTGCTCGTCCCGAGACTGAAACCATACAAGGCACCCCAAGAAGAGGCCCAAAGTCGGCAGCAAGAGAAGCTGTAATCTTCTCTTTGTCATATCTTGTGTCATATGAAATACGACCATCTTTTACTAATTGGTTAAATGATGTCACTTTACCAGGTTGTAAGTCCAATCGTCCGTATATAACTCCAGGAGTTGCCACAGAGAGCGCTGCTTGAGACATATCAGTAAAGAGATTAAAGAGTACCGACTTCGTTTTAAACCAAGGATCGTATACTTTACACGCTGTACGTTCTGCATATGGATTAAAGAGTGCCGGAGTTTTAATCTCTTGCTCTAAGTTCCAAAATGTAGAAGCGTATTGAGTTACTGAATATAAATCAATAATAGACTTTAAGATTTTTCTAGAACAGTCACTTGAATTTGCACAAATAACATCTGAGATAGACTTAGATGATTCATAATTCTTCCAAGAGATTAAAGGCTTATTTCCCTCTAAGTATCTTTCTACTTTGTCGTGGTAAGTAGACTCAAATTTATTTTCATAAACCTTTTGAATATACCAAGGAGAGAACCCTGTTTTATCTAGTGTGAAACTATCATTCCAAATTCCCTTTTGATTAAGGGCCGCACAACCAGACATAACCTTGTCAGCAATTGCTGTATAGAAGTTAAATAACTCCTTAGTCTTATTCTCAGAGATATCGCTTGCAAGTCCATCAACTAAAGTTGTGTCTCTCAAAATTTCAAGCTTCCCCTTTAGGAAACTAAATTCATCATGGTCAGCAAAATTAAACTCAGCACATAGATAATAGAGATCATTCTTAAGTTCATCATTTGTTGAATTTGAATTCTTTATTAATGCTGAAAATCTATCTTCAAGAAGATTGGCCATTTTCTGTGCTGAAATATTCGCCTTTGTAATATTAAGAGTTGAAATGGCGTGAATAAGCTTCTTCTTCATCAGAGCTCTAGTGCCTGCAAAGTTCTCTCTAAAGTTTGCTAACCAAGCTTCAGCATTAGCAAAGCCACCAAGATCAAGTTCATCAACATTTACTGACGTAAATGGATCTTGTAATAAGTCATCTTGTGGCCCTTCTGGGACTGAAGATAATATATCTAACTCTAGAGCATTTTCTCTAAAATCTTCTTTTGCAAACTCTCTCATCGCTTGAGTCGCAAGGTAATCACCATTACACTTAGGTAAACTAATTGACTTACATCCATTTGGTACAATGAGAACAGAGTCCTCAATAGCAACACCTTTGAATACATTTGCAAAAGGATAAGCGATTTCTTTCATTTGAGGCGCATTACGATAGGCCCATGAAAAATATAATTTTAAGGAATTCCAGTAATCAAAACCTTTATCTTCCCATCTCTTTTCTTTTAATTTAGGTATCTCAAGCTGATAAGCTGCAACTTGTAGATTTGATTGTGACTTAAAATCGTCACAAGAAGCTAAATACTCTTTAGAGTTTAATGCAGCCTTTGCAATCGACTCTAGTGCTCCTTTATTTGGCTTAGTCCCATATAAGTGAGCCTGTAGTGGTGAGAACTTCTTAAGATAATTACACTTAAGCCCAACTTGTCTCTCTTTGTCCTCAAAGTTTTTCTCTAAAATATAACTATCTTTAGAGTGAAAGTTATCTACAGTATAAAACTTTACAACTTTCCCAGCTGGAGTCGTATTAAGAGAAGTGATTTTCCATATTTTCTCAATATATGAATCTAGACCATCACAGTATTCATCATTGCGACAACCGGCCATTACATTTCTATAATTTCCAGGAATATGTAAATCATCTCTTGAGAGGTCCGCCGGTAAAAGAGGAAGCTCTCTATTCATGATTTTTTCATGGATTAATTCGATTAACTTAACAACAGACAGTCTAAAGACTTCGATACCATACTTTGTCAGCTTATCTGTATCCTCTCCTCTAAGCTTAGCAAGTCTATAGACAGCTTTGGCCACATCAGTATTTGTTACGAGGAGAAATGAAGTGTCTGTAGGCTCTTTAGAATCAAGAGCACAACGAGCACGATTGGAAAACCTCATATTATTGAGGTCAAGATTTATACTATCAGAGTCTACTGACATCCAATCAGCAGCACCTACGCTTAAAATATTGAATGTTAAGCACAGTATTAGTGCATAAATCTTTTTCATATTTCCAATCTCCAAATTCAGGCTAAAATAGCAGAATTTGAGTTATTTTTTTTGTTTTTTGAAAATTATTCTTATTTATTTAGTAATGAAATCAAGAAATTAAGGTATTCTTAAGCTTGCCTAAGAACACCTCAATATTATCTATTGCATTGTACAGCCATTTGCCTTATTCATAATTGTTGTATAGAACATAATCATAGCTTCATCTGCAGGAGTGAAACCTCTTCTTGTTCCACCTTCTTCAGTCATTAATCCATACATATATCTATTGATTGCATAGTAAACTGATCTTGGAGTTCTAATTCTTTGAGTACATTGTCCTCTAGAATACTTTACTGTGAATCCCCAGAATTCCTGACTTCCATCAGTGGCATAACCTGAACCACCAGTGTAAATAGTTGTTCCAGAACCATTATTTTGCTCACCTTCACCAACAGTGAAAGAAACTTCAAAACCACCATAATTATTTGTTACTGCGTGAAGAGTACATACTCCAGAATCACAGGCCATCTCTGCATCTTCATCAATAGCAAGAAGAATACTATCATCAGAAAATCTTTCAAATTCAAACTCTCTCTCTCCACCTGCGAAGAGGTCATCAACATTTGTAGCAAAAGTCATTGAAGACACAAGTAATGCCATCATTAAAACTAATTTTTTCATAATTACCTCCGAAGTAATTGTCGTATCATTTAATTATTTTCTTTTATTATTAAAGTTCCATTTCCGCCGATCACAAAGTCATGATCATGGTGATAACCATCTGTTGCAAATTTCAACATACAAGCAACAGGATCTGCCATTGTTAATCCAGTTGTCTCTTCACAATTGCGTGTACTTGTAAATCTAGAATCATCCTCGTGATTCACACTATAAGATGAGTTAGAGTTTCCATGAGATGAATCTTGATGATCAAGTACAAATTGTTCATAAGCAAGATTTGATTCAAATAAGACTTGGCAAACAAGAAGACCAGGATCGTGGCTACCATTGCCGTTCCCATTTCCATTACCACGTCTTCTTCCATGGCTATTTGTCATACCATTAGTGTTTCCAGGTACAGAAGCAATTGGATGACAGAGTTTTACACCTTGATCTAATGGAGTCTCTTGATCCTCTGTAAGAACCACTTCAAGAGAAGTTGATACTTCTATCGCTTTAGTCTCCCAAGGCCTAAAAGAATTACTATTCTCCTTAAAGTAATGTCTTACTCTACAAAAACTAACTCCATCAACAGTTCCTACCTGAGGAAGTATTTCACTCATTTGACTTGGAAAAAGAAGCCACGATTCATCAAAGAGATTAAACTTTTGATTTTTATCGTCAGTACACTCAACATCAGTTCGAGTTAATATATCAGCAGTTTCAACATAACTTTGCCCAAACAACTGCTTATTTCTATAGCTGTACTTAGGAGTGATCTCAAACTCGCCAGCATAATCCTCATTTGTATTTTTCCAACATAAGTCAACAAAGTACTCAGTACCATAAAGCTCTGAACCAAGCTCAAAAGACAATGAATTATTTCTTAATACGTAATTAGAAGGATCATGAGTAGCAACAACAAAACCCTCACTATCTATTTGCCCAGAATTTTCTGAATAAGTAGATGTTCTCGCCTGTAGAGTTCCGCCCCAGAAGCTATCATTTTCAATCTCATTAAGTTGATCAACGTTAGAAAAACTTCTCCCATTGTACTTCATGAAATCAACAACATTAGGACCATCAGTTTCTCCGGAACAAACACAGTCACAAGATTGTCCTGATTCACAAGCACTCGGATTACAAGAAAGTGATGGATTAGATCTTTGGTAACAAACTCTTGATGCTGGCTTAATATGCTTAACACCAGCGTTACAAGCATAGACTACGCCGTCATTTAAACTCTGAGATGTTGAACCACAAGCACCTACACTATCGTGAGAGTGATTTTTTAAATGTCCGTGAACAGCAGCAAAGTCTACACAGATATTTGTGAAATGAGGATTATGCTCACTTCCTGCGTGACAAATTGTAATCTTCTCAAGCTTATTATCACCACAAATATTTCCAGCACTCACCTGAGTTGAAATTACTGTAGTAATGAATAGAACAATTAAGGATAATAGCTTCATCTTATCTCTCACACTTTATAGTTGGATAAGCTTCTAAAGTTCTATTTGAGTAATCATCACCATAGAAAGACTTCTTAGAAAAAGTGAGGTCTTCCATAGTAAACTTTCTGTCTTCTTCTTTAACACTAAAGTTAACAGTGTATTCTAAGAACTTAAAACCGTTCTCTACACATGTTCCTCTTCCGTCACAAATATTTTCATAAATTGGTGGCCAGTACTTATTATTTAAGTACGACTGTAGAGTTCTAAGCGATCTATCAACACCATCTAGAGAACCATCAAAGTCGAGCTGCCCAATAATATCGATCATTGGCATTAAGTCACCATTAACAATTGGTTGAATAAGAGGAATGAAACCAATTCTTCCCCTTGATGAAAGTCCGCCTAAATTATTATTTCGAAGAAAGATTCTTCTAGTCACATCACCATCAAAGTATTTAAAATCAAAGTTTGGCTCTCTAAACTCAATTCTTACTCTATATTTCACTCCATTTTCAAAGACACCTTTCTCAACCTGTCTTCCTCCACCATAGAGAATACCTTGCCACTGACCCGGAGCGATTGCCCCGTCAAACCAACTTGTTAGGAACTCCCACTTCCCATTTTCTAAAACTTCTAAAGTATGCTCTGCTACGATAGGAAGCGCGTAATCACAAGGAGATGAACATAGTCCGCCTGAGCATTTTCTTTCACAACGAGTGTCTACTACAGTTGGAAATTTAAACTCTAAGAGTCTTCCTCTTGATCTAATTTCTGGCTTAGCAAGATGAATTTCCTTCACTCTAAATTCAGATGGAAATACTGGTCTTAAAACACCAAAATCGTCAGCAGGCTTAACAACTTCTGCGATAGGGTTTACTGAAATTCTAAGCTCAGACCCACCAATAGCAACGAGGTCTGAGTTATTTCCTGTAGAAGAATCTGAAGTATATATATTTAGAATTCCATTAAAGTCTTTAGCAGTAACTCCTAATTCCTTTAATCCTTCTACTGTCTTACACTTTTGATTTACACCTAATTCAACAGAGATATTGCTATTGAAACCTGGCTTGAAGTAACAAAAGCGACCAGTAAAGTCAGCTGCGTTTTCAGAAATTCTTGTAATCTCACAACCGACTTGATCCTCTGGAATCTGTAGTCCAGTAGGTCCAAGCTCAGTAACTTTAACAACAATACACTTATTTAAGAACTCTCTCTTTAGTGCGATCTCTTCACCTTGATCAGCTGCAGAGATTGGATCAGATAAATCAGAGTTAATAATAGAGCACTGACGTCTAATTCCATTTTCTGAAAGTGAGTATGTTTTATTCTTATTATTTAAAACTAAGTCCTCTACTCCAAGAGCGAGCATAATAAATCTTCTCTTAGCGGCAGTGAGTTTACAATTTGTTATTGAAGAGTAAGCTGCAGAACTTAAAATTTTCTCAGACGTATAAAATATTTCCTGCTCATATTCAGAAGAAATAGCAATATTCATTTGCTCAGGAGCAAAGGCTTCACACGCAAGAACATTACCTGTAGCAACTAGCATAAATAATGTAATTAATAGCTTTTTCATTTCTTCTCCAAATATCAGCATGAGATATTTATATTTTAAAAAAGTGCTGGGACAGGCCCAGCACCTATAAACTAATTAAAGAGTAGGCTCTTCAATTGATGTTTTAGTACAAACTTTAGCAGCTTGAGTTTTCCATGGTCTAAATTGCTCTTTACCACTTAGGTTAGTAGCTTCTGAGAATGTGTATCTAACACGACAGAAAGTTGGAGCTTTTTTACCATGTCCAGTAATGTTTTCACTACCTGTAGCAACTGCAGTGCTGTAACCAAGGCTAGCGTTAGAGATTAACTCATCAGCATAGTTACCACTGAATACGTTTGAACCTGGAACATAGTTAAGTGGGTTTGGAGCGTTAGCAACTTGGTAGTCACAAACGATTTCAGAGTCAACTGTAAGACCAGCAACTGCTGCGTAACTAGCGTATCCACCAGTTAAGTCTTGAATTGTAGCTTCAGCTTTAGCAACCCAGTTAGTATTGATACCAGCTGTTGCGTAATCAATTTGTGGTCCTCTGAAACATACGTCTAGGTAGTACTCAGCACCAAAAAGCTCTGAACCAAGGTTGAAGTTAAGAGAAGTAAGTTGCTTGTCAAAGTAGTTACCAGAAACTTTTCCGTTTGCATCAACAAGGTTTGAAAATAAGAAGTTCTTATTTTGGTTAGCTGCAAAAGAAGCTTTTGTAGAAGATGGGTAAGTTTCGTTGTGATCAGACCAGTTAGCATAAGTAACTTCAGTGAAGTCCATTAAGTAACTACCGTCAGTACCAGAACAAACACAGTCACATGACTGACCAGTTTCACATGCATTTGGGTTACATGAGTTAGTTGGGTTTGTTCTTTCGTAACAAACTACATCGTTAGCTTTCTTGTGCTTAATACCTGCATTACATGGGTAAATTGATGACCCAGAAGAGAATACAGTAAAGTCAAAACTAACTTCGATTGCCGAAGCAGAAAAAGTTGCAGCAAATAGTGCTACCATTAAAAGTGCTTTTTAAACTACGTTCATTTGAACCTCCTAAAGTTGTTAAAAATTGCGTTTTATATAAATCAAAAAAGATTTTTTAAGATCTCTCTGTGTTTAATAAATCACTTATTTAATCACTTAGCTCTTCGCTAAATAAAAAACAAAAATACATGTCCTAATACGCACGCTTTTTAACATTTTTATTACAATTTGAATTTAATTATTTTGATGAGCGAGATCATCTAAGACATAGCTTTAGAGAAACTAAAAATATAAAGTATTGATTACACATAGTGCTAAACTTAACCTTAAGAAAACAAGGACTATTTATTTTTCTAAATTATTCAATAGGATCCAAGCCATAACTAAAGACTAACTCAAGTCTACTTAAAGGAAACATTAATTTTCCAAATCCCCCATAAACAAGGGGCTAAATCATAAATTATTTACAGGAAAGTTAAAGGAGTAAACGAATTTCCTTCAAGGATTTGATCTCATCACGCAGCTTTGCAGCAAATTCAAAGTCTAATTCTCTAGAGGCCATCTTCATTTTACTCGTCAATTCTTCAATTTGCTTATCTAGAGATTTTGCATCTAACTCACCAGAGAGCTTTGACTTTGGCCCTTTAGCGACCTTATTTCCCTTTGCCCCACGAAGAGTTTCAATGACCCCACCGCTGACCTTCTTAGAAATAGTGACAGGGGTAATTCCATTTTCTTGATTATACTCTTCTTGAATTGCTCTTCTTCTCTTTGTTTCAAAGATGGCCTTTTCCATACTCTTAGTATTTTTGTAGGCATAGAGTATGGCCTTTCCTTCAGCGTTTCTTGCGGCCCTACCAATAGTTTGTATAAGAGAGCGCTCCGATCTTAAAAAGCCTTCTTTATCTGCATCTAAAATTGCAACGAGAGAAACCTCAGGAATATCTAATCCTTCACGAAGTAAGTTTATTCCAACGAGAACATCAAATTCACCTAAACGTAGATCTCGAATAATCTCCATTCTCTCTAGTGTATCTATATCAGAATGAAGATACTTAACTTTAATTCCAGCGCCCTTATAGTAATGAGTTAATTCCTCGGCTAACTTCTTAGTCAAAGTTGTAATTAAAACTCTTTGAGACTTCTTAATTATTTTTCGAACTTCTACTAAGAGATCATCCACCTGAGAGCTAGCATCTCTAATTTCTATAGTTGGATCAAGTAGACCTGTCGGGCGAATCACTTGCTCTGTATACTCTCCACTTGTCTTAGTTAGTTCATAGTCCCCAGGAGTTGCTGAAACATAGAGAACCTGATCAAGCTTACTTTCAAACTCAGGAAAATTAAGAGGACGATTATCTAGAGCAGAAGGAAGTCTAAAACCAAAGTCAACAAGGTTTTGCTTTCTCGCCCTATCTCCCCTATACATTCCTCCAACTTGTGAAACTGTAATGTGAGATTCATCAATAATCATAAGAAAATTATTTTTAAAGAAATCAATTAAAGTTGGAGGAGGATCACCTTCTTTACTCCCAGTCAGATGCCTTGAATAATTTTCAATTCCAGAGCAAAAGCCCATCTCTTCCATCATTTCTAAATCTAATAAAGTTCTTTGCTCAAGCCTCTGCCTTTCAACTAGTTTTTCCTGCGCCCCTAGTTCTTGTAACCTCTCTCGTAGCTCTAACTTTATTGTGCTTATGGCATTCTCTAATTTCT
This sequence comes from Halobacteriovorax marinus SJ, assembly GCF_000210915.2. Classification (NCBI taxonomy): domain Bacteria; kingdom Pseudomonadati; phylum Bdellovibrionota; class Bacteriovoracia; order Bacteriovoracales; family Halobacteriovoraceae; genus Halobacteriovorax; species Halobacteriovorax marinus. Next base: position 2,208,775 of record NC_016620.1, read on the forward strand.
TCTCACTAACTACGTAGTGAGACTTTGGATAGATTGTTATCTTATTTAAATTTTGAAGTACTTTTCCCCTTAGAGGATCGACAATTGAAATAGACTCTATCGTATCGTCAAAGAACTCAATGCGAATAACATCTGATTCTTCAGACGCAGGAAAGACTTCAACAAGATCTCCTCGTACTCTAAAACAACCTCTAGAGAAGTCGATGTCGTTTCGTTGAAATTGAATAGAGACAAGATCTTTTAAAAGTTCATCTCTATCCATTTCATCATCAACAAAGAGATTAATCTTCTGAGACTCATATTCATCTGGAGAACCAATACCGTATATACAACTCACACTGGCAACAACAATAACATCATCTCGCTCCAATAGGTTCTTAGTAGCACTATGTCGCAATTTATCGATTTCATCATTAACACTCGCATCTTTTTCAATGAAAGTATCAGTTCCAGGAACATAGGCTTCTGGCTGATAGTAATCGTAGTAAGAGACGAAGTATTCGACTGCATTATTAGGGAAAAACTCTCTAAACTCTGCATATAGCTGAGCTGCTAGTGTTTTATTGTGAGCGAGGATAAGAGTTTTCTTTCCAAGGTTTTGAATCACGTGGGCCATGGTAAATGTCTTACCAGAACCAGTCACTCCAAGAAGTGTTTGTTCCTTTTCTCCAGCACTAAATTTGTTAGTTAAATTCTTTATGGCCTCAGGCTGATCACCACATGGATTAAATTCAGATTGAATATTAAATACTGATTTTTTCTCTTTCATCGCTTTCTAATTGAGTTAAAATATTAAAATGAAAATTACAAATCACCCATCACTTTCGTATAAGAGGAATGAGCTCTTTATAAATGATTACAATCTTCATTCTATAACTAAAGACCTCAAAACTCCATTTTATCTCTATTCTCTCGAGGCCTTACAGAGAAATTTTGAAAATTTTAAGACCGAAGCTCAGAGTAATGGACTTAAAAACCCTCTTATTTGCTATGCCCTTAAAGCTAATTCTAATATACGGCTGCTAAAGACACTTAAGAGTCTTGGTGCAGGAGCAGATATTGTCTCCGGTGGAGAATTAAAGCAAGCGCTCAAGGCGAAGATTCCCGCTCAGAAAATAGTTTTTTCGGGAGTAGGAAAAAATGAGAGTGAAATTGAGCTTGCCCTCACATGTCATCCAGAGGGAATTTATTCATTTAATGTAGAGAGTATAGAAGAGTTGGAGATGATCTCCAGTATTGCTCAAAGATTAAATAAAACAGCGCGAGTGGCCTTAAGGCTAAATCCACAAGTAAATGTCAAAACTCATAAACATATCTCCACGGGAGGAAAGAGTCATAAGTTTGGAATTCTTAAAAGAGATATAGAGCAGGCCCTTTTAAAGAAGAAACTTTGGAAGAGTGTCTCACTGGTTGGACTCTCCATGCATATTGGCTCCCAACTCACCTGCTTAAAGGCAACGAGAAAGGCCCTTATAGAGCTCTGTAGGCTTTGTAATTCCTGTAATCAACTTGAGTTCATAGATGTTGGTGGTGGTCTTGGAGTTCCTTACAATGAAGACCATCCTCTTAGTACTCTTTCAGAGTATATGGAGCTTATTGCAAAGATTACCCAACGAGAGCTTAAAGAAGAGCTACGAATTGTTTTTGAGCCTGGTAGATATATTGCTGCAAACTGCGGGGTGCTTATTACAGAAGTGATTAGGTCAAAGAGCTCTGAAGAAAATAAATTTATAATTGTAGACGGTGGAATGAATGACTTTGTGAGATCCTCTCTCTACGGAGCTTATCACCATGTTCTTCCTCTAAAGAAAAGGCCATCAAAACTTAGTACATGTCATGTGGTTGGCCCAATTTGTGAAACCGCAGATTCATTTGCAAGTAATCGTGAGTTACCACTTCTAAAAGCGAAAGATAGAATTTGTATAGCTGATGTTGGGGCCTATGGAAGTAGCATGGGCTCTACTTATAATATGAGAGAAAAAACGAGAGAGTATATTATAGATTTAAAAGGTGAAGTACGGAGGTAACTGATCAGAGTTTTCCCTGATCAGCTTAATTAAAGTAATCGTCAATCGTTGTGCTAATTTCTTTTGTGTCGTTTCCATTTGAGAGAGAAATTTCTTGCGCAAGTAAATCTCTACACTGCTCTAGCATTTTCTTCTCACCAAAACTTAAGTTCTTCTTCGCTCTTAAAAGAAAGAGTGCTCTAAGAACGTCAGCAATCTCTAGCAGAGATCCTGTCTTAATCTTTGTCATATACTCTCTATAGCGTCTATTCCAAGTCGAGTTATCAACTTCAACATCGTGATCTTGGAGAAGCTCATAGACTTCATTAATCTCTTCGTTACCAACTAACTCTCTAATACCATTTTCTGAATTAGTAGGAACCATAACTGTCATACCATTGGCTATGATCTTGATGATGTAAAATGATAACTTATCACCACCAACTTCCTTTTCTTCGATATCGCAAACCTGTCCTACTCCGTGTCCGGGACATACTGCATAATCGCCAATATTAAACATAGTAACCTCCGTAAATATACTCTCTTCATTTATATCTCGACGCAGTGCTTTTAACAATTGACCTTGAAATAATTACAGGTGGTGTGGACTTTATAGACAGGAAATTATAAATGCCGTTCTTTTAAATTTCGGGCACTTATACTAAAAAGGACCCTACTCAGAGGGCCCTTACTCAAATAAACTTAAATTTATTTAGAGACTAGAATCTAGCTAAGTGCCCTACAGCGCCGTCAAAATGCTTTGCATTTTGCCGCGGGGGCTCGTTCTTGTCGAAGACCAAGCGAGGAGACTTTCAAGGAAAGTCACCACAGCGTAGGCATTTCTTCGACTCAGACTAGAATCTAGCTAAAACTTCGTTTTTATCGAAGAAATAGTTAATCTCTCTATCAGCAGATGCTTGAGAGTCTGATCCGTGAACAGCGTTCTCACCGATTGACTTAGCATAAAGCTTTCTAAGAGTACCTTCCGCAGCTTCAGCTGGGTTAGTTGCTCCCATAATCTCTCTATTCTTATCTACTGCACCTTCACCTTCAAGTGCCATAATCATAACTGGCGCTGAAGTCATGAAAGATACTAGCTCACCAAAGAAAGGTCTCTCTTTGTGCTCAATGTAGAATCCTTCTGCTTTTTCTTTTGAAAGGTGAACAAGCTTTGCAGCAGCAATTCTTAGTCCTTCGCTTTCAAACTTAGCGATGATATTTCCAATATTGTTATCAAGTACAGCATTTGGCTTAATAATACTTAGTGTTCTTTCCATTATATTTCTCCTTAAAGTAAATTATTTCTTACCTAAAACTTCTTCCATTTTGTGACCAAGCTCAGCAGGTGATCTAGCAATAGTTACACCACATTCTTCTAGAATTCTGAACTTCGCTTCTGCTGTATCATCTCCACCAGAAATGATTGCACCAGCGTGACCCATTCTCTTCCCTGCAGGAGCAGAAGCACCAGCAATAAATGAAACAACAGGCTTAGTCATATTCTTTTGAATCCATCTACCAGCATCAGTTTCAGCATTACCACCGATCTCACCGATCATAATAACTGCTTCTGTATCAGGATCTTTTTCAAATAACTCAAGTACGTCGATGAAGTTAGTTCCGTTAACTGGGTCTCCACCAATACCTACACAAGTAGATTGACCAATATCTCTTTGAGTTAATTGGAAAACCGCTTCGTAAGTTAGAGTTCCCGAACGAGAAACAACACCTACTTTACCTGGCATGTGAATGTGACCTGGCATGATACCAATCTTACACTCACCCGGAGTGATAAGACCTGGACAGTTAGGACCAATCAATCTTGTATTTGAATCTTTTAGAGCGGCCTTAACTTTAACCATATCAACAATTGGAATCCCTTCAGTGATCGCAATCACGAGTGGCATACCTGCATCGATACACTCTAAAATTGAATCTGCAGCAAATGGAGGTGGTACCATAATCATGGCAGCGTTCGCCTCAGTCTTATCTACAGCTTCTTTAACAGTATTAAATACTGGGAAACCTTCATGAACAGTTCCACCTTTACCTGGAGTTACACCACCAACAAAGTTTGTACCATAGTCTCTAGACTGTAGAGAGTGGAAAGTACCTTGTTTACCAGTGAAACCAACAGTTATTAATTTTGTATCTCTATTAATTAGAATGGCCATTACGCATCCCCTTTTGTTGCTTCAACAACTTTAGCAGCAGCATCTGCAAGGTCGTCAGCAGCAATAATAGTTAAATCGGATTCGTTAAGAATTTTCTTCCCAAGAGCAACGTTTGTTCCCTCAAGTCTTACAACTAGAGGAACTGTTACACCAAGAGACTTAGCAGCAGCAACAACACCTTCGGCGATGATGTCACACTTCATAATTCCACCAAAGATATTTACTAGGATGGCCTTAACGTTTGAGTCTGAAAGAATAATTGAGAATGCTTTCTCAACTGTCTCTTTAGTAGCTCCACCACCAACGTCTAAGAAGTTAGCTGGCTCACCACCGTGAAGCTTAATAATATCCATAGTACCCATCGCAAGACCGGCACCATTTACGAGACAACCAATATTTCCATCAAGTGAAATATAAGAAAGACCATACTTAGCTGCGTCTAGCTCTTCAGCCGACTCTTCTGTTGGATCTCTCATTTCTTCAATTTCAGGATGTCTAAAGAGAGCGTTGTCATCAAAGTTTAATTTTGCATCTAGTGCAATAATTTCACCTTGCTTAGTTTTAACTAAAGGGTTGATCTCTGCAATAGTACAATCAGTGTCTACGTAGAGATCGTAAAGACCTTTAAAGAATTTCGTTGCTTCTTTAACAAGATCCTTATCTTTAATACCGATACCGTAAGCAAGCTTTCTTCCAATAAATGGAGTGAAGCCAGCAGCTGGATCAACGGCTACCTTTATGATTTTCTCAGGAGTTTCTTCTGCAACTTTTTCAATTTCAACACCACCTTCACTAGATGCCATGAAAGTGATCTTTCCTGTTGCTCTATCTAATACGATACCTGCGTAGTACTCGTGCTCAATCTCACAACCTTCTTCAACTAAAAGAGTAAGAACTTTCTTACCTTCTGGTCCTGTTTGATGAGTAACTAGTGTTTTACCTAAAATGTCGTCAGCGTGTGCTTTAACTTCATCTAAGTTCTTTGCAAGTTTTACTCCGCCAGCTTTACCTCTACCACCAGCATGGATCTGAGCTTTAACAACCCAAACATTTCCACCAAGCTTCTTGGCTCCTTCAACGGCTTCGTCGACGGACTTAGCTACCTGACCACCAAGAACTTTAATACCAAATTTCTTCATTAGTTCTTTGGCCTGGTACTCATGTACATTCATGAATCTCTCCTAAGTTTTGTTTTAAAAATTGTTTCCCATAATAGTGGCAACTCGTGCATGATACTAGGTGCTATGCTTCATAACAGATTGATTTTTGACGCTTTTATGTCCAAAATCAGTATAAATTAATTGTTTCCCATAAAAAAGGTTGAATCCATGCAGTGCAAAAGAGAGTATTTCTGTTTAGAACCGGCAAAATTTCGTCTAGATGGCGGGGCCATGTACGGCATTATTCCTCGTCCCCTTTGGAATAAGGTCCATCCAAGTGACGAAGAAAATAGAATTGATCTGGCCCTAAGACTTATCCTTATAAAGGATGGAGATAAAGTTATCCTTATAGATACTGGTATCGGAGATCATAACCCAGATAAATTTAATCAGCGCTTTGACGTTAGATCTAAGAAGAAGCCCTTAGCTCTTGCTCTAGCCGAAATCGAACTCACTCCCGATGATGTGACCGATTTAATTCTTAGCCACCTTCACTTTGATCATATTGGCGGTATTGGCGAGTTGGTTGATGAGAAAATGCAACCAGTCTTTAAAAAAGCAAGATGCCATATTCATAGAGATCACTATGAATATGCTCACGCTCCAACAGATAGAGATGCGGGCTCATTTCACACGAAGAATTTTGACCCCATAGTTAAATGGTATGAGGAGCAAGGTCTTATGCAGTGGCATCAGGGAGAAGAGGGAGAGATTTTAGAGCTCTCATCTGGCGCTCTAAACTTTAAATGCTCCCATGGTCACACTCCATTTCTCATGCACCCCTACGACGAGAACTTTATCTATCTAGCAGATCTTATTCCAACTTCTAATCACGTTCATATCCCTTGGGTCATGGGCTACGATATTAGCCCAGGAGTCACGACTAAGGATAAGAAAGAATTTCTTAAATTTATCTATGAGAGAAATTTAACAATGATCTATGAGCACGATCCAAAGTTTTGGGGAGGAAAGCTTCAAGAAGAGAATGGACAATATAGTTGTCAGAAGAATTTTGATCAAATCGACTCGATGGCCTATAAATTAGAATTCTAATTTACTTATAACTATTAAGCTCTTTCTCTAGCTCACTTAACTTTGTCTTAGAGGTTTCTTGTAAAAAGAGAGAGCGCTTAATAAATAATTTCATTAAACGATTTCTATTATTCTTTCTAAGGCGCTTTATCTTCTTTGTCATAGTCACCATATCAGAGGCCATCTCACCTATTCTCTTACCTTGCTCTAATAGCTCACTATACTTATTGAAAATTTCAGGATTGGAAATTTCATACTCTTTAGAAAGTTTATGTGTCTCTAATATAAGACCCTGTAAAACAGGCCCTACATTCTTACTGTATAGAATTTCAAAAGACTCTATTTCCTTTCCTCTTCTAATAGACGTAAGAACATCTTCATAGATTTTATAAATCTTTGAAGAGAGAGTTGAGAAGGTCTTATATCCTTCTATTAAATGCTTAAGAGGTTTAGCCTTAAGACTTCTCGTTTGATCTTTAAACTCGACGAGCTCTTTTTCAAAGTCCTCTAATGTCCCAGGATAAATTAAGCTCTTCCCCCTATACCTTAATTGTTCAGAGGGTTTAAAGAAGTTAAACTCAAATTTAGAGTAAAGGTATTTATAGGCCCTATGCTCCACACCTACCGGAATGGCCAAGAGCTGAACGTAATACTCTCCAGAAGCGAAACGACTTCCTTTTACAATTTTAATCTTAGAAAATTTTGCCACTCCCCCTACAAGAGATGCCTGGGCAGACGCAACTACTTGCTCTTCAGAAACAACTCGCTTTTGAACAGAAGTTAAAGTCAGATAAATCTTAGCATTATGCTTAATATTAGTGGCCAACATTAAATCTTTTGAATTCTTAGACATAAAGATTTCTGCAAAGACATTTTCTTTAAAAGGCTTTTTTCTAATCTCTTCAACTTTATCTATAACAAGTGGTGAGAAGTCATCTAAATTAATTGATGATCTTGTACTCTGATAGATAAGGAACATAGATAGAATAAAAATTGTAAAACAAGCGACACATGCGGCGATGAATTTATAATTTGGTGCCACTTTACTGGTTTGCTCATCTATCTGGGCCCAAACATCTTCTTCATCCTCAACTTCGTCAACTTCTTCAAGGTCACCAATCTCTTCATCTTCAATCTGCCGCTCACTCTCAACAACTTCTTGAACTTCAACTAAAGTTTCAGAAGAGACCTCTTCAATGGCCTCAGCGACAAATTCTTCGACAGGCTCACTAGCCTCCTCATCCACTGGAAGAGAGGGCATTTCATCTAGGTCTTCTTCAATATATTCTGGATGCTCTGGAGCTTCAGGAAGATCAGGTAGCGCAGGGATTGAAGGGAGCTCTTCTTCAGTAGTTTCGTCGACAGTTTCTACTATCTCTACTTCTACGATCTCTTCTGCTGGAGCAAATGGAACTTCCGGTAAATCTGGAAGCTCAGCTGATTCTAACGAGGCCTCTTTCTCGAATACCTCTGGCGCTTCCAAGTCAGGTTCGTCAAGGACTTCAAGATCTTCAAGGACTTCTGGGACAGCAGGAATATCGGAAAGGTCTGGAATCTCAGGAAAAGACGAATCTTCTAGCACTTCTTCAGTCTTAGGAAGAAATTGTTCAAATTCACCAAGAGGGCGCCAGTCTTCCTCCCCCTCTTTCCATAGGGGAACTTCTTCATCAATTCGACCATTTTGCAACATTTGCAATATTTCATCTGTTGTAAATGGACCTAGGTGATGGTCGGACTGAAAGATAAACCACGTCTTTTCCATATCTTACTATGTTAGCTTTCTATCTGGAATTGCTCAAGCGATAAGTAAGATAATTGGTCGAAATTGTTAAGAATTTTTATAGTCTAACCCGATAAGTGAGTGTGATCAAAATACTCTTACTCCTATTTATATCGTCGCTCTCAACACTCGCTTACGAAGTTAGTATCGAGGGAGAGGGAAGCTTGAAGAATTGCTCAGCTTCTCCTGATGAAAACTTTATTTATTGCAAGAATAATAAGGGAGAAGACTTCCTTCTAAAGGGTGATGGTTGGGAATATAGCGCCTTTAAAAGAGACACTAGCGGAGGCTATCACAAGGTAGATGTCTACTCTATTTACAAAGACTCTCAAACTCTCTTCGCAGCAAGGCTTGATATGGATAGCTTTTTAGAAGAAAGGGAAAGACCAAAGTATTTAGGACCACTCCATCAATATATTAATAACGACCGCTATATCTACTCTGACTTTTTAAAAGAAGATCTTAAAATTCTCTATAGCTTTGATAATGAAGAACTTAAAAAATTCTATCAAGACTCAAAGGCTGAAATTGAAGCGAGAAGAGATGCTCTTGAAAATAGCTTTACCGCCAATCAATTTAAAGCTTCCATGAGTGATGGCAAAGAACTTAATTGTAAGCGCGACAATAACCAGTGCCCCCTTCTCCAGTGCGGTGAAGATGCCGAAGGGAATCAAAGAGTTATCTTTAAAAATAATAGCGCGACATTTATCTATCTTGAGTCCTTTAGTTTTAAAAATGGTCAATTCTCAGTTCCTAATGAAGAAGTAATTTCTCTTAGTGATATTGATGGTAGAGAACTTATTAAATTTAATGAAGCTGAAGATAAAGTCTTCTCCGATCAAATGACTGTTCCATCTAGCTTTAGACACAATCCTAGACTCTTTAATGCCTTTAAAGCTCCTGGACAAGCAAGCTTTATCAGCTCACAAATCTCAATGTGTTCAGATGAACTAAAGAACTCAATCCAAAATCTCATCGAGAAAGTTCAAGAAGATTTAAATAATGAAGTTATGCTTCAATATATTGCTCTCTCTAAAGGCATTCTAGAAAGTAACTTCGTCAATAAAGATTCTATTGCGGGAATTACTTGTCACCACCAAGGTGCCTTCTACACTCCAGAAGCCTATCAACGAGCACAAGAACTCCAAGCAATAGATGGAGATATTATAACTCCAGAACAAGCAATGGATCTCTTCAAAAGGGCAAGGGCCAGAGAGGACATCGCTTGGAATTATACTTTTGATGGTTGCTACGCCAGAGCGCACCTGATGGCAAAGATGTTTGAAGATGAGGGAGTAAGAGTAGATAAGGCCTGGCTTAGAGGCTCACTTCAAATTCCAGGAGAGGCCAAGGGGATGACTTGGGGCTATCATGTTGCACCGATGGTCTACGTTCGAGGAGCTAATGGCGAAGTTAAACAAATGATCATAGACCCATCGGTCTCAAGTGCACCTATCTCTCCAAGTGAGTGGGCAGAAACGATGGGAGTAGAGTTTGAGCAAACAGAGAAGGTTTCCTACCCAACTCCATCCAATACATCTTTTTATAATAAAACAAGTTTCAGCGTCACCAATACAACTCCATACTGGCCAGAATACAATGAGCGCCTAAGCGAAGAAGAGAAAATGGATATGGCCAAAAGCAGAATGATCGAATTTGGTGCAGCTCCTTCACAGAGCGAAGAATGGGAGAGCTGGCAAGAATGAAAATGGTGTTCATCTTATTTACTTTACTCATTTGCAAGCAGAGCTTCTCTCAAGAGAGAGTTGAAAAGGTTCATGTAAACTCTCTAAGAAAAAGTTCTGGCAAAGGACCCAAAAAGCTACTTCTACTCTTTCAAGAAAAAGCCGCCATCTACAAGGCCGAGCCAAAGTATTTCAAATGTTTCAACTACTCTATACAAAGTAAGTCTCCAATACTTATTAAGTATAATATGAGTAACTTAGAAATTTTAGGCTGCAAGACAAGGAAGAAGTAATCCTGCATTTTTTAATTTTGCCTTGTTCACTTAAATCGAATAGGATGCGCCCATGAAAGAAGATATGAAAGGAATAACAGAACAACTCTCCAGAAGAGGCGCAAGTAAACTCAAAATTAAAGAATATATGAGTGAAGAAGCTCAATCATATAAGAACCTCTTTATTCTCAGTGAATCTGATCTCGGAGTCATCAGAAATGGTGGAAGACGAGGAAGTGCATATGGCCCTTCGGCCATCATAAATACTCTAAAAAAAATGTCTACTCATCGAGATCCAATGTGTGCACAGTTCTCACTAAGAACGATGGGCTCTTGTTCGGATTTTTCACAGCAGCAAGAACAAGATATACAAAAGTTAAGCACGGATCTTAAAACAGCAAATCTTGAACAAACTAAGTTTTGGCACCTAGGTGCTGGCCACGACCATGTTTACCCATATCTTAAATGGATATCGCAAAGCTCTAAGAAAATTCTTATTATCAATATAGATGCTCACCTAGATACCAGAGTTGACGAACTTCCCCACTCAGGAACTCCTTTTAGGCAATTTGCAAATGACTTTGATGGTGATTTAGAAATACTTCAACTAGGTATTCACGACTTTGCCAATGAGCTTAGTAACTATAATGAGTTAAAGAGCGCTAAGATGACCATCCTAAGTATGGCCCAAATTAAAAATGAAAGTGCGAATTTTAGTAATATCTCTGGGTTACTAGATAAGTATATTCAGTCTCCAGAGGAGTATAAAGTCGTCCTCAGTCTAGATTGTGACGCAATTTGCGCAGAGCAAATGGAGGCCGTAAGTGCTGTTAATCATCACGGACTAGATATTGATACAGTGAGAGAAATCTTCTCTTGGTACTTTTCACTTGCCCAAAAAGAAAAATATTGTGGGATTTATGAATACAATCCTATCTATGACAATCTATCCAATAAGGGAGCAAGAGTCTTAAGCTCGCTGATTCAACCATTTCTCTGATAATTAAAAAAAGACAAAAAAAAACCCATGAAGGAATTCATGGGTCTTTTTTGAGAGACATTTTTGGAGATATGAAAAAATCCTTTCTTCGTAACTCCTACACACACACAATATATATAGCAAGAGGCGTGCCAACTTTTCACTTACAAGAAGATTCTATAAAGTACTGAAAACACAATGCAAGAACGAGGTGCGCAAGACAATAATCTGACAAGTATTAACTTTATGGGTCAGTTAATTGACTCCCCTCTAAGAAATTTTCCAAGATAATAAGAGGCATCTTCCAATGCGTCATGAGCCGTTTCACGGCCAAAGATTGATTTAACATGTCGCCAAATTTTTCGAGTTTCTACTTGAACGATATCAATTTCGGCCATAAAGCCGTCATCAATTTTATTGACGGAAATTCTCCCCTCTCTAAAATCGTCTGTTTCTATCTCAACAAAGAACTCTTTTGGAAAATCGTTATTCAACTCAACCTCGCAGCTAAAATATGAGCTTAACTTCTACTCTTTCTTAACTCCATTATCAATAATTTGATTAAATTCTTGTAGTGAGAACCTCTTTCTCTCGTTTTGCTCAGAAGGCGCTGGTTCTGATGCTGGGGCCCTCTTTTTTGAGAGCACCTTTTCAATGACAGCAGCTGAAGTCTTATCTTTTTCGATAACCTTTATCTCACCTGTTGTTTCATCTTTTTCTAGAATAACTTCTGTTCCACCTTGAGTTATGACCTGTGCACCAAATTCAGTATAGAGTTTAGATAGCTCACTTTGATTTGCAGCGCTAATCTCTGAGAAGTTTTGGTATGAAACGATACTTGGTCCAGTATTACTTCTTATTTGTGAGTCTTCTATCTGAGTTGCACTAAGAAGGGCTCCAGAGGATGATGCCGACGAAGCTCCTGTTGATGAAACAGAGCCTGAAAAGCTTCCTCCATCACTAGGAGCACTTGCTCCACTATAAGTAGAGCTGCTACTCTGTGAAGTGCTCACTGGAGCTGATGCAGAAGCGGACTCTTGTCTAGAGGAGCTTGCAGAATTAGTTGTACTATTAGAGTTTGTACTTCTTGCTGAAGTAGGAGATGTATCTGCGGACTTCTTCCCTCTAGAGGCGAAGATATTTTTATTCATTGGGCCCTCAACAGCTGCAGTTGTCGCTGCCGAAGTATTGCTCGCGGCAGCCCTTTCATTCTGGGCCTTAATATTTTCATTTTTCTTCTTTAATTCTAATTCAGATTTTGCAAGTTCAAGCTTCATTTTCTCTAGCTCAACTTTCATTTTTGTAAGCTCAAGACTATCATCTTTTTCGCCCTTTTTACTCTCTTTAGAAAAGCTACTTCCACTGATACTTGTTTCAGAAGCTAAAGAAGATGCCGCTTTTATTGGTGCAGCACTATTAGACTCCTGCACTCTTTGCTCTAGCTCTCTTATTCTATTTTCCATGATTTCTTCTCTAGAGAGTTCTCTTTGTTCTTCTTGGTTTTTAGCGAACTGACTACGATTACTAAAGAAGCTATTTCCCATTGAGAAATTCATTGAAGAACTCCCCTGAGTCTGTCCCCTCATTGCAGTATTTGTCGGGTTACTTTCAGTATTAGAAGTATTAGTCACACTAGCAGGAGAGCGAGAGTCTGAGGACCCATCTTGAGAACTAAAGCTCTCTCCATTCGCGTCAAATGAATCGGCAGCGCTTACACTCGCTTCACTTCGCTCACTTGAAGTACCATCATCCTGAGTCGGTACATTTCCACTACCAGCAGCAACTTGCCCCGACACATCCTCCAATGTATTTTCATCGACTATTATCGCCCTAGGAGGGACATCTTCTGGTGCCTCTTCCTGAGTTGGACCTAAGTTTCTATCTAAGATTGAAGTTGATCCTTGGGAAGGTGAAGTACCCATATTCTTATAGAGTTGATCTATATCAATATTAATTCCATTATAGGTTGAGCTACCGTAACTATAACCGTCACTTAAAGAGTAGTTACTACCATTGGAACCAAAGTAATTATTTCCATAACTCTGAGGGTTCCCATAACGCCTTAAAGCGCCCTTACCTAAAGAGAATCCACCACTCTCTTTATCTTTTTTATAATTATTGGCCAAATCCAAAATAGACTCGTCCTCATCTGTTAACTCAGTTGATGGCATAATTAAACGCAAATATTCATTATGATTTCCAGTAACAAGCGTATCAGATATATTAAAAGAAACGCCGGAGTCAAAATCTGGTGTATTCAATGTGCCATCATTTATATCTAATTTTGTTTCAGTAAATAATTTCTTACCTGGAGAAACCAACTTCTCATGGACATCAACGCGACCTATTCCCCATCTTTTTAAACCTGATTGAAAAACTCTAGGCTCTGATTTATCCTGGGCGACACAATAGAGTTGATCAAACTTAAACTTATTATCACTATAGTGGTTTTCACGGATTTTCTTAGCAATATCAGCATTAAAATCAAAGCTAAGGGCCTGCTCTTCATTGGACATTGCTGCACAAGAAGTTTTCATAACATCTATTATTTCTTGGCACTTCTTATTGAGCTTATCGTTTTGTGACTTCTCTAAGAAACTTTCAATCGAGGTCGCAATTGTTCCCGCAGTAACAGTATTTTTATCGAAAACACCTACTGGGAATTGTTTCATAAAGAAGTTTAAGTAATCATCAACCTTGCGCTTAATTTCTGTGCTATTAGCATAATAGTATTGTTTTCTTGGGAACCCCTCAATATCTTGTAATAGATAATAATTCTCCATCATCATGACAAAGGCCGCGTTCTGTCTCTTTGTAATCATGGCCTGGTTGGGAACACTGTCCATATTGAAATTTGTACCACTCCATTTATTTTTAATTCTTAAAGCAATGTCTGCGACAAGTTCTTTATATTGATAATCACCAATCGTTTTATACTTCGTAAAGTTATCAGGATTTCTATTATTAATTTCTTGAACTTTAAAAACATCTGCGTTGGCCTGCTTAGAGAACTCATTATTTAGCCAATGAGTAGGAAAGTAGAGAAAGTCTTCGCCAGCCGTTCTTCTACGTCTCGCCTCGGGTGCTTGAGGCATAGTATCTAAATCCATTCCCGCACAATTATCACAATCTTTAATAGCTAGTGAGAGCGATTTCTTTAGCTCAACTAAATCAGACTCTTTACAAAAAGGCTCTAGAGTTCGATGAAGGTCCTTAGTATCGTCACAAGACTGTCTAGAGAGAGTATTTTCAAATCTTGAGTGCGAAGGCAAACCTGGACGGTTAGCCATTTCCCTATTCTTCTCTTCTCTATATTCTTTTAGAGCTTTAAAACTATTGAGGGCAATATTTTTTTTACTCTCGGCCTTAAGCCTCTCTTCAAATTCTTTAAGTTCATTATCAGAAAGTTTTTCTTCGTATGTTGTCTCACCCACACAACCACAAAATCTCTCTTCATCTTCATATTGATCACAGAAATTGTAGAGACCCACTTCCATAAGTTTTTTCAGTCTATCATCTACAACACCCTTTCTCTCACCTTCACATATTCTCTGGGCCATAAGCCTTCTGGCCTGGGCAGAATCTTTAACATGGTCAAGCGAGTCAGCGTCTCCATTTTCATTTGAAAGTCTTGGATCAGCAGAACCTTCGCCAGGCAAGGCCCAAGAACTTTGGGCAACGATGATAAATAAAAATGTGATTAGGGTGCGTACACTTTTCATATCCATCCTATTCGGTCAGTTAATCAAAAAAATTTAGCGAGACCTCATCCTAATTATACGTCCCTTAATAAACTTAAAATGAATATTCATGGTAACTTAACGCAGTTCGTATTAAATTTAATAACTTGAGTTATGTCATAAATAAAAACAAGTTAGACTGCTAAGCCTTAATAAATTGGCAAAATTTGAATAAGTTTTATTGCTGAGCCTAGATTTTTTTGGCCAATGGCCATTAGCACCAAAAGAAATCACTTAATTTATCGTAATCACAGGAGTATAATCCAAGCAAATTCTAAAAACTGAAAGAAAGAACTATTCACTTAAATTAAAGGGGTAAGATTCCTATGGCTTCATCAATGCTAAAGTATGCGACATCTTCTGTCGTAAAAAAACAAGTCATGGGCATTACTGGTCTACTCTTGTGCGGCTTCCTTGTCTCACACCTTGCCGGTAACTGCTTAATGTACTTAGGACCTGAAGCGTTTAATACATACGCTCACACACTCATCACCAATCCATTCATCTATGTGGCAGAAGCAATTCTTGCAACGATCTTCTTAACTCACATTGGATTGGCCGCAAAATTAACTTTTGAAAATAATAAAGCAAGACCACAGAAGTACTATGTAAAGCAAAAGACGGGAAGAGGAGCGACATTTGCTTCTTCAACTATGCCTTATACAGGTCTTATCATTCTTATCTTTCTTATCCTTCACCTAATCCAATTTAAATTTGGACCAGTTTATACAATTACTCATGGTGGTGTTGAAATGAGAGATATCTACAAGACTGTTGTAGATTACTTTCAAAGTCCACTTGCAGTTATCTGGTACATCTTCTGTATGATTGCACTTGGTATTCACGTAAGTCACGGATTTTGGTCAGCATTTCAATCAATCGGATTCTGGCATCCAAAATACACTTGCCTCTTAAAGTGCCTTTCAAAAATCTTTGCAGTTGTCGTTACTATTGGTTACTCGGCACTACCAATCTTCTGCTACCTACAGGGAGGAAATTAAGATGACTGATATCAAGAAACTCGACGGTAAAGTTCCAAAGGGAAAACTTCAAGAGAAATGGGATCAACACCGCTTCAATATGAAGCTTGTAAACCCTGCTAATAAGAGAAAGTATAAAGTTATAGTTGTTGGTACAGGCCTTGCCGGTGCTTCTGCAGCTGCGACACTTTCAGAACTAGGTTACGAAGTAAGTACTTTCTGTATTCAAGATTCGCCTAGAAGAGCGCACTCTATTGCTGCTCAAGGTGGTGTGAACGCGGCTAAGAATTATCCAAATGACGGCGACTCAATCTGGCGTCTCTTCTACGATACAATTAAAGGTGGAGACTACAGAGCGAGAGAGGCCAATGTTTATAGACTAGCTCAAGTGGCCAATAATATTATTGACCAATGTGCTGCTCAAGGTGTTCCTTTTGCACGTGAGTACGGTGGTACTCTTTCAAATAGATCTTTCGGTGGAGCGCAGGTTTCTAGAACTTTCTATGCTAGAGGACAAACCGGACAACAACTTCTTCTTGGTGCCTACTCTGCTCTAATGAAGGAAGTTGGAAAAGGAAAAGTAAAGTCTTATACAAGAAGAGAGATGGTTGAACTTGTTATTGTTAACGGTAAGGCCAGAGGAATTATCACTAGAAATGTTATCACTGGTGAGTATGAGAAGTTCTCAGCAGACGCTGTTCTTCTTTGTACTGGTGGTTATGGAAATACATACTTCCTATCTTCAAATGCAATGGCATCAAATGGTTCAGCTGCTTGGAAAGCTTATAAGAAAGGTGCAATGTTCGCGAACCCTTGTTACACACAAATTCACCCTACTTGTATTCCACAACACGGAGACTTCCAATCTAAGCTAACACTCATGTCAGAGTCCCTTAGAAATGATGGTAGAGTTTGGGTTCCAAAAGATAAGAACGAAACAAGAAAGCCAAATGATATTCCAGAGGAAGAGAGAGATTACTACCTAGAAGAGAAGTATCCTTCATTTGGTAACCTCGTCCCTAGAGACGTTGCCGCTAGAAATGCTAAGCAACAAGCGGATATGGGTAAAGGTGTTGGTTCAACGAAAGTTGCCGTCTACCTAGACTTTGCCGACGCCATAAAAAGAGAAGGTATCGACACTATTAAGGCCCGTTATGGGAACCTCTTTGATATGTATGAGAGAATTACTGACGAGAACCCTTATGAAGTGCCAATGAGAATCTTCCCAGCTGTTCACTATACAATGGGTGGACTATGGGTTGACTACAATCTTATGACGACAGTTCCAGGATGTTTTGCCCTTGGTGAAGCAAACTTCTCTGATCACGGAGCCAATAGACTTGGAGCTTCAGCTCTTATGCAAGGTCTTGCCGATGGTTACTTTGTTATTCCTTATACTCTAGGAAATTACCTAGCAAGTGAAGGGCTTATTAATGAGAAAGTAGATGACTCTGCTCCAGAATTTGATGAAGCAATGAAAATATCAAAAGAGAGATTTGATAAATTACTTGCTATCAATGGGACAAAGTCTGTAGATACTTTCCACAAAGAGCTTGGTGTTGTTATGTGGGATCACGTAGGTATGGCAAGAACAGCTGAAGGGCTTAAGACTGCCATATCTAAGATTCAAGCGATTAGGGCTGACTTCTGGAAAAATGTTAAAGTTACAGGTTCTGCTGACGGAATTAATATTGAGCTTGAAAAGGCCAATAGAGTTGCCGACTTCCTAGAGCTTGGTGAACTGATGGCAAGAGATGCTCTTACGAGAGAAGAGTCTTGTGGTGGTCACTTTAGAGAAGAGTACCAAACAGATGAAAACGAAGCTAAGAGAATTGATGATAAGTATTGTCACGTAGCTGCTTGGGAATTCACTGGTGATGACAAAGAGCCAATTAGAAATATTGAAGAGCTAGAATTTGAAAATGTAGCTCTAACACAGAGATCGTACAAGTAGTGCCAAAGGTAGGAGTTTAATATGAGTTCAGATAATTTATTGACTTTAAATCTAAAAATTTGGCGTCAAAAGAATAATAAAGATAAAGGTGAAATTGTAGACTATACAATTGAAGGTGTATCTCCAGACGCATCTTTTCTAGAAATGCTAGATATCCTTAATGAGAAATTAATTGCAGAGGGAACAGATCCAGTTGCATTCGACCACGATTGTAGAGAGGGAATCTGTGGAATGTGCTCTCTAATGATTAATGGTCAGGCCCACGGGCCAGAAGCAGAGACGACAACTTGTCAGCTTCACATGAGAAAATTCAAGAATGGTGAGACAATTGTTGTTGAACCATTTAGAGCAAGGGCCTTCCCTGTTCTAAAAGACCTTATGATTGATAGAACTGCTTTTGATGACATTATTGCTTCAGGTGGTTTTGTTAATGTAAATACAGGTAACGCTCAAGATGCTAACGCTATTCTAGTTCCAAAGGAAAATGCTGAATTAGCTATGGATGCAGCGGCTTGTATTGGTTGTGGTGCATGTGTAGCTTCTTGTAAGAATGCTTCAGCGATGCTCTTCGTATCTGCTAAAGTTTCTCAACTTTCACTTCTTCCACAAGGTCAACTTGAAGCGGAAGAGAGAGTTAAGAATATGGTCACTAAAATGGATGAACTCGGTTTTGGTAACTGTACTAACGAAGCTGAATGTGAAGCCTCTTGTCCTAAGGGAATCTCTATTAGCAATATCGCTAGAATGAATAGAGACTTTCTCTCAGCTGCTGTTAAGGCAAAAAATTAATAAACTTTTAATTGGCCCTCTCTATAGAGGGCCTTTATAAATCCCTATGCAAGTCTACTCAAATGCGACAAAGACATTCTTAAGTATCTGCAGGAATCAAGCTTCTAAGATACTTAAAGATGAAATGGGAATCAATTATGCTCGCTCCAGAGTCAAATGGAAGAATTACTCCATACCCCTAAACTTTGTCGTTTTTGAACACGAAACCACACTAGGTTTCTTTAATCACCACCTTTACCAGATTGGACTTAATAAGCGCCTTCTGCTCTTAAATGATGAGACCATACTCTCTAATATTATTAGACATGAACTCGCTCACTTTGAAGCCTATCTAAGATATGAGAACGCAATAAAAGACCACGGTGCAGAGTATAGAGAGCTCTGCAAGTCTCATGGATGGAACGAAGATGTCTACAGTGCCAAACTAAAACTTGAGCATACTCTTCCCCATTTCCAACAAGAGAATAAATCTCATTCAAAATTAGTAAATAGAGTTCAAAAACTCTTAAGCCTAGCTAATTCTGATAATGTTAATGAATCTCAATTGGCAACGGCAAAAGCAAATGAGTTATTACTTAAATATAATCTAACCCAAGAAGATCTCTCACCTGAAGAGGAAGAAACATATCTACTCAAAGTCCTTGAGGGAACTAAGGTCAACGCAAAGGCCAAGGCCATTTACGAAATTCTTACTACTTTTAATATTCAACCCGTCTTTAGTCACGCAAAGGGACACTATTATTTAGAAGTCATTGGGGCGAGAGTTAATGTTGAACTCGCCCACTACGTTTGTGATTTTCTTATCTTTGAACTAGATAGACTTTGGGCCCTATCGCAGAGAGAGAACCCATCCCTTAAAGGACTTGCGGCGAAGAATTCATTCTTTAGAGGTATTGCTAAAGGATATAAAGAGAAAATTAAAGTCATACAAAGAGATAGCTTTACGACAAAAGAGCTTGTTATTTTAAAAGATGATCTTGACCTTAGAGTTAAGAATGTCTACTCCAAACTCTCTTACTCCAGCTCAAGTAGGGTAAAAGAAAACTCTAAAGCACTAGGGCTTGGTAGAGAAGTTGGTAAGAATCTAAAAATAAAGAAATCCATTTCAAATACTCAATCTATTAAATTATTAAGGTAGACTATGACTCCACAAGAGCTAGAAGTTATTTTTAGAAAAATCTCAAACTTTGATAAACTTCTCGGTTTGAATTTTACGATGGATAATGAGGGAAGAATCACCTACTCCCTTGAAGTTGCCAAGGAACATCTTAGCAGTCCAAAGACTTGTCACGGTGGAGTTCTAGCAGCAATGATGGACTGTGTGCTAGGTTTGAGTGTCCTTGCCCACTCCGTTACTTTAGACAAATTATGCTCTACTGTAGAATTTAAAACAAATTTTATCACACCTGCGAATCTAGGTGATACACTAATTGGAGTGGCCGAATTAGATTATGTTGGAAACTCGCTTGTTGTTTGCAATGGAACTATTACGTGTAAAGAGTCACAAAGAGTTGTGGCCAAAGGGATGGGGACTTTCAATCTCTACCCTCTTTCTAAAAAGGAGCTTGAAAAATGGAGCTAAAGAGAACGAATCATAAAATCATTGCAGGTGCTCTCTTGATGGGACTCGCCGTTGCTCTTGGAGCGATGGGTGCTCATGCACTTGAGAAGATCTTAACTCCTAAGAACTTAGCGACATTTAAAACTGGTGTTCACTATCAAATGCTTCATGCGTTTGGACTTATTTTCCTTGGCATTTTAGATAAGCTCTATAGAGATAAATTTAAAATTGAGACTGCTCTCTTTACTCTTGGGATTATACTCTTCTCTTTTAATTGCTATATTTACTCTCTTACTAATATTAAGGTTTTTGCGATGCTCATCCCAATTGGAGGAGTCACTTTCATTATGGGTTGGTTATCACTTGGTCTTAGGTTTTTTAAGATCTCCCGCAATTACGAAGACTTAAGTAATTAATTTACCCTTAAGAAATCCTCAAGTAATTCCGATAAGGAATAAGCAATGAATTTTACCTTGGGGATTAAGGTGTCTACAAAGAAGCAAATTGATAAATATATCACAACATGTACAACGACTTTTAAAATGTTTGATCACGATGTGATTATTTCAAAGAATAAAGCAAACCTATGGCACTTCAGCGCTAAGAGAAACGATAAAAAGTATCTCGTCTACTGTGCCCCCAACCTATCAAAAGTAAAATCGATAATTAAAATTGCACTTAAGAAAGTTCCTGCTGATTCAAAATTGGTTGTTATCTGTAATACTTTTACCAATGAAGAAAAGCAATTGGCAGAAGAGTCTAACTACGCTCTAGTAGATATTCACACTTTACAAAAATACGGAACGGAAATGATTGAAGCTAAGAGTAATGATGAGACGAGCTTAGCGGCCTAAACTTGTTTCTCATCTGGTCCATAGAGCCACTTATGCTGTTGTCCGATAACTCTAAAAATTGAGCCACCCTCTTCGTTCCATTTAATAACATTTCTAAATCTCTCTAGAGGAAATTCTTCATTCAAGTTATATGACGGTGTTAAGCACCACGGAAAAGATAAACTCTCATTCATTGATAAGAGTTCGTTGTAAATATCTAAAGTGGCCTCAAAGTCCTCTCTAGTTTCAACAACAGCTTTAATTTGAAATTTATTTGGATAATTTTGAATTAACTTATTTAGGTTCTGAACTCTTGTCTTCACACCAGTTGATGGAGTTTTAAAGTCAAAACTAATAAAATCTATTTTATTAAAGATCTCATCGACAACTCTTGTACCGGCCGCTTCGATATTTATAAAATACCCTCTCTCTTTTAGTGTCGAAACTAAGAGAGAAACTTGTTCTGTATGAGAAGGGTGAAGAGGGTCACCACCAGTAATAGAGACGCGCTTAATTCTCTCACCGCCAGCATCTTCAATAGCACCTAGTACTTCATCTAGAGTCCAATTTCGCCCTGTAAAGTCCCATGTATCTTTAGAGTCACAATTGAGACAACCAATTGCACATCCCTGAAAGCGCACAAAGATCTGTGGTGTTCCAATATGAACTCCCTCGCCTTCAGTCGCTGGATAAATAGAATTTATTAAAAACGATTTCAAATGCTTAACCTTCCTCTAGCCCTCACTTATACCATAGAATCAGCACTTAAAAGGTCAGAGTCTGTAGTCTTTACACAGCTTTTTTAACACTAGCAAGGCTCTTGCTGATAAAAGTCTAAACTTTTGATATATTTAGAAGCTATGAAGGATAATAAAGATAAATTAGGCAGAGAAATTGATATTAATTCTATTGATAGAAATAGACTAAAGCTCAATGCAAGTGATCTTCCAGGTCTAGTCGCCTATGCAACGAACGCCAGTAGCGCGCTCATAAATCCAGAAGACGAAGGCAAAATAAAGAGTAAGGCCCTAAGGGCCATGCATCAGCAGACAGCAAAGCAAATGGATCAATTGATGGAGCAGATGCAACCTTTAATTGAGCAGGCAGCAAAGCTAAAGAAGAGAGTTGAAGTTAGTGAGCTTATTTACGGCGCCCATATCTCTTTTGAACCAATGATTGGTGAGACCTACCACCTTTATCAAAAAGAAAATGAAGAGCATCTACTCTCCATTATTGGCCCCGATGAATGGGGATCAAATATGCCTTATAAATCTTGGGTAGCCAGTGTTGAACTACTGGCCGATCACACTTGGGAAGTCCTAGACTAATCTAGGATATAACTCTTCCAAACTTCTAAGATGATGGCGTTGGAGACAAATGTCTTTTTATCGACAATACATCTAGCATCATCAAGCCAATACTTTTCACCGTTAAATTTATACTTAATGATTTGAGGGGAACCTTTTAATTCTCTACAGGCCTTAAAACCTGGTGAACCCATTGTTCCAGCATACTTTCTAAAATCTAAAGGTCTTTTGAAGGGCTCTTTTAAGAAGTTGCACTTAAGCTTAGAGCAATTAGTAGAATAGATACTTCCCTCAGAGTCTTTGCAGATTTTTACATTCTTTATAACTTCTTTTTGGTGCTCGGTATATTTTATCTGTCCATCTTTGCAGACTTCCTCTGCAAAACTAGATGAGATAAGAATTAAGGAAAGAAAAAATAACTTATTTAACATAGCTCACTCCGTGCATCGACTCTCTTAAGTACTCTTCTGGCATCCAGTGATTCCCTCCACCACTTCTGGTTCTGGAATCATAAGAAGAAGCCCTCGTATTTCCCCAACTATTTCTAATTAAGTATTCGCAAGAGCCTGTTTGCTCATTGAACTTTCTTGCAACAATAATACTCGCATGGCGAGAATCATTATCATGATCTAGCAGGTTACTTAAAGTAGAGGCCTTATAATTGACTCCTATAATATCTCCCCCCTCTAATTTCTTATTAATCGTCTCAACCATTGTACTAGAGGATGTAAGCAAGCTATCTTCTTCAAATTTTAAATTGAGATTATTTGCGATTCTTTTCTTACAACTCTTGGCCACTGAATTATCAATTAAATCATTGGCCGATGATGATTCTTCTAGGACTTTCACAAAGTCTCCAACAGAGAGAGTTGGAAAGAGAACGTTAAACTCACCCTCTAGGCGGTTACACTCTAAATCTCTTTCAAAAGATTCAACAGCATTACGGTATTGTAGTCCCGTAAGTTGATTTCGCCCAAAAACGAGACCTGCTTCAGTGGTTCTATTTCTAAAGTTCTCATAGAGCTTTTCCATTCTTTGATACTCTTTCATTAGATTTGAATCAGTAGAAAAGCTGTAATCATCACTTGGTAGCTGGGACTCAAGACATAGCCCCTTCTCTAGAGCTTCATTGGCGGCACTGGAAGTAAAGCCTCCCTCCATACTCGTCTCATTAAATCCAAAAATATCTTTAAAAGAACCATTATTATAATTATTAGCAATATCTATAGCGGAAACTTTCTTACCAAGCTTATGACTAATGAGATCAGCCGCTGCAAAAGCGTAACACCAACCAATTGAATCTTGGTTTCTTGGTCTATCAATGATTTTTCCATTTCTCACTTCTACCAAAGGAGGTTTTCTATTATCAATTTCCGTACATTCAAACTTCTTACTAATTGAGTTTGCTCTACCTAAAGAAATTAACCTATTGAGTTCCTTAGAAGCAATTGGACTTTCTACTCCAAGCTCTTTTCTCACTCTCTCAATTTCATCTCTCTCCCAAATAGGAGCTCTAAACTCACTCACGCGCTTGGCCTCGCTCTCCATAAGTTCTAGATGATTTTCAAGTCCCCTCTTTTTAAGAGGTATAAAGCTCTTTTCCAGCTCATCGCTTAACTCTTGCTTACAAAAGTGGCGAGCAGTCTTTCTTAAACTTTCAATTTCATGGCTAACATCTCTTCTCTTCGAAGCACTTTCTATATCTTCAAACTTTCCTTTTAAGTAATCACCATACTTGCGACACTCATTAAAAGGAAAAGCTCCAAGAACAGAGCTAGAGAATAAAAAAATGGTTACACTACTTATTAAATATTTCAATCTTCTCTCCACTACCATCAATTATACTTCACTCATTTAATTATATTGAGATAGAAATTTTATCCCTTTGCTAAAGTACTTAAATTACAGGGCTTCAAGAACAGTGATTTGTTTATCGACTGCCTAGTTTATGAGTTTTAAGGCCAAGTAATTCATGTTACTTTTAAGCAATGGATATAAATAAAGAATTTGAACAAGTTATAGAGAAACTCAAAAAAAATGAAAGACCGCTTCTTAAGTATAGTGAAGATGAATTTCACGCTATCAATGAAGAGTGGTCAAAACTCCTAGAGACTAAAAACTACAAAGATCTGCACAAGATCTTTTGTATTCTAGATAATACTCAAAATTACTCCAATATCTTTAGTGAAAATATTTTTAAAACTTTCTCGATTAAAGATGATGAAATTCTCATCTACAATTTAAGTGCTGCCAGTAAACACATCATTGCTTATCACCAGAAAAAGGGAGAGCGCACCCCCTTTGAGTTATTAAATATTTTTAAAGAGCTTCTCCATCATCAAAGCCCAGAGGTTTTAGAGTGGACACTACGAACAGTTGAACAACTTGGAAGCCAAGCAATTTTTCTAAAAGATGATATAATTAAAGCGAAGCCTGGAATAATGAGCTTATTCGATAAGCACAAGAAGGCCTCGAAGCAGATTATAGAAATGTTAGAAAAGAGATGGAGTCCGCGCAAATGAGTTCAAGTCAATCAGATGCCAATGCAGCCTATGAAAGATTAATGTCTGTAACCAACGCCGTTGGTAAAAAGCATTTTATTGATGACCCTACGGCCTATCAAGTACAAATAAGACCTGATAAGAGTGTGAGCCCTGGAAAGTTTTTAAATGACCCACTTATTCCCGGTGGCTATAAAGCTCACCCCACAACTATCAGGGCCATGAAAAAAGATATCTTTGCTGCCGGCAGTGAGCTTTTTGAAGACCTCGAGTTCATTATAAATTGTGACAGTTGTAAGGCCGAGCTAGACCTCCAATTCTGGCATTTCTGCCCTTTTTGCGAAGCCCAATTTCCAAAGTCTTGCGTCAAGTAGCTAAAACCTCGTTCACTTGTCAACTTTTGTAAGATTATTAGATTTTACGAGTGCGGCTAGTCATCAGTAGATTACTTCTAAATAAAATTAAGATCAGCAAATGTAAGAATTTGAGATATGAGATCCCTTTTAATCGAGTATTTCTTAGGATACAACTGATCAACAACACACACACACTTATTTACACAGGAGAGGAAACTCATGAAACGTGAAAACAGTTACCTCAGCGACAAGCAAATCGAAAAACTAAAAGATACGCTTCTCGCAGAAAAAGAAAGAATCTACAACAAATCTCAAAACAGCGAGAACTATTGTTTAGATAAGAACGAACTCAGTGATCCGGTTGATGAAGCTTCAGTAAATGTACAAACCTCACAAGAAATCAGATTTAGAAATCGCGATATCTTTTATCTAAAGAAAATTAATAAGGCCCTCACAAAAATTGAAGAGGGAACTTATGGTTTATGCCAAGAATGTGACGATGAAATTAATTTTGAAAGATTAATGGCAAGAACGACTGCTGAACTTTGCATTGGATGTAAGGAAGAAGCCGAGTTCTCTGAGAAGAATAACTTCATTCAGAGAAAGTCTAAGTCACTTGGAAAAACTCTTTCTGAGCTTTCTTCGAAGTAAGAACTTATTCGCGGCCTAGCACATCTAGGTCGCTCCATTCTCCAATTGGATGGTAGAAGTAAGATCTCTCTGCGTACTTAACAGGCGCAAGGGCATTGAATTTCTGTGCCAGCTCTTCTTCTCTCCCAAAGTCACTTTCATTCAAATTTATTTGAACCATACCGTCAGTAATGACTTCGTAGCTTTTAAATTCTATATTATGTGATCTTTGTTCGAGCTCTTCAATAAACTTATCTTTATCAACACCTTCGCTACCTAGTGATAATAAGATCACACCAGCTTTATAACCATCGCACTTGGTTTGAGAGTCAGTTAATCCCACTGATTGAACTATAAAATTATCTTTTTCAACCTTGAGCCAGACACAATAGCGTAGAGCTCCCTCTTTTGCATTCATCACTAGACTTAGTCCATGACCACTACAGAAGGCCATGGCCTTTAAATTTTCCTGAAAGCTTGTAGGAAGTCCTAATTCGTGAATTTTTCCAAGAGTAATATCGTTGAGTTCAACACTAATTCCCTGAGAAAAAGAGGCCATTTTCACATGATCACTACTCTCTTGTATCCAGCAACTACCTTGATTAAGAGACTTCACTTCAATTGTCTGTGCAAAAGTGAAATCTATACAAAATAGTGCTAGTATTGTTAAAAGAAGTTTAGTCTTCATTTTTCTCACTCCGATATTTACTGTATATAATTTATCGGAAATAAAACGGACTACTTTACACTGTTTTAAAGTTAATAAGTATTTCGAATGATACTAATAAGATATAGAACATGACCGACAAAAACGCTCAACTAATTCATGAGATAACTTATTCATTCTACGAAGTGGCCACTAAGGACTTTCTCATTGGTTATCAATTTAGGAAGATCCAAGAGTTTAAAAGTTCTGACCCACTCTCTCCCCCTATTGAAGCATTTAAGAATCATCTTCCAAGGATAGAAAAATTTTGGAGGGTTCAACTTATAGGAGAGAGACTCACTAAAGAAGATCAGAGATTTGATTTAATTAATATCCATAAATCTCTTAACCCTAACAAAGGAGAAGTCCTTAGGTGGGTAAAGTTATTTAATGAGACACTAGATCAATACGAAGATGATTCCAATAGAGACTTTATTAAACTATGGAGAAAGAAGGTAAGCGAGTTTGAAAAGAGATTTTTAACTTTTCTATTTTAAGAGATTGGGGTTACTGGCCTTAAAGACATCTTTAACAAAATCTTCTAAAACAGGCTCGCCACTGACATCATCAAAGAACCAATTTCTAGCGTAGTATTGATTATAAGTCTTCGCTGCTTGCCTTGCTTGCTTTTCGCTTTCAAATTCAATTGCAATTAACTCAACAAGTCTGACCTTAATTCTCTTACCACTACCTTTTATACATCCATCCACATGGTAATTCTCACAGAGAATTCTTCTAGCGGGATCTTTAATAATAACTAACTCAATATTAGGCTCTTTAGCCTGGGCCATTTTCCACATTTGACTAGCGGAGTAGCGCTCTTCTTTAGAGCACGATAAGAGAGTGAGAAATAGAATTGGAAAAATTAGTTTTGCCATACATTGATTATATACCAAGATGGCAAAACTTAGAAATGAGTTATTACTTACTTTTTTTATAGCGAGGAGAATTCTTTCTCCCTACCTGTGGTCTCTTCTTAGTGACTTTTTTAACTGGCACCTTAGCCGCACTCGCTCTTGTCGCCTTCTTCTTTGTTAAGTCTCTCTGCATCTTCGTGTTAATCGTTGTTAACTTAAGAAGTGATTGCTCTTTAATCGACTTATTGATTCTAGCAATTAAATTGAGATCTCTCGAAGTTACGAAGTTATATACACTTCCCTTTCTGCCACCTCTACCAACACGACCACTTCTGTGAATATAGAATACCGCTTCAAAAGGTAGATCATAATTGAGAACCCAATTGAGCGAAGGGATATCAATCCCACGGGCAGCGATATCCGTGCAAACCATGATTCCGCCCTTATCGCGAAACTTCTTCATAGAAGCATTTCTCTCTTTCGCTTCCATCTCTCCATTTAGAACAAAGAATCTCTTACTTGGATAACTCTTCTTTAAATATTCATAAACTTCAGTAGTCGTCTCTTTTCTATTACAGAAAATCATTCCGCTACCATTTGCTTGCTTGTCTATAAATAGCTCAAGCATTTTATTCTTTTCTTTTTGTCCGAGGTCTATATTAAAAGTTTCGATCTCTTGCTTAATTGCATGTCCACCAACTTCTAATTCTTTAAAGTCTACTTTCTTAAAGACCTCTTCTTTAAAGCGGTCAAAGTCATTTGGCATTGTCGCTGAAATAAGTCCAACAGAGCATCCATCCCACTCGCAGAAGCCCCACATTTTTTGGATATCTTTAAAGAAGCCCATATCTAAGAGAGTATCGGCTTCATCGAGAATAAGATATTTTACATCTAGAAGGTTTAGCTCTTTCTTCTCTACCATTTGAACAAGACGTCCAGGACCAGTAACAAGAATGTCTATAGACGATGAGCTCAGCTCCTTACTCTTTTGTCCCTTCTCTCCACCAAGTAATTGTCTTACTCTAAGTTTTGCGAAATGCGAGATCCCCTTAAAAACTTGAAAGACCTGAGAAGTTAGCTCCTTAGTCGGGAGGATAACGAGAGCTCTTGGTGAGCCTACCTGAACTTGTACATTATTGCTCTCATCTTCTTTTAAACACTCCACAAGAGGAAGCGCGTAAGAGAGAGTCTTACCAGTTCCAGTCTTTCCTAGTAGCGAAAGAGACTCTCTCTTTAAGAGAAGAGGTATCCCTTTTTGCTGAACAGGAGTTGGGGCACTAAAGCCCTGGTCTTGGATATATTTTAATAAATCACTATTGGATAACAAATCTTCAAACTTTGCCATTAACTTTCCTTCAACTAAATATAAGTATTGGATATCTAACAAACTGCGAGCTTAAAGTCATCACCTTTAAATTAATTACACAGAAAAAAATATTAATGAAATTAAGAGGTTAAGAGAAAGATCTTCTAATGGCCCTCTTTAGAAGAGGGCCGTGTATAGAATTATTAGAAGAATAATCTAAAATTAGCAGAATAGTAGTTAGATACTTTGATGTCATCGACACTATCTTTAACTGCAAACTTCCCTTGAAGGTCAAGTTGTAGAAGCCAAAGCTTGGCCGCAGCACCAAGAGTGAAGTGCTCTTTATCTAGCTGAGTTCTAAAAGTAAGGGCAATTCTCTCTTCCCAAGTATGCATTCCCCAGTCAGCACCTAAGTAAAGTCCATCACCTAGATTATAACCACTTCTCATATGCGTACCTGCAAAAGGAGAAAGCTTAAAGAAACTTAATTTATAATCAGCTTGTCCATGTAATCTAATAAGAGCGCTATTTCCAAATGAAGGTGTCCCTTCATCTTCTGAAGAAATTTCCGCTAGCTTCAGCTCTTCAACTGCTGCAAAAGCAGAGTAATTTGAATTCTTATATCCAAATCTATAGTCAATGGCCGCATTGATTAAAGTATTCTCAGCAGTATCAATATTACCACCTCCCCCTAGGAGAAGAACACCATCAACACTCTTCTTAATATCTAATCTACCTAAACCGTAGAGACCAAATGTTCCAAAGAAGTGCTCACCTTTTGTATAGTCAAACCATAGTCCCGCTTTTGCTTCAACTTTTGCATAAACATCTACACTTGGTGTCGTTGTCGTCGTAGTTGCAATTGATGACTCGTATGGAATTTTATCAACATTATATGTTTCTTTTACATAATCAGCTTGAGCTTGAGTAATAGAACCATTGCTAACACACTCTACAAGTAAGTCTTTTCCATCATCAGCTGGTCCTAGAGCATTTAAACAAGTCTTTAGCTGACTTCTAACGTCTGCTGGAATTTGATCTAGATTATCAATGATAGTTTCAATTGAGCTTTGAGTTTTTCTTGGAGTTAAAATAGCAAGAACTCCACCACCAAATCTAAAGTTTGGTTCGAAATTTACTCCAAAAGCATTGAATGAAAAAATTGGAATTCCAAAATCAATCTTTGCTCTTAGAACTTGTTCTTTATCATAATATTTTTCTAAAATTTGATTGGCCTGATCAAGGTCATTAGAAACATCACCAGAATCAATATCACCGATTTTATCTGCGTCGTCTTTAAGGTCCATAGCATCAGCTGTCATGGCCCCATTGATATTTAAATAGAAATCATGACCGTATGGTCTAAGCATTTCTTGAGTTTTAAATCTGTCATCAATTAACTTTGCTCTATCTACAATATCGTACCCTAGAGTATTAACAGTCATTAATCCTAAGCATCCTGCTAGGACAGTTTTCTTCCATGAAATCATTTTTCAAGCTCCCTTGTGTTGTAAGAATTTACTTTATTATCAAGACAATAAACTATTAATTCTACAGGGAAAATTTGTTTACAACTTTTTGATAAAAAACATCTAAATAGAAAGAGAATAGCTTGAAAAAAAAGCGAGATACTAGGACAATATTAAAGATAATAAAAAATAAGGTAAAAGAATTTGAGCAAAGACATCAACTATGAATTGGATATACGTTTCCCCGATCAGTCTCCACACAGAGTGAGTGTCGTTGATAAGTTATCCATTGGAAGCTCTGAAAAGAGTGATCTCTGCGTAGAAGATTATAATCTCTCTCCCCTTCACCTTAGCTTTAGAACTCATAACGGTGTCCTTTCAATTCACAACCTTGGGGGTAAGAATAAAACCTTACTAGGTGCTCAAGAGTTGATCCATGGAAAGATGTATATTCTTAATATTGGCGATGAGCTCAAACTTGGAGACATTGAAATATTTATTCGAGAAGGAGACCTCCAAGAGGAAACTCCCGAAGAGTTAAAGAATTTATTTGAAGATAAGACTGATCCAGTAATAGAGACAGAGCCTCAAGATTTAAACGAGTTTATTCCAGAAGAGACAGAGTCAGAGGACATGGAGTTATCTGAACTAGATGAAGAAGAAATTCTTGAAGAAGAGAGTGAAGAGGAATTATCCCCTCTGCAATTTCAAAGTATTGATGAACTCTCCCATGATGAGGAAGATGAATACGACGATGAAGATTATGAAGATGATGGAAAAGAAAAAACGCTCGTTGAAAAGTTAACAGGTATTTTTAAATTCAAACAGAAAGACCTAAGAAAAGAGATTGTGGCCAAGAATAAATCGAATTCTAAAGCGCCTACTGCACCAGGTTTCTTCACTAGGTTCTTCTCTTTCATTATTTTACTTTCATTAAGTTTTACAATTGTTGATCAGGTTTTTCCAATCTTTGAAGTGGAGCAATTACTCTCTAAGTATGTAAGTGACCTCCAAAAGATGATTAAGCCAATTCCTTACTCAAATTATTTAACGAGTGAAATCATCTATATTCTTGCGACCTATATAGCTGTAGAGATCTTAACGACCTTGCTCTTTGGTCTGAATATCGCTTATCTTCTCATGGGAGTTCGAAGTGACAGTGGACTCATTGCAAGTCGCGCGAAAGGGGTACTTCGATCGATTCTCTCGTTGATGACCTCTCCATTTTTAATTTTTGATCTACCATGTATTGTAAAAAAGAGAACCCTTAAAGAACTCTTAACAGCATCAAGGCTTCATACTCCATCAAGATTAAAGCAGAGTTTTGGATTTATCATCCTCTTTCCTCTCTTAACACTTCTGCCAATATACGCTCCACTCATTCCACAATTTGAGCGATTTCAAGAGAGAGAAATCCTAATTCAAAATGAAACTAGATTCTCAAAGAAAGAGGAGTTTACAAAGAGGAAATGGTCTAGCTTAGGTATGGGCTTAAACTTTGAAGCTAAGGTATCTAATAATTCCCTCTTCTTTCCAGTGATTAAGTTAAAGAAGAATCAGGCCCATGTTAGTCTAAAGCTATCTTCAAAGAAAGATGTATCGTCCTGGGGTCAATTAACTCCAATGGAAGAGTTATCTATGCTTTCTGAGATTAAGAAATTTACGAAACTCAATCCAATTTTAGGAATACACTATCCGGACTTAAAAAAAGATTTAAGTAAAGAAGAACTCTCTAGTCTCTCTGTCTCAGGATTTGAGCAATTATATCAATTGATTAAAAAGTCACTTAACCTAGACCCACTTAAGCTCCAGGAAATCTTCATTTCCCACGGACCTTTTCTTCAAGATATATTAGGTATTAATCAATTAATTTTAAGCTCTCTTAGCGTGAGTGATAACTCTAGTATTGGCGTATTTAAAAATAAAGACAAAATCATTATCTCCCACACTAATAGAGGCCCAAAGCTTATAAGAGTTAAGTCACTCATCATTTTCAAAGATACAAATGCTAGAACTTATCTTTTCAGTACCACTAAGAAGGCCTTTAGATATAGTTCAAAAATCGCTGAGCATTTTCTTCAAAATGCATTTCAATATGAACCTTTTGAAAATGAATCTCCCCTTTCATGGGATAGAACGATCGAATCACTCTCTGCTATTTCTAAGTCCAAAAAAGATCTTAGCGAAGAAGAGCTGGCCAAGAATTATGAATTCTATTTCGAATTTACGAGAAACTTCCTAAGCTCACTAGCTGAGAATGAGAAAATTGATCGCAAAGAGGCCATTGCAGATTTTTCTAAAGAAATTCAAGGCACAATTGATTATATTGACGGGATTCTAGAATTTAGCGAGCTGAATAAGCTCTCTGAGCTAGGACAGTCATTAAAGAGACTACAAGAAAACCTAGAGAGCGATAACCTAGGCTTCTTCTCTCTAAATCAGTAGCGATACTATGGAAATCATTCACGTTTTGATGAATTAAGTGGCATTTCCCCCAAAATTCTGACATAAAACCTAAAATTACAATTTTAGGAGTTAAATCAATGTCCAGAATCCAGGACCAAGTCAAAGAATATTTCAGTTTTGAACTTACCCACGTAGATAAGAACTCAAAGGCCAGGGCCGGAGTTATTAGAACACCAAATGGCGATATCCCAACACCAGTCTTCATGCCTGTCGGGACCCATGGTGCGGTAAAGGCCTTACAACCAAGCGTTCTTGAAGACATGGACACTAAGATCATTCTCTCCAATACATATCACCTTCACCTAAGCCCTGGTTCAGACCTTATTAAAAAGGCTGGTGGGCTTCACAAGTGGATGAATTGGCCAAGACCAATTTTAACTGACTCTGGTGGGTTTCAAGTATTCTCACTTCAAAAGAAGGCCATTAAAGAAGAAGGTGCTGAATTTAGAGACCAAAAAGGAAAATCTATACTTCTCTCTCCAGAGACAAGTATTGAAATTCAACAAAACCTTGGTTCAGATATAATGATGGCCTTCGACGAGTGTATCCCATACCCAGCATCGAAGAAATATACTAAAGACTCTATTGATAGAACTCATAGATGGTTAGATAGATGTATCAGCTCTTGGACTAATCCAAAGCAAGCACTATTTGGAATCATCCAAGGATCTACTTATGACGAATATAGATCAGAGTGTGCCGAGGAACTTATTAAAAGAGATCTACCTGGTTACGCTATTGGTGGTGTTTCTGTAGGTGAAGGGCCTGAGCTAATGGAGAAGATTGTCACTTACACTGCTCCATTAATGCCAGTTGATAAGCCTAGATATGTTATGGGTGTTGGTAATCCAGAAGACTTATTAATGATCTGGGAGAATGGAATTGATATGAGTGACTGTATCATTCCGACTAAGTTCGCTCGTGGGGGAACTCTATTTACGAATCGTGGAAAAATTAGAATTAAACATAAGAATTATAGAAGAGACTTCTACCCTATCGATCCAAATTGTGACTGCTATACTTGTAAGAACTTCACGAGATCGTATGTGAAGCACCTCTTTGACTCAAATGAAATTCTGGGAGCAATCCTAGCGACTGCTCACAATATTGCTTTCTACAAATCTCTAGCAGAGAGGGCCAGAGAGGCCATTCTTGAAAATAGATTCACTGAATTTAAAAAAGAATTTCTAGAGAATTATAATAGCTCTAAAAATAACTAAGGTATTTATGAAAAGTATTATCCTCCTCTTTCTCTTCTCTTTCTCTAGCTTTGGTGCAATCACAGAGAAAGAGTTTAATGAAGTTCCAAATAGAATACTTCACCTAATGAAAGAGGAGATCAGTGCCTCTGGTCTTGAAATTTCACTAAACCTTAATTGGTCTAGCGAAACTAAGAATGCTGGAGCAAATAGAAGAGGATACACTGGACTCATCTCGCTCTATGGCGGCTATGCAAGACTAACAGAAGTAACTCCTCAAAGTTTCGCACTAACCACTTGCCATGAATTAGCTCATCTTATTGCTGAGGGAATTAGAGTCATGCCAACTCTAAAGTATGCAAGTGAATCAGAGTCTGACTACTTTGCAACGAAGATATGCCTAAGAAAGTATCTAAGAGAGTATCCTACAGACAAAACTCCTACACAGTGGCAAAAGTCTATGTGCGAAGAAAGTTCAAGTTCTGAAACGACTCTATGTCACGATCTTCTAATCACCGCACGTGAGTCTCTAGCTGTAGACAATGCCCTGACAAAGAATGATCACTGGGATGACTACACTAAACTTGATCAAACAATTTCAGAGAGAACTCTCTACAACGGATACGCTAGTGTTGGATGCCGCTATACTAGTTACGTAGCAGGAGCACTAGGATTAGCTAGACCAAGCTGCTGGCACCATAAGAGCAGCCCTCTATCAATTGATGAATACCTTATTTCTTATGAGTACCCAGAGGCCATGTTTGTTGGTGAAATAAAGAACTTAGTAAGAACAAATTTTGGATGTCATTTCCAACTAAGTAGTATTGATTTCTTTAGACAAAGTATCCTCTCCCCTCTTTCCATGGGAGATGTTTCAGGTAAGAAGATTTATTCTTATAGTGACTGTAAATTAGACTCAAGCTCTAGTGCTTCCGGAACACTTAGTCTTTTCAAAGGTGAGATCTACTTAAATTTAGAAGCAAGGGATAAGTAATTTAATTACATCCCTTCTCTTTATCACAGTGCTCTTTTAAGTTTTCAATCTGAACGAGAGCATCTGGGTTTTCATTGAAAGCAACTTCTGTACCTCCAAGATTTCCCCATCCCCAAGCACTATAACTAATACTTCCATCTCTATTGATATCCATCTTATCGCTACAATTTTTAGCGTCCGATAGACTTCTACGAGATCTATTATTATCTCTTATACAAAGAGATGCAGACCCATCAGGGTTTTGAATATAGTGAGAGACTAGTACCGCATGCGTATACATGGCACTTCCTCTTTTTGTAAATACAATCTGCGGTTGTTGATTTTGATCAATCTTATTCTTTACCGCTTCAAAGAACTCAAGCGAGTCAGTTCTATTCATAGCACCAGACTTAAGGGCTATACTAAGACCTGAAGTACTCATCGCTCTCTTTCCCCACTCATGGGCAACTTTATCTGCAATATATTCTTCTAGTCCTGGAATTGAAGACAGTTGCATTAAATTCTCTATACCTGGAATCTTAGTAGGCTTATTATCAATAACATCATCTACAAGCTCTTTATAGTAATCCATTGCTTTATACTGCTCTTCTTCACTTGCTGCAAAGAGATCGTACTTAGGCTTAGCATCTTTATCAAAGAAAGCAAGACGATTGAATTTACTAGTTACCGAGGCGTGTCCCCAGCAAAAACCTTGTGTGGCTTCAATAGAACCACCGCCTCCACCATTTATAAAACTTAAAGAATTTTCTTTTGTTGTAAAATCAGCAGTAGATTGCATTCCCGGACGCTTAAATATATCAACTCCCTCTGGACACATTCTAGAACACGGACACTCGTCTGTAGTACAAGTTCCCCAAGGCACACAAGAGCAGACATTGCCACGTACAGCATCTGTTATATCCTGTAAGCTCTGCATCTCAGGTAAGACAGATTTCCTCTCTACCCAACATTCCGTAGGAAGGGATTTTTTCT
This sequence comes from Halobacteriovorax marinus SJ, assembly GCF_000210915.2. Classification (NCBI taxonomy): domain Bacteria; kingdom Pseudomonadati; phylum Bdellovibrionota; class Bacteriovoracia; order Bacteriovoracales; family Halobacteriovoraceae; genus Halobacteriovorax; species Halobacteriovorax marinus. The sequence continues at coordinate 2,244,483 of NC_016620.1, forward strand.
CCTTAGAACTCTTTGCAACTTCTTCATAGGCAATATTACTAAGGTGATTATCAATAGCTTTATATGGAGTGGTCACTAAGTTTTTAAGAGCGTGTCCTACCCCAATCACATTTTGATCACATGAACTCATTAGAATGATAGTCATTAAAATAATGCCTATATTTTGTACTCTTCTCACTTTAAATCTCCAAATGCTTTGGCAATATAGAAACTAGAGCTCTTTTGTTTTTTTGCTGCGCGCTCAACACTTTCTATATCTTTCTTAGTTGGAGTCACTCCACTTTGATATTTTTTAAGACCTTTGCAAACGGAAATTGTCCATGCAACTGAGTTTGGATACTTCTCCAGAGATGAATTACAAGCGAGATTAAACTTCTTTTTACCAAGAGTTAAAGAGCGAAGCAGATCATACTTTACTCTAGTCACAAGATCTCTCTCTTCAATCCCCTTAGGGTTCATCAAGCTCAGGGCCTTCACATATTCTTTTCCCTCAATAAGAGCTTGAATAGACTTCTGCTTAGTAAATTCCCCGTAAAAACCTTTAAAAGACTTTGCACCATCTTTTTGAAAGAAACTTTCGTTGATAAAGTTCATATATCTAGCAATTTCTTTATTTTCAATTTTCTTAGAATCTTTAAAGTACTTCATCGCTTCGTCATAACGACTCTTAGATATCGACTTAGACTTAGCAAAGTCTATGGCCATTAGATTGACATAGACTTCTGTCTTGTCTTCACTAACCTTTAGCCCCTTTGCCTTTTCATAGTACTCTACCGCCTTATCGTAATACTTATGAGCGTAGAGCTCTCTAGCGGCTAAACTATAGAGAAAATACTTATCTTTATCATTTGATTGGGCCTTTTGAATTTCCTCTAAAAACATTTTTTCAATGGTCTCTAGATTTAATTCCTGAGCATAGAGCGATGGACTCATCACCAAAATAAATACAAAAAATATAACTCTCTTCATAACAACCTTTAAATTCACAAAAGTGAAGATTGTTAAATTTTATAGAAAAATAGTCTTTTATGATAGGGTGAGGAGATTTAGCCTACTAATTACCCATTAATACTGGAGATGGGGACAGAAAATCAATATTTTAACTGCCCCCAATTTTTGTCACTTTGAAAAATTATGCTTCAATTGCCATCGAAATCATTTTAGTCAACTTCTCTAAATCTTCTATTTTCACATTGTGAAAGAGAGAAATTCTAAATTGATTTCTTCCTAGTTTTCTATAGGCATCGATCCCATTAACACTTCCCTCTTTCTCAAAAACTTTGATTAGAGCCGAAGCGTCGTACTTATCGTCGACGTCTATAGTGGCAACAGCTGTAGATCTAAATTTCTCTTCACCTACATAAGGACTGAGGTAAGGCTTTTCAGTGGCCCAACCATAGATTAAGTCAGCTTTATCCTGAGCATACTTAATGGCCTTATCATAACCACCAAATTCATTCATGAGTTTAACCTGCTCATTTAAGAAGAAAATTGTAGAGATAGAAGGTGTATTATAAGTTTGATTCTTCTCACCATTTGAAATAGCAGCATCCCAACTCATTATTCCAGGAATATATCTTTCTTTATTGCTTTCAATTTCTTTAGATCTTGCAATGGCCTTTGGAGACATAATAGCAACCCAAAGCCCTCCCTCAGAAGCAAAAACTTTTTGAGGAGAAAAGAAGAAAACGTCAGTTTTAGAAATATCACATGGTACTTGCCCTGCTCCACTAGTAGCATCAACACAAAGTAAAGTATCCTCTCCTACATCTGGAAGTCCATCTATCTGAACACCTGTAGAAGTTTCATTGAGAGTTGTTGCAATTAAGTCTGCACCAGCAACATCTTTTGTGATCATTCCTTGCCCATACTCAGACTTAAACTCTTCTGCTTCAATCCAAGGTACGGCCTTACTAGACTTAAACCATTTCTGGGAAAACTCACCACATGTAAAGTGAGCGGCTTTCTTCCTTACTAGACCAAGAGCGATCATATCAAAGAGAAAAGTTGCACCCCCATTTCCTAGAACAACACTATAGTCAGATGGAATATTAAAGTAAGTTGCAAGTCCCTCTTGAACTTCTTTAACTAAATTCTTAACCGCCGGCTTTCGGTGGGATGTACCTATGAGAGAATTTCCAGTAGCAGCTAATTTCTCTAAGAATTCAACTGGAACAAGAGAAGGACCACAACCAAAACGAGGATCGCTAGGTCTTAATTCTTGTGGTGTCTTATAATTTTCAAACATAAATCATCCTTGGTAAATATTTGTCTTTATAATAGGCCGAAAACTCATATTTGAACAATTATTTATTTGTCATTCCATCATCTCTAACTAAGAATATTGCTATGAAAAAAATATCTTTACTCCTGTTTTTTGCACTAAGCATCAAGACAATGGCACAAGATACTGGGAAAAGTATCTTCTCTATTAACGATGTCTTCCTAGGCGGTGGATCACTTACTCAATTTGTCGGGAAAGTTCAAACCGATGAAAGTGGCTCTAAGAATAGCTTTGACTTTCTTCCTTATATTGGTGGAGGTGTGGAGTTTCATCTCTATGATTCATTTAGTTTAATTCCACAACTGGCCATCTCCTTTCCTCGCTCAGGAAGAGATGAAAATATAAAGAAGCTCACCTATTGGTTTCAATTTCCTGTGGCCTATAGACTTGAGAAATTTCAACTAAGCTTTGGTCCCGGACTTCTCTACAATAGAATATCTTCTTCTGGTGGAACTCAAAGTATAAGAAATGGAACAGGGACGACAGAGTTTCCACTCCCAAATGGCAGCTCAATCTCAAGTAATTTAACTTTAAACTTAGGTCTCGATTGGACTTTTTACCAAGATATTTCTGCAAAGTTTGAAACTTGGATAGTCAATTTAAGTGATAGTGAATCTAGATCTTATAGCTATGCTATTAGTGCTTATTATCACTTTGGAGAAATCAAATGGTAAAAATAATTCTAACACTTCTTCTTTCACTTTTCTCAGCAAAGTCCATGGCCTTCACTTTGAATACAAGTTTTGCGGCAGCATTTCCTGGAGAAGAAGTCGTTGTAAACCTTGCGACACATGAGTGTACAAACCTCCCTTATACGAACGATGAAATTCTCTCTATGGCCGTTGAAGGAGTGAATAAGTTTTGGAATAGAGTTCCAACGAGTAAATTAAAAATTAGACGTGGAAGTCATGTAAGTGTGGCAGCAGAGTTTGCAACTGACCCACTCTGTACTTCAAATACTAATGGCTGTACAGCAAACCCTGCTCTATCAAATCAATCACAAATCCTTATGAGCTGTAATACTGACACATCTAACTTTCCAAGTAATGGAGTCTTGGCAGTAACTGCAAATGTGAACACTTCTGGAAATAATATTGTGGGCTCAGTGATTCTTTTAAATAATAGATCTGGCTCTGGGCTTATCTCGCTTAGCCGTGAATCTTTTGTTTCAGTACTGGCCCATGAAATTGGTCACGCCATAGGGCTAGGACATTCTCCAGTGACTGACTCTCTTATGTACTTTGCCAATATGGCCAATAGAGTTGCACTAGGAGAAGATGATATGGATGGAGTGACTTATTTATATCCTAGAGAGCAGCCCACTTCATGTGGAAGTGTTGCCTATATCAAAGACGACTACAAAGGTGGAAAACCAATTGCAAGTTTACTCCTTGTAGCGCTCCTTACTGTCTTTACGTTAAAAAGAAGAAAAGCACTCCTCTCTTAAGAGAAGAGTGTCCCTCTTTTTTCACATTCAGCTTCATATTCATTTAACCAAGTAATTTCTTCTTCAGTCATCATACTCTTTTCTATGAGAGCATGATCAAAGCCAATCCAAACGACAGGCTTAAATGTGAGCATATTTTCAAACTCAGGGTGTTTTACAACTAGAGCAATATTTTCAAGTCTAACCCCACCAAAGCCTGGAATATAAATCCCTGGCTCTATGGAACCGAGGTTACCTTCTTTTAAAGCGATAGAACTAGTTGGAGAGAAGCGAAGTCCACCCTCGTGCACATTGATCCCTACACCATGCCCTGTACCGTGTGCATAATTATAACCACCGCGAAGGATTGGAGTTCTCGCCAAGGCATCAATCTGGCTCCCCCAAGTTCCCTCAGGGAAAACAGCGTTTTGCGCATTTAAGAGACCTTTTAAGACGAGAGTATAAATCTTCTTCTGCTCGTCACTGGCCTCTCCCTTTCCAAGAAAAATTGTTCGAGTCGTATCTGTGGCAAAGCCCCCTTCAAAGTAGCCACCAGAATCCATTAATGCGATTTCTCCATCAGTGGCCAATTTCTTAGCACTTGGACTTGAATAATGAATAATAGATGAATTAGCGCCAAAGCCGGCAATTGTTCCAAAGCTCTGCCCCTTTGAACCTTCTAATTCATAAAACTCACTCGTCTTATGAAAGAAATCTAACTCAGAGACACTCTCTCCTTTATGAAAGCTATTCTTTAACCAATTCAAAGAATTTAAAATGGCCCTATCCCCACTTTCAAAGGCCGCATCAATATACTCTAACTCTTGCTCAGTCTTAAGGGCATGCAAGTGAGTAATACCTCCAGACAGAGGCGCTAGAACTTCACTACCAAAGAGTGAACATAGATTCTTATAATCCGTAACGTTGATAAGAGCTGGATCGTAATAGAGCTTAGTAATATTTTGAGATGAAGAGATCTCTTTGGAGAATGAATCAATATTACATTTATGAAAATTTATAAAGCTATCTTCAAAGTCCACTAAATAGTGATTTGGGATAGCGAGCTCAATTCCATCTCTAGTCGCAAAACAGCGGGCCATAAAACTACTTTGAAAAGGTAGTCCATACCCACGAAGGTTAGTGAGCCATGAAATAGAGTCAAGGGAGTTCAACCATAAGGCCTCCCCCTCTTTAAGGATAGATCTTACTTTATCCTTAGAGCTCTTAAGCTTCTTTATCTTTGAAAGAGTGGCCTCTTTTGTAAAAGATGAAAATGAAATGAGATTTCTAATTGTATCAGTTGTCCCAACTTCTACAGTTTGCAGACTTTCTTTAAAGCGCTCAAGGTGCCCAAGTGGAGTTCTATCACCATCTAACCATAGAGAGGATAATCCTAAACCTTCTATCTTTTCAAATGTAGCATCAATAAGAGATTGTCCATAAGGACATTTCTCAACCACTACGCCCTCTGCTTCAACTTCAATATCTGCTTGTTCGTGATAGCGTCCATCAACAAAGAGATGACAAGTTCCATTTGCAAGAAGAAGAACTTCGGCCACTGAGCCTGAAAAGCCAGAGAAGTAATATCTAAGACTCTCTTGCATCGGCACATACTCATTCATAAAAATATCGTAGCTAGAAATATAGGCAGCATCTATTGAGTTCTTCTTTAAGAATTGACTCATTTCTAAAATATGCTGCTCAATAACCTCTTTTTCTAAAAAGAATGTATTTCTCATCTTTTCCTCACTTTTTTCTTTAATTTTTTTTTCTTTAGCCGAAAAGTCATAAAAAGCAAGTTTACTTTAAATATCGGCTATTTATTATGCGTTCAAACCTATCAAAAATTGTTTTTATCATACTCAGCGTCTTTTTCCTAAAAATAGCTGTGGCCGATACATTCAGATCTAACACTGATAGAAAGCCCTCCGGCTCTGTCACTATTAGCGTTCAAGATATTCGCTAATTAAAAGATCAAAATGTTCTCCCCTTTTGACATAGTTCTCATAGAGGTCAAAAGATGGAAAGGCCGGAGAAAAGAGAATGACTCCCTTCTCAACTTCTACTGATATATTCTTAATCACTTCATCTAATGTTTTGAAATAATCGCAGTTAAATTTTTCTTTAAATTCTTCCAAGAGAACTTTCCCCGACTCTCCATAGAGAAAGACTTTAGAGATTGATTCTTTATGAGCATCAAGTTTACTTTCTAGTTGATCTCCATGACCTCTAAGCTTTCCTCCAAGAATAAGAGAAATAGGTAAATTCTTATAAGAAAATTCACAGGCCTTTAGAGCTGTTAGAGATGCTTCCCAATTTGTACTTTTAGCATCATTAAAAATATAAAGTCCTTCACGACTAGGTCTCTTTTGTAATCGATAAGATACGCCTTGAAATTCCTTTAGCTGCTCTAGACCATTTTTCCAATCTACACCAACAGTCTCTAAGAGCTTTGTTGCAAAGTTGAGATTGGAGAGATTGTGCTCTCCTATGAGCTGGAAACTCTCTCTAACGTTACCACTAAAAATATCTGCAGAGCGAGGAACTTCAAGCTTAATTAGATTGCAGCTTGGGTTAAACTCTTTTTCAAATCCTCCCAAGTCACCGACGAATATATTGTCTGAATCATCTAAATTATCTGCAATAGAAAATTTAGCTCGAGCGTAGTCAGAAACTCGCTCATACCTCTCTCCGTGATTAGCGGAAATATTTAATATGGCGGCAACATCTGATTTAAAAGTATCCATACTCTCCAATTGAAAACTAGAGAGTTCTAAAGTTATTAAGGAAGCTTCACTTCTCTTACTTGAAAGAACCTCAAGAGCATATGTTGCTAGAGGCGTTCCAATATTTCCCCCTAAGAAACTAGAGCACCCTGCCCCTCGTGCCAAAAGGTCAATAATTGTCACCGTCGTAGTCTTACCATTTGTGCCCGTCACAGAAATAATCTTAGTCTTAGAAAGAGAATTCTTAAGTGCTCTATAAGCAAATTCTATTTCAGAAATAACTTCAATTCCTTTAGTTAAACACTCTTTTAAAAATTCACTCTCTCTAGCAATGCCTGGGGAGAGAATAATAGAGTCACATTGAGATAAGGCGCTCTGACAATCAGGGCTTTCTTGCGAGAGTAGTTGAAGACGATCATGGGCCTCAACTCTTGAGCCCCATTCTTCGGTATTTCCACTATTTACGGCGAAAACATCGGCTCCTAAAAAGAGGGCCAACCTCACACTGGCAAGACCAGAAACTCCCATTCCAACGACTGCTATATTTCTACCTTGTAAAGACAAGTTAATCCCCTTTTTTAGGACTTCAATTATTAATCTAAAGGCATTATAACAGGGTTAAAATTACTTTTGGAACTACTTTGAACTATAAAGAGCACTTTGACAGATTAATCGAATTCCTCCTTCCCTACGAAGGAATGTGGAATAGTGAAATCCTAGAAGACTACCCAAGGACAATGGACGCCTATCCGAGCGCATGGTTAGACGACCTAGAGAGACTCTCTAAGGAGGATTTGTGGCTCTTTGATTGTAAAGCCCACACAGATAAATTAAAGGATCAATCACTCATTGCCTTTATGAATGAGCTCTCAGAGCACACATCCCTAGATAAATTTTCTTACAAAGTAGAGAGAGACTTTCCCGACTGGGCCTTTAGAAAAGTAAAAGAAAAGAAACGTCACGAAATTACTCTTATTACGGCATTTCTAAATGAGCTTGAAAAGTCTTCTCCCCATTCGCACACTATTGATATAGGTGGTGGAGTTGGACATTTGGCCAGAGTCTTGGCCCACTACTATGGAATAAAAACTAAGACTATTGATATAAATAAAGAGTTTCAAGAGATAGGACTAAAGAGATCTAAGGCCTTCCCTCTTCCCGAAGGGGCCAATGAATTGGAGTTCATTCACATGAATTTCATCGAAGAGGGAAATTCTAAAAAAATGCAAAATGTCTTTTCTAAAGACTCCCTAACTCTTGGTCTACACACCTGTGGAGCACTTGCAAACTCTGTTATTGATACTCATATTAAAATGCAAACAAAGTCACTTTTAAACTTTGGATGCTGCTATCTAAAAATGAATGCCATGAGAGATTGTAATCTTTCTAATTACGCTAAGAAAGTAAACTCTCTTAAACTTACTAAGTGGTCTCTTACTCTGGCCTCCAGAGGCTATACAACAATGAGCTTTAAGCAATATTTACTTAAAGAGAGAGTTAAGGCCTTTAGATACACTTTACAACTTCTCTTAAATCAAATTCATGGAAAATCGCACTTTGTCTCAGTGGGAGACTCTCATCAAAGAGAGTATTGGGGAGACTTTTCTAGCTACGCCGAAAAGAAACTTAAGAGCTTAGAGATCTCTCACAACTTTAGTTCTAAAGAGCTAGATGATTTCTTTGAAAATAGTGATCATAAAAGAGTTGTGAAGCGAATGTATTTAGCAAATATACTTCGTTGGCAATTTGGCAGAATTCTTGAGCACTATATTCTTACTGATCGCTGTATACTCTTGGAGGAATCGGGACATAAGGTCCAGATGAAGGAACTCTTTGACGAGTCCCTTTCACCTAGAAATATTGGAATTTTTTCTACTCTATCTTAAAAAGAGCATTTCATAATATGTTGGCAGTGGCCAAAGCTCATTTGGAATAAGATCTTCCACTTCATTACAAGACTGAGCAAGTTTCTCCGAGAGAGGGAAAATATTATTCGCAATCTCAAGTGAATTCTTAGCAGCATCACCATTGAGTGCAGAACATGCGCTTGTTAAATTCATCAGATTTGCGTAGAGACTCTCAACTGTGAAGTTAAGCTTCTTATACATTTCAACTTCTACAGAAGACTCTAGTCCAATTTCTTTTTGAACTTTTATCACTTTCCCAAGTCTCTTCTTATATTCTAGAGTGGCTGGAAGTACATTCTTCTTAACAATATCCATTTGAGTTTGGAATTCAATTTCTCTTAGAGTGTTATAATTCTCAACAAGGACATTGTACCTCATTTGAAGTTCATTCTTTCTAAAGATACCTTTTTCCACCATATACTTAGTTTGCTCATCATCAAGTAGAGCGCCCAGAGCGTCTGCTGTAGTTCTTAAATTAGGAAGACCTCTCTTCTTAGCTTCTTCAACCCACTCCTGTGAATATCCGTCACCGTTGAAAATAATATTCCATGAACTTTGAAGCCATTTCTTTGTTAACTTCATGAGTGCAGCCTCTACAGAGCTGGCCTTAATTTCTTTTTCTAGAAATTCAATAGACTCTTCAAAAACTTCAGTTACTGCCGCGTTGAGAATACTTAGAGGAAAACTAATTGATTGAGATGACCCTACAGCTCTAAATTCAAACTTATTTCCAGTAAAAGCAAATGGAGATGTTCTATTTCTATCAGTATTGTCCATCATTAAGTTGGCCAATTGATTTGCACCGAGATCCAATACGACTTTACCTTCTTCACTCACCGTCTCACCGTTTTTAATGGCCTCAAAAATTTTCTCTAAATTTGAACCTGTAAAAACAGAGATAATCGAAGGAGGAGCTTCATTAGCACCTAAGCGGTGATCATTACCCTGTGAAGAGATGGCCATACGTAGAAGTTTTGCTCTTCTATAAACTGCTTCAATAACTATTGAAGTCACTGCAAGGAATTTAATATTCTTTTCAGGCTTATTTCCTGGCTCTAAGAGATTCATTCCATCATCAGTGGCCATTGACCAATTGATATGTTTTCCAGAACCATTAATACCTGCAAATGGTTTTTCGTGAAGAAGAGCAATGAAGTTATGCTTTTCTGCTACTTCTTTAATCACTGCCATCACTAATTGATTATTATCTGCGGAGACATTGGCCTCTCTAAAAATTTGCGCAATTTCAAATTGCCCTGGAGCAACTTCATTATGTCTTGTCTTAGCAGGAATTCCTAAGCGGTGTAATTCATAATCAATCTCTTCCATACAAGAGAGCACTCTCTCAGGAATACGACCAAAGTAGTGATCATCTAATTGTTGGTTCTTATGCGATAGTGAACCTAAGAGAGTTCTTCCCGTCATAACAAGGTCTGGTCTAGAAAAATAGAACGCCTTATCTACTAGGAAATACTCTTGTTCAGCACCACAAGTAACACTGACTTTCTTTGTATCTGTGAAACCAATGAGGTTCATAAATTTCGTGGCCACATCATTTAATCTTGTCACAGACCTTAACAGAGGCGTCTTCATATCTAGAGCATCACCGTGATACGATACAAATGCAGTTGGAATACAAAGAGTTTTTCCATTAACTCCATCCATGAGGAACATAGGAGAAGTTAAATCCCAAGATGTATAACCTCTCGCCTCAAAAGTGGATCTCGCTCCACCGTTTGGAAAAGATGAGGCATCTGGCTCACCTTGCATCAGCTGACCTGCCGATAATTTCTCTATTGGAAGCTCTCCGTCTAGATCGAGGAAAGCGTCGTGCTTTTCAGCAGTAGAACCTGTCAGTGGCTGAAACCAGTGACAAAAGTGTGTGGCCCCTTTTGCTGTGGCCCATTCAGTCACTGCTTTAGCGACGATATCTGCATGTTCTTTTTTGAGCTTATTTCCACTATTTGAAACTGTTAAAAGTTCATTCTTAATGGACTCCGGAATTCCGGGAGCTGTTAAGTAGTGAAAGACATTCTCTCCATAATACTCACTGACCTTTTGAAAGTTACCGTTTAGGTCAACTGGTCTTTTGAATGTGCGCTCTTTGCGATTAATTGCAAACTTCTTAGCTTCTATTCTTGAATACTTAGATGGCATTTTGATCTCCCTATCGTTTTATGCTGCCCATAATTTTCATTCACAAAAATTTTCTAATGGCCGGGAGAAATTGTCTACTGATAAGGGATATTAAATTACTGGCTTCGGCTTTCCCTAAAAAAGAAGCTCTGCAGCATTGGCCTGAGACATACAGAGTATTACTGTTGCAAAGAGAAAAAATAGTAATTTTGCAATCACTTCTTGAACTTCATGTGGCATCATAATAAAAACCCCGTTTAATTGAACACTATTTATGACAAATTTATGACGCTATCGCAACAAGAAATTTCACTCCTCTTCGACACCCTCAGTATTAAGCTAGAAGATACCTATCAAGGTGAAATTCCAAGGGATGTAAGCGAAGTCTATCCTTCAAAGAAAAGAGTCCGAGACCACTACACCTCTCGCCTGGCCCTTTTACATGCATTAGAGAGCCTAAAGGGCCCAGAGAGTTTTCAAAACTATAGCGACTTAATCATCGATAATCACCACCATCTAAGGAAGGCACCAGAGATACTAGTTTCTCTCACTCACACTATCGAGTTGGCTGCAGCCGTTGTCTCTAATCACCCTAAGATCTCTTCACTGGGAATTGATCTCGAAAGTACACAAAGAGAGATGAAGGAAGGAATTCTAAAATTCTTTATTAGAGATGAAGACACTGAAAGTGACCCTTTGAAAAATTGGTGTATTAAAGAGGCAGCCTTTAAAGCGCTCTCTCCCCTATATAATTTAGAGAAGAGGCTTGTACTAAAAGATATTATTATTTCTAAAGATAAGACTTTCTTTCTTGAGACGCTCCCTGAACTAAAGGGCCATTACTCAATTGAAGAGAGAAAGGGCCACTACTTGGCCCTTGCAATAACCCTAGCCTAGGAACTTCTTCGTCAACTCTTCATTAGTGGACTTAAGTGCGACAATACTTCTTGGTGCGCTCTCCATTAAGACTTCAACATCTGTCAGGTAACCAAGTCGTGAAACAGTGAATCTGTAAGTCTTATTTAAAGTTAAAAATTTATCGTACTTTTGAAAGTCTCCACTAAGAACTCGCATACCATCAATTGCGATAATTTCATCTCCAGCATTTAGACCATACTTATGAGCTGCACCATCTAGAGTTACTGATTTAATGACAACTCTATCGCCAGTATTAGAAGTCACAACACCAAGATCAACCTTAGAATCTGTAGTGTATTCAACTTCAACTGACATCTCTTTTAAAAGTTGCTCAAAGTCTATTTCCTCAGTCGAACAAATCATATTCTCAAAGCGCTCTCGCACTTTTCTATTTGTGAGCGATTCAATCATTGAATAAACTTCATGATCTTCCATTCCATTTTCTGGATCTGCTTTATATCTCTTCCAAAGTAAATCTAGTAGAGCATTAATCCCCGATCCCTCTTTTACTAATAAGATATTAAGCGCGAAGAAAACGAGCCCACCTTTTAAGTAATAAGAAATTGAAGAGTTATTAGAATTTTCATCTGGTCTATACAACTTGATCCAAGCATTGAACGAGCTATCTTCTAGAGAGTGAAACTTTCTACCAGGAATCGAGTAATAGCGATTTAGATTGGCCTTCATTTTCTCAAGATACTCACTGAGTGTTGTTAGACCACATCTATAGACAAAGAGCTGATCCATAAAACTTGTGAGCCCTTCCGTTAGCCAGTGCATTCTAGTGAATCCTTCACTCAAGTAATTGAATGGCCCTAATTCTTTAGGGCGAATTCTTTTAACATTCCATGTATGAAAGTATTCGTGAGCAACTAGCTCTAGCCAATCAGTGTAGCCACTTCGATCAATCATTGCTCTTGAACAATATTGAAGTGCCGTTGAATTCTTATGTTCTAGACCTCCAAAGAGATTAGGAGCAAAGTGAGTGATAAAAGTATATTTCTCATAGGGAATCTCTCCCATCGTTTTAGAGATATATTCTACAATTGTTTTAATATCTGCTTTTAAATTATACCCATGCTTCATTGGGCTTCCGTACCAACAAAGTTCGTGATCGATTCCATCCACTCTAAAACCATCAGTTTCCTGACAACCTATTTCAATAGGAGAATCAATAAGATCATCGTAGTTATCTGCGCTATATAAAAAGACTTCTCTCTTAGTAGAAATATCTCTAAGCCCCGTAGTTAGTTTTGACCAAAGAGGAGGAAACTCAACTTCAACTTCTGGGTTTAAAATATTCTTATCTTTAATACCCATAAAAATTGTTGGCCCATGTAGAAAAGCGTGAGACTCATCGATATGAGAAGTACGAACAGTGAGCTCGTGACAGAAGACATCGTAATGAATTTCAAAATTTTCTTTATCGCCTTTAACCTCTTTTGACTCAAAATCTACTTCGTAGACACCCTTATCAACTTGTTCAAAATAGTAGAATTCTCCACCAGGATTTAGGGCCTTAAAGTTTTGAATATGCTTTCCATACTCTCTCATTAGGTATGACCCAGGCGACCATGAAGGTATAAAAAAAGATAGTTTAGCGTCATCTTTTGACCTCTGTCCCCTGATTGTAACTGATAAGTAGTGAGTTTTTGGATTATCGATTTTAATCTTGTAATGCAATTTCATTAAATTCATTCCTTTTTAAAATAATTCTTGAAATTAAGGTCCTCTTTAAGCTAGAAGCATAGGAAAAATTGAATATTAATTTTTGAAAACTTACATGACAAACTTTTCTTATTCAAGTTTGACACAACACACACTACACAAAAATGAGTTACTACTATGGCCTTTAAGGAAAACAAAATTAACCCAGATCTTGTTGCCACCCCAGTTGTTTACTTCACACAAAGAGCTCTTGAACAGCTTAAATTAATACTTGAAAATGACTTCACACTTGCCGGGAAATACTTTCGTATTCTCATCTCTGGTAAAGGGTGTGATGGATTTACTTACTCGGCAGGCTTCACTGACGTCAAAGAAGATGACTTTGAAGTGAGAATTGAAAATAGTGATGAAGACATCATTATTCTCTTAGATCCTTTTGCCGCTTTCTATCTACAAGAAAGTTCTGTAGACTTTATACAAGACTTAGTAAATGACGTTGAAGGTTTTGTGATTACAAATCACCTTCAAAAGAAGTACGCAGGAAAGTTTTGGAGAAAGGCTCCAGAGAAAACTCCTCCTCTACTTCAAAAGTAGAAATATGGACTATAGATATTTAAAAGCATTTCTCTATACTGCTGAATACGCCAGTTTTTCTAAAGCTGCGCAGAAACTTAAAATCGCTCAATCAGCAGTAAGCCGACAAATAAAACTCCTAGAAGAGTCACTTGATGAAGAACTCATTATGAGATCATCTAAGAAAGTTCTCCTTACAACAAAGGGAAAAGAACTCTATCTTGTGGCCAAGCAATTTGATGAGATGACTGATGAGATATTTCAAAAAGAAGAGAAGAAACCTCTTCGTATTGGAATTTTAAATGGTCTCTTGAAAAATTGGTTTACTCCTTATCTAACAAAGTATTGCAAGAAGTACTCTAGAGAGCTCTCTATCCATATTGAAGATCAGCCTCAACTTAAGGCCGGAATAGAAGATGGTCGCTATGATATTACTTTCTCAACTGACAATCTTCAGTCAGAATTAGTTTCTTCGCTAAAACTCTTTAGAGAGAAATTAGTTCTTATTTCTAAGGAAGAAATTGAACTAACTCGTCTTGAGCAATATAGATGGATTGTTTTTAGTCATGGAGATAATCTCTACAAAATAAGCAAGAAGCCAAGCGATACAATTATCACAGTGGATTCAATTGATACTATTTTAAATCTCGTAAAGAATAATTTGGGAATTGCAGTTGTGCCTGACCACGTTCTTAAGAAGAGTGAAAATCTTCAAATTTATAATCTCAAGTCGCTTCCAAATTCTGATATCTACATGACGACTTTAAATTATAAGCATATGCCTGCTCATATACGAGAGATGACAACGATCATCTCTGCCAAGTAATTTATTGCTCGACAGAGAAGAGGTACTCACTACCTCTATAGATTTGCCAAACTTTAGTTCCGTAATCTTCTCCAAGACAATACTCTAAATCTTGCCCCGCTAAGATTGAATCTAGTGCCGCAAGAGCTTCACTAAAAGGAAGTTCCTCATCTGGAAAGTATCCTCTAAATCCTCTAATCGCCTTTCTGATAAGAGTCATAGCCTCATCATATGAACGCATTTCACAGTTTAGAGAATCTTTCCCTAAGAATTCTTCAAAGTTTAAAGTCATCGCTTGATCGTAATCCCATCTTGCGGACTCAAGGGCCCAAGAAACTTCTTCAATCGCCCTATTAGACTTTACAGGGTTCTTTGCAAAGATAGATACAGATGAAATCAAGAATAAGAGGATAATTAAATTCTTCACGGTATTAATCCCAGCGGTTATAGATGATATTAATATTTTCCATCATGTCTTTTGATATAAGAAAATATCCATCTCTATTTTCTACGTAACAAACTTTTGAATATGGAACACCCTTTGCCACTTCACTACACTTAACTTCTTTAGCGACCTTACCTTTAAGTTGATCGCAACCAAGGTTGTCGTAGAGTTTTGTAATTGCTTGGGCAGCAAATTTACTTCCCTCAAGCTCAAAGTCTGCTTCAACATCAAACTCACCTAATCTATAGGCCTTACTATCTGCTGAGTAACTATCAGTTAAAACTTCAGAGCAGTCATAAGATGCACCAGCATATTGAATTGATAAAAGAATTAAAAAAGTCGAAATAATTAATTTCATAGGTCACCTCACTGTTTAACTATATTTGGACCAACTTGTTCGATGAGGTGAATATAGGATAATGCTGAGGCTTTTTAAATAATATTAGTCGTATAGTCCACATCTAATTATTAGATAACAAAATAACCGCGTCACAGATAATTCGATGTTAAAACTTGTAAGATGTATTAGTCAGACTAACTCTTCACTAGAAGTGGACAGAATAAGCTCACCCTTTTCAACTTTTTCTCTTACTACTTGCATTATTCTAGCGATACTCTCCTCAACTTCACTCACTGGACGCACTGGCCCATTCAAAGTTTGAAGAATTTCCTCCTTAATGGATGAAGAGACATTACTTAGAATAAATTGCTGTAATTCTTTTGAACCCATGCGAAGGCCTAGAGCGAGATCATAGATTTTAATCTCTCTGAGTAGCTCGGCCAGCATTTTCACGGTCATTAATTTTAGATCTTCAAAAGTAATTAAGTTCTTTCGAAGAAGCTCTGCTGTTTGAGGATCTTTGCTAGCGATATCTTTAAGAATTCTCTCTCTTTCAGACATAGAGAGAGCACTCAATATCTTTGCGGCCTCTCTCACTCCACCTTTAAAAAGCATAGTCTTCTCCTAGAAGTGCTTTTCACCTTCTACTAGATAATTCTTTACGTAATCTTCAACACCATCCTCAAGAGTCGTAAACTTAAAGTGAGGTAAGAACTCTTTAAACTTAGTCATATCTGCTTGAGTATAATATTGGTATTGATTTCTAAAGCGCATAGGCATATCGATAAATTCAATATTCTCTTCCTTGCCCATGGCCTTGAAAGTTGCCTTCATTAGGTCGAGAAAGCTTCTCGCACTTCCGGTTCCTAAATTATAGATACCAGAGAAGTTGGCCGAACTAGGATTCATCATTTCAATCATGGCCCTAGCAATATCTTTTACATAAATGAAGTCTCGAAGTTGTTTGCCATCTTCGTAGCCCTCGCGGTGAGACTTAAAGAGTTGTACTTTTCCAGACTCAAGAATTTGACCATAGGCCTTGTGAACTAACGATCTCATATCACCTTTATGATATTCATTTGGTCCATAGACATTGAAGAACTTTAGACCAAACCACTGCGTTGGCTTTTGAGGCTGCTTTAAAATCCATTCATCTACTAATTGCTTAGAGTAACCGTAGCGATTGAGTGGACTCAACTCAGATATTTTAGAGTGCTCGTCACTATACCCTTTTTCTCCATCCCCATAAGTAGCGGCAGAAGAAGCATAGACAAAAGGAATGTCATGTTGAGTGGCCAATTCAAATAAGGCCCTTGAATAGTCCACGTTATTTCTCATTAGATAATCCATATCTAATTCAGTTGTGGCAGAACATGCACCAATATGAAAAATAAAACTCACAGAGTTCATCACATCGTCAGCAAAGTTTGTGAGAAACTCATCGCACTGAAAGTACTCTTGATACTTAAGTCCTACTAAGTTTGCCCACTTCTGCGACTCGGCCAATCTATCGACAATAATTATATCTTCTCTTCCAAGTAGATTTAATTCTTTTACGAGGACACTTCCAATAAACCCAGCACCACCAGTAACTAATATCATTCTATTTAATCCTTTTTATGTTTTCTATCATCATACACAATAATCAGTAAGTTAGCCATGGCCCTAAGTAAGAACAGCCACCATAATACGGCAGCTATCCTACCCAGATATAGGGCTAAGTCCTTAATAAAGCATAAAATATATGTAGGACATTGATCCTATGGAATAATAGAATTGTCGAACGTTTGAGGTTTATATGAAGATTCTATTAATTCTTGGATTACTTCTAAGTGCAAATAGAGGCTTGGCCCTAAATTCTAAATCTAATCTTAAGATAGTGAAGAAAACCACTGTCAACTGTACTCCCGACTCTTCTCCCCACTGTAAGATAAGACCAAAATATACATAATTTCTTTTTGCCAAAAACTATTGTTTACGACAGAATATTTCAATAACAATAGGGCACTTAAATGAAAATTATCTTCACTCTTCTACTTACACTACTCTCGTTGAACTCTTTCTCCATAAATTACTCAAAACAAAAAATTAAAATTGCAGGAAAAGTAAAAAAAGAAATAGTCTACTCTATTGAGGAACTATCGAAGTTGCCCCAAACAACTTTTAAAATTAATGACCCTTACGCGAAGAATAAGCTCATCGCATTTGAAGGCATCCTACTTTCTGATCTTTTAAAACTTCACGCCAAAGAGGGAACATCGAAAATAGAAGTCATTGCGATTAATGACTATAAAGTTATCATCGATAATAAATTTGTAGAAAGCGAAAAAATGCTTCTCGCCTTAAAGGGCGACGGTAAATATCTTACGGTAAGAGAAAAGGGACCGGCGAGAATTGTTGTACCTGGAAAGGGAAAGTTCACTGAAGGTAAACTTGCCAAAGAAGGGGTCAACTGGGTCTGGTTTGTTAAAACAATTAATTACTTATAATGTTACAAAAGAATCTACATCGAAATTCAATTAAGAGTTACATCATCCTAAGCCTTGTTTTCTTATTGGCCGGTGTCTTCATCGCCATCATTGGGCACTGGACTCTTTCCGTAAATAGAGATTCGCTGCAAAGGGTTTACTCTTTCAGACTCTTCTCTAGAGGAAATTTTCAAGTTATTGCCGCAAATTTAAAATCGATGACTTCCCTATCAAATGCCATTACGAATAAGAATACGCAGCTACTAGAAGAAGGATATATTCATCTAGAGTCAGCATATGGCTTTCTCATCTCCATTGATTCAGAGCTTTACTTACAGGGAACGAAAAGTACCTTTAGTGAGCAATTCAATACCTATGAAGAACTTCTTGCTCAATACACTAAGATTATGGATGCTCCTTTTACTGAACACTCTGAAGCACTCTCTTATCAATTGCAAAGACAGGTCAAGGCCCTCAACCAATTCCTAGGCTACGCTGAATCTGAATTTTGGAAACAAAGAGCAGAGGACTTTGAAAATATTCGCCTAAGAAATAAGATTATTGAGAAAATATATTGGACCCTTGTTCTCTCCTTTATTATAGGAACATTTATTCTTATCTACTTCTTCATAGAGAGAGTTAAGATAGAGAAAATTATTGAACAACAAAGAGTTGAGATGGTTGCCAATTCAAGACTTGCGGCCCTTGGTAACTTCTCCGCGGGAGTGGCCCATGAAATTAATAATCCACTTACGGTTATTCTCTGGAGAGCAAAGTCTCTAAAGAAAAGTCTAAAAGAAGTTCTTAGTTTAAACTCAAAAGTTGAGACAGATCTCGATAGTATTATGGTCAACACTAGTCGAATTGAGAAAATCATTAAAAGTATTAAAACACTTTCAAAGAACGCTGAGAGCGATCAAAAAGAAAAGGTTTCTATTGCCTCTCTAAGAGACCAGCTCAATGACATACTCTCCCCTAAGATTGCTACAGAGAGTTTTGACTTTAAATTTACCTCCAACTGCTTAGAAGAATCTCTCTATGTTAGAGAAGTACAAATCATTCAAGTTCTCATCAATCTTATTAATAATAGTGTCGAGGCCATAAAAACCCTCGATGAGAAATGGGTACGAGTGAGTGTGATTAAAAATGATAATACAATAGAGATTTCAGTCACAGATAGTGGTAAAGGGATTCCAAAGAAAATTCAACCTCATCTCTTTAGTCTCTTCTTTACTACAAAATCTCAATCAAAAGAGAACTCTGGTATTGGGCTTCCCCTCTCTCATCAAATTATAAAAGATCACCATGGCTCACTTACCTATAATGCCAAGTCTGAGAATACTCAATTTCTTATCTCAATTCCGATTATTCAAGAAATTCAAGAAGTGTGATGTCTTTCTAAGTAAGGATGAACAACAAGGGCCACGGCCAAGATACCCACTTCAAATAAAACTGTTAGTGGAAGCCACAGTCCAAGCATTGTAATAACATCTGGCGGAGTAAGAACTGCACTTAAGGCCGCAAAGCCTACGTAGACATAACTTCTTACAGACCTAAGAGAATACTTTGTTACAAGTCCCATAAAACCTAGTATTAAAAGTAGATTGGGCAATTGAAAGATGATTCCAAGAAAGACGAGAACTTTAGATGCGAGAACTAAGTACTCTTTAAGTGAGATCGTTGCCTTAACATTACTCACCCCAAAGCTCATTAAGGTTTCAAATGTCAGTGGAAAGACCAGAAAGTATCCAAATGATATCCCAAGCCAGAAGAGAATAAATCCCACAACAATAAATGGTTTCACTCCCTTGGCCTCGTGCTCATAAAGGCCTGGCTTTACAAATTTCCAAACCTGCCAAAACCATAGAGGAGAAGAAACAATAACACTGGACCAAAAGGCCACTTGGAATTGACTGAGAACTTTATCTAGAAGTCCGAGATAGATAACCTCACCTTCTCCGCTCTTAAGGGCCGAGCGCAGTGGGGAGAGAAGAACCTCCGAAATTATATCGGCAAAGGCATAGCAGGCAATGAAGCTCACTGCTAGAATGATTAAAACTCTCACCATAGTGGAGCGCAATTCTTCTAAATGTTCAACTAAGGACATTTCCTTCAACCAAATCTCCAGTACTTAGGCTAGATTTAGGACTTAAATCTATGCTAAAATCTTAAGAAAAATACTCAGATACCGATAGGTATTTATATATGAGAATCATGTTTTTGGCAAAGAGAGAGAGTTTGAAATACCTACTGTCCCTATTCATTCTAGTTCTATCCCTTGGAGTACAGGGCAAGGAGAGAAATAAAGACCTCCTCTACTGTCTTGGGCAAGAGGAACTTTCCCTTCATAGCACTAAGAGAACTGGGCCTCATTACTTTCTCAACCAACACTTTATCAACGAAGCGGCTTCGGCCGGCGAGTTTAGACTCAAAGATAAGTTTTACCGAGAAATCTGTGAAATAAGAGAGTTCCCTCCTTCGATTGGTCTACTTAGAGGTATTCTCTTATACGAAGAAGATATTTTTAAGCAAGTAAGTCATGAGGATCAAAATATAGCCGCACTTTATAAAAGTGGTTACCAGGCCTTTATCACAGAGACTCCACAAATCTTCTTTCAATTTCTGGCACTGATACAAACTCAAACAAAGTATCCTCACTGCCTAAGAGAGAATATTCCAAAGCTCTATGAATTCACTAGAAAGTTTCAATATCTAAGAGAAGATCTAAATTTAAAAGAGTTGATTAAAGATAAGAAATCTATTGAAGGCATTTTCACTAAACTCAAGTATCTCAATGCCATCTATGATGAGTGCGATAAGAAGCAAAAGAAGTTAGACAGTAAAGTCAAAACGAAGAGCTAGATTCAACTTACTCTCAACATACTCTTTAAAAGTTTGCAGTATATAATCTCTATTATCTTGAGGCTCTATATTAAAGAAAATATTATGGCCCTTAATTCCAACGATTTCTAATTGATAGCGTTGAAGCTCCTGCTCTTTAATCCACTTTCTCTTAAGCTCATCTATCTTTAACACAAAGTCACTCGGATTAAGTCCCATGGGCATGATGCGAGTTCCATCACTATTAAACTCACTATCGAGACGACTCTCTCCACTTGCAAGACTTCCTTGATTTTTAACACGTAGAAGAACCTCGCCCACATCGTCCATGCAACTTCCACAACCAATAGTGGCCTTGAGGTTATCTGCAATATCTAAAACTGATGCGGATTCATTAGCTAGAACGTAGTCACGAATTTGAGACTCAAAGACACCGAAGCAGCGACAAATTAACTTATCACTCACATCTCCAGCGAGGGACTCAATATTAAAGTCTGCACCAGTGTATTCGCTAAAGGCCCTCATCAAAAGAAAGTTAGGGAGATTGAGAAATTGAGTTTTAAAAAAACTCTCATGCTCTCCTAGCCACTGAGAGAGCTTCTCTTCCACTTTACTTAAAGGGCATCTCTCTAATTTTTCTGCTAAGGAATTAAAATATGGAAAATAAATATGATCACTTGGGCACTCAAAGAACATTCCCTCTAAGCGAGACTTATTATTTATGTCCAGAAATACACAGAACTTCTCTCCATTAAATAACGTACTCGCCTGCGAAGAAATGAGAAAAGGTCTCTGATTAAATTGTCCCATTAAAGGCTAAATTCTTTCTCTTCATCTGATCTAAGAGTTAGTATATCGTGACCTTCATCTGTACATAGAATTGTATGTTCAAATTGTGCTGACCACTTCTTGTCTTTTGTAATAACTGTCCAATTATCTTTTAAGACTTTGCAGTGTCTATTGCCAAGATTGATCATTGGCTCAATTGTAAACGTCATGCCAGGCTTGATCTCTGGACCAGTCCCTTTGCGACCGACGTGAACAACTTGTGGCTCTTCGTGAAATTCTCTTCCAATTCCATGACCACAATACTCCTCCACTACAGAGTAACCATGACCGTGAGCAATTTCTTGAATAACTGCTCCGATATCACCGATATGCGCTCCAGGGCGAACTTGGTTGATTCCTTCACGCATACACATATATGTAACTTCAACTAATTTCTTAACTTCCGGTGATACCTCTCCTACTAGAAAGGTCTTATTAGTATCGCCGTGGAATTTATTCAAATAAGTTGTGACATCAATATTTAAAATATCTCCGTCCTTTAATACATCTTTCTTAGACGGGATTCCATGACAAATGACTTCATTCTTTGAAGTACAAATAGACTTTGGAAAACCGTGATAATTTAAAGGAGAAGGATAGGCCCCATGCTCTAAGATATAGTCATGGCATAATTTATTAAGCTCTTCTGTCGAAACACCCGGTACAACATGAGGTGCTATAAACTCAAGTGTTTGAGACGCTAACTTACTAGTTGCTCTCATCAGTTCAATTTCTCTCGATGACTTTATTGATATCATGGGTATTTCCTTTTTAACTGCTTATGCTTAATTGCTTTTTAATAACTGAACGAACTTAAGTCAATGACTTTAACCTAATTTCAGGCTTTTATTAGTGGCTACTCTTTACACACTGCATTGACGCTCTGTTTTCAAATTTCATATAAATACTGCCATTATAGGGGGATTTTATATGAAAGGGGTAAAACTATTCAAGATTCTAATTGTTTTTGGTCTCTTGCACTCGGTTTATGCCAATAAACAGCTACTTAAAGACATAGAGAATCCAGATGATCTCTACCGCTTTAGTGCTGGCGCTATTGGAAAGCTCGAAGTTGAACGTGGTAATGACCTACAGAGCTTTATAAAAAACAGGATTACTCTTGAAACTTTTAACTATCTACTAAAAAGAGTAGATGGTGTCTCTGCTCACCTCGCTGATAAACTCAGAAGTAGTCTCTCCAATGCTAGAGTCATCAATGGAGAAGAAGTCTATCAGATGTCTACCCTCATCAATATTTACCACGGCATTAGTGTAAAGATAAGTGAGCTAAACACCTACGCAAAGCCTAGAGATCTAGATGACTTTCTTGAGGGTGAAGATCAATTGGCCATTGGAAGAGACCTAATTTGGCTAGCGACTTATTCAAAGCTCTACAATAGTTTTTACCAGAATTATCTAAACTATTATATGCACCTCAATTTAAGAAAGATCATTAAGAACCTCTTTATAACCAAAGAGAATTCAGGTCAAAAAATTGAAGAACTCAAAGTAACGATTGCCCATATCTTAGAAAAGGATAATAGGAAAACAGCGAAGAAGTTCTTCAAAAAGTATATGACAATGAGAGATTCCCTTCTGAAGTTCAATATAGATATGAATTATGAAGTACAGCAGCTCATTGATCAAATTGAAGAAGACGGTGCTGTCACAAGTATCTTGTCAAAGGATACAATTAAAATTTCAAATTTTACTATTACAGATACACTTGCAAATTTCTTTGGGAAAGTTACAAATGTTATAAGTGGTGTCTTTGGAAACCTTGTGGGTAAAGTAAGATGGCGTCACGGAAACTTCTACAAAGACAATATTGTTAAAGAAAAACTTTTAAAAGAGCTCAGGCCTCTAGATCTTCTCTTTGAGAAAACTCCCTTTGCCCTAACAGATACTTTTATCCCTGGGCACTTTGGTCACGCGGCTCTCTACTTAGGGACAGAAGAACAACTAAAAGAAATAGGACTTTGGGATAGCCCTATCATAAGACCGTATCAAAAGAATATTCAAAATGGTGAGATTATTGTTGAGGCGATTAGACCAGGTGTTGGCCTTACAACGATGGAGAAATTTTTAGAAATAGACGAGATTGCCATACTTAGACAAGACACGATTCACTATGACTATGAAGAGATGCAACAAGTATATAAAAGAGCACTAGATCAAATTGGAAAGAAGTATGACTTCAATTTCGATGTAGAGACTACTGATAAAATTGTTTGCTCAGAACTTCTCTTCTTTGCTTACGGTAAGATAAATTGGCCGACAGTCTACATACTGGGAAGACCGACAATCTCGCCAGATAATTTAGCTGAGCTTGCGTTCTATGATAATACACCAATTAATTTTGTTCTAAATTATTGGTCAAAGAAGCGAGGAACACTTATTGAAGGTAAGATTGAGGATCTCGCAAAGAATATAGGTTTTGCCATTGATCCAGAGAGAAGTGGACCTCATAAGAAGGCTTTTCACAAGAAAGACTATCGATGTAAGACGGTATTCTCTAACTCTCTTAGATCTTCTAGTAGAAGAAGTAGACGTATACAATATAGACAATGTAAAACTGTCTATGAAAGAAAGGTCTACAATTCGGCCGAGAACTATAGAGAGTCTCACAATGGATACTTCAAATAAAATAGATATAATCAGACTAAATACCTCCTCTTACCAAGGGGAGGATTTCCATCAAAGAGAAAAAGAAGAGTTAGAATCAAAATTTCCAGTTAGCTACCAAAGTGAAGTTAACCCAAGTCGTGATCATATTCTTATTACAAATAGCTATAGTGATATTGATTCTCTAGATTTAAACGAAAAGACAAAACTCATTATTCACCCAAACTCAGGGTATGATAATTTTCATCTCGATATCGTTCAAAATTCTCCATGTCCAATAATTATAGGTAATGAGATTAGAATGAATGCCGTGGTTAACTACACAATCTCATGCCTACTAAAGCACTTAAATAAATTGAGTTCTTCAAAAGAGTGGGACAGCACAAGAACTTGGAATCGAATACTTCCAGAAAACCTAAAGATTCTAGTCATCGGTCATGGCCATATTGGAGAGAAAGTCACCTCCATTCTAAAAAGTCTTGGGGCCAGTCCTTTAATTTATGATCCCTATAAGGGATATACTGAATTAGATAATAATGGAGCACAGGTAGTTCTTGTATGTGCAAGTTTAAACCCTAAAAGTAAAGCATTCATTGATAAGAGTTTTCTAGATGCTCTCGACAGTAGCGCTCTTATTATCAATGGGGCAAGGGGGAAGATCATTGATCAAAATGCACTCATTGATTTTTTAAAACTAAATAAAGAATCTTTCGCCTATCTAGATGTCTTTGAAAAAGAGCCCTATTCAAGAGGCGAATTCAGTGACTTAGATAATATTTCTCCAACATCCCACATCGCAGGAGTGCATAATTCACTTAATTTCGATATAATTAAATTTGAATGTAAAATATTAGAGAGCTATTTTTCTTCACCTTCAAGAGAGGATTTTGAAAGAGAAAACCAAGCTGCACTTTTACAAAATCGAATAAGAGAGAACTTTTTAATTTAAATATTTTAGGAATAAATATGAGTAAAAATATAATCGATACAACGAAGAGCTTACTATGTCCTCCAGGTAATGGAGTCTTCACAGTCAATACTGCAAAAGAGAGAAAGGATAAACTCCATCAAGCTCTCTATAAAACAACCGCAAATATTGAGCAACTTTGGAAAGACTCAATTGAAGAGAATTTAGAGAGCTCATCTCCTCTTCTTTTGGGAGTTTGTAGTGATACAGGTGGCGGCATTCAAAGAGGAGCAAATTGGGGACCCCTCTTTCTTAGAAATACTCTTCTTGAGGAACATCCTGAGCTCAACTATAAAGATATCGGAGATATTAGAGTCATCCCCCATCTGCTACACGATAAGTATCTCAATGATAAAACAATAGAGAATTGTAGAAAGGCCCTCTACGATAATGGTGATTCTGAACACCCAGTGAGTGCACTAAGTCTTACTGAAGAATTCTGCGACCAATTATTTGAAAATTTTCCAAAGAAAAAGCTATTTTCAATTGGTGGAGATCACTCTGTGAGTTATCCGCTTGTAAAGAGTTATTTAAGAGCAAAGAAGAAGCAAGGAATCAAGGCCGCAATCATACACTTTGATGCCCATACAGACCTACTCGTTGAAAGACTAGGAATCGATATTTGCTTTGGTAGTTGGTGTACGCACATTCTTCCCTTTCTAGACTCTCCTGAGTGCTTAATACAGCTAGGAATTAGATCAAGTGGAAAAGATCGCTCACATTGGGAAAATACATTTGGTGTTCAGCAATTTTGGGCCAGCGAAATAAATAAAGAGGGCGCTAGGAGTATTGCAAAGAGAATTCTAAATTTCCTAAAGAAAGAAGAGATTGATGAACTCTATGTTAGCTTTGATATTGATGCCCTAGATGAAACTTATGCCAGTGCCACAGGAACACCTGAACCAGGCGGACTAAATCCAGAACAATCTATATCAATAATTAAAGAACTTGCTAAAGAATTTAAAATCACAGGCGCTGATATGGTAGAAATTGCACCTCTAGTATGTGCAGACCATGTAAATCACCCTGAGCCACAAACAACCTTAAGTATAGGTGCGGCCATTTCCGCATGCTTAATCGAGGCAATGGATAGTGACAATTCTTAATTTCCCTCCAATAGATCAAGCAGACGAAAATGGTCTTCTCGCCATTGGCGGAGATCTTGAAGTTAAGTCTCTTTTAAAGGCCTATCAGAGTGGTATTTTCCCTTGGCCTATATCAATTGACTTTCCACTAGCGTGGTTCGCCCCGGACCCTCGTGGTGTTATTGACCTTAAAGACTTCCACGTCTCTAAGAGTTTTAAAAAATTCCTTGCACGAACAAATATGAAGGTTGAATTCAATCAAAACTTTGAGTCAGTCATTATGAACTGTGCAATGGCCAAGAGAAAAGATCAGGCCGGAACTTGGATTACTGACCAAATTATTGATAGCTATATAAATCTTCACCGAGAAGGCTACGCCTATAGTGTGGAAACTTACCTCTATAAGGACGGAGTTAAAAGAATGGTTGGAGGACTCTATGGAACTTGCATTAGCAATTTCATCTCCGGAGAATCCATGTATCATATCGAAGATAATGCATCCAAGTTGGCCCTCTACACTCTTATTGAATTCTTAAAAGCAAAAGGTATAGAGTGGCTCGACACTCAAATGGTGACACCTGTAATTAAATCTATGGGTGGAAAAGAGATTTCTAGAAGTGAATTTATGCAAAGGATTTCTCAATTAAATATGGATGCTTTGATAAAGCCAGACTTTAATACTTAGTATTGAGACCTAGGCCTCTTTCATAAACTTTATTCATCGTCTCGTCAGAGACCTTAAGCGCAAAACAAATCTTCATAACGATATTTAAAAGTAACTGTCGATAGATCCCATTCTTATTAAAACGAATTGCAGAAGTCTTGCTGGTAAAAGGAAGAATTGTAGCTGGACATATCTTGTTTAACTTTTGACTCAATATTGTATCTTCAAAAATAACAACATTATCAATACATGGATTTAAAGAGAGAGTCTTCTTAAAGAAGATACAGTGATCCAAGTATATAATTGATCGAAGCTTTCCTCTCACTTCATTTGAATACCAAGAGGTGAATTTTAGGAGAGGGTGCTCCTCAATGAATTGATGATAGAAGCCTCCCCATGAAAGGCTATTTTTATTTTCTATTAAGTGTTGAATCCCTCTTAAGTCTAGAATACTTCTAGGATGATGAAGAAGGACTAAATCACACTTAGATTCAAGAATTCCAATATTCAATCTCTCAGCACGAGACTTTTGAGTGGTTCTAATGACTAATACATCATATTGGTCAAGAAGCTCTAGCGTACCATCTGTACTTCCACCATCAACGAAGATTAATTCAATATTAGAGAGAGTAGATAATTGTTCTAAATTTTTCTTTAATAAATCTAAACTCAATTCATTAAAAACAGAAAAGATTATAGAGAGTTTTAATTGGCTCATTTTGCTTGAAGTAAATCAATTGTCCAGCTCGACTCTCCATGGGATGATAATGGTCGCTGATCAGTGAGAGTTAATATACTTGGAGAACAAACCTCTTCACAAAGACCACAGAAGATGCACTTTCTTACGTCTAAAAAGAGATGTTCTAATTTATCATTCTTATGAGTTGCCTCTAGGGCCGTTGTAGGACAAACCGAAATACAATCTGAACAAGTGCCGCAACTATTAGTATTAACGAGCTCTGGTAAACCTCTAGAATTTTCATGAACCTTTTCACTGCTCTTATTTGAAAAAACTGCTTTTACGGAGTTCATCAAAAAGATTCTCAAAGATTTAGTAATCGCTCTAGTGGTACTAATTGATTTATATAACTCGCGTTCAAGAATCATCTATCCAACTCCCCTAGCACTATATTCATAGAAGAGAGAGATACCATGCAATCTTCCAATCTCGTTCCAGGCAGCATTCTAGAAAACGCCTGAGCACTTGAAAAAGAAGGTGCTTTAATCTTTACTCGGTAAGGACAATTAGAACCATCAGATTCGATATAGAATCCTAACTCTCCATTAACGGCTTCAATCATTGAATAGATACTCTTCTCTTGAACTTTAAAGTTTAAAGTATTGCATTGAAGGTATTCCTTATCTACACGGACTTGTCCGGCAGGCAAGCTATCTAAAACTTGAGAGATAATTCTTAGGGACTGTCTAATTTCTTCGACACGTACTAAGAAGCGGTCATAACTATCACCGTTTATTCCCAGAGGTATATCGAAGTCTACATCTTCATAGAAGTAATAAGGACTCACCTTTCTTATATCGTAATTAACGCCGCATGAGCGCAAGTTAGGTCCACTTACTCCCAAGTCAATGGCCTCATACGCGTTAAGCGGAGCTGTTTGTAGCCTTTCTTTCCAAAAGTCAGCTCTATTTAAATGCATTGAAAGCTCATTACTCAAAGACAAAATAGACTTTAACTCATCTAAGCAATCATTAATCCAACCTACCGGAAGCTCAAAGTTTAATCCACCAATAGAATTAAGATAGCTCCCTTTAGTTGAACCATTTAGTGCAGAAAATAAATTCGCTACTTTATTACTTATTTTTCGACAAATTTGAACACCTTCAAAGATCCCTGTCGACTTAACCATAGAGGCAAGACATTGAGCGTGATCAGAGACACGTGCAAATTCACAAAGAACCATTCGTATGGCCTTGGCTTTGTCTGGTATATCAATCTGGGACAACTCTTCAACGGCCTTACACCAACCGACAGAGTTGGCCGCACTAGAGAAGAAATTTAATTTTTCAATCAGAGAAGGAATCTGGGCATAAATTCTCTGCTCACAAGTTTTCTCGATTCCGCGATGTAGATAACCTACTTCAAAGTTTGAGCGTAAAATAAAATCGCCTTCTACTTCGAAATTCATTTTCATAGACCCCTTAAATTCAGGGTGAATTGGACCTATGGAAATAGTCTCAAGTAGATTCTCTTTATATTTTGGGAGAGATAAATTCTTTGAAAATGAAAATTCTCTACTTTTATAATCTTCATCTATCTCTAGTTGAAAGTCCTTTCTTAGGGGGAAGCCAATTATTTCCTTAGGCGTAAGCAATCGATGCTCGCTATCTGGTCCAAAGGAAATACCAAACATCTCCCAAATCTCTCGTTCGCACCAATGGGCATTGGTCCAAATATCACTCGCACTTGGGAGAATTTCTTGTCGGTCATTATCAAAGTTTAAAATAACTTGAAGCCTAAAATGTTCTTCCATATTTAAAAGAAAATAGCTTAATTGAAAGCGCTTAGTAGCATTCTCCTTCTTGGAGTTATCAATAGCAATAATATCTAAGAGCATGATAAAGCCGAAAGTTTCTTTTAATTTTTTTAAAGTACTCTTTAAATCCTTGGATTCGTCTAGGATTAAAGTTGTAACTCCACTTCTCTCACAAAGTCCTTCATTAAAAGTTAAGGAGAGCTCGTTTCTAATGCTCATTGGCCCTCACTCCTTTTCTCATACGCTCTTTTAATAAAGACATCCCATGAGCAATTTCTTTAGGACTTGGAGGGCAACCTGGAATGAATATATCAACAGGAATATCTTTAGAGATATCGGGTACTATATTAAAAGAAGAGAATGGACCTCCACTCATAGGACAAGCTCCGATGACCACTACCCACTTATCCTTTGGCATTTCTTTATAAATATCTTTTAGCAATGGGTAGGTCTTCAGATTAACTGACCCACTAATGATGAGTAGATCACTATTTTGTGCCTCTACTCTTTCAGGAAAGAAATTATCTTCTGGATATTGATCATCGAAAATAGAGTAATACTCACTGGAGCAACAAGCCGTTGCAAAAGTAAAAGGCACTGTTGAGTGTGTATTCACCCAATTGTGGAATCTTTCAATAAATGTACTAGCTCTTGTCGTTAACGCGAGTCGCTCAATCCCTTCACTGGACTGAAGCTCATCAAACCTTAACCCAGATTTATTTACCACCTAGGCTCCTTAAAATTCATTATTCAATTATTTTAAGAAGATAAGTGGTAAAAGTAAACATGTCTATTGAACGATAATATCCCTCGAACCTTTTACGTAATTGCCGAAGTTCTTCCAAGTAATGTCTTGAGGAAAGATCGACAACTCTCTGCGTCTTTCTTGGTCACAGACATAACCGTCTCCCTTATCTCTTACCCATGAATAGATCTTCTGGTGACTACCGCCTCCACCATGATCGTATTGAATAAAGCGGTAATGATCTTGAAAGGAGCTACTAAGCCCTGACTGAATATTTATACTCATATCAAATGCCATGTCTAACTCAGAAGTCGTACAACTCTTCATTCTCTTATTGAATGAATAGAGCCTTGTTCCTGCACTTGTCATTGGATTCTTCATCCATGCCTTTCTAGAACATGAGTATATATAGCCGGAGTCTTCTGTATTAAAGAAAGAAGTGAGGTAGCTAAAGAACCACATTCTCTCTTTATTAGTATTTATACTGGTATCTCGAACAAACTTCTGGCAAGTCTTGTATCTATCTTTGTACTTTACGTAGAAGTGCTTGAAGAAGATGGAGAAATCACTAATCTCTAGGGCCTTTTGCTCTACCTGCTCGCGTGGTACTTCATTTCTTTCAGCATCAATAACATTGCCACTAAAGGTATCTGATTTAGCAACAATTTTCTGTCTCGTACGTGACGTGGCCTTCGCCTTACCGGCCTTAATTTTATCATGATTTCTTATTGCCGTTATAGTCTTCCAAATATAATCATAGAGAGAGTGACAGCTATTTCTTATGGTTTTCATTTCCTTAAACTTAAAGAGATGTCCTTTATCTAGAGCGATCTTAAAAGCTTCTTTTGGACCAATATTTCCAATTATTCTATAGCTCGGCATAGGCTCACTTCCAGAGAGCTTTCTACCATTTGAATTCTGCATAAAAGCACTGGCCTCACCCCAATCAACCAATGTTTTTAAATGATTGATTGAGCGAACTTTAGAGAGTGTAGGGTCCATTGGATTAACTCCAATAAGTAGGAGCCTCGACTGCCAACGATTAAACCCCTTGCATGGATAAGTTGCACAGTACTGTAATAGCACGCCACCAACCACTCTCACTCGCTGAGACTTAGTAGGAGTTATTTCAAATTTTTGAAAATATCTCTGCTTACCAAAAACAATAATTTTTTGTTGTGTTCCAAGTTGATCTAAGAGCCTTGGAATAAAACCTTCACTATAAGGTGGACGCGATAGAGTGCCAGAGTACTTTTTCCATACGTCTTTTTGATCGCAGAAATTATGAGTCCTAAGCAACTTCCCTGAGCGCAAGTCCAACTCGTATTTACTCAGTGAGCCAATAGGAGTTGTCATAACAAAATTAATCGAATTATCTGTTTTAGAGGAAAAAGGAACGAGGTCGAAGAAAGGGTGAATGAGAAACTCCCCGTCCTGGCTTCTATCGTTATAAAGTTTAGATGTGGCCATCCATGCAGGCTTCGCTACTACTGGCTCAATCTTCTTGGTGTGTTTTGCACATGCCGAAATAAAAATCATGAGACATAGAAGAAATGTCTTTTTCATTTAGAACTTCCCTATCCTAATATTGTTTGACGTATTTAATTTTAACACACTGTTCTTAGCTTTCAAGTTACTCATTTTTTTGCAATCTTTGGCTAGACATTTCAAAATACTCTGGTAATCTTGTCTTTACAATTTCGCCCCGGTGATGAAATTGGTAGACATACGGGATTTAAAATCCCGGGACCACTAGGTCGTGCGGGTTCAAGTCCCGCCTGGGGCACCAAGTCTACCTACAAATTAGAAAAAGCTATCCCAATCTATATTGGGATTTTTTTTGTCCAAATTTTAGATTTCCCTACGATGCTTGCTTAGTTTTATTGAGATAATTATTGATATAGAAAGAAATATCTTCCTGGGCCTGCTCAGGAAGGTCAACGAACATGAGTCCAATCCCCTTAGGGCGAGAATCGGAGATATTTTTTATCTGCGCGACACAATGGAAAGGATTATCTAATGCTCCTGCAGAAAAGAGAAGCCTTCCCTTCTTATCAACTGCAAAGTCTTCATCTAACTTATTAAGCTCTAAGAAGATTCCACCAACACTTAAACTTGTACAGTAACCCTTATATTCTTCACCATTGATTTCAAAAGTAATCATTTCATAGAATGGCACTCGCATTGAAGATCTCTTAATGAAGTAGCGAATATTTTCACCGCTGCCGTGGGTTGAAACAGGTACAGATAATTCAAATATATCTGCCTTAGCTTTATAAAGATCATTTCCTTTCTTGATCTTTACTCCTACATCTAGCTCTCCATTAATTTTCATATGATAAACTTCTGAAAAGTTATAAGGCCCTGATGGTTCTTCACCATCTCTTTGAATCATCCAGTAACATTCATTTGAGACTTCAAAAGCATCACCAATTAAGCGATTAAGTTCTTCATCCTCTTCTTCCTTAGAAGTATTTAATTGAATGATCTGATTCTCTTCTTCAACCTTTTTGAACTCTTCGATCTTGATCATAAGAGTAGCTTCACGGTCCTTAACTTCTTCAAGCTCTTGAACCTTTTTAGAGTAATTATCTTTTGCTCCGTCAACCTTGGCCTTTAATGATTCAATAATAGCATCGGTCTTAGCAGTCATCTTAGAGAACTTAGCATTTCTCTCTTTAAACTCCTGCTTTAATTTCTTGTAAGAATCACTCAATTCGTTATACGCAACCTTATACTTAGCAGTTCTCTCTTTTAATTCATGATACTTTTCAATTAACTGCTTATTGTCTGATCTTAAGTTTGAAATTAACTGATTATGCTTAAGTGTCTCGCTATTACTTTCTTCACTAGACTCATTAAGTTCTTCATTTTTTACAAGTAAGTCCTGCACTCTATTTTTAAGTTTATTAATCTCTTCTCTAGCAACTATCAGCTCATCTTTAAGATACTTAGTCGCACTATCATCTCTATTCTCTTTCTTATCTTTTTGTGCAAGTAGTTTAGCCTCTAGAGTTGAAAACTCTTTCTCTAGCTTCTTATGCTTGTTGGCGAGATGAATGTATTTATCCTTAAACTCTCCACTGTCACTATTTTCCTGACTATGGATTTTTTGAATGCTTTCTAAGTCTTCAAGTTTTTGAATAAGAATAGCATTTTCATCTAAAATATTTTTATACTTATATTCAAAGTCATCTCTTTGTCTTGAGATACTATCAATATCCCCTAGGTCTTTAGAGTGTACATTTTCTTTCTCTGCTATATCTTCACTGTGACTTCGCTTGAGTTTTTGTAACTTTAAATTATAGAAATTCTCTTGTTCTTTTAGTTCTTTAGTAAGTAGAGCAATCTTCTTCTCTAAGAGCTCTTTCTCACCACCGCTAGGACCATGTAGAAAGTAATCCATGGCCTTTGATAAGAGTTGCTCTGAGTGCGTTTCTCTGTGGGAATGTTCATCTCTTCTTTGTAACAAGCTCTTTAGCTCTTCTCTCTGTTCCTTCTCAACTTTTAAGGCGTAAGCTAAAGATTTATTCTTTTCAATGATTTGGAAATTCTCTCTTTCAAATGCTTGAAGCCTTTTTATCTCATTACTTTGTTCAGAGACAAGAGCTAAGTTTTCTTTCTTATGATTCTCTAAGATTGCATCCATATTTGCGAGAGTATCAACATGCTGCTTTTCAATTGTAATTAGCTCTTGATTGAGTGACTTATTTTCTATTCTCAGAGAATTTATAATCTCTTCAAAGTCTTGATTAACATAGCGAAGACCACTAAGATCCTTCTCTAATTGAGCTCTTTGGACTCTTTCACTTTCTAAAGTCACCTCTAAGATATTACTGACACTCTCCTCTTCAACAAAGCTCGAAGACTCTGCAACAGCAGACTTTTTCATATGCGCTAGTAAATATTCATAGTCACAATCTCTTTGATTAGTGAACTCACCAGCTGGTAATTTATGAGGAGGAGTGAAGCTTGGTTTATCTCGTTTGGCAGCTTCTTTGAATTGATAGTTTGTATCTTGAAGAACTTTAATATCTTTTACTAGTATCCACTCCCTTACTCTAAGATCAAAAATATAACTCTGCCCATTGAGCTCTTCGGCCTCAACAAACTCGACGATTTCGAAAATATCACAATATTTCAAAACCTTATTTGATCTGTGTACGAGATAATACTTTGTAATTACGGTCCTCCATATATTGTAATCCACTTAACTTATCGGTATTTTTAATGATAAACTCAATTACTCAAGCTAAAAAACGAGCGTTTTAGACAGTCTTAAACTATTGAAATTATGAGCAAATCTGAAATAAGTCTAAAAATTAAGAAATTTAACTTAAAGTTAGAGCAAATTGACTCCCCTAAAGAGTTTAATAACTACTGTGACGACTTCTTCAATTACCACTATCAAGAACTCGAAGAGGCGCTCACCTTAGAGAGCTCTGATGAAAATCTCTACTTAACAGAACGACTAAGAGAAGAGGCCTTAAATACCAGTTGGTATGATTACTATCAAATAATTAAATTCACTAAGGGAAAGAGAGTTATAGATATTGGCTCAGCCTATTCTAAGGGAACCCTGCTTGCTCAATGTCTTGGCGAAGAAAGTTTTCACTCTATTGAACTAGTGGAAGAGAGAATCAAGTGGGCCGTTGATACCGCTCAAGCACTAGGTCTAGATACAACTCAATTTATAATTGGGGATGCCCTAGACTTCGACTATCAAAGCTATGACTACTTCTTTATTTATCAACCTACAGGCTTCTTTCTCTCCAAATTATTAAACGAGCTAACTCAATATACTCATGCAAAAATTATCTCTATAGAGTCCCATGGTGATTTAATCACCCGCTTTAAATATGATAATAGACTTAGTGGCCCACAAGTAATTTTAGAGCTAGATGCTAGTAGACACGACCAAGGACTCTATGAATTTCAAATTTTAAACTGTGAATTAAGAAGAGAGCTCATACTTGAATATCAATTGTATAACTCTACCTATCTCCAAGTTGATGCTTACAATAGTGTTTACTCAAATTTTAGCTATATTCTAAATTTAAAGAATCTCTTAATTGACTATATCGAAGGTCACCCTAGTATTGATTTAAATGGAGTAAGAATAAATATAGAGAGAGAATTTGAAAATTTAAAAGTGAGAAGTTCTCTTACTGATTTTGAAAAAGAATATATTGATAAAGACCATCTTGTATATGAACAAAAAAGTCAGCGAATCTTAAAGGTCATAACGGCGCCCGAAGAAGCCCTTGAACTAAGCTCTTCGGGTAGAGTGGAAAGAAGAAATCTTAACTTGCCTTCTTCTTAGTATAATTTGCTAGAGTATAGACATTATCTTTTAGAGAATTAACTTCTTCTTGTAATTTTTCAATATAGTCATCATTACTTTTCAATTTGCTCTCTTGAGCGCCATTCTTAGCAATCATATCATCTATTAAGTTAATATAACGAAGCTTAGTTTTTTCTAGCTCATTTATAAGAATAATTTGCTGATCTCTATCAACATTGAGTTCTCTATTATTATTAGTTAATGAGTTGTATTTGACCTTCACTTCATTGAGTTCATCTTTCTTTCTTCGAATATTCTCTTTCATAGAAGAAATATTTAAATTGATATCAATTAGATTTGAATTGGAGTTATTAAACGTACTCTTTAAATCGCCAATCTCTATTTCTAAGCGTCTCTGCTCTTTTACAAGTTCACTAGCGGCCGCAGATTTTGACTTAATTAGCTGCTCTCTTGTTTGAATCTGAGCGACTAACTTCTCTTTTGCTACTTTATAATCACTAATTGCAGATTTTGATTTCTTAAGATTTGATTCAATACTAAGATATTTTGCATTCAACTCAGAATAGCTTTCCTTATCCTTTAGAATTTCACTCTCAAGTCTTCCCTTTTCTCTTTCCAAGTTAATAATTTCTTCTTCTAAGGATTTGCGATTTGTCATGGCCGCATTAGAGAGCTCAGAAATTTCTAACTTCTTTCCTCTAATCTTTGGAATTTGTTTCTCAAGAATATCTCTCTTACTTCTAATTTCTTGGGCATACCGAGTAACACTCTCGAGTTCACCCTGCAGTGAGCTTACAATATTTTTCTGTGTTGAGAGCTCACTTTCAGACTCCTGCAAAGATGTTGTAAGTAAGCTTACTCTTTGCTCTAGAGATATTTTCTCGTCCATCATCTTAAGCTTTTCACTCTTCAGTTCACTAGATAATTGTTGAAAATACTTACTCTTTTCTTCCATCTGTGAATATTGAGTATCTAGCTCTTGTATTTCTCGTGAAATTTCTCTCTTCTCTTTAATTGATAGCTTTGCTTTATACTTTTGCTCACTAAACTGCGACTTCAAAGAATCAAGTTTAGAGAGTTTCTCGTCCCTCTTAACTCTTAGACCAAGTAATTGCTCTGATTGTCTATTAACATTAGACTGAATATTTTTAAGTTCAACTTGATAAACCTCAATAGACTTTTGAATTCTTGAAATCTCTTTGCGTAAGCTCGATATTTTTTCTAGATTAACAACCTTCTCAAGAGTTATATTTTGAATGCTCTTTTCGAGAGTATCATTCTCATACGACGTCTTAACTAACTCTTTGTCTAGTAACTCTATTTGCCCAAGTGATTTATCGTTTTCAACTTTAAGTTGATTTAGCTTTCTAGAGAGTACACTTCTCTGTAATTTACTTTCCTCAATTGTTGCAAGTAAACTCTCACAAGTTCTTTTAAGGTTAAAATTGTCATTTTCTAATTGATCTAATTTACTAAGCTTTAATTCATATACTTTAGTGTATTTGTGAATTTCTTGCTTTCTCTTTATAAGGACTGCTTCTAAAGTCGATTTCTGCGTTTCATACTCTGAAATGGATTTCTGTGCTTGATATATCTTTGACTCATGAGACTCTACAATTAATCTCTTAGACTCAACATCACTCTTTAGAGACTTTAGAGTTTCCATTAACTCAAAAACAAGTGATTCTTGCTCATTAAACTCTTTAAATAAGCTTGCTTTTCGATGAGAGTAATCACTAGAGCTAATCTCAATCTCTTGAATCTCTTTGTTTAAGATATCTTTTCGAGATTTAATTTCTTCGAGTTCCTTCTCACTCTTTTTATATTCAACAATTAATTGGTCTAACTCGGAAGTTATTTTACTTTGCAGAGATCTAGTCTGCTCAATATCCTCTTTCAATAGATCTATCGTTTCATTCTTGTGATCAATTTCTTTATTCTTATAATCTATTTCACTTAAGAGTGTATTTATACTTTCTTTATTTTCGACAACCTGTTTCTTATAGCTTGAAATTAAATCGAGATTAGCATTATAGATACTTTCGGCCTCATTCATATCTCTATGAATATTTGCCAATTTCTCTGTTAAGGCACCATTTTCCTTACTAATACTATTAATCGTCTCTTCACTTTCGCTCTTTCTCTGCTCCAGTCTAAGGAGTTCTCTTTCTAGTGACTTATTCTCTAATTCTAGTTGTCCTCTCTGGCTCTTAAGTCCATCCAGTTCTTTAGAGAGATTATTTAAATTCCCTTTTACTTCACAAAGAGATTTTCTATAATTGCCATTCTTCGTTTTTTCAAACTCAAGTTTCTGATTAATATCTTCTTCAATATTTTTTAATTTTAAATAATCGCTCTTAGCATTCTTTAGAGCTTTAAGTTCTTTCTTTCTTACCTTTTTAAGAGTAGTGATCTCACTTTGACTACCTTCTTCACTCTGAACTTCAATATCTGAAGGCTCAATCATAGGTGTTTCAACTTCTTTCCCCTTGCTCTCAAATTTCTTCTTATCAAACTTAGGTGGTGTTGGGATATTCTCATCTAAGGAATAATTAAAGTCGAATGCTTGCTCGGCCTCAATGATAGGCGGATAAACACTCCAAGATTGATCTTCAAAAGTTTGATGACCACTCTCTTTTGATATATTTTTTAATTTTTCTTGTAGATTAAACTTCTTCTTCGTCATGAAGATCCTCATTTTGGTAAATTTACTCTTTAAACTTATCGAGGAGAGGTATGACTAAATTGAATAATGGAATAATTTAAATAGATTTAGGATATATTTGCCCGTAACAGAGTATTTCACTCTACTACGGACAATAGTAAATTTAGATATGGATCGCTCTATCTTCAGTAGCTGCAAGACATGCTTCTTTAAAACTCTCTGTGTAAGTAGGATGACCGTGACAAATTCTCGCAATATCCTCAGCAGATGCCCTAAACTCCATGGCCACAACGGCTTCACCAATTAGATCAGCACACCTTGGGCCAATCATATGGACACCAAGTATTTCATCTGTATCTTTATGGGCCAAGACTTTAATAAGCCCGTCAGACTCATTACCTGCTCTTGCTCTACCAGAGGCCTTAAATGGGAAAGAACCTTTCTTGTAAGGAACCTTTGAAGCCTTGAGCTGCTCTTCAGTCTGTCCAACAGAAGAAACTTCTGGCCAAGTGTAAACAACACCAGGAATAAGATTATAATTCAAGTGAGGTTTTTGACCTGCTAATAACTCGGCAACATAGACACCCTCTTCTTCGGCCTTATGTGCAAGCATTGGCCCTTTAACAATATCTCCGATAGCGTAGATATTAGGGACACTTGTCTGTAAATTATGATCGGTTACAACAACCCCTCTCTCATCTACTTGAACTCCAGCATTCTCAAGCCCAAGTCCATCAGTGAATGGCCTTCTTCCTACGGCAACGAGGCAATAATCACTTTCGATCTTTACTTCTTTACCGTCTTTATTCTTCTTGGCCACAACTGTGACTTTCTTTCCTTTTCTCTCAACAGAAGTTACTCCATGACCAGCATAGAACTCCATCCCCTGCTTCTTAAGAACTCTCTGTAAATTCTTTCCTAACTCAGAATCCATAGCCGCAATCATTGAGTCTGCATACTCAACAACAGAAACCTTTGCTCCAAGGCGTAGAAATACTTGTCCCATTTCAAGGCCAATAACTCCACCACCAATAACTACAAGGTGCTTTGGAACTTCCTCTAACTTTAGGGCCTCAGTTGAAGTAATAACTCTTTCTTTATCAAGCTTAATAAAAGGTAGAGTCGAAGGCTTAGAACCAGTAGCAAGAACAATATTCTTTGCCTTAACTTCTATTTCTTTCTCACCTTTTACAACAACCGTATTCTTATCTTTAAGACTTCCCACTCCACGAAGAACTTCAATCTTATTCTTCTTCATAAGAAAATCAATTCCTCCACAAGTGTCAGAGACAACTTTCTGTACTCTAGCGCTCATTTTAGAAATATCAACTTTGACCTTACCTGTTTCAATACCGTGATCAGCAAAGTGGTGAGAAGCATCATAGAATCTCTCTGAAGACTCTAACCATGCTTTAGAAGGGATACACCCTACGTTTAAACAAGTCCCACCTAGAGTTGGATATTTTTCAACTATCGCTGTTTTAAAACCAAGTTGCGCCATTCTAATAGCACAAACATATCCACCAGGACCAGAACCGATAACTACTACATCATATTCACTCATTCTCTACTCCTAATTCTTAGATATCTAGTAACATTCTTGAAGGATCTTCAATTAATTCCTTAACTGTTTTAAGGAATGTTACAGACTCTTTTCCATCTACAATTCTGTGATCATAAGATAGTGCTAAGTACATCACAGGGTGAATAACAACCTGACCATTAATGGCCACTGGTCTCTCTACAATATTATGCATTCCTAAGATTGCAGATTGTGGAATATTAATAATTGGAGTTGAAAGCATAGATCCAAAGACTCCACCATTAGTGATCGTAAATGTTCCACCTTGCATTTCATCAATACCTAGCTTTCCATCACGCCCTTTAAGAGCAAGTCTACGAATTTCTTTCTCTATTTGTGCTAAGCTCATGCTCTCTGCATTTCTTACCACTGGAACAACTAAACCTTTAGGAGTTGAAACCGCGATCCCAACATCAGCGTAGTCGTGATAAACAATATTCTCACCATCGATTTGAGCATTAACTCCAGGAACCTCTTTCAATGCCATAGTACAGGCCTTAGTAAAGAAAGACATAAACCCTAGACCGATGTCGTGCTTATCTTTAAAAGCATCTTTATATTTTGAACGAAGGGCCATCACATTGTGCATATCCACTTCATTAAAAGTTGTAAGCATTGCTGTTTCATTCTTAGCTTCTGTTAAGCGCTTAGCAATAGTCTTTCTAAGACGAGTCATTTTCTCAACTCTCTTCTCACGACTTACTCCACCACTTAGCACAACTTGCTCAGGAGCACTTGGAGCTGGAGCAGCTGCACTAGCACTTGAACCTTTTGCACTAAGAGCATCGGCTTTAGTAATTCTTCCGTCTTTGCCAGAACCACTAACAGAATCAGTAGCAATTCCTTTTTCATCTAATATTTTCTTAGCTGCAGGAGAAGGATAATTCTTATCTCCACCACTTGCTGGCGCAGCTTCTGCAACTGGTGCAGGTGCCGCATCTTCTTTTGGAGCACTTGCTCCTCCAGCAGGAGCTTCAGCACTTGTATCGAGGGTCGCAATAACAGCACCAATCTCTAACTCTGCCCCTTCTTCTGCAGAATCGGCAATAGTTAAAATTCCGCTAGATTCAGCAGGAAGTTCTACGGTTGCTTTGTCTGACTCGATTTCACAGAGGATCTCTCCCTCTTCAACGTAGTCACCACTTTCTTTTAACCAAGCAGCTAATGTAACTTCAGTAATCGATTCTCCAATACTTGGAATTTTAATTTCAATACTCATAATTCAACCTTTTATTTGGCAAATGCCTTATCTAAAATTTCTTGTTGCTCTCTTAAGTGAACTGCTGCGTAACCAGAAGCTGGCGAAGCACTAGACTTTCTTGAAATACAAGTAAAGTCACCTACTAGATCTCGCCATCTCAGTAAGTATGTCCACGCTCCCATATTCATTGGCTCTTCTTGTACCCAATAGTGTTGCGCTTTTCCGTACCTCTTAAATACTTCCTTTATTTGATTAGCAGGTAATGGATAAAGTTGCTCCAATCTAACGATTGCAATATCTTTTCTATTTTCCTCTTGTTGCTTGGCCAATAGATCGTAGTAAACTTTTCCAGAACAGAAGAGTACTCTCTTAACATCCTTAGCTTTTACCCAAGAGTCATCAATAAGCTCTTGCATTCCACCCTTTGTGAAGTCTTCTAATTTAGAAGTACAAAGAGGATGCCTTAAAAGAGACTTCGGAGTAAATACAACGAGTGGCTTTCTAAACTCCCACTTCAACTGTCTTCTTAAAGCGTGGAACATATTGGCCGGAGTCGTAAAGTTACAGACAACCATATTCTCTTCAGCACACATCTGTAGAAATCTCTCTGGTCTACATGAAGAGTGCTCAGGACCTGCTCCTTCATAACCGTGAGGAAGTAGCATTACAATATTGCTCATTCTCTGCCACTTACTCTCACCTGCAGTGATGAATTGGTCGATCATAATTTGAGCACCATTAGAGAAGTCTCCAAATTGAGCTTCCCAAATATTTAGGGCCCTTGGAGTTGCCTGTGAGTAACCATATTCAAAACCTAGAACGGCATATTCAGAAAGAAGAGAGTTATAGATATAAATATCTCCCTGCCCTTTCTCAATCTCAGAAAGACCACAGTAGGCATTATTTGTTTTCTCATCAAAGACCTTAGCATGTCTGTGTGAGAAAGTTCCTCTGATTACATCTTGACCAGTAAATCTAATATTGGCATCTTCAGTTAAAAGAGTTCCGTAGGCCATTAACTCAGCAAGCGCCCAGTCAACTGTATCATCAGCAAACATCTTCTTTCTAAGGTCTAGAAGTTTCTGTGCTTTTCTAAGAGTTTTAAATCCTTCAGGCGTTGAAGAAATTGCCTTAACAACTTTCTCTAATTCTTTCTTACTTACTTTTGTCGAAGGAGAAGTTTCAAAGTCTTCAGGCTTTGACCATCTTAAGTTCTTCCACTCTTTATGTGGACCACTTGATTTCTTAGGTATCACATTCTGCTTCACATTATTGAAACGATCAGAAAGTAGCGCCTTAAACTCGTCTTGCATCTCCTTGGCCAAGCTCTTATTAATTGAACCTGATGTGATTAAACGATCAAGGTAGAGCTCTCTTGGATTCTTAACCTTGGAGATCAATCCATAGAGATGTGGCTGAGTATACTTAGGCTCATCACCTTCGTTGTGACCATGCTTTCTATAACAAACCATATCGATGAAGATATCTTTCTTAAACTTTTGTCTAAACTCCATCGCCAATTCACAAGCATAGACAACATGCTCAGGGTAATCCCCATTCACGTGAATAATAGGAATATTTAAAGTCTTCGCTACTGATGTAGAATAATTTGATGACCTAGCGTCACTGAAGTCAGTTGTAAAACCGATTTGATTATTAATAACAAAGTGAATACTTCCACCAGATCTATAGGCTGGAAGCTCAG
The DNA here is from genome assembly GCF_000210915.2 of Halobacteriovorax marinus SJ. Taxonomy (NCBI): domain Bacteria; kingdom Pseudomonadati; phylum Bdellovibrionota; class Bacteriovoracia; order Bacteriovoracales; family Halobacteriovoraceae; genus Halobacteriovorax; species Halobacteriovorax marinus. The sequence goes on from NC_016620.1 coordinate 2,286,887, forward strand.
ACATCTGTAATGTTTCATAAACAATCCCCTGGCCAGCAACGGCGGCATCACCATGAATAATGATTGGGACAATTTTAGACTCATCGTTATAAGCAATATCAATCTGTGCTCTACAGTACCCATTAACAACTGGAGCAACTGCTTCTAAGTGAGAAGGGTTAGGTAAGATTTTAAGTGTAACATCTTTTCCTGTTGTCGCCTCTCTTACAGAAGTGAAGCCCATGTGATACTTCACATCTCCATCACCTTGACCTTGTTGCTGCTCAAGTGAGCTTCCCTCAAATTCTGAGAAAATATATTCGTATGTCTTACCAATAATATTTGCTAAAACATTTAGACGTCCTCTATGGGCCATACCGATAACAAATTCTTCAGCCCCAAGCTCACTCCCCTTATTTATAATTGCATCGAGAGCAGGAATAGTTGTGTCTCCACCTTCTAGTGAAAATCTCTTCTGTCCGGTATACTTAGTTTGTAAGAAGTTTTCAAAAACACTTGCTTCATTTAGCTTGCTAAGAATTCTCTTCTTCTTATCTAGCGGCATATCAATATGATCTGCACCGACTTCAAATTTCTCTCTCACCCAACGTCTGATATCTGTATCGTTTGAGTGCATATATTCGATACCAATTTTTCCACAGTATAGCTTTTCCATACGAGAGATAATATCTCTAAGCTTACACGGTCCTAAGTTTACGAACTCACCGCAGATAAAAGTTGAATCAAGATCACTTTCTTCTAGTCCATAATCGGCAAGACTAATTCTTGCATGTCTATCTCTACGTGGACGAATTGGGTTTGTATCTGAAATTAAATGTCCTCTAGCTCTATAAGATTGAATTAGCCTAAAGACATTAAACTCTTTTCTAAGTCTAGCTTCATCAAAGTCACCGCCACCACCACTGGCACCAGTTCCACTTGCAAACTCAAAACCTTCAAAGAACTTCTTCCAAGAGAGATCGACAGAGTCTTTGTCGCGTTTGTAATCTTCATAAAGTGAATCAATAAAAGAGATGTCCGAGCTGGACAAGTGAGAGAAATCAATTGGGTTTTTCATAATTTAAAATCCGTTTTTTTTACCCGAGAATTTATATCGTATTTAATAATGTTAATATATTACTATGTTAGCAATTCGTGAAGAAACTTTTTAGCAGGGGGCAATATATGCGCCCCCAATTTTCATTCACTTTTTCGTTAAACAAGAGTTAGGTTAACACTTGAGTCTTTTACTTCCAACTTAAGACAATCTTCTTTCTGCTCTGGTGCCTTATCACATTCCGTTTTCTTCTCACAGAACATACAATCCTCACCCATAACATTACCTAGGCCACCACATGAGCCCTTTAGTTTTTTATTACTAAAGATTACACCAACGGCCATACCTGCTATAGCAGCGAGCATCACAACTAATGAAACAAGAAACATTTTCATAAAAAAGTCCTACTTAAAAAGTTTATTAAATTCATCCGTCCCCTTAGAGACAAAATGTTTATTATTATCAAGCTTATAAATAAAATATGCTGCAAGTTTTAACTCTTGCGCTAATTTGTACCCTTTCTCAAAGCCTAAAGACATCAAAGCTGTCGCCCAGGCATCTGCATTCATACACGAATCAGTATTGGCCACACTAACGCTTGCGAGAGTGTGTGCAACAGGTCTTCCTGTTTTAAAGTCAATTGTATGGGAATAATTCTTCTTATTCTGAGTAAAAAAGTTCCTATAATTTCCACTCGTGGCCAGTGCCGCATTATTTAGATTTAGAATCTTTGGATAGATTGCTTTAGGGTTTTCAATATCGGGTGATTCAATTGCAATCTTCCAAGGAGCCCCATTCTTTGAGCCAGAAGTTCTCACCTCTCCACCGATCTCAACCATATAGTTTTTAGCTCCACTTCTGCCTAAGAGAAGTGCAACTTCATCTACTCCGTAACCCTTGGCCAAAGATGAGAGATCAACATAGACATTAGGATGATTTTTCTTCCACTGCCCTTTCTCAACATCCACGCTCAACAGAGAAAGTCCAACACTCTCTCTCGCTTTAGCGATGGCCGAAGCCTCTGGAACTTCTCTCTTGCCATTTGGCCCAAATCCCCAAAGATTTACTAGAGGGCCTAGAGTTGGATCATATGACCCACCTGTCTTATGGCCTATCTCCAATGCTCTATTGGTAACAAAGAGAATCTCTTTGGAAGCTTTTTGCCAAGTCATTTGACGGCTTTTATTAAAAGTCGAAATTTCAGATGACTTAATATAAGTAGACATACTTTGATTGACAGAAACAAGCAGCGCGTCAACTGAGTTTTTTAGCTCTTTTCTATTTAGTTCTACTTCAGATTGGAAATACTTAATATGATAAGTCGTCCCCATGGTTTTCCCATCTATAATCAATGGTTTAGATGAGTTTGAACAGGCAACAAAGCCTAAGCTAAAAATGAATAAAAACAGTAATCTGCACATAGATTGCTTATTACCATTTTATAAGCTCTTTAGCCATGAATTTACTGCTTATTTAATAAAAACTTACTTGGACATCTTTAAAGTAATTCGACTTCCCTTATCTAGGGTTTCAATCTCTAATTGCCCATTCATGATTTGCAAGTATGACTTGGCGAGTACAAGTCCCATACCCGAGCCAATATCTCCCCCAGTGGAAGGAGAAGGCTTAGACTTAAAGTTACTATCTAAATTCTCTAAAACTTCTTTTGGAAAACCACCGGCCTCATCTTCAATGACGACTTCTACTCGGCCCGATTTCTCTACTCCATAAATTTTGATGGTCGAATCCTCTGGAGAATATCTGATGGAGTTAGAAATTATTGATGCGATCACTGTATTGAAGAATGTACTTTTAAAGGCAATGAACTCAAGCTCATGAGCACTACTTTCAAACTTAAGATTCTTCTCTAGAAAGAATGCACTAAATTGAAAATTAATAAAGTCAGAAACGTCTTCAATTTTCACAACCTCTAAGTCTTCCTTCTCTTTATTCTTAGAGAAGAACTTCTTAGTAGAGTCTATAATTTTATAAATTTGGTCAATAGAGTTTTCAATATTAGTAAGTGACTTTGTAATGTCCCTTTCTTTATTAGAAAGAGACTTCTGTGTTTCAAAGTAGATTACTGTTAAAGGATTTGAAAGATCGTGAATAACTGATGAAATGAGATCATGACTTGAGTCTAACATTTTCTTTAGTAAATCTACTTGTGCATGAGCCCCTGGTAGTTCACAACCAAATTCTCTATAAAAGATTCTAGAGAAAATCGCTCCAATGGCATTGAGTGCTGCAAATAACTCATACCTTCCCTCATTTATTTCTTCATCATGAGCAAAGTAGATAATTCCAAGAATTGTATTACAATCTAAATAGATTGGTACTCTTGAGAGAACTTTTATCTTGAAGCGTGATATGACTTCTTGATTATCTAAGTCTTTTGGATCAATTAAGAAATTATCAGGAGTCCAGATTGTACTCTTAATTTTTCTTCGAACAGAGTCCCCTATAAAGAATTGAATATCGCTTAATCTCTTACCACTAGAGTAAATAAACCTAGAGTCAACTTTTGCAGGAAGTGTTTCAGGTAGATCGACATAAGCAACACCTCTAAAAGGAAGAGATGTAGATATTCTCTCTAAAAAGCTAGCACAGCTCATATCTTGATCGAGGCCTGAAAGTATTTTATCTAATTCAATTATAGAATTCATATATGTATTTTAAATTTTATTAAATAAATTACCAAGAGGCGGTGATTTCCTAGTAGATATAGAAACCGAGTAAATTGATTGCTTAAACTTTGAATTTTATCGCAGTTCCATAAGCAATGACTTCAATACTTCCAACATATCTCTTGGCAATATCGTTTGAGATAGAAGAAGTTTCAATGCGAACATTACAGATTGTATCGTAATCAATCGCATCCTCTTTCATTCTAAGAACCGCTTCTCTTCTCGCTCGATCTACGAGAGACTCTATTCCCTTAAGACGGCCCCCAAAGAGAGACTTAAATCCAGTGGTAATCAATTTAAAGTAATCAATAGAGACAACAGTGCTTCCTATTGCGAGCTTTTCTTGAAGTATATTTTCATTATTGTAATTAACTTTCTTGAGATTATTTAAGCTCATACGTCTAGTTGAGCGCTCCCTTGCGCGAATAGATCGAATATGTCTCTCTTCATTATACTTCCCAATAAAGTAACCTGAAAAAAGAAGAATAAAGAATGCGGCAAGACTGGACACTATCTATTCAACTCTTACGGCAGTACCGTAGCAATAGAGTTCAGCGGCCCCTTGAGCAACTGATGATGTTGAAAAGCGGATATTTATAATGGCATTCGCTCCAGAGTTATTCGCACTCATGATCATTCTATCCATTGCCTCTTTTCGAGATTCAGCTAGAAGTTCACTGTAACCTTTAAGCTCTCCGCCAACTATATTTTTTAGTCCGGCCATAAAGTCGCGACCAAAATGTTTTGCCCTAACTGTAGAGCCAGAAACTAAACCACAATATTCTATGATTGTTTTACCAGGGATTGATTCAATATTAGAAAGCAACATACCATCTCCAAACATTAGCTGTTTAGAAGATGGTAGATTTATTCCAATTAAATTTCTAGTCAGAAAAATTGACCAAGGGGGTGGTCACTACTCGAGGTCGCAATCAATTGCCGAGAATGATGTTTGAAATGGAAAGTTACTTCCAAATATTCCTTCTTTCTTAGAAACCATTGCTGTTTGGGCGCCATCAATATCATTGAATATTCCACAAGTATTATCATCGTCTAGCGAAATTCCACCAAAGGCCAATTCTTTAAGTTCTCTATCGTCATGAATAAGTTTCTTATCTTTTTCAGAGAAAGCAGAGCAATAGGAAATTGTAATATTAAAGCCAATGACATCTCTATCGCTATAGACTTTCTCAACCATCAATAAATCATTATGAAAACTTTTACCAATGAAAGGCTTATCACTCTTTGTAGATGGAAGTCTCCCCTCACTTGGAAGGTTCATGGCAAAAATAAATTGAGCGTCATCTGTTTCAGGGTACATTGAGTCGTTTTTAATAAAGTACTTTTGATCCTTTTTTAAACGACCTTTAGATTTAGAAATAGAAGCAAAATCATTATCACCACATTGAAATTTATTTTTTAGATCTACAAAGATTCTTTCATTCTTAGTAAGAGATGATAGACTTTTAGAAAGCTTAGAAATATTGTTCTCTATATTTTTTGAATCACTCACATTGCCCCTAACTTCACAATTGATACAATCTTCAGATGCTAATCCTCTAGAGTTTTGTCCAAAGAAACTAGGCCCAACTGATACTGCCGCTAACAGCATTAAAGCTACAAATTGTAGTGATCTCATATATCCCCCTCAGAATAATATTTTAATAACTAAGAGAGCAAGATATATGCCGAAAATTAGATGTAATTATAGATACTTAAATATAGGAATACTGACTAATTAATAGACAGTGAATAGATTTAAAACAAATTTTATATTAAGAGCATTGCCCGTTTAGAGAGTCTGAAAAGTCTCCTAGTCCAACATTAAATCAATCTGTTGGACTAGGATAATTCAATTAATTACTTTCCAGCTTCTTCAATGATTGCAATCGCTGCTTCTTCTAAGCTCTCAAACTTAACTTTCTTTTGAGTTTCAATGGCCTCTACTACTTCAATAAATAAATCTGATGCCACTCCACCTGCAAGTACTTCTTCTGCATCAGGTAGAGCTGATTTAATTGCTTGCTTGTAGAAATATGTTCCAGAAGATTGACCACGACTTGAAAAGTTTAGTCCATTATCAGTATGAGACATTCTTGAATTGCCAGATACAACTCCAAGCTCAGCAAATGAAGATGCAGTTACAAGTAGTGATGTGATTAAGATTAGTTTTTTCATGTTTCCTCCGATTGTGAAATACTTAGTGTATTTGTTTTTTTAATAATTTTATTAACTTCATTCTATTTTCTTTCGTTCTTGAAATTCTCTGATCAATATCAATACTTTTCTCACTTTCGATATCGCTATTTTCAAAAGCAAGGTCATATATATTTTTGAGGTTATAAAAAATATCCATTTGCTCTTCTATAGAGATCACCTCTGACTGATAAGGAACACCATAGCCTCCACGAATAATTCCGTAGGGAGAGAACCTCATAGTCCAAACTTGCATCTCTTGTGATAAGTCCTGCATATCTTCTCTTTTCTTAAAATTTTCTAGAACGAGCTTATTTACTTCTGAGTCATATTCAATTTGTCTCTTCTGTAAGATGATATTTTCCACTCTTAGAAAGTTAATAATATCGTTCTTTGTCAGTTGGTCAGCTCTGCCATTAAAGTAACTTGCTCTTTGCTGTGGTCTTAACTCTTTGTAGTACTCAGCAAAGCCAATCTTATTATCGATAAGTTGTTGTGCTTGAAGACTTTCAAAACTCTTAGCTCCTCTATCTACATAGCGTGAATAGAAATTCTTCTCATCTTTTCTATAGTCATCAAGATTATTCGATTTAATTCTCTTATACTTATGAAGAAATGAAATAATATCTCCAGGAACAACAATGCCATCCACAGCAAGTGTTATCTCTTGGTTAAAGAATACGCTTTTAAGAAAGTTAAATGTTTCTGTAGCACAATTATTACTTACAAATTTATACTTACCTGTGTAACTCCAAAATCCCTCTTGAATACGGTCTACAGTATTTTGAATTTCTCTCTTACTCATTTGAATTGGAATACTAAATAATTCTCTATCTTCTTTTATAGTGTATTCCGTAATAATTTCAGGCATTCCATAAGTATATAAAACAGATGGGTATTTCCCTGTGATACCACTGACGTAGTTGATCTCTCCACCTGTAATACTGGCCCTGTAACTAATGACAATATCTTCTTTGATATCTTCGAGACACTTCTCTGATACCTCTTCTCTCTCAGGAGAACACATTACAACTCTAAGCATTGCATGTCCCCATTTCGACATCATTTCCTTTCCTTCTCCAGCAAAGAGATAGTGGATTTGATAGATGCGGCTTGGGTCTAAATCTAGATAATTTAAGTTTCCTGTAAGTGGATTCCCTACTCTAATCTTAGGTGTCATACATTGAACTTCTGGAAATGGATCATGTACGAAGAACTTAGAGAGATAATTATAAAGAGCAGGTTTCCTACACTTATATTCACTATCTAATAAGAAGTATTCCATATTAACAGCAAAAGCTTCTTGAGCATTTACAAATTCATAGTTATCTGGACTCTGAATATCTAAATTATTACTTGTTATAGATTTAAATACACTTCTAAAAGATGCAGTATTAGAAACATTGTATTTTACATACTTCATGAGCTGGAGTTTTCGATGTCTCTTATCCTCCATTCTAATTCTTCTAAGTGTATCTTCTTCGAACTCTCTAATATCTCTCCAAAATTCATCATCTCCATAGACCTCTTCAGGAGAAAGTTTTCTTAGGTCAAATACATGGGAAAGCTCATGAACTAAAGTCGCCTTTACCACTTGATACATTGTTTTATGATTATTTGAAGAAGGTAAATCTCGTTGAGACTCATCTAAAATTATTGGTAGAAATTCATTATGAAGATTGATTTTATAATCACTACCAAAGAACTCTTTCTTAGTATAAGCAAGCGCTCCAAAACTCTCTTCACTTTCAGAATGATCTGAATCACTTTCGGCCCATAATTCTTTTCTAAGCTCTTGAGGACTAGATAATTTAGGAAGACTTCTATTGGCAACCTTTGTGAAGTTTAACTCAACATTACCAAAGTGCTTAATCATTTTATCTGGCATAATATCGAGTGTTTCGCTTATAAATTGATGAATACGATCTATCTCTTCTTTTTGTAGTTGCTCTTTAAGCTCTTTATTTAAGAAGATATCAGCACTTGATGTAGAGGAAAGAATACTAAGAATTAAAAAACAAAATATATGAATGAGCTTAATATTCATTTCTTCCCTTATGTGATAAAAACAGTTTCGCAAAGTATCTGCAACCTTTAGGCCAATAAACAATTAATAATTTTAGATAGATATGAAGAATATTTTGACTAAATTTTAAACAGTGTAAAATGCAATGACATACTTTAGAGGTGATATGCTCAGGGTAGAAACAAAAAGACCCACTTAAAGATTATAAGTAGGCCTTTAGTTTTATAAAATTACTTTCCAGCTTCTTCAATAATTGCAATTGCTGCTTCTTCTAGGCTCTCAAACTTAACTTTATTTTGAGTTTCGATGGCCTCTACTACTTCAATAAATAGATCTGATGCCACTCCACCTGCAAGTACTTCTTCTGCATCAGGTAGAGCTGATTTAATTGCTTGCTTGTAGAAATATGTTCCAGAAGATTGACCACGACTTGAAAAGTTTAGTCCATTATCAGTATGAGACATTCTTGAATTGCCAGATACAACTCCAAGCTCAGCAAATGAAGATGCAGTTACAAGTAGTGATGTGATTAAGATTAGTTTTTTCATGTTTCCTCCGAATAGATAGAAAGCCTTGCCTTCTTTTTATAAATTTATATTAATTAAAGACTATTTAAATCCATGTAGATATTTCTAAGGGCCTTAAAGCTAACAAAACTATAAGTTCCAGATGCAGAAATCTTAGATGTAATTCCATCGAGTGCTTCTCTAACATTTTGCTTATGTTGAGCTATATACTGAGCTCTCTCTTCTTTACTCATCTTCTTTAGTATTAAATGATTATGTGCGGATATAGTTGCAACACTTCTCATCTCTTCCATCAAAATCTTCTCTAATGATCTATCATTAAAGTTTCTTTGCGAGAGTTGCCCCAAGGTTTCAAGCATATCTTCATTTCTAAACTCTGCTTCAATAATTTTATGATCAATTGATTCTAAGACCTCGCCCTTACCCATCTGTGAGTTTGTCCTAACGATTAAGTTATCCATATTGCTCTCAAGAATTCTTCCCTTGGCAACTAACTCTATCGATGGCTTTGTAGACTTGAAAGCTTGCTGCACTCTCTTTGTCAAAGCACTAACAACTGATGCCTCTGTAGTTAAAGAAATGCAGGTTATAAGAAGAAAAATAATCTTACGCATAGAATCCTCGATAATTAATTTTCAAGGATTATTACATAGAAAAAAATGAGCTAATGAAAAATATGAAAATTAGGGTAAAACTTTTATGTAAAAAGAATAGACACTTCCACCCGATCTCGCGCTTCCTGCGCCTCCTCTCTTCGGTTCGCATCCTGCTCACCTACGCGTTGTTCGGCGTTAAATAGCTTCGCACTTCAAACGCTACACCCGATCTCGTGCATCCTGCAGCAGATTTGCTTGCACGCAAATCAGTGGGTTGTTCGGCGTCATATGCCATCGTGGCATATGACGCCTCCAAAAAACAAGGCCCCGCGGTTGAGCGGGGCCTTGAGTAATTTAAAATGTATTTTTGTGATCATCCACCGAAGTCATCAAGCATGATATCTTCTCTCTCAACACCAAGGTCAAGAAGCATATCGATAACACACTTATTCATGATTGGAGGTCCACATAAGTAGTACTCACAATCTTCTGGTGCCGGGTGATCCTTTAAGTACTCATCGTGAAGTACTTGGTGGATAAAGCCAGTGTATCCTTCCCAATTATCTTCCGGAAGAGCATCAGAAAGAGCGCAGTGCCACTTAAAGTTATCATTTTCTCTTTGAAGCATTTCAAAATCTTCAACGTAGAACATTTCTCTCTTAGAACGAGCTCCGTACCAGAAAGTAATCTTTCTATCAGTCTTAATTCTCTTTAACTGATCAAAGAGGTGTGATCTCATCGGCGCCATACCTGCACCACCACCAACAAAGACCATTTCTTTCTTAGTGTCTCTTGCGAAGAATTCTCCGAATGGACCAGAAATAGTTACTTTATCACCTGGCTTACAGTTAAAGATATACGACGACATCTTACCTGGAGGTGTTCCTTTAGGTGCTCTTGGCGGAGGTGAAGCAATACGAACATTTAACATAATCATCCCTTCTTCCTCAGGATAATTTGCCATTGAATATGCTCTGATTGTTTCATCTTCTACGTAAGAGATATTATCCCAAACATTGAACGCATCCCAGTCACTTCTATATTCTTCTTCAATATCGAAGTCTTTATAGTCGATCTTAAGACCTGGAGGTCTTTCAATTTGAATAAATCCACCAGCTCTAAATGGAACTGACTCACCTTCAGGAAGGTCTAGGACAAATTCTTTAATAAATGTAGCAACATTGTGGTTTGATCTAACTGTACATTCCCACTTCTTCACACCAAAGACTTCATCTTCAACTTCAATTTCCATATCTTCTTTTATAGAAACCTGACAAGCGAGACGACAACCATCTTTAGCTTCTCTCTTAGTAATATGAGATAATTCTGTTTCTAAAATTTCTCCACCACCAGAGTGAACGTGAACTTTACATTGTCCACAAGTACCACCACCACCACAGGCAGATGATACGAAGAGTTTCTGATCAGCAAGTGCATTTAATAATTTTCCACCTGCTGGAATTTCTACCGTTTTCTCTCCATTGATACTTAATTTAATATTCCCAGAGCTTACTAATTTAGACTTAGCAAAGAGAATGATAAGCACAAGGGCCAAGACAACGGCGGTAAACATTAAAACGCCAAGTATAATTTCATTCATAGTTATGACCTTTCTTTATAATCCTTAAAGTTGAATACCTGAGAATGACAGAAAACCTAGGGCCATAAGACCAACTGTAATAAAGGTAATCCCTAATCCTCTCAATCCATGAGGTACATCACTGTACTTCATTTTCTCTCTAATACCTGCAAGTGCTGCAATCGCAAGGGCCCAACCAATACCTGAACCGATTCCGTAAACAGTACTTTCTGCAAAGTTATAATCCCTCTCCACCATAAAGAGTGAACCACCAAGAATGGCACAGTTCACTGTAATTAGAGGAAGGAAGATACCAAGCGCTGTATAAAGAGCTGGAAAAAACTTATCTAAAGTCATCTCTAAGATCTGTACCATTGCTGCAATTACACCAATATAAGAAATTAGACCTAAGAATGATAAGTCATAACCAGTAATACCTGCCCACTCTAGAGCGTTCTCTTTTAGAAAGTAAGTGTAGAGAAGATTGTTAACAGGGATAGTAATCGTCTGAACAACAACAACTGCAACACCAAGACCTAAAGAAGTCTTAACTTTCTTTGAAACCGCTAAGAATGTACACATTCCTAGGAAGAAAGAGAGAGCAAGGTTTTCAATAAAAATAGATTTAATAAATAAACTTAAATAATGTTCTAACATCTCTTACTCCTTCTCAACCTGATCAGTTTTCCAAGTTCTTAAGGCCCAGATAAATAATCCGATCAAAAAGAATGCACTTGGAGCCAATAGGGCCATACCATTTGTTTGGTACCAACCACCTTGACCTGTTGTTGCGAGAATTTCAAACCCTAGAAGCTTTCCACTTCCTAGTAGCTCTCTAAAGATTGCTACGAAAATTAGCACAACACTATATCCAATTCCGTTACCGATTCCGTCTACAAAAGACATAAGCGGTGTATTCTTCATGGCAAATGCTTCCGCACGTCCCATAACAATACAGTTGGTAATGATAAGACCTACGTAAACAGACATTGACTTAGCAACATCGTAAACAAAAGCCTTGAGAAGTTGATCCGTTAAGATAACAAGTGATGCAATCACAATCATCATAACGATGATACGAATACTAGATGGAACATGGTTTCTAATTAAAGAAACAAAGAATCCAGAAAAACCTGTAACTAATGTCACAGCGATACACATTACAAGTGCTGTTTCCAACTTAGTTGTAACCGCAAGAGCAGAACAAATACCGAGAATCTGTAATGCAACAGGATTATCTTCAAAAAGTGGGTTAAAAAGTGTTTTCTTGAGGCTCATTATTTGATCCCTCCTTCTCTAAACTTAGCAAGGAAAGGACCGAAAGCATCGTCTCCTAACCAATATTGAATAGTTCCAGTAACACCAACTGCAGTTAAAGTTGCACCAGAAAGACCATCAATCTCAGTCTCTGTTCTAGCTGCACCTTTTACAACTTTTAGAATTGGGCTAAAACTCTCATCAAGTGCCTTCTTCCCATTCCAAGTTGCCTTCCAGCTTGGGTTATCAATCTCACCACCAAGACCAGGAGTCTCACCGTGAGAGTAGAAACCAATCCCTTTTACTGTAACAGTATCAGGAGCAAGAGCTAAGAATCCATACATTGTTGACCAAAGACCTTTTCCATGGACAGGAAGAACAATCATAGAAACCTCTCCCGCATCCTTAACAAGGTAAGCCTTAGCAACTTTAGCTCTAAATTTAATATTTCCAAGATCCTTAGCTGCATCAATTCTTAAATTCTGCTTAGGATCTTTTGCTGCTTTTTTCTGATCGTAATTCTCAATATCACCTTCAATAACATCTCCTGTCGCAAGATCGACGAGAAGTGGTTGAACGTTCTTATAAGCTGCATCCACATCAGCTTTTGTAGCATTACCATCAACTAAACCAGACGCGATAAGAAGGTTCTTCTTAACGTCTAATTTCTTATTAGCTTCCTGCATAGGCTTTAGTGATACTGCTGCTCCCGATACTAGGATCGAACAAACAATACACAGAAGGAATGCAACAAGTAGTGTTTTTCCTGTTTCGCTTTTCATCACTCCTCCCTAAGCCTTGATACGCGCTTGTCTCTTCTTGATATGTCCATCCACTACGAACCAGTCGATAAGTGGAGCAAAACAATTTGCGAAGAGAATTGCTAGCATTACACCTTCCGGGAATGCTGGGTTAATAACACGAACTAGAATAACCATAAATCCAATCAGTGCTCCGTAGAAGTATTGACCTTTGAAAGTCATTGCTGCAGAGACAGGATCTGTGGCCATAAAGACAAGACCAAATGCAAAACCACCAATAACAAGGTGCCAGTGTGGTGCTAGTGCAAACATTGGGTTAGTAGATGATCCGATCATATTTAGAACAAAGGCAAATGCCATTGCTGAAACGAGCATAGAGAGCATAATTCTCCAAGACCCAATTCCTGTTACGATTAGAACTACTGCTCCAATTAAACAAGCAAGAGTAGAAGTCTCACCCATTGATCCTGGCATGAATCCTAAGAAAGCATCCATCCAGCTAACAGAGATCGCTGAAGCTCCACCAATCGCTGCTTGACCAAGAGCTGTTGCTCCAGTGAAACCATCAACTGCTGTCCATACTGCGTCCCCTGAAATCTCTCCAGGATACGCAAAGAAAAGAAATGCTCTAGCAGTAAGAGCAGGGTTTAAGAAATTCTTCCCTGTTCCACCAAAAACTTCCTTTCCAAAAACAACACCAAACGAGATACCTACAGCAACTTGCCATAGAGGAATCGTTGGAGGAAGAATACATGGAAAGAGAAGTCCTGTTACTAGGAAACCTTCATTAATCTCATGCTTTCTTACTGTTGCAAAAATAACTTCCCAAAAACCACCGGCAATATTTGTAACCAAAAATACTGGTGCAAAGAATAGGAAACCGTAAACAAAGTTTGAAACACAACTTGTAGGATCAAAACCTAATCCTAAAGCTGCCATAACAGCACCACGCCAAGAATCAACTGAAGTGATCCCCTGAGCAGCTAAAACTGTATTGGCCTGTAGACCTGTATTGTAACAAGCAAAGAGCAAACAAGCCGTAAGGGCCATCGCTACTGTTGTCATTGTTCTCTTTAGATCAATTCCATCACGTACATGTACTGATCCTCTACTTACTTCACCCGGAGTGTAGATAAAAGTGTCTATCATTTCATACATTGGATAGAACTTTTCTAACTTTCCGCCTTTGGCAAAGTGATGATGTTGAGAATCTAGAAAACCTCTTAAAGCTTTCATCTAACCTTCCTTCTCAATAGTTGTTAAATTTTCTCTTAGCACAGGACCGAAGTCGACTTTACCAATACTGGCAAATGTACATAGTGCTAAATCTTCCTCGTCTAATTCAAGACAACCTAATTGCTGAGCAAGGTCAGTGTCTTTAGTAATTAGAGCTCTTAATAATTGAGTTGGAAGAATATCTAGTGGCATAACTCTTTCATACATTCCCACTGGTACCATTGCTCTTGGAGAGCCATGAGTTCCTGTCGTCATGTCAAATTTCTTTGAAGGAGTTAAAAACTTAGAAACAAATGTTCTCTTGATAGAGAACTTATTAAGTCCTGGCGCTTGCCAACCAAGGAATTCTCTCTCGCGCCCTTCGGCCAAGATTGAAATTTGGTTATGGTATCTACCTAAGTAGAGGAATGAGTCCTCAACTTTTCTTCCGTTTAAAACAGAACCAGAAACAATTCGAAGCTCTCCTTCTAGAGTTTCGTTGGCAACGATATCTAGAATATTGGCCCCTAATTGAGTCGTTAAAAGTCTTGGATTCTTTGCCTTTGGTCCAGCGACAGCAATAACTCTCTCTGTCCAAAGTTTACCAGTAGTAAATAATTTACCAATTGCGATTACATCTTGGTAACCCGCATGCCAAACAACCTTTGCCTCGTGAACTGGGTCAAGGTGATGAATATGAGTTCCAACAAGACCAGCAGGGTGAGGCCCAGCAAACTCGTGAACTGAAGCACAGCTTGGTGCTTGAACCTTAGAACCGCTTGCCTTAGCAACAAAAGTCTTTCCTTCAGTTAATTTAGAAAGAACTTCTACACCGGCCATAAAGTCTTCAGTATATTGTCCAATAACTTGTTCAGGATTTGGGCTTAGTGGGTTTGTATCCATTGCATTGATGAAAACTGAATGTGGCTTATCTTCTAACATGGCCACTTTAGAAAATGGTCTCATTCTTAGAGATGTCCACAGTCCCGACTCAAGAAGTAGTCTCTTCACCTCATCAAAAGAGAGGTCTGAAACACTCTTTTGCTTGTATGAGCTGAACTCAACTTGCTCAGTACCAGTAACTTCGATAACAATAGTTTGAAACGCACGTTTCGCACCTCTGTTAACTTCCACAACTTTTCCATTTGCAGGAGAAGTAAATGCTAATCCTTCGTTCTTCTTACACTCGAAGAGAACTTGACCAGCTTTAACAGTGTCGCCGATTTGAACTTTCATCGACGGCTTCATCCCAACGTAGTCAGGACCTGTTAAGGCCACTCTTTTAACTTGAGGACCAGCTTCGATTGTTTGTTTAGGGATTCCCGTTAAAGGAACGTCTAAACCTTTTTTAATACGAATCATGGTAATAATAATCCCGTTAAAACGTTAATATGTTTAGCTTATATAACTATAAAAAAATAGAATTTGATTTTTTATACTCCTATGAAACCAATATGTAACTAGTTCATATTAAAGAAATCAAAAAAATAATTTTCTTAAGAGTTTTTTAAATAAAATAACTTTTCAGTATAAGTCCGCGCTCTATTTGAATATGCGAAGAATCTAAGCATTCGCCAAGCAGCATTTCTTATACTTCTTCCCACTACCACAAGGGCAAGGGTCGTTTCTTCCTACTTTTGGCCCTGCGCGCCTAACCGCATCACGAAGAACATCTCCCTCTACGAAGAACCATGCGTCATCTTCAAAGATAAAGCTACTTCTCTCGTGGTGCACAACTTGTCTATCGCCAACAACGTAAGTTGCTTTGAACTCTACGATGCCATCCTTATCTCCAGGTTGCCCCTTAACCGTGTCTACGATCTCAAGTCCTTTCCACTCACTTTCGTTAGACCAGATTTCAATTTCATTGCGATTGAGCTCTTCTCTACTGCCCTTATCCTGAGTACTAATAATGTAGTCCACATTATGCTTAGCGAAAGCAGCATAACGTGCTCTCATTAATTGTTCTGCGCTTTGCGCCTTTTCACTACCAGCATGCAGAGGTGCACAACATTTCTCATACTCAACCTCGTGACCACAAGGACAACTCATATAAACTCCTATAAAAATTTAAAATCTTATTCTACTCATTAAAACCTAAAAAGTAAGTCCGTAAAAAAAGTATTTTCTTCTTGGAAGTGGTGCTTGCTCTCTAGGATTCTCGAAGAGACAAAAGTAAAGTGCTTCTTTATTTCTTTTTGATACCACGACCTAGAACGTCGTATAGCGTACTCATCTTTGAACTCGAGGTCTTCAATTTGCCTATCTAATTCCTTATTAGTTGGAACACTAAAGTAGAGGTATTTCACTCTCTTTGATAATACGGGAAGAACTTCTCTTACTTCCTCATCGCTTAGATATTGAAAAACAGAAGTGCATATCCCAAGATCGAAGTGCTTACTAAACTTCTCATCCTTGCACCACGAAAGTAAGTCGGTGTTTAGAAGTTTTAACTTTGTTGATTCAACAGGGGCAATTCCTCGCTCCTTAACTTGATCGTAGACAAATTTTGATGGCTCTATACCTAGTGCTCTATAGGGAATAAACTCTTTCATCACCGCCTCAAAGAGATGGCCAAGACCAAAGCCTAAATCCACGACACTACTTATATCCACAAAATCTAGATCCATCGTTGCCTTAATATAGCGAGCATGATTTGTGGCGTTTCCAATACCGTCCATCTCATCAGGATTAGAATAATTCACTTCCCAATACTCTTTACTAAAGCCGTCGCTTCCCTTTTTCACTGTCATTTATCCATTCACCCTTAAACTGCGTGTTCCAATATAACCAATGACTAACCTATAAGTCCCAAGAGAGATTAAGGCCAGCCAAATACTTAGTAGGTCTTTAGAATAGTAGGAGTAAATGAGAAATGGAAGAAAAGATATAATCAGTCCATAGAACATTTGTCTTCTCACAAAATCAAAGCGCCCCAACCCAAAGAGAAGCCCATCATAAGTATATGTCCCACAGAGAATGAGTTGAGAAATTGCTAACCAAGGCCAAACAGACTCTATCGCTTCAATGACGGCCAAGTCCTTTGTAAATATTGAAAGTAGTGGCTCTTTAAATAAGAGGTAGCTTAGTAAAAATAAAACCCCAATGATCTGTGATAACTTTAAAAGAGTCCCCTTCATCTTTTCATAATTCTCAACATCATTAAGGGCCTTATACTTTGCAGATAGGATATTTGCACTAAGGGCAAGACCATCAGTTAAGAACGAAGAGAAGAGCCAAAACTCCATTAATATTTGGTGCGAGGCCAAGGAAACATGCCCAAGCCTTGCAGCACTCTTAGTGCAGAGAAAGAAGCTTCCCGTTAAGATAATAGAGCGACAAAACATATTAAAAGAATTTTTTCCAAAACTTATCCACTCTCCTTTAAGTGGAGCACCCCATAAACTAGTTAGACTAAGCCCTTCAACTCTTAGAACAAAAATAAGAGAGAAGAGGGCCGTAAAAACTGCTCCAACAACACTACCATAAGCTACACCCGCCAGCCCTAGGTCTGTCCCCTCTAACAGCGCCCAAGATAGAGAACTATTAATGAGCGTAGAGAGAGCAATTAAAATAAAGCAAGTTTTAATTCTTTCAAAACCTCGCAAAATAGAAATGAGAGTGCCTCCTAAAATTAAAAAAGGTTGACCCAGAAGACGTATATGAAAGTACCTCTGACAAAGAGGAAGAAGCTCTTCACTCGCTCCCACGAAGCGAAAGAGAAGTGGGCTAAAGAAATATAGTATTAAAGACGAGCCTACTCCCACAATGACAGAGAGAATAAGAGCAACTTTTACGCGAGAATTCACTCTTTGATTATCCCCAAGCGAGAAGGCTTCACTCACCGATTGAATAGAAGTGTGAATTAGAAAGTTAAAAACCCAAGTAAAGGAGCTTAGGATAACTACGCCCAAAGAGAGCGCCGCCAACCATGTGGTGCTCTTATGCCCTATCAAGGCCGTATCGACTATTCCCGTGACAGGCTCTAGTAGAGATCCAAAAATACTTGGAAGCGAAAAAAAGAAAAGCCCACTTAGAGTGAGCTTTACAGAATTCTTGGGATTTTTATCTTGCATTAAAACGATTTATTTACTGCAAAGTAAATGGCAATGAAAAATAGTAGAATTAATCCCCAGAATGCCTTTGGCTTAAGAGAGCTAGATAATCTCTTCGCTAAAACTGGACCGGCCACTGCAATAATAAGCCAGATCATCATTTTAACCATTACCCAACCTGGAAATCCTTCTCCGTGAGAAACGCCAAGTCTGGCAAGTAGACCCATCCCTGAAACTAAGATCAGAAGGCTGGTAATACCTGAGATAATTTTAATATGCTTAGGTTGAGTTGAATAGTAACCAACTGCAAGCCCAGCAACTGTTAATAAAATACAGAGTAAGTGAATAACTTTATACACTTCATAAGAGATCATAATCTTTCCTTTCCTATTAATTATTTCTTATCTTTTGCTTCTAGATTATCAATGATTTTCTTTAACTCTTCAATAGATTTAGAGAGCTGTTCCTCTTCTGTCGATATTTCTCTATAAAGACCACGAAAACGTTTGGTGTAATCCCCTAGAACAGCATTGGCGAAGAGAGCAGTATAAATGGCAAAAATAGCGGTCCCAAGTAACATGAGAAAAATCCCAAAGATCTTCCCAGTAATCGTAACCGGTACAACATCACCATAGCCCACGGAAGTTACTGTAGAAAAACACCACCAGACTGCATCAATGAAGTGATTCATATTTGGGTTTGAACCACCTTCTATAAAGTAGATGACAATTGAGCACAGAAAAATGAAGAGGTTACCAAAGATTGTGATTGCAATAAATTCAACTGAGGTTACCAATTGCATTATGCGCTTAAAAATAATTTTATTATTATTTGTTATCATTACACTCTATCTTTAATTCTCATTGTTAAGTAAAATAATAATATGGGACTAACAGACAATTCAAAGAAAAAAGACAATAAGGTGTATCGCGGCGCATACAAATATATGCGAAATGCGAATGTTTATAGCGAAGAAACTTTTGAGGTTTTTAAAGAGAAGAGTGATAGTAGTATGCTCTTTCAAAGCCAAATCATGTCTAGAGTTTCAACTGGTGAGCTACTCAATATCACTGTTGATTATAAAATTAATAAAGACTATATCCCAACTCTCGTCGTTATCAATAAAGTACTTGGAAATGATAACGTTGTAGAGACATTTTCTTTTAACAGTAAGAATAATACTATTAGTTATACTTTTGAGTCTTCAAACGAAAGTAAAACGACCATTTTAAATACTACGCCGAAATTCTTTATATCAACTCCTGCCGTTTGCACCAGTATGCTCTACTTGCGTTCAAAGAAATTTGATACTACAGGAAAGAATATTTACAACGTTCTGGCGAGCTCTAATCAGTGGAGCTATGAAGATGAACCTGTCTTTAATGCCATTACTGTCAGAAGAATGAATCAATCTAGTGAGACGAGAACTATTGATGGAAGTAGTGTCCAAGGTGTTGACTATAAAATTGAGCAGCAGGCCGATAGTGACGATTACGATAAGGACACTCCAAGCCTTCGATGCTTTGTTAGTCAACACGTTACTATCCCCTACTTTCTTGAAGATGGTCACGGTACAAAAATAGAAGTTAAATATTTAAATAATCTTTCAGAAAGAGAACTAGATTAAGAGTTACTTACATCTCTTATTTAATTCATAATTCTCACTCAAGGCCAAGCGAATTGTTCTGCAGACTTTTGTGACATTGGTCTTTGCACTTTTTAATTCAATCTCAATTTTCTTAGTTGCAGTATAGATATTATCTTCCATATTCTTATAGATTTTAGGTGAGCAGTTTTCTTGATCTATAAATTGAGTAATAGTTTTTGAGATGCCCTCTCCACTTAGAACAGTTGTCTGACTAGGTAGACTTTCGGCCACAGACTTTAATTTACAGAATTTAAAATGTTCTTTCTTTTGAGCAATGATAGTCTCTACAATTTCACTCTTCTTGCATAGGTGTTCGTAGTTATAAATATTGCCAGGGAAGCCTGCTCTTTGATCATTTTGTGTGGATTCGTAAAAGTGCTGATTCCCATAGGCATTTAACATATCTTTGAGTTTTAAACTTACTAGAAGTGAGGCGTGCTCAGTGCAATTTGATCCCCACACTTGAGCACTAAAGAGAAAAAGGATAGCTATAACTTTCTTCATAGTTATAGCTTAAGCGAGACTCTTACTTCATGGCAAGAATCAATAACTTAGAGAAAAGAGCTGCCCATAATGTGGGCCACTAGAAACTCATTCCAAGTTGTAGATTTAAAAGTCTAAGAGCACCTTTACTATTTATTAAATCTAGAGAATCATTCTGGTTGCCACCACTTAAGTTTAGCGCCATTGAGCTATAGCCAATCCAGCTTACCCCAAGAGTAAAAGAATCCCACTGCCACTGATTACCTATTTCACCTTCAAACGAAAGAGCGCTATACTCAGTTTTTTTAGTTTCAGAATAGTCACTAAAGTTTCCATAATAATCATAGCTCCATCTATAAAGAGTAGATTCAGCTTTTCCTCTAGTATATCCAATTCCACCTTTGGCGTAGAAGCTATTAGATGCAAACTTCTTTATTCCTAAATCAATTCGATACAAACTCCCCTTAGTACTTTGAACGTATGCCCCTTCATAATCAACATCATTAAATTTAGAAAGAGATAATTCTAGGATAGCTGAGTCATTCAAATACTTACCGCCAGTAACTTGAATAAATGTTCCTCTTGAGTCGACGCCAACTCCACTAAGAATTTCATAGTTCTTTGACTCTCGACTTATTAAACTTGAATTAAGCCTTTTATGAATTTCATTCTCGATGATTTTTTCAAGTGTCCCTTGTTCAATCTTGGAACTTGCAAAAGTCGAGCTAATAGTAAGAACTGATAGTAAGTAGATAAGCAGTGTTTTCATATTTAATCCTTTGATAGTGTTTATGACATATAGAGCAATCTATATGCCAAAAATACTTTCAAAAGAATCAAGGACTTACTCCCTTAGTGTTCCAATTCTGAAACACTTACTGGATCACGAAGTCCCTTACCTTTTCACAGGCCTCATCTAGTGTCGTTCTCTGTATTTGGTAGGGCTCCATTAGCTTTAGAAGCTGCTGCATGGTTCTCCCCTTCCAGGACCTAATTCTTGAATCTACAACAATCACGCCGCCAATATCTTCTTCCGTTCGAAGAAGCCTTCCAAGCTTTTGATGTAGAGATCTTGTTCGATGTGAGAGGTAGTAATCTGTAAATTCATTTCCAATATTAGACTCATAGAAGTCTCTTCTATCCTGGATAACAAGATCCATTCTAAGGTCTGGGATCTTGTCTACAAAGACAAATTGTAGCGCATCCCCAGGGATATCAATTCCCTCACCAAAAGACTCCATCCCAAGTAGAATTCCCGACTCTGACTTCTTAAAGTCTTCCACAACATTATTGCCCATTCCCTGAATAAAGAGAGGAATCTCTCCATCAAATTCTTCTAGAAGGAGCTCTCTAGCGATCTCAAATCTAGAGCGCGCAGAGAAGAGAAGTAAACTTCTTCCCTTGAGTTCACGAATAAGTTTAGAAACTTTTTTAAGTGTCTGAGGAACAAAACTCTTATCCCAAATTGGCAGAGTATCGTCACAGAGAAAAACTTTAGTCTTATTCTTATAATCAAATGTTGCCGGAAGATAGAAGCCAGACTTAAATCTTCTCTCTGGCTCTAGGTAAGAGTAGCCAGTCGCCCACTCAATTCCACGACTCCCCTGATCACCTTTATCATTTCCAAGTGTAGCAGAAGTAAAGACGACGGAATCAGAAATCTCTAAGAGACCTTGGTGTAAAACTTTTCCAACATTTACTGGAGAAGCACTGACACTCATGCCGTGCTCTCCGTGGTACTTAAGAGACTTAGTATAACCGGCCACTTCTTCTGGCTGATCCAAAGCGACCTCTAAGGCCTTTTGAGTATCATCTAATACACCCATAAATTTTTCAAAGCGAGTGAAGGCCACGATTTGATTATCATCAGTTAATTCCTTAACATCCCATCTCGAGTGATAAGGAAGTAAGTAATTATTTAAATTCGTGATGATAAAACGAATAGAATCCAAGTGATTAAAGATTGCCATTCCAAGCTCATCCGTTCTCTTTCTATTTATCATCGGCGCTTCATTCCAAAAAATATCCGTATACTTTGGACGCTTCTTAAAATAACTCTCCACTACTGTAGGCAGTCCATTTAAGTGATCTTGCAATAATTGTTGAGTATTCGTGACCTCGCCTCTTATATTGGTAATAACAGCAGTACTTTCTCCCTCTGTTGTTTCATTCTGTGCCAGAAGATAAAAGAGAGAGCCAATTCCTTGAGAATGCAGCAGTGCTTTATTTAAAGAATTTAAATCAGACTCACTTACTTCATAAGTAAAAGCACTTGTTGTCTCCCCTTCAACTTTGTGGGCCTCATCAACTACAACATACGAAGGTCTAGGAAAACTTCTTGGCCAAGAAAACATTAGGGCGTGATTACCTATGATAATATTTGCGTCCTTGGCCTCACGCAGACCTTTAATATAGGAGCAATCATTTTTAAAAGGACAGCTCTGTCCCGTACAAGATCTAAAATCAACCGTGATATCACTTTCTTTAGTTGAGAAATCTTCAATTTTTCTCTTCATTACAAAAGGCAAATCTCCACGAGTGATCTGATCATCAACATGTGATCTTGAATTGTAGAAGAAAACGAGATCAAAGAACATATCTGTATATTTTTCTTTAAATTCTTTAGTATTTGTAAGTAGGTCTTCCTCTTCTACACTTTGCCTAAATAGAAGCTCGCACAAGTGATTTCCCGATCCGATGAGCTGTCTCACCTTTAGTTCATCATCCCCTAGTCCAAGTAACCTTCTAAGCCCCGGTACATCTTTAGAGACTGCTTGATGCTGTAGAGTTTTTGTTCCAGTGGCAACCAGCACTTGTTTTTGCTCAGACATTGCAAAGAGAGCTGATGGAATGAGGTAGCCCAGAGTCTTCCCCGTTCCCGTTGGCGCTTGAATAAGAGAGTGCACCTTATTTTTAAAAGACTGACCAATTCTAAGTGCGAGTGTCTCTTGGGACTCTCTATATTTATAAAAAGGGGCCTTCAATCTTACTGCATCTTCATTTCTAAAAATATTCTTTAAGTTCTCACCATTAAATTCTAGTGAAAAGAGCTTCTCTCCCGCGTCCACTTTCTCGTCAACAGGATACATCCACTCCCATGCAATATTGCAATGATAGTCTAAATCAAGTTCTATACTCTCACTCAATTGAGCTATTTCTTCATCGCTAAGAGAGAAGAATTTATAATACCAATAATCTGTTAAGTTATATTTCTTAAAAAGTGCCCCTAACGTAGCATTTAACTCTACATCCCTTCTCACTGTCGCAACGGCAATAAGAAGAACCTTTAAGAGATCCAAAGAATCTTGAAAACCTCTGTGCTCCTCGTGCTCAGCGATCTTCCAATCACAAATAAAGTTCTCCAATTTTAAAGAGGACATCTTTGGAAAGAGTAATGAGAGAAAATAGAGACTATCTTCGTAACTCTCGCGTCCTGATCCATCGTCAATGCGAGCGAAGTGATCACTTAGAAAAGATCTTTCAAATTCAGCATTATGAGCAATAAGGTGATGCCCAAAGACATCCATAACTTCTGGAGACACCACTTGCCAGCTAGGAGCATTAATTAGCATCTTAGAGTCGATTCCAGTGAGCTTCTTTATAAACTGAGAAAGCTTACCATCATACTGAACTAGAGAGCTGTACTTGCGAACAAGAGTTGTCCCTTCAAATTGCAAGTAACCCACGTCGATAATTTGGTCATAACTCGGATCAATTCCAGTTGTCTCAATATCGATAACGGCCCAACGACCAAGGGGATGTGTCATGTGTGTCTCCGAAAAATAACATCAGTTTATGTGTGATAAATGCTCATAGATATTGGCAATATCATCATTTTATTTTAGTCTGTGAAGCTTAAATGACAAGGAATCCGTATGAGCAGTGCGCCAATTTTTCAAATTCAATCGATTTTGATTTTATCTCTTATGATATTAGGTGTTTACCTAAGAAGAATGAGAAAGACGCACGTTAAGATTATGTCCACAGTTATTATCTGGGACTTACTTCTCATTTTACAAATCGAATTCACAAGAAGTGCCATTCTAAAGGCCTCAAAAGTCATGACTAATCCAACGATGCTAAAGATTCACCTCTTCTTCGCAATTGGCTCAGTTATTTTATATATACTTATGGTATTATCAGGAAGAAAACTTCTCTCTGGTGATATCAGTGTACGACCAAGACACAAAAAGCTTGGTTGGACGACCCTGATCTTTAGAATCATGACTTTGGTTACAAGTTATTGGGCAGTCGCAAAATAGAGAATTTATAAAGAAGGAAATAAAATGAATTTTGAAGAATTAAAGGCCCTTATTCAATCACATATTGAAGACGCTAAAGTTCAAGTGACAGATCTTACGGGAACTCAAGATCACCTAGGACTTCTCGTGGTTAGTGATGTCTTTAAAGGTAAGATGCTAATTGCACAACACCAAATCATTATGGATATTTTAAAAGAGAAATTAAAACAAGAAATTCATGCAGTTCAAATTAAGACAATGACTCATGAGCAGGCCACTAATCAAGGCATTCAAATATAAGGAGATTACTATGAGCAATGATAATCCATTTAACATTTTAGGTTCAGATAAAGTTCCTCAAGAGGGAGCAACAGCGGTTTCAGAAGAAAATAAATCAAATGATCTCAATGAGAGAATCAAGGCCCTTATTGGTTCAAGTGATATTTTTCTTTTCATGAAAGGAAATGCGGCCATGCCACAATGTGGTTTCTCTGCTAATACAATCGCGATCCTCGATGCACTAAACGTTAAGTACAATACTTTTGATATTCTATCTGACATGGATATTAGACAAGGTGTAAAAGAATTTTCAAATTGGCCAACATACCCACAACTCTACTTCAAGGGACAACTTGTTGGTGGAAATGATATTATTACTGAGATGTATCACTCAGGTGATCTCGCGCAAGTTCTTGGAGCATAAGTGGAAAAGTTTGAGAACTTAGAAGAATGGTCTCCAAAGAGAATGAGAACGCTGAGAAATAATCTCAACAATAGATTGGCCTCTTACAAGGCCTCTGGTGAAAAGGCCAAGTCACTCCAGGCCAGTCACGCTCTCTACGGTTTATCTGAAGATGACTGCAAAGAGCTCTTAAAGAGAGTGACAACACTTTTAAAATCACAGAAATAAAGAAGGGAGCAATCAGCTCCCTTTTCTTATTCTTCCATCATTGATTCATCAAACTCACAATTGTGATAAACCTTCTGAACATCATCGTTATCTTCAAGAACGTCTAAGAGCTTCATAAAGGTAGGAATATGTTTTGGATCTAATTCTTTATTAGTTGTCGCAATTCTTTCAAGTCCGGCTTCTTTCGCCTCAACACCGAGCTCAGCTAATTTATTAGAGGCATTACCAAAATCTTCCATCGCAGTAGTGACAATAATAAACTCTTCATTTTCAAAGTCTACGTCCTCTGCCCCACCGTCGATCATCTCTAACATAAAGTCATCGTTATCCATTTCCACTTGAGACTTCTCAATAGTGAATATTCCTTTGCGATCAAAGATAAATTGTAGACAGCCATCCTTACCAAGAGAGCCGTTGTACTTATTGAAGGCGGCCCTTACTGCCGAAACTGTACGAGTATTATTATCAGTAGCCGTTTCTACGAAAACCGCCACTCCATCTGGCCCATAACCTTCAAATGTTGTTTCGATATAATCATCACCACCAACACCTGAAGCCTTATCGATGGCCCTTTGAATTGTATCTTTTGGAAGGTTTTGTCCTCTAGCATTTTGTAGGGCAAGTCTGAGTCTTGGATTCATTTCCGGATCAGATCCCCCGCCAGTTTTAACGGCAACCGTTATCTCTTTAATTAGCTTAGTAAAAATCTTCCCTCTTTTTGCATCCTGAGCGCCTTTTCTATGTCTAATATTCGCCCATTTACTATGACCTGCCACAGTGAACTCTCCTCATTGATTTATTAGGGTTAGGATACTAGCAAAAAGCTAACAAAAAGAAAAATCATGGAATCTAGAAAGGCTATTTACTAGAGAGCTCTTTTTCGATCTCTTTGATGAGATCATCTAAATCAAAGGGCTTAGAAAAGAACTTCTTAGCTCCAGCGTCAATTGCATCTTTAATTGAGATATCGGCCTGTCCTGAGACAAAGAAGAAATCTGGTCTAGTTTCAGCGGCCATTGTATTGACTTCATCTAATACGGCCATACCGTTACCATTTGGCATCTTATAATCTGAAACAATTATATCGAATTGGTGAGAGCGCAGCTTACTAATTGCATCATTACCGCAATCAGCAGTCATCGTCTGATAGCCGTAGTAGTTAAACTCCTCTTCCATCAGCTCTAAAATATCTGGTTCATCATCGACAATGAGAACTCTAAAATTACTTCTCTCAATCATATCAATTTATATTACTCGGTAATGCTATTTTTGAAAACCTTTGAGGTAAGAAAAATTACCATGACAGATATCATTAACGCAACGAGACCAAAGTTAAAAATAAAATAAACGCAATACGCAAACCCACGTATTAGAGCCTGTAGCCAAGGTCTCTCAATTATAAATGGGACATATTGCGGCGCAGTCTCATAATAGAAGTCTACAAAGCTCTGGCCTAATTTTACCTTAAGGAGATAATGATCGCGAATATAGCGGAAGTAATTGAGAACATAGTGCTGCTCCATAAAGCCAGCAGAAATAAAGTAACATTGATTCTTCTCAAGGAATTCTGCGATCTCTAACGGTGTCCCGCTAAGTGGCGAAGCAAGTGGAGTATAGAATCCATAGAAGTCCCTTACAGCAAAGGAAATATTATAAGTTCTTCCGTTTGAAAGATTCTTGGCCTCAAATAGGCCACTGGACTGAGGTGTCACATCATCGTCTATAGAAAGGATTTCGTTGATTCCCGCCTGTCCAAATTTACTATTGAAGCTACTGACATCAAAAATAGCTATATCTCTATAATCATTTTGAATCGCAGACACTGTGTAATTGAGTTTTAATCTTTGGTCACCTTTTTCAATAGATGTTAAGGCCGTAGTGACTGTGGATTCATAGACTCTTCCACTAATATTGAGCTCTACAAATAGACCGTCACTACCACTAGTAGGATCCGAGATTGAAGTATCAACACCGGCCTGAGAAAGATAGAGGTAAGAGCTTACAGTCACTGGTGCTGAGAGTGCTCCCGCACAATCGATCTCCGTTGAGTTACAGATCGTCGCGATTGAGAAGCTTGAAATAACATCTTCACAAGTAGAACTTGTAGAACACCCAATAGTTGAGCGCCCAACAAAGAGATAATTGGTGCTTGAGTCATCTTTGACATAGAGAGTTGGATAGAGAACATTTACACTATCCGTATTTACGATATCAATTGTTGTATTGAGCGTTTGAGTACTATTAGATTTAAAGAGTGCTGTCTTTAGAATATGATTATCTGATTGAGTTGTTCCAGAGCCAGAGAGCGGTATATAGAGCTTGAGTGGCGCACTTGATGAAGTTCCGTCTCCACCCAAAGTATTATAAACGGAATAAATATTTCCGACATTAACTACCGGCTCGGTAGTATCGCTTAGTCGCACAGTGCTAGCGAATGTATTAACCGAAAATAAGATTGCAAAGAGTGTTATAAGATATTTTTTCATCTTATTGATTATCTCAGTAATTTACGACTTTCGTCAAATTTATTGCTCTTGTCAGCTAAAGCTAAGCATGGAATATTACTTAATTATGAAAAGATACATCTTTATACTCTCTCTCTTATTTCTTCAGTCGTGCTTAAAGCCCGATGAAGTTGAAAATAAATCTCATGTTGTTAAGTCCATGGGCGAAACTGTGGCCAAACAATATTCAGATATCCCTCACCTCTCTATTGAACAAATGCAAAGCTTAGAGAAAGACACTTATATTCTTGTAGATATAAGATCATTGCCTGAAATAGAAATTAGCTATATTCCAAACTCTTTAACGCAAAAAAAGTTTGAGCAGGAACTACCAAACTTTCAGGGCAAGAAAGTCATTGTATACAGCACCCTTGGACCGAGAAGTTCTAAGTACGTTCGTCTTCTTAGAGAAAAGAAAATTGACGCCTATAATTTGAAAGAGGGAATTCTTGGCTGGGCCCACAGAAAACTGCCTCTCTTAGAAAATGGAAAAGAAACTCTGCGCCTGCACGTCTACACTGATGCCTATAACTTCACACCAAGTGGTTATGAGGGAGTTTACAAATAAAGTCCTTAGTTTCTATTAACGGAGTTATTAGCGATCCATCTAGCGCCAAAGTCTCAGTCTTTGACAGAGGTTTCTTATATGGTGACTCCATCTATGAAGTGACCCAAACATTTAGTAGGAAGATTTTTAAGCTAGACGAACACTTTGAAAGACTTCTTTACTCTGCTGATAAAATGGAGATGCCACTCGACTTTACACTAGAGAAATTAAAAAGCGATTTAGAGAAAGTCTTAGAACAACTAGACACTGATTTTGCTTATATAAGAATTGTCGTAACTCGTGGAGAGGGAGAAATTGGTCTTGACCCTGCTCTGGCCACTAAGAATAATGTCATTATCATTGTAAAGGAATTACCTCCCAACCCTAGTTGGTGGTATGACGATGGTGTTCATATGATTATTTCTCACACTATGAGAAATCCTAAAAACGCTGTCGACCCTAGAATTAAATCTGGTAACTACCTCAATAATGTTATGGCCATGCACGAAGCCAAGAAAGCCGGCGCATTCGACGCTATTATGCTCAATGCAAAGGGAGAAATTACAGAGGCCACCACTTCAAATATCTGGATCGTTAAAGATGGCGAAGTTATTACGCCACCAATTAAGGCCGGTCTCTTAGGCGGTATTACCAGAAAGTCACTTATTCAAATTGCTAAAGATAATAAGTTAAATATTTCCGAGAGAAACTTCGATGAAGATTTTCTAAAGTCGGCAGATGAGTGCTTTCTCACTAGTACGACAAAACTCTTAGTACCCATTACTAAGATTGATAATTGTCTCATTGGAGATGGTAAACCTGGAAAGTATACGCTGCAATTATTAGATCTTTATAAGAAAGCTAATCATATTTAGGAGCACCTGTGGACAACAAGGCCCAAACAAACGCAAGACGATTACTTAGAATACTCACTGAAGATAAATATATTAAACGTAGAGCTCCATTTATTATTTCAGTGGGAGTGGTGGCTATTGTTTTAATGATTGTATCATTCTATAGAAATACCCACGCCACTAAAGAGCAATACTTAATTGGAAGGGAAGATAAATTAAACTTCAAAGATATTGATGATGCTCTCAAATCTGGGATCAATTTTGAAAAGCTTGGAAAAGAAAAAAAGCATATTCTCTTCTACCTTGGAGCAGCACCCTACTCTCTTGAGGTCTTAAGTTATTTGAAAAAGTCTGGAGTCAATCTTAAGTCCTACAACTCAAATAATCATAATGCTCTTGAAGACATCCTACTTTATCTCGACCTTGATCCAGAGGCCCTTGAAGAGAGCTTTTATACAAATATCTCGACTCTGCTAAGTTTAGACTTAAGCGTAAGTACAGAGGTTTTAAAAGAAGCTTCAAAGAAATGTGAGACGACTTCTCTTTCAACATGTCTAAAAATCGCCTTCTACTATAAGGCCATAAATAAAACGAACCACGCCAGAAGCTATGGTATGAGGGCCTGTTATACATCTAAGGAAAATCCTATTTGTGCCTTGGCCCAAAGAAATATTCTAGGGGAATAATAATGATTCAATCTAAAAGTACTCAGCAATTAACCAGAGAAGAATTAAAGCACGTACTAAGTGTGGCCAGAGGTGATGGTGAAATTGATATTCTTATAAAGAACGTTAAAATCATGGATCTAGTTAATGGAGAAATCAATGAAAGTGCCATTGCTATTGCCGGAAAAACCATTGCAGGAACAGGACTTGAATACTTAGATCAAAAGGCAAAGAGAGTTATCGATGCTAATGGTGACGTCGCTGTCCCAGGGTTTATTGATGGTCACTTACATATTGAATCATCCATGATGCATCCTTTTGAATTTGAAAGACTAACTCTCCCTCTTGGAACAACAACGGCTATCTGCGATCCACATGAAATTACAAATGTAATTGGAGACAAAGGTTTTAGCTGGTTTCTTAGATGTAGTGAATTAATGAAGCAGAACCTCTTTGTACAAGTAAGCTCATGCGTTCCCGCTCTTCCGGGGTTTGAAACAAATGGTGGACCATTTCCTCTAGAGAAAATGAAGGCCTATAAGAATCACCCTAATGTATTAGGCCTTGCAGAAATGATGAATTTCCCAGGTGTGATCAACGCCTTTGATGATGTTTTAGACAAGGTAGAAGAGTTCCAAGAGATGAATTTAGATGGGCACTGTCCACTAGTTAGGGGAAAAGACCTCAATGCCTATATCGCTGCAGGAATTCAAAATTGCCATGAAACTATCACTAGAGAAGAAGGCAAGGAAAAACTCTCCAAGGGAATGGCGCTCATAATTAGAGAAGGTTCAGTTGCCAAGAATTTAAAAACTCTAGCTCCACTAGTTACTGACTTTAACTCTTGCCAATGTCTACTTTGTACAGACGATAGAAACCCTTATGAAATTTTCAACGAGGGCCATATAAACTATCTCGTAAAAAAGATGATTAATGAAATTGGTATTGAGCCACATGTGGCCTATCGTCTAAGCTCTTACTCCGCAGCTAAGCACTTTGGACTTAAACGACTTGGTCTTATTGCCCCGGGGAAGCAGGCCGATATTGTTCTCCTAAGTGATTATAAGAATGTTGAAATTAGTGACGTCTTAATGAAAGGTCTTCCAGTGAAAGAGCACAAAGTCGAGCAATCACTTTCAAAAAATTTAGAAGAGTCTAAACCTCCAATTGAAAATACAATGAAGAGATCACCTTTGGGCGACAAAGAAATTGAGTTC
Source organism: Halobacteriovorax marinus SJ (assembly GCF_000210915.2). Taxonomy (NCBI): domain Bacteria; kingdom Pseudomonadati; phylum Bdellovibrionota; class Bacteriovoracia; order Bacteriovoracales; family Halobacteriovoraceae; genus Halobacteriovorax; species Halobacteriovorax marinus. Next base: position 2,317,891 of record NC_016620.1, read on the forward strand.
AACTTTGAGCAAGGAACCTACAACGTTATCGAAATTGTAAAAGATGAAATCATCACGAATCACCTAAAAGTAAATTATGATGGTGAAAAATTTGAATTAGATGATATTAAAAAGATTTGTGTCATCGAGAGATACGGACAGAATATAAAGCCGGCGCTAGGACTGGTAAAAGGTGCAGGACTAAGCACTGGGGCGATTGCTTCATCTGTGGCCCACGACTCTCACAATATTATTGTCATTGGTGAAGATGAGAGTGATATGACTGTTGCGGCCAATAAACTCATTGAAATGGGTGGTGGATTCTGTGTTGTTAAAGACGGAAAAGTTATCGCCTCTTTAGCACTTCCAATTGCTGGGCTACTTAGCTTAGAGAGCGCTGAAGTTCTCACCGAGGGAATTATAGAACTTAAGAAGGCGTGTAAAGAAGTTAATGTTCACTTGAATGAACCTTTTATTCAAATGGCCTTCTTGGCCCTGCCAGTTATCCCATCTTTAAAAATTACTGATAAAGGCCTTGTTGATGTTACAAAGTTTGAATTTATTGATCTTAAAGACTAAAAGATGATAGAAGCGCGCACCTAAGAAGTTAGGTGCGTTCTCGATCTTTACTTACTGAATTTTCTCATTGAGAAGATGCAATAGAACCTCTTCCCTATCCATTTTCAATTTATTTTCTTTTAAATACTTATTGAGCTTTTCTTCTAAGATACGGCTTGAAGCTATTTTTTGAATCTGAAATTTTTCATCAGCACTAAAGCCTCTCGTCATAATAAAGTTAAAAATATCTTTAATTTCAACTTCTTCACCTAGAGAACTTAGTGTTGCAAAAGCGAGCTCCGCTTCTTCGTTTTCATTTTTATTAAACTGAATGGTGTACTTTCTCGGCGCTTGAGCGATCGGCTCACTTATCTTAGCTGGAGACTTCCTTGATTTCTTCTCTTTCGTCGTATGACTTTTTCTCGAGACAGTCTTAGAAACTTTTAATATCTTCTTTCCCTGCTCTTCGATATCTTCCATATCGTCATCTAAAATAGAATCAGAGAATTCAAAATTACCCTCGTCATCAATTCCAATTATTCCTATGGCCTCAAGCTCTCTCTTCTTAACTTCCTTGATAGAATCAAAATTCATACTAACCCCTTCAATCCTTGAATAGTTTTTTCTATTTTAACACGATCTAAAAAATGGCTGTAGACACGGATGGCCAAAATTAATTATTTATTGAAACGTTAGCGCTTACTCGAATATCAAAAGATAAAAGGGCCTTTTGCAATTGTTCATATTTAAGACTTGCCCTATCACTCCAGTGCATTGTGTGGCTGTCTAGAAATACTTGGGCCATAAACTGAGGAGGCTCTCCCCCTTTTCTCTCCACAGATGAAGGCTCTATTTCTAGAATCTTTGACATCACTTCCACAGACTTTATAAGAGTTTCTTTAGAGAATTTATTAAAGAGGAATGTGAAGATCACACAGACTTGATCATCTGATTTATCTATCAACTTTTGGATAGGAAAGGTCTCTAGGAGCTCTTCATTTATCCCCACTAACCCTAAGTGAGATATTAATAAATTCTTTTGAATATCTACTATTTTCAACTACTTTCACCTTTTCTAAGATAATTCCGTTAAGAATTACAATAAAATTTAACGTAAGTTGGTATTTAATGCAAAAGATAATCTTTAAATTTAAGGTATTTAAAGGTTCTTTTAAATTGACAGCCACCCATAAATTAGCTAAAACCATCGAACACGTATTCCAGTATATGACGCGGGGTCTTAATTTATAAGATGTGATACGTGTTTAGCCATATACCCCAAGTCACTAATTAAGGAGTCTGAAATGGCAAAAGCAACTACGGGTAAAGCTCGTTTTAAAATCCAGAGAGCACTAGGTCTTGAACTTCCAGGTCTTGGTAAAGCTGGTGCACTAGAAAGAAGACCATACGGTCCAGGTGTTCACGGTAACAGAAGAAAGAAAATTTCTGACTATGCTGTTCGTCTAAAAGAAAAGCAAAAGCTAGTTTACCACTACGGTCTACGTGAGAAGCAACTTGTTTCTTATGTTAAGCAAGCAAAGAAAAACCAAACTAAGCCTTGGATGGAGACACTTCTCTCTACTCTTGAGTCTAGATTAAATAACGTAATCTTCAGACTTAACTGGGCACCTTCAATGGCCGCAGCTTCTCAAATGGTAGCTCACGGACAAGTTCAAGTTAACGGAAAGAAAGTTGATAAGTCTTCTTTCATCGTTAAGAAAGGTGACGTAATCACTTTATCTGACAAAGGTTACGCAAACCAACTTTACAAGTCATCTGTTGAAAGCCCAAGAATGGCAACAGTTCCAGCTTGTTACAATATTGAAGCTGATAAGAAGAAAGGAACGATGATTGATCTTCCACTTCCATCTGATATTCCATTTGAATTCGAACAACAGCTTGTGATCGAATACTACTGGAAAGTTAAGTAGTAAGTCAGAACAAATTAAAAGAATTAATATTAAAGGACTCTATTTTAGAGTCCTTTTTTTTGTTAGAAAATAAGAAGCTTAGACTTGCTTATCGCCTTTATTGATTCTCGTCTTCGGCAAAAGAATTGAGTGAGGCTTCACTGTCACCTTCTCCCCCACAACAACATCTCCCATAATAGAGGCCTTGAGACCAATTGTTGCCCCCTTTCGAATAATCGTTGGAGCAATCACAAGATAGCCTCCTTGAGCGTAGTGAGCAAAGAGCGTAGCTGATCCTCCGATAGTCACATTATCTTCAAGTGTAATAAGACAAGGGTCTGAGATATTAGTAGTGTTAATCATTACACCCTTTCCAATTTTCATTCCCATCATTTTGTAAAAGAGAACATTAATCGGAGTTGGAGTAACCAGATCAAGAAATGTATAGCGAACGAGTTGTACTAAGGCATTGTGGTAATACCAAGGCAGTGATTGAAGAGAGTACCATCCTCCTCGCCACGGCTTAAGCTTTAAGAACATTAACTTATTTACAAGCGGTACGATAAAGATAATGCTCACACCGTAGAGAAGATAAGCGCAGGCAAGAGAGAGGCAAATAAAAAGAGGTCTAAGAACACTTACCTCATTCCATACGTACTCAACTAAAATATAGCCAGGAATGAGAGATAGACCAAGGCATACAATATAGGATAATCCTATAGGTAACATTGCCAGTGCAAATGCAGGCCCTTTAAATTTTCTAAGAAATCCCTCTAAAATTCCTGCCGCCCCCGACAAGTCTGAAGTAGTAGCGTGAACGTTGACTCGGCTTGATTTATAGCTCGTCTTTTTCTGATCGCCATCAGTAGATTCAGGCTCTCCGATGTGAGGAATATCTTCTTCTATTTCTGAATTCTTATCTTTAATCATGAGATTATTATATCACGATTTTTTTTGAGCACGAATTTTGGTAGAGCTTAGGTCCATAAAGTCATGCTCCCCTAGGACCGAGAGTGAAATGGAATCATTTATTGCCAATAAATCTTGCGCTGTTTGTTCAATTTCTTTCATTGAGTGATTTCGACTTAAGACGAAGATTGTGTCCAAATGATTTAGTAATTTTTTATAATCTTTCCATTTTGAAAAGGAAGTAAAATTATCATCGCCTATTAAGAGGGATTTATTTTTAAAAATTGTTCTTGGCAGCCAATCAACAGTTGGATTTCCCTCTTCAAGTCCATAGAAGCCAGGAAAAACTGAGTACGGTGAATCACTAAACTTCAAACATAACTCTTTGAAGGACTTAAAGTAGCACTCTTTTTCTAATTCGCTCTTCCAAGGGTTGCGATCTGGGATAATTAAAATATTCTCACTAGGACAACGACGAAGACATTCACTGTGTCCCTCGTGCCAAGGATTAAAGCTTCCACCAAAGAAAGTCACTTGGTTTGTGTTAAAACTCTTTTTTAAAAAGAGCTCTGGTAGAGAGTATTGTGACTTATGAAAGAAAGGAAAAATTGCACCGATTGACTCGCAAATAATTGCACCATCATTGCTAGAGAAGTGATCCACTGATAATAAGTCAACCCAGTGGTGAGAAGGTATCTCTCTTTTCACATCTAATACAGTAAAGAAAGTATTCCCATCTCTTCTCTTGGAAAGCGGTGTACATCCCTCTAGATCAATATCTCTTGCAAGAAGAGTTGACGTCTCGTCTGAGACTAAGACTTCAATTTTAGAATTTTCAATATAGAATACTGAAAATATATTATGCATTGGATATCCTTTGCATTCGAGAAAAGAGCACTAAATCAAAAGTATATATGATAAGTGCACACCAAATCAAACTAAATGCATAGGCATGAGTTATTGTGAAGAGTTCTCCATAAATAAATACAGCTAAGATAAACTGAAGTGTTGGCGCTATATATTGCAGGAGACCTACACTTGTGAGCGAAATATTTTTTACCGCATAATTAAACGATACCAGAGGGATGAGCGTTGCAATCCCCGCCAAAGAGGCCATGAACATCTCATAGCTTGACGCCTTAAAGAACGATATTTCAGAAGTATAAAATCTATAACCAAAGAAAATAAGAATTGGAATGAGTGAGATAAGCATCTCTAAGAACAACCCCTCCATTGAAGGAATATTCATTTTCTTTCTGACAAGGCCATATGTTCCAAAACTAAGGGCCAAGAAGAGTGAAACATCTATTCTACCTACACCGCTAGAGAGAAAAACGAGTAATCCAAGGAATGCGATAAATACAGCGAGCTTTTGCTTAGCACGCAATGTTTCTTTTAAAACAAAAACACCTAGGGCCACATTAACGAGAGGATTAATAAAGTATCCTATACTCGCCTCTAAAACATGCCCCGTCCCAACGGCCCAAACAAAGACAAACCAATTGGTAAAAATTAAAATGGTAGAAACTCCCAAGAGCTTTCTCTTTCTAGGAGTGTCTATACATGAGCGAAGAGCACCCCAAGGTCTCTTAAAGAGAAAGTATAAGAGAAAAGTTAAAACACCCCAAAATATTCTATGACCAAGAAGCTCGTAAGAATCAAAGAAGCTCAATTGCTTCCAGTAGATCGCAATGAGACCCCAAAAAAAGAAAGAGAATATTCCGGCTAAGTAACCTAAGTTCATCCTTTACTTATAGCAGTAACTAGCTGCGGGCACTAGAAAAATTAGTTTAATATGATCACAATACATGATACCTTTGTACTTAAGAGGTAAATAATTTTCATGAAATTTTCAACAGAAGTAGAAGGTATTGTATTTGAAATAGAAGTCACAGCAACTGATGACTACAAATCCTTTAATCCGCTATCTACCTACTCAATTCAAGACCTCGATGATCTCAAAGAGAATCTCATTCGTATTTATGCTATTGAGGTGAGTTCTTCAAAGAATCAAACCACTCTAAAGCACTACACTCCAGGTGTTCTTATGTCTTCAAATGAAGAGGATATTCCAGAAGAACTGGAAGATGCTCTCGATGAATTCGGCATCATTGAACATATCCTCAAGCACTGGAAGTTGAATGATTCAAATAACTTAAGACCTGAGTGGGCCAAGGTAGAATAACTGTCTAATTTCTTTACACCTCAGTAAAGCTTTCAATATCCATAGAGAGTAATCCATATAAGCGCTATAAATAGATACTCATTATTTATAGGAAGCTTATGCAAAAGTTAATCTTTTTTCTCTTACTCATTATTTCAACCAATAGCTACTCTAGCGAACTCAATCGCTTTGAAGATAGCCTTGAGCAAATTTTAAGTAGTGAAAAAGAGCAAGATGCTCACCTACAAATATATCAACATACCCTCAATTTAGGAGCCTATGGGCTGGAATACCTTTGGACAAGAACTAGTGGAAATGGCCAACTCTTAAATTTAATAAGAGAGAGTTGGGAACAATATCTTGCCAGTAGTGAAGATTACTTAAATGACTTGAGTACTGCTCTTAATGGCAATGCTAATCATGAGCAAGCTCTTAGGGCCCTTCAGCTAATAGAGAGAACTCAATCTTTATATGATACATATATGAAAAATAAGAATATGAGATATATTCTCTTAGACCAATCTGCGATTTTAAATAATAGAGTTGAGAATCACTTTAATACTACTCTTTCAGTCATCGTAAATGAATCAATCCCAAATATTATTAAACAAACCAATTGGAATATTCTCAATGTTCAAAACTCATCTGTCATTTTAACTTATGATGGACAAGGAAAAGATATTTCAGAATTTGCAAAGCAAGAAGACTTTGTCGGTGATGTGATCACAGACTTTCTAGCGGGTGCCAGCTCTGGAATAAGTTCAGGTTTTGGTGCTCTTGCCGGTCCAATAGAATGGGGAGATGGTGGACAGCTTCGCGATGACTTAAATGCCCAAGAGAGAATCTATAAAGACCTCATGCCTCTAGATATTATTTTTGAGAAGAAGGCCTATAAGTTAACCGATTATACTATCCCTGGTTACTGGGGACACAACGCTGTTTGGCTTGGGACACAGGAACAATTAAAGGCCGCTGGGCTGTGGGATGCAGAGGAGTTAGCTCCATTTAGAAAACAAATTGAAAAAGGTTACTCTATTTTTGAAATGAGAAAATGGGGAACAACATTTGATAAGTATTCTCAGTGGATGAACTTAGATGATTTTGCTCAAATAAGAGTAAAAGGAATTGAGTCACAGTCAAAGAGTAAGATATTGAAGATCTATAAGATTCTTGGTCAGCAGATTGGAAAAAATTATGACTTCGCCTTCAATGCTGATACTGCTTTTAAAATTACTTGTTCAGAAATTATTTATCTTTCTTACGGTGATGTAAGCTGGCCTTTGGAGAGAATTCTAGGAAGAAATACAATCACTCCAAACGCTATGGCAGAAGTTCTATTCTATGAGAACTCACCTGTTGAATTCATTAACTTTGTAAAAGGAAATAGAAAGAATGGTGCAAAGTTTCATACCAAAGAAGAATTTGCTAATGTGATGAATTTTGTCAAGAAAGGTAGAAATACATATCACCAAAACTATAGGTCTTGTAAACTTAAGAGAGTTAGAATTAATAGAAGAGGATATAAATTAATCAATCATTGTGTTACTAAAACGAGACAGCTCAGTTTATAATACTAAAATGAAAGAATATAACTTCGAAGAACAAGAGTTAATTAACGGTCTTATTGAAATAATGCCTCCCGAAGTGAGTGTTGAAACACTTGAGGTTATTTCCTATAAAGAATCCTCCTATCCCCTACACTGCTTCACTATTGGTAGTGCTCCTAAGGGAGCTCCTACACTTCTACTTATTGGAGGAGTGCACGGACTAGAAAAAGTCGGTACCCATGTTGTCATTTCTTATCTCAGCTTTCTCTTTGAACAATTAAAGTGGAATACTGATCTACAAAAGATTTTTCAAAACTTTAAAATAGTCGCTATCCCTATGGTTAACCCTGTAGGTGTCGCACACAATATGAGAAGTAATGGCAAAGGAGTGGACCTCATGAGAAACTCCCCTACAGAGGCCATAGATAAATCGTTATTTCTCATTGGTGGTCATAGACTTGGAAATTTTCTTCCATGGTATAGAGGAAGAAAGAAAGATCCGATGCAAATTGAGGCGAAAGCACTCTGTGATAAAGTGAAGTCCATTGTCTCTCAAAGTACTCATTGTCTAGCACTAGACTTTCACTCAGGCTTTGGACTAAAAGATAGACTATGGTACCCCTACGCTAAAACATCCACCCCTTTCAGTGCCCAGAATCAAGTAGAAAAGATTCAAGCGCTCTTTGATAAAACGATCCCTCATCATATTTATAAAATTGAACCACAATCTGATCAATATACGACTCACGGGGATTTATGGGACTACCTATACGACTGGAAAGAAGAGAATCACCCTCGGCATAACTTTATTCCATGGACCCTAGAGATGGGTTCATGGACCTGGCTTAAGAAAAATCCTATTCAATTATTTTCTAAGTTAGGACTCTTCAATCCTATTAAAGATCATAGATATAGCCGAACAATGAGAAGACATCTTTTATTAATTGATTTCTTCTCCAATATAACTAAGAATAACGAAGTATGGAAAAAGTAAATTGGGTTCTCTTAAGAGGGCTGGCCAGAGAAAAGGGACATTGGGCTTCATTTGATAAGAGAATGCAATCTGCATTTAATGGGGATGTACTCTGCCTTGACCTTCCAGGGGCCGGAGATAATTTAAACGAGCAAGTTCCACTAAGCATCGATGAGATGACTGACTTTATCAGGGAGAAGTGGTTACAGCAAAGAGGCGATAAGAAGTGGTCGCTCCTCGCAATATCTCTGGGTGGTATGATCTCACTCAATTGGTCTTCAAGATATCCAGAAGACTTCCAGCAACTCGTGACAATAAATACTTCTTCAAAGAAATTCTCAGGTGTCTTTGAGAGAATCTCCCCTCTCGCCATTAGAACTCTTCTTAGCACTCTCTTTATAAACGACGCTCATAAGAGGGAGAGCTTAATCCTGAGTCTTATTACCAATCATGAAAATGTCGATAAGCAGATAGCAAAAGACTGGGCACAACTAGCTAAGACTAGACATATAAAGATAATTAGCTTTTTAAGGCAATTATTTGCGGCCTCTAAGTTTCGATTACCCGATCAAATAGCAATTCCCTACCTTGCTCTCGCGGCACAGAAGGATCGATTCACAAGTAGTGAGTGTTCAAGAAAGATTGCTTCACACTTTGGAGCAAAGCTAGAACTTCACCCTAGTGCTGGCCATGACCTTCCTATAGATGATGGGGACTGGATTATTGAAAAGATTAAAGAGCATAGACTCACTCTTTAGTAGCAAGTACTCTCGTAGCGATACACCTTCTTAACTATCTTCTTCACACCACTAAATTGAGCTATAGATTCATGAGTATCATCAAAGCGAAGATTTAATACGACATTCTTTTGATGAATTTCATCGTAGAAAATAACATCCTTAATCCCCTCTCTAGAGCGGTAGAGAACTCTACAATTTCCTTGCTCATCACAGTGGTGATATCTCTCAATCCATGAGCATGTCTCTCTTCCCACTAGCTCTTCTCCGCGAATGATATGAGTCACTAACCTCGCATAGACTCCGTAGTCCTGAGATGTTTGGTGAGCTGTGAGGGAGAGCTCTCCATTTTCACGAGGAAGCTTCACATCCTTTGGGATAGTGAAGTTGAAAGTATGTTGGTCTAAGTTAAGAGTAAAGAGCCTGCTAGAGTTAAGCTCTAAAGTTGCAGGATTTGCACCTTCTAAGAGAGTAATCGACTCCCCTTTAGAATTCAAAAGAGAATAGTCTCGAAAATTATGTAACTCTCCATCAAGAGAGTTACATGATTGGAATATAAAAATTAAAACTAAGAAAAAATACTTAGACAATGAACTACCTTACAAAGGCGAAACAATTCGCATATACAGTAGGTCCATTATTTACAGGTCCACTGAAGACTTGAGGAGTCTGAGTTCTTACGCGACAATTATAGCGACAGTGAAAATCTCTTCTGGCCATATCAATTCCGCCGAATCTATTTCTATAGAAAATTTCGTAGCTATAATTCATAACTCTAATTGGTCTGTGTGAATCATTCCAAATCTCACACGTTAACGTTGGCCCATAGATCACACGACCTTCTATTAACCTACCTCTATAATTTTCTTCTAAGCTTTCAACACTTGAAAATGACTCGACAGAGGCAAGTAAGATACCAAAGACCATCACTAACTTGATTAGTCTGTTCATTTCAAACTCCTTTTTGAATAAATATATAAATATTATGGAAATTATTTTTTTAAATGAGAATGGAAAAATTCTGAAAAAGCCTCACTTCTGACAAGTGAGGCCTGTAAGCTATTGACACTTACCCTTTTGAACATAGTTATTCTTGATGCGCATAACTTGCTTCTTACCATACCAGTGCTCATTGTGAGGCTTACCTGCTATAGATACGCGATACCAACTCTTGTTTCGCGAATGCTGTTCAACAGCGCAAACCGGTGTGTTCACCGATGCTACATTTCTCTCAGCTAGAGCATGGGAGTTGGAGGCCATTTCGTTACTTGAACATGACGCAAAAACTAACCCAAGAGCAGTGAGAGTCAATAATTTCTTCATTATCTTCCCCTTGTCTTCATGTAGAGGACTTATCGTTAAAACAAGAGAAATACTTTAGCTTTTTAATCAACTAACCAGTAATTTCGTAAAATTTCAGAAAATCTTCGGCTTTTTCGTGACCAATATAGTCTTTTAATGTAAATATATTAGGTAATTATGTTTAAAATTTAGTTTAAAGGATATGACTCTATGAGCAATGAGACAGCGACTAAGAATGTAAAAGTATATGAAACATCAATTGTACCTAAGGGTGAAGAGATGGTTCCGGCAAGAAAGCACGAAATGATTGCCAGCTCAATTCAAATTGAAGTTGTTCACGTTCTCGTTTTCTTTATCGTTCTATTTGGAATTTTTGGTGGTCTATGGAAAGCTGCTGTTAAGGCCGAAAAAGAAGAAGAAAATAAAGCTAACTCTACTGGTCTAAATCACAAGTAGAACTTAGAACTCTAAGAAGAAGGTCACTGGCCCATCATTGATGATAGTGACCTGCATACTCTCAGCAAAGACACCTTTTTTCACGCCAACGCTTTCACCAACTAAATTACAGAATTTCTCAAAGTACTCATTAGCGAGATTTGGCTCCATAGATCGATCGAAGCTTGGTCTATTTCCCTTCTTACCTGGCCAGGACAAAGTAAATTGACTAACTGCTAATATCTCACCACCTGCCTGTGAGATATTCTTATTCATTTTTCCGTTCTCATCTGAGAAGATTCGTAAATTTATTATTTTTTGGGCGGCTTGCTTAATGGACTCATCACTATCACCTGTTTCCATGCAAACTAATAAAACCAACCCGGACCGGATTTGAGAGACGACTTCTCCCCTAATACTTACAGATGAATTTAGAGATCTCTGGACGACAATTTTCATTATGAAGCAAGTCTATTTTTCTTATACTTCAAACTATCTGCATAGTCCTCTTGAAGAGATTTATAATTATCGTATTCATCTTTAATTTTCTTTTGTAGATCTGTTTTCTTTGTATCTAGATCTTGAGTGCGATAACTACTTACTTGATTAGAGAGTTCTTGTTCAAGCACTCTATCTTTTTCAAGACAGTCGAATATTAGCTCAACCCTTTTGACTTCTTCTATCTTTGTTTGAATTGACTCAATATCTTTTTTCCAAGCATTGATTCTTTCTTGTGCCTCTTGAATGCTACTGTTGAGTTCAGCAATGGAGAAATTAAAACTCTTATGGTCTTGCTCTAACTTATCTCTACTCTCATAATTTGCATTCTTTAATTCTTGCTGACTATTTTTAATCTTAATCATTAAGGAGTCATAGTCTTTAGCAATAATATCTCTTCTTTCAATATCAGATAGAATCTTCTTTAAGTTAACCTCATACTCATCAACTCGTGACTTTGACTTCTTAAGTTGAGAGAGCTTACTCTCTTTCTTATCCCCTACTGTCGCTATAGAGAGATTAATTCCACTAAAGTCTCTATTATTATCTTCAAGCATTTCATCTACAATATCTAAAGTATTTGAGATTTTTAAAGTCTTTGTAATATCTGGAATAATAAAATTATCAATAGATTCGAAGAAGAAGTAGTAGCTCTGAGCTCCAAACTTAACTTTGTCTTTCCTCGATAACTTCATCTCTGTATTTGGAGTAACTTCGTCATCATTAAGTTTTGTCTTATTAGAAGATTCTAAATCAACAATGAAAACATTCTCATCTTTAATGACAACTTTAAAGTGCATCCCACTCACACGGTGATCGACGACTGAATAATCACATTCTTTATTTCTTCCAAAGGTCATGCCATTGCTTAGTTCAATGAGAACTTCTTTAGTAGAATCGAAGAAAAATGGGACTGCTTTATCTGACACTTGGGAACTCCTCCTAAATACTCAATTAATAATATTTCGTAATATTATTATATAATTATATCGGTCATTAACGGCTATATATTAGAATAAAATGCTAAGATATTGTTAATCCATCTTCTTAAGATAAAATTAATAGCAAAGATCTTTTGGCATCCTAAATAAATTTAGCGCAATGACGATAATTTAAAGAAATAATATTTTGTAAATGGAGAAGAAATGCGCTCAGTCTTTCTGGTCACGTTCACTTTTTTAATATCTATTACAACGCTCGCCATAGAAAAAGGAATTGGCCAAGTGGCTTTAATAAAGGGCGAAGCAAGCGTTGTGAGGAATAATAAAAAGATAAGTCTAACTTTGAATGCAATGTTAGATGAAGCAGATATTATTAGTACCAGTGATCAATCACTTTTAAAAATAACATTAAAAGATAAAACCAATTTTATTCTTGGAGCAAATAGTACTTTAGAGATAAAGAAGTACTCTACTAATGACAGACAAAATATTTTTAACTTTATAAAAGGAAGCTTTAGAACAAAAGTTCAAGAGAAAGTTAAAGAAGATCAAAGTCTTCAATTTATGGCCAATCAAGTTTCAGTTGGAGTGAGAGGTACAGAGTTTCTTACTAATACCTATACCGTTTCGAATAAAGGAGTAAGTGACCTCGCACTTTTAGAGGGGAATCTTCAAACAGCTGTTACCAACTCACAAGAATTTGCCCTTAAAGCGGGCGAAGTGATCAATACGACGGCTTATCAGACGAGCAAGGAAGTTAAGAAATTAAGTGAATCGGCCATTAAAGAATTATTAAGCAATGAACTTTCTCTACTTCCAAAGCTGCAAGATATAAGTGGGAAGTTCAATGAAATGAATGATTTCTTTGAAACCTCATTATCAACACCTACGCCTCCTCTTCCTTCCATTGCAGCAGGAGCAGCAAGTGCTGCTGCCCTAGTGACAGCACCAAAAGTTCTAGCAGATAAAGAAGAGAAGAAAGAACCTCGCCCTATCGCAATTACGAATAGACATAATCTAAAGAATGAACCTTGGGATATTCGTGACGCAATTTTAAGAAGAAAGGAAATGCGAGAGGAAAATAATTGTTTCTACTGGTTCTACAAGGCCCTTCCGGGATCAGGTGAATTAGAAAGATTTAGAAGAGAGAGAGATTGTGATGACTTTGAATACGACTTATAAATTTATTTTCATAACAGGTGTTCTACTTCTCGTAACGAGCTGTGGCTCAGGAACAATTGTTCCAACTACCGATGTCTGCTCTTTAGAGAAACACTGGGATGATAATCTTTATCAAGTTAAAATAAATGATAAGAAAATAAATACTCACTGGTATTTAAAAGAAGACGCACTAGATATTACTAAGCAGTTAGCTAAAGACAATAAATGTATGGATCACTAGATCCTAAGTAATTGGCATTGATCAAGTAAAATATCAAATTTAACGGCGCGGTTCATTTCGATCTTATCAGAGAGAGAAGCACTAATTTTGAATTTTTCTATACCACCGATCTGAACCCAAACTTCATAAAAAGCACCAAGGTGAATAATCTTCTTCACCTTTCCTTTGTACTTTCCTTCAGAGGAGATACGACAGGCCTCTGGTCTTATAAGCATATAAGAAAAGTCCCCATCTTTAATGGATTCGTCGAAGCAGGACACTTCGAAAGTATCTAATTTATTTGTTTGAGAAAAATTTCCATTAGAGGTTTTAACAGTTCCGGCCATCAAGTTTACTGGCCCCGTAAATTTCGCAACCCATGCATCTGCGGGATGAGTGTAAACATCCCTAGCGTTTGAAAATTGCTTTATAATTCCATCCCCAAGAACGAGGATTTTATCAGAGTGAGAAAATGCATCTTCAAGATTATGAGTGACAATTAAAGCAGAGATTTTTCTCTCTTTTAGAATCTCTACCAACTCACTCTTTATCTCATCTCTAAGACTTCTATCTAAATTTGCAAAGGGCTCATCTAGAATAAGTAATTCAGGAGAACTAACTAGGGCCTTCGCCATCTCAACGCGACTCTTTTGCCCTGTAGAAAGTTCCGTTGGGTACTTATGGTCTTTATACTGCAATCCGAAGACTTCGATCATATCTCTGATTCTATGATGTCTCTTCTCTTCATTTTCTTCATTTAAATTTGTTCCAATATTTTCGTAAACAGTAAGAGAGTTATCTAGGGAGAGCTCTTGTGGAACATAGGAAAACTCGTCCTTAAAATTTGAGAGATCACTCTTTGATTTATATAGAATCTCACCACTATCTTGCTCTAATAATTGAGCGATAATTTTTACGAGAGTACTCTTTCCCGTTCCACTTGGACCAATAATGCTAACAACTTCGTCCTCACAAAGAGAAAAGCTTATATCTTCAAGAGCAGCAATAGATTTGTGATCAAAAGATTTTCTTATATTTCTTATTGTCAGTAACTCTTTCACTTTTCTTCCTTACTAAAATGACAAATTGTGGGCTCAACCAGCTTTTTATAATCATTCATATTCATAATAAATGATTTGGTTAATATCCCAGCATTGAAAGCAATGCGCTCATTTCTAAAAATAGACTCATCAATATAGAGGTCAAAGTCTTGTAAAGGTCTACCAAAGGGAGGAAGGGCACCCTTCACCACTCCACATAGATCCATTAATTCTTTCTCACTAGCAAAGCGCAATCTCTGTGAGCCAAGAATTTTTCTTACTTTATTTGAGTCCACTTGTAGCGAAGCGGAAATAACAAAGAGTTTAAAACCCACTTTATCTTTAAACAATAAAGTCTTACCACCTATGTCCATGCTCTCGCCTCTATACTTGGCCGAGAGCTCACATGTGGGAGCAATGTCATGGTCGACTTCTCTATAAGTCACCGAATTCTCTTCAAGAAAATTGCGTATTTGCTGAGTTTTATCCATGCCCAAAATTACACAATGGGCCAGAAGCTGTAAAGAAGCACTCTCTATTTGACACATTTTAAAAAGAATTGAATAAATACATCTACGCTTAAGGAGAAAGAAATGGTTTCAGATATTTTTAACCCAGAACTATGGAACGAAGTTCCTAATTTTAACTTTAAAGACATTACTTACCACAGGGCCAAAGATCAGGGCACAGTAAGAATTGCCTTTAATAGACCTGAGGTTAGAAATGCTTTTAGGCCACAAACTGTAGACGAGCTCTACCAGGCCCTAGACCACGCAAGAATGAGCTCAGACGTAGGCTGTGTTCTTATCACAGGAAATGGTCCCTCACCTAAAGACGGAGGCTGGGCCTTTTGTTCAGGTGGAGACCAAAGAATTAGAGGAAAGGACGGCTATCAATATGTTGGTGATGAGGGTGAAAAAGATCCTGCTAAATTAGGTCGCCTCCACATATTAGAAGTACAAAGGCTCATTAGGTTTATGCCTAAAGTTGTTATAGCCGTTGTTCCAGGTTGGTCAGTTGGTGGAGGTCACTCGCTTCATGTTGTTTGCGATATGACTATTGCTAGTGAAGAGCACGCTGTCTTTAAGCAGACTGATCCAGATGTTGCGAGTTTTGACTCAGGCTACGGTTCTGCTTACCTAGCAAGACAATGTGGACAGAAAAGAGCTAGAGAGATTTTCTTTCTGGGACTTAACTACTCGGCTAAGGAAGCCTTTGATATGGGTATGATTAATAAAGTTGTTCCTCACGCGCAACTAGAAGATGTTGCACTTGAATGGGGTAAATTAATAAACTCGAAGTCACCAACGGCCATGAGAATGTTGAAGTTTGGCTTCAATCTCCTCGATGATGGTCTAGTAGGACAACAACTCTTCGCTGGAGAGGCCACAAGACTTGCCTACGGGACAGACGAGGCCAAAGAAGGTAGAGATGCTTTCTTAGAGAAGAGAGATCAAGACTACTCAGGTTTTCCATATCACTATTAATTTCAAATAGATAAATAGTGTTTTGACACGCCCGTCCAATGTAAAGATTATCACCCGATGGCCAATCTGGGTGATAATTTCTATATTCTCGCCATGAGAAGAACCTTACCCTTACTAGTATTACTTATAATTTCTAATCCATTGAAGGCCAAGTCCAATAAAGTAATCTACGGGGAAGATAATCGCAGAGAACCTTTTGAAGTTGCAAATTCAAGATTAGAATATGCTTCAAATTCTGTTGCCGCCATAATTTCAAATTACTCATTAAGAAAAATAGGTCACCAAACAGAACTCGTTTCCCTCACTCTTGATGAAACCATCAATTACTGCCCTAGTGTTCCCTATACAGATCAAATATCTGCTGCCAGCTGCACTTCTTTTTTAGTGGCACCTGACATTGTACTCACAGCAGGACATTGTATTAAAACAGATTGGGATTGCCAGACTAAGTCCTTTGTCTTCGATTATAGAGTAGATAAAATCGGCACAAGAGTTGGGCCATATAAGAGATTTAGAATCGATAATGATAATATCTATAAATGCGCAGAAATCTTAGAGAGAAAACTTGAAAAAGAAGGTACTCTAGAAGACTGGGCCATCATAAAACTAGATAGAAGAGTTGAAGACAGAGAACCTCTAGCAATTAGAACAAGTGGTCGAATGCAAAGTGATGTTAAACTTTCTCTACTTGGTTTCCCAAGTGGAATTCCACTAAAAATTGCAACAGATGGTAAGCTTAGAAATGACGAAAATAAATACTTCTTCGTAGCAGAAGTTGATGCCTTTCACATGAATTCAGGTTCCCCAGTCATCAATGAAGCGACTCTCGAAGTAGAAGGTCTCCTAGTGAGAGGAGAGAAAGACTTTATAAATCGGGTTGGATGCTACGACCTTATGAGATGTAATGACGGAAGTTGTAGAGGTGAAGATGTCTCAAGAATTACAAGTATTCCACTTGATAAGTATCTTGACTAGAGATAGAACTCCACGCCTTCAGACCATTTAAAACTATCCACATTTTCTGTAGTCACCTGATGTTTATCTAAATCAAAGACAAGATCTAATTCTTGAATCTTCTCTACCCTGGCTCCCCAAGAATTTAATTTTTCAAGGTTAAGTAAGTCATTTAAGAGTGAATCAATTTCTTCTTCATTTCCGCTAACTGTACATGTAACCATCTGCTTATTTTCATGACTATTCGAGGCCCCTGCACACAATTTTCTTCGATGGCAAGATCTAATAAATGTCTGTCTAAACATTATTCCCTGAACCTTTCCAAAAACGTTAAAACTTTTCTCCATCATCAAAATCCTCCCTTTGCAAATAGTAGCAAAATGTATAAATTTGATAAATGAAATTAACAGATATCCCTCTCCATTCTAGCTGGAAATCATTGCTAAAAGATGAATTTTCTAAAGATTATTTTAAAGATTTAGAAGAGTTCTTAGTGAATGAATTTGAGAACCAAACCATCTATCCTCCTAGAGAAATGATTTTTCATGCCCTTAATCAAACGCCGCTGGAAAAAGTAAGAGTCGTCCTCATTGGTCAAGACCCCTATCACGGAGAAGGACAAGCTCACGGACTAAGTTTCTCTGTTGAGAAAGGAATAAAGATTCCACCTTCTCTTCGTAATATTTATAAAGAACTAAATGATGATTTAGGAGTTGAGATACCAGAGCATGGAGATCTCAGCAAGTGGGCACAAGAAGGCGTTCTACTTTTAAATGACGTACTTACTGTACAAGCAAAGAGTGCTGGCTCTCACCAGAAAAAAGGTTGGGAGAAGTTTACAGATAGAATTATAGAGCTCATTGATCAAGAGTGTGAGAATGTTGTCTTCTTTCTCTGGGGAAGTAGCGCTCAGAAGAAAGCAAGAAAAGTGGATACTAAGAAGCACCTTATCCTAAAGTCTGTTCACCCCTCTCCACTCTCTTCATATAGAGGTTTTTTTGGAAGTAAGCCATTTTCAAAAACGAATCACTATTTAAAAGAGAAAAGAGTACAAGAGATTGATTGGAATTTAAAATGATACAAACAGATAAATTAACTAAGAGTTTTAAAAGTTATAAGAAGAAGCCTGGATTCAAAGGTTCAATTGAATCACTCTATAAGAGAGACTATACCATTAAGCATGCTGTAGAGGGATTTGACCTCGATATACCGGATGGACAGATTGTTGGTCTCCTAGGTCCTAATGGAGCAGGTAAAACAACATTAATGAAAATGTTCACAGGAATCATTGTGCCCTCTGGCGGAGAGATTAATGTTCTGGGGCATAACCCTAGCGAGAGAGAAAAAGATTTCAGAAAGAAAATCGCTCTTGTCATGGGACAAAAGTCACAGCTTTGGTGGGATATTCCAGCAATGGATTCATTCTTATTATTACAAAAATATTATGAGATCGATGAAGAAGAGTTCAAAGAAAAAATTGAACATATGAGTACCATTTTAGAAGTGAAAGATCTTCTCCATATTCACGTTAGAAAGCTCTCTCTTGGAGAGAGAATGAAGATGGAATTAATGGCCTCTCTCCTTCACTCTCCAGAAGTTATTTTTCTAGATGAGCCAACTATTGGTCTAGACTTAGTCGCTCAAGAGAGTATTCGAAAATTTATTAAAGACTATCACCAGAAAAACCAATGTACTATTATCCTTACCTCCCACTACATGGCCGATGTCCAAGAGCTTTGCTCTAGAATTGTTCTCATTCTCAAAGGAAAAAAGGCCTATGACGGAGCGATTGGAGAATTTGAAAAGATTCTTGGTCACGAAAAGAGAGTCTCTTTTATTTTCAAGTCTAAGGTAGATAGAGAAGATCAGCTCTTTACGAAATTCAAACCAGAATGGTCACAAGGTGATTTAAAAGTTGAATTGCTCATTCCAGAAGAAGAGTTAAGAGAAGTTAGTGCAGAGATCATTACTAAATTTGATGTAAGTGATTTTAATACAGAGATCCTTCCAATTGAGAAGGTCATGAAAACGCTTATGTCTAACCCAGAGATTCTCAGTGTTAAGTAATTTTCCAAATATACAGAAATGGATTCAGACCATAAGAATTTCATGGTCTACTCTTACTGCCTATAGAGTTAATTTCTTTTTGCAAGTTATAGGGCCCTCGCTTGTCTTCTTCTTTATAAAGTACAACCTTTGGTCATCCATATATAGAGGCGCTGAAGACCTTATTATTCAAGGCTATTCCTTTACTCAGATGATTAATTATCATGCTTGGAGTTTAGTCGTCTCTCTAATTGCAGGAGGCTATGCCTCTCACAACTTAGCAGAAGATATTAGAATGGGTAGAATTTCTACTTATCTTATATACCCTTTTAACTTCTGGGAGTTTCATACAGCTTCCTTTATTTCATTTCAATTCATGCAGACTTTCATATCGGCGATAACGATTCTTTCCATATTCCTCTTAGGTATATTTGAATCCCTCACTCTTGCCTCTCTCCTAAGTGGTTACCTCTTTTGCTTCTTAGTAAGTCTAATGTGGTTTAGCCTTCAGTATATGACAGGGATACTCTCCTTCTGGCTAGAGGAGACTTGGATATTGCGTGTCCTGCTACAAATAATGTCTGCGTTCTTATCGGGGGCCATCCTTCCACTAGAGCTCTATCCAAATTGGATTACGAAAATACTCGTTTACACTCCCTTTCCTTATCTTAGTTACTATCCAATTAAGATTTTCCAAGGCGAGCATTCTCTACTTTCCAGCGCTCCACTTATCATAGTCGCTTGGACAATAGTCTTTGCTCTAGTGAATAAGTTTATATGGAATAGAGGCATGAAACTTTATACTGCGGCGGGGATGTAATGGAAAATTTAAAACATCACTTAAGTGTTTATCGAAAATTTGTAAGCACTAGCTTTTCCCAGTCCATGAGCTTTAGACTGAACTTCTTTCTATTGATCATTATGGATATATTTTTTTATTTCTCAAGCCTAATGACCGTTAACTTTATCTTTGATCACGTTCAAACAATTGGTCCATGGAATAAAGATCAACTCATGTTCTTCATCTCTTTCATGCTTTGTATTGATCACTTACACATGACACTCATAAGTGAGAGTTTCTGGGTTCTCTCTAGAGATATAAAGTCTGGCAATATGGACTTCACAATACTAAAACCAATCAACTCAATCTTCACTTGTTTCTTTAGACATATTCGTACCTCTAGTATTTGTAATACGATTGTCGTTTGGAGTTGTCTTATCTATTTTGGAACTAAAGTAAACCTAGATACTCTGGCGTGGATCACTCTTCCCATTCTTGTTCTATTAGGCTTTACCTTACTAGCAATTCTGGAATTCATAATTTCTACAAGTATGTTTTGGATGACTGAAGGAATGGGTATCAATTTTCTTAGAATGCAATTTCAAAATTTAAGTCGTTGGCCTAACTTTATTTATGCCTCACTCTCTAGGAAAGTTTTCACAATTATCATTCCTATCTTGCTCATTGGATCTGCTCCAGTACACTTCTTATTAGATCACACAATGTGGCACTATCTAATCTACCTCGTCGCGGCGATTATAGTAAGCTACTTTGTTCTTCAATTTATTTGGAAAAAAGCGATCAACCAATATGAATCAGCGTCAAGCTGATATAGGGGCCCTGGACACGGTATGCGCTGCTAATTTATGTCCAGGGCCTTAATGGGACTTACGTCCCAGTAATAAAATAAATTTATATATATTATTTTTATCAGCATAATCCACTGCATACAAGAAAAACAACTTAAAGATTTCTTGATGATTATCATTTTTGCCCTCATAACCTACTGAAATCTCGAAAATGTGATTTTTTATCTTCATAGTTTTCTAATACTTCATTCATATTTTGACACTATCATGGCCTTAACGAGGGGGTTTCTATGACAGTCCCAAAATCACTAATGGCCTACGTGGATTCAAAGAAAGTGAATTATTCACACATTCTACACCCGGCCGCCTATACAGCAGAGGATGTAGCGCACTCCATTCACTGCCCAAAACATCAACTTGCAAAAGTCATTGCAATTCATGCAGACGATAGAGATTTACTGGCGATTCTTCCAGCGTGTGACAAATTAGATATGAAGTCACTTAAAAGAGAGCTTGGCAGTAGAGAGGTTACACTCTTTTCTGAAACCGAACTTAAAACAGCGTTCAATGATTGTGAAATTGGAACAACTCCAGTCTTTGGTCATCTCTATGGAATGGATGTAATCGCTTCAACTAACCTCTTAGAAGACGCTGAAATTTACTTCAATGCAGGAACACATACAGATGCAATGAAGTGCACCCTAGAGGAATTTATCAATATAGAGCATCCAGTATTTGCTCAAATCTCCACTCTGCATAAGGACAATTTTGTCTGTCGTGACTTAGATTACTAGCCTTTACGTGACAATTTCTCCTCTTTGTGAAAGAATTATTTTGCAAAGGGGAATTTATGTCACAAGAGTTAGATAAATTTAAAGAACAAGTTCTTAAGAACCTACATAATCATGGCTATCCAGAAAAGAGTATCTCTTTTCCATTAGAGAAAATGTATGAAGTCGCCGACAATAAAGGACTGAGCTTTAATAAAGTTTTAGAAGTCTTAAAGTCAGAAGGCCATGAGAGCGAACTTACTGTTGATAAGGTTATCTTCTTCAAGGCTCAGGAAACTGAAGCCGAACTCGATGACAACTTTATGGCAAAGGCCCAAGAGGCCATGGCAAATATGTCTCCAGAACAACTCGAATCAATCCAGCAGATGATACTTGGAATGAGCCAAGAAGAAAGAGAAGACCTTCTTAAAAAAGGTAAAGAGATGGGGATGATCTAAATCCCCTATGAAATTCTTCTACAATGCTGAAGTTCACTACAATGGTGAGAATTACTTCGGTTGGCAAAAACAGAAAAATTTTAAAACGATTCAAGACACGATAGAAGATGCCCTAAGAGTCATTGCTCCATCAGAGAAAATTCGTACAATGGGCTCCAGTAGAACCGATACAGGAGTTCACTCTAGGGCCAATGTCTGCTTTATTCAAATTCAAGAAGATCTAGAGCCACATGAGCTTACAAAGAAACTTAACCAAGAATTACCAAACGACATAAGAATTACTAAATGTGAGAGAACATATCGTCACTTTAAAGTTGTCTACTTTGCAAAGAGAAAACAATACCTCTATATTTTTAAAATAAATAATAGTGACCACTCAACTTTCTATCATAGTATTGAAGAGAATCTAGATATTGAAAAAATGAAAGAGGCCGCAAAAGTATTTATAGGTACACACGACTTTAGAAATTTCTGTCATAAAGTTAGTGAGAATGTAGATAAGAAGAGAGAAATCTTTGAATGTAAAATCATTGAAGATCAAGACTTCATCTCAGAAAATAATTGCCACGGTAGCTACGCTCTTGTTATTGAAGGTAGTGGCTTCTTAAAGCAAATGGTGAGAATCATTATGGGCTCACTAATCAATATCGGCTTAGGTAAAACGACGCTCTCTCAAATTCAGGAAGCCCTAGTTTCAACTGAGTTTAAAAAAACCGGTTTTATTGCTCCTGGAGGCGGGCTCTATTTGAATGAAATTGAGTTTATACGAGACCCCTTCAAAGGCCCGAAATCAAAGAAGAAGAAATCATGAAGGCCATCAAGAAATATTTTAATAATTTATTCTTTTTAAAAAACGCTCCCCCAATCTTTGAAAAAACTTATCAGAGTATGAATAAGTCCAAGGCCTATAGAGACTACTGTGAAAAGGTTCATGGAACTTCCTTTAGTTGCTGGAATACATTATCACCTCTTCAACTCAACTTCTTAGAAGAATATTTTGAAACAAAGAGACCAAAATCTTTTCTAGATATTGGAAGTGGTAATGGAGAGCTTACCAAATATCTTTCTAAGAAATATAGCGCTAAGGCCACGGGCATAGACTTTGCGACTATGCCAAACTCAAGTAAGGAAGTTGAATTTATAAGAGATCAATTCTTAAATACTTCTTTTAATAAAAAGTATGAATTTATCATCTCAAATGATTCCTTCTATATGATTACAAGCTATAAGAAATATCTAAGGAAATGTTTATCTCTACTAGAGAATAATTCACACATGATTATTCTCTTCTCTCTAGTTAATGAGAAGTTTGATAAATCTCCTCTAAGAAAGGCCCTAGACTCTCTCCAATTAAATTATGAAATTAAAGACTTCACTGCTGACGATTATGAATTCTGGAAAAAGTCCCAAAGCATTCTAGAGCAAACGAACCAAGCTTTTGTAGATGAATCTCAGTTTTCACTTTGGAATATAAAAAAGAAGGAAGCTGACAAAAATATTCAACTTCATAACTCCAATAATATTCAACGCTTGGGCCTTGTGATTCAGAGAGGATAATTTTTCTATCTCACAGTAATGACGACAGACATATATACTAGAAAGGATAGAGTTTTTTGCTATGAGAGCAAGAGCTCTTCTTAAGGAGTAGATATGAGTTCAATTGATACTAGTTATGAACACTCACAGGAAATTAGAAAGCTTGAAACAAGAAGAAGAGAGCAATTTGATGAGTTGAAAAATAGCTACGAAGATCAAATCAGTGAAAAAGATACAGCTCATGATCAAGAAGTTAAGAATATTGTTAATACTTATGAAGACGATAGAATTGATACGGCTAAGTCATATGATGTTCAGCTTAGAGGTTCTACAAATGAGACTAAAGAGAAGATAGCCGACATTAAGGCCCGTCATAATAAAGAGCTTGAATCATTAAAAGCAGACTTTAAAGAAGAAAGAATTCAAACACGAAATGAATTTAGAGAAGAGCTTCAAAGAGTCTCAAAGAACTTTCATGAAATTCTAGAGAAGAAAGATCACGAACTAGAGCAAGTTAAGCTGACAAATGCGAAGAGACTAGATAAGGCCAGCAAGAGAAATATCAGAGATATCCAAACGGTCAATGATAGCTATAGAGAGAAAATAGAAGAGCTTCAAGATAAGCAAAAAAATGAGATCGAAAGATTGGCAAAAAGATACAAAGGTCTAGTTTAGAAAAAGTGAGCTAGGCCTATGGAATAGCTCTTATAGCTCTCCTTTGAAAGCTCCCCTACTTGTGTAAAGTAAATTCCCATCATCTTAATATCCCAATTCTTACTCACACTATGAGAGAGCTCTAGGCGACTCTGTAAATAATCTCTCTCTCTCTGATGATTTTTTAAAAATGAATAAAAGTAGCTACTCTCCAATATGAAGCGAGTTCTTAGAATATTAAGTCCCAAATTAACTTTAATATTAGGGCCCACTTTAACTTTATTCTTAAAGCTCTCATGCCCCTCTACTCTCGCACCAGTAAGAAAGCTAAAGAGGAAGTTATGAGTATGCTTAGTGAATCCCATATTCAAATTAAAGCTACCTTTATATGCATTGAGTTTCGCCTCTTCATATAGAGGAGCAACTCTTAAGTCTAAGCTCCAAGAAGTGTTCGTATCTAAGAATTTAAAGTCTGGTAGACTTTGAATATCAGCAATTAAGAATTCATTTAAAAGAAGCTCTTTCATATCGTAATTATACTTAAGAGAGAGCTTAAATAATTCAATCTGTGACCATGGCTCATAGCCACCAGCTGGATCACTTAACGAGTGAAATGAAGGCCTGTAGGTTAAGATCGTAGCCTCTTTATTATTCTCTCTAGCTTGTAATAGATCTAATCTAGCGGGAAGATGTCCTTCATCGGGAGGAATGGGCTTAGAATAGCTCATCTGCTCTTGATTAGTGAATTTAGAGGCAAGAGTGTATATTTTCTTTTGTTTTATTTGAAACTCCTTAGAGACCTTATTTTCGTGATCATGACGTATATAATCTAGGTAGTGAACTAAGGCCTGATAAGTTTTAGTATCCCCTTCTATATCGTGATTATCTAAAATCAATTTAAAATTCTCTTTTTGGGAGTCATTTAACTTATCGTAGTGAGCAAAAAATTGCTTTCGAAGTGAAGGGTAATATAAGTTTTTTTCAACAAGCTTATACTTCTTTAAAATTCTTAAAAAGTCCGTGGGAAGAGCGTAACCAACCATCTCTTCATCTAAAGGAAAATTTGTCACCAGGGCTAAAATTCTGGCCAGCACAGACGTACAATTCTCATCAAAGAAGTAGTAGTCAAAGTTTGCATTAGCATAGAGCTCCCAAATATGGTTTACCAAAGAGTCTAATTGCTTAGATTTAAGCCCAAGCATATATTCCCATATATCTCTGGATTCAACCTTTGAGTATTCTCTAAGGGTTTGATAGAAAGGCTGAACATCGACTATACCAGTGTAGCCACCAAAGAGCCCCTTTAGCGCGTAAAGAAAGCCTGGACTATCTTCGGCCTTTGCAGAATAGGCCACAACATAATTAAACATATCTAGACTTAGCTGATCACCATCTTTCTTATTAAACTTTAAAAATGTATGCCCAAACATGGACGAAGGATTATTAACAAATGATGAAGCAAAGATGAGCGATAGACTCTTGCCGCTTACAGCACTTTTCCATCTCTTAAAATGAGGACATTCTGGAGATTTAAAATCGAGCTCTGGAAAATTCTCTTTAATAAATTGAAATCTTTCAGGGAAAGCACATTGAGCGGGAATCTTTTGAGGAGTGTACTTCGCTTGCACTTTTTTAAAAGCTTCAATATTTGCTAGAAGTTCGTCTCTTAGAGAAGTCTTGCCATTTTCGGACAAGAAGAAAGACTTTGAGTCAGCATAGGACTCCTCTCCATTGAAGTGGAGAAGCCTTTTCCAATAAATATTTTCTGAAATTTGAGAAAGCTTATTTTCAAAGAGACCACTTCCCCTACTCGTTTGTACAAATAGGGTTAGTGATACAAGTAAGACTGCTTTTAGATAATTTGACAACTTCTAGATAGCTCCTGATCGCCTTGAACAGTCATTAAAATATTCTTAAGTGCCGCTGCTGGCTCAGTTGATAAATCAGGATAAATCTTATCAAAGTTTTGCTGAACTTTTGAATTAAAAAGTGCTGCATCTTCACAACCGATTAATCCAGAAAAGGCAGTAATATAGCTTCCTGAACCTAGCGCTATTTCTTTTTGAAGTTGATAGTAATTTGATTCTGCAAAGTGAATGATCTTACTTTCATTCTTAACAATCGAATGCTGAGCACAACCAGATGTACCGAAAGTCATTCCAAGAGTACTTGAGAAAGTGGCATTTATAAATGTTCTAGTAAAAGATGAAACCAGTGAGTTCTTCTTTAAAACGGCCCAACCTAGACCACAGCCTGAAGAAGAGTCTCCAGCAAATGCGTGTGTAGAGATTAAAAGAGATGCAATCAGTAATAATTTTTTCATTCTTCCTCCGTGAATAAATTTCTTTTAGATTATACCTCAGAATATCTTGTACACAAGCCTCGGACATCTCTTCCCAGAGTTTTTTACTCGACTATGCAATTTTTAAGTCCCGCCTCTAAACTTGGCCCTATTAGGCCTTTACCGATAAAGACTATCTTATTGATTCTTTGTTCATCAGCCCACTCTCTTCCATGATCAAATTTCAATGAAGAGTAAACTCCCTGAAAAAGAACTCTCGAATCATTGCCATAGAAGTGTAAGATTCCCTTAGATCTATAAATCTCATCTCGATATTGAGAGTAGAGAACATTTAAAAACATCTCAAAAGATTGTGGATTTAATGCCCCTGAGAACTCAAGTGAAATTGAATTAATCTCATTTCCATGAAAGTGCTCCACTTTCTTAAAACTATGATCTGTTTTAAACTCAATCTCATTTTCTTCTCTGTTTAGAATTTTTAATTGTAAGTGACTTGGATGATCACTTATAAAGAAGGCATAATTTCCATCGAACTCGATATCTAGAATATTTCTTCCAGTATGTTCTCCACCAAAATCTAAAAGAATATGCTCATCGACATTTACGTTAGCTCCACGCTTTGCTCGTCTTTGAGGAGAGAAGAAGAGAGAATTTGCATAATTAATAATTTTATCATTCAAATCATCTTCATCAATTTTAAAGAAGACCATTCTCTCATTGTGATGAGTATGATCAATGTTAAATTTATAAAATCCGGCCTTAAGCTCTATGACACCTGCCCAACTAAAAGGATACTCTACAGCATTGGCTGAGGGCATTGTCTCCTCTATCGCTTTTAAATCAAAAGACCTTGTTCCCATTACTTTTGAGAGATCCACTTTTGAATGAGTGGTTGAAATAATTTGAGCATTAGGATTTTTCACTTTTACTTTTTCTCTTATAGAAGTTAACTCTTCAGAAGTTCTAGTATCAGACTTGTTAAGTAGTATTGTTTCACTAAAAGCAATTTGATCATAGAAAGCAATCTCCTCACTATTTTCAAACTTCTCTAAGTTCTTTTCAAAGTGCTCACTATCGACCAGTCCTATCACAGAGTCTAATACAAAAGAGCGACTTAACTCTTCTGAAGAGAAGAAGGTTTCAATGATTGGTCCAGGATTGGCCATACCAGTGGCCTCAATTACAATGTGCTCAAAGTTCTTAGCATGAACTAGTAATTTATTTAAAGATTCGACAAGGTCCCCTTTTATTGAACAGCAAATACAACCATTGCTCATTTCAACAAAGAGATCATTGGAGCCAGAGAGAATTTCATCATCAATTCCTACTTCTCCAAATTCATTTTCGATCACAGCGATTTTCTTGCCATGATCTCCATTTAATATTTCATTTATAAAGGTGGTCTTACCAGAACCTAAGAAACCTACAACGAGTGTGACGGGAATAAGTTCTTGCATGGCAATATCCTTTGAATATAGTTAATTAATAGAGCTATTCTACCTCAAAATCTGGTAGTGGCTAGTCTCACAATTTTTTGTTAAGATATTTCTATGAACGAAAAAGAACTTAAGAAGATTATCAAAGAAGCAGGACTTAGCTTTACCAAGCCTCGCGCTGCAATTTTAAAATTACTAACGAGGGAACATGGTCCCTACTCAGCTGATGAGATCTTTGAAAAACTTGAAGAGGGACTCTGTGATAGGGCCACACTCTTTAGAACATTAAAGCAATTTAAAGAAAAAAATATTTTAAATAGTATTCGATTTGATGAGGACTTTGCTAGATATGAATTCAATCACCCTGGTCACCATCATCACCATATAATCTGTAAAGAATGTTCCAAAGTTATCGTCTTAGATCACTGCTTTGTAGAAGAGATTGATCAGAAGATTGAATTAATGGGATACAAAGACGTCGAACACAAATTAGAGTTCTTCGCCATTTGTCCTAATTGTCAGAATAAATAATTAGCAGTGCTTACAGAGAGAGTCTTTAAAATTAAAGAAGTGTCCTGTAACTAAAATAAGACCTGAAATAATATTGAGAATGATTTCAATCTCATGAATATGACCAAGAGAGGCCCTCTGCTCTACATACATGTGCAGTAGCATTGAAGAGAATAATTCAGTCAGACCAATAAGACCTAAAATCAAAGGTCTTTTCTTGTGAGTATGTCTATATGTCTTTAAGAAACTAATTAGTGCAATAGGCGCTACAAAAATAAAGAGTAGTACGTGAATAAGAACAGATTGAAAGTATTCACCAATCGCTGGAGCGGCCATAAGAATAAATGGTGTTGCCAAGCAATGAACACAGCAAGAGAGCGAAAGCGCTATTCCGATTTTATCCATTCTTTCTTGTTGCATATGGTCCATATTTACCTCTAATCTATGATTAGCAGTTATACTCACAATATGTTTTTTATGCAACTAGATTGCAAAAAATCTATCATTTTTTCCAATATTTCCTTAAAAATTGATCTCGACCTGAGTTAAATCTATAGAATTTATAGCGAATTGGGTTCTTTTCGTAATAATCCTGATGATAGTCCTCTGCGGGATAGAATTTAGACGCCTTTGTAATCTCGGCCACAATCTTCTTAGAGAACCTTTTGCTCTTTTCCAATTCATCCCTAGACTTAAGCGCCAATTCTCGTTGGGACTCAGTGGTGTAGAAAACGCCTGGGCGATACTGACTACCTCTATCCACAAATTGTCCCTTGGTATCAGTTGGATCAATATTCATCCAAAAAACCTCTAGTAACTTAGAATAGCTCACTACAGCCGGATCAAATTCAATCTTTACTGCCTCTGTATGCCCAGTTCCACCAGCACTTACAACTTTATAAGACGCAGAAGATTCACTTCCGCCGATATAACCTGAAGTCGTGGACTTCACTCCTTTTAATTTATCAAAGGGAGGCTCCATACACCAAAAGCAACCTCCTGCAAAAATCGCAACTTCACTCTTGGCCAGAGCCTGAGCACTTCCAGCTAGATATAAACTTATAAGTAGAAATATCGTATTTAACTTCATGAAAGATCTCCTTATCAAATCTTTAGAAAACTTAAAGCTTCTAGAGATTAGTGTCTCACACTTTAAATATGTTACATTTTATGGATATAATAAGGCCATAAACATGGAAAAATCTTGAAAATACTATTACTTACTCTATTCCTTATTACGCCTCTCTCTTTATTTGCAAAGGATGGACTAAGAGTAACCTATATTTCACCAGACCCTATCGATACTGAAAATGAGTTTTGGAAGAATACAACAAAGCAAGTAATGAAGGCCGCTAAAGATTTAGGGATTGAACTAGAAGTTCTCTATACACAATCACACTACTCTTATTATACAAGTATGATAGACAAGGTTTCTAAGCGTCCAAAAGAAACACTCCCGCAATATCTTTTAATTCTCCCCATTAAGTCTACTGCTAGAAATACTCTCGAAAAGCTTGAGAAAGTTGGAGTCAAAACAGTCTTCATTAATGCTGAAGTAAATGAAAATGAGAGAGAAAGTATTGGATGGCCTAGACAGAAATATAAGAATTGGATTGGAGAATTTTATCCAGATGATTATCAAGCAGGGAGACTTGTTGTTAGTGAAGTTGCAAAGAAGTGTAGAAAAGGAAGTGACGTAGTTGCTATTAATGGTACACATATCTCTAACGCTTCTTTAATTAGAGAGAAATCTTTTGAAGAGACCTCCAAAGAATTGAACTTAAACCTGAAACAATCTTTCTATGGAAATTGGAAGAAAGAAAAAGTTGGAAGGATGCTACCCTACATAGAGGGACGCTATCCAAATATTTGCGGTTTCTTTGTTTCAAGTGATTTCATGGCCGAGGCAATCTTAAATTCCAGATTAAAGAAGTATCAGGTATGCTCAATAGACTGGACTAAGAATGGTCTTCAGAATGTTAAAGATAAGAAACAACTTTGTACTGTTGGTGGACATTTCCTTGAGCCGGCCTTTGCCCTTGTCGCAACTTTTGACTATCATCATGGATATGACTTTAAAAATGACTTTGGCCTAACCTATAAGTCTCACTTCTATATCGCTAATCAGTCGAACGCAAAAGAAATCCTAGAGAAGTTTATCGAGAATAAAAAGCCTCTTAACTTTAAGAACTACTCAAAAGTTTTTAATAAAAAGATTAAAAAATACAACTTTAATATATTAAAAAATTATGAATAAAAAAGACCTCATCATTTCTAAAAAATCAAAATCAAATAAGCGTATCATTCTGGCCCACGGAGCTGGCGCCCCAATGGATCATGATTGGATGAACTCTCTAAGCGATAAGCTAGTGAGTAGAGATATTCAAGTTATCCGCTTTGAATTTCCCTATATGGCCCAAAGACGAGTTGATGGTAAGAAGAGACCACCTAATACGAAGAAGATTCTTCTTGAAACATGGAAAGAGGTCTTTGAACTCTGCGCTGATAGCGAAACATTTATTGCTGGAAAATCCATGGGTGGTCGAATGGCAACACTGATGGCCGATGAACTCACACCTAAAGGAGTCATTTGCCTAGGCTTCCCTTTTCACGCCCCTGGAAAAGATGTTCGAGATAGAATTGATCATTTAAAAAATATAAAGACCAAAGTTCATATTCTTCAAGGTACAAGAGATAGTATGGGAGCGAAGGATGAAGTCCTTGGTTATGACTTAAGCAAAAATATTTCACTACATTGGTTTGAAGATGGAGATCACTCTCTAAAGCCTAGAAAGAGAGAGACAGGCAAAACTCTAGAGGATTATCTAGAGCTCGCCGCTGATAGAATTGAATCTATTATGTCCTAGCCAACTACGATATTGACAATTTTCTTTGGAACAATGATTTTCTTCTTTATCTCTTTGCCTTCAATCCACTTCTGAATTTCTTCAGACTCAAGAACGAGCTTCTCGATTTCTTCTTTAGAAGCATCGAGAGAGATATCCATTAAAAATCTCATTTTTCCATTAACAGAAATAGGATATTTATGCGTACTCTCTACTAAGTATGACTCGTTTAACTCAGGCATACTCGCAAATGTAATACTCTCACTATGACCTAACTCCTGCCACAACTCTTCACAAAAGTGAGGAGCAAATGGAGAGAGTAAAATAATAAGATCATTTAAAATATCTTTCTTATGACACTTAAGTTTCGAGAGATCATTTACGCAAATCATAAAGGCCGAAATAGATGTATTGAAAGAGAAAGTATCAATATCTTCATTTACTTTTTTAATACAAGTATGAAGAACTTTTAACTCATCTGCACTTGGCGCATCTGAAACAACACAGAGTTTTTCATCTTTGTAGAAGAGATTCCATAGCTTCTTTAAGAATCTGTGAACACCTTCGATACCATTTGTATTCCATGGCTTTGATTGCTCTAATGGACCTAAGAACATTTCATATAGTCTTAGTGTATCGGCACCGTAATTTTCAACGATAGTGTCTGGATTAACCACGTTGAACATGGACTTACTCATCTTCTCAACTGCGTAACCACAATTATAGACGTCCTTTCCATCAACAGATTCAGTGATAAAAGTCGCATCTTTAAACTCAGGTCTCCACGCCTTAAAAGCGTCCATATCTAATTGATCGTTGTGAACAATATTCACATCAACATGAATCTCTTGAGTGTCATACTGATCTTTGAGTCCTAGTGAAACAAATTCATTCTTACCTTTTAATCTATAAACAAAGTTCGATCGACCTTGGATCATTCCTTGATTCACCAATCTCTTAAAAGGCTCTTCTTTACAGACATATCCAATATCAAAGAGAAATTTATTCCAGTAGCGTGAATAAATAAGGTGACCTGTCGCATGCTCCGCTCCACCGATATAGAGATCAACATCTTGCCAGTAATTATTCGCATCTTTAGATACAAGCCCCTCTTCATTATGTGGGTCCATATATCTTAAGTAATAAGCAGAAGAACCAGCGAATCCTGGCATAGTAGACATCTCTAGAGGGTGCCCATCTTTAGTCGTCCAATTTTCAGCTCTTCCTAGTGGTGGCTGACCATCTTCAGTTGGAAGAAATTTATCGACCTCTGGAAGTTGTAGAGGAAGATCATCCATGCTTAGTGGTGTTGGCACTCCGTCTTTAAAATAAATTGGGAATGGTTCACCCCAGTATCTCTGTCTAGAGAAGATAGCATCTCTTAAGCGGTAATTAGTTTGTTTCTGTCCAAGTCCTCTACTCTCAACTTCAGTAATCATTTTTGCAATTGCGTCCTGAACACTTAGTCCGTTTAAAAAGTCAGAGTTCATAAGAGTTCCCTCTTTGGCGTCATATGACTCCTCAGAGATATCTCCACCTGAAACAACTTGAGTTATTTCAATTCCAAAATGTTTTGCGAAGGCGTAGTCTCTTGAATCGTGAGCAGGAACGGCCATAACAGCACCTGTTCCATATCCACCTAATACGTAATCACCAATCCAAATTGGAATATCCTTTCCAGTGAAAGGATGAATACAGTAAGCACCTGTGAAAACTCCCGTCACACGTTTTACATCAGCGAGACGATCTCTTTCACTTCTCTTTTTTGTATCTTCTAAATATTGCTCTACTGCTGCTCTTTGCTCATCAGTTGTCACTAAACTTACATAATCACTCTCTGGTGCGAGAACCATAAAGCTCACACCAAAAATTGTATCTGCTCTAGTAGTGAAGACTTCAATCTTCTCTTCACGATCTTTGATATCAAATTTAACTTCTGCGCCCGTAGACTTACCAATCCAATTCTTCTGCATCTCTTTTAAAGAGTCAGACCAATTCAGCTCGTCTAGTCCATCTAGAAGTCTTGGAGCATAAGCAGAAACTCTAAGGCACCACTGTTGCATCTTCTTTTGTTCTACTGGATGCGAACCTCTCACCGAGAGACCGTCTTTAACTTCGTCATTGGCCAGAACTGTTCCAAGACCTGGACACCAATTCACAGCAGTTTCAGCTAAGAATGCCAATCTATAATTTTGAAGAGTATTCTCTTTCGCTTTTTCATCAAAGCTCTTCCATTCCTTGGCGCTAAACTCTTCCATCTCACCAGAGTGAGCATTTACACCAGCACTTCCCTTGCTCTCAAGTTTCTTAATTAGATCCGCAATTGGAAGGGCCTTATTTGCATCTAAATCATAGTAGTGCTCAAACATCTGGATGAAGGCCCACTGAGTCCACTTATAATATTTTGGATCACATGTTTGCACTTCTCTATTCCAATCATAAGAGAAGCCGATCTTATCTAACTGCTCTCTATATCTTGCAATATTTTCTCTCGTTGTATCTGCAGGATGTCTACCAGTTTGAATGGCATATTGCTCGGCCGGAAGTCCAAAGGCATCGTAACCCATTGGGTGAAGAACGTTATATCCCTCTAGCCTCTTAAAACGAGTATAGATATCTGAAGCGATATAACCAAGAGGATGACCTACGTGTAGCCCCGCTCCCGAAGGATAGGGAAACATATCGAGAATATAGTATTTAGGTTTTGAACTCGACTCATGGGCCTTGAAAGTTTGATTATCGTTCCAGTACTTCTGCCATTTTGTTTCAATTTCTTGAAAATTATAACTCATTGCAACATTCCTTTGGGTGCTTAAATTATGACTTTGAATTTATGAGGATATTTTTAAAAAATATTGGACTAATTGTACAGGAAAAGAGGCGTTTAGCCAAAATCAAAAGGCACCCTAGGTGCCCTTCAATTCTAATAGCTTAATTAAAACTTTGGCTCACAAGTCTGTAGACAGATTTGTCTTTGAGTTGGCTCTGGAAGAGAGTTACAGTATCTCTCACATGCAGGTACTGACTTATAGTTTCCATTTCCATAATCTAAACACATTTGCATGATTGCGTTATGACACTGTAGAAAATCTTCTCTATTTGTGATTTCAGCACATGTCTCATTAGCTTGAACAGCGCACACTTTTAACACTGATGCAGAAGCTGCAGAAGTCATTAAAGTTAAACCAATAATTGCGATTAATTTTTTCATTTCCACTCCTATTATTCTAATAAGAGTGGGTTTTACTTTGGCCATTATATTAAGCCAAGGAATATGAAGATTTTTCTTAGTTTAAATAATTCCTAACCTTCAGCACTTTCTCGCCACCTGCGTCAAACTCTGAGTATACTTTGTCGCCTACGCAATACTCATCATTTTCAATCTGCAGCTCGAAGTCCTGCTGACCTGAGACCAGTACTCCTGCTACTTCTCCAGTCTCCTCATCAAATACAGGAGAACCTGAGTTTCCGCCGTATGATGCAATATGTGCTGTAATAGTATCGTAACCATACCCATCATGCTTAACTTCCCCACTTGCAACTTTCATTCTAAGCCCAGCAGGGTGTCCCATCATTTTTAATTCTGTCCCATCTTGAAAGTATTCTTTTCTAGAAATCTCGAGAGCTTCAACATTTTGAACTTCACGGTCAAGCTTTGCAATTGTCATATCAGAGCTAAACTCTAAATTTTCTTGAATTCCAAAAACCTGATCTTCAGTAACAAAAATATCATTCTCATAGGCTTCATTTCTTGAGATTACTTTTCTTCCATCAGCAGCAACAGTGAAGATGACTCTAATATTTTGTGCCTTTCCACTTTCAATACAATGCCCGGCAGTCATTAACTCGTCATTTCTTCCGTTTTCATTGATGAGGAAACCTGTACAAAAACCTGGTGCAACTTCGTCTTTATACCTTAAGCTAGAGCAAGTTTTGTAGCCACTTTCTTCGCTAAGAAATCCACCCAATGTCTGAGAGTCGATTTTATAAACTTTCTTCCCTTCAAGGTTACCAGCAAAAATTAGCTGTGAAGAGTCTATAAACATGGCCACGGCCTTCATCTTCTCTCTGTCTTCTGTATCGTTGCCTTCAGAGCATACGCTCACTCTATTATCAGCTCCATAGATTGCCTTTACATTTGACTTGCTTGAGTCGCATGTATCAACAAAGTCCAACATCCCATTAGCAATAATCTTCTGAGACTCAGATAATTGAGGTGCTCTAGATTTTTCTCCAGATCCTCCACAAGAAGTTAATAATAAAGGTGAAGTCATTAAAATTGTAGAAATCAGTAAGCTCTTAAAGTTTTTCATTTATGTCTCCTAATATAGTGTTTCCTACATACATTACAAAGACGGTGCCAAAAAGAGCAAAGTTAAAGGTTTGAAATTATTATAGTTATCGTGTTCCAGAAGTGAAACGCCATTCTTAAACGAGAACCTCAAAGGAAGTTGGGTCAAGAACCAGCTCTCCCGACTTCTCCTTAGCACGTATAAATT
This sequence comes from Halobacteriovorax marinus SJ, assembly GCF_000210915.2. NCBI lineage: Bacteria > Pseudomonadati > Bdellovibrionota > Bacteriovoracia > Bacteriovoracales > Halobacteriovoraceae > Halobacteriovorax > Halobacteriovorax marinus. Next base: position 2,353,353 of record NC_016620.1, read on the forward strand.
TGACGATTTCATCCTGGGCCTTATTGATGGCCGAGGGGGACTTTGGTTGGTCTAATTTATAGAGAAATTCCTCTTTCATTGTATCAGTCACTTCGCTGATAAGATCATAAATTAATTCTTTTGATGAGAGACGAAGGGATGCCGCTAGTAAATCCAGATTTACTTCTAATAGGAAATTCCTCTTCATCTCTAAGGTAAGATAGCGCAATCTATCTATATTCTCATTCTGTTCTCTAATATTATTTGCTAGAACATGATTTTCTTCGGCTATCTTTCTTAGTACTTTCTCCTGTTCTACTTCTGAGAGACCATTGAATGTTGAAACCTCAAGACCTTTTTGCTTGAGCTGCTTCTTTTCAATAACTGAACTTATGGACTTAAAAGTCACACTCTCGAGAGAGTCAGAAAACTGCACACCCAACTTTAAAAGATTTGAGTCCGTCTCAAGTGAAACAGAGTAAGGTGTAATATAGCGAATGGTTGCAAGTAAACCTGATGATAAATTCTGATCTGTAATAGATGTAATATAAATAGTTGCACCAACTGAAAACTTAGGTGCCTCACTCTCATGCACGATTAGACTCAGTCCCTTAACTGAGAGATCTTTTAGTATGTACGATACACTCTCTACATCATCATTACTTCCAACCTTGAAAGAAACATTCTTGAAATCTTGATACTTAAAAGAAAATCTCTCAACACTTCTTCTCTCTTTCATCATCAACTCTACAGGAGTTTTAATAATGATTCGCAACCCTTCCGTTTTGAAAGCATCCTTTTTAAAGAGAGCATCTCCCTTTGCGTAGTGAACAAAGAGAGTATTATCTTTTGTAATCTTATAATCTGCATTCTTATAAGCATCTTCAATTTGAATTATAGTATTAGAATCTGTGACCTCAACGATTGTCGCTTGGAATTTATTTCTCTCATCCCCTCGATTTTGCCAAATCGTAACCTCATCACCACTTTCCATTATTTGTGTAAGTCTCGACTTGATGACATCTTTTCTAAAGGTTGACCACATTTTCATATATTCTAATTCTCCTAACTCACACTATTTTCTCAAATAATCCATTTTTTCTAAAGGGAGAACATTATTGCAACCACTTGATAAAGAAGTTCAGTGTATGACCTGTACTTAAAGTTCTATTGGCCCTTTTACGAACACCGTGACCTTCATCAGGAAATAAGATTAATGAAGATTCTATACCTTTTTTCTCAAGTGCTTGTTGAAATTGAATTGACTCTCCTGCGGGAACTCTAGGGTCATTGGCCCCCTGAATAATTAAGAGTGGAGAATTAATTCTATCGAGATAATTTATTGGTGAGAGCTTCTCTAAGACTTCTCTATCTTTATCTAGATAACCGTACTCACTCTCTCTTAAGTACCTTCTATGCTTTGCTGTATTTTCTAAAAATGTTACTAAGCTACTCATTCCGACGCGAGCAACTCCAGCATCAAAGTGCTCTGCAAATACTGTCATTGCATAGAGAGTTGAGTATCCACCATAAGAGCCTCCAGTGACACCGATCTTTGGAGTCACCCCATTAACGGCCCACTTCTTCTTCGCATAAATAGCAGCATCCCTAATATCTGTGATCACATCCAGTCTCTTTGCTCCATTATCAGAGTTAAGCCATTTCTTTCCATAACCTCTTGAACCTCTCACATTTGGCATGACATAGATAAAGCCTCTCTTTGTAAAGAGTTCAGAGTATGGGCTAAAACCAGGTAGGGATTGTGACTCTGGTCCCCCGTGAAAAGAGATAATAACTGGACACGTTCTTACTTCACACTGTCTTGGTTTTTTTACGAACATTGGAATGGAAGTTCCATCCTCTGCAGGATAGCTCTCAAGTTTCCATCTTAAGTAATTGGATGTATCAATCTCTGGTGAGCTTGCAATGGTCCATTGGCGCATTGTTCTTCTCCTCCAGTCATAGACATAATTGATTCTAGGTTTATTGTGAAAGACTTGAGAAAAAATAGTATATCTCGCATCACTTGTAGTTGAGCCAAAGAATGTATGCTCAGCTTTTTTAAACTTTGGACCACTCATCTCTTTATAAGTCTTTCCATTAATTACTTTAACTCTGTAGTAACCATTGTCATTATACCTAAGAAGAATTCTTGAAAAGTCTTTAACTATAGAGATATTTTTAATATTCATCTCTAACTTTTTAGTAATAGGTTTAAATTTCTTTCCATCATAGAGATAGAGTCTCTTAAAGTTATCAAACTTATTTGTCAGCACTAGAAACTCGCCCTCTTTATGAGCAATGCGAACATTGTAGGACTCTCTTTCGCCCACTCCTAGTAAAGCTCTCTTCTCTTTTGTTTTTAAATCATAGATATAGAATTCTCTGGCAATATTTCCAGTGGCGTGACCAAGTAGAATATTTCCATTCTTAAAGAACTCTACGATCCACCAATATCCCTCACCTTTGAAAATGAGTTCTCTCTTCTTAGTGGCAATATTATATTTATAAATTCCCCATGTCGTCGGCGTAATATCATTGGCCCTATAGTAGATAAACTTTCCATCTTCTGATTGATCAAGGTAACTCACCTTAACTTTCTTTTGACCAAAGATTTTAAATAACTCTCCACCTCTTTTTGCATCTTGAAGATATAGACTTGGGTATTCATCTCCGCCCTCATCTCTTGAGATAAGAAGATACTTTCCATCATTTGTTATATCGGAGAGAGAGCTCGCATTCTCCCCTCCAGTCATCTGAATTGGAAACTTCTTAGGTCCATTAATTTTCCAAACTTGTCTTACACCCGTCACTCCCCATGTGAAGAACATCGTTCTACCATCTGGGGCTAACTGTCCCATTCCTGTAGAGCGAATTTCATTCTCTGCTTCAATTTCAGTGGATAGTTCTTTTGGAATAGGCTTAGGCGCATACTTAGTTACGATTTCCTGATCAAGAGTCTCTACACCGTGACCAGTATAAGATTGAACTTTCTTTGTAGTACAAGAAGTCAGTAAAAGACAAAATAGAATACAAGTATTTATTATTTTCATATTAATCTCCGTTTTAAAGCATTATAAACGCAGATTAATAGATGTCCATTACTCAATGGCACATGACTTTTTATCAATACTGTAGAATTCTCTTTGGTTTAAATTTTGCGCTCTGGATTTTTCTAATTTTAATTGGTGATTAATCTTAGCTAATTCTTTTTTATCAAAGATACTGGCGCAAATTAAATCACTCAACTCGATATACTTAATAAGTGATCTAACAACTTTCTTCTTTCCACTTTCATTCTCACTTACAGAGGCCATATAACTTACGTCTTTAACTGCTTTAGTATATTCGCTTATCTCTGTTAGCCCTAGAGTTGCAGCAGTACCATAAATGCGATCGACCATTTGTCCGAACTCTTCAAATTTTGATCCATCTTCGAGTTTTGTTTCAATAAGAGTAGAGATTGAAACGATCATTGATTTTCTGATTTCCTTAATTTCATCAACAAAGAATGTCATCATCTCATTGTCCATAAATAATCCTAAGGCTAAATATTTATATAAAGTATAAATAGTATCGGGTAAATTAATTAAATTTTTAACTTAACTTTATTAATTTTTCTATATTTTCAATCAATTATACCCGTAAACTCAAGTCAACCATAGGCCAGACTTATTCTTAAGGTTGCCTATAATTTGAGTAAAAAAGACGTAACTTATTGTAAATTATTTGAAATGGGATTATTAATAATGCATGGTCAAACACTTAAAATATGACCCTGATTTAAGGTCATTTCTACGCACTCCACTTTGCCAAATCCCTCTTAAAAAAAGAGGAAGTATCGCACTCAAGTGCCTTCGGCAAGTGCGCCAGGAACTGAAGTCTAAGGGAATTAATTTTAACTTTCACTACTGGGCTTCTGACGATTGGTTTTGCCCTGACGGTATCACAGGAGTTGCCATTCCTTTCTATCTCTTCAATGAGCAAGCTCTAACTCTAGAGCAAAAATATATTGGTCACGCTGAGGGTAAGACAGAAGAGGAATGCTTAAAGCTCATACGTCATGAACTAGGTCATGCGATAGATAATGCTTTTCATCTTAGAGACTGTGAAGAGAGAAGAGAGATTTTTGGTGACCATCGTCTAAAATATCCAAAAGAGTATATAAAGAAACCTTTCTCCAGAAGCTATGTTTTACATCTTGGAGACAACTATGCCCAGGCCCATCCAGAAGAAGATTGGGCGGAGACTTTCGCGGTTTGGCTAGATCCAAAATCAAATTGGAAAGAGAAGTATAAAGATTGGAAAGCTCTTAAAAAGTTAGAATATGTTGACTCTATAATGACGGGCCTTAGAGGAAAGAGAGCAAAGACTATTTGCAGAGATACACTAGATGAAATTTCAACTCTAGGTATTAGCTATAAGTGTTATCTAAGTAGAAAAGTGAAGAATAAATCTAAATACAAAGCTCCTCTTTTTAAGAAAAATATTAATAGAGTTTTTAGTTCTGGAAAGCGAATCAATGCTCTAAGCTATTTAAAAGTACACGAAAGAGAGATTTGTATAAGAGTTGCAAAAAATACAAATCAGTATCATTATATTATTAAGGATGTAATGAGAGAGTTAAAAAATGAGTGCCGTGAGAGAAATCTAACTTTGCGCCATACTCGCAGAGAGACTCACGCTCCACTTATAAATATGCTCTCAAAATCAACCCTACAATATGTCAAACAAGGAAAGCATAAGGTCATCATGTGAAAGTACTCGTATTAATGCATAAAGACCTCGTTCCTCCTACGGATATTAAAGAAGATCAATTCGATAAAGATGAAGTGCCATGGATAACAGAATATGATGTTATTAAGGCGCTCAATAATTTGGGACACAAAGTTGAAATCTGTGGTGTCATAAGTGATCTAAAACTTATAAAAAATGCTATTGATAAATTTAAGCCAACAGTTATCTTTAACTTACTTGAAGAATTTGATGGTGAAGTTCTCTTTGATCAAAATGTTGTGAGTTACCTAGAGCTTTTACGTGTTCCTTATACGGGCTGTAACCCAAGAGGTCTTATGCTTGCAAGAGACAAGGCCTTGGCGAAGAAAATTCTTCTCTTTCACCGAATCAAAACTCCACACTTTCAAGTCTTTCCTAAGAATAGAAAAGTTAAAACTTCAAAGCATCTAAAATACCCTCTTATTGTGAAGTGCCTCACAGAGGAAGCTTCATTAGCAATAGCCAAGGCATCAATTGTTTACAATGAAGAGAAGCTCAAAGAGAGAGTAAAGTATATCAATCAAAAAATTGGTGTCGATGCCATCGTTGAAGAATTCATTGAAGGTAGAGAATTCTATGTGGGAGTTATGGGAAATTATAAAACTCAAACTCTTCCCGTATGGGAGTTGAAATTTGAAAATGTTGAAAAGCCTGAGAAAGAACTCTACTCCAATAGGGCCAAGTGGAATAATAAATATCGAGACCGAAAGGGAATTAAAACTGAAGCAGCAACCCTATCCCCTGAATTAGAACTTAAAATTAAAAATATTTGTAAGAAAGTATACAAGCATCTAAATCTTAATGGATACGCTAGAGTTGATCTTAGAATGAATCCAGCAGGAGAAGTCTACGTCATAGAGGTTAATCCCAATCCTAATATTGCACGTGAAGATGAACTTGCCAGTAGCGCATTACACTCCAAAGTAAATTATGAACAATTAATTACGAAGATTTTAAAACTTGCTAAATCATGGGCTAAGAAAGTCTAAGCAGACTTTCTCTTTAATACATCTGAGATCTTATTAATTAATCCTCTCTCATCAAAAGGCTTTATTAAATACTGAGAAACACCATGGTTGATCGCTTCTACAACGTGCAGTCGCTCGCTGTCAGAAGTCACCATCAAAAAGGGAATATCGCTAAAGTCTTCATTTCTCTTTAAGTAATCTAAAAAATGAATTCCATCTAACTCTGGCATTTTCCAATCGGCCAAAATCATATCCACCTTTTTATTATCAATAAATGATTGCTCAATATAATCAAGTGCAATGACTCCATTTACTGCGGTATGAATATTTCTAAAGCCATGTTTACGAAGTAAAGTTTTGATATAGTTAATAATATCTTTATCATCGTCGACAATTAGAATACTCATGTTTGGATTTACTTTCATAGCGATAGTATATAGAAATACTCTCAGTAAAATCTCACTAATTGTGAATATTTCTACATTATTTTAGGCCATCTAATTGATCTAATAAGACCTTAATTCCTGGTCTTAGAGGGGCCTTTGAAATCTTAGATTGTGCTTCCAGAGCTTTTAAGAATTGAAATGGAAGTCTCTTTTGAAGCATATTAACTAACCAAATTGGAAGAGATCCTCTAGGGTCAACTAATAAGGTCATCTGAACACTGGAGTTATTCTGCGCTCTCTTAAAGGCAAGTGTTCCAAAAGTCATATGGGCCCTTACGACATCCTTAGGAACGGGATAGTTTTCATAATCAACTGAATAGGTATCGACAATAAGTTCTTTCTTTTCCTTATCAAGCCTGAGTTCATTCATTTGTATCATATCTCTATCGGCAGCAGGCCACGGAAGGTCGTTATTACTATAAGTAATTGCCTTTACATCACTGATCTCTTTTAGCGTTGATTTTTCAATCATATTTGGGGCCCAACTAATCGTGCCTTCCACATCTCTTAAAGTCGCCAGTATATTCTCAAGAGGAGCCTCTAAAATTGCCTCGGCCCTAAAGCCAACTAGACTTGAGTGCTTAGACTTTTGTGAGTAAACCACAACTCCACTCTTAGTATAAATTTTCTCCCACCCGTCTGGGTTAAAGAACTCTTTAAAATCTGCATTGGCAAATGTTGTAAAAGATAAAAGAAAAGTAAAAAGAGCAAGCGTCTTCAAGATAGCAGTCCTCAAAATAATTATTTCATTTATGGTAGCATAAACTTAGATTTTTTATACGGGAAATATCTAACATTCTTCCTTAATTTCAAGAAGTTAGCTAAATAATCTATTGCGCTCCTCGCAAAGTAAATTTGTCTATTTTAGAGACTTATTATACATTCTCTGCATGAAAATAACTCTCTTACTCACTTTCTTTCTTTCGTTATCTGCTACGGCGACTAAGCTTGAATTCATAAGCCTTTCAAATATTCACCCAACTCAAGCATTTGTGGGCCACGATCAAATCCCTTTAAAAATAGAAAAGATTCAAAAGAAGTTAAAAAAGAAGAAGCTAGACTCTTATTTAAAAGAGAAGTGGAGTCCGGCCATTATTGGCCCAGATGAAAAATATTGGATACTTGATCGCCATCACCTGAGTTATGCACTTTTAAAGTCAGATATTGCTGATAAATATAAAGGCCTCTATATTCGTGTTCTCCATGACTGGTCAAGCTACTCGTGGAATCACTTCTATAATTCTATGAAAAGAGAAAACCTCTTTTATCTAAAGAATTGTAAATTTGAAGAAATTTCTCCAGAAGAGATCCCCACTCAAATCAATACTCTTGGCAATAATCCCTATAGAAGCTTGGCCTACTTTGCCAGAGAAAAGGGATGCTTTAATAAAGTAGACATCCCTTATCTAGAATTTATGTGGGGAGAATTTTTCTATAGGAATGGCCTAACTATTAAAGAGAGTGCCAATAATAAGAAATTGATTAAGAAAGCGCTGTCCCTATGCTCTAAAAGTAGTGCCTCCCACTTACCAGGATTTAAGCACTGAGTTCTTCGAAGTTTTCTTTGATTCTTGACTTTATCTCATCCAAAGTTTTACCTCTTAACTTCGAAGCACGAAGATAGACCTCTTCAATTTTTAAAGAGGAGTCATCAGTTTCAAAGAATAGCTTGGAGAGAGGAATTAATGTAAAGGACTTGAATCCCTTTGTCTGCTCATTAAAGAGCTTAATTCCATATGAGAAGTAATAACCCCTTCCGATGAGCTCTCTCGTGATTTGTTCATTTCCATTATAGTCGTGAAAGATAAGCACTCCTTCATAACCCACTTCATTAACGAGTTTTAAAATATCGTTATATGCACGAACACAATGAATAACGACAAAAGGATCTTTTCTCTTTTTGGCAAATTCTAATTGAAAACGAAAAAAGTTACATTGAGTTTCAAAATCGACTTCTTTAAATGCACGATCTAAACCAATTTCACCAATACATTGATATTCTCTACCTTGAAGTAGTGCTTCTAATTTTTCTAAATTGTAACCAGAGAAGGATTGAATCCACCATGGATGAATACCAACACATCTAAAGTGACCTTTTGAAAACTCATCATCACCCTTTCTTATATCGACATTATAGAATTCAATATGACTAGGGTCCTTACTAAGAATGTGAGTATGGATATTGATGTACATAGGTTTATTATAAGACTTATTTAAAGAAAATAAAATTAATCTCTAGAACAGATTGATTTTACGACTTCCCCAGCAGCAACAAAGCCAAAAGTCCCCGTCACAAAAGTAGCACTGCCAAAGCCAGTATAACAATCTAGACGATAACTTCTTTGCTGATCCTTTCTTATCTGACAAACCTCACCTTCTTCATCGGCGAGAAAAGGAAGCTCTGGAGAAAAGACGCTCTTAACACCAAAGAGAGAATCATCCAATGGGAAGTCAAAATCTTTTCGAAGCTTCTTTCTAAGCTTTTGTAAAAGTCTATCATTCCAAGATTTAGATAAATCATCGACTCTTATCTGAGTAGCGTCTTGCTTTCCACCGGCGCCACCAACTGTAATAATTGGCAAAGACCTTTTTAGTGCTTCATTTATAAGAATGGCCTTATTGTCTAAAGAGTCGATAGCATCAATAACGTAATCAAATTTTGTGCTCAGAATTTCATTCACAGAGTCCGCAGTGAGAAAGTCCTCTATACAGTGAATTTTGACTTCTGGATTGATTAATAGGCATCTCTGCTCTAGGGCCCTAATCTTTAGCTTACCGATATTTCCATCTAGGGCGTGGAGCTGTCGATTCACATTAGTAATACAAATATCATCTAGATCCACTAAAGTAATTTCACCAACACCAGAGCGAACAAGGGCCTCAGCGCTCCATGAGCCAACTCCCCCAAGTCCAATAATACAAATATGTGAGTTCTCTAGTAGCTTTCCAGATCGAGCTCCATATAATCTAGAGATTCCTGTAAAGCGAAAATTTTCTTCAGTCATATTTTTCTAATAGCATATCTTCCCATGGTTGCAAAAGTTAAGTTTGCAGAATATATAATAATGATGACATCCAAAGAAGCAGCACATTCATTTTATAATCAATCCCTTGAAGAGCTCTCTCACACTCTTCACGAATCAGGGTTTAAGCAAAAGAGTGCTGATGAGATTTTTAGATTGGTTTACAAGAGATTTAACCCTAACTTTGAGGCTGTCGATACTCTTTCGAGGAGAACTATAGATTTTATTTCTAATCACTACAGATTTGATTTGCCAAAAATTGTAAAAGTCCAAAACGCTGACGATAACACTGTGAAGTTTCTCGTTGAGCTTGCAGATGGAAACCAGGTTGAATCGGTCCTCATTCCCTTTGCTAAGAAATATACTATTTGTCTCTCTAGCCAAGTTGGATGCGCAATGAAGTGTAGCTTCTGTTTTACAGGTCTTCAGGGACTCAAGAGAAATCTAGAGGCAAGTGAGATAATTGGGCAATATATCGTTGCATATAAATGGTTGCGAGAAAATCGACCTGAGAAAATAGCTTCTCCTAATATTGTCTTTATGGGACAGGGAGAACCTCTACATAATTTTGATCAAGTAAAGAAAGCAATTGAGATTTTTCTAACAACCGAAGGGCTTCACTTAGGATTTAGACAGATTACTCTTTCAACTGCGGGGTATTTACCAGGTCTAGAAAGGTTTAGTGAACTTCCAAATATTAATCTAGCACTCTCTCTTCACTCTCCTATTGATGAAGATAGAAATAAACTCATTCCCCTGAATAAGAGATATAGTCTGGAAAAACTCTTTGAGAAATTAGATCAAATCAAACTTCTAAAAAGACAATTCATCACTTATGAATACTTACTCATTAAAGATCTAAATGATAGAGACGAAGACATTACTCTTCTAAATAAATGGCTGGGACAAAGAAGGGCGATAATCAATATTATCCCTTTTAACGAGTTTCCAGGTGCACCCTATAAAAGACCTCTCACGAGTAAGGTCAATGAATTTAAAACCAAGCTTGAGCGCCTAGGTCTTACTGTAAAGGTCAGAACAACAAAAGGTAGTGATATTCTGGCAGCATGTGGCCAATTGAATACCTTACAGAGTAAAACCCTGTAATAATTCCAACTTTTCCTTTCATTCATATGACTTTATTACAGACTCGCAAATATGAATTGCTAGTTTCTTTTTAAATATGATTTTATATCGTACGAGGGAGAATCTATGCGTAAACTAAATCTACTTATTACACTATCACTACTATTATCAATAACTGCCTGTGAAGACGAAGTGGCCACTTGTAAGGATACATTTCAGTCTGATTATAAGTCATTGATGCAATCATTCAGTGATGTTTACAATCCAAAAACAACTGTTGAAGAATTTAATCAATTCAAAAATAAGATTACTGCTTTCCAAGAAAAATATCCTGAAAAGTGTGCTTTAAATGATGAGATTTATGAACACAATAAAGAGCTAGATAAGTTCCTAGCGATGGTAAATCAAAAAACAGTTATTACTCCTAAAGTTATTTACGGTAAGGATGATAGACTTGATATTGCAGACTCTACAGATGCAAGACACCAACAATGGGCAAAGTCTGTTGCGGTACAGGTTTCTTCAGCTAAGATTGGTGCTGGTGGCGAATTAAATAGTACAACAATCGCTGATAATATGTATCTATGTGAAGACGAGCCATTTGCAGATCAAATTAATCCTGGAAGATGTTCAGGGTTCCTAGTGGGTGAAAATATTCTCGTAACTGCTGGTCACTGTGTAGAGAGCCAGAGTGATTGTTCAAATTATAAATGGGTCTTTGGATTTAAGAAAGGCGTATCAAAATTAAGCGATGATCAGATCTACTCTTGTAAAAGTATTATCTCACAACAATTAAGTAGCTCTACTAAAGCAGACTTTGCTGTACTAGAATTAGATAGAGCAGTAGTAGACGCCGCTCCACTAACATATAGAGCTTCAGGTTCTGTTTCAGTTGGTGACCCTATCACAGTAATGGGACACCCTTCAGGACTTCCAATGAAAGTAGCACCTGGTGCAAATATTAGAACAAACTCAAACGATTGGTACTTTGTCGCAAACTTAGATACTTTTGGTGGTAATTCAGGTTCTCCAGTTTTCAACTCAGACACAGGTATTGTTGAAGGTATCTTAGTTAGAGGTGAAACAGACTATACTTGGAAGACAGATAGCAGTGGGAATTCTTGTAGAGTCTCATTTCAATGTGCAGATGATTCATGTCGTGGTGAAGATGTTACTCGTATTACGAAAGTGACAGGGCTTCCAAAACAAGAGACTCCTAAAGAGGTTCTTGCTAGCTTTTTTCCTAACTCTACTCTACCACTAGACGCGAAAGGTATCTCGTTTAAGGTTCAGGTAAAGAATGGTCCAACCAAGTACCTTGCTGGAACAAAATTTCTAGAGGCCTGTGCACTCCATACTGCTGAGAATTCAGATCCAAGAAATTGGCTAGATTCGATAGTGGCAAATTGTGAAAGAGATCAAGTTCAACTTCTTCAAATAGTTGAAACTTTTAAAGACTAAAATTCAATAAAGACTATTTTTAACAAAATCTTCATACTCCTTAGCTAATCTTTAAATAACCTTTTAGCTAAGGAGGAGTCATGCTCACAACACATCTTCACCCTATTTCTTCTGCAGATGAAGACGAAGTCGAAATGTACTACAAAGTCGAAGAGACCATGGTTGAGAATGGTGACTTAAAAATGTCACAAGAGGAGCTCTATGATGAAATAGACTCCCATCACAGTCTTTATATTCTTAAAACTCATGAGCATTTCCATATATTCACACTCATTGTAGCTGCTTTAATTTACTATATTGCCTACGAGCAATATCTCGCCTTTGACGGACCTTCGATATTTGGAATAATACTGACAATACTTGGAACACTAATGTTAGCTTTAAGCTGGGTTATATCTAATCCGACTCTAAAGCATGAAACAGAAGTTCAAGATTACTACAAGTCCCATCGTATGCTATTTCTCTACGATAAGGATCATTCAAAAGTTAGAGAATTAAAGTGATTAGACTCTGGGCTCAGGTGAGCATCGACCACTTGAGCCCATCATATTTATAGCTCTGCAATTTTAATGAGTTCTCATTGCACTTCGCACAGGGTTGATACCAAGGGTCTGAGCGTACGATTTCCCAATCTTCATCAATCGTCTCTGTTAACTCTTCAAGTAACTCTGAACTAGTTTTTCTAAGAACAGCAAAGCGCTCATAAAGAGTTTTCATCGGAGAGCTAAAGATATCCTCTAGAATTAATGTATTAATCTTTGCAGGAATCTGTGTTGCTATTAAATCTCGTTGGGTCACAAATCGACTTTGACAATGAGAACAACAGTGGACTTTCAAGCTCTCAAGTTTCTCGTCTTGAAATTCGCTCAACTGAGTTTTTATATCTTTATCTAATTCCAGACATTGAAAATAGATTCCAATAATCGCTCTAAGTTTCCAGAATAATGTAAAACTCCAAGGGTCTTGAAAGTGAATATCATTCAAAGTCCCTGCCCCGCCAAAGGCTTTAGAGTAATGATCATAGGCATCCATTGCATTGGCGTCGACCATCTTCTCCACAGAGTTCATCCAATGGGACCATTGATGATGATTTTCATAATCAAGTAATGCGCTAAAAGACGCTAGAAAAGATTTTAGATTCTCTTGCATAAAGACCTTCCTGAGTTAAGTATTATATAACAAAATCAAAAGCTTATGTCGTGTAATTCTTTTCATTTCCATTGTGTTTTCCCCCACTCTCTGCTACTTATTCCCCCTTATGACAAAGAAACCAGAACTTCTACTTCCTGTTGGAAATATTGAGATGTGCAGGGCCGCCATTCACAATGGCGCCAATGCAATTTATGTAGGTATGCCTGAATTTAATGCTAGAGGTAGAACTACAGATCATAGCTTTGAACAATTAGAAGAAATTATTCAACTGTGTCACCTCTACGGGGTGAAAGTTCACGTGGCCTTTAATATCGTCATTTTCCAAGATGAACTTGCAAGAGCGATAGAGTTACTACAGAAGCTACTTCCCCTTGGCCCAGATGCACTAATAGTCCAAGATCTAGGTCTAGTAAGAGTTATAAAAGAGATGGCACCATGGCAGGAAATTCACGCCTCTACTCAAATGACCATTACAAATGAGTTGGCCATTGAATTAACTAAAGACCTGCAAATTGAGCGCTACGTTCTAGGTAGAGAAAATAGTCTAAGTGAAATAAAAACGATTAAAGAGAATACTGATAAAGAAATAGAAGTCTTTGTTCATGGAGCTCTCTGTGTTGCCTATTCTGGACAGTGCTTTACTAGTGAAAGCATTGGAGGAAGAAGTGCAAATAGAGGTCAATGTGCCCAGAGCTGCCGTTTTGAATACGATCTCATTGTCGATGATAAGAAAGTTGATCTCATCGATCAAAAGTACTTGGTCTCACCTCAAGATTTATGTGGAATTAACGAAATCGAATCACTTAAAGAACTTGGTGTAGACTCACTCAAAGTAGAAGGTAGACTTAAGAGTCCTAACTTTGTTGCCAGTGTAGCAAGTAGCTATAGAAAGGCCATTGATAAATCTAAATTTACTAAAGAAGATATTGAACAAATGGCCATCAGCTATTCTAGAGGATTTTTTCCAGGCTGGCTTCACGGAGTGAACCATCAGGAATTAGTTGATTCAACATTTGGTAGTAATCGTGGATTAAAAATTGGACAAGTTCAAGAAGTAAGGAAGAGCTCTATTGTCATTGCTTCCGATAAAGACTTAAGCAATGGAGATGGCCTACTCTTTGCCAGTACAAATCGTGAAAAGAAACTAGAACTTGGATCTATGATCTACGATATAAAGTCTCTAAAGAATAGAAGATTTGAAATCTTCTTAGCGAAGGATTTTAAAACACAATCTGTTCAAGCAGGATTCAATGTCTATCAAACCTCATCACCTTCACTCACTAAAGAATTAACAAAGTCATTTAATGATAGAGAAAAGCTTTTAAGAAGAGAGATATCTATCTCACTAGATGCGAAGGTGGGAGAAAAATTACAACTTACGGCCTCTATAGATAAACAAGAAGTAACTGTACAAAGTGAATCAGAACTTGAAGTCGCAAAGAATGATATTAACTTAGATAATATTAGAAAAGAGCTATGCGCTCTTTCATCGACACCCTTTAAGTGTCAAACTCCAATCATTAATATATCTGAAAACTCTCCTTTTATCGCAAATAAAGTATTAAAAAATCTAAGACAAAGAGCAGTTAAAGAGTTGAGTGAAAAAATTCTCAAGCATGACTTGGGAGAAGTTCTCTCGGCAAAGCTACCAGATTTAAGTGAGTCATTTAATCAAAGAGAGAGTAAAATAAGGCCTCTCTTAAGAGAGTTAAGTCAACTTGAGGGGCTCATTCCTCTATTAAACTCTAATCCAAATATCAAAAATAAGATTGAATTCATTATTCTAGATTATGAATTTGGAAAAGATTATAAAGAGTCATTAGAGCTACTAAAATCTGCAGGTATAGAGTCTGCTATAGCAACAAATAGAATACTAAAACCAAATGAATACCACCATCTAAAAGTCTTAACGAGGCTAGCACCTGACTATGTCTTAGTGAGAAACTTAGGAGCACTACAATTCTTCAAAGAGAATGCGAGCAATTTAAAACTCATCGGTGACTTTAGCCTAAACGTTACAAATTCAATCACAGCAGATTACCTCTACTCTAAAGGACTAATGACTCTAACACCAAGTTACGACCTCAATAGAGATCAGTTACTGTCCATGGTTAAACATAGTCAAAGAAAGGACTTCGAAGTCACTATTCATCAATACATGCCAAGTTTTCACATGGAGCATTGTGTTTATGCTGCCTTTCTCTCAAACGGTAAGTCTTTTAAAGATTGTGGGAAACCGTGCGAAAAACATAAAGTTGAGCTCCACGACAGCTTTGGAAATAAACACTTTATTAAAGCTGACTCGGAGTGCAGAAATACAATGTATAACGCCGTTGCGATTTCAGCGCCTACATTACTTAAAGACTGTTTAGAAATAGGTGTCTCGCGCTTTAGGATTGAGGCTCTACATGAAGAGAGTTCTGTTATCTTTGATAAGCTTAAAACTTTTTGTAAATTACTTGAGAATGAATTGTCTCCAAGTGAAGTTAACCTTCACTTAGGTCTCCATGAAAACTACGGCCTTTCTCAGGGACAAATTTTTAAAGAAGATACTTATGTAGATAGAAAGAAGAGCTAGTTTAGCTCTTCTAATGCAGCATCCATATTCTCTATCGCTTCTTTCATCACTTCAACATCATTATTTTCAACAGCAATCTCAACCTCTTCAGCTTCTTCTTTTTGAACTTCTACCTCAGTTTGAACTTCTAACTCTACTTTCTTATCTAAGATTTCAAAAAATCCTGCACTTTCATTTCTTGTATAATACTCTTGTCTCTCACTTGAAAATAGATCGAGAAAAGAATTTGTTTCTAAAGATAATTGTATAAAGATGCTCTCTCCTGCTGACACAGTAAAGGACATAGGAGGAAGCACAAGTGAAAATTCCCCCTCACTACTATCTTCAAAGTAAATAGAGCTTCTACTAATTCCATAAGTCATATAGTGAGGAACTTCCCATGCTCCCTCTTTTGAATAGAAGAGTGAAGCAACAAGTGAAGACTTAAAAAGGGAGCTCTTTGCTTTTAACTTTAATTTAAGTGGACCATTTACGACAATTTTCTTATCTGTCGCTACGGTGAAATATGTCTCACCTTTTAACTGAGTTCCTCTTCGATTCGTTATCGGGCTCGTATCCATCTGTGGAACTTCTATGTTGATCGAATTAAACATCTCATCAATTTTCGAAGTCGGTTGTGAATTAGAAGTTAGAGTTCGATACTCTTTCTTAAGCTTTGAAAACTCCAAGTTCATAAATTCATTACCAAAACTAGTTTCTAGGAAATCGCCACAACCGTGTCCACCATGGTGGATATAGAGATAATTATTTTCTGGATACCTACCTTCATCAACTAAGTACTTATGGCCCAGAATAGTATCACGACCATCTTGATCATTATTAGTACCAGCAACATGGAAAATAGGAATATGACTCTCTTTTAACTCGTCCAGAATTGAGCGCTCTAACATATATTCATTTAAACTTCCTTTATCTCTGGCATTAATTAGATCTTGCCAATCAGCAATATCTCTTCCGTAGAGAATATTATCAAACTGAGAGTATGGAATACCTTGTTTGACAAGATAATTAATTTTCTCTGCAAAGAGATTAATATCTTTATGATTCTCTCTCTCTGCGACATAGGCCAAGAGAGAGGACTCAACTGTTTCTGCGGCAGTGAAGGAATCTGTACTAGCATTTGCTGGTGCACTACAGGCAATTGTGTAAAGTAAGCCTTCTGCATTACTGGCAGCAGCAGCGAGAGCATTATATCCATCATAGGAAACGCCAAAAGAAAACACAGAACCATTTGAGAAGGTTTGATTTCGTATCCAATCGATAGTTTCTTTTGAGTCTTGAATATTTTTTTCGTGCAACCATTTAAAGTTTCCACTCGAAGCATGCGATCCTCTATTGGATTGAATGACTACATTGTGGCCTTGAGTAATAAAACCTGCAGCCTTAGTTAAATAATAACCGAAGCTTTCAGTATGTAGATATGGAGTTTTTATGAAACCGACTCTAGAGGCCTTATCATCTTTAGAAAATACTAATGATGATATTCTCTCTCCATCACTCATCTTAACGTATCGATGATCAATATTCATATCATCACCTGATAGAAAGTAGTACTCTACAATTTTACCACTCTCATCAACTCTAAAGAGTCCGTAGAGAGAGTGAGGGTTTGAGAGCTTAAACTTAATGATAAAAAGTGGGTTATAATCAAATACAATTTGTGTCGATTCGCATACATTTGAGAGTGAGAGTATATTCTTCATATACGCTTCAAATTGCTGAAACTTAACTTTCTTTGAGAAGTACGCATCAAAGAGAAATGGGTTATCATACGAGCTTGTTTGAATCATCTGACATAAGTCACGACTTAGGTTACTCACGTATTCACCAGATGATTTCTCTTCATTATTTAATTTAAATGCTGCTTGCTGATTAGCACTCACCTGCTGGGCCTGTTGCATATTAAGGTATTCAATTTGAGAAATCTTTCTTGTGTATTCAAAGTCTTTTTCCTTCTTTGAACAAGAAACTAAAGTCAAAATCGATAAACAGAGTATAAGACTCTTCTTCATTACAAACCTTCTTTAAAATGAGTAAAACATTAGATAAGAAGCAAGAATGATGCCGCCTACAACTCATTGTTAAGTCGTACTAGAAAGCAAGAAAGTGTCTAAATTTTAAACAGATGAGTTAACTTGAAGACAGTCTTTGAGTTTGTAACTCCCCTAAAAGAAGTTATATTGCCAATTCAATCAGGCTATATTTTCATTTCAATACCTTAGAGTTGAGTTAAATCCTATGCATAAAGGAGGGAGAAAAAACTTTACTTTCTTAACCTCTGCCATATTCGCACTATATAGAAATCAAGTATGAAGGCATCTTAAGCTCAAAGAGAAATATATGAAATTTAACCTCGAAACTGGTTCAAAGTAGTAGATATGAAAGTAATTATAGCGATGGCCATTATTTTACCATTTCTAAGCCTCAATACGATGGCGGCGTCTTCTAGTGCCAGGGCCACCCTTTTAGTTACTGAACAGGTAAAGATCACTGTAATAGAAAATAAAGATTCTAAGAGGGTTATAACTAAAAATCGTATTCAAGTGATGCCTCATAGAATGCTTACAATTCAATACGGCAAAGATTCACAGACAATTTCTTCAGGGGAAAATGGAATCATCTCTAATGATAATAAGAAAAGTAGCGACATATTCTTTTAATAAATCACATCAATAGTAAATGAACCGGAATAAGCGCCAGGGGCTTTATTTACACCAATAGCGTTCAACGTAGCTCCGACTTTGACAGTTTGCTTACCTTTAGAGTTAAGTAAACCATTCGCTCCAGCAGCAGGTCTTGATTTAAAATTTCTGACCTTTATCTTTTGACTCCCGTTACCACCTAGATATATATAAGCTTCCGTAGGCAAGAGAATGGTGTAGGATGTATTCTTATCGCCTTTAACTAGGAATCTTGCATTATTCGGTTCACTACCCTTGGGAGAAATGACTTTCTTAGGGTCTCCTTGAACTAGAGTACCAAAGTCGAGATCTCTCTTATTTGTAACAGAGATGGGTTTTGAATATACCGAAAAACAAAATAGAAATATCAATATTCTATAGATCATATTCTAACTCCTTCGAGAAAGAGGCTATCTCCTTCCTTTGGCATATTAAAAGTCTTTTCAAAGACACGACCATCACAATCATCACAAATAACTTTTAAAGTATACTTTCCAGGCTTAATTCCTCCTGAATAAAAGTATCCATCTTTATCAGCATGTATTCTCTTTAATATTTTTCCATTCGACACAAGATTAGCAGTAATCTTCTTTCTTTTATTCCCATCGATGAAATCAATCTCTCCTTCTATATCACCCTCGATCTGTAGTGGAAACTCAACGCTCGCCGTTTTGCCTACCCTTCCCCAAACTCTCTTCCCTAAAGTCTTAGGCCTTAAATATATATTTTGTATATTTGTTAAACTTATTTTTATGTCGGTAGGACTAAAGGGCTGAACAAAACTAAAGAAGGCATAACCTGTATGATTGGTGCTCTCTCTTTCATTTCCAGATAAGCGATAGAATTCTACATCTCGAATAAGCTCTTCATTATCATTTCTAATGCCATCACCATTTAAGTCATGAAAGGCAGATGCCTTTATATTTGAGTACTCTGTAGTTCTCTTATTATATAAATTGATTCCAGTGTCCTCATCATAAACAAGTCCATATGAGAGATTAACTCCTGCTCCATAATCACCTTTATTCCCTACATCTAGACTTACCCCAGCAAAGAAGTTCCTAAATCTTCTATCAGCTCTAAATCTTAGATTAGTTGTACTTTGCTCATAGGCATAAACCAATGCAGATGAGTAACTATTCTTCTTTCTATTTGAGAATGTATAACTAAGCTCACTATCCCTCAGTCCTTCTTTTCCCCATCTATTTTTAAATTTAAATGAAGATTTACCAAAGTTATATCTAGTGAAGATTTCATTGGTAAAAATTGTATTTTCAACGCTCATAGAATTTGAAATATAGAAATTTCGAATTGAAAGTGAGATGCGATTTAGAAAATCTGTATAGTTATCATCAATTCCAATTTTCTTCTTATAACTTATTCTATTAAATGTTTGTAAATTTTTAATAAATCTTAAAGGTAGTAAGAAGTTTGCATTCCACGAATAATCCACAGGGTTGGAATGACCTAGAATGCTAGATTTAACTCCACTATTATTGATATAGGACAAGTTTGTATTAACACCGAGAGTATTAAATTTAAGCGCTGTTTCTATGGCCCTATTCTCGCCATCATTGATATAATTTAGATCCAACAAAGTACTATTTAAAAATGTATTGAGCGATCCACCAAAATAATTAGTAGTAACTCCAGTTGTATATTCGTAGGATTTTACAGTATTGAGTTCAAACTGAACTCTCTTAAATAAGTTCTTTGAGAGACTTAAGCTATAATTCTCTTTATCATTCTCATCAAAACCATAAGCTCCTGCTACATTTACTAATTTGTCTGCTTCAATAAATGCGTCAGTTATATTAAGATTTTTACTTTCATACCTTCTCTCACCTTTTGGTCCATAGAAGATAAATTTAAATCTATTCATGCCATAATACAGATCAACACCATTAAACTCATAGCGCTGCTTCTCTGCTGTTCCAAGCTCCCTTGCGATGAGAATATCATTTTGATAGAGCTCAACTTCCCAGTCTTTTTCTAAAGGTCCGGAGAAATCTTCCTTTGTAAAATTTGATGCCTTATAAAGAGAGCGATTTGAGAAATAAATCCCTGTAAGTTTTTGTCCTCCTCCTACTAAGTTCGTAGTAGGAAGATTGAAGTTCACTACTTTAACTTCACTTAAACCAACATCACCAAATATTCTATTTCTATAATCATTTCTCTCAAGACTTAGCCAAAACGACTCCTGCTTCCTATCTACTCCTCTATAATCAGTATAGAGCTCAGACTTTAGAAATTCTGCAGAAAGTGATGTCTCATGCCTTATGGCCCCTCTAGAATCTCCCGATTGAGATCTATAAATATCTCCCGAAATATCTTGATCAAAATTGAATCCATCAATCCAGTCTCGCTCATTTTTCTCTACCGGGAAGATCGCTCTACGCTTGGCCTTACCTATTTTTCTCTCACTCCTCTTCTCTTTTTCCTCTGGTGGAAATAGACTGTGATACTCTAGTGTCATTGAAGAGCTAAGTGAGTCGATTTTTATTTTAATATCTATTAATTTTTCAACTACGGGAGTACTAAGCAGAAGGTAGTCCTCTAGAGGGATAAAGTCATTACACTCAAACTTTTCTTTTCTATTTTTTAAATAAAGAACGCATTCATTTAGATCAATTTTGTAAACATTACTTTTTTTAAAAATGAATCCCTGAATTACTCTCTCATTCTTATTGTACTTATAATTTGCACCAATAGAATCAAATAAATCCTCCAGCGGAATATACCACTTATTGGATTTACTATATGTAATAAGACCTTCATCCAAGATAAAATTACTTTTAGACTTAATGAGCATAATTCTTTCATAGTTATACCACTCTTCACTAGCGTGAGTTTGCATAATTGAGAATATGATCAATAAGAATAGTTTCACTTTCAGAGTTTAAAGCTATCTTTTGCTACAGGTTGTTTGGCAAATTCATTTTCGTAGAATCGTATTTCATAGACTCCACTCCTCTCCTTAAAATCTTCCATTTTAAAAGTGAATCGTCTCTCTGGAATATATGAACTGACTCCATTTACAATGGCGACCATCTCTTCTTTTTTATCGCCAACTCTAAAGACTTTAAAAGTTCCAAAGGGAAAGATTGCTCCCTCTTTTTTCATAACGACATTAAAGTAATTTCCATCTTTATTTTTAGAGATTGAAAAATTCTTTAAATCAACTTTTCCATCAACATTTCCATGGGTATAAATAATTGGAACATTGATCGCAATTCTTGCATCAATCTTCATCATAACTAGATTGTCTCTCCCACTACCGCTCTCATCTTCTTTCTTGATAGGTTCAAATCTAATGTGGGCCCTATAATCTCCCGTGGAGAGACTCGCAGTCTTTCTAACCATAAAGCGCACTACTTGCTCGTCATTTGGCGCTAAAGTAATCCTACGAGGAGAGAACCTTAAGAATTCAATAATCGAGTGCCCACTTGACCCCGGATCTTCAACCTTCATCATTTGCCCATCAAATGATTGTTTGTAATAAACTGCGCTCAATTTATAGGTTGTTTTAAAAGTGGATTTATTTCGAATTGTTACAGTTGCAACCTTTGTTCTAGTCGATAATTTAATCTTTGTTGGAAACACCTGTAGACTAGCTCGGGAATGCATAGAGAGCAGAAATAATCCGGTTAGCCATAAAAATCTTAACTTCATTAACTTCTCCACTTTTTCAAGTACTTACACATGATTATCCGTAAAAATTGGCTCAAATGTAAGGGGGAAATAAAAAACCCCTCACTAGTAGTGAGGGGCATAAATAACTTCTATTTTTCTGTAAATCTTAGTAAACAACGTCTACTGTGAAGTTTGCAGAGTAGTTACCTGCAACTTGAGTTGCACTAAGAGCGTCTCTTGTTGCACCTACATTTAGTGTCTGTGCCCCAGAACCGTCTAGAAGTCCATTGGCCCCTGCCGCTGGAGTAGAAACAAATGAATTTACTCCAATTTGCTCATCCGCTGTAGCACCTGCACCAGTAATCATAGTAACAGTAGCATCGGCCGGAAGAGTGATTGTATAAGCTGTATTGGCCTGTCCTGTTACAGCAAACTCAGCAGCTGTACCATCACCAGGAGCCACTGTTGAAGCTGCATCACCTTGTACAGATGAACCAAAATCTAGGTCAGAGACCTGAGCAATATTAATGGCCGCTGTTACTACAGCAAGAGCTTGAGCTGTGTCTGAAGCGGCCTTAGTCACGTCTACTGACATAAGTCCAATAGTTGATAATCCTAGAACACAAGCTGCTGTAGAAAATTTCTTCATCGTCTTTTTCATCATTCCCCCTAATTTAGAATGGTTAATTTTCTTAATTTCGATACAACTCTATCGGTTAAGAAAATTAACTCTTGAGCAATTTTAACATCTTGAGGGATTATTCTTTAAGAATCTTTAGGAATCAAGTAGTTGTAAACCTATAAATAATATTTAACTACTTACTAGCTGGCCTTGGAACAAACATAGAGAGTGAGCTGTTTCATGGTCGTTTTACTATATGGTTTATTGATGAAGAGAATTTTATCAGTTGGTCCAAAGATCTCTAAATAGTCCTCCCAACTATATTGTTGAAAGGCCGTGCAAACGATAAATTCAGTCTGAGGATACTCTTCTCTAATATGTTTAATAGTTTGAATACCATCCATACCAGGGGGCATTCTAATATCCATTATGACAAGAGAGTATGGCTCTTTATTGCGATAAGATTCCCTCACCTTCAACACACCAACTTCACCTTGAAAGCAGTGATCAAGTTTAAATTGCATTCCAAAATTTTTTGCGTTCATGGTTTCAATGATCTTCTTGTAGAGTTCATGCATTTCTTCAGAATCATCTACCATTAAAATTCTATGTTCCATTATTTAATTGTCGCTTAAATTTAGTTATAATTCCTCTAAATTTAATATAAAAATAATGAAAGTTTAGGAATTCTAGTATGATAAAGATCGCCATTTTAACTTGTAATGAAATAGATCCTCTCGCCTGTAACGATGATCATCAAATTATTCCTTACTTACAAGACCAAGGAATTGAGGCAGTTGTTAAGGTTTGGAATAGCCCCAATGAAAATTGGCAAGATTTCGACTTTCTCATTATTCGATCAACATGGGATTACTGTGAAAATATCAGTGAATTTAATAAATTCATTAAGAGTGATGAAATAAAGAATAAGATTTTTAACTCTCCAGATATTGTTTTAAATAATTATAATAAGTCCTATCTCTTAGAATTAGAGAAAAACCATTTTGAAATTATTCCAACGACAATTTCCCCTCTAGATGAGAGTGTGATCAAGAGTTCATTTGAAAAGTTTAATACGACGAAGCTAATTGCCAAGCCATTAGTTGGCGCAGGAGCCTCAGGAATTACCGTACTCGAAGAAGGAAGTTTATCTATTCCTAAATCTGAGCAAGAAATGATGATTCAACCCTTTCAAGAGAGTATTGTAAGTGATGGTGAAGTCTCACTTATTTTCTTTAACTCTAGATTTTCTCATGGAATTTTAAAGCTTCCTAAGGAAGGAGACTTTCGTTCTCAAGAGGAATTCGGGTCCAAGATAGTAAGTTTCACTCCCGATAAAGAACTTGAAGACTATGCTAGAGAAGCACTACTCTCTATGACTAAGGAGAGCCTTTATGCAAGAGTTGATCTCTTAAAAAATAGTGAAGGACACTGGCGATTAATTGGTGAAATAGAACTTATAGAACCGGCCCTATACTTAAGTTTTGACCAACAATCTCCAGAGAGATTTGCCAAAGCTATCTCCAAGAGAGTTAAAGGGTAATAGCAATTATTTGAGTGCGCTTGATTTTGTCGATCTTATCGCTCCAGCGCACTCCTTGAATTTCATCATTAGAATTTACCTGCAAGAAAATATCCCCCTCGCCAACTCCACTTTGCTCCCTAGTATCACAAGCATGAGGAGTCTTTGTGCAATCAAATACTCTCACTCTTCGAAGACTCTTCTTTGTACTCATTTCAAGATCAATGACTATCGCCATATGACCAGTGTCACCACTTTTTGGAACACTATCTTTTCTCCAGCAAAGAATATCTCCCACTTCAAGCTTGGAGTAATGACTTTTGAATTCAAAGTGATTCCTTACATAATCGTAGAACTCATAACTTTTAAAATACTTCGCCTCACCAACGATATCTTTATATAACTTTGGTCTTTCAATTGAGAGTAGTGACGAGAAGAAAGATGCGCAGTCGCAATGGTAGTCACCAGAGTAGGAATAAAATAGACCACCTCTTTTAAATGAAGTGGTCTTAAGACTAGTTTTAAT
The DNA here is from genome assembly GCF_000210915.2 of Halobacteriovorax marinus SJ. NCBI lineage: Bacteria > Pseudomonadati > Bdellovibrionota > Bacteriovoracia > Bacteriovoracales > Halobacteriovoraceae > Halobacteriovorax > Halobacteriovorax marinus. The sequence goes on from NC_016620.1 coordinate 2,377,806, forward strand.
TTTAAATATAGAATCTAAAAGAGAATGGATCATTATTCTAAAATTTTAATAAACTTCTTTCTATCAAAACGAATTTGCTCTCCATAAATTCCTTTCTCTGATCTCTTTCCTATACTGATAACCATCACAAAGTGAGCACCACTTCCTAGATGTAGTAGATCCTTAATTCGCTTAGAATCTGCTCCCTCCATTGGACAAGAGTCATACCCTAGGGCCCTAGCGGCCAACATAATATTTTCACAGGCCAGAGCTGTAGACTTTGAGGCCCAAGTAATCATCTGAGCATTTGAAACAGGCTCTCTTGGAACAACCTTCTTAAGTCCCGTAATAAAAACAGCAAGTCTTTTAATAAGCCCAAAGAGACCAAAAGGACCTTGCGAATAAGCTAGTGGAACTAATTTCTCGTAATAATTCTTAGCGGCATCTGGGACACCTTCAGCGCTATTGAAAATCTCTAACATTTGCTTAGCATTCTCTCTCCATGTATCTGTTCGAGCAATACACACAATGAGCTCAGGCGCTGTAGCAGCAGCAGGTTGAGAAAGGCAGGCCGAAACGAGTTCTTTTTTCTTCGTTTCATTCTTTACCCAGTAAAACTCCCAAGGTTGAAGATTTGAAGAGTTTGGTGCAAGAAGAGCAGCATCTAAAATTTTTTGCATATCTTCTTCTTTAACTGGATCATCTTTAAAGACGCGCACACTTCTTCTGCTTCTTAAAACTTTAAAGAATTCTTCGCTAATTATCTCTTGGGCCTCTTCTCTGTAGCCTGTATCCTTTACCTCTGAAAATATATCATTTCCCATTATTTTTCCTTTTCTTTGAACTCTCTTCTATATAGAGTAAGTTTTATGAAAATATTATTTATTTCACTATTTATTTTATTTGGAACATCCATCCAAGCAAAAGATAAGTTTCTTTGTAGCGCCCTTACCCTCTACAAATATAGATCATTAGTGCCTAAAACGGAATTCGATAAGGTTAAACATTGCACTTATTCTTGTATTATGGCCAAGAAGTGTGGAGCATTAGAGTCTTGGTCAGTTGGAATTGCAAAAGAAATTGCTGACTTACTCGGCATGGGAACTCCAGATCTAGAGGATATTGCTGCCAATAAATTAGGAATAAGGCTCTCTAAGAAAATTGATCACATCAATGAATGCCTCCCCTCTTGTCGGGAGTTATACGATAACGGTTATCTATGAATTGGAGACTCATTTCCCTGGCCTACTTAAGCCTCTTTGCACTCTCCCTTCTAGATAATGGTAGATCTCCAACCTATAATGCAATTCTAAAGGATTTAAGTCTAGGCCCTGCTAAGGGTTCTTATATATTCTCTATCGCAAGCTTCATAAGCCTCATAGTGAACCTCACGGCCATTAAGTGGCTCCCCAAGCTAGGTCCTGTCGTCTCAACTAGAATTGCTCTCTCTCTAATGGGAGTGAGCGGATTATCTATGTACTTTACAGGAGTCTGGGTCAGCTATACTTTTCTCATTATAAGCTCTATTTTTCTTGGACTAGGTCTCGCTATCTGTACAATAACCATGAATGTCCTAGTCATAAATGGTGCAACACTTAGTGCCCGTAAGAGACTCTTCTCAGGACTTCATGCCATCTACGGATTCTCATCACTGTTGGCACCTTTTATTCTAAGCTTTCTTATTAAACTGGGTGGAGACTGGAAGGGATACTTTCTCTTAAGTGGTCTCATCGCTTTCTTTGTCATTATTCTCACCTCTAAAACAAAGACACTTCCTCCTAAGAGTGAGGAAGAAGTGAAATCCAATCAAGATGTTGCACTTAAGTATAGAGTTGTCTTTGGACTACAACTCGGTTCTTATGTTGCAAGTGAAATCGCCCTTTCAACAAGGCTTCCCTACTACCTCAATCATACGCAGGGAATAGATGAAGTAAGTGCAGGCTATTACCTCAGCCTCTTCTTTCTTGCTCTATGTGCGGGAAGATTACTTTTTTCATTGAAGAACTTTAATTTTAAGAATGAACATCTCATTGCTTTTTCTCATATCACAACTCTTATTTCATTCTTTCTAGGTTACTTTATTCATCCTCTCTTTCTCTCACTCTGTGGACTAACTATGTCTTATGCATTTCCTATGGCCATGGACTACTTAGTAGAGGTCTTTCAAAGAAAGAGTGACTATATGATTACTTCTGTAATGACATGGATTGGAGTGATGCTAGCGCTGATGCACTTTCTCTTTGGTCAAATTAATGAAGTCTTTGGAGCTAAGATAGCGCTACTAATATGCCCGGCCCTTACAATTACTTCTCTTATGTCTCTCATTATTTTTAATCTACAAAAAAGGAAGCTTAATGAAAGTAGTGGCCATTTCTGACACTCATCAAGCCTATTTAGATAATATGCCTGCTGGAGATATTCTGATTCACTCAGGAGACTATTCTCTTTTGGCTAAAAACATAAAAGAAACAAATCCAAGTCTCATGGAAAGTGAGTTAAGAGATTTAGCCGCTTGGTTTAAATCTATTTCTCATCTCTATCGCCATATGATTTTGGTACCAGGAAATCACGACTGGATATTTGAGTGCGACTACGATTTCGCCTGCTCAATTCTTGAAGGAGTGAGCGTTCTCAATGACCGATCTATTGAAATTGATGGAATTAAAATTTGGGGAAGTCCTATTAATTTAGAATACAGAGACTGGGCCTTTAATAGAGCGGCCGGTGACGAAATTTTAAAACATTGGAATGCTATTCCAAAAGATACGGACATACTCGTCACTCATGGACCACCTCTTGGTATTCTTGATCAGGCCTACCCTCAAGATAATAGTCCCCTTCTCGGAGATATTGATCTTTTAAATACTGTTAAGAATTTAAACTTAAAGGCCCATATCTTTGGCCATATACATGGCTCTCATGGAACAAAGGAAGAATTTGAAACTTTATTTGTAAATGCGAGTATTATGGATGAGAGTTATAGCCCAACTTTTAAGCCAATCACTTTTGAAATTTAAAAAACCAGAGAGATAATATTTTACCTCTCTGGCCTCTTCTGTTCTTTAGAATCTGTAAGAGAACTCAATATTACGACCTTGATTTTTCTTAATCGTAACTTCGTTCTTGCCGATACTGATGTCGACTGGAGCACTAACTCCCTTCTTAAAGAACCTCTTCACAAACCTTTTAACTTTAGACTTTGAAGAGTTCAGGGTTTCATTCGAAACAACTAAATCCCATTCATCATCCCCAACTGGCGTTAGTACAAAGTTTGCAAATACCCCAATACCTAACTGTAATCTAATCGTAGGATTATTATTTCTTTCAACTTCTGTCCCAGTAATATATAGGTCAGAAATTTCAGTACTAAAGTCTTCTTCTTCAAAGCTTAAATCGGCCTTTCCTCTAGCATCTACCTTAACAGAGTCATAATAAACAACTCCTGAATTATCATTCTCTGGTTGATCCTTATCAGCGATATAAACTGCAAGAGACTTATCAATACTCTTATCCATAATCATATAGTCAGGTGCGATTTCATCTCTAAAACCACCCTTACCAATTTTCTCGTGCTGAGGGTGAGCATAATCTTCTAAAAGACCTGCATCAACATAGAGCACACCTTTCATTTTGGACTCGTCAACTCTATAAACGTTACCAGTCGTATTAGTCTTTGCTTCATAAGAACCAAGGTCCTCACCATCAGTGAAGTTGAACATTGTTGGATAAGTATCCATAACAAATGTCCCCTCTTCTAATCTTCTATTCATTGGAATATTTCTACTCTCAACCTTTTCTTTATCAGAAGAGAAGTTCTTAGTAGAATAAGCATTATTCTTAGTTAAGATATAACTCCAATGATTCGTCTTCTTAGCATAATTAGATCTATGCCCATCAAGAAGTGCTTCTTTAGCATAGACTTTAATGATCGGAGTCCCTACAGGTAAGATCTCTCTTAAGTAAGCAATCGCCTCATTATTCATTCTAGAACAACCAGAACTTCTTGGATTAGCAAAAATATTTGTAAACGTTTTCTTAGTCGCTTTAATCAGGTCATCTTTATCTGATCCCCAACCTACAGTTCCGTGTGTCCACTGCGAATGATGGTTAGGACCAACCCATGCAGTATACCAACCGAAAGCTCCTCTCATATCACCTTTTTTCTTTCCACCAACTTCTGGCATATACTTATTCTTAAACCATTTTAAGAATGAAGATCCCGCCTCAGGTGGCATTGGGTAATTATCTTGATACCAAGATGGGTAGTGAGCGGCATGATCCTGATAGAATTTCCACCAATCAGTTATTCGGTATGAACCAACATATGATCTCGTCTCTTTTGTATCTTCACCAATGGCCATCTCTGTTTCCATAACCATTTTATTGAGACAAACATTCTTTGCATCACATGACTTCTCATAAACTCTAAGTCTCTCAGTCGCCAAGTTTTGGATTACAAAGTACTTACCATTAAAGTCTTTATAGTCTTCGATTCTGTCTAATAAATACTTGAAAGAAACAAAGTACTTATTTGCTGTTTGAATATTGTGATATCTCATGGATTTAAAAGTCACTTGCACATAATTTTCTTTACCTGCAATTCCCTCTAAACTAACAACAGTCACTTTATCGTGTCTTGAAAGTAGACCTAAACGATTACCATTCTCGTCTCTTACAATAAGAGCGGATGTTGTGTAATAGTTATTTCCAACTTCAACTTCACTTAGTGAAGTCATGGCACCCATCATTGTTTCATAGGCGGCATTACCAGTATTAGGATACTTTTCATTCCTTCCCCCACAACTCGTGAGAAGAACGCCAGACACGGCCAAAACTAAAAGGGACTTATTCATAGATGTCTCCTGACAAACGCATAAATTAAACTTTTACTGGCTTAAAATACATAATTCGACACATCGCATCAACACAATACGCCTACTCATGTAAAGATTACTTAATCTAACTAGCTGAAATAACGATATAAATAAATTCATTTACAGGAATCCTTCTGGGAAACTAATAGATATTATTAGAAATAATGAAAACTTTCCTTGAAATTCTATGGCAATAGTCCTAGATTCGATGCACCTCACAAACTAGGATATTTAGTGAAAAGTATTGCCCCTATTTGCGCTCTCTTAATACTCACCTTGGCCTCTGGAAATTCATATGCCAGAAACCAATCTTGTGAAGCAACTTGGAAGAAGCTCACCTCTTCAAAAGAAATAAAAGCAAAATTTAAAAAGCTTATTGGTATTTGCGATAGAGATGCCAAGAGAATACTAGGCCCAATGAGCCGACAGTCTAGAAGTTTAAGCTATAGATCTGCTCGTGAGAAGATGTTTGGAGCAGTAGATAACCACGGCGGAAAAGTATGTTCTGTGTACTCTAGTGAATGCCTTCGCACCAACTCTATTCCAGACCACAGAGTAATGAACGCTGAGCACACATGGCCTAAGAGTAAGGGAGCGAGTAAAAAGCCTGCTGTTAGTGACCTTCACCATATCTTTCCTGCAAACTCTGAGGTAAACTCTATTAGGTCTAGCTACCCTTTCTGTGAAGCCCAAGAAGTTAAATGGACAAATAATATGTCTAGCCTTGGAAGCGTGAGAGGACTTGGAACTTGTTTCGAACCACCAAAAGAGCACCGTGGCAATATTGCCCGCGCCATGTTCTACTTCTCTGTGAGATATAGCCAATCTATTAAAGACGTCGAAGAAAGCTTCCTAAGAAAGTGGCACTACGATGACCCAGTGGACCAAAATGAAAAAGATCGAAATAGTGAAATTCAACGACTCCAAGGTAACTCAAATCCATTTATAGAGCAGCCCGGTCTAGTTGAAGTTATTGAGAATTTTTAGATTCCAAAAAATTTAGATAGACCCTTCGCATCGACAAGTTTTCACACAAAAATTTGTCAAGCCCTCTTCTTTACAGGTAATATCACTCTTCATACACAAAATTGAGAGAGGTATTATCCATGAAGAAAATGGCAACATTAATGGCCTTTTGCGCACTTCTAAGTTCGTGTGTAAAAGAAGGTCCAAGCAAGAAAACTTTTGTTTACTGTTCCGAGGGAAGTCCAACGGCATTCAACCCGCAAATCACAACAGATGGAACTTCTAATAATGCTTCCGCCCATACAATTTATAACCGCCTTGTTGAGTTTGAATATGGTTCAACAAAATTAGTTCCTGCCCTAGCTGAGTCTTGGGATATTTCTGAGGACAAATTGGCCTATACTTTTAAGCTAAGAAAAGGTGTTAAATTCCATACAACAAAGTACTTCACTCCTACTAGAGAGATGAACGCCGACGATGTGATCTTCTCGTTTGATAGAATGAGAGATGAATCTAACCCTTACTATAAAGTTAGTGGTGGAACTTATGAGTACTTTAATGGAATGGATATGGGTAACCTTATCAAAGATATTATTAAAGTAGACGAGCACACTGTTAAGATTACTCTCACTAAGCCAGAGGCACCTTTTCTAGCGAATATGGCAATGAGCTTCATGAGTATCCTTTCAAAAGAATATGCCGATCAATTAATTAAAGAAAATAAACTTGGAAATATTGATAATATTCCAGTTGGTACAGGACCATTTGTTTTCAAGTCTTACCAGAAAGATAATATTATTAAGTTTGAAGCATTCAAAGATTTCTACGGAGAGAATGCCAAAGTAGATAGACTTGCTTTTGCAATTACACCTGATGCTTCAGTTCGTTACCAAAAGTTAAAAACTGGTGAATGCCACCTTATCATTGAGCCTTCACCAGCAGATTTAGATTCAATGAAAGAGAATAAAGATATTACTCTTCTAGAGGGTCCAGGTCTAAACGTTGGTTACCTAGCGATGAATACGCAAAAGAAGCCTTTTGGTAATTTAAAAGTTAGACAGGCCATTAATCACGCTCTCAATAAGCCTGCATATATTGATGCGATTTACTTATCTCACGCTAAAGTAGCTAAGAACCCTCTTCCTCCAACAATTTGGTCTTATAACGATGCTGTCGTTGATTACGATTACAATATCGAAAAAGCGAAACAACTTCTTAAAGAAGCGGGATATCCAAATGGTTTTGAAACAGAAATTTGGACTCTACCTGTAACTCGTCCTTACAACCCTAACGGTAAGAAGATGGGTGAAATGATGCAAGCGGACTTAGCTAAGATTGGAATCAAAGTGAAGCTCGTTTCATATGAGTGGCCAACTTACTTAAAGAAGTCGTCGGCCGGTGAACACGCAATGGTTCAACTTGGTTGGACGGGTGACAACGGTGATCCAGATAACTTTCTTTACACACTACTTGGTTGTTCTGCTGTTGAAGCTGGATCAAACTATGCTCGTTGGTGTAATAAAGACTTTGAGTCACTTGTCGTAAAGTCAAAGAGAATTACAAATATTGACGAGAGAACAGAACTCTACAAGAAAGCACAAGTGATCTTCAAAGAGCAGGCTCCTTGGGTTCCAATCGCACACTCAATTATCTTCAGGGCCATGAGCAACAAAGTTAAAGGATATAAGATCGATCCACTAGGTGGAGATATCTTTAAGACTGTGGAACTTAAATAATGCTAAAATACATTTTAAAGAAACTCTTAGATCTAATCCCTACATTAGTAGGGATTTCTATACTCTCATTCATTCTTATTAGACTCGTTCCAGGTGACCCTGTCATGTTAATGCTAGGTGAAAGAGGAGCTGATCCAATCGTCTACGCAAAAATGCAAAAGGCCCTAGGTCTAGATCTACCAATGCATGAGCAGTATATTTCATTTGTTAAAAAAGCGTTCACCGGAGATCTTGGAACAAGTATTGTCTCTAAGAGATCTGTAACGAGTGAGTTCTTTTCTAGATTTCCTGCAACACTTGAGCTTGGAATCTGTGCTATTTTCTTTGCGGCCATAATTGGTATCCCCTTCGGTATCCTGGCAGCAGTAAAGAGAAACTCCTTCTACGACTACTTCCTAATGGGAAGCTCTCTAGTAGGTTATTCAATGCCTATTTTTTGGTGGGGACTTATTCTCATACTCTTCTTTTCAGTACAGCTTGGAATCACTCCAGTTTCGGGAAGAATCTCAATTATGTACGATGTACAAGTTGTCACAGGCTTTATGCTTATTGACACTCTCCTACCACAGAATATTGCAAACGAAGGACTTGGACCATTCTTTTCAACAATTAGTCACCTCTTACTTCCGGCCATTGCGATGGGAACAATCCCACTAGCAGTGATGGCGAGAATGACAAGATCAAGTATGCTCGAAGTTCTTGGAGAGGACTACATCAGAACTGCGAAGGCCAAAGGACTTCCCCTAAGAAAAATCATTGGTATTCACGCCCTAAGAAATGCCCTCATACCTATTGTTACAGTAGTGGGACTTATTTTTGGTTCAATTATTACTGGCGCAATTTTAACGGAGACTATTTTCTCATGGCCAGGAATTGGAAAATGGCTTGTGGCCAGTATCAACGCTAGAGACTATCCCGTAATTCAAGGTGGGGTACTCTTCATTGCCACAATGATAGTTCTAATAAACCTAGCAGTAGATTTTATCTACGCTATCGTTAATCCAAAGATGAGATAATTGAAATGGAAAATATATCAGTAGAAAAAATTGACCACCCATTGGTAGAGTTTTGGCAACAATTCTCAAAGAATAAAGGAGCAATCTTTGGACTAGCGATTATCGTAATCTTTACTTTAATTGCACTACTCGCTCCTCTCATTGCACCACACTCTCCTACAGCAATAGACCCTGAGTTTCTAAGAGTCTCTCCAGCATTTTCAGAGGGAGGAACATCTAAGTACTTCTTTGGAACAGATGATGTGGGTAGAGATCTACTTAGTCGTCTTATTCACGGTGCTCAAATATCTATGCTTATTGGATTTTTCGTCGTTATCATCTCCTGCGCTATAGGAACTTTTCTAGGACTTATATCTGGTTACTATGGTGGATGGGTCGATAGACTCATTATGAGATTCATAGATATTCTTATGGCCTTCCCATCTATTCTCTTGGCCATCGTTGTAGTTTCTGTTATGGGCCCAGGTATTTCTAATGCCATTATTGCTGTTGCTATTGTAGCAATTCCCGGCTTTACAAGAATCGTCAGAGGTTCTGTACTAGCAGAGAAGAAGAAGCAATATGTAATGGCATCAAAAACATTTGGAGCAAGCTCTTTTAGAATCATGTTCTTTGAAATTCTTCCAAACTGTATGGCACCGCTCATTGTTCAGGCTTCACTAGGTTTCAGTGATGGGATTCTAAATGCAGCTGCACTAGGCTTTCTTGGACTGGGAGCACAAGCACCTACACCTGAGTGGGGAATCATGCTCGCCGATGCCAGGCCATTTATTGAGAGTTCTCCTTGGATGGTAACACTACCAGGGCTTTGTATTCTCTTTGCCGTATTAGGATTCAATCTCTTTGGAGATGGACTTAGAGATGCACTAGACCCAAGGCTAAAGAGGTAAATATGTTACTTGATATTCAAAATTTAAATTTAAAATTTCACACCTCTAAAGGGATTCTTCACGCCATTAGAGACCTCAGCTTTCATATAAAAGAAGGAGAGACTCTAGGAATTGTTGGTGAATCAGGTTGTGGAAAGTCTATTACAAATCTTGCTTTAATGGGACTCCTACCTGACACAGCAGAGCTTACTGCTGACAAGCTTGAATTCGAAGGAAAGGATCTACTCTCTTTTAATGAAAAGCAGTGGCAAGGAATTCGCGGCTCTGATATTGCGATGATCTTCCAAGATCCTATGACTGCACTCAACCCATGTTTTACTGTCGGCTATCAAATTGAAGAAACATTAGAACTACACCGTAAAGACTTAAGTAAAGAGCAAAGAAAAGAATATGTCTTTGAACTTCTCGATCAAGTTGGCATTCCAGCTCCTAGAGATAGGGCCAAATCATATGCTCACGAACTATCAGGGGGAATGAGCCAAAGAGTTATGATTGCTGGTGCCATTGCATGTAATCCAAAGCTTCTCATTGCAGATGAGCCGACGACGGCACTAGATGTAACAATCCAAGATCAGATTTTAAAACTTTTAAAAGATATTCAAGAAAAGAATAATATGGCGATGATTCTTGTTACACACGACTTAGGAGTTGTGGCCGAGAATGCCGATAGAATACAAGTGATGTATGCAGGTGAAGTTATTGAGTCTGCAAGTTCATCAAGTGTTATTCAATCTCCCAAGCACCCTTATACTAAAGGACTATTAGACTCTCTTCCAGGTAACGGCAGTGCAGGTTTTAGAACACCATTATCATCAATAGCAGGGATGGTTCCAGATCTTAGGTCAAGACCAAGTGGATGCCAATTCAATCCTAGATGCTTTAAGTTTCAGGATGATTGTTCTAGCAACAGACCAAGTCTCAACAGTGACTCACACCAAGTTAGCTGTTTTCACCCACTAAGCGAAGGTTAAGATGATTTTAGAAGTTAATAATTTAAAGAAGCACTACCCAGTGAATAAATCATATAACGAGACAGCCTTAGTTAAGGCCCTTGATGGAGTTAGCTTTAAGGTTAGCAAGCAGAAAACGCTTGGTATTGTAGGTGAATCAGGTTGTGGAAAATCAACACTTGCAAAAGCTCTTATGGCACTTGAGCAGAGAACTCAGGGCTCAATTGAAATTGAGAGCAAGAATATTGATGATCTTCACCAAAAGACATTTAAGAGTGCAATACAGATGATCTTCCAAGATCCCTACTCTTCTCTGAATCCAAGAAAGAAAGCGTGGCAACTTATCAGTGAGCCACTTCAAATAAACACAAAGCTCTCTAAGAAAGAGTGTTTCGAAAGAGCGTGTGAGTTAATGGAAAAAGTGGGTCTACGTCCAGAGATGGCCCAGAGATATCCACACATGTTCAGCGGTGGTCAGAGACAGAGACTAGGAATTGCTCGTGCTCTTGCTCTTCATCCTAAGATTCTTATTTGCGACGAACCTGTATCTGCACTTGATGTTTCTATACAAGCTCAAGTACTCAACCTTTTAATGGAATTGCAAGATGAAATGGGTCTGACTTACCTCTTCATCTCTCACGATCTTCACGTCGTAAATCATATCAGTGATGATATTCTTGTTATGTACCTTGGAAAGATTGTAGAGTATGGCCCAAGGGATAAAGTTTTTGATAATCCTCTCCACCCATATACAAAAGCGCTTATTGCAAGTTCACCTTCTGTTAAAACTGATAAAGAGGATCATGAACCAATTAGTGGAGAACTTCCGTCACCACTTAATCCTCCAACGGGATGCGCATTTCATAAGCGTTGTCCTATAGCGACTAAGAAATGTGCGGAGTCTTCACCAACTCTCAAAGAAGTAGATGGCAGAAGCGTTTCCTGCTTTGAAGTCTAGTAACAAATAAGAATTTGTAAAAATTACAGCACGGTGCCCGCTGACACCTAAAAAACAGTATCACTTCGGCTCCACAAATCGGTGGAGCCATTTTTCCAACTCTAACTCTACATAATCATTGTCCAAACTTTGGCACCAAAGTCGCATTAGCATTGTCCAACAAGCAAAATTCATAAAGGAGAGAGAAATGAAAAGTAATTCGACTATGATTAATGCTTTATTAAAGAAAGAAACATTCTTTTTAGTACTAGTACTATTTTCTTTAACATCAATTAATGCTCTAGCTGTTGAGAGAGAACTTGTTACGATTACAAATGATGACACTCCAACAGTCTTTAAAATGGTTATCGACACAGACAATAACTCAGACATTCAGAAGTTCTATAAAGATACATATGAAAGGAATAAGAGAACGAGCCGAGAAATTATTCCATTAGATAAAATTGTTGATGGGGTTAATCTTGAGAAGAGAGACAAGTACGAGATAGTAAATCTTAAAAGTGATAACTTTGCAGCTCATAATGGTGGAGATATCGAGTTGGACACTCTCTACAACGGTGCCAAGGGAACAAGAAAGAGCTATGACTTAGAAATCGAGAGAATTGGTGACTCTTGGGAAATTCAAAAAGACGGACGTCCAGTAAAAGTTCTTCATCTTAAATCGAATAAGGTTTTTCTACTCGGAACAGTTGGTATCAAAGATATTGAGGTTAAGAAGTGAATTACACTGAACTTCTAACAAATAGGGTAGTTTTTAAAACTACCCTTATTTATTTCTCAGTGATGTTGGCCCTAATCTTGAGTCACAACAATGAAATCACTAGGCGGCTTCTTGCTCTAGTGGACGCTCAATTGAGATCTTAGAGATTTCATGACTCAATTCTTTTTCTACAATATCGACTAAACCACCAAAGAGTTCGTATGGAGTTTGTTCCTTACATGAGAATGTAATTTCAGAGTAAGGAATGAAAAAGAAGTACTCACATCCATTACTATAACTAGCATTATTCATATTGGAGATATTAGTAAAACTACTCCCCTTTATATACATATAGTCCTTACCATCTGTAGCATTTGCCTTAAATGACTTTAGAGATTTAAAGTCTTCATGTTTTTGGAAAGCATTAATATTCATTTTAATGGCAATACTCTCACAACTCTTCAACTTATTAAATGAGTGACCATCAATTGATAAAATCACACCTTGCTTTGAGAATTGAGTTAACTTCATTTTCATCTGACTTAAAGGTGAATTATTAACTTCGGCCATTAGCTCAATATTTGCAGAGAGCCTAAATTCTCGTAGAGGAAAGTATCCTGTTAGTAATTTTCTATAGACAAAGAAACTATATGTGGACTTATCCATCCAGCGCATTGAAGTCAGAGAGATAAAAGGACCTGCTTCATGATGTAATGAGACCAGTGTATTTTTTTGAAAGTCATGCCAAGTGACCTTTAATCTTGGATCAAGGTAAGCTTCATAGAGTTCATAGAGATTTGACTTAACTGACTTCAAATTTCTTTGAAACCAAATTGTTTTTGTCTTAAGGGCCTCAAGAGTATTATCTATGAAGTCAATTTGATCAATTCCCTTTCCAAGTAAGTCTTTTTGAAGTTTACAAGTCTCACGCCAATTGGCCCAATGAAAAAAGAGCTCACCATTAGAGCTAATTTCAAAATTATCTTTGAACGTATTCGAATGAATATAATCTACCAACTTCATAGGTCCCACTTTGTTTTTTCTAATAGGAAAATGCTATTCAATACTACTATAGAGAAGCTAGGCACAGTTGATAGTAAAATTAGGTTAACTTAAGATATACGTTTAAAATTGGTGTCTTATCTTAATTTTTAACTAAATAAGAGCATCTCTTAAATCCCAAAATATCGCCCATTTTCTGAGTATTTCAACAGAAATTAGTGAATAGAGAGCTCTTTTTGAGTCAATTTATGCCTGCGCTGTAAAGACCTTCAATTTAAAGATATTATTAACTTATGACTGCTTTTGATGCTTTAAAACAAAATTCACTCAGCTTCCAATTGCTACCAGTTTCAATTAGAGAATTATTTTTTCTAAGTGAAACTCCATGCGATATCTTTGGAATGTCGGATGGACTTTATAAATTGATTCTAAGAAAGCACTCCTTTGTAAACGCCCAAGTCTTAAAGGACTTAATTGCAAAGAATCACTCTACTATTTTTGTTCATCAAGATATGAGAAATAATCTCATTGAGCTTCAACAGAATAACTTAAGAAGTGTTACGCGCTCTCTTTCCATTGGTGACCCAATTGAAAAAGGTCGTAAGCAAATTGGTCTACTCACTTTGAATATGAGTTATCTTTATAGTGACCCTACAAATGATGACACTCTAAACTTACAGTATCAATCAGTTAAAAATCTATGCGCCTTTCTTTATGAGAGACCAGAGATTCACGAGAAGCTATATAAAGAGTTTATTAAGCAGAAGCACCATTTTATTTTCGCTCAGCCACTACTTGCATCACTCTTTCTAATTGGAGTGCTAAAGCAAAGTCACGTCTATAGTTTTAAGGAAGTTGAGTCTCTCTTTATTACGAGTTATTTTAAAGATATTGGCATGAGTGTGATCCCATTAGAGAAATATGATCAAACGACACTTTCAGAAGACGATACAGAACTTCTGCGCTCACACCCTCACACAAGTATACAAATTCTTCAGGGAAGAATAAAACTCTCCCCTGCTCACTTAGCTGTTATAGAAAATCATCACATGTTTTCACTTTTAACCAACGATCTACATGTTCCAGATACTTCTAAACTAGATGAGAAGAGTGTTCGTATGATAAGTGGATTTGAAACAATGATCGTCTCTATTACAGATGTCATTGCGGCCATGATTACACCAAGGCCTTATAGAAGTGCGACATCGCTCTTTGATTCTCTCGACTTAGTAAAAGCACTAATAAGCGACGACTACCCTACGGAGTTTCGTCTCATTGTTAATTACTTCAAGAGTGTCTTCTTTAGAAATAATTAAAGTAACCGACCTTTCTAGTCTAACTCTGTGAAATTATTTACTTTTTTCTTTTACAATTCGTTTTCACTCATACATCATTAATTATGAGGAAAATTTTGCAGGGATCGCTAATTTTCCCAAGCTGCTCATTGAAAATTTTACGTTTTTAGTTCTAGGGAGGGAACATGGCGTCGTATCAAGAAATAAGTCCTGTCACAGGAATCATTGACGAATGCCAAGTCGTAATCGACTTTGGTGAACACGAAGGAAAATCAGTACTTGAAGTTGCTGATGAAATTCCTGACTTCTATGACTTTCTTATCGAAAGTAGAGAAAAAGGCTCTTGCACAATTAGAAGATCTAAAGATAAGTGTTTTAGACTCTACGTGACGTCAACTCTTCAATAGAGAAGGCCACTACAAATGACCCCTATTTCATAGGGGTCGAAATTTATTCTCCGCTTACTAGTCCACGACCTCTAATATCAGAAACACCTCTAAGCATTCCATCTTCAAATGAAATGGCCTGAACTCTACATCCAAGCTTCTTGTACTCAATTTCATGTTCCATTCGCTTTAGTTCTTTAATCGTTCTCTCAGGCAGTCCACTCTCCTCTACATAGAGAATATTTGGCTTCCATTGATGATGCACTCTAGTCGCGGCCATAGACTCATAGAGAGGAAGATTATGATCGATATAATTCATAATCGTCTGTACAACACAAGTTAAAATTCTCGTACCAGATGGAGAGCCTAGTCCTAGAACAGGTTTTCCATCTTTCATGACAATAGTTGGTGACATAGAACTAAGAGGTCTCTTCTCTGGCTGCACTAGATTCTTTTCACCGCCAACTGCACCAAAGAGATTATTTGCTCCAGGCTTAGTAGCAAAGTCATCCATCTCATTATTTAGAAGAATACCAGTTCCAGGAACAACTACTCCTGAGCCAAGGTAACCATTTAATGTTTGTGTAGAGACAAAAATATTTCCTTTTCCATCTGCAATAGTAAAGTGAGTTGTCTCATTGGATTCATGTCTCTTTAATAGCTCTCTTCCCTCTTTTGCATCAAATTTAAATGGGTCATTCATATTTGCCCAGAGAGAGTTGAGGGCTTTATTTTCAGGAATAGAGAAACGTATATCGTCTGCATATTTCTTTGAAGTAAGACCTGTTACTGGTACGTAAGTGAAGTCAGTATCACCTAAGTAATTTGCGCGGTCAGAAAATGCGGCCTGCATGGCCGATGCTCTTAAGTGAACAGTTTTAGAGTGCTGTAAACCATAAGTCTTTAAATCATCTTTTCTAAGAATATTTAAAATCTCTACAATATGAACTCCACCAGAGCTTGGAGGACTCATCGAGAAAACTTCATATCCTTTATAGTCACCTCTTATTGGTGTTCTATATTTCACTTCATATTTATCAAGATCTTTTTGAGTCATTAGCCCTTTAAGTCTTCTATGTTCTCCAACGAGTGCTCTTGCAATTCTTCCTTTATAGAAGCCGTCTCTTCCATTTTTAGAAATCGTCTCGATTGTTTTAGCTAAATCTTTTTGAACGAGAAGGTCTCCCTCTTTTAAAACTTCCCCTTTCTTATTACAGAAAATCTCACACGTGGCCTTGTATCTCTTAATGATATTTTCACGCTTTGAAATTGCGTGGGCCAGCTCCGGGTAGATCTTAAAACCGTTTCGGGCCAGATCAATTGCATCTTTTAACACCATAGCAAGAGGAAGCTTTCCATGTTTCTTATGTAATTCAAGCATACCGGCAACCATACCTGGAACACCTGCTGAGAAAATTCCATCCAGACTCATTCTAGAAATAACTTCACCTTTATCATCTAAGAACATTTTTTCATGAGCATCAATTGGGGCCTTTTCTCTGAAATCAACAGTGAGAGGAAAGTCTTTATTTCTCTTCACATCATGAAAGAGCGCGAAACCTCCACCACCTAAGCCTGTAGACTGAGGTCTTTCTACAGCTAATACAAATGAAGCAGTTGTTGCGGCATCAATTATATTTCCACCTTTTTTGAAAATAGAGTAAGCCGCCTGAGAAGCGAAGCGTCCCTGCGTGGCTATACTAATATCCTTAGTTAACTTCTCATGATCTTCTCTCGTTTCACCGGGAGCCAAATTTACAAAGCGTATTTCTTTTTCATATGGAATAGATGCTTTAAAAGCAGAACAAGAAGAAATAAGGGCCAGTACTGATAGAATATATATTTTTTTCATTGATACCTCTGAATTTTTGGACCCTTAACTCTAGCCATATATCCATCAAGTGACCAGAGGAAACCCTATTTTTTATGTATTTTCAAAAGGTTATACAACATCGACAAAGCGTCACGCCCCGCAAAGCAAAATCAAATAGTCATCTAACACAATCCTAACAAAGCAGTTTCCATATATTGCTATAAATTAATCAAGTATTTTTACAAATGGTTTAGGAGTTCAACACAATGAAAAAGTTATTTTCAATTTTAGCCGTATTACTCATTTCTACTCAAGTACAAGCAGTCACAAAAGTAAATGGTGCAGGAGCCTCGTTTCCTTACCCTATCTACTCTAAGTGGTTCTCAGAGTATGGAAAATTAAATAAAGACGTTCAATTTAACTATCAGGCCATTGGTTCAGGTGGTGGAATCAGACAACTCATTAAGCAAACTGTAGACTTCGGAGCTTCTGATGCTCCTATGAAGGACAAAGATAAGAAAAAAGCTGCTTGGCCAGTAAAGCATATTCCTACTGTACTTGGTGCAGTGTCAGTTGCCTTCAATGTTGAAGTTGGTGGAACTTTAAAGCTAGATGGTCAGACACTAGCAGATATCTTCATGGGAACAATTACAACTTGGAACGATGAAAGAATTCAGAAATTAAACCCAGGACTAAAATTACCAGCAAAAGATATCTTAATCGTAAGAAGAGCCGATGGTTCTGGTACAACGTCAATTTTCTCAGACTACCTCTCTACTGTTTCAAAGAAGTGGGAAGATAAAATTGGTAGAGGGAAATCTCTTAAGTGGCCAGTTGGTATTGGAGCAAAAGGAAACGATGGTGTAACAGCTGCCGTTAAACAAACTAGTGGAGCAATTGGTTATGTAGAGCTTGCCTATGCACTTAAGAATAATCTAGCAACTGTTGCTCTTAAGAATAAAGCGGGAGAATTCCAAAAGCCATCAGTAAAGGGAGTTTCTCTTTCTGCGGCAACTCTTCCAGAGAACGCTTCTGTTACAGCTTCAATAGTAGATGCCAAAGGAAAAGGTGTTTATCCAATTTCTGCATTCACTTATATTCTACTTCCAGTAAAAGAAGAAACGACTCAATTAAAAGAAGTAAAGAAATTCTTAAACTGGGCACTAACTGATGGACAAGAAATGACTGAAGAGCTTCACTACGCTCCTCTACCAAAGTCATTAGTTAAAAGAATGTTAAAAGAAATTAAGTAAGGGACATTGTGATTAGAGATTCTGAAAATATTCATAAAAGTTTTTCCAACGAGATGAAGGAAGATATCTCTAAACAATCTAATAGTCCTAAAAAGCTCCTCAGCTACGGTGAGCAAGATAAATTTGCTTATCTCTTAATAAAAAGTATTGCCGTAGCTGTAGTCATTCTTCTGATAGGAATGATTATTATGCTTATCAATGCCTCATCATTGGCCATCAATGAGTTTGGGTTTGATTTTACTATAAAAGACAATTGGAACCCTGTTGAAGATGAGTTTGGAGCACTCGCCTTTCTTTACGGAACCATTGTCACATCGTTTATTGCGATTCTTATAGCTGCTCCAATAAGTATTGGAGTGGCCTTGTTTATCAACGAAGTTCTCCCTAAGAAAATTGCCAATATCGTCTCACTCTTTGTGGAGATGATTGCAGCTATACCTAGTATTGTCTTCGGACTATGGGGAATTTTCTTCTTGGGACCATTTGTTAAAGAAGTACTCTCACCAATTCTAAAAGAGTACTTAGGCTTTCTTCCGCTTTTTCAGGGAGCAAGTTTTGGGATTGGGATCTTAACAGCGGCCTTAATCCTAGCAATTATGATTACACCTACTATTACATCGATCTGTAGAGAAGTTCTTAAGACGGTACCCAAAATTCAAAAAGAAGCTGCTCTCGCCCTTGGCGCGACTAGATTTGAAATGATAAAAATCGCCCTTTTAAAACCATCTTTCTCTGGTCTAATGGGAGGAGTCGTCCTCGGACTAGGTAGGGCCCTTGGAGAGACAATGGCGGTTGCGATGGTCATTGGGAATTCTGCAATGATTTCAACTTCCCTCTTTTCACCAGCAGCGACTATGGCCTCTGTAATAGCCAATGAATACGCTGAAGCAGATAGTGATCTTCACCTTTCAGCACTTTGTTATATTGGTCTACTTTTATTTCTTGTTACCTTTACAGTAAATGCAATCGCCAGAGCTATCGTTTGGAAAAAACAAAGAGCAGTAAGGAGTAAGAAATGAATTACTTCCAATATAGAAAATTAAAAAATATCGTTTTCCATAGCTGCCTTGTGCTTGCGGCAATTATTGTACTTCTGCCACTATTTCTCATTGTAAGCTATGTATTTAAAATGGGTGCTACCTCTCTAAATCTAGATTTCTTCTTCTCGCTTCCAAAGCCAGTAGGTGAAATTGGAGGGGGAATGAAGCACGCTATAATTGGAACACTCTATCTCGTTGCCATTGGAAGTTTAATCTCTATTCCAATTGGCCTCTTTTGTGGGATCTACCTCAGTGAGTTTGGAAAAGGAAAAGTTGCAACACTACTGCGCTTCTCAATTGATATGCTGACGGGAGTTCCTTCAATTATTATTGGTATCTTTGCCTATATTCTCATTGTTGTTCCCCTAAAAGGCTTTTCCGCAATTGCTGGGGGCGTGGCCTTGAGTATAATCATTCTTCCAATTGTTTGTAGATCAACTGAGGAAATTTTAAAGCTAGTTCCACAGCACATTAGAGAAGCAGGACTCGCTCTTGGACTACCCAGATGGCGAGTCATTCTCAATATTGTCGTAAAGGGAAATCTCTCATCACTTATTACAGGAGTAATGTTAGCAATCTCTAGAGCTGCTGGTGAAACAGCCCCCCTACTCTTTACTGCATTTGGAAATATGTACTTAAGTTACAGAGTGGATGAGCCAATGGCCTCACTACCAGTTCAAATTTATAATTATGCAATTTCTCCTTTCGATGATTGGAGAAGACAGGCCTGGGCAGGTGCCTTTGTTCTTATTGCCCTAGTACTTGGGATAAATTTACTTGCTAGAGTTCTAGTTAAAGCTCCTAAGTTAAAAAATCTTCTGCAAAAGAGGTCTTCATGAGTAATGATATTGTTTTAGAAGTTAAGAACCTAAATGTTTGGTATGAAGACTTTCATGCTGTAAAAGGGGTCTCAGTTTCTTACCCTAAGAAATCAATTTCAGCGATTATCGGACCTTCAGGTTGTGGTAAATCGACATTCTTAAGATGCTTAAACCGTATCTATGAAGAAGTTCCAGGCGCAAGGGCCACGGGAGAGATTATCTTAGAAGGAAGAAATATCTTAGATAAAGGTGTCGACCCAGTAGAGCTTAGAAGAAGAATTGGAATGGTCTTTCAAAAGCCAAATCCATTCCCATCAATGAGTATTTATGAGAACGTTGTTATAGGATTAAAGCTTCAAGGAATTAAAGACAAGTCTTACCTTATGAATGTAGCCGAGCAATGCTTACGAAAAGCCGCACTATGGGACGAGGTTAAGGATAAGCTACATCAACTTGGAACAAGTCTCTCAGGTGGACAACAGCAGAGGCTCTGTATAGCAAGAGCATTAGCGGTCAATCCTCCAGTGCTTTTAATGGATGAGCCAACTTCAGCTCTAGATCCAATTGCCTCGGCTAAGATTGAAGATCTTATGAGTGAACTTAAAAAAGAGTATACTGTTATTGTTGTCACTCACAATATGCAACAAGCAGCAAGGATAGCAGACTATACTAGCTTCTTTGTTCTAGGTGATCTTATAGAGCATGGGCTTAGTTCAGATATATTCACCAACCCAAAGCAAAAGAAAACAGAAGATTATATTACTGGTCGATTTGGTTAATTAGGAAAGTTTATGGAAATTTCTAGCGCAGACTTAAGAGAAATGATTTTAAAGATGGCAACATCTGTTGAATCTATCGTAGAGAACTCAGCAAAAGAGAATGTCTCTCTACAAGATATTTTTCAAAATGAAAATGAAGTTAATAAATTTCATACGGATATAGATGATCACGTATTCAAATATATTGCTTTAAAAACACCTGCTGCAACAGATCTTCGAATTGCACTCTCTGTAATGAAAATCAACTCAGAGCTTGAGAGAATTGCCGACCAAGCGGTAAATATTAAAAGAAGCATGAATAAGCTATCAAAGCCCTATAAACAACTCGCCTCACTTAGTGATGAAGTTAAGGCCATGCTCAAAAATAGTATTGATGCCTTTGTTAAGCTCGACTCAAAACTTGCAACAGATGTGATTCAGCACGACCAAGAAGTCAACGATCTCTACCGCGAGATTATGAGAGACTTCATTAAACGAATGAAAGCAGATAGTGTTGATTTTGATGAGGGATTTGCTGTGATTCGCGTTGCAAAATGCCTTGAGAGAATTGGTGATCAAACCACTAATATCGCAGAAGATGTTATATTTTTAGAATCAGGTGCAGACATTAGACATAATGCTGATGTAAAATTTGGACGTAGAAAGGAAGATAAAATCCTATTAAAAGGACAACAAGAGGATAAGTAATGGCAAAGGGTCATATTCTAGTCGTTGAAGACGAGAGAGACATTTCAGATCTATTAAAATTACAACTTCAATCTATGGACTATCAAGTCACAGTTATTGAAAATGGTGATAGTGCCCTAGAGCTTATCCAGACTCCTGTCGAGCAAAGAGAAAATAGTACACCTATAGACCTCTACATCTTAGATCGAATGCTTCCCGGAACTGATGGCCTAGAGATCTGTAAATTTTTAAGAATGTATCGCCAGACCAAAGAAAAGCCAATACTGATGGTAACCGCACTTACTGAGCCTGAACATATTATTGAAGGTCTTGATGCTGGTGGCGACGACTATATTAATAAGCCATTTGATATAAATATTTTAGCAGCAAGAGTTAGATCACTAATGAGAAGATCTACTCAAATGGAAAAATCCAATGCCACAACAGAGGAAGTCATTACACTTGGTCCAATCACTCTAGACATGAGCCAATGTAAAGTTTCTATTGATGGAAGTGATTT
Organism: Halobacteriovorax marinus SJ; assembly: GCF_000210915.2. NCBI lineage: Bacteria > Pseudomonadati > Bdellovibrionota > Bacteriovoracia > Bacteriovoracales > Halobacteriovoraceae > Halobacteriovorax > Halobacteriovorax marinus. Next base: position 2,399,450 of record NC_016620.1, read on the forward strand.
AGATCTTACCCTAAGTGAATATAAATTAATGGTGGCCTTCTTTCATCAACCTGGAAAAGTTCTTACTAGAAACCAGTTGGTAGAGTTTATTCAGGACGGTCCCGTTCATGTAACAGATAGAACAATTGATACGCATGTCTTTGGCCTTAGAAAAAAACTTGGTGATCACTCTGAGTTAATTGAAACTATTAGAGGTATTGGATACCGAGTTAAGAGTTATGTCTGAACAAAGAGTTAAAGGATTTATAAACTCAATTCCTTGGCGATTCTTTAAGAGGATTACACTCTCTCAAATACTGCTAACGACGATAATCATTTTAGTTACAGCGTTCTCTGCAAGGTACTTTCTTAAAGTCTACATTACAAACCAATCAATTAATCAAGTAACCGAATCACTAGAGCTGATTAAGCACTCAATTACGACTCAAAAAATTGATCCTATCGCTTGGTGTAAGTCGTTAAAACTCAACTGGGCCACACGCTACACTCTAATAGACTTAAATGGTAAGGTCCTATGTGACAACTACCTCGACTCGACTAAACTTGATAAC